>NZ_BNEM01000001.1:0-2400000 GCF_018327705.1 Catellatospora sp. TT07R-123 | reverse complement strand
ACCGCGGTCTGGGTCGGCAACGTACGCGAGGAGCTGCCGATCCAGGACAAGAACAAGCGGCCCATCGCCGGGGCGCGGCTGCCCGGCGACATCTGGGAGGGGTTCATGAACGCCGCGCACAAGGCGATGAAGCTGCCGCCGCAGCCGCTGCCCGACGGCACGGGCGGCGCGATCGGGCGTACGGACATCGGCGACGGCGTGCCGGAACCGAGCGCACCGCCGACCACCCCGCCGCCGGTAACCCCGTGCGACCCGGCAACCTGCCCGACCTCTCCTACCCCGACCCCCAGCCGCTCCCCGTCCCCGCGCCCCTGACCGGGTCCGCACTCCGGGCGCCGGCCCGCTGGCGTGGCGCGGATCGGCGCGCCCACGCCCGTCCTTAGATAAACGCTGGCCTATCTCATCGAGTCTGATCTCCTTGATCACAACCAGTTGTTGCAATTCGGGTTGTACCGCCCGACGCGACAAGTGGTGGGGGTTGGGCGGTGCCGGGTAAGCGGCTGACGGCAGAGCAGCGGGCGACGATCCAGCGGTGTTGGGCGGCGGGGTTCACCCAGGTCCAGATAGCGATCGCGGTCGGGGTGCACGCCTCGACGGTGTGCCGGGAGGTGGCCCGTAACGGCGATGACCGTTACGGGCCGCCTCACCTGCGGCGCAGGGGTCCGGGCGGGCGGCTGGTGCGGGCGTACCGGCTCCGCTATGACGCGGTGCTGGCGCAGTTGCGGGCCGGGCGGCGGGCGCGGCGGCCCAAGCCGGCGAAGCTGGCCGTCCCGGGGCCGTTGCGCGACACGGTCGTGGCGGGGCTGGCCAAGCGGTGGTCACCGGAGCAGATCGCGGGACGATTGCGTTTCGCCCATCCCGACGCCCCGGAGTGGCACGTGTCCGCAGAGACGATCTACCTGGCGATCTATGTGCAGGCCCGCGGCGGCCTGAAGGACCTGTTCGAACGGCCGGTCCTGCGCACCGGCCGCGCCCACCGCCGCCCGGCGCAGCCCGACGGCCGCCGCGCCCGGTTCGCCGACCTGCCGCACATCAGCACCCGCCCGGCCGACGCCGCCGACCGCAAGACCGCCGGCCACCACGAAGGCGACCTCATCATCGGCGCCCACGGCAGGTCCGGCATCGCCACCGTCGTGGAACGGACCACCCGCTACCTCACCCTGACCGCCCTGCCCGACCACCACGACCCCGCCGCCGTCGCCGAAGCCGTCGCCGACCGACTGACCCACCTGCCCCGCCAACTACTACGCAGCCTCACCTGGGACCGCGGCTTCGAGATGGCCCACTCCCACAAGCTGTTCACCGCCCGCACCGACTGCCAGGTCTACTTCGCCAACCCCCACAGCCCCTGGGAACGCGGCACCAACGAGAACACCAACGGCCTACTACGCGAATACCTGCCCAAAGGCACCGACCTCAGCGTCCACACCCAGGAACACCTCGACGGGGTCGCCGCTGAGATCAACGGACGACCCCGCAAGATCCTCGGCTTCAGAACACCAGCCGAAGTACTCCAGGAACAGCTAATTGCAACTACCGGGTGAAACCGCCCTCGCTGTAGTCGATGAGATAGGCCAGCGTTTATGTAAAGCGGGGCGTGCCGCACCACCCCGCGCACGGAACGCTGGCCGGCGTTCGTGCAGTTTCGGGGAAACTGCACGAACGCCGGCCAAGATTCCTGCACTTTCCCCGAAACTGCACGAATGCACCGCCCCGCCCGCCCGAGGGACGGGGCGGGACGGGGCGGAGCGGGTCACTCCGACGGGGCGCGGTGGTGGGGGATGGGGGGAGTGGGCGGCTGGGGGTCGGTGGGGGCGGCGGCGGACTCGCCCGAGGCCCGGTCGAAGAAGCGGAGCAGCTCCACCGGGAACGGCATCACCAGCGTCGAGTTCTTCTCCGCCGCGACCTCGACCACCGTCTGCAGCAGGCGCAGTTGCAGCGCCCCGGGCGTGTTCGCCATGATCGTCGAGGCGTCGGCCAGGCTCTGCGCGGCCCGGAACTCGCCGTCGGCGGTGATGACCCGGGCGCGCCGCTCCCGCTCCGCCTCGGCCTGCTTCGACATCGACCGCTTCATCGACTCGGGCAGCTGCACGTCCTTGATCTCGACCCGGTCGATGTGGATGCCCCACGCCGTCATCGGCCCGTCGAGCAGCACCCGCAGCTCGCGGTGCAGCTCGTCGCGGTTGGACAGCAGGTCGTCCAGCTCGCTCTTGCCGATGATGGAGCGCAGCGAGGTCTGCGCCAGCAGCTCGACGGCGTACATGTACTTCTGTACCTCGATGACGGCTCGGTACGGGTCGCTGACCCGGAAGTAGACCACCGCGTCGACCTTCACCGAGACGTTGTCCCTGGTGATGCCCTCCTGGGACGGCACCGGCAGGGTCACGATCTGGATGTTGACCTTCCGCAGCCGGTCCACCATCGGGATGATCACCGCGATCCCGGGCTGGCGGACCCGCTTGAGCGCCCGCCCGAACCGGAACACGATGCCCCGCTCCACCTGGTTGATGATCCGTACGCCGCCGAACATCGCCCAGGCGAACACCAGGATCAGCAGCGCGCACGGCACCGCCGTGGCGAGGCTGGCCAGGGCCTTGCCCAACACATCGGACATGACGTCCTCCGACTCTGCGCACCCGTCCCGGCGCGGGCCGTCCCGGTCGTGTCGCGGGTGCTCCGGCATAGAGCATGGCGGATGGCGTCCACTGCCGCTGCCCCCTGCGGGCGCGGCGACCGGCGCATAGGGTGAGGACATGGCCACCTGGGACGACGTACGCCGGATCGCCGCGGCGCTGCCCGAGACCGCCGAACCGTCGCCGCACGAGTGGCGCGTCGGCGACAAGCTGTACGCGTGGGCGCGCCCGCTGCGCAAGGGCGATCTGGAGGCGCTGGGCGACGCCGCGCCCGACGGCCCGATCCTGGCCGCCCGGGTGCCCGATCTCGGCGCCCGCGCGGCGCTGCTGGCCGACGATCCGTCGGTCTACTTCACCACGCCGCACTTCGACGGCTATCCGGCGGTGCTGGTGCGGCTGGAGCTGATCGGACCGGAGGAGCTGGCCGAGCTGGTGACCGAGGCGTGGCTCAGCCGGGCGCCCAAGCGGCTGGCCAAGGCGTTCCTGGCCGAGCGGGGCTGAGCCCGGTCGCGCCTCAGAGCCAGCCGGAGCGGCGGAACGCGCGGTACATGGCGAACGCGACGAGGAACATCAGCGCGAGCACCATCGCGTAGCCGTAGCGCCAGTGCAGCTCGGGCATGAACTCGAAGTTCATGCCGTAGATGCCGGCGATGGCGGTCTGCGCCGCCGCGATGGCCGCCCAGGCCGCGATCTTGCGCATGTCGTTGTTCTGGTCGACGCTCAGCTGCGCCAGGCGCGCCTGCAGGATCGAGTTCAGCAGGTCGTCGTACCCGATGATGCGCTCGACGGTGCGCAGCAGATGGTCGTTGACGTCGCGGAAGTAGCGCCGGATCTCCTTGGGCAGCAGCTCCTTGTCCTCGATGAGCGCCGCCAGCGGGTGCTGGAGCGGGGCCACCGCCCGCTTGAACTCCATCAGCTCGCGCTTGAGCTGGTAGATCTGCGCGGCCCGGTTCTTCGACTGGGAGGAGAAGACGTGGTCCTCCAGCTCGTCGATGTCGTTCTCGAAGGCGACGGCCACCTCCAGGTACGAGTCGACCAGCCGGTCCGACACCGCGTGCGCCACCGCCCAGGGGCCCTGGGCGAGCAGGTCGGGCCGCTTCTCCAGGTCGGCGCGCACGGGCGCGAGCTGCCCGGCCGACCCCTGCCGGACCGTGATCACGAACCCGTCCCCGATGAAGATCACGACCGAGCCGGTCTCCACCACCTCGGAGGTCTCGGTCAGCTCCGGGTGCTCGACGTAGCGGGTGGTGCGCAGGACGAACACGCTGACGTCGCCGAACCGCTCGATCTTGGGGCGCTGCCGGGGCGTGACGGCGGCCTCGACGGCCAGCTCGTCCAGCCCGAACGCGGCCGCGATCGGGGCGAACTCGGCCTCGGTCGGCTGGTGCAGCCCCAGCCACAGGAACGAGCCCCGCTGCGCCCGCACCTGCGCGAGCGCGTCGGCGTACCCGCAGCGGCCGGGGGTGCGGTGGCCGCCGACGTACACCGCGCAGTCGACGACGCAGTCGGCGTGGTCGTGGTCGTGCTCGTCGGGGACGTCGTGCCCGCCGGGACGGATCCGGGAGGCCGCCTTGCGCAGCGGCGCGGTCCATCCCCAGGGTGTCGCGCCCGTCGGGTGCTGGTGTCCGGACACGCGCTCACCTCCGGTGACAGGTCTTCCGGATGATCGTAGTCGGTCAGAGCCGGTCGAACGGCGCCGCGTAGGCGAACGGCCCGACCAGCCCGCGATGGTACGCGTGCAGCGGGCGGGCCTGGAAGTGCGGCGTCCACTCGGGGTCGGGCGGGGTGATGCCCAGGCCGGAGGCGATGCGGAAGCCGAAGCGGTGGTAGTAGCCGTGGTCGCCGAGCAGCACCACGACCGGCTCGTCGAGCGCGTCGGCGGCACCGAGCACCGTGTGCACGAGGGCGCTGCCGACCCCGGTGCGCTGGTGGTCGGGGCGCACGCTCAGCGGCCCGAGCCCGAGCACGGGCGCGTCGCCGACGTGGGCCCGGGTGCACAGGACGTGCCCGATGATGGCTCCGTCGTGGGCGACCGCGACCAGCGACAGCGCGGGCAGCCAGCCGCCGTCGGCGCGCAGCTCGTCCACGAGCCTGGCCTCGGCCGGGGCAGGGCTGTCCGGTCGCGCGAACGCGGCGGTGGTGACGTCGCGGATGGCGACGACGTCGGCGGGTCGTTCTCTGCGGATCAGCACGGCTCCATTGTCCGATGCGGTCAATCGACTTCGAGGCTGCCGCGCACCTGGAGCTTGCGCCGCGCCCGCTCGTAGAACGTGCTGTGCCCCAGCCGCACCACCTGCGCCGCGTCGGTGACGGCGGTGACCGTCAGCCGGTCCCCGGCCCCGACGAACCCGTCGACCCGCCCGTCCACCTCGACGGCCAGCCGCCCGCACGTCGGCAGCAGGCGCAGGCACAGCCGCTCGTCGGCGGGCAGGATCAGCGCCCGGTTGAACGTCGAGTGCGCCGCGGCCGCGGTGACCAGCATCGCGCGCACGGTCGGGGCGACGATCGGGCCGCCCGCGGAGAAGCTGTACGCCGTAGAGCCGGTCGGCGTGGCCACGATGACGGCGTCGGCGGCGTACCGGACGAAGGGCTGCTCCTGCATCTCGATCGCGACCGCCGCCAGGCCGTCGCCGGGGGTCCGTACCACCGCGATGTCGTTGAACGCCGTGACCGCGCGCCCGTCGGGCAGGGTGGCGCGCACCGCCAGCCGCGGCTCCACCGCGTAGTGGTGGTTGTCGATCGCCGACAGCGCCGCGGGCAGGTTGCCGACGTCGATCTCGGCCAGGAAGCCCAGCCGGCCGAGGTTGACGCCGAGCACGGGCGTCGACCGGCCCGCGATCAGGCGCATCGAGCGCAGCATGGTGCCGTCGCCGCCCAGGCTCACCACCAGGTCGGCCCGCTCGGCCAGCTCCTGGGCGGGCACCGGCACCGCCTCGCACGCGATCCGGTCGATCTCGTCGGGCAGGCCGAGCACGGTCACGTCGCGGCGGCTGGCCCAGCCCATCACCATGGTGATCGCGGGCACCGAGTCCCGCTCCGGATGCAGCACCAAGCCGACCGTGTGTACCAGGCCCACGCTGCCACTCTACGGTCCGCGACCGCACGATGATCTTCGTATCGTGCAGTTTCGGGGAAACTGCACTGTGCCTTCGCCGGTGTGCGGGTGTCAGGGCCGGGGGCGGGGCGGGGTGTGGCGGAAGCGGGTCAGTGCGGCCGCGGCCAGCAGCACCAGCGGGACGGGGCCCCAGGCGGGCAGGTCGGGCAGGGTGAGCCAGGCCAGCCAGGTGGTCGCCCCGATCCCGGCGACCAGCGCGGCTGCCCGGGGCAGGGCGTGCCGGTGCGCCCACGCGGCGTGCACGGCCGCCGCGAGCGGCACCACGGCCAGGGTCGCGGCCAGCCCGGTGGTGCGGGCCAGGTGCCAGCCGGTCACGCTCCAGTCGTTGGAATAGACCCCCACCGCGTACGCCGCCAGCAGCGTCACCGTCCCCGCCGTCCCGGCGGCCGTCCACCGGCGCCCCACCCCGCCCTCGGCGCTCGGCGCTCCGCCTGCCGCCAGCGCCCCGCCCGCGGTCAGGCACGTCACCGCAGTGGCCAGCACGTGGGCGGTCACCGCCCCGACCAGCCCCGCGAACGCGACCAGCCCGACGGCGTACCCGATCAGGACCGATCCGGCCTCGCCAGGGGCTGACCACGATCCGCCGCGGTCGGCGCCCGCGCGGCGGCGTCGCAGGCGGGCCATGCCCAGCAGCACGATGCACGTGCCCAGCAGCACCTCGGCCAGCCGCCCGAACTTCGGCAGCTCCCCGGCGGCCCGCCAGGTGCCGGTGTCGACCGGCCCGAGCCAGGCTCCCGGCAACCCGATCAGCAGCGTCGCCCAGAGCCAGGCCCGCTCCGGCGTCCCGGTCGGCCGCGCCGTCCCGCTCGGCCCCGGCGTCCGGCCCGGGCTCAGGTCTCCGGCCGGATCGGGCGTCCCGGCCCGCGCCGGAGGGTGCCGCGTCAGACCGCCCTGGACCGGCGTGCGGACTGCCAGGGCGCCGACGGCCGCGGCGACGACACAGCCCACCTGGGCGATGGTCGGCTGGTAGTAGGAGGCGGTGTGCTGGCCGGGCCAGGCCCGCATCACCACGTCGGCGCCGGTCGCGACGGCCACGGCCCCGGCGGCGATGCCCGCGCGCAGCTCGCCGCTGCCGGGACGGTCGACCCGCCCGGCCACCGGCAGCGCCAGGGCGCCGAAGCACAGCAGTGCGGCGAGCACCCACAGCGGCGGCCGGTGCAGCGGGGTCAGCGGCGCGAGCAGCGGCAGCAGCGCGGTCACCGCGAGCGCGCCCCCGATCGCGGCCCGGCCGGCCCGCGCCGGAGCCAGCACCACCACGGCGGTCGCGACCAGCCAGGCGGCGTACGCGAGGGGGCCGAGCGTGGCGGGACGGCCCGGCGTTGCGGGGGAGCCCTCGATGCGCCACCACAGGAACGCGCTGACGCCCGCGGCCAGGGCCAGCGCGACCGGCGCGGCGGTGCCCAGACCCTCGTCGAGACCGTCGTCGGTGGACAGGCCGAGGCGGCAGCGCGCCCCGTTGCGCAGCAGGTCGGCGGCGTCGGCGGCGGTCGGGCGGCGGCGGCCGGGCGGGGCGGCGTCGAGCAGGGTGGCCAGCAGTTCGGCCCCGCGCTCCTCGCGCCACCAGCGCGGGTACGCGCGCAGCAGCGTCCGGTAGCGACGCTCCAGCGGATCGGCCGCCGCGCCGCCGCTCATGCGGCGGCGGTGCCCTTGGCGCGGCGGCGCAGCCGGGCCGCCGCGGCGCGGGCGTTGCTGGTCATCCGCTGGACTTCGGCGTCGAGCAGTTGGGCCCCGGAGTCGGTGAGGCGGTAGTAGCGGCGCAGCCGCCCGTCGACCACCTCCTCGCCGGCGGCGGCGACGAGCTGCTGGTCGACGAGGCGGTCGAGTGCGCCGTAGAGGGTGCCCGGGCGCAGGATCACCCGGCCGTCGGAGAGGGCGTCGACCTCCTGGATCACGCCGTAGCCGTGCAGGGGTCCTTCGGCCAGCGCGGAGAGGATCAGAAACGTCGGCTCCTGCAGCGCGGTGCTCACCGCCCCAACCTACGCGTGCCGACGCATGCGTGGGGGGCACGCTGGCGGCAAACCGCCATCTTCGCGGAGGTATCGGCGTGTCGCGCTGCCGCCTCATGGTGCCGCCCTGCCCCGACCCATAGATTGACGACAATGTCCGTCGCGGGCACGACCGACACACCCCGTCGGTGTCCCATACCTGGAGGACCTCCATGCTCCGAAGAGCTCTGCGAAGCATCGCCGCAGGTGGTGCCCTCGCGCTGATCGCGACCGCCGCCACCGGTGTGCTCACCGCCACCCCCGCCCACGCGGCCTGCACCCCGGCGCAGGTCGTCGGCAACGCGGGCTTCGAGACCGGCACCACGCCGTGGGGCGGCAGCTCCGGCGTGATCGGCACGTTCGCCGCCCAGCCCGCGCGCACCGGCACCCGCGACGCGTTCCTCAACGGCGTCGGATCCGCCAACACCAAGACGCTGTCGCAGTCGGTCGTCCTGCCCGCGGGCTGCAACTCGGCCACCCTGACGTTCTGGCTGCACATCGACACCGCCGAGACCACCACGAGCACCGCGTACGACACGCTGAGCGTGCAGCTGGGCTCCACCACGGTCGCGTCGTACTCGAACCTCAACAAGGCCGCCGGATACCAGCAGCGCACGGTCAACGTGTCGGCGTTCGCCGGGCAGACGGTGAACCTGCTGTTCACCGGCGTCGAGGACAGCAGCCTCCAGACCAGCTTCGCCATCGACGACGTCGCGCTGGACGTGGCCGAGGGCACCCCCTCCTCGCCCACCCGCACGCCCGCCAACGCCGGATACACGCTGAACCTGACCAGCGACGCGACCGGCGCGAACTGGACCGGCCACGAGACCATCGGCTTCACCAACGTGTCGTCGGTCGCGCTGAGCGAGGTCTACCTGCGACTGTGGGACAACTACCACGGCACCTGCCCGTCGGTGCAGCCGATCAAGGTCAGCAACGTCACCGGCGGCACGGCGGGCAGCCTGGAGGTCGCCTGCACCGCGCTGAAGATCACGCTGCCGGCGCCGCTGGCCCAGGGCCAGTCCGGCACGGTCGGCTTCGACGTGTCGATCGCGGTGCCCGACGGCAGCGACCGGTTCGGCCGCGACGGGTCCTACAACTTCATCGGCAACGCGATCCCCGTGCTCGCGGTCCGCGACGGCGCCGGCTGGCACCTCGACCCGTACACCAACAACGGTGAGAGCTTCTACCAGCTGGCCAGCAACTACACGGTGACCCTGGACCACCCCACGTCCGTGCTCACCCCGGCCAGCGGCACCTCCACCGAGGCGCCGGGCGGCAGCGGGCGCACCGTCACCACCGCGACCGCCAACAACGTGCGCGAGTTCGCCTGGGTGGCCGGGCCGTTCGTCAAGACGAGCACCACCTCGTCGGGCGGCGTGCTGGTCAACACGTACCGGACCTCGGGCATCACCGCCAGCACCGCGTCCAGCATGCAGAGCACCGCGGCGTCGGCGATGGACGGGCACGGCTCGCGCTTCGGGGCGTACCCGTACGGCGAGGTCGACCTGATCCTGCACAACAACTTCTGGTTCGGCGGCATGGAGTACCCGGGCATCGTGCTGTCGCAGGCCAGCGCCACCCCGGTCATCCACGAGCTGGGCCACCAGTGGTTCTACGGCATCGTCGGCGACGACGAGTACACCGTGCCGTGGCTGGACGAGGGCTTCACCGACTACGCCACCGACCTCCAGCGCGGGGTCACCGGCACGAACTGCTGGAACAGCGTGAGCTGGGCGAGCAGCGCCGAGAAGACCACCAACTCGATGGCGTACTGGGACGCGCACTCCAGCCGGTACAGCACGGTGGTCTACACCTACGGCAAGTGCGTGCTGCACGACCTGCGCCGCCTCATCGGCACCAGCGCCATGCAGACCATGCTGCTGAACTACGCCCAGTCCCACTGGTACGGCATCAGCACGGTCGCCGACTTCAAGGCCGCCGCGCAGGCCGCGACCACCACCGACCTGACCTCGTTCTGGACCACGCACCGGGTCGAGGGCTGACAGACCGGCCGGACCCGGGTCAGCGACGCCCCGGGTCCGGCTTCACCCGTCGCCGCTCAGCCGCGCGGTTTGGTCCGCCGGGTCGGCTCGGCGACCGCCGGGTCCTCCGGCCACGGGTGGCGCGGGTAGCGCCCGCGCAGCTCCGCCCGCACCTGCGGATATCCGGTGCGCCAGAACGAGCCCAGGTCGGCGGTGACCGCCGCCGGGCGCCCGGCCGGTGACAGCAGGTGCAGCACCACCGGCACCCGGCCACCCGCGAGCTTCGGCGTGCCCGCCCAGCCGAACACCTCCTGCACCTTCACCGCCAGCACCGGCGCGGCCGGGTCGGTGTAGTCCACCCGGATCCGCGAACCCGTCGGCACCTCGATCCGCTCCGGGGCGAACTGGTCCAGCTGCGCCGCCTGCGCCCACGGCAGCAGCCGCCGCAGCGCGGCCGCCACGTCCACCCGGCTCAGGTCCGCCCGCCGCCGGGCCTGTGCCAGCTCCGGCCCGAGCCAGTCGCCGACCCGGGCCAGCAGCGCGTCGTCGTCGACCGCGGGCCACGGCTCGCCCAGCGCGTACGCGCAGAAGGCCAGCCGCTGCCGCATGGCCTCGGCGTCGCCGTCCCAGCGCAGCAGCTTCAGCCCCTCCCGGCGCAGGCCCTCGGCCAGCGCCGCCGCGACCAGCTCCCGAGGCGGCCGGGACAGGGGCTTCTCCGCCAGGACGATCGCGCCCAGCCGGGTCGCGGTGCGGGCCAGCACGTCCCCGTCCACCCAGGACACCTCGTCGCCGCCGGCCAGCAGGTCCGGCGCCGCCGCGCGGGCGGTCGCCTCGTCGGCGGCCGCGGCCAGCCGCACCCGGGCGTCGCGGCTGCCCGGCTGCCGGTCGGCCGAGGCCACCGCCAGCCAGCCGACCCCGCCCAGCCCCGAACCGGGCGCGAGCTCCGCGGCCGTACCGCCGGTCATCAGATAGGTCCGGCCGCCCGCCGCGCGCAGCCGCGCCAGCCGCTCCGGGTACGCCAGCCCCACCACCAGCGCCGCCGCCAGGTCGTCGGTCAGTGCCGTCCGGTCCGGCTGCGCCCCGGTCTCGCGCAGCGCGGTCGACAGCCGCCGCGTCTCGGTGCGCCACGCGGCGCTCGCGGCCGCGTCCGCCCCGTCGCGCAGCCGCCGCCAGGCCACGGCCAGGTCGTCGGTCGGCGGCGGGCTGTCTGCCGACAGCAGCGCCACCACCTCGGCGGCCCGATGCGCCCCCACCTGCGGCGCCGCGTCGAGCAGCGCGCGGGCCAGGCGCGGATGCGCGCCCACCCGGGCGATGGCGCGGCCGCGCGCGGTGACCCGGCCGTCGGCGTCGACCGCGCCCAGCACGGCCAGCGTCTCCCGGGCCACGTGCGCGGCAGCCGCCGGGGGCGGCTCGGGCAGGGCCAGGCCGCCGCCGTCCGGGCTGCCCCAGCACGCCAGTTGCAGCATGAACGCGGTCAGGTCGGCGGTGGCCAGCTCCGGCTCGGCGTACGCGGGCAGCCGGTCGTGTTCGGCCTGCGACCAGCACCGGTACACCGCGCCCGGTGCCTGCCGCCCCGCGCGGCCCGCCCGCTGCTGCGCCGAGGCCCGCGACACCCGCACCGTCACCAGCGCGTCCAGCCCCCGGGCCAGATCCGTACGCGGGACGCGGGCCAGCCCCGCGTCGACCACGATCCGCACCCCCGGCACAGTCAGGCTGCTCTCGGCCACCGACGTGGCCAGCACCACCCGGCGCCGCGCCCCCTCGTGCAGGACGGCGTCCTGGCTGCCCCCGCCCTGGCGGCCGTGCAGGGTCAGCACGTCGACCCCGGCCAGCCCGCCCAGCCGCGCCGCGACCGCGTCCAGCTCGCGGGCGCCGGGCAGGAACGCCAGCAGGTCACCCGGCGACTCCCGCAGGGCCTGCCGGACCACCGCGGCGACGTGGTCGAGCAGGCGCGGATCCACCCGCAGGCCGTACGGCGCGTCGACGGGCCCCGTCGGCGGGCACCAGTGCACCGCCACCGGGTGCGGGGAGCCCTCGGCCGTGACGATCCGGGTGCCCGGTCCGAGCAGCGCCGCCAGCGGCTGCCCGGCGACCGTCGCCGACGCCGCGACCAGGCGCAGGTCCGGCCGCAGCGCCGCCCGCACGTCCACTCCGAACGCCAGGGCCAGGTCGGCGTCGAGCTGCCGCTCGTGCACCTCGTCCAGCAGCAGCGCCGCCACGCCCGCCAGCTCCGGGTCGCGCTGCATCCGCTGCACCAGCAGCCCTGTCGTCACCACCTCGACCCTGGTGCCGGCGCTGGTCCGGGTGTCGCCGCGCACGCTGTAGCCGACGGGGCCGCCCAGGGCGGTGCCGGTCAGCTCGGCCATCCGGCGCGCGGCGGCGCGGGCGGCGACCCGGCGCGGCTGGGCGACCACGATCCGGCCCGGCAGCGCGTCGGCCAGGGCGAGCGGGGCGAGGGTGGTCTTGCCCGAGCCGGGCGGGGCGACCAGGACGGCGGTGCCGGTGTCGCGCAGCGCGGCGACCAGGTCGGGGAGCACGGCACGGACGGGCAGGTCGGTGTCGGGCCGCGCGGCCAGCTCAGGAAGCACCCGCCCAGTCTGTCCCACGCCACCCGGCCCGCCGCGGGCCGGGCGATACTCCTGCGGAGGTCAGGGGCGTACGAAGGCGATCAACGCCATACCCAGTGCGCTCTGCACCAGTGTCGCGCCCACCAGCAGCGCGAACGGCCACACCCGTGGCGAGCGGGCGCACCACCACGCCACCGTCAGCTGGAAGAACACGGCCAAGAAGATCCACAGCCGGATCGTCTCGCCCCGGTTCACCCCGACCAGGTCCAGAAACGCGAGCACCGCGAACGCGCACACCGTCACCACCGCGACCGGCCGCGCCAGCCCCCGCCGCAGCGCGTCCCAGCCGGCCGCCCCGGACACCACCGTCGCGGCCAGGCCCGCGCACAGCGCGAAGTCCCACAGGTTGCGCCACACCCACACCTGGTACGGCCGTCCGGCGCGGACGTTGAACTCGTTGGCATCGGCCAGCACGTAGTGGAGGTTGACGAACAGGTCGTACCCGAACACCGCCCGCATGCCCAGGTAGGCGGCGGCGAACGCGGCCAGGGTGAGCGACACCAGCCGCAGCAGGTCGTACCAGTCGCAGGCGCGGCGGTGCAGGGCCAGCGCGGCCGTGCCGGCGAAGGCCAGGCCCAGCACCAGCGGCAGCGGTTCGAACAGGAACGTCAGGTACAGCGCCAGGCCCAGCGACACCGCCCACGGCCAGGACTTCGTGCGCAGGAAGCGCAGGTGCAGCCAGAGTGCCAGCAGGATCGGCACGGGGGAGACGGTGTTCAGGATCGGCAGGAACCACAGGCGGCCCGGCACGAGCAGCACCAGGACCATCGCGTACACGGCGGTGCGGTGGTCGCCGAACAGCTCGCGGGCCACCGCGTACGCGAGCAGGCCGGTCAGGCTCGACACCGCGACCACCAGCACGCCCTGCGTGCCCGGGTCGGTGGTGACGGCGCCCAGCAGGTGGTAGAGCAGCGTCTTGCCCGGCATGTTGGTCCGCGCGTGCGCGGGCAGCTCGGGGACCAGGTCCATGTACCGCGAGATGAAGTCGTACGCCGGGTAGGTCAGCGACGGGGTGTGGAACGAGTTGGCCCGGTCGCTGCCGACCAGGGCGGCCAGCGACGCGTCGTCGTACACCCGCATCAGCAGTTGCAGCGGCACCGCCGCGACCAGCCAGACCCCGACCTGCGCCCACGGCCGCAGCCGCCCCGTCACCCGCAGCAGCCCCAGCACCGCGACCAGGGCGACCGCCGCCGGCCACAGCTGCCACCCCGAGAACGCCGCGATGTACGGGTAGATCCACCGCCCGGCCCGTGAGCCCACCGGCAGCACCTGCACCGCGAACAGGACCGCCGCCGCCAGGGTCAGTACCGCACCGCCCAACAGCGCCCGGTGCAGCAGCCGGTGCTGCGGGTCGGCGGTGTCCGGCTGCGGCGCGGCGGGCGCGGCGCGGTCGGCGGTGAGCACGGTGCGCTCGCTCAACGACAGTCCTTTCTCGGGTGGACCGCGCCGCGGCGCACCCGGGTGGGGCCGTGCGCACGACCCCACCCGCGTGCGCCCGCTCGCGGGATGCGGGCGGGCCGAAGTCCGCATCGTCAAACGGCGTGCACCGGCCCGGGATACGCTGCCGTGCGCAGGCATCGACAGCGGTGCACAGGTAGGGTTGGCCCATGACCCCGATGCGTACGGCGTTCCTCGCCGCCGCCCGCTCCGCGGCCGCCCTGCTGGCCGACCCCGCCGTGGCCAAGTCGTGGACCGACCCGAGCGCGCTGTCCGGTTTCACCGTCGGCGGCCTGGCCGAGCACCTGGGCAGCCAGTTGCTGTCGCTGCCGAAGCTGCTGGCCGACCTGCCCGGCGACGGCGAGGTGATCGGGGTGCTGGACCACTACGCCAAGGCCCGCTGGGTCGGCGCCGACCTCGACGCCACCATCAACGTGGCGATCCGCCGCGGCGGGGAGCAGGCCGCCGCCGAGGGCGCGGCCGCGCTGGCCGCGCGGGTCGGCGAGCTGGTGGGCCGGCTGCCGGAGGTGCTCGCGGGCGCCCCGGCCGACCAGTACGTCGTGCCGCCCGCCGGGCCCTGGCGGCTCAGTTTGGACGACTACCTGCTCACCCGGCTGATGGAGATCACCGTCCACTCCGACGACCTGGCCTGCGGGCTGGACATCCCGACGCCGGAGCTGCCCGCCGAGGTCACTGAGCCGGTGCTCGCCCTGCTGTCCGCCCTGGCCGTACGCCGCCACGGCCCCACCGCCGTGCTGCGCGCCCTCAGCCGCTCCGAACGCTCCCCGGCCACCATCAGCGCGTTCTGAGGGCGGGGCGGGCGCCGGCGAGGCGGATGCCGCTGAACTGCATGGTGGAGGCGATGACGGCCTCCCACAGGGGCCACAGGTTGTCGAGCACGCGCAGCTGGATGCCCGCCTGGTCGTGCAGTTCCAGCAGGTCGCCGACGGGTTCGGCGGGGCCGAGCGGCAGCACCGGCTCGGTGGCGACGTGGGCGTGCGGGACCGGCTCGCCGAACGGGCGGAACCGGTCGGCGGGCAGCCGGTACGCGTACAGGCGCACCGATCGCAGTCGCGGCAGCCAGCCGTACTCGACGGCGTGCAGCCGGGTGCCGCCGCCGGGGCCGAGGATCGCGGCGGCGTCGGCGGTCGTGGTGTTGGGGCCGACCCAGGTCAGCGCCCGGGGGCAGTCGCGCGGGAACCAGTAGTCGGGGCAGCGGTCGTGGTCGACGGCCCAGACGTACGCCTCGGGCTGGCGGGCCGTGGCGGCCACGTGCGGGTCGAACCGGGTGATCGTCGGGTCTTCCGAGAAGTGGAGCACTTCGCCAGGATTCGGTCGCATCCGGCCAGACTGGCACGCCCGGCCGGGCGGGTCGACCGGATATCGATACGCTGCACGGATGATCTACCAGATCGCGCTGCCCGAGGACTGGGCGCAGGCGCAGTACACCGGCTCGTACACCGTCTCCACCCGGGGCGTCAGCCTGGAGCAGGAGGGATTCCTGCACGCCAGCGACACCCTGGAGCAGATCCGGGCGGTGCGGGGGCGGTACTACGCCGACCGGGACGACCTGCTGCTGGTCGAGATCGACGAGTCGCTGCTCGACGTGCCGGTGGTCCGCGAGAGCCCGGCCGGCTCGGCCGAGCTGTACCCGCACATCTACGGCCCGCTGCCGCTGTCGGCCGTGGTCCGGGTCGGCCCGCTGCCGTAGCCCGCCGTACCCCTTTCAAGGCCCTGACCTCGGCATATGCTGAGCTGGTGGGGCCGGATGAGGACGGGGACGGACGCTACCTGCCGATCTCCGAGCACGGCATGATCGGCGACATGCGCAGCGTCGCGCTGGTCGGCGTGGACGGCACCATCGACTGGTACTGCTGCCCGAGCTTCGACGCGCCCAGTGTGTTCGCCGCGATCCTGGACGCCGACCGGGGCGGTTCGTTCCGGCTGACAGCCTCGGTGCCGTCCCGCACCAAGCAGTTCTACTTCCCCGACACCAACGTGCTGATCACCCGGTTCTTCGCCGAGGACGGGGTGGGGGAGATCCAGGACTTCATGCCGATCCTGGGCGACTCGACCGAGGCCGACCGGCACCGGCTGATCCGCCGGGTGCTGTGCGTACGCGGCACCATGCCGTTCTCGGCGGTGGTGGCGCCCCGGTTCGACTACGGCCGCTCGTCGCACACGGTCCGCCGCCAGGACGGCATGCTGGTGTTCGAATGCCCGCACCTGAAGCTCGCGCTGACGGCCAGCGTCCCGGTCGCCGACGACGGGCGCGACGCCCGCGCCGAGTTCACCCTGTCCGAGGGGGAGACGGCGGTGTTCGCCCTGGACCGCGTCGACGGCGGGCTCGCGCCCCGCGACTGCCCGCTGCACGAGGCGGCCGAGCAGTTCGAGCAGACGGTCTGCTACTGGCGCCGCTGGCTGAGCCAGTCGCGCTACCGGGGCCGGTGGCGCGAGATGGTGCACCGCAGCGCGCTGACCCTCAAGCTGCTGACGTACGCCCCGACCGGCGCGATCGTGGCCGGGCCGACCACCAGCCTGCCGGAGCAGATCGGCGGCGAGCGCAACTGGGACTACCGCTACGTCTGGATCCGCGACGCGGGCTTCTGCGTGTACGCGATGCTGCGGCTCGGCTTCACCACCGAGGCGACCGCGTTCATGGAGTTCCTGTCCCGGCATGTCAGCCTGCGCGGCGGTGACCAGGCCCCGTTGCAGATCATGTACGGCATCGACGGCCGCACCGACCTGCCCGAGCAGGAGCTGCCGAACCTGGAGGGCTACCGCGGCTCGGCGCCGGTGCGCATCGGCAACGGCGCCGTCGACCAGCTCCAGCTCGACATCTACGGCGCCCTCATCGACTCGATCTACCTGTACGACAAGTGGGTGCAGCCGATCTCCAGCGATCGCTGGGAGGAGGTGCACGACCTGGTCGACTGGGTCTGCGAGCACTGGGACACCCCCGATGAGGGCATCTGGGAGACGCGCGGCGGGCGCAAGAACTTCCTGTTCTCGCGGCTGATGTGCTGGGTCGCCATCGAGCGGGCGATGCGCATGGCCAACCGGCGCGGCCTTCCCGCCGACCTGCGCCGCTGGCGGGAGGCCCGCGATGCGGTCTACCACTGGATCATGAAGAAGGGCTGGTCGCCGGAGCGCGCCGCGTTCACCCAGCACGAAGGCGCCGACGTGCTGGACGCCTCGGTGCTGATGATGCCGATGATGAAGTTCATGGCGCCCACCGATCCGCGCTGGCTGTCCACGCTGGACGCGCTCACCGCCGACCTGGTCTCCGATTCGCTGGTCTACCGGTACGACCCCAAGGCCAGCCCCGACGGGCTGCGCGGCGACGAGGGCACCTTCTCGATCTGCTCGTTCTGGTACGTCGAGGCCCTCACCCGGGCCGGGCGCCTGGACGACGCGCAGCTGGCGTTCGGCAAGATGCTCACCTACGCCAACCACGTCGGGCTGTACGCCGAGCAGATCGGCCAGACCGGCGAGCAACTGGGCAACTTCCCGCAGGCGTTCACCCACCTCGCCCTGATCAGCGCCGCCTTCAACCTCGACCGGGCGCTGGGCTGAAGGCCGTCCCGGACGGTGAGCCAGGACCGCGTGGGCGCGGTCTGGTTGCTAGGCTGAGGTGGGCCGTGACTGGCGCGCTGGGATGGGATCGACCATCGGGAAGCGGCCCCGTCATCGTGACGCTGTGCCGTGCGCCTGGGCCCCCTTTCGCATCGCCAAGGAGGTCCGGCCATGTCCGGTGAGCTGACCAATGAATCCCAGGCCTTCCGGTACGCGCTGGAGGCCGTACGCGCGGTGGAGCCCGCCGTCGCCGCCGCGATCGGCCAGGAACTGGCCGACCAGCGCGAATCGCTGAAGCTGATCGCCAGTGAGAACTACGCCTCGCCCGCGGTGCTGCTGGCGATGGGCAACTGGTTCAGCGACAAGTACGCCGAGGGCACCGTGGGCCGCCGCTTCTACGCGGGCTGCCGCAACGTCGACACCGTCGAGGGCCTGGCCGCGCAGCACGCCAAGGAGCTGTTCGGGGCGCAGCACGCGTACGTGCAGCCGCACTCGGGCATCGACGCGAACCTGGTCGCGTTCTGGGCGATCCTGGCCGCCCGGGTGGAGAGCCCGGCGCTGGAGAAGGCGCAGGTGCGCCACGTCAACGACCTGACCGAGGCGGACTGGTTCAACCTGCGCCGCGAGCTCGGCGACCAGCGGATGCTGGGCATGTCGCTGGACGCGGGCGGCCACCTGACCCACGGCTTCCGCCCCAACATCTCCGGCAAGATGTTCGAGCAGCGCAGCTACGGCACCGACCCGGCCACCGGCCTGATCGACTACGCGGCCCTGCGCGAGACGGCCCGGGAGTTCCGGCCGCTGATCATCGTGGCGGGCTACTCGGCGTACCCCCGGCTGGTGAACTTCGCGACCATGCGGGAGATCGCCGACGAGGTCGGCGCGACCCTGATGGTCGACATGGCGCACTTCGCGGGCCTGGTCGCGGGCAAGGTGCTCACCGGCGACTACGACCCGATCCCGCACGCGCAGATCGTCACCACCACCACGCACAAGTCGCTGCGCGGCCCGCGCGGCGGCATGGTGCTGTGCCAGTCCGAGCTGGCCGACCAGGTCGACCGCGGCTGCCCGATGGTGCTCGGCGGCCCGCTGCCGCACGTGATGGCGGCCAAGGCGGTCGCGCTGGCCGAGGCGAAGCGGCCGGAGTTCCGCGACTACGCCCAGCGCATCGTGGACAACTCGAAGGCGCTGGCCGAGGGCCTGCTGCGGCGCGGCGCGACGCTGGTGACCGGCGGCACCGACAACCACCTGGTGCTGCTGGACGTCTCGTCGTACGGCCTGACCGGCCGCCAGGCCGAGTCGGCGCTGCTGGACTCGGGCATCGTCACCAACCGCAACGCGGTGCCGCAGGACCGCAACGGCGCCTGGTACACCTCCGGCGTCCGGCTGGGCACCCCGGCGCTGACCACGCGCGGGCTCGGCACCGCCGAGATGGACCAGGTCGCCGACCTGATCCACACGGTGCTGTCGCAGACCACGCCGGCGGCCGGCGCCGACGGCAAGGTCTCGCTCGCGCAGTACCGGCTGGCCGACGGGGTCGCCGACACGGTCTCCCGCCGCGCCGCCGACCTGCTGTCCGGCCACCCGCTGTACCCGACCGTCGACCTGGGCTGACGACGAATCGAGCCGGTGACCGACCGAGGTCGGTCACCGGCTCGTCTGTCTCCGGTGCGGGGCGGCTCAGCCCTTGGCCGCCACCTGCGGCCGCGGGCCCACCGCCAGCATCGAGATCTTGTCGTTGAGGTCGGCCCCCACGAACGGGTAGTCGCCCGGCCCGAAGTACCGGCACAGCCCCAGGTCCACCACGGTGTTCTTGCCGCTGGACTGCTCGCAGCCGACCGCCCGCCAGCCCGGGGTCACCCGCAGCGAGGTGGCCTTGTCGTTGCCGACCTTGCCGAGCTGGTCCAGCGCCGCCTCGTACAGGCCGCTGCCGTAGGTGCTGCTGCTGCCCTGCAGGTCGCGGTCCTGGTACGCCTTGGCGCCCTCACCCGTGCCCGGTCCGGCGTAGACCGCGAGCAGCGACACCGCGTCGTCGAGGTCGGTGCCGGCGAGGTTGTGCTCCCCGGCCGGGAACGAGCGGCAGCGGCCCAGCGTGGCCGTGCCCGCCCCGGTGCTGCCGTCGTTGGCGCAGGCCACGGCGTGGAAGCCGGGCTCCACCCGCAGGGTGGTGACGGCGTTGTCGCCGACACCCTTGAGCTCGCCGCGGCTGCCCTCGTACACCCCGGGCTCGAAGCTCTGCTCGTCGCCCTTCGCACCGGCCTGCGCGAACGCGGTGACCGGCGGGCCGACGACGCCGACCAGCGAGATCTTGCCGGCCAGGTCGCCCAGGTCCTTGTACGTGCCGCTGTCGAAGATGCGGCAGGTGCCCAGCGCGGCGCCGCCGGTGCGGTCCTTGTCGCAGGCGATCGCCCGGTAGCCGGGGTTGGCCTTCAGCGCGTTGATCGGGGCGCTGTCGCCGCCGTCGAGCTCGCCCGCGACCGACTCGTACATGCCGGTGCCCAGGGTCTGCGCCACGTCGCCGAGGTCGGCGTCGCGGTAGCCGACCACGCCGCGGCCCGCCTCCGGGTTGCTGAACACGGCGATCAGCGACGCCTGGTCGTTGAGGACGTCCAGGGCCGGGTGCTCGCCCGGACCGAAGTAGCGGCACGTGCCCAGGCCGGTCGGGGCGGCGGTGCCGCCCGCGCAGACGACGGCCCGGTAGCCGCCGGCCACCTTCAGCGAGCTGACGCTGTCGTCCTTGACGCCGCCGAAGCCGGTGCCGGTGCCGTCGGTGATGCCGGTGCCGAGCTTCGCGGAGTCACCCCGGAACGCGCTGTCGGAGTAGACGGTGACCGGTGCGGAGGACGCCTTCTGCACGTACCGGACGCGGTAGATCTTGGCGCCGCTGTCGGTGGCGTCGCCGCTCTTGGGGTACAGGCCGGTGAAGTAGAGCCCGTCGGGCCCCGGGGCCAGGCCGGCGACGCTGGTCTTGCCGCTGCCGGTGTACTGGATCAGGGTCTTGGGGTCCTCGACCGAGCCGTCCTTGTCGAACTCGAACTCCACGATCCGCTTGCCGCGGCTCTGCGGGCCCGACGCCCAGGTCGGGCCGCTGAGGGTGACGAACGCGTGGCCGTACTTGTCCTGCGGGAAGCCCGCGGCGTGGAACACGTCCGGCTCGGTGAAGGCCACGTTGACCGGGCCCTGGGTCGTCTTCCAGTTGTACAGCGCGTTCTTGGTCAGGCCGCTGGAGCCGCCGCTCCAGTGGTAGTCGGCGCCCTTGGTGACGCGGGCGAACCGGTCGTTGGACGACGGCCCGTTCTCCACCTCGTAGTGCTGGCCGTCGGTGGCGCGCCACGCCCCGCCGAACGGGTTGCGGAAGCCGTACGCCCAGACGTAGCTGCGCGCCTTGTCCGGCTTCTTGGCGTCGTAGAACGGGTTGTCGGCCGGCGCGGTGCCGTCGAGGTTCATCCGCAGCACCTTGCCGCGGAAGGAGTCCAGGTCCTTGGCGGTGCTCGCGTCGAAACCGTCGCCCAGGTGCACGTACAGCTTGCCGTCCGGGCCGATGGTCAGGTTCGAGATCTGGTGCGAGGCCGACTGCTCCTCGTCGTCCATCTTGATGACCGTGGTCTTCGTCGCGGCGGTCAGGCCGCCGTCGGTGCTGTGGAACCGGACGATCTTCGGCAGCAGGTCGCCGTCGTCCTTGGTGATCATCGAGGCGAAGACGTCGCCGCTCTTCGGGTCGACCACGATGCCGGTCAGCCCCATCTCGCCGGTGCCCGGGAACTGGGCGCTCGGGTCGAAGTCGAGCAGGTCGTCGGCGTAGGTGCTCTTCTTGAAGTCGCCGGTGAAGACCTTGATGCGGCCGTACAGCTCGGTGACGTAGAACAGCGGCTTGGTCGGGTCGCCGTTCCAGCCGGGCACCATGGCGATGTTGACCGGCAGCTTCATGTCGTCGCCGACCTCCTCGACGACGTACCCCGGCTGGGAGACCTTCCAGTCGGGCGCGCCGGGCAGCGGCTTCTTCTCCACGTCGGTGCGGAAGCGGCGGGTGGCGTACGGCCCCCACGCGCCGGCGGTGTCGCGGTGGCGCACCCGCAGCGTGTACGTCCGGTCCGGCGCCAGGTCGCGCCGGTCGGCGAAGGAGTGCTCGAACACGCCGTCGCCCAGGTGCACGTGCACCCGGCCGACGCCGCTGACGCACCCGGCGAACCAGACCCGCTCACCGCTGGACGGGTTCTCGGTCCAGATCTCCCAGTCGGTGCACAGGTGCGTGTCGCCGGCGTCGTTGTTCTGCATCGGCCGGGTTTCCATGTGCACGTCCGCGCCGCTGACCAGCTTGCCCTCGGCGTCGGGTTCGGTGATGACGGGCGCCTGCGGCGCCAGCGCGCGGGCCTGGGCGGGTGCCGCCCCGGCCGCGCCGATGAACAGGACCGCCGACGCCAGTACGGCGCCGACAGCTCCCAACCTCATTCCATATTTCATGCGAGAAAAGCCCCCCGTGTGTCATCAAATGCGACAAACGAGGTCAGGCTACCTATATCAAACAAAGTGGCGGAGCGTACGCGCCGCGCGTCGAGCTGATCCTGAGGAAAGAAAGGGGGGACCAGCAAGGGTGCGCCAAGCTGGTCCCACCGGGTACAGCGCCTCAGGCCGCGCCGGTGTCACACCCGGTCGGCGGTCATTTCGGCCGGTGGGATGTCGGCGACGGGTGCGTCTTGTCCGGCCCCTTGGACGGGTCGGCGCCCGGCCGATGCGGGCTGGGGCTCGGCTGCGGCTGCGCCGTCAACCGGGTGCAGAACGCGGCCAGGTCCTCGCCCGCCGCCGCGGCCACCAGCTCCGCGTACGCCGGGCTGGTCGTGGCCTTGCTCTTGGCGGGATCGGCCAGGAGGCTGCGGCACTGCTTGTGCACCTTCGCCGCGACGGTCGGCAGCAGGCTGGGCGCCGCCGCCGACGGCGAGGCCGACGGCCGGGCCGTACCGGGGGCGTGGCCGGACGAGGACGCCGCCGCCGTTCCCGGCGACGCCTGCGGCGCGTGCGGGAAGAAGGGTCCGGGCAGCACGCCGGTGCTCGCGGCGAAGGCGACCCCGCCGACCGCCGTGGCGGCCGCGATCGCGGAGATCTTGAACAGCAGTGCGCGCCGCACCCTGCCGCGCCGCCGCCCTCGCGTCACCGCGGCGGACTCCCGGAACGCCGCGGTCGCCGCGGACAGCCCGGCGAGCTCGTCGGGCTGTCCGGGTGCGGCGGCCTCGGCCAGCAGCCGGGCCAGCCGGGGGTGGTCCGCGACCGGCAGACCGGCCAGCAGGCGCTCGCCGTCGTCGGGGTTCATGGGAGGTTGCGCGCTCATCTCATCTCCTTGAGCGTCCAGCCCGGCGCAGCTGTCACAGCCGTGCCCCCGGACCGGCCTCGCCCAGCAGTTCGGCCAGGCGCCGCAGGCCCCGGTGGGCGGCCATGCGCACCGCGCCCGACCGCTTGCCCAGCACCTGCGCGGCGGACCGGGCGTCGAGCCCCATCACCGCTCGCAGCAGGACCGCCTCGGCCTGGTCCGGCGGCAGCGAAGCGATCATCGCCAGCGCTCCGCCCGTGGTGATGGCCTGCTCGGCCGCGAAGGCCGTGTCCTCCAGGCCCGGCAGCTCGACCAGGTCCTCGACCGGCACCGGCTGGGACGGGCGGCGCTGGTGGTGCCGCAGGTGGTCCATGGCCCGGTGCCGGGCGATGGTGGCCGCCCAGCGCCGGAACCCCGCCTCGTCACCCCGGAACGTGTGCAGGTCGCGCACGATGTGCAGCCACGTCTCGGAGGCCACGTCCTCGGCGTCGCCGCCGACCAGGAGCCTCAGATACCGCAGCAGGCCAGGCTGCAGCTCGACGTAGAGCCGGCCGAACGCCGCCTCGTCGCCCCGCGCCGCGGCCGTCACCGCTGCCGAGAGGTCGGTCGTGGCACGCGGATGCACCTCGGTCACCGACCGCTCCTCTCCACCACCGGACTCGGAGCAATGATGGTGCACCGCCGCCGGCTCCGCACGCGCGCCCCTGCCGCCGCGGCGGGACCCGTCTCACCTCCAGTGACACTCCGTGGCGCCGGAGCGCTCATACCCGGGGGTGCGGGTGAGCACCCGGCGGTCGGCGCGGGTCCCACGCGCGGCGTCCGCCTCGAGGCGACGGCGAGGTCGATCAGCAGTATGAGCAGGCGGAAGGTACGCAACCGCCCGGTGTTCGTCGACCGTACGGGTCGGCGGCGGCGGTTGTTCACCATCGCGGCGGCGACCGGCGGGGTGCTCCTCACCACCGCGCTGGCCGTAGTCGCGGCGGGCTTCTTCGGCGCGGCCGGAGGCCTGCCCGGCCTGCCCCAGCTCGGCCCTGATCACCCGCCGACCGCGGTCCCGGCCAGCCCGGCACCGGCGCCCTCCTCCGCGCCGGCGCAGGACCCCTCGCCCCGTACGGTGCCCTCGCCCGCACCCACCGCCATGCCCAGCCCGACGCGGACCACCGGCAAGCCCACTCCGGGCGCGTCGACCGTCACGCACGGCAACCGGCCGTCCGGCCACCCGACCCCCTCGAAGAAGAAGTAGCGATGTCCCGTCACGTGCTGCGGCGCGAAGCCCGCGCCCACTGGGTCCTGCTCGTGCTGGTCCTCGCGGTGGCGCTGACCGGCCTGTGCCTCAACGGCTATGTCGAGCACGTGGGGGCCGAGGGCTCCGGCCCGGTGGCCCCGGCCGACCCGACCGCGGGTCCCGAGGAGGTCCTGTCCGGCGGCCCGGTGGTGCGCCCCAACCCGGACGGCACCGTGACCACCCGCGCGATGCCCGCCCGCACGATCGCCCTCACCTTCGACGACGGCCCGGACCCGGTGTGGACGCCCCAGGTGCTCGACGTGCTCGAACGCCACCACGTCCCGGGCACCTTCTTCGCCGTCGGCACCCAGGTCAACAAGCACCCGGACATCGCCCGGCGCATCACCGGCGGCGGCAGCGAGCTGGGCGCGCACACCTTCACGCACGCCGACCTCGCCTCGACCGGGCCCTGGCTGCGCGACATCGAGCTGACGCTGACCGGCAACGCGATCGCCGCCGCGACGGGCTGCCGCCCCACACTGCTGCGCCCGCCGTACTCCTCGACCCCGGCGGCGGTGACCGCCGGGCTGTACGGCGTGATCCGCGACGCGGGCGCGGCCGGCTACCTCACCGTGCTGGCCGATCTCGACACCCGGGACTGGAGCCGCCCCGGCGTGGCGGCGATCGTGTCCGCCGCGACCCCGCAGGGCGGGGCGGGTGCCGTGGTGATGATGCACGACGCGGGCGGCGACCGGTCGCAGACCGTCGCGGCGCTCGACCAGCTCATCCCGCGGTTGCGGGAGCAGGGCTACCGGTTCACCACGGTGTCGCGGGCGCTGGAGCTCCCGGCGCCCCCGGCGGCCGCGACCGCGCAGCGCCTGCGCGGGCACGCGCTGCGCTGGGCGCAGCTGGGTTCCGGCTGGCTGGCCGCCGTGATGACCTGGTTCATGATGGCCGCGCTGGTGCTGGGGCTGCTGCGCCTGGTCGTGCAGGTCTGGTGCACGCGCGTGCACGTCCGCCGGGTCCGCCGCGCGGCCGGGCGGCGCAAGCGGTACCTCGGGCCCGTCTCGGTGATCGTGCCCGCTTTCAACGAGGCGGCCAACATCCAGGCCACCGTCCGCTCACTGATCGACAGCGACTACCCCGAGGTCGAGGTGATCGTGGTCGACGACGGCTCGACCGACGGCACCGCCGACCTCGTACGCCGGATGCGGCTGCGGCACGTGCAGGTCATCGAGCAGGAGAACGCGGGCAAGCCGACCGCGCTCAACACCGGGGTGATGTTCTCCCAGGGCGACATCCTGGTCATGGTCGACGGCGACACCGTGTTCGAGCCGGACTCGATCGGCGAGCTGGTGCAGCCGCTGGCCGACCGGGACGTCGGCGCGGTGTCGGGCAACACCAAGGTCGCCAACCGCGGCGGCCTGCTGGGCCGCTGGCAGCACCTCGAATACGTGATGGGCTTCAACCTCGACCGGCGCATGTTCGACGTCGCGCGGTGCATGCCGACGGTGCCCGGGGCGATCGGGGCGTTCCGCCGCGAGGCGGTGGTCGACGTCGGCGGGGTCTCCACGCAGACCCTGGCCGAGGACACCGACTTCACCATGGCGATCATCCGGGCCGGGTGGCGCGTGGTGTACGCCCCCGACGCGATCGCCTGGACCGAGGCCCCGTCGAGCCTGCGCCAGCTGTGGCGGCAGCGCTACCGCTGGTGCTACGGCACCATGCAGGCGATGTGGAAGCACCGCCGCGCCCTGTTCGAGGGTGGCGCCTCCGGCGTGCTGGGCCGCCGGGGGCTGGCGTACCTGCTGCTGTTCCAGGTGATCCTGCCGCTGTCGGCCCCGATGGTCGACGTCTACGGCCTGTACGGCGCGTTCTTCCTGCCCCCGGCGCAGGTCGCCGCGGTCTGGCTGGGCTTCACCGCACTCCAGCTGGGCACCGCCGCGTACGCGCTGCGCCTGGACGGCGAGCCGCTCGGTCCGGTCTGGAGCCTGCCGCTCCAGCAGATCGTGTACCGGCAGCTCATGTACCTCGTGGTGATCCAGTCGACGGTGATGGCGCTGATCGGCGACCGGCTGCGCTGGCACCGCATGGTCCGCACCGGCGCGGCCACCGAGCACGCCCGGACGGGGGCGGCCGCCCGTCAGTAAGACTGAGTGACAGATAGAGCTCCGTCGGCGCCTAAAACAGGGAACCTTGTTTCCTGTTTCGGTCCCTCACGCCAACGGAGGCAACATGAGACGACTGGCCCTCCTGCTCGCCCTGCTCATGGCGGCAATGCCCGCCGGGCCGGCCGCCGCGGTCCCGGCCGCCCCGGCCGAGGCGCAGGCCCTGGCCGCCGCGCCCATCTCGATCTACGGTGCGTGGCACTGCAGCAACGACGCCTGCACCTGGTCGGCGGTGCGCACCGTGGCCGAGTTCGACAGCCAGAACCACTGGCTGGTCGACCGCGGCGACGGCCGCCCCTCGGTCAACCTGGTCGTGCTGAGCTTCGTCAACCCGCTGCGCCTGCTCAACCAGACCACCGACGCGGGCAACCTCAACGGGGTGCCGCGCGGGATGACCCAGGACATCGTGACCTACTTCAAGTCGCGCGGGATCGCGGTGATGCTCTCGATCGGCGGCATCACCTACACCGGCGACTGGGACACGGCGCTGGCGGCGAACGGCACCCTGCTCGGGCAGCGCGCGGCGGCGGTGGCCACCCAGCTCGGGGTCGGCATCGAGATCGACTACGAGCAGAACTCCAGCCCGAACACCGTCCAGCTCCAGAACTTCATCAACGCGTACCGGGCGGTGCACCCGTACAACGCGGCGGGCACCGATCCGACCGCACGGCTGACCATCGACGTCGCGGCCGGTGACCGCTGGCTGATCGACCTCAACCAGAAGGCCACCGCCGACTGGCTGCGCACCGACACCCCGGTGCTGGACTGGGCCAACGCGATGGTCCCGGCCCGGCAGCCGTCCGCGTCGACCGCGCAGGCCAACTGGCAGGAGCACATCGACGGCAAGCCGCAGTACAACCCGCCGGTGCCGCCGCTCGCCCCGGCGAAGATGACCGGGGCCTTCTACGTCGCCGAGGGCAGCAAGGTCCGGCCGGAGTGCACCGGCTACGCCGGCTCGCTACAGAAGGCGACCGCGCCGTACGTGCAGTCGGTCGCGCCCAACGGCGCGGGCACGAGCTCGGGCATGCTCGGGTTCATGTTCTGGGCGGCGGAGAAGCCCTCGACGCGCGGCGTGGGCACCATGCCCCCGAACACCTGCGAGAACGGCATGGGTGCCGGTGCGACGGCCCTCAACATCCCGCTCCCGCTCCCGGCCCTGCGCCAGAGCTGACCCGCAACCCGGGCCGACCGGCAACCTGGGCCGACCCGCTCACACCTGTTTTCCATAGACGTTGGCCTATTACGGCGAAGGCGATCTACGCACAATCGCTGTGATAGGCCAACGTCTATGACAAGGCGGGGCCCGGCACCGCGCACCGGTGCCGGGCCCTCGACGGGGGGAGGGTCCGGCACGTCGCCGTGCCGGACCCTGGGCGATGCGGGACCGGTCAGGAGGCGCGGTACGCCGTCCACGCCGACTGCATGCGGGAGACCTGACCGGCGGTGAACTCGTACATGCACGAGTCGTCGGTGTAGTCCATGTAGTTGTGGATCGGGTCGAGCCCGGCCTTGTTCGTGCAGGTGTCACGGTTGGTCGGGCAGCCGAACGCGGCCGACTTCTCCGCCGGGGTGTCCGACACCTGGTCGCCGTTGCCGTTACAGCCGCCCTGGAAGGTGTGGTACAGGTTCAGCCAGTGGCCGATCTCGTGGGTCGCGGTGTCGCCCAGGTTGTACGGGCTCGCGGTGCCGCCCGGCAGCGACTCGGCCAGGATGACCACGCCGTCGTAGGTGTCCAGCGTGGTCTTCGGGAACGTGGCCCAGCCGAGCAGGCTGTCGCTGAGCAGGCCGGTGTAGATGTTCAGCGTGGCCTTGGTGCCGGTGCGCAGGGCCGCCTTCATCTGCTTCTCGGCGGTCGAGCCGTCGACGATCGGGTACCACGCGGGCTTGACCTGGCGGTCGATGGCCTGCAGGTTGAACTGGAACCCGGTGTTGGCACCGCCGAAGCCGCCCGCGTACGACGTGTTCAGGACGCTGATCTGGTTGTTGATCATCGCGTCGGTGATGCTGCCGTTGGCGCGGGTGCCGTCCTCGGAGATGACGTGCACGACGACCTGGATGGTGACCGTGGCGGCCAGTGCCGCGGGGGCGCCGAGCTTGTTGTTGAGGCGCGTGCGGTCGGCCAGGTCCTTCTCCCGGTTGGCGACCTCGGTGGCGGTGAGCTCGTTCGGGTCGTGCTTGGCGGTGGCACCGGGCTTGGCCTTCGCGGCGCCGAGGGCGGCCGGGTCGACGCAGGCGATGGCGCCGCCGGTGCCGACGGCGAGGCTCGCCGCGACGGGGGAGCCGACCAGGGTGGCGCCGAGCAGCGCGGCCATGCCGACGGTGCTGAGGGTGCGCCTCAGAGTCATGGATTCACCTCTCCTGTGGACGGCGCGTCGGGGTCGTTCGCGCCGTGTCCATCCGTGTGGACGACACATTAGAGACGATCGATGGTCACGAGTATCATACGTTCGGATGAATCACTGCATGTCACGCGGGTCTGTTGTGGACGTTCGCCCCACATTGCCGGGCCGCGTCACCGGATCGTCACGTTCGCCCGCGCGGCCGGCGGCGGCGCGGTAGAACGGGGGTATGGCCGACCGGCTCGCGCCCTACCGGGCCAAGCGCAGCGCGGCGCGCACACCCGAACCCGTGCCGGGGGAGGGGCCGCTGCCGCGCGGCGCCGACGACACGTTCGTGATCCAGGAGCACCACGCCCGCGCCCTGCACTGGGACTTCCGGCTCGAACACGGCGGGGTGCTCGTCTCCTGGGCGGTGCCCAAGGGCCTGCCCACCGACCCGCACCGCAACCGCCTCGCGGTCCACACGGAGGACCATCCGCTGGAATACGCCCGCTTCGCCGGAACGATCCCCGCCGGGGAGTACGGCGGCGGCACCGTCACCATCTGGGACCGGGGCACCTACGACTGCGAGACCTGGACCGACGACGAGGTCAAGGTGGTGCTGCACGGGCAGCGGGCGCACGGCCGGTACGCCCTGATCCGCACCCGGGGCGACCAGTGGCTGATGCACCTGATGGACGCCGGGGCACCCGACCGGCAGGCCCTGCCCGCCCTGGTGCGCCCGATGCTGGCCACCCCCGGCGAGCTGCCCGCGCCCGCGCGCGACGCCGACTACGGCTACGAGTTCAAGTGGGACGGGGTGCGCGCCGTCGCCTACGCCGAGGGTGGCCGGGTCCGGCTGGTCAGCCGCAACGACCTCGACGTGACGGCGGCGTACCCGGAGCTGCGGTCGCTGGGGGAGGCGCTGGGGCCGGTCGCAGCCGTGTTCGACGGGGAGATCGTGGCGTTCGACGCCGCCGGGCGGGTGTCGTTCGGGGCGCTGCAACCGCGGATGCACCTGCGCGACGCGGCGGCGGTGCGCGCGGCCGCCGCCCGCACCCCGGTCACGTACGTGCTGTTCGACCTGCTGTTCCTCGACGGGCAGGACACGACGGGGCTGCCGTACCGGCGGCGCCGGGAGCTGCTGGAGTCGCTCGGGCTGCGCGGGCCGCACTGGGACGCGCCGCCGCACACCGAGGGCGGCGGCCCGGACCTGCTCGCCGCGGCACGCGAGCAGCGGCTGGAGGGCGTCGTGGCCAAGCTGCTGGACTCGGCGTACCTGCCGGGGCGGCGGTCGCGTGACTGGATCAAGGTCAAGAACGTGCGTACCCAGGAGGTCGTGGTCGGCGGCTGGCGCCCCGGCAAGGGCAACCGGGCTGACACCATCGGCTCGCTGCTGCTGGGCATACCCGAAGGCCGCAGCCTGCGGTACGTCGGCCAGGTCGGCACCGGCTTCACCCGCGCCGCGCTGGCCGAGCTGCTCGGGCAGCTGCGCCGCCGGTCCCGCGCGACCAGTCCGTTCGACCCCCCGCCCCCGGCCCGCGAGGCAGCCGAGGCCCACTGGACCACCCCGAACCTGGTCGGCGAGGTCATGTTCACCGAATGGACCCGCGACGACCGCCTGCGCCACCCCTCCTGGCGCGGCCTGCGCCCCGACAAGTCCCCGCGCGAGGTCGTCCGCGAGTGACCCACGCGAGGTGGGTGCGGGTCAGCGGCCCAGGAGGGGGACGTCGAGCAGGCCCGCGTGGTAGTCGCGGACGGCCTGGGCGAGTTCGTCGATGCTGAGCTGGCCGTCGTGGTCGGCGTCGATCTGGTCGAACGACTCCTCGGCGTGCGGCTTGGTCACCCCGATCGCCTCGACCCAGCGCTTGAACTCGGTCGGGTTGACCTGCCCGTCGCCGTCGACGTCGCACAGGTCGAGGGTGGCGCTGATGGTCGGGCGCAGCACGGTGCTGAAGCCGGTGTTGCCCATCAGGATGATCTCGGTCTGCGCGATCCGGTCGAACTGCTTGGCGTTGAGCGTGCCGTCCGGGGCGACCCCGGCCTTGCCGGCCAGGTAGTCCCACATCGCCAGGTACGCGTCGAGCACGGCTCTGCCGCGCGGGGAGCGCTCGTCCTCGCCGAAGGCGGCGATGATGCGGCGCCCCTCGGCCTCGAAGTCGGACCGGTCGACGTGCCCGTTGCCATCGGTGTCCCACAACCGGAACCGCCGGGCGAGTCGCTCGCTGCGCACATCCAACATGGCCGCGTCCCCCCTGCCTGCCCCGTTCCGACCGGGACGATTCAATGTGAATGCCTGTCAGGACCTTACCAAGCGTGGTGTGCTCGTTGCTGAGCGTTGTGATTCTGTGACACCCGGAGGTGGGTATGGGCCGGCCGCGCGTCCTCGTCGTCGGAGCCGGGTTCGCCGGGTTCCACACCGCCCGCAAGTTGCACCGGCTGGCCCGCGGCCGGGCCGAGATCATCCTCGTGAGCCCGGACGACTACCTGCTCTACCTGCCGCTGCTGCCGCAGGTCATGGCCGGGGTGCTCGAACCGCGCCGGATCACCGTCTCCCTGGCCGCCACCCTGCGCGGGGTACGGGTCCTGCCCGGCGCCGTCGACGACGTCGACCTCGGCTCGGGCACGGTCAGCTACACCGAGCCGCACGGGCGGGCCGGCCGCCTGGAATACGACCGGCTGGTGCTCACCCCGGGCAGCGTCAACCGGCTGCTGCCCATCCCGGGGGTGGCCCAGCACGCCCACGGGCTGCGCGGCCTGGCCGAGGCCCTCTACCTGCGCGACCACATCACGCTCCAGATCGAGCTCGCCGCCGCGACCGCCGACGCGCACGAGCGCCGGGCCCGCGCCACGTTCGTGGTGGTGGGCGCCGGATACACCGGCACCGAGGCGGCCGCGTACGGCCAGCTGCTCACCGGCGCGCTCGCCCGCACCCAGCCCGCGCTGGGCGAACGCCCCCGCTGGCTGCTGCTCGACACCGCCGACCGGGTGCTGCCCGACCTCGACCCGCGCCTGTCGCGCACCGCCGCCCGGGTGCTGGCCGACCGCGGCGTCGAGGTGCTGACCGGCACCTCGGTCGCCGAGGCCACCGCCGACGGGGTACGCCTCACCGACGGCGCGTTCATCGCCACCCGCTCGCTCATCTGGTGCGTCGGCGTACGCCCCGACCCGCTCGTGGCCGGGCTGGGCCTGGACACCGTCGACGGCCGCCTGGTCGTCGACGAGTACCTGCGGGTGCCGGGCCACCCCGAGGTGCTGGCCTGCGGCGACGCCGCCGCTGTGCCCGACCTGACCCGGCCGGGGAAGCTGTGCCCGATGACCGCCCAGCACGCCGTACGCCAGGGCAGGCTTGCCGCGCACAACGTCGCCGCCTCGTACGGCAGCGGGCGCGTCCGGCCGTACCGGCACAAGGACCTGGGGTTCCTGGTCGATCTCGGCATGACCGACGCCGCGGCCGATCCGTTCGGCATCCCGCTGTCGGGTCTGCCCGCCGCCGCGGTGACGCGCGGCTACCACCTGCTGTCGCTGCCCGGCAACCGCACCCGGGTGGCCGCCGACTGGCTGCTCGGCGCCTTCCTGCGCCCGCAGCTGACCCGGCTCGGCCTGGTCGACGCCAGCACCACCGAACTGGAGTGCACCGCCGCGGGCTCGCGGCCCCGCACGCAGACCCGCGTCGGCGCGGGCGCCGACCCCGGCCCCTGGTGACCCCCGCCGCGGGGCGGCGCGGGGTCAGGTGGGGCGGCGACGCTGGGGGAGGGAGAGCTGGTCGCGGATCGATCGCTGGACGGCGGCCTTGCCGGGGCGGGCGTCGACGGTGACGACCTGCTCCTTGGCCTGGAAGAGCTCCAGCACCGGGTCGGTCAGCCGGTGGTAGTCGGCCAGCCGTACCGCCAGGGCCTCCTCGGTGTCGTCCTCGCGGGTCAGCAGCTCGCCGCCGCAGGCGTCGCAGCGGCCCTCGCGGACCGGGCGGTGCTCGATCAGGTTGTAGTCCAGGCCGCAGCTGGCGCACAGCCGCCGGGCCAGCACCCGCCGCCGCACCTCGCTGTCGGGCAGGTCCAGGTGGATCACCGCGTCGACGTCGTAGCGCTCCATGAAGAACTCGGCCTGGCGGCGGTTGCGGGGGAACCCGTCCAGCACGAAGCCGTACGTCCAGTCGTGCAGGGCCAGGCGCTCGTGCACCACCGACTCGGTCAGCGCGTCGTCGACCAGCTCGCCCGCGTTCATCGCCCGGCGCACCTGCGCACCGATCTTGGTGTGGTACTGCACGTGCCAGCGGTAGATGTCGCCGACGCTGATGTGCACGAGGTCCAGATCGGAGGCGAGCAGCTTCGCCTGGGTGCCCTTGCCGCTGCCCTGGACGCCCATGATGACGTACTTGCGCACCCGTCCACCCTCGCACGCCCGGAAAGGAAGGGCACCTTCTTATCGCTTTCCGCAGCCTTATCGCTTTCCGTGGCGGAAGGGCACCCTGTTAACTCCGGTTTGCGGGTTTCTGGCACGGCTTGCGGGGTACGTTGCCAACGTGGAGGGTGACCCAAGCCGGGCGACCCGGCACTACGGTGTCCACGACCGCGCTGTCGCGCAGCTGCGGCAGCGCTACGACGCCCTGCCGCCGGGCAGTTCCGTGAGACTCGCCAAGAAGACCTCGAACCTGTTCCGGTTCGGCAGCGCCGCCACCGGGCCCGGACTGGACGTGTCCGCCTTCGACCAGGTGCTGGAGGTCGACTCCGGCCGCCGCACCGCCCAGGTCCAGGGCATGGTGACCTACGAGCGGCTCGCCGCCGCCACGCTGCGCCACGGCCTGATGCCGCTGGTCGTGCCGCAGCTCAAGACCATCACGCTGGGCGGGGCGGTCGCGGGGCTGGGCATCGAGTCCACGTCGTTCCGCAACGGGCTGCCGCACGAGTCGGTGCGCGAGCTGGAGGTGCTGACCGGCGACGGGCAGGTGGTCGTCGCGCGGGCCGACAACGAACACGCCGGGCTGCTGCGGGCCTTCCCGAACTCGTACGGGACGCTCGGGTACACCCTGCGCCTGGAGATCGAGCTCGCGCCCGTACGCCCGTATGTGCGCCTGCGGCACCGCCGCTTCACCGACATCGCCGCCGCGGCCGCCGCCCTGGACGAGCTGTGCGCCACCGGGCGCGACGGCGACCGGCCGGTCGACTTCCTCGACGGGGTCGTCTTCGACCGCCGCGACATCGTGCTGACGCTGGCGGACTTCGTCGACGAGGCCCCGGCGACCAGCGACTACACCGGCCAGAAGATCTTCTACCGATCGCTGCGCGAGCACGCCGTCGACCACCTGACCGTGCACGACTACCTGTGGCGCTGGGACACCGACTGGTTCTGGTGCTCGCGGGCGTTCGGCGCCCAGCACCCGCTGGTCCGGCGGCTGTGGCCGCGGCGCTACCGCCGCTCCGACGTGTACCACCACCTGGTCGCCTTCGACCGCCGGCACCGCCTCACCGAGCGGCTAGACCGCCGCCGCGGCCGCCCGCCGCAGGAGGCGGTGGTGCAGGACGTCGAGGTGCCGGTCGGCCGGCTGCCCGAGTTCCTGGACTTCTTCCACCGCGAGATCGGCATCAGCCCGATCTGGCTGTGCCCGCTGCGGCTGCGCAGCGACAGCCCGTGGCCGCTGTACCCGCTCAAGCCCGGCGAGACCTACGTCAACCTCGGCTTCTGGTCGGCCGTGCCGCTCCGGCCGGGCCAGGGGCCCGGCTTCCACAACCGGTTGATCGAGGAAGAGGTGACCGCGCTCGGCGGCCACAAGTCCCTCTACTCGACCGTCCACTACCCGCGGGACGCGTTCTGGCGGCTGTACGACGGCGCCGCGTACACCGCCGCCAAGCGCGCGTACGACCCCGACGGGAGACTGCCCGACCTGTACGACAAGTGCGTGAGGACCTGACATGGCGGTAGCACCGGTAATCAAGCATCTGCTCGGCGACTCGGCCCCGATCCGCGTCCGGGCGTACGACGGGAGCCGGTCCGGCCCCGTCGACGCCCCCGTCCTGTTCGACGTGCGCAACGAACGCGCCCTGTCGTACCTGGTCACCGGCGGCGGCGAGATGGGCCTGGCCCGCGCGTACGCCATGGGCGACCTGGAGGTCGAGGGCGACCTGTACACCGCCATGGCCGGGCTGGCCGACCTCGAATTCGCCGTGCCGTGGACCCAGCGCCTGAGCGCGCTGCGGCGGCTCGGCGGCGTACGGCTGCTGCGCCCGCCGCCGCGGCCCGCCCAGGAGGTGCGCCTGCGCGGTCGCCGCCATTCGCGCGAACGCGACCAGGCCGCCATCTCGCACCACTACGACGTCTCGAACCGGTTCTACGAGTGGCTGCTCGGCCCGTCCATGGCCTACACCTGCGCCGTCTACCCCGACGCGGGGGCGAGCCTGGAGCAGGCCCAATGGCACAAGCACGACCTGGTCGCCCGCAAACTCGGCCTGGAACCCGGGATGCGGCTGCTCGACGTCGGCTGCGGCTGGGGCGGCATGGTCATGCACGCCGCCCGCGAGTACGGCGTACGCGCGCTCGGCGTCACCCTGTCCCGCCGCCAGGCCGAGTGGGCCGCCAAGGCCATCGCCGAGGCCGGGCTGTCCGACCTGGCCGAGGTCCGGCACCTGGACTACCGCGACGTGCCGCCGGGGCGGTTCGACGCGATCAGCTCGATCGGGCTCACCGAGCACATCGGGCGGGCGCAGCTGCCCGGCTACTTCGGGTTCCTGCTGCGGCGGCTCCAGCCCGGCGGCCGGCTGCTCAACCACTGCATCACCCGGCCGAGCAACCACGACCCGGCCAGCCGCAAGCGGCGGTTCATCAACCGGTACATCTTCCCCGACGGCGAGCTGGAGGCGGTCGGCCACCTGGTGTCGGTCATGCACGACGCCGGGTTCGAGGTGCGCCACGAGGAGAACTTCCGCGAGCACTACGCCCGGACGCTGACCGCCTGGTCGCAGAACCTGGAGGGGCGCTGGGACGACGCGGTGCGGGAGATCGGCCTGCCCAAGTCCCGGGTGTGGCGCCTCTACCTGGCGGGCTGCCGCCTGGGCTTCGACCGCAACGCGGTCCAGCTCCACCAGGTCCTCGGCGTCCGCCTCGACTCCCACGCCGACGCCCACGTCCCCCTCCGCCCCCACTGGGAGTGACCCGGCCGGGTGGCGCGGCGCGGACGGGCGCGGCGGGGCGCGGACGGGCGCGGCGCGCCGCGCGGCGGGCATGATCGGAGTCTCCGGTCAGAAAGTGCGATCTGAAGCGACTTCCTGACCGGAGACCCTGATCTTCGTCGGAAGATCCCCATGCCCGGTCAGAACGTACGGTGGGCGGCCTGGTTACCGTTCGGCGACGAAGACGCCGACGCCGGGCAGGCCCTCGACCAGGCCCAGGGCCTTGAGCCAGTTGACCGCGTTGCGTACGACGGTGATCGACACGCCGTACTGCTGGCGCAGCTCCGCCGTGCTGGGCAGCTGATCGCCCGGCTTCAACCTGCCGGAACCGATCTGTTCGGTCAGATCATCGATGATCGTCTGCGTCTTCGACTTCGCCACGTGCTTCTCCCTGGTCCGCGGGGACAAATGGACCATGTGTGTGCCCATACCGCAAACATCAGCATGCCTCTGGACGCCTGCTGATGTTGCCTTATGCATAAGGTTGGCTAGGTTGATGAAGGCAGCGACCTGGTCCACGGGAGACCGTCAAGCTCGCGCTGGCCCTGGCGGTGAGCGTGGCTGCACAGGATCGCTCGGAGGCGATGTCCTGCTGAGCGCGACATTCCCATCCAGGACATCGATCTGGCCCTGCTGGCTGACCTGAACAGTCCGTGACCACTCCGACTCGGCCATAGTGGGTGCAGTTTCGGGGAAAGTGCACGAACGTGGGCGGCCGGCTCAAGCGGTTGTTGCAACGAGGTACTGGTTGAGTCGTTCGGCGGGGTTTTGCCAGTCGAGGGTTTGGCGCGGTCGTCCGTTGAGTTCTCGGGCGACCGCGTCGAGTTCGTCCTGGCTGTATTTGCGGAAGTCGGTGCTGGAGCGGGGGAAGTACTGGCGTAGCAGGCCGTTGGTGTTCTCGTTGCTGCCGCGTTGCCAGGGCGAGTGGGGGTCGCAGAAGTAGACCTTGCAGTCGGTGGCCAGGGTGAACCGGGCGTGGCGGGCCATCTCGGCGCCCTGGTCCCAGGTCAGGGTCTTGCGTAGTTCGTCGGGTAGGCGGTTCATCAGGGTGATGAGGACGTCGGTGACGTTGTCGCTGATGCGTGATTCGGGCAGGGCGCCGAGCATGACGTAGCGGGTGGCGCGTTCGACCAGGGTGATGATCGCGCTGGTGCCGCGGGCGCCGATGATCAGGTCGCCTTCCCAGTGGCCGGGCACGGCCCGGTCGGCGGCCTCGGCCGGGCGGGCCGAGATGTGCAGATCGGCGACCCACGGCCTGGCCGCGCGTGTGGCCGTGGCCGCCCTCGACTGCGGCTTGCGGGCCGCCCGGCCGGAACGCAGCGCGACCTGCCGGGCCAGTTCCTCACGCATCCCGCCCCGGGCCTGGTAGTAGATCGCCTGGTAGATCGTCTCGTGCGACACCCAACACTCCGGCTGATCGGCGTAGTCGATGCGCAGCGACCGGGCGACCTGCACCGGCGACCACCGCTGGGCCAGCCGCTGCTTCACCAGGTGCCACAGCGGTGCCATCGTACGGCTGCGCCGGGCGCGCAGCCTGCCATCACGCGGGCGCCGGGCCCGCTTGTCGGCCCGACGCTGGGCGAACTCGTGGCAGTACTTCCATCGATAGCCCCCACCCCACCGCCCGGTCGCCGGACATCCGGCGGCCCGGCCGCGCGGATGCCAGGCACCACCAGGCGCGTGCGCACCCTGGTAGGCGTTGTTACGGGTCACCTCCCGCCACACCGTCGTACGGTCACGGCCGATCACCGCCGCGATCTGGGCATAACGCAGCCCCTGACCGAACAACACCTCGATCTGGGCGCGCTCCTGCGAAGTCAAACGTCTACCGGGCATGAATCCGATCCTCCAAGATCCATACCTCGTTGCAACAGCCAACAGAAACCGCCGGCCAAGATTCCTGCACTTTCCCCGAAACTGCACCCACGCCAGCCCGCGCGGCGGGGCGGTGGTGGAGGGTCAGGCGGGGGTGATGGGGGGGTATGCGGTAGGTGCCGTCCAGGATTTCGGGGCGGGGCTGGTACATGCGCAGGACCGGGCGGAACGGGCCGGGTGGGGTGGGCAGCCAGTTGGCGGACAGGTCGCCGGCGGGGCGGTCCGGTTGCAGGGCGATGGTCAGCGAGTCGTCGTCGCCCCAGGTCAGGCCCGGGGTGCGGTCGCCGATCGAGTAGCGGCCGATCGGATTGCCGACCAGGTAGAAGTCGGGCAGGTCGTACATGGTGACCGACCAGAAGGCCTCGACCGGCGGCGGGGCGGTGAAGCGCAGCCGGTAGGCCCGGGTGCCGTCCAGCGGCTGCCCGCCGCCGTCGGTGTAGGTCATCGCGTAGACGGCCTCGTAGCCGTGGTTGCCCCACAGCCCGGCGCGGGCGGCGGCGGCGCGCAGCTCGTACGCCCGGTGGGGGTCGGAGATCTTCCACTGCGGGCTGTCGAGCGTGCCGATGCCGAAGAAGTGGCGGTTGTAGTCGAAGCCGTGCGGGTCCACGACCCAGCCGTCGACCGGTGCGGCGAACGGGGTCCGGCTGAGCTGGTCGACGTGCTGACCGCCGCGGGCGGCCCCGGCGGCCAGGGCGGCGGCCAGGCGGTCGTCGGGGTCGGCGTACGGTGACGGGCCTGCCGACAGCAGGCCCAGCGGCTTGAACCGCCGCTGGTGGGCGAGGTCGTCGGCGGCGGGCGGGTTGGCCGCCAGCCGCACCCGCAGCTTCTCCCAGAACAGCAGCTCGGCCGGGACGTCCGGGTCCGGGGCGGGCAGTCCGGCGAGCCGGTGCCCGGTCCCGGTCGGGGTGAGCGTGAGCCGCCGCTGGATCGCCTCGACCCGGGCCAGGTCGTCGGGCCCGGCGCAGGCGTTGCGGCCGACGACGGCCCCGACCGCCGTCGGCATGGCGATCACGGGCACGCCCTCGGGCGCGGCCCCGGTCCAGCCCGGCCCGGTGACCAGGTATGTCCCCTCGCCGGTGCCCGTGGCACGCCGTCCGACGTAGGCCACGTTGTCGGTCCACGCGTCGATGAACTGGAGCACGTAGTAGGCGCCGTCGGTGTCGGGCACGTGCAGCAGCAGCGGCCCGCCGGACAGGTCGAGCGGCGCCATCGAGTAGAGCGTGTCGTTGTTGATCGAGACGAAGCGCATGCACGGGTCGGCCAGCTCGCGGGCGTGGCCGAACGTGTTGTACGGCGCGGGCGGGACCGCCCCCAGCCCCTTGGCGGACAGCGACTCGATCTCGTCCAGGTTGCAGACCAGCGGATACCCGTAGACGTAGGCGTCGGCGGCGAGCGCGGTGAGGTCATCGGTCATGGCGCGTCCTCCGCCGCTCGTACGAGTTGTGAATAGTACAAAACGATATCAATTGCCAAGAACTGGGCGTGTTACACCCGCAATCCGAGCTGATCTTTGTAACCTCGCCGAGTTGCGAACGGACTGTCGGGGGAACGTCATGGACGCGCGGAAGATCGCGATCGCGGGCGAATCGGTGCTGGCAGTGCTCCTGCTGACGTTCGCCGGAGTATTCGTCGCCTGCCAGAACCAGGCCGGCCAGGCCAAACCGTCCTCGGTCGCGCCACTGCAACCGGTGATCACCGAGCCGGCCGCGGACGGACAGCTCGTCAGCGCCGCCGACGTGCACATGGAGACGCGGCCGATGCAGGACGCCGACGCCGCCAGTGAGCACGTCTGCACCGACTGGGAGATCTGGACCGCCCAGCCGCACGAGCGGGTGTGGTTCAGCGACTGCATCGGCGGCGTGCAGAAGACGCACGCGCACCTGGGCGACGGCATGTTCGAGAACGCCTTCGCCGACCGGCGCGACCTGCTGCCCGACCGCGACTACGAGCTGCGGGTGCGGCACAAGGACTCCAGCGGCGACGCGGCCACGCAGTGGAGCGCGTACACGGCGCGGCCGTTCCACACCGACAAGGAGCGCAAGCCGCTGCCCGGGGCTAAGCAGTGGGTGGTCAAGCAGCCCGGGTACAAGGTTGAGGAGGTCGCGGGCGGGCTCTCGCTGCCGGTCAACATCGCGATGGTGCCCGAGCACAACGTCAGCCCCGGCAAGCCGATGTTCTACGTGACCGAGCTGTACGGCACGATCAAGGTCGTCCGGGGCGACTTCCAGGTCAGCACGTACGCCAAGGACCTGCTGAACTTTGATCCGCGCGGCAACTTCCCCGGCGCGGGGGAGATCGGCCTGACCGGCATCGTGGTGGAGCCGAAGACCGGCGACGTCTTCGCCAGCATGCTGTTCCGCAGCGGCGCGCAGACGTACCCGAAGATCGTGCGCTTCCACAGCGAGGACGGCGGCTTCACCGCCGCGACCGCGACCACGGTCATCGAGATGAAGGGCGAGTCGCAGGAGGCGTCGCACCAGATCTCGAACCTGACGATCGGCCCGGACGGCAAGCTGTACGTGCACATGGGCGACGGCTTCACCCCCAGCTCGGCTCGCAAGATCGACTCGATGCGCGGCAAGGTGCTGCGGATGAACCTCGACGGCACCGCGCCGGAGGACAACCCGTTCTTCGACGCCGCCGACAAGAAGAAGGCGCGCGACTACGTCTGGGCGTCGGGCTTCCGCAACCCGTTCGGCGGGGCCTGGCGGGCCGCCGACGGCCAGCACTACTCGGTGGAGAACGGGCCGTCGTCCAACGACCGGTTCGCCCGGGTGGTCAAGGGCGCCGACTACGGCTGGGACGTCGGCGGCGAGACCCTGCGCAAGCGCGCCCTGTACAACTGGCCGGTCACCCACGCCCCGGTCAACATCACGTTCGTGCAGTCGGAGAACTACCAGGGCGCCGGGTTCCCGAAGGAGAAGTACGGCCACGCGTACGTCTCCGAGAGCGGCCCCACCTTCGCCACCGGCCCGCAGGAGCGGGGCAAGCGGATCGTGGAGTTCACGTTCAACGCCAACGGCACGGTCGGGGCGCCCAAGGCCCTGATCGAATACAACGGCTACGGCAAGACCAGCATCGCGGGCCTGGTCGCGGGCCCGGACGCGCTCTACTTCACCGGCCTGTACGCCGAGGACAGCTTCGACCCGGCCGCACCCATGGCCAAGATCTTCCGGGTGCGGTATGTCGGCGGCGACCGCGGCGACCGCCCGGCGGGCTCGAAGGCCGAGTGCACCGACGGCGACCTGCAGGTCACCGCGCGGGCGGGCAAGGCCGAGCTGGCCAAGGGTGTCGGCACCAGCCTCACCCTGGTGATCAAGAACGGCTCGAAGCAGGCGTGCGGCCGCGACGTCGGCGCCGACGCGCAGGAGCTGTTCATCACCCACGGCACGGACAAGGTGTGGTCCTCCGACGACTGCGGCGCCCCGCGCGGCCACCAGGTGGTGAACCTGGCCCCGGGCCGGGAGCTGGTGGTCAACGTGGGCTGGAACGGCAAGTCGAGCTCGGCCTGCGTCAAGGGCGCGATGCGGGTGGCGGCCGGTCCGGCGCTCAAGCCGGGGGAGTACACGCTGTACGGCCGGGTCGGCTCCGACCGCAGCATGCCCGTCAAAATCAAGGTCAAGTAGTACGCGGAACGGCGGTTAAGAAGGGCACCTTCCACATCGGACTCCGATCCGAAGGTGCCCTTCCGCACCCCGCGACGCGGAGCGGGGTGGGGCGCTAGGCTCGGCGCCGTGCCGGTCCGACCCCTCACCCGCCTCGCCCTGTGCCTGACGCTGGCCCTGGCCGGCTGCACGTCGACGGATCCGCGATGGCGCGACGCCAGCGCCCCGCCTGCTCCGAGCGGCACCGCCGCGGTCCTGGCGGCCGCCTCGGCCACACCGGCGCCGCCCAGCGCCAGCCCCTCGCCGTCGGCCCCGGCCGGGGCGCCCAAGGCGGCGCTGGCGGTGGGCGTACGCACGCTGAAACTGTCGCGCGGCGGCCGCAGCCTGACCACCACCGTCTGGTATCCGGCCACCGGCAAGGCCGGGGGCTCGCCGAAGGCGAACGCGCCGGTCGCCCCGGGCCGGTTCCCGCTGGTGGTGTTCAGTCACGGCCTGCACGGGCTGCCCGCCTACTACGAGCAGATCACCCGGCGGCTGGCCGCGGCCGGGTTCGTCGTGGCCGGGCCGACGTACCCGTTCACCAACCGCGACGCCAACCCGTTCAACGCGGGCGACATGGGCAACCAGCCCGCCGACGCCAGCGAGGTGATCACCCGGGTGCTGAAGCTGGACACCGCCTCCGGCGACCCGCTGCGCGGCCACCTCGACGCCGCGCACGTCGCCGTCGGCGGCCACTCCGCGGGCGGCTTCACCTCCGCCGGAATCCTCGCGAACAAGCGCGACACCCGGGTCAAGGCCGCTGTCGTCATCGCGGGCGGCTCGATGGGCGCGTTCAAGGGCGCCCGCACGCCGGTGCTGTTCGTGCACGGCGACCAGGACCCGACCGTCACCTACCAGACCGGCCGCGGCGCCTACACCGGCACCAGCTGGCCCAAGGGCTTCCTCACCCTGCTCGGCCAGGGCCACGGCGAATACCTGGGCCAGGGGGCCAAGGGCTTCGACCAGGTCATCAAGACGATCACCGACTTCCTGCGCTGGACCATGTACGCCGACACCGCCGCCAAGGCCCGGCTGTCCGGCGACGCCACCAAGTCCGGGGTGTCGAAGTTCGAGGCCAAGTGGTGATCGCGGTCTGGTGGGCCCGCCCGGCCGACGCCCGGCCCGAGCACCTGGAGCTGCTCAGCGACGGCGAGCGGCAGCGCCGGGCCGCGCTGCGCCGGCCCGAGGACCAGGCCCGGCAGACCGCGGCCGCCGCGCTGCTGCGCCTGGCCGCGGGCCGCGAGCTCGGCCAGGACCCCCATCGGGTACGGGTCGAGCGCGGCTGCCCCGACTGCGCCGTCCCGCACGGGCGGCCCGTACTGCCCGGCACCGGCCTGCACGTGTCGGTGTCGCACTCCGGCGACCGGATCGCGGTGGTGCTCGGCCGGGGCGGCCCGCTGGGCGTCGACGTCGAGCAGAACCAGCCCGACCGGGACGTCGCCGGGCTGTCCCGCCTGGCGCTCAGCCCCGCCGAACTGGCCCGCGGCATCCCCGACCAGGCCGGGTTCTACACGTACTGGACTCGCAAGGAGTCGGTGCTCAAGGCCACCGGCGACGGGCTGCGGACGGCGATGACGAAGATCGAGGTGTCCGCCCCGCACGAGCCGCCCCGGCTGCACCGCTACGACGGGCGGCCCGAGATCGTCGCCGGGTCGGTCATGTACACGCTGTCACCGGGGGACGGCTACCAGGCGGCGCTGACCGTGCTGGACGCGGCCGCGCCGGACGAGGTCGCCGAGCGGGACGGGTCGGGGCTGCTCGCCGGTCACCAGGGCGACGGCTTGTAGTCCTTCAGGAAGCAGCCGTACAGGTCCTCGCCGAGCTCGCCGCGCACGATCGGGTCGTACACCCGGGCGGCGCCGTCGACCAGGTCGAGCGGGGCGTGGAAACCCGCCTCGGCCAGCCGGATCTTGGTCGGGTGCGGGCGCTCGTCGGTGATCCAGCCGGTGTCGACCGCGGTCATCAGGATGCCGTCGGTCAGCATCTCGCCCGCGCTGGTGCGCGTCAGCATGTTCAGGGCGGCCTTGGCCATGTTCGTGTGCGGGTGCCCCGGCCCCTTGTACCGGCGGCTGAACTGCCCTTCCATCGCCGACACGTTCACCACGTACTTGCGCCGCGCGCCGGACGCGGCCATCGCCGCCCGCAAGCGGCTGACCAGGACGAACGGGGCGGTGACGTTGCACAGCTGCACTTCCAGCAGCTCGATCGGGTCGACCTCCTGCACCACCTGCACCCAGCTGTTGCTGGAGTCGAGGTCGGGCACCAGGCCGCCCGCGTCGATGGCGGTATGGGCGGCGATGCGCTCCAGCGAGGCCCCGCCGGCCGACAGCGCGAGCGAGGTCACCAGCTCCGGGCTGAGCTGCTGGTGCGGCATCGCCTGGATCGCGGCCGCCGCCGGGCTGTCGCCCCGGTAGTGCCCGAACGCGATCAGCTCCGGCATCGGCCCGTCCGGCAGCGGCGCGGACTCGGCGGCCAGCAGCTGCGCGTACGCCTGCGGCGACCGGCGCACCGTCTGCGCCGCGTTGTTGATCAGGATGTCGAGCGGGCCCTGCGCGGCGACCGAGTCGGCCAGCGCCACCACCTGCGCCGGGTCGCGCAGGTCGATGCCGACGATGCGCAGCCGGTGCAGCCAGTCCGCGCTGTCGGGCTGCGCCTTGAACCGGCGCACCGCGTCGCTGGGGAACCGGGTGGTGATCGTGGTGTGCGCGCCGTCGCGCAGCAGCCGCAGCGCGATGTACATGCCGATCTTGGCGCGGCCGCCGGTCAGCAGCGCCCGCCGCCCGGTCAGGTCCGCGCGCGCCTCGCGGCGCTCCCGGTTCAGCTGCGCGCACGGTGGGCACAGCTGGTGGTAGAACGCGTCCACCTGGGTGTAGCGGTCCTTGCAGGTGTAGCAGGCCCGCGCCTGGCGCAGGTGGCCGGCGACGTCGCCCTCGGTCGGCGAGCTCAGGCCGAACACGCCCGAGGTCTCGTCGTCGATGCGGCCGGGCGCCCCGGTGGCCGTCGCGGCGGTGACCGCCTCGTCGGCGGCGAGGACCTCCTCGCGCCGGTCCCGGCGCCGCTGCTGCTTGACGACCTTGAACAGGTGGCCCACGGCACGGCGTACGGCGACCGCGTCCGGGTGGCCGGGGGGCAGCTTCTCGACCTCGGCGAGGACGTTCAGGCAGGCTTCCAGGCGGTCGGGGTCGATGCCCTGCCCGTACTCGTCGACCGTCATGCCCCTGCCCGTCCCGTGCGCTCGCCCATCATGCCCGCAAACTGTACGCAGCCGAACGGGGCAGAGCCGAATCGCGCCACTTTCCGGGGCCCCACTGTCGGCCACGTCACGCCAGCGGCCGACCCGCCCCACTTAGCATTGACGCTGACCTATCTAGAGGACAGATCTTGGAGAATCGTCCTCTAGATAGGCCAGCGTCAATGCAAAACGGGTCAGGCGGGGGCGATGGTTTCGGCGGTGGCGGCGTCGGTGACCAGGATGGCCTCGACGGGGCAGCAGTCGGCCGCGTCCGAGACCTCATCGCTCGGGTCGACCAGCTCACGCACCGGGCGCGACTTCTTGTCGACCAGCTCGAAGTGGTCCGGCGCCGAGCCCGCGCACAGGCCCGAGCCGATGCAGCGCCCCGGGTCGACCTGGACCCGCCACTGCCCGCTCACCAGCGCACCGGAAGTGCTCGCAGACCCCGCACCAGCATGCCCTTCTTCCACTCCAGCTCCCCTTCGGCAACGGCCAGTTCCAGGTTCGGGAAACGGGCGACCAGCGAGCTGATCGCCACCTGGAGCTCCATTCTGGCCAGCTGCGCGCCGACGCAGTGGTGCAGGCCGTGTCCGAAGCCCATGTGCGGGTTGGTCTCGCGGGAGAAGTCCAGGTCCTCGGGGTGGTCGAAGATCCGCGGGTCGCGGTTGGCGGCGGCGAGCGAGCCGAGCACCGGCTCACCGGCGCGGACCAGGATGTCGCCCAGCAGGACGTCCTCGGTGGCATACCGGGCGAACGCGGCGGCGGTGCCCAGGGGCACGTACCGCATCAGCTCCTCGACGGCGGCGGGGATCCGGTCGGGGTGGGCGACCAGTTCGCGATAGCGGTCGGGGTTGGTGAGCAGCACGTACACGAAGTTGGGGATCTGGGTGACCGTGGTCTCGTGCCCGGCCGCGAGCAGGCCCGCCGACAGCTGCACCAGCTCCTGCTCGGACAGGCGGTCGTTGTCCTCGTCGCGGGCGCGCACGAGCGCCCCGAGCAGGTCGTCGGTCTCCTGGACCCGGCGCTGCGCGATGAGCTGCCCGATGTACCCCCACAGGTTGTTGAGGTAGTCCTGGATCTGCTCGGGGGTGAGCGAGGTGGTCGAGATGATCGCCTCGGACCAGACCTGGAACCTGTCCCGGTCCTCGAAGGGCACGCCCAGCAGCTCGCAGATGACCGCGACCGGCAGCGGGGTGGCGTAGTGCTCGCACAGGTCGCCGGGGGAGCCCCCGGCCTCGAACGCGTCGAGCAGGCCGTCGGCGATCTGCTGGGTGCGCGGGCGCAGCGTCTCCACGCGGCGGGCGGTGAACGCCTTGGCCACGAGCTTGCGCAGCCGGGTGTGCTCGGGCGGGTCCATGGACAGCATCCCGGAGTCGCCCTGGCGCGGGTGGGTGCGCGGCTCGTCGCGGCCGACGCTGGCGGCCCTGCTGAACCGGGCGTCGCCGAGCACCGTCCGCACGTCGTCGTAACGGGTGGCCAGCCAGGCCTCCTCCCCGTACGGCAGCCGCACCCGCGTCAGCGGTTCGGCGCCGCGCAGATGGGCGTAGAACGGGTCGAGGTTGAGCCGGTCGGCCTCGCCGAACGGATAGTTGCGGGCGGGCATGACCTGAGGCGTCTGCGTCATCGGTGTCCCCTCACGCGACGAATCGATTTAACTACGTGGATGGTAGTGTCGGACCCTGGCCCGGTCGATAGTTTCGCGTGAAATCAGTCGACATTCAGGATAAGTCAGTCGAGACTGGCGCCGTGAGCCAAGATCGCACATTCGACGAGCTGCTGGCCGAGGGCGCCGCGGCGCCGGTGGACGGCTGGGACTTCTCGTGGTTCGCGGGGCGGGCCACCGAGCAGCGCCCGCCGTGGGGATACGCCAAGCTGGTGGCCGACCGGATGGCGACCGCCCGCGCGGCGCTGGACCTTCAGACCGGCGGCGGCGAGGTCACCGCGGAGCTGGAGCACGTGCCGCCCGTGCTGGTGGCCACCGAGGGCTGGGCGCCGAACCTCGCCCTGGCCCGGCGCAACCTCGCCCGGCTGGGCGCGACCGTGGTCGAGCACGCGGACCGCGAGCCGCTGCCGTTCCCGGACGCCTCGTTCGACCTGGTGGTGAGCCGCCATCCGACCGTCACCGACTGGGCCGAGGTGGCGCGGGTGCTGGCCCCGGGTGGGACGTACCTGTCGCAGCAGATCGGGCCGCGCTCGGTGTTCGGGCTGGCCGAGTTCTTCCTCGGCCCGCTGGACGGCGGCACCGCGCGCGACCCCGAGACGGCGGCCGCGGCGGCGCGGGCCACCGGGCTCGACGTGGCCGACCTGCGCTCGGCGTCGCTGCGCACCGAGTTCTTCGACGTCGCGGCGGTGGTCGTCTACCTGCGCAAGGTGATCTGGATCGTGCCCGGCTTCGACGTGGCGACGTATCGCGACCGGCTGCGGGAGCTGCACGAGCTGATCGGGCGGGAGGGGTCGTTCACCGCGTACAGCGCAAGGTTCCTGATCGAGGCGCGCAAGCCTGCTCACCTCCACTGAACATCTGGCTAATCCGCTGACTGCGCATGATGTGGCCTACCGGTCTACCTGCTTCCAGCGTTCGGCCGTCGCACCGATATCCCTAACCAGCTGCCTCCAACTTGGTAGAGCTGATACTGGGCCGGACCGATCGAGCCGTTCTAGCAGCTGACGGCGGTGCTGATTGAAACGTTTTGCCATTGCATCGCGTCGACGCCCGGTGACGTCGGCGGCCTTTAACAAGCACTGTTGTAGCGTTGTCTTGGGGTCCGCAAGCCGTTCGACCTCATGGATTTGGGGTAGACTAAGTTCTTTGCGGCTGCGCGGATTGCCAGCAACAATTCGTATCTCCTCCTCGCTGAGGAGAAGCCATGCCTCAGTCATCCGAACGGGGATTACCGCAACGGTTTCGGCCATCAGCTCCTCGCTTACGGCTTTATCGATTTCATCGCGTCTTGCCTGATAGCCGGCGTTGTCGGCGTCGCGGTGAACGACGACCAAATCGAGCGGGGTACCTCGCAACAGCTGCACCCCGGCGGACACTCTGGAACCCACGTCTTTCTTGACTCCAGTCAGGAGGCTGAAGTCAGGCTTGCTGAGGTGAACCATCGTGTCGAAGTCAAGGAAGATCGACTCAACGATCTCGGCGATCGGGAGATCGGATGTTCCTTCCGCAATAAATAACCCGCTTCTCACCTGAGCACTCATTTAAGGAACTCCAATGGAAGCATCAGCTGGGCATTGGGGGGTGCGACGAGGTAGGCAATAACGTCGGCTTCGGTGAAGTAGGGCCCGGAACTAGCCGCAGTTCTCCAGGAGTCCTTGAACGGTAGGAGCGCGAGTGCCCGCGCGACTGTGCCGTCAGGGGACATCTGGGGCCTAACCTCCGCAAGCAAGAGGTCGGCCGTGTTGCACAGCTGAACAACACCCGGAGAATGAGTGTTTACGATTACCTGGCGGAACGGATTGGACTCGTCGGGAGCTTCGCTGGCGTCAACGGCAAGATCCTCGACCAACCGCAACATTGCAGGGAGATTTGCGGGATGAATGCCGTTTTCTGGTTCCTCCATGCATATGAGCCCTGTAAAAGACGGGTCTTCAAGTAGAACGCACAGTGCCAAGAACCGCAGCGTTCCCTCGGATAGAGCCCTTGCGGGAAGTCGTAGATCCCCCCGTTCCTCCAGGAAGAGAGTGAAGACCTCTCTTACTTGGTCGAGTTCGACTGTCAAGCCTTTAACTCCCACACCAGATAGGTCTGAAAGTCGGCCTGCTACTCGTGCATACGTTGACTCCGGGTCAGCGGTATCGGCACCTTGAGCACGCTCATGTGCGATCCGATAAAGCGTGGATGCCAAGTGGCGGCCATCCGGGCTTAGCTGTCTTGGCGCGGTCAAGCCATCGGGCGCCCGCAGCGCGGAAGGCTCCAGCGCCAATCGACGCCAACTTTGCATTTCGCGCCGTGCTGCCAGGATGGTTGGATAGTCATTGGTGGTAACTGTACTCAGAACTGTTCGTCCGGCTCTGGCTGCTGCCCGCGGCTGTGGTTTTCCAAAGCTTCCGCCATCACCGTGAACATTAATAACTGTTCCACTTTCACGAATCTCGGTGGACAGGAAAGCGCCACCTCGGCGTTCGCCGACTACGACGGCCGAGCGAAATTTCTTGGCGCTGTGTGGAAACTTCAGGTATTTGGCTGCCTCTCCCCGGCGAATATGTCGCAGTTCTTCGGAGAGCAGGCTCAGCCGTCCCACGGATCCCTCGCTCATGGGGCGCTCGTAGCCGAGCGCAAGTTCGTAGCGCAGAAAGGTTGTGGTCGCGCGTGCGGGCGCGCCTAGGTCGTCCTCCACCTCCGCGGGGACGATCATCTCTGCGGCGAGCTTGATGATGCGCTCGTGATCTCTGTATCCATCCCAGAACAGATCTCGCGGGTCTCCACCGCGAAGGCCCGACGCGCCTCTGACGCGTTGGGATGCCTCGACCAAACTGTCCGTGGCCAGGTATGAGATGAACTCGATCGCGTCAAAGACATTCGACTTGCCCATGCCGTTGGCGCCCGCAATGCAGGTAAATGGGCCGAAGTCGACGCTAATGTCCAAGAGGTTCTTGAACCCCTGAACCTCAAGACGTGTGAGCATGTTCGAGAGCTTAGCGCCGGACTGTAGAGCTGGTACGAGTCGTACGGTGTCGTCGCTACCGCGGGTAGCGGATCAGCAGGCTGGCGGTGACGGGGGTGTCGCCGACGGCGGCGTACAGGTGGGGGACGTCGGCCTGCCAGGTGAGGTGCTCACCGGGGCCCGCGAGCAGCGGGGCGTCGGCGGGGCCGGCGCGCAGCACGCCGCTGAAGACGGTGATGTGCTCGGTGACCCCGGCGTGGTGGGCGGGCGAGGTCTGGGCAGGTCCGGGCGGGACCGTCATCCGGTACAGCTCGAAGGTGACCTCGCGCTCGTCGAAGACCTGGAGCAGCGCCGCCTCGACCGCCGTGCCCCGCACCACGGCCGTCTCGGCCTGGCCGAGCAGGGCGGTGATCGGCACGCCCAGCGCGGCGGTGACCGACCAGAGCGTGTCCAGGGTCGGGTTGCGGGTGCCGTGTTCCAGCCCGGACAGCGTCGCCTTGCCGATCCCGGCCCGCCGGGCCAGCTCCGACAGCGAGACCCCGGCCGACTCGCGCAGCCGTCGCAGCCTCGGCCCGATCTCGCCGCCGCCTAGCGCGGGCGGGGACTGCTCGCCCGCCGCCCCGAGCGTGGGCTGCGGGCGGCTGCGGCCGGTTGCCGGGCCTGTCGTCATGGGGCTATCGTGCCCCATGACGACCGTGTTCCGTATACGGAACACCGCCGCAGGGGAGGGCGAGGCGCCATGGGACGGACGCTGCAACCGGTGCTGGCCGGGCTGGTGACGGCGCTGGTCGGGTTCGCCAGCACGTTCGCGGTGGTGCTGGCCGGGCTGCGCGCCGTCGGGGCCGACCAGCGGCAGGCCGCCTCGGGGCTGCTGGCCGTCAGCGTCGCCGCCGGGGTCGTCGCGATCGTGCTCGGGCTGCGCCACCGGCTGCCGATCAGCATCGCCTGGTCCACCCCGGGCGCGGCGCTGCTGGCCGCCACCGGCCCGGTCGCGGGCGGGTTCGCCGCGGCGACCGGCGCGTTCCTGCTCACCGGCCTGCTGATCATCGTGGCCGGGCTGTTCTCGCCGCTGGAGCGGGCCATCACCGCGATCCCGCGCCCGATCGCCTCGGCGATGCTGGCCGGGGTGCTGCTCAACCTGTGCCTGGCCCCGGTGCGCGCCCTGTCGGAGGTGCCCCGGCTGGCCCTCCCGGTGATCGTCATCTGGGCGCTGCTGAGCCGGTTCGCCGCGCGCTGGGCGGTGCCCGCGGCGCTGGCGGCGGCGGCCGTGGCGATCGCGGTGACGACATCCGGAGCGCCGGGCGGGGTGGCGGTGCGGCCCGAGATCGCCTTCACCGTGCCGACGCTGACGCTGCCGGCGGTGGTCAGCCTCGCGCTGCCGCTGTTCCTGGTCACCATGGCCTCGCAGAACGTGCCCGGCATGGCCGTGCTCCAGGGGTACGGCTACACCCCGCCGCTGCGGCCCGTGCTCGCCGGCACCGGCCTGGCGACGGCGCTGGCCGCACCGTTCGGGGCGCACGCGGTCAACCTCGCCGCGATCACCGCCGCGCTGGCGGCCGGGCCCGACGCGCACCCCGATCCGCGCCGCCGCTGGATCGCCTCGGTCACCGCGGGCGCCGGAATGATCACGCTGGGGCTGTGCGCCACGGCCGCGACCGCGCTGGTGCTGCTGTCACCGCCGGTGCTGATCGAGGCGGTGGCCGGGCTGGCGCTGCTGGGCGCGCTGGCCTCGGCGCTGGCGGGCGCGTTCACCCCGGAACCGGGGCGCGCGGCCGCGGCGGTGACGTTCGTGGTCACCGCGTCGGGCACCAGCCTGCTCGGTGTCGGGGCCGCGTTCTGGGGCCTGGTCGCGGGCGGGCTGATGCTGCTGCTGCACTCCGACGGGCTTCAGACCCGGTGGCGGCGCAGGCGGGCGTACGCCCAGAGCGCCGCCGCCGACCAGAGCGCCGCCTGACCCAGCACCGCCAGCACGCTGGAGCCCGGGTAGTCCTCGGCCGTGGTCAGCCTGGTGGCGGCCATCAGCGGCGGCACCAGCCACTGCATCGGCGAGGTCTTCAGGCCCAGCACGATCGCCAGCACCGAGCCGGTGACCAGCACCGCCGCGCCGTTGCCCGCGCCCCGGGTGACCGCCCGGCTGGCCAGCCCGCCCAGCGCCACCGCGGGCGGCAGTGCCAGCAGGTGCGCGACCAGGCCGATCGCGGTGCCCGAGCCGTCGTCGGGCTTGAGCGCCCCCGCGATCCACGGCGCCGCCATGGCCAGCGCGACCGTGCTCAGCCCGGCCAGGCCCGCGGCGAGCAGCCCGGCGGCCAGTTCGCGGCGCGGCGAGCCGACCGTGACCACGGCCAGCCGCCGCTGCACGTCCGGCTCGACGTCCAGCAGGATCTTGGTTTGCCAGGCCAGCAGCGGGAACAGCACCAGCGCCGACACGCCGTACGCTTCGGCGGCGCGCGCCTGGCCGCCGCCGTACAGGATGGACAGGGCTGCGGCGGCGGCGATCAGCGGCGCCACCGCCCGCCCGGTGCGGACGAAACCGAGCAGCCGCAGCCGCGTCAGCGCGATCACGAGCCGACCTCCTCGCGCACCCGCAGCACCTGGTGCCCCTGGGCCCGCAGCCGGGCCACCGCCTCCGGCAGGTCGGCGGCGGTCACCGCCACCTCGACGACGCAGGTCTGCGCCGTGTCCCCGGACTCCACCGCGAGCGTGCCGTCGGCCATGGTCCACCGGGCCGCGCCGGGCAGCCGCACGGTCTCACCGCGATGGTCGCTGAGCAGCACGCTGCCGCCGCTCGCGGCGACCTCCAGCACGATCTCGGGCACCAGGTCGCGGGTGGCGGCGTCCAGGCCCTCCCACGGCTCGTCCAGGATCAGCAGGCGGGGCGGCATCAGCAGCGCCTGGGCCAGGCCGACCTTCTGCGCGGTGCCCTTGGACAGCTCGGGCAGCCGCACCTGCCGGAACGCGTCCAGCCCCAGCCGCTCGATCCAGCCGCCCGCGGCCGCCCGCGCGGCCTGCGGCGGCAGCCCGCGTACGGCGCCGAGGCCGGTCAGGTAGGTCTCGACCGTGAACGGCTGGTCGGCGGGGAAGCGCTCGGGCACCCAGCCGACGACGGCCGGGCGGTCGGTGACCCGGCCCCGGCCGGGGCGCAGCACCCCGGCGGCGAGCTGGAGCAGCGTGGACTTCCCGGCGCCGTTGCGGCCCAGCACCACGACGATCTCCCCGGGGCGCACGGTCGCCGTGACGCCCCGCAGCACCCAGGGGCCGCCGCGGCCGTAGCGCAGCCACACGTCGTCGAGTCGCATGTCCGCGATTGTGGCAGCCGCCCCGGCCGACCGGGCGCCCGCGCCGCTGGGAATCGGCTGAGCGAATGCGAACCGGCTTCGCCATCTGGGGCAATTACGAAAGTATGTACCTTTCGTGAGTTATGAGGAATACATTCCTTGTAGCCCGTTTCTCATCCCCGGACGGAGTCGTTATATGTCTCCTGCGTCGCGGCGTGGTCTCGTCCTGCTGACCACCATCGCCGTCATCCTGCTCGGCCTGCCCACCGGCGCCTCCGCCGCGGCGAAGCTGAGCCACCGCAAGGCCACCGACATGTTCCGCGACGCGGGCATCACCTGGTGGTCCAGCGGCAACTGCTCCGATCGCGACAAGCCCAGCTGCACCTCGTTCGAGGACGTCCGGCGCACCACGGTCGAGGGCATCCTCACCCTGCGCGACGCGAGCGACTGCGCGATCATGGTGACCGGGGGCACCGAGACCGGGCACGGGTCGGGCACGTACACCCACTGGAACGGGTGGAAGCTCGACATCAGCAAGTACAGCTGCATCGGCAAGTACATCAAGGAGAACTTCAGATACGTCGGCCTGATCAAGGGCTGGGGTTACCAGTACAAGGCGCCGTCGGGCAACCTCTACACCGACGAGGGCAACCACTGGGACATCATCTTCTACAGCTGCGGCGGCTGCGACGGCGATGGCGACGAGACCGTGTCGCCCGCTCCCGCGCCTTCCCCGTCGGCGTCCCCGTCCGTCTCGCCCGCCGCGTCGCCCGCGCCGTCGCCGAGCGCGTCGCCCAGCGGGTCGGTCCCGCCGAGCGGGTCGCCGTCGCCGAGCGCGCCCGTGCCGCCGGTCGTGCCGGTGACGCCCTCGCCCGCTCCGGTGCCGTCCGTCTCGCCCTCGGTCCCGCCTTCGCCGAGTGCCTCGCCCAGTGCCTCGCCCAGCGCATCGTCCGGCGCCGCGCCGAGTGCGTCGCCGGGTGCCTCGCCCAGTGCCGCGCCGTCGGGGTCGCCGTCGCCGGGGCCGAGCGGATCGCCGTCGGCCGCGCCGTCCGCGTCGCCGTCGGTGAACCCGGACGAACCGCCGTGGGGCGTGGGCGCGGCGCCGGTCGGCCGGCCCGGCTCGGCTCGAAAGATCACGCCGTCGGAGGTCGTCGGCGCGGACGGGCCGGTGGCCGGCGACCCGGCGCTGCCGAGGATTCCCGGCAAGATCCTGCGCTCGGTCGACCCGGAGCCGTCCGTACCCCCGAGGGTCGTGAATCCGGCCCGAATCGGCGCCCCGTTGGGGTGACCCCGCCGCGCTGAGCTGCCCCGACCCGGCGTGCGGGACGCGCCGGGTCGGGTAGCTGACCGACACGCAGTCCATTTCGGAGCAGACTGGGGCCGCACGCCTGCTCGGGCGTGTTCGGCGACATCTCACTCCCTACAGGAAGCGAGTGCTCGTGAAGAACCTCATCAGGCGCCTGCTGCCGGCCGGCCTGCTGGCCGCCTCCGTGGCGGCCCTGCTGCCCGGCGCTCCCGCGGCGGCGGCGGGCCTGCACGTGGTCGACCTCGGCACGCTGACCGGCACCTGCTGCAGCCAGGCCTTCGACATCAACGACCACGGCGTGGTCGTCGGCGAGAGCCAGATCGGTGTGCAGGAGAACCCGCCGGAGCGGGCGTTCCGGTGGAAGAACGGCCACATGCAGGACCTCGGCACGCTGGGCGGGCCCCGCGCGTGGGCTTCGGCGATCAACGACAAGGGCGAGATCGCCGGTGCCAGCTCGCTGCCCGACGGCAGCGTCCACGCCTTCCTCTGGCAGCCCGGGTACGGCATGCGCGACCTCGGCACCCTCGGCGGCGACAGCGTCTCCGTCGGGATCGACGAGGCGGGCAACGTCGTCGGCTACTACGCCGACGGCACCGGCGGGCTCGGCGGCTTCCGCTGGCACGACGGCGTGATGTCGCCCCTGACGACCGGGTCGGGCGTGCCGATCATCCCCGCCTCGGTGTCCGCCAACGGCATCATCGCCGGCACGACCGAGGGCCTGACCGTCACCTGGAAGAACGGCGTGATCCAGACCGTCTCCGGCGGCACCGCGACCGGCGTCAACCGGTTCGGCGACGTCAGCGGCGACGCCGGGCAGGGCGCGTTCCTGCGCAAGGGCGGCGTGCTGCGCGACCTGGCCCTGCCCGCGGGCAGCGCGTACGGCAGCAGCACCGACCTCAACGACTGCGCCGACGTGGTCGGCTGGCGGACCGACGGCTACCGCTACCGGGCGGTGTGGTGGCCCAAGGGCGGCGCGGCCAAGCTGCTGCCGGGGCTGCACGGCGGGCAGACGATGGCCTGGGGCAACAACAACAAGGGCCAGATCGTCGGCCAGTCCAACCTCGACGCCACCACCGGCGAATACCACGCGGTGCTCTGGACGTACTGAGCGCAGACGGGCGCGGGCCGGCATCCCATGCGGATGCCGGCCCGCGCCGCGCGTCAGGCGACGCTGATGGAGAAGTCGGCGACGACGCCGTTGTGGTCGGAGTTGGTGCCGGTGACGATCCGGTAGTCGGTCATCCACATCACCTGGTACTCCTCCAGCCGCTTCCAGAAGTACACGTAGTCGATGTGCCGGCTGCCGTGCGTGCCGGTGCCCTTCTCGCCGTAGAGGTTGTAGACCGAGCGCAGGTTGGGCAGCTGGTTGGCCTCGAAGACCTGCCACGGGAACTTGGCGTAGCCGACGGCCCGGTCGGCGCTGAAGTCGACGTTGAGGTCGCCGGTGACGATGACCTGGCCCTCGTCCTTCTTCAGCGTGGCCAGGTCCTTGACGTCCTGGAACTGCTTCTCCGCGCACCGCGTCCGCGGGATGTCGACCGGGTGCCCGCCCTCCTCGATGCTGGCGTTGGCGTGCAGGTTGATGTGGAACACGACCCGCCCGCTGGCCTTGTGCCGGTACTTGGCCCAGGTGGTGTACCGGGCGGGCGGCACCTCGCCGGGGTTGGTGTCGCAGGCGAACACCTTGCCCTTGTCGAGCACGTCGAACATGCTCTTGCGGGCCAGCAGCGCCTCGTTGGACGCGGCCGTCGGGTCGGGGGCGAAGAACCACCAGCCGTTGGCGTCGGCCCAGTTCTGCAGGTACGTCTTGCGCGCGGCGACCTCGTTGAGCCCGACCAGGTCGGCCTTCGAGGTGATCAGCTGGAGGTCGGCCGCGAACGCGGCCTGGCTCAGCTCGTTGAGGATGTTCAGCGTGCCGGCCCGGAAGGTGACGTTGGCCGCCGCGGCGGGGGCGGCCGGGGCGAGGCCCACCGCCAGGACGACGGCGGCGGCCACCGCGACGGCGCGGGCGAGGCTGCTCTTGCGCAGGCGCACGGGGGAGTCCTTTCGGTAGGTCACAGGAACGCGCCGACGGTCGGGGTGGCACCGTCGGCGCCCCAGCTGAGGACGGCGGCGTACAGCGAGCGGCGGTGGTCGGCGCCGCCGTCGATCTGGCTGGTCGTGCACGGCTTGGTGCCGGTGCCGCAGACCCAGCCGTGCAGGAGCAGGCGCCAGCCGCCGTCCAGCGACTCGGTGACGTCGGCGCCGCCCGGCCCGCAGATGCCGGAGCCGGCGGTGGTCAGCAGGCTGTGCTCGGTCGCGCCGCCGAAGTGCCAGCGGTCGGTGGACCGTAGCCATACCGTGGCGTAGCTGCAGTTGTCGTAGCCGTAGCGGGACGCGAGCAGCACGAACTGGCTGCCGCGCTGGACCAGGACCGGGTTCTCGATGATGCCGTCGCGCTGGAGCAGCTCGCCGCTGTCGCTGCCGAACCAGGACACCCCGTCGGCGGTCAGCCGCACCATGCGCAGCGTCGACGGCGTCTGCTGGGTCTTGTAGAGCAGGAACCGCTTGCCGTCGCTGTCGGTGAAGGGGGACGGGTCGATCACCCCGGCGTCGGCGATCGGGCGCCCCGGCACCCGGTCGTCGCCGCCCTGGCGCCCGCCGGGGCAGACCAGGGGGTGGTCGGTGGGCTGGAACGTGGCGCCCGGGTCGGTGCCGGTGTTGACCGCGACCCCGATGCACCGCTGGCCGCCGAAGTCCTTCGCCACGGCCGAGAAGTACATGACCAGCCCGGCGCTGGTGCGCCAGACGTCCGGCGCCCAGATGCCGTCGTCGGCCATCCAGGCGGGCCGGGGGGTGAGATCCAGCCCCGCGCCCTCGTCGGTCCACGGCCCGGCGGCCTCGTCGCCCCGGCTCACCCGGACGGCCGAGCCGGTCGAGTAGACGTAGAAGTCGCCGTTCTCCCGCAGCACTCCCGGGTCGGCGATCGAGCTGGACGGGGCGTACACGGGGGTCGGCGCGGCCGCGTACGCCGCCCCCTGAGATGCCAGGAGCAGCAGCGCGGCCGCCGTCGTGATCAGTGTGGTCCGCTTGGACTTCCGCATGCGGCGCACCGTAGGCAATAGCCCTACATGAATGCCACAGTTTCACTCCAAGCTGGTCGCGGGCATGGCGCTGGTCCGGTCGGGCTAGGCGGGCTCCATCACGAGCAGGCGCTGCGACTGCACCACCGGCACCGACAGCGTCTTGTACCCGACCTCGTCGAACAGCACCGTCATCCGGTCCTTCTCGTACCCGAGCACCGTGCCCGCGCCCCAGTCGGCGTGGCGCACCTTGCTGTGCGGCGGGAACGGGACGTCGGCCGAGATCACCTCGGAGGTGCCGCCGTGGCAGCTGTCGCAGTGCCCGCACGGCTCGTTCAGCTGCTCGCCGAAGTACGCCAGCAGCGCCTGCATCCGGCAGCCGCGCTGCTCGGCGAAGCGCCGCATCAGGTCGATGCGCGAGCGCTGCCCGGCCTGGTGGCGCTCGTGATCAGCCAGGGCCGTCCGGGCGGCGAGGTCGGGCAGCGGCGCGTAGCGCGGGACGCTGATCTCGCCCTTGACGCTGATCGCGGCCGCGCCGACCTGCTCCAGCATGGTCAGGTAGCTGGTCAGCTTGCGCGGGCCGATCCCGGTGGTCTTGCCCAGCGTGGTGCGGTTCTTGACCGGGCCGCTGTGCAGTGCCGCGGCGACGGTGCGCAGCTCGGCCAGGTCGGGCGCGCCGCCGGTGAAGAACCGCTGGAGGGCCACGTCCTCGGCGCGGTGCAGCAGCAGGGCGTGCGCGGGCTCGCCGTCGCGCCCGGCCCGGCCGATCTCCTGGAGGTAACTGTCGGGGGAGTCCGGCAGCGCGTAGTGGGCCACCCAGCGGATGTTGGGCTTGTCGATGCCCATGCCGAAGGCCGAGGTCGCCACCATGATCGAGATCTGGTCGGCGAGGAAGTCCTGGTGGCGGCGGGTGCGCACCCCGGTCGCCATGCCCCCGTGGTACGCGTGCGCCTCGTGCCCGGCCGCGGTCAGCCGCTCGGCCAGGTCCTCGGCGGCGGCGCGGGTCGGCACGTACACGATGCCGGGCGGTTTGCTCGCCTCCAGCAGTTGCAGCAGGCGCCGCCAGCGGTAGTCCTCGTCGGGGCAGTGGGTGGCCTCCAGGAACAGGTTCGGCCGGTCCAGCCCGGTGCGCACCATGACCGGCTTGCGCATGCCGAGGCGGTCGATGATGTCCTCGCACACCGGCGGGGAGGCGGTGGCGGTCAGCGCCACCACCGGCGGGCGGCCCAGGCCCCGGATGATGTGCCCCAGCGCCAGGTAGTCGGGGCGGAAGTCGTAGCCCCACGACGAGATGCAGTGCGCCTCGTCGACCGCGACCAGCTTCGGCTTGAGCGCCCGCACCTCGGCCAGCCGCTCCGGCGAGCTCAGCTGCTCGGGCGTGATGAACAGGAACCGGGCCTTCCCCTCGCGCACCTCCTGCAGCGCCGCGGCCTGCCGGGCCGGGGTCTCGGCCGAGCTGACCCGCACCGCCCGCAGCAGCGGGTTGCCCCGGTCGTTGAGGTTGCCGATCTGGTCGTGCTGGAGGGCCAGCAGCGGCGAGATCACCACCGTCGGTCCCTTGAGGAGGGAGGCGGTGACCTGGTAGACGGCCGACTTGCCGCCGCCGGTGGGCAGCACGACGACCGTGTCACGGCCGCGCAGCAGGGCACGCATGGCGTCCAGCTGCGCCGGGCGCAGCCGGTCCCACCCGAAGTAGGACCGGGCCGCGCGGCGCAGCCGCAGGGAGCGGAAGAAAATCATCATCGCGGGGAGCGTAACCACCCGCGCCGACAGCGAAACCGACCCCGCGTGCCGTCAGTGACGCGTATGGATGAAGATCAGTTCCCGGCAGCCTGGGTGACCAGCAGCGCGACCTTCTGGGTCGCCGCTGGAAGATCTTTGTCACTGGGGCAGTCGGTGTAGGCCGAGACCGTCTGCTGCCCGGCCCGGTCCACGGTCACCTTGTAGTTGAACGCGTCCCGGCAGTTCGACGGCTGCGGGCTGCGGGCCGCCTCCTTGGCCAGCTCCGGGTCGGCGGTCAGCGTCTGGAGCTGGCTCAGCTGGTCGGCGGTGAGGGTGCCGGAGGCCTGCTTGCCTGAGTTCCCGACCTTCACCCAGCTGCCGTCACGCTCGACGCTGACGCGCTCGTTCACGCCCGCGATGCCGCCGGTCTTCTCTACGGTGACCGTGACGCCCGCGACGCGGCCGTCCGGCGATTGCGTGGTGCTCTCGGGGGTGTTGCCGGTGCCGGGCTCGGCGGCCCCGGCGCAGCCCGCGCCGAAGGCGAGCACTGCGGCCACGGCCGTGACGGCGAACAGGGAAATGTGGCGCCGGGTGCCGCGGGTCGCGCGGGCCCCTGCTACGGGTCCAAGGTCCATGAGCGCCAGTCTATGCATCCGGGAGCCGCAACGCTCGGTGCCGTCGCCCGGCGGGGCTGCGATAACCTTCGGCCGTGTTCACGTATGCCGAGGTCGGCGCCACCCGCGACGAGGTCCTGCCGCGCGGGTACCACCATCTGCGCTACCGGACCGTCCTCGGTGGCCCCGAGGCGATGGCGCCCGCGGCGCGGGCGGTGCTGACCTTCGCGGCCCAGCGCGCGATCGGGGTGCGGATGGACGCGGCCGGACCCCGGGCCGTGCCGGGGCTTCGCGTCACGTCGGGACTGGGCTTCGCGAACCTGCGGGTGCAGGCGCCGTGCGAGGTGGTGTGGGTCGAGGACACCGCCGAGCGGGCCGGATTCGCGTACGGCACCCTGGCGGGCCACCCCGAGTGCGGCGAGGAGTCGTTCCTGGTGGAGCTGGTCGACGGGCGGACGTGGTTCTCGGTGACCGCGTTCAGCCGGCCGGCGCTGTGGTACACCCGGCTCGGGTCGTACGGCGTGGTGGGGTTCCAGCACCTGTACGCCCGCCTGCTCGCCCGCGCCCTGCGCCGCATCACCGCCGCCTAGGCCGCAGTACATGCCCAAGTTGCCGGGCAGTCGGGCGAATCTCGGGCCCCGTGACGCCCGATTGCCCGGCAACTTGGCCAGAGGGTGTTACAGCAGTGAGTTGGCGCTGACGGTGAAGCCGGAGGTGACCGGGGTGCCGTTGACCGTGAAGCAGTTGACGTCGCGGACCACGGTGCTGGTGCCGATGTGCGCCCAGGTCGTGTTCAGGCCGCAGAAGTCCGGCGTGGTGCCGAACGCGGTGACCTGCACGGTGTCCGGGGTGAACGCGATGTTGGGGAACGTGACCAGGAACAGGCCCGCGCCCGAACCGGCGACGGTGTTGACGCCGAAGCCGCCCACCGAGTTGAAGTTGGTCGTCGCCGGGCCCACCGGCGGCTTGAACCACAGGTAGCCGAAGTACTTCGGCGGCCACGACGGGCCGTACAGCGAGACCTTCTGCTGGTAGGTCAGGGTGAACCGGGTGTTCATCGGGGCGCCTGCCGGGGTGAAGCAGTAGACCCACACCCGCTGCTCGGCGGCGAGCGAGTTCCAGTTGGCGACCTTGCAGCGGGCGTTGACGGTGCCGACCGGGGTGGCCTGCACGCTGCCGTCGACCGGCCCGGCGCTGCCGATGCCGGGGAACCGGACCAGCCACTGCCCGACCGCGAGCGGGGTCACCGTGTTGGCGGCGCCGGACGCGTTGTACTGGCCGACGATCGCGCCGCTGGCCTGGGTGTCGACGTAGCCGAACGGGCCGAAGCCGCTGACGCCCGAGCTCTGCGAGAAGATCGCGCTGAAGCCGCTGTTGTCCAGCACGCCGCCGACCTTGAAGCAGCGGACGTTGACGATCTCGTCCGCACCGGACACGCCGAACGCCTCGACCTGGCAGGAGTGCGGCGCGGTGTTGATCGCGGTCACGTGGACCACGCCGCCGATCGCGGCCTGGCCGGGGAACTTGACCTGGTAGCGGCCGACGCCGATCGGGACGACCGTGGTCGCCGCGGGCGTGGTGCCGGTGGGCACGACGGCGGCGCCGTTCCACAGCACGAAGCCGAACCGGTTGGGCACCGCGGCCTGGGCCGGGGAGGCGGCCGTGAGCACGGTGGCGAGCAGGGCGAGCAGGGTGAGCAGCGGAGCCAGGACGCGGCGCGACCGAGAGGACGGTCTGGGCATGTCCGACACCTTTCCGTTAGGGGGTTCCGTGAGGGGGGTTCCGTGCGGGGACGGAGTCGCGCGCCAGCAAAGCATTGAGGTGAATTGATGCAAAGGCTTCTGTCGGATAGACATCGGTCAGTTCCGCGCATGTTTCGCGGAGATCACGTCGCTGGCCGGGGTACGTGAGATCGACTCGAATTGGCACGCACAGCGTGTGCGATCAGCCGGTCAGTGGCTGGGCGGGAGGCGGGTCGTCCTGTCAGGATGCAGTCATGAGCGAGCTGGCTGACGAAACGGTCCGGCTGTTCTCCGCGTCGGTGCACGCGTACCGCGCGGAGCCCTATGACGACGACGCCTTCCGCGATCCGCTCCTGCGGCTGGCCGCGGGCGGTGCGGGCGCCGCCGTCGACCTGGCCCGCACCAGGCTGCGCGACGACGACGCCGTCGTCCGGGCGGCCGCCTGCCGCCTGCTGCGCGTGGTCGACGAGGTCGGCGGCGACAGCGGCCGCGAGGAGGTGGCCGCGCTGCTGGCCGACGTGGCCGGGCTGGAGAAGGAACCCGAGGTGCTCTGCGCCATGGTCGAGGCGCTGGGCGGCAGCGGCCGCCCGCACGCGCTGCCGGTGCTGCTCGACCTGGCCGCCCACCCCGACGGCGACGTGCGCCACCAGGTCGCCGCGGCGCTGCCCGAGGTGCTGGCCGGGCCGGACCGGGCAGCCGGGGTGGCCGCGCTGATCCGGCTGAGCGCCGACACCGAGCCGCACGTGCGCGACTGGGCCACCCACGGCCTGGGCACCCGGCTCGACGCCGACACCGAGGCGATCCGGGCCGCGCTGTGGGCCCGCACCGGCGACCCGTACCCCCCGGCGTTCGAGGAGGGCGTGCACGGGCTGGCCCGGCGCCGCGACCCGAGGGCGGCGGCGCTGGTGGCGGCGGCGCTGGCCGACGAGGGCGCCAGCGCGCTGACCTTCTCCAGCGCGGCGGCCCTGGGCGATCCGTCGCTGGTGCCGCTGCTGGAGGCGTACGACCGCGATGATCCGCTGGTCGCGGCCGCCCTGGCCGCCTGCGCCGAACACGGGTGAACCCGGCCGCGCCGCGTGGCATCATGACGCGGTGACCGAGGACCCCGCCGACCGGCGCCGCCGCGCCCAGCGCGGCTGCGACCGGATCCTGTCCGCGCACCGCACGCCGACCATGCGCGAGCAGCTGGCGCTGCTCGACGGCCTCGACCTGGACGGCTGGCCCGACTTCTACGGCGGCGGCCCGGTCGCCGAGCTGGAACGGCGGGTGGCCGAGCTGCTGGGCAAGCCGGCGGCGGTCTTCTTCCCGACCGGCACCATGGCCCAGCAGGTCGCCCTGCGCTGCTGGGCCGAGCGCACCGGCAGCCCGGTCGTGGCACTGCACCCGCTCAGCCACGTCGAGGCGTACGAACGCGGGGCGTACGAGTCGCTCAGCGACCTGCGCGGGGTCTTCCCGACCCGCGAGCCCCGCCAGCCCACCGCCGCCGAGGTGCGCGACCTCGACGAGCCGTACGGCACGCTGCTGGTCGAGCTGCCGCTGCGCGAGCCCGGTTTCCTGCTGCCCGGCTGGGACGAGCTGACCGAGGTCGTCGAGGCGGCCCGCTCGCGCGGGGCGCGGGTGCACTTCGACGGCGCGCGGCTGTGGGAGTCGGTGCACCACTGGGGGGTGGACCTGCCCACGGTGGCGGCACTGGCCGACAGCGTGTACGTGTCGCTGTACAAGACCCTCGGCGGCCTGGCCGGGGCCGTCGTCGCCGGTCCGGCCGACTTCGTCGCGCAGGCGCGCGCCTGGCGGCACCGCTACGGCGGCAACCTGTTCCAGCAGTGGCCGTCGGCGCTGACCGCGCTGGCCGGGCTCGACCGCGAGCTGCCCCGGCTGCCCGGCTACGTCGCCCACGCCAAGGTCGTGGCCGCGGCGCTCGCGCAGCTGCCCGGCGCGGTGGTGCACCCGGCGGTGCCGCACACCCACCAGTTCCAGCTCTGGCTGCCCGGCCCCGCCGACCGGCTCAACGAGGCCGTGATCGCCCTGGCCGAGCAGCGCAAGACCTGGCTGTGCGGCGGATTCGCCGACCGGGCGCCCGGCCGGGCCATGGCCGAGATCACCGTGGCCGCCCCGGCGCTGGAGTGGTCGGCCGACGACGTGGTCGAGGCGGGGCTGGCGCTGCTCGCGCTGGCCGACCCGGCCTGACAGACTGGGCGGCGATGCTCACCAAGCTGCTCGAACAGGTGCACCGGCTGCGCGAGGGGCGCCCCGGGCGCCTGTTCGTCGGCATCACCGGCGCCCCCGGCGCCGGCAAGTCGACCCTGGCCCAGCTGCTCGCACAGCGCCTCGACCGGGCCGCGGTCGTGCCGATGGACGGCTTCCACCTCGCCAACGCCGAGCTGCGGCGGCTGGGCCGGGCCGACCGCAAGGGCGCCCCCGACACCTTCGACGCCGCCGGATACGCCGCCCTGCTGCGCCGCCTGCGCGACACCACCGACGAGACCGTGTGGGCGCCGACCTTCGACCACGTCCTCAACGAGCCCGTCGCCGGGGCCGTGCCGGTGCCGCCGGAGGCCGACGTCGTGATCACCGAGGGCAACTACCTGCTGCTCGACGTCGCGCCCTGGGACCGGGTGCGCGGGCTGCTCGACCTGGCGGTGTACCTGTCGGCCGACGACGCCGAGCGGGTCGACGGGCTGCTGGCGCGCCAGCTCGCCAAGGGCCTGGACGAGGCGGCCGCCCGCGACTGGGTCCTGCGCAGCGACGAGGCCAACGCCCGGCTGGTCGCCACCACGGCCGCGCGCGCCGACCTCCGGCTGCATCGAGCATGAATGCAGGCGATCCCGAGGTGACATCCAGCTTCGGCTGACGTCGCGCCGAGGCGGCGCCGTCACGCTCGGTGGCATGACCAGCACCCTGACGCCCGCCACCGCCGCCCCGGCGGACACCGACCCGCCACCGGCGGCCGCGGCGCCGCGCCGCCCGTGGCTGCGGCACGCCCCGCTCGCGGCGCTGCTGACCGGCACCGCGCTGCTGTACCTGGTGGGCCTGTCGCGCTCCGGCTGGGCCAACCCGTACTACTCGGCCGCGGCCCAGGCCGCCTCGCAGAGCTGGAAGGCGTTCTTCTTCGGCTCGCTCGACGGGGCCAACTTCATCACCGTCGACAAGACCCCGGCCGCGCTGTGGCTGATGGGCGCCTCGGTGCGGCTGTTCGGCGTCAACCCGTACGCGATCCTGCTGCCGCAGGCGCTGTGCGGCGTCGGCGCCACCGCGCTGCTGTACGCCACCGTGCGCCGCTTCGCCGGTCCGGCCGCGGGCCTGATCGCGGGCGCGGTCATGGCCACCACGCCGGTGGCGGTGCTGATGTTCCGGTTCAACAACCCCGACGCGCTGCTGGTGCTGCTGCTGGTCGCGGGCGCGTACGCGCTGACCCGGGCGCTGGAGACCGGGCAGACCCGCTGGCTGGCCTGGGCGGGCGCGGCGGTCGGGTTCGGCTTCCTGGCCAAGATGCTCCAGGCGCTGCTGGTGCTGCCCGCGTTTGCGCTGGTCTACCTGCTGTTCGGGCCGCCCCGGCTGGCGGTGCGGTGCGGGCAGCTGCTGGTCGCGGCCGCCGCGATGATCGGCGCCGCGGGCTGGTGGGTGCTGGTCGTGGAGCTGTGGCCCGCCGACTCGCGGCCGTACATCGGCGGCACGCAGGGCGACAGCGTGCTGGAGCTGACCCTGGGCTACAACGGGTTCGGGCGGCTGACCGGCGAGGAGGTCGGCAGCGTCGGCGGCGCGGGCGGCTGGGGCGAGACCGGCGCGCTGCGGCTGTTCGGCACGGACCTGGCCGGGCAGGCGGCCTGGCTGCTCCCGGCGGCGCTGGCGCTGCTCGCGGTCGGGATCGCGGTCACCTGGCGGCGGCCGCGCACCGACCTGGTCCGGGCCGGGTTCGTGCTGTGGGGCGGCTGGCTGCTGGTCACCGGCCTGGTGTTCAGCTTCATGGCGGGCATCTTCCACGCGTACTACACCGTCGCGCTGGCCCCGGCGCTCGGCGCCCTGACCGGCGCGGGCGCGGTGCTGCTGTGGCGGCTGCGGGACCGGTCCTGGGCGGTGGCGGTGGCGGCGGCGGTGCTGACCGGGACCGGCTGGTGGGCGTACACCCTGCTGGGCCAGGCGGCCGACTTCGTGCCCTGGCTGCGCTGGCTGGTCCTGGTCGGCGCCTTGGCCACCGCGTGCGCGCTGCTGGCCACGCACCTGCTGCCCGCCTGGTCGCAGCGCGGCCTCGCGGTGCTCGCGCTGACCCTGGGCCTGACCGGTCCGGCCGCGTTCGCGGTGCAGACGGCCGCGTCGGCGCACACCGGCGCCATCCCGAGCGCGGGCCCGTCGACCGGCGGCGGCTTCGGCGGCATGCGCGGCGGCGGCCCCGGCGGCTTCGCCAACCGGGGCGGACAGCCGGGCGGGTTCGGCGGTCCGGGCGGCCAGGCCCGGCAGCCGGGCCAGGGCGGACAGCCCGGCGGTGGTCCGGGCGCGGGCGCCGGTGACGGGCAGCGGTTCGGCGGCGGGGGTACGCGCGCAGGCATGGGCGGCCTGCTCAACGCCACCACCCCCGGCGCCGAGTTGCAGGCCCTGCTCACCGCCGACGCCGACCGCTACGACTGGGTCGCCGCGGCCGTCGGCGCCAACAACGCCGCCGGATACCAGCTGGCCGTGAACCGCCCGGTGATGGCGATCGGCGGCTTCAACGGCACCGACAACGCCCCGTCCCTGGCCCGGTTCCAGGAATGGGTCGATGAGGGACGGGTGCACTGGTTCATCGGCGGCAGCGGCTTCGACTCCGGCAGCGGCAGCGACGTCGGCAGCCAGATCGCGGCCTGGGTCGCGCAGAACTTCACCGCCCGGACCGTCTCCGGCACCACCGTCTACGACCTCACCGAGGAGACCGCGTCATGACCGCACCGACCCTGGCCCGGCGCGCCCCGGTCGAGACCACCGCCGCAGCGCCGGTGCTCGACGTGGTGGTGCCCGTCTACAACGAGCAGACCGACCTCGGCCCCAGCGTGCGGCGCCTGCACGAGTACCTGCGCGCCACCGTGCCGTACCGGTTCCGGATCACCGTCGCCGACAACGCCAGCACCGACGCCACCCCCGCCGTCGCCGCCGCTCTGGCCGCCGAGTTCGCCGAGGTCACCGTCGTACGGCTGGAGCAGAAGGGGCGCGGGCGGGCGCTGCGGCACGTCTGGTCCCACTCGGACGCGGCGGTGCTGGCGTATCTCGACGTCGACCTGTCCACCGACCTGGCCGCGCTGCCGCCGCTGATCGCGCCGCTGCTGTCCGGCCACTCCGACCTGGCCATCGGCACCCGGCTCACCCGGCAGTCGCGGGTGGTGCGCGGCGCCAAGCGCGAGGTCATCTCGCGCGGCTACAACCTGCTGCTGCGCGGCACCCTGGCCGCGTCGTTCAGCGACGCCCAGTGCGGCTTCAAGGCCATCCGCGCCGACGTCGCCCGCGAACTGCTGCCGCTGGTCGAGGACACCGGCTGGTTCTTCGACACCGAGCTGCTGGTGCTGGCCCAGAACAGCGGGGCGCGCATCCACGAGGTGCCGGTGGACTGGGTCGACGACCCCGACAGCCGGGTCGACCTGGCCGCCACCATCCTGGCCGACCTGCGCGGCATCGCCCGGCTCGGCCGCAGCCTGCTCACCGGCGCGCTGCCGCTGGCCCGGCTGCGCGCCGAACTCGGCCGGGCCCCGCTGGCCCGCCCCGAGAGCTCACTGCTGCGCCAGGTGGTCCGGTTCGGCCTCGTCGGTGTCGTCAGCACCCTGGCCTACCTGCTGCTGTACGCGCTGGCCCAGCCGTACCTCGGCGCGCAGGGCGCGAACCTGGCCGCGCTGGCGGTCACCGCGATCGCCAACACCGCCGCCAACCGGCGGCTCACCTTCGGCATCCGGGGCGCGGCCGACGCGCTGCGCCACCAGGCGCAGGGCCTGCTCGTCTTCGCCCTGGGCCTGCTGCTCACCAGCGGGGCGCTGGCCGCCCTGCACCTGATCGCCGGCGCGACCACGCGTACGGCCGAACTCACCGTCCTGGTGACCGCGAATCTGCTGGCCACGCTGCTACGGTTCACGCTGCTGCGGTCGTGGGTCTTCAAGGGGGAACACTGATGTCCACATCCGACGCCGTCACCCCGGCGCCGCCCGCGTCCGACCCGGGCGTGCTCACCGCGGCGCCGCCCGGCGACCGTACCGGTCCGGCCGCCGCCGGTCCGGCCGCCGCGAGCCGGGCGGCCCGGTGGCGCCGCCGGGTCCCGCTGCTGGTGCTGCTGCTCGGCACCGCGGTCCTCTACCTGTGGGACCTGTCCGCCTCCGGCTGGGCCAACAGCTACTACGCCGCCGCCGTGCAGGCGGGCACGCAGGACCTCAAGGCGATGCTGTTCGGCTCGCTGGACGCGGGCAACTTCATCACCGTCGACAAGACGCCCGCCTCGCTGTGGCTGATGGCGCTGTCGGCGCGGATCTTCGGGTTCTCCAGCTGGAGCATCCTGGTGCCGCAGGCGCTGTGCGGGGTCGGCGCGGTCGCGCTGACGTACGCGGCGGTGCGGCGCTGGGCGGGGGAGACCGGCGGGCTGCTGGCCGGGGCGGTGCTGGCGCTGACCCCGGTGGCGGCGCTGATGTTCCGCTTCGACAACCCCGACGCGCTGCTGACGCTGCTGCTCGTGCTCGCGGCGTACGCGGTGACCCGCGCTCTGGAGCGCGCCTCGACGTGGTGGCTGGTCGCCGCCGGGGCGGCGGTCGGGTTCGGCTACCTGACCAAGATGCTGCAGGCGCTGCTGGTGCTGCCCGCACTGGGCCTGGTGTACCTGATCTGCGCGCCGACCCGGTTCTGGCGCCGGGTGTGGCAGCTGCTGGCCGCCGCCGGGGCGATGATCGTCGCGGCGGGCTGGTGGGTGGCGCTGGTCGAGCTGTGGCCCAAGGGCTCGCGGCCGTACGTCGGCGGCTCCACGAACAACTCCATCCTGGAGCTCACCCTCGGCTACAACGGGCTGGGCCGGCTCACCGGCAACGAGCGCGGCGGCCTGACCGGCGCGGTCTCCGGCGGCACCGGCGGCTTCCCCGGCGGCATGCCCGATGGCGGGATGCCCGGTGGCGGGCGCGGGTTCGGCGGGTTCGGCGGCGAGGCCGGGCTGACCCGTCTGTTCAACGACTCCATGGGCGGCCAGGCTTCCTGGCTGCTGCCCGCGGCGCTGACCCTGCTGGTGGCGGGGCTGGTGGTGACGTGGCGGCGGCCGCGCACCGACGCGGCGCGGGCCGGGCTGATCCTCTGGGGCGCCTGGCTGGTGACGCACGTGCTCGTGTTCAGCCTGATGGAAGGCATCGTGCACGAGTACTACACGGTCGCGCTCGCCCCCGCGCTCGGCGCCCTGGTCGGCGGCGGCTCCGTCCTCCTCTGGCACCTGCGCGACCCCCGTCCGGCCCCACTCGCCGACGGATCCGGCGTCGGCGCCGTCGCCATTGCAGGCGGCATGATCGGCGTTTCCGGTCAGAACGTGGCCACTGGTGCTGCCGAAGGACCGCAGACAGCGATCTCCAACGCTGCGCCGGTCTCCGGCGGCAGTGCGGCCGGTGCTGGCGACGGGCTGCGCCCGTGGGCCGCGTGGGTGGCGCGGGCGGGGCTGGCCGCGGCGGTGCTGGTGACCGGGTGGTGGGCGTTCGTTCTGCTCGGGCGGGTGGACTGGCAACCATGGCTGCGGTCTGTCGTGCTGGTGCTGTGCGTGGTCGGCGCGGTGGCGCTACTGGTGCCGTGGCGCGCCGCGCGGGCGAGCCGGTTCGCGTTCGCCGGCGCGGTCGCGGCAGGGGTGGGCATGCTCGCCGGACCTGCCGCATACACGGTGCAGACCGTGTCCACGCCGCACACTGGCAGCATCCCGCTCGCCGGCCCGGCCAGCTCGGGCGGATTCGGCGGCATGCGCGGCTTCCCCGGCGGCTTCCGCCCGGACGGCCAGAACCTGCCGGGCCAGGGCTTCCCCGGCCAGAACCTCCCCGGCCAGGACGGCACCGGTCAGGGTGCCCAGGGCCAGGGTGCCCAGGGCCAGCAGGGCCAGGGCGGCAACCGTGACGGCGGGGGGTTCGGCTTCCCGGGCGGCGGTATGCGCCCCGGCGGCGGCATGCCCGGCGAGGCTCCCGCCGACGCCGAGCTGGTGAAGCTGATCGAGGGCAGTGACCGTACCTGGGCGGCGGCGGTGTCCGGCGCGCAGAGCGCGGCCGCGCTGGAGCTGGCCAGCGGCAAGTCGGTGATGGGTATGGGCGGCTGGTCCGGTGACCCGGCTCCGACGCTGGCCCAGTTCCAGCAGTGGGCGCAGCAGGGCAGGATCGGCTACTTCGTCGGCGGCGGCCAGGGCGGCTTCGGCGGTCGCGGCGGCAGCAGCCAGGAGATCGCCGCCTGGGTGCAGCAGCACTACACCGCCCTCACCGTCGGCACCCAGACCGTCTACGACCTGTCCAAACCCCTGCCCTGACCCGTCCACACCGAGCCTGGCCCTAGGGCGCCAGTCAAGATCAGCCAAGTTGCCGGGCAATCGGGCGAATGAGGAGCACTCATTCGCCCGATTGCCCGGCAACTTGCGTTGGGACCCCGGGAACTTGCGCTGGGACGGGGGCGGGACGGGGGCGGGATGGGGCGGGAGGGGGGCGGCGTCCAGGGGGTGGGCGGGGGATGCCGGGCGGGGCATCCATTGTGTTGACTATGGGGATGCGTGCGTGGGAGGGCGAGTTCGCCGAGTTCGTGGCGGTGCTGGGGCCGGGGCTGCGGCGCCAGGCGTACGCCCGGTGCCGGGACTGGACGCTGGCCGAGCAACTGGTGCGGCGGACCCTGCTGCGGCTGTACCGGCGCTGGCCGTCCCTGGGTTACGAGCCGCCGGAGGCGTTCGCGCAGCGTACGCTGCTGCGCTCGCTGCGCCGGTTCGGTGAGGGCGCCCCGCCCGAGGGCCCGGAGCCGCCGTCCGGCCTGGCCTCGGCCGAGCTGCTGGAGACGGGCCGCCGCCAGCGCCGACGCGAGCGCTGGCTCAGCGCGGCCACCACGGTGCTGGTCGCGGCGGGCATCGGGTACGGCGTCGTCGTGCTGCGGCCCGATCCCGGCGGCGGCCCGCTGCCCGAGGTGGTCGGCTGCATGGACCTGGCGCCGCCGGAGACGCCGCTGCCGTCGCTGACCCGCCAGGCCCCGGCGCAGCCCCCGCAGGCGGGCGAGCGCGGGGCGGCCCGGCTGGCGACGCTCGCGGGCGACCTGCCGCTGCCGCAGGACGAGCCGGTGCCGGCGGACAAGGACCGGGCGGAGAAGTTCGCCTGCCTGATGGCCGACCTGGTGACGACCAGGATCAACCCGATGGGCCTGCGCCGGGTCGACCTGGGCCTGGCCGACGGCGGGGACAAGAGGCCGCTGGCGGCGCTGGCCGATCCGGAGCTGGCGGCGGGCGCGCTGACGGTGAGCCTGCAGATCGTCGGCTCGTCCGGCTATGGCACGCTGACGGTGTCGGTGGCGCCGACGACACTGGTTCCGGGCCTGAGCCACTGCCAGCGGCTGACCTGGTGCGGGTTCAGCAGCACCACCGACGGCGACGGCCTGATCGAGCAGTACGGCCTGCGCGACGACCCGCCGGACCGCCGGGCCGGGTTCAACCTGGGCACCGACGCGCAGCTGTGGACGGTGCTGCTGTTCACCGGCCATACGCTGATCATGGTGACCATCACGAACACCCCGGACGTCAACGGGGCGCAGGCGTCGAGCCAGCGCAATCCGCCGCTGGGCATGCTGGTCACCAACTTCGCCATGGAGGATCGGCTGGCGATCTTCGATCCGCCGCAACCGTCGCCCGAGCCGTCGGCCACCGGCAGCACCCTGGTGGACGGAGCGCACTGACGCCAGGCGGCGTGATCGGGTCGGAGGGTCGGGCTAAGGCAGTTTGATCTTTACGATGCGGCACTCCTCGTCGTCGCTGCCGACCGCCGCCACCACGTCGCCGGACGGGGTGACCGAGGGGCCGCTGAACACGCCGCTCTCCAGCAACGTCACCGTATGGTCATGGCCGCCGACCAGCCACAGGCCGGACTGGCCGTCCCGGACGGCCGACATCACGGCGCCGTACGGTCCGGCCGCGCTGATCTCGGTGAACCCGTCGAATCCGTCGGCGAGCTGCCGGATCGTTTGGGCGGCCAGGTCGACTTCGTACACGCCGCAGCCGCTGCCCGATCCGTCATGCGGGGTGTCCCACGGTCGACAGGTCTGCTGGTTCTGCGTCGCCACGACGTACACCTTCGTGCCCGTCGCCGCGATGCCCAGCACGTTGTCATGCGGCTGGCAGAAGCCCTCACCGCCGAGGAGCCGGTCCGCGTCCCAGGTCAGCGCACCCACGGGGGTCAGGGGTCCGACCTGGGCCCAGTTCCCGGCGGTGAACACCTTCAGTGCGCGGCAGGTGGCGGTCCACTGGCCGGGGTCGCGGGAGACCAGCACGCCGGTGTTGCCGCGCGACGGCGGCGAGAACGCCAGCAGCGGTGGCAGCTCGGCGAGGACGGTCAGCCTTGAGCCGAGCGGATCGATGCGGACCAGTGCTCGCGTGTCCATGTCCCCGCATTCGGCGACGCCGACCGGCTCACCGTCGGCGAATCCGCTGACCCACGCCAGGAACGCGTCGGGGCAGTGGTCGGAGGTGAACTTCAGCGTCCGGTCCGTGCCGTCGGCCAGGTTCACCACGTGCGTCGACTGTGGCACGTCCGAACTGTCGCCGTCGAAGGCGACGTACAGAACCGTCGTCGGGTCCAGCAGGACGGGCGGGCCGAGCAGCCGGTCGGCGGCGGCGTGCACGGTGGTGTCGCTGACCGGAGTCATGACGTCGGTCCGGAAGTCCTGGCCGCAGGCGCCGAGCAGGCTCACGAGCACCAGCGCGGCGGTGGCGCGGCGAAGTCTGAACACGGCCAGATCCTGCCCTACGGCGGCGCGCGGCGGGGCCCCGTCGCCCGGCCGGCCTCACTTCTTGCCGAACATCCAGCGGATGGCCGCGACCAGCAGCAGGATTCCGATCACGAGGCCGAAGACCTTGGTGTACAACATCTCGCTGGACATCGCCCCAGCGTAGTGAAGCCGGGCGGGGGAGCAGAAGGGTGCCGCGCGGCATTCTTGGCCGGAAGTATTGACATGTTTCAGTTAAGAGGCTTGTCTGTCAGGTGCACGTTGACAACGTTGTCTCCGTCCCTGAGGAGAACAGGCATGTCCCGATCCCGGCAACCCCTGCGCCGCCTGGCGCTACTCGCCGCGGTGAGCCTCGTCGCCAGCGCGGCCGCCACCGCCGTCGCCGCGCCCGCCCATGCGGCCAATCTGAACCTCACGCAGTACGTCAACCCGTTCATCGGGACCGACGACAGCAACTCGCCCAACCCCGTCGGCGGCGGGGCGGGCGGCAGCACCGTCCCCGGCCCGGTCCTGCCGTTCGGCATGGTGCAGTTCAGCCCGGACACCCCGACCGCCTCCCCGTCGGGCTACAGGTTCGGCGACTCCCAGATCCAGGAGTTCAGCCTCACCCACTTCAACGGGGCAGGCTGCTCCAACAACGAGGACATCGGCATCCTGCCGATCACCGGGGCGCTGGGCACCTCGCCCGGCACCGCGTGGACCAACTACCAGGCCACGCAGGTCAAGGGCAGCGAGGTCGCGCAGGCCGGCTACTACAAGGCGGTGCTGTCGACGTACGGCAACACCGCGGCCGAGCTGACCGCGACCACCCGGACCACCATGATGAAGGTGACCTACCCGGCCACCACCAGCGCCCGCGTGCTGATCAACACCAGCCGCAGCGCCACCGGCAACCGCAGCGGGTCGATCAGCATCAGCGGCTCGAACGTCACCGGCCAGGTGACCGCGGGCGGCTTCTGCGGCTCGTCGAAGACCTACCAGATCTACTTCGCGATGGCGTTCGACCGGGCCCCCAGCGGCGTGGGCACGTGGAACGGCGCGACGATCACGGCCGGTTCCACGTCCAGCAGCGGCGTCAACACCGGCGGCTACCTGACCTTCGACACGAGCTCCAACGCGGTGGTGCAGGTCAAGACCGCGATCTCGTTCGTGAGTATCGCCAACGCGCAGGCCAACCTGTCGGAGAACTCCGGCTGGGACTTCGCCTCGGTGCGCACCGCGGCCGACACGGCGTGGAACAACATCCTCAACCGGGTGCAGGCCACCGGCGGCAGCGCCACCGACCTGCAGAAGTTCTACACCGCGCTCTACCACGTGCTGCAGAACCCGAACATCGCCAGCGACACCAACGGGCAGTACCGCGGGTTCGACAACGCGGTGCACAGCGCGTCGCACCCGGTGTACCAGAACTACTCCGGCTGGGACATCTACCGCTCCTGGGCGGCCCTGGTGGCGCTGATCGCGCCCACCGAGGCCAGCGACATCGCCAAATCGATGGTGCTCGACGGCCAGCAGGGCGGCCTGCTGCCCAAGTGGTCGCAGCAGAACCAGGAAGACTTCATCATGAACGGCGACCCGGGCCCGATCGTGGTCGCCAGCCTGTACGCGTTCGGCGCCCGATCGTTCGACACCGCCGCCGCGCTCACCCTGATGAACAACAGCTCCAACGGCGGCACCGCGCAGGGCAGCTCCATCCGCGGCCGCCAGGGCGAGTACACCAGCCAGCACTTCATCGACGAGGACCCGTCCGACTCGCTGGAGTACTCGGCGTCGGACTTCGCGGTGGCCCAGTTCGCCCAGGCGCTGGGGGACACGGCGAAGTACAACACGTACATGTCGCGCGCCCAGTGGTGGGCCAACGTGTTCAGCCCGGAGTCGCAGTACATCCACCGGCGCAACGCCGACAACAGCTGGACCTGGCCGCTGGACCCGGCGAGCTCGTCCGGCTACACCGAGGGCAACGCGGCCCAGTACACCTGGATGACCACGTACAACTACGGCAGCCTGATCGCGCTGATGGGCGGCCCGCAGACGGCCGCGCAGCGGCTGGACCACCACTTCACCCAGCTCAACGGTGGTCTGAGCCTGCCGTACTTCTACATCGGCAACGAGCCCGAGCACAGCGTGCCGTGGGCGTACAACTACGCGCAGAAGCCCGCCGGGACCTCGTCGGCGGTGCGCCGGGTGATGACCGAGTCGTTCACCACCGGCGCGGGCGGCCTGCCCGGCAACGACGACCTCGGCGCCACCTCCGCCTGGTACGTCTGGGGCGCCCTGGGCATGTACCCGCCCACCCCGGGCGCGGACGTGCTCGCCCTGCACGGCCCGCTGTTCCCGTCGATCCTGATCCAGCGCGCGGCGGGCAACATCCAGATCAACGCCACCAACGCGGGCAGCGGCAACCAGTACGTCCAGTCGTTCTCCCGCAACGGCACCGGCACCAGCAAGAACTTCCTGCGCTACCCGGACGTCGCGGCCGGGGCCACGCTGGCGTTCACCATGGGGTCCAGCCCCAGCTCGTGGGGCACCGGCGCGGCCGACGTCCCGCCGTCGTTCAACGACGGGTGGAGCGCCCCGGCGCCCGCCCCGGTGCTGGGCACCAACCTGGCCGCGGGCAAGCCCACGACCGGGTCGGCCGCCTGCGGCACCGCCGAGGGCCCGGAGAAGGCCGTCGACAGCTCGCTGACCAACAACAGCAAGTTCTGCACCAGCGCCGCCACCAAGTTCCTCCAGGTGGACCTCGGCTCGACGCAGAACGTGTCGTCGTTCGTGGTCAAGCACGCGTCGCTGGGCGGGGAGCAGAGCGGCTGGAACACCGGCGCGTTCAACATCCAGACCAGCACCGACGGGTCGACGTGGACCACGCGGGCCACGGTCTCCGGTAACCGGACCAGCCGCACGTACCACCCGATCGGCACGGTCGGCGCGCGCTACCTGCGCCTGAACATCACCACCCCGGCCAACGACGGCAACACCGCCGCCCGGATCTACGAGTTCGAGGCGTACGGCCCCGGCTCCGGCCCCGTGAACGTGGCGCTGAACAAGACCGCCACCGCGGACTCGTCCTGCAACGCCAACGAGGGCCCGGACAAGGCCGTCAACGGCACCTGGACCGGCGGCAACACCGACAAGTGGTGCTCGCTGGGCACCGCCAAGTGGTGGCAGGTGGACCTGGGCGGGTCGTTCCCGATCAGCTCGATCACCGTCCGGCACGCCGGTGCGGGCGGGGAGAGCACGACCTGGAACACGAAGGACTTCAACCTCCAGGTCTCGTCCGACGGCAGCACCTGGACCACGGTGGCCACCGTCACCGGGAACACGGCCAGCACCACCACGCACGCGGTCAGCGCCACCGGCCGCTACGTCCGGCTGAACATCTCGGCGCCGACGTCCACCACCGACAACGCCGCCCGCATCTACGAGGTCGAGGTCTACTCCTGAACCTTCACCGGACGGTGGCGAGCAGGTAGAACGACGCGGCCACCAGCCCGGTGAGGGCGAGCACGAGCAGGGCGAGGTTCCCGGCGCGCAGGCGCCGGTGCACCTCGCCCTGCGCTGTCGGGTCCGCGGGCACCTCCGCCAGCAGCCGGTGCACCAGCCGCGCCTTGCGATGCGCCGACGAGTCGGAGTATCCCCAGGGCAGGAAGCCGCGCAGCGCCACCAGCCGGATCGGCGGCGCGTCGGCGGCGATCAGGCGAGCTCCCGTGAACTGCCCGCCCACGACGTCGCGCAGCAGATGCCGGGGCACCGTGTGGCGCACGTACGGGTTGTCCACGACCACGGCCTCCGGGGTGACCGTCAGCACCGCCGCGAACGTCCACAGGTAGCAGACGGCGAAGATGCACGCCGCCCACCCGAGCAGGGCGAGGAACACCCCGACCCCGTACGGTCCCAGATCCATGAAGGCAGCCAGGACCGTCCCGCCGACCGGCACCGCGGTCAGCACCACCTGCACCGGCTCCAGCCGCCGCAGCTTCTCCTGTCGGGTCACCGCCTCACTCTAGGGCGGTGCGGCTACGACCAGTACCGCTCCGGTTCGTGGATCAGGGCGGCCGCGCCGATGAGCCCCGCCGAGCCGCCCAGCTCGGCGGTACGCAGACCGATGCCCTGCAGGAAGCCCATCCGGCCGAAATGGTCCAGCCCGGCTTGCAGCGACGGGAACAGCAGGTCGGCCGACTCGGCCACGCCGCCGCCGATCACCACCTGGCTGAGCTCGCACATCGCCGCCGCCGACACGATCCCGGCCGCCAGCGCCCGCCCCGCCCGCTCGAACGCCGCGACCGCCACCGGGTCACCGGCGCGGGCGGCCGCGGCCAGGTCGCGCGCGGTGCCCTCGCCGGTCGCGTGCCAGCCCTCCCGCAGCGCGTACCGGACCATGCTCGGGCCGCTGGACAGCGCCTCCACGCAGCCCTGCCCGCCGCACGGGCACGGCTCCCCGTCCAGGTCGACCACCATGTGCCCGACGTGCGCGGCGTTGCCGCCGACGCCCAGGAACGGCCGGCCGCCGTGGATCATCCCGCCGCCCACACCCGTGGACACCACCAGCACCAGCAGGTCGTCGTGGCCGCGTCCGGCGCCGCGCCAGTGCTCGCCGACAGCCGCGCACGAACCGTCGCCCGCCAGCCGCACGGGCACTCCCGGCACCGCCTCGCGCAGCCGGTCCACCAGCGGGAAGCCCCGCCAGGCGTGGATGTTGACGGGGCTGATGGTCGCGCCGACCAGGTCGAACGGGCCCGCGGTGCTGGCGCCCACGCCGACGATGGGGCGGTCCCCGGCCGCGTCGACCATGCGCTTGACCAGGTCTGCCAGGGCGGCCCAGACCTGCTCGGCGGCGCCCGGCCCCGGACCGGGCTGCGGCGTCGCGACGCGGTCGGCCAGCACCACCGCCCCGTCCGCCCCGATCAGGGCGGCGGCCAGCTTGGTTCCGCCGATGTCCACGGCGAGGGCGAGCGGTGACGGCTCGACGGCGTCAACGGCGGTTTCAGTCATGAGGTCTCCTGGAAGGAAATCTTGTCCAGCAGAGTATGACAACGTTGTCCGGGTCGCGTACACCCACAACCTCACTAGCGAGTACCGTTTTCTGCCGTGACCACTCACAGCGGAACCGGAGCAGGCCGGGCGGGACGACGTCCGACCATGGTCGACGTTGCGAAACAGGCCGGCGTCAGCCTCAAGACCGTGTCCCGCGTGATCAACGGCGAGCCGCACGTGCAGCGCGCCCTGGCCGACCGGGTCCTCGCCGTCGCCGCCGAACTCGGCTTCCAGCGCAACCACATGGCCAGCGCGCTGCGCGCCGGCCGGGCCAGCGCCACCATCGGCCTGCTGATCGAGGAACTGGCCAACCCGTTCTACTCGACCATCGCCCACGTCGCCGCCGAGATCGCCCGCGAGCGCGACACCCTGCTGCTGTCGGCCAGCTCCGAGGAGGACCCGGCCCGCGAGGAGCAACTGCTGCGCGACCTGTGCTCGCGCCGGGTCGACGGGCTGCTCGTCGTGCCCACCCACGGCGACCACGGCTACCTGCGCCCCCAGGTCGAGCTCGGCATCCCGGTGGTGTTCCTGGACCGCCCCGGCATCGGCCTGGACGCCGACGCGGTGCTGCTGGACAACCGCGGCGGCGCCCGCGCGGGCATGGCCCGGCTGCTGTCGGCCGGGCACCAGCGCGTCGGCGTCCTGCTCGACTCCACCGGCGTGCACACCATGAGCGAGCGGCTCGCGGGCGCGCGCGAGGCCCTGGCCGAGGCGGGCCTGCGCGAGGACCCGGCACTGGTCCGCGACGGCGTACGCGACCCCGCCGGGGCGGCCGCGGCCGTCGCCGAGATGCTGGAACGCCGCGACCCGCCGACGGCGTTCCTGACCCTGAACAACCGCATCACCGTCGGCGTGGTGCAGGAGCTGTGGCGGCGCGGCAGCGCGGCCGGGCTGGTCGGGTTCGACGACTTCGAGCTGTCGCACCTCATGCCGCGCCCGCTCACGGTCATCTCGTACGACACCCGCGAACTGGCCCGCCAGGCCACCCAGCTGCTGTTCGCCCGCATCGACGGCGACCGCACCCACCCCCGCACCATCGTCCTGCCCACCGAACTCATCAACCGCGGCCTCAGCTGACTCCGCGCCCGCCGGGGCGCCGCGTCCGCCGCCGGGCGATGATCGCAATCTGCGGTCATGAACTGGCCTTGTAGCGCGGATTCTGACCGGAGACAGTGATCATCGCGCCCGCCGCCGCACGGCGCGGGGCGACAGTAGGCTGGCGGCCATGCGGGTGATCGAGAATGCGGGGCGCTGGAGCGCGCCGGCGGCCGGGTCGGGCAACGACTGGACGGAGCACTTCGCCAACGACGACCTGTCGGTCGGCACGTACTGCATCCCGGTGGGCGGGGTGGACGACCAGTCGCCGCACACCGAGGACGAGATCTACGTGGTGACGGCCGGGCGCGCCCGGATCACGACCCCGTCCGGCGACGCCGAGGTCGGGCCAGGCTCGGTGGTCTTCGTGCCGGCGGGCGAGGCGCACCGCTTCACCGACGTCACCGAGGACCTGGCCCTGCTCGTGCTGTTCGCCCCCGCCTACGGCAGCAGGCGGGGGCGCTGACTACTTCAGTGCTGACTACTTCAGCTCGGTGACGGTCACCTGGGTCTCGTCGTCGGGCGGTCCGCCCTGCACCGGCACGTCGGCCGGGGCCGGTGCGGACAGGTTCGCCAGGGCGGCGGCGAGCCGGTCCACCTCGCCCCACATGGCGGGGTCGTCCCAATAGCCGGTGTGGCGGCGGGCCAGGGGCTGCGGCTGGCCGTAGATGTACCAGCAGGTGCCCGGGTCCGGCAGCACCACGTCGACACCGGCCGGGATCAGCGGGTCGAGCGCGACGCCGCCGATGAAGTCGGTCTCGTACGCGAAGTTGCGCCACGTCCGGACCCGCGACTGGAGCCCGCGCAGCACCCCGTCGCCGAAGTACGCCGGGAACGCCCAGCCGTACAGCGTGCGCAGCGGGGAGCCGAAGGTGGCCAGCGAGAACAGGCCGTCGGCGGGCAGGTTGTCCGCCTGGAGCAGCGCCGCCGCCGCGATCACGGTGCCCTGGCTGTGCGCGGCCACCACGACCCGGCCGCCGCTGGTGTGCAGCCGCCACAGCCGCCGCTGGAGTTCGGGCACGGCCCGCTCGGCATAGGACGGCGGGGCCAGCGGGTGGTAGGCGCGCGGCCAGAACGTCGACACGTCCCACAGCACGCCGATGCGGCGGCGGCTGGCCAGGTTGGTCCAGCCGCGCCGCAGCAGCAGCACCACCAGCACCGGCAGCGCGGCCGCCAGGTACGTGCCGAGGGTGACCGTCCACTGGGTGCCCCAGGGCAGTTCGTGGTAGTACCAGTACCGGATCTGGATCGCCACCAGCAGGATCAGACCGGTCAGCGCCATCGAGGTGAGCAGCCGGTCGATGTGGCGGGCCATTCCGGCGACCTTGCGGGCCCGCACCACCCCGGCGGTCCACCGCGTCGCGCCCGCCCCGGCCACGGCGCTGTCGTACCAGCCGTCCTCGCCGGCGGGCTTCGGGTAGCGCTTCTCGTCCAGGTAGAACGCGAGCGTCTCCTTGCGCCGGGGGCTGTTCAGGCCGGCCCGCCAGTAGGAGACCAGCTCGTACACCACGAACGCGGCGATGAGGGCCAGCGGCGGCAGGGTGAGGTACTGGTGCAGCGTGGCGACGATCGGGTACACGTACAGCGTGTCGGTGTCGACGGCGAGGCCGGGCAGCAGCAGCCGCGACGACACCTCGGCGAACACGTCGATCACCCGCAGCATCGCGCCCAGCAGCACCGCGTTGAGCAGGGCGATGCTGACGCTGAGCACGACGAACGGGCCGTAGATGAAGAACGTGCCCTTGCGCCAGCCGCCCAGCAGCGACGAGATCAGGACCAGGCCCAGTGAGCCGAACAGCCCGATGAAGCCCATGTTGATCGAGTTGCGCATGCCGGGCAGGTAGCTCCACTGGGTGGCCGCGTCCGCGCCGGGTTGCCGCACCGCGAAGACGGCCGCCGTGACCAGCGCCGCCGCCGCGACGACCAGCAGGGCGCCGGTGAGCACCCGGTGGACCCCGTCGACGGCGGTGACCAGCAGGGAGCCCAGCACCGCGACGCCGCCGAGGGCGAGCGCCGCCGTGTACCAGTACTCCTCGGTGAAGCCGAGCCCGGCCTCGTGGCCGATGGTGTGCGCGGTGTGCGCGAGCACCAGCGCGATCCAGCCCGCGGCGGCGGCCACGTGCGCGACGCCCTGGTCGAACGCGCTGCGGCGGCCGTCCCAGAAGGCGCGGTCGGCCAGGCCCCGGCGCGGCTGGGCGGCGCTGGCCGCCTCCCGCTCGGGCTCCTGCCCGGCCAGGAACGGGGGCTTGATCTCCTCGTACCGGTTGATGGTGCGCAGGGTGAGGATGGCCAGCCCGACGACGACCAGCAGCGGCAGGATCGCGCCGATGGCGACCCGCTGGGCCGGATGCGCGGCCAGGATCGGGCCCCGCAGCCAGCTGAGCAGCCAGATCTGCCCGGCGCAGTCGTCGCGGGCGCCGCACTGGTAGCCGATCAGCTCCATCGACGCCAGTGCGGTGATCAGCACGACGTTCACGGTGATGCCCAGTGCGGTCCACCGCACGGCGGTGCGGTGCAGCCGGAACAGGAACCCGTTGCGGTGGGTGCGCGGCGAGCACATCCACCCGGCCAGGTTGGCCAGCGCGAACGGCAGCAGCAGCAGCCACAGCACGCGTGAGCCGCTGCGCGAGGTCAGGCCGCCCCACGAGTACGCCTCGATGTGGCGCGACGGCTGGTCGTGCTCCGGGTCCGGCGGGGACGCGGGACGCGCGGGCAGGTCGGTGGTGCGGTAGAACCCGGCGATGCGGTCGCCGGAGACCTGCTGCGGGGCGAGGTCGCCGAGCAGGTCCTCGGCCGTGGTGCCGCCCACGCCGTGCAGGCGCAGCTCGGTCACCCCGCCCAGGTCGACAGGGGGTGGGATCAGGCCCGAAGGGCGGTCCACGGGGGCGGAGCCGTAACGCGGCACAGGCATAGCGACACCCTGGGGTCGGGGCGGCCGGTCCACAACCGTCCGAATCGGCATAGGACCCCCGCGATCGGCCGCCGCGTCCGGTTCCGACAATGGGGGTATGGCCGACGCGCTGCTCATCGACTGCGATCCGGGTATCGACGACATGATGGCGCTGCTGGTCGCCTGCGCGAGTCCGGAACTCGACCTGGTCGGGGTGAGCACCGTCGGCGGCAACGCGGGCCTGGCCCGTACCACCCGCAACGCCCGCGCGGTGCTGGCCCTGGCCGGGCGCGCCGACATCCCGGTGGCCGCCGGGGCGGCCCGCCCGCTGGTCCGGTCGGCGGCGAGCTTCGGCGCGCACGTGCACGGCGAGGACGGCCTCGGCGGCATCGACCTGCCGGTCCCGCCCGGCGGCCCCGACCCCCGGTCCGGCGCGCTGTTCCTGGCCGAGACGATCCTCGCCGCGACCCGCCCGGTGACCCTGGTCGCGATCGGACCGCTGACCAACGTGGCCCTGCTGTACGCGATGTTCCCCGACGCCGCCGCCCGGCTGGCCCGGCTGGTCGTGATGGCCGGGGCGGTCGGCGCGGGCAACATCACCCGGGCCGCCGAGTTCAACGCGTGGTGGGACCCGGAGGCGGCATACCGGGTGCTCACCGATCCGGGGGTCGAGGTGGCGACGACGCAGGTCACGCTCGACCTGACGCTGCGGTGCACGCTGCCCGCCGGTGACGTGGCGCGGCTGCGGGCCGCCGGTCCGGCCGGTGAGCGCGCCGCCGCCGCACTCGACTTCTACAGCCGGGCATACCGCGCGCAGGGTTCCGGTGACGTGACGCCGGTGCACGACGCGATCGCGGTGCTGGCCGCGCTGCGCCCCGAACTGTTCCGCACCCGGCCCGGCCGGGTGCTGGTGGACACCGGCACCGGCCCGGAGCGCGGCGCCACCGTGGTCGACCCCGACCCGGCCGCGGCCGGCCCGCGCGTCGCGGTGGCCGACGACGGGGACGTGCCCGCGCTGCTGGCCGAGGTGGCGCGGCGGCTGGCCGGCTAGGCCGCGAGCAGGTCGGCCTCCTCGGCCAGCAGGCGCGCGACGAAGTCGACGCGCCCCTGGTCGTCGATGGCCCGGCTCGGCACCTCGACGTGCATCAGCAGGTACAGGTAGAGCCGGTACAGCGCCAGCCGCCGCTGCTCGGACCGGTCGAACCCGGCCGGGCGCCCGGTCGCGCGGGCGTATCCGCGCACGAACGGGTGGTCGGGCTCGTCCTCGATCCGGTGCGGCAGCGCGGGGGAGACGAAGTCGACCAGCGGGTCGCCGTAGAGGTAGCGCTCGCCGTCGACGACGCCGGTCAGCCGCCCGTCGACGGCGAGCACGTTGCCGTCCCACAGGTCGAAGTGGACCAGCGTGGGCCGGGTGACCTGGTCGAGGACGTCCGCGTACGACGCCACGACCGCGCGGATCCGCGCGGCGGGCACCGGCAGCGGCACCGCCCAGTCCTCGGCGTCGGCCAGCAGCGCGTCCACCATCGCCGCGAACGCGGTGCTCCAGCTGGCGCCGTGCGGGCGCGGGCCGGGGTAGCCGAAGCGGTCGCCGGTCACCTCGTGCACCGCGGCGAGGGCGGCGCCGAGCTGCTCGCGTACGCCGTCCTGCGGGCCGTCGAGGTCGGTGAGGGCGCGGCCGGGCAGCAGGGTGGTGAACAGCCAGCCGTCGCCGTGGTGCAGCACCCGGGGCACCGGCACCAGCGGCGCCTGCTGCTCGACCAGGCGGAAGTAGCGCGCCTCGGACTCGATCATGCCCGCTTCGTACCGCAGCAGCGGCACGTCGTCGGGCGGGCCCACCTTCAGCACGACGTCGCGGCCGTCGGACAGCCGGGCCCGCCACACCGCCGCGAACCCGCCCCCGGACAGCTCGGCGCAGTCGGCCACGGTCACCCCGTCGCCGAACGCCGCCCGCGCGTACGCCGCCACGTCCCCCGCGCCCAGCTCCCGCTGCGTCGGACTCCGCATCCCCGCCACCTCTCCTGCCAACGCCCTCCACCGGGACGCGCAGGGTGAGTGTCACGCGAGAGCGCTCTCCGACGCAAAGCGCGGTGCCGTTTCGGGGAAACTGCTGGAATCAGGCCGAGCTTTCGTGCACTTTCCCCGAAACCGCACCCACCCGCGACGCGGGAGGGGCGGTCAGGCGTGGGCGGGTTCGGGGACGGCGGGGTGGCGCAGGCCGGGGTGGCCGGCGGGCAGGGTGCGGCGCATCACCCACCAGCTCGCGGCCAGGCAGGCGGCGATCAGCGGCCAGGTCAGCACCACGGTGGCGGCGGCCAGCGCGCCGACCAGGCCCGCCCAGGCCAGCGGCAGCCACACGGCCAGGCGCAGCAGGTACTGCCCGACCCACACCCAGCTGCCCCGGCTGTACGCCCGCATCAGGTCCGGGTCGTGCCGCCACCGCGTGCCCTGCAGCAGCACCAGCCCGACCACGACGCCCAGCAGCGGCCAGCGGATCACGATGCTGACCGCCCAGGCCAGCGCGCTGGCGGCGTTGGTGGCGATGCGGATCAGGAAGAACGCCTCGGCGTGCCCGGTGCGCAGCGCGATCAGGGCGGCGAAGCCGATGCCGAGCAGCCCGATCAGCACCGCGCGGGGCTTGTCCCCGGCGCTGACGCGCCACACCGCCAGCAGCACGCTGACCACCACGGCGGCGCCGACGGCCCACTCCAGCGCGTGCGTGCCGCCCAGGGCCCACCCGACGCCGAAGGCCAGCGGCCCGACGGTGGCGTCGACGGCGGCCCGGCGCCCGCCGAGCAGGTCGGCGAGGCTCTCCGCGGCGGGGTCTCGCGGCGTGCCGCTCACTACGTCTCCCGGTGGTTCGCGCTAGGTTAGGAAAGGCTTGCCTTCACATCGCGCCCAGCCTAGCCGGTCGTGCCCCGGCCGGGAAGGCGGCAGCGTGCTCGACTGGGCCGGGGCAGCCGGACCTGGTAGGAAGATCCTCATGAGTACTGCCGCCACCGACGAGGTTATCGACCTCTGCCGCGACCTCATCCGCATCGACACCACGAACACCGGGGACCACGCCACCAGCGCGGGCGAGCGGGCCGCGGCCGAGTACGTCGCGGCCAGCCTCAGCGAGGCCGGCCTGGACCCGCAGGTGGTGGAGAGCAGGCCCGGCCGCGCCAACGTGATCACCCGCATCCCCGGCCGAGACAGCTCGCGCGGGGCGCTGCTGGTGCACGGCCACCTCGACGTCGTGCCGTTCGACGCCGCCGAGTGGTCGGTGCACCCGCTGTCCGGCGAGATCAAGGGCGACGGGGCCAGCGGGGACTGCATCTGGGGCCGCGGCGCGGTCGACATGAAGGACTTCGACGCGATGTCGCTGGCCGTGGTGCGCGACTGGCAGCGCACCGGCTACGTGCCGCCGCGCGACATCGTGCTCTGCTACACCGCCGACGAGGAGGCCGGCAGCGAGTACGGCGCCACCTTCCTGGTCGAGAAGCACCCCGAGCTGCTGGAAGGCTGCACGGAGGCGGTCGGCGAGGTCGGCGGCTTCTCGTACACGGTGAGCAACGACCTGCGGCTGTACCTGGTGCAGACGGCCGAGAAGGGCATCGACTGGCTGCGCGTGCACGCCAGCGGCCGCCCCGGGCACGGCTCGTTCGTGCACGACGACAACGCCGTGACCGCCCTGTGCGAGGCGGTGGCCCGGGTCGGGCGGCACCGGTTCCCGGTCGTGGTCACCCCGACCGTGCGCGCCTTCCTGGCCGAGGTCGCCGACGCGCTCCAGATCGAGCTGGACCCCGACGACCCCGAGGCGGCGATCGCCAAGCTCGGGCCGATCGCCACCATCATCGGCGCGACGATCCGCAACACCGCCAACCCGACCAGGCTGGCCGCCGGGTACAAGGACAACGTGATCCCGAGCCGGGCGAGCGCCACGATCGACTGCCGCACCCTGCCGGGCCAGTTCGAGCTGTTCCGCGAGCAGCTGCTGGAGGTGCTCGGCCCCGACCTGGAGATACAGTCGATTCACCGCCAGAACGCGCTGGAGACCACGTTCGACGGGGCACTGGTCGACGCCATGGCGCTGGCGCTGAAGGCAGAGGATCCGGGAGCGCGGGCGGTGCCGTACATGCTGTCGGGCGGAACCGACGCCAAGTCGTTCGCCCGGCTGGGTATCCGCTGCTTCGGGTTCGCCCCGTTGCGGCTGCCCGCGGAGCTGAACTTCTCCGCGTTGTTCCACGGCATCGACGAGCGGGTGCCGGTGGAGGGACTACAGTTCGGCGTGCGGGTTCTGGACAGGTTCCTGCGTCAGAGTTGAGCCTCCCGCGGCACCGACTCTGTCTCGTCGTATGAAGGAGTAACCGAGTAATGAGCGACAACCACGCCGCCGTCGAGGCTGCGCTGGAAGAGATGATCACCGCGGCCCGGGCGCACCTGGCCGCCGTCCGTGACGCCAAGGGTGAAGTCGACAGCGACGAGGTCTGGCGGGCCTATGTGGCGTTCAACAACGCCGCCGTCACCTACGACGACGCCCTCTCGGAGACGTACGGCGAGCCGCTGCCCTGGGAGGTCGAGCCGATCGACCTGGAGAAGGCCGACCGCTTCATGGCCGACCTGGTCGCCGCGGAGCAGGCCCCGACCGACCCGCACCCGCGGGTGATCTCTGTCCGCCAGCGCCGGGACTACCTGATCCCGAGCGTCTCGGCACTGATCAACGCCGCCGAGCTGGCCCGCCGCGAGGCCGGGCTCAGCGACGGCGACACCGAGCCGGTCGCCACCGTCGCCGACGCGCTGCTGGAGCTGCTGCAGAGCTCCGACGGCTCGCTCGCGGCGCTGGACATCCCGGAGCTGGAGCCGCTGGACGGCATCGTCACCGTCGCCGAGGTGGAGAACTCGCTGGAGCCCGACGACTTCGACGAGTCCGACGCCAACGGCCCGTTCACCCTGGGCGCCCAGGACAAGCTCGTCGCCCGCCTCGACGAGCACCTGAACGGCGACATCATGGAAGACCAGGACTGAGCTTCCACCAGGTCTGGTCGCGGCGCGCTCCCCTCGGGGGGCGCGCCGCTCGCGTCGTACCCCCGTCAGATGGCCGTGCGCCGCACCATCAGGTCGCGCGCCTTGCGCAGCTCCTCGATCCCGCTCGCGCTGGCCGCCCCCTCACGGAAGGCGACGCCGTAGGTCTCCCGGTCGAACCACACGCACACCACGCCTGACCTGCTCTGGAACGACCCCTTCACGCAGCCGGCCTGGCCGCCCCAGCGCTTGTCCGGGCCGATGCCCAGCTCCGTCGGCAGGGTGAACCCCAGCCCCTTGGCGACGTCGAACAGCTCGGCGGCGTCCTGCGCGCCGGGCGTGACGCTCAGCGGCGTGGCGACGGCGGCGACGAAGAGCAGGTTCTTCGCGGGTACGGAGCCGTAGAAGGCGCTGATCACCCGACTGTTGGCCGGGGCCACCGACTTGCCCACGTTCTCGACGCCCTGGGCGGCGTAGGTCAGCTTGGGGTCGGTGGACTTCGCCCGGCTGCCGATCTTCGGCGGCGCGACGAGCTCGATCTGGTGCAGCGTCACGGTCGGGGAGGGGGCGGCGGCCGGGGACGCGGCGGCGCTCGGCGTCTGCGCCTGGCTGGGTGACGGCTGCGCGGCAGTGCCGGACGGCCGCGGCGGCGCCTGCTCTGCCGTGCAGGCCGTCGCGCCGGCCAGCGCCAGTGCCATGGTGACCAGGGCCGCGGCTCGAATGTGTCTGTTCACTTGTCGCCTTCTCGGTACACAGCCCCGATGATCGGGACCCGGTAGGCGACATCGTGAAGGAAGGTTCCCTGATTCAACAAGATCCGAACGGTCGGCTTCGACAGGTCGGCTTTGGTCAGGCGGAGGGGCCCGGGAGGACGGCCAGTCGCAGCGGGCGGCGCAGCAGCACCTGGCGGGTGCCGTCCTTCATGAGCCGCATCCGGGCCAGCTCCCACCCGCCGTACTCCGCCTGGATGGCGAGCCGCACCGCCGCGGTCAGCCGGTCGATGTCTGGTGGCAGCCGCAGCGGTGCGTATTCGTAGTCCATGCACCGATCGTGCTCCTTCGCGGCGCCTTCGGCAAGCACGGGCCATATCCCGCGACCTGGGAATTCACGCGCCCCGGGGACGTCAGGGCGGGGCGGGCGGGTCAGACCTCGAGTTCGGGGTAGGTGATGGCGATGGCGGAGACGTCGTCGAGGGCGCGGGAGATCTCGGACGGCAGCGCGACGTCCTCGACCTGGAGCGCCGCCATGAGCTGGCCGACGTCGCGGGCGCCGAGCACGGGGGCGGTCACCCCGGGCCGGTCGCGGACCCAGGCCAGCGCCACCTCGGCCGGGCTGACGCCGAGCCCGTCGGCGGCGGTGGCGACCGCCTCGACGATCGCCGAGCACCGCGGTTGCAGGTACGGCAGCACGAAGCGCTCGAAGTGCGGCGACGCCCCGCGCGAGTCGGCGGGCCGCCCGTGGCGGTACTTGCCGGTCAGCACCCCGCGCCCCAGCGGTGACCAGGGCAGCACCCCGATGCCCAGCGCCGCGCACGCGGGCAGCACCTCGCGCTCGATGCCGCGCTGGAGCAGGCTGTACTCCATCTGCGTGGCGACGATGGGTGCGCGGCCGGGCCAGGCCTTCTGCCAGGTCGCGGCGCGGGCGGTCTGCCAGCCGGAGAAGTTGGACACCCCGGCGTAGCGGGCCTTTCCGGCGGCCACGGCATGGTCGAGCGCCGCGAGGGTCTCCTCCCAGGGCGTGTCCGGGTCGCTGCCGTGCACCTGCCACAGGTCCACGTACGACACGCCGAGGCGGCGCAGGGTGGTGTCGAGGGTGCGCAGCAGGTGCCCGCGCGAGCCGTCGTGGCGGCGCCCGGCGCGGGCGCGCAGCCCGGCCTTGGCGACGATGAGGATGTCGTCGCGCGACACCATGGCGTCGAGCAGGGTGCCCAGCACGGCCTCGGCCTCGCCGTCGGCGTACACGTCGGCGGTGTCGATGAGGGTGCCGCCGGCGTCCACATACGCCTTGAGCTGGGCGCCGGCGTCGTCGGGGTCGGTGTCCAGACCCCACGTCATGGTGCCCAGGGCCAGCCGGGAGACCACCATCCCGCTGTTGCCGAGCGGCCGCTGCTGCATGTCCTGAACTGTATTCGCCTCGGCTGGGCGCCGCGGATCCGTGGTCCGGTCAGGCGGTGCCGCCGGGGCGGCGCAGCTTGGTCAGCGCCGCCGGGCCCAGATGGCGGGCGAGGGTGTCCAATGCGGCGACGACCTCCGCCAGCCGGCCGGGGTCGGCTGTGCCCAGCGCGGCCGCCAGCGCCGCCTCGACGCCGCTGGCGCGGATCGCGGCGACCCGGTCGGAGACCTGCTCGGCAGGGTGTACGAGCTGGCGGCGCCGGTCGGCGGGGTCGGTAGCGGTGCGGACCGCCCCGGCGTCGCGCAGCCGCGCGACGCTGCCGGACACGGCGCTCTGCGGGAACCCGATGCGCTCGGTGATCTCGCTGATCGAGCTGCCGGGATGGGCGGCGACGTCGGCGGCGACGATCAGGACGGTCCGGTCGGCCAGGTGCTGACCGCCCGCCGGACTGGGGATGGCCTCCTCGCCGATCTTCATCAGCGTGCGCCCGAGCAGGAACAGGTCGACTCCGTTCATGCGGGCAGCCTACATCATTTCTGATGCATCAGACTTGATACATCAGAAATGATGGGTTAGGTTGAAGGCATGACGACCACGAACGCGGCGCAGGCCGCCACGCTGTCCGTGCCCGGTGCCGAGCTCTACTACGAGGTGCGCGGCACCGGCCCGCTGCTGCTGATCTCCCAGAGCGGGGAGGGCGACGCCGGGCGCAGCACCGACCTGGTGGACCGGCTCGCCGCCGACTACACCGTGGTGACGTACGACCGCCGCGGCCTGTCCCGCAGCGTCCCGGCCGATCCGGCCCGGCCCTGGACGATGGCCGACCACGCCGATGACGTGCACCGGCTGCTCGCGGCGCTGACCGACCGGCCCGCCCGGATGCTCGGATGCAGCCTCGGCGCGGTCATCGGCATGCACCTGGCGGTGCGCCACCCGGAGCAGCTCGCGGTGCTGGTCGCGCACGAGCCGGTCGCGCCCCGGCTGCTGCCGCCCACCGAGCAGGACTTCCACCAGGAGGAACTGCGCGACCTGCAGCGGCTCTACCGGGCCGAGGGCCTGCGGGCGGCACTCGGGCAGATCGCCCAGGTGCTCGGCATCGATCCGGCCAACCCCGACGCCGAACCCGGGCTCACCGCGCAGCCGATGGACGCCCGCCGCGTCGCGAACTTCGACGTGTTCATCGAGCGCGACTTCACCGCGGTCGTGGACGACGTCCTCGACCCGGCGGCGGTCCGGGCCGCAGGCGTTCCCATCGTCCCCGCGTACGGCCGGACCACCCCGCACCACGTCTTCGACCACCGCTGCGCGATGGAGCTGGCCGCGCTGCTGGGCACGCCCGCGGTCGACTTCCCGGGCGGGCACAACGGCAACACCACCCATCCCCGGGCGTACGCGCGGCGCCTGCGCGAGGTGCTGGGCGCCGCCGCCTGACGGCCCCGCGAGCAAGGCACGGGTCATGCTTCACATGATCGCTACTAGCCGGTAACCTGGCGGGGTCCGCGCCGGTGCGGGCACCGGCCTGGGAGGGCGCGCCATGAAGCTCGGACTCAACATCGGATACCTCACCCCCTGGTCGACCCCGGCCACGCTGGTCGAGCTGGCCCAGGAGGCCGACCGGCTGGGCTTCGCCAGCGCGTGGGTCGCCGAGGCGTACGGCTCCGACTCGCCGAGCCTGGTGACCTGGATCGCGGCGCACACCGAGCGCATCGACGTCGGCAGCGCCGTGATGCAGATCCCCGGCCGCACCCCGGCCGCCACCGCGATGACCGCCGCCACCATCGACACCCTGTCCGGCGGCCGGTTCCGGCTCGGGCTGGGCGTGTCCGGGCCGCAGGTCTCCGAGGGCTGGCACGGCGTACGGTTCGGCAAGCCGCTGGCGCGCACCCGGGAGTACGTCGACATCGTCAAGCTGGCCCTGAGCCGCAAGCAGGTCAGCTACGACGGCGAGTTCCACACCCTGCCGCTGCCCGACGGCCCCGGCAAGTCGCTGCGGCTGAACTTCCACCCGCTGCGCACCGAGATCCCGATCTACCTGGCCGCGGTCGGCCCGAAGAACCTGGAGCTCGCCGGGGAGATCGCCGACGGCTGGCTGGCCGTCTTCTACGCGCCCGAGTTCGCCGCCGAGCAGCTCGCCGCGATCGAGCGCGGACGGCAGAAGGCCGGCAAGACCATGGCCGGTTTCGACGTCGTGCCGACGGTGCCGGTGGTGGTCGGCGACGATGTGAGCATGTGTGCCGAGCTGGTCCGCGCGTACGCGGCGCTGTACGTCGGCGGCATGGGCAGCCGCCAGCAGAACTTCTACAACCAGCTCGCCACCCGCATGGGCTACGGCGAGGCCGCCGAGCAGGTGCAGGAGCTGTTCCTGGCCGGGCGCCACCGCGACGCGGCCGAGGCCGTGCCGATGGAGTTCATCGACCGGACGTCCCTGCTCGGGCCCAAGGACCGCATCGCCCGGCGCCTGCGTGACTTCGCCGACGCGGGCGTGACTACGCTGTCGCTGGCGCTGTTCGTCGCAGACGCCGACTCGGGCCGGGAGACGTTGCGTACTGTTGCTGAGGCGTACGCGGAGAGTGGACTGGGAGACTAGGTGGAGATCACGATCTGGCAGGCGATCGTCCTAGGCATCGTGGAGGGCATCACCGAATTCCTCCCGATCTCCTCGACGGGGCACCTGACCATCACCGAGAAGCTGATGGGCCTGCCGATCGACGACACGGCCGTCACCGCGTTCACCGCCGTGATCCAGATCGGGGCGATCGCGGCGGTGCTGGTCTACTTCGCCAAGGACATCGGGCGGCTGGCCTCCGCCTGGTTCAAGGGCGTCTTCTCCAAAGACGCCCGCGACGACCTCGACTACCGCCTGGCCTGGTACGTCATCGCCGGCTCCATCCCGATCGGCGTCGTGGGCTTCCTCGGCAAGGACCTGATCACCGGCCCGCTGCGCAGCCTGTGGTTCGTGGCGGGCTCCATGATCGTGTGGGCGGGCGTGATGGCCTTCGCCGAGTACGCCGCCACCCAGATCCGCTCGGAGAAGCAGCTCACCCTCAAGGACACCCTGATCATCGGCTTCGCCCAGTGCCTGGCCCTGATCCCGGGCGTGTCCCGCTCCGGCGCCACCATCACCACCGGTCTGCTGCGCGACCTCGACCGCGTCACCGCCACCCGGCTGTCGTTCTTCCTGGGCGTCCCCGCGCTGGTCGCGGCCGGCGTCTACGAGCTGAAGGACGCGCTGGGCGGCGACGCGGTCAGCGGGGCGGCGCTCGGCGTCGGCACGCTGGTGAGCTTCCTCGTGGCGTACGCGTCGATCGCCTGGCTGCTCAAGTTCGTCGCCCACCACACCCTGATGGCGTTCGTCTGGTATCGGGTGATCCTCGGCGGTGCGATCATCGCGCTGCTCGCCACCAGCACCATCAGCGCCACCTAGGCTGGGCGACGTGGCCACGCTACTGCTGCTGCGACACGGTCGCACCACCGCCAACGCCGACGGCATCCTCGCCGGCGACCTCCCGGTCGAGCTGGACGAGTTCGGCACCGAACAGGCCCGGCAGGCCGGTGCCCGGCTGTCCGGGCTGCCGCTGGCCGTGGTGATCAGCAGCCCGCTGCTGCGCTGCCGCCAGACGCTGGACCTCGCGCTGCCGGGCACCCCGGTCACGCCCGAGGACGGCCTGCGCGAGTGCGGGTACGGCGAGTGGTCCGGCCGGGGCCTGAAGGAGCTGGCCGACAACCCGCTGTGGGCGATGGTGCAGCACCACCCGGCCGCAGTCACCTTCCCCGGCGGCGAGGCGATGGCGGCGATGGCCAACCGCGCCGTCACCGCCGTACGCGCCTGGGACGCGCGCATCAGCGAGTCGCACGGCCACGACGCCGTCTGGCTCGCGTGCAGCCACGGCGACGTGATCAAGGCGATCGTGGCCGACGCGCTCGGCATGCACCTGGACCTGTTCCAGCGCATCCAGGTCGAGCCGTCGTCGATCACCGCGATCCGCTACACCCCGCAGCGGCCGTTCGTGCTGCGGGTCAACGACACCGGCACCTCCCTGGACGCCCTGGTGCACAAGCACCGGCCCCCGGCCGAGGAGACCGCCGAGGGCGACGCCGTCCTCGGCGGCGGCGCCTGACCTGAAACCGGCGGCCACGGCCGCGCTGTCGGATCACGGACTCCCGGGTATCACCGCGCGCCCACCGTCACTCAGGTATGACGAACACCGCACCGGCTGCCCCACGGGCACGCCGGTCAGCGGTCGTCCGCCGACAGGAGAGGCAGCAGACACATGGCGACCGAGTACGTCCGCGAGCTGGACGTCGCGCAGGGATACGACGCCACGCCGGACACGCACCGGCCGTTCGGCCGGATCGTGGGGTGGGTCGTCGGCGACGCCGTCGTCGCCCCCGACCTCCACACGATCGACCCGAAGCCGCCGGCGGCCGACCCGGGTGCGCCCGGCGGGTCCGAGGTGTTCGCGAGCAACGCGGTCGCGGTGCTGTCGTACGTGGGCTGGTCGACGGCGCCCGACCAGAGCATCACGCTGCGCGGCCGGGTGTCGCCGGCCAACGCCCAGCAGCTGCGCATGATGGCGGCCCGGTCGCTGGCCAGGGCGGTCACGTCGATCGCTGTCGTCGTCTACGAGTACGACCCGCTCGCCAGGACCTACTTCCCGAGCCTGAGCAGCTACCACGGCACGCTGCCCGCCGGGGTGCGGGCGCCGGGCGGAGCCGGGTTCAGCGCGGGCCTCGCCGTGCCCCCGGTCTACGCCCGGTTCGGGCCGCTGGGCGGCACGGCGATCGGGATCAGGGTCGCCGAGGCGCCCGCGGCCGATCCGGCCGGCGTCCCGAACGTCGCACTGGAGGTGGTGCTCGCCCCGCCGGCCGCCGCCGGGCCGCAGCAGTTCCGCCTCCAGTCCTCGACCACGGTCAAGCGGATCCAGCCGTGGGGGCTGCCGCAGGCCTGACGGCCCCGCAGTTTCGGGGAAACTGTAGGAATCGGGCCCCGAATTCGTGCACTTTCCCCGAACCTGCACGCACGCCACCTGGTGCGGCGCGGGTCAGGCGGCGGCGCGCAGCGCCAGGTACAGGTCGACGCGGTCGGGGAAGTGGTCGAGGTTGCGGCCGGTCAGGGCGCTGATGCGGCCGATGCGGTAGCGCAGCGTGTTGACGTGCAGGTGCATGGCGGCGGCGCAGCGGGTCCACGAGCCGTCGCAGTCGAGGAAGGTGCGCAGGGTGTGCACCAGGTCGGCGCGGTGGGTGGCGTCGTACTCCCGCAGGGGTGCCAGCAGGCGCTCGGCGAACGCCTCCCGGGTGTGCCGGGGCACTGCGGCCAGCAGCAGCTCGTGCGAGGCGAGCTCGGCGCTGCCGACCACGCGCACCCGCCCCGTCCGCTGCGCGGCGTACGCGAGCGCGTGCTCGGCCTGGGCCAGGGCCGACGGCAGCCCGGCCGGGTCGGCGGCGGCCTCGCTGATCCCGGCGGTCAGCCGCAGCCCGCGCACCGCCGAGACCAGGTGCCGGGCCTGGTCGCGGATCGCCGGACCGGCGTCGGCGACGACGGCCACGGCCCGGTCCCCGTCGGCGGCGACGACCGCGGCGGCCGGGTGCAGCAGCTCGGCCAGCAGCGCCGCGGCGTCGGCGCCGGTCGTGACGGCGGACAGCACGGTGTGCGGCCCGGCGTCCGGCAGTCCGCAGGCCCGCAGCGCGGCGGCGACCTCGGCGCGTCCGGCGCCGGTGCGCAGGGTGGCGACCAGCTGCTCGGCGAGCCGGTGTTCCAGGCGGCGGGCCCGGTCCTGCCGGGCGGCGTCGAGCGCGGCCAGCGCGACCAGGTTCTCCAGCGGCGCCGGGTCCCCCTCCACCACGACGAACACGCCGCCGGGCCGCTCGCCCGGCGGCACCGCGTCCAGGTGGAACTCCCGCCCGCCCAGCGCGCACCGCACCGGCAGCGCGGCGGCGCGCAGGAACTCCCGCGCCAGGCGCCGCCCCAGCTGCGCGGCGGGCGGTGCCGCGGCCGCGCGGGCGTCGCCGGTCGGCGGGCGGGCCGTGGCGGTGACCGGGTCGGGGGTGAGAGCCGGTCCGGTGACGGTGCGGCCGGTGCAGCTGAGCAGCCAGGCGCCGGATTCGGGCCATACCTCGGGGAGATCGGCTCCGGCGGACAGGCGGGCGACCAGGCCGCGCTGGCGGCTGCGCGCGGCGACCGCGCCGGCTTCGCGTTCGGACCACAGCACCGCGCTGATCCGGTCGGTGACCTCGCGGAACGACACGTCGGCGGGGACCGCGAACAGCGGCAGCCCGTGCCGGGCGCACGCCTGGACGAGGTCGTCGGGCACCGGTCCGAGCAGCCCCTCCCCGGCGCCGAGCGCGGCGACCCCCGCACCGGCCAGGCGCGAGACGAACAGCTCCGAGTCGGCGGGGTCGCGGCGCCACATCATCCCGGTGAGCACCACCTCGCCACCGGTCAGGTAGCGGGTCGGGTCGAGCAGGTCGGTGGTGTACGCCAGGGTCAGCGGCCGGTCGAGCTCATCCGCACCCACGAGCACGGGCAGCCGCGACCCGGGCTGTTCCAGCACGTCACGAAGCCGCATCCGCACCTGCCCTCGTAGTAACCTCCGAAGAGGGTAACCAGGCATTGTTGCGGTTTCAGCACATCTGACGCTTCATCGGTACGGGGCGGGCCAGTTGACTCAGTGCATGTCGACAGCCGCTTTCAACGAGCTGCCGGCGCCACAGGCGGAGGCGGAACTGCTCGCCTGCTGCGCCAGCCCCGCGTGGGCGGCGGCGGTGGCGGCCGGGCGGCCGTACGCGGACGCGGACGCGCTGGTGGCGGCGGCCGAGATGGTGCTGGACCGGCTCGGCTGGCCGCAGCTGGAGCGGGCGCTGGCGGCGCATCCGCGCATCGGCGAGCGGGCGGGCGGCGACAGCCGGGAGGCGGCCTGGTCGCGGCGCGAGCAGGCGGGCGCGGCCGGTGCCGACGCGGCGACGGCGCAGGCGCTGGTCGCGGCGAACCGGGCGTACGAGGAGCGGTTCGGCCACGTCTTCCTGATCTTCGCCAGCGGGCGCTCCGCGGACCAGATGCTCGCGGCGGCACGGGCCCGGCTGGGGCACGACGCGGCGACCGAGCGCGAGGTCGTACGCCGTGAGCTCACCGCGATCACCGTCAACCGCCTGCGGAAGTTGATGAGCTCATGAGCCTGTCGACGCATGTGCTGGACACCTGCCGGGGGGAGCCCGCGGCCGACGTGCCGGTGACGTTGCAGCGGCTGGGGCAGTACGGCTGGAGCACCGTCGCCACGGGCACCACCGACGCCGACGGGCGGCTGCGCGACTGGGTGCCCGCCGAACAGTGGCTGCCCGGCCGCTACGGGCTGCGCTTCGACGTCGCCGCGTACCAGGGCCTGGGCAGCTTCTTCCCCGAGGTCACCATCGTCTTCGACGTCGCCGACACCGTCCGGCACCTGCACCTGCCGCTGCTGCTGAGCAAGTTCGGCTACACCACCTACCGGGGGTCCTGATGGCGGTCCTGGGTGCCAACAGCTACGGCAAGGCCGAATGCCGCCTGGTGCGGGTGGACCGCGACGGCCCGCACCACCGGCTCACCGACCTGACCGTCAGCACCGCGCTCGCGGGCCGGCTGGCGGCCACGCATCTGACCGGCGACAACACCGACGTGCTGCCGACCGACACGCAGAAGAACACCGTGTACGCCCTGGCCCGCCACGGCGTCGCCACGATCGAGGAGTTCGGGCTGGACCTGGCCCGGCACTTCGTCAGCGGCGGCGGCGCGGTCGAGCAGGCCCGGGTGACCGTGCAGCGGCATCCGTGGCAGCGGCTGGGCGAGCATTCGTTCGCCCGGCGCGGCGACGAGACCCGGCTGGCCGTGGTGACCGCGTCGGCGGCGGGGGCCTGGGTGGTCGGCGGGCTGACCGGCCTGGTGCTGCTGAACACCACCGGCTCGGAGTTCCGGGGGTTCGCCCGCGACCGGTACACCACGCTGCCGGAGGCGGCCGACCGGATCCTGGCCACCGCCGTGGACGCCCGCTGGCGCTTCGCCGACCTGGGCACCGGCTGGGACGGCGCGTACGACGCGGCCCACGCCGCGCTGGTCGACGCGTTCACCCAGACCTACAGCCGCTCACTCCAGCAGACGCTGTACGCGATGGGCGAGCGGGTGCTCGACGCGGTGCCGCAGGTGGCCGAGGTGCGGCTGTCGCTGCCGAACCGGCACCACTTCCTGGTCGACCTGGCCCCGTTCGGGCTGGACAACCCGGGCGAGGTGTACGTCGCCGCCGACCGGCCGTACGGGCTGATCGAGGCGACGGTGGCACGCGAGGGCGCGGACGGGCCAGGATTGGCCTGGGATTGGGCCGGGCGATCGTGATGGACTTCCTCACTCCGCTGACGTGGGCGGACGCGCTGGCGGCCAAGGCCGAGCGCACCGATGCGGTGCCGGTGGCCGGGGGCACCGACGTGATGGTGGAGCTCAACTTCCACCGCCGCCGCCCGCCGCTGCTGCTGGACCTGACCCGGGTGCCGGAGCTGTCGGCGTGGGACCGCGACGGCGCGGTGCTGCGGGTCGGTGCCGGGGTCACGTACACCAGGATCATCGAGGAGCTGGGCGGGCAGCTGCCGGGGCTGGCCGCCGCGTCGCGCACGGTCGGCTCGCCGCAGATCCGCAACCGGGGCACCCTCGGCGGCAACCTCGGTTCGGCCTCGCCCGCCGGGGACGGCCACCCGCCGCTGCTGGCCGCCGGGGCGACGGTCGAGCTCGCCTCGGTGCGCGGCACCCGCGAGGTGCCGGTGGCCGACTTCTTCACCGGCCCCAAGCGCAGCGTGCTCGCCCCCGACGAGCTGATCGCGGCGGTGCTGGTGCCGCCCGCCGACGGACCCGAGCAGTTCGCCAAGATCGGCACCCGCAACGCGATGGTGATCGCGGTCGGCTCGTTCGCGCTGGCCCTGCACCCGGGGCGGCGCGCGGTCGGCACCGGGATCGGCTCGGCCGCGCCGACCCCGCGCCGCGCCCCCGCGGCGGAGGAGTTCGCCGCCGCGCACCTGCTCTGGGACGGCCCCGGCCCGCTCGACCCGGACCTGGCCCGCCGCTTCGGCGAGCTGGTCGCGGCCGCGGCCGCCCCCATCGACGACGTACGCGGCACCGCCGCCTACCGCAGGCACGGCCTGTCGGTGCTGGCCCGGCGCACGCTGACCTGGGCCTGGGAGGAACTGTGCGCGTGACGGCGACAGTCAACGGGGTGCCCCGCACCGCCGACGACGTGTGGGAGGGCGAGAGCCTGCTCTACGTGCTGCGCGAGCGGCTCGGCCTGCCGGGCAGCAAGAACGCCTGCGAGCAGGGCGAATGCGGCTCGTGCACGGTGTACCTGGACGGGGTCGCGGTGTGCGCGTGCCTGGTCGCGGCCGGTCAGGCGGTGGGCCGCGAGGTCGTCACCGTCGAGGGCCTGAGCGGCGGCCCGGACGCCGAGCCGGGGCCGGTGCAGCGGGCGTTCCTGGCAGCCGGTGCGGTGCAGTGCGGCTTCTGCACGCCGGGCCTGATCGTGGCGGTGGACGACCTGCTGGCCCGCAACCCGCACCCGACCGACCCGCAGATCCGCGAGGCGCTGGCGGGCAACCTGTGCCGCTGCACCGGCTACGAGAAGATCATGGAAGCGGTACGGCTCGCCGCCGGTGACGCCGCATGAGCGGGCGCGTGCTGATCGCCGACTGCGCGATCGCGACCGTCGACGCCGACGGCACCGAGCACCGGCGCGGACATGTGCTGATCGAGGGCGCCCGGATCGCCGAGGTCGGGGCGGGCGGCTACGTCGGGCCCGTCGACGAGGTGGTCGACGGGCGGGGCTGCCTGGCCACGCCGGGGCTGGTCAACACCCACCACCACCTGTACCAGTGGGCCACCCGGGGGCTGGCGCAGCAGCGCGACCTGTTCGGCTGGCTGGTCGAGCTGTACCCGACCTGGGCGCGGCTGGACGACGAGCTGGTGCACGCCACCACCGCCGCCGGGCTGGGCTGGCTCGCACTGTCGGGCTGCACCACCGCCGCCGACCACCACTACGTCTTCCCGCGCGGCTCCGGTGACCTGATCGGGACGCAGGTCAGGGCGGCGGCCGGGATCGGGATCCGGCTGCACGCCTGCCGGGGCTCGATGGACCTGGGCGCCAAGGACGGCGGGCTGCCGCCCGACCACGTGGTGGAGTCGACCGACGCGGCGCTGGCCGCGACCGCCGAGGCGATCGAGCGCCATCACGACCCGTCCCCGTCGGCCATGGTGCGGGTGGCGGTGGCGCCGTGCTCGCCGTTCTCGGTGACGCCTGAGCTGATGCGCGAGGGCGCCGCGCTGGCCCGCGCCCACGGCGTACGCCTGCACACGCACCTGGCCGAGACGCTGGAGGAGGAGCGGTTCTGCCGCGACCGCTTCGGCTGCACCCCGGTCGAGTACGCCGAGAAGCTCGGCTGGCTGGGCGGCGACGTCTGGCTGGCGCACGGGGTGCACCTGGACCCGGCCGCGATCGCCCGGCTCGGCGCCACCGGCACCGGGATCGCGCACTGCCCCAGCTCCAACGCCCGGCTCGGCGCGGGCATCGCCCCGGTGCGGGCGCTGCTCGACGCCGGGGCGCCGGTGGGCCTGGGCGTCGACGGCGCCGCCTCGCAGGAGGCGGGCGCGCTCGGCCCCGAGCTGCGCCAGGCCCTGTTCTCGGCCCGGCTGCGGGCCGCCCTGACCGACCCCGACGGCGGTGTGGCCGCGGTCGCGCTGACGGCGCGCGAGGCGCTGGCGCTGGGGACGATGGGCGGGGCGCGGTGCCTGGGGCGGGAGCGGGAGCTGGGGTCGCTGGAGGCCGGGAAGCTGGCCGACATCGCGCTGTGGCGGCTGGACGGGCTGGGGCACGCGGGCATCGCCGACCCGGTGGCCGCGCTGGTGCTCGGGCCGCCCGCACCGCTGGAGGCGCTGCTGGTCGGCGGCGCGACCGTCGTGCGCGCGGGCCGGCTGACCAATGCCGACGAGCACATCCTCGCCCGCGAACTGGCCCACGTCAGCCGCCGCCTGACCACGGAGGTGCCCCGGTGACCGGGCGCATAGAGCCGACCAGATCTTGTGCGTCTTCTGCTGCTGGGGCGACGGAGAACGCACAAGATCTCGGCGGGCCGGGCACCGGGACGCGGGTGGCGGTGCGGCCGAGCGGGCTGGACACGCGGGTCGGCGGCGGGGTGGGGAGCAGTCCGCAGCGGCCGGACGGGCGGCTGAAGGTCAGTGGCGAGTTCGCGTTCTCGTCGGATCTGTGGGCCGACGACATGCTGTGGGGCGCGACGCTGCGCAGCCCGTACCCCCGCGCGAAGCTCGTGAACCTGGACCTGACCGCGGCGGTCGCGCTGCCGGGGGTCTATGCCGTGCTCACGGCGCAGGACGTGCCGGGACGCCGGGTGTACGGCCTGGAGCACGCCGACCAGCCCGTCCTGGCCGGCACCGAGGTGCGCTACCAGGGCGAGCCGGTCGCGATCGTGGCCGCCGACCACCCCGAGACCGCCCGCCGCGCCGCGTCCCTGATCAGGGCCGACTACGAGGTGCTCACCCCCGTCACCGACCCCGACGCCGCGCTGGACCCCGCGTCCGACCGCGTCCACGCCGACCGGCCGAACCTGCTGCGGCACGTGCCGATCCGCAAGGGCGACCCGGCCGCGACCGCCGCGGTGGTGGTCACCGGCGAGTACCGGGTCGGCATGCAGGACCAGGCGTTCCTGGGCCCGGAGTCCGGGCTCGCGGTGCCCGCCGAGGACGGCGGCGTCGACCTGTACATCGCCACCCAGTGGCTGCACGTCGACCAGCAGCAGGTCGCGGCATGCCTGGGCCTGCCACCCGAGAAGGTGCGGCTCACCCTGGCCGGGGTCGGCGGCGCCTTCGGCGCGCGCGAGGACCTGTCCATGCAGGTGCACGCGTGCCTGCTGGCGCTGCGGACCGGGCGTCCGGTGAAGATGGTGTACGGCCGGGAAGAGTCGTTCTTCGGCCACGTGCACCGCCACCCCGCCCGGCTGCGCTACGAGCACGGCGCCGACCGCGACGGCCGCCTGGTCTACGTGAAGGCGAGCATCGTGCTCGACGGGGGCGCGTACGCCTCCAGCACCGGTGCGGTCGTCGCCAACGCCGCCACCCTCGGCATCGGCCCCTACGACGTGCCGAACGTGGTGATGGACGCCTACGGGCTGTACACGAACAACCCGCCCTGCGGGGCGATGCGCGGCTTCGGCGCCGTCCAGGCGTGCTTCGCGTACGAGTCGCAGATGGACCGCCTCGCCGAGGCGGTCGGGCTGGACCCGGTCGAGGTGCGGGTGCGCAACGCGCTCACCACCGGCGACCGGATGCCGACCGGGCAGGTCGTGGAGGGTCCCGCCCCGGTCGCCGAGCTGCTGCGGCTGGTCCGGGACCGGGCGCCCGCCCCGGCCGAGGCCGACTTCCGCCCCGGCGGCACCGCCAACACCACCCGGGGCGAGGGCGTGGTGCGCGGGGTCGGTTACGGCATCGGCATCAAGAACGTGTGCTTCTCGGAGGGGTTCGACGACTTCGCCACCGCCCGGGTGCGGCTGGAGCTGGTCGGCGGGCGTCCGGCGGCGCTGGTGCACACGGCCGCCGCCGAGGTCGGCCAGGGGCTGGTCACCGTGCAGGCGCAGATCGTGCGCACCGAGCTCGGGGTGGACCAGGTGACCATCGCGCCCGCCGACACGAACGTGGGCAGCGCGGGCTCGTCGTCGGCCTCGCGCCAGACGTACATGACCGGCGGTGCCGTCCGCGCCGCCTGCATCGCCCTGCGCACCCGCCTGCTGGAGCGGTGCGGAAGGGCGCCCTCACCCTTCCTCACGCCTGAGGAGCTGGTGCTGGCGCTGGCGGAGGGGCCGGTCGAGGAGACGGTGGAGTGGCGCCACCGGCCCACCCACCCGCTCGACCCGCGGACGGGCCAGGGCGACGCCCACGTCCAGTACGCCTTCGCCGCCCACCGCGCCACCGTCGACGTCGACGTCGAACTCGGCCTGGTCAAGGTGGTGGAGATCGTCACGGCCCAGGACGTGGGCAAAGCGGTGAACCCGCAGGCCGTGGCCGGGCAGATCCAGGGCGGGACGGCGCAGGGGCTGGGGCTGGCGCTGATGGAGGAGATCCAGGTCGTCGACGGAATGGTGCGCAATCCGTCCTTCACCGACTACCTGCTTCCTACGATCATGGACATGCCGCCGATGCAGCTCGACATCCTGGAGCTGGCCGACCCGCACAGCCCGTACGGCCTGCGCGGGGTGGGGGAACCGCCGACGATCTCGTCCACGCCCGCGATCGTGGCCGCCATCCGCGCCGCCACCGGCGCCGCGCTGACCCGGGTGCCGGTGCGCCCCGAACACATCGTGGGAGTCTGAGTGACCGACATCCTGAGCCCCGACGCGGTCGAGTTCGTCGCCGAACTCCAGCGGAGGTTCCGGCCCCGGCGCGACGAGCTGCTCGCGGCCCGGCAGGCCCGGCAGAAGGAGATCAGCCGCAGCGGGCGGCTGGACCTGCGCCCCGACACGGCGTGGATCCGCGAGGCCGACTGGACCGTGGCCCCGGCCCCGGCCGACCTGGTCGACCGGCGGGTGGAGATCACCGGCCCGACCGACCGGAAGATGACGATCAACGCGCTCAACTCCGGCGCCAAGGTGTGGCTGGCCGACCTGGAGGACGCCAACACCCCGCACTGGGCCAACGTCGTCGGCGGCCAGCAGAGCCTGTACGAGGCCGTCCGCCGCACCATCAGCCTCCAGCAGGGCGACAAGCTGTACGCCCTGCACCCCGGCCCGCTGCCGACGATCGTGGTGCGCCCGCGCGGCTGGCACCTGGACGAGCGGCACCTGCCCGTCGACGGCGCCCCCGGCGCCGCCGCCCTGGTCGACTTCGGCCTCCACTTCTTCCACAACGCCGCCGAGCTGCTGCGCCGGGGCAGCGGGCCGTACTTCTACCTGCCGAAGCTGGAGAGCAGCGAGGAGGCGCGGCTGTGGCAGGACGTGTTCACGGCCGCGCAGGAGCTGCTGGGCATCCCGTACGGCAGCATCCGGGCCACCGTGCTGATCGAGACGATCACGGCCGCGTTCGAGATGGACGAGATCCTCTACGAGCTGCGCGACCACGCCAGCGGCCTGAACGCCGGACGCTGGGACTACCTGTTCAGCCTGATCAAGAAGTTCCGCGAGCACCCGCGGTACGTGCTGCCCGACCGCAACTCGGTGACGATGGCGGCGCCGTTCCTGCGGGCGTACGCGCAGCTGCTGGTCAAGACGTGCCACCGGCGCGGGGCGTACGCGATCGGCGGCATGGCCGCCTTCATCCCGAACCGCCGCGACCCGAACGTGACCGCCAACGCCCTGGCCAAGGTCCGCCAGGACAAGGAGCGCGAGGCTGCGGACGGCTTCGACGGCTCCTGGGTGGCCCACCCCGACCTGGTCCCGGTGTGCCTGGAGGTGTTCGAGAAGGCCCTGCACGGCGCCCCGAACCAGCTCGCGCGGCAGCGCCCGGACGTCGTGGTCGGCCCCGGCGACCTGCTCGACGTGAGCACGGTGCCCGGTCACGTCACCCGGGCCGGGGTGCGGGCCAACATCGACGTCGGCATCCGCTACCTGGCGGCCTGGCTGGGCGGCAACGGCGCGGCGGCGATCAACAACCTGATGGAGGACGCGGCCACCGCGGAGATCTCCCGGTCGCAGCTGTGGCAGTGGCTGCGACACGAGGTGGTGCTGGAGTCCGGCGAGCGGGTCACCCGCGCGCTGCTCCAGGAGCTGATCGAGGCCGAGATGCTGGAGCTGGGCCCCGAGTACGCGGTCGCCCGGGGCCTGTTCGAGCAGGTCGCGCTGGCCGACGAGTTCACCCCGTTCCTGACCCTGCCCGCCGGGGAGCTGATCGACTGATGCTCACCGGCTCGGCGTACGCCGACCTCGACCGGCGCCTGGCCGCCGACGACGCCCAGTGGCGGCAGCACTATCCCGGCGAGCCGGCCACCCGCCAGCCGCTGCACACCGTCTACGTCCCCGCCGACCGGGTGCGCGCGGACCTGGTGCCGCGCTGGGGCGCCCAGGCGCTGGCCGCGGTCGCCGAGCACGGGCTGCCGTACCCGGAGGAGCTGCGCGAGCGGGTGGGCCGCAAGCTGTCCACCGAACCGGTCGAGGACCTGCGCATCGACTTCGAGGACGGCTACGGGGTGCGCGAGGACGAGACCGAGGACGCCCACGCCCGCGCGATGGCCGCGTACGTGGCGACCCGGCCGGCGCCGTTCACCGGCATCCGGATCAAGAGCCTGGAGGCGCCGACCCGGGCGCGGGCGGTGCGCACCCTGGACCGGTTCCTGGACTCCCTCGGCACCATCCCGCCCGGGTTCGTGGTGACGCTGCCGAAGGTGAGCTCGGTGGCGCAGGTCGAGGCGATGGCGGCGCTGTGCCGCAGGCTGGAGCCGATGGCGGGACAGCTGCGCTTCGAGCTCCAGATCGAGCTGCCGCAGGCGGTGCTGGCCGCCGACGGGACGGTCCCGCTGGCCCGGATGATCCACGCGAGCGGCGGGCGGTGCACGGGCCTGCACTACGGCACGTACGACTACTCCGCCGCGCTGGGCATCGCCCCCGGGCACCAGGCGGCCGACCATCCGGCGGCCGACCACGCCAAGGCGGTGATGCAGGTGGCGGCGGCGGGCACGGGGGTACGGCTGTCCGACGGCTCCACCAACATCCTGCCCGTCGGGGACACCGCCGCCGTGCACGCCGCCTGGGCCGTGCACGCCGCGCTGGTGCGCCGGGGCCTGGAACGCGGCTTCTACCAGGGCTGGGACCTGCATCCGGCGCAGCTGGCCACGCGCTTCGGCACGGCGTACGCCTTCTTCCGCGACGGCGCGCCCCTGGCCGCCCGGCGCCTGCGCGACTACCTGGACCGCCGCGACGGCGGCTACCTCGACGAGCCCGCCACCGCCCGCATGCTCGCCGCCTTCCTGCGCCGCGGCCTGCACTGCGGCGCCCTCGACCCGGCCGAGCTCGACCTCGACCCCGCCACCCTGGACGCGCTGTGACTGACATGATCTTCCGGTCGTACCGGGTGTTCACGCCGGAGGGCGAGCGGCCCGCCGACGTCGCCGTCAGCGGCGGGCGGATCGCCTCCGTCGCCGGGCACGGGGCGCTGACCGGCCCCGACGTCATCGACCTGGGGGAGTGCGCACTGCTGCCCGGCCTGGTCGACACGCACGTGCACGTCAACGAGCCGGGCCGCACCCAGTGGGAGGGCTTCGACACCGCCACCCGCGCCGCGGCCGCCGGGGGCGTCACCACGATCGTCGACATGCCGCTCAACAGCATCCCGCCGACGGTCGACCCGGCGGCGCTGGCGGTCAAGCGCGCGGCGGCGGCCGAGCAGTGCTACGTCGACGTCGGCTTCTGGGGCGGCGCCGTGCCCGGCAACGCCGCCGAGCTGCCGCGCCTGCATGCCCAGGGCGTCTTCGGGTTCAAGGCGTTCCTCATCGACTCCGGGGTGCCGGAGTTCCCGCCGCTGGACCCGGCCGGGCTGGAGCAGGCGCTGCGCGCCGTCGACGCGCTGTTCGTGCTGCACGCCGAGGACCCGGCGCTGGTGCGTACGCCCGCGCACGCCGCGCACTTCACCGACTTCGTCGCCAGCCGCCCGCCGCAGGCCGAGGCGTCGGCCGTGGCCACCGCGATCGGCCTGGCCCGGCGCACCGGCGCCCGGGTGCACATCCTGCACCTGGCCGCCGCCGAGGCCGTCGCCGAGATCGCCAAGGCCAAGGCCGACGGCGTACGCGTCACCGCCGAGACCTGCCCGCACTACCTCACCCTGCGGGCCGACCAGGTGCCCGACGGCGCCACCGAGTTCAAGTGCTGCCCGCCCGTGCGCGACGGCGCCCACCAGGACGCCCTGTGGCAGGGGCTGCGTGACGGCGTCATCGACGCGGTCGTGTCCGACCACTCGCCGTGCCCGCCCGAGCTGAAGGCAGGCGACTTCGCCACCGCCTGGGGCGGCATCGCGTCGGTGCAGCTCAGCCTGCCCGTGGTCTGGACCGCGGCGGTGACCCGGGCGGTGCCGCTGGCGCAGGTCGTCGGCTGGATGGCGCAGGCCCCCGCCGACCTGGTCGGCCTGCCCGGCAAGGGCCGCATCGCGGTCGGCGCCGACGCCGACCTGGTCGCGTTCGACCCGGAGGCGGAGTTCACCGTGGACGCCGCGGCGCTGCTGCACCGGCACCCGGTCTCGCCGTACCAGGGGCGGCGGCTGCGCGGGGTGGTCCGCGACACCTGGCTGCGCGGCCGCCTGGCCGGCGCGGAACCGTTCGGCCGACTGCTGGAGCGCCCATGATGTTCGAGGAATCGCTGGACCTGGCCTCGCGGGCGCTCGGCGGCAGCGTCGTGGCCGCCAACGACGAGTTCTTCGCCGAGCGCGACAACCTGATCAACCCGTGGGCGCCGGGGTTCACCCCGCGCACCTTCGGCGCCAAGGGCCAGGTGTACGACGGCTGGGAGACCCGCCGCCGCCGCGAACCCGGCCACGACCACGCGATCGTCCGGCTCGGCACCCCCGGGGCCGTCCGGGGCGTCGTCGTCGACACCGCGCACTTCACCGGCAACTACCCGCCCGAGGCGGCCGTCGACGGCTGCCTGCTCGCCGGCTATCCGTCGCCGGGCGAGCTGGCCGGGGCCGACTGGTTCCCGCTGGTGGAGCGCTCGCCGTTGCAGGGCGACACCCGCAACCGGTTCCCGGTGGACTCGCCGCGCCGGGCCTCGCACGTGCGGCTGAGCATCTTCCCCGACGGCGGCGTGGCCCGGCTGCGCGTCTACGGCGAGCCCGCGATCGACCCCGACCTGCTGCCCGACGTGTTCGACCTGGCCGCGGCCGAGTACGGCGGCCGCGTGCTCGACTGCTCCGACCGCTTCTACGGCTCGCCCGGCAACCTGCTGCTGCCCGGCCTGGCCGCGACCATGGGCGACGGCTGGGAGACCCGGCGCCGCCGCGACGGCGGCAACGACTGGGTACGGGTCCGGCTGGCCGCCCCCGGCGTGCCTGCCCTGATCGAGCTGGACACCTCGCACTTCAAGGGCAACGCCCCGGGCTGGGCCGCGCTCACCGGCCCGGACGGCGAGCAGCTGCTGCCGCGTACCCGGTTGCAGCCCGACACCCGGCACCGGTTCCGGCCCGCGATCGCGGCACCCGTCGACGAGGTGCTGCTCGACGTCTACCCCGACGGCGGCATGGCCCGGCTGCGCGTCCACGGCGCGCTCACCCCCGACGGCCTGGCCCGCCTGGCCAAGACCTGGCAGGAGGACGGCCGGTGAGCCCGGCGGGGCTGCTGCTGGCCGCCGGGCAGGGGCGGCGCTACGGCATGCCCAAGGCGCTGGCGCGGCTGCCCGACGGCGAGCCGCTGGTGCGGCGGGCGCTGCGGACGCTGCGCGAGGGCGGCTGCGACCCGGTCGTGGTGGTGCTCGGCGCGGGCGCCGACGAGGTGCCGCCGCTGCCCGACGCGCAGGTGGTGGTCAACGAGGACTGGGCCACCGGCCTGGGCTCGTCGCTGCGTACGGGGCTGGCCGCGCTGCCGGAGGAGGTGCAGGCGGTGGTGGTGCTGCTGGTGGACACGCCCGGGATCACCCCGCAGGCGGTGCGCCGCGTCGCGGCCGGGGCCCGCGCGCAGACCCTGCGGGTGGCCACCTACGGCGGTGAGGGCGGGCACCCGGTGCTGCTCGGACGCGACCACTGGGACGGGGCGGGGCGACTGGCCGTCGGCGACGTCGGCGCCCGGCCGTACCTGGTCACCCAGCTGGTGGAGGAGGTGCCCTGCGACGACGTCGCCGACGGCACCGACATCGACTCGCCCGCCGACCTGGACCCGGCCGTCCCGCGGGACCGCGATGCGTGACGTGCTCGACGAGCTGCACCGCTGGTGGGCCGAGGGCGCGACGGTCGGGCTGGCCACGGTCGTGCGCACCTGGCTCTCGGCGCCGCGCCAGCCGGGCGCGGCGATGCTGGTCGCCCCCGACGGCGAGGTCACCGGGAGCGTCTCCGGCGGCTGCGTCGAGGCGGCCGTCTACGAGCTGGCCGTCGACCCGGACGGGCTGCCGCTGCTTCAGCGCTACGGCGTCAGCGACGACGACGCGTTCGCGGTCGGCCTGACCTGCGGCGGCATCGTCGACGTGTTCGTGGAACGGGTGTCACGGCAGACGTTTCCCGAGCTCGGCGCGGTCGTCGCCGCGATCCGGGCGGGGCAGCCGGTGGCCGTGGCGACCTGCGTCGAGCCCGCCGACCACGAGCGGTTCGGGCGGCGGCTGATCGTGTGGGCCGACCGGACCGCCGGGTCGTTCGGGTCGCCGCGCCTGGACGCGGCCGTGGCCGACGACGCCCGGGGCATGCTCGCCGCCGGGCGCACCGGCACGCTGCGCTACGGCGCCGACGGGCAGCGGCGCGGCGACGAGCTGACCCTGTTCGTGGCGTCGTACGCCCCGGCCGCCCGCATGATCGTGTTCGGGGCGATCGACTTCGCCGCCGCGGTGGCCCGGATCGGATCGTTCCTGGGGTTCCGGGTCACCGTCTGCGACGCCCGGCCCGTGTTCGCCACCGCCCGGCGCTTTCCGGCCGCCGACGAGGTGGTGGTGCAGTGGCCGCACCGCTACCTGGCCGAGCAGGCCGGCCTCGGGCTCGTCGACGAGCGGACGGTGCTGTGCGTGCTCACCCACGATCCGAAGTTCGACGTGCCGCTGCTGGAGGTGGCACTGCGGCTGCCCGTGGCGTACGTCGGGGCGATGGGCTCGCGGCGCACCCACGACGACCGGCTGGCCCGGCTGCGGCTGGCCGGGCTCACCGACGCCGAGCTGGGGCGGCTGCGCTCGCCGATCGGGCTGGACCTGGGCGCGCGCACCCCGGAGGAGACCGCCGTCAGCATCGCCGCCGAGATCGTGGCCAACCGGTGGGGCGGCTCCGGCGCGGTGCTGTCCGAGGTCGACGGTCCGATCCACCACCGCGGCGCCGGGGTGGGCCCGTACTAGGATGGTGGCTGTGACGATCGAGGTGGCAGACGCGCCGGCCAAGGGGCGGTACGAGGCACGCGACGGCGACGCCCTCGCCGGGATCATGACCTACCAGGTCACCGGCAACATCATCGCGTTCACGCACACCGAGGTGTTCCCCGACCACGAGGGCCAGGGCGTCGGCGGCGCCATCGCCCGCCGGGTCATGGACGACGCCCGCGCGGCGGGCCGCACCGTCGTGCCGGTCTGCCCGTTCCTGGCCGGATGGCTGGAGCGCCACCCGGAGTACAGCGCGATCGTGGTCACCGACCACCGCCGGGTGAAGTAGCCCTCAGATCGGCGGCCACGGGATGGCGTGCCGGTCGTCCGGCGGCTGCGGCAGCGTCCCGTCCGCGACCAGGTGCTTCACCCGGGTCTGCAACGCCTCGACCTCGGCCGCGGCCAGCAGGTCGGACAGGATGCCCGCGTCGAAGCCGCGCAGCGCCACGGCCACGTCCGGCGCCAGGGCCCGGCCCGCGAACCCCCACAGCACGGTGCGCAGCTTGTCCTCGGTGTGGAAGCAGATGCCGTGGTCGACGCCGTACAGCCGTCGGTCCGGGGTCGCCAGCACGTGCCCGCCCTTGCGGTCGGCGTTGTTGACGATCGCGTCGAACACGGCCATCCGGGCCAGGCCCGGGTCGTCGGCGTGCGCCAGCAGGTACGGCCGCCCCGCGTCGTCCTCGGCGGCCGCGATCGGCAGCCAGCCCCGCGGCAGCTCGTCGGCGGGGACGAAGTCCACCGGCGGCTCGGTCACCTCGTCCAGCCACAGCTGGCACGAGCCGGGGCCGAGCGGCCCGTCGCGCATCACCGTGGTCGGCACGATGTCCCAGCCCAGCGCATCGCTCACCGCGTACGCCGCGACCTCCCGCGCGGCCAGGGTGCCGTGTGGGAAGTCCCACAGCGGCCGCTCGCCGCGCACCGGCTTGTAGACCGCCCGGAAGGTGTGCCCGTCGGCGGTCAGGATCACGCGCAGGGTGGTGTTGGAGGCCTCGACCAACCGGCCTTCGATCTCCATGTCGGCATCGCGCAGCAGGCGCCCGAGCTCGGTCTTGTCGTCTACGGGAGGGATGGCCCGACCTCCTCGGCTGCTCTGCCTGCCTTTTACCTTCGGTGGCCGTTACATGACCACCTACGGTTTCACCTTCGGTGGTAGCCGTTGTGCCGGGGGCACAGGTGCCCGGCCGGGTCCAGCGGCTGGCCGCACAGCGGGCACGGCGGCCGCCCTGCCGCCACGACCCGCTTGGCGCGGTCGATGAAGTTGCGCACCTCCTGCGGCGTGAGCCGCACCCGCAACCGGTCCAGGTCGTCGGAGATCTCCGGCGCGTCCTCGGCGTCGGCTTCGTCACCGGTGTCGGTCTCGGCCTCGAACTCGGCCTCCTCGGCCGCGATCGCCTCGATCACCACCGTACTGGACTCGACGTCGAAGGCCAGCCCCAGCGTGCCGACCCGGAACTCCTCGTCGACCGGCGCGTCCAGCGGATCGTTGTCCGCAGGCAGCTCGGTGCCGGGCAGGTCCGCCCCGAAGCGGTGATGTGCCTCGGTGAGCAGCTCTTCAAGCTTCTCCGCCAGCAGCGCCACCTGCATCTTCTCCAGTGCGACGCTGATCAGGCGGCCCCCGCCACGCGCCTGGAGGAAGAACGTGCGCTCACCGGGCGAACCCACTGTGCCTGCCACGAACCGCTCCGGCGGCTCGAACGCGTACACCTGATGGGTCATGCCTCGACCCTAGCGTCACGCGCGGGCAAGCGGGTAACCCCTCGAGGCTAGATCCGCTCTCGGCAGAATGCTGGTTAGGCTGGCGGACATGGAATCGTGGTCCGGACTCGACGTCCCACGCCTACCCGGCGCCGGTCAGCCCCTCGTTCTCTTCGACTCCGCCCGCCAGGGCGCGCACCCCAGCCGCCCCGCCGGCGGGCACGCGACCATGTACGTCTGCGGCATCACCCCCTACGACGCGACGCATCTGGGCCATGCCGCCACCATGATCACGTTCGACCTGGTGAACCGGCTGTGGCGTGACGCCGGCCACGAGGTCACCTACGTCCAGAACGTCACCGACATCGACGACCCGCTGCTGGAACGGGCCAACCGCGACGGCGAGGACTGGAAGGTCCTGGCCATGCGCGAGACCGCCCTGTTCCGCGAGGACATGGAGGCGCTGCGGATCATCCCGCCCGCCCGCTACGTCGGCGCCGTCGAGTCGATCCCGGCCATCGTCGAACGCGTCGTGTCGCTGCTGGAGACCGGTGCCGCGTACCGTCTGGACGACGGCACCGGCGACGTCTACTTCGACATCAGCGCCGCACCCCGCTTCGGGTACGAGTCGAACCTGTCCCGCGAGCAGATGCTCGTCTTCGCGGCCGAGCGCGGCGGCGACCCCGGCCGCCCCGGCAAGCGCGACCCCCTCGACCCGCTGCTGTGGCGCGGCACCCGCCCCGGCGAGCCGTCCTGGGAGGGCGGCCTGCTCGGCGCCGGGCGCCCCGGCTGGCACATCGAGTGCGCCGTCATCGCCCTCGGCCTGCTCGGCGACACCATCGACGTGCAGGGCGGCGGCAACGACCTGCTCTTCCCGCACCACGAGTGCTCGGCCGCCCACGCCGAGGTGCTCACCGGCCGGGCCCCCTTCGCGGCGCACTACGTGCACGCGGGCATGATCGGCCTGGAAGGCGAGAAGATGAGCAAGTCGCGGGGCAACCTCGTCTTCGTCTCCCGCCTGCGCTCGGACAACGTCGACCCGATGGCCGTACGGCTGGCGCTGGTCACCGACCACTACCGGGCCGACCGGTCCTGGACCGACGAGCTGTTCAAGACCGCCGAGGCCCGCCTGGCCCGCTGGCGCCGGGCCGCGCAGGCCCCCGCCGGGCCGTCCGGGGCGGAGTTCCTCGCCGGGGTGCGCAACAAGCTCACCGACGACCTGGACACCCCGGGGGCGCTGGCCCTCATCGACGCCTGGGCCGACGACACCCTCGCCGGCGCGGGCACCGACCGCGACGCGCCCGCGCTGATGGCGCGGACCCTCGACGCCCTCCTCGGCCTCGCACTCTGACCGGGTGAGGAAGGGCACCTTCTTACCGCATCACGTGGAAGAAGGTGCCCTTCCCCACCCGCCGTCACCGGACGGCGCTGCCGCTGCCGCTCAGGGTTCGTGCAGTTTCGGGGAAACTGCACGAATCGAGGCCAAGATTCCAGCACTTTCCCCGAAACTGCACCGCCAGCCACCGCCACCGCGCGGTCCGGGGCTGGGTGGGGCTAGGGGAGGGGCCGGCCGGTGCGGGCGGCCTCCCGGTGCTGCTCCAGCCACGTGATCAGCGCTTTCACGTTCGGCCGGGTCATGCCGATGTCCCTGCGGATGCCGCCCTGCCGCTCGGCGACCACCACCGGCGTCTCGAAGCGCCGCCCGCCGGACAGGTCGATCCAGAGCCGCTCACCCTGCTCGTCGGGCCGCAGGACCACCGCCTCGATCTCGGTGGAGGCGAACCGCTGGAACCGGAACCCGTCGCTGACCACGATCGAGCCGCCTTCGACGAACACACCCCGCCTGAGCTGGGTCACGACGAGCACCAGCATGCCGACGAGAAACGGCGTGTGGAGGAACCCGCTCGGATTGTGTCCGGTAACCAGCCCGCCGATGAAGGCCACGACCGACAGGAGCACGACAGCCCCGAAAAGGGAGGTGATCACGGTGCTGTGACCGCGTGCTTCCGGGGTCAGGCGCCGCAGTCCGGGACGGCCGAAGTAGAGCATGGCCACGATTGTGCGCGGCCCGCGCCCGTCCCGCTGCCCCCTCGGCGGCCCGGTCTCGCGGTCAGGCGGCTGTATTGGTCGGGACCTGGCCGGTGGCGGCGGCGCGCCGGAACTCCAGATTCGCGATCAGGGCGTCGAGCTGCGGCTGGCTCATCACGATGAGGTGCTTGTCCTTGTCGAGTCCGACCGGCGTCGGGTAGCGCCTGCCGTCGGTGAGGTCCACCCAGAGGGTCCTGGGTTTGCGCTCGTCGCGGCGTACGGCGAACCCGGCCACCTCGTTCCAGCGCACCGTGAACGTTGCCCCGCCGCCGACCCGCAGCTTCGCGGCGGAGGCGAAGATCCCGGTGCGCAGGAAGCGGATGGTCCCGGCGATCATGATGAGCAAGGAGAGCAGGCCGACCCGCTCACCCGCGACGATCAGGAACACCCCCATCAACCCTAGGACCGGGTAGATGAGGCCGGAACGGCTGAACGGGGTGAGCCGCTGGCTGTCTCTGTCGAATGGCTGCCACACGCGGCCATTGTGTACGGCGCGGGCCACCCGCGCCGCCCCGTCGCGGCCCGCTCAGCCGGCCGTTCGGGCGATGGCCGCCTGCCGCAGCCCTTCCAGCTCCTCGACCAGGCGCAGCAGCGTGAACCGCCGCATCGGGATCAGGTCGTCCCGGTGGGCCACCGCGTCGGCGGCCACGACGACGGGCGTCTCGACCTGTCGGCCGTCGGCCAGGTCGATCCAGAGGATCTCGGACCCGGCCGCCGCACGCAGCGTGAACCCCGTTATCTGGGCGAGTGCGACCCGCCGCAGCCGCATCCCGGTCCCGACGACCAGGAAGCCGTCGCCCACGTGGACGCCGCGCACGAGCTCCATCGCCTTCGCCCCACAGAACCACAGCCAGCCCAACCCGGCGAGGTTGTCCTGCTCGGGGCCGTGCGCGATGATGTCCGTGACCATCAGCGTGCAGATGAACAGCAGCATCCAGAAAGCGATGAGCGCGCGGCGACGGCCCCGCAGGCGCGGCGTGACCCGCCGTGTGCGCGGCAGCGGGAAGATCTGCACGGCTCGAATGGTGCACCATGCGCGCACCGTCCGCTGTCCCGTCGCGGCCGGTGGGACCGGTCAGGCGCGCGGACGCGGCTGCGGGCGGGTGCGCCCGGCCGGGCGGGGCGGCTGCGCCGGTGCGGGCCGGCGGGGCGCGGCGGGCCGGGCCGGCGGGGCGGCGGCCTCGCGGCGCAGCTGCAACGCGACGTACCCGAGGCGCGCGGCCAGCGCGAACACGCCCAGGCACAGCGCTCCGAGCAGCAGCACGCCGGTCGAGGCGACACCGTCGGCGATCCCGACGACCAGGATGGCCAGCAGCGCCAGTCCGATCACGACCACGACCAGGGCGCCCAGCGTGGCGACGAACGCCTGCGGGGATTTGCGGCCGGTGCCTCCCGGCCGCTCCGCGGCGCCGCGCTTACCTGCGGCGACGTCTCGGCGAAGGGTCATGCGTTCCATCCTCGCGACCGGTGCGCTCGCGCGCAGGAGAAAAAGTGTCGGCCACCCGACATTAAGGGATCAGCCCAGCACCAGGCCCGGATCCGGGTCGCCATCGAGGTCCGCGTCCGGGCGTGGCGCGGGCACCCGGTAGTCCTCCGTGAGTGTCGTCATCGGTCCCGGCCAGGTCGCCTGGGCCACCTCGATGGGGCGGTGGTCGGCGTCGTACGCGACGTGCAGCAGGTGCAGCACCGGCGTGTCGGGGCGGATCTGGAGCACCTCGGCCTCCTCGCGGGTGGGCAGCCGGGCGGTGATGGTGTCGGTCGCGGTGGTGTAGCGGCGCCCGGTCACCTCCTCGACCTCCTGGTACAGCGGGCGGCCGAACGACTCGAACCGCTCCAGCCCGCTGCCCGCGGCGTCGGTCGGGCGCAGCCACGAGGCGCCCACCTCCACCGTGGCCTCCTGGGTGCGCACGAGGTGGCGGCGCACCACCAGCTCGGTGCTGTCGGGGACGCCGAACGCGTCGGCCACCTCGGCCGGGGGGACGGCCCGGCCGACCTCGGTGAGCTGCTGGCGGTAGCGGGCGGCCAGGTCGGCGTGGTAGCCGCGCTGGGTGCCGTAGCGGCCGCGCGACAGCCGGTTGAGGCGGCGCCGGGTGCCGCGCACGAACGTGCCGGAGCCCGGCTTGGTGATCAGCAGGCCCTCGATGCGGAGCTGGTCGATGGTGCGCTGCACGGTCTGCTTGGCCACGCCGTACATCTGGGCCAGGGCGGGGATCGAGGGCAGCTGCTCGCCCGCGGCCCAGTCACCCCTTCTGATCTTCGCGCGCAGCTGGGCGGCGATCTGGCGGTGCGGATGCTCCGCCGCGCCCGGATTGATCCCGCCGATGCCCGTCTCGGTCATGAGAGGGATCATGCCGTACGAATGTCCGAATACCTAGCGTCCTAGGACTGCCTAGCGACAGTGTCGCGCCCCCCAAGATCAGCCAAGTTGCCGGGCAGTCGGGCGTATCTTGCACCGTCTTTCGCCCGGCTGCCCGGCAACTTGGCTGATCAAGGACGACCGGTCGGCCGGTCGGAGGAGGGGAGGGCGGGTTACCAGGTGCCGTGGGTGGGGCCGTGGGAGCCGCCCCGGCGGCGCAGGTACTTCTCGAACTCGACCGCGATCTCGTCGCCGGACAGCGGCTTGATCGCGTCGCCCGCCCGCTCCTCCAGATCGCGCAGGTATTCGGCCAGCTCGGCGTCCTGGGCGGCGGCGGCGCGGACCCGGTCCTCCCACTCGGCCGACTCCTCGGCGAGGTCGGCCATGGGCACCGGCAGGTCCAGCACCTCCTCCAGGCGGTGCAGCAGCGCCAGCGTCGCCTTCGGGCACGGCGGGTTGCTGGCGTAGTGCGGCACGTGCACCCAGAACGACATCGCGTCCAGCTCGGCGCGGCGGGCGTTCTCCTGGAGCACCCCGACGATGCCCGTCGGGCCCTCGTACCGGGTGGGGGTCAGCTTGACCTTCTCCTCGGCCGCCGCCTTGCCGGTCACGGTGCCGCTGATCGGCAGCGGCCGGCTGTACGGCACGTCGGCCAGCAGCGCCCCCAGCAGCACCAGCCGCTCCACCCCGAGGCTGTGGCAGATCTCCAGCACCTCGCCGCAGAACGTGCGCCAGCGCAGGCTCGGCTCGATGCCGCGGATCAGCACCACGTCGTGCTTGGCCCCCGGCGGCGAGGCCACCAGGAAGCGGGTGCTGGGCCACTCGATGCGCCGCTCGTCCTCGACCAGCGTGATCAGCGGCCGGTTCACCTGGAAGTCGTAGAACTCCTCGGGGTCGACCACGGCCACCTCGCGGGCATCCCACACCTGCTCCAGGTGTTCCACCACGGCGGTCGACGCGTCGGCAGCGTCGTTCCACCCCTCGAAGGCGGCGATGGCGACAGGGGAGCGCAGGACTGGAAGGCCGTCGAACTCGGTCACGCCTGTCAGCCTACGGCGAAGCGCCGCGTCGTCCAGGCGAGTCGGGCGCGCTGGCGCGTCGCGCCGGTCACACCGACGCCAGTGGCTCGTCTCGACGTCCGCCTGAACGGCGGACGTCGTCGACTCCCACCGGCGGCATCGAGCAGCCCTGATTCCGCCCTCAGGCGGCGGCGCGGACCTGGTTGCGGCCGCTGCGCTTGGCCCGGTACAGCTCGACGTCGGCCAGCCGCAGCAGGTCGTCGGCGTCACGGCCCGGACCGGGCACCATCGAGGCGACCCCGACGCTGACCGTCACGATGCCGTCGCCGGCCATCACGTGCGGCTCGCGCAGCGCCGCGACCGCGCCCCGCAGGCGTTCGCCGACCTGCCGGGCCCGGTCGATGCCCAGGCCGGGCATGAGCACCGCGAACTCCTCGCCGCCGTAGCGGGCGACCAGGTCGGCCGGGCGCAGGTTGCGGGTCAGCTCGGCGGCGACCCGTTGCAGGCAGTCGTCGCCCGCCGGGTGGCCGTAGTGGTCGTTGTACGGCTTGAAGTGGTCGATGTCGACCATCGCCAGCGCCAGTGACGTGCCGGTGCGCCCGGCGTGGTGCCAGGCGTCGGCCAGCCGCTGCTCCCAGCGGCGCCGGTTGGCCAGCCCGGTGAGTGCGTCGGTGGTGCTGAGCAGCTCCAGCCGGGTGTTGGCGGCGGTCAGCTCCTCGGTGCGTTGGGCGACCGTACGCTCCAGCGAGGCCAGCACCGTGGCGTTGTCCAGCGACACGGCCAGCTGCCCGGCGATGAGCAGCACGGTGTCCAGCCGCTCGGCGGAGAACGCCTCGCGGATCAGGTGGTTCTCCAGCAGCAGCAGCGCCTGCCAGGCGCCCCGGTTGACGATCGGCACGGCCAGCAGCGAGCACGTGTCCAGTCCGGCGAAGTACGGGTCGCGGGCGAACCGGTCGTCGCGGGCGGCGTCGCCGACGACCAGCGGTTCGCGGGTGCGCTCGACGTACCGGATGACGGAGGCGGGGGCGGCGGGCCGGTCGCCGGGCTGCTGGTCGGGCAGGGACCAGTGCTCGCCGTCGGCGTCGCGCAGCAGCAGGTGCACGGCGGTGGCGCCGGTCATGTCGCTGAGCACCTCGACCACGCGGGCGCGTACGCCGTCGAAGGTGGTCTGGGAGCTGAGCGCCTGCGACGCCTCAAGGATGCCGAGCAGGTCGATGGTGCTGGTGAGGATGGGCCGCTGCGGTTCGGTGGGGGCTGCGGGGCCGGGGGTGGTCGGCGGGTAGGCGCGGTCCAGGCGGGCGACCTTCGCGGTGGCGCCCCATGCCTGGTAGGCGTGCCGGGCGTCGTCGAGCAGGTCGCGCCCGGCGGTGGGCATGTCGTGGGCGAGGTAGAACCGGGCGGCGCGTTCCAGGATGAGGGCGCGGTGCCAGGGCCGCTGCCGGGTGGCGGCCTCGCGCCGGGCGGCGTCGAAGGCGCGGGCGGCGGTGGCGAAGTCGCCGCGGGCGGCGGCGTTCTCGGCGCGTACGAGCAGCAGCAGGTGCTCGAAGTTGGTGGCGCAGTCGGCGCTGCGCTGGGCCAGCCAGCGCGTGCACGCGTCCAGGTCGGACAGCAGCCCGGCCCGCGCGGCGGGCGGGGCGGCGGGGATGCTGTCGGCGAGGTCGAGGGCGCGCAGCAGCTGCGTGACCGCCACCGGGTACGTCGCCGGGTTGGTGTGCATGAGCGCGGCGGCGGCGGTGACGTGGCGGTGCAGCGCGTCGGGCTCGCCGAGCAGTGCGGCGGCCAGCGCCCGGGTGACGTGCACGTTGGACGCGGCGACGATGTTGCCGGACAGGGTGTCCAGCAGCGCGTCCTCGTCGGCGTACGCCTCGACGTGCTCGCCGCGCAGGGTCGCGGCCAGCCGCCGGTAGGGCAGGTACACGTCGGTGGACTGGTCGTTGCCCGTGCGGGTGGCGAACCCGAGGCCGGCGTCGACCTCGGTGAGGTAGCTGTCGAGGCTGGGCGCGTAGTCGAGCAGGCCGTAAACGGTGACGTAGTAGGTGTGGCAGGCTTTTTGCAGGTCGCCGCCGTGCAGCAGCCCTTCGCGGGCGAGTTGCGCCTGGCGGACGGCGTCCTCCAGGGGCTCGTACCAGTGGCCGGTGCTCAGGGCGTACAGGAAGCGGGCCTGGGAGGTGTCGGGTTCGTAGCCGCGGGCCTGCGCGGCGGCGAGGAAGCGGCGCATGGCGCGGTGGCCGGTGCGGTAGTCGGCGCGGCGGCCGACGGTGACGAACATGGTGTGCGCGACGGGTCCGACCAGGGCCGGGACCGGGCCGTGCTTGGCCCAGCAGCGCAGCGCCTGCATGGTCAGCCAGCACATGGTGGTCTGGTCGCTGAAGAACGCCGGGGCCATCATCCGGTTGATGAGCGCGGCGGCGGCCAGCAGCCGCGGGTCGGCAGGCTCGGGTTTGGCCAGGTCGGTGTCGACGTCGCCGTGGTCGAGCCAGCGGCCGAGCCGGTCGAGGTCGGACTCGATCTGGTCGTCCATGCGCTCCCGCGGCGGGGCGTGGATGCCGAGCCGGTCGAGCATCTGCACGCCGAGCTCGACGGCCTGCGCGGCCCGGCCCTGGTTGGTGAGGCTGAGCACGCGGACCAGGGCGGCGTCGGCCAGGTCGGCGGGGTCGGCGCACAGCTGCTCGACGGTGCGGTAGACCTCGTCGGCCTCGTCGAGGCGGCCGAGGCCGTACAGGGCGGCGTGGCGGGCGGTGTGCAGCCGGATCAGGCGGGCGGTGTCGTCGGGGTCGGCCAGGGTGATCGCGGCGGCGAGGTAGCGCTCGGCGGCGGCGTTGTTGCTGAGGATCTTGGACCGTTCGGCGGCGCGGGCGAACAGGCCGGCGGCGCGGCAGCGTTCCGGCTGGTCGGTGATGCGGTCGGCGACCTCCAGGTACTGCTGCGCGGCGAGCTCGGCCAGGCCGGGGTCGTCGTCCGGGTCGAGCCGTCCGGTCAGGCGGCGGGCCAGGTCGAGGCGCAGCCGGGCCAGTCTCGGGCCGGGCAGGCTGTCGAGGATCGCCTGGCGCACCCGGTCGTGGCGGAACCGGACGACGTCGGCGGGGTCGCCGGGTTCGAGCACGAGCAGCCCGTCGTCGAGGGCGGGGACGAGCAGCTCCTCGACCGCGGCGGCGGACTGGCCGGAGACGGTCTGGAGCAGGGTCAGGTCGGCCTTGCCGCCGAGGCAGGCCATGATCTCGACGGCGCGGTGGGCGGGGTCGGGCAGGGCGCGCACCCGGGCGGTCCACAGGTCGGCGACGTCGGCCTGGCGCAGGTAGCGGGCCAGGCCGGGTCCGTCCCAGGACCAGCCGTCCTCGTCGAGGCGCAGCACGCCGTCGCGCCGCAGCGCGTTGATCAGTTCGACGGTGTCGTACGGGTTGCCCAGCGTGCGCTGCACGACGGGCCCGGCCAGCTCGGCGGCGTCGTGCGGGTCGAGGTGCAGCAGGTCGCCGACGAGCTCGGTGGTGCTGGCGGCGGGCAGGTTCTCCAGCCGGATGCGCAGCGGTTCGACGCCGAGCCGCCGCCAGCGGGCGGTGATCGCCGCCAGGGGGTGGGTGGCGTCGACCTGGTCCTCCCGGTATGCCCCGACCAGCAGCAGACCGTCGGGCGGACCTTCGGACACCAGCAGGTCGATGAAGCCCAGCGGCGTACGCGCCGCCCACTGGAGATCGTCGATGAACATCACCAGCGGCCGCTTCGGCGACACGATCCCGGCGAGCAGGTCCACCCCGGCGCGCTGGACGCGGGCGGCGGCCTGCATCGTGTCGCCGCTGTCGGAGTCGTCGGGCTCGACCCGCAGCAGCGCCGCGAACTCGGGCAGCACCGCGGCGATCAGCCCGGCGTTGTGCCCGAGCGAGCGCAGCACCCGGGCACGCAGCTCGACCAGCTCCTCCTCGGGCTCGGCGAGCAGGAGCCGGCCCAGCGCGCGCGTGGCCTGGCTGACCGCGTCGTACTCGCGGTCGTGGCGGTGCGGGTCGAACTTGCCCGACACGAACCAGCCGCCGCCGGCCGACGCGATGGCGCGCAGCTCGTCGACGAGCGAGGTCTTGCCGACCCCGGCGCCGCCGCTGACCAGCAGGCCGCGGCCCAGGCCGCTCATCGCGTCGGCGAACGCCGTGGCCAGGGTCTGGATCTCGGGGTCGCGGCCGATGATGCGCGACTGGGGCAGCAGCCGCAGCGGCACGTCGTTGGCGCCGACCCGCAGCCCGGCCGGGCTGCCGGGCGGGGCGTCGCGCAGCAGCGCGAGGTCGTGGGCGAGGCCTTCGGCGCTCTGGTACCGGAGGTCGGGCTCCTTCTCCAGCAGGTGCATGATGACCGCCGACAGCTCGGCGGGGATCCTCGGGTCGGCCTCGGCGGGCGGCACGGGGCGCCGGGCGAGGTGGGCGTGGCTGAGCCGCAGCGGATCGCCGGTGCCGAACGGCGGCGCGCCGGTGGCGAGCTCGTACATGGTGGCGCCGAGGGCGTACAGGTCGGCCCGCTGGTCGACGGCGCGCCCGGTGCGCCCGGTCTGCTCCGGGGCCAGGTACGGCAGCGAGCCGACGATCTCGTTGTGGTGGGTGAACTCGGGCCTGATCTCCGCGAACGCGGTGGCCAGCTCGAAGTCGACCAGGCACACACCGCCGCCGGGCGGCAGCACGACGTTGGCCGGGCAGACGTCGCGGTGTACGACGTGACGCCGGTGGATCTCCGCCAGGGCACGCGCCAGGTCGAGCGAGATCGTGACGACCTCGCCCGGCGGCAGCGGCTTGGCACGCTGGGCCAGGGTGGTGCCGCCGGGGTCGACCAGGACCAGGGTGCCGCGTTCGGCGAGGGTGTCGGCGAGCTGGGCGACGCCCTCGGCGCCGCGCAGGCGGTGCAGGATGGCCAGCTCGTGGTCGGTGCGCTTGACGGCGTCCGGGCCGAGCGCCTGTTTGACGATGACGGACCCGCCGCCGGGCAGGAACCGCCGGGTGACCAGGGTGCGGTCGCTGCGGTGCAGCTGCTCGGGCCGTGCGTCGTCGAGCGGCGGGCTGTCACGTCGCTGCTCGTCGTTCGCCGCCGGATCCGTCAAAACACCCAGTTCTCCATGGTACGTACGCACGAAATGTCGATGTCACCAAGAATAGACCGTTTACTCCCCCCGGCTGGCCGCTCGCCCGTTGGGTGATCAGCGTCTCCGGCTAGAACCCGCGGCCCGGGGCGGGAGGCGGGCCGCGGACGCCGATCACCACCCGGCCCGGCCCACCTCTCGCCCCGGGCCGGGTGGTGATCGGCACCCGGCCGGTGGGAACCGGGGGCGGGGGTGGCGAGTCGAAAGGGGCATGTCTGGTGTTGTGCGTACCGTTGCGATCTTGTCCGTCGTGCTGCTGGCCGGGGCGTGTGCCCGGCCCGTCGACGCCGGGTCGGCCGGCCCGGACGCCGCAGCGGTGCTGGCGGGGCGGACGTTCCTGTCGACGTCGGTGGCCGAGAACGGGACGGCACGGACCCTGGTGGCCGGCACCCGGATCCGGCTGACGGTGCAGGAAGACGGGCGGATCGACCTCACGGCGGGGTGCAACCACCTTGTCGGCATGGGCGCCTACGGTGGCGGCAGGCTGGTCGTGGACGGTCTCGGGTCGACCGAGATGGGCTGCGACCCCGCCCGGCACGACCAGGACAGCTGGCTCGCGAAGTTCGTCGAGGCGGGGCCGTCGTGGTCCGTGGCCGGGGACGTGCTCACGCTCACCGATGGGAAGACGGAGATCGTCATGCAGGACCGGGCCACCGCCGAGCCGGACCGGCCGCTGGCCGGCACCCGCTGGCTGGTCGACACCGTGATCACGGGCGACGCGGCGGGCTCGGTGCCCACCGGCGCGGCGTACCTGGAGTTCACCGACGGCCGGGTGGAGGGGTCGACGGGGTGCAACCAGCTCGGCGGGACCGCGGTCCAGCGGGGCGACAAGATCGTCTTCTCGGCGCTGCGCACCACCAAGATGGCCTGCGCCGACGACCTGAACCGGCTGGAGCAGGCAGTGCTGGCGACCCTGACCGGCGAGGTGACCTGGAAGGTCACCGCCGACCGCCTCTCCCTCACCGGCCCCGCCGGCCACAGCCTGTCCCTACAGGCCAAGTAACACCCTCCCTCAGCACCGCCGTCCCACCAGACACGCCGTCCCGTCCCCACCTGCCACCAGCCGTGGGGCCCGGGGCCGGTGGTCGTCGCCAAGGTCCCACCGAGCACGCGGTCCCATCCCCACCGGGCCGCCGTCCCACCAGGCATGCCGTCCCCTGCCCCGCGCACCCGGCCCTGCCCGGCGCACCCGGCCTGAAGTACTCCGGTCCGCCGACGCCCTCCGCGCGGCCGCAGCGGTTCCCCGCGCCGGTACCAATGATCGGTGTCTGCGGTCGGAACCTGCTCTGCTGCCGAACATTCCGACCGGAGAAACCGATCATCGGTATCCGGTCGGCGCCCGAGCCCGAGACGACGGTCCGGGCCGACAGCGACGGTGCGGGCAGATCGCCACATGATCGGCGTTTCCGGTCTGGATCTGGGGTGGTGGGGAAGGTTTTGACCGCAAGTGCTGATCTTTGGGCTGGTGGCGCGGCCGGGAGGGGGCTGTTGAGGTGGGTGGCGGGGGAGGTGATCGGCGTTTTCGGTCAGGTCGTGATGTGGTGGCGGGCATTTTGACTGGGAGCGCCGATCATCGGGGCGGAGCCTTCGGTCGGTCCGCGGGAGTGGCGGGGTCGGGCGGTGGGGAGGTTGGCGCTAGCGGCGGGTGGCGGTCGTCGGGGCCGGGGCGGTGGGCGGGGTGTCGGCCGGGTGGCGCAGGGCCGCGCTCAGCAGACGGCGTATCGCCAGGATGGCCGCCGCAGCGGCCACCGCCTGCCACGGCACGGGCAGTGCAAGCCGCAGCAGCCCCGCAGCCAGCCAGAAGTCCAGCGCCACGGCGAGTGCCAACCGTGCCGTAGCGCCCGTGGCCAGCACCAGCCCGCCCGCGACCAGCCCTGCCGCGACGCAGGCCATGGCAGCGAAGTTGATCAGAGCTGCCGCGGTCACGTCCAGCCCCGACTCCCGCGCCCGGTGCCGCCTGAGCCCTCGCCGCCTGAGCCCTCGCCGCCTGAGCTCCCGCCATCAGAACCCTCGGCACCTGAGCTCCCGCCGCCCGAACTCTCGCCATCGGAACCCCCGCCGCTTGAGGTCCCGCCGTCTGAGCTCCCGCCGTTGGAAATCCTGGCGTCGGAGCCGCTGCCGCCTGAACCCCTGCCGTCGGAGCCCCCGGCGTCGGCACCCTTGCTGACCGGAGTTCCGGCGGCGGAGCGTGGGCTGGTCGGACGCCTGTGGCTGGGACCCATGTCGTCGGCCGGGTCTAGGCGCGGTCCGGCCGCGGCGGCGAGTTCGGCCCGTTCGTCTCTGATCTCGCGGTTGAGGAAGAAGTTCAGCGCGGTGCGGATCGCCGCGATCGCGGCCAGCTCGCCGATGTCGCGTAGCGTCGGCGCGATCGCCGTGCGCAGGATGTCGCCGGCGAGCTGGAACTCCAGCCCGAGCACGAGAAACCGCCCCAGGCCCAGCCGGATCGGCGTGAAACTCTCGGTACGCCGTACCCGGACGGCGGTGGTGACGAACTGCGCGAACGCCAACGCGGCGCCGACGAAGATGATCAGCGCGCCGGCGAACTCGACCAGCTTGACCAGCAGGTCCACCACACCGGCCAGCGTCAGCGTATCCAGCGAGTCGCCCATCGCGCCCCGTCCCCGTGGCAGTCAGCTATGTCTACCAGCTACGCCGGCCTGCGCGCCGCCGTTCGCCATCCACGCGCCCACGCGTCCACGCGCCCGCGCGGGCGGGCCGGGCGTGTGCGAGGCTTCGCGCCATGACCCCGTTGAAGTTGATCGAAACGGATGCCGGCAAGTACTCGCTTCTGCTGAACGCGGGCACCACCGAGGTCGACGAGCTGATCGAGGAGCTCGGCCACGAACCGAACGGGTACTTCTGGGAGGGCGTCGCCCGGCTCGTCGTCGAGCACGAGGCCCCCGACCTGGACGGCCGCTTCGGCTACGACCCGGAGGCCGGCATGTTCTGCGCGTACGGCACCGACCGGGCCGCCCTGGCCGAGCTGGGCGAGCTGCTCGGCGGTGTCGCCACCGACGGCGACCGCCTGCGCGCCCTGGTGGCCCTGGCGCAGGCGACCGGCGTCGAGTTCGACGACTGAGCCCGGGAGGAATCCGACGACCGAGCCGGAGCCGACCGAGCCGGAGCCGACCGAGCCGGAGCCGACCGAGCCGGAGCCGACCGAGCCGGAGCCGACCGAGCCGGAGCCGACCGAGTCGGAGCCGACCGGGCCGGAGGGGTATGAGCTGGGGGAGTCGGCGACGGAGGTCGAGTCGGCACGATTACCGCGAACCAGCCGGGAAGCGGACATCCCGCCGGTAGGCTCGGGATCATGTACAGCGGCGCGGGTGACGACTACCGGCCCGATCCGCGCCGGTGGCACGCCCTGAGCGTGTGCCTCATCGGCGGCTTCATGGCCCTGCTCGACGTCAGCATCGTCAACGTGGCGCTGCCGTCGATCCGGATGGGACTGCATGCCACGGACAGCGATCTGCAATGGGTGCTCTCCGGGTACGCGCTGGCCTTCGGCCTGCTGCTGGTGCCCGCGGGCCGGTTCGGCGACATGCACGGGCGGCGCAACGCGTTCGTCGCGGCGGTCGCCCTGTTCACGCTGTCCAGTGCCGCGGCCGGGCTGGCCCGCACCGCGCTGATGCTGGTGCTGGCCCGGCTCATCCAGGGCGCCGCGGGCGGCATCATGAACCCGCAGATCAGCGGCCTGATCCAGCAGCTGTTCCGGGGTGCCGAACGCGGCCGGGCCTTCGGCATGCTCGGTGCGATCGTCGGCATCTCCACCGCGATCGGCCCGCTGCTGGGCGGGCTGCTCATCCAGGCGGCCGGGGTGGCGCAGGGCTGGCGCTGGGTCTTCTACGTCAACATCCCGGTCGGGGTGGCGGCGATCATCATGGCGTACCGCTTCATCCCCGCCTTCTGCGACAACCGAAGACGCAAAGAGAGCTTCGACCCGGTCGGGGTGCTGCTGCTGGCGGTCGGGGTGGTGCTGGTGCTGCTGCCGCTGATCCAGGAGCAGACCTGGTCGTGGCACCAGACGTGGCTGCTGCTCGCGGCAGGGATGGCCGTGCTGGCCGGGTTCGTGGTCTGGGAGCGGCGGTACGCGCGCACCGCGACCCCGATGGTCGACCTGAAGCTGTTCCGCCGCCGCTCGTACGCCCTGGGCACGCTGCTGGGCCTGGTCTACTTCGCCGGCTTCACCGCGATCTTCTTCATCTTCACCCTCTACCTCCAGCAGGGCCTGGGCTACTCGGCGCTACAGGCCGGCCTGGCCACGCTGCCGTTCGCGCTCGGCTCCGCGGTGTCGGCGGGTGCGGGCGGGCGGGTGGTGACCCGCATCGGTCGTACCCTCATCGCGATCGGCCTGGGCCTGGTGGCCGTCGGCCTGGCCGGGGTCGAGCTCGCCGTCGAGCTGGTGCCGGGCCGTGCCGACGGCTGGGCCACCGCGCTGCCGCTGCTCATCGCGGGTGTCGGCAGCGGCCTGGTGATCGCCCCGAACCAGACGCTGACGCTGGCCGAGGTGCCCGTCGCCGGGGCGGGCAGCGCCAGCGGCGTCCTGCAGACGGGGCAGCGCATCGGGGCTGCGGTCGGTATCGCGGCGATCGGCGCGATCTTCTTCGAGGGCCTGGAGAACTCGCACGGCGACTTCGCCACCGCGTTCCGCCACGGACTGCTGCTCACGATCGCGTTCGTGCTGGCGGCGCTCGTGGTGGCCCTGATCGACGTCCGCGCCGGGCGCCGCACCGCCCGGGAGTCGGCCGGTGCCCCGGCCGCCGCACCGACCGCGAGTCCCGCAGCCGGGTCCGGGGCTCCCCGCACCGAACCTCCCGCGAACTTCGCCCGGCACGCGGAGGGCCCGGCCACCGACTGACCGCGCGCCGTCGTGCGACAGCGCGCGCGACGGACCGACGGACCGACGGAGCGAGGCAAGCGACAGAGCGACAGAGCGACGCAAGCGATTGCGTTCGGGTATCGAGTTTTTGCATGAGTTGCCGTAAGCTCGCCCGTGTGACGAGCAGACTGGCGGCGGTGGCCAAGTTCACCGGAGTCTCCGAGGCGACGGTCAGCCGCGTGCTGCACAACAAGCCGGGCATCGCCCCCGCGACCAGGGATGCCGTGCTCACGGCCCTGGACGTGTTCGGCTTCCCGCGCCCGGAGCGCATCCGCGCCGAGCGCGGCCGCCTGGTCGGCCTGGTCCTGCCCGACCTGCAGAACCCCATCTTCCCGGCGTTCGCCGAGGTCATCGCGCAGGCGCTGATCAAGCGCGGCCTGGTCCCGGCGCTGTGCACGCGTACGGCCGACGGGGTGTCGGAGTCGCACTACATCGAGATGCTGCTGTCGCACCAGGTCGGCGGCATCGTGTTCGTGGGCGGCAGCTACGCCGACGCCGGGCCCGAGCAGTGCCGCCGGCTGGAGGAGCGCAGACTGCCGATCGTGCTGCTCAACGCGGCCGACGAGAACCTGGGCGTGCCGCGCGTCTGCGTCGACGACGAACTGGCCGTCGACCAGGCGCTGACCCATCTGACGGCGCTGGGCCACGAGCGGATCGGCCTGGTGCTGGGGCCGCCCGGGCACATCCCGTCGGCCCGCAAACTGGCCGCCTACGTGCGGTTCTTCGAGCAGCGGGGGCAGGCGCGGCAGTGGCGGCGCTGGGTGGAGCACACGATCTTCTCGACCGAGGGCGGCCGCGGGGCGGCCACCCGCCTGCTGGCCGAGGGCGTGACCGGGATCGTCTGCGCCAGTGACGCGCTGGCCCTGGGGGCGGTCCGGGCCGTACGCAAGCAGGGGCTTTCGGTGCCGCAGGACGTGTCGGTGATCGGGTTCGACGACTCGGTGTTCATGGGCGTGACCGATCCGCCGCTGACCACGATCCGCCAGCCGATCGAGCCGATGGCGGCCGCCGCGGTGGCCGCGCTGATGGCGCAGATCGAAGGCGGCGTGGTGGACCGGGGCGAGATCCTGTTCGACCCGGAGCTGATTGTGCGCAGCTCAACTGGCCCCTGCCCGTCGTGATCAGTCCGAAGTCGACAATGGCCAGTTCAGGCGCTTGATGCATCGATAAGTTTCGTGTTTGCGGGGTTGTGCAACTCAAAGACGATCATCTGGTCAATTTTTTGCAACAACCCATGGACTTCTTGGGGGCGGAAGGTCTAGCCTTCTGCTCACGCCGAAACGCTCGGAAATCTCGGAGCAACGCGGTGGCAATGCGCAAGCAACAACCGGAGCGCCCGCGCTTCCGGTCGACCCGGGCTGCCCCGGCCCGGTACCTGTGCATATCCAGGAAGGGATTTTTGACGATGAACCGTCGCATGCTTGGCAAGTCCGTCGCGCTGGCGCTGGTCGCCAGCACGGCGCTGCTCGGCGCCGCCTGCTCCGGCGAGGACAAGCCCGCCGAGTCGAACGGCCCCGTGACGATCACGGTCAACGGCAAGCCGCCGGCGACCGACGCGGTCAACCTGGCCAACTTCGAGGCCGACGTCAAGGCGTTCGAGGCGAAGTACCCGAACATCAAGATTGACGCCAAAGAGGGGTTCATGGACCCCCAGACGTTCGCCACCAAGCTGGCCGGCGGCCAGCTGGAGGACGTCTTCTACGTCTACTTCACCGACCCGCAGGCGCTGATCGCCAAGAAGCAGGTCTCCGACATCTCGGCCTACCTGGACACCGTCCCGCAGGTGAAGGACATCCAGGAGCAGCTGATGAAGGTCTTCACCGGGCCGGACGGCAAGGTGTACGGCCTGCCCTCGGCCAACTACTCGCTGGGCCTGGTCTACAACCGCACGCTGTTCACCAAGGCCGGTCTCGACCCGGCCAACCCGCCGAAGACCTGGGAAGAGGTCCGCTCGGCCGCCCAGAAGCTGAAGGCGCTCGGTGACGGCGTGGTCGGCTACGGCGACTACAGCAAGAGCAACACCGGCGGCTGGCACTTCACCGCCGAGATGTACTCCGTCGGCGGCGACATCGCCGTCAAGGACGGCGACAAGTGGAAGGCCGCCTTCAACAACGAGAAGGGCAAGCAGGTCCTCCAGCAGTTGCACGACATGCGCTGGACCGACGACACCATGGGCAGCCGCCAGCTGCTGGAGTGGGCCGACCTGATCCAGATGGCCGCCTCGGGCAAGCTCGGCATGTACATCGGCTCGTCGGACAACCTGCCGGTCATCGTCAACCAGTACAAGGGCAAGTACGAGGACTACGGCCTGTCGGTCATGCCCGGCGGCCAGGGCACCCTGGGCGGCGGCGACGGCTACATGTTCAAGGCCGGCCTCAGCCCGGAGAAGATCAAGGCCGGTCTGACCTGGCTGTCCTTCAAGACGGTCAACCCGGACCGGATCATGGCGGACAACGAGAAGGCGTCCAAGGCGGGCCAGCCCGTCGGCCTGCCGCAGCCCAACATCTGGACCGGCGCCTCCGCCGCCAAGCGTGAGGAAGCCACCACGAAGTTCGCGAACGTGCCCTCGGGCAACTTCGCACCGTTCGTCGCCGGAACCGCGAGCATCCCGCTGAAGCTGGAGCCGCCGCTGGCGCAGCAGGTCTACGCGGTGCTGGACACGGCGATGCAGAAGGTCCTGACCGACCGCAACGCCGACATCGCGAAGCTCCTCGCTGACGCAGAGGCCCAGGTCAACACGATCCTGGCCGCAGCCAAGTGACGAACAGGCCCCGGGCCGGGGGATTGGCGGCCCGGGGCCTACCCCTTGTCCGAGCAGAGAGGGCGGGCACGATGACGGTTCTGGCATCCGAGCGGCTGCGGCGGCGGATCGGCGACAACCTGCAGGCGTACGCGTTCCTGGCGGCCGGTCTGGTCTGCTTCGGCCTGTTCTCCTGGTATCCGCTGGTCAAGGGCATCATCCTCAGCTTCCAGCAGGACAACTTCGTCAGCCCGCCCTACTGGGTCGGGCTGGACAACTACAGGGCGCTGTTCGCCGACCCGCTGTTCGGCACCGCCTGGCTCAACACGCTGGAGTTCACGGCCCTGGCGCTGCTGTTCGGGTACGCGGTGCCGTTCGTGGTGGCGCTGGTCATCAACGAGTTCCGGCACGCCAAGGGCTTCTTCCGGGTCGCCGTGTACCTGCCGGTGATGCTGCCGCCGATCGTCAGCGTGCTGCTGTGGAAGTACTTCTACGACCCCGGCACGGGCCTGTTCAACGCCGTGCTGAGCGCGCTGCACCTGCCGACCTCGGAGTGGACCCAGTCGCCGAAGATGGCGATGGTCTCGCTGGTGCTGGTCTCGACCTGGGCCAACATGGGCGGCGCGACGATCATGTACCTGGCCGGGCTGGCCGGCATCCCGAGCGAGCTCTACGAGGCCGCCGAGCTCGACGGCGCGAGCGTCTGGCAGCGGGTGCGGCACGTGACCATCCCGCAGATGCGCTTCATCATGCTGGTCCTGCTGCTGCTCCAGATCGTGGCCACCATGCAGGTGTTCATCGAGCCGTTCCAGCTGACCGGCACCACGAACCCGGACACCATCACGGTGATGGTGCTGATCTACCGGTACGCCTTCACCGTCAACAACGACTTCGGCCTGGCCGCCGCGATGAGCGTGCTGCTGTTCATCGTGCTCGGCGCGTTTTCGGCCGTGTACCTGCGCCTGACCCGCAAGCCCGACTGAGAGCAGGTGCCGCAGATGAGTTCCTCGACCCGATCGCTGATCTCCGACGCCGACCTGCGGCGCGGCCGCAACCGGCTGGTCTACCGCCTGGTGCTGGGTGCGCTGGCCGCGGCCTTCGCGCTGGCGTTCATCTTCCCGCTGTACTGGATGTTCTCCGGCGCGCTGAAGTCGCCGCAGGAGCTGGTGCAGCCGGTGCCGACGCTGCTGCCGCAGGAGTGGCGCTGGAGCACCTTCGCCGACGCGTGGGAGCGGCTCCAGGTCGGCCACTTCCTGGCCAACACCGCCTACTACGCGTTCTTCGGCTGGCTGATCCAGCTGCTGGTGGACGTCGCGGCGGCGTACGCCCTGTCGAAGCTGCGGCCCGTCTTCGGCAAGGTGGTGCTCGGCGCGATGCTGGCCAGCCTGATGCTGCCCGCCGCCGCGCTGCTGGTGCCGTCGTACCTGACCGTGGTCGACGTGCCGATCGTGGGTCTCAACCTGATCGACAGCCCGTGGGCGCTGTGGCTGCCCGGCGCGGCGAACGCGTTCAACATCTACGTGCTCAAGCGGTTCTTCGACCAGATCCCCGACGACCTGCTCGAAGCCGCGAGCATCGACGGCGCGGGCCGGCTGCGCACGCTGTGGAACGTGATCCTGCCGCTGTCGCTGCCCGTGCTCGCGGTCATCTCGATCTTCGCGATCATCGGATCGTGGAAGGACTTCCTCTGGCCGCTGCTGGTGCTCCAGGACCCGCAGGAGCAGACCATCAGCGTGGCGCTGAGCCGCCTGTCCTTCACCGGCCAGGTGCCGCAGAACGAGCTGTACGCCGCGCTGGCCATGGCCAGCATCCCGATGATCGTCGTCTTCATGATCTTCCAGCGCCGGATCCTCAACGGCCTGTCCGCCGGAGCCATCAAGGGCTGACGGCACCGCAGACACGGTCGAGCGCCGCGCCCGGCGGTGCTTGACCGGCACCGACACCGACCACCAGCCCACCGTCGACGGTGAGCCGATGGCCGCTGCCCGGGACACGGGGGACCCCCATCACCGCAGGGAAGGAGTAACGCACCATGCACCGCTCCGCACCACGCACCACCTCCCGCAACACGCTGCGCATCGCGCTGGCGACCGCTGCCGCGACGGCGACCGCCCTGGTCACCGGCGTGCTCGCCGCGCTGCCCGCCGAGGCCGCCAGCACCACGTACCAGGCCGAGTCGGCCGCGCTGGCCGGTGGCACCACGGTCGCCACCGACCACACCGGCTACACCGGCTCCGGTTTCGTCGGGGGCTACACCGACGGCAACAAGGGCAACGCGAACACGACCTTCACGGTCAGCAACTCCGGTGCCGCCAGCCGCACGCTGACGCTGCGCTACGCCAACGGCACCACCCAGACCAAGACGCTGTCGCTGTACGTCAACGGCACGAAGCAGAAGCAGATCAGCCTCAACGCCACCGCCAACTGGGACAGCTGGGGCACCGAGGTCGAGACCGTGAGCCTGCCCAACGGCAGCGCGACCGTCAGCTACAAGTTCGACACGGCCGACTCGGGCAACGTCAACATCGACAGCCTGACCGTCGCCGACGTCGCCGCGCCGCCCGCGGGCCAGTACGAGGCCGAGTCGGCCGCCCTGTCCGGCGGTGCGACCATCGCCACGGACCACCCGGGCTTCACCGGATCCGGGTTCGTCGGCGGCTACACCGACGGCAACAAGGGCAACGCGAACACGGCCTTCACGGTCAGCGTGTCCGGGGCCGGTTCGCGGACGGTGACGCTGCGCTACGCCAACGGCACCGGCGCCACGATGACCCTGTCGCTGTACGCCAACGGCGCCAAGACCGGCCAGGTCAGCCTGCCCGCCACCGCCAACTGGGACACCTGGGGCACGTTCGCCTCTTCGGTGAGCCTGAACAACGGCGGCAACACCGTGGCGTACAAGTTCGACACGACCGACTCGGGCAACGTCAACATCGACAACATCACCGTGTCCGGCACCGCCGCCAGCCCGTCGGCCTCGCCGTCGCCTTCGCCGTCCCCCTCGCCGACCGGTCAGCCCGGCGGCCAGCCGTACGAGCTGGAGACCGGCTTCCTGTCCGGCGGCACCTCGGCCGCGACCGCCACGGCCGGCTACAACGGCACCGGCTACGTCACCGGCCTGACCAGCGTCGGCGCCCGCGTGATCCGCACCGTCAACGCCGCCGCCGCGGGCTCCGCCGCGACCACGCTGCGCTACGCCAACACCAACGGGGCCTCCCGGACCGTGTCGGTGTACGTCAACGACCTCAAGCAGGGCCAGCTCACGCTGCCCGCCGGGTCGGGCTGGCTCACCGCCGCGCAGAACCTGACCCTGCGCGCCGGGCTCAACATCGTCACCTACCAGTACGACTCCGGCGACTCCGGCAACGTGCAGCTGGACACGCTGTACGTGACCGGCGGCGCGGCCCTGGCCGCCCGGGGCGCGACGGTGCCCTACACCACCTACGAGGCCGAGAGCGGCAGCACCAACGCGGCGGTGGTCGGGCCGAACCGCACCTACCTCACCGAGGCCTCGGAGGCGTCGGGCCGCAAGGCGGTCAAGCTCTCCTCGACCGGCCAGTACGTGCAGGTCACCCTCACCAAGCCCGCCAACGCGCTGGTCATCCGCTACTCGATCCCGGACAACGCGGGCGGCACCGGCCAGACCGCGCCGCTGGCGCTGTACAACGGCACCACCAAGGTCGCCGACGTGACCCTGAGCTCGGTCTACAGCTGGGTGTACGGGGCGTACCCGTACAACAACAACCCGGCCGGGGGCGAGCCGCACCGCTTCTTCGACGAGGTCCGGGTGACCCTGCCCAGCACGTACGCGGCGGGCACCGTGGTCAAGCTCCAGAAGGACGCGTCCTCCTCGGCGGCGTACTACACGATCGACCTGATCGAGGGCGAGGTCACCCCGGCCGCGCTCACCCAGCCCGCCAACTTCCTCTCCGTGACCGACTACGGCGCCGTGGCCAACGACAGCGGCGACGACACCAACGCGTTCAACAGCGCGATCTCGGCGGCGCAGAGCCAGGGCAAGGGCGTGTGGGTGCCCTCGGGCACGTTCGTCGTCAACGCGCGGATCAACATCGCCAACGTCAGCCTGCGCGGCGCGGGCGAGTGGTACACGGTCATCAAGGGCACGAACGGCAAGGGCGGCTTCTTCGCCACCGGCTCGAACGTGCGCCTGGCCGACTTCACCATCGCCGGTGACGTCCGCTACCGCGACGACAGCGCGTTCGACACCGGCATCGAGGGCAACTTCGGCACCGGCTCGCTGATCCACCACGTGTGGATCGAGCACACGAAGGTCGGCATGTGGCCCACCACCGGCACCAACGGCCTCTACGCGGTCGGCGTCCGCATCCGGAACACCTTCGCCGACGGCGTGAACGTCAACGGCGGGGCGGCCAACGTGCGCGTCGACCAGAGCGTGCTGCGCAACACCGGTGACGACGCCCTGGCCATGTGGTCGAACTCGGCGCCGGTCACCAACAGCGCGTTCACGTTCAACACGGTGAACCTGCCGATGCTGGCCAACGGCGCGGCGATCTACGGCGGCACCGCCAACCGGATCGAGGACAACCTCATCACCGACTCGGTGTACGCCGGTGCGGGCATCACCGTCAGCACCTGGCACGGGGCGCTGGCGTTCAGCGGCACCACGTCGGTGCAGCGCAACACGCTGACCCGTACCAGCAGCTTCGAGCGCAACTGGAACTCCTCGCTCGGCGGCCTGTGGATCTACGCCGAGGCGACCGACATCACCGCGCCGGTCCTGGTCAAGGACGTCGACATCATCGACAGCCAATACCAGGGCATCCTGCTCAGTTACCTGAAGAACATCACCAGCCTGACGCTGGACCACGTCACCGTCAACGGGGCCGGGACGTACGGCATCGAGCTCAACGCCGCGGGCAGCGCGTACGTCACGTACGTCACGGTCACCGGTGCCGCGAGCGGCGGTCTGATCAACCGGACCGGCTACACGCTCAACCTCGGCCCCGGCAACAGCGGCTTCTGACCGACGAAACCGAATTAGAGAGCAGGTACCCGTGTTTCACCACGACTCCCGTGACTGGTGGCGCCATGCGGCCATCTACCAGGTCTACCCGCGTTCCTTCGCCGACGCGAACGGCGACGGGACCGGCGACCTCGCGGGCATCCGCGCGAAGCTCGGGTACCTGCACGACCTCGGCATCAACGCGATCTGGTTCAGCCCGTGGTACCCGTCGCCGATGGCCGACGCGGGCTACGACGTGGCCGACTACCGCGACATCGACCCGAGCTTCGGCACCCTGGCCGAAGCCGAGACGCTGATCGAGCAGGCGCACGCGCACGGCATCCGGATCATCGTCGACATCGTGCCCAACCACTGCTCCGACGCCCACGCCTGGTTCCAGCAGGCGCTGGCCGAGGGGCCCGGCTCGCCCGCCCGGGACCTGTTCTGGTTCCGCGAGGGCCGGGGCGAGCACGGCGAACTGCCGCCCAACGACTGGCAGTCGGTGTTCGAGGGCCCGGCCTGGACCAGGGTCGCCGACGGGCAGTGGTACCTGCACCTGTTCGCCGCCGAGCAGCCCGACCTGAACTGGGACAACCCGCTGGTGCGGGCCGAGTTCGCCGACATCCTGCGGTTCTGGTTCGACCGGGGCGTCGACGGCATCCGGATCGACTCGGCGGCGATGTGCGTCAAGGACCCGGCGCTGGCCGACTTCGACCGCACCAGCCCGCCGGACCCGCACCCGTTCGTCGACCGGGACGAGATCCACGACATCTACCGGAGCTGGCGCGCCGTCGCCGACTCGTACGAGGTGCCGCGCGCGCTCATCGGCGAGGTGTGGCTGGGCGACACCGAGCGGTTCGCCCGCTACCTGCGGCCCGACGAGATGCACGCCGCGTTCAACTTCGACTTCCTCGGCGCCCCGTGGGACGCCAAGGCGATGCGGGCCTGCGTCGACGCGACCCTGGCCTCGCACGCCCCGGTCGGGGCGCCCAGCACCTGGGTGCTGTGCAACCACGACGTGACCCGCACCGTCACCCGCTACGGCCGGGCCGAGACCGGGTTCGACCACGCGCTGCGCCAGGTGCGCCACCAGGTGCCGACCGACGCGGCGCTGGGCCTGCGCCGGGCGCGGGCGGCGGCGCTGCTGACCCTGGCCCTGCCGGGCTCGGTCTACGTGTACCAGGGCGAGGAGCTGGGCCTGACCGAGGTCGAGGACCTGCCCGGCACGGTACGCCAGGACCCGATCTTCCACCGCTCCGGCGGCAACGACCCGGGCCGCGACGGCTGCCGCGTGCCGCTGCCCTGGTCGGCCGACGGGACCTCGCTCGGGTTCAGCCCCGACGGCGCGCAGCCCGCGTGGCTGCCCCAGCCGCGGCACTGGGCCGGGTCGACGGTCGCCGACCAGCAGGCCGACCCGGACTCGATGCTCCGGCTGTACCAGGCGGCCCTGGCCCTGCGCGGCGCCGAGGCCGGTCTCGGTGACGGCCCCATGACCTGGCTGGACACCGAGGACCAGGTGCTCGCCTTCACCCGCCCCGGCGGCCTGACCTGCGTCGTCAACTTCGGCGACCGCCCGGTCGACCTCCCCTGGCACACCGACCTCCTCCTGTCCAGCGCCCCCCTGCCCGACGGCCAACTCCCCACCGACACCGCCGCCTGGCTCCGCACGACCCCCTGACCAGCCAAGTTGCCGGGCACTCGGGCGAAAGTGGAGGCTTCGAGTGCCCGACTGCCCGGCAACTCGGCCGATCTACGTGACCGGCGCTCGCGTCAGGCGGTGCGGTGGCGGGTGAAGTGGTCGAAGGTGACCGCGATGAAGACGGCGGTGGCGCGCAGGACCGGGTCGGCGGCGGGGTCGTCGATCATCGCGGTGGCGTTCAGGCGCACCTTGCGGCCGTCGTTGCCGGTGCACCAGGCGTGGATGTGCAGGGTGGTGCCGATCGGCACCGGGCGCAGGTAGTCGACGGACAGGCTCGCGGTGACCGCGGGCCGCCCCAGCAGCAGCGCCGCGCTGCCGAACGCCTCGTCCAGCGCCGTGGACAGCAGCCCGCCGTGGGCCAGGCCGGGGGCGCCCTGGTGGTCGCGGGTCAGCTCGACGGTGCTGTGCACCGACACGCCCTCGCCGACCACGACGCGGGAGTGCAGCCCGGTCGGATGGGCGGGGCCGCAGCCGTAGCAGTGGTGGTAGTGCGACGGCAGCACGCTGCCGGGGCCGGGGGCCTCGGGATGGGGCACGGGAGCCGTGATCGACCGCTGCATGGGCCCGAGGGTAGCGCGCGCCCCGCGTGCGGCCGATCGCGCAGTTGCGCCGTTCTGAGCGGCCCTCACCTGACTACGCTGATCCCGTGGAGTCTGGTTTGCCGTACCTGGCGGGCCGGGACGCCGAGCGCGACCAGCTGTATGCCGCCGCCCGCGCCGCCGCCGCCGGGCACGGCCGGGCCGTGCTCGTACAGGCCCCGATCGGCTTCGGGAAGACCACCCTGCTCGACCACCTCGCCGCCGAGTGCGCCCGCCTCGGCATGCGCGTGCTGCGCGGCACCGCCGAGGAGCTGGAGCAGGACCTGCCCTTCGCCGCGATCTCGACCTGCGTCGCCGACCCGCGCACCATCGCCGCCGACCCCGACCTGGCCCACGTCGCCGCCCTGCTGCGCGGCGAGGGCGCCCTCACCCACAGCAGCACCGCCGCCAACCACGAACTGGCCCTGACCGAGGCCATCCTCGACCTGGCCGACCGGTGGCTAAGCCGCGCCCCGCTCGCGCTGCTGCTCGACGAGGCCCAGTGGGCCGACCGCGCCAGCGCCGTGGTGCTGCACCGGCTGGCGCGCACGATCGAGCAGCTCCCGCTGCTGCTGGTCGTCGCCGCCCGGATCGTCGCCCCAGGCGAGGCCCTGGACAGCCTCCAGCGCAGCCTCGCGGGGCGGGGCGCGGTCATGGTCACCCTGCCTCAGCTGGACGCCGCCGCGGTGCGCGCGCTGGCCGAGCACGAGCTCGGCGCGGCCGCCTCGCCGGAGGTGCTGGCCCTGCTCGACTCCGCCGGCGGCAACCCCACCTACGTCAAGGCGATCCTGGCCGAGGCGCGCGAGGACGGCTCGGTGCTGGTCCACGAGGGGCGGGCGGAGCTGGCCCCCGGCCCGCGCCGCGCCGGGCCGCCCCGGCCGCTGGCCGAGATCGCCGCACACGAGCTGGAACTCGTCCCGCGCCGCTACCGGGAGGCGGTGCAGACCGCGGCGGTGCTCGGCTCGACCGTCGACGTCGCCCAGCTCGCCGCGGTGCTGGACACCCCGGTCATGGAGCTGTCCGACGTGATCGCCGACGCCATCGAGGCCGGGCTGCTGGTCGAGACCGGCCAGACGCTGCGGTTCCGGCAGAACCTGACCCGCCAGATCCTGGCCGAGAGCCTGCCCGCGGCGGTGCGCACCGCGCTGCACCAGCGCGCCGGGCGGGTGCTGGAGGAGCAGTGCGCGCCGGTGGAACGGGTCGCCGGGCACCTGCTGGCGGCGGGCCGCCTCGACGGCGACGACGTAGCCTGGCTCGACGCCGACGCCGACGTGCTGATCGTGCGCGCTCCCGAGCTGGCGGTGCAGCTCATGCGGCAGGCCCTGGCGGTCGTCTCGGGGCGTACGCCGGACCAGACCGCGCGGCTGCGGCGGCACCTGGTCCGGGCGCTGCTGTGGGCGGGCGACCCGGTGCAGGCCGAGGTGCTGGCCCGGGAGGCGCTGAGCGTCCCCGACGCCGATCCGGCCAGCCGCACCGAGCTGCGCTGGCTGCTCACCCAGGCGTGCCTGCGCCAGGGGCACCTGCGCGACACGGTCGACACCGTCGGCGAGGCGCTGGCCGACCCGGGCACCACCGCCGCGCAGGCCGCGCGGCTGCGCGGCATCGGCGCGGCCTGCCTGCTGTTCCAGCGCCGGTATGACGAGGGCGTGGCCTGGGCGGACCGGGCGGTCGCCGACGGGCAGGCGGCGGCCGACGACACCGCCGTCGGGATCGGCAGCCTGGCCAAGGGGTTCGCGCTGACCAGGAGCGACCTGGGCCAGGCGCTGGACCTGGTGGAGCGGGCCATCGGCTGCCTCGGGCCGGGGATCCAGCCGGATCTCCAGGTCGACCCGTACACGCTGAAGGGGTTCTGCCTGATCGAGCTGGACCGGCTCGACGAGGCCGACGAGGCCAGCGCCACGGCGGTACGCGTCAACCAGCGCACCGGCGGCATGTACCTGACCACCGCGTACGTCGAGCGCGCCCACCTGCGCTACCTCCAGGGGCGCTGGGACGACGCGCGGGCCGAGTGCCGCACCGGCATGGACGGCCCGGACCCGCTCGGCCACAGCTGCCGCCTGTGGGCGTTCGACGCCCTGGTCGGCGTGCACCGCGGCGAGCCCGGTGCCGGGCTGGGCGAGCCGCAGCCGCCGACGGCCGACGGGGAGGACACCGGCGACTCGGGCATCGTCGCGTGGGCGCGCGCCCTGGGGCAGGAGGCGGCCGGCGCGCACGACCGGGCCTTCGAGCTGCTCTACCCGGTATGGGCGGACGCGGGCGTGGCGCAGTCGCACCGGCTGCGTTACAAGATCACACCGGACCTGGCCCGCACGCTGCTCGCACTGGGCCGCGACCGCGAGCTCGCCGACCTGGTCGGGGTGCTGCGGGAACTCGTCGAGGCCGGACCCGTGCCGAGCCTGCACGGCTGCCTGGACCTGTGCGAGGGCACCCGCACCGGCGACCCGGCCCCGCTGGCCGCGGCGGCCGTCTGGTTCCGGCGCGCGGGCTGGCCGCTGTACGAGGGCTACGCCCAGGAGGCGGCCGCGCTCGCGCACGCCCGCGCCGGTGCCGCCGCCGACGCCCGCGCCGCGCTGCGGCGGGCCCTGGCCGCCTACGCCGGGCTCGACGCGGGCTGGGACGCCGACCGGGCCAGGGCGCGGGCCCGGCAGGCCGGGCTGCGCACCGGGGCACGCGGCAGCCGCAACCGCCCCAAGCAGGGCTGGGCCGCCCTGACCGACACCGAGCAGCGGGTGGCCGAGCACGTCGCCGCCGGGCTGTCCAACCCGGAGATCGCCGCGCAGATGTTCCTGTCCCGCCGCACGGTGCAGTCGCACGTGTCCAGCATCCTGGCCAAGGTCGGCCTGACCTCCCGCGTCGAGCTGGCCGTGGCCGTGCACGCGGGCGCCGACCGCGCCGCGCGCACCGACGAGAGCTGAGCTCAGTCCCGCGGCAGCCCGCGCCAGCCCGCCGGGTCCACGCCGCCGGGCACGTCCGCGGCCGCGTCGTACGGGGTGCGGGTGAAGACGAAGCTGCCCAGGTCCAGGTGGTCGACCGTGCCGTCGGGGCGGCGCGCCACGCGCAGGGTCTCCCCGGCGTAGTAGCCGTCCAGGCCGCGCCAGGTGCCGTCGCCCTGCGCCTTCAGCCGGGCGCCGCGACCCGGGCCGGCCAGCGGGGCCAGCTCCAGGTCGCCGTCGGCGAGCAGCTTCAGCGCGACCGCGCCCGGTCCCCAGTACCAGGGGCCGGTCAGCTCCAGCAGCGCCGGGTCGTACGAGGTCAGCGGCTGCCACGGTGCGGGCAGGCGCGGCTCGTGCTCGCAGACGATGCGGACCAGGTCGGCGCCCAGCCCCCCGACCGACACGCCCGTCGTCGTGTTGGCCAGGACCACCGCCGCGATCCGGTCGGCCGGGCTGAACCACAGCGTGGCCAGGAAGCCGGGCATCGAGCCGGTGTGCCCGGCCAGCATGCGGCCGTGGTCGCGCTTGAGCTGCACGCCCAGGCCGTATCCGGAGTCCCACTGGTCGCCTTCGGGCGGGCTGGCGGCCGTGCGCATCAGCTCGACCGCGGCGGCGGGCAGCACCGCGGGGTCGCCGTCGGCCAGGAACGCCGCGAAGCGGGACAGGTCGGCCAGCGTCGACCACAGCTGCCCGGCCGGGGCCAGCCGGCCCGCGTCCTCGGTCGGCTCGGGCAGCAGCACGTCGGCCCACGGGTGCACAGCCCAGCCGTGCGCGTGCGGGGCCTGCGGCAGCAGCGTGGTGCGGGTCATCTTCAGCGGCGCCAGGATCTCGTCGTGCAGGACCTGCCCCAGCGACCGGCCGCGCACCTGCTCCACCAGTGCGCCCAGCAGCGCGAACCCGGGGTTGGAGTAGTGGTGCCGGTGCCCGGCCGGGTATTTGCGGTAGTCGTCGCCGAGCACGTCGGCCAGCTCCGGGCGCACGTCGCCGGGGGTGCGCTCCCACCACGGGGCGGGCGTCTCCGACGCGATGCCGCTGGTGTGGGCGAGCAGCTGGAACACGGTCGACGCGCCGGCGGGGGCGCCGGGCAGGTGCCGCGACAGCGGGTCGTCCAGGTCGAGCAGGCCCTCCTCGCGCAGCCGCAGCACCAGTACGGCGACGAAGGTCTTGGTCAGCGACCCGATCCGGTACTGCGTGTCGTCGCCGGGGACCGCGCCGTCGACCAGGCCGTATCCCCCGCTCCAGACGGGGGCGCCGTCGCGCAGCACCGCGGCGGCGACCGACGGGGCGCGGCCCTGGGTCTGGGCGGTGGCGATGCGGTGCAGCAGGGCCCGGCTCGTGGCCGGCAGCAGTGGGGTCTCAGCCATGCGGCACATCGTGCCACGCAGAAAGGGGCCGGCGGGGGTACGCCCGCCGGCCCGAGGGACGGATGGAACTCACCAGCGGTTCCCGCCGTGGTGGTTGTCGTTGCCGTGGTGGTTGTTATCGCCGTGGTGGTTGTCGCCGTGGTTGTCGTGGTGGTTGTAGCCGCCGTACCAGCGGCACTTGTAGTAGCTGTAGCGGTGGCCGTGGTGCCAGTACGACTGCCGGTAGCAGCGCCGCCCGGTGTCGGGCGTGACCGTCGTGGCGTCCTGTGCGGACACCTGCGCCGGGGCCGGTGCCGCCGCCGCGGGTTTGGCCGCCACCGCCGCGCCGGTGAACATGACCAGTACGACCCCGATCACGGTCATCAGCGCCCGCAGCCGGGCACCCGCGTCACGGACTGTCTCCTGCATCGCGATGCCTCCTCCCTGGATGGCTGTTGCGTGGATCACACCATTGAAGATCTGCCGTCTGACCTCGTCAAAGGCGCGTAGGCGGTTCCGGGCGGCCGATCGGGTGTGTCGTGACGGCGTTCACGGACCGTTCACGGAGGCCGCCTACCGACCGGCAGGTAGATCGGAAACCGGGGCGGACACCGGGCGTCGTGCGTCCGCCTGGCGGTACACGCCGACCTGCGTGAACTTCGAGTGAACAGAAGCGGTGGCACCTCTGGTTCCTACGATGCGGGAGAGGAATCTTACCTACCGGCCGGTCAGTGGGGGTCGATGACCGGCCGGCCGGTCACTGCTCCTGATCAGCGGTCCGGGCACGGCTGCCCCTAGGCTCTACCCGTGAATGCGCTGCTGGTAGCGGTGGTTTTGGCCTCGGTCGTGGTCGCCGTGACGGCCGTGTCCCGCCGGTACGGCCTGCTCAACCCGATCGCCCTGGTGATCGTGGGCCTGATCCTGGCGCTCGTGCCGGGCTTCCCGGTGCTGCGCCTGGAGCCGGAACTCGTGCTCATCGGCATCCTGCCGCCGCTGCTGTACGTCGCGGCCCTGGAGACGTCGGTGCCCGCGTTCCGGTACAACCTGCGGCCCATCCTGCTGCTGGCCGTCGGGCTGGTCCTGGTCACCGCGGTCGCGGTCGGCCTGACCGTGCACGTGATGCTGCCGCAGGTGCCGCTGGCGGCCTGCCTGGCGCTGGGCGCGGTCGTCGCCCCGCCCGACGCCATCGCGGCCACCGCCGTGGCCCGGCGGATCGGGCTGCCACGGCGGGTGGTGACCATCCTCGAAGGCGAGAGCCTGCTCAACGACGCCACCGCGCTGGTGCTGTTCCGGGTCGCGGTGCTGGCCGCCACCGGCGCCGCGGTCGGGCCGATGGCCATCGGGCGGCAGGTGGTCCTCGCCGCGGGCGGCGGCATCCTGGTGGGCGCGATCGGAGCGCTGGCCGCGGCGTACGTGCACCGCAAGACCACCGATCCGCTGCTGGACAACTCGATCTCGCTGATCACCCCGTTCGCGGTCACCGCGGTCGCCGAGTCCATCCACGCCTCGGCCGTGGTCGCCGTGGTGGTGACCGGCCTCTACCTGGGCCACCGGATGCCCACCCTGATGTCGGCGCAGTCGCGGCTCCAGATGAGCGCGTTCTGGAAGATGGCCACGTACATGATCGAGGGCCTGGTCTTCCTGCTGGTCGGGCTCCAGCTGCGGGAGGTGCTGGCCAACCTGCAGGCCCCGCTCGAAGAGGTGGTCTGGGTGACGCTGGCGGTGCTGCTCGCCGTCGTCGGCGTGCGCTTCCTCTGGATGTACCCGGCCACCTACCTCACCCGCCTGCTGCCCCGGGTACGCCGCCGCGACCCCGCCCCGCACATCTCCATCCCGACCGTGCTCGCCTGGGCGGGCATGCGCGGGGTGGTCACCCTGGCCACCGCGCTGGCGCTGCCGGCCACCCTGGCCGGGGGAATGGAATACCCGCGGGCGCTGTTCGTGTGGCTGGCGTTCGCGGTGATCGTGGGCACGCTGGTGCTGCAGGGGATGACCCTGCCGACCGTGGCCCGCCTGCTGCGGGTGCCCCAGGACGATCCGACCCGCGACATCCTCGCCGAGGCGCAGGTGCAGCAGCAGGCGAGCAAGGCCGCACTGGAGCGGCTGGAGGAGCTGGCCGAGCGGACCACCCCGGACGTGGTGGCCAAACTGCGCCAGCTCACCGAGCACCGGTCCAACTCGGTGTGGGAGCGGCTGGGCGGCAACCGGGAAACCCCGTCCGCGGCGTACGTGCGACTGCGGCGGGAGATGCTGGAAGCAGAGCGGGCGGTGTTTCGTACGGCCCGGGACGAGGGAAAGATCCCCGAAGAGGTCCTGGTCCGAGCCCAGCGGGACATGGACCTGGAAGAGTCGATGCTGCACCGGATGGGAGAGGCATGAGCTGCGAAGACCTGAAGAGCGCCGAGAACCCGGCCCCGACTGCCGAGGGATGCGTGGAGTGCCTGCGCGACGGCACCGGCTGGGTGCACCTGCGCCGCTGCCTGACCTGCGGGCACATCGGCTGCTGCGACTCCTCGCCGCAGAAGCACGCCACGCTGCACTACCACGAGACCGAGCACCCGGTGATCCAGTCGTTCGAGCCCGGCGAGGACTGGCGCTGGTGCTTCGTACACGAGGAAGTGGGCTGACCTGACCCCCGCCCGGCCGGTACGGTGCCGGGCATGGTCACCGAGGTCGACACCGAGCACGCCGACGAGGCGCTGCTGCGGCACATGTACGAGATCCGCCGGGTGTGCCACCGGGCCGTGGCGCCGCAGGAGGAACCCCCGGACCTGGCCTGGGGCGTCTCCGGCATGCGGGTCACCCCGCCCGGCGAGCAGCGCTGGCACGGCACGGCCGGTGACCCGGTCGTCGCGTACGGGGGGCTCTACCTGCCGCCGGGCGTGACGACCGGGTTCCTGCGCATCTGCGTCCTGCCCGAGCACCGCCGCCGCGGGCACGGCACCGCCCTGCTGGACGCGGCGCTGAGCCGGGCCCGCGCCCTGGGCCGTACCCACATCACCGGGGTCTACGGCGACCCGGCGGCCGCGGAGTTCACCGCCGTCACCGGCGCCGAGCGCGGCCACAGCGTGATCGCCTGCCGCCTGGATCTGCCCGCCCGCCTGGCCCCGGCGCCGGTTCCCGGCTACCGCGCCGTCTCCTGGACCGGGCCTGCCCCGGACGAGCTGCTCGACTCCTACGCGCGGGCCCGCAATGCGATCGCCGACGCCCCGAGCGACTCCGGCGGGCGGCTGCACGACGAGTGGACGCCGGACCGGGTCCGCGACGAGGAGGCGGCCGTCGCCGCGCGCGGGCAGCAGCTGCGGGTCACCGCGATCGTCGCCGACAGCGGCGAGGTCGCCGCGCTGACGCAGCTCGTGGCCGCACCGCCGCCCGAGGTGGTCGTGTCCACCGAGGACACCGCCGTGGTGCCCGCCCACCGGCGGCGCGGCCTGGCCACCTGGGTGAAGGCGGAGTCGCTGGCCCGCCTGGCGGCAGACCGCCCCGACGCGGCCGTGGTCAAGACGTCGAACGCGGGCACCAACACGGGCATGCTCGCGGTCAACCACGCCCTGGGCTTCACGGTGACCAGCACGTGGACCAGCGTCGTCTACCACCTGCGCTGACTCCGCCCCGCCGCTCGGTCAGTGGCCGCGGGTGATCCAGATGGGGAGGTCGGGGGATTCGGCGGCGATGGTGGTGGTGTCGCCGTGCCCGGTGTGGACGGTGGTGTCGGCGGGCAGGGTGAGCAGCCGGTCCCGGATGGACGCGATGATGGTGCCGAAGTCGCTGTAGGACCGCCCGGTCGCGCCCGGCCCGCCGTGGAACAGGGTGTCCCCGGAGAACAGGGCCTTCAGCGAGGGCGCGTACAGGCAGATCGCGCCGGGGGAGTGGCCCGGGGTGTGCAGGACCCACAGGTCGACGCCGGCGACGGTCAGGCAGTCGCCGGCGACCAGCTCGCGGTCGGGCGCCCGGTCGGGGTGGGTCTGGTCCCACAGCATCCGGTCGTCGGGGTGCAGCATGATCGGCGCCCCGGTGCGGCGGGCCAGCTCGGGGGCGGCGTCGATGTGGTCGTTGTGCGCGTGCGTGCACACGATGGCGACGACGCGGCGCCCGCCCGCGGCCGCGGCGATGGCCGCCGCGTCGTGGGCGGCGTCGACGACCAGCACGTCGGAGTCGTTGCCGATGAGCCAGATGTTGTTGTCGACCTCCCACTCGCCGCCGTCGAGGCGGAACACGCCGTGGGTGACGATCTTCTCGATGCGCGCGGTCACAGCAGCACCACCGAGCGCAGCACCTCGCCGCGGCCCATCTTGGCGAACGCCTCCTCGACCTGGTCCAGCGCAATCGTCTCGGACACGAACGCGCCGAGGTCGAGCCGCCCCTGCCGGTAGAGCTCCAGCAGGACCGGGAAGTCGCGGCTGGGCAGGCAGTCGCCGTACCAGGAGGACTTGAGGGCGCCGCCGCGGCCGAAGACGTCCAGCAGCGGCAGTTCGAGCTTCATCTCGGGCGTGGGCACGCCGACCAGGACCACGGTCCCGGCCAGGTCGCGGGCGTAGAAGGCTTGCCGGTACGTCTCGGGCCGGCCGACCGCGTCGATCACCACGTCGGCGCCGAAGCCGCCGGTCAGCTCCTGGATCGCGGCGACCACGTCGGCCTGGCCGCCGTTGACGGTGTGGGTGGCGCCGAGCTGCCGCGCCCACTCCAGCTTCCGGTCGTCGAGGTCGACGCCGATGATGGTGGTCGCCCCGGCCAGGCGGGCCCCGGCGACGGCGGCGTTGCCGACGCCGCCGCAGCCGATGACGGCGACGCTGTCGCCGCGGCCGACGGCACCGGTGTTGAGCGCCGCGCCGAGCCCGGCCATCACCCCGCAGCCGAGCAGCCCGGCGACCTCCGGCGGCACGGACGGGTCGACCTTGGTGCACTGCCCGGCCGCGACCAGGGTCTTGTCGGCGAACGCGCCGATGCCCAGGGCGGGGGCCAGCGGGGTGCCGTCGGCCAGGGTCATCTTCTGCCTGGCGTTGTGGGTCGCGAAGCAGTACCAGGGGCGGCCGCGGGTGCAGGCCCGGCACTGGCCGCAGACGGCCCGCCAGTTGAGCACCACGTAGTCGCCCGGGGCGACCTCGGTGACCCCGGCGCCGACCGCCTCGACCACCCCGGCCGCCTCGTGGCCGAGCAGGAACGGGAAGTCGTCGTTGATGCCGCCCTCGCGGTAGTGCAGGTCGGTGTGGCACACCCCGCAGGCCTGCACCGCCACCAGCGCCTCACCGGGCCCCGGGTCGGGCACGAGCACCGTCTCGATACCGACCGGGGCGTTCTTGGCGCGAGCGACGACGCCGCGTACCTCATGCACCACCGTGACCTCCTTGGCACGCTGAGAGTTCACGGCGATGTTACCCGCGTCACGCCCGAACCACGCTCTATGGCCGATTGAGCAGCTCGCCGATGGCGCGGTGGTCGTGGAAGTCGCGGGTGTACGTGATGAGCCCGTCGCGCACCCGGAACAGCTGGATGTTGTCGACGGCGGCGGTATGGCCGGTCGCGGGGTCGGTGAGGTCGTAGCCGTACTCGACGATGATCACTTCGGGGTCGGCGGTCTCGTGCACGACCACGTCGCGCACCGCGAACGCCAGCCGCAGCGTGCCCGCGCGGGCGAGCTGGGCGGCGATGGCCTCGCGGCCGACCAGGCGGATGGGCTGCGGCGGGGCGAACGGGATCTCGACGACGGCGTCGGGGGCGTACTGCTGGGCGAGGTCGTGCCACCGGTTCGCGTGGATGAGGCGTACCCGCTGGTCGAACAGCTCTCGTGGGGTCATGGTCGGTCTCCTCCCGGCCGTGGGGCATAATCGGAGTGATCACTCCGGTCTTCGACTATACGGACTGATCACTCCGCTTGTCCAGGTCCAGGAGAAGAGAACATGTCGGCACAGGACAGACCGCTGCGCGCCGACGCCGCGCGCAACCGCGCCCGCCTGCTCGACGCCGCCGAGCAGGTCTTCGCCGCGCGCGGCACCGGCGCGCCCGTCGAGGAGGTGGCCCGCGCCGCCGGGGTCGGCGTCGGCACCGCCTTCCGGCACTTCCCGACCAAGGAGAGCCTGCTGTCGGCCGTATACCTGGCGCGGCTGGACCGCCTGGGTGACCGCGCCGACCTGCTCGCCGAGGCCGCCGACCCGGTTGCGGCGCTGCGGACGTTCTTCGCCGAGACGGTCGAGCAGGCCGCGTCCAAGAACGCCCTCGCCGAGGCGCTGGCGGCGGCCGGGGTCGACCCGCACGCGGCGGCGTCGGCGGCGGGCACGCGGCTGCGGGCCGCGCTGGGCGCGCTGCTGCGCCGCGCCCAGCAGGCGGGGGTACGTCCAGAGCTGACCGTCAGCGACCTGATGAGCCTGCTCATCGGCGCCTCCCGCGCGGTCGAGCCGCTGGCCGCCGACCCCGCCGGGCGCGCCCGCGTCATCGGCGTCATCGTCGACGGGCTGACCGGCGGCTGAGGCGGCTCGGCGTGGTTCGCCCCGTCCGGCACCGTCCGTCCGGCACCGCCCACCCGGCGCCGGGCCTGCTCGGCGCGTGGGCGCGGCCTCCCAGGCTGTGGCGTGCCGGACCCCCGCCGTCAGCGCGTGCCGTGCCGTGGACTAGAGCTGACGTCATGGGCGACTACCACGTGCACCTGCACCCGCACGAGCCGCGGCCGGAGACCAGCCCGCCCCCCGGGCAGTACCCGCCCGGACACGTCGACGCGTTCGTCGAGCGGGCGCTGTCGCGCGGCGCGGCCGAGGTCGGCTTCACCGAGCACCTGTACCGCTTCGTCGAGTTCGCCCCGGCGATCGAGGGCTTCTGGACGGCCGGGACGCGCCAGGACCTGACCGAGCAGTCCCGGCGGATGTACTACGACGAGCTCAACCTGCACCTGGACCGGTATGTCGAGGCCGTCACCGGCGCCCGCGACCGGGGCCTGCCGGTCCGGCTGGGCATGGAGGTCGACTGGTTCCCGGCGCACATGGACCGCGTCGCCGGCATCCTGGCGCAGTACCCGTTCGACTTCCTGGTCGGCTCGGTGCACTGGGTCGGCGAATGGGCCCTGGACCACCCCGCCGTCACGCACGAGTACGAGCGCCGCGGCGTGCGCCGTGCCTACGAGGACTACTTCGCGCTGGTCACCGAGCTGGCCGAGGCGGGAGTCGTGCAGGTGCTCGGCCACGCCGACGTGGTCAAGAAGTTCGGGCACCGGTGCGACACCGAGCCGGTGGACCTGTACGAGCGCCTGGTCGCGGCGGCGGTCCGCGGCGGGGTGGCGGTCGAGGTGAACAGCGCCGGGCTGCGCAAACGCTGCGCCGAGCCGTACCCGGCGCCGACCCTGCTGCGGATGTGCCACGACGCGGGCGTGCCGATCACGCTGGCCAGCGACGCGCACGAGCCGCACGAGGCCGCCGACCGTTTCGACGAGATCGCCCGCTACGCCCGCGCCGCCGGTTACCGCGAGCAGCTCACCTTCGACGTCGGCGGGGCGTCCCGGCCGGTCGCGCTGCCCGACCCCGACGCCGCGGCCGCCTGACCGGGTGCCTCTCGCCGCGGGTCACTCCATATGCGGTGTGACCACATCGCATATGGAGTGACCCGCGGAGCAGAGTGGCGGTCGGGCGTGGCCGCACGACCATGGACGGCCGCCGCCCGACCTGACAGGATCACAGCGATCTCGCACCCCCGCGACGGCCTTCGGCCTCGGGCCGGGCGCGCAGTGACGGCCCGACCGCTCCGGCGCCGCGAGCAGGAGGAGTCGCGCTGATGATCCGTCGTGTCCGCCCCCGTGTTGCCGCGCCGGCCATCGCCGTGGTGCTGCTGGCCGCCGCGGCCGCGGTGCTGTACGGCTTCCCGCCCGGTGCCGCCCAGGTCGCACCCGCGCCCGCCGCGCTGCCGTCGGCGTACCGTCTCGATCCGGTGCAGCCGCCGCTGCCGGTGGGCGCCGCCGCCGGGACCGGAGTGGCCCCGGGGTTCCGGACCTACTTCCACCTGCTGCACCGGGGCGGGCGGCCGTTCGCCCAGGACAGCGTCGTGACGGAGAACGCGGTCATCCGCTTCGCCGGGTCGGAGCAGGTCGGCATGTGGGGAGCGGGCGTGCTGCGCTCGCCGCACGGGCTGGCGCTGGGCCTCGACTACCACCTGTGGGTCGCCGACGCGGTGCTGAACCAGGTGATCGAGTTCGACGCGGACGGGCGTGAGCTGCGCCGCATCGGCGCCGACCACACCGGCGCGCTGGACGCCTGCCTGCGGGTGCGCACCGTGCTGTCCCGGCTGCCCTGCACCGGTGACCCGTACGTGCTGGACCAGCCCGCCGACGTCACGGTCGCGCCGGACGGCTCGGTCTTCGTCGCCGACGGCTTCCGGGGCGCCCGCATCGCCCACTTCGCGGCCGACGGCACGTTCCTGAACGGCTGGGGGTCGCTCGGCGACGGCCCCGACCAGCTGAACCTGCTGTCCGGCATCGCCTACGACCAGTGGCATGAGCTGGTCTACGTCGCCGACCGCCGCAACGCCCGCGTCAGCGTGTTCCGGCCCGACGGCACCCCTGTGGCGCAGTGGCGCGCCGCGGCACTGGGCCGCCCGTGCGATGTGTACGTCACCCCGGACGCGGTGTGGGTGCTCGACGGCGGCGACCGGCTGGACGACCCGGACGGCGACCCGCTGCGTCAGCAGGTGGTGAAGCTGGACTTCGGCGGGCGGGTCCTCGACCGCTTCGGCTGGCCCGCCGGCACCGGCTACCTGGGGCTGGAGCAGCTCGCGGCCGACTGGACCGGTGCCACCGTGTACGTCGCCGCCAGCGAGGGACGCCCGATCCACCGGTTCGTCAAGGGCTGACAGAGCGGGCACCGCCGCACCCGAGAGCTGGACGGCTGCGACGGTGCCCGCATCGAAATTAGACCAGTTTCCGGATCTCGCCAAAGGCGCGGTAGAAACCGCCCCGGCTCGCCTCGCGCACCTCGCTGACCAGGTACCGGGCGCCCGCCTCGCGGATGCCCTTCGGGAACTGCACCTGCCAGGAGCTCTGGAAGCCCGCCGAGACCACGCGCACCCGCAGGCGGCCGCCCTCCTCGACGCACTCCAGCACGACGCCGCCGCTGCTGTCGGTGGTCGTCTCGATCGCGGTCGGCGCGGCCACCGCCGGGGCCTGCTGGGGCGCCTTGATGTCGACGACGGCCGGCACGGTGCCCGCCTCGGCCGCGCGGATCGCGGGCTCCGAGGCGTCGATGCAGGCCAGCGAGCCGTCCGTGGTCACGATGTAGAGCCGCTCGTCGTGGTACTGCATCGAGTAGGCCGAGCCGCAGCCGGTGCCGAGCTTCCACAGGCGGTTGCCCGCGTCGTCGAAGCAGTACACCGACGAGCTGTTGTCGCCGGCGAAGATGAACTTGCCGTCGGGGCTGGTGGCGCACGAGAAGACGGCGGCGTCGCAGGAGTACGTGCGGCGGTGCGCGCCGTCCTTGGCCAGCTCGACGACCTTGCGGTCGGAGGTGCCCGCGTACAGCGTGTGCTCCTCCTGCCAGCCGAACAGCACCGCGCTGGTGCGGTGCTTCCACACCACGTCGCCGGTCTGCCAGTTATAGCTGGTCACACCGCCGGAGTGGCCGTGGTGCACGGCGGTGGCGTCGCAGCGCACCATCCAGCCCGAGGAGCCCTCGCTCTGCTTGCGCCAGAGGAACTCGTCCTCGTGGTCGATCGCGGCGATGCCGCCGCGCGCGTCGGAGACGCCGAGCACGCCGTCGTGGATGTCGAGCCAGTAGATGTCGATGTCGGGCGCGATCTGGTACGCCACCCGCGGCATCTTGCCGGACAGGTCGTACACGTTGCCGTCGTCGCAGCCCGCGTAGAGCCACGCGTCGTCGGCGACGATGCACTTCACGCCGTCGGGGAGCTTGACCTGCGAGATCACCTCGGCGTCGTGGTTCAGCGTGGTGATCACGCCCGCCTCGTTGCCGACCATGCACACCCGCTCGTCGACGAAGATGCCGAACGCGGACGTGCCCGAGCGGTAGCGCCACAGCACCGGCGCGCTCTTGGCGGTGGAGCGGGTGCTCGTGATCACGCGCCGCGAGACGGACCGCTTCTGCCGCTGCCCCAGCACGGCCGGGGCGTAGCCCTTGCGCACCTTCTCGCCGATCTTCTTCGCCGCGGCGGCCTTGGCCTTGTCGTGGTCGGCGAAGGTGCTGTGGCTGGTGGCACCCGGGTCGCCGATGCGGCCGTACCGGATGGTCAGCTCGGTGTCGTCGACAATCACCTCGTAGAACTTGTGCGAGCCGCCGTCGGCTTCGGACAGTTCCAGGTACGTCGTCTCACGGGGCATGGCAGGCTCTGCCTTTCGCGGCGGGGAAGCGCTCGGACTCGCGGTACGTTAGCGACCGCCTCCGACAGCGGCGCCGACCGTCCCACGGCGGGCTCATCGGTGCTGGTCAGCGTGATCCCGGCCACTGGGGTCGATATTCGCGGGCCGTCGCGGGGACCCGTCGGCGATGATCGTCGGGTGATTCCCGCAGCAGTGCTCTTCGACATGGACGGAACCCTCTTCGACAGCGAGCCGCTGTGGGACATCGCCATCGACGAACTGGCCGCCGAGTACGGCTCGGTGCTCCCGGTCGAGGTGCGCCTGTCCATGGTCGGCCGGTCGGTGCCCGAGTCCATGGTGCTGTTCCATGACGGCATCGGGCAGCCCTGGCGCGAGGCCAAGACCAGCTCGGACTGGATCTACGAGCGGGTCGCGGTGCTGTTCGCCACCGACCTGGTCTGGCGGCCCGGCGCCCGCGAACTGCTGGCCGAGGTGCGCGCGGCCGGAGTGCCCGCCGCGCTGGTGACCTCGACCAACCGGCGCGTGGTCGAGATCGCGCTGGACACGCTGGGCCGCGACGCGTTCGGCGCGGTGGTGTGCGGGGACGAGGTCGCGTTCACCAAGCCGCACCCGGACCCGTACCTGCGGGCGGCGAAGCTGCTCGGCGTCGAGCCCGCGGACTGCCTGGCCATCGAGGACTCGCCGGCCGGCGCCGCCAGCGCCCTGGCCGCCGGGGTGCGCGTCATCGCCGTGCCGCACGCGGTCGCCGTCGAACCCGCCCCGGGCCTGGTCCTGCTGCCCACCCTCGCCGGCACCACCCTCGCCCACCTCTCGACCCTGCACTGAGCCAGCGCTCGCACCCGCCGACGGCCGTGAAGAAGGGCGCCCTCTACCTCGCAAAGCGGGTAGAGGGCGCCCTTGCCTGCTTTCCGGGTCAGCTGGCGGCGAAGGCGCTGTCCGAGGAGAAGACGGTGCCGAGGCTCGCCTTGCCCGTGGTCAGCGCGGTCTTCGTCTGCGGGCCGCCCGCGTCGGCCTGGAAGAACGAGCCGAAGTCGATGCCGTAGACCGTCTTGAGGCCCTGCTGGCAGAACGGGCGGGCCGGGCACTCGGCCGGACCGGCCAGCACCGACGCCTTGCCGCTGCACTTGGTCGCGAACTCCGACAGCGTCTTCACGCCGTTGGCGTCGGCGAACGCCTTGGTCACCGCGAACGCGTTCTGGTCGGTCGCGGCCGACGGGGTACCGACGGCCAGGCCCGCCTTCTCGGCCAGGCCCTTCAGCGCGGTCACCGTCGCGGTCACGTCACCGCTGGCCTTGGGCTGGGCCTCCTTGCCGTTCTGCTTCTGGTTCAGGAACTCCGTCAGCGTCGCGGCGTACTCGGGGAAGACGGTCAGCTCGCCGCGCTCCAGGGCCGCCTCGTACAGCTCGCGGTTGCCCGCCACCTGCACGGTCGCGGTGAAGCCCGCGGCGTTAAGGGCGATCTTGTAGAGCTCGGCCAGGATCTGGCTCTCCGGGAAGTTCGCCGCGCCCACGACCACCTTGCCGCTGCCGCCGGACAGGCCACTGGCCAGCCCGGCCGTGGTGGCGAAGTCGGCCGCCGCGACCTGTGCGGTCTTGCGGTCGACGTCGACGGCCCGGTTCAGCGCCACCAGCTTGGGCGTGTCCAGGGCCGCGCCGACCTTGTCGACCGCCGCGATCAGGGCGGGGGTGGCCGCCTTGGCGTTGGCGACCGCGATCACGTTGTCGGCGTTCTGTAGGTGCTTGTCGTCCGCCAGCATCACCAGGGCCGTCCCGGCGACCGGCGCGCAGCCGGCGCCCGAGGCGCTCTGCGGCGCGGTCGTGCCCGAGGAGCCCGCGTCGCCGCAGGCCGCGAGCGTGAACGCCGCCGCCGCGACGCCCGCCAGCGCCAGGGCGGACAGCTTTCGAGTATGTGAGTACATGCGTGTGCAGCCTTCCGTTCGCGGCACGGGGGCATCCCCGGCCGAACGTGCGCGAATGGTGTCGTCACCACGTTTCTTAGCGGATACGTGGGACATCGTTGCGAAGATTTGTGAACTGCCCGCGGCCCTACCCGCGAACAGCCGTTCACAAACCGGAAGTCTGTGCAGGCAGCCGCGACGAACCGCGATTGTTCCCCCAGGTGCAGTGACGATCATCATGCACGGCAGGCCCACGTCCGCCTACCGCCGGATTGCGCACTTTCGAGCCTGGCGTGTCGTTGGACGGGTACGCGATACTCGCGCCACATCGGCTCCATGATCCGTGCAGTTGCGGGGAAACTGCACGAAAGGGCGGCCGGATTCCTGCACTTTCCCCGAAACTGCCGGGAGGTCAGGGCGCGACGGCGTCGGCGGCTGAGTGGGGGAGGCGGCGGCTCGTGCGGCGCAGGGCCTTGGGCAGCGCGGCGCGTTCGACCAGGGCCAGCGCGCCGTCGGCGAGCAGGCACAGCAGCGCCACCAGCAGGCCGCCGGCCAGCACCTGGCCGCCGCCCGCGTTCAGCCCGAGCCCGAACCCGCGACTGATGATCATGCCAAGCCCGCCGCCGTTCACGAACGCGGCCAGCGTCGCCGTCGCCAGCACCTGCACCGCCGCGATGCGCAACCCGTTGGCCAGGTACGGCACCGCCAGCGGCAGTTCTACCGAGCGCAGCAGCTGCCACCCCGACAGCCCCATGCCCCGCCCGGCGTCGCGCACCTGCGGATCGACCTCGCGTACGCCCAGGTAGGCGTTGGCCAGCAGGGGCGGGATCGCGAACAGCGCCAGCGCCAGGATGATCGCGGGCGGGCCGAACCCGAGCACGGTCAGCGGCAGGATGGTCAGCAGCGCCACCGTGGGCACGGCCCGGCTGAGGTTGGTCATGGTCACCACGGCGGTGCCGCCGCGGCCGACGTGGCCGAGCCATACCCCCACCGGCCAGGCGACGGCGCAGCCGAGCCCGACCGCCGCCGCCGAGATCCACAGGTGCTCGCCGGTGCGGGCCAGGATTCCGTCCGGATTGGTCCAGTTCAGCGGATCGTTGAGCCACAAGATCGAGTCATGGATGATGCTCACGCTGTCCTCCGGCGGTGCCAGGGCATGACGGCGCGGCTCAGCAGCACCAGGGCCAGGTCGAGGGCCAGCGCCAGGCCGATGCAGGCCAGCGTGGCCGCCATGATCTGGGCGCGGTAGAAGTTGCTGTTGAAGCCGCCGATGATGAGGTTGCCCAGGCCGCCGAAGCCGACCAGCTCGCCGACGGTGACCAGCGCCACCGTGGACACGGTCGCGATGCGCAGGCCGGTCATGACGCCGGGCAGCGCCAGCGGCAGCTCGATGCGCCACAGCAGCGCGGCGGGACCGTAGCCCATGCCGCGGGCGCTGTCGACGACCTCGGCGGGCACCTGGCGCAGGCCGGTCAGCGTGTTGCGCACGATGGTCAGCAGCGCGTACAGCACCAGTCCGATCAGGACCGTGACCGGCCGCAGGCCCGTGAACGGCGCCAGCATCGCGAACAGCGCCAGCGACGGGATCGTGTACAGCACCCCGGTCACGCCCAGGATCGGGCCGGTCAGCGAGCCGATGCGGTGGGCCAGCACCGCCAGCGGGATCGCGAGCACCGCGGCGACGGCGACGGCGGCTAAGGTCAGCAGGAGGTGTTCGCGCAGCGCGGCCAGCAGCGTGCCGGTGTTCTGGCGCAGGTAGTCCCAGGAGAACCAGGGATTGTCGACGTCCGGATCGTAGGCGGCCCAGGCGGACACGATCGCGCTGACCTTGGAGGGCATGGGATGAACGGTACCGCCGCGGTCTCGATCCGGCTGGACGGAGTCCGCAAGCAGTACGGCGACGGCACCGTGGCCGTGCGCGAGCTCAGCCTGGAACTGCCCGCCGGACAGCTCAGCGTGCTCGTCGGCCCGTCCGGCTGCGGCAAGTCCACCCTGCTCCGCATGATCAACCGGTTGATCGAGCCGTCCGGCGGCCGGATGTGGCTCGGCGACGACGAGATCACCGCGGTCGACCCGATCGAGCTGCGCCGCCGCATCGGCTACGTGATCCAGAACGTGGGCCTGTTCCCGCACCACACCGTGCGCGACAACGTCGCCACCGTGCCGCGCCTGCTCGGCTGGCCCAAGGCCCGCACCGCCGCGCGCGTCGACGAGCTGCTGGACCTCGTCGGCCTGCCCGCCCCGCAGTACGCCGCCCGCTACCCGCACGAGCTGTCCGGCGGCCAGCGCCAGCGCGTCGGGGTGGCCCGTGCCCTGGCCGCCGACCCGGTGGTGCTGCTCATGGACGAGCCGTTCTCGGCCGTCGATCCGATCGTGCGGGGCCGGTTGCAGGACGAGTTCCTGCGGTTGCAGCAGACCGTACGCAAGACGATCGTGTTCGTGACCCACGACGTGGACGAGGCGGTGCGCCTGGGTGACCGGATCGCGGTGCTGTCCGAGGGCGGGCACCTGGAGCAGTTCGCCGATCCGGCCACGCTGCTGTCACGCCCGGCCAACGACTTCGTCGCCGCGTTCGTCGGCGGCGACCGGGGGATCAAGCTGCTCGCGGTGACACCGGTGCCGCGTACCGGGCTGGCGCCGCTGCCCGCCGACGCGCCCGCCGGGGCTCCCGCGGTCGACGCCTCGGCCAGCCTGCGCGACGCGCTCGCCGCGATCCTGGAGGCCGACACCGGGTGGGTCGCCGTCCGCGACGGCGCGGCCGTGCTCGGCATCCTCACCCCGGACGCGATCTACACCCACCTGCGCTCACTGGCCTGACCGCCGTCGCCGTCGGCTGCGGGGCCGCCCGCCCTGGCCCCACAATCCCCGTCCCGGGGCCCCACAAACCCCATCTTTCATAAACGTTGGCCTATCTCATCGAAGATGATCTCGAATTACTCGATGAGATAGGCCAACGTTTATGAAAAGCGGGCGGCTACGGCGAAGTGGGGGCGGGCGGGCCGAACCAGTGGGCCAGGACCGCCGACAGGGGAGTCGCCGAGGCGCTGGTCCAGGCGACGTATCCGTCGGGGCGGACGAGGAGGGCCTCCGGGGTGGCCGCGGTGGCGGTGACCGCGTCGACCCGCGCTGACCAGGGCGCCGCCAGGCGGGCGGGGGCCTGGCCGTCGGCGCGGCCGGTGGCGTCCAGCAGCAGCGCCCGGCCGGTGCGCAGCAGCTCGCCCATCCGGGTGCGGCGGCCGCCGACGCGCACCCGCAGGTCGGGCACGAGCCGGCCGATCCGGGGATCGGCGGGATCATCCTGGTACGGCACGTCGCTGCCCGCCATCGTCGCCGCCAGCCGCGCCAGCACCGCCGGTTCGGTCAGCCGCGCCGCGAACTCCGCCCGCCGCGCCGTCACCTCGTCGCCGGGCGCGATCAGGGCCGCCTGTGCCCGTACGTGCTCCAGCATCCGCAGCGCCTGCGGCGCGCGCTCGGCGTCGTAGGTGTCGAGCAGCCCGGCGGGGGCGTCGCCGCGCACCGCCGCGGCGAGCTTCCAGCCCAGGTTGACGGCGTCCTGCAGGGCCAGGTTGAGCCCCGGCCCGCCGAACCCGGCCACGACGTGGGCGGCGTCGCCCGCCACGAACACGCGCCCGCTGCGGAACGGCTGCGCCACCCGCGAGTTGCGCGCGGTCAGCCGCCGCAGCACGTGCGGCCCGGGTCCGTCGGGCGCCCGCAGCGGCAGGTCGTGCCCGAGCACCCGGAGCACCGCCGCGCGCAGCTCGGCCAGGCTCATCGGGACGTCCTCGCCGGGGTCGGGCTGGTCCCACTCGGTCACGTGGACCAGGTGCACCCCGGGCCGGAACGAGGCGAACGTGAACACCCCGCCCGGCAGCCGGTGCAGCTCGAACGGGCGCAGCGGCTCGCCGCCGGGCCGGCGCAGCGCCCCGGAGCGGGTGAGAGTGCCCGGCGCCAGCACCGCGTGGCCGTCGCGGCTGACCGAGTCCCGGCTGGTCAGCCCCGGGAACGCGATCCCGGCGGCCTTGCGTACGGCGCTGTGCGCCCCGTCGCAGCCCACCAGGTACGCCGCCCGCAGCCGGTACGTGCCGCCGGGGCCGCGCACCTCCACGTCGACCCCGTCGGCGTCGGCCACGAACGAGACCAGCTCGTGCTCGCGCCGCAGTTCGGCGCCCAGCCGCAGCGCCTCGCCCTGGAAGACCTGTTCCAGGTGGCGCTGCGGCACCGGCAGCACATGCAGCGGGTTGCCGGGCAGCAGGTGCAGCGGCAGCCGGAAGCCCGCGTAGCCGAAGGCGCGGATCGGGCGGGGACGGCCCAGGTTGCCGGTGCCGACCCGGCGCAGCAGCCCGGACGGGCCGCGGGAGTGCCCGGCGAGCGCGGCGTGCAGGCCGCGCTGGTCGAGGACCCGCACCACCTGGCCGACCAGGCCGTTGGCGCGGGGCAGGTCGTCCGGGGCGGCGCGGCGTTCCAGTACGACCGCGCCGACGCCGCCCCGGCGCAGCTCGGCGGCGAGCAGCAGCCCGGTCGGGCCGCCGCCGACGATGACGACGTCGGTGTGTTCGTACGCGGGCATGGTCGTCTCCCTCTGGACGGGCTGCCCCGGCGGCACGGGTGTCCACGTGGGCGGGGCGCCGCGGCCGGGCTGTTGTCAACCGTAGTTGACAACAGCGGCGAGCGTCAACCTAGGTTGACAACCGGCGCAGTGGCCGCTGCCGGGCCACCTCACGGAAGCCCGCCGAGCGGTACAGCGCCACCGCCGCCGTGTTCGTCGACGGCGTGCGCACCGCGACCGCGCTCGCCCCCTCCGCGCGCAGCCGCGCGCAGACCGCCCGCACCACCGCGCGGCCGTAACCGTGCCCGCGGTGCTCAGGGTGGGTGCCGACCGGCTCCAGCAGCCCGCACCGGCCCGGGGCCGACAGCCAGCCCGTGGCCGCCGCGGCGGGCTGCCCGCCGGGCGTCAGCACCAGCGCCTCCAGGCACAGCGACGCCGCCACAGAGCTGCGCATCGCCTGCCACCGCTGGACCGTGAACGTCGAGCCCTCGAACGCGGCCCGCTGCACCGCCACCCGCTCGGCGGCCACCGCCTCGTCCACCGCGACCGCGCGCACCCCGGCCGGGGCCGACGGCGGCAGGTCGTCGCAGACCAGCAGCACCCACGGCTCGTCGGGGTCCGGCGACCAGCCGTCGCGCACGAGCGCGGCGCCCACCGGCGAACCCTCGGGCAGCGCGCACCAGGCCTGCCCGTCCCCGAGCACCTGCGCGAACCGGGCGGCCAGCAGGTCGGCCAGGGCCCGGTCGGCGGTCACGCGCGGCGCCATCCCGGCGTGCAGCACCGGGCCGTCGGTCAGCGTCACCGCGACCGGCCCCGAGGCGTCGGACCAGACCCGTAGCGCGTCGCGGACCAGGGCGTCCTCGAAGCGCAGGTGCCAGCCGACGTCGCCGGGATGCAGCGGGCCGCCCGTCCGCCCGGTGGGCGTCCAGGCGGCCAGGGCCGCGATCGCCACCAGGGCCTCGGCGCGACCGACCTGCCGCTCGTACAGCTTCATGGCGCGCAAGGGTATGTCCAACCCGGACGCCCTGCCACCCGTCGCCCGGTCAGGCGACGCCGACCTCGACCCCGGGCGAGCTCTCCGCCGGTTCGGGACGGCGCGGGGCGGGCACGGTGGCGGCGGCGTCCGGGCGGCGGTCCAGCTGGCGCCAGGTCTGCCGGTCGACGACCGGCAGCAGGGTGGCGGCCAGGTACAGCCCGCCGAACAGCGCCAGCGACCAGGTCAGGCCCATCCCGTTCACGGCCCAGCCGCCGACCAGGCCGCCCAGCGGGATCCCGGCGTACGCGATCGCGGTGGACAGGCTCAGCACCCGGGCCTGGAGATGCTCGGGCACCCGCTCGAAGCTGACCGCCGACAGGATCGGGTTGACGGCCGCCATCGCCAGGCCGCCCACGAACGACACCGCCAGCACCAGGGTCAGCGTGTCCGACAGGGCCAGTGTGAACAGCCGGGGCGCCCCGCCGAGCAGGAACCCGATGGTGAACACGGCATACCGGGGGGCGCGCGGCGCCAGCGCGGTGAAGCCGATGTTGCCCAGCACCGCGCCCAGCGCGAACGCGCCGCCGGTGAAGCCGAGCGCGATCGGCGAGTGCAGCACCTGGTCGACCCAGAGCGGCACGAAGACGGCCGCGTTGGCCTGGTCGGCCAGGTTGGTCACGAACAGCAGGGCCAGGATGCCCACCATCAGCCGGTCCTCGCGCAGGTAGCGGGCGCCGCCCCGGATCGCGGTCAGGTACGGCTCCCGGGGCGCGGCCAGCACCTTCGCCAGCCCGGTCAGGGGCACCGGCCCGCCGGCCGTGTCGGCCGGGACGAGGAGCCAGACCAGCAGGGCGCACACCGCGAACGTGGCCCCGTCGAACAGGACCGCGCCGGGTGCGCCGAGCCAGACGATGACGCTGCCGCCGATGCCCGCGCCGAGCAGGCCCGCGAGCCGGTTGACGCCGTCGTACACCGAGGCGGCGCGGGTGATGTCCACGCCGGACGCGGCGATGGTGCGCGGCAGCAGCATCCGCTTGGCGTTGTCGCCCATGCCGCGCAGCGCCCCGGCGACGACCAGCAGCGCCAGCAGCGAACCGAAGCCGCCGACGTAGCCGAGCGCCACCGCCGCCGTGGCCAGTGCGCTGGCCAGGTCGGCGCCGATGGCGATGCGGCGGGCGCCGAACCGGTCGAGCAGGGGTGCGCCCAGCGGGGCGGCGAGCACGTACGGCAGCCACTCGGCGGCGGCGGCCAGGCCCATCCGGGTCGGGCTGCCGGTGGTGACCAGCACCAGCCACGGCACCGCCAGGAACGTCATCCGGCTGCCGATCTGGGAGATCGTGCCGGCGGTGAACAGTCCGATCAGGCCCTTCACTGCTGCACCTCGTCGAAGACCGGCAGCACCTGGAGCTGCACCTGGACCCGGCGGGTGCCCTCGGGGGCGCAGGAGCCGGGTTCGGCCCGGCGGTAGCGGTCGATCACCTCGGTCAGCTCGGCCAGCAACGCCTCCGTCTCGGCGGGGTCGAGCTGCCGGGTCCAGTCGCTGAGGGTGCCGACGTTCGCCCAGTCGGCGGGGCGGGTGGGCAGCTCGCTGATGGCGCGGTCCATGCGCGCGGCGTATTCGGCGGCGACGGCGCGCAGGTAGATCTCGAAGTCGCCGTACGAGTCGGGGTCGACCCGGTCGACGGTGGTGCCGCGGTGCACGGCGCGCCACCAGCGCTCGCGGCCGCTGGCCTGCTCGGTCTCGTCGGTGACGAAGCCGTAGAGCGACAGCTGGCGCAGGTGGTAGCTGGTGGCGGCGCTGGACAGGCCGAGCCGCTGGGCCAGCAGGGTGGCGGTGGAGGGGCCGCTGTCGCGCAGCAGTTGCAGGATCCGCACCCGCAGGGGGTGGGCCAGGCCGCGCAGCGTACGCGGGTCCAGGGAGATCCGGTCGTCGGTCACGACCGCCAACATATCTTTGCAAAGACTTCTTGGCAATTCCGTTCAACCTGCGGAGCGGCCCCGGGCGGCGGCAGGAGAGTGTCGCCGCAGCCCGGGGCCGGTATCCCGGTGCCCGTCAGTCGTGGGCGATCGCCTTCAGCACGTTGATCCGCGCCGCGCTGATCGCCGGCAGGACCGCCGCCAGCACGCCGACCACCACACCCAGCGCCAGGTACGCCCCCATCTGTCCCCACGGGAAGGCCAGTTCCTTCAGCCCCTCGTCGGCCAGGCCGCGCACCATCGTCGCGCCGAGCCCCGCCCCGACGACCAGCCCCAGCAGCGCGCCGAACACCGTGATCACGACGGCCTCGACCGTGACCATCCGCATGGTCGCGGCCCGGCTCAGGCCGATCGCCCGCAGCAGGCCGATCTCGCGGGTGCGCTCCAGCACCGACATGGCCAGCGTGTTGATCACGCCGAGCACCGCGATGACGATGGCCAGGCCCAGCAGCACCTGGATCATCAGCAGCAGTTGCGCGCCGTCGCCGAGCTGCCGGTCCAGGTACTCCTGCTGGTTCTCCACCAGCATCTCGGGGCTGTCCGCCAGCAGCGCCGCCAGGCCGTCGCGGACCGCGCGCTCGTCGGCGCCCGGGGCCAGCGTGACGTACGCGAACGACGGCTGCTGCGAGCGCATCTGCGCCGCGATGCCGGTGCCGAACACGTATCCGCCGTAGAACTCGACCCGCTTGTAGACGCCGGTGATGCGGTAGTCGGACTGCTCGCCGCGCGTCGGCCGGACCGAGACGGTGTCGCCGACCGACAACCCGGTCTCCTTCGCGATCTCGTCGTCGATCACGACCTCGCCCGGACCCGGCTGCGCCAGCGAACCGGCGACCGTGGCCAGGGACAGGTCCCGGGCGACCGCGGGCAGATCGGTGACGGCGGTGGCCCAGCTCGGCCCGCCGTTGATCACGGCCTGGTCGTTGTACTCGGCGGCGACCGACGTCACGCCCGGCAGCTGCTGCATGCCCGGCAGCAGCGCCGCGTCGAACGTGGGCAGCACGCCGGGGCTCTCCTGGCCGGAGATGATCAGATCAGCCTGGAAGCTCTCCGCGGCGTTGCCGCGCAGCGACTTGTCGGCCGAGGTCAGCATCGTGTTCACGCCGGTGATCAGAGCGACGCCGACCATCAGCGCGGCCGCGGTGATCGCGGTACGCCGCGGGTTGCGGCCCGAGTTCAGCCGGCCCAGCCGGCCCGGCACCGACCACGAGAAGAGGCGGCCCAGCAGCGACACGGTCGGCTTGGCCAGCGCCGGGCTGAGCAGCGCGACCCCGACGAACGCGCTGAGCACCCCGCCGAGCAGCAGCCACGTCACCGCGTCGCCGTCGACGGCCATTCCCCAGGTGATCAGGCCCGCGCCCACCGCGACCAGGGCGGACCCGGAGACGGTGAGCCTGGTCAGCGGCCGGTCGGGGGTGGCGGTCTCCTGCAGGGCCGCGATCGGCGGCACCCGCGAGGCGCGCACCGCGGGCAGCAGCGCGGCGATCAGGGTGACGATCATGCCGACCCCGAACGCGCCGAGCACCGCCGCGAGCGGCACGCCGATCCCGGCCAGGACCAGGTTGTTCATGTCCGCCGCCAGGTTCGCCAGCAGCGCCCCGACCCCGACGCCCGCGGCCAGGCCGACCACCGAGGCGATGAAGCCGATCACCAGCGACTCGACCAGCATCGCCCGTACGACCTGGCGGCGGCTGGCGCCCAGGGCGCGCTGGAGGGCCAGGTCCCTGGTCCGCTCCGCCACGATGATCGAGAACGTGTTGAGGATCAGGAAGCTGCCGACGAACAGGGCCACCCCGGCGAAGCCGAGCAGGATCTTGTTGAAGAAGGACAACGCCTCCTTGAAGCCGCTCGCGATCGCGGCGGCGGCCTCTGCACCGGTCTGCACCGTGTACCCGTCGCCGAGCCGCGCCCTGATGGCGTCGCGCAGCGCGGCCGGGTCGGTGCCGGGCGTGGCGGTCACGCTGATGCTCGTGTACGCCCCGGCCGTGCCCAGCATCAGCCGCTGCGCCACCGGCTCGGTGAACCGCACCTCCTGCACCGGTCCGCGGCTGGGCAGCCCGCCCTCGTAACCGAAGACGCCCACCAGCGTGAACGTCTGCTTCGGCTGGGTGGTCAGCACGCCGACCCGGTCGCCGACCTTGAGCTTGCCCAGCTCGGCCAGCAGCACGTTCACCGCGATCTCGTCGTCGGCGGCCGGGGCCCGGCCCTCGCGCAGTTCCAGGCCGCCGGTCTCGCCGGTCCAGTTCTCGCCGAAGCGCGGCGGCCCGTACGAGGTGACGACCTTGCCGTCGGCGCCGACGACCCGGGCCCCGTCGGCCTGCACGTCGCCGATGACCTGGGCCGCGCCCGCCACCCCGGCGACCTTGTCGCGGTCGGCGGTGGTGAGCAGGCCGGGCACGGACTCACCCGCCAGCTCCGACACGTCGATGGCGGGCTTGGCGGTGACCAGCACGTCGGTCGAGGCCATCGACGAGGAGAACATGTTGTCGAAGGAGCGGCCCAGCGCGTCGGTGAGCACGAACGAGCCGGACACGAACATCACGCCCAGGACCACCGCGAGCACCGACAGGGTCAGCCGGAGCTTGCGGGAGAACAGGCTCTTGAGTGAGGCGCGCAGCATGGCTTACCGACCGTCCCCGCGGTCGAGGTTCTTCATCGTGTCCAGCACGGCGTCGGCGCTGGGCGAGGCCAGCTCGTGCACGATCGCGCCGTCGGCGAGGAACACGACCCGGTCGGCGTACGAGGCGGCGTTGGCGTCGTGGGTGACCATGATGATGGTCTGGCCGTACTCGGTGACGCTGCGGCGCAGGAAGCCGAGGACCTCGGCGCCGGAGCGGCTGTCGAGGTTGCCGGTGGGTTCGTCGGCGAAGACGACCTCGGGGCGGCCGACGAGGGCGCGGGCGCAGGCGACGCGCTGTTGCTGGCCGCCGGAGAGCTGGCTGGGGCGTGCTTGAGGCGGTCGCGCAGGCCGACGGTGTCGATGACGGTGTCGTACCAGGCCGGGTCGGGTTTGCGGCCCGCGATGGCCAGCGGCAGCAGGATGTTCTCCTCCGCGCTGAGGGTGGGCAGCAGGTTGAACTGCTGGAAGATGAAGCCGACCTTGTCGCGGCGCAGCTTCGTCAGGCCCTTGTCGGACAGGCCGGTGACCTGGGTCTCGCCGACGTGGATCTGGCCGCGGGTGACGCTGTCCAGTCCGGCCAGGCAGTGCATGAGCGTGGACTTGCCGGAGCCGGACGGGCCCATGATCGCGGTGAAGCGGCCGCGGTCGAGCGCGATGTCGACGCCGCGCAGGGCGGTCACCTGCGCCTCGCCGGAGCCGTACTCCTTCCAGACTCCGGTCGCGCGGGCCGCGGCGGTCTCGGCGCGCGGACGCGACAGGGGCGGGGCTGCTGTGGTCATGATTGGTCCCTCGGCCGGATGACATGGACCGGCCGGCGAGGTGCTTAAGGCGGGAGCACCCGGCCGGCCGGTGTACCCATCGTCATGGCGCCGCGCGGCCCGGACCTCGGCCCGCAGGGTGACCGTGCCCGGGTCGTCCGCCCCGGGAGTACCCCCACCCGCCCCTCAGGGCCAACCCCGACCCACCGCCTCCCGCTCCGCCCGCCCAGTGCCCGCCCCGGACGTCGGAAAGGGCACCTTCTACATCGGAATGCGACGAGAAGGTGCCCTTCCTTGCCTGCGAGCCGCGCAGGCGACGCGCGACTCCTACTCGTACGCGATCGCGTCCAGCACGTTCAGCCGCGCCGCCCGCCGCGCGGGCAGGATCGCGGCGAGCATGCCCGCCAGCACCGCGACGACCAGGTACGCGACCAGCTGGGTCCACGGGATCGTGATCGCCGTGGCGAACTTGATCCGGATCAGCGCCTGGGTCAGGGCCGCCCCGATGCCGACCCCGAGGGCCAGACCCAGGGCGACCCCGAAGACGGCCATCAGGATCGACTCGACGTTGACCATCGCGACCACCCCGCCGCGGCTCAGCCCGATCGCGCGGACCAGGCCGATCTCACGGGTGCGCTCGGTGACGCTGAGCATCAGCGTGTTGAGGATGCCCAGCACCGCGATGAGCAGCGACACGAACAGCAGGATCTGGATGCCGGCCAGCAGGCCGTCCAGCTGGGAGGTGGACTGCTCGATGTAGGACTGGCGGTCGCCGACGCGCACGCCCGGGTAGTCCTTCATGATCTGCTCGATCCGGGTCACCACGGGCCCGGCGTCCACGCCCTCGTTCAGCGAGACCAGGCCCTGGAACGCCAGCGGGCCGCCGAAGTCGGCCACCGCGGGTTCGCCGATCAGGATGCCCTGGATCACCGGGGTGGTCTCGTACACGGCCACGACCGTGTACTGCCGCTCCACCGGCCCGAGCCGTACCATCGTCTGCCCGCCCGCGGACAGTCCCAGCGCCTTGGCCGTGTTCTCGTCCAGCACCAGCTCCTGCGCGCCGAGGGTGCGCAGGCTGCCGGAGACGGTCTTCATCGAGAACATCTGGGTCGCCTGGCCGACGTCGGTGGCGAAGACGAACTGCGGCTGCCCGGCGACGGTGACGTCCACGGCGTCGAAGTGCCACGCCGAGGCCTCCTTGACGCCCGGGATCGCGCGTACGCGGTCCAGCGCCTTCGGGTCGAAGCCCTGGGTGCCGTCCGGGGCGGCGTTGAGCTGCGCCTGGATCAGCACCTCCACGCCGACGCTCTCGCCGAGGGCGTCGGTCAGGCTGCTCTTGAACGACTCGATCACGGTCGCGGCGGTGCCGACCATCATCACGCCGACGGTCAGCGCGACGGCGGTGACGGCGGTGCGTCGCGGGTTGCGCAGCGCGTTGCGTACGCCGAGCCGCCCCGCCTGGCCCCGGCCCAGCACCGCGCCCAGGGCCCGGATCACCGGGCGGGCCAGCAGCGGGGCCAGCAGCAGCGCGCCGAGCAGGAGCAGCACCGCCCCGCCCAGCAGCACCAGGAACCCGGCGCCGCCCAGGTCGGCGAGTGCGCCCAGCAGCACCAGCGCCGCCCCGGGCAGCGCGAACGCCGCACCGGTGAGCGACAGCGCCAGCAGCGACCGGTCGGGCCGGACCACGTCGCGCATCGCGGCCACCGGCGGCACCGACGACGCCCTGATCGCGGGGATGAACGCGGCCACCATCGTCACGACGATGCCCAGCGCGTACGCCAGCAGCACCGTCAGCGGCGAGATGACCACCGGCACCGGGTCCATCTCGATCTGCGCGGCCAGCGCGGCCTCACCCCAGTAGCCCAGCCCGATGCCCGCGGCCAGGCCCAGCGTGGCCCCGACCGCGCTGACCACCAGCGCCTCCAGCAGCACCGACGCGGCGACCTGGCCCCAGCCGGCGCCCATCGCGCGCAGCAGCGCCAGCTCGCGGGTGCGCTGCGCCACGATGATGTTGAAGGTGTTGTAGATCAGGAAGACCCCGACCAGCCCCGCGAGCACCGCGAAGCCGATCAGGATGTACGTGAAGAAGTCGAACTGGGTGCTGACCGCCTTAGCCTGCTCGTCGTTGGCCTCGTCGGCGGTCTTGGCGGTGAACCCGGCCGGCAGTTTCGCCCTGATCCGGTCGCGCAGCTGCGTCTGGCTGACCCCGTCGGCGGCCGCGAACGAGACGCCCGCGTACACCCCGGTCTGCCCGTAGAACGTCTGCTGCGCGAACGCCTCCTGGAACAGCACCATCGTCTCGCCCGCCAGCGAGTCGCGGCCCCCGGCGAACCCGACGACGCCGACCACGCGGAAGGTGCGCGGCTCGTTGAGCACCGGCAGGTACACCTTGAGCCGGTCACCGAGCTTCACCTTCGCCTGCTCGGCGGTGCGGGCGCTCACGGCGACCTCGTCGGCGCCGGTCGGCCAGGCGCCCTCGCGCAGCGCCACCAGCCCGAGCGGGTCGTCCCGGCCGTCGACGCCGAAGCCCAGCGCCACGTCGGTGCTGACCGGGACGTCGTCGGTGGCCCGGTACGGCACCACGCCCTCGGCGCTGACCTCGGGCGAGGACGCGCTGACACCCTCGGTGGCGGCCAGGTCCCGTACCTGTTCCGCGGTCAGCCGGGGTGCTCTCGCGCCGGGCTCCTCGGCCTGCACCTGCACCGCGACGTTCTGGTTGATCGTGCTGAACAGGGTCGTGAACTGCGCGTTCAGGGTGCCCGACAGCACCAGGATCGCCGACAGGAAGCCGACCGACAGCACGATCGCGAAGACGGCGAGCGACAGGCGCAGCTTGCGCTGTAGCAGCCCGCGCAGGCTTGCCTTGATCATTCGGTGGCTCCGGCGGTCGCGGCGGCGGTGTCCAGCCGCTTGATCCGGTCCAGCACCGCGTCGGCGGTGGGCGAGACGAGCTCGTCGACGATCTGCCCGTCGGCCAGGAAGACCACGCGGTCGGCGTACGAGGCGGCGTTGGCGTCGTGGGTGACCATCACGATGGTCTGGCCGTATTCGGTGACGCTGCGGCGCAGGAAGGCGAGCACCTCGGCACCGGAGCGGCTGTCCAGGTTGCCCGTCGGCTCGTCGGCGAAGACGACCTCGGGGCGGCCGACCAGGGCGCGGGCGCAGGCGACGCGCTGCTGCTGGCCGCCGGAGAGCTGGCTGGGCCGGTGCTTGAGGCGGTCGCGCAGGCCGACGGTGTCGATGACGGTGTCGTACCAGGCCGGGTCGGGTTTGCGGCCCGCGATGGCCAGCGGCAGCAGGATGTTCTCCTCCGCCGTCAGCGTCGGCAGCAGGTTGAACTGCTGGAAGATGAAGCCGACCTTGTCACGGCGCAGCTTCGTCAGGCCCTTGTCGGACAGGCCGGTCACCACGGTCTCGCCGATCGACACCTGCCCGCGGGTGACGCTGTCGAGCCCGGCCAGGCAGTGCATCAGGGTGGACTTGCCGGAGCCGGACGGGCCCATGATCGCGGTGAAGCGGCCGCGCTCCAGCGCGCAGCTCACGCCGCGCAGGGCGAGCACCTGCGCCTCGCCGGAGCCGTACACCTTCCACAGGTCGACCGCGGCGGCGGCGGCGCCCGCGGTCCGGTCGGTCAGGGGTGAAGTCATGCCCCACAGGCTGTCAGCGCCGCCCCGGTCCGCCCTCCGACTCCAGCACGGTCTTGCCCGGGGCCGTCTCCTCCTGAAGGACGAGCCGGCCTCCTCCCGCTACGGCCGGCCCGACCCGGGGCGCACCAGTCCCGTCTCGTACGCCAGCACCACCGCCTGCACCCGGTCGCGCAGCCCCAGCTTGGTCAGCAGGTGCCCGACGTGCGTCTTCACCGTGGTCTCGCTGACCGTCAGCACCTTGGCGATCTCGGCGTTGGACAGTCCCCGGGCCACCTGCACCAGCACCTCGCGCTCGCGCTCGGTCAGCGGCGCCAGCGCGTCCGGCACGGTCACGTCCGGGTCGGGCAGCAGGTCGGCGAACCGGTCCAGCAGCCGCCGCAGGATGCGCGGCGCGACCACCGCCTCGCCCGCCGCCACCGTCCGGATCGCCGCGACCAGCTCCTCGGCGGGCACGTCCTTGGCCAGGAACCCGCTGGCCCCGGCCCGCAGCGCGCCCACCACGTAGTCGTCGAGGTCGAACGTGGTCAGGATCAGCACCCGGACCGGCAGCTTGGCCGCCACGATGTCGCGGGTGGCGGCCACCCCGTCGCGGCGCGGCATCCGCACGTCCATCAGCACCACGTCCGGCAGCAGCCGCCGGGCCAGCTCGACGGCCTCGGCGCCGTCGGCGGCCTCGCCGACGATGTCGAGGTCGCTCTCGGCGCCCAGCACCATCCGGAACCCGCTGCGCAGCAGCGGCTGGTCGTCGGCGAGCAGCACCCGGATGGGCTTCACCGCGGCACCTCCACGCCCGTGTCGAGGGCCGCCGCCAGGGCGGGGCCGGTCTGCTCCAGCGGGATCACCGCGTACACCCGGAACCCGCCGCCGGGGCGGGGGCCGGTGCGCAGGGTGCCGCCGTACACGGCGACCCGCTCGCGCATGCCGAGCAGGCCGTGCCCCGGCGCCGCGATCCCGTCTGCGGTGAGGGTACGCGTACGCGGCCCCCGGCCCGTGTCGAACACCTCGATCGTGAGACGGCAGCCGTCCACGGCCACCCTGGCCTCGGCCCGGCACGGCCCGGCGTGCTTGAGCGCGTTGGTCAGCGCCTCCTGCACGATCCGGTAGGCCGTCAGCCCCACGCCCGGGTCCAGGTCCGTGGGCAGCCCGTCGGCGCGCAGCGCGGTCGGCAGCCCCGCCTCGCACACCTGCTCCACCAGCAGGGGCAGCCCGGCCAGCCCCGGCTGCGGGGTAAGGCCCGCCTCGTCCGGCTCGGCGGCGCCCTCGGCCCGCAGCACGAACAGCAGCCGCCGCAGCTCCCGCAGCGTGGTGCGGGAGGTCTGCTCGATCGTGGTCAGCGCCTCGTCGGCGGCGGCCGGGTCGCGGTGCAGCATCCGGCGCGCGGCTGTCGACATCACCCCGATCACGCTGACGTGGTGCGCCACCACGTCATGCAGCTCGCGGGCGATGCGGCGGCGCTCCTCGGCGACGGCCTGCTCGGCGTGGGCCTGCCGTCCCGCCTCGGCGACCGCGGCCCGCTCGGCCAGTGCCGCCGACGCCTCGCGCCGGGCCCGCACGGTGCGCCCGATCAGGAACGTGATCACCATGGCGACCGCGTTCACGACCAGCCCGGCCGACAGCGAGATCAGCTCGCCGCCGGCCTTGTCCTCGAGGTAGCCCGCGCCGTGGGCGTAGACGAAGACGAGGTCGTTGGCGGTCCACAGCAGCAGGCTGCCCGCGACCGCGCGCCACCAGCGCTCGTACGCCGCCAGCGTGTACGCCAGCACCCACAGGGTGACGCCCTGCCCGGTCCACACCAGCGGGTTGAACCAGCCCGCCACCTGCGTCAGCAGCAGGAACCCGACCGCACCCCACAGCCACCGGCGCCGCAGCACCACCGGCAGCAGCGTCACCGCGGTCCACACCGTCAGCCAGCCGCCGGTGTGCCCGCTCCAGGACGGCTCGGCCCGCATGAGCAGCACCTGGCCGACGAACAGCCCCGCCGCCAGCGCCGTGTCGGCGCGCAGCGGCGTCCACCAGTCGGACCTGAGCCAGCGCCGGACGCTGTCGAGGGAAATCAGCAGGTGGGAGGGGAGGGGCACCCGGCGAGGCTACCTGGTCCCCTCAAGGCGGCGCTGGCGTGCGTCGATGGTGGCCGCAGTGACCTGCTGCGGGAACGGCGGCAGCGTGCCCCCGAACTCCGGGCACCGGGACTGGTGCGCGCACCAGTTGCACAGCTTGCTCGGCTTGGGCCGGAAGTCCTGCGCCACCGTCGCGGTCTCGATCGCCCGGTACAGCGCGAACAGGGTGCGCTCGAAGCGGGTCAGCTCCTCGGCGTCGGGGGTGTAGTCGCAGATCTCGGCGTCCTTGAGGTACATCAGGCGCAGCACCTTCGGCACCGTGCCGCGCGTGCGCCACAGCACCAGCGCGTAGAACTTGAGCTGGAACAGCGCCCGCGACTCGAACGCCTCCCGGGGCGAGCCGCCGGTCTTGTAGTCGACCACCCGCAGCTGCCCGCCCGGCGCCACGTCCAGCCGGTCGATGTAGCCGCGGATCAGCAGCTGCTCCTCGCCCGCCTCGCCCAGGACCGCCTCGATCAGCGTCTCCCGCTCGGCGGGCTCCAGCCGGCGCGGGTCCTCCACCGCGAAATAGCCGCCGAGCAGCTCCTGCGCCGAGGCCAGGAACTCCTCGCGGGTCCGCTCGGTGCCGTCGAACAGGGCGCCCAGCTCCGGCTGCTCGCCGACCAGCCGCTCCCACTGCGGGGTGACCAGCTCGTCGGCGATCTCCCGCGTCCGGTCGGCGGCGGGGGAGTCGAACAGTTTCTCCAGCACCGCGTGCACCAGCGTGCCGCGCGCCTGCTCGGCGGTGGGCTGCTCGGGGATGCGGTCGATGCTGCGGAACCGGTACAGCAGGGGGCAGGTCTTGAAGTCGGCGGCTCGGGAGGGGGACAGCGACGGAAGGGGGCGGGGCGAGGTCGTCTCCGACACCGGCTGCTCGGTCATAGCCCACAGGTTAGGACAGTGGTACGACCACCTCCGCACGGCACAACCGGCGCGTAGGTGACGGCGGGGCATAGCATGGTCACGATGGAGACGACGCCGTGACCGAGCCGACACCCCAGCCCGAACCGCCCGAGCAGCGGCGATCCGGCTTCCAGATCGGGCGCGTGTTCGGGTTCCCGCTCCGGTTGAGCGGATCGTGGCTGCTCATGGCGGTCGTGATCACCTTCTGGTACGGCGAGGTGCTCGGCGCCCGCCTGGACCTGCACGGTCCCGCGCGCTGGCTCGCCGGGCTGGGCTTCGTGGCCTGCCTGCTGCTGTCGGTGCTGCTGCACGAGCTGGGCCACGCGCTGACCGCCCGCCGCCACGGCATCGGGGTCAAGGGCATCACGCTGGACCTGCTCGGCGGGTACACCGAGTTCGAGCACGATTCGCCCCGCCCCGGCGTCGAGTTCACGACAGCGATCGCCGGGCCGGTGGTCTCCGGGCTGCTGGGCGTCGGTGCTTTCGTCGCCGCTGTCCTGCTGCCCGAGGGCACGGTCGCCGGCCAGATCGCGTTCCAGCTCGCGGTGTGCAACGTGATCGTGGCGGTGTACAACGCGCTGCCCGGGTGGCCGCTGGACGGCGGCCGGGCGCTGCGGGCGCTGGTGTGGGCGGCGCGCGGCAACCGCGACGCCGGACTGCTCGTGGCGGGCTGGTCGGGCCGGGTCGTCGCGCTGCTCACCGCGGCGGTGTCCGCGCTGCTGTTCCTGACGGGCCGGTATGACGGGTGGGGCCTGGCGTTCGGCCTGTTCGTGGCGTACAGCATCTGGCAGGGCGCGGCCGGGGCCGTGCTCACCGCCCGGGTGCGCCGCCGCTACCCGCTGGTCGACCCGACCGCCCTGGCCAAACCCGTCTACGCGGTCCCGGCGGGCACCTCGCTGGCCGAGGCCGACCGCCGCGCGGACGCCGACGGCCGGTCCGCCGCGCTGCTCGGCGTCACCGGGCCGGACGGGCAGCTGGTCGCCCTGGTGGTGCCGGACGCGGCCGCGGCGGTGCCGCCCGCGCGCCGTCCCTGGGTGAGCGTGGAGACCGTCGCCCGCAGCATCGACGCCGTCGCCCGCATCCCCGCCTCCGCCCGCGGCGCCGACGTGATCAAGCTCCTGCGCGGGGACCCGGCTGCGCCCTACCTCGTGGTCAACGGGGAAGATGTGGTGGGCGTGCTCACCGCCATGGACGTCGTGCAGGTCCTCGATCCGGCCGCGCTGAAGTCCGCGCCCGCGAAGCAGACAGGGATATGAGGCGATGACCGATCCGATGCCGGCCGTACGGCGCGGCAACTTCACCGCGGGCGACCGCGTGCAGCTCACCGACCCGAAGAACCGGATGCACACCATCGTGCTGGAGCCCGGGAAGGCGTTCCACACCCACCGCGGCATCCTGGCCCACGACGACCTGATCGGCCGCCCCGACGGCAGCGTCGTGCACTCCACCGGCAACACCGCCTACCTGGCGCTGCGGCCGCTGCTGGCCGACTACGTGCTGTCGATGCCGCGCGGCGCCCAGGTCATCTACCCCAAGGACGCGGCGCAGATCGTGGCCATGGGCGACGTCTTCCCCGGCGCGAAGGTGCTGGAGGCGGGCGTCGGCTCGGGCGCGCTGTCCTGCTCGCTGCTGCGGGCGGTCGGGCCCGAGGGCGAGCTGTGGTCGTACGAGCTGCGCGACGACTTCGCCGCGGTGGCCCGCAAGAACGTGCAGTCCTGGTTCGGCACCACCTGGGCGGCCGACGGCAAGCCCGCGAGCCCGTCGATGCCGTCGTGGCACCTGCACGTCGGCGACGTCGCCGACAACGCCGAGACCGGCTTCGACCGGATCATCCTGGACATGCTCACCCCGTGGGAGGCCCTCGACATGGTCGAGCGCGCCCTGCTGCCCGGCGGGGTGTTCATCGGCTACGTCGCCACCACGCCGCAGCTGTCGGAGCTGGTCGAGGCGCTGCGCGAGCGGGGCTTCACCGAGCCGCTGGCCTGGGAGTCGCTGGTGCGCGACTGGCACGCCGACGGCCTGGCCGTGCGCCCCGACCACCGCATGATCGCGCACACCGCGTTCCTGGTGCGCGCGCGCAAGCTCGCGCCCGGCGTGACCGCGCCGCCGCGCCGCCGCAAGCCCAGCAAGGGCCGCGAGGCGTACGAGCTGCGCAAGCAGGGTTCTGCCGCCGAGGCTGCCGCCAGCACCGTGCAGGACGCGCCGGTGCGCGACGACGAGGAGTGATCGTGCCCGGGTCGGTCTTCCCCGACTGGTCGCCCTACCCCGACCTGGACTCGGCGGCGCGGGCCTACCTGCGCGACCCCGAGGTGGCGCTGGAGGCCCTGGAGGGTGTCCTGCGCGGCACCCAGGTGCTGGGGTTCACCCTGGAGCGCTTCGTCAACGAGTTCAACGGGGTGTGGCAGGAGGTGGTGGTCTGCGACGGGTCGCGGCTGCTGCTGTGGCACGGCGAGGACACGGCCCCCGGTGACGGCCCGCCCGGCTCGATGATCTCCTCGCTGCGGGTGGTGCCCCTGTCGGTGATCACCGAGGTGGGCTGCCGCCGCCGGCTGACCCGGACCACGGCGGGGCACCTGCGCGTCGACAGCGTCGACGTGTACCTGCTGCTCAGCTCGCTGGACGAGTCGTCCAACGGGCATCCGCTGGACGACCCGCAGCACGTGGTGCGCCAGGACGCGCTGCGCTTCGGCAAGACCATGGAGGACGGCGGCTCGGGCCAGATCTCCCGCCTGGAGGAGTTCGCCCAGCTCATCGCCTCACTGGCCGGGCGCCCGATGCTCTGACCGGCAGATACGACGATAAAGGCCCCGTTACCCGGTATTCACCGGAACGGGGCCTTTGCCGTTTTAAGCTGTAAGCGGACAGCGACCGGGTCAGCGCAGTGCGTTGCGCTCGTCCTCGGTCAGCGGCTCGGAGTCGGCGTCGCGCTGGATGTGGATGCACTCACCAGGGCACTCGTTGGCCGCGTCGATGACCTCCAGCCGCAGGTGGGCCGGGATGCCGACGGTCGCGCCGGCCGCCATCAGCAGCTCACCGTCCTCGCCCTTCACGTAGGCCAGGCCGTCGACGTCGAACTCGAACACCTCGGGTGCGTACTGCACGCACAGGCCGTCGCCCGTGCACAGATCCTGATCCACCCGCACCCGCAGCTCTGTCACGTGCTGACCCTAGCGCGCCGCCGCCCCGCCCCGCCCGGCAGGGCCGCGCCGGGGGCGATTTCTCGATCACCTTCTTCGGTACGCGGGTGTCGGGAGGGTTCAACTGGGGCGATCAGCCGCTAGTGTTAGGAGCACCCTTGATGTCGGCCCGATCGAGGTGGGACCGACAGGAGGACACCCCCGGGGAGGTGGGACGTGGCAAAAAGCGACGACGCGGATGCGCGCGCCGCGCGGTGGGAGAAGGAAGCCAACGATCTCTCCACTCAGGTCGCGTTCCTGCAAGAGGAGCTCGCCCTGTTGCGGCGGAAGTTGAGCGAGAGTCCACGGCACGTACGGCAGCTGGAGGAGCGGCTCGCCGCGACCCAGGCACAGCTGGCGCGCCTGACCGAGAACAACGAACGACTGGTGGCCACGCTGAAGGAAGCGCGCGCCCAGATCGTCACGCTCAAGGAGGAGATCGACCGCCTGGCGCAGCCGCCGAGCGGTTACGGTGTCTTCCTGTCCCGGCATGAAGACGGCACGGTGGACGTCTTCACCGGCGGGCGCAAGCTGCGAGTGGCCGTGTCGCCGTCGCTGGACGTCGACGCGCTGCAGCGCGGGCAGGAAGTCCTGCTCAACGACGCCCTGAACATCGTCGACGCGCTCGGCTTCGAGCGGGTCGGCGAGGTCGTCATGCTCAAGGAGATCCTCGACGGGGGTGACCGCGCACTGGTCATCTCGCACGCCGACGAGGAGCGGATCGTGTTCCTGGCCGAAGGTCTGATCGAGAGCACGCTGCGGTCCGGCGACTCCCTCATGATCGAGCCCCGGTCGGCGTACGCGTACGAGCGCATCCCCAAGAGCGAGGTCGAGGACCTCGTGCTGGAGGAGGTGCCCGACGTCGACTACACCGACATCGGCGGCCTGGTGCACCAGATCGAGCAGATCCGCGACGCCGTGGAGCTGCCCTTCCTGCACGCGGACCTGTTCCGCGAGCACCACCTCCGTCCCCCGAAGGGTGTGCTGCTCTACGGCCCGCCCGGCTGCGGCAAGACCCTCATCGCCAAGGCGGTGGCCAACTCGCTGGCCAAGAAGATCGCCGAGCGCCGCGGTGAGGAGAAGAAGACCAGCTACTTCCTCAACATCAAGGGCCCGGAGCTGCTCAACAAGTACGTCGGCGAGACCGAGCGGCACATCCGGCTGATCTTCCAGCGAGCTCGGGAGAAGGCCTCCGAGGGTACGCCGGTGATCGTGTTCTTCGACGAGATGGACTCGATCTTCCGTACCCGCGGCTCCGGCGTCTCCTCGGACGTGGAGAACACCATCGTCCCGCAGCTGCTGAGCGAGATCGACGGCGTGGAGGGCCTGGAGAACGTCATCATCATCGGCGCCTCCAACCGCGAGGACATGATCGACCCGGCCATCCTGCGCCCGGGCCGGCTCGACGTGAAGATCAAGATCGAGCGGCCCGACGCCGAGGCGGCCAAGGACATCTTCAGCAAGTACATCCTGACCGGCCTGCCGCTGTCCCCGGACGACCTGGCAGAGCACGGCGGTTCCGCCGAGGCGTGCGTGCACGCGATGATCAACTCGGTGGTGCTGCGGATGTACTCCGAGACCGAGGAGAACCGCTTCCTGGAGGTCACCTACGCCAACGGTGACAAGGAGGTCCTGTACTTCAAGGACTTCAACTCCGGCGCGATGATCCAGAACATCGTCGACCGCGGCAAGAAGATGGCGATCAAGGAGTTCCTGTCCTCGGGCAAGAAGGGGCTGCGCCTGCAGCACCTGCTCGACGCCTGCCTGGACGAGTTCCGCGAGAACGAGGACCTCCCCAACACCACCAACCCCGACGACTGGGCCCGCATCTCCGGCAAGAAGGGCGAGCGGATCGTGTACATCCGCACGCTGGTCTCCGGCGGCAAGGGCACCGAGTCCGGGCGCTCGATCGACACGGTCAGCAACACCGGCCAGTACCTGTAACCGGCACAGGACACAGACGGCGGGTGCACCCATCGGGTGCACCCGCCGCCGTACGTTCGGGGGTCAGCGCGCCGCGAGCCCGCTCAGCCGGTCGCCGTCGGCCTCGTCGACGGGCTCCTGCGCGGGCACGTGCATGGCCGAGTCGTACCCGACGATGTACGTCGGCCGGCCCTTGACCTCGGCATACAGCCGCCCGAGGTACTCACCGAGCAGGCCCAGGCACAGCAGTTGCAGGCCGCCGACGAACAGGATCGCGGTGAACAGCGACGTCCAGCCGCTGACCGTGTCGCCCCGGGAGTGCTGCACGATGCTGTAGACGCCCAGCACCAGGCAGGCCAGGAAGGTCAGCAGGCCGGACCAGGTCGCCAGGCGCAGCGGCGCGGCCGAGAAGTTCGTGACGCTGTCGACCGCCAGCTTGATCATCTTGCTCAGCGGGTACTTCGTGCTGCCCGCCGCACGCGCGTCGCGCCGGTAGGTCACCTCGCCGCTGGGGAAGCCCAGCCACGGCACCAGCAGCCGGTACACCGGCTGGTGCTCCGGCATCGCCTTCAGCGCGTCCACCGCGATCCGGCTCAGCAGCCGGAAGTCCCCGGCGTTGTGCGGGATCTTCTTGCCGACCAGGCGCCGCATCATCCGGTAGTACAGCTGCGCGGTGTGCCGCTTGAAGAAGGAGTCCGTGGTGCGGTCGTCGCGCACGCCGTACACGATGTCGAGGTCCTCGGCGCGGGCCAGGTCGAGCATCTCCAGGATCTTCTCCGGCGGATCCTGCAGGTCGGCGTCGATGCTGGCCACGTAGTGCCCGCGCGAGCGGTGCAGGCCCGCGGTCAGCGCGGCCTGGTGGCCGCTGTTGCGCCGCAGCCGCACCACGCGCAGGCCCGGCCACTGCCGGGCCGCCTGGATCAGCGCGGCCCCGGTCGCGTCGGTGCTGCCGTCGTCGACCGCGACGACCTCATAGGCGATCCCGGCACCGTCCAGCAGCGGCCGCAGGCGGGCGATGAGCAGAGGCAGGACCTCCTGCTCGTTGTACATCGGAATCACGACCGACAGCAGCGGCACGTTCATCGCGGGGGTCCCTCCACAGGCACGGACGCGCGGATATTACCCGCCGGAGGGCATTTTCGCCGATCAGGCGGATCGATGTGGTCGGCGCCCGGAGGCTGCCCGCTGGCTATCATCTACCGGCCGGGATGCCGGTCCGAGCCTAGGAGACAGAGGTAATGGTGTCACCAGAGCTGCTCGACCGGAGCGCCCCCGACGCCGTGGCGCCCGCCGGGCCCCGCCGCGCCGCCCCCGGCGACGGCCTCCTGCGCTGGGTCCCGGCGGCGAGCGCGCTGGCCGTGCTGGCCGCCCTGCTCCTGCGCAGCGGCACCGCCCCGCTCGACATCCTCCGCTTCGCCGCGTACGCGCTGCTGGCGGTCACCCTGCCGGGCACCCTGGTCTACCGCGCGCTGCGCCGCCACCCGCACACCTTCGTCGAGGACGTGGCGCTGGGCGCCGCCGTCGGGCTCACCCTCGAACTGGCCGCCTGGGCGGCCCTCTCGGCGCTGGACCTGCGCCCGTACAGCTGGCTGTGGCCCGCCGCCGTGTACCTGCCGTTCCTGGCCGTGCCCCGGCTGCGCCGCCACTGGCGGCCCCGGGCCTACCCCGAGCAGACCGGCTGGGGCTGGGCCTGGTCCGTCGCGGCCGTGGTCATCTTCTTCTCGTCCTACCTGTTCGTGGTCTTCCTCGACCGCAACCCGATCCTGCCCACCGGCGAGGACACCCGGCAGTACCTCGACCTCGCCTACCAGCTCTCGCTGGCGGGCGAGGCGAGCAACCACTTCCCGCTGCACCTGCCGCAGGCCGCCGCGGAACCGCTGAACTACCACTGGTTCGGCTACGCGCACATGGCCATGGCCGGCCGCGTCGCCGGGGTGGACCTGACCGTGGTGTCGCTGCGGCTGGCCGTGCCCGCCCTGTGCGCCGCCGCGATCGTGCTCACCGCCGTGGTCGCCCGGCGCGTCAGCGGCCGCCCCTACGCCGGGGTCGCGGCCGCCGTGCTGATGTGGGTCGTCGGCGAGATCAACTTCACCGACCCGGTCACCCAGCCGTTCGGCACGTTCACCATGTTCGTGGTCTGGCACGGCATGTCGATCACGTACAGCTGGGTGCTCCTGATCGCGCTGATCGCCGTGCTCGCCGACGGGCTCACCGCACCGGCGCAGGCAGGGGCACCGCGCATCGGCCTGCCCGGCGCATACGTGCTGACCGGGCTGCTCGCCCTGGCCGCCTCCGGCGCCAAAGCCAGCGTGCTGCCGGTTACCCTCGGCGCCATGGCCCTCACCGGCCTGGTGCTGCTGATCACCCGGCGGCGCGTCCCCTGGCACGTGGTCGGCCTGGGCGCCGTGCTCGGCGCGGCCCAGCTGTTCGCCACGGCGGTGCTGTTCCGCTTCCAGACCTACGGCCTGGAGTTCGACCCGTTCGACAACGTCATGCGGTTCTGGCGGGCGCCGAACGACCGCGGGCTGCCCGAGGCCGTCGCCGCGGTGCTGGTCTTCCTCGCCTTCGGGCTCAACATCCTGGTCAAGTACCTCGGCGCCCTGCCGCTGCTGCGGCGGCAGCGCTGGCGGCTGGAACCCGCGCAGCTGCTGCTCGTCGGCGGCGCCCTGGCCGGCCCCGCCCTCTACCTGAGCTTCGCCAGCGACAACGCGCAGTACTTCACCCGCGCCGGGGTCACCTTCGGCGTGCTGCTGGCCGGCTGGGGCTGGGCCGACCTGGCCGCCCGAACCCCGCTGAGCGGCCGCGCCAAGGCCGCCCTCACCGCCGCCGCCGTCTCGTACGCCGCCGTGCTCACCGCCGTCCAGCTTGACTGGGCCGAAGGGGAGCACGGCGGCGGCCTCGACCGGCTGATGCCCATCCTCACCTGGTCCGCGGTGCTCGCCGCCGCCGGTGCGGTCGCCGCCTGCCTCTGGCCGCTCGTACGCCGCGCCCACCCCGGACTGCGCGGCACGGGCGCCCTGGTCGCCCTCTCGGCGGTGCTGCTGGCCGGAGCCCCCGGCTACGCCATGGACGTGGCGAAGTCCCTGCGCACGCCCAACGGCGGCGCCTACTTCACCGTCGAGCTGCCGCGCTCGCGCGTCGACGCGGCCCGGTGGATCCGCGAACACAGCAATCCCGAAGACGTTCTTGCCACCAACGACCACTGCCTGAACCGTCCCAAGCCCGGGACCGGCTGCGATGCCCGCTCGTTCTGGCTCAGCGCCTACGCCGAGCGCGAAGTCCTCGTCGAGTCGTGGGGCTTCGCCCCGCGCCGCTTCACCGTCCCCAACGAGGGCTTCTGGGACCTTGACCTGCTGAAACGCAACGACGCGGCGTTCGCCGACCCGACCCCGGCCGGGCTGGCCCAGCTCAAGGCCCTCGGCGTGCGCTGGCTCGTGGTCGATCGAGACGTGTCAGCCGAATCGCCGACCCTAGCCACCCTCGCCGACCTGCGCTTCGACAACGGCCGCCTCGCCGTCTACCGCCTGCGCTGACCCGCTCCGGGCCACCCGTCCGGCCGGGTCCGACCCGGCCGTGAGGATGGCGCTCTCCTCGTCTCACCGGCCGGGGTGTGAGAGGCTTCGTTGCATGAGTGTTCGCCGGATCATGGGCACCGAGGTCGAATACGGCATCTCGGTGCCAGGTCAGCCCGGGGCCAACCCGATGGTGACCTCCTCCCAGGTCGTCAACGCCTACGGCGCCCGCCCCGAGCTCGCCCGCGGCGGCCGCGCCCGGTGGGACTACGAGGAGGAGTCGCCGCTGCGCGACGCCCGCGGCTTCAGCTACACCGGCGCCGCCTACGACCCCGCGGAGGCCCTGGCCGACGAGGACCTGGGGCTGGCCAACGTCATCCTCACCAACGGCGCCCGGCTGTACGTCGACCACGCGCACCCGGAATACTCCACCCCCGAGGTGACCAACCCGCTCGACATCGTCCGCTGGGACAAGGCCGGCGAGCAGGTCATGGCCGAGGGCGCGCGCCGCGCCGCGACCATCCCGGGCAGCCACCAGATCCACCTGTACAAGAACAACACCGACAACAAGGGCGCCTCCTACGGCGCCCACGAGAACTACCTGATGAAGCGGCAGACCGCGTTCGCCGACATCGTCACGTACCTCACCCCGTTCTTCGTGACCCGGCAGATCTTCTGCGGCGCGGGCCGCGTCGGCATGGGCCAGGACGGCAGCCAGGCCGGGTTCCAGATCAGCCAGCGCGCCGACTTCTTCGAGGTCGAGGTCGGGCTGGAGACCACGCTCAAGCGGCCCATCATCAACACCCGCGACGAGCCGCACGCCGACGCCGACAAGTACCGCCGCCTGCACGTGATCATCGGCGACGCGAACCTGTCCGAGATCTCCACGTACCTCAAGGTCGGCACCACCGCGCTCATCCTGTCGATGATCGAGGACAAGGCGCTCACCACCGACCTGGGCATCGCCGACCCCGTCGCCGAGCTGCGGGCCGTCAGCCACGACCCGAGCCTGCGCCACACCATGCGCCTGCGCGACGGCCGCCGCCTGACCGCGCTGGAGATGCAGTGGGCGTTCCTGGAGCGCGCCCGCGCCTACACGCAGGCCCGTACCGGCGCCGACACCGACGCGATGACCAACGACGTGCTCGACCGCTGGGAGAGCGTGCTGGAGCGGCTGGAGCGCGACCCGATGCTGCTCGCCGACGAGCTGGACTGGGTGGCCAAGCTGCGGCTGCTGGAGGGCTACCGCGAGCGGGAGAACCTCGGCTGGGCGTCGTCCAAGCTCCAGCTGGTGGATCTGCAGTACTCCGACGTGCGCCCCGAGAAGGGCCTCTACCACCGCCTGGTCGCCCGGGGCGCGATGAAGACGCTGCTGGACCCGGAGGCGACCCGGACGGCGATGACCGAGCCGCCGGAGGACACCCGCGCCTACTTCCGCGGCCGGTGCCTGGGCAAGTACGCGTCCGAAGTGGTCGCGGCGAGCTGGGACTCGGTCATCTTCGACGTGGGCCGCGAGGCCCTGGTGCGGGTGCCGATGATGGAGCCCGAACGGGGCACCAAGAAGCACGTCGGCGCACTGTTCGACCGTTGTCCCAGCGCCAAGGACCTGCTGGAATTGATCACCGCGGGGTGATCGCTTTCGTCACCGGTGCGCGCTAGGTTTAAACCCCACGACAGGCTTCAGGGAGGGCGAAGATGGCCACGCAGGACGGTGGACAGTCACAGTCGGGTCGCTCGCGCGGCGAGCAGGAGGCCGAGTCGGTAGCGCCCGAGGTCAATCCCGAGGTGGCCGAGCGCGTCGAGAAGATCAGCGAGGACGTCGACGACATCCTCGACGAGATCGACGCCGTCCTCGAGGAGAACGCCGAGGAGTTTATCCGTGGTTACGTACAAAAAGGCGGACAATAGACTCAGATCGGGGCAAAACGGACATGCCGCTGGCGAACAACGATCGCGATGGCTTACGACGCTGTCGCGATTGTGATCAATGGAAGCCGCTAGTCGAGTTTCACGCCAGCCCCCGTCGCCCCGATGGCCGCGGGAGCTACTGCAAGCCGTGCTTCAACGAACGGTCCAAAGCAAGCTATGCCCGTCGTGTTCAAGTGCGAGAAGGCCGCGGCGTCCAGGTTCGGCGGGTCGTGACGGACGGTCGGAAACACTGTCCTCAGTGCGGTGAGGACAAGCCGCTTGAGGATTTCCCCCGGAACAAGGCCGAGGAATCGGGCTACGCCACTCACTGCAAGCCGTGTCATAACGCGCGCGGGCGTGAGTCGAAGCAGCGCCTATACGGCGGCACGCGCGAATACCACTTGCGGCGTCGCTACAAGATGGGGCAGGCGGAGTTCGACGCGATGTTGGCGGGGCAGGGCGGGGTGTGTGCGATCTGCGGCGCACCGGGACCCGAGCACGTCGACCACGACCACCCGTTCGGTAACGTACGTGGCATCCTTTGCTTCAACTGCAACGGCGGCCTTGGACAGTTCAAGGACGACCGGGCAAACCTTCGCAAGGCGATCGACTACCTGGAGGAGACCTCGTGGCAGCGGGTATTGGTTCACCCGGGCGTCTACCGGCTAGTTTCACCACGCCGGGAACGTCGTCGTTCACCGAGTTCCTGACGCAGGTGGCGCCGGAGCTGCTGCCCGGCCGCCGTCCGCTGCCCGCCGGGATCAGCGCGGACGTGGCGCCCCACGCCACCACCATCGTCGCGATCGCCGGCACCGACGGTGTGGTGATGGCCGGCGACCGCCGCGCGACCATGGGCAACCTCATCGCGAGCCGCGACATCGAGAAGGTGCACCCCGCCGACGTGTACTCGCTGATCGGCATCGCCGGCACCGCGGGTGTCGGCATCGAGCTGATGCGCCTGTTCCAGGTGGAGCTCCAGCACTACGAGAAGATCGAGGGCGCGATGCTCTCGCTCGACGGCAAGGCCAACCGCCTGGCCACGATGATCCGCCAGAACCTGGGCGCGGCCATGCAGGGCCTGGCCGTGATCCCGCTGTTCGCCGGGTTCGACCTGGACGCCAAGGTGCCGGGCAAGGCCGGCCGGATCTTCAGCTTCGACATCGCGGGCGGGCTGTACGAGGAGCACTCGGGCTACGACGCGATCGGCTCGGGTTCGCTGTTCGCGAAGTCGTCGCTGAAGAAGCGGTTCAAGCCGGGCCTGACCGTGGCGCAGGCTGCGCCGCTGGCGATCGAGGCGCTGTTCGACGCCGCCGACGACGACACGGCGACCGGCGGCCCCGACGTCATCCGCAAGATCTTCCCCGTGGTGATGACCGCGACGGCCGAGGGCACGGCACGGTTCACCGACGAGGAGACCGAGGCGATGGCCCAGGCCGTCATCGCGGCGCGCACCGAGCACCCGGTCGGCTGACCGTCCCGAGTAGTCCCGAGTAGTCCATCGGCCGTTCGCAGAAGGAGACAACCGCTGTGGCCATGCAGTTCTACGCCTCGCCTGAGCAGATCATGCGGGACCGCTCGGAGTACGCCCGCAAGGGCATCGCGCGCGGTCGCAGCGTGGTGGTGCTGACGTACGCGGGTGGCGTGCTGTTCGTGGCGGAGAACCTCTCCACCACGCTGCACAAGGTGAGCGAGATTTACGACCGGATCGGCTTCGCGGCCGTGGGCAAGTACAACGAGTTCGAGAACCTGCGGGCGGCCGGGGTGCGGATGGCCGACCTGCGCGGCTACTCCTACGACCGCCGCGACGTCACCGGCCGCGCCCTGGCCAGCGCGTACGCGCAGACCCTCGGCTCGATCTTCTCCGAGCAGGGCAAGCCGTACGAGGTGGAGATCTGCGTCGCCGAGGTCGGCTCCTCGCCCGAGCACGACGAGCTGTACCGGCTGACCTACGACGGGTCGGTCGCGGACGAGCCCGGGTTCATGGCGATGGGCGGCCAGGCCGAGGCGATCGCGGGGGTGCTGCGCGCCGAGCACAGCGCCGAGCACACTCTCGGCGACGCGCTGAAGCTGGCCGTCAAGGCCCTGGCCAGCGTCGGCGGCGACGGCGGCGCGGCCCGTACGCTCGCGGCCGAGCAGCTTGAGGTGGCGGTGCTGGAGCGGGCCCGGCCGGGCCGCAAGTTCCGGCGCGTGACCGGGGCGGCGCTGACCCCGCTGCTGACTCCGCCGACGGCCTGACCGACCTCGCCCGAGACGATGCGGCGCCACCCTTCCCGGGGCGGCGCCGCTGCCGTCTCTCAGGCGGGCTCGGGCAGGGCGGCGGCGCCCTTCAGCGGCTGCCACCAGGCCCGGTTGTCGCGGTACCAGGCGACGGTGGCGGCCAGCCCGGTGGCGAAGCCGACGCGCGGGGCGTACCCGAGCTCCTCGCGGATCCTGGTGTCGTCCAGCGCGTACCGCCGGTCGTGGCCCTTGCGGTCGGCGACGGTGCGGACCAGGTCCGCGTCGCGGCCGGTGGCGGCCAGCAGCAGCCCGGCCAGCTCGCGGTTGGTGAGTTCGGCGGTGCCGCCGACGTGGTAGACGGCGCCGGGCCGCCCGCGCCGCAGCACGAGGTCGATGGCTGCGCAGTGGTCGGCCACGTGCAGCCACTCACGGACCTGGGTGCCGTCTCCGTACAGCGGGACGGGCAGGCCGTCGAGCAGGTTCGTCGTGAACAGCGGGATGATCTTCTCGGGGAACTGGTACGGCCCGTAGTTGTTGGCGCAGCGGGTCACCACGACGTCGAGCCCGTGGGTGGCGTGGTAGGCCAGGGCGAGCAGGTCGCTGCCGGCCTTGGCCGCCGAGTACGGCGAGCGCGGTGCCAGCGGCTGGTCCTCGCGCCAGCGGCCGTGCTCGATGCTGCCGTAGACCTCGTCGGTGGAGACGTGCACGAACCGGCCGACGCCGTGGCGCAGGGCGGCGTCGAGCAGCACCTGGGTGCCGAGCACGTTGGTGCGCACGAACCCGGCGGCGGTGCGCACCGAGCGGTCCACGTGCGTCTCGGCGGCCAGGTGCACGACGGCGTCGTGGCCGGGGACGAGCTGGTCGACGAGGTCGGCGTCGCAGATGTCGCCGGTCACGAAGGTCAGGTGCGGGCTGTCGGCGACGGGGGCGAGGTTGGCGGGGTTGCCGCAGTAGGTGAGCTTGTCGAGCACGGTCACGCTGTCGCCGTGACCGCTGTGCTCGCCGCCGAGCAGGCTGCGGACGTACTGCGAGCCGATGAACCCGGCGCCGCCGGTGACCAGAATTTTCATGACAACGGAAGTTTATGTCACGTTCTGTGTTGTGGGACGTTCGCGGCATGCCGCCTGCGGACATCGACGCTGGCAGGTAGCGTGGAACCGGTCACCCAAGGTGACTGAGTGGTGCCTTACCGACACCTCGGGACGGTGTGTGTCGGGATTACACGCAAGACCTCGCCGCGCGCACAACAGTGACCTTGGGCGTTCGGGCGGCTAGTGTCTTTGTATGGACCGACGAATCTTCGGGCTAGAGACCGAGTACGGTGTCACCTGCACCTACCGGGGCCAGCGACGGCTGTCCCCGGACGAGGTGGCGCGCTACCTGTTCCGTCGGGTCGTCTCATGGGGACGGTCGAGCAACGTCTTCCTCCGCAACGGCGCCCGCCTCTACCTCGACGTCGGTTCCCATCCCGAATACGCCACGCCCGAGTGCGACTCGGTGGTGGACCTGGTCGCCCACGACCGGGCGGGGGAGCGGATTCTCGAGGGCCTGCTCGTCGACGCCGAGAAGCGGCTGCACGACGAGGGCATTGCGGGCGAGATCTACCTGTTCAAGAACAACACCGACTCGGCCGGCAACTCGTACGGCTGCCACGAGAACTACCTGGTCTCGCGGCACGGCGAGTTCGGCCGCCTGGCCGACGTGCTGATCCCGTTCCTGGTCACCCGGCAGCTGATCTGCGGGGCGGGCAAGGTGCTGCAGACCCCGCGCGGGGCCGTGTACTGCCTGTCGCAGCGCGCCGAGCACATCTGGGAGGGCGTCTCCTCGGCGACGACCCGGTCCCGGCCGATCATCAACACCCGCGACGAGCCGCACGCCGACGCCGAGCGCTACCGGCGCCTGCACGTGATCGTCGGCGACTCCAACATGAACGAGGTGACGACGCTGCTCAAGGTGGGCAGCGCCGACCTGGTGCTGCGCATGATCGAGACCGGTGTGGCCATGCCCGACCTGGCGCTGGAGAACCCGATCCGGGCGATCCGCGAGGTCTCGCACGACATCACCGGCCGCCGCAAGGTGCGCCTGGCCAGCGGCAAGGAGGCCAGCGCGCTGGAGATCCAGCGGATCTACCACGAGAAGGCGGTCGAGTTCGTGGCCCGCCGGGCGCCCGACCCCGCCGCGCAGCGCGTGGTGGACCTGTGGGGGCGGGTGCTGACCGCGGTGGAGACCGGCGATCTGGCCTCGGTGGGCCGGGAGATCGACTGGGTGACGAAGCTGCGGCTGATCGAGGCGTACCAGCGCAAGCACGACCTGCCGCTGTCCAGCCCCCGCATCGCCCAGATGGACCTGGCCTACCACGACCTGCGCCGCGGGCGCGGGCTCTACCCGCTGCTGGAGAAGCGCGGCAAGGTCGACCGGGTGGTGACCGACCTGCGCACGTTCGAGGCGAAGGAGACGCCGCCGCAGACGACCCGGGCCCGGCTGCGCGGGGAGTTCATCAAGCACGCGCAGGAGAAGCGGCGCGACTTCACCGTCGACTGGGTGCACCTGAAGCTGAACGACCAGGCCCAGCGCACCGTCCTGTGCAAGGACCCGTTCCGGGCCCACGACGAGCGCGTCGAGCGCCTCATCGCCAGCATGTGACGACCGGCCCACCCAAGATCAACTGAATTGCCGGGCAGCCGGGGGTATGGCGGACCGCATACCCCCGGCTGCCCGGCAATATGAGTGATCTTGGGGGGTGGGCTACGCTCGGAGCATCATGAGCGACCCGAACGACCGCGTGCCCGGCGCCGAGATGCCCGAACGCAACGCCGACGACGTCAAGCTGAGCCGGGGCGAGCGCCGCCGCGAGCGCATCTACCAGGAGATCCAGCGCAACCGGCGGGGCGAGTACACGGTCCCCACCTGGGTCCTGGCCCTGCTCCTGGTCCTGTCGATCGCCGCCATCGCCGCCATCATCATCTTCACCTGACCCGCCCGCCTGCGCGCCCCGCTCGCCCGTGTCGGGCGTTCGTGCAGTTTCGGGGAAAGTGCTGGATCGCGGCCCATTATTCGTGCACTTTCCCCGAAACTGCACGAACCAAAGAGCGCGAGCTGGTGGCGTCAGAGCAGGGTGGCGGCGTGGCGGCCCGCGGCGGCGCAGGTGAGGAAGTACGCGTAGTCCGCGTCCAGGCCCCGGCCCATCGTCGACAGCTTCACCGGCACCGCGCGCAGCGCCTCGTCGAGCCCGCCGCTGTCGACCGTGACGACGCGGTGCCGCCCCGCCAGCGGGGCCAGGTCGGCGTCGATCCGCTCGCGCAGCGCGGCAGGCAGCCCCGAGGGCAGCACCAGGTCGGCCGGGGCGAGCGCGACGCGGCCGTACGCGGTGATGCTGTGGTGCGAGACCCCCCAGTGCCGCTCGCGCGCGTCGGCGTCGGAGACGCGCAGCGCGCCGACGGGCCGCCCGCCCAGCACCGCGGCGGCGTTGACGGCCTCGCCGACGGCGGTGCCGGAGAAGCCCCAGACGGTGCCGGTGCCGAGGTTGCCCGGCCCCTGGCTGACCACGGCGAGGTCGGCGCCCAGGGCGTGGCGGGCGGCGAGCAGTCCGCTGTGGATGTTGACCGCCTCCAGGTCGCCGCCCCAGGCCTGCCCGGCGGTGACGGTCCCGGCGAGGCTGCCCTGCAGGGCGTCGAGGGTGCGGGAGAACCCGGCGGCCAGCGCGCCGCCGTCGGTGAGCACGTACGCGACGCGGGCGTCGGGCGCGTCGGCGCGGATGCCGGCGAGGATCGCGGGCAGCGCCGAGTGCAGGTCAGCGGTGATCACGGGCATCCCGCCGACGTCGGTGGCGTCGACCAGCGCCGCGCGGTGCGGGGAGCCCTCCTCGTCGGCGGCCAGCCGGATGGTCTGCAGCGGGCTGTAACGGGCCTTGACGATGTGCCCGCGCGGCGGCGTGTCCTCGGGCAGCCGGTCGGGGACGGCGACGACCAGGGCGTACCCCCCGGTGCCCAGGCCAAGCGCGAGCGCGTTGGTGTTGAGCAGGACCTCGTCGCCGGGCTGCGGGGTGCCGACGAGGTCGGGGTAGGCCAGGGCCCGTACCGTGGCGGGGTCGTCGGGGGTGCGGGCCGCCAGCACGACGGTGAGCTCCACCGCCCCGCGCCAGCCGCGTACGACCTGCTGCACCGTGCCCCTGCGCCACCGAATCACACGGCGACCCTATCGGCCCCGGCCGCCGGCCCCCGACCGCGCCACCGCACCGGCGGCCCTCCGGCGCGCCGTCACCCGCCCGAGCTACCAACGATCATCCGATTTGCCTGGCAATCGGGGGTTTCGGTGCGGCGTATACCCCCGATTGCCAGGCAAATCGGCGAAGGGGTGGGCGGGGTTCGGGGGTGGGGCCGGATGAGAAGGGACTGTTGCCGGTTAACGCTTGGAGCCTTGGCGCTGCTAGCGTGGCGGTCGTGTCGCGCAGTCGAACTGAACGCCTGGTCAACCTCGTGATCTGTCTGCTGTCCACGCGCCGCTTCCTGACCGCGGCGCAGATCGCCGCGACCGTGCCCGGATACGAGCACGACGCCGACGACGCCCGTGAGCACGAGGCGTTCCAGCGGAAGTTCGAGCGGGACAAAGCGGAACTGCGCGCCCTGGGCGTGCCGCTGGAGACCGGCACCGCCAGTGTCTTCGACACCGAGCCCGGCTACCGCATCGCCCACCGCGACTACGCGCTGCCGGCGATCCCGCTCACCCCCGACGAGGCCGCCGCCGTGGGCGTGGCCGCGCGGCTGTGGCGGCACGCGGGCCTGGCCGCCGCGGCCACCTCGGGCCTGGCCAAGCTGCGCGCGGGCGGCGTCGACGTCGACCCGCACGCGACCCTGGGCGTGGAGCCGGTGGTGGCCGTCGACGCGGCGTTCGAGCCGCTGACCGCCGCCGCGCGGGCCCGCCGCGAGGTGAGCTTCCCCTACCGGGTGCCCGAGGACGACGCGTCGACGGCGCGGCGCCTCCAGCCCTGGGGCGTGGTGTGCTGGCGCGGCCGGTGGTATGTGGTGGGCCACGACATCGACCGCGCCGCGCCGCGCTGCTTCCGGCTGTCGCGCATCGTCGGGCCGGTGCGGGCGGTCGGCGACGAGCAGGCGTTCACGCCGCCCGCCGACCTCGACCTGATCAGCTACGTGGCCCGCTGGTCCGGGCCGGTGGAGCGCAACCGCACCACCAGGGTGCTGGTCGCGCCCGGCCGGGCCGCCGGGGTGCGCCGCTGGGCGGCCAACTGCACCCCGACGCCCGAGGGCGACGTGCTGGAGCTGCGCTACGCCGACCCCGACAGCTTCGCCGCCTGGCTGGTCGGCTACGGGGCCGACGTGAAGGTGCTGGAGCCCGCCGAGGTTCGCGAGGCGACCATCGCCCGGCTGCGCGAGATCGCGGGCGTGGCCGCACCGCAGGAGCTGGTGGAGGCGGTGCGATGACCAGTCCTAAGACCTCGGCCGACCGGCTGGCGCGGCTGCTGAACCTGGTGCCGTACCTGCTGGCGCGGCCGGGGATCGAGCTGACCGAGGCCGCCGCCGACCTGGGTGTGAGCGAGAAGCAGCTGCGGGAGGACCTGGAGCTGCTGTGGGTCTGCGGGCTGCCCGGCTACGGGCCCGGCGACCTGATCGACATGTCGTTCGACGGCGACCGGGTGACCATCACGTACGACGCGGGCATCGACCGGCCGCTGCGGCTCACCCCCGACGAGGCGACCGCGCTGGTCGTGGCGCTGCGGATGCTGGCCGAGACGCCGGGCGTGGCCGACCGCGACGCGATCAACCGGGCGCTGGCCAAGATCGAGCAGGCGGCGGGCGAGCACGACGCCCCGGTGGCGGTGCGCCTGCCCGGCAACGAGGACCGGCTCGCCGAACTGCGTGCCGCCGTCGAGCGGGGCCGCGCGCTGCGGCTGAGCTACTACTCGGCGGCGCGGGACGTCTCCAGCGAGCGCGTGGTCGACCCGATGCGGCTGCTGTCGGTGTCGGGGCGCACGTACCTGGAGGCGTGGTGCCGGGTGGCCGAGGGCGTGCGCCTGTTCCGGGCCGACCGCATCGACGTGCTGACCGAGCTGGACGAGCTGGCCGCGCCGCCGCCGCAGGCGCAGGCCAACGACATCGCCGAGGGCGTGTTCCAGCCGGACCCGCAGGCGCCCACGATGACGCTGCGCGTCGGCCGGGGCGGCCGCTGGATCACCGAGTACTACCCGTGCGAGTCCGTGGTCGAGGTGTCGCCGCAGGAGTGGCTGGTGTCACTGCGGGTCAACGACCTGGACTGGGCTCGCCGCCTGGTGCTCGGGCTCGGCCCGCAGGTCGAGGTCGTCGCCCCGGAGAGCGTGGCCCAGGCGGTCCGCGACAGCGCCGCGCAGGCGCTCGCGGCGTACGCGTAGGCGTTTGGCGATAGGCTGCTGCCGTGGTGGCGTGGATCGTGGTGGCTGTGGTGCTGCTGAGCCTGCTGGGGCTGGCCCTGGTGGTGCGGGTGCTGCTGTGGCGGCTGGCCGGGCTCAAGGAGGCCCAGGCCGAGGTGCAGGCGGTCGCCCTGCGTGCCCAGCAGCTGGGCGAGGTCGCCCAGGGACTGGCCGCGCACGCCGACTCGCTGCGCATCCGCGCCGAGCTGGCGCAGGAGCGGCTGACCCTGATCAAGGCGAGGAAGGGCGAATTCGGCCGCTGAGCCGGGCGCCCGGGTGTCACTGCAGAAACATGCAGCACCAGCCGTCCCGCGTTGACGCTGGTGAGAGTGGTGCTCGACACTTCATGGGCAGGCTGGTCGCTCCGGCCCGAGTACCATTGGTCCGGATCACCCCGACTTACTTTTGGAGTACCCATGTTCAGCGGCGCGCTCAAGGGTTGGCACATCCTCCTCGTGGTGGCAGTCCTGGTCCTTCTGTTCGGTTCCAAGAAGCTGCCCGACGCGGCCCGTTCGCTCGGCCGCTCGATGCGCATCCTCAAGGCCGAGACCAAGGCGCTGACCGAGGAAGGCAAGGAAGGCCAGGCCGCGACAGCTGACAAGGCCGACGCCCAGGTCACCTCGCAGCAGCCGATCGCGGACGGCAAGCCCTCCGCGGCGCCGATCGTGGATCCGGTCCAGCGGCAGAGCTGAAACCCCACCCCCGGGCGGAAGACGTGAAGAACCCCCTGGCACGTCGCGGGCCGTCCCAGCGCGAACGCGCTGCGGACGGCTCGATGACTCTCATCGAGCACATCCGCGAGCTGCGCAACCGGCTGTTCAAAGCCTGTCTGGGCATCGTCGTGGGTCTGGCGGTCGGCATCTACTTCGCCGAGCCGATCCAGAATTTCATCAACTCGCCCTACTGCGACTTCAAGCTGCACCAGCTCGGTCCGGGGCAGCTGTGCCAGTTCAACTCGACGTCGCCCGTGGATCCGTTCCTGCTCCAGCTCAAGATCGGGCTGTACGCGGGCCTGATCATCGCGGCGCCGATCTGGCTGTACCAGCTGTGGGCCTTCGTGGCCCCGGGCCTGCACCGGCACGAGCGCAAGTACACCTACATGTTCACGGCGATCGCCGTGCCGCTGTTCGCCGCGGGCGCCTTCCTGGCGTTCTTCGTCGTCAGCAAGACGCTGGTGTTCTTCCTCGGCATGTCCCCGGAATACCAGATCAACGTCGACCTGACGGGCTACTTCGAGTTCGTCACCGGCGTCATGATGCTGTTCGGGTTCGGGTTCGAGTTCCCGCTCGTGCTGCTGATGCTCAACGTCGCGGGCGTGCTCACCGGCAAGCGGATGCTCGGCTGGTGGCGCGTGGCGATCTTCCTGATGTTCCTGTTCGCCGCGGTCGTCACCCCGACGCCCGACCCGTTCGGCATGACCGCGCTGGCCGGCGCCATGGCGATCCTGTACTTCATCGTCGTGGGCATCTCGATGCTCAACGACAAGCGGCGTCAGCGCGGCCGGGCCAAGTACCTGGACGTCGACGACGACGAGACGTCTTCACTGGACGACTACGACACCGATAGCATCACCCCCGGCGAGCGGGTCGAGGCCGTCGCGCCGGTGACCTCTGCGGAGTCGCTGGAGCGTCGCTACGACGACATGACCTGACCGGTCCACCCCCCGCCGCGACCGTGAGGAGCTGGTGGGGATGGCCGACGAGGTAGTGGTACTGCGCAACCCCGGTGCCGGCAAAGGCCGGCACCGGGGTTCGCTGCCTTCGGTGCTGGAGCGCCTGGCCGCGGCCGGGCGCCCGGTGCGGGTGCTGGAGGCGGGCAGCGCCGCCGAGGCCGAGGCGGCATGCCGCCAGGCGGTGGCCGAAGGGGCCGGCGCGCTGGTCGCGATCGGCGGCGACGGCACCGTGCACCTGGCCCAGCAGGCGGTGGCCGGCACCGGGGTGCCGCTGGGCGTGATCCCGGCCGGGACCGGCAACGACTTCGCCACCAGCGCGGGCCTGCCCGTCGACCTGTTCGCCGCCGCCGACGCGGTCGCCGCGGCGCTGCGCGACGGCCGCACCCGGTCCCTGGACCTGGCCCGGCTCACCACCCCGGACGGGCAGACCCGCTGGTTCGGCGCGGTGCTCGCGGCCGGGTTCGACGCGATCGTCAACGAGCGCGGCAACCGGATGCGCTGGCCGCGCGGCCCCATCCGGTACGACATCGCCGTGCTGCTGGAGCTGGCCCGCCTGCGCGCCCGCCGCTACACCGTCACGGTGGACGGCGAGTCCCGCGAGCTCGACGCGGTGCTGCTCGCGGTCGGCAACACCTCGCGCTACGGCGGCGGCATGCGCATCTGCCCCGACGCCGACCCCACCGACGGGCTGCTGGACATGGTCTGGGCCGAGCCGGTGTCGCGGGCCACGCTGGTGCGGATCAAGCCGCGGGTCTACTCCGGCACCCACATCACCCACCCGAAGGTGCGCTCGCTGCGGGCCCGGAGCATCACCCTGGCCACCGACGACATCGTCTGCTACGCCGACGGGGAGCGGATCTGCCCGCTGCCGGTCACCATCGAGGCGGTGCCCGGCGCGGTCACCCTGCTGGCTTGACCTCGTCGTAGCTCACCGGCAGGTGGATCGGGCCGCGCAGCACCGGGCTCGGCCGATACGGCGGCGGGTCCTCCACCAGCCGCAGGTTGGCCAGCCGCTGCGCGATCTGGGTCAGCGCGAGCTGCGCCTCCAGCCGCGCCAGCGGGGCGCCGAAGCAGTAGTGGACGCCGCTGCCGAAGGCCAGGTGCCGGTTGTCGCGCCGGTCGGGGTCGAAGGTGTCGGGGTCGCGGACGTACTCGGGGTCGCGGTTGCCCGCGGCCAGCACCAGCGTGATCGGCGCGCCGCGGGTGACGGTCACCCCGGCCAGCTCGATGTCGGCCACGCTGGTGCGGCTCGGTACGAAGTGCACCGACGGCTCGTAGCGCAGCACCTCCTCGACCAGGCGGATGCTCAGCTCGGGCTCGTGCCGCAGCCGCTCCAGCCACTGCGGGTGCCGCAGCAGGGTCAGCGTGCCGTTGGCGATCAGGTTGACGGTGGTCTCGTGCCCGGCGATGAGCAGCAGCACCAGCGTCGCCATCAGCTCCGGGCCGTCGAGGCGGCCGTCGGGGCCGTCGTCGGTGACGAGGCCCGACAGCATGTCCGGGCCGGGGTTCTGCCGCCGCTGCTGGGCCAGGCCGAACAGGTACATGCCGAGCTCGCGCATGGCCTCGTTGCGCTTCTCCACCCGGTCCGGGGTGAGCTGGGCGATCGAGTCGACGATCGGCTCCACCCAGGCGCTGAAGCGCGGCTCGTCCTCGGCGGGCACGCCGAGCAGGTCGCAGATGACCGCGACCGGGAACGGGTAGGCCAGGTCGTCGACGATGTCGGCCTGGTGCCGCCCGGCGAAGCCGTCGACCAGGCGGGTGACGATCGAGTCCAGGTGCGGTTCCATGTCGGCGACGCGGGTCGGGCGGTGCGGCGGCCCGAACTGGCGGTTGACGACACGCCGGATCCGGTCGTGCGCCGGGGGGTCCATCCGGATGAAGCTGGCGCCGATGCTGCCGGGGGCCCCGGTCGGCGGGGCCTGGTCGGCGTACTCGGGCAGCAGGTTCGCCGGGTCGGAGCTGATCCGCGGATCGTGCAGCAGCGCCTCGATCTCGCGGTAGGTGCTGACCACGAACCTGCCGTCGGCCTCCCGGCGCACGGGCTGCTCGCGCAGCTGCCGGTACAGCGGGTACGGGTCGGCCCGGTGGGCGAAGTCGATGATGCTGTCGTAGATGCTGGGCTCGGTCATCGAGGCCTCCTGGCCCGGCGGTCGCGGACCGGGTGGCGCGCCGCTCGCTGGGATCGTGGCCGGTCGCGAGCACGGCGGCGTCGCGGGCCGGGAAGTTGACCTAGTTGATCCCGAGCGTAACGGGCGGGGGTGCTGGTTCGCTGCTGTTTGTCCGGTGTTCTGGGGATTGCGGCTGTGCATGTGGGGCAAGGAGTGCGTCGTCCCGGAGCGCCTAGCATCGACGCTGGCCTATCTAGAAGACGGTTTTCGCCGATTCGTCCTCTAGATAGGCCAGCGTCGATTAAAACGGGCCAGCGGGGTCGGCGGGGTCGGCGGGGTCGGCGTGGGCCGGTGAGCGCCGGTGGGGCCGGGGCGTGGGCGGGGTTCTGCGGCGTCGGCGGGTGGGGGCAGGGTCAGCCGGGCAGGGGCGCGACGGCCAGGGAGAGGGCGCGGTGCAGGCCGTTGGGGCGGCCGGGGGAGGCGGCGGGCACGATCAGGGCCGAGCAGCCGATCGCCACCGCGCCCGCGTCGGCGGGAGTGTCGCCGATCATGAGGGTGCGTTCCGGGTCGACCGCGAGCATCCCGCAGGCGCGCAGGAAGATCTTCTGATCCGGTTTGATACACCCCACCTCGTACGACAGCACGATCGCGTCACACAGTCCGGTCAGCTCCCAGGCGTCCAGCAGCGGCCGGATGTCGAAGCCGATGTTGCTGACCACGCCCACCTTCACCCCGGCCGCGCGCAGCGCCGCCATGGTGGGCCGCGCGTCGGGGTAGGGCTGCCAGCCCTCGGGCCCCAGGATCCGCTCGTAGACCGCCTCGGCCAGCCCCGGGATGTCCGTGACTACGGTGGCGGCCAGGCCGGTGAACGCCTCGCGGTGGGCGTGCTCGTACAGGTCGCGGTCGGCCCAGGCCTCGGCCAGCTGCGGGGGCACCCGCCCCGGCTTGGCCACGCCGGGCAGCCCGCCCGCGGTGGCGATCCGGTCGGCGAGCACGGTGGCGCGGCCCCGGTCCAGGGCGGTCCCGCAGGCGGCCGCGGCGGCGGTCACCCAGGCGACGGGATCGACGGTCATCGCGAGGGTCCCGTGGAAGTCGAACAGCACCGCGTCGAGGCGACGCTGGCCGTCGATCCGGTCCTCGCGGGCGGCGGGCGGCGGTGCGGTGTCGGACACCCCCGCAGGATACCGACCAGGTGCGACCGGGCCGCCCCGCCGGGTGCGTGTCCGGCCCGCCGGGGAAGTCGAGCGAACAACTCTCTTGAACAAGTCGGTAGCCTTTGCGGTATGACGCACCGCGCCGAGCGGCGGCCCGGGTCCGGGTCCCCCGCCCGACCTGCCCGACCCGCGAGTCCGCCCCCCGCCCGTACGCCGGTCGTCGAACCGACGCCGCTGGTCGCCGAGTTCGCCACGGGGCTCAGCTTCGCCCTCGACCCGTTCCAGGTGACCGCCTGCGCGGCGCTGGAGCGCGGCAGCGGCGTGCTGGTCTGCGCGCCCACCGGCGCCGGCAAGACCGTCGTCGGCGAGTTCGCGGTGCACCTGGCGTTGCAGCAGGGGCGCAAGTGCTTCTACACGACGCCGATCAAGGCGCTGTCGAACCAGAAGTTCCACGACCTGGTGCAGCGCTACGGCGCGGAGAAGGTCGGCCTGCTGACCGGCGACAACTCCATCAACGGCGACGCGCCGGTGGTCGTGATGACCACCGAGGTGCTGCGCAACATGCTCTACGTCGGCTCGGGGGCGCTGGCGGGGCTGTCGTACGTGGTCATGGACGAGGTGCACTACCTCGCCGACCGGTTCCGGGGCGCGGTGTGGGAGGAGGTCATCATCCACCTGCCCGCCTCGGTGACGCTGGTGTCGCTGTCGGCGACCGTGTCCAACGCCGAGGAGTTCGCCGACTGGCTGGTGACCGTACGCGGGCGGACCGAGGTCGTGGTGAGCGAGCACCGGCCGGTGCCGCTGTGGCAGCACATGCTGGTCGGCAAGCGCATGTTCGACCTGTTCCACGACGCCGACGCGGCCAAGGCGCACGAGGTGCACCCGGAGCTGCTGCGCCACACCCGCGAGGTGCTGCGGCGGCTGGAGATGACCGACGCGCACCGCGGCCGGGGCCAGCGCCGGGGCCGTACGCCCGGCCCGCCGCGCCCCGACATCGTGGACCGGCTCGACAACGAGGGGCTGCTGCCCGCGATCATGTTCGTGTTCAGCCGGGCGGGCTGCGACGCCGCCGTGCAGCAGTGCCTGCAGGCCGGGTTGCGGCTGACCTCGCCGGAGGAGCGCACGGAGATCCACGAGCTGGTCGAACGGCGCATCCACAACATCCCGACCGAGGACCTGGGCGCGCTGGGCTACTGGAGCTGGCTGGACGGGCTGGAGCGGGGCCTGGCCGCCCACCACGCGGGCATGCTGCCGGTGTTCAAGGAGATCGTCGAGGAGCTGTTCGTCCGCGGCCTGGTCAAGGCGGTGTTCGCCACCGAGACCCTGGCGCTGGGCATCAACATGCCCGCCCGCTGCGTGGTGCTGGAGCGGCTGGTCAAGTACAACGGCGAGGCCCACGTGGACCTGACGCCGGGGGAGTACACCCAGCTCACCGGCCGGGCCGGGCGGCGCGGCATCGACGTCGAGGGCCACGCCGTGGTGGTGTGGTCGCCGGACGTGGACCCGCGGCACGTGGCGGGCCTGGCCAGCACCCGGACGTATCCGCTGCGGTCGAGCTTCCGGCCGTCGTACAACATGGCGGTGAACCTGGTGGGGTCGGTGGGCGCGGCGCGCGCCCGCGACCTGCTGGAGTCGTCGTTCGCGCAGTTCCAGGCCGACCATTCGGTGGTGGGCCTGGCCCGGCAGGTGCAGCGCAACAACGAGGTGCTGTCGGTGTACGACACCGAGCTGGCCTGCGAGCACGGCGACTTCGCCGAGTACTTCGCCCTGCGCGTCAAGATCGGTGAGCGGGAGAAGCAGCTGACCCGCAACAGCCAGCAGGAGCGCCGCGCGGCCGCGGTCTCCTCGCTGGAGCAGCTCAAGGTCGGCGACGTGATCCGCATCCCGAGCGGCCGCCGCGCCGGTCTGGCCATCGTGCTGGACCCGGGCATGGGCGGCTTCGGCGAGCCGCGCCCGGTGGTGCTGACGGAGGACCGCTGGGCCGGGCGCATCTCGGCGGGCGAGTTCTCCGGCGAGGTGGACGTGCTGGGCAAGGTGCGGGTGCCGCGCCACTTCAACCACCGCGCCCCGGCCGAGCGCCGGGACCTGGCCGCCACGCTGCGCAATCTGGAGCTGACCAAGGGCGTCGCGGTGCGCCGCCGGGGCAGCGGCAGCGGCGCCAACGAGGACCGTGAGCTGGCCGCGCTGCGCAAGGCGATGCGGGCGCACCCGTGCCACGCCTGCCCGGAGCGCGAGGACCACGCCCGCTGGGCCGAGCGCCGGCAGCGCCTGTTCAAGGACACCGAGAGCCTGCGCGACAAGGTGGCCAACCGCACCGGCTCGCTGGCGCGCACGTTCGACCGCATCTGCGAGCTGCTGGCCGAGCGCGGCTACCTGGGCGCCGACGGCGAGGTCACGGAGCCGGGCCGGATGCTGGCGCGGATCTGGACCGAGGCCGACCTGCTGGTCGCCGAGTGCCTGCGCACCGAGGTGTGGGAGGGCCTGGAGCCGCACGAGCTGGCCGCGGCCGTCTCGGTGATGCTGTACGAGGCCCGCCGCGACTCCGACGAGCAGGCCTCCGTGCCGCGCGGCGTGGTCGCCGAGGCGGTGGACGCGAGCCTGCGGACGTACTACCAGCTCGCCGCCGACGAGCGGCGCCTGGGCCTGGCCCAGACGAAGGAGCCGGACCTGGGGTTCGTGTGGCCGATGTACCGCTGGGCCAAGGGCGAGCCGCTGGCCAAGGTGCTCGCCAGCGGCCACAGCCTCGACGGGGACATGCCCGCGGGCGACTTTGTCCGATGGGCGAGACAGGTCATCGATCTTCTCGGTCAGATTGCTGACGCACGCGGAGCGTCATCTTCCCTGCGTGAGACCGCGCGCACAGCGATGGACGCGGTCAATAGGGGGGTACTTGCCTATAACGCGGTCGTCTGACCGAGTTGCCAAGGAAGAACGTGAACCTTCATCATCTTGATGATCGGTACTCTGCGTGACTTCTTGAAGGGCCAGGACCCATGGGCGACGTACACCATTTCACCTACGGCCTGGTCACACCGGGTGTCGCGTATGCACTCTCCGTAATGGGCTCCGTACTCGGGCTCATCTGCACCGCGCGGCTGCGCACCGCCACCACCAACGGCCAGCGCTGGTGGTGGCTGTCGCTGGCCGCGTTCGCGCTGGGCGGCACCGGCATCTGGGCCATGCACTTCATGGCCATGCTCGGCTTCACCGTCAGCGGCACCCTGATCCGGTACGACATGCTGCGCACCCTGATCAGCGCGCTGACCGCGGTCGTGGTCGTCGGCCTGGGCATCTACATCGCCGGGTTCGGCCGCACCAGCGCCCCGCGCATCCTGATCGGCGGCCTGCTCACCGGCGTCGGCGTGGCCGGGATGCACTACACCGGCATGTTCGCGATGAACATGGACGGCGTCGTGCACTACGACCAGGGCCTGGTCGTCGCGTCGGTGGTCATCGCGGTGGTCGCCGCGACCGTGGCGCTCTACTTCACCGTGAAGCTGTCGCGCCCGCTGGCCATCGCCGGGGCGGCCGTGCTCATGGGCGTGGCCGTCTGCGGCATGCACTACACCGGCATGGCCGCGATGTCGGTCGAGCTGACCCACCCCACCCTGACCGTGCCCGGCGCCACCGCCAGCACCCTGCTGGTGCCGATCGGCATCCTGGTGCTGCTGGTCATCGGCGGTCTGATCTACGCCATCGGCGCCGCCCCGTCGCAGGAGGACCTGGCCGCCCGCGCGTACCTGGACAAGATCCAGGCCGCGCGCGAGGAGGCCGCCGCCGCGACGGCCGCCGCCGAGGCCGGTGCCCAGCAGCGGGGCACCCTGCGCCGCCCGACGGCCGTGCCGCCGCGCAACCGCTGACAGACGTCTGTGGCAGGCTGTGCGGTATGACACCGCTGCTCGCTGTCGACGCGCCCAGCCTGTACTTCCGCGCCTTCCACGGGGTGCCCGCCGCCTCGGCGCTGGCCCCGGACGGCAGCCCCGTCAACGCGGTGCGCGGGTTCCTCGACATGATCAGCACGCTGGTGAAGACGCGCAGGCCGGGGCGGCTGGTCTGCGCCCTGGACAACGACTGGCGGCCGCAGTGGCGGGTCGACCTGATCGCGTCGTACAAGACGCACCGGCTCGCCCCCGCCGGGGGCGAGGAGGTGCCCGACGCGCTGGTGCCCCAGGTCGAGCTGCTGCTCCAGGTGCTCGAAGCGGTCGGCATCGCGGCATACGGGGTGGACGGCAACGAGGCTGACGACGTGCTCGGCACCCTGGCGGCCAGGAGCCCCGGGCCGGTCGAGGTGGTCAGCGGCGACCGGGACCTGTTCCAGCTCGTCGACGACGCGCGCGGCGTGCGGCTGCTCTACGTCGGCCGGGGCGTGGCCAAGCTGGAGGACTGCGACGAGGCGGCGGTGCTGGCCAAGTACGGCGTGCCCGCCTCGGGCTACGCCGACTTCGCGGCGCTGCGCGGCGACCCGTCCGACGGCCTGCCGGGCGTGGCGGGCGTGGGGGAGAAGACCGCCGCGCGCCTGATCGAGCGGTACGGCAGCATCGACGCGATCGTGGCGGCCGCCGCCGATCCGGCAAGCGACTTCGCGCCGGGCGTGCGCACCAAGCTCGCCGCCGCCGCCGATTACCTGGCCGTGGCGCCCAAGGTCGTCCGGGTCGCCACCGACGTGAAGCTGCCCGACGTCGACCCGACGCTGCCCGCCGTGCCCCGTGACGCCGACCGGATGCTGGAGCTCGCCGAGCGCTGGAACCTGGCCAGCCCGTGCCGCCGCCTGGTCGACGCGCTGGCCGCTGCGGCGAACTGACGGTTTGCCGGGCCGCCGCCCGGTTACATGTGAGGTATGGCCGACGACGACCAGCACCGCGACCAGCACCCCGATCCGACCGACCCGTGGCACCGGCGCTACGGCGAGCAGCTCCAGGAGCTTCGGGTCACCCAGACCGGGGTGCAGATCCTGTTCGCGTTCCTGCTGACGCTGCCGTTCCAGGCCGGCTTCGGCAAGATCACCGGTGCGGAGCGGCACCTGTACGTGTTCAGCTTCGTCGCCGCCGCGCTGGCGGCCGCGCTGCTGATCGCGCCGGTGAGCTACCACCGGCTGCACTTCCGGCACGGGGAGAAGCCGGAGATCGTGCGGGCCACCCACGTGCTGGCCCTGGTCGGCCTGGTGTTCGAGCTGCTGGCGATCGTGGGGGCGGTCTACCTGGTGCTCGACGTGGTGACCGGCTCCCGCTGGGCCGGGATCGGCGGCAGCCTGATCGCGGCGGTCTACGTGTTCCTCTGGTACATCCTGCCGATGATCTACAAGCCCAAGGCGCGGTGACGCGGCAACCGGACCTGGACCTGCGACCGGACCGGGACATACGGGAAGCCCGGCTTATCTCTAAGACGAGATCTGTCGGGCTTCACTTATTAGATTAAGTCCGGCATATCCGGGCGTCAAGGGGGTTCCTCGAAACTTTTCCCTAGTGCCGGCCCCGCTCGTGGGCGACCACCACCGGGCACCCGGCGTGGTGGATCAGCGCCTGGCTGACCGACCCGAGCAGCAGGCCGCTGAACCCGCCCAGCCCCCGGCAGCCGACCACCACCAGCGCGGCGCCCATCGAGTGCTCGGTCAGCGCGGCCGCCGCCGACGACTCCACGGTCATCCGATGCGTCTCCACGTGCGGATACTGCTCGCGGTACGGCGCCAGCGCGGTCTCGACCACGCTCTCCTCCTGGGCCCGCAGCGTGTCCATGTCGTAGACGAACGGCATCCCGGCCGCCCCGGTCGTGATCGGTCCCAGCCAGGCGTGCACCGCGGTCACCCCGCAGCCGCGCCGCTGCGCCTCGTCGAAGGCGAACCGCAGCGCGACGTCGGACTCGGCCGAGCCGTCGACGCCGACGACGATCCGGCCCGGCGCCTCGCCCACCGGCTGGCGGGACGCCCGCGCCGCCGGGCGCACCACCGCCACGCAGGAATTGGCGTGCATGGCCGTCTGGAGGCTGGTCGACCCGAGCATCAGGTCGTGGAAGCCGCCGTGGCCGCGGCTGCCGACCACCACCATCCAGGCCGTGTCGGACTCGCGGATCAGGGCGTGGGCCGGGTCGTCGCGCACCACGACCGCCTCGACGGCCAGGTCGGGGTGCTGGGTCCGCACCCGCTGGGCGGCGTGCTCGGCCACGTCCTGCGCGGCGCTGCCGACAGCCTCGCGGTCGGCGTCGTCGCCCAGGCGCGGGCCGGGGTCGTCGCCGGCGTACACCAGGCGCAGGGGCAGGCCGCGCAGCTGTGCCTCGGCGGCCGCCCAGTCCAGTGCCTCGGTGGCGGCGGGGGAGCCGTCGACGCCCACCACGATCGGTCCGGCCGGCTCCGCGCCCATCGCCGCCTCCTCCGTGTGTCCGCTTGCCTCCACTATGTCCCCTGCCCACGCCCCCCGATGTCGGACCGTGCACTTTCGGGGAAAGTGCAGGAGTCCACGGCCCGGTTCCCGCACTTTCCCCGAAAGTGCACGCAAGAAGTTGCCGAAGGCGGCGGGCGGCCGCAGCAGGATTACCTAACGACCGTTAAGCTGACGGCATGTCCAGCGTTGCCCGGCTGCTTCCCACCCCTGAAGCACACGACCTGCTCGAACTCGCCCGCGACCTCGCCGACAAGGAGCTCGCGCCCCACGTCGACGACTTCGAGGCGCGCGGGGACTTCCCCCGCGAGCTGATCCGCACCCTCGGCCGCTCCGGCCTGCTCGGCCTGCCCTACTCCGCCGAGTACGGCGGCGCGGAGCAGCCGTACGAGGTCTACCTACAGGTGCTGGAGATCCTGGCCAGCAGGTGGGTCGGCATCGCCGAGGCCGTCAGCGTGCACACGCTGGCCTGCTACCCGCTGGCCCACCACGGCAGCGACGAGCAGCGCGAGCGGTGGCTGCCCGACATGATCGGCGGCGAGCTGCTCGGCGCGTACTGCCTGTCCGAGCCGGCGGGCGGCTCCGACGCGGCCAACCTCACCACCAGGGCGGTCCGCGAGGGCGACCACTACACGGTGACGGGCACCAAGGCGTGGATCACGCACGCGGGCGCGGCCGACTTCTACAACGTCTTCTGCCGTACGGGCGGGCCCGGCCCCAAGGGGATCTCCTGCCTGCTGGCCCCGGCAGACACGCCCGGACTGCACCCGCAGGCCCGCGAGAAGACGATGGGACTGCGCTCCTCGCCGGTGGCGCAGGTCGCGCTGGACGGCGCGCGGGTCCCGGCCGAGCGCCTGATCGGCGGCGAGGGCGACGGGTTCCGGATCGCCATGGGCGCGCTGGACTCGGGCCGCCTGGGCATCGCGGCGTGCGCGGTGGGCCTGGCGCAGGGCGCGCTCGACTACGCCACCGGGTACGCCAAGGGGCGGGTGCAGTTCGGGCAGCCGATCTTCGAGATGCAGGGGCTGGGCTTCATGCTGGCCGACGCCGCCACCGAGATCGCCGCGGCGCGGGCGCTGATGCTGCACGCGGCCCGGCTGCGCAACGCGGGGGTGCCGTACTCGCCCGAGGCCGCCAAGGCGAAGCTGTTCGCCACCGACATGGCGATGCGGGTGTGCACGGACATGGTGCAGGTGCTCGGCGGGGCGGGCTACGTGTCCGACCACCCGGTCGAGCGCTACTTCCGCGAGGCCAAGGTCCTCCAGATCGTCGAGGGCACCAACCAGATCCAGCGCATGGTGATCGCCCGCTCGCTGTGACCGCTGGTCGGCGGATCGTTGATCGGCGTTTTCGGTCCGAAGCCGCGACCTGAGCCCAGGTCTGGACCGGAAACGCCGATCACTACGGCACCACGGAGCGGTGGGCGTGTTAGGGTGACTGCAACTCCTATAAGACCGATAGGAAATGCAGAGATTCCGCATGAGCGACTTTCTCCAGATCGCGCGCGACCTCGCGGCCCGGCCGGGGCAGTGGCCGGTCGCGGTCCGGTTCGACCCGGTCCAGCGCTGGTACCACCGGCTTGCCCTGCACGACGACTACGAGGCGTGGCTGCTGTCCTGGCTGCCGGGGCAGGAGACCGACCTGCACGACCACGGCGGCAGTGCGGGCGCGTTCACGGTCGTCTCCGGTGAGCTCACCGAGCACACGGTGACCGGCGGCGACGGCGCCGCGCGGCTGGCCGGGACGGCGCTGACCGCGGGGGACGGACGGCGGTTCGGCGCGCACCACCTGCACCAGATCGCCAACAACGGGACCGTGCCCGCCGTCAGCGTCCACGTCTACGGCCCGGCGCTGCGCACGATGACGCGCTACCGGCTCCACGATGGACGGCTGCGGGTGGCGGCGGTGGACCGGGCGGGTGCACAGTGGTGAGCGTGGAAGACGCGGTGGGGCAGGCGCCGCCGGGATCGCGGGGGATCGACGAGATCCTCGCCGCGGCCCGGGCCGGGCTGGTGCGCCTCGACCCCGCCCAGGCGTACGCGGCCCAGGCCGGTGGGGCCGTCCTGGTCGACATCAGGCCCGCGGCGCAGCGGGCGGCGCACGGGGAGATCCCCGGCGCGCTCATCGTCGAGCGCAACGTGCTCGAGTGGCGGTTCGACCCGCGCAGCGACGCCCGGCTGGGCGTGGCCGACCGCTACGACCTGCCCGTGGTGGTGCTGTGCCAGGAGGGCTACACGTCCTCGCTGGCCGCCGCGTCACTGCGGGAGCTGGGCCTGCACCGGGCCACGGATCTTGCCGGGGGCTTCGCCGCGTGGCAAGCTGCGGGACTGCCGGTCAGCCCGCCCGGCTGACGGACGGAAAGACTCCACTCCTTACCCCCCGAGGAGCAGTATCGCCATGGTCGTCGATCAGGAGCAGTTGGTCCGGGACTGGACCGACTGGCATGCCCGCCGCGAGGAGAACCTGCGCCGCCCGTACGGCTGGCTCAGCCTCACCGCCCTGCACTGGCTCGGCTCCGAGCCGCTGACCTATCCCCACCTGCCCGGCCGCTGGAGCGCCGACGCCGACGGCGTGCACCTGTACGCCGCCGCCGCGGACGGCCTGACCCACGGCGGGGAGCCGATCGACGGCGAGGTCGTGATGACCCCGCAGGAGGGCGCCGCCGGGATCACCCTGGTGGCGGGCGCGCGGCAGCTGGAGGTGATCCGGCGCGGCGGTTCGTACGCGCTGCGCGTGCGCGACCCGCAGGCCCCGACCCGGACCGCCTTCACCGGCGTGCCCGCGTACGCGCCGAGCAGCCGCTGGGTCGTCCCGGCCAGTTTCCAGGCGTACGACCGGCCGCAGACGGTCGCCGTGGGCGCGGTGGTGCCGGGGCTGACGCACGAGCAGACCGCGACCGGGGTGCTGCGCTTCGCCGTCGACGGCGTGGACTACGCCCTGACCGCGTTCGACGGCGGCGAGGGCGAGCTGTCGGTGCTGTTCCGCGACGCGACCAGCGGCGTCACCACGCACGCCGGGGCGCGCTCGCTGAGCGTCGGCGGGCCGGACGCCGACGGCGAGGTGCTGCTGGACTTCAACCGGGCGGTCAACCTGCCGTGCGCGTTCACCGAGTACGGCACGTGCCCGCTGCCGCCGCCGGAGAACGTGCTGGGCCTGGCGGTGGAAGCGGGCGAGCAGCGGATGCGCTGAGCCGTGCGCGGTGCGCCGTCCGGACGGGCGGCGCACCGCCGCGGGTCACCAGTGCGCGCCCGCGTGGCTGTCCACCGGCACGCCGTGGCTGCGCGCCTGCTTCTTGAGCTTGCGCGGCGTCCGCTCCTTCTTGTGCCGGGGCGAGTCGCGGTGGCCGGTGTCGAGCGCGGCGAGCTGGTCAAGGTGCTGCTCGTACCCGGCGGCGCGGCGCTTGCGGTAGGCCAGCAGGCCCGCTCCGGCAGCGGCGGCCGACAGCAGGCCAGCGGCGAGCAGCGTGGATTTGCGGGGCATCGCGAACACTCCTTCGGCGGAAAGCGGGCGGCGACCCGCTTGCGCTCGACCCTAGTCCGGCTTGCTCGCTGATGAGGGATTTTCCCGGTTTAGCGCGATAGCGGCGGGCGCTCGCCGGGCGTGACGGGATCGACCGATGGCAGTATGTTGCGGTCATGGCGATCGAGGTGATCCGGGACGGCGCCGACCTGCCGCCCGCGCAGGTGCTCGCGGCGGTGCGCGCGGCGTTCGCGGCGCTGGCGCGCGGCGAGGCGGCACAGCCCGCCCAGCTGCTGGTGCCGCTGGCCGGCGGCGGCGACGTGATCACCTATCCCGGGCTGGTCGAACCCGCCGGGGTGTACGGCGTCAAGGTCTCGCCGTACCTGCCGCAGCCCGGCGGCCCGGCCCTGGTCACGGCGTGGACGCTGCTGATCAGCCTGACCACCGGCGAGCCGGTGCTGCTGTGCGACGCCAAGGCCCTGACCGCGCAGCGTACGGCGGCGACGAGCGCGCTGGCCGTGGACCTGCTGGCCCGCCCCGGCGCGGCCACGCTCGCGGTGATCGGCGGGGGTCCGCTGGCCCGCGCGCACGTGCGCTACGCCCGGCAGGTGCGCCCGTTCACCGACATCCGGGTGGCCACCCGCAGCGGACGGGTCGACCTGGCCGCGTTCACGGCCGAGGCGGGGGACGTGCCGGTGCGTGCCGTCGCGTCGGCGGCCGAGGCGGCAGACGGCGCCGATGTGGTGCTGGCCTGCACCTCGGCGGCGCAGCCGGTGCTCGACGTCGCGGCGCTGCCCGCGGGGACAGTGGTCACCTCGATCAGCACCAACGCGCCGGACGCGCACGAGGTCGACCCGGCGGCGCTGGCCGGGCTGGAGGTGTACTGCGATCACCGGCCGTCGGCGACGGCCGCGGCGGGGGAGATGCGCCTGGCGGTGCGGCGCGGGCTGTGGTCGGCCGACGCGGTGCGGGGCGACCTGGCCGGGCTGGTCGGCGGGTCCGACCCCGGCCCGACCGGATCGCGGGTGGTGTTCTTCCGCTCGGTCGGGCTCGGGATCGAGGACATCGCGATCGCGGGGCTGCTCAGCCGATCTTGAGGATGTCGACGACGAACCGCAGCGGGCCGGGGACCTGGCCGCTGTCGCCGTACGCCATGTTGGAGGGGATGTCGAGCTGGACCCGGCTGCCGACCTTGGCGCCGATCAGGCCCTGGTCCCAGCCCTGGATGACCGCGCCCTGGCCGATGGTGAAGTCGAACGGCTGCTGGCGCTTCCAGGACGTGTCGAACTCCTCGCCGGTGGTGTACGACACGCCGACGTAGTTCACCGTGATGTGGTCGCCGACCTTGATCGCCGGGCCCTTGCCGTCGATGAGGACGGTCGGGGTCAGCGCGGTCAGCGTGCCGGAGCCCTTGGTCGCGACGGGCTTGGTCTTCAGCGCCGGGTCCGCGCCCTCCGGCAGCTGCGGGAAGTCCCCGGCCGGCTGCTGGGCGTTCGGGTCGGTCTGCGAGGCCGTGTCCTGGCTGCCGTCGGCCGCGGCGCCGCCGTCGGGCTTCGCGGCCTGGATCATGAGGACGGCGACGCCGATCAGCACCACCACGCCGAGGAACGACCCGATGACGGTGAAGATGCTCCTGCGCCGCCTCGCCACCTTGGCCGCCGCCACCCGGTCCTCCCGGCGCTGCGCCTTGCCGGCGCGCCGCGCGGCCGACGGGCCGACGTGCTTCTCCTTGACCTGCTCGCTCATCGCGCTGACATCTCCCAGACGGCATCCGACACCGCGCGGGCACGCGGCAACTGCACACGGTACCCGGGTGAACCCGCTCCGGTCATCCCTTGCGCGCGTTCTGTCCCACCGTGCCCAGAGTCAGCCGCGCACCGCCGCCAGATCGGTGAAGTAGCCCGGGTAGGTCTTGCTCACGCAGCGCGGCCCCGCGATCTCGATCCCCGGCGTACGCAGCCCCAGCAGCGCCAGGCTCATCGCCATCCGGTGGTCGTCGTAGGTGGCGAACCGGGTCGGCGCCGGGGTGCCCGGGTAGATGGTGAACCCGTCCTCGTGCTCGACGGCGTCGATGCCGGCCCGGCGCAGTTCGGCGACGACCGCGCCGACCCGGTCGGTCTCCTTGCCCCGGATGAAGCCGATGCCGCGCACCCGGGTCGGGCCTTCGGCGTAGACGGCGACGGCGGCCAGGGTCTGTGCGGTGTCGGAGATGTCGGCCATGTCGACGTCGACGCCGCGCAGGGTGCCGGTGCCGGTCACCGTGATCTGGCTCTCGGCCCGCTCGACCCGGGCGCCCATCCGCTCCAGCACGTCGGCGAAGCGCACGTCGCCCTGCAGGCTCGCGGTGCCCAGCCCCGCGACGGTGATCCGCCCGCCGGTGACCGCGGCCGCGGCCAGGAAGTACGACGCGGCGCTGGCGTCGGGCTCGACGGCGAAGTCGGCGGGCCGGTAGGCGCCCGGCGCCACCCGCAGCCCGTCCACGGACCCGTTCCCGACCCCGTCGACGTCCACCCCGAACGCGGCCATCACCGCGGCGGTCATGGTCACGTACGGCACCGAGACCAGCGTCGAGGTCAGCTCGACCGACAGCCCGTCGCGCATCAGCGGTGCCGCCAGCAGCAGCCCGGACAGGAACTGGCTGGACAGGTGGCCGGGCAGCCGGACCCGGCCGCCGAGCACCGGGCCGGTCACCGCCAGCGGCAGGTGGTCGGCGCGCAGCGGCTCGTCGACCACCGCGCCCAGCTCGCGCAGCGCGGCGACCAGCGGTCCGAACGGGCGGTCGCGCAGCTGCGGGTCGCCGTCGAGCACCCGGCGGGAGCTGCCCAGCGCCAGCACCGGCAGCACGAACCGGGAGGTGGTGCCGGACTGGCGCGCGTGGACCATCGCCGGGTCGGCCGAGCGCGGGTCGATCCCGGTGACGGCGACGGTGCACGTCCGCTCGTCGGCCTCGACCCGGGCGCCCAGCGCCTCGACGCAGCTCAGCATGGCCCGGGTGTCGTCGGCGAACAGCACGCCGGTCAGCGTGCTGCGGCCGGGGGCCAGGGCGGCGCACAGCAGCGCCCGGTTGGTGATGCTCTTGGAACCGGGCGGGCGCACCGTCGCGTCCGGACGGTGGACGACCGGGGTCACGGCCAGGACATCGGGCAGCGCGGAGGACGGCACCGGGCGATTATCGGCCGCCGCCGACCACGACCGGGGGCACCGACCAGCTACTGGGACGGTGTCGTCCGGCGTGGCCCGCCGGACCGCGGCGTCAGCGGCCCGAGGAGACGATCCCGGCCAGTTCGGTGAAGAGCGGGGTGGCGTGGTCGGAGTCCAGCGACGACCGGTTGGTCTCCACCACGATGACCGCGCCGGTCCTCGGCTCGTAGAACATCGCGGTGTTGTAGCCGAGGATGGCGCCGTTGTGGCCCAGCCAGCCGTTCCAGTCCGCGATGCCCAGGCCGTAGGAGACCGTGGAGTTCGGGGCCACGGGCACCGTCCGCAGCCGCTCGCGCTGCATGCGGTCGGACAGCAGCGCGCCGGTGCCGACCGCCTTTGCCCAGGTGCGCAGGTCGGCCAGGTTGGACACCATCGCCCCGGCGGCTCCGGCGTAGTCCGGGTTGCTGTAGGTGACGTCGCGCAGTTCGGCCAGGCTCGGCCCGGCCGGGCGCGGCGTCGGGGTGGGGCTGGCGTACAGGGCGCCGGGTGCGGCCTGCGGACTCGGTGCCGGGCCGGGCGTGCCGGGCTGCGGTGCGGGGCTCGCCTCGCCGGGGACCGGCTGCTGCGGCGCGGGCGGGGCGTCGTACCCGCGGGAGAACGGCGCGGGCAGCGCCGACGTGCTCGGGTACGACGTGCCGGCCAGGTGCAGCCGGTCGACGATCTCGCGGTCGATCCAGTCGCCGACCGAGCGCCCGGTGAGCTTCTCGACCACCTGTTCCAGCAGGATGTAGTTGGTGTCGGAGTAGTGGAACCCGGCCCCGGGCGCGAAGTAGGGCTCGTGCGCGCGGGCGATGTCCAGCGCGTCGCGGGAGCTGAACGCCCCCTCGGGGTCCTCGGTGTAGCGCCGTACGAACGCCGGGTCCTCGGTGTAGTTGAACACCCCGGCCGTCATGTTCAGCAGCTGCCGGATCGTGATGGCGTTGCCGTCGGGCCAGTCCACCCAGCGGCTGAGCGGGTCGTCCAGGCTCAGCCTGCCCCGGTCGGCCAGCTGGAGCACCGCGGTGCCGGTGAACGTCTTGGTGATGCTGGCGACGCGGAACCGGTCGGCGGCGTTGAGGGCGCGTCCGGTCTCCAGGTCGGACACCCCGAGCACGCACAGCCAGGCGCCGCGGTCGGGCACGAACACCGCCGCGATCACGCCCGGTAGCTGCGCCTCGGCTCGGGTGCGCGCGGTCGCGTCCCGGAAGGCGTCCCGCTGCCGCGCGGTGAAACCGAGGTCCAGCTGCGGACACTGGTCGACCACCGGGGCGCCGCGTGCGGGGGCCAGCCCGACGGTCAGCGTGAGCACCAGCGCTGCCGCGAGCGAGGCCACGATGTGCCAGGTCTTCACCACCCGGTCCCGTCCTGTGAGGCCGCCGCTGTCATAGCTCCGGGCCGTCCGGCGGACGGCCGGTGCTTGTCGTCGTCAGTTTACCGGCGCGATCCGGCGAACACGGACAAAACGCGAGCGCTGGCGTGGCCCGCCCGCCGACGTGGCGGGGCTCAGGCGTGCAGCAGCAGCATGACCAGGTCGGCGATGCCGTCGGCGGTCTGCTCGACCGGGGACAGCGGCAGCACCACGTGGCTGACCACGAGCCGGATCACGGTGTCGACGGCGAAGGCGACGCGGTCGGGTGGCAGGCGGGCGTCGTACGCCGAGACCCACTCCAGCAGCGGCACCGCCGCGGTGGCCAGCACCACCTCGGCCCGGGTGGTCAGGTAGGCCAGCAGCGGATCGGTCCCGCCGGGCGACCGGATCGCCGCGACCAGCGCGTTGCGCCGCGCCTCGGTCAGCGCGAACCGGACGGTCGCGGCGATCGCGGCCCGCACCTGCCCGCCGTGGCCGAACAGCACCTCGCGCAGCCCCGCCGTGAACGCGTCCACCTCGGCCTGGGCCAGCGCGTCGGCGAGCCCCGACCGCCCGCCGAACTCGTTGTAGACGGTCTGCCGGCTGACCCCGGCCAGCGCGGCGACCTGCGCCATGCGCACCGTGCTCCAGCCCTGGGTGACGGCGAGTTCCCGGGCGGCGGCCACGATCGCGGCGCGGGTGGTGTCGCGTTCGGCCGGTCGCAGCCGGGACAGGTTCATCCCATGAGTTTACAGAAAACTCGTGATTGTCAAGAGTCGATGATCATGTGACAGTCGAGGGCACGAGACACTCCCTCGGAGGCGGACATGAGCGACGCGGCTGCATGGCGCGACCCCCGCAAGTACCTCTGGCCGTTGGCGCTGGTCGTGCCGACGCTGCCGCTGCACGGCTGGCTGCTGTGGCGCGCCGGCCACGACTGGGGCTGGTGGCTGGCCCCCGCCGCGGTCTTCGTCTTCATCCCCACCGTCGACCTGCTCTTCGGCGACACGACGGAGAACCCGCCCGAGCAGGACGTGCCCAGGCTCCAGCGGGCGCGCTACTACCGCGCGCTGACCTATCTGTACCTGCCGCTGCAGTACGTCTCGCTGGTCGTCTGCTGCCACGTCTGGACCCATGCCGACCTCGGGCCGGTGACCGCGCTGGGGCTGGTGCTCAGCATCGGCATCGTCTCCGGCATCGCCATCAACACCGCCCACGAACTGGGCCACAAGCGCGAGCGCCTGGAGCGCCGCCTGTCGAAGATCGCCCTGGCCCCCAGCGGGTACGGCCACTTCTACGTCGAGCACAACCGGGGCCACCACGTCCGCGTGGCCACGCCGCAGGACCCGGCCAGCGCCCGGCTGGGGGAGAGCCTCTGGGCGTTCCTGCCGCGTACGGTGCTGGGCAGCCTGCGCTCGGCCTGGCATCTGGAGGCCGAGCGGCACCGGCTGCGCGGCCGCTCGCCGTGGACGGTGCGCAACGACGTGCTCAACGCCTGGGCGCTGACCGTCCTGCTGTACGCCGCCCTGGTCGCGGTCTTCGGCCCGCGCGTGCTGGTGCTGCTGGCCGCGCAGGCGGTGGTCGGGTTCGGGCTGCTGGAGGTGGTCAACTACCTGGAGCACTACGGGCTGGCCCGGCCGCTCAACCAGGCCGGCCGCCACGACAAGGTCGATCCGCGGCACAGCTGGAACAGCGACCGGATCGTCACCAACATCTTCCTGTTCCAGCTCCAGCGGCACAGCGACCACCACGCCAACCCGCTGCGGCGATACCAGGTGCTGCGCAGCTTCGACAGCTCACCGCAGCTGCCCGCGGGCTACGCCACGATGGTCCTGGCCGCGCTGGTGCCCCCGCTGTGGCGCCACCTCATGGACCGCCGCGTCCTGGCCCACTACGCCGGCGACCTGTCCCTGGCCAACGTCCACCCACCCGCCCTGCCCCGCCTGCGCGCCCGCCTGACCGGGGCGCCGCGCGCGGCCGCACGGTAGGTGCAGTTTCGGGGAAAGTGCTGGAATCTTGGACGAGATTCGTGCACTTTCCCCGAAACTGCACGCACGCCGCGGCCAGGCGGTCAGCGCAGGGCGGGGATGATGTCGCGCGCGTACGCGTCGAGGGTGTGGTCCATGTCGTCGTGCTGGAGGTACAGCGCGAACTGGTCGACGCCCAGGTCGCGTAGCGCGGTGAGCTTGGCGATGTGGGCGCTGGCCGGGCCGAGCACGCAGAAGCGGTCCACGATGGCGTCGGAGACGTAGTCGACGCCGAGGTGGCCGGCCCGGCCGTGCTCGGCGTAGTCGTAGCCCTTGCGCCCGGCGATGTATTCGACCAGGTCGTGCGGCACCGCGCCGGTGTCGCCGTAGCGGCGCACGATGTCGGCGATGTGGTTGCCGACCATGCCGCCGAACCAGCGGGTCTGCTCGCGCTGGTGGGCCAGGTCGTCGCCGACGTACGCGGGGGCGGCCACGCAGATCTTGATCGACAGCGGGTCGCGCCCGGCCCGCTCGGCGGCCTGGCGGACGGCGGCGATCATCCAGGCGGCGATGTCCAGGTCGGCCAGTTGCAGGATGTAGCCGTCGGCGACCTCGCCGGTCAGCGCGAGCGCCTTCGGGCCGTACGCGGCGACCCAGACCTCCAGCGACGACTCCTCGATCCACGGCAGGCGCAGGTCGGCACCCCGGAAGCGGACGGACCGGCCGTTGGCCAGCTCGCGGATCACCTCGACCGATTCGCGCAGGTGGGACAGGTCGATCGGGGGCAGGCCGAGGGTGCGCACCGCCGAGTCGCCCCGGCCGATGCCGCACACGGTGCGGTTGCCGTACAGCTCGTTGAGCGTGGCGAAGGTGCTGGCGGTGACGGTGGCGTCGCGGGTGCCGGGGTTGGTCACCATCGGGCCGACGACCACCCGCTCGGTCGCGGCCAGGATCGCGCTGTAGATCACGTACGGCTCCTGCCACAGCACGTGCGAGTCGAACGACCAGACGTGGCTGAACCCGCCCGCCTCGGCCCGCCGCGCCAGCTCCACGACCCGCCGTGCGGGCGGGTCGAGCTGGAACACCACCCCGATGTCCACCGTGTCCCCCGATCGAAATGTCAGCGCAGGTAGGTCGACAGCCCGCGCGGCTGGTAGCGGCCGTGCCCGGCGCGCCCGTGGTACTGCCCGTGCTCCAGCAGCACCCGGCCCCGGGAGATGACGGTCTCGACCCGCCCGGCGACCTCGAACCCCTCGTACGCGGAGTGGTCCATGTTCATGTGGTGGGTGGCGGCGCCGATGCGGGTGCGGCCGTGGGGGTCGTACACGACGATGTCGGCGTCGGAGCCGGGCGCCAGCACGCCCTTGCGCGGGTAGAGCCCGAACATGCGCGCGGGCGTGGTGGCCAGGGTCTCCACCCAGCGGGCCAGGGACAGCTTGCCGTCGACGACGCCCTGGTAGAGCAGGTCGACGCGGTGCTCGACCCCGCCGATGCCGTTGGGGATCTTCGAGAAGTCGCCCAGCCCGAGCTCCTTCTGCTCCTTGAAGCAGAACGGGCAGTGGTCGGTCGACACCACGGCCAGGTCGTTGGTGCGCAGGCCGCGCCACAAGTCGCGGTGGTGCGGCTCGTGCCTGGAGCGCAGCGGCGTGGAGCAGACCCACTTGGCGCCCTCGAAACCGGGCGCGCCGAGCTGGTCCTCCAGGGTCAGGTAGAGGTACTGCGGGCAGGTCTCGGCGAAGACGTTGCGGCCGGACTCGCGGGCCTGCGAGACGGCCGCCAGGGCCTGGGACGCGGACAGGTGCACGATGTACAGCGGGGTGTCGCCCGCGACGTCGGCCAGCGAGATCGCCCGCCGGGTCGCCTCGGCCTCCAGCTCGGTGGGCCGGGTCAGGCCGTGGTAGATCGGCTCGGTCTCGCCCCGGTCCAGGGCCTGGCGCACCAGCACGTCGATGGCCAGGCCGTTCTCGGCGTGCATCATGATCATGGTGCCGTCGCGGCGGGCCTGCTGCATGGCGCGCAGGATCTGGCCGTCGTCGCTGAAGAACACGCCCGGGTACGCCATGAACAGCTTGAAGCTGGTCACGCCCTCGCGGGCGGCCAGGTGGTCCATCGCCTTCAGGGCCTCGTCGTCGACCCCGCCGACGATCATGTGGAAGCCGTAGTCGACGTGGCAGTTGCCGTCGGCCTTGGCGTGCCAGGCGGCCAGCCCGTCGCGCACGTCCTCGCCGGTGCGCTGCACCGCGAAGTCGATGATCGTGGTGGTGCCGCCGTACGCGGCCGCGCGGGTGCCGGTCTCGAACGTGTCCGAGGCCGCTGTGCCGCCGAACGGCAGCTGCATGTGGGTGTGCACGTCGACCCCGCCCGGGATGACGTACCGGTCGGTCGCGTCGACCACGCGGGCGTCCGGCAGCGCCGGGGTGTGGTCGGGCTCGAACAGGGCGACGATGAGCTCGCCCTCGACCAGCACGTCCGCCTTGTACACGCCGGTGGCCGTGACCACCGTGCCGCCCTTGACCAGCAGGGACATCGCGCCTCCTATGCCTGGGTGAGCGGGCCGTACGCGTCGGGGCGCCGGTCGCGGTAGAACTGCCACCGGTCGCGCACCTGCGCCAGCAGGTCGAGGTCGAGGTCGCGCACGACCAGCTCGGGCGCGTGCCCGTCGGCGGCCCCGCCGACGAGCTGCCCCTGCGGGTCGACGAAGTACGAGGTGCCGTAGAAGTCGTTGTCGCCGTACTCCTCGACGCCGACGCGGTTGATCGCGCCGATGAAGTACTCGTTGGCCACCGCCGCGGCCGGCTGCTCCAGCTGCCACAGGTACGACGACAGCCCCCGGCTGGTCGCCGACGGGTTGAACACGACCTGGGCCCCGGCCAGCCCCAGCGCCCGCCAGCCCTCGGGGAAGTGCCGGTCGTAGCAGATGTAGACGCCGATCCGGCCCACGGCGGTGTCGAACACCGGGTAGCCGAGGTTGCCGGGGCGGAAGTAGAACTTCTCCCAGAAGCCCTTGAGCTGCGGGATGTGCGTCTTGCGGTACTTGCCGAGGTAGCGGCCGTCGGCGTCGATGACGGCGGCGGTGTTGTAGAGGACGCCGGGCTGCTCCTGCTCGTACACGGGCAGGATCACGACCAGCCGCAGCTGCCGGGCCAGCTCCTGGAACCGCTCGACCGTCGGGCCGGGCACCGCCTCGGCGTAGGCGTAGAACTGCGGGTCCTGCACCTGGCAGAAGTAGGGGCCGTAGAAGAGCTCCTGGAAGCAGATCACCTGGGCGCCCTGGGCCGCGGCCTGGCGCGCGTACTCCTCGTGCGCCTTGATCATGGACTCCTTGTCGCCGGTCCAGCTGGCCTGGACCAGCGCGGCTCGGATCAGCGGCATGGGTGCCTCCTGCTCGGCGACTCGGGCGGCTCGGGATGAGTCGGTAATCCAGGTAAGCAGAACCAGGCGCCGGGTCTGCGATGACAGGCCGGACATATACCCATAATCTGCCGGTACGGCCGCGGCCGTGGCCGCCGGACCGCCCGTAAACGGGGAAGCGGGCCGGGGCCGTCATGCCGCACAATGCGCGGTATGACGGGGCAACAGACCGAACTTCCGGAGTGGATGCGCAATCCGGGTGCGCAGGCGCGCATCACCCTGCGCTGGCGGTTCTCGCGCTGGATGCAGCGCCGGCGCTGGTGGCGGGCCGTGGCCGGGGTCTACTGGCGCTGGGCCGACCGCACCCGGTTCAGCGAGCGCTTCCCCAAGACCGCGGGCGTGCTCGGCTGGATCCTCGCCTTCGCCATCACGATGGCCCTGGTGACGGTCGTGTACTACCTGTACTCCAAGCTCCTGTCGCACCCTGACATCCCGGGCACCGGGCCCAGCCCGGCCCCCGGCGGCGAGTAGGCGTAGCACCGGGCGGGGGAACGCGAAAGCGTCTCAACGGAGTATTGCCATGTATCACTGCTAGGCGAAGACTCTGCGCATTCACGCTCGCCCGCCGCGCTGACCAGCCAGGGAGCCGCCATGACCGAGCCCGCGCAGTCCACCGTCGACGCCGATTCCGCCCGGTTGGCGGAGCTCGGCTACAAGCAGGAGTTGCACCGGGGTTGGAGCGGGTTCTCCAACTTCGCCATCTCGTTCTCGATCATCTCCATCCTGGCCGGGTGCTTCACCACGTTCGGCCAGGCGTGGATGAACGGCGGCCCCATCGCCATCTCCTGGGGCTGGCCGATCATCTCGGCGTTCATCCTGATCATCGGGCTGTGCCTGTCCGAGCTGGTCTCGGCGTACCCGACCGCGGGCGGCATCTACTGGTGGGCCGCCACCCTGGGCAAGCCGGTGCACGGCTGGTTCACCGGCTGGTTCAACCTGATCGGCCTGGTCGCGGTCACCGCGTCGGTCGACTACGGCTGCGCCACCTTCCTCAACCTGGTGCTGGCCAACACCGTCGACGGCTGGGCGGGCACCTTCCACCAGGCATTCCTGCTGTTCGTGGGCATCATGGTGCTGCACGCGCTGATCAACATCTTCGGTGCCCGGATCATCAACCGCCTCCAGGACGTCTCGGTCTGGTGGCACGTGTTCGGCGCGGTGGTGATCGTCGCCATCCTGGTCGCGGTGCCGAGCAAGCACCAGAGCGCCTCGTTCGTCTTCACCGAGACGGTCAACGCCAACGGCTTCTTCGGCAACAACGCCTCCGGCCTGGGCTTCTGGCTGTACGTGCTGCCCCTGGGCGGCCTGCTCACGCAGTACACCATCACCGGGTTCGACGCCTGCGCGCACGTGGCCGAGGAGACCAAGGGCGCTGCGGTCACCGCGGCCAAGGCGCTGTGGCGGTCCATCTTCTACTCGGCCGTGGGCGGCTGGATCCTGCTGCTGGCCTTCCTGTTCGCGGTGCAGGACCCGGACAAGCTGACCGCGAACTACGGCTTCGTCGGGACGCTGCTACAGGGGGCGCTGTCGGCCGGGTACTTCAAGATCGTGATCATCATCTCCACGGTCGGGCAGTTCTTCTGCGGTATGAGCTGCGTGACCTCGATGAGCCGGATGACGTACGCGTTCAGCCGCGACGGCGCGGTGCCCGGGTGGCGGCTGTGGACCCGGCTGGACCGCAACGGCACCCCGGTCTGGGCCGTGCTCGCCGGCTGCGTGGCGGGCATGCTGCTCACCCTGCCCGCGCTGTACCAGAAGAACGGCGCCCCGATCGCCTTCTACGCCGTCGTCTCGGTCGCCGTGATCGGGCTCTACCTGGCCTTCCTCATCCCGATCGTGCTGCGCCTGCGCGCGGGCGACCGCTTCGTCCCCGGCCCGTGGAGCCTGGGCCGCCGGTACAAGGTGCTCGGCTGGATCGCCGCGATCGAGATCATCGTGATCTCGATCTACTTCGTCCTGCCGACCGTGCCCGCGGGCGTGCCGTTCAGCGACGGGTTCGACTGGGCCGCGGTCAACTACGCCCCGATCGCGGTCGGCAGCGTGATCGTGCTGATCGGCCTGTGGTGGGTGCTGTCGGCCCGCAAGTGGTTCACCGGCCCCCGCCGTACCGTCGAGGAGGCCGCGGCGGCCGTGCCCGCCGACACCGCCGCCTGACCTGTACGAGGACGGCCCGTCGGCATACCGGCGGGCCGTCCTCGTCCGGCGCCGGGTTCAGTCGGCCAGCGTGGCGATCGACTGCGCCCAGCGGAAGAACTTGTTGGTGCCCAGGTCGCGCACGGTCTTGATGCCGAAAGCCTGGAACAGCTTCTCGGCGTCGCCCTCGGAGATGCCCTGGATGGCGGTCACCGGCGCGTCGGCGATGTCCCGGGCGCTCTTGCCCTCCCACGCCTTCATCAGCTTCGTCTCAAGTCCCAGCATGATCACTCCATTCGCCATGCCCGGCCGGACGGTACGCACCGGGCCAGCGAAAACGCTACGTCCGCAGTGGATGATGCGTCCAGTTGGTGACCGAGAGCGGGCTTCGTGTCGCGGTGCGTTGTGTCACTCGGTGGTGCCAGGATCACCGACACGTGGCACTCTTGCCCCACGGGGTTGGCGATCCGTGTTACATTCGCCCCGTTATAGCCATCACCTCCCGTATACCCGACCGAGCGCCCGCGGGAAACCGACCGGGCGCCGTCTGTGCTGCGGGCAGGGCGATGGCGAAACAAGCAGCCTCAACAAGGAGTATCAGACATGGCTGTCGGCACCGTGAAATGGTTCAACGCGGAAAAGGGCTTCGGGTTCATCACCCCTGACGGTGGTGGCGCGGACGTGTTCGCCCACTTCTCGGCCATCCAGGCCACCGGCTACCGCGCCCTCGAGGAGAACCAGCGGGTCGAGTTCGAGATCACCCAGGGTCAGAAGGGCCCGCAGGCCGCGAACATCCGCGCGGTCTGACCCTTTCCGGCATCAGGCCCGGCAGCCGCCCTCGGCCGCCGGGCCTGCGCCGTTCTTCCGGTCAGCAGGTGGAGTGGATGAGGGCGCCGACCGCGGTGCCCTCGGCGGCGAGGTCGTTGTAGAGGCGCACGGCCTCCTCGGTCTGCACGATGTGGACCGTCACACCCTGCTCGCGCAGCGCCTGCCCGGTCTCGGACATCACGTGCAGGCGCAGGTCCATGCCCCGGGACAGCACGATCACGGTGGCCCCGGCGGCGACGAGGTCCGCCACGTCGGCGGGCTGCACCCCCGGGAAGTGGTGGGTGCCGGTGGCGCCCCAGTCCCACTCCTTCGCGCCGCCCGGATACAGCATCACGTCGCGGAAACGTCCCGCGCCCTCGACTTCGACGATGCCCCAGGCGATCGAGACGACCTTCGGTGACTCCGTTGTCATGGCGGGCATTCTGGCACGCTCGGGCACCGTCCGCCCGCCGCGTCCGTCTACACTCCACGAGCCGACAGGACGGCTGGGGGAGGGGTCATGGCACGCCGCTGGACGGGTCGCGGCGAGCCCGCGTCCTGGCTGGCCGTCACCGTGGTCGCGGCGCGCGCGGCCGCGCTGACCACGGGCCACCTGCTGGTATGGCCCGCCGACCGCCTCGCCTGGTCCACCGGCGGCACCCTGCTCGCCCTCGCCGCCGTCCTCTGCCTGCGCGGCACCGCGAACTCCGCGCCCCGCCGCGACCGGTCCACCCGCGAGCGGTCCGATGTCACCCGCTCGGGGCGCCCGCCGTACGCCGTGCCGGCCCTGGTGCTGATCGTCGCCGACCTGGCCGTGGCGGTGACGGGGGTCGTGTCGGGCGGCGGCACGGCCGCGGCAGCCGCGGCGGTGGGCACGGCGGCGCTGTGCGGTGCCGCGTACGCCCTGCGCGGCCTCGCCCTGGCCCTGGCCGGCACCGCCGTCACCCTGCTCGCCGGCCCCGACCCGGTCGTGCTGGTCGGGATGCCCGTCGCGGCGGCCGCGACCGCCGCAGCGGTGCTGCTGTGGCGCGGCACCCTGGCCCGGGTCGCCCGCGACCGGCTCGCCGCGCGGGCCGAGGCGGTCGCCGCCGAGCGGGCCCGGGTCGCCCGCGAGATGCACGACTCGCTCAGCAAGACCCTCGACGCGATCGCGCTGGGCGCGGCCGCCCTGCCGCAGACCCTGGCCGAACCCGACCGGGCCACCCGGCTGGCCCAGGTGCTGCGCGACGGCACCCTGGACGCCGCCCGCGACGCCCGCGCCATCATCGAGGGCCTGCGCGCCCACCCCGCCGACGCGCCGCTGCCCGAAGTGGTGCGGGCCATCGCCGGGCAGTGGTCGCAGGAGACCGGCCTCGCGCTCACCCTGGACCTGGCGCCGGTCGACGCCGACCCGCAGACCGGCGTCGACCTGTGCTGGATCCTGCGCGAGGCGCTGCGCAACGTCGCCCAGCACGCGGCCGCGACCCGGGCGACGGTGCGGCTGCGCCGCGACGGCACCGACGTGCTGCTGGCGGTGGCCGACGACGGCACCGGGTTCACCGACCCGGCGGCCGGCCGGTACGGCCTGGTCGGCATGGCCGAGCGCGCCGAGGGCGGCGGCGGGCGCCTCGACGTGACGGCGGCCCCGGGCGAGGGCACCCTGGTCACCGCCCGGATGCCCGCCCAGCCGCCGCAGCTGCCGCCGGTCGTGCCCGCCGTCTCCCGCCCGGTACGCGTCGCCGCGCTCGCCGCGGGCGCCCTGCTCGCGGCCGCCCTCACCGCGGCCCTGGCCGAGCGCGAGGCGCCCGCCCCGCCCGGCGCCCTGCCGAGCCCGTCGCCGAGCGCCGCGCCCAGCTCGTCCCCGCCGCCGCCGTCCGCGTCGCCCACCGCGGCGACCCCGGTGAGCAGCGCGTCGACCCGGCCGGGCGGCGGCCCGGTGCCACGGCCCAGCGCCAGCGCGGGAACCGGCCCGACCGCCACCGGCAAGCCGCCCGCCACCGCCGCGTGCCGGGTGCGCTACAGCAAGCGCAACGAGTGGAACCCCGGGTTCATCGCCGACGTCACCGTCACCAACACCGGCACCACCACCTTCGACGGCTGGACCGTCGCGTTCGAGTTCACCGCGGGGCAGCAGCTCACCAGCGGCTGGTCGGCGACGGTGAGCCAGAGCGGGCAGCGGGTCACCGCCAACGACGGCGGCAACCACCCGGTGCTGGCCCCGGGGGAGGCGGTCGTGTTCGGCGTCCAGGGCACCTGGTCGACGTCCAACCCGGTGCCGCCCGCGTTCACCCTCAACGGGACGCGGTGCGCGGCCTGACCTGCCGTCCCTCCAGCCAGGACACCGTGGCCTGGGCCCGGTTGCGTACGCCGAGCTTGTGGTAGACCCGGCTGACCTGGTTGCGGACCGTCTTCTCGGCCAGCCCCAGCCGGGCGGCGATCTGGGTGTTGGACTCCCCGGCCGCCAGCAGCTGCATGATCTCGCGCTCGCGCCGGGTCAGGTCCGGCCGCCCCGGATCGAGTGCCGGACCGGAGCGCTGCCGCAGGTGGGCCACCACCACCGCCACCGCACCCGGGGACAGGCGGCTCTGCCCGTGCGCGCTGGCATGCACCGCGTCGAGCAGCTCCCAGCGCGTGAACTGGCCCTCGATCAGCACGCTGCACGCCCCGGCGCGCAGGCAGGCGACCGCGTCGACGTCGGGCGTACGGGAGATGAGCAGGCAGGGCACCCGGCCCACCAGCCCGGCCAGCGCGGCCAGGTCCCGCAGCGGCTCGTCGCTGTCCAGCAGCACGAGGTCGGCGTCCGGCGGCTGCGGGGCGTCCGGGTCGGGGCGGTCGTGGCAGCCGACGACGGTCGCGGCGGGCGCGGCCAGGGCGGCGTACTCCTGCGACCGGACCCCGATCACCAGCATGCGCGGCGTCGTGGGCGCGCCCGGCTGCGCGAGGACAGCCGGGCGCGGCGCGCGCCCCTCCCACCCGGACACCCCATCACCTCATCGTGTCGGTACGGCCGCGCCGGCCCAGTTCGGTCACGGATACCCACGAACGGGGCGGCCGGGTGCGGCGCGCTGGCGGAACCGGCGGGTCGGTGCCGTGCTGCCCCAGTGGGGCCCGGCTCGCCGTGTTTCGACGCCCGGAGCAGACCACGCCCCACCCCGCCCCCGCGACGGTGCCGCCCGCCCCGGCCTGGGTGCCCGCCACCTCCCGCCCTCCCAGCACCGCAGCTCACCCCCACCCGGCACACCCAACGCCACTGGGTGCGCCCGCCCGAAACTCAGGTGCGGGGTGGATGGGGCGTCAGCGGGGGCGGTTGGGGGTGCGCCAGGTGGTGACGGCCTCGTCGCGGGTGTGCGCGCCCAGCTTGGCGAAGATCCGGTTGACGTGGTTCTCCACGGTCTTGGTGGTCAGGACCAGGCGGGCCGCGATGGCGGTGTTGGACAGTCCGCCCGCGATCAGGTCCATGACCTCGCGCTCGCGGCGTGACAGCCCGTGCCGGTCGGTGCGCGGCTGCTCGTGCGCGGCCCGGCGGACGCTGGCGATCAGCACCCGGGCGGCGGTGGGGGACAGGTGCGACTCGCCCCCGGCCACCGCGTGGATGGCCTGGCGCAGCTCGGCCGGGGAGAACTGACCGTGCACCAGGTATCCCGCCGCGCCGGCCCGCACCGCGGCGAGCACGACGTCCTCGTCGACGGTGCGGGTGAGCATCAGCACCCGGCTGTGCACGCTGATCGAGGCGACCACGGACAGCCCGTCGCGCTGCGGCATCCGGTGGTCGAGCAGGGTCACCGTGGGCCGCAGCGTGGTGGCGAGCTCCAGGGCACGCAGCCCGTCCCCGGCCTCGCCGACGACGCCGATCTGGCCGTGCTCGTGCAGCATCTCCCGCAGCACGGCCCGCACGACGCTGTTGTCGTCGGCGACCAGCACGGTGATGCCATCGTCCATGCGCACACGGTAGCGGCGGGACGCCCGGCGGTGCCAGCCGTTGCGTGACGGGACGGGCACCGGACCGTCACACGGCCGACCACAATCCCGGTGCCGCCGGGACATCCGGATGCGATTGTCCCGGGTATGCGGGGACATTCGTGCCAACGATTCCCGCTTCGTTGCCAGCGGGTGAAATCCGCTTCTAGGGTCAACGCCACGGGAGCGCTCCCGAGGAGTATGGCCTGCTGGCCATGCCGCTCGGGTCAGTCCGGATCGCCCGATGTGGACTGTGCCCGCAGTGTTGTCCGCACCTTATCCGGTGCACGAGGAGGGCAGACTCGTGGGCAAATTGGGAGCGCTCCCAGAATGTCATTCCCGCTCCTTCGGAAGGCCGACGATGCAACGCAAACCAAGACGGGCCGGGTGGCGCCTGGGCGCCGCCGCGCTCGCGCTGACGACCGCGGCGGCGCTGGTCACGGTGGCCGCCTCGGCGGCCGGCGCGGCCGAGCCGCACGCGGACAACCCCTTCGCGGGGGCCACCAGCTACGTCAACCCCGACTACGCGACCCTGATCGACGGGTCCATCGCGCAGACCGCCGACGCCACGCTCAAGGCGAAGATGCAGACGGTGAAGTCGTACCCGACCGCGGTATGGCTGGACCGGATCGCCGCGATCGGCGGCGGCACCGCCAACGCCGGGCGCAAGAGCCTGGCCGACCACCTGAACCTCGCGGTGGCGCAGAAGGGCAGCGGGCCGATCACGGCCACCTTCGTCGTCTACGACCTTCCCGGCCGCGACTGTGCCGCGCTGGCGTCCAACGGGGAGCTGCCGCTGACCGCGGCGGGTCTGGCCCGGTACAAGACCGAGTACATCGACGCGATCGCGGCGGAGTTCGCCAAGCCGGCGTACGCCGGTGTGCGGATCATCGCGGTGATCGAGCCGGACGGCCTGCCCAACCTGGTCACCAACGTGGCCAGCGACCCCGAGTGCCAGCAGGCCAAGAGCAGCGGCCTCCAGGTCCAGGGGGTGCAGTACGCCCTCAACAAGCTGCATGCCGTCTCCAACGTGTACACGTACCTGGACATCGCCCACTCGGGCTGGCTGGGCTGGGACAACAACCTGTCCGGCACCGTGCAGCTGTTCACGCAGGTGGCGCAGGGCACGACCGCGGGCTTCGCCAGCGTGGACGGCTTCATCACCAACGTGTCCAACTACACGCCGACGGCCGAGCCGTTCCTGCCCGACCCGGCGCTCAGCGTCGGCGGCCAGCCGATCAAGAGCGGCACCTACTACGAGTGGAATCCGCAGTTCGACGAGTCGGACTTCACCGCGGCGCTGTACACGGCGTTCACCGGGGCGGGCTGGCCGACGGGCATCGGCATGCTCGTCGACACCTCGCGCAACGGCTGGGGCGGCGCCGGCCGGCCCACCGCGGCCAGCACCAGCACCTCGCTGAACACGTACGTCAGCGAGTCGAAGGTGGACCGGCGCACCCACCGCGGCCTGTGGTGCAACACCGCGGGCGCGGGCCTGGGCGCCCCGCCGCAGGCGGCCCCGTCCGGGTACGCCGCCTCGCACCTGGACGCCTACGTGTGGGTCAAGCCGCCGGGCGAGTCGGACGGGTCGAGCTCGACCATCCCGAACGACGAGGGCAAGCTCGCCGACCCGATGTGCAACCCGGACTACACCGCGCCCAACGCGGGCGGCAACAAGACCAACGCGCTGCCCAACGCGCCGCTGGCCGGGCACTGGTTCCACGACCAGTTCGCGATGCTGGTCGCCAACGCCAACCCCGCGGTGCCGACCGCTCCGGTCACCGACACCCAGGCCCCGTCGGTCCCGGCCGGTCTGACCGTCACCGGCACCACCGCGAGCAGCGTCGCGCTGTCGTGGACCGCGTCCACCGACAACGTGGGCGTGGCCGGGTACGACGTGTTCCGGGGCACCACCAAGGTCAACAGCTCGCCGGTGACCGGCACCAGCTTCACCGACACCGGGCTGACCGCCTCGACGGCGTACTCGTACACGGTCAGAGCTTTCGACGCGGCAGGCAACACCTCGGCCGCGTCGAGCAGCGTGACCGGCACGACCACCGCCGGCGGCGGTGACACCCAGGCGCCGAGCGCCCCGGCCAACCTGCGCACCGGCGCGGTCTCCGCGACCAGCGTGGCGCTGGCCTGGGACGCCGCCACCGACAACGTCGCCGTCACCGGGTACGACGTCTACCGCGGCGGCACCAAGGTCAACGCGAGCCCGGTGGCCGGGACGACGTACACCGACACGGGGCTGACGGCCTCGACGGCGTACTCGTACACGGTCAAGGCCCGCGACGCGGTCGGCAACGTCTCGGCGGCCTCGACGGCGCTGAGCGTGACCACCACCGGCACCACCACCGGTACGGGCAAGGACTGGCTGCACGCCGTCGGCAACAAGATCGTCGACGAGAACGGCAACGAGGTCTGGCTGACCGGCACCAACTGGTTCGGCTTCAACGCCACCGAGAAGGTGTTCCACGGCCTGTGGTCGGGCAACATCACCCAGATCACCCGGGCGATGTCCCAGCGCGGCATCAACATCGTGCGCGTGCCGATCTCCACCCAGCTGCTGCTGGAGTGGAAGAACGGGCAGGCGGCGGTGCCCAGCGGCGTCAACGCCTTCGCCAACCCGGAGCTGAACGGCAAGACCACGCTCCAGGTGTTCGACTACTGGCTGGGCCTGTGCGAGCAGTACGGCATCAAGGTCATGCTCGACGTGCACAGCGCCGAGGCCGACAACTCCGGCCACATCTACCCGGTGTGGTGGAAGGGCTCGATCACCTCCGAGCAGTTCTACCAGGCCTGGGAGTGGGTCACCGACCGGTACAGGAACAACGACACCGTCGTGGCGATGGACATCAAGAACGAGCCGCACGGCAAGATGTCCGAGAGCCCCCGCGCCAAGTGGGACAACTCGACCGACCAGGACAACTTCAAGAACGCCTGCCAGACCGCGGGCAACCGCATCCTGGCGATCAACCCGAACGTCCTCATCCTCTGCGAGGGCATCGAGATCTTCCCGAAGAACGGCACCAACTGGTCGTCGACCGCCGAGGCCGACTACTACTTCAACTGGTGGGGCGGCAACCTGCGCGGCGTCGCGGACTTCCCGGTGAACCTGGGCGCCAACCAGGACCAGCTGGTGTACTCGCCGCACGACTACGGCCCGCTGGTGTTCAACCAGCCGTGGTTCCAGAAGCCGTTCGACAAGGCGTCGCTGACCGCCGACGTGTGGGGCCCGAACTGGCTCTACATCTCCACTCAGAACAAGGCTCCGCTGCTGGTCGGCGAGTGGGGCGGCCGCCTGGGCATGGACGCGGGCCAGGACAAGTGGATGCTCGCGCTGCGCGACCTGATCGTCGAGCACAAGATCTCGCAGACGTTCTGGTGCCTCAACCCCAACTCCGGTGACACGGGCGGCCTGCTGCTCGACGACTGGGTGACCTGGGACGAGGCGAAGTACGCCATGCTCAAGCCCGCACTGTGGCAGTCGGGCGGCAAGTTCGTCGGCCTCGACCACCAGGTCAAGCTGGGCGGCACGGGCAGCACCACCGGCATCAACCTGACCGACCTGTACGGCGGCACCACCGACACCCAGGCCCCGTCCACCCCGACGGGCCTGACCGTCACCGGCACCACCAGCAGCACCGTCTCGCTGTCGTGGACCGCCTCGACCGACAACGTCGCCGTCACCGGCTACGACGTCTTCCGGGCCGGTGTGCGCGTCAACGCCAACCCGGTGCTGGGCACCACGTACACCGACTCGGGCCTGACCGCCTCCACCGCCTACAGCTACACCGTCAAGGCGCGGGACGCGGCCGGGAACGTGTCGGCGGCCTCGGCCGCGGTCACCGGCACCACGACCGCGGGCGGCGGCGACACCCAGGCGCCGAGCGTGCCGACCGGGCTGACCGTCATCGGCACCACGCAGACCAGCGTGTCGCTGTCGTGGTCCGCCTCGACCGACAACGTGGCCGTGACCGGCTACGACGTCTACCGGGGCGCCACGAAGGTCAACGCCAACCCGGTGACCGGGACGACGTACACCGACTCGGGGCTGACCGCCGCGACGACGTACTCGTACTCGGTGCGGGCCCGTGACGCGGCCGGCAACGTCTCCAGCGCCTCGGCGTCGGTGACGGCGACGACCCAGTCGACCACCCCGCCGGGCAGCCTGAAGGTGCAGTACAAGAACAACGGCGGCTCGGCCACCGACGGCGAGATCCGCCCCGGCCTCCAGGTGGTCAACACCGGCACCGGGACGCTGAACCTGAGCACGGTGAAGGTGCGCTACTACTTCACCCGCGACGGCTCGGCCACGGTCAACGTGTTCTGCGACTACGCCCAGCTCGGGTGCGGCAACCTCACCACCGCGGTGGTGAGCCTGCCGACGCCCGTCAACGGCGCCGACGCGTACCTGGAGATCGGGTTCACCGGCGGCACGCTGGCGGCCGGGGCGAACACCGGGGAGATGCAGCTGCGGATGAACAAGTCCGACTGGTCGTCGTTCAACGAGAACAACGACTACAGCTACGGCACCGCCACCGCGTTCGCCGACGCCACCAAGGTCACGGCGTACGTCAGCGGCACGCTGTCGTGGGGTGTGATCCCTTCCTGATCCGCTCCCGGACGGCCCCGCCGTTCTGAAAGACTCGCGCCCACCGGCCCGCCGCCGGTGGGCGCGACATTTCGGAGGGCAGCGTGCCACGGCTAGACCTCGACGTCACCGGTCCGGTGGCCACCGTCCGCATCGACAACCAGGCCCGGCGCAACGCCATGACCAACGACATGTGGCGGTCGCTGCCGCCGCTGCTGGCGCGGCTGGGCACCGATCCGGGGGTACGGGTGCTGGTGCTGACCGGCGCGGGCGGCACCTTCTGCGCCGGGGCCGACATCACCGAGGTGGACGAGCTGATCGCCGAGGGCGAGGACAATCTCGCCGTACGTGCCGAGCAGGCCCTGGCGGCGTTCCCGAAGCCGGCCCTGGCCGCGATCGAGGGCGACTGCGTCGGCGGCGGCTGCCAGCTCGCGGCAGCCTGCGACCTGCGCTTCGCCGCCGAGGGCGCCCGGTTCGGGATCACCCCGGCCCGGCTGGGCATCGTCTACCCCGCCTCGACCACGGCCCGGCTGGTCGCGCTGATCGGCCCGTCGGCCGCCAAGCACCTGCTCTTCTCCGCCGACCTGATCGACGCCGGCCGCGCCCTGCGCATCGGCCTGATCGACGAACTGCACCCCGCGGCCGACCTCGCCGCCCGAGTCGCCGCGTTCGCCGCCCGCCTCGCCGAGCGCTCCTTACTCACCCAGGTCGCCGCGAAGGAGTTCGTGGCCGCGTCGCTGCACGCCACAGCCGCCCCCGACCGAGTCACCCACTGGCACGACGCGATGCGCACCAGCGGCGAAGCCGCCGAGGGCATCGCCGCCTTCAACACCCGCCGCACCCCCGCCTTCCCCTGGTCCCCCGACTGACCCGCCCCGAGGCGTCCAAGATCAGCCAAGTTGCCGGGCAATCGGGCGTATTTTGGCCGTTCATGCGCCCGATTGCCCGGCAAGTTGGCTGACCTTGAGCGCGGCGCGACGTGGCGCGGTGGTTATTCGGTGCGGGGGCCTGTCGCCACGACCACGGCCACCAGCACCGCCAGGATCGCGGCGATGACGTGGACCGGCGCACCGGTCAGCGGGGCCAGCAGCACCAGCACCGCCGCGACCGGGGTGGCCGCCACGACCGGGCCGCGCTGGCGCGGGCGCAGGTGCAGCATCCAGACGCTGAGCAGGTACACCGCGACCGGGACGGCGGTGGCGTAGCCCGCGGCCGGGCCGGACAGGTGGCTGGCGTGCGTGTCGTAGTCGACCGACACGGCCAGCCCGGCGCCGACGGCGGCGGCCGCGGCCAGGATCAGGTAGTGGCCGTACCCCCAGCGGAAGCCCGCGCGGGTGGACGTGATCAGGTCGTGCGCGGGCCGGTCGAAGTAGAGCCACCACATCGCGAACACGATCACCAGCCCGGCCAGCGCGAGCCCGACCAGGCGCGGATCGTGGCCGGTGCCCAGCCCGGACTCGATCGCCAGCGTCGCGGCCAGCACCGACTCGCCCAGCACGATGAGCGTGAACAGGCCGAACCGCTCGGCGATGTGGTGCGGGTGCCACTGGGTCGGCGCGGCCCGCTCGGCCCAGAGCGGCACCAGCAGCTCGCACAGCACCAGCACGAAGAACGACGGCAGCAGCAGGTCGTCGGGCAGGGCCAGCCGGGCCACCCAGCCGACCTGCACCAGGGTGATGCCGACGGCGAAGCGCAGCGCGGTCGTCCGGCGCGGCGGGTCCTGCCGGGCCGCGCGCAGCCACTGGCCGACCATGGCCATCCGCATGACGACGTAGCCGATGGTGATGAGCAGGAAGTCCCCCGTGTCGAAGGCGCTGGGCACGCCTGCGGCCAGGGTGAGCGCGCCCGCGATCTGGATCAGCGTGGTCAACCGGTACGGCACGTCGTCGGTGTCGTAGGCCGAGGCGAACCAGGTGAAGTTCATCCACGCCCACCAGATGGCGAAGAAGACCGTCAGGTAGCTCAGCAGACCGTGCCCGACGTGGCCCTCGGTCACGTCGTGGTGCAGGTGTGCGGCGGCCTGCGCCACGGCGACCACGAAGCACAGGTCGAAGAAGAGCTCCAGGGGCGTGGCGACGCGGTGCGGCTCGTGCGGGTGGCGCGAGGTCATCGGCCGGTACAGGCGGCTGTTCGGGCTGGGCACCACCGCAGGCTACGGCAGCCGGGGTGCGTTTTCGGCCGTCCGGTGCCCGGCAGGCCGGTGCGCGGCCGGACCTGTCGCGGGTCGGGGCGCGCACCGGCCTGCCGTCCGAGGTCCGGCGTGCGTGCCGCGCCGGATCCCGGTCCACACCGGAGGGCAGATCTATCGATGGCTTGTTATGGAAGCGCTCCCATTCTCGCGCGTGTCACGAGAATGTCAAGTCACCGCAGCACGATGTGGACCCGGGCGTGCTCAGCCCGCCGGGGCCAGGTCCGCCCGCTCGTCCTCCGGCGAGCGCAGCGCCGCCACCCCGCGCACCGCGAACACGCCGTACGTCGTGGCGAGCAGGACCACCGCGGCCACCACCGCGAACACCGGCAGCCCGATGGTCAGCGCCAGCAGCGGCGCCACCGCGATCGCGATCGGCTGGAGCGCGAAGTTGCCGATCGACTCCAGCGCGAACACCCGCCCCTGCACCTCGGCCGGGAACTCGGTCTGCAACGCGGTGAACCACAGCACCACGAACACGCCGATGCCGCCCCAGGCGACCACCTCGACCACGCCCCACAGCCACAGCGGCACCGGCACGGCCAGGCACACCGGCAGCAGCGCGCAGGGGACCAGGGCGTTCATCGCCCACAGCCCGGCCCGGCGGGTGCGGATGCGCCCGGCCAGCGCCGAGCCCAGCACCATGCCGACCGACGCGGCCGCCGACAGCCAGCCGTACGCGGCCGGGCCGAACCGCTGCTGGCTGACGATCGGCACCAGGGTGTAGTTCGGGGCGAACAGGAAGAACACCTGCACCGTGCCCTGCAACATGATCACCAGCGCCCACGGGCGGCGGCGCACCTCGCGGACGCCGTCGCGCGCCTCGGCGAGCATCGCGCCCATGCCCCGGCCCGCCTCGGCCTGCGCCACCTTCGGCAGCTTCAGCCACAGCAGCGTGACCAGGCTGACCCCGAACGTGGCCACGTCGACGACCAGCGCGCCCCGCGCGCTCAGCAGGGCGACCAGTCCCGCGCCGATGAGGGCGCCCACCGCCGCGCCGACGCGCTTGGTCGACGAGTCCAGCGCGTTGGCCTGCTGGCGAAGTTCGGGGCCGACCAGTTGCGGCAGGGCGGCGCGGTGCGCGGGCTCGTACAGGGCGCCGCCGATGCCGAGCAGGCAGGCCGCGATCAGCGGCAGCCACAGCGGGCCGCGCGCGCCGAACGCGATCAGCCCGAGCACGCCGATCACCCGGATCACGTCGGACACGGCCATCACCGCGCTGCGGGAGTACCGGTCGGCGATCACACCCCCGGCGAGCAGCAGCAGCACGCTCGCGGCGGCCTCGGCCGCCAGCACCAGCCCGAACTGCTGCGGGCCGCGGGTGGGCAGGATCAGCGCGGGCAGCGCGACCAGGCCGATGGCGTTGCCGACGACGCTGGTCACCTGCCCGGCCCAGAATGCCAGGTAGCGGCGGTCGCGCAGCAGGGTCGCCATGGTGCTCACGGGTGCATGCTGCCTTCCCGGTACCTGGTGATCAAGCGGTTTCCGTACTTGATCAGGCGGGTTCGGCCAGGCCGGGGCGGGTGAGGGTCAGCGCGCACGCCGACAGGCAGGCGAAGCCGAGCATGGTGACCGCCATCGGCACCCCGCCCGCCGCGCCCAGCGCCGCCATGATCGGCCCGGCCAGCGCGCCGGTGCCCGACTGCATCGCGCCCATCACCGCCGAGGCGGTCCCGGCCATGTGCCGGTAGTCCTCCAGCGCCAGCGCGACCGCGTTCGGGGTGAGCATGCCCAGGCTGGCGACGTAGAAGAACAGGCAGGCCACGACCCCGGCCGCGCTGCCCAGCTCGGCGGCGCCCAGCATGGCCGCGCCCGCCGCCAGGATCACGGCCAGCGCGGCGAACAGCAGCGTGCGCGGGGCGTGCCGGCCGACCAGGCGGGCGTTGAGCTGCCCGGCCAGCACCAGGCCGAGCGAGTTCACCCCGAAGATCAGCCCGTAGCCCTGCGCGGAGATGCCGAAGCCCTCCTGGAGCACGAACGAGCCGCTGGACAGGTACGCGAACAGCCCCGCGAAGGCGAGCCCCTGCCCGAAGACATACCCGAGGAAGCGGCGGTCGCCGGTGAGCACCCGCACGCCCCGGCCGATCTCGGCCAGCCCGCCGGTGCGGCGCCGTTCGGTCGGCAGCGTCTCCGGCAGCCAGCGCCCCACGACCACGACCATGGCCAGGCCGTACACCGCCAGCAGCCAGAACACGCCGCGCCAGCTGGTGAACCGCAGCGCCGCGGCGCCGATGGTCGGCGCGATCACGGGCGCCACCCCGAAGACCAGGGTGAGCCGGGAGAAGAAGCGTGACGCCTCGGCGCCGTGGAACAGGTCGCGCACCACGGCCCGCGCGACGGTGATGCCCATGCCGCCCGCGATGCCCTGGACCAGGCGCAGCCCGGTGAGCATGCCGATGCCGGGGCTGACCGCGATCAGCGCGGAGGCGGCGGTGAAGGCGGCCGCGCCGATCAGCGCCGGGCGCCGGCGGCCGTAGCGGTCGGCCAGCGGGCCGCTGACGAGCTGCCCCAGCGCCAGGCCGATCAGGGCCACGGTCAGCGTCAGCTGCACCGCGGCGGCCGAGACGTGCAGGTCGGCCGCGATGCGCGGGAAGGCGGGCAGGTACATGTCGAACGACAGGGCGCCGAAGGCGGACATGCTGCCGAGTACGAAGATCAGGGTGATGCGGCTCGGAGCGGGTGGTGCGGGTGTCGCGGCGGTCACGCAGTGACCGAACCATGCCGCGCCGGCAGTTCGTGCCAGATGTGAGCGCGGTTACACGGCTCGTCTTCCAGGTGGCGGGGCCGCGCGGCGGCGACCCCGGCGGCCGCCTGCACCACGGCGGCGGCGATCAGGAAGCCCAGCGGCAGGGTCCAGCCGCCGGTGGCCTCGTACAGGATGCCGACGACCAGCGGGCCCAGCGCCGCGATCAGGTAGCCGGTGCTCTGCGCGAACGCCGACAGCGCGACCACGCCCTGCGCGGTGCGCGCCCGCATCCCGATCATCGCCAGGGCCAGCGGGAACGCGCTCTGCCCGAACGCCAGCAGGGACACCCAGGCCAGCGCGCCGGAGTGCGGCGCCAGGGCGAGGCCGACGTACGAGGCGATCATCGCGGTGGACATCAGCAGCACCAGGCCGCGCAGGTCGCGCAGGCGGCCCGCGATGGCGGGCATGAGCAGCGCCAGCGGCACCCCGAACGCGGGCACCGCCGCCAGCAGCAGCCCCGCCGTGGCCGGGCTGAACTGCGCGTCGCGGAACATCTGGGCCAGCCAGCCCATCGTGGCGTACCCGCTGAGCGACTGGGCGCCGAAGTAGAGCGCCAGCGCCCAGCCCAGCCGGGTGCGCCCCGGCCGCAGCGGCTCGGCTTCGGCTCCGCGCGCGGCGCGGGCCCGTCCCGCCGCCCGGCGGGTGGCCAGCCAGGGCAGGGCCGCGACCACGGCGAGCAGGGCCCAGACGCCCATGCCGGCACGCCAGCCGCCCAGCGTGTGCGCGATCGGCACCGACGCCGCGGCGCCCAGCGTGCTGCCCAGGATCAGGGTCATCGTGTACACGCCGGTGACCAGCCCCGTGCGGTGCGGGAAGTGCTCCTTGACCAGCGCGGGCAGCAGGATGTTGGCCACCGCGATGCCCGCCAGCGCCAGCGCGCTGCTGGCCAGGAAGACCGCCGCGGAACCGGTGAGCACCCGGACCAGCTGGCCCGCGGCCAGCAGCAGCATCGAACCGACCAGCAGCTGGGCCGACGACAGGCGGCGGGCCAGGCGCGGGGTGAGCGCCCCGAACGCGGCGAAGCTCAGCGCGGGCAGGGTGGTGATGGCGCCCGCGGCGGTGGCCGACAGGTGCAGCCCGGCGCTGACTTCTTCGAGAAGGGCGCCCAGGCTGGTGATGGCGGCTCGCAGGTTCAGCGCTACCAGCACGATCCCCGCACCCGCGAGCAGGGCCGCCCGCCCCCGGGCAGGCAGGGAGGTGACCCGCGCGGCGTTAGGTGCGATCATCTGCGGCACGGTGGAAGCTACGGCCTCGACGGCGGTCGGCGGCATACCTCCGATCGTAGAATCATGGGATGAATTCTGAGCTGGAGATGTAAGCAATGACACTGCGCTCCCCGACGCGCCAGACCCTGGTGCCACAGGTGATCGAGCAGCTGCGCACACAGATCAGCTCGAGTGAATGGCCTGTGGGCAGCCGGATCCCCACCGAACCCGACCTGGCGGCCGCCCTCGGCGTGGGCCGCAACACCGTCCGCGAGGCCGTCCGGGCCCTCGTACACGCCGGAGTGCTCGAATGCCGCCAGGGCTCCGGAACGTACGTCACCGCCACCCACGAGCTCACCGGCGTCGTCGCCCGGCGGCTGGCCGACGCCGAGATGGCGGAGGCGGTCGAGGTGCGGCGCGCGTTCGAGGTCGAGGCGGCGCGGCTGGCGGCGCAGCGGCGTACCCCCGCTGATCTTGACCTGCTCGACGAGCTGCTGGCCCGGCGCGAGCAGACCTGGGCCGGCGGCGACGCGGCCGCGTTCGTGGCCGCCGACGCCGACCTGCACATGGCGATCGTCGCGGCCGCGCACAACGCGATGCTCGCCGAGCTGTACGCCTCCTTCGGCACCGCCATGCGGGCCAGCCTCAGCCAGCACATCGGCGACCAGCTCACCCCCGACCGGTACGCCGACCACAGCGAGCTCGTCGACGCCATCCGCGCGGGCGAGCCGTCCCGCGCCGCCCGCGCCGCCGCCGCCTACCTCGACCCCGCATAGCTTGTGACCACTCGGATATCCGCCATAGGATCGGATATCCGAGTGGAAACGGGGTGGCGTATGGCGAAGACGCTCGTAGACGTCGATGAGGACCTGCTCGCCGAGGCGACTGCGGCGCTGGGCACCAGCACCAAGAAGGACACGGTGAACAGTGCCCTGCGGCTGGCGGTGGAGGCGAGCCGGGAGCGGCGCGAGCAGGCGCTCGCCGAACTGCAGGCGATCGCCGACGAAGGCGGGTTCGACTTCGACCGGCTCGCGAATCTCGACCGGTGAAGTACCTGATCGACACCAGTGCGCTGGTCCGGGTGCTGCGCCGCCAGGTCGATCAGCGGTGGCATGAACTCATCAACCGCGGCCTGGTCGCGGTGTGCGACCCAGTCCTGGCCGAGACGCTGACCATCGCCGACGCCAAGGCCTACCAGCGGATTGAGGAGAACCTGCTGGCAGCCCATCCGTGGGTGCCGGTCCCGGATGACGCGTGGGCGCTGATCGCCGCGGTCCGGCGGGAACTGGCAGGCCACAGCGCCCATCAGGGGCTTTCGGTGGCCGACTATCTCATCGTCGCCACGGCGATCCGGCTCAAGCTGACGGTGCTGCACGAGGACGCCGACTTCGAGACGGCTGCCCGCTACCTTCCCCAACTGCGGCAGGAACGGATCAGTGCCTGAAGTGCCGTCGGCCGCCGATCAGCTGGCGGTCATCGGGGACGTCGTCGCGGCGGCGGGGCGGGCCGGGGCGGCGGTGTGGCTGCGCGGCGGCTGGGCGCTGGACTTCTACCTGGGCCGGGTGACCCGGCCGCACCTCGACGTCGACTGGTTCTGCTGGGCCGACGACGTCGAGGCGGTGTCCGCGCTCGCCACCGGCCTGGGCTTCACCGCGTACGGCGACAGCCCCGCGCAGCGGGACTTCCGGCGCGGGGACCTCGACCTCGGGTTCGCGCTGCTCGGCCGCGACGGGGCCGGGCGGCCGACGGTGCCGTCCGGGCCGTACGCCGGGCAGCCCTGGCCTGACGGCATGCTCGACGGGCCGCTCGGCCGCATCGGCGGCCTGGCCTGCCCGGTCATCAGCCCGCAGGCGCAGATCGAGCTGAAGCTGCGCTACCCCGAGTGGAACCCGGCGCTGGCCCGCCGGGACAAGGACCTGGCCGACATCGAGCTGCTCCGGGCCCGCCTGGCCGCCTGAAACCCGGTTGCCCGGCGGCCCGGCGGCGCCGAGCATCGGCCCATGCAGACCGAGATCGAGGACTACTACCGCCAGGGCGGCGAGACGCGCCGCCTCGACGCGGGCGCGGGGCGCTGGGAGTTCCTGCGCACCTGGGACCTGCTCCAGCGCGTCCTGCCCGCCGGGCCGCTGTCGATCCTGGACGTCGGCGGCGCCACCGGCGGGTACGCCGGACCGCTGGCGCGCCACGGCCACCGCGTGCACGTCGTCGACCCGATGCCGGAGCACGCGGCCGCGGCCGCCGCGCTGCCCGGGGTGACCGCCGCCGTAGGCGACGCCCGCGCCCTGGCCGAGCCGGATGCCGCGTACGACGCGGTGCTGCTGTTCGGTCCGCTCTACCACCTGGTGGAGCGCGGGGACCGGCTCGCGGCCTGGCGCGAGGCCGCCCGCGCGGTGCGCCCCGGCGGGCTCGTCGTCGCGGCCACTGTCAGCCGGTTCGCCTCGCTGCTCGACGGCTACGTGAGCGGCCACCTCGCCCACGAGGCGTTCGCCCGGATGCTGGACCACACCCTGGCCACCGGCGAGCACCGCAACCTCGGCACCGACCGGCGCTGGTTCACCACCGCCTACTTCCACCGCCCCGACGAGCCGCAGGCCGAGGCGGCCGACGCGGGGCTCGACTTCGTGCGGACCGCTGCGGTGGAGGGTCCGCTGTGGATGCTGCCGGTGCTCGACGAGGTGCTGGCCGATCCGGCTCGCACGGCGCAGGCGCTGGACCTCGTCCGGCGGGTCGAGGGCGAGCCGCACCTGTGGGGCGCCAGCTCCCACCTGCTCACCGTGGCGCGGCGCCCGGCCTAGGACGCGAACCGGCCCGGACGCGGCTCCCGCAGAGCCTCGTCCGGGCCGGTCGGCGGATCAGACGAGGGTCGTCTTGAGGGTGATCTCGGCGCCCGGCGACAGCAGGCGCGAGATCGGGCAGCCCGCCTTGGCCGCCTCGGCCAGCTTCACGAACTCGGCCTCGTCGATGCCGGGGACGTCGCCGGTGGTCTCCAGGTCGATGCGGGTGACCGTCATGCCGGCGTCGGTCTTGTCCAGGTGGACGTTGGCGTTGGTGACCACGGACGTCGGCACGTGGCCGGCGTCGGAGAGCTGCTTGGAGAAGGCCATCGAGAAGCAGCCGGCGTGGGCCGCGGCGATGAGCTCCTCCGGGTTGGTCCCCTCGCCCTCCTCGAAGCGCGACTTGAACGAGTAGTTGGCCTGCAGGCCACCCTTGCCGGTCGCGATCGAGCCGGCCCCTTCGGTGAGGTTGCCCTGCCAACGAGCTGATGCGGTGCGAATAGGCATGAGCCTGACGCTAGCCCACTGCCGCGGCCCCCGCCCCGGCAACACCCTCGTCCCCGGCCGCGTGTCGGCGTCGCGCGGGAGATTCGGCTGTTTCGAAGAACTCGGCAGCTCGGTCGCTTCGCCGGGTCTGCCGGATTCCCGTACGCGGGTCCGCCGGTTGGGATAGAAGGAAAGCTGTGCGGCCGTCCTTTCGCGCCGTGCCGGGTCCTGGGGACGCCAGGACGCGATCGTCGCATCACCACTTCATGGCAAGGGGTTCGATCTCCGTGACGCAGCGCCGACCGCTCATCGTGCTCTCCGCCCTGCCGCTCCTGCTGGCCGGTTGTTCCGCCCTGCCGGGCGCGGCGAACACCGCGCCCACCGGGCCGCCGGGCGGGGACACGGCCGCGCCGACCGCGACGGCCGCCGCGAGCACCGCGCCGAAGACCGTGGCCGTCTGCGATCTGCTGACGAAAGCCGAAGCCGAGAAGCTGGCGGACGCCCCGGTCAATCCCGGTCAGGAGGGCCCCGCGACCGTCCCTTCCTGCGTCTACACCCCGACGGCGACCGGCCCCACCGCGCAGGTCGAGCTGTACCTGGCCGAGAGCGCCAAGAACTATCTCGACGCCGAGCGGCAGCTCGGGCACGAACTGACTCCCGTCGCCGGACTCGGTGACGAGGCATACCTGGAGGACGGCTCGATCATCTTCCGCAAGGGGGACGAATGGGCGTTCATCCACCTCGTCCGCTCGACGGATCCGGCGATCAACCGGCAGCGGCTGCAGGACGCGGCCCAGACGGTGGCCGGCCGCCTGTGAGCGCCGCCCGATTCAGCGATGCCCTGAACAGGTCCACCAAACCTGACCGGTCACAGCCGGATGCCGCCGCCGCGGCCCGGCTCGGTCCACAGCGGAACCCCGGCCGCCTGGAGCGCGGCGACGTCGCGGTACACCGTGCGCTCGGACACCTCGAACAGCGCGGCCAGCTCGGCGGCGGTCGCCGAGCGGCGCTGCTGGAGTGTGAGCAGCAGCGACACCAGCCGCGACGCTTTCACAGCGTCCTCAGGAACTCGTCCATCCGCGCGGTGACGCGCACGAGGTCGCGGGCTGAGGCGATCGGGTCGTCCGGCTGCTCCAGCGCGTGGTCCGCGCCGGGCAGGACCAGCTGCGGCACGTCGAGCCCGGCGGCGACGGACGGCTTCCAGTACGGGTCGGCGTCGCCGCCCACCACCAGGCACGGCGCGGTGGCGGCGGCCAGCGCCGAGGCCACGTCGGGATCGCCGAGGATCGGGGTCAGCCAGATGGCGGGCAGCCGCCGGGCGGCGGCCAAGGGGGCGGCGAAGGTGCCCAGCGACTTGCCGACGATCAGTGGCCGTGGGGCTGTCTCCGCGGCCAGCGCGGCCTCGGCCTGCCCGGTGACCCAGTCGAGCCACTGCTCCGGTGGCAACCGGGCGGGTCGCGACCACCAGACCTCCTGGACGGTCCAGCCAAGAGCGACCAGGACCGCCCGGGCGTAGTACAGCAGCGGCCGGTCCGGGCTGTAGCCGCCACCGCCGGGCAGGATCACGGCGACGCGGTCGGGGTCGCCGGACCAGCGGCGGGTCGCGGGGTCGTACGCCATGGCGGTGATCATAGACGTCTGTCAGGCTGTCGGAGGCTCTGATCGCGGGCGGTGCACCCGGTCCGGTTAGGCCGTTGTTCGGGTTGCGGTCGGCTGTACGACCCTGTCGGGCGGCTGGGCGAGCGCGTACCGTGGCCGTAGCTGGAGGGGGTGTGGGGATGCCGGTGGGGGAGTCGGTGCTGGCGCGGGCCCGTGAGCGGATCGCGGCCGGTTCGCTGTCGGCCGCGCATGAGCTGCTGACCGAGGCGCTGACCACCATGCCGCCCGACCCGATGGCAGCCGGGCCGTACGTGGCGGAGGCGGTGGTGTTGCAGACCGGGGTGCTGCTCGGCCTGAACGAGCCGCACGCGGCGCGCGGCTGGGCGGCGTACGGCTTCACCGCCCACCGCGGCCTCTACGGCGACCGCGACCGGCGCACCCTGCACGCGCTGGGCCTGCTCGCGGCGGTGCTGACCCGCGTCGGCCGGCACACCCGGGCCGCCCAGCGCTACCGCGAGCTGATCACGGCGTACGCCGAACTGGAGGGTCCGGACTCCGACCGGGTGCTGGCCGCCAAGGCGGACCTGGCCACGGTCGAGCACGCCGTCGGCGACTGCCTGTCGGCGCGGCTGCGGCTGGCCAACGTCATCGCCGAATACCAGCAGCGCCACGGCAAGGTGCACCCGGTGGCGATCCGGATGCAGGCGCGGCTGGCCGCGATGTGGCGCGACTGCGGGCGCTTCGACGACGCCCACGAGCTGCTGTCGGAGGCCCGCCGGTACGCCGCGCTGCTCGGCGCCGACGATCCGGTGCACGCGCTGCTGGCCACGGCCGCCTCCGCCGAGGCCGACCTCAAGCACGCCTGCGGCGGCGAGATGGTGCCGCCGCCGGTGCCGCGCCCCGGCGACGGCCTGTGGCAGCCCGAGGACGACCCGCTGCCGGACGCGCCGCTGGTCGAGGCGCATCCGGAGGCCCACCCGGCCCACGCCTGGATGCCCCGCCAGCCGGAGTACGCCACCACCGCCCCGGCCCGCGAGCCGCTGCCGCAGGACCGCGCCTGGGCCGCCGAGATGGCCCGGTCGGCATCGGACGCCGGTGCGGCCCGCTGGGACCCCCTGACGCCCGCCTACGACGGCCCGGAGGAGTCGGCGCCCGGCTTCACCACCGCGCACCTCCCGCCGTACCTGGCCACGCCGGACTTCGCCACGCCCCACTTCTTCGCCCCGGAGCAGGAGGCGCCGCGCTGGGCCCGCCCGGACGCCGCGCCGTCGCCGCGGCAGAACCTGGTGCTGATCGCGGCGTGCGTGGGGATCGTGGCGGTGACGCTGCTGTTCGTGCTGCTGGTGAGCTCCGTCTCGCCCCAGTGAGCCTGACTGTCGCGTGTGGGCGCGCGAGCCGATAGCATCGATCCCGGCCGCTGTCGCCGACCCTGGGAGCCGGGTCCGCCGCGGCCCGGGGCCCTCATGCGACCGCCGTGTCCGGCGTGCCGTCGCGGGTGACCGTGCTACCCGTATCTCCGGCGAGGCCGGATCCGCGTGGGCGGCGGGCGGCTCGCCTGTCCTGGAAGGACGTCCATGTCCTGGCCCAAACTCAGGGCGGCGCTGATCGCGCTGCTCACCACGGTCGCCTCGGCGACCGCGCTGCTGGTCCTGTCGCCCTCCGCCCCGGCCGCCGCGGCCGCGGTGCGGATCATGCCGCTGGGCGACTCCATCACCGGCTCGCCCGGCTGCTGGCGGGCCCTGCTCTGGAACCGGCTCCAGTCGGCCGGCTACACCAACATCGACTTCGTCGGCACGCTGGGCCCGCAGGGCTGCGGGGTGGCCTACGACGGCGACAACGAGGGGCACGGCGGCTACCTCGTCACCAACGTCGCCGACCAGAACCAGCTGGTGCCGTGGCTGGCGGCGACCCTGCCCGACATCGTGATCATGCACTTCGCCACCAACGACGTGTGGAGCAACCGCGCCCCGTCGGTGATCCTGGCGGCTTACAGCAAGCTCGTGGACCAGATGCGGGCGAGCAACCCGAACATGAAGATCCTGGTCGCCAAGATCATCCCGGTGAACCCGCCGAGCTGCCCCGAGTGCGCCCAGCGCACGATCGACCTCAACAACGCCGTCCCGGCCTGGGCGGCGGGCAAGACCACCGCCCAGTCGCCGATCACCGTGGTCGACCAGTGGACCGGCTTCAACACCGCCACCGACACCGGTGACGGCGTACACCCCAACGCCGCCGGCGACCAGAAGATGTCCGACAAGTGGTTCCCGGCGCTGGTCTCGGCGCTCGGCGGCACCACGCCGTCGCCGAGCCCGTCCCGGTCGGCCAGTCCCTCACCCTCTGCCAGCCCGTCCCGGTCGGCCTCCCCGTCGCCGTCGAGCTCGCCGCCGCCGGCCGGCAAGAGCTGCGCGGCGACGTTCACGGTGACCAACCAGTGGAACAACGGGTTCCAGGGCGACATCACGGTCAAGAACACGGGCTCGGTGGCGCTGACCGGCTGGATCGTGAAGCTGGTCTTCCCGAACGGGCAGGTGGTCACCCAGGGCTGGAACGGGACGTTCAGCCAGTCCGGAGCGACGGTGACGGTCACCAACCTCAGCTGGAACGGCGCGCTGGCGCCGGGCGCGACCGCCTCGGCCGGGTTCCTGGCCTCGTGGAGCGGCGTCAACGGTCCGCCGACGGTGACCTGCACCCCGCTGTGAGATAGGAAGTGAGGTAGGGCACCTTCGCGCCGACCGCGAGCGCGCGGGTGCCCTACCGCGCCCGGCCGGGGCGTAGGCGAATACCGTTCCCGTGGTAGAACTGGGGGTCGTGATTCGCCGATCATGTCCGGCGATTCGAGTGAATACAGCCGGCCCGCGCCGGCTGTCCCTTTTGTGGCTGGCCGGAGGGGGGCGTGCGCTGTGACGCAGCCGCTGGAGACGAGCCGGCCTGACGGCCCGGTGGCACGCGACCGCGTCCTCACCGTCCCCAACCTGATCAGCTTCGCCCGCCTGCTGGGCGTGCCGCTGTTCCTGTACCTGTTCCTGGTCGCCGACCGGATCGGCTGGGCCGTGGTCGTGCTGGCCCTGGGCGGCACCACCGACTGGATCGACGGCTACCTCGCCCGGCGCCTCGGCCAGGTCAGCCGCCTCGGCGAGCTGCTGGACCCGTTCGCCGACCGGCTCTACATCCTGGCGACCCTGTTCGCGTTCACCGTCCGCGACATCGTGCCGTGGCAGTTCACCGCGGCGCTGCTCGCCCGGGACGTGCTGCTGATGCTGACCTTCCCGGTGCTGCGGCGCCTGGGCTACGGGCCGCTGCCGGTGCACTACCTGGGCAAGACCGCCACGTTCATCCTGCTGATGGGCTTCCCGATCCTGCTGCTGGCCTGGGCGGTGCCGACCGGCCCGGTGCACGCGATCGCGTACGCCAGCGGCTGGGCCCTGGCCTGGTGGGGCATCGTCCTGTACTGGATCGCCGGGATCTTCTACCTCGCCCAGTTCGCGGCCGTGCTGCGCCGGTCGCGGCAGGCGGCGGTCTGACGGGGCGGCCATGACCGAGCCGCGCGAGCAGGGGCAGCGGCCCCAGCAGCCGCAACAGGGCAGGTTCTCCGCGGACATGCTCACCGAGCTGTTCCAGGACCCCCTCGATCCCGCGTACGCCGACGCCGCCCGCGCCCGCCGCGAGCGGCGCACGCCGCTGCCCGGCTGGAACCGGGGCAGCCGCAAGGGCGCCAAGTTGGTCGCGCTGCTGATCATCGGCGTGCTGCTGGCGGTGGCGTACCAGCAGGTCATCGCGCGCGCCCCGGACCGCGCCACCGCCCGCGCCGGTCTGATCAAGGAGATGAACCAGCGCCAGGCCAAGACCGACGAGCTGGCCCAGGAGGCCGAGCGGCTGCAGAACGAGGTGTCCAAGCTGCGCGAGTCGGCGCTGTCGGACACCACCGTGGCCCAGCTGCGCCAGCTGGAGGCGGCCACCGGCATGCGCAAGGTCACCGGCGACGGCGTCATCGTCACCATGCAGGACGGCCCGAACGCCGCCTCGGTGCCGGAGGCGGGCGTGCTCGACGTGGATCTACAGGTCGTGGCCAACGCGCTGTGGGCCTCCGGGGCCGAGGCGATCGCCATCAACGGCCGCCGCCTGAGCTCGGTCACGCCGATCCGCACGGCGGGTTCGGCCATCCTGGTCGGCAACGCGCATATCCTCGGTCCGTACGAGGTGGTCGCCATCGGTCCCCCCGATCTGGCCGACCGGTTCAACGACACCGCCGCGGCGGCCTACTACCGGGCGCTGCGCGACGACAAGGCATACGCCGTGGGCTTCGACGTGAAGGAGCGCAACGACCTGGAGCTGCCCGCGGCCGTGCTGCCGCAGCTGCTGCTCGCGACGGTGCCGAAGCCCTCGGCCACCCCGACGCCCTCGACCTCGCCCTCGGGAGGACGCAAATGATCGCTGTGCTGGCGCTGATCGTCGGGGTGGTGCTGGGCGTCGTGCTCAACCCCACCGTCCCGGACGCGCTTCAGCCGTACCTGCCGATCGCGGTGGTGGCGGCGCTGGACGCCGTCTTCGGCGGCGTGCGGGCCAAGCTCGACGGCATCTTCGACGACAAGCAGTTCGTGATCTCGTTCATCTCGAACGTCCTGGTCGCGGCGTTCATCGTGTACCTCGGTGACAAGCTCGGCGTGGGTGCGCAGCTGTCCACGGGCGTCGTCGTCGTGCTCGGCGTCCGGATCTTCGGCAACGTCGCGGCGATCCGCCGGCGGCTGTTCAAGGCGTAGGTGCGGCGATGAGTGACGAGACGACCAAGCCGGACGGCCCGGACGAGCCGACGCTCGCCCACACCCCGGCGCAGCCGGACGTGCCGGAGCCCGCGGAGTCTGAGCCCGCGGTGTCCGAGCCCGCGGTGTTCGAGCCGGCCCGGACCGCGCAGGCCCCGGCAGCCGGGACCGCCGGGAAGGGCGCCCCCGCGGCGGCGCAGGCGCGGCGGCTGACCGGCGCGGGCGCGCTGATCGGACTGCTGCTGGTGCTGCTCGGGTTCACCCTGGTGGTGCAGCTCAAGAGCAACTCCGCGGACAAGGCGTACGCCTCGCTGCGGCAGGAGGACCTGGTCACCATCCTGGCCGACCTCGACGCCCGCGAGGACCGGCTCCAGCAGGACATCGCCGTGCTGGAGGCCAGCCGCCGCGAGCTGGTCTCGGGTGCGGCCAGCCGCGACGAGATCATCAAGAAGGCCCAGGAGCGCGCCGACGACCTGGGCATCCTGGCCGGGACGCTGCCCGCGCAGGGCCCGGGGGTGCTCGTCCGGCTGGAGGACGGCTCCAAGAAGATCACCGCGAACCACCTGCTCAACGCGGTGCAGGAGCTGCGCGGGGCGGGGGCCGAGGCGATGCAGATCGATTCGCCGAGCGGCTCGGTACGGGTCATCGCATCGACGTCCTTCGTCGACGTCGACGGCGGGATCGTGGTCGACGGAGTGCGCCTGACCGGCCCGTACACGATCAAAGCCATCGGCGAGCCGCGTGACGTCGCCATCGCGATGCGGTTTCCCGGTGGGGTGGTTGACGATGTGACTCGCGACGGCGGTAACGTGATCGTCAACGAACCCGGCACGGTCGACATCACGACCGTCCGGTCGGCTCCGACTTTGGAGTACGCCAAGCCCGTCTCCTGACGGGCCGGTGCCGCACAACGGCCGATGCACGAGGGGGACCACCGTGATTCCTGAGGACCTGAAATACACCGCCGAGCACGAGTGGGTCTCCACTGGCGGCGGTACGGTCCGGGTCGGTATCACCCACTTCGCGCAGGACGCCCTCGGCGACATCGTCTACGTCCAGCTGCCCGAGACCGGTGCCAAGGTCGACGCGGGCGACTCCTTCGGCGAGGTCGAGTCGACCAAGAGCGTGTCGGAGATCTACGCCCCGATCAGCGGCACCGTCACCGCCCGCAACGAGGCGCTCGGCGACTCGCCCGACCTGATCAACACCGACCCGTACGGTGAGGGCTGGCTCGTCGAGATCGAGCCGGCCGATCCCGCCGCGGTGGATGCGCTTCTGGACGCGGACGCGTACCGTGAACTGACCCAGAGCTGAACCATCATTCAGTGCCCCCAGCCGCAGCCAGCGAGTCCGGTTGACCCGTCATTTCCGGGGTCGCTAGGCTCGCGGGCTAAGCTCGCCGCTGTAGTCGAGTAACGCCGTGCCGGTATCCATAGCTGCACCACGCATGCGTGGCCTATATGACCGTGAGGTGGTCCGATGACGCGACCAGACGACGAGTTCCCCCAGCTCGACGTCACGTCGACCCTGCACCTCGGCAACCTGGAGGAGGCCCTGGAGGGCCCCGAATCCTCCGACGTGGTGCCGGGGCGGGTAGCCGGGCAGCTGCCGCCGGGCATGGCCCTGCTGGTGGTGCGCCGCGGCCCGAACGCGGGCGCGCGGTTCCTGCTGGACCACGACGTGACGACCAGCGGCCGCCACCCTGACAGCGACATCTTCCTCGACGACGTGACCGTGTCGCGGCGGCACGCGGAGTTCCACCGCGACGGCAACACCTTCACCGTGCGCGACGTGGGCAGCCTCAACGGCACCTACGTGAACCGGGAGCGGGTCGAGTCGGCCACGCTCAACAACGGCGACGAGGTCCAGGTCGGCAAGTTCCGCCTGCTGTACGTCGCCGGCCCGCGCGCCGAGGAGGCATGACAGCTGCGGTGCCGGCGTCGGCCGGCGGTGCGGGTGGGCCGGCGCGGGCACAGGCGTTGATGAGCATCGGTGAGGTGCTCTCTCAGCTGCGCTCGGACTTCCCTGACATCACCATCTCGAAGCTGCGCTTCCTGGAGACGGAAGGGCTGGTCGAGCCGCAGCGCACCGCGTCGGGCTACCGCAAGTACAGCCGGGACGACGTGGCGCGGCTGCGGTTCATCCTGTCCGCGCAGCGTGACCAGTACCTGCCCCTTCGCGTCATCCGGGAGCAGTTGTCCGAAGGCGCCCACCTGGTGCAGGCGCGCCCCACGCTGGTCGCGGTCGGTGACGACCACCGTCCCGAGCAGCGTGCGGCGGCCGAGGAGCCGGCGCACCTGCGCCTGCGGGCCCAGGAGCTGTGCACCCGCGCCGGGATCAGCGAGCAGCTGCTCGCCGACCTGGAGCAGCACGGCCTGGTCACGGTGCGCGCCGGGCAGTGGTACGACGGCGACGCGTTCGCCGTCGCCGAGGTCGCCGGCCAGCTCGCCGAGTACGGTGTGCAGCCGCGCCACCTGCGGGCGTACCGGGTCGCGGCCGACCGGGAGGCCGGCCTGTACGCGCAGCTGGTGGCTCCGCTGATGCGCCAGCACGACCCGACGGCGCGGGCGCGGGCCGCCGAGACGGTGCGGGAGTTGACCATGCTGTCGCAGCGCCTGCACGCGGCCCTGCTACGGTCCGGTCTCAACGACGCGCTCGGCGGCTGACGCACCCTCGAACGAGCCGAGCGTGTACGCAGGCGTGTAGCGTGCAGTAGGAGAGGCGAAAGGCGCGGTGCCGCACGGGACTCCGTACGGCGGCCCGGCCCGAGCCAGGGGCAGACGCGACGGAGGCGAAACGGTGCGCGAGCTGAGCGTGATCGGGGTTAGGGTCGAGCTGCCTACCAACCAGCCGATCGTGCTGCTGCGTGAGGTGGAGGGCGACCGGTACCTGCCGATCTGGATCGGCGCGGTCGAGGCGACGGCGATCGCCTATGAGCAGCAGGGGGTCAAACCCGCCCGCCCACTCACCCACGACCTGCTGCGCGATCTGCTGCAGGCGCTGTCGGCGCCGCTGAAGGCGGTCGAGATCGTCGAGCTCAAGGACAGCATCTTCTACGCCGACCTGCTGATCGGCGACTCGGTGCGGGTGTCGGCCCGGCCCAGCGACGCGATCGCGCTGGCACTGCGCGTGGGCGCGCCGGTGCGCTGCGCCGAGCGGGTGCTCGACGAGGCCGGCATCATCATCCCGGACGAGCAGGAGGACGAGGTGGAGAAGTTCCGCGAGTTCCTCGAGCAGGTCCGTCCCGAGGACTTCGCGAGCTGACCGGCGTCCGGGCGTGCCGCTAACGATCGGTGCGCGAAAAGGTGACGCGTTGGAGCCTGATTGTGGCGTGTCGCGACGTTACCTCCCCGCCTGCGGCGACCGTGCGCTATAGGCTGACCACGTCGACACTCGGCGGGAGGTAGTCGCATGCACCAGCTCCATGGCTTCGGCGTGCCCGAGGGCGGGGATCATGAGCCCGACCCAGGCGGTTCGCTGGGTTACCGTGGCGTGACCGCGTGCCACGCGGTCGGGATCAGTTACCGGCAACTCGACTACTGGGCGCGTACCGGCCTGGTGGTGCCGAGCATCCGGGACGCGTCCGGCTCGGGCACGCAACGCCTCTACTCCTTCCGCGACCTGGTCGTGCTGAAGGTCGTGAAGCGACTGCTGGACGCCGGGGTGTCGCTGCAGAACATCCGCCGCGCCATCGAGACGCTCCAGGCGTACGAGGCCGAGGACCTGGCCACCATCACCCTCATCTCCGACGGCACCTCGGTCTACGACTGCCGCTCGCCGGAGGAGGTCGTCGACCTGCTGCAGGGCGGCCAGGGCGTGTTCGGCATCGCCATCGGGGGCGCGTTCAAAGAGGTGCAGGGCTCGCTGTCGCACCTGCCGGCCGAGCGCGGCACCGAAGTGGACGAGCCGACGGCCCCCGCGGCCGCGGTCCCGTTCGCACCGGCCGTGCTGCCGCTGGGCGTCACCGACGAGCTGGCCGCGCGCCGCGCCCGCCGTCGCGCGGGCTGAGCAGACGGTAGACGTGAATCACAAAACGTACGTGATTCACTCCAGTCTGTAAGTTTACATTGCTGTGAGTCACCGCTCCCTGCCACTCTGATCCGGCACGTCCACACGCGAACGTGCACGTCAGACGGAGGGACTGAGGTACATGGGTAGACGGTGGCTGGTCACGGGCTGTTCCACCGGGCTCGGCCGCGCGCTGGCGCAACGGCTCGCCCAGGAGGGGGAGCAGGTGCTGGCGACCGCGCGCGACCCGCGCACGCTGGCCGACCTGACCGACCGGCATCCTGAGCTGCTCACCGCGGCGCTGGACGTCCGCGACCCGGAGCAGTGCGAGGCCGCGGTGGCCCGCGCGCAGGCCGCGTTCGGCGGCATCGACGTGCTGGTCAACAACGCGGGCTTCGGCCAGTTCGGCACGGTCGAGGAGGTGTCCGACGCCGAGCTGCACGGCCAGTTCGACACCAACGTGTACGGTCCCTGGCGCCTGACCCGGCTGGTCCTGCCGCTGTTCCGCGCCCAGGGCCACGGGCACGCCGTCTTCGTGAGCTCGGTGGCGGGGCAGGTGCCGTTCCCGGGGCTGTCGGCGTACACGGCGAGCAAGTTCGCGCTGGAGGGGCTGGCCGAGACGCTGGCCGCCGAGGTCGCGCACCTGGGCGTACGGGTGACGCTGGTGCAGCCCGGCGGGTTCGCCACCAGCTACGGCAGCTCGACCGTGCTGCCCGAGCAGCGCGTGGACGCCTACGAGGCGGTCGCCGGGCCGATGCTGGTCGGCATCCGCACGATGAACGAGAACCCGGCCATCAACTCGCCGGAGCTGTTCGCCGACGCGGTGTTCCACGTGGCCGGGATGGCGAACCCGCCGCTGCGCCTGCCCGTCGGGCCGGACGCGCGCGAGTACCTGGGCGCCGCGTACACGGCCCGGACCAAGGAGTTCGACGACGTCACCGCCGCCGGCCTGCACCTGGGCCGCCCCTCCGCCCAACCCTGACCACCCAGCCCAGCCCGGCCCGGCGCGGCCTTCGGCCTCGCCCCTCGGCCTCGGCCAGGTCATGATCGCCGGTTGAGGTCAGAATCTGCGCTGAAAATGCACTCTCTGACCGACAACAGCGATCATGCGCGCAGCCGCACGTGATCATGCGCGCAGCCGCACGCCAGGAAGGGCACCCTCTACATCGGATTCCGATGAGAAGGTGCCCTTCCTTGCTCTTTCAGCGGGTGGGGCAGGTGATCAGGTGCAGGGCGGGCGCCGACACGAGCTGGACGTCGTCGCGCCCCGGCACGCGGACGTTCACGAAGCCGCCCTCCAGCGCGAAATCCACCTCGGCCAGCTCCGCCACCGGCAGTCCGGCCGCGTTGAGCAGGTGGTAGCCGGGGATCAGCCGGATCGAGCCCCGGCGCCAGTCGCGGGTCATGCGGCCACCGCCGCAGTCTCGGCCACCGTCGCGTTCTCGGCAGGCGCCACGGTCCCGGTGGGCGCGGTCCCGGCCAGCGCTGCGGTCTCGGTGGGCGACGGGGGGTCGGCCAGGGCCGGAGCGGGCGGGAAGTCCAGCTCCGGTTGGGCCAGGTGGTTGAAGTAGTTCGACAGGGTGTTCAGCGCGACGTGGGCGACGATCTCGGCCAGCTCGGCGTCGGTCACCCCGGCCGCACGGGCTGCGGCCAGCGAGGCGTCGGAGACCCGGCCGCCGGTGCGCATGACCTCCCGGGCCAGCCCCAGCACCGCGGCGGCGTGCGGGTCGCGGTCGTCGGCGTGCCGGGTGGCCGCCAGCTCCTCGTCGGACAGCTTCATCATCCGCCCGCGCAGGTGGTGCGCGCTGACGCAGTAGTCGCAGCCGTTGTCCTGCGCGACGAGCAGGGCCAGCTGCTCGCGCAGCCGGGCGGTGAGCGCGCCGCGGGTGAGCTCGTGGCGCAGGGCGAGGTAGCCGGCGAGGGCCGCGGGGCCGTTGGCCATGGCGGCGTAGAGGTTCGGCACCCGGCCGAGCTGGGCCCGGACCTGGGCGAGCTGCTCGGTGGTGTCCTCGGTGAGCTGAGGTAGGCGCGGCACGGCGTCCTCCAAAACGGTACTGATCGGTTCCGTTTCCAAACGGTACTGAGTGGTTCCGTTTCTGTCAACGCGCCGGTATGCTGGCCCTATGCCGACCCGAGCCCGCGAGCGACTGCTCGACACCGCCGAGGAGCTGTTCTATGCCGACGGCATCCGCGCGGTCGGGCTGGAACGGATCCTGAGCACCTCCGGCGTCGGCCGGGCCTCCTTCTACCGCCACTTCGCCGGCAAGGACGAGCTGGTCGTGGCGGTGCTCCAGCGCCGCGACGAGCGGTGGCGGCAGTGGCTGGACGAGCGGGTGGCGCAGCTGGGCGGCGACCCGCTGGCGGTGTTCGACGCGATCGCCGAGCGGTTCGACCGGGCCGACTTCCGCGGCTGCGCCTTCATCAACTCGATGATCGAGTCGGCCGACCCGGACAGCGGTGCGCACCAGGTCGCCGCCGCCCACAAGCAGGCGCTGACCCGGTATGTCGCCGGGCTGCTGGCCGCGCACGGGGCCGCCGATCCGGACGCGACGGCGCAGCGGTTCGTGCTGCTGATGGACGGCGCGACGGTCACCGCGCTGCGCGAGCGCAGCTCCGCCCCGGCCCAGCGGGCCAGGGAACTCGCGTCACTGCTACTGGCGGCCTAGCTCAGTCGCGCAGGGCGTCCTCGACGCCGGTCTCGTGCCGCCCGAGGAACACCGGGTCGCGGCCGGTCAGCGTGTCGAACGCGGCCTTGACGCAGGCGCCCTGCTCGCGGATGACGCCCTGGGTCCAGAAGCTCTCGAACCGGCGCACCGAGTCGTCGGCGACGCCGTCGGTCTCGATGCCCGCGTCGCGGCACAGGGTGACCGCCCGCGCGATGTGGTAGCTCTGGGTCACCACGATCGCCTTCTGCACGCCGAAGATCCGCGCCGCCCGCTGGCAGGAGTCGTACGTGTCGAAGCCCGCGTGGTCGGTGACCACCTTGCCGAACGGCACGCCGCGCCGGACCAGCCAGTCGCGCATCGTGTCGGGCTCGTCGTAGGACCACTGCGCGTGGTCGCCGGAGACGAGGATGGCGCGGACCTTGCCGGTGTCGTACAGCTCCTTGGCGATGGCGAGCCGGGCCTCCAGGAACGCCGAGGGCACCCCCGTGTCGTGCACCTTGGCGCCGAGCACCAGCGCGACCGGTGCCTGCGGGACGTCCTGCACCGAGTACACGTGCCCGGCGGCGCTCCACCGGATCCAGCCGATGCTGCCCGCCGCGACCAGCACCCCGGCCAGCGTGCCCCACAGCACCACCCGGACCGCGCGGCGGCGCCACCGCGTGAGGCGGCCCGGCGCGGGCCGCGCGGCAGGCTGCTCACCGGTGTCGGGCTGGTCGGCGGCGTCGGGGTGGGGCTGGTCGTCGGACACGAGCGCATCATCGGGTACGCCCGCGAGCGTCCGCAACACCGGCCACCGCAACGTGACCGAGCGACTACCGAACGCGACCGGTGGCGGGCGATTTGCGCGTGTTGTGGTGATCAGACCGCTATGGTGAACCACGACGGAGGAGGGGAGCGCCATGACGACGCCCGCGGTCGACTCGCCGGCGAAGCGGCGCGAGCAGCCCGGCCTCGCCCTGGTCACCCTCGCGCCCGCCCTGGTCGGCGCCGCCGCCGCCCTGGCCGGGCGCCTCGGCGGGGGCGGCACCCTGCACGTCTTCGGCGACGGCGACGCCGAGTCCGACGCCCACCATGTGGCCGTCGAGTTCGTACACCCGGTGATCGTCGGCAAGCCTGCCCTGCCCGCGCTCGCGCACCCGGCCGCCCGCGCCGCCCACCGGCTGCGCCACACGGCCGAACCGCGCGACGTCGCGCTGGCCCTGTGCGGCCCGGATCCGGCCGCGGTCGAGCCCGGCCTGCACGCCGCCGCCGAACGGGGCCTGCTCGCGCTGGTGCTGTGCGGGCCGCGCCCGCCGCAGGCCCCCGCCGCGCACACCCTGGCCCTGCCCGCCGACGACCCGCTGATCCTGCGCGAGCTGCGCGTCAGCGCGTACCACCTGCTCTGGGAGCTGGCGCACGTGCTGCTGGAACACGACGGCGCGCGGCGCGGAGGATCAGCATGAGCGTGCGGTTGGCGATCCTGGCCGAGTTGCGGGCTGCCGCACGGCCGACCGAGTCCTGTGTGACCTGCTCCGACACCGCGGTTCCGGCCACGGTCGTGGCGCTGCGGCCCGACGGGCTGGCGATGGTCGACGCGGGCGGCACGGTCGAGGAGATCAGCGTGGCGCTGGTCGACGCCCGGATCGGCGACACGGTGCTGGTCCACGCGGGTGAGGCGATCGCGGTGCTGCCGGAGGTGGCGCCGTGACGGCGGTCGGCCGGGCCGCGCCGGCCGGGCTCGGCGCGCTCTACCCCTTCCTGTACGGCGACGCCCCCGCACCCGACGCCACCGCCGACCTCGTCGCCTCCACCGAGGCCAAGCTGCGCGAGACCGCCCTGCTGCGCGCCGACGCGCTCACCGGGCACGCCGCCGTCCTGCGCCACTGCGCCGCCGTGCTGGCGGTCGCCTTCCGGGCGGGCGCCCGCCTGTACGCCTTCGGCAACGGCGGCAGCGCCACCGACGCCCAGGCCTGCGCCGACCTGTTCGCCGAACCGCCCGTGCCCGCGCCGGGCCTGCCCGCGTACGCGCTGTCCGCCGACGGCGCGGTGCTCAGCGCGCTGGCCAACGACGTCGGGGTGGAGGCGGTGTTCGCGCGGCAGCTGGCCGCGCTCGCCCGCCCCGGCGACATCGCGGTCGGCTTCTCCACCAGCGGAAACTCCGCCAACCTGGTCGCCGCGTTCGGGCAGGCGCGGCGGATCGGCATGGTCACCGTCGGCTTCGCAGGCGGGTCCGGGGGCGCGCTGGCCGAGGCGGGGCTCGACCACTTGTTCGTCGTGCGGTCGCCGTCGGTGCACCGCATCCAGGAGGCGCAGACCACCGTCTGCCACGTGCTGTGGGAACTGGCCACGGCCGCGGGGTCGGGGTACGGGCCAGAGCACAGGGGGTGAACGACGTGGGTGCCGTGAAGACGTCCTCCGCCGGAGCCGCGGTGGACGAGAAGCCGATCCACCTTCTCTGGATCAACGCCGGGCTGAGCTGCGACGGCGACTCGGTGGCGCTGACCGCTGCCACCCAGCCCAGCATCGAGGAGATCGCGCTGGGCGGCCTGCCCGGCCTGCCGAAGATCGCGGTGCACTGGCCGCTGATCGACTTCGAATGCGGCCCGGAGCAGGGCGCCGACAACTTCATCGAGTGGTTCCACAAGGCCGACCGAGGCGAGCTGGAGCCGTTCGTGCTGGTCATCGAGGGGTCGATCCCCAACGAGGCGATCAAGGAAGAGGGCTACTGGGCCGCGTTCGGCAACAACCCGGCCACCGGGCAGCCGATGACCACCAGCGAGTGGCTGGACCGGCTCGCGCCCAAGGCGCTGGCCGTGCTCGCGGTCGGCACGTGCGCCACGTACGGCGGGATCCATGCGATGTCGGGCAACCCGACCGGGGCCATGGGCGTGCCCGACTACCTGGGCTGGGACTGGCGGTCCAAGGCCGACATCCCGATCGTGTGCGTGCCCGGCTGCCCGATCCAGCCCGACAACCTCGCCGAGACCATCACGTACCTGCTCTACCAGGCGGCCGGGCAGGCGCCGATGATCCCGCTCGACGACAAGCTGCGCCCGCAGTGGCTGTTCGGGATGACCGTGCACGAGGGCTGCGACCGGGGCGGCTTCTACGAGCAGGGCCAGTTCGCCAAGGCGTACGGCACACCCGAGTGCATCGTGAAGCTCGGCTGCTGGGGCCCGGTGGTCAAGTGCAACGTGCCCAAGCGCGGCTGGATCAACGGCGTCGGCGGCTGCCCCAACGTGGGCGGCATCTGCATCGCCTGCACCATGCCCGGTTTCCCGGACAAGTTCATGCCGTTCATGGACGAGCCGCCCGGCGCGCACGTCTCGGCCAACGGCAGCGGCATGTACGGCGCCATGATCCGCCGCCTGCGCGGCATCACCGCCAAGACCGTGGACAAGGAGCCCAAGTGGCGCCACCGCGGCACCGAACTGACCACCGGCTACCACCGCTGACCGGCTTGCTCGCGACGGGAAGGGCTGAACAACCGATATGACCATGCAGCAGGAGCGTGAGGGCCTGGTCGAGATGTCGTGGGATCCGATCACCCGGATCGTCGGCAGCCTCGGCATCTATACGAAGATCGACTGGAAGCAGAAGCAGGTCGTCGAGGCGTACAGCACCTCGTCGGTCTTCCGCGGCTACAGCATCTTCATGAGGGGCAAGGATCCGCGCGACGCCCACTTCATCACCAGCCGCATCTGCGGCATCTGCGGCGACAACCACGCGACCTGCTCGGTGTACGCCCAGAACCAGGCGTACGGCGTGCAGCCGCCGCACCTGGGGGAGTGGATCGTCAACCTCGGCGAGGCCGCCGAGTACATGTTCGACCACAACATCTTCCAGGAGAACCTGGTCGGGGTGGACTACTGCGAGCGGATGGTCCGCGAGACCAACCCCGGGGTGTGGGAGAAGGCCAAGAACACCCCGGCGCCGGGCGCGGCGCAGCACGGCTACAAGACCATCGCCGAGATCATGACCTCGCTCAACCCGCTGGAGGGCGAGTTCTACCGCGAGGCGCTCCAGGTCAGCCGGTCCACCCGGGAGATGTTCTGCCTGATGGAGGGGCGCCACGTGCACCCGTCCACGCTGTACCCGGGCGGCGTCGGCACGGTGGCCACGGTGCAGCTGTTCACCGACTACCTGACCCGGCTCATGCGCTACGTCGAGTTCATGAAGCGGGTCGTGCCCATGCACGACGACCTGTTCGACTTCTTCTACGAGGCGCTGCCCGGCTACGAGAAGGTGGGGCAGCGGCGGGTGCTGCTGGGGTGCTGGGGCGCGCTCAACGACCCCGACCACTGCGACTTCACGTACGAGCGGATGACCGACTGGGGCCGCAAGATGTTCGTGACGCCGGGCATCGTGGTCGACGGCAAGCTCGTCACCAACGACCTGGTGAAGATCAACCTCGGCATCCGCATCCTGCTCGGCAGCTCCTACTACGACGACTGGCAGGGCGAGCAGGTCTTCGTACACCGCGACCCGCTGGGCAACCCGGTCGACGTGCGCCACCCGTGGAACCAGCACACCCTGCCCAAGCCGCAGAAGCGCGACTTCGACGGGGCGTACTCCTGGGTCATGTCGCCGCGCTGGTTCGACGGCGCCGACCACCTGGCCCTGGACACCGGCGGCGGCCCGATCGCGCGGCTGTGGTCCACCGCCCTGTCCGGCCTGGTCGACATCGGCTACGTGAAGGCCACCGGCCACAGCGTGATCATCAACCTGCCGAAGACGATGACCAAGCCCGAGGTCAGCTTCGAGTGGAAGATCCCGCAGTGGAGCAACGCCCTGGAGCGCAACCGGGCCCGCACCTACTTCCAGGCGTACGCCGCCGCCGTCGCCCTGCACGCCTGCGAGAAGGCGCTCGGCGAGGTCCGGGCCGGGCGCACCCAGACCTGGGAGCCGTTCACGGTGCCCAAGGACGCCAACAGCTGCGGGTTCACCGAGGCGGTGCGCGGCGTGCTGTCGCACCACATGGTCATCCGGGACGGGAAGATCGCCAACTACCACCCGTACCCGCCGACGCCGTGGAACGGCAGCGTGCGCGACCGGTACGGCACGCCCGGCCCCTACGAGGACGCGGTGCAGAACACCCCGATCTTCGAGGAGAACTCGCAGGAGAACTTCAAGGGCATCGACATCATGCGCGCCGTACGCAGCTTCGACCCGTGCCTGCCGTGCGGGGTGCACATGTACACCGGCAACGGGACGGTGCTGCGCAAGCTGCACACCCCGCACGTGTTCGCGTCCGGCAACGCATGAGCGGCGACCTGGACCTCGAACTGGACCCGCACGCCGTCGGTGAACGGGTGCAGGCCCGGCTCGACGAGGTGGAGCGCGCGGGCGGCCCGGCCGCCCGCGCCGCCGCGGACGACGCCGTACGCGAGCTGATGCTGCTGCACCAGGTCGCCCTGACCCGGCTCCTGCACGGCCTGACCGCGCTGCCCGGCACCGCCGCCGCGCTGCCGGGGCTGGCCGCCGACGAACTGGTCGGCGGCCTGCTCGCCCTGTACGACCTGCACCCGGTGCCGCTCGCCGACCGCGTCGCCGCCGCGCTGCCCCGGGTGGCCGGCAAGCTAGGCCGCGAGGTGGCGCTGCTCGGCGTCGACGCCGACGGCGTCGCCCACGTGGCGCTGACCGCCTCCGGCTGCGGCGGCGGCTGCGGCGGCTCGGGCGCGGCCGCGGCCGAGGCGCTGACCCGGGCGGTGCAGCAGGCGGCGCCGGAGGTCGTCGAGGTGCGGGTGCAGGAGCGGGCCGCGCCCGCGCCGCTGCTCCAGATCGGACGGCGCGACGCCGGTGTGCCCGCATGACCCTGCGCCGCTACCTGCGCCCGGCGGCCGGGCCGGCCCCGGGCGCCCCGGCCCCGGCGGACACCGAGCGGTGCGAGCTGTGCGGGGCGCCGCTGCCCGAGCGGCACGACCACCTGGTCGACCGCCACTCCCGCGCGCTGCCCTGCGCCTGCCGCCCCTGCTGGCTGCTCTTCCCCGCGCCGTCCGCCACGGGCGGCGCCGCGCGCTACGCCGCGATCCCCGACGCCGTCACCGCGCTGCCCGGCTTCCCGCTCACCGAGCGGGAGTGGGCCGCCCTCGACCTGCCGGTCCGGCTCGCGTTCGTCTACCGCGACAGCGCCCTGCACCACCCTGTCGCGCTCTACCCGAGCCCGGCCGGTGCCGCCGAGTCCCCGCTGGCGGCCGACACCTGGGCCGAGCTGCTGGCCCGGCACCCCGCCACCGCCGCCCTGCCCGAGGACGTGGCCGCGCTGCTCATGCACCGGGGCGACCAGGGGCCGGAGTGCTTCGTTGTCCCCATCGACGCCTGCTACCGCCTGGTCGGGCTGGTGCGTACGCACTGGCGCGGCTTCGACGGCGGCGAGCAGGCCCGCGCCGCCGTCGCCGGGTTCCTGGACGAGGTGCGCGCGGGCGCGAGGACGGAGGCCGCAGTTGCTTGAGCTCGACTTCACCTGCCTGGACGTGCAGGCCCAGCGCTGGGCCGCCGCGCCCACGCTGCGGCTGCGCCTGGGCGTGACCGGCCCCGGGGACGTACGCGTGCACGCCGGGGTGCTCACCTGCCAGCTGCGGATCGACCCGCGCGGCCGCGACTACACCGACGCCGAGGCGCAGAAGCTGGCGTGCGTCTTCGGTGAACCGGCCCGCTGGGCGGCGAGCATGCAGCAGCTCCAGTTCGCCACGGTCACCGCGATGCTGCCCGGGTTCACCGGCCGCACCGAGATGGAGCTGCTCGTGCCCTGCTCGTACGACCTGGAGGTCGGGCTCGGCAAGTTCTTCCACGCCCTGTCCGGCGGGGAGGTGCCGCTGACGCTGCTGTTCAGCGGCACCGTGTTCGTGGCGGGCGAGGCGGGCGTGCAGGTGGCGCGGGTGCCGTGGGACCGCGAGGCGGCCTACCGGATGCCCGCGGCGGTCTGGCGCGACCTGATGGACCTCTACTTCCCGGACTCGGCGTGGATCCGGCTGCGCCGCGACACCACCGACGCGCTGCTGCGCTACCAGGCCCGGCACGCGGTGCCGACCGCCGACGCGGCGCTGGCCGGGCTGCTGGCGGCCCAGCCGGAGGAGGCGGCGTGTCCGGCTCCCCGCTGAGCGACCCGTTCGAGCAGGCCCGCACGGTCGCCGACGCGGTGCTGTACGAGGGCTACCTGCTGTACCCGTACCGCGCCGACGCGGCCAAGAACCAGTTGCGCTGGCAGTTCGGCGTGCTGGTGCCCCCGTCGTACGCCTCCGACGCGCACGGCGAGTACGCCACCTGCCAGACCCAGCTGCTGGCCGAGCCCGGCCCCGACGCGGTGCTGCGCTGGCGGCTGCGCTTCCTGCACGCCGTCACCCGCACCGTCGAGGCGGCGACCCCGGACGGCTGGGCGCCGCGCGAGTCCGCCGAGCACGACGGCGTGCTGCACCTGACCTTCGACGAGACCGCCGAGGAGTCCGTCGACGTGGCGGTCCCGCTGTGGCCGCTCGCGGACGCCCCGGACGACGTGACCCCCTTCGCCGTCCCGGGTGCCGAGCAGATCGAGCAGCTCAGCCCCGACCTGCGGCTGCGCCGCGTACGCCGTCCCCTCCAGGGCGTTCTGCGCCTGCGCGTGGAGCGGCTGCCCGGCCCGTACCGCGTGCTGCGCCTCACGTGCGCGGTGGAGAACCGCACCGAGACCAGATCTTGTGCGTCTGGTGCTGCCGGGGCGACACCAGACGCACAAGATCTGGACAGGCAGCGTGGCGATCGGCCGCAGGCGCTGCGGTCGTCGCTGATCGCGGCGCACAGCGTGTTCGCGCTGAGCGCCGGCGGGTTCGTGTCGGCGCTCGACCCGCCGGAGTGGGCGAAGGCGGCGGTGCGCGACTGCCGCAATGTGCGCACCTGGCCGGTGCTGCTGGGCGAGCCGGGACGCACCGACGCGGTCCTGTCCGCGCCGGTGATCCTGTACGACCACCCCGTCGTCGCGCCCGAGAGCCCCGGCGAGACGTTCGACTCGCTGGAGATCGACGAGCTGCTGGTGCTGCGCACGCTCACGCTCACCGACGCGGAGAAGCGGCAGGTCCGGGCCACCGACGCGCGGGCGGACGCGCTGCTGGGCCGGGCCGAGACGCTGCCGCCGGAGCTGTTCGAGCGCCTGCACGGCGCGATCCGGCAGCTGCGCCCGGTCGGCGTCGCGGCGGACCCGTTCCGGACCACGGCGCCCTGGTGGGACCCGGGCGCGGACGCGGGCGTCGACCCGGCCACCGACACGGTGGTGGTCGACGGGGTCGCGGTCGGCGCCGGGTGCAAGGTGCGGCTGCGGCCGGGCGGGCGGCGTACCGACGCGCAGGACATGTTCCTGGTGGACCGGGTCGCGACGGTCCACGCCGTGCTGCTCGATGTGGACGGCTCGACCCACCTGGCCGTCACCGTCGACGACGATCCGGCCGCCGACCTCCAGGTCGAGCAGGGCCGGTTCCGCTACTTCGCACCGGAGGAGGTGGCCCCCGCATGACGACCCGGGTGCTGATCGCGGGCCTGGGCAACATCTTCCTCAGCGACGACGGTTTCGGCGTCGAGGTCGCGGCGCGCCTGGCGGCGCAGCCGCATCCGGAGTGGGTACGGGTGGCCGACTACGGCATCCGCGGCATCCATCTGGCGTACGACCTGATGGACGGCTACGACGCGACCGTGCTCGTCGACACCGACCAGCGCGGCGACGTCCCCGGCACCGTGCGCCTGGTCGAGATCACCGCCGAGGACCGCGCCGCCGACCGCGCGGCCGGGGACGGCGTGCTCGTCGATCCGCACGGCATGCAGCCCAACCGGGTGCTGCACCTGCTGGACAGCTGCGGCGGCGACCCCGGCCGGGTGCTGCTGGTCGGCTGCGAGCCGCTGGCGCTGGAGGAGGGCATCGGGCTGAGCCGCCCGGTGCTGGCCGCCGTCGACGTCGCGGTCGTCCTGGTGCGGCAGCTGTGGGACGCCGGGCCCCGGTCGCTGCTGGAGCAGAGCGTTTCGTCAGGTACGTCGAGTCTGTCAGGTCCATCGAGGAGAGGGGCACCGTGATGTTGTGGAAGAAGGTCGTGGCCGGGCTGGTGCTGGCCGGAGCGGCGGCGCTGGTGATCCAGTCGCTGCCGGACATGAAGCGGTACCTCAAGATGCGCAGCATGTGAGCGGGGGACGGATGCACGAGATCGGGCTGTGCGAGAGCATTCTCGCGGCGGTGCGGCAGCGGGCCGAGGGGCGCGCGGTCGACCGGCTGAAGGTGCGCATCGGGGTGCGGCACGGGGTGGCCGAACCGGCGCTGCGCGACGGGTTCGCGCTGGTGGCCACCGGCACCACGGCGGACGGGGCGCAGATCGAACTGGTCACGGTGCCGGCCCGGGTGGTCTGCGGGGGCTGCGGCCACGAGGGGGAGACGCTGGCGCTGCCCGCGATCTGCGGCGAGTGCGGCAGCGCGCGGGTGACGGTGTCGGGCGGGGACGACCTGATCCTGGAGGAGCTGCACCTCATCGACCGGGCGGTGCGCTGACATGTGCCTCGGTATCCCCGGCGAGGTCGTCGAGTTCCACACCGACCGCCCCGACCTGGCCCAGGTCGACGTCTCCGGCGTACGCCGGGCCATCAACATCGGGCTGCTGGAGCCCGGTGAGGTCGGTATCGGCGACTGGGTGCTGATCCACGTCGGCTTCGCCCTGTCCAAGATCGACGAAGCGGAGGCGAAGGCGGCGATGGAGTTCCTGGAGAGCATCGGCCAGGCCTACGCCGACGAGCTCGCCGCCCTCCAGTCGTCCACCATCGAGTAGGGGAGCGGTCGATGCGCTTCGTGGATGAGTTCCGCAACGCCGAGCAGGCCCGCGCGCTGGCCGCCCGGATCGCGGCCCGGTGCGAGCCGGGCCGGCACTACAAGTTCATGGAGGTGTGCGGCGGGCACACCCACACCATCTACCAGCACGGGCTGGAGGACTACCTGCCCGAGCAGGTCGAGCTGGTGCACGGGCCGGGCTGCCCGGTCTGCGTGATCCCGATGGGCCGCGTCGACGACGCCATCGCGATCGCACGCCGCCCCGAGGTCATCCTCGCCTCGTTCGGCGACATGATGCGGGTGCCCGGCGGCGCCGGGTCGTTCCTGGACGCCAAGGCCGCCGGGGCCGACATCCGCATGGTCTACTCCCCGCTGGACGCGCTGAAGCTCGCCCGCGCCGACCCCGACCGCGAGGTCGTGTTCATGGCGATTGGGTTCGAGACCACCGCCCCCAGCACGGCCGTCACGGTGCGCCGTGCCGCCGCCGAGGGGCTGGCCAACTTCTCGGTCTTCTGCAACCACGTGACGATCATCCCGGCGGTCAAGGCCATCCTGGACTCGCCCGACCAGCGCCTCGACGGGTTCCTGGGGCCGGGGCACGTCTCCACGGTGATCGGCTGCGAGCCGTACCGGTTCATCGCCGAGCAGTACGGGAAACCGCTGGTCACAGCCGGATTCGAGCCGCTGGACATCCTGCACTCGATCGACATGCTGCTGGCCCAGCTCGCCGAGGGGCGCTGCGAGGTGGAGAACCAGTACAGCCGCGTCGTCCCCTGGGACGGCAACCTCACCGCGCTCAAGGTCCTGTCCGACGTGCTGGAACTGCGCCCGTTCTTCGAGTGGCGCGGCCTGGGGTTCATCGCCCACTCCGCGCTCAAGCTCACCGAGCGCTACGCCGCCTTCGACGCCGAGCGCCGCTTCGCCGTCCCCGGCGTACGCGTGGCCGACCCGAAGTCGTGCCAGTGCGGCGAGGTGCTCAAGGGCGTGCTCAAGCCGTGGGAGTGCAAGGTGTTCGGCACCGCGTGCACCCCGGAGACGCCGATCGGCACCTGCATGGTGTCGCCGGAGGGCGCCTGCGCCGCGTACTACAACTTCGGCCGCTTCCACCGGCGGCGCCTGCTGGAGGTGACGGCCCGATGACCGCCGAGCTGACCGAGGCGTCGGTGCTCGACCGCATCGGCCGGGCCCGCCGCGCCCGCGCCCGGGTGCGCGAGGAGCGCCTGACCATGGCCCACGGGGCGGGCGGCAAGGCGACCGCGAGCCTGGTCGAGGCGGTGTTCCTGGAGGCGTTCGACAACCCGGAGCTCAGTGCGCTCGACGACGCGGCGGCGCTGACCCTGGCCGGTGCCCGGCTGGCGTTCACCACCGACTCGTACGTGGTCAAGCCGCTGTTCTTCCCCGGCGGCGACATCGGCGACCTCGCCGTCAACGGCACCGTCAACGACCTGGCCGTGGCCGGTGCCCGGCCCTGCTTCCTGTCGGCCGGCTTCATCCTCGAAGAAGGCCTGCCGGTCGCGGACCTGACCCGGATCGTCGCGTCCATGGCGGCGGCCGCCCGTGCCGCCGGGGTGAGCATCGTCGCCGGGGACACCAAGGTCGTGCCGCGCGGCCTGGCCGACGGCTGCTACATCACCACGGCCGGGGTGGGCGTACGCGAGCACGACCGCGACTTCGGCGTGCACCTGGCCCGCCCCGGCGACGCGGTGCTGGTGTCCGGCCCGATCGGCGACCACGGCATGACCGTGCTCGTCGCCCGGGGCGACCTGGACCTGGAGGCGGATCTGCGCTCGGACACCGCCGCGCTGACCGGTCTGGTCGACGCCCTGCTCGCGGCCGCCGGGGACGGCGTACGCGGGATGCGCGACGCCACCCGGGGCGGGGTGGCGACCATCCTCAACGAGGTCGCCCGCGCCGCCGGGGTGACGGTCGTGGTCGACGAGGCCGCGGTGCCGGTGCGTCCGGGCGTACGCGGCGCCGCCGAACTGCTCGGCATCGACCCGCTGTACGTGGCCTGCGAGGGCCGCCTGGTCGCGGTGGTCGCCCCCGAGCAGGCCGACGCCGCCCTGGCCGCCCTGCGCGCCCACCCCCTGGGCGACCAGGCCGCCGTCATCGGCCGCATCGACGCCGACCCCGCCGAACTGGTCCTGCTGCGCACCCGCTTCGGCGGCACCCGCATCGTCGACCTCCTGGTGGGCGACCCTCTCCCGCGTATCTGCTGACGCCCTCCCCACCCGCCCCCGGCCCGGCCCGGCCCCAAGATCGGCCAACTTGCCGGGCAATCGGGCGAATGAGGGCCCAAGATACGCCCGATTGCCCGGCAACTTGCGCGATCTCGGGGACGCGTCCGGCCGAGGAGCCGGGGCGGGGCGGGGTCAGGGGAGCGGGCGGGCGAGGTAGACGTGTTCGAGGCCGGGGCGGTCGGGGGCGTCGCGGACGTCGAGGAGGGCGAAGCCGCACGCGGCCAGGGACTGCTCCACCTCGGCACGGTCGCGAAAGCGCAGCGTCGAGTCGGAGACGACCACCTGCCCGTCGGCGGCGAACGTGTACGTGAACCGGAACGACACGTACGGCAGATCCACCCCGGTCAGCTCGAAGCGCTGCTCGACCGCGCCGATCCCGGGCACCTCGCGCACGGTCGTGCCCTGCTCTGCGGCCCACTGCTCCCAGACGCGCGCCTGCGGCCGCCGGGCCTCGAACACCAGCGTCCCGCCGGGTGCCAGACAGCGGGCCATGCCGCGCAGGGCGGCGGCCCAATCGTCGTCGCCGAGGAACACCTGGGCGACGTTGCCGGTGAGCACGGCCAGGTCCGCGCCGAGGGCGGGCAGGGCGGCGGCGTCGCAGTGCAGCCAGGTGACCCGCTCGGCGCCGGGCTTGGCGCGGGCGACCCGCAGCGACGCCTCGGCCGGGTCGGCCCCGGTGACCCGGTAGCCGCGTCCCGCGAGCAACACGGCGAGCGAGCCGGTGCCGCAGCCGACGTCGACCACGTGGGCGGGGCCGTGCTCGGCTGCGATGGCCAGGTAGTGGTACAGGTCGGCGCGGTCGCCGTCGAAGGTGTCGTACACCTGGGCCAGCCGGGGGTGGGCGAAGATCTCGTCGGGCACGGACGCAGGCTAGCCCGTTCTGGCACGTCCGCGAGGTGGACAGCCAACCGTTAGGTTTGTTAACTTCGATCCCTCAAACATCGACAGATACCAACGGAATACCTGTTGGTACGTGCCGGAACTCGTGTGAACTCCGACCGGCGCTCCGGTCGGACGGCCGGAACGAGGTGGATCCGATGCGGAAACCGACCCTCCTGCTGGTGGCACTGGTCGCCGCGACCGCGGGCACTGTCGTCGTGGCGGCACCGGCCGCCGGGGCGGCCACGGTGTGCTCGCTCTACTGCGACACCCGTGACCCGTCCCTGGCCCGGCAGGAGCTCTTCCCCGTGCCTGAGGTCAACCTCAACGGGCGCCGCCTGGTCCTGCACGTGTCCGACACCGACAGGATGGCGTGGGGCAGCATCGACAACGGCCTCACCGGCGACTCGGTCTGGCTCGACCGCAGCTGGACCGACGGCTCCAGCTGGGACGGTCTGCTGGGCAAGGCCGGCATTCCCGCGACCTGGACGGGCACCCGCACGCTGATGTACAACCTGGCCGATCCCGCCGCCCACCGCCGGGGCATGATCCGGGCCTGCGGCGACGCGGGCGGGGTCACCTGCACCGCCTGGGTGTACCCGAAGGTCTGCGACGCCGTCTGCGACGGGGCCGACCCGGCCACCGCCGTCGGCGACAGCCAGCCCGTCCCCGGCACCGTGCTCAGCAACCGCCGCATCGACCTGCACATCGACAGCCGCGGCCTGGCCTGGGCCACGCTCGGCACGGGCGCCGCGGGCGACGAGGTGTGGCTGGACCGCTCCTGGGACGAGGGCGCCTCGTGGCCCGGCGGCTCGTCGCTGGGCCGGATCAGCGTCCCGTCCGGTGCCACCTCGGTCCGCACCACGATGGTCAACACCCGGGACCCGCGCTCGCTGCTCTACGGCGGGGCGGTGCGGGCCTGCGGGCGGGCGACCGGCAGCGCCAACGGCAGCTGCACCGCCTGGGCCCGGCCCGCCGCCGACCGGCCGGCCGCCGCGGCCGACGCGCTGGCGTACGCGTACCGCACCGACACCGCGTGGTGGCCGTCGAGCTGGTGGAACTCCGCGGTCGCGGTCACCGCGCTGGGGGACTGGTCGGGCCGCACCGGCCGCACCGACTACCGGTGGCTGATCGACCGGACCTACGAGCTGAACAAGGGCGTCATCCCGGCGGGGCAGAAGAGCGGCGACGCGGTCGAGGGCAACTTCATCAGCCGCGCGATCGACGACACCGGCTGGTGGGGGCTGGCCTGGGTGCAGGCGTACGACGTCACCCACGACGCCAAGTACCTGAACACCGCCGTCGCGATCGGCGGCTACATGTCCTCGTACTGGGACGGCACCTGCGGCGGCGGGGTGTGGTGGAACCGCGAGCGCACCTACAAGAACGCGGTCACCATCGGGCTGTACATCCGGCTGACCGCCGCGCTGCACAACCGCATCGCCGGCGACACGCTGTGGCTGGGCCGGGCGAACGCGGGCTGGAACTGGTTCGCCGCCAGCGGGATGATCAACGGGTCCAAGCTGGTCAACGACGGGATCACCGGCGGCTGCGCCAACAACGGGCAGACCGTGTGGACGTACAACCAGGGCCTGGCCATCGGCGGGGCGGTCGAGCTGTGGCGGGCCACGGGCAACGCGGCGCTGCTGACCTCGGCCCGCCAGCTCGCCGACGCGGCGATGAGCTCGACCGTGCTGACCCGCTCCGGCATCCTGACCGAGTCCTGCGACCCGGCCAACAGCTGCGACGACAACCAGAAGCAGTTCAAGGGCATCTTCATGCGGTATCTGATGGACCTGGCCGACGCCTCCGGGGTCGCCGCGTACCGCACGTACGCCCAGCAGCAGGCCGATGCGATCTGGCAGTCCGACCGCGACAGCCTGAACCGCATCGGCCAGCGCTGGACCGGCGCCACCCCGAACGCGCGGGACTGGCGCACGCAGGCGTCCGGGCTGGAGGCGCTGCTGGCCGCCACGGCACATTGACAGCAATTAATCGACATGTTCCGATATACGGGTCAGCCGCCGCTGGGGCCCGGGAGGTCGCGTGTCGAGTACCGCGCGCAGCGCCCCACCCGTCGGCCCCGGGCTGCTGCCGCTGCTCGCGCGGCTGCGGGACCGCGACGGAGACGTGTTCACGGTGCCCGGCGCGGGCCTGCACGTGGCCGACCCGGCGCTGGCCAAGGCGGTGCTCGCCAACGCCGGTGGGGACTTCGCCGAGCACTCCGACTTCTTCGCCACGGCGACCGGGTTCCTCGCGCCCCGGCAGGCGCAGCAGCGGATAGCCCGCGAGGCGCGGGACCTGCTCGCGGCGTACACCGCCGCCCACGCGGCCGACCTGCCGCGCCTGGTCGGCACGCACCTGGCGCCCGGCGCCGCGATGCCCGACGCGGCCAACCGGCTGCTGCACGAGCACCTCGGCCCGGCCCTGCTCGGCCCGGCCACCGCCCCGGCCGTACGGGCCGTCGTCGCCGAGGTCGTCACGCACGCGGTGCTCGCCGGAGCGCGGCAGCGGCGCGGGCGGCTGCGGCGGGCGCTGCTGCGGCACCGGGCGTACGCGGCACTGGCCGCCGAGACCACCCGCCGCCGCGCGGACCCCGCCCACGACCCGGCCGACCTGCTCGACGTCGTGGCGCTCGCGCTGCCCGACGGGTACGACCCCGCCGACGCGGTCGACGTCTTCCTGAGCCTGCTGTTCGCCACCGTCGGCTCCACCGGTTTCCTGCTGTCGTGGACGCTGTACCTGGTCGGACGCCATCCCGATCAGGCCGGTGCGCCCCCGGCGGCGCTGGTGCGCGAGGCCCTGCGGCTGTGGCCGGTCGCCTGGCTGTTCGGCCGCCCGGTGGCGCGGGCGCACGACCTCGGGCCGGTGCGGGTCGAGCCCGGCCAGACCGTCCACGTCTGCGCGTACCTGGCCCACCGCCATCCCGGGCACTGGCCCGAGCCGGACGGGTTCCGCCCGGACCGCTGGCGCGACGGACCGCACGGCGCCTTCCTGCCCTTCGGCTTCGGCGCCCATGCCTGCACCGGCGCGGCCGTGGCCACCGGGCTGGCCGCCGACGTGGTCGCGCTGGTGCTCGCCTCCTACGACGTCGCCGTCCTCGACGACGGCGGACAGCCACAGGTCGGCCCGGCGCTGGCACCGCCGCCGCACCGGGTCCGCCTGACCCCGCGTAGCGGCGAGAGGAGGTGATCGTGATGCGTCGGCTGTTCCAGTCGCTCAAGCTGCACCTGCACCTGCGGGAGCGCCGCCACGCCCAGGATGGTTCGTCCACCTGGCCGGTGTGGATCATCTACCACCACATCTGATCGCCGCCGCCGCGGACGCCAGCGTGCTCGCCGCCGTCCGCGGCCCGTACCGATGAGGAAGCCGCATGCCTCCGGAGCAGGCCGGACCCGTCGAGCAGCTGCGCCGCCGGCACGCCGCCGAGGGCGACGTGTTCCGGATCGACGCGGCGACAACCGCCATCCTCGACCCCGACCTCGCCACCGCCGTCAACTGCGCCAACTTCGCCGAGCAGGACGTCGCCGACCCGCTCGGGGACCTGCTCGCGGGGCGCCGCGGGCCCGCACCCTGGCAGCGCGTACGCGCCGCGTGGCAGCCGGTCCTGCGGCAGCTCAGCGGCCCGGACACGGTCGCCGCGCTGTACCGGCGGATGGTCGACCTGGCCGCCGAGCGGGCCGGCCGCGAGGTCGACCTCACCGCCTTCGCGCACGAGGTCTGCACGTACGCCCTGCTGCCCGTCGTCGTCGCCGGGCTCGGCCCGCGCGGGCTGGCGCGGCTGCGCCGCGACGTGCGGATCGGGTTCACCGAGCTGTCGGCGGTGCCCGCCGCCCCCGGCCGGGCCGCCCGCCTGCGCACCACGTGGGCCGAGGTCGCGACCGGCCTGACCGTCCGCGCCGAACTGCGGGCGCGGGCAGCCGGGCGCCGCCCGCGCCGTCCCGACCTGGCCGACCCGCTCGTCGACCTGCTGCCCGACCTCGGCTACGGCCGCGCCGTGGACGCGGTGACCGCGCTGCTCACCGCGATCGCCGGGCCGCCCGGCGCCGTGGCGGCCTGCCTGCTGCTGGCGCTGCGGCAGCATCCGCAGTGGGCCGACCGGATCGGCGCGGAACTGGCCAGGCTGGAACCCGGGGCGCTGCATCGGCCCGGGGCGGCGCCGCTGACGCACCGCTTCGTCAAGGAGGCGCTGCGGATGTGGAGCCCGCCGCTGCTCCTGCTGCGCCCGGTCCGGGTGCCGGTCACCGTGGACGGGCTGTCCCTGGCGGTGGGGGAGCGGTATCTCGTCAGCCCGTACCTGATGCACCACGATGCGCGCCGGTGGGAGCGGCCCGACGAGTTCGACCCCGACCGCTGGCTGCCGGGCTCGGGGGCCGGCGCGGGTGCCTTCGTCCCGTTCGGACTGGCGCCGAAGTCGTGCGTCGGCGCCGGGCTGGGCCTGGTCCAGCTGTTGGCGTTCTGCCGCCTGGCCACCACCGACCTGCGCATCGAACCCGCACCCGGCCCACCGCCCCCGGTGGCGCTACGGGCCGTCGCCGTCCCCACCACCCTCCGCGGCACCATCACCCTCACCCCCTGACCCCCACCCGCCCCACCACCACCGCCGCCCCCTCCCTCCGCGTTGATCATGAACTTATGGCCGGGTTCGGCGGCGTGTCGCCACCCTGGCACCGTGATCGATTCAGTGGTGGGTGCCAGTGCGGGGCCTGGGTGGCGGGAAGGTTTCGGACACGGCGATCACTCCTGCGTGATCGCTGTTTCCGGTCAGAACCCGGGGCTGGACAGCAGCGATCGACCGAAAACGGCGATCTCCACGTGAAGATCGCGGCCTGCGGGCGGAATCGGCCGCTGAGGGCTTCGCGGCGTCGGCCTACTTGAGCTCACGGGTCAGCGCCGGTGGCGAGGTCGGTCCGCGTGCCGCCACCACCGAATCGATCACGGTGCCGGGGTGGCGACACGCCGCCGAACCCTGCCATAAGTTCATGATCAACGTGAAGGGGGAGGGGCGGGGGGTGGGTGGGGGTTAGTGGTTGAGGGTGGCGGCGATGGCGGCTTGGCCGAGGCTGATGCCGGCGTCGTTGGGGGGGACGAGGCTGTGGGTCAGGACGCGGAAGCCGGCTGCGGTCAGGCGGTCGGTCACGCCGGTCAGCAGCAGGACGTTCTGGAAGACGCCGCCGGACAGGGCCACCGTGCCCAGCCCGTGCCGCTCGCGCACCAGTACGCAGGTCGCGGCCACCAGGTCGGCGAGCCCCGCGTGGAACCGCGCGGCGATCACCGGTACGGGCACGCCGTCGAGGCGGTCGGCCACCGCGGCCCGTACCAGGTCGGCGCCTGCAAGCGTGAGCAGCGCCGCCTCCTCGACCCGGGCCGGGTATCCGGGCTGCGGCGGTGCGCCGGCGGCGGCCCGTTCCAGTTCGATCGCGGCCTGCCCCTCGTAGCCGACCTCGTCGCGCAGGTCGAGCAGCGCCGCCACGGCGTCGAACAGCCGCCCCGCGCTGGAGGTCAGCGGGGAGTTCAGGCGCTGCCGGGCGGCCGAGCGCAGCGGGGGCCACCGGTCGGCGTGCCGCTCGACGACGGGCAGCGGGGGCAGCTCGCCGAGGCTGTCCAGGTAGGACAGGGCCATCCGCCAGGGCTGGCGCACCGCGGCCGCGCCGCCGGGCATCGGCACCGGCGCCAGCCGGCCCACCCGGGTGTACGACGCCAGGTCCGCCACCAGGAACTCCCCGCCCCACAGCGTGCCGTCGCCGCCGTACCCGAGGCCGTCGAAGGCGACCCCGAGCACGGGGTCCCGCTCGCCGTGCTCGGCCAGGCAGGAGGCGATGTGCGCGTGGTGGTGCTGCACCCCGAGCAGCTCCACCTCGTCCAGGCTGTGCGCGTACCCGGTGGACAGGTACTGCGGGTGCAGGTCGTGGGCGACCAGTTCCGGGGTGATCCCGAGCAGCCGCCGCAGGTGGTCGACCCCTTCGGTGTACGACCGGTACACCGCCTCGTTCTCCAGGTCGCCGATGTGGTGCGACAGCACCGCCTGGGTGCCGGTGGCCAGGCAGAACGTGTTCTTGAGCGTGGCGCCGCAGGCCAGGATCGGGCGGCGGGCCGCCACCGGCAGGGTCAGCGGGCGCGGCACGTACCCGCGCGAGCGGCGCAGCAGCAGCGGGCGGCCGCGCACCACCCGGGCGACCGAGTCGTCGGTGCGGGTGCGGATCGGCCGGTCGTGGGCCAGCATGGCGTCGGCGATCCCGGCCAGCCGCGTCGCGGCGTCGTCGTCGCGGTACGCGATCGGCTCGTCGGAGACGTTGCCGCTGGTCAGCACGATGGGGTGGGCGGCGGCGCGCAGCAGCAGGTGATGTAGCGGCGTGTAGGGGAGCATGACGCCGTACTCGTGGCAGCCGGGCGCGACGGCGTCGGCGATGCGGTGCGGGCTGCGGCGGCGCCGGGGCAGCAGCACGATCGGCCGGGCCGGGTCCGCCAGCAGCCCGGCGGCGGCCGGGTCGACCTCGACGAGTTCGGCGGCCTCGCTCAGCCCGGCCGCCATCAGCGCGAACGGCCGGTCCTCGCGGTGCTTGGCCGCCCGCAGGCGGGCGGCGGCGCTCGGGTGGGTGGCGTCGACGGCCAGGTGGTAGCCGCCCAGCCCCTTCACGGCGACGATCGCGCCGTCGCGCAGCAGCCGGGCCGCGGTCGCGATCGGGTCGCCGGTCAGTGGTTCGCCTGACGGCAGGGCGCTCAGGCGCAGGCGGGGGCCGCAGCCGGGGCAGCAGACCGGCTGGGCGTGGAAGCGGCGGTCGGCGGGGTCGGCGTACTCGGCGGCGCAGGGGCCGCACAGGGCGAACCCGGCCATGGTGGTGCTGGCGCGGTCGTACGGGACGGCGGCGACGATGGTGAACCGGGGGCCGCAGTGCGTGCAGTTGGTGAACGCGTACCCGGCGCGGCGGCCGGTGGCGGCCAGCGTCTCGTCCAGGCACGCGGAGCAGGTGGCGGCGTCGGGGGAGATCTGGGTCGTCTGCGCCCCGGCCGGGTCGCTGCCGACGATGCGGAAGCCGCGCGCTCCGGTCGGCGGCAGCGGGTGCGCCGCCACCGAGTCGACCACGGCCAGGGGTGGGCGCTCGCGGTCGAGGGCGGTCAGGAAGGCGTCCAGCGCCTCCGGCGGCCCCTCGGCCTCGATGAACACCCCGCGCGGGTCGTTGCCGACGTGGCCGTGCACGCCGAGCCGGTGCGCGAGGGTGTACACGAACGGGCGGAACCCGACGCCCTGCACGATCCCGGCGACCCGCACCGCCAGCCGCGCCTCCGCACCCACTTCAGCCGACTTTTCCGACATGTCACTGATTCTCGCCCGCGCGTGCCGCCGCGATGATCGCGACTTGCGGTCAGAACGTCGGTTTCTAGCACACACCCGAACCGGAAACAGCGATCTTGCCCGGCCCAGGTGGCGGGATCGGCCTGCTCAGGTGGCGGGGAGGGTGCCGGTGGCGGGGTCTCGGGAGGTGAGGCAGTAGACGGAGCCCGTGGGGTCGTGCATCACCGTCCAGCGCTCGTGGCGGGCGACGGTGGTCGCGCCGTGGGACTCGTGCCAGGCGCGGACCGCGTCCACGTCCGAGCAGGCCAGGTCGAGGTGCGCCCCGGTGGGCTGTTCCTCGTCCAGCCGCTGGAGCAGGATCCGCAGGGGCAGGTGCGCGGGCGGCCGCAGCACCCGGAACTCCGGACGCGACCCCTGCGCCAGGTCCCAGCCGGTCAGTCCCGCCCAGAACGCGGTCTCGGCGTCGTACCGCGACGGAGCCACGTCAACGCTCACCTGGTCGACCCGGCTCAAGGCCCCGCCCGGCCCGGCGACGACGGGCGTACGCGCCGACTCGCCCTGGTACGGCACCGCGCACAGCAGCAGCCCACCCGGCGAGCGCAGCACCGTGAACCGCTCCGCGACCGCCACGACACTGCCGCCCAGGTCGAGTGCGGCCTGGACCAGCGCCTGCGGATCGTCGGTGCCCGGGTCCAGGTGGATGCCGCCCGCACCGCCGACGACCTGCACCTTCAGGTGGGCGTCGCCCTCGTCGGCGAGCAGGGTCGCGAACTCGCCCCGTGCCCCGCGCCGCGCCGACAGGCGCGTCCGGGTCACCGCGAGCCAGAACGCGGCCCCGGCGTCGAACCGGTCGACGGGCAGATCGATGAACGCGTGCATCCACCGGATCGGCGGCGAGGTCGGCAGAACCACCGCCACACGATAGCCCGGCCCCGCCCGGCCCGCGTCACCTCGCCCATCCGCGGGCCCATCCGCGGGCAAGTTGCCGGGCAATCGGGCGAATGATGGGCTCACATTCGCCCGATTGCCCGGCAACTTGGCGGGAGGGGTGCACCGGCCCGGGGCGGGAGGGGTGCACCGGCCCGGGGCGGGAGGGCAAGCGGGTCCGGGGTGGGTGGGCACGCGGGTCCGGGGCGGGTGGGTTTCAGCAGGGGAGGGGGCTGGTGGGGTCGCCGTTGAGGACGGCGGAGATGAAGGCGCCGACGAGGCAGTGCCAGTGGCGGGCGCGGCGCAGCATGGCGTGCCCGTCGCCGCTGACGTCGAGGTACGTCACCCGGGCGCCTGCCTCCTCGGCGGCGATGGCGTACCGGCGGGAGGCGGCCGGGTCGGTGATCCAGTCCCGGTCGCCGTGTGCGATCAGCACCTGCCTGCCCGCGAGCTGCTCGTACGGGTCGCCCGGCTCGATCCACGGGGCGAGCGCGCACACCGCCGCGACCTGCGCGCCGCCGCCGCCCCACAGCACGGCGCGGCCGCCCATCGAGTGCCCGACCAGGATCACCGGCAGCCCCGGCCGCAGCTCGGCGGCCTGCCCGAGCGCCCACTCCAGGTCGCGCACGGGGTCGGCGTCCGCCCCGTTCCAGCCGTTGTAGCGGTAGCGCAGCCGCCAGACCAGCACGTCGGACGGCAGGGCGCGCAGGAACGGCAGCATCCGCAGGTAGGACAGGCGGGCCCGGTGGTCGGGGCCCCGCCCCCTCTCGGCGCCGCCGTGCAGCATCAGCACGAGGCCGCGGGCGGCGGCGGGCGCCGGGCTGGCCTCGTACCCCGCGCTGCGTGTCGTCACCGGCACCTCCTGCCCGCGAACTTACTCCTGCCTGCGCCCGCCCAGCCGGGCCACAAGCCCGACGAGCAGGAACAACACCCCGAAACCGATGATGAACGGGCCGGAGCCCGCCGCCCCGGCCGGGGCCGCGTCGCCGCCACTGACCACGATGTCCTGCGTGGTGCCGGACGGGTCGGCGGGGCCGTCGAAGGTCACCGGCGCCTGGTGGGTCTGTCCGGCGTCGGCCCAGGTGACGGTGCAGTCGTGGTAGACGCGGCGCTTGGTGCCGGTCCCGGTCGAGTGCTCGGTGCAGGCCGAGACGCTGCCGGTGGACCTGTCCCAGGCCATGATGCGCAGCTGGTACGCCCCGAACGCGACGAGCAGCACGGCGACGATGATCAGTACCAGTCCGGCGATGCGGCGTACGCCACGCAGAGATCCCACGGGCCGCATGTTCGCACCGCCGCCCGCCCGCCGGGCATCGGCCGGGCGGGGGAGGGCGGGTGTGGCTCAGCGGCCGGTCCAGCGCTGGATGTAGGCGCCGGCGGGGTCGTAGCGCTCGGTCTGCCGCTGCGGGCTGAACTTCCGGTACGGCTTCGTATCGGTGCCCGTGCCCGCCACCCACTGCCAGTTGCCGAAGTTGTTCGCCACGTCGGCGTCCAGCAGCAGCCGGGCATACCAGGCGGCGCCCTCGCGCCAGTCCAGCCCCAGCGTCTTGGTCAGGTACGACGCGGTGACCAGCCGGGCCCGGTTGTGCATCCAGCCCTCGGCCGCGAGCTGCCGCATGCCCGCGTCGACCAGCGGCACCCCGGTCTCGCCCGCCTGCCACGCGGCCAGCGCGTCCGCGTCGTCGTGCCACTGCTCCTGCGCCCCGGCCCGGTAGGCCGCGGTCCCCAGCTTCGGGAAGCAGGCCAGCACCTGGGTGTAGAAGTCGCGCCAGCACAGCTGCCGTACGAACGCGTCGGCCACGCCCGGGGCGGTGGCCAGCCGCAGCGGCGACACGCACCCGAAGTGCAGGTACGGGCTCATCCGCGAGGTCGCGTCCCCGGCCAGGTCGTCGTGGCGGGCCGCGTAGTCTCCGGCCTGCGGCAGCCATGCCGTGAACCGGCGCAGCGCCTCGGTCTCCCCGCCCGGCATCGGGCTGGGCGACTCGGCCTTCGCGCCGGTCAGCACCCGGTGCGGATCGCTGCCGGCCAGCCCGTCGGGCAGCGGCGGGACGGTGCGCGGCGCCGGTGCGGTCGAGCGCCACCGGACCTGCTGCCAGGCCCGGAAGTACGGCGTGAACACCTTGTAGTGGTCGCCGCCGGTGGTCGGGGTGACCTGCCCGGCGGGCACCACGGTCACCCCGGGGAACAGCTTGAGCGCGATCCGCTCGCGGGCGCAGGCGCGGGCCAGCCGGTCCTGGCGGCGCAGCGCGTACGGCCCGTAGTCCTCGGTCACGCCGATCCCGGCCGCGCCGACCTGCTTGGCGAGCCGGACCGCCTCGGCGACGGGGTCGCCGGCGCGCACGACGAGGTCGCTGCCGCGCCCGCGCAGGCTCTCCCGCAGGTCGAGCAGGCATTCCAGCAGGAAGCGGCGCCGGTTGGCGGGCACCTTCAGGCTCGGGTCGAGCACGAACAGGGGCACGATCCGCTCGTACGCCGCGCACGCGGCCGCCAGCGCGGGCTGGTCGTGCACCCGCAGATCCCGCGTGAACAGCACCACCGCGGTCTTCATCCGCACCACATCCTCCTGCGCGGCCGTCGCGCGGCATCGGGGCTGCGCGACCGGGCAGTTTCGGGGAGACTGCCGGAATCGGCCGTACCAAAGCAGCAGTTTCCCCGAAACTGCACGCACGCAAACGCCGCCGCGCCGGATAACGATTCAGGAATCAACGCAATATTAGCCTGCGGTAGGCTGCAACGCGTGGTGGACGGCAGCGACGACGAGGGGCTGAGCGCGGGGGCGGTGGCCCGGCGGCTCGGCATCGCCGTGACCACGCTGCGCACCTGGCACCAGCGATACGGGCTGGGTCCGGGCGGCCACGCCCCCGGCCACCACCGCCGCTACGACGCCGCCGACCTGGTCCGGCTGGAGACGATGCGGCGGCTGACGGCGCACGGCGTCCCCGCGGCCGAGGCGGCCCGGATCGCCCTCGCCGCGCCCGGCGAACCGGAGCAGCCGCGCCCGCACCGCGACGGCGGCGGGCACACCGTCGCCGTCGGCCGGGCCGGAGCGCAGGCCCGGGGGCTGGCCCGCGCCGCGATGCGGCTGGACGCGCTGACCGTACGCGACCTGATCGACCAGGCCGTCGCCGAGCACGGCGTCACCGCGACCTGGCAGGACCTGATCTGCCCCGTTCTGGTCGGCATCGGCACCCGGCACGCCGCCACCAGCCGCCTGATCGAGGTCGAGCACCTGGTGTCGCGCTGCGTCACCGAGGTGTTCGGCGCGGTGCCCCGGCCCGCGCCCGGCACGCCCGTGCCGGTGCTGCTGGCCTGCGCCGACGACGAGCAGCACAGCCTGCCGCTGGAGGCGCTGTCGGCGGCGCTGGCCGAGCGCGGCGTCGGTAGCCGGCTGCTGGGCGCCCGCGTCCCGGCCCGCTCCCTGCTCGACGCGGTACGCCGCACCGGCCCCGCGTTCGTGCTGATCTGGTCGCACGCCCCGCAGACCGCCGACACCGGCGTGCTGGCGGAGCTGCTGGCGATGCCCCGCCGCCCGGCCCTGGTGCTCGCCGCGGGACCGGGCTGGCCCGACGAGCTGCCCGACGGGGTGCTCACCCCGGACAGCCTCACCACCGCCCTCACCCTGGCCGCCTCCGTCTGACCCAGGTCGGCGGGGGTGGTTCACTACACGCATGGTCTACCTTCCCGATCATCACCGGCCCGCCGCGCTGCCCGATGAGCTGGCGCGCGAGGCCGCGGACCTGGCCGAGTCCACGGCCGCCCGGCTGCGGCTGGAGATCCGGGAACTCGACACCGTGCCCGCCCAGCACGAGGCCGCCGGACTGTTCTGCCGGATCTGGCACGCCGACTCGCCCGACCAGCTCATCAACCGGGCCACGCTGCGGGCGATGCAGCACGCGGGCAACTACGTGGCCGGGGCGTACCGCGACGGGGTGCTCGTCGCTGCGGCGGTCGCCTTCTTCGGGGTGGGCCACCTGCACTCCCACATCGCCGGGGTCGACCCGGCGGCGCAGAGCGGCGGCATCGGGTACGCCCTCAAGCAGCACCAGCGGGCCTGGTGCCTGGCGCGCGGGATCACCGAGATCTGCTGGACCTTCGACCCGCTGGTCCGCCGCAACGCGTACGTCAACCTGCACAAGCTCGGCGGCCGCGCCGCGGCGTACCTGCCGGACTTCTACGGCGAGATGAACGACGGCATCAACACCGGCGAGGCCACCGACCGGCTTTACCTGAGCTGGGACCTGCTGTCGGCGCGGGCACGGGCGGCCGCGCGCGGCGACGTGCGCGACGTCGACCTGGCCGCGCTGCGCGCCGTCGGGGGCGCGGTGCTGCTCGACCGCACCGCCGCGCAGGAGCCCCGCCCGGCGGCGGTGCCGCTGGACGGCCGCCCACTGCTGGTCGCGGTGCCCGACGACGTGGTGGCGCTGCGCGAGCGCGACGCGGCGGCCGCGCTGGCCTGGCGCCGGCCGGTACGCGAGGCGCTGTGCGCCGCCCTGGACGCCGGCTACCGGATCACCGGGATGAGCCGCGACGGCTGGTACACCCTGGAGGTCGCCCGATGATCGAAGGTTTCGAGCTGCGCCGCATCGCGATGCCGCTGGTCAGCCCGTTCCGCACCTCGTTCGGGGTGGAGCTGGACCGCGACGTGCTGCTGGTGCGCGCGGTCACCGGCACCGCCGAGGGCTGGGGCGAGTGCGTCGCCATGTCGGCCCCGCTCTACTCCGCCGAGTACGTCGAGGGCGCGGCCGAGGTGATCCGGCGGTTCCTCATCCCGGCGCTGGCCGGGCTGCCCGACGCCGACCCGCGCCGCACCGAGGCCCCGTTCGCGAAGATCAAGGGCCACCCGATGGCGAAGGCGGCGGTGCAGACCGCGCTGCTGGACGCCTGGCTGCGCGAGCACGGCCTGCCGCTGGCCGCGCATCTGGGCGCGGTCCGCGACCGGGTGCCCGCCGGGGTGTCGGTCGGCATCATGGACTCGATCCCGCAGCTGCTGGAGGCGGTCGAGGGCTACCTCGCCGAGGGCTACCTGCGGATCAAGCTGAAGATCGAGCCCGGCTGGGACGTGGCGCCGGTGCGGGCCGTACGCGAGCGGTTCGGCGACATCCTGCTCCAGGTGGACGCGAACACCGCGTACACGCTGGCCGACGCCCGGCACCTGGCCCGACTGGACCCGTTCGACCTGCTGCTGATCGAGCAGCCGCTGCCGGAGGACGACGTACGCGGCCACGCCGAGCTGGCCCGGCAGGTGCGCACCCCGATCTGCCTGGACGAGTCGATCACCGGTGCGCGGGCGGCGGCCGACGCGATCGCGCTGGGCGCCACCTCCGTGATCAACATCAAGCCGGGCCGGGTCGGCGGCTACCTGGAGGCCCGCCGCGTCCACGACGTGTGCGCCGCCAACGGCGTGCCGGTCTGGGTCGGCGGCATGCTGGAGACCGGCATCGGCCGCGCCGCGAACGTGGCCCTGGCCGCCCTGCCCGGCTGCGTGCTGCCCGGCGACACCTCGGCCTCCGACCGCTACTTCCGCCGCGACGTCACCGACCCGTTCGTGCTGGACGGCGGCCACCTGGCCGTCCCGACCGGCCCCGGCACCGGCGTCACCCCCGACCCCGACGCCCTGCGCGAGGTCACCACCGCCACCGAGTGGATCCCCGTCCGGTAGCGCGGGTCGGGATGATCGCCGATCGCGGTCAGAATCCGCGGCCCAGCCGCATGATCTGACCGGAACCGGCGATCATCGCTTCTCACCCGGGCGCACGGCGGGGGCCCGGGTGAGGCCGAGTAGGGCGGTGCCGGTGCCGAGCAGGAGCATCGCGATCAGGGCGAGCGGGGCCCCGGCGCCGACACCTGCCTCGCTGTGGCTGCGGGCGAAGCCGAACAGGTCGAGGTCCGGGGTGGTCGGGGCGGTGCCGGGCCATACCGCGCAGATCACGGCCAGGCCTGCCAGCCCGAGCACGGCACCCACCCCTCCCGCGGCGCGGGCGACCGGCGCGGGCGCGACCGCCGCGGCGGCACCGGCCGCGACCAGGAGCAGCAGCAGGGTGAGCACCCAGCCGCCGCCACCGAGGTCGAACAGGTACACCAGGCGGGTCCGCGAGTCGGCCAGACCCACGATCGCGACCCGGGTGGACGCGGTGCTCCAGGCCCAGGCGGTGCCCAGCGAGAGCGCGCCCAGCAGGGCACCCAGCCCGGCGAGCACGCCGCCGACGACGGCGGTGCGCGTGCGGTCCATCCACGTCCCCCTCAGGTCCCGGCCCGTCGCCCGAGCCGCCGATGATCCTTTCGCGGGGGTACGGGCTTGCGACCCGTACCCGGTACGGAAAGAAACCGGCGGGCTCACAACCGGGCGTCGAGGTCGAGCACGAGCTCGCGCAGCCGTCCGGGGGCCGTGCCCGGCACGGGCAGTCCGGTGGACACCTCCGCCGTGAGCAGCAGGCCGTCGCCGCGCGCCAGCCGGGCCGACCCGGCCTGTTCGCACACCCCCGGCCGCCCGGAGCAGGCCAGCCGCGCGGCCTCCCGCGGCTGGTGCAGGCTCACCGTGACGACCAGCTGCACCCGGATCGGGCTGGCCAGCAGGTCGGCCACGGCGGTGAGCCGGTCGGCCGCGCAGGTCACCGCGAGCCGCTGGTCGAAGCCCCGCGCCCGCAGCGCGGCCCGGACCTGGGCGCCGACCGAGGCGCAGTCCAGCAGCGCGCGCCCGGCCGGTGCCGAGCCGGTCGGCACCCGCGGCGCGACGGCTGAGGGCGGCACCACCGGGGTGTCCGTGGCGACAGGGGCCGGCTGCGGCGCGGGCTGCGGGCGGCCGGCCACGGCCAGGGCCACCCCGCCCGCCCCGACGACGCCGACCAGCACCGACGCGATCAGCGAGGTGGTGCGCCGGTAGCGGCGGCGGCGCTGCCCCGCCGCGAACGCCGCGGCCGGGTCCAGGCGGCTCGGTGGCGCGCCGGTGTCGTCGGCCAGCTCCGCCAGGGCGCGGGTGATGTTCATGGGGCTCCCTCGTCGCTGGTCAGACGCTCCCAGCCGGCTGCCTTGAGATGGTCCAGCGCCCGTGCGGTCTGGCTCTTGACGGTCCCGGTCGAGCAGCCCAGGATCCGCGCGGTGTCGGCGACGTCGAGGTCCCACAGGTAGCGGCAGACCAGCGCGGCCCGCTGCCGGGGTGGCACGGACCGCAGCGCCCGCACCAGGGCGAGCCGCTGCAACCGGTCGTCCTCCAGGCCGGCGGCGTCGGGGGCGTCGGGCAGGTCGCCGACCGTGTCCTCGTGCCGGCGCCAGGAGCGCCGCTGCTCGCGCAGGTAGCTGCGGACCAGGCAGGTGCGCATGTACGCGTCGACCGCGGCCGGGTCGCGCATCCGGTGCCAGGAGCCCGCGAGCCGGATGAACGCCTCCTGCGCCAGGTCGTCGGCGGCGTGCCAGTCGCCGCACAGGACGTACGCGCTGCGGCGGACCAGCCCGGACCGGGCCGCGAAGTAGGCGGTGAACTCCTCCTGGCTCACGGTGTCCCTTCCGCGCGGCGCTGCGCAGCAGTGGCATGGTCGCGGACCGCCGATGGGCCCGCCGGAGCACGGACCCTACCGGCAGCGGCGTCGCGGACGGCATCAGCCGGGACGGGCGCCTTGATCACCGCGCGGGCACCGGGTCGCGCCGACCGGGCACCTCCGGCGCCAGCCCGTGCCGGGAGGTCGCCCCGGTCTTGCGCATCGCCCGGGCCACGTGGTCCTCGACCGTGCGCTCGGACAGGTACAGCGCCCGCGCGATGTCGCGGTTGGACAGGCCGGTGGCGGCCAGGCGGGCCACCTCCGCCTCGCGCGGGGACAGGTCGTCGCCGTAGCCGCGGCGCCCCCGCCGGTGGGTGACGGCGAAGCCGTGCGCGCGCAGCGTCATCCGGCAGTGGCCGGCGTCCCGGGTCGCCCCGAGCCGCTCGAACCGGGCCAGGGCCGCCTGCACCAGGTGCCCGCCGCGGTCGCGGTCGGTGTCGAGCAGGCAGCGGCCCGCCGCGGCCAGCTCCCGGGCCACCGCATACGGCTGCGGCAGTGCCGCGTAGTGCCGCGCCGCCCGGTGGTGTGCCGCGACGGCGGCGGCCGTACGCCCCGCCGCGGCCAGCATCCTCGCCTCCCCGGCGGCCAGCGCGGCCGCCGCCAGCGGCGCGTCCCGGCCTGCCAGCCCGGCGGCCAGCTCCGCCGTCAGCCGCGCCGCGCCGGCGACGTCGCCGCAGGCCAGATACGCCTCGACGGCCACCGGCACGGCATCGGCCAGCCACACCCCGTTGCGCTTGCCGCGTACCAGCTCGATCGCCTGCTCCGCCGTGCCCAGCGCGGCGCGGTGGTCGCCCCGGTCGAGTTGCAGCCGGGCCAGTCCCGCGGCCGCGGCGACGGTGACCGGCACGGCCGTGTCCGGGTCGTGCCAGCGACCGGCCGCGCCCAGCTGCTCGGCGGCCGTGCCGACGTCGCCCTGCGCCAGGCGGACCAGCCCCAGCACCAGGCGCGCCTCCCGCACCACCGGCGGCAGGGCGGCCGGGCCCGACCGCAGCGTCTCGGCCCGGTCGGCCAGGCCCTGCCAGCGGCCGCAGCACCAGTCCAGGCGCAGCCGGGTGACCGCGGTGATGGAGTCGGCGAACCCCGGCGCCGACCGCCGCGCGAGCACCTCGGCCCGCTGGAGCAGATCGTCGGCGAGCCGGTAGTGGCCCAGCCAGCCCGCCGCGTCGGCGTGGCTGCACGCCCCGCGCGCCAGCTGGGCCGTCTCCGCCCCGGTGCGGCCGGGATGCGCCAGCGCCCGCAGCTGCTCCCGGGCGCTCGGATCCCCGGTGTTGAGCAGCGCGGTGACCCGGTTGACCCGCACCGCCGCCACGCCCGGCGCCCCACCGTCCTCGGCGGCCGCCTCGTCGGCCTGTGCCAGCCAGCTCAGGTGCTGGTCCACGGTGTCCTGCGGCCACATCGGCACCGCCAGCGCGGACAGGGCCCGGGCCCGCAGCGCGGGCGCGGCGTCCAGGTCGGGCAGGGCCGCGCGGATCTCCCGGCGTCCCGCCGCGATCCGGCCCAGCTGGTTCACCAGCAGCAGGCCCAGGTGCAGGCGCAGCTCCCCGCGGGTGGCGGCGGGCAGCTCGGGGCCGTCGAGCACCCCGGTCAGCAGCGCGACCGTGTCCTGGTGGGCCAGCCCGTCGAGGGCGGCGACGGCGAGCTTGCGCGCCAGCCGGGCGGTGTCGGGCGCCGGAGCCGGCGCGCTGAGCGCCTCGCGCAGCATCCGCGCCGCGTTCGGGGCGTCGCCGCGTTCGGCGGCCTGGTCCGCGGCGGCTTCGAGATAGCGCCACCAGCCGGGCAGACCGGCGAGCCGGGCGTGCGCGGCCAGCCGGTCCAGCGGCCGAGGGTCGGTACGGTCCAGCGCCTTGACGGCGCTGCGGTGCAGCATCCGGCGCTCGGCGGGGCTGACTGACTCGTACACGGCCCGGCGGAGCAGCTCCGGTGCCACGGTGACCGGGCCGTCGTCGCGCAGCAGCCCGGCGGCGGCGCACTCGGCCGCCGCGGCGGCGGTCAGCGGCAGGGGCAGGCGCGCGGTCGCACTGAGCAGCTCGTCGTCGGAGACGTCGCCGAGCACCGCGGCCGCGCGCAGCACCCGCAGCGCGGGCGCGGACAGGGGGCGGTCGGCCAGCAGCCGGTCGTACAGCCCGGTGGGCACGGGCAGCCCGTCGAGCTCGTGCCGGGCCCGGTCGGCGGGCACGTCCCAGGACCGGGGCCGCTCCCGCATCACCCGCGCCAGGCCCGTGACCAGCAGCGGCAGCCCACCGGTCCGCGCGGCGAGGTCGTCGGCGAGCACGGCGGACACGTCGCGGCGGACCACCGACACGACCAGCGCGTGCGTCTCAGCGGGGGTCAGCGGGTCCAGCTCGATCTCGGTGACCCGGGTCCGGGTGGCGTCGGCGGCCAGCGCGCGCACCTCCGCCGACCTGCCCCGGAAGCTCAGCAGCAGGCCGAGGCCGGGCAGCGGCTCGCCGACCAGCGACCGCAGCAGCCGGGCCGTCAGCGGGTCCAGGTGCTGCGCGTCGTCGACGACCAGGGTGGCGGTGCCCAGCGCGCCCAGCAGCGACCGGACCGCCCGCAGCAGCTGGTGCGGCGCGACGTCCCCGCCGGGCGGGGGCGGCAGCAACGGACCCAGCTCCGGCACGAGCCCGGACAGCACGCCGGTGGCCGGGCTGAGCAGCTTCGCGGCCGGCAGCAGGCTGCCGCACGCGGCCAGCGCGTCGGCGACCGGGCCGAGCGGGTCGGCACCGCGGTGGCACCGCGTGCGCAGCACCGCGCCGCGGCAGGCGCGCGCCGCCTCGTCGAGCAGGCTGGTCCTGCCCACCCCGGCCGGGCCGGTGACCAGCACCAGTGCCGGGGGCTGTGCCAGTTCCCGCCCGATCAGGGCGAGCTGCGGCCGTCGGCCGATCATGTCCATACCTGTAGGTGTCCGCGCTGCCGACGATCGGTTGCACGGTGTCGGCAACGCCGCGCCGGAGGATGCGTACGCTGGCCGGATCACCGGGCACGGGTCCGGTCGAGCGGGGAGAGGCACATGCACGATCTGCTGCTGCGCGGCGGCACCGTCCACGACGGCCTGGGCTCGCCGGGCGTACGCGCCGACGTCGCCGTCACCGGCGACCGCGTCACCGCCGTCGGCACCGGCCTCGGCCCGGCCCGGCGCGTCCTCGACGTCGACGGCCTCGCGGTCGCCCCCGGCTTCCTCGACCCGCACAGCCACTCCGACCCGGTGCCGCTGATGGCCGATCCGCAGCCGTTCAAGCTGCTCCAGGGCGTCACCACGGAGATCGTCGGCAACTGCGGCTTCTCGTTCGCGCCCCTGGACGCCGCCACGATCGAGGCGGCCGGGCCGCTGTTCGCCGAGCTCGCGGGCGGGGTGCCGGTGCTGCCGCGCGACTTCGCGGGCTACCTGGACGACGCGCAGGCGGCCGGGCCGACCAACCATCTCGCGGTGCTGGTCGGGCACAACACGCTGCGCGCGTACGTCAACGGGATGGACGAGCGGCTGCGGCCCGGTGCGCTGGAGCGGATGTGCGAGCTGGCCGACGCGGCGTTCGCGGCCGGGGCGGTCGGGCTGTCCAGCGGGCTGATCTACCCGCCGGGCTCCTACGCCGACACCGACGAGCTGGTGGCGCTGGCCCGGGTCGCGCACCGCTGGAACCGGCCGTACGCCACGCACATGCGCAACGAGGACGACCACCTGCTCGCGGCGCTGGACGAGGCGATCGAGATCGCCACCCGGGCCCGGGTCCGGCTCCAGGTGTCGCACTGCAAGGTCGCCGGGCGGGCCAACCACGGCGGCGCCCCGGCGCTGCTGGCCAGGCTGCGCGCGGCCCGGCTGGCCGGGGTGGACGTGCGCGGCGACCAGTACCCGTACCTGGCCGGGGGCACCTTCCTCAACGCGCTGCTGCCCGGCTCGGCGCAGGTCGGCGGGCTGGACGCGATGCGCGCCCGGCTGGCCGACCCGGACGGGCGCAAGGCTGTCCGCGCGGCGGCCGAGGACCCGGCCGGCCCGCAGGGCTTCTGGTCCCGGGTCACCCCGGCCGACGTCCTGGTGACCACGCATGCGACCCGGCCGGACGTGACCGGCCGGACCCTGGCCGAGCTCGCCGGGACCGCCGACGCGTTCGACACGCTGTGCGAGGTGCTGATCGGCGACCCGGGCGCGGGCATGGTCATCACCATGATGGACGAGGCCGACGTCGAGACGATCATGGTGGATCCGCTGGTCGGCATCGGCTCCGACAACGGTCCGCCGGTCGGTCTCCAGCACCCGCGCACCTGGGGCTGCTTCCCCCGCGTGCTCGGCGAGTACGTCCGCGAGCGCGGCCTGCTCACCCTGCCCGAGGCGGTCCGCAAGATGACCTCGGCCATCGCCGACCAGTTCGGCCTGACCGGGCGCGGTTTCCTCGGTGCGGGCGCCTTCGCCGACGTGGCCGTGTTCGACCCGGCCACCATCGGCCACGCGGGCACCTACGCCGTGCCCGACGTGCGCCCCACCGGCATGCGGCACGTGCTGCTCGCCGGGGTCCATGTCATCGACGACGGTGAGTTCACCGGCGCCCGCGCCGGGCAGGTGCTGCGCGGCTGAGCGATCGCTGAGTCTGCTGTGGATCGGCTGAAAATAGCTGCTTGATCATATCTTGTGATCAGTGGCGGTCGATGCCATGCTTCAACTGCTCGTGTGAGGAGCCTTTCACGCGGTCGGGCGGCCGAGGGCATCCGGGCAACCGGAACGGCGCCCGGTCTGCCTGTGCACCGCGTGAGGTCACGCCGACGGCTGGAACGCGTCGCGATGCGTCGTCGTCCACCGCCCCTGCCCGCCGCCAGTCGGCGCAGGGCGGTGATCCGTCCCCACGAGGAGACCTCATGAGATTGAGCACCTTCCGCCGCCGTGTCGCGCTCGCCGCGACAGGGCTGATGGTCGTGGCGTTGGGAGCCGCGATCGCGGCCCCGGCCCACGCCGCCGTCGCCTGCCAGGTGACGTACACGAAAGCCTGGGACAACGGCTCCGGCTTCGGCGCCAACCTGACCCTGCTGAACCAGGGCGACCCGTGGACCAGCTGGACCCTGACCTACACCTGGCCGGGCAACCAGACCGGCATCCAGGGCTGGTCGGCCAACTACAGCCAGTCCGGCCAGAACGTCACCGCGACCAGCCTGTCCTACAACGGCGCGGTCGCCAACGGCGGCTCGGTCGGCATCGGGTTCAACGCCTCCTACAGCGGCACGAACACCGACCCGACCAGCTTCAAGGTCAACGGAACCACCTGCGGCGGCACCCAGCCGACGGTGAACCTGGTGGTGTCGCCGACCGCGGTGTCGGTGCCCGAGGGCGGCACGGCGACCTACGCCGTACGCCTGTCGGCCCAGCCCAGCGGCAACGTCACCGTGACCACGGCGGCGGGCAGCGGTGACACCGACCTGACCGTGTCGTCGGGCGCCAGCCTGACGTTCACGACGAGCAACTGGAACACCAACCAGAACGTGACCCTGGCCGCGGCCGAGGACGCCGACACCACCAACGGCACCAGGCCGTTCACGGTGGCGGCGACCGGCCTCACCTCGGTGACGGTCAACGCGACCGAGGCCGACAACGACACCACCACGACCCAGTCGCTGGTGGTCAGCCCGACGTCGGTGAGCGTGCCCGAGGGCTCGACCGCCGCGTTCGGCGTACGCCTGGCGGTCCAGCCGGCCGGCAACGTCACCGTCACCACGGCGGCGGGCAGCGGCGACACGAACCTGACCGTGTCGTCGGGCGCCAGCCTGACGTTCACGACCAGCAACTGGAACACGGTCCAGAACGTCACCCTGGCCGCGGCCGAGGACGCCGACACCACCAACGGCACCCGGCCGTTCACGGTCGCCTCCAGCGGGCTGACCTCGGTGACGGTCAACGCCACCGAGGCCGACAACGACACCACCACGACCCAGTCGCTGGTGGTCAGCCCGACGTCGGTGAGCGTGCCCGAGGGCTCGACCGCCGTCGTCGGCGTGCACCTGGCCGTCCAGCCGACCGGCAACGTCACCGTCACCACGGCGGCGGGCAGCGGCGACACCGACCTGACCGTGTCGTCGGGCGCCAGCCTGACCTTCACGACCAGCAACTGGGCCACCAACCAGAACGTCACGCTGGCCGCGGCGCAGGACGCCGACAGCACCAACGGCACGCGCCCGTTCACGGTCGCCTCCAGCGGGCTGACCTCGGTGACCGTCACCGCGACGGAGGTGGACGACGAGAACACGGCCAACGCCTACATCACCGAGTTCACCACCCAGTACAACAAGCTGAAGGACCCGGCCAACGGGTACTTCTCGCAGGAGGGCATCCCGTACCACACGATCGAGACGCTGCTCGTCGAGGCGCCCGACCACGGCCACGAGACCACGTCGGAGGCGTTCAGCTTCTGGATCTGGCTGGAGGCCCAGTACGGCCGGGTGACCAAGAACTGGACCCCGTTCAACAACGCGTGGACGACGATGGAGACGTACATCATCCCGTCCGCCGCGGCCCAGCCGGGCCAGAGCACCTACAACCCGAGCGACCCGGCCGACTACGCCCCCGAGGCGCTGCAGCCCAACGGCTACCCGGTGCCGCTGAGCACCAGCGTGGTCGCCGGCCAGGACCCGCTGGCCAACGAGCTCCAGACCACGTACGGCAACCGCAACATCTACGGCATGCACTGGCTGCTCGACGTGGACGACGTGTACAAGTACGGCACCGGCCGCACCGCCGCCGAGTGCGGTGACAGCACGCAGCGGGTGACCTACATCAACACGTTCCAGCGTGGCCCGCAGGAGTCCACCTGGGAGACCGTCGCGCACCCGTCCTGTGACACGGGCCGGTTCGCGAACTTCCCGTCGCTGTTCATCCAGGGCTCGGGCACCGGCCAGTGGCGTTACACCGACGCCCCGGACGCCGACGCCCGCGCCGTCGAGGCCGCGTACTGGGCGCTGCAGTGGGCCACGGCCCAGGGCAACCAGTCGCAGATCTCCGCGACCGTGTCCAAGGCCGCGAAGATGGGCGACTTCCTGCGGTACGCGATGTACGACAAGTACTTCAAGACCCCGGGCTGCACCTCCACCTCCTGCACCCCCGGCAGTGGCAAGAGCAGCAGCAACTACCTGCTGTCGTGGTACTACGCGTGGGGCGGCGACATCGGCGGCGCCTGGTCGTGGCGCATCGGCTCCAGCCACAACCACCAGGGCTACCAGAACCCGCTCGCCGCGTACGTCCTCGGCTCCAGCGGCCCGACCGCGCTGCGCCCGCAGTCGCCCACGGCCGCCACGGACTGGGACACCAGCCTCACCCGCCAGCTCGACTTCTACCTCTGGCTCCAGTCGGCCGAGGGCGCCATCGCCGGTGGCGCGACGAACAGCTGGAACGGCAACTACTCGGCGCCTCCCGCCGGCACGCCCACCTTCTACGGCATGGCGTACGACGTGAAGCCGGTCTACCACGACCCGCCGTCCAACCAGTGGTTCGGCTTCCAGGCCTGGTCGCTGCACCGCGTGGCGGAGTACTACTACGCCAGCGGCAACGCCAAGGCCAAGGCGATCCTGGACAAGTGGGTCGCCTGGGCGATCGCCAACACGACCCTGGGCTCGGGTTCCAACTTCTCGATCCCCAGCGACATGACCTGGACGGGTCAGCCGTCCGGCAACTACAGCGGCGGCTCCGGGCCGGCGGCCAACCCCGGCCTGCACGTCTCGGTCACCAAGTCCGGCAACGACGTCGGCGTCGCGGCGGCCTACGCCCGTACGCTGACCTACTACGCGGCCAAGGAGAACGGCTCGACCCTGGGCAACTCCGCCAAGGCGACCGCGAAGGGCCTGCTGGACCGCCTGATCCTGCTGAAGGCGAACGACACCAAGGGCATCGTGGTGCCTGAGGTCCGCGAGGACTACAACCGGTTCGACGACGTGTGGAACTCCACCACGCAGACCGGCCTCTACGTCCCGTCGGGCTTCAGCGGCATGATGGGCACCGGCGTGCCGATCAACTCCAGCTCGACGTTCATGAGCATCCGGCCGTTCTACGCCACCGACCCGGCGTGGCCGGCGGTCCAGGCGTACCTGAACGGGACCGGGCCCGCACCCACCTTCACCTACCACCGGTTCTGGGCGCAGTCGGACATCGCCATGGCGTTCGCCGACTTCGGCTCCCTCTTCCCCACAGGCTGAGGTAAGGAAGGGCACCTTCTTATCGGATTCCGTTGTAGAAGGTGCCCTTCTAAACCCGGCAGTTCCGGTCGCGGGGCACGCCTGGTGCAGGCGTGCCCCGCCCCGTGCTCAGGGCTCCAGCAGCAGGTCGGTGAGGGTGTCGGTCAGGGCGACCATGCGGTCCACGCCGTCGGCGCGGGCGAGCACGGCCAGGCTGCGCCCGCTGTCCGGGACGCGGACCAGCTTCGCGGTCAGGCCGGGCCAGGCGCCGCCGTGCGAGTGCAGCGTCCGTCCCCGATGCGTCCGCAGCCCGACCCCCATCCCGTACGGCACCGCCGTCCCGTCCGCCAGCCTCCCCGGCGTATGCAGCACCGCCGCGACCCCCAGCCGGTCGGCCGCCAGCGCCCGGTTCCAGCGCAGCAGGTCCGCCACGGTGCTCCACATGCCGCCGTCGCCGAGCGTCAGCGGCGCGGGCCGCCCCGGCAGCGGCACCGCCCCCGGCGGCGCCGGGTCCGGCCCGGCCCACAGCACCGTCGCGTCCATGCCCAGCGGCGCGAAGACCTCCCGCCGCGCGTACGACGGCAGCGGCTCGCCCGCCGCCCGCGCCGCCGCCTCGGCCAGGCAGACGTAGCCGAGGTTGCAGTAGCCGTGCACCCGGCCAGGCTCGTCCACCCCGGTCACCGCGCCCAGCATCGCCAGCACACCGGGCGTGGTCCAGTCGACCTGCCCGGCCGCCCGCATCGCCTGCCACGCCTGCTCCTCACCGGGCAGCCCGCCCGCGTGCAGCAGCAGGTGGCGCAGGGTGACCCGGTCGGCCCAGCCCGGCAGTTCCGGCAGCCAGCGGGCCAGCGGATCGTCGAGCCCCAGCGCCTCCCGCCGTGCCAGCAGCGCCAGGCACGCCCCGGTGACCTGCTTGGACACCGACGCCGTGTACGCCACCGTGTCCGCCCCGAACTCCGCGTGCGTCCCGATGACGGTCACCATGCCGTCATCCAGCCCGACCACGACCTGCTCGGAGGCCGCATACCCGGCCGCCTCGACCGCCGCCCGCACCCGCCCCTCGACCCCGCCCCACCCCATCGCCCCGCCCTCTCCCTAGCCCTCGTCCTCGTCCTCGCGCTCCACTCCGGTCCATGTTGCCGGGCAATCGGGCGTATCACGGGCCCGGATACACCCGAATGCCCGGCAACTCGGCGGACGGCCGCGGGGTGGTGGGGGACGCGGGGTGGTGGGGGACACAGGGGAGTGGGGGCGGGGATGGGAATTGAGTCGACCCGACTCAAGTTTGAGAGAGTGTCGGTTCACGACGGCCGGCGATCCGACCTGAGGAGAACGTCATGAGCACCGTTTCGCTGTGGACCCGGCGCGACCCCTTCGCCGAGTTCGACGCCCTGGTACGCCACGCCTTCGCCCCCGCCGCGCGCCCCGCGGCCGCGGCGACCGCCTTCGTCCCGGCGGCCGAGATCGTCCGCGAGGGCGACGACGCGGTCGTCCGCGTCGAACTGCCCGGAGTGGACGCCGCCAACGACGTCGCGGTCGAGGTCGACCGCGGCCGCCTGGTGATCAGCGGCGAGCGCCGCGACGAGCGCGCCGAGCAGCAGCGCGTCAGCTTCGGCCTGCGCGAGGTCCGCTACGGCTCGTTCCGACGCACCTTCCGGCTCCCCGCGCACGTAGACGCCGCCGCGGTCCAGGCAGGCTACGACGCGGGCGTGCTCACCGTCCGCGTGACCGGCGCCTACACGGGCACAACCCCAACCCGCGTCGCCGTCACGACGGCGTCCCCGGCGTCCCCGGCGACCTCCGCGTCCCCGGCGACTTCCGCGTCCCCGGCGACTTCCGCGTCCCCGGCGACCTCCGCGTCCCCGGCGACCTCCGCGTCCCCGGCGACCTCCGCGTCCCCGGCGGCTCCGGCGACCACGGCGGCTCCGGCGACCACGGCGGCCTCCACGACCTCGGCGGCCCCCGCGACCACGGCACTGCCCACCGGCGCCGACGCGGCATCGGTGGCCGAGACCGTCGCCGCCGACCCGGCGGCCTGACCGCCGCCGGCCCACAGCGCCCGCCTGGCCAGCCTCCGGCCGGGTGGGCGCTCGCAAAGATCCGAAATCGTGGACGCTGGGTGCTGCTATAGCGACACCCAGCGTCCACGATTTCGGATCTTTGCCCTTCCACGCCGGTGGCAGCGTGTGCCGGATCGGCCGCAGCGCAGCGCGGTGAGGCGCGGCGCGGTGAGGTGAGGCGTTACGCGGTGAGGCGTTACGCGGTGAGGCGTTACGCGGTGAGGCGTTACGCGGTGAGGCGTTGCGGTTGGCGGCGGGGGTGGGCGGCGGGGGTGGGCGGTGGGGTGAGGGGTTAGCGGTCTACGACCAGGAGGAGGTTGCCGTCCAGGTCGGGCACGGTGAAGAAGCGGCAGACCCCGGGGTCGCCGGTCAGTTCGGTCACCGGCTGGCCCTCGCCGTCCAGCCGGGCGTGCACCGCGTCGAGGTCGTCCACGACCAGGTTGTGGGTGGCCCACGGCAGGCCCGGCTGGGCCTTGACGCCGCTGGCCGGTCCGAGCAGGGTGAGCCGCCCGCCGTCGGCGTCCACGAGCACGGCGGACCACTCGTCCACCGACTGCCGCCCCAGGTCGAAGGCGCGCTCGAACCACGCCGCCGCGGCGGCCGGGTCGCGTACGGGCAGGAAGGCCGATCCGATCCTCGTCACGGTCGGTGACGATACAAGGAACCTCCGACACCGACCGCAAACCCGACCGCAAGCCCGACCGCGAGCAAGGTCGCGAGCAAGGTCGCGAGCAAGGTCGCGAGCAAAGCTTGCCAGCTCGGCCCGGTCAGTCGACCCGGTGCAGCTCCAGCACGAACCCGTCGGCCGGGCGCAGCAGCGGTGCGGCGAGCCCGTGCCCGGCCAGCGCCGCGCCGGTGAGGGTGAGCTGCGGCGACCAGTCCTGCGCCCATACGCGGGGGACGGGCAGTTCGGGCACCAGGCCGACCCGGTAGCGGGCGCGCGGGTCCAGGCCGGGCAGCCGCAGCCGGGTCGCGCCGTCGTACGCGCTGGCGGTGAGCTGGGCGTACGCGAACAGCGCGTGCCCGCCGTCGGCGGCGACCACGCCGTACAGGTGCGCCGACGGGTCGGGGTGGTCGGCCCGGACGGTGCGGCCGGTGTGCAGCAGCCCGCGCAGCCGCCGGTACGCCGCGATCCACGCCGCCAGCGCCGCGCGCTCGCCCTCGTCGCAGCCGGTGACGTCCCACTCGATGCCGGCGTGCCCGAACAGCGCGGTCACGCAGCGGAAGGTGAGGCTCGCGGCCCGGCCGTTGGTGTGCGACACGGGCGGCCCGACATGGCAGCCCATCAGCTCCGGCGGCAGCAGCAGCCCGGTCCAGCGCTGGAGGTGCTGCCGTTCCAGCGGGTCGTTGTTGTCCGAGGCCCACACCCGGTCGGTGCGGGCGAGCACGCCCAGGTCGACGCGGGCGCCGCCGGACGAGCACGACTCGATCTCCAGGGCGGGGTGGCGCTGCCGCAGCGCGTCGAGCAGCGCGTACGCCGCGGCCGTCTGCGCGTGCACTCCCGCCGCCCCGTCGTGCACCGCCTCGACCAGGTCCCGGTTGTGGTCCCACTTGAGGTAGTCCGGCCGGTACTCGGTGACCAGCGCGTCGAGCCGTTCCAGCAGGTACGCCGAGACCTCGGGCCGGGCCACGTCGAGCACCTGCTGGTGCCGCCAGTTCAGGGGCAGCCGGTCGGGTGCGGCCAGGAACCAGTCGGGGTGGGCGCGGGCCAGCTCGGAGTCCGGGTTGATCATCTCGGGTTCGACCCAGAGCCCGAACTGCATGCCCAGCCGCCGCACCTCGTCGACCAGCGGGTGCAGGCCGTCCGGCCATACCCCCGGATCGACCTGCCAGTCGCCGAGCCCGGCGGTGTCGTCGCGGCGGCCCAGGAACCAGCCGTCGTCCAGCACGAACCGCTCCACGCCGAGTTCGGCGGCGGTGCGGGCCAGCGCGGTCAGCCGGTCCAGGTCGTGGTCGAAGTAGACGGCCTCCCAGGTGTTGAGGGTGACCGGCCGGGGCGTGCGCGGGTGGCCGTCGCGGGCCCGCAGCCAGGCGTGCACCGCGTCGGACAGCCCGTCCAGGCCCGACGCCGAGTGGCTGAAGTACGCCCACGGCGTCGTGTACGTCTCGCCGTCGCGCAGCCGGACCTCTCCGGCGCCCAGCAGCTCGCCGCCGCCGAGCACCCCGTCGCCGTCCACGGTGCGCTGCGCGAGCTGCGTGTGGTCGCCGCTCCAGCCGACGTGCACGCCCCACACCTGCCCGTGCCGGAATCCGAACCCGGCGGTCCCGGCCACGAAGAACGGCGCGGCGTCGAACCCGGTGCGCCCCCGGCGGCTCTCGTGCGCGATCGTCTGGTGCCCGAACGCGCTGCGCTGCGGCACCCGCTCGCGCGACCAGCGCCCGGTGAAGTCCAGCACCTCGACCGCGTCGGCGGGCACGGGCAGCAGGCACAGCAGCCCGTCCACGGTGTACACCCCGGGTCCGCTGCCGGTGACCGCGTGCCGCAGCCGCAGCACGCCCTGCGGGGTGAGTTCGAGCTCGGTGCGCAGCCGCACTCCGGCGTCGGCGTCGGCGGTCTCGACGGTCACCGTGCCGCCCCCGCGGGGGTCGGTCGTGACCGCGACCGGCGCGGTGCGCAGCAACCGCAGATGGGGGTACGTCCCGTCGCGGTGCCCGGCCAGCGCGGGCCGCCCGGCCCACTGCTGCGCCTGCGCGGGCAGCAGGCTCGCGCCCAGCGGCTGGTGCGGGTACACCGACTGCCCGGCCGCGAGCAGGTCCGTCACGTCCTCGCCGGGGTCGGCACCCCAGTGCAGCACCCGGGGCAGCCCGGGACCGGTCGCGTCCAGCACGACGCCCACCCCGGCGGCGCGCAGCAGCACCGGCTCGTCAGCAGCAGTCACAGATTCACACCCGATCAAACGTAATCGAACATCGGCTCGCGGCAAGATCGTAGGAGGGCGGTCCGGGCCGCGTCAACGCGCTACGCAGGCGAACTCCGCGTACTCGGCGATCGTGGTGAAGCCCAGCCGCCCGTAGAGGGCCAGCGCGGCGGCGTTGTCGGCGTGCACGTTGAGCGTCACGTGGTCGACGGTCTCGCGCAGCAGGCGGCACAGCGCCGCGACCGCGCCCCGGGCCAGGCCCTGCCCGCGTACGTCGGGATGGGTGGTGACGTTGCCCAGCGCGCTCACCCGGTATGCCGGGGACCAGACGTGGACTCCGGCCACGGCCAGCAGGCGGCCGTCGCGGCGCACCCCGACGTACTGCCCGGTCTCCAGCATCCGCCGGTCGAACCAGTTGCCGGGGTAGGCCTCGGCGTAGAGCTTGGACAGTTCGGGCAGGTCGGCCGGACCGAGCACGTCCCCGAGCGGCTCCGCGGCGTGCAGCGCGGCCGGGTCGGTCAGCGCCATCTTCAGGTGCGGGCCGCCGGATTCGAGCCGGTAGCCCTCGGCGAGCACCCGGTCGGCGCCGGGGGACAGGTGGGCGTAGAGGCGGCGGGGCAGCAGCGGCAGCAGCTCGCGCAGCAGCGGTCCGACCGAGCCGGGCCCGGCCGGGTCGAAGGCGAGCAGGGTGGGCAGGCCGCCGCCGTGGTAGACCAGCGCGAGCGCGTCGTCGCGGCGATACCAGGTGGTGTACGGCCAGAAGAAGTCGTCCAGGTCGCCGAGCTGGTAGGCGTACCGGGCCGGGTCGCGCCCCAGCAGTTCGGCCAGCTCGTCCCGATCGTGCACGCTGTGTACCGGCATCCGCCGATGATCACATGCCCGGGGCGGGTTTACGAGCGGGGCGGGTGGGTCATCAAGGGGGCAGGAATGGACCGTCACCCCTCGGGAGATAGAGATGTTCGCCGTCATCGCCGCGATCCTGTTCGGCCTCGCACTGCTGCTGGACCTGGTCAACGAGAGCATCGGCAGCCTGTTCACGCCGACCACTCTGGTCACCGCGGGCCTGCTGTTCCTCGCCCTGCACATGGCCGGTGCGGGCGGCTACGTACGCGGGCGGTCCTGGCGCCGCCGCTGACACCCGGCGCCCCATGGTCGGGCGGTGTGCACTTCCCCCGTGGTGCACACCGCCTTTTTCGCGCCCCGGCTTCGGCTCAGCCCAGCCGGGCGCGGACCACCAGGTCGTGCAGGGCGTCGGCGGCGGTCGGCTGGGCGGGCAGCTTCGCGTCGGCCTTGGCCTGGTTCAGCTGCTCGCGCAGCCGGGCCGTGTCGGCCAGGATCCGGTCCGGATCGGGCAGTCCGGCGTCGGCGCCGAGGACGCGGTGCTCGCCCTCGCGCTTGGCCGCGATCAGGTCCGGCACGTACGGCAGGTCGCAGTCGCCGTACAGCAGGGTCAGGTCGGCCTGGACGGTGCCGGTGCGCATCAGGTGCAGCCCGGTGCACAGCACCCGCAGCAGGTAGAGCGCGGCCTTGAGCCGGCCGGTCTTGGTGAACAGCAGTTGCGACGACGTGGCGAAGCCCAGGTAGTGGTCGGCGTAGCCGGTGGACAGGCAGCCCGGGACCAGTGACAGCAGCTCGGCGTGCACCTCGGTCGTGTGGATCACCAGCGGCGAGGTCACCTGCTCCAGCACGTCGCCGCTGCGGCGCAGCAGCAGGCGGCAGCTCTTGGCCAGGTCGTGGGTGACCAGGTCGAGCTCCACGCCGTCGCGGTCGCCGGTGTGCGACAGCGTCTCCGGGCCGTGGCGCAGGCCCACCAGCTCGCGCGGGGGCAGCAGGTGCGCCCCGCGCAGGTCGACGTCGGAGTCGACGGAGGCGAAGCCGTAGAGGTGCGCGCCGCTCACGGTCGCGAAGATCATCGGGTACGGCTGTTCGGCGACCACGTCACCGGTCCAGGCGGGCACGATCGTGGTCATCGCCCAAGTATTGACGACGCGCCCCGCCATCGTGAATTCGCCGGTTCAGGTGGACGTGGGTGCCGGTTCGGTCCAGGCCAGGCCCGCCGCGCGTACCTCCAGCAGGAACGCGTCGATCGCGGCCCGGTCCGGCTCGGCCGGCAGCACCGGTGCGGCGGCCGCCGCGGCCAGCCGCGCCGTGCGCTCCCGCGCCATCGCCTGCACCCGCTCGAACGGCAGCTCGCCGCACTTGACCGACAGCAGCAGGTCGCGCTCGTCGCGTACGTCCACCAGCACCTGCCCGGTCTCCAGCACGTGCGAGCCCGCCCGCAGCAGCCGCAGCATGTGCATCGCCTGCTTCCAGCGCACCTCGCCGGTACGTTCGAAGTGGCCGGTGAGCTTGGCGAACTGGTCGGCGGCGTAGCGGCCGTACGTGTCGGCGGCCCGCTGCGACAGGAACGACTCCCGCACCGCCAGCAGCCGGTGCCCCAGCGGCGTGATCCGCTCCACCAGCGGCGACCACAGGCATTCCAGCACCGTCGGGTTCGCGGTCAGCGCGAGCGCGCACAGCCGCTCGACCTCCCAGGAGAACTCCTCGTGGCGCGGCCCGTCGACGTGCGTGGGCGGCTTGTCCAGGTGCCAGAACAGCCTGGTCGGGGCGGCGAAGACCCCGCGCCGGTCGGTGTCGGAGTCCGGCCCGTCCAGCCCGTACGCCCGCGATCCCACCACCACCGACAGGATCGTGTACCGCTCGACCAGCCCGTGCCACGCATCCATGCCCGGCACGCTAACGCACCGCCGTTCCCAGATCACGCGAGTTGCCGGGCAATCGGGGGTATCCGGCACCTCGATACCCCCGATCGCCCGGCAACTCAGCTGATCTTGATCGCGGTCAGGCGATGTCGGCCTCGGTGGCGAAGCGGTCGATCTCGGCCAGCTCGTCGGCGGTGAAGGACAGGTTGTCCAGGGCGGCGACGTTGTCCTCCAGCTGCTTGATGCTGGAGGCGCCGATGACCAGCGACGTCATCCGCTCGTCGCGCAGCGCCCAGGCCAGCGCGAGCTGCGCCAGCGACTGCCCGCGCCGGGACGCGACCGCGTTCAGGCCCTCGACCTTGGCCCGGTTGCTCGGCGTCAGCGCGTCCTCGTTGAGGAACCGGCTGGTGCGGATGCGCGAGTCGTCCGGCACCCCGTTCAGGTACCGGTCGGTCAGCAGTCCCTGCGCCAGCGGCGAGAACGCGATGCAGCCCGCGCCGACCTCTTCGAGGGCGTCGAGCAGGCTGTCCCGCTCCGTCCACCGGTTGATCATCGAGTACGACGGCTGGTGGATCAGCAGCGGCGTGCCCAGGTCCTTCAGGATCGCCGCGGCCTGCCGCGTCTGCGCCGACGGGTACGACGAGATGCCCACGTAGAGGGCCTTGCCCGCGCGCACCGCCGCGTCCAGCGCACCCATCGTCTCCTCCAGCGGAGTGTCCGGGTCGAGGCGGTGGGAGTAGAAGACGTCGACGTAGTCCAGGCCCATCCGCTTCAGCGACTGGTCCAGCGAGGCGGTCAGGTACTTGCGCGAACCCCACTCGCCGTACGGGCCCGGCCACATGTCGTATCCGGCCTTGGTGGCGATGACCAGCTCGTCCCGGTACGGCTTCAGGTCGGTGGCGAGCATCCGGCCGAAGTTCTCCTCGGCCGCGCCGGGCGGCGGGCCGTAGTTGTTGGCCAGGTCGAAGTGGGTGATGCCGAGATCGAAGGCGCGCCGGACGATCTCGGCCTGCCGCTGCCAGGGCCGCTCGTGGCCGAAGTTGTGCCACAGGCCGAGGGAGATGGCGGGCAGCTTCAGGCCGCTGCGTCCGGAACGGCGGTAGATCATCCGGTCGTACCGCTTCGGTTCTGCCACGTACGTCATGGAGATCAGCCTAGTGGCGGCGGCCGGGGTCGATGCCGTCGGCTTGTCGGCGTGGGACGGCGGGCGTAGCCGCGCGGTAGCGCACCACGGGCAGGCCGCGCCAGGTGTCGCGGCCGTCGTCGGGGCGGAAGCCGACCCGCTCGTAGAAGGCCCGCGCCCCCGCGTTCTGCTCGACCACCCACACGACGCACTCGCCGTGCCCGGCCTCGCCGAGCCCGAGCAGCGCATCCTCGACGAGCAGGCGCCCACCGCCCTGACCCTGGGCGGTGGGCAGCAGGTACACGGCGTCGATCTCGCCGGTGCCGTCGGGCCCGGACTCGGCCGGACCGCTCAGGGCGTAGCCGACCGCCGTCGCGCCGGACTCGGCCAGCCGCAGGCGGCGGGCCGGATCGGCGGCGGCGCGGGCCCAGTTCGCGCTGGTGCGGTCGAGGTCGAGGCCGTCGACCAGGGCAGGGTTCAGCCGGCCGTACGTCGCGCGCCACGCGGCGAGCTGGATGGCGGCGATCGCCGGGCCGTCTGCGGGCACGGCCGGGCGCAACGACAGCGGCGGCATGCCCGCGAGGCTACCGAAACCCGTGCCGGGCGGGCGGCCGCTCTCACTCCACGGGCGGGAGGTCCACGCACTGCTCGCTGATGAAGACGGAGTAGCCCGCCTTGATGCCCCAGTCGAGCACGGTCCCCTCGCAGTTGGTGGTGTGGCCGCCCTGCAGCCGGGTGTGCGCGGCGTCGGCGTAGTAGAGCCAGCCGCACTTGGTGTTGGCCAGGCACTGCCCGTACGCCTGGGCGGGGGCGCCGGGCACCAGGACGGCCGCGGCACCCGCGGCGGCGAGGGCGAGCGCGGCGATGCGACGCTTCATGCGAATCTCCTTCAGTGACGAGTATCGAATCGATAATCGTCGCACCAATGTCGGTCGCGCAAGGGCCGCTGCCAGGCGTGATTCGTGCAGTTTCGGGGAAAGTGCAGGAAAGCCGGGCGTGATTCCCGCACTTTCCCCGAGACTGCACGAACGATCCGCGCGTGGCGAGCGGCGAGCGGCAGGCGGCGAGCGGCGGTGGCGCCGTAGGCTGGCGGGGTGACATGGGTCGATCCGGCGCAGTGGTATCAGAGCCTGCCCACGTTCCACGTGTCGGCCAGCGCCCTGGTCACCGATGCCGAGGGCCGGGTGCTGCTGGTGAAGGCCACCTATCGCGACCACTGGTCGTTCCCGGGCGGGATCGTCGAGGCGGGCGAGCCGCCGCACCTGGCCGCCGCGCGGGAGCTGGCCGAGGAGGCCGGGCTGGAGGCCGAGGTCGGCCTGCTGCTGCTGGTCGACTGGGCGCCGCCGCAGGGGCACCGCTCGCGCGCCATGGCGCACTTCCTGTTCGACGGCGGGACCGCCGCCGCGGCCGCCGACCCGACCGATCCGACCGAGATCGCCGAGGTCGGGTTCTTCGCGCCGGAGACCGCGTCCGAACTGCTGGCCGAGAACTCCGCCCGGCGCCTGGCGCCGGCCCTGGCCGCCCGCCGCGCGGGCCGGACGGTCTACCTGCCGCATCCCTGATCCCTCGCGGGCGGCCTTGACCTCAAGTCGACTTGAGGTTTTAACGTCGTGGCGGGCACCCGGCGGACACCGCCGGGTGACGCGGCCTGCCACACCCCGAGGAGCACCATGCGCGCCATCCGCCAGTACGAGTTCGGCCCGGCCGAGAACCTGCTGCTCGAACAGGTCCCCGACCCGGAGCCGGGAGACGGCCAGGTGGTGATCGAGGTCGAGGCGGCGGGTGTGCACCTCATCGACACGAGCATCCGCAGCGGCGGGCGCACCCCGTTCCCGCTCCCGGCCCTGCCGATGACACCCGGCCGCGAGGTCGCGGGCCGGGTGGTCGCGACCGGGCCCGGGGCGGACCCGGGCTGGCTGGGCCGCCGCGCGGTCGCCCACCTCGGCCTGACCAGCGGCGGGTACGCCGAACGCGCCCTCGCCGCCGCCACCTCCCTGCACGAGATCCCCGACCACCTGTCCGCCCCGACCGCCGTCGCGATGATCGGCACCGGCCGCACCGCCGTCAGCGTGCTCGACCGCGCCGCCCTGACCGAGGCCGACACCGTCCTGGTCACCGCCGCCGCGGGCGGCCTGGGCACCCTGTTCGTGCAGGCAGCCCAGCGCGCGGGCGCGTACGTCGTCGGCGTCGCGGGCGGCCCCGCCAAGGTGGAGCAGGTGCGGCGCAACGGCGCCGGCACGGCCGTCGACTACACGGCGGCGGACTGGCCGCAGCGGGTGCGGGCCGAGCTGGGCGAGCGGCGGTTGTCGCTGGTCATCGACGGCGTCGGCGGGCCGGCGGGCCGGGCGGCCCTGGAACTGCTCGCGCCCGGCGGCCGGTTCGTGATCTGCGGGTGGTCGTCGGGAAGCGCAACGGAGATCACCACAGCCGACCTGTACACCCGGGGCATCACCGCCAGCTCGGCGCTCGGCCCGGCGGTGACCCGGCCGCTGCGCGAGCTGGAGGAGCAGGCGCTGCGCGAGGCGGCCGAGGGCCGGCTGACCCCGCTGATCGCCGAGTTCCCGCTCGCCGACGCCGCGGCGGCGCACCGCGCACTGGAGGACCGGCGCACGGTCGGCAAGGTCGTCCTGCTGCCGTGAACAGCGCGGCGGGGCGGGTGTGACCTTCGAGGTTGCTGTGGCGATGCGGCAGTGGCCCAGGTTACGGTGCCGCCCAGGCGGTGCTGGTAGCGTGATTGGTGCCGGCACACCCGTGTGGGAGAGTCCGCGCGTCAGCGCGGCGCCGAAGGGGCAATTCCTCCCCGGAACCTCTCAGGCACCCGAACCGTACGGGCATGGCGACTCTGAAGCGACGCGACAGAGGGGGAGGGCTTAGGTCCTCGACCCCGGAGTCCCATATGAGTGCTTTCGTCGAACGTCACATCGGCCCCGGCTCCGCCGACACCGAACGCATGCTCAATGCCATCGGCTACTCCTCCATCGAGGAGCTGATGGACGCGGCCATCCCCGAGGTGATCCGCTGGCACGGCACCCTCGACCTGCCCGCCGCCGCCACCGAGGCCGAGACCCTGGCCGAGCTGCGCACCCTGGCGTCGCGCAACGCGGTGCTGACCTCGATGATCGGCCTGGGCTACCACGGCACGCACACCCCCGGCGTGATCAAGCGCAACGTGCTGGAGAGCCCGGCCTGGTACACGGCGTACACCCCGTACCAGCCGGAGATCTCGCAGGGGCGGCTGGAGGCGCTGCTCAACTTCCAGACCATGGTCACCGACCTGACCGGGCTGGCCACCGCGAACGCCTCGATGCTGGACGAGGGCACCGCCGCCGCCGAGGCGATGACGCTGGCCCGCCGCTCGGCCAAGAGCAAGAGCAACGTGTACGTCGTCGACGCCGACGCGCTCCCGCAGACCATCGACGTGATCACCACCCGGGCCGAGCCGCTCGACATCGAGGTGCGCGTCGTCGACCTCGACACCGAGGAGCTCCCGGCCGAGTTCTTCGGCCTGCACGTGCAGTACCCGGGCGCCTCCGGCGCGCTGCGCGACCACGCCGAGCTGATCGCCGCCGCCCACGCCCGCCAGGCGCTGGTCGCGGTCGCCGCCGACCTGCTGGCGCTGACCCTGGTCCGCGCCCCGGGCTCGATCGGCGCCGACATCGCCTGCGGTTCGGCCCAGCGCTTCGGCGTGCCGATGGGCTTCGGCGGCCCGCACGCCGGCTACCTGGCCGTACGCGCCGGGCTGGAGCGCTCGCTGCCCGGCCGCCTGGTCGGCGTCTCCAAGGACATCGACGGCACCCCGGCCTACCGGCTGGCGCTACAGACCCGCGAGCAGCACATCCGCCGCGAGAAGGCGACCAGCAACATCTGCACCGCGCAGGTCCTGCTCGCCGTCATGGCCAGCATGTACGCCGTCTACCACGGCCCCGACGGCCTGCGTGGCATCGCCCGCCACGCCCACGGTGCCGCCGTCCGGCTGGCCGACTCGCTGCGCGCGGGCGGCGTCGAGGTGGCGCACGGCGCGTTCTTCGACACCGTGACCGCGGTCGTGCCGGGCCGGGCCGACGAGATCGTCGCGGCCGCCGCCGCGTCGGGCGTGAACCTGCGCCGCGTCGACGCCGACCGGGTCGGCATCGCCTGCGACGAGACCACCACCGTGCTGCACCTGCGCGCGGTCGCCGCCGCGTTCGGGGTGGAGCTGGCCGCCGTATCGGGCGGGTCGGCGATCCCGGCCGGGCTGGCCCGCGACACCGAGTTCCTGACGCACGAGGTGTTCCGCAGCCACCACTCCGAGACCGCGATGCTGCGCTACCTGCGCCGCCTGTCCGATCTGGACTACGCGCTGGACCGGGGCATGATCCCGCTGGGCTCGTGCACCATGAAGCTCAACGCCACCACCGAGATGGAGGCGGTGACCTGGCCGGAGTTCGGGCAGATCCACCCCTTCGCCCCGGCCGCGCAGACCGCGGGCTACCGCGAGCTGATCACGCAGCTGGAGGGTTGGCTGGCCGAGGTCACCGGGTACGACGCGGTCAGCGTGCAGCCCAACGCCGGTTCGCAGGGCGAGCTCGCAGGCCTGCTGGCGATCCGGGCGTACCACCGCGCCAACGGCGACTCCCACCGCGACGTCTGCCTGATCCCGTCGAGTGCCCACGGCACCAACGCGGCCAGCGCCGTCATGGCGGGCATGCGCGTGGTCGTGGTGGCCTGCGACGACTCGGGCAACGTGGATTTGGTCGACCTGGACCGGGCGATCGAGAAGCACCGCGACGACCTCGCCGCGATCATGGTGACCTACCCGTCCACCCACGGCGTGTACGAGACCGGCATCGCCTCCCTCTGCGCCAAGGTGCACGAGGCGGGCGGCCAGGTGTACGTCGACGGCGCGAACCTGAACGCGCTGGTCGGCTTCGCCAAGCCGGGCAAGTTCGGCGCGGACGTGTCGCACCTGAACCTGCACAAGACGTTCTGCATCCCGCACGGCGGCGGCGGCCCCGGCGTCGGCCCGGTGGCGGTGCGCGCGCACCTGGCGCCGTTCCTGCCCGGTTCGAACGACGTGTCCGCGATCAGCGCGGCGCCGCACGGCAGCGCCTCGATCCTGCCCATCCCGTGGGCGTACCTGCGGATGATGGGCCCGGACGGGCTGGCGGCCGCGACCGGCACCGCGGTGCTGGCGGCCAACTACGTCGCGGCGCGGCTGCGCGAGCACTACCCGGTGCTGTACAGCGGCAACAAGGGCCTGGTCGCGCACGAGTGCATCCTGGACCTGCGTCCGATCACGAAGGCGACCGGCGTGAGCGTCGACGACGTGGCCAAGCGCCTGATCGACTACGGCTTCCACGCCCCGACGATGTCGTTCCCGGTGGCGGGCACCCTGATGGTGGAGCCGACCGAGAGCGAGGACCTGGCCGAGCTGGACCGGTTCGTGGACGCGATGATCTCGATCCGCCGCGAGATCGACAAGGTCGGCTCGGGTGACTGGCCCTCCGACGACAATCCGCTGGTCAACGCGCCGCATACGGCGTCGATGGTGACCGGGGACGAGTGGCCCCACGCCTACCCGCGCAGCGTCGCGGCGTACCCGGCGCGGTCGAGCGCGTCGGAGCGGGCGGGGAAGTACTGGCCGCCGGTGCGCCGGATCGATGGGGCGTACGGCGACCGGAACCTGGTCTGCTCCTGCCCGCCGCCGGAGGCGTTCGCCTGACGGCGGTGAGCCGATGAAACCCCGCGTCGCGCCGGCCTGGACACAACCTCGGGCCGGCCGGCGTGGCGGGGACGGCGGCAGCTCTGCCGCCTGGTGAGAGCCTTAGGGTGTGATCCGTCAGGCCATCGCGTGCACCGCGGGACCGCGGTGCGGGGCGACGCTCGACCCGTCGGGGAGCAGCTCGCCGGTGTCCTCGAAGACGATGACACCGTTGCAGAGGAGGCTCCAGCCCTGCTCCGGGAAGGAAGCCACCACCTTGGCGGCATCGTGGTCGATGGCGTCGGCGGACGGGCACTGCGGTTGGTGCTGGCACAACATCTCGGGGTTCTCCGCGATTCGGTTAGGGGTGAGGGCGTGGTTGCTCGGTCAGAGGCGAACCGGCGCCGGTGTGCGGTCGATCACATGAACAGTGACGCACGCTACCAAGCCGAACGAGCCTTTTACGAGCAGGTGACGCTGGGCGTTTTCATTTATCAACCGTTCGGACGAGACGAATGAAGCCGGTCGGTCTATACCCCACCCATGGTCCGGCCAGGGACATCCCTGGCATTCCGGCATCGTGCCGTGACCAGGCGTGGGAACGCTCCCGGTTCGAGTGGCGCGTGGGTGACCCGGGTGACCCGGCCGCTCTTGTCGAATCTTTTCTGACCCGCCATAACCTCATTGTGAATGATGTGTCCGCTTGTTGTACTTCTTCGGAAGTGCCCGATCGGGAACACGACATCTGCGGCGCGGCGCTGTTCGTCTCCGCCGCCGGTGGAGCGGCCATGGCGGGCGGCCGGCAGGGCGCCCCCAGCCCCGTCCCCTCGGTGCCGGACGTGGTCGCGGTGGTTTACGCGCACTCCGCCACCGTACGCCCGCAGGGCGAACCGGACGCCCCGTCCGGGCAAACGCACGGCGACTGGCGGTTGGGGGCTTGGCGGCCCTCCTGGAGCCCCGCAGACCATGCCGCAGCGGTGGAGCAGGTGCGGGCGTCGATCGCTCGCGGCGACGTATACCAGGTCAACGTGGTCGGCCACGCCTCGGCCGGGTACACCGGCGATCCGCTGCCCGCGCTACGGCGGCTGACCCGGCTGCCGGGCGCCCGCTACGCGGGGATCCTGTCCGGCGACGGCTGGGCGATCGGCTGCGGCTCGCCGGAGACCCTGCTGCGCGTACGCGGCGGCGAGGTGCTGACCCGCCCCATCAAGGGCACCGCCCCGGCCACCGCCGCCGGGCGCGCCGAACTGCTCGCCTCGCCCAAGGAGCGGGCCGAGCACGTCATGATCGTCGATCTGATGCGCAACGACCTGTCCCACGTCGCCGTCACCGGCACGGTCCGGGTGCCCCGGCTGTTCGCGCTGCGGCCCTGGTGCGACCTGTGGCAGGCTGAATCGGACGTGACCGCCCGGATCCGGCCCGGCACCGGGCTCGCCGAACTGCTGCGCGCCGTCTGCCCCGGCGGATCGGTCACCGGGGCGCCGAAGCTGGCGGCGCTGGCCGAGATCGCCCGGCTGGAGCCGGTCGGGCGGGGTGTCAGCATGGGCGCGCTGGGCTGGATCGGTCCCGACAGCATCGACCTGGGCCTGACGATCCGCACCGCCGCCGTCGACGGCACCTCTGTCCACGTATGGGCCGGCGGCGGCATCACCATCGACTCCGACCCGTGGGCCGAGGTAGCCGAAGCCGCCGCCAAAGCCGCCCCAGTCCGCACCGCCCTCCACAGCTGACCCCACCCACCCCACCTCCGCCGCCCCCGCCCCCTATCCGTTGATCATGAACTTATGGCAGGGTTCGACGGTGTGTCGCCACCCTGGCACCGTGATCGATTCGGCTGGCCGGGGTGGTGAGACGCCGAGCCCCGGGGGTACCCATTGCGGCGCCGGCGGCGGGGAAGGGCGGCGATGTGGCCTGCGAACGTGGTTCCGAAACGGCGCCCGCGTGGGCATGATCGCCGTCTTCGGTCATAACCTCGCCCCGAACCGCCGAAGGTGACCGGAAGCCGCGATCTCCGCGTGAAGATCGCCGCCGTCGGTGCGTGAAGATCGCCGTCGTCGGTCAAAACCTGGGCCTGAGCCGCTGAAGCTGACCGGAAACCGCGATCTCCGCGTGAAGATCGCCGTCTGTGGTCGGAGTTGGCCGCCTGGATCTCCGCGGGGTCGGGAGGGGGCCTTCCCCGCGGCGCCATTCATAGACGCTGGCCTATTACATCGTTTCCAAGAAGATCATCTTCCACGTAATAGGCCAGCGTCTATGAAAATCGGGGCGGGCGGCCGGGCGGCCGGGCGGGCCGGGCGGGCTGAGCGGGCTGAGCGGGTTGAGCGGGGCGGCTGGGCGGGGCGGCTGGATCGGGTTCGGGGTCGGCGGGGGTGGGGGTCGGAGGTTTGGGGTGGGGCGGGTACGGCGAAGGGCCCGCCCCGGTGGGGGCGGGCCCTTCGGGCGGGTGCGTCAGTTGACGTCGAAGATGGCGCTCATGAGGACCTTGCCGATGTCGTACGACCGCTCGGAGCTGTAGGTGTTCTCCCCGGTCGCGGCGCTGATCTTGGCGAGGGCGGTGCTGTTCTCCGGCTTGCCCAGCGCGATCGTGACGATCTTGACGGGCCGGCTCGGGTCCGCCGCCTTGATCTTCGCGGTGAGCTCTTCCAGCTTCAGGCCCTGGAGCTGGTCGTCGTCGGCGCCGTCGGACAGCAGCACGATCATGTTGGTGGCGTCGGGGACGTACTGCTTCTGCATGGTCTGGTACGCCGCCCAGACCGTGTCGTACATACCCGTGTTGCCGCCCGGCTCCAGCTCCTTGAGCTGCGACACGAGGGTGTCGCGCCGCGAGGCGCTCTCCCCGTCGGTGTCGACGTCGTCGTTGAGCTTGCCGACCGGCACCACCTCGCGGTAGGCCTTCTTGCCCGACTGCTGCGAGGAGAAGGCCCACAGGCCGACCTGGGCGTCGTCACCGAACAGCTGGATCGCCGCCCCGGCGCCCGACTTGGTCAGGTCCAGTTTGGTCAGGCCGGTGCCGCGCACCACGCTGCCCATCGAGCCGGACACGTCCAGCACCAGCAGCATGTTGGTCGGGCGGGTCAGCGCGGTCCAGGTGTTGACCGTCTGGGTGATCGACTCGCTCAGCAGCACGCCGCCCGGCAGCGCGGTCAGCTTGCTGACCACGCCGTTGTTCTGCGACAGCTTCGGACCGGGCACGCGGTTGGAGTCGCGGTAGCCCATCGACTGCACCTCGGCCCGGGCGGGCTCCTCGCGCAGGTACTGGAGGAACGCCTGGGCGGCGTCGACCCGCTCCTTGCTGGTCCACGCCGCGTTCTTCAGCACCAGGTACGGGTTGTCCGCCTCGGTGGTCGCGTTCTGCGGGTAGACGGCGACCAGCGGCAGGTCCGGGTGGGCCTCGTTGTGGCGCACGATGTCCTGCTCCAGCGCGGGGAACGCGGTCAGCGACTTGCCCTGGCCGGCGACGTACTCCGCGAACAGCTCCTCGGTGGTGCTCTTGTACACCGACAGGCGCTGCTCCAGCTGGAACACCCGGCCGAGCTCGGTGGAGTCGACCTCGGTGTTGTCGTCGGCGTCGATGATCGCCGACAGCGCGAGCAGGCCCGCGGTCGAGGTCGCCGGGTTGCTCATGCCGATCTTGATGGACTTGTCCTGCGCGAGCTTGTCGAGCAGGTCTTTCCAGTCCAGCTTGGTGTTGGGCCAGTTGAGCTGCTCGGCGACGGTCCGGGGCATCGCGATCACGACGGGCGTACGCGCCACGCTGGGCAGCAGGTCCGGCAGCAGCCGGTCGGCGGTCTCGCTGGCGGCGGCGGCCTTCTTCACCCAGGCGCTCGACGGGGGCACCCATACGTCGGGAGCCGGGCCGGAGGCCGTCGGGTCCCAGTCGTGCGCGAGCGCCTCCACGGTGACCGCGGTCTCCTGCACGCCGATCTTCACCGAGGCGCACACGCCGTTGACCGACGGGTTGGTCTGCGCCCACTTGCCCGCCAGGTCCTGCAGCAGCGCGGCAGTCGTCGGCGGCGCCACGATGGTGGCCTGGGTGCTGCCGGAGCAGGCGTTCTTGATGAGGTACACGTAACCGATGGTCAGCCCGGAGCCGACCAGCACCAGTGCCATCGGGATGACGAGCCAGGGTGCGATCGTGCGGCGCCGGCCGCCACCGCGCCGGTGCGATCGGACCGCGGAGCTACGGCCGTTCGGCATCGGGGCCTCCGCATTTCAAGGGGTGGGGGTGGGGGTGGAACAGGTGTCGGGCACCACGGGGACGGTGCTGGACCGGGACAGTCTAGGACGTTGTCAAGCCAGCTCGAACAGCGCGGACCATGTCGTGATCATCCGATTCGCTGGGTAGACGGCGAGGTCACAGGGGGTGACCCGCAACCGGGTCAGAGCACCACGAAATCGGGCTCGGGGTGGCGCAGGAACATGTGGTGCGAGATGTCCCAGCCGTACGCCCCCGTGCGGCCGAAGACCAGCACGTCGCCGACGCGCAGCCGCTCGACGTGCCGGTCGCGGGCGAGCACGTCGCGCGGCGTGCACAGCTCGCCGACCGCGTCCACGGCGGTCTCCTCGACCTGCGGCCGCGGCCACGGGTACGGCCAGTGCTCGACCGGGAGCACCGTGAACGGGTGGCTGTAGCCCCACGCCGCGGGCAGCCGGAAGTGGTGGGTCCCGCCGCGCAGCACCGCGAACCAGCGGCCGTGGGTCTGCTTCAGGTCCAGCACCTGCGCGGCGTACCAGCCCGCGTCGGCGGCCAGCCACCGGCCCGGTTCCACCACCAGCTCGATCCCGGCGGGCACGTCGAACCGCAGCGCCGCCGGATCGAACACGGCGTCCCCGGCGTAGTCGACGCCGAATCCACCACCGGCGTTGACGCTGCGCAGCGCCACCCCCAGCTTGTCGGCGACCAGGACGGACCAGTCCAGCGCCTCGGCCAGGAACCGCGCGTGCGCGGCCGCGTCGAGGTTGTTGGAGACGGCGTGCAGGTGCCAGCCGGTCAGGTTCACGCCCGGCAGCGAGTGCGCCAGCGCCACCGCCTCGGGCAGCTGCGCCTCCTCGACGCCGAACGGGGTGGCGGCCCCGGCCATCGCGTGCGTGCCCGGCAGCCCGCCCTCGGCCCGGTTGACCCGCAGCGTGATCTCGGCGGTCTCGCCTACCTCGGCCGCGAGCAGGCTCAACCGGCGCAGCTCGTGCACGCTCTCGACGTTGACGGTGGCGCGCAGCCGCAGCGCGGCGGCCAGCTCCGCGTCGGTCTTGGCCGGGCCGCCGAACACGATCCGGCGGGCCCCGGCCGCCTCGGCCAGGGCCAGTTCGCCGCCGGAGGCGACCTCCAGCCCGTCGCAGACCCGCGCGGCCGCACCGACCAGCGCGGGATGCCCGTTGGCCTTGACCGCGTAGCAGACGGCCACGCCGGGCAGGGCGGCGCGCAGCCGGGCGACGCGGTCGGCGAGCACGGCGGGGTCGTACACGTAGGCGCAGACCGGGTCGGGCAGGGCGCGCAGCGCCTCGGCCACGCGCGGCGGCAGGTCAGCGGGCATACAGCGGATTCTGCACGGGCACGTGGAGATCGCCGGAACCGGCCAGGCGCATCCTGGTCAGCGCCTTGTGCGGCACCGTCGGCGCGGTGTAGAAGGCGTGGTCGGGATGTCCGGCCAGGGCGGCGTCCACGACGCGGCGCACCACCGCCCAGGCGTCGGCCTCGGCCAGCCCGTGCGACTGGCCCAGCCGCAGCACCACCTCGCCCAGGTGCGCCTGGAACGCCGTGTACGCCACCTTCGCCAGCAGCACCGGCTCGTCGCCCGTGCCGATCACCGACCCCGGCCACAGCCGCAGCCCGATCCCGGCGGCCGCCAGCCGCCCCTCGTGCACGCGCATCCCGGCCAGGTCCCGGATGCCCATCCGGTGCGGGACGCCGCCGCGGAACACCGGCACGCAGTTCTGCAGGTGCGCCTCCAGCCCGATGCCGTAGCGGGCGGCCAGGCGCAGCACCGGCGGCAGCAGCAGTTCGGCGTACTCGGTGAGGAAGCCCGTCGCGGCCGCCTGCGGCGACGCGAGTCCGCGGGTGCGGGCATACCGGTCGACCAGGCCGGACAGGACGGTGCCGCCGCTGACCGGGTCGACCGCGGCCAGCGCGCTGCCGGGCACCGGCTCGTCGCCCGGCGCGAGCAGCGGGCCGAGGCCGTCGCGGACGATGGTGCTCAGCTGGCGCGAGTCGCCGACCAGCGCGGCCGTGCCCGCCGGTTCGGTCATCAGCAGCAGCCGCTCCCCGGCCGGGTCGTCGGCGAGCAGCGCGCTGAGCACCGCGGACAGGGCGGGCCCGTTGCGGGTCGAGGCGACCGAGATGGTCCGCCGGGTCGAGGTGATCTGGACGTCCAGCGACAGCTTCAGGTACACGGCCGGGCCGGGCCGGTTGGTCAGCAGCACCGTGCGCAGCGCCGCCGTGGGCAGTGCGGGCAGCACCGGGTCGAGCACCCGCAGCGTGCCGTCGGCGAACAGCTCCGGGTGCCGCTCGCGCAGGCGCCGCAGCTGCCAGATGTGCACCGGCAGCACCCGCCGCCCCGGCGGCGCCGCGACGCCCAGCCGCTCGGCCGGGTCGTCGCCGAGCACCAGATCGGGCCCGGCGGCGACGAACCCGACCGCCGTCGACGCGGTCTCCAGGTCGTGCGCGATCATGTCGGCCGCGCCCCAGCCCAGCCGGGTCCGCCCGCACGGGTGCAGGTTGTGCCCCTCGGTGGCCAGCCGCTCCAGCCGCGCCACCCGCTCGTCCGGGTCCAGGTCGGCCAGCAGCGACGGCAGGTCGGGCAGCCCGAGCGCGGTCGCGGCAGCCCGGTGCCCCGGGTCCTGTACGGCGCGCCGCGCGTACGCCAGGGCCAGCCCGTGCACCGCGCTGTCCAGTTCGGCGCGCAGCCCCGGATGGTCGGTCAGCGACAGCGGGTCGTCGGCGACCGGCCCGAGCACCACCCGCTCGAACCCGTGCACCGTGCCCCGGAAGCGCCGCCGCGCGTCGCCCAGGTCCTCGCGCCACAGCGCCTCGGCCAGCCGCGTCGCGACCGCCTCGCGCGCCCGCGGCAGCGCGTCGCGGTAGCCGTCGAGCAGGTCCGGGGCGATCCCGGCCACCTCGGCGGCCATCGAGCCGTCGAGCGTGCGCATCACTGGGCCAGCGGGTTCGGCAGCGCGGCCCACACGTCGGCCAGCGGATCGTCGGCCAGCCGCATCACCGTGGTGGCCTTGAGCGGCAGGGTGTCGCCGAGCACCGCGCGGGCGTCGCCGGCGGCCGAGGGCGGCAGCGCGTCGTAGAGCGCCTCGACCCGGTCGCGGACCAGGCGCCACAGCGCGGCCGGGTCGACACCGTACTCCCGGCTGACGGTCGCGATGGGCTCGCCGAGCGCGACCGCGATGCCGGAGGCCAGCACCTTGGCCCGCAGCTGCGCGGGGTCGTCGGTGGCCAGGTCGCCGTGCAGCGCCGGCACGTCCGCGCCGTGGCGGCGCAGCCGCTGCGGGCTGACCCGGATGCCGCCGATGTCGCGGTACGACAGCCCCGTGGGCCGCCCGTGGCTGAGCGTGACCAGCAGGTTCTGCCCGTGCGCCTCCAGCGCCACACCCCGGTGCAGCAGCGTCAGCAGCACCGGCACGATCAGCCCGGCCAGGTCGGCGACGAACCCGGCGGGGTGCCCGCCGTAGCCCGACGTCACCGCCTCGCACAGCAGCGGGCGGCCGTCGGCCGGCGAGGGCGCCGACAGCGCCGCGACCGGCAGGATCACCTCGTTCGGGCCGGGGCGGGCGGCACGGCGGGCCACCACGGCCAGGCTGCGCAGCGGCTGCCCGGACTCGTCGAGCACCGCGCCCGCGGCCAGCTCCGGCCACACCGACAGGCCCAGGTCGGCGCCGAGCTGGGCGAGCAGTTTCGACACCACCGGGCCGTTGCGCACCGCGGCGGGGGAGACGATGCGGACCGCGCTGGTCATCTGCACGTCCACCGACGTCTTGTAGTGCCGGGTGGGGTCGGCGACCGCGGCGAGCGTGCGCAGCGACATCAGCGGCCGGGCCGCGATCTTCTCGCCGGTCGGTTTCAGGAAGGGGTACGCCGACAGCACGTGCTCGCGCTGCCACGGGTGCACCGGCAGCCGGGGTGCCAGCCCCGCGCCCGTGGTCAGCCAGCGCCTGGCCGGGACGGTGAACACCTCCAGGCCCACCGTGGGCCGGTGCTCGGGGGCGTACGCCAGGGACTCGGCCTGGGACATGCCGAGCCGGGTGCGGCAGCAGGGGTGCAGCGGGTGGCCGTCGACCACGGCCTGCTCCAGCACCGCCAGGCCGTCGGCGCGACCGGCCAGCGCGTCCAGCACGGGCGTGCCGCGGTGCGGGCCGGGCTGCCCGGCGCGGGCCAGGGCCAGCTGCACCACGCTGTCGGCGACCTCCTCGGCCAGCCGCCGCGGATGTCCGGGCAGGTCGAGGGCCCGCAGCAGCGCGGCGGGGTCGTCGTGGCGCTCGGTCTCCAGCGCGATGCGCAGGCCCTCCGGCGCGACGGCGAACATCTCGGCCATCGCGGCGCTGCCCATCAGCCGCTGGCCGGAGGCGAGGGTGACCAGGACGTCCGTGCCGTACACCCGGCGCTCGGCCACGCCGGGCAGCGGCTCGCGGACCAGGGCACCCCACAGCCGGGCGAGCACCGCAGCGCGGGCGCCGGGGAGCGTGTCGTCGGTGTTCGGCACGGTGTTGATGGGAACCCCTCCCCGGCAGCGACGGCTGGAGATCCAGTGTGGACCACGCCTGTCCGGCCCGCTACCGGGCCGAAACCAGCCTAGCTTCTTAGGTATGCCTAACCAATCTGGCGCGCGGTCGAAGTGCTTCCCGTCACCGGTGCCCGGTGCGCTGCGCGCCGATCCCGGCCACGACGACCAGCGCCACCCCGAGCACCTGCGCCGGTGCCGGTGCCTGGCCCAGCAGCACCGCACCGACCAGCAGCGCGAACGCCGGTTCCAGGCACATCAGGGTGCCGAAGGCCGCCACGTTGAGCCGGCGCAGCGCGAGCAGCTCCAGCGCGTACGGCAGCACCGGCAGCAGCAGCGCCAGCCACGCCGCCTGCGCCACCACCGGGCCGGTCAGCCCGCCCGCCGCCTGCGGCACGCCGAACAGCGCCGTCACCACCACCGCCGCGGGCATCGCCACCGCCAGCCCCTTGACCCCCTCGAACCGGTCGCCGACCCGCTGCGTCAGCAGGATGTACGCCGCCCACCCGGCCGCCGCGACCAGCGCCAGCGCGACGCCGGCCACCGAGACGCCGCCCCGCCACGGCCGGGTCAGCGCCAGCACGCCCGCCAGCGCGAACACCGGCCACACCAGTCCGGACCGGCCGGTCCGCCGCACCACCGCCAGCCCCAGCGGGCCCAGGAACTCCAGCGCCACCGCGGTGGCCAGCGGGATCCGCGCGATCGCCTCGAAGAACGCCACGCTCATCACCGCGCTCACCGCGCCCAGCAGCAGCGCTCCGGCCAGGTCGGCCCGGCGCTGCGCGCGCAGCCACCGCCACGTCGGGCGGGCGATCAGCCAGAACGCCACGGTTGCCCAGCACTGGCGCAGCCACGCCGTGCCCGCCGGGCCGACGGCGTCGAACAGCCCTGTCGACGCGGCCGCGCCGACCTGCACCGACAGCATCGACCCGAGGATGAGCAGGACGGCCGGGCCGCTGCCCTTCCGCCGTGCCGCCGCCGAGGCCATGCCTCCATGATCGCGGTCAACCCGCCCCTCGCGGTCCAAGTCCCCCGAGTGGTCCGAGTCTCCGGAGTGGTGCGGGCGGTCCGAGTGGTCCGAGTTGCCGGGCAGTCGGGCCTATGGCCGGGCGGAATACGCCCGATTGCCCGGCAACTCGGCCGAGCGGTGGGCGGGGCGCGGTCGTGCGGCGGGCGTGGTGGTGGGGCGGGGGTGGTGGGGCGGGACCGGGGTCAGGCGAACCACTGGTCGTAGGACAGGCGGGCGATCAGGGCCAGGACGACGACCAGGAGCACGATGCGGACGAAGCCGGAGCCGCGCTTGAGGGCCAGCCGGGCGCCGAGCTGCGCGCCGATGATGTTGCAGACGGCCATCGCCGCGCCGAGCTGCCACCACACGTGGCCGCCGAGCGAGAAGACGATCAGCGCGCCGAGGTTGGTGCCCGCGTTGACGATCTTGGCCATGGCCGAGCCGTGCAGGAAGTCGGCGCCGATCACGGTGGTGAAGGTGAGCACCAGGAAGGTGCCGGTGCCGGGGCCGATCATGCCGTCGTACAGGGCGATCAGGCCGCCGGCCAGCGCGACCGCGACCGCCGCACGGGTCCTGGTGCGCTTCTCCGGGTGGGCGGTGACCCCGTTGTTCGGGCGGAACGTCACGAACAGGGCGACGCCCACCAGGATGGCCAGCACCACCGGCCGGTACGCGTCCGGCGGCACCGACCCGGCGAACCAGGCGCCGATGCCGGAGACGACCACGGCCATCGCCGCGGCCGGCCCGGCCACCCGCCAGTCGATGCGGGTGCGCCGGGCGTACAGCACCGCGGCGCTGGAGGTGCCCGCGATCGCGGTCATCTTGTTCGTGCCCAGCACCGTGGCGACCGGCACGTTGGGCAGGCCGATCAGCAGGGCGGGCAGCAGCAGGAGGCCGCCGCCGCCGACCACGGCGTCCACCCACCCGGCGGCGGTGGCGGCGGTCAGCAGCAGCGTGAGGGTGCCGGCGTCCATGAGGGGTGGCAGTGATCAGCGCTTGCCGCGCTGGGTCGCCAGCCACATCCCGGCGGCGCCGACGGCGATGAAGACGAGCATGAAGCACACGAGGGCCTTGAACACCGGCCCACCTTAGCCGCTCGTCCCGCCGCACAGCACCGCCGACCTGGCGGCGTGGGTCACTACTCGAAGAAGCCGCCGTCGTCGTCGAAGTCGAAGACCTCCTCGGCGATCTCCCCGGCGACCATGCCGCCCAGGAAACCCGCGGCGCCCGCCGCGACGACCGTGCCCATGCCGTACCCGTCGCCGCCGTGGCCGTGCCCGCCGTGGTGGCCGTAGCCGTGCCCGTACTGCTGGTGCCCGTACTGCTGGTGCCCGTACTGCTGGTGGCCGTAGCCGTGGCTGCCGTGGCGCTCCAGGGCCTGGCGGATCCAGCCGTCGATCACGGCGGTCCAGTCGGTGCGGCCGGCGTCGGCGTGGCTGACGTGGTGGCGGCTGAACGAGTCGTGCGAGCCGAACCCGCGCTTGTCGAACTCCAGCACCACGTCCATGCCGTGCGGACTGGTGACGAAGGTCAGTTCGAGCTGCCGCATCCGGCCGCTGTACGCGGGGGCCGGGTAGAACTCGATCTCCTGGTAGAACGGCAGCGTCTGGTGCACGCCGTGGATGCGGCCGCGTTCGAGGTCGGCGCGGGCGAACTGGAAGCCCATCCGCGTGAACGCCTCCATGATCTCGGCCTGGAGCGGCAGCGGCTCGATGGCGACCGCGTCGAGGTCGGTCTTGTCCACCGCGTTGGCGACCGACAGCTCGGTGTGCACGCCCATGGTCATGCCGCGCAGCGGCGTGCCGTAGAACGCGGTGACCGGGGCCTCCCAGGGGATCTCCAGCTGGAACGGCAGCGTCTGGGTCGCGCCCGCGGCGAGCGTGAACGCGCCGGTCAGCCGGACATGCTGGAACTCGACCGTGCTGCCGTACTCGCTGTCGCCGTGCTCGACCTCGACCCGGGTGACCAGGCCGATCGAGACGTACTCGATGAGGGTGTCGCGCTCGCCGCCGCGGATGTGCACCTGGCCGGCCAGTATGCCGCCGGGGCGCACCACCGGCGTGGACAGGACGGTGTCGACCGACGGGCCGCCGACGCCGAGCGCCGAGAGCATCCTCTTGAAAACCACTGGTCCGCTTCTCCTCGTGTGCGTGCCGCTGTTCTGATGCGGCTCGTACACGTCTAGCAGACCCTGTCCACTGTCGTCCGGGTCACACCGGCACGCCCGATGTGGCGTGCCGGTGCCGAAACGGTCAGGCGTGCTCGGTGAGCGGCAGGTACTCGGGGTGGTCGTCGATCCAGCGGCGGACGAAGGAGCAGGCGGGCACGACGTGCACCCCGTCGGCGGCCGCGTCGGCCATGGCGGCGGCGACCAGCAGGCCGCCGATGCCGCGCCCGCGCGCCTCGGGTTCCACCCCGGTGTGGTCGAAGACCACCATGCCGGGCTTGCGGCGGTACGTCAGCACCCCGAGCAGCACCCCGCCCTCGCGGGCCTCGTACCGACTGCTCGCGGGCACCTCGACGACCTCGACCTCGGCCACGGGCTCCTCCTTCCTGCGCCGTCCGCGCTCAGCGGGCGGGCGGCGGCGACAGCTTGTCCAGCTCGGCCAGGTCCTGCGCCGACGGGGTCCAGTCGGCGGCCGCGGCGTTGGCGCGCACCTGCTCGGGGCTGGTCGCCCCGGCGATGACCGAACCGCAGCCGGGCTGCGCGGCCAGCCAGCCGATGGCGGTCTCCACCAGGCCGTGCCCGTGCTCGTCGGCCCATCCGGCCAGCGTCTCGACGGTGTCCAGCCGCGCCTCGGTGATGAACCCGGCCGAGTCCTTGGCCAGGCGGCTGGTGTCGGGCGCGCCCTGGCCGCGGCGGACCTTGCCGGTGAGCAGGCCGTTGGCGAGCGGGAAGAACGGCAGCACGCCCAGGCCGTAGTGGCGGGCGGCGGGCACGACCTCGGCCTCGATGCCGCGCTCCAGCAGCGACCAGTGGTCCTGGGCGCTGATGAACGCGGTGGTGTTGAGCTGCTGCGCCACGCGTACGGCGTCGGCGATCTGCCACCCGGCGAACTGGGAGCTGCCGATGTAGCGGACCTTGCCCTCCAGCACGAGCTCGTGCAGGGCCGACAGGGTCTCGCCGATCGGGGTGACCGGGTCGGGGGTGTGGATCTGATACAGGTCGATGTGGTCGGTGCCCAGGCGGCGCAGCGACGCCTCCACCGCCCGCCGGATGTACGCGCGCCCGCCCTTGGCCCCGGCAGCCGGCCCGTAGCCGATGTCGATGTGCTGGTGGCCGAACTTGGTGGCCAGCACGACCTGGTCCCGGCGTCCCTTCAGGACCTCGCCGAGCATGGACTCCGACGCCCCGACGGCCGTGCCACGGCCGTAGATGTCGGCGGTGTCGAAGAACGTGATGCCGGCGTCGAGGGCGGCTTCGACGACGGCGCGGGTGCCGTCGAGGTCGAGCCGCCAGCCGAAGTTGTTGCAGCCGAGGCCGACCGCGGAGACGGTCAGGCCGGAGGCGCCGAGCGGGCGATAACGCATGATCGCCACCCTAGCGCGCCCGCGGGCGCCTGTGCCCGCACGCGCGTAGCGGACTACCTCGGCACTATCCATTCTGCCGGGCGCCGGATGGCCCGATCCGGCGGCGGACTGAGCGTAATGCCCTGATGACCTGAGCGTTCGGACCCTGGACAACCGACAACTGTCGATGGAAAATCGGTTGAGCCCGCAACTGTTGGCGGCACAGTGCGGCCGTTTCCCCTGCTGGTCGAACCTGTCGTGGAGGTGCGGGTGTCACGTGCGCTCTCGGAGCCGTACGCCGAGGAGTGGGTCTTCAACAACGCCTTCGTCACGCAGCGGATCGGATGCGTCGGCGTCGAGCTGGAGTGGCTGGTCGTCGACCCGACGGCACCGCTGGCCCGGCCCGACCACGCGCTGGTCGAGGCCGTGGTCAACCCGCCCGGCCGCCGCCTGCCGTACGGCAGCGCCATCAGTTTCGAATCCGGCGGCCAGGTCGAGCTGTCCACCCTGCCCGCCGCGAACCTGACCGACTGCCTCACCGCCGCCGCCGAGGACATGTCCGTGATCAGGAACGAGGTGCGCGCCCGCGGCCTGCGCCTGATCGGCGCCGGGCTGGACTCGCGCCCGGCCCGGCGGCTCGTCGACAACCCGCGCTACGTCGCGCTGGAAGCCGCCTACGACCAGTACGGTCCGGTGGGCCGCCAGATGATGTGCAACGCCGCGTCGGTGCAGGTCAACGTCGATGCGGGGGACGACTCGGCCGGCTGGCGCGGCCGCCAGCGGCGCTGGTGGCTGCTCAACACGCTCGGCCCGGCCCTGATGGCGATGTTCGCCAACTCGCTGGGCGACGGCGGCCGCAGCACCCGCCAGCTGCTGCGCTTTCGCACCGACCCGACCCGCACCGACCCGGTCCCGGCCGGGGAGTGCCGGGCCGTCTGGACCGCGTACGCGCTCGACGCGCAGGTCACCGGCGTGCGGATGCCCACGGGGCGGCCGTGGCTGGTGCCGCCGGTCGGCTTCACCATGCGGCACTGGCTGCGCGGCCAGGGCCCGCGCGCGGCCAACCTGGCCGACCTGCGCCGCCACCTCAAGAGCGTCATCCCGCCCGTACGGGCGCGTGGCCACCTGGAGATCCGCATGATCGACGCGCAGCGCGGCGACGACTGGGCCGTGCCCGCCACCGTGGTGGCCGCCCTGCTCGACGACCCGACCGGCTCCGACCGGGCCGCCGCCGTCGCCGCCGACCTGCCGGAAGGCGCCGACCGGGCGTACTGGATCGACGCCGCCCGCGAGGGCATGGCCCGGCCCGACCTGGCCGCGGCCGCCCGCTCGCTGATGGAGATCGCCCTGGACACGCTGCACCGGATCCGGGTGCCCGCCTGGGCCGCGGCCGCCACGGCCCGGTTCGCCGACCGCTACACCGATCGCGGCCGCTGCCCGGCCGACGACGGCCGCTCCGCCTGACCGTCGCCGGTCAGTTCATGGGCTCGACGACGCAGTGCGTCGCGCGGGTGCCCTCCCGGTAGCGCAGCGCGGTGTCCTTGGTGACAGTCGCGCCCGCGTGCAGGTTGGGCACCCGCTCGGTGCTCTGCCCGAGCACCGCGCCGTCGGCGCCGGTGACCTGGACCAGGATGTCGACGTCGGCGCTGAGCAGGCCGCGGTTGGTCACCGTGTAGGTCATCGTCGCGACCGGTCCGCCGGTGTCGCAGGTCAGCACCTCGGTCTTCGCCCGGCCGCTGAGCACGGTGCCGGCGACGGCGACCGGGAGGGCGCAGCAGACGAGGGCGGCGACGGCCATGACGGCGATCAGCCTGCCGCGCGTCAGCCCGAACACCCGCCGGGGCGGCGCGGCCTGGGGCGGCGTCGGCGAGTCGGTCACGGCGGACTCCTCTCCGGTACGGCGTCCGGCGGCGTTCAGCCGGATGAGCCGCGCCAGTGTATCGGCGGCCGCGCACACCACGCCGATCCGCCGCATCGCCAGAGGTCTATCCGGTCCCTTCCGCGGGCGAGGTCTAGGCGCCGAGTGCGGCGAGTGCGTCGCCGTCGACCCGGTAGACGGTCCAGTCCGACATGGGCTTGGCGCCCAGGCCCCGGTAGAAGGTGATCGCGGGCTCATTCCAGTTCAGCACCCACCACTGGAGCCTGGTGTATCCGCGCTCGACGCACAGCCCCGCGAGCGTGCGCAGCAGCGCCCGGCCGTGCCCGCGTCCGCGCGCCGCCGGGCGCACGTACAGGTCCTCCAGGTAGATGCCGTGCACCCCGTCCCAGGTGGAGTAGTTGAGGAACCACACCGCCATGCCGACCGCCTCGCCGGTCTGGTCGTCGACGGCGACGTGCGCGAACGCCGCCGGGTACGGCCCGAACAGGGCTTCGTGCAGCTGGGCGGGCGTGGCCTTGGCCTCGTGCGGGGCGCCCTCGTACTCGGCGAGCTCGGCGATGAGGTCGAGCAGCACGGGAACGTCGTCAGGCACGGCGGTACGGATCATGAGCGGCACCCTACCGCTGCTCGCGACGGCCGCCGGACGGCCCGGCTAGGCTGGTCCGATGGGCAGGATCATCTCGGTCAACACGGGTCGGGCGCGCGCCAGCGAAGCTGCTGACATGGGCGTCACGGGTATCGACAAGCGGTCCGTCGAGCACGCGGTGGCGCTGCGGGCACCCGGGCCGCGCGACACGGGACTGGGCAGCGGGGTCGAGGGCGACGAGATCTGCGACCGGCGCCATCACGGCGGCGACGACCAGGCCGTGTACGCGTACGCCCGCGAGGACCTGGACGGCTGGGCCGCCGAGCTCGGCCGCGACGTGCGGCCGGGCCAGTTCGGCGAGAACCTCACCACGACCGGGGTCGACGTCAACGGCGCCCTGATCGGCGAGCGGTGGCGGGTCGGCACGGCGCTGCTGGAGGTGTCGGTGCCGCGCATCCCGTGCCGCACGTTCGCCGCGGCGATGGCGGAGCAGGGCTGGGTCAAGCGGTTCACCCAGGCGGCGCTGCCGGGGGCGTACCTGCGGGTGGTCGAGCCGGGCGAGGTGCGCGCGGGCGACGAGGTCACCGTGGTGCACCGCCCGGACCACGACGTGAGCATCGCGGTGGCGTTCCGGGCGATGACGCTGGAGCCGGAGCTGCTGCCCCGCCTGGTCGACGTCGAGGCGCTGCCCGCGTCCGTACGGGAGAAGGCCGCCGCCCGCGCCTGACTCAGGCGTGCAGGGTGCCGTCGAGGACGGTGACGGCCCGGCCGGTCAGCTCGACCCGGTCGCCGCGGCGCACGGTGCGCACCAGTCCGGTGCGCGCCGACGCCTGCAACCCGACCAGCTCGCCGCGGCCGAACCGGGCACCCCAGAACGGGGCGAGCGCGGTGTGCGCGCTGCCGGTCACCGGGTCCTCGGGCACGCCCACGGCGGGGCCGAAGAAGCGGGACACGAAGTCGTAGCCCGCCGCCGGGTCGGCCGCGGCGGCGGTGACGATCACGCCCCGGGTGGCGAGGTTCGCGACCTTGGCCAGGTCGGGGCGCAGTCCGCGTACGGTCTGCTCGTCGGCCAGTTCCACCAGCAGGTCGCCCAGCGCCCCGGTGTCGTGGGCGGACACCACCGCCGTGCCCAGCGCCTCGGCCAGGCCCGGCAGCGGCGGCACCTCGACCGGCAGGTTCACCGGGAAGTCCAGCGTGATGGTGCCGTCGGCGTTGGCGGTGGCCGACAGCAGGCCGCTGCGGGTGTCGAAGCCGATCGTGCCCGTGGCCAGGCCGTCGGCGGCCATGGCGTGGGCGGTGGCCAGCGTGGCGTGGCCGCACAGGTCGACCTCGGTGGCCGGGGTGAACCAGCGCAGCGCCCAGCGCGGCGCTTGGTGCGAGCCGCCCAGCGGCCGCGCGAACGCCGTCTCCGACAGGTTCAGCTCGGCGGCCACACCCTGCATCCAGCTCTCGTCCGGCCAGGCGTCGCCGGCGAGCAGGCACACACCCGCCGGGTTGCCGCCCAGCGGCCGGTCGGTGAACGCGTCCACGATCCTGATCCGCATACCCGGACTGTATCGGCAGCTCGCGCGTTTCCCGACGGCCAATCCCGGGTTCGTGGCCGAACCGGCCCGCCGCTGCTTCTGAACCAGGTCGCCGGGCAACTCCTGAACCAAGTTGCCGGGCAGTCGGGCGTATCTTGACCGCTCTCTCGCCCGATTGCCCGGCAACTTGAGCCCTAGCCGCTACACGAGGGGTTCGAGCCAGATGTTGCGGAAGCGGGGGTTCTCGCCCGCGTCGCCGTGGTCCTGCAGGCGGATGCCGCCGACGGACGCGCCCTCGGCCGCGCCGGCGCCGGTCGGGCCGTCGATCGCCACGTCGTTGTGGACCACGATGCCGTTCCAGACGATGGTCACCCGGGCGTTGGCGGTCTTGGTGGTGCCGCTGTAGCGGGCGGCCCGGAACGTGATGTCGTAGCTCTGCCACGTCTGCGGGGCCCCGGCCGCGTTGCGGTCGGCCGCCTTCTTCTGGTAGATCGACGCGGCCTCGGTGTTGTCCAGCGCGGTGTCGCCGTACGAGTCGAGCACCTGGAGTTCGTAGCGGTCCTGCAGGTAGATGCCGCTGTTGCCGCGCTGCTGGCCGGTGACCGAGCCCGGGTAGAGCGGCTCGTACCACTCCACGTGCAGCTTGAAGTCGCCGAACCCGAACTTGGTGCGGATGTCGCCGCCCAGCGACTCCATCGACCCGCCCGACAGCGGCCAGGTCGCGGCGCCGCCGGAGCCGTTCTGCCACAGGTTCAGGTCGTCGCCGTCGAACAGCTGGATGTGCTGCCCGCCCGCGGTGACCGTCCAGTGCTGGCTGGCGGCGGCGACGTAGTCCCAGATGTGGATCTGGGTCCCGTCCGCGGTGCCGCCGCCGAGGGCGTCGAGGACCTTGCCGGACTGCGGGTTGAGCAGCGACCCGTTGGCCTGCGGCTGCCAGACCTGCGAGCCGGTGCCGTTGCAGGTCCACAGCTGCGCCTTGGTGCCGTTGGCGGTCCCGGCGTTGTCGACGTCGAGGCACTTGCCCAGGGCGCGGAAGCTGGTGCCGACCCGGCTCCAGCGCTGGGCGCCGGTGCCGTTGCAGGTCCACAGCTGGACCTTGGTGCCGTCGGCGCTGCCCGCGTTGTCGAGGTCGAGGCACTTGCCGGCGTTGCCGATGATCGGTCCGGCGCCGCCGGACAGGGTCACCGAGTCCAGGTTGACGTTGCCGGAGTCACCGGTGTCGTAGCGGTAGGCGATGGTGTTGCTGCCGCCGTTGAGGGCGACGGTCTCCACTTGGGACGACCACGCGTCCCAGGTCGTGGTGCTGCCCAGGGTGATCTGGCGCAGCTTGGTGCCGTTGACGTACAGGCTGACGGTCTTGGCGCCGTCGAACGGGTTCGGGCCGTTGGAGTAGCGCAGGGCCGCCTGGTAGACGCCGGTGGTCGGGGCGTCGACGGTGAACGTGGTGGTCGCGCCGGCGGTGCCGTACCCGGCGACGAAGCCGGTGCCGGTGTAGCCGGTGTGGTCGGTGGCCACGGTGGCGCCGCCGCTGCGCGCGGCGTTCTCAGCCTGGTAGACACCGTCGGCGGGCGGCGGGGTCTGGCCGGGGATGGCGTTGAGGGTGTACCACGCCTCGGTGCTCCACAGCGACTGTCCCGAGGTCGAGCTGAACGGGCGCGGCGAGCGCACGTACACGACCCGGCCCGCCTTGCGGCCGCTGACGGTCAGGGTGACCTTCTTGCCGTCGGTCGACACGGTCGCGCCGGTCACGGCCAGCGTCTCCTCGTCGATCTTCGGGCCGCCGTACGCGGCGGTCGGCTCGTAGCGCCACTGCTTGAACTGGTACTTCGAGGCGATCGAGGCGATGGTGTCGGCCGACAGCGGCTGGGTGTACTCCATCTCGAAGCCGGTGGTGGTGGCCCGCATCGCCAGGATGTCGAAGACACTGGTGCCGTTGGGGGTGAGCTTCTGCAGGCCGTAGATGAGCTTGCCCTCCTGCCCCCAGTTGCCGCCCGCGCCCAGGCCGCCGACGTAGACCGCGCCGTCGGGGCCGAGGTGCACCTCGGCGATGCCCGACTCCAGGCCCTGGGTGAGCCGGAACAGCGCGCCCTGGTACTCCCCGTTGACCTTCTCCAGGAACGCCCGCTGGAGGCCGCCGTAGGTGACGTCGCCGATGAGCAGTTGCCCGGCGTACGGCCCGGACGGCATCAGCAGCGGTGCGCTGGGGGAGTTGGCGATCTCGTTCTGCGGCATGTACAGCACCGGCGGGGTGACCGGGTTGGCGTCGAACTGGCCGGCCGGGGTCGTGTAGTGGTTGAAGAACCGGCCGGGCTTGATCTCGACCAGCTTGGAGGCGGGCAGCCAGCCGCCCTGGTTGTCGGTGACGAACAGGCCGCCCTCGGGGCCCCAGCCGATGCCGTGCGGGGTGCGCAGGCCTCCCGCGACGTAGGTGATCGCGCCGGTCGCCTTGTTGATTTTGATGCTGGTGCCGCGGTTGGGGTCGGGCTGCGGCACGGTGGTGGCGCCGCCGTAGTCGATGGAGACGGACAGGTTCGCGTAGAAGTAGCCGTCCTTGTAGAGCAGGCCGAAGGCGAACTCGTGGAAGGCGCCGGTGAAGGGGAAGGTGGCGATCGTGTTGTACTGGTCGGCCACCTCGTCGCCGTTGGTGTCGACCAGCGCGGTCAGGCGCGTCTTCTCCGTTACGTACACGACGCCGTCGACGACCTTGAGGCCCATCGGCTCCTTGAGGTTGCCCGCGATCTTCTTCACGGTGACCCCGCTCGGCCCGCCGGTCCCGGCGGTGCCGCTCAGGATGTAGACCTCACCGGCCTGCGAGGTGCCGGACTGGTCGCTGCCGCCCCAGGTGCACAGCACCAGGCGGCCGTCGGGCAGCCAGTCCATGCCGGTGACCTTCGGCTGGAAGCTCGCCGGGCGCAGGTTGGTCAGGGTGAAGCCGGGGTGCACGCTGGTCAGCGGCAGGCCGTCGCCGGGGGAGTCGCCGCTGGCCTCGCACTCCTTGCGGCCGGGCGCGGTCACCCGCACCACGCCCGCGTCGGTGCTCAGCACCGAGTTCGGCACCAGCGTGAACGCCGTCGCGCCGGGCGTCTTCCAGTCGAGGGTCAGCTGCTGGCCGCCGCCCGCCTCGAAGTAGTCGATGCGCAGCGAGTGGTAGCCGGTGGCCAGCGTGACGGCACCCTCCTTGGCGGTGGCGCCGTGCAGGCCGTCGTGGTCGATCACGGTCGCGCCGTCGATGACCAGCCGCGAGCCGTCGTCGGTGGTGAGCCGGAACGTGTACGACCCGGCCGTGGCGATGTTGACGTTGCCCAGCACCTGGGCGACGAAGTTGTCCTCGAAGCCGAAGTCGGCCGCCGTCGTCCAGTTGACGGTGGTCATCTTCTTGTCGACGTTGGGGGTCTGCCCGGACTTGAGGACGCACAGCTTGCTCAGCGCCACCTGCACGTCGAAGACGCGCAGCGTGACACCGGGTTCCTGCGCGGGCAGCGCCGCGGTGGCGGGGACGGCCGGTAGTCCGGTCGCGAGCAGGAGCACGGCTGACGCCAGCGCGGTCGCGCGCACTCGGCGTAGCAGTCGGGTGCCCATCGTTCCTCCTGGAGGTAGAGGTTTCCGACGGCTGCCGCGTTACGGCGTAGCCCGCGCGATGACCGTCGGGGCCGTGCGCAGGTGGTCATCGACGCCGACGATTAACACACCCGAAACATCGGTGGGATGGGACACAACCTAGACCACTTTAATTTCGATGTCTATATCTTTCGATCGATCTGGCAAAAGTCCGCCACGGTCATCGTGAAAGTGCCCCACCCATCGGCGTGTCAAATACGTACGCCCTGTTCAGCGCGCATCCGGTTCGGTGGGCCGCTGCCACAGCACCACGTGCCCGTCCTCGGGCGCCAGCGCCGCCAGATCCGGTACGGCCGTACCGCCCAGCACCGCCAGGGCCCGCACCGCCTCGGCGAACCCGTGCGCCCCGGCGTCCACGGTCAGGTACTCGCCCCAGGTCAGGTCGATGGTCAGCTCGACCTCGTCCACTTCGGCCTCGGCTACGACGAAGCGGGACACGGTCACGCTCATCAGCTCGTCCCACGCCACGGGGAAACGGTGCGCGCCGCGCGAGACCGTCACCCCGCCGTCGTCGACGGTCACCGCGTCGCGGGGGCGCGGGGCGGGCGGGTTGGGCCGGCCGGTGCGCAGCGGGGTGTAGTACGAGTCCACTGCGGGCTGGCCGGTGAAGTTCGGTCCGGCCCGGTCGTCGGCGCCCGCGTACGCGAACGGCAGGTCCAGCTCGCGCGGACCGGTGCAGGTGAGCACCCGGCGCCGGGCGTCGTAGCCGATCCGGTGCTCGCGCAGCAGCCGCCGCAGCACCCTGGTCGTGGCGGTGCCGTCGGCGAACCGGATGCTCGCCAGATCGAGGTGCGCGGCGAACGTGCCGCCCGGGGCGAGCCAGGTCAGCGCGCGCGCCAGCACCCCCAGCTTGTCGCCGACGTAGTGCAGCCCGTGCACGCAGGTGATCAGGTCGTACGCGCGCTCCGGCTGCCAGGTGGCCGCCGACGCCACATGCAGCTCCAGGCCGGGCGTCGAGCGCGCGGCCGGATCGAACCAGTCGACCAGGTCGACGCCGGTGAGGGTCAGCGGGCCCGGCCGCGCCGCGTCGTCCGGCGGCAGCGGCGCCGAGCCCGCCTGGGCCGCTTGGGCCGCTTGGGCCGCCTGGGCCGCCTGGATCAGGGCGCGCGCCGAGCCGCAGCACAGGTCCAGCCAGGACGCGCGGCCCTGCTCGGCGACGCGCTCCCGAAGCAGGTCGAGCGGGTGCAGGCCGAGGTCCCTGGCGTAGCTGTTGACGCCGTCGAGCCCGCGCTCCCGGTTCATCGCGCAGTTGGCGACCACATCGGACCGTTCCAGGCTGTCGTCGTCCAGCAGCCGTCCGGCAGCTGGCCGTTCCGCGGACACGGGATCGGAGAGCATCGCCCGATCGTGCCAGAACCCGCCCTCTCCGGCTGTCCGCGCCCTTCGGCTGTCCGCGCCTGCCGGACGTCCGCGCGCCTGTCGGCTTTCGCGGTGCCCAGTTGGCCCCGCCCCGGATCGGTGTGCGACCACCAAGATCGCGCAATTTGCCGGGCAATCGGGCGTGACGAGTGCCGAAATTGGCCCGATTGCCCGGCAAGTTGGCGGTGGTGGCTGGTGGCCCGGTGGCGGGGGCGTCGGCCCGGGGCTGGTCAGGCGGGGTCGGGGGTGGTGAGGGAGGCGGCGAGCTGGCGGAAGGTGGGGCGGTCGGCGGGGTGCGGGGCCAGCATCGCGGTGAGCAGGTCGGACATGGTGGGCCAGGTGTCGGGGACGGGGCGGCGGGTGGTGCCGGCGGCGATGGACGTCCAGGTGTCGCGGACGTCGACCGCGCGGCCGTGGGTGCCGGACGCGTGGGGCCAGCGACCGGTCCACGCCGCGTAGAGCAGCACCCCGAACGCGTACACCTCGGCGGGCGCGGCCAGCTCGACATGCTGGTCCGCGTCGGTGTCCAGCAGCTCGCGGGCGGTCTCCGGCGCGGTGAGCTGGGGCAGTCCGCCGCGCCAGGGCACCGCCGGGGCCAGGTCGGCGCCCTGGGCGTGGGCGTAGTCGAGCAGGCGGGCGGTGCCCCGTCCGGGGACGAGCACGTGCTCGGGGTCCAGCCCGGCATGGCGCCAGCCGCTGTCGTGCAGGTCGGCGAGCGCGACCGCCGCCGACCAGGTGGCCACGGCGGCGGTACGCCGTTCGGCCGCGCCGTCGGCGCCGCGTACGCCCTGCCAGCGCCGGTGCAGCGTCGGGGCGTCGAGCCACTCCAGCGCGATCCAGGTGCCCTGCTCGGTGGTGCCGTGGGCGCACAGGTACCCGGGGTGGCCGATGCGGGAGAGCACTCCGGCCTCCCGGGCGGGCAGCGTCCGGGCCGGGCCGGCGGCGTACTTGACCGCCCAGTGCCGCCCGTTCGGCAGCCGCACCTTCCATACCCGGCTGCGGGCGGAGGCGACCAGCGTCGCGGCCTGGGCCCGTTCGGGCAGCTCGATCTCCGGCGGCAGCATGGGTGCCTCCCCCCGACGGCCTTCTCACCGCCAGTATTGCCGTAATGCCGGTTTGTCCGTGTTTGCCGCGCCCGCCGCCGAGAGCTCCCTGCTTTTGATCGCCGTTTCCGGTCACAACCTGCGGTTCTAGGCCGCGGACCGACCGAAAACAGCGATCTTCCCGCCCGGCCCACCCTCAGCCCGGCCCACCCTCAGCCCGGCCCACCCTCAGCCCGGCCCGGCCGCAGCCCGGCCCACCCGCCGCCCCGCCCAGCCGCAGCCCCGCCCGGCCGCAGCCCCGCCCAGCCGCGGAGGGCCGGCCGCGGGGCGGTGTGCGGGGTGTCAGCCTGTGCGGGGGCGGGGTGGGCAGAGGGCGTCGCCGCTGGGGCCGCCGCACGGGCGCAGCCGGACGCCGGTGACCGCGTGGTGGTCCACGCCGGTGACCTCGGCGGTCCACCCGTCCAGGTGCACGATCTCGCCGGGCCGGGTCGGCAGGTGCCCCAGGGCCGCGATCACCAGTCCCGCCACCGTGATGTAGTCCCCGTCCGGTCGTTCCTGCAGGTCCACCCCGATGTCGGGCAGGTCGTGCACCGGGAACGTGCCGGGCAGTTGCAGCGAGCCGTCGTCGCTCTGCTGCACGGCGAGCACGTCGCGGTCGGTCTCGTCGTACAGCTCGCCGACGACCTCCTCCAGCAGGTCCTCCATGGTCACGATGCCCCCGACCGACCCGTGCTCGTCGACGACCAGCGCGAACTGCTGGTGTTCGGTGCGGAAGCGCCGCAGCGCGTCGGCGGCGTGCAGCGAGTCCGGCAGCAGCAGCGCGGGCCGGGCCACCGCCGCGACGGGCCCGCAGTCGGGGCCGATGAGGTCGCGCAGGTGCACCACGCCGACCGTCTCGTCCAGGTCGCGGTGCACCACCGGGGCGCGGGAGTAGCCGGAGTCGGCCAGTTCCTTGCGCGCGGTCTCGACGGCGCAGGCGGCGTCGAGGGTGAACACGGCCCGGCGGGGGATCAGCACCTCGCGCAGGATCCGCTCGGTGATCTCGACGGCGCCGCTGATGATCAGGCGCTGCTCGGCGGTGAAGCCGCGATGGCTGTTGACCAGGTCGCGCACCTCGGCCGGGGTGATCTCGTCGCGATGGGCCTTCGGGTCGCCGCCCATGATCCGTACGCAGAGGTCGGTCGCGGCGCTGAGCACCCACACGAACGGACGCGACACCCGGGCCAGCAGGTCCAGCGGCCGGGCCGCCAGCCGTGCCCACGCCTCGGCGTGCTGCATCGCGATGCGCTTGGGCGCGAGCTCGCCCAGCACCAGGGTCAGGAAGGTCAGCGCGAGGGTCACCACGATGACGGCGACGGGTCTGGCCGCGTCGCCGAGGAAGGCCAGCGACGGGGTGAGCACGTCGGCCAGCGCGACCGCGGCGGTGGCCGAGGCCAGGAAGCCGGCCAGGGTGATGCCGATCTGGATCGTGGCCAGGAACCGGTTCGGGTCGCGGGCCAGGCGGGCGGCGACGGGTCCGGCGCCGTTCTCGCGGTCCAGGCGGCGCAGCTGCCCCTCGCGCAGCGACACCAGTGCCATCTCGCTGCCGGAGAACAGGGCGTTCATCGCGATCAGTACGAGGACCAGCACGATCTGCGGCCAGTGGGAACTCATCGCGGCTCACCCCGAGGGCGCCGCCGATACCGGGGCGCGGGGTACGCGGAAGCCGGGCTCAGGCCCGGCTCGGTACTACACCCGTCCACCCAGACCACGCTAGCAGCAGCGGCGCGGCCGGGCGGGCGGTTGGCGACCCTACCGGCCGCCGCGGGGCTGGTTGCCCTTCTTGAGGCGCATGATGTTGGACTGGCCGGCGGAGACCTGGGTCCGGCTGGCCTTCGTGCGGGCCGCCATGGCGCGCTCGCGCGACTGCTGCCGAGCCTGCTCGCCCGCCCAGCCGTGCTGCTCCTGCGGCCCGTGGTCGTGGTCGACGCCCGGCTGTTCCGTCTCGCCCGTCTCGGCCGTCTCGGTCTGCGCGTCGTGCGGCGGCCACGGCCGAGGGTGCCGCTGGGACTGGTTGTTCTTGGCCATCGTTCCTCCTCCGGCGATCACTTTCACGCTAGAGGCGCCCCCCGGCCGCCGGGCTGGAACGCGGATATAGCCCCCTTCGGGGGTCACCCCGCCGGAGTCAGCAGGTCCGGCAGCTCGGCGAGGCTGTCGACGACCGCGGCCAGGCGCAGCGTGTCGGGGTGTGCCGAGCCGAGGTAGCCCCACGGGCCGCGCCGGATCAGCACCGGCTTCATCCCGGCGGCGCTGGCCGGTCGCACGTCGTTGTCGACCCGGTCGCCGACGTAGCAGATCTGCTCCGGTGCCGACTGCGCCACCTCGGCGACCCTGGCGAAGAACGCCGGGTCCGGCTTCTCCAGCCCCCACTCGGCGGAGGTGTAGATCGCGTCGGCGGGCAGGTCCATCCGCTCCAGCGCCGCCTTGGCCTGCGGCGGCTGGTTGCCCGCCACGATCACGGCCAGGCCGCGGTCGCGCAGCCGGGCGAAGGCGGGCTTCACATCGGGGTACAGGTCGAGCTCGTCGAAGTTCTCGCGCAGGCTGTCGGGCTCCTCGACGGCCCAGGCGGCCATCTCGGCCTCGACGTCGAGCCCGGGGCGCACCATCGCGAACGCGTCGCCGTACGGGCGGTCCAGCGCCGCCATGCCGCCGAGCAGGCCGAGCATCGCGAACCGGGGCACGCCGAGGCGGTCGGCCCAGCGGCTCCAGATGCGGGTCTCGTCGATGAGCGTCTCGCCGACGTCGAACACGACAGCCTTGATCATCGGTACAGGATAGTCGGCGCGGCCAGCGCGGGCGCCGTACGGGCGGTGGCGATCATCACGTCCAGCAGTTCGGCCAGCGGCAGCCCGGCCGCCTGCCACATGCGCGGATACTGCGACGCGGCGGTGAACCCGGGGAACGTGTTGACCTCGTTGACGATCGGCTCCCCGCCCAGCGGGTCGGTGGCCGGGTCGGGCACGAAGAAGTCGACCCGCAGCAGCCCCCGGCAGTCCAGCGCCGCGAACACCTCCAGCGCCCGCCGCTGGAGCAGCGCGGTCGTCGCCGGGTCGATCCGGGCCGGGATGTCGAACACGACCTGCCCGGCGGTGTACTTGGCGTCGTAGTCGAAGAAGCCGTGCCCGTCGGCGATCCGGATCTCCAGCGGCGGCCCGGCCTGCACCGTGCCGTCCGGGTGCTGGAGCACCGCGACGTCGATCTCCCGCCCCGGGCAGGCCCGCTCCACCAGCACCTTGCCGTCGCTGGCACGCGCGGCGGCCAGCGCCGCGGGCAGCTGGTCCCAGTCGTCGACCCGGGACACCCCGATGCTCGACCCGGCGCGGGCGGGCTTGACGAACACGGGCAGGCCCAGCGCCACCCGGTCGATGGGGGCGACGTCGTCGACGCCGGGCCGCAGCACCAGCCCGTCGGCGACCCGCAGCCCGTCGGCGGCCAGCAGCTTCTTGGTGAACTCCTTGTCCATCCCGGCGGCGCTGGCGAACACCCCGTTGCCGACGTACGGCACCCCGACCAGTTCCAGCAGCGACTGGATCGTGCCGTCCTCGCCGTACGGCCCGTGCAGCGCCGGGAACGCCACGTCCACGCCGCGCAGCGCCCGCATGGCGTCGCCGAGCCCGCCCCGGACCCCGTCGACGTGCCACCAGCCGTCCCGGTCGATGCGCAGCTCGACCACGTCGTACGTGGCGCGGTCCAGGTGGGCCAGGATCGCGGCGGCCGACCTGCACGAGACCTCGTGCTCGCCGCTGCGGCCGCCGTAGATGACGGCCAGCCGGATGGTGCTCATGGTCAGGGCCTCCCCGTGAGTTGTGCCGAACGCTCGTGGCTGTGCTCGCCGTGCTCGTGGCCGCGGTGCCGGCGGGCGATGCGGGCGCCCAGGCCGGTGAGGATCTCGTGCGGGTTGGTGCCCGCCCATCCGGCCCACTCGATGACGGTGGGTTCGCCCAGCTCACCGGGGCCGAACACGGTCACCGGGTCGCCCGGCGCCACGGGCAGGTCCCCGGCGTCGACGACGCACTGGTCCATGCAGATGCGCCCGACGATGCGGCAGCGGCGCCCGCTTATCAGCACCTCGGCCCGGCCCGCGGTCACCCGGGGCAGCCCGTCGCCGAACCCCAGCGGCAGCAGCACCAGCGTGGTCGCCCGCGCGGTCTTGTGCGCGTGGTGGTACGACACCCCGGTCCCGGCCGCCACCCGGCGCACCGTCGCGACCTCGGTGCGCAGGGTCAGCGCGGGGCGCAGATCGTGCTCGCGGCCGGGCACCGGCTCGACGCCGTACAGGGCCAGGCCGGTGCGGACCAGGTCGTAGTGGGTGCTGGGGGAGCTGAACACGGCCGCGGAGTTGGCCAGGTGGCGCAGTGGCGGCCGCAGCCCGGCGGACATCGCCCGGATCAGCGCCGACGCGAACGCGTCCTGCTGGGCGGTGGTGCCGGGGCTGCCGGGGCGGTCGGCCTCGTACAGGTGGGACCAGACGCCGTGCACCCGGATCAGACCGGCCCGTTCCAGCGCCGCCGCGCGGGTGACCAGCTGCGGCCACTCCGCGGGCGCGGCGCCGTTGCGGGCCATCCCCGTGTCGATCTTCAGGTGCACCTGGGCCGGCCGCCCGAGGTGGTGCGCGGCGGCCGCGACCGCGTCGAGGTGCGGCAGTGACGGCACGGACACGTCCACGTCCTGCGCGATCAGCTCGGCGAAGTCCGTACGTGGCGAGTGCAGCCAGGTCAGCACGGGTGCCCGTACCCCCGCCGCGCGCAGCGCCAGCGCCTCGGCCGCGGTCGCCACGCCCAGCCAGGTCGCCCCTGCGGCCAGCGCCGCCCGAGCCACCGGCAGCATCCCGTGGCCGAACGCGTCGGCCTTCACCACGGCCATCACCGCGGCCGAGGTGTGCGCCGCGATCACGCCGACGTTGTGCGCCACCGCGGCGAGGTCCACCTCCGCCTGAGCCAGATCGTGTGTCACGGCCGGAAGTCCACCGCACCGGCTGTGAGACGACCGAGAGCGAATTCACTAACGCCCTGCTAACACCGCATGGGCATACTTGCTCGCGTGCGGGTGCTGGTGGTGGAGGACGAGGAGCTGATGGCCGAGGCCGTGGCCGAGGGGCTGCGGCAGGAGGCGTTCGCCGTCGACGTCGCCCACGACGGGGCGGCGGCGCTGGAGAAGCTGGCCGTCAACGACTACGACGTGATGGTGCTGGACCGGGACCTCCCCCGGGTGCACGGCGACGAGGTCTGCCGCCAGGTCGTGGCCTCCGGCTCGGGGGTACGGGTGCTGATGCTCACCGTCTCGGTGACCGTCGCCGACCGGGTCGCCGGGCTGTCCCTGGGCGCCGACGACTACCTGCCCAAGCCGTTCGCCTTCGCCGAGCTGATCGCGCGCGTGCGGGCACTGGGCCGCCGGGCCCGCCCGGCCGTGCCGCCGGTGCTGGAGCGCGCCGGGCTGCGCCTGGACCCGCACCACCGCGAGACCTACCGCGACGGCCGCTACGTCAACCTGTCCCGCAAGGAGTTCGCGGTGCTGGAGGAGCTGCTGCGCGCCGAGGGCGCGATCGTCTCCGCCGAGACCCTGCTGGAGAAGGTCTGGGACGAGAACATGGACCCGTTCACCACCATCGTCCGGGTCACCATCAGCGGGCTGCGCCGCAAGCTGGGCGACCCGCAGCTGATCGAGACGGTCACCGCCGTCGGATACCGGATCAAGTGACCGGCCGCGGCAGCCTGCGGGTCCGGCTGACCCTCGTCTTCGGGCTGATGTTCCTGCTCGCGGGCAGCGCCGTGCTGGCCGGCGCGCTGATCCTGGTCCGCAACAGCATGGACTACAGCCTCAGCATCGCCTTCTCCGGCAAGTACGCGGGCTCTCCGTACGAGGACCAGGCCTCGCTGCTCGCCTCCAAGCAGGCGATCATGGACTCGATGCAGCGCAACCTGATGGTCAAGGGCGGGCTGACGGTGCTGGCGGTGTGGGTGCTCACCACCGCCGCGGGCTGGTTCATCGCCGGGTCGCTGCTCAAACCGCTCAACATGATCACCGCGACCGCGCACCGGATCGCCGGGCGCACCCTGCACCGGCGCATCGACCTCGACGCCCCGCCCAGCGAGGTCAAGAGCCTGGCCGACTCGTTCGACAGCATGCTGGACCGCCTGGACGAGGCATTCGCCGGGCAGGGCCGGTTCATCGCCAACGCCGCGCACGAGCTCAAGACCCCGCTCGCGCTCAACCGCACCCTGGTCGAGGTCGCCATGGCGCGGCCGGAGAGCCCGCCGCAGGTGCAGCAGCTCGGCGAGAACCTGCTCGCGGTCAACCTGCGCCACGAGCGCCTGATCGACTCGCTGCTGACCCTGGCCCGCGCCGAGGACGCCGTCACCGAGCGGCGCGGCGTCGACCTGGCGGAGCTGGCCGCCGTCGCGGTCGAGGCCACCGCCGCCCGCGCGGCCGAGCTGCGGCTCCAGGTCAGCTCGCAGCTGTCGGCCGCACCCGTGGTCGGCGACCCGATCCTCCTTGAGCAGCTGATCCGCAACCTGGTCGACAACGCGGTGCGCTACAACGTGGCCGACGGGGCGGTGTGGGTGCACACCCAGGCCAAGCCGCACCACGCCGAGATCGTGGTGGCCAACACGGGCGCGGTGATCTCGTCGTACGAGATCCCGGCCCTGTTCGAGCCGTTCCGCCGCCTCACCGACCGCACCGGCTCGGCCCGCGGCAGCGGCCTCGGCCTGTCCATCGTCCGCGCGGTCGCCCAGGCCCACCGCGGCGACGCCGTCGCCACCCCCCGCCCCGGCGGCGGCCTCTCCATCCGCGTGATCCTCCCTCGCTGACCCCACCCGGCGACGCGGGGTGGGTCAGCGGCCGCCGGAGACCTTGAGGGTGGCGCCGGTGACGTAGGACGCCTCGTCGGTCAGGAGCCAGGCGATCGCCGCCGCGACCTCGTCGGGCCGGCCGGCGCGGCCCAGTGGGGCGGCGGGGCCGACCCGGTCGGCGCGGCGAGCTTCGCCACTGCCCGCGTGGAACTCCGTGTCGATCACGCCCGGCGATACCGTGTTCACCCTGATCCCGGCCGGGCCCAGTTCCTTGGACAGGCCGACGGTCAGGGTCTCGACGGCGGCCTTGGCGGCGGCGTAGTGGACGTACTCGCCGGGGCTGCCGAGGGTCGCGGCGACGCTGGAGACGTTGACGATCGCGCCGCCGGGGCGCATCCGGCGGGCCGCCTGCTGCGCGCACAGGATGTAGCCGATCACGTTGACGTCGACCACTCGCCGCAGGTCCGCTTCGGACAGTTCGGTGAACGGGCCGATGGTGCTGGCGACGCCGGCGTTGTTCACCAGACCGGTGGGTGTGCCGAGTTCGGCCTCCACCCGGTCGAACATCTCCCGCACCTGCGTACCATCGGCGATGTCGGCGCGCACCGCGAGCGCGCGCCGCCCGGTCGCCGCGACGGCGGCGGCCACCCGGGCGGCGGCCTGCTCGTCGTGCTGGTAGCCCACCGCCACGTCGTGACCGGCGGCGGCGAGGCGCAGGCAGGTCGCGGCGCCGATGCCGCGTCCGCCTCCGGTGACAAGAGTGATCGCCATGGCGCCATTACAGCAGCCAGGTGCGCCTGGCGGCAGGGTGTCGGTGCGCACGTTGTCGGTCGGCTCTGGTAGAACGTGCGTATCAAACATGTGTTCGGTGAGGCGTAGGCAGAGGTGTGGAGCGCGGCTATGGCGGGATTGTCGACTCAGGAATTGACTCAGATCGAGGAGACACTGGCCGCCGGCAAGCGTCCCCGGGTCATGTTCACCGAGGCCGCGGGTCAGATCGCGGGTCAGCTCGGGCAGGTGGTGCAGCTGGATGACCCGGCTGTCCACGATGAGTGGATCATGGTGAAGTTCGGCAGCGACGTGCTGCCCTTCGCCCCGAGCGATCTGACCATCCCGCCCAAGGGCGCGACCGGGAAGAAGCCCGCACCCGAGCCGGTGGTCGAGGAGCCTGCCGCGCCCGAGCCGGAGTTCATGGTCATCCGTCAGAAGCCCGTACGTCAGGAGCGTCCCGTGTCCCAGAGTCCCGAGGTGTCCGAAGCAGAGGCCACCGCAGCCGCCCCCGCCCCGCGCCGTGCCGCGGCCGGCAAGGCTCCGAAGGTCAAGCCGCCGGCCGGGCTCACCGTCACCCTCGCCTACACCGAGGGGGAGTGGACGGTCGGGGCGGTGCAGGGCACCAAGCCGCTGGCCAAGCCGTACATCATCAAGGCGCAGGAGGCGCTGAAGATGGTGTCGCTGCTGGACGTGCCCGGGGTGCAGGAGGCCGTGGAGCAGATCCTGGCCAGTGAGCGGGCCGAGGCGCAGGCGCACGCCGAGAAGCTGCGCGCCGAGCTGGCCGAGCTCGAGCAGAAGCTCGCCGAGCTGGGCTGATTCGGGGCGAATCCGGCCCGGACACCGTACGGTGTCCGGGCCGGACCTGTTCAGGTGCCGGTCAGAGCGCGGTGCAGCTGACCGTGGCCGTGGGCGAGGTGCTGTTGGCCTGGTAGCCGAAGTCGGTGAAGGCACCGGCCCCGAGCTGCCCGTTGTATGCCATGTTCGTCACCTGGACCGTGCCGGACGTGCCCGCGAACACGCCGTTCCAGGAGTTGACCACCGAGGCGCCCGAGGGCAGGGTCAGCGTCACCCGCCAGCCCCTGATCCCGCCGCTGCCCGCGGTCACCCGCACGTTGCCGACGTAGCCGGTCTGCCACACGCTGGTGGCGCTGAACACGGCGGTGCAGCCGCCCGGGTTCGGGTTCCCGCTCGGCGACGGGCTCGGCGAGGCGGAGGGCGACGCCGACGGGCTCGGCGAGGCCGACCGCGACGGCGATGCCGACGGCGACGGGCTGGACGTGGTGTTCAGCCCGAAGAAGGCGACCGCCGCGGCCGCGTTGACCGGCAGGTTGTGGGACGTGTTCGCCAGGCTGTACGCCTCGACCAGCACCTGGCCGGAGCTGTTGGCGTACCGGGTGCGGGTCTGGCCCGACGCCGGAGTGTCAGTGGACGTGGGCGTCTGGCTCAGGCCGTTGACGTTGGTCCACTGCTTGATCTCCTCGCCGAAGTTGTTGTAGTTCAGCGTCTCGTCGTTGACGCCGTGCCACAGCTGCATGCGCGGCCGCGCCCCGGTGTACCCCGGGTAGGCGTTGCGGACCAGGTCGCCCCACTGCTGCGCGGTCTTGATCAGCTGACCCTGGGAGCAGGTGCTGTTCCACTTGGTCGGTCCGGCGAAGCAGCCGAACGGCACGCCCGCGAACGCCGAGCCGGCCTTGAACACGTCCGGGTACGCGCCCAGCAGCACGTTCGTCATCATCGCGCCCGAGGAGACGCCGGTGGCGTAGGTGCGGTTCGGGTCCGAGCCGTAGTTCTGCTGGACGTACTTGACCATCGACACGATGCTCAGCGAGTCGCCGCCGCCGTTGTGGGTGAGCGTGGCCGTGGAGGCGACGTCGAAGCAGGCGTCGCTGGCGGTCACCGACGGGTAGATCACGATGAAGCCGTACTGGTCGGCGAGCTGGGCGAACTGGCTGCCGCTGTAGAACGCGGGGCCGTTGCCGGTGCAGTAGTGGTTGGCCACCAGCAGGCCGGGGCGGGCGGCGACGTTGTTCGGGACGTACAGGTACATCCGCAGGTTGCCGGGGTTGGTGCCGAAGTTGGTGATCTCGGTGAGGGTGGCCGCCTGGGCCGGGGTCGCGATGCTGAGGATGGCCGCGGCGACCACGGGGACGACCGCCAGCCACAGCGCGTGCATGGCTCTGCGAAGTTTCATGGGGCTCTCGCTCCTTGGCGAATGACAGCACGGGGCTCTGCCGTCACCCGGTGCCAGCCCCACGGGGTGTGCCCTCGGCAGTTCGAATCGCACCCGCGTCCCGGCGCGGGCGGCATGACTCCCGCCCGGCAGTCTAGGAGCGCTCCCACGGCCGCAGTGTGCCCGCGCGCCGAGCGGCACCCATCAATCGCCCAACGGCACCCGTGCGCGCCCGGCGGCCGACCCGACCGCACGTTCCAACCAACCGCGCCGCAACCGTCAAGATCGACTACAACTTCAGGGAAAGTGCACGAATGCGCGTCAAGATTCCCGCACCTTCCCCGAAACTGCACTCCGTCCCAGCCCCCTGGCCGGACCACCCCGGCCCAGCCACCCCGACCCAGCTTGGCTGGCCCAGCCATCCCGGCCCGGCTTGGCCGGCCCAGCCATCCCGGCCCGGCTTGGCCGGCCGGCCACCGAAGCCGAGCCATCCCGGTCCGGCCAGCCGAGCCATCCCGGTCGGGCCAGCCGAGCCAGCGCGGCGCGGGCGTGGGGTGGGGCGGGCGCAGCGAGGCGGTAATGCGACCGCAGGTGGCGATCATCGAGGAGATGTGCCCGATGATCGTCCTTTGCGGTCCGAACCTGGATTCCTGGCTGAGGGTTCGACCGCAATAAGCGATCATCGCCGGTTCTGGCAGCACCGGACCCGCTCGGCAGCGCCGGAGGGGGTCAGGTAACGCCGCGGGTGGGCTGCCCCACGGCGGCGCAGTTTCAAGATCAGCCAAGTTGCCCGGCAATCGTGGGAAAGAAGCCCCAAGATTCGCCCGATTGCCCGGCAACTTTGCTGATCTTGGCCAGCCCCGGCCAGCCCCTGCCTCGCCCCCGGCCAGCCCCCGCCCCGCCCCGCCCCGCCCTGGCCCGGCCTGGCCTGGCCCGGCCAGGCCGGGCCCGGTTCGATTTGGCCTTGTTCGGTTTGGTTTGGTTCGCGGTGTCTGTTTGTGCGGTCGGGTGGGTCTAGTGGGCGGGGTGGGGGCGGGGTGGGGGCGGTGGGTTACGGGGTTGGGTGGGTGGGGGTGGGGGCCGGGATGTGGTGGGTGCCGATGCGCTTGCGGAAGACCCAGTAGGTCCAGCCCTGGTAGAGGAGCACGATCGGGGTGAAGACCAGCGCCACCCAGGTCATGATCTTCAGCGTGTACGGCGTCGACGACGCGTTGCCCACGGTCAGGCTGTTGGTCGCGGTGTCGACGGTCGACGGCAGCACGTACGGGTAGAGGCTGGCGAACAGCGCCGCCACCGCGAACGCGATCGCCGCCGCGGTGCCGGTGAACGCCCACCCCTCGCGCCGCCCCTCGGGATCGGTACGCGACGGCAGCCGGTTGGCGATCAGCCCGCCGACCAGGCACAGCGCGGCCAGTACGGCGAAGGTGACCGACAGCGGCGTGGCGTGCCGGGCCAGCGTCCAGACCAGGAACACCACGGCCACGACGGCGGTGGCGATGCCGACCCGCTGGGCCAGGGCGTTGGCGCGCTGCCGGATGTCCCCGACGGTCTTGAGCGCGATGAAGATCGCCCCGTGGGTGACGAACAGCAGCAGCGTGGTCAGCCCGCCCAGCAGCGCGTACGGGTTGAGCAGCGTGAACAGGTTGCCGGTGTACTGGTGGTCGGCGTCCAGCGGCACGCCGCGCACGATGTTGGCGAATGCGACGCCCCACAGGAACGCGGGCACCACCGAGCCGAACACGATGCACCAGTCGAGGCGGCGCTTCCATACCGCGTCGTCGCGCTTGCCGCGGTATTCGAACGCCACCCCGCGCAGGATCAGCGCCAGCAGGATCAGCAGCAGCGGCAGGTAGAAGCCGGAGAACAGGGTGGCGTACCACTCGGGGAACGCGGCGAACATGGCGCCGCCGGCGGTGAGGACCCAGACCTCGTTGCCGTCCCAGACCGGTCCGATGGTGTTGATGAGCACGCGGCGCTCGCGGTCGTCGCGGCCGAGCACGGGCAGCAGCATGCCGACGCCGAAGTCGAAGCCCTCCAGGACGAAGTACCCGGTGAACAGGACCGCGATGAGCAGGAACCACAGGGTGTTCAGATGCATGGCGGCGCGCTCCTAGTACGCGAAGGCGAGCGGGCGGTCCTCGTCGGACTCGGCCGGCGGGGGCGGGGACACGTCGGGCACGCCTGCCTTGGCGTACTTGAGCAGCAGGCCTACCTCGACCACGGCCAGCGCCCCGTACAGCAGCGTGAAGACGGTCATCGAGGTGATCACGTCACCGGCGCTGACCGACGGGGAGGCGGCGACGGCGGTCTTCATCTGGCCGAACACGATCCAGGGCTGGCGGCCCATCTCGGTGAAGATCCACCCGGTGGAGTTGGCGAGGAGGGGGAGCAGCGGCAGCGCGACGGTTCCGGCGAGCAGCAGCTTTCCGCCGCGTGTGGTCGCGTCGGGTGCTCGGCCCTTGCGGGTGGCCCACAGGATCCAGAGCGCGATCAGGGCGGCCAGGGCGCCGAAGCCGATCATGAGGCGGAAGGTCCAGTAGGTGACCGGGATGTTGGGCGTGTAGTCGCCGGGGCCGTACTTCAGCTCGTACGCGGCCTGGAGGTCGTTGATGCCCTGGACCTTGCCGTCGAAGGTGCCGGTGGCCAGGAACGAGAGCAGGTCGGGCAGTTCGAGCGCGTACACGGGGCGGCTGCCGTCCAGGGTGCCGATGGTGAACAGCGAGAACGGCGCGGGCTGCTCGGTGGTGTAGAGCGCCTCGGCGGCGGCCATCTTCATCGGCTGCACCTCGGTCATGATCTTGCCCTGGACGTCGCCGGTGACGGCCAGCGCGGCCATCGCGACCAGCGTGGTCCAGGCGCCGACCTTGGCGGCGCTGCGGTAGGCGGCGGTGTCGTGGCCGGGCCGCCGGAGCAGGTGCCACACCGCGACCGCGGCGACCAGGCCGCCCGCGGTGAGGAAGGCCCCGGCGATGGTGTGCGGGATGGTGATCAGCGCGACCTTGTTGGTCAGCACGGCGCCGAAGTCCGTCAGCTCGGCCCGACCCCGCTCGGCGTTGATTCTGAAGCCGACCGGGTTCTGCATCCACGAGTTCGCGGCCAGGATGAACGCCGCGCTCAGCACGGTGCCCCAGGCCACGATCCAGATGCAGGCCAGATGGATCTTCTTGGGCAGCTTCTCCCACCCGAAGATCCACAGCCCCAGGAAGGTCGACTCCAGGAAGAACGCCAGCAGCGCCTCCATCGCCAGCGGCGCACCGAAGATGTCGCCGACGAAGCGGGAGTACTCGCTCCAGTTCATGCCGAACTGGAACTCCTGCACGATGCCCGTGACCAGGCCCATCGCGAAATTGATCAGGAACAGCTTGCCGTAGAACTTGGTCAGCTTGAGCCACTTCTCGTTGCCCGTACGCACCCAGGCGGTCTGGAAACCCGCCACCAGGAACGCCATGCCGATGGTGATCGGGACGAAGAGAAAGTGGTAAACGGTGGTGATCCCGAACTGCCACCGCGCCAGGTCTGTCGCGTCCATGCGCGCAACTCCCGCCTTGCGTCTTTTGATCCTCTTCCGGTCAGGCTACGCATCTGACCTGCTCGTGGTATGGGACTTAGGTCACCTCGTGGCAGGATGTGAGTCCGTGACACCCCCCACGCCCTGGTCACCGCCGCCGCTGCTGCGCTTCGCGCTGCTGCTCGCGACGGGTGTGAGCCGCCTGCTCACCCGCCTGGAGGTGACCGGCGACCTGCCCCGTGAAGCTCGCCACAGCGCCCTGGTCCTGGCCTGCAACCACATCAGCCCGTTCGACCCGGTCGCCATGGCGGCGGCCTTCCGCAGGCTGGGGATCCACCCCCGGGTCATGGCCAACGCGGGGCTGTTCAAGCACCCGGTGATCGGGCCGCTGATGCGCTGGCAGGGCCACATCCGGGCCGACCGGGGCGAGGCCACGGCGGCCAACGCCGTCTCCGACAGCGTGGTCGCGCTGACCGAGGGCGCCATGGTGATGCTGTACCCGGAGGGCCGCATCGGCCTGGACCCGGACCTGTGGCCCGAGCGCGCCCGCACCGGCGTCGGCCGCCTCGTGCTGGCGACCAAGGTGCCGGTGATCCCGCTGGCGATCTGGGGCTCGCACGAGGTCCTGCCCTACGACGCGCCCACCGGCATGTGGCCGATGATCTGGCGCGACCTGCGCCGCCGCCCGGTGGTCCGGGTGCACATCGGCACCCCCGTGGACCTGTCGGACCTCGACCCCGGCCGGGTGGGCGCGGCGCAGCGCATCGCCGACCGCATCGTCGACGCGATCGCCGCCGAGCTCGCCCCGCTGCGCGCCGACGAGCCCGACCGCCCCCGCTTCACCGACCCGACCAGGCCGGTCGACACCCGCCGCGTACGCCGCCGCTGAGTCACTCGCCGCGGCGGGCGCGGTATGCCGCGACCAGCTCGCGGGTCGTGCCGATGCCCAACCCCTGGCGCAGGTCGGCGATGCGCCGGTTGGCGGTGCGCAGCGACAGGTACTCCGCCGACGCGGCCGCCGCTATCGTCGCCCCCTCGGCGAGCCGATCGAGCAGTGCGCGCTGTACGGGCGAGAGCTGACGGAACCAGTCCGCAGGGTCGTCATCAGCCACCGTGCACCCCTTCCCGATGTTGCACCCGACATGGATCGACTTGCTTCGACGCGGTGGTGCGGACATTCTCACCGATGTCGCCCGTTGTTGGCGAGCGGTCCGTGCGGGGGCCATCCGGACGCAGCCGGCGGTGGCATGCTTCCGCACGTGAACACCCCGCGCCCACTGCATCCGTACCTCGCGCAGCCGCCGTTGGCATTCGCCCATCGGGGTGGTGCCGCCGAGGGTGACGAGAACACCGCCGACGCGTTCGCCCGCTCGGTGGCCGCCGGATACCGCTATGTCGAGACCGACGTGCACGCCACCCGCGACGGCGTCGCCGTGGTGCTGCACGACCCCGACCTGCGCCGCGTCGCCGGTGAGCCGGTCGCGGTGGCGAGCGTGACCTGGCAGGACCTGGCCTCGGTGCGGGTCGGCGGGGCGGCGGCGGTGCCGCGGCTGGACGAGGTGCTCGACGCGTGGCCGGAGATCCGGTTCAACATCGACGTCAAGGACGACCGCGCGGTGGAGCCGACGGTCGCGGTGGTACGCGCGCGGGCGACCCCCGATCAGGTGCTGCTGGCCTCGTTCTCCGATGCGCGGCTACGGCGGGTGCGGGAGCTGGCCGGTCCGGCGTACGCGACGTCGCTGGCGCAGAAGGAGACGGCCCGGCTGTGGCTGGCCTCCCGCTTCGGCGGCCGGGTGAAATTGCCGCCGTCGGTGGTCGCGGCGCAGGTCCCGGTGCGGTTCGGGGCGGTACGGGTGGTGGACCGGCGCTTCGTGGCGCACGCCCACCGCCTGGGACTTCAGGTGCACGTCTGGACGATCGACGATCCTGCCGAGATGGCCGGGTTACTTGATCTCGGTGTGGATGGCATCATGACCGATCGCATCGACGTGTTACGGGAAGTTTTCGTAGACCGTGGCCTCTGGAAGGACCACCCATGACCGCTGATCTCAGCGCACCCCCGCCCGAGACGCCGACCGCCGAAGCCGACACCGCGGGCTACGGTGAGAGCACCAAGCGCGAGCGGGTCGGCTGGTACTTCTACGACTGGGCCAACTCCGCCTTCTCCACCACCGTGGTGACCGCCTTCCTCGGGCCGTACCTGACCGGCGTCGCCGAGAACGGCATGGACGCCGCCGGTGACGTGCACCTGCTGGGGCTCTCGTTCAAGGCCGGCTCGCTGTTCCCTTACGTCACCTCGCTCTCGGTCATCCTCCAGGTGCTGCTGCTGCCGGTGGTCGGTGCGATCGCCGACCGGGCCGCCCGCAAGAAGGTGTGGCTGGCGCTGTTCGCCTACATCGGGGCCGGGGCCACCTGCGGCCTGGTGTTCCTCACCGGCAGCCGGTACGAGCTGGGCGCCGCCCTGTTCCTGATCGCGAACCTCGCGTTCGGGGCCAGCGTGGTCGTCTACAACTCCTTCCTGCCCCAGATCTCCAGCGAGGAGGACCGCGACGCGGTCTCCAGCCGGGGCTGGGCGTTCGGCTACCTCGGCGGTGGGCTGCTGCTGCTGCTCAACGTCGTGGCGGTGGTGTTCTTCGGAGAGGAGCACAAGGGCGAGGTCGCCCGCTGGAGCCTCGTGTCGGCGGGCGTGTGGTGGGCGCTGTTCACGACGTTCCCGCTGGCGTGGCTGCGCGACCGGCCGGTGCTGGAGGCGGCGGCGCGCGGCAACGTGCTGGTCGACGGGTTCAAGCAGCTGGCGCACACGCTGCGGGGCATGCGGGCCTACCCGCTGACGCTGTTCTTCCTGGGCGCGTTCCTGATCTACAACGACGGTATCCAGACCGTCATCGCGATGGCGGGCACCTACGCCTCCAAGGAGCTGGGCCTCGACGACACGACGCTCTTCCCGACCATCCTGCTGGTGCAGTTCCTGGCGTTCGGTGGCGCGATGCTGCTCGGAGCGCTGGCCAAGCGCTTCGGCGCCTGGAAGACCGTGCTGGGCAGCCTGGTCGGCTGGACGCTGATCGTGACCGCGGCGTATTTCCTGCCCGCGAACGAGTCGGTGCCGTTCATCGCGCTGGGCGGGGCGATCGGCATCGTGCTCGGCGGCAGCCAGGCGCTGAGCCGGTCGCTGTTCAGCCAGCTGATCCCGAAGGGCAAGGAAGGCGAGTACTTCGGCTTCTACGAGATCTCCGACAAGGGCACCAGCTGGCTCGGCCCGCTGGTGTTCGGCCTGGCGTACGACATCACCGGCAGCTACCGCGTCGCGATCTTCTCGCTGATCATCTTCTTCGCGCTCGGGTTCGTGCTGCTGCTCAAGGTGCCCATGCGGCGGGCCATCGAGCAGGCGGGCAACGTGCCCCCGACACGCCTGTAGTGCTGCACCTGCATTCATGGATTCCCGGTCACGGTGGGCCAGCGGTTAGGCTGCCCCACCGTGACCTCTGCCGACGCGCCATCCCCCGCTCCGAGTTGCAACGCCGCCGGTGACGGTCGGCTGCGCCACGGGGCCGCCCTGAAGTTCTTCTGGGGCCCGATGGACTGCGGCAAGTCCACGCTGGCGCTCCAGATGGACCACAACCACGGCCGGCAGGGCCGCCGGGGCCTGGTGCTGACCCGCAACGACCGCTCGATGGGGCCGCAGGTCACCACGCGGATCGGGCTCGCGCACACCGCCGTCGAGGTGACCGACGACCTCGACCTGGTCGACCTGGTGCGCAAGGAGTGGTCCACCGGCGCCCGCATCGACTACCTGATCTGCGACGAGGCCTGCTTCTACACGGTGGCGCAGATCGAGCAGCTGGCCGACCTGGTCGACGGGTACGACGTCGACGTGTACGCCTTCGGCCTGGCCTCGGACTTCCGCTCGCACCTGTTCCCGGCCGCGCGGCGGCTGTTCGAGCTGGCCGACGAGGTGCACCGGCTCCAGGTCGAGGTGCTGTGCTGGTGCGGCCGGGAGGGCCTGCTCAACGCGCGCATCGTCGACGGCGTGGTGGCGCGGGAGGGCGCCCAGGTGGTGATCGGGGACACGGCCGCGGCCGATCCGGCCGAGGTCCGGTACCAGGTCCTGTGCCGCCGCCACTACCGTTCCGGCGATCTGGGCCGCTGATCACGCCGCGCCGGGCGGGCCTGCGGAAACTGGTGTGACGACCGTTAACCGGCCCCTGCGCGGCCGGTGATCCTGCGGTAACGTCGTGTGTTCACGCTGAGCTCATGGATGACTACCCACAGTTGTCTGAGCTGGAGCTGGACCGGGCGATGACGCCCGCACTCATGCGGCTGCGCGCCGCGTACGCCGAGCGGATCAACTCGGCGGTGTCCCGCGATGCGGAGGCTACGGCGCGCGAACTGGCCGCGACATTCGAGACCGACGTCGTGGACGCGGTCGTGCGCTGGTTGCGCCGGCCGCAGACCGCGACGGATTCGGGGGTATCACGATGACGACCGCAGACCTGACCAACCCGCCCGTGCTGGTGGGCTACGACGACAGCCGTCCGGGCCGCTCGGCGCTGGAACTGGCGGCCGCCGAGGCGGCGGCCCGCAGCCTGCCGCTGTGCCTGGTCTACCGCCGCGACCCGATGGCGTGGACCCACCCCACCTCGATGGCGCCCTACCCCGCCTCGTTCTGGCACTCGGCCAACGACGACGAGCAGGCCGCCCAGGCCGCGGCCGCGGCCGTGCGGCAGCGGTTCCCGGAGGTGGCGGTATGGCTGCGCGCCACGCAGAGCTCGCTGCCGCAGGCGCTGGCCGGGGCCGCCCCGTCGGCGGCGATGCTGGTGGTCGGCGGGACCGACCGGCGGTTGGCGCTGCCGTCGCGCCGGGCCGCCGGGGTGCGCCTGGCCCGCCGGGCGGGCCGCCCGGTGCTGGCGGCCAACGCCGCGGTGCCGTCCGTGGCGCCGGGCGACCGGCGCGGGCCGGTGGTGGTGGCCGCCGCCGGGTCGCGGGTGCCCGGCCCGGCGCTGTCGTTCGCGTTCGAGGAGGCCGCCGCGTACGGCGTGGACGTGCTGGCCTGCCGGGTGTGGCAGGACCGCGACAGCGCCGACGCGTTCTCCGGCGCGGTGCGCCGGGTCGCGCAGGACCATCCGCAGGTGGCTGTGAGGCAGGTCACGTTGGGTGACGCCGACCAGGCAGCGCATGTGCCGGTGCTCGCCGACGCCCGGCTGATGGTGCTGGACGGCCCGCAGAGCCGCTGGTCACCCTCCTGGCCTGTCCCGCGTGAGCTGCTGCGCGACTGGCACCGTCCCATCGCGACAGTCCCGAGCTGACCCTACCTGGTGTGACAGCCCGGCGGCTGGGCGTATCCTGAAAGGCCAACGCCCCCGCCGCCGGGCCACAAGCCATCGGAGCTGGCGAATACCCTGGTCCACCGTGTAGTCGCGCCCCCACCCGGGTATGGCGCGAACTGTCCCAACGGCTGCTATCCGCAGACCCACCAGAGTGAAAGTATGTGCTTGCTGTAATCGCCACGTAACTTTTGGTTGATACAAGTTCGCGGGACTCGGTCATTGATACACAGTCGTGCGAACCTTCTCATATCAGCGAAAGCTCCGAAAGGGGTCACCCCATGCGGGACGCCTCACTCGTCGTGGTCGCCAGCCGCCTTCCCGTCAATGACACCGGTGCCTCCGAGGGGGTCTTCGAGTGGCGCCGCAGCCCCGGCGGGCTCGGCGGCGCGCTGCACCCCGTGCTGAGCAACAAGCCCGCCACCTGGATCGGCTGGGGCGGCATCCCCGGGCCGAGCCCCGCACTGCCCGACGTCGACGGCGTGCACCTCGTGCCGGTCGAGCTGTCCGAGGAGGACTTCCGCGACCACTACGAGGGCTTCGCCAACTCGACCCTGTGGCCGCTCTACCACGACGCGGTCGAACCGGCCGTGCACCACCGCCGCTGGTGGGAGGCGTACCAGCGGGTCAACCAGCGCTACGCCGATGCCGCCGCCCGCGTCGCCGCTCACGGCGCGGTCGTCTGGGTGCAGGACTACCACCTGCAGCTGGTGCCCGCGATGCTGCGCGCCCAGCGACCCGACCTGCGCATCGGCTTCTTCCTGCACGTGCCGTTCCCGCCGCCGGAGCTGTTCATGCAGCTGCCGCGCCGGGCGGAGCTGCTGCGCGGCATGCTCGGCGCCGACCTGGTCGGCTTCCAGCGCAGCCACGCCGTCCACAACTTCCACCAGCTCGCCGCGAAGGTGCTCGGCGTGACGCCCGACGAGCACCGCATCGAGATCGACGGGCGCACCGTGCACACCGGCGCGTTCCCCGTCTCGATCGACACGGCCGAGATGGAGGCGCTGGCCCGCCGCGACGACGTGGTGCGCCAGGCCGCCAAGCTGCGCTCCGACCTGGGCAGCCCGCAGCGGGTCATCCTCAGCGTCGACCGCCTCGACTACACCAAGGGCATCGAGCACCGGCTCAAGGCATACCGGGAGCTGCTGACCGACGGCCGGCTGAAGGCGCCGGAGACGGTGCTGGTGCAGGTCGCGGTCCCCAGCCGCGAGCGGGTCCAGCAGTACCGGCAGCTGCGCGACCGGGTCGAGCGGGAGGTCGGCCGGATCAACGGCGACTTCGGCCGCCTCGGCGTGGCCGCGGTCCACTACCTCAGCCAGGTCTTCGACCGCACCGAGCTGGCCGCGCTCTACCGGGCCGCCGACGTCATGGCGGTCACCCCGCTGCGCGACGGCATGAACCTGGTCGCCAAGGAGTTCGTCGCCGCCCGGGTCGACGAGTGCGGCGCGCTGCTGCTCAGCGAGTTCGCCGGGGCCGCGGCGGAGCTGACGCAGGCGTACCTGGTCAACCCGCACGACGTCGAAGGGCTCAAGGACACGCTGATCGAGGCGCTGGAGGCCGACGCCACCGAGCCGAACGAGGCGATGGTGCAGATGCGGGCACACCTGCGCGAGCACGACATACAAGCCTGGGCGCGGTCGTACCTGACCGCACTGGAGGCCGCCAGCGCCGGCCGGTGACCGGCGCCTGGCCCCCGTGCGGTACGGCGAAGGCGGCCGTGCTCAGGACGGCAGGTGCATGGTGCGCATGAAGGCGGGCAGCAGCCACGGGCGGCGGCCACCGAGCCTGACCTTGCCGGTCAGGGCCGCCCGGGGCTTGCTGACCCGCCCGAACAGCATCAGGTTCAGCGTCGGCGGGTCGAAGGTGAGCCGCACGTCGGCGCGCGGATCGGGGTCCTCGGCGGTGACGTGGCCGTCGGTGAGCACCAGCATCGCCGGGGTCGTGTAGTCGGAGCGGAAGTCGACGGCGATGCGTCCCGGGCGCACCGGGGCGCCGTGCTCCAGCAGGTTGCCGTACCCGGCCCTGGTCACTCCGAGCAGGAACAGGTCGAAGAACAGCCCGGCCGCGTGCGGGTCCATCGGCCACGGCGTACGCGTGGCCCGCGCGATGTCCCAGCCGTGCACCACCAGCTCGTTGACCATGTGCGCGACCAGCCCGCCGATCGACAGCCGGGCGGCGCCCAGCCAGCTCACCTGGTCGGCCGGGTCGCGCCGGCCGGCCAGGGCCAGCATCCGCTGGGCCGATTCGCGCAGCTCGCGGCAGGACGCGGCGACGTCGCGCTCGGGGAACCGGTCGAGCACCACGCGGTTGAGATCGGCGACGGTGTCCACGTTGGTGGCGTCGACCGCCGCCAGCGCGCCCGGCAGCAGGACGTCGGGGGTCTGGCCCTGGACCAGCACCTCGTCCAGCCGCATCAGGCTGACCAGGTGGGCCACGGTGTCGGCGATGTTCCAGTCCGCGGTGACCATGATGTGCGGCGGGTGGGCCTGCGCCAGCGCGACGACGCGCTCGACCGCCTCGGTCAGGGCGCGGCGGGCCAGGTCCCACTGGGCGGGGTCGACGGGCACGGTCGGCATGCGTCCATGATGGAATCCGGCCCGGCCGCGGTGGATACGCTCCCGTGCGCACCTGCGTGCCGGGCCGGCGGGACTAGGCGCGGCGGGCGCGGTGGTCGATCAGGTCCTGGACCGAGATCATGGGCAGGTCGAAGCGCTCGGCCAGCGCCACCAGGTCGTCCAGCCGGGCCATCGTCCAGTCGGGGCGGACGACCTCGCAGATCGCGGTGGCGCCGGACAGGCCGCACAGCAGCGACAGGTCCACCCCGGCCTCGGTGTGGCCGTCGCGGGCCAGCACGCCGCCCTCGACCGCGCGGATCGGGAACACGTGGCCGGGCCGGGCGAGGTCGCCGGGTCCGGTGGCGGCGTCGGCCAGGGCGCGGATGGTCAGGGTCCGGTCGCCGACGGAGATGCCGGTGCTGGTGCCCGCGGCCAGGTCCACCGAGACCGTGAACGCGGTGTCGTGCAGGCCGGTGTTCGGCTCGACCATCGGGTGCAGGTTCAGCCGGTCGGCGATCTGCGGCGTGACGGCCACGCAGATCACCCCGGCGGTGTGGTCGAGCATGAACCGCAGTGCGGCCTCGTCGAGGTGCTCGGCGGCGATCATCAGATCGCCCTCGTTCTCGCGGGACTCGCGATCGAACACCAGCACGAACCCGCCCCGGGCGAAGGCCCGCAGGGCGCGCTCTACCGCGGTGGCGGTGGCGGCGGTGTCGAGTACGGCGTGTGACATGTGTTCTCCCTCTGGCGTCGGGCGGGGCGCGGTGCCCCGCCGTCGTACCGAAGGCATGACGGCGATCGCCGCCGTGCGCGCGCACGGACGGCCGATCCGTCAACGCGCGGGGCGGGGGAGGGATACCGGATCGCTCCCGCGGCCGTCGCGCGCCTGCAGATCCGGGTGACAGGCGGCAGCCGGGCGGTACGCGCACAGCGCACCGCACAGCAGCGCCTGCCGCGTACTACCTCTCATCCGGACTTTTACCGTCGGTTCCGGAATTCCACCGGATCGGCCCGCCCCTCGGGGGAGGTGCGGGTTCGCGGACTGTGACCGCCGGTTCGGAGTTTCACCGACCCCGGAGTACGCAAGGTGCCAACTGTCGGATCGACAGTGTCGCACCGCGTAGGCACCGGGCAACCTTGCGTGGTTCAGGTCACATCCGGACGCCCCGGCGCCGGGTAAAGATGGCGCCAGAATGCCAGGCCAGGCTGTTGATCGGCATGGTTCGGCGGCCATAGTCTGCTGCCAGCCTTCGACAAGACGTCCCGGAAAACGCGCGAACCACGATTATCCGCTCTCCCCGACCGGTCATTCGACGCCGCGCGTTTTACGGGTGAATCGTGTCCGGAATCGGGTGCCCGCAGCCGGGGGCATCCGGTTCCGGACGCTTCGTAGTGGTTGATGGCGGCACCGGCGCACGGTTCCCGCGAAAGCGGAGGCCAGGCGCCGGTGCGACTCGCCATACCCCCTTATCGGTATGGCCCTGAGCTGCCGTGATGACGACCGGCAGCCCTTTTTCATGCCCATTCGCAGGTCGCTGATGTCGGTCTTGTGAAATACAGTCTTCAGGTATTGACGGCGTGGTTGTTCATTGATAGGAATCTGCCAATGTAAACGGACGGTGGACCCTCGGGTCGGCAATCCGAACAGGCTGCGGCAGCTACATGTACTGCCGTATCCGCCGGATGTCTGATCCGGAAGAGAGGGTCACACCCCAACCCTCCAAGGAAGAGGGACAAGTGAGAATGTCACGACGTTCGGCCGTGGGCGCGATCCTCACGGCCACGGCGATGGCGTTGGCGGGGACCACCGCCATGGCGTTCACGCCCGCCGCCGCGTCACCGGTGACCCCGGAGACGGCTCGTGCCGCAGCTGCGAACTCTGCCGCGAGCCTCGTCGCCGCACGCCCCGCCTACCTGCACGCGGGTGCTGACGACGCGTTCATTCAGAAGGGCGTCATCTCGTCGGGCAACATGCAGTACGTCCCGTTCGAGCGGACCTACCGCGGCCTGCCGGTCGTCGGCGGCGACTTCGTGCTCGTCACTGACGCCGCGGGCACGCTCAAGGCGTCCTCGGTGGCGCAGGAGCAGACCATCACCGGCCTGGGCGTGCTGCCCAAGGTCAACCAGGCCGCCGCGGTGAAGACCGCCCAGGCCCAGCTGAAGACGGTCGCCAGCACCGAGGCCACCTCGCTGGTCGTGCACGCGCTCGGCGCGAGCCCGCGCCTGGCCTGGGCGACCACGGTCAACGGCACCGGCGCGGACGGCATCAGCCGCCTCACCGTGTACGTCGACGCCCTCACCGGCACCGTCCTCGGCTCCCGCGAGCACGTCACGCGCGGCACCGGCACCGGCGCCATCAACGGCCCGAACCCGCTGACGCTGCAGACCACCCTGTCTGGTGGCACCTACAAGCTGCAGGGCAGCTCGCCCACGAACATGCCCTGCCAGGACGCCGCCACCAACACGACGTTCAGCAAGTCGACCGACACCTGGGGCAACGGCGTCGGGACCAGCCGGGAGACCGGCTGCGTCGACGCCCTGTTCGCCGCCCAGACCGAGGCCTCGATGCTCAGCTCCTGGCTGGGCCGCAACGGCATGAACGGCTCGGGCGGCGCGTGGCCGATCCGGGTCGGCCTCAACGACCAGAACGCGTACTACGACGGCACCCAGGTGCAGATCGGCAAGAACACCGCCGGCGCCTGGATCAGCTCGATGGACGTGGTCGGTCACGAGATGGGCCACGGCATCGACGACAACACCCCCGGCGGCATCTCCGGCGGCAACACCCAGGAGTTCGTGGCCGACACCTTCGGCGCGGCGACCGAGTGGTACGCCAACGAGGGCTCCGCCTACGACCCGCCGGACTTCCAGGTCGGCGAGGAGATCAACCTGGTCGGCAGCGGCCCGATCCGCTACATGTACAACCCGTCGCTGGCCGGGGACGACAACTGCTACTCCAGCAGCATCCCCAGCGAGGAGGTCCACGCGGCGGCCGGTCCCGGCAACCACTGGTTCTACCTGCTGGCGGAGGGCACCAGCCCGACCAACGGGCAGCCGACCAGCGCGACCTGCAACAGCACCACGATCACCGGCGTCGGCATCCAGAACGCCATCAAGATCATGTACAACGCGATGCTGATGAAGACGTCGAGCAGCTCGTACCTGAAGTACCGCACCTGGACGCTGACCGCGGCCAAGAACCTGGACGCCACCTGCGGCCTGTTCAACGCCACGAAGGCTGCCTGGAACGGCGTCAGCGTGCCGGCGCAGACCGGTGACCCGACCTGCACCAGCGGCACCCCGAGCCCGAGCGCGTCGGCCAGCCCGGCCCCGAGCCCGTCGAGCGGCAGCTGCACCGGTCAGAAGCTGCTCAACCCGGGCTTCGAGTCGGGTGCGGTCAGCTGGACGCAGACCTCCGGCGTCATCACCACCGACGCGGGCCAGCCGGCCCACGGCGGCTCGTACAAGGCGTGGCTGAACGGCTACGGCGCGACCCACACCGACACGCTGTCGCAGTCGGTGACGATCCCGGCCGGCTGCCACGCCACGCTCACGTACTACCTGCACATCGACACCGCGGAGACCTCCACCACGACGGCTTACGACAAGCTGGCCGTGACGGCGGGCACCACCACCGTGGCGTCGTACTCCAACCTGAACAAGAACACGGGCTACCTGCTGCGCACGGTCGACCTCACGTCGTTCGCGGGCTCCACGGTGACCCTGAAGTTCACCGGTACCGAGGATGCCTCCCTGCAGACCTCGTTCGTCGTCGACGACACCGCCCTCACCCTGAGCTGAGGGGGCTCAGACCGGTGGGCTGACGCCCGCCGGTAGGCGCCGGCCACCGCGGACACCCGCGGTGGCCGGCGTCTTTTCGTGCCCGCCGGGGGAAGTTCGGACGGGCTCCAAACAATCTATGCCAATGACATCGATGGGCATTGTTCACAGGTAACACTGATGAAACACTCTGGTGACCGCGTACGCGGGTGCCGTATGACGGCGCCGAGGGCACCGGGCACGCTCCCGGTCGGTGCCGAGTCCGACCGTCCTGTCCGGGTCAGGCGGGTGCTCCCTTCCGGGGCCTTGGCGTCCGCTCGCGGCCGTCCGGCCCTTGACACGCCCGGACCACGGCGGTTCCGGGCCGGCTCGAGGAGTCCACCGTGAACAGATCCGTGCACCATCTGCGCCGCCGGCTGCTGTCGCTGCTGGGCGTGGGCGCGCTGGTAGGCGCGTTCGTCGCCACCGCGGGCACCCCGGCGCAGGCCGCGGTCGCCTGCCAGGTCAGCTACACCAAGGCCTGGGACAACGGCAGCGGGTTCGGCGCCAACCTCACCATCAGCAACACCGGCGACGCGTGGACCAGCTGGACGCTGACCTACACCTGGCCGGGCAACCAGACCGGCATCCAGGGCTGGTCGGCCAACTACAGCCAGTCCGGCCAGAACGTCACCGCGACCAGCCTGTCCTACAACGGCGCGGTCGCCAACGGCGGCTCGGTCGGCATCGGCTTCAACGCCTCCTACACCGGCACGAACACCAACCCGACCAGCTTCAAGGTCAACGGCGTCACCTGCAACGGCGGCGGCACCACCAACACCCCGCCCACGGTCGCCCTGACCAGCCCGAGCGCCGGGCAGACCTTCGCCTCCGGCGCCGCGGTCCCGCTGGCCGCCACGGCCGGCGACAACAGCGGCGTGGCCCGGGTCGAGTTCCGCGTCGACGGCACCCTGGTCGGCACCGACACCAGCTCGCCGTACAGCTTCAGCGCCACCGGCCTGGCCAACGGCGCGCACAGCGCCACGGCCACCGCCGTCGACAACGGCAGCCCGGCCCTGTCGACCACCTCGGCCGCGGTCACCTTCACCGTCGGCGGCGGCACCGGCAACCCGGTGCTCCAGGTCAGCGCGGGTTCGCTGGTGGTCAACGAGGGCGGCACGGGCACGCTGACGTACAAGCTCAGCGCCGCTCCGAGCGGCAACGTCGCGGTGAGCCTGAGCAGGACCGGCGACGCCGACGTCACCCTCTCGGCGAGCAGCGTCACGCTGACCACGGCGAACTGGAGCACCGGCGTCACCGTCACCGTCTCGGCGGCAGAGGACACCGACACCACCAACGGCTCCGCCACGGTCACCGCGACCTCGTCGGCGGGCAGCACCACCACGACCGTCACCGAGTCCGACAACGACGGCGGCGGCTGCCAGCCCAACTGCAACCGGGTCGACAACCCGTACCAGGGCGCGGGGGTCTACAACAACCCGCAGTGGCGGACCAGCGCGATGGCCGAGCCCGGCGGCAGCCGGATCGCCAACCAGCCCACCGGTGTATGGCTGGACCAGATCGGTGCCATCGCCGGCAACGGCAGCCCGACCACCGGCACCATGGGCCTGGTGGACCACCTCAACGAGGCGGTCAGCCAGGATGCGGCCAACGGCTCGGCACCGATGGTGATCCAGATCGTCATCTACGACCTGCCCGGCCGTGACTGCGCCGCGCTGGCCTCCAACGGCGAGCTGGGCCCCAACGACCTGCCGCGCTACAAGTCCGAGTACATCGACGCCATCGCGGCGATCATGGCCCGGCCCGCCTACGCGAGCCTGCGCATCGTGACGATCGTCGAGATCGACTCACTGCCGAACCTGGTCACCAACACCGGCGGCCGAGCCACCGCGACCGCGGCCTGCGACACCATGCTGGCCAACCACGCCTACGTCGACGGCATCGGCTACGCGCTGGCCAAGCTCGGCGCGGTCCCGAACGTCTACAACTACATCGACGCCGCGCACCACGGCTGGATCGGCTGGGACGACAACTTCGGGCCCACCGCGACCCTCATGTTCCAGGCCGCGACCGCCTCCGGCAGCACCGTGGCCAACGTGCACGGGTTCATCACCGACACGGCCAACTACTCGGCGCTGACCGAGCCGTACGTCGGCGCGGTGACCGAGCAGCTGCGCCAGACCCGCTGGGTCGACTGGAACCGCTACAACGAGGAGCTGGCGTTCGCGCAGGCGTTCCGGCAACGGCTCATCACGGCGGGCTTCTCCTCCGGCATCGGCATGCTGATCGACACCTCCCGCAACGGCTGGGGCAGCTGCGTGCAGACCCCGTGCCAGCCGATCCAGACGACCCGGCCGACCGCCGCGAGCAGCTCGACGGACATGAACACGTTCGTCGACCAGTCCCGCATCGACCGGCGCATCCACAAGGGCAACTGGTGCAACCAGGCCGGGGCGGGCCTCGGTGAGCGGCCCCGTTCGGCGCCCGCGACGGGCGTCGACGCGTACGTCTGGATCAAGCCGCCGGGCGAGTCCGACGGTTCCAGCAGCCAGATCCCGAACAGCGAGGGCAAGGGCTTCGACCGGATGTGCGACCCGACCTACACGGGCAACGCCCGTAACGGCAACAGCATGACCGGCGCGCTGCCCGGCGCCCCGCTGTCGGGCCACTGGTTCTCCGCTCAGTTCCGGCAGCTGATGGCGAACGCCTACCCGCCGCTGTCGTGACGACGTACGGCAGGCCCGCCCGCGCGGGTGCTCAGGGCGGGCCTGCCGTCCCCGGCCGCCGGGCAGTGCCCGCCCGGCGGACCCGCCACCGCCGCTGCCCTCGCGGGGCGGCGTGGCGCCGGGAAGGGTGCCGTCGGGCGGCGGAACTTGGGCGCGCCGCCCGGCGGCACCCGTACCCGTGCCGGGTGCCGCCCGCCATCCGGGCAGCGTGGGCGCAACGGCCGGACCGGTGCCCGGGTGCTGTGCAAACATGAGGTTCATGCTGGTCGTGAGCCTGATGGGGGCGCTGGCGGCGGCGATCTGCTTCGGGCTGGCCTCGGTGATGCAGGCCGTCGGCATGCGCCGGATGTCGGCCGGCGGCGGCCCGGACGTCAAGCTGCTGCTGCGCGCGCTGAGCAGCTGGCTGTTCGTGGCGGGCACGCTGGTGGACCTGCTCGGGTTCGGGTTCGAACTGCTGGCGCTGCGCAAACTCCCGCTGTTCCTGGTGCAGGCGGCGGTGGCGTCCAGCCTCGCCGTGACGGCGATCGCGGCCAGCGTGGTGATGCGCGAGCGCCTGGGCCGCGGCGAGTGGCTGGCGGTGGCCTCGGTCTGCGCCGGGCTGGCCGCGCTGGGGGTGTCGGCCGGACCGGAGGGTGCCGACGCGGTGCCGCGCGGCTTCTACCCCGTGCTCGGGGCGTGCCTGGTCGGGCTGGGGCTGCTCGGGGCGGCGGCGAGCCGGCTGCCGGCGCGGCTGCGTACCGTGGCCATGGGCGCCTGCGCGGGCCTGTGCTTCGGCGTGCTGGCCCTGGCCGCCCGGACGCTGCCGGAGCTGTCCCCGGCCCGGCTGCTGCGCGAGCCCGCGGCGTATCTGGTGGCGGCGTCGGGGCTGGTGGCGTTCCTGCTGTGGACCAGCGCGCTGTCGGCCGGGTCGGTGACCACGGCGACGGCCGGGATGGTGGTGGGGGAGACGCTGCTGCCCGCGCTGGCCGGGGTGCTGGTGCTCGGCGACGGCGCCCGGCCGGGCTTCGTGCCGGTGGCGCTGGCCGGGTTCGTGCTGGCGGTGGGCGGCGCGCTCGCGCTGGCCCGGTTCGGCGAGGTGGGCACGCCCGAGGCCGAGCCGGTGTAACTTTCACGGCGCCGATCCGGCCCCGCCGCGGCGGGGCCGCGCGCTGTTTCCCGGGCGTTCGTCCAGATCGACCGGACGTGACACGACCGTTCGCCGCCGGACATCCGGCCGAAACGTGCCATCGGCGCCCGTCGCTGTTTACACGTCCTTCGACGGTGACCTATGGTACGGCTGGAAGCGCTCCCAAACCGTTCCCTCCGGATCCCTCCTCCCTGCCCAAGGAGTGATATGCGAGTCACCGCACACCGGCTCAGCAGGTTCGCCTCGGCGGTCCTGCTGACCGTCGGTGCCACCGCCGCCAGCCTGGTCGCCGCGACGCCCGCCCACGCCGCGACCATCTGCGAGCAGTACGGCACCGTCGTCGCCGGCAACTACGTCATCCAGAACAACCGCTGGGGCACCACCGCCACCCAGTGCATCAACACCACCGCCAACGGGTTCTCGATCACCCAGCAGGACGGCGTCGGCAACACCTCCGGCGCCCCGGTGTCGTACCCGTCGATCTTCCTCGGCTGCCACTACAGCAACTGCAGCCCGAGCTCGCCGCTGCCCAAGCAGATCAGCACCATCGGCACCGCCAGCAGCAGCCTCAGCGTGTCCTACCCGTCCAGCGGCACCTACGACGCGGCGTACGACATCTGGCTCAACGCCGACACCAACGTCAGCGGGGTCCAGGACACCGAGATCATGATCTGGTTCAACCGCCAGGGCAGCATCCAGCCGATCGGCTCCCAGACCGGCACGGCGAACCTGGCCGGGCGGAGCTGGAACGTGTGGACCGGCAACAACGGCGGCAACAACGTCGTGTCGTACCTGTTCACCGGCTCGCCGGTCACGTCGCTGACCTTCGACGTGAAGGACTTCATCAACGACACGTTCTCCCGCGGCTCGCAGTACGGCAACGCCAACTGGTACCTGACCAGCGTGCAGGCGGGCTTCGAGCCGTGGATCGGCGGCGTCGGCCTGGCCGTGAACTCGTTCTCGGCCTCGGTCACCACCGGCGGCGGCACCCAGGTGCCCGGCACCCCCGGCACGCCGAGCGCGTCGAACGTGACGTCGTCGTCGCTGTCGCTGAGCTGGGCGGCCTCGTCCGGCACGGTCTCCGGCTACCAGGTCGAGCGGGCCACCGGCTCCGGCAGCACCAGCTTCTCGCAGGTCGGCACCCCGTCCGGCACGTCGTTCAGCGACTCCGGCCTGGCCGCCAGCACGGTGTACCGCTACCGCGTCCGGGCGACCAACTCGGCCGGTGCCTCCGGCTACTCGGGCATCGTCGACGTGACCACCGCGGGCGGCGGCACCCAGGTGCCGGGCACGCCGGGCACGCCGACGGCGTCGAACGTCGCCGCCACGTCGCTGTCGCTGAACTGGGGCGCCTCGTCCGGCACGGTCACCAACTACCAGGTCGAGCGGGCCACCGGGGCCACCAGCACCAGCTTCACCCTGGTCGCCTCGCCCGGGACCGCGTCGTTCAACGACTGGAACCTGACCGCCAACACGACGTACCGCTACCGGGTGCGCGCGGTCAACTCGGCCGGTTCCTCCGCGTACTCCGGCATCCTGAACGTCACCACCACCTCCGGCGGTGGCGGCGGCAGCGGCTGCACCACGACCAGCTCGGTGCAGAGCTCCTGGGACGGCGGGTACGTGCTCACGGTGACCGTCACCAACAGCGGTTCGGCCGCCATCAACAGCTGGCACTCCACGGTGACCCTGCCCTCCGGCCAGGCCCACACCGGCTCCTGGCCGGCGGCCGCCGTGGTCAGCGGCCAGACGGTGACCGAGGCGAGCCTGGCCTGGAACGGCACGCTCAGCCCCGGCGCCAGCACCACCTGGGGCGTGCAGGTCAGCCGCCCCGTCGGCAGCAGCACGCTGCCGAGTGTCTTCGCCTGCACCACCCCGTAACCCGCCCGATCACGAAAGGGCGCGTCCCCGGCCGGGGACGCGCCCTTTCCGTCGTTGCCTGGTTCCGTCTGACGGACTATCGTTCCGTGTGATGGAATCTCTGGTGGAAAGTCTGCGGCACGCCAAGGTCGTGCCGGTCCTGCGCCGCACCGACGGCGCCGAAGCCGAGGCGGCCGCGCGCACGCTGCTGGACGCCGGGCTGCCCGTGGTCGAGCTGACCGCGAACACCCCGGACTGGGCCGGTGCGCTGGGGCGCCTGCGTTCGGCGTACCCCCGGGCGGTCCTGGGGGTCGGCACGGTCTGCGCCGAGGGCGACGCCCGCGCCGCCTGCGACGCCGGGGCCGACTTCCTGGTCAGCCCATGGCCCGTGCCCGACGTGCGGGCCTACGCCGCCGCCCGGGGCGTGCCGCTGTGCGAGGGCGGGTTCACCCCCGGCGAGCTCGCGGCAGCCGCGCGGCACGGCGTCGCCAAGCTGTTCCCCGCGCACGCCGTCGGCCCGAGCTACCTCAAGTCGGTCATGGCGGTGCTGCCCGCGGGCAGCCTGGTCATGCCGACCGGCGGCATCAAGCTCGCCGACGTGCCCGCCTGGCTGGCCGCCGGGGCGATCGCCGTCGGCGTCGGCAGCGACCTCGACCGCCTGCCGCAGGTGTGGCACGAGCTGGGCGCGGCATGACCCATGACGTCGTGGTCGTCGGCGAGCCGCTGCTGGAGTTCGCCGCCGCCGAGCCGCTGACCGACGCCGTCACGTTCACGCTCGGCTTCTCCGGCGACGCGCTTAACGCCGCCGTGGCCGCCGCGGCCGCCGGGGCCCGCACCGCGCTGCTGACCCGGCTCGGCACCGACGAGCTGTCCGACCGGCTCGTCGCGTTCCTGGCCGCGCGCGGCGTCGACACCTCGCTGGTGCGCCGGGTCGGCGGCCAGACCGGCGGGTACGTCCTGGGCGCCGACCCGGCGGGGGTGCGCGGGTTCGCGTACCTGCGCGCGGGCAGCGCCGCGACCACCCTCGAACCGTCCGATCTCGACCCCGACGTGCTCTCCTCGGCCAAGGCGCTGCTGTTCAGCGGCATCACCGCCGGGCTGTCGCCGTCGTGTGCCGACACGGTGCGCGCGGCGGCGCGGCTGGTGCGGGGGTCCGGCGGGCACGTCGTGTACGACCCGAACTACCGCCCCCGGCTCACCACCGCCGAGCGGGCCGCGGCCCTGTTCGCCGAGCTGGCACCGGATCTCACCGTCGCGCTGCCCTCGGCGCCCGCCGACACGGCGGCCCTGTTCGGGTGCACCGACGCCGTCGAGGCGGCGGCGCGGGTGCACCGCCTCGGGGTGCCGTACGCGGTGGTCACCCGGGGGGCCGACGGGCTGCGCGTCTCCGACCGGGGCGCGGGCCTGGACCTGCCGGTGGTGCCCGCGCCCGTGCTGGTGGACGCCACGGGGGCCGGGGACTGCTTCGCCGGCACGCTCACCGCCCGCCTGGCCCTCGGCGACACCCTGCTCGACGCGTCCCGCCTCGCCTCGGCAGCCGCCTCCCTGGCCCTCGGCGGCCGAGGCGGCACCGGCCTCATCCCCACCCTCACCCAAACCCGCACCCACCTCACCACCACCCCCACCCCCTGACCCCACCCCGTCCCCACCCCACCGCCCCACCACCCCGGCCCCGCCCCGTTGCCCCGCCCCGGCGCCGTGGCGGCGGCTCGCGGCGGCCCGCCGCGCTTCTCCGCGTTGATCATGAACTTATGGCAGGGTTCGACGGCGTGTCGCCACCCTGGCACCGTGATCGATTCGGCTGGGCGGGCGAGCGGGGCCAGGCAGGCCGAGAATGCGTCCTGAAATGACGATCACGGTGGTGTGATCGTCGTTGTCGGTCAGAACCTACGTATTGGCGGCAGGGGTCGACCGGAGACGGCGATCTTCGTACGGAGATCGCGGGTTGCGGGCGGATGTGGCTGCGGCGCCGGTCAGGCGGGGGAGCCCAGGGAGGTGGAGATGCGGTCGGCGGTGGCGCGTACCTCGGTGCCCAGGGCGGAGACCCGGTCGGCGGGGAGCTCCAGCACCAGCGCCGACGCGCTGACCGCGCCGATCACCGCGCCCTCCGCGCCGGAGATCGCCGCCGCCACGCAGCGCAGGCCCGGCTCGTTCTCCTCGTCGTCAACGGCGTACCCGTCCGCGCGGACCCGATCCAGTGCTGTGAGCAGGGCCTTCATGCTGGTGGCCGTGCGCGGGGTGTGCCGGGGCAGGCCCGTGCGGGCGGCCAGTTCGCGCACCGGCGCGGCGGCCAGCCGGGCCAGGATCGCCTTGCCGATCGCGGTCGAGTGCAGGTCGAGGCTCTGTCCGACCCGGGACCGCATGTCGTACGGCTGCGGGCCGGCGATCTTGTCGGCGTACACGGCGCGGTCGCCGTCGCGCAGGCCCAGGTGGACGGTGAAGCCCGTGCGGTCGCGCAGCGCCTGCAACTCGGGCCGGGCGGTGCGGGCCGGGTCCAGGGCGCCCATCACCCGGCCGGCCAGCGCCAGCACCCGGGGTCCGGGCAGGTAGCCGCCATGCCCGTCGGCCGCCGCGAACCCGCGTGCCACCAGTGACTGAAGGATCCGGTGCACGGTCGACTTGGGCAGCCCGGTCGCGGCGGCCAGGTCGGCCAGCCGCTCGTGCCCGGCCAGCGCCTCCAGCACCGACAGCACCTTGTCGGCGGCGCCGCCCGCGTTGCCGCTGCTGGTCATGGCGAGCAGCCTATCGGTCCGCCGCCCGCCCGCCTACGCGCTGCCCGAGGCCTGCCGCGCGCTGCCGTCCGCTGCCGTCCGCTGCCGTCCGCTGCCGTCCGCTGCCGTCCGCTGCCGTCCGCTGCCGTCCGCTGCCGTCCGCTGCCGTCCGCTGCCGTCCGCTGCCGTCCGCTGCCGTCCGCTGCCGTCCGCTGCCGTCCGCTGCCGTCCGCTGCCGTCCCACTTAGCATAGACGTTGGCCTATTGCGAGGACTATTCGTAGATCGTCTTCGTTGTAATAGGCCAACGTCTATCAAAAACCGGTGCCTCAGGCGGGCGCGGGCGACGGTGACGGTGATGGCGCGGGTGACGGTGGTGCTGCGGGCGGCGGCGTGCTCGCCGGAACCCGGGTGCGCAGCCAGCTCACCCACTCGTCGACCCCCTCGCCCGTACGGGCGCTGAGCAGCACCGTCCTGGCCCCCGGGTTCACCGCGCGCAGGTTGGCCAGGAACCCGTCCAGATCGAACTCCAGGTACGGCAGCAGATCCGTCTTGTTGATCAGGACGAGCTCGACCGACCGGAACATCACCGGATATTTCAGCGGCTTGTCCTCGCCCTCGGTCACCGCGTACACCATGGCGCGGGCGGCCTCGCCGACGTCGAACTCGGCCGGGCAGACCAGGTTGCCCACGTTCTCGATCAGCAGCAGGTCCAGCTCGGCCAGCGGCAGCCGGGGCAGCGCCGAGCGGACCATGGGCGCGTCCAGGTGGCACTCGCCGCCGAAGCCCTCACCGGTGTTGACCAGCGCGATCGCCGCCCCGAGCCCGCCGAGCCGGTCGGCGTCGATGCTGGTGTGGATGTCACCCTCCAGCACCCCGACCCGTACGCCCGCCAGCCGGGTCAGCGTCTGGCGCAGCAGTGTCGTCTTGCCCGCGCCCGGCGAGGACATGACGTTGACGGCGTGCACCCCGTGGGCGGCGAAGTCGGCGCGGTTGGCGGCCGCGGTGCGGTCGTTCTCACCGAAGATGTGCTCCAGCACCTGGATCCGCTGTGCCCCCGTGGCGTAGCCGCTGTGGTCGTGCGGCCCGTCGTGGGGTTCGTCGTGACGGTGCCCGGTGCCGTCGTCATGGCGGTGGAAGCGGCCCATCGTCATACCTCCGCTAGGTCCAGGGCGAGCAGCAGGAACTCCTCGCCGGTGAGCACTGTCAGTGAGAAGCCGCCGCAGCCGTGGCACACGAACACGGGCGGATCGGGGTCGATGCGGCTGACGTGCCCGCAGTCGGCGCAGGAGACGGTGGCGTCGACTGATTCGATCTCCAGCCGGGAGCCGTCGAGGCCGGTGTCGGCGGTGACCATGGTCCAGCAGAACACGAGGGTGTCCGGCACGATCTGGCGCAGCCGACCGATGCGCACCCGGACGTTGGCGACCAGCCGGTCGCCCGCATGCCGCGTGACCAGGTCGGCCAGAGCCCCGCACACCGAGAGCTCATGCATGGGCAGGGGAGTCCGACATATCCGTTTGGTCCATGAAGCGAATTTCTACCCGAACCAGCAGGTAGAGGCAACGACCCACCCGCGCCGGGCGCGCTGCCGCACCGCCGCCAGCACCCGCTGCCCCGCCGCGCCCGCCGTCCCGCCCCGTCCGGCCGCGCGGACGCCTGCGGCGGGGAACGCCCAGTGCGGGCGCGCCTCGAATAGCCGCCGGAATTCCGACAGTCATCGCGATGCCGCGATACCGCAATGGGTTCCTATTCGGCGATCACGGCTGCCCTGAGCAGCAGACGATCCGTGCCGGCATACGCGCGGTCCGGTCACGACGGTCCGCGCCTGGCCCCTGTCCGAACGGACACATCACAGCTTGTCCCCTTGCCCGGAAACGGCGCTGGGGCAAGGCTTTGCACCGACGTCCGGCACCGTGTCCACTCCGCATCCGCGGAGGCGCGGTGCCGTCTTCTGTATCACCGCCGGGTGGGAGAAAACTGTGAGGTTTGGCCGGATCGTGGTCGCCGGGGCGTGTGTCCTGGCCACCACGCTATGGGGGGTGGGTCCTGCGGCCGCGGTGCAGCCGTCGCAGTCGACGCTGCCCGACGCGGTCCCCTCGACCGCGACCCCGAACATCAACGACGGCACCGTCAACGCGATCGTGAAGGTGGGTGGCAAGGTATTCGTCGGCGGGACGTTCACCGGCGTCACCGACCGCGGTCCGAGCACCAACTACGCCAAACCGTACCTGTTCGCGTTCGACGCGGCGACCGGGCTGGTCGACGCCGGCTTCGCCCCGAACATCAACGACGAGGTGCTGGCGCTGGCCCCGGGGCCGGTGGCCGACACGATCTACGTCGCCGGGCGTTTCACCGGCGTCAAGTCGGGCGGCTGGAGCAGGCTGGTGCTGCTCAGCACCGTCGACGGCGCGGTGGTCACCACGTTCAAGGCGCCCGCGATGAACGGCGCGGTCACCGCGGTCAAGCAGTTCGGCACGCGCCTGCTGGTCGGCGGGTTCTTCACCACCGTCGGCTCTGCCACGCGGTACGGCTTGGCCACCCTGAACGCGAGCACCGGCGCCTTCGACACCTACGCCGACATCGCGCTGACCGGCCACCACAACTACAACGGCGGCGGCGCCAACTCCTCGGTCGGTCCGACCGACCTGGACATCACGCCCGACGGCAGCCGCGCGATTGTCATCGGCAACTTCAAGACGGCGGGCGGCGGCGACTACGACCAGGTGGTCATGCTCGACCTGACCGGCCCGGCCGCGGCGATTGCGAACTGGCACACCAACCGCTTCGACGACACGTGCAGCGCGTGGGCGTTCGACAAGTGGGTGCGCGACGTCGACTTCTCCCCGGACGGCAGCTACTTCGTCGTCGTGAACACGGGCGGGCCGTACGGCAGCGGCTCGCTGTGCGACAGCGCCTCGCGCTGGGAGACCGCGGCCACCGGCGTCAACCTTCAGCCGACCTGGGTCGACTGGACCGGCGGCGACACGCTGCTGTCGGTCGCGGTGACCGGCGCCTCGGTGTACGTCGGCGGCCACCAGCGCTGGCTGAACAACGGCTACGGCGGCGACTCGGCCCAGCAGGGCGCCGTGGCCCGGCCCGGCCTGGCCGCGCTGGAGCCGCTCAGCGGCGTGCCGCAGACGTGGAACCCCGGCCGCCACCCGCGCGGCGTCGGCGCCTCGGCGCTGTACGCCACCGCCGACGGCCTCTACGTCGGCTCCGACACCGAGTACGTCGGCAACTTCGAGTACATGCGCGGCCGGATCGCGTACTTCCCGCTCGCCGGCGGCTATGCCCCGCCCGCCGGGGTCGTCGGCGACCTGCCGACCGACGTCTACTTCCCGAACAGCACCGTGCCGTACAGCGCGGGCGACGTGCTCTACCGCGTCAATGCGGGCGGCCCGCAGGTCGCGGCCACCGATGGCGCCCTGCCCTGGGCGGCGGACACGGCGCTCGCGCCGAGCCCGTTCCACAACACCGGCAGCACCCCGAACACGATCACGTCGAACACCGTCACCCTCGACGCCTCGGTCCCGGCGAGCACCCCGCCCGCCGTCTTCGACGACCAGCGTTACGACGCGTCGGCCGCGCCGGAGATGAGCTGGTCGTTCCCGGTCGCCGGCGGCACGCCGGTGGAGGTGCGCCTCTACTTCGCCGCCCGGGACTGGGCCTACCACCTGCCGGGGGACCGGACCTTCGACATCAGCGTCGACGGCACGCTGGTCGCCGACGACTACGACACCGTGGCGCAGGTCGGCTACAAGGTCGGCCAGATGCTGGCGTTCCCGGTGACCAGCGACGGCACCGTGAACGTCGACTTCGCCCACGTGGCGCAGGACCCGGGCGTCGAGGCGATCGAGATCGTGCGTACCACCTCGGGCACGGGCAGCGGCCTGGCCAAGCGGGCGTACGACGGCACCACCGCCGCAGCGCCCGCCCCGGTCGGCGGCGCCGACGGCACCGTGTGGGCGAACCTGCGCGGTGCGTTCCTCGTCGACGACAAGCTGTTCTACGGCATGTCCGACAGCAACATGTACGTCCGCTCCTTCGACGGCACCAACCTTGGCCCGGCCGCCCTCCTGAACCCGCACTCCGACCCGCGCTGGGACGGCGTGCCGACCCTGTCCGGCTCGTCGGTCTACACCGGGGTCAAGTCCGGCCTGTACGGCGAGCTGCCGAACGTGCGCAGCATGTTCTACGCCAACGGGAAGCTGTACTACACCATCGCCGGGCAGAACGCCCTGTTCTGGCGCTGGTTCAGCCCCGACAGCGGCATCGCGGGCTCGCAGCGCTACCAGGTCAACGGCAGCGGCGGCGGGGCGGACCTGGAGTACCTGGGCGACACCTCGGGCGTGCTGTTCGCCTCCGGCGGCTACCTCTACTGGTCGCGGGGCGGCAGCGACGGACGCCTGGTCAAGCGGGCCTTCGACGGTACGGCGTTCAGCGGTGCCGCGACCGCGGTGAGCGGCCCGGCCCTCGACGGCGCCGACTGGCGCTCGCCGGGCGCCTTCCTGCGCGGCTGACCCCACCCGACGGCCCCGCCCCCACCCAGGGTGCGGGGCCGTCGCGTGTCCACCCCGGACCACCGCCGGGCCGACCCTGGGCCGACCCTGGGCCAAGTTGCCGGGCAATCGTGGGAAAGAGTGCCCAAGATACGCCCGATTGCCCGGCAACTTGGCTGATCTTCAGCCGACCTGGAGGGGGCGCATCATCTCGTTGTCCTCGTGTTCGATCAGGTGGCAGTGCCAGACATAGCGGCCGGCCAGGTCGAACTTGGCTTTGACCCGGGTGACCTGCCCGGGGTACGCGATGACGGTGTCCTTGCCGCCCAGCTCGTTCGGCTGCGGCGGCAACGTGCCGTCCGGCCCCCGTCCCAGCACCTCGAACTGCACCAGGTGCAGGTGGATCGGGTGGGCGCCGACGGTGTCGTTCTGGATCTCCCAGATCTCGGTGGCGCCCAGCGCCGGGTGCTCGGTCACCGGGTCGTCCCAGTGCCGCTTGGTGACGGTGCCGTCGGCCGCGACCGTGCCGAGCAGGACCTCGACGGACATGTCGTCGACCGCGTACTCGTCGAGCGACACGCGGCGGGTGCCGGTCGCCGGGCCGAGCGGGGCGATGTGGGGCAGTCGGAGCCGGTCGGGCGGGGTGCTGCCGTCGTGGCCGTGCAGCCGTCCGACGACGAACTTCATGACCTGGCCGGTGGTCTGCGGATCGGCGAAGGGGTCTTGGGTTCCGTGGAACGGCTTGTCCGGGCCCTCGTTGATCAGGTAGAGCTCGGTGCCCTCGACCAGCCCGGTGAAGTCGACGATCAGGTCGGCGCGCTCGGCCGGGGCGAGGATCAGTTCCTGGAGCTCGACCGGCTTGGGCAGGAAGCCGCCGTCGTTGCCGATCTGCCACAGCGGCAGGGCCGGGGTGACCGGCCGGGGCGCGAGCGGATCGGTGCCGATCTTGAGGATGAGGACGCGGGCGTTGCAGCCGTTGAGCAGGCGCAGGCGGTAGCGGCGCGGCTCGGCGTGCAGGACCGGCCAGGTGGTGCCGTTGGCCATGATCGTGTTGGCGAAGAACTCGGGGTTCCAGATCGGCGGGAACGGCCCGTCCGGGATGTACGGTCCGGCGTCGTCGGCGTACGCCCGGCTGGTCGGGTAGAACAGCGATCCGTCGGCGTTGAACGAGCGGTCCTGGATGCAGATCGGCAGCTCGTAGTGGCGGGTGCCGGGGCGCTCGCCCAGCGTCGGCGCGGGGCCGGGCAGCACCCCCGGCGGCAGGTCGGAGCTGCCGCCGCGCAGCAGGTAGAACCCGGCCAGGCCCGCGTACACGTTGAGGCGGGTCATGCCGAGGGTGTGGTCGTGGTACCACAGGGTCGAGGCGCGCTGGTCGTTGGTGTACTGGAACGTCGCCGAGCCGGGCCGCCACTGCTCGTGGTCGGCGGCGGCGAACCGCTGGGCGAACTCGCGGTAGAAGCTGCCGTAGCGGGCGTAGCCCTTCGGGATGTTCTTCGCGTCGGGCAGGTACCACGCCTCCGGGTAGCCGTCGCTCTCCTGGTGCGAGTGGCCGCCGTGCAGGTGGGTCACGATCGGCACCGGGCCGCGGTACGGGCCGGGCGTGCTGGTGAAGGTGGGCCGCATGTCGCGCCCGTGCTCGCCGCCCGGCGGGTTGGCCCAGTGCAGCGTGGGGTCGACGGCCAGCAGGTGCGGCCGGTAGTCGCCGTAACCGTCGACGAGCCCGTTGCTCCAGGTCACCCGTACCGGGTGGTCGGCGAGCGCCTCGAACGTGCACGACGGGGAGGTGAAGGTCGCCGGGTGGTCCGGCGAGCCGTACGCCCACACCGTGGTGCCGGGCAGTTCGGACGGCAGGATCTGCTGGCGCACCTGGCGGACCTGCACCACGTACTCGGCCTGCGTGTGGCGGTGCGGCACGGGCGGCATCACCGCGGGCAGCGCCAGCTCGGTGGCGTACTTGCGGATCTTCGTCGGATCCAGGGTCCCCGCCCGGCCGCGGGCGGCGGCCTGCGCCCATCCGGCGCCCGGCGCGAGCAGCGCCCCGCCCGTTCCCCATGCCGCGGCTTGCAGCAGCCGCCTGCGTACGACCATGTGAATCTGCCCCCGTACGTGTGTGTGCCTTGATCGGCTCTTTCGGCGCAACGAGGTAGCCGATTGCGGGAAACGGCCGGTCAGAGGGCATGGCGAAGCCGTTTTCGCTGCCTGCTGGTAGTCGTACGGCTGCGGTGGGTCAAAGTTCGGTAACACGGTCGGACAACCCTGGCATCTCGGGCAACGAGGGGTTGTACCCTCGCCGCCCGCCGCCTAGGTTTGGCGCCACGCGCTGGTGACCTGGGCAAACCCGGCGCCGGAAGGTGGTTGCGCCGTGTGGCACGATGAGGCGCTCGTCGAGCGGTGGCACGTCGCCACCGGACCGGACCTGCAGGACGAGATCGTCCGCCGGTTGCAGACCGGGGAAGCGCTGGACGGTCTGCCGGTCGAGCGTGTCGACGGCCGCTGGGATCTGCGCGGCCTGGGCGTGCCGCAGGTGCGCACCGTCGAGCCGGACCAGCGCGAGCCGATGCTCGGCGGCACGAGCTTCACCTTCGAGTTCGCGGCCCTGCCGACCGAGATCGAGTTGCAGAACGCGCACCTGGCCGACCTTGACCTGCGCGGGGCGCACCTGCCCCGGCTGCGGCTGTTCGGCTGCGTGCTCGACAACTGCCGCTTCGACGGGGCATACCTGGTGGGCCTGCGGATGTGGGCGACCGACGTGCTCGACTGCACGTTCACCGCGGCCGAGCTGGCCCGCTCGTCGGTGGGCGGCTGGTATGCCAACCGGCCCAACCGGCTGCGCGGAGTCGACTTCAGCCACGCCGACCTGACCCGCCTGGGCTGCGGCGTGGCCGGGTTCACCGAGGTCGACTTCTCCCACGCCCAGCTCGCCTGCACCAACTTCTGGCAGGCCAGCCTGGTGCGCTGCACGTTCGCCGGAGCCCTGCGCGAGGTCGTCTTCGACGGCCGGGTGCTGGAGCGCGACCGCAACCTCGGCCCCAACCCGATGCTCGACGTCGACATGGGCCGGGTGACCGCCTTCGACGACGTGGACTTCCGGGGCGTGAACTTCGACCGGGTCACCCTGCCCGCGCAGCTGGACCTGCTGGTGGTGCGCGATACCGCGCGCATCGACGCGGGCATCGCCGTGCTGGAGGGCTGCGAGGACCAGGCCGCGCTGGTGGCGCTGGGCCGGTTGCAGTACCTGCGCCGGTTCATGGGCGTCAGCGGGGGCAGCGACCAGGCCCTGCTCGACTTCGGCGCCATCGCCGACCGGGCCGCCGCGGAACTGCTGCGGTCGCTGCTGGCGGGCTGACGTCCCACCCTCCTGGCGACGGCGGGCCGATGTCGCCTGCACGTGGCACACTGTCGCCTCGCGGACACAAGGATGTCTCGCATCACCCCCCACGGAGGACCCCCAGTGGACCTGGCCACCCTGCAGGCGCAGCAGACGCTCGTCGTCAAGCAGCGCTTCACCATGATGATCAACCGGTACGAGGTGCGTACCGCGACCCCCGACGGCTCCGACGGCACCATGCTGGCCTTCGCCGAGCAGAAGCGGATGAAGCTCAAGGAGGAGGTCACTCTCTTCCGCGACGACGCCAAGACCCAGGTCTTCGCCTCGTTCAAGGCCCGCAGCGTGCTCGACCTCGGCGCCACCTACGACGTCAAGGACCAGAACGGGGCGCCGATCGGCCTGTTCCGGAAGGACTTCGCCAAGTCGCTGCTGCGCTCGACCTGGCACGTGGAGCCCGGCGACGGCACCAAGGTCACCGGACAGGAGCGCAGCCTGTTCGTGGCGCTGCTGCGCCGCTTCTCCGACGTGACGTGGTGGCCGTACCACTTCGACTTCGTGCAGGACGGCCGGCCGGTGTTCTCGGTCGAGAAGAAGTTCAAGTTCTTCCGCGACAAGTACACGGTGACCATCCACGACCCGCAGATCGACCGCCGCCTGGTCGTGTCGATGGCGGTCGCGCTGGACGCCCTCCAGGCCCGCTGAGCCTCGCCGGGTCCGGTCGCCGGCCGGCGGCCGGACCCACCTCGCGGCGCAGCGGGGTCAGGCCCCGGTGACGCCGTCGACGCCCTCGCGCAGCAGGTCGGCGTGGCCGTTGTGCCGGGCGTACTCGTGGATCAGGTGCAGCATGACCATGCGCAGGGACACGTCCTCTGCCCAGCTCGCGCTGTAGCCGGTCACGTCCAGCGACGCGGCCTCGCGCTCGATGCGGCGGGAGTGCTCCACCTCGGCCTGCCAGGCGGCGAACGCCTCGGCGCGGGTGGAGTCCGTGGCGTCGTACGCCACCTGGAAGTCGCGCTCGTCCGACCAGACCAGGCCGATGTCCTCGCCGTCGATGACCCGGCGGAACCAGGCGCGCTCCACCTCGGCCATGTGCCGCACCAGCCCCAGCAGCGACAGCGTCGACGGTGGCATGGACCGCTGCCGCAGCTGCTCGTCGTCGAGGCCGTCGCACTTCCAGGCCAGCGTGGCGCGGTGGTAGTCGAGGAAGGTGCGCAGCATCTCGCGCTCGCTGGCGGTGGGGCTCGGGCCGATCCGTTCGGTGGTCACCGCGTGTGTCTACCAGCCGGGCGGCCTTGTCAAGATCGCGGGGTCGCCGGATCGGGCGATCGACCGAGGCGCCGGACTCCGGCAGGCTTAGTTACAAGTCCGAAATAAACGGACAAAAGCCAAAGGGAAGGCCACCGCCATGACCAAGGTACGACTCGCCGTCCTGCTCGCCGCCGTCGCGTTCGGCGCCACCGCGCTGGCGACCCCGGCCGTCGCCGCCGACACGTACGCGTGCGCGGTGGTCACCAAGCTGCCGCTGCTGCCGCCGGTCAAGACCACCGTCGTCGTGCAGGCGGCCAGCCTGGCCCAGGCGGTTCAGCTCGCGCCGAACCTGACCGGTGTCGTCGGGACGGTGCTGGACGTGCGGTGCGTGAAGAGCTGATCAGGCTCAACCCCTGAGGCGGCCGTTCGCGACGGCCGCCGGGGCCCGGCGCGCGCGTGGGCGAGCACGCGCCGGGCCCACATTCGGACCCGGCCGCACCGGCATGTCCGCGCACATGTCCGCCGGGTGCAGTATGTGGTCCCGACCCATGTGATCGACCGGCGCCGGAACCTAGGTTCTGGACTCATGACGGCATCGCCTATGGCCCAGCGCCATGTTGTGCACCTCGACCTGACCGGCCGCACCGCGATGGTGACCGGCGCGGGCAGCGGCATCGGCCGCGCCTGCGCGGTGCGCCTGGCCGCCGCGGGTGCGCGCGTGGTCGTGGTGGACCGCGACGCCGAGGCCGCCGCCCGGGTGGCCGCCGAGGCCGGGGGCAGCGCGGCCGGGGTGGACCTGTCCGACCCGGCGGGGCTGGACTCCCTCGACGGCGCCGTGGACGTGCTGGTCAACTGCGCCGGGCTGCAACACGTGGCGCCGGTGCACGAGTTCGCCGCCGAGCGGTTCGGCTACATTCAGAAGGTCATGGTCGAGGCGCCGTTCCGGCTGGTCGGCAAGGTGCTGCCGCACATGTACGCCAACGGCTGGGGCCGGGTCGTCAACATCTCCTCCGTGCACGGGCTGCGCGCCTCGGCGTACAAGTCGGCCTACGTGGCGGCCAAGCACGGGCTGGAGGGCCTGTCGAAGGTCGTGGCGCTGGAAGGCGCCGCGCACGGGGTCACCTCCAACTGCATCAATCCCGCGTACGTGCGCACGCCGCTGGTCGAGGGGCAGATCGCCGACCAGGCGCGCGCGCACGGGCTGGCCGAGTCCGAGGTCATCGAGAAGATCATGCTGGCCCGTGCCGCGATCAAGCGCCTGATCGAGCCGGACGAGGTCGCCGAACTCGCGGCGTACCTGTGCACGTCCGCCGCCTCGTTCATCACCGGCGCCTCGATCGCCATGGACGGCGGCTGGACCGCCAACTGATGCGCGTGGCAGGATCGGTCGCCATGTTGGGCGCGGAGTTCCTTGAGCTGCTGTCGCGCGAGGCCGCGGCCGTCGAGTTCGAGGGCCCGCTGATCGCCGCGCGGGCCGCCGGCGCGTCCCCGGAGCACCTGGCCGAGCTGGAGGACGCCAAGGTGCTGGCGCTGCGGGTGCGCGGGCTGCTGGAGCGGCGCCGCCAGCGCGAGATGGAGCTGTCGGGCCTGTACGAGACCGCCGGCGACCTGGCGGGCCTGCGCGACCTGGACGCGGTGCTGCGCGCGATCGTGCACCGGGCCCGGCGGCTGCTCAGCACCGACATCGCCTACATGACCCTCAACGACGACGAGCACGGCGACACGTACATGCGGGTCACCGACGGCTCGATCTCGGCGAAGTTCCAGGTGCTGCGGCTGCCGATGGGCACCGGGCTGGGCGGCCTGGTGGCGCAGTCGGGCACCCCGTACGCCACCGCGAACTACATGACCGACATGCGGTTCCAGCACAAGGGTGACATCGACAGCGGGGTGAGCGAGGAGGGCCTGGTCGCCATCCTGGGCGTGCCGCTGCGGCTGGGCTCGCGCGTCATCGGCGTCCTGTACGCCGCCAACCGCTCCGCCCGCCCGTTCGCGCGCGAGGAGGTGGCGCTGATGGTGTCGCTGGGCGCGCACGCCTCCGTCGCCATCGACACCGCCCGGCTGCTCACCGAGACCCGGGCCGCGCTGGACGAGCTGTCGGCCGCCAACGGGGTCATCCGCGCCCACAGCGCGTCGGTCGAGCGCGCCGCCGCGGCCCACGACCGGATGACCGGCCTGGTGCTGCGCGGCGGCGGCGTCGAGGACGTGGTGGCCGCGGTGACCGAGGTGCTCGGCGGCGACCTGGTCGTGCTCGACCCCGACGGCCGGGCCGTGGCCGCTGTCGGCGGGCTGGGCGAACTCGAACTGCCCCGCGTCGCCGAGGCGGTCTCCGCCTCCCGGCTGGAGGGCCGCGCCGTGCGCCGCGACGGCCTGTGGGTCGCCGCGGTGGTCGCCGGGGCCGACGACCTGGGTGCGCTGGTGCTGCGCCCCGAACGCGAGCTGGTCGACGCCGACCAGCAGATCCTCGAACGTGCCGCGCTGGTCACCGCGCTGCTCACCCTGTTCCGGCGGGCGTCGTCGGAGGCCGAGGGGCGGGTGCGCGGCGAACTGCTCGACGACCTGCTCGCCGAGCCGGTGCGCGACCCGGCCGCGCTGCGCGAACGCGGCCGCCGCCTCGGCGTCGACCTCGACGCCCCGCACGTGGTGGTGGCGGTACGGGCCGAGACCGCCCCGGGCCAGCCGCGCGGGCGGGCGCTGTCGTGGGCGGGCACGTACGCCTCGGCGCGGACCGGCCTGGCGGCGGTGCGCGACGGCTGGGTGGTGCTGCTGCTGCCCGGCACCGAGCCGGGACCGGCCGCGCAGGCGGTGGTCCGCGAGCTGTCCCGGGTGCTGGCGCGCCCGGTGACGGCGGGCGGCGGCGGGTCGGCGGGCGGTCCGGGCGGGCTGGGGGCGGCGTACCAGGAGGCGGTCCGGTGCGCGTCGGCGCTGATCTCGCTCGGGCGCACCGGCGAGGGCGCGGGCAGCGCCGAGCTGGGCTTCGTCGGGCTGCTGCTGGGCGCGGTCAGCGAACGCGACGGCGGCGACGTGCAGCAGTTCGTCCGGCACACCATCGGCGCGATCGTCGACTACGACACCCGCCGGGGCACCACCCTGCTGGCCACGCTGGAGGCGTACTTCGGCTCCGGTGGCAGCCTGGCCCGCGCCGCCGAGCGCCTGCACGTCCACGTCAACACGGTCACCCAGCGGCTGGAGCGGGTAGGCAACCTGCTCGGCGCCGACTGGCAGGGCCCGGCGCGCTCGCTGGAGATCCAGCTCGCCCTGCGCCTGCACCGCCTCCGCAACCTCTGACCTCAGGTAGGGAAGGGCACCTTCTTAACCACGGGTTGCGCGGCGGTGGGCGAGTGACCTGTTGACGACACGAGATGGCTCGACCCGGCCCGCGCGAACCATTCTGTACGGCATGCGAATGAGATTGATGTTGACGGGTACGGCGGCCGTCGCCGTGCTGCTGCTGTCGGCCTGCGGCCCCGAGGACGGGACCGGCGCCACGGGCGCCACCGCCGGGGCGTCGACGGGCGCGTCCGCCTCGGTCGGCGCGGCGGCGAGCCCGGCCGGCGGCGGTTCGGCCGACCGTGACGGCTGCCTGCTCGGCACCTGGAAGGTCGACGTGGCCGACATGGCCGCGCAGGCGGCGAAGATGCTGCCGCAGGCGGGGGTGGAGGGCAAGGGCACCGGCGACATCACGCTGGCCTTCGCCGACAAGCTGACCATCACGTACGACGCGAACATCGCGATCAGCGTGCCGCTCAACGGCATGACGATGAAGGTCGACTCGAAGTACACCGGCAGCGCCGTCAGCTCGGACTGGACCTCGGCGGGCGGCAAGATCGCCGGAACCATGCCGACCGACGACGTGAAGGCCGACATGAAGGCCACCATCGGCGGCAAGACCGCGCCGATGCCCTCGATCCCGTTCAAGGGTGCGATGAACCTGAGCGAGGGCAATCTGGCGTACACCTGCTCCGGCTCGTCGGCGACGATGACCGGCCCCGGCGTCACCTGGCACATGACCAAGGCCTGACCTGCGGCGCGAACATGCACCGTAAGGAAGGGCACCTTCTCTACGTGAACCGATGAGAAGGTGCCCTTCCTTACGCTCGCAGTGGCGTAGTGCACACCGGGAAACTTTGCGCACTGTGCAAGTTCGGTGGCAAGGTCGATCCCATGACCCCCGGCCACCACACCCCCCGCCACCTGCGCATGGGCCACCGCGAGATCCTCGAATCGCTCAGTGGCCTGCTGCTCGTGCTGTTCGTCGCCATGATCAGCTCGACCATCGTCTCGACCGCGCTGCCGCGCATCATCGGCGAGCTGAACGGCACCCAGACGCAGTACACCTGGGTCGTCACCGCGACGCTGCTCGCCGCCACCGCCACCACCCCGATCTGGGGCCGGCTGTCGGACATGTTCGGCAAGAAGCTGCTGGTCATGGTCGCGATCACGATCTTCATCGGGGGCTCGCTGCTCAGCGGGTTCGCGCAGGACACCGCGCAGCTGATCGCGTTCCGGGGGGTGCAGGGTGTCGGCGTCGGCGGCCTGCAGGCCCTCGTCCAGATCGTGATCGCCTCGATGATCCCGCCCCGCGAGCGCGGCCGGTACAACGGCTACCTCGGCGGCGTGATGGCGGTGGCGACCCTGGCCGGACCGCTGCTGGGCGGACTGATCGTGGACACCTCGTGGCTGGGCTGGCGCTGGTGCTTCTTCGTCGGCGTGCCCATCGCGGTGCTCGCGTTCGCGCTGCTGTGGTTCACCCTCGACCTGCCCCGGGCGCCCCGGGTCAAGACGAAGATCGACTACGCGGGCGCGCTGCTGATCACCGCCGGGGTGAGCACGCTGCTGGTCTGGGTGTCGTTCGTCGGCGACTCGTTCGCCTGGCTGTCGGGGCAGAGCTACGCCATGGTGGGCGGCTCGGTCGCGGTCCTGGCTCTGGCGGTATGGGTCGAGCTGCGCGCCGAGAGCCCCGTCGTCCCGATCACGATCATCGCCAAGCGGGTGCCCGCCCTGGCCATCCTCGCCAGCCTCGCGGTCGGCATGGCCATGTTCGGCGGCTCGGTCTTCCTCGGCCAGTACTTCCAGATCGGCCGCGGCTACAGCCCGACCGAGGCCGGGCTGCTCACCATGCCGATGATGCTCGGCGTGGTCATCTCCTCGACCATCAGCGGCAGGATGGTCACCAAGTCCGGCCGGATCAAGCCGTACCTGGTGACCGGGACGATCGCGCTGGTCGCCGGGTTCCTGGGGCTGTCGTTCATCGACCACGCCACCCCGCTGCCCGCCATCGGCGCCGGCATGCTCCTGGTCGGCCTGGGCGTCGGCATGACCATGCAGAACCTGGTGCTGGCCGTGCAGAACACCGCCGCGCTCAAGGACCTCGGCGCGGCCACCGGCTCGGTGACCTTCTTCCGCTCGCTCGGCGGCACCATCGGCGTCTCGGTGCTCGGCGCCGTGCTCGCCGACCGGGTGCAGTCGACCATCGCCGCGCACCTGGCCGCGGCCGGGCTGCCCGCCGGTGCGGGCGGCGGCTCGCTCAACCTGGCCGCCCTGCCGCCCGCCGCCCAGGCCATCGTGCGCGAGGCGTACGGCGACGCCACCGGCCACGTCTTCCTCATCTCGGCCGCCGTGGCCGCCGTCGGTGTGCTCGCCGCGCTGCTGCTGCCCACGATCGTGCTGCGGTCCAGCGTCGGCGCCCCAGCCGCCGCCTCCCACGCCGAGGCTGCGGCGCAGGTCGGGCCGCAGGCCGCATCGCACGCCGCGCCGCAGGCCAAGACTGCGGACCCCCGGGTCGCCCCGCCCGCGCCCCGGCCGGTCGCGCACGCCGGGTTCGCGCCGCGCCAGCCGATGCCGACCGGGCCGCGCCCCGCCCCGCACGCACCCGTGGCGCACGCGTACCGGCCCGCCGGGTACACCCCCGCCCATCGGCGCGGCGCGTCGGCCCCGCTCGCGGGCGCGCGTGCCGACGGGGACGGGTTCGGCGCAACCGGGCGGGACCCCTGGCAGGAGCGCGGCGACTGGACGCCGTGACCTGCATCGATGTCCGATTTTGACCGGCCGCCGGGTAGAACAGGCAAAAGCTGACATTTCCTTGTAGCTTTGAGGGGTCTCAGGCCTTGGGAGGAACGATGTCAGACACACTGGCCACCCGCATTCCCACCTACCCGTTCGGCAACGACGGCCTCGACCCGCGACTGCCCGACTTCGGCCTGGAGGGAGTCGGCCGGGTGCAACTGCCCACCGGACAGCAGGCGCTGCTGTTCACCCGGCACGAGCACCTGCGTGAGCTGCTGCGCAGCCCCGACTTCTCCAGCGACTTCACCCGGCCCGGCTTTCCGCTGATCCGGCCCCTGCCCGACGAGATGCCCCGGCGCGAGGGCTCGTTCATCCGGATGGACCCGCCGGAGCACACCAAGTTCCGGAGGATGCTCACGCCGGAGTTCATGATCAAGCACATCCGGACGCTGGAACCGCTGATCCAGCAGACCGTGACCGACGCGCTGGCGTCGATGCAGGCCGTCGGGAAGCCCGCCGACCTGGTCGAGCACTTCGCCCTGCCGGTGCCGTCGATGGTGATCTGCCACCTGCTCGGCGTGCCCTACGCCGACCACGAGTTCTTCCAGGAGCGCAGCCGGATCCTGCTGGCCTGGTCCAGCCCGCTGGACGTGGTCCGCACCGCGGTCGAGGAGCTGCGCGAATACCTCGTCCGCCTGATCGAGCGCAAGCGGGGCGAACCGGGTGACGACATGATCAGCCGCCTGGCGGCCGAGCGCGTCGCGACCGGCGAGATGACCGAGCCGGAGCTGGTCGGCCTGTCGCTGCTGCTGCTCATCGCCGGGCACGAGACCACCTCGAACATGATCGGGCTCAGCGCGCTGGTCATGCTCCAGCACCCCGCACAGCTCGAACGGCTGCGCCAGGACCCGGCCCGGATCGACGACACCGTCGAGGAGCTGCTGCGCTACCTGACCATCGTGCGCACCGGGCTGACCCGCGTCGCGATCCGCGACACCGTGGTCGGCGGCCACCGGGTCCCGGCCGGTCAGGGCGTGATCGGGCTGCTGTCGGCGGCCAACCGCGACGCCGACGTGTTCCCCGACGGCGACCGGTTCGACCTGACCCGCGGCTCGCACCAGCACATGGCGTTCGGGTTCGGCATCCACCAGTGCATCGGGCAGCCCCTGGCCCGCGCCGAGCTGCGCATCGCCCTGGCGGAGCTGTTCACCCGGCTGCCGAACCTGGAGCTGGCCGTCGACCCGGACAGCGTCGAGTTCCGCGACGCGGTCGTGTTCGGGGTGCGGGAGCTGGCGGTGACCTGGTGAGCGACAGGCTGCGGGTCGCCGTCGACCGCGAGGCCTGCTGCGGGTCGGGCAACTGCGTGCGTACCGTGCCGGAGGTCTTCGACCAGGACGAGGCCGACGGCTTGGTGCTGCTGCGGCAGCCCGCGCCGGCGGAGGCGGACTGGGCCGCGGTGCGCGAGGCGGCCTACAACTGCCCGGCGGGCGCGATCGAGGTCACGCAGGGCTGACGGCATCCGGTCCGCGCGCCCACACCGCACCAGGTGTGGATACACCGTATCGCGCCCACCCCGCACCGGGTGTGGGCACACCATATGAGGTGTGGGCGCGCGGACCGCGACCCTCCATCCCGGCCTGTCGGACCCGTCGGCGAGGATGCGTCCATGACCGACCTCCTCGCGCAGATCCAGGCCTCGCCCTGGCTGGCCGACCTGCTGGCCCAGCGGTTCGACTTCGACCTGACCCGCACCGACCCGGTCGAGCAGGTCCACCTGGCCGGCGGCGTCCCGCTCACGCCGATCGCGGGCGACTCCGCCGGCGGCACCTTCCTGCTCACCCCCTCCGGCGCGGTCGTCTACGCGGGCTCGGAAGGCGAGGGCGGCCTGATCGCACACGACCTGCGCGACGCGCTGGCGCTGGTCGTCGGCGTGGCGAACCTGCACGACGCGCTCAGCCTGCCACCGGGTGAGGACCTGCTCCGGGCGCTGGCCGAGCTCGACGAGGAGATCCGGCAGGACGACGCGCTCGACCCGGGCGGCCAGACGCTCGACGAGGCCCGCGCCCAGGCCCGCCAGGCGCTCGACCTGCCGCCGGTCGAAGGCCTGCTGGCCGCACTGCACGCGGCCGCCGACGACGACTCCTTCCGCCCGATCAGCGAGCACGGGCCGTACGAGACCATGCTGAGCTGACCGCTACCGGTCGCCCCGGGCCAGTGCGCGGGTCAGCGCGGGCAGCACCGCGATCGACAGCGCGAAGCCGAAGCCCTGCAGGACCGCCGAGGTGACATAGGCGGCGCCGGTGAGCCCGGCGGACTCGCGCAGCCCGAGCGGCGAGGTCGGCAGGATCGAGTCGAGCGCCAGCAGCACGGCGTTCGTCTCGTGGTCGTGGGTGGGCCCGTTGGGCGTGGCCGGGTACAGCAGGCCGGCTCCGGCGCCGATCGCCGCGACCAGCCACGCGAACGCCCTGGCCGGGACATAGCCGTAGCCGGCCAGCCCGTCGATTATCAGTCCGGGCACGCGGAACCACCCGGCCGCCAGCTGGCGCCACGGCGTACGCAGGAACGGGTAGCGGTGGGCGTAGGCGCGGTGGGCGCGGCGCTTGGCCAGCAGCACCTGCCGCGCCTCGCTGTCGTGGCCGTTGGTGCGGTAGTAGGCCGCCAGCTGCTCGTACGGCTGCGGGTGGTAGCCGTCGGGGTCGGCGCGCAGCCAGGCCAGCCGCAGCTCGATCGGCGGATCGGGGTCCGGGTCGAGGTCGGTGTAGGTCAGACCGGCGAGCAGCATCGGTGACCGCCAAGCCGACTGCGGCACATCGAGCGTGCCGACGGCGGCGCGGGTCAGGTTGACCACGCCGTTCGGGGTGGCGGGCAGCCTCAGTTCCGGGGTGGCGGCCGCGCGCAGGTCCAGGACCAGGTGGCTGCCCGCGTCCTTGCCGGCGGGCAGCCGGAACGTGACCGTGGTGAAGTCCGCCTCCCCGAACCGGGCGTTCGGCAGGCCCAGGCTGCCCTCCAGGATGACGCCCTCGAAGCAGTGGAAGTCCTGCCCGACGATGAGGTTGTCGCCGAACAGCGCGTATCCGTCCGGGTCGGCCAGGGTGGAGTCCGACAGCGCCAGCATGCTGGTGATCGTCGCCCCGGCCAGGTCCAGGGTGCCGGTGGCGTTCAGTTTCCGGCAGTACAGGCTCTGCCCGACGGTGAGGCCGCGGGCGTTGAGGGCGTTGCCGCCGGGATTGGCCAGCGTGGCCTCGGCGAAGGTCACCGTGCCGCCGACCCGGGCGCCGGCCAGGTCGACCACTCCGGTGGCGCTGAAACCGTCCTGGCAGAACAGGCCCAGGTTGACGGTGAGGTTCTGCGCGTTGAGCGCGTCGCCGTCGGGGTTGCGCAGGGTCGCGCCGGACAGGTCGAGCTGGCCGCCGATCCGCGCGCCGTTGAGGTCGAGGACGCCGTCGGTCGTGAACCCTTCGTCGCACGAGATCCCCTCGTCGACGCCGAGGTTCAGCGCGCTCAGCGCGGTGGCGCCGGGATTGGCCAGTCTGGCGCCCGACATCAGCAGCGCGCCGCCGATCTGGGCGCCGTTGAGGTCCACGCGGCCGGTCGCGGTCAGCCGGAACCAGTAGATGTCGCTGTCGGCGGTGAGGTTCTGGGCGTTGAGCGCGTCGTTGTCGGGGTTGGCCAGCACCGCGTCGGTCAGGTCTAGCCGGCCGCCGATCCGCGCACCGCTGAGCACGACCGCGCCGGTGGCGTCGAGGCCGTCGCCGTAGAGGTCGCGGTCGACGGTGAGGTTCTGCGCGTTGAGCGCGTCGCCGCCGGGGTTGCGCAGGGTCGCGCCGGACAGGACGAGCTGGCCGCCGAGGTGCGCGCCGTTCAGGTCGACGGTACCGACGGCGGTGAGCCCGGCGCCCAGCAGGCCCTGCGTCACGGTGATCTCGGGGGCGACCAGGGCGTATCCGTCCGGGTTGGTCAGGCTCGCGCCTTGGAGGACGAGCTGTCCGCCGACGGTGGCGCCGTTGAGGTTGACGGCGCCGGTCGCGGCGAAGCCGTCCGTGCCGTACAGGCCGAGGTCGACGTGCAGGTTCTCGCCGTCGAGCGCGTCGCCGTCCAGGCCGTTCAGGGTGGCGCCGTACAGTGCCAGCCGCCCGGCGATCCGGGCGCCCGACAGGGCGAGGGTGCCCTCCACGTGGCAGTAGTCGAAGCGGGCCGAGCCGGCGGGCTGCCAGCCGTACCCGCAGAACCCGGGCAGCCGGCACAGGTACAGGTCGACGCCCCGGGTCACCGCGTCGGCGAAGTCCGGTTCCTCGTCGAGCCAGCAGCGCTCCAGGCTCAGGTCGAATCCGGTGCTGCCCGCGCTCAGGTCCAATCGGCCGGTGATCCTGGCCCCGGCCAGCACCACCTTGGCGACGTATCCGCGCTCGGCGTCTCGGGCGTTGAGCAGCAGCCGCACGATGACCTCGGCCCGGACAGTCCGGTCGGGATCCCAGCCCGCGGGGTCGAACCCCGCCGCGGTCGGTTCGCCCTCGCCCAGATCGACCGCCCGCCCCTGGGCGAAGGCGTCCCAGACCTGGCGCTCCGCGTCGTTGACGAGCTGGTCTCGGTCCACGGCCATCCTCCGGATAGGAATGCCGAAAGTTTCGCATCCGGCTGCCGGTTCGGCCACCGCCGTTCGGGTCGGGCCTGCCGGCATGGCGGCAGGCCCGACGATCGGATCGTCAGCCCTGCCGTTTCGGCAGCCGGGCGGCCAGCTGCGCGAGGCTGCCCCAGATGCCGCGCCGGAACAGCAGCACCGTCAGCACGAACACCGCGCCGGTGACCAGGCCGACCTGCTCGAAGCCCGAGAAGGCGAGCCAGTCCTCCAGGCGCACCACCAGGGCGGAGCCGACGGCGCCGCCCCACAGCGTGCCGATCCCGCCGAGCACCACGATGATCACGGCCTTGCCGGATGTGGTCCAGTGCAGGGTGTCCAGCGAGACGAACCGGTGCGCCATGGCGAACAGCCCGCCGCCCAGCCCGGCCAGGAACGCCGACAGCACGAACGCGAGCAGCTTGTACCGGTGCACCGGATACCCCAGCGCCCGCGCGCGGGCCGGGTTGTCCCGTACCGCGACCAGCACCCGCCCGAACGGCGAGTGCACGATCCGCCACGCCGCCAGGACGCCGAGCAGCACCAGCGGCAGGGCCGCGTAGTAGAACCAGTACGCGTCGGACAGGTCGAGCCCGCCGAGGGTGCGCGGCACGTCCTGCAGCCCGTTCTCGCCCCGGGTGACCGAGCGCCACTCGTTGGCGATGTAGTACACCATCTGCGCGAACGCCAGCGTGACCATGGCGAAGTAGATCCCGGTCCGCTTGACTGCCAGGTATCCGATCGGCAGCGCCAGCGCGGCGGCCGCCAGCGCCCCGGCCAGCACCGCCAGCGGGAACGGCCAGCCGCTGCCGATGGCGACCAGGCCGGTGACGTACGCCGAGGTGCCCCAGAAGGCGGCGTGGCCGAACGACAGCAGCCCGGTGTAGCCGAGCAGCAGGTCGACGGCGACCGCGAACAGCACCCAGCACAGGATCTCCACGGCCACGGCCGGGTAGAGCCCGTTGGGCAGCCACAGCGCGACCGCCAGCCCGGCGGCCGCCAGCGCGGGTCGCACCCACCTCATGCCGCCATCTCCTCTCGCCCGAACAGGCCGGTCGGCCGCCACAGCAGCACCGCCGCCATCACCACGAACACGGTGATCTGGGCGACGATGGGCCAGTGCGACGCGTACGCCTCGCCCCACGCCTGCACCAGCCCGATCGCGAACGCCGCCGCCACCGACCCGAACACCGAGCCCAGCCCGCCGATCACCACGACCGCGAACACCACGATGATCAGATCGCTGCCCATCAGCGGGTTCACCGCCCGCATCGGTGCGGCCAGCACCCCGGCCAGCCCGGCCAGGGCGACGCCGAACCCGAACACCGGCGTGATCCACCGCCCGACGTCGATGCCCAGCGCCCGGGTGAGGTCGGGCCGCTCGGTCGCGGCCCGCACCACCACGCCGACCCGGGTCCGGGCCAGCACCAGCCACACCGCGACGCACGCCGCGACCGCGAACCCGAGCACGAACACCCGGTACGCCGGGAAGTCGAACAGCCCCAGGTCAAGCGTGCCGTCCAGCCCGGACGGGGTGGCGTACGGCGTGGACTGCACGCCGTAGCGCCACTTGACCAGGTCCTGCAGGATCAGCGCGAGCCCGAACGTGAGCAGGAAGTTGTAGAGCGGGTCCAGCCTGGTCAACCGGTGGATGAACGCCCGCTCCAGCACCATGCCGCCGACGCCGAGCACCACCGGCACGATCAGCAGCGCCCACCAGAACGGCAGCCCGGCGCTGTCCAGCAGCACGTACGCCCCGAAGGCGCCGAGCATGTAGACCGTGCCGTGGGCGAAGTTGACCACCCGGAGCATGCCGAAGATGACGGCCAGGCCGAGGGCGAGCAGGGCCAGGAAGGCCCCGCTCACCAGCCCGTTGAACGTGTTCTGCAGGAAGCCGGTCACAGGTGGCAGTCCGGCGACGGCGCCCGGAACGCCTCCGCGGCCGGGATGGTCTTGAGGATCTTCACGTAGTCCCACGGCTCGGCGACGTCCTTGCCCGCCTTGACCTGGGCCAGGTACGCGTCGTGGATGACCCGGTGGTCCTCCGCGCGGATCTTGCCGTTGCGCAGGAAGACGTCGTTGATCTCCTTGCCCTCCAGCTGCTTGATCACCGCGTCGGCGCCGTCGGTGCCCGCCGCCTGCACGGCCTCCAGGTACTGCATCGCCGCCGAGTAGTTGGCGGCGTGGGCGAACGTCGGGCGCACCCCCGTGGCGGCCAGGAACCGGTCGGCGAACGCGCGGTTGGTCGCGTCGAAGTTCCAGTACCAGGCGTCGGTGTACGTGGTGCCCGCCAGCGCGTCCGGGGTCAGCGAGTGGATGTCGGTCAGGAACATCAGGCCGACGGCCAGGCCGATGCCCTTGTCGCGCAGCTTGAACTCGTTGTACTGCTTCACCACGTTCACCAGCTCCGCGCCGGCCTGCATGGTGCCCAGCACGTCCGGCTTCGGGTTCAGCGTCGGCGCCTTGAGCAGGTACGTCGAGTAGTCGCCGCTGGTGTTCGGGAACGGGGCGGCGTCACGGGCCACCACCGAACCGCCCGCCGCGCCGATCGCGGCCGAGAAGCTCTTCTCCATGTCCTGCCCGAACTGGTAGTTCGGGTAGAGCACGTACCAGTTCTTCGCGCCCTGCTCGGTGGTGCTCTTGCCAGTGCCGTTGGCCAGCATGTACGTGTCGTACGCGTAGTGGAACGTGTACCTGTTGCACTTCGCGCCGGTCAGCGTGGTCGTCGCGGCGGAGATGTTGAAGTAGAGCTTCTTCTTCTCCTTGGCCACGTCGGCGACCTTCTCGGCGGCCGAGGAGGTCGGCACGTCCAGCATCACGTCGACGGCCTTGCGGTCGTAGAGCTCGGCGGCCTTGGTGTTGGCGACGTCGGGCTTGTTCTGGTGGTCGGCGGTCTCGACGCTGATGTCCTGCGTGACGGCCTTGTCGCCGTACTTGGCCTTGAAATCGGCGATCGCCAGCTCGACGGCCTTGACCGAGTTCTTGCCCGACAGCTGCGCGTACGCGCCGGACTGGTCGTTGAGCACGCCCAGCACGATCTTGTTGTCGCTGATCTTCGCGCCGCTGTCACCCTGGGGACCTCCCCCGCCGCACGCGGCGGCGAGCAGGGCCGTGGCGGCCAGCACCGCGGAGATCCGGAACCTAGATGTCGTCATTGAGCATCCCTTCGAAGGTGTTGTTCAGATCCCGAGGTACGCCAGCAGGTCGCGCTCGCGGGAGCGGACCGAGGCGTTGTCGAGCGTCTCGGCGACCACGCCGTTGACCAGCAGGTAGTGCCGGTCGGCGACGGTCGCGGCGAAGTGCACGTTCTGCTCCACCAGCAGCACGGTCACGCCGTGCTCCTTGGCGGTGCGCAGGATGTCGCCGACCTGCTGCACCAGCAGCGGGGACAGGCCCTCGGTCGGCTCGTCGCACAACAGCAGGCGCGCGCCCATGCGCAGCACCCGGGCCAGGGCGAGCATCTGCTGCTCGCCGCCGGACAGCTTGGTGGAGGGGGAGTCGCGCCGGGCGTGCAGCGCGGGGAAGGTGTCGTACACCCGGGCCATGGGCCACGGATCGGGTCCGACCGTCGGCGGCAGCAGCAGGCTCTCCGCCACCGACAGGCCCGCGTAGCTGCCCCGGTCGTCGGGCACCCAGCCCAGACCGAGCCGGGCCCGCCGGTGCGCGGGCAGCGCGGCCAGGTCGCGGCCGTTCAGCTCGATTCTTCCGGTGTATGACGGGTGCAGGCCCATCACGCAGCGCAGCAGCGTCGACTTGCCCGCGCCGTTGCGCCCCACCAGGGTCACCACCTCGCCGGTGCCGACCTCCAGCGACACGCCCCGCAGCACGACGGCCTCGCCGTAGGCGGCCGACAGGTTCTCAATGCGCAACATCGGCAGTCCCCAGGTAGGCGGTGATGACGCGGTCGTCGGCCCGTACCTCGTCGTAGCCGCCTTCGACCAGGACCCGGCCCGACTGGAGCACGGTCACCCGGTCGGCCAGCGCCCCGACGACGGCCATGTTGTGCTCGACCAGCACGACGGTGCGGCCGTCGCGGACCAGGCCGATCAGGTCGACGGTCCGGTCGACGTCCTCGACGCCCATCCCGGCGGTCGGCTCGTCCAGCAGCAGCACCTTCGGGTCCAGGGCCAGCGCGAGCGCCAGTTCCAGGGCGCGCTTGCGGCCGTACGCGAGGCTGTCGGCCGTGTGCCCGGCCAGGTCGGCCAGGCCCACGAGGTCGAGCAGTTCCAGGGCGCGCGGGCGGTGCCGGCGCAGCAGCTTGTCCGACCGCCAGAACTGCCAGCCGGTCCCTTGCAGGGCCAGTTCGACGTGCTCGACGGCGGTCATACCGGGGAACAGGCTGGTGATCTGGAACGAACGGGCCACGCCGAGCCGGGCCACCTTCTCCGGCGGCAGGCCGGTGATGTCGCGCCCGCACGCCTCGATCCGGCCCGAGGTCGGGGCCAGGAACCCGGTCAGCAGGTTGAACAGCGTGGTCTTGCCGGCTCCGTTGGGGCCGACCAGGGCGTGCACGCTGCCCTCGGCCACGTCGAGGTCGACGCCGTCCACCGCGCGGAAACCCCGGAAGTCACGGGTCAGCCCCCGGGCGGAAAGTGCATATGACACAGCTCACCTCTTCCGGTTCAGATTTCGGAAAAGCTACGGTGCTGTGTCAGCCCGGACTATGTACGCCAGCCACATGAAACCGTTGTGTAGGTTGGCTGATCGTCACGTACCACCGAAATGGACCTGGCTCGCGCCACCGCCATCGCCGGGGTGACAATGTCGGCCATGAACGTGCTCGCCCAGATCTTCGCGGTGCTCGCCGGCCTGCTCCACGTCCTGATCTTCGTGATGGAGAGCGTGCTGTTCCGGCGCCCCGCGGTGCACGGCCGCTTCCGCACCCGGCCCGCCGACCTCGACGCCGTCCGCCCGTGGGCGCTCAACCAGGGCTTCTACAACCTGTTCCTGGCGCTCGGCGCGCTGGGCGGGGTGGCCGCCGTCCACGCCGGGCAGGCGGCCACGGGCGCAGCCGTGGCCCTGTTCAGCTGCGCCTGCATGCTCGGCGCGGCCCTCGTGCTGATCGCGACCGACCGCCGGATGGCCCGCGCCGCCCTCACCCAGGGCCTGCTCCCCGCCCTGGCCCTGGCCGCCGCCCTGCTCGCCTGAGCTGCCACGCGCCAACCCGGACCACCGGGGCCTGGCATCGACGCTGGCCTATCTAGAGGACGGATTATCCGAAACCGTCTTCTGGATAGGCCAGCGTCGATTCAAAAGCGGGGCGGCCACGCCGCGGCGGCGATCCGCCCCGAGGTCATGCCTCCTGGCGGGCGGGGCGGCGCAGCCACCCCGGCAGCGTCACCCCGATCCGGGCCAGCCCGCCCGGGAAGAAGTACACCGCCAGGATGAACACCACACCCAGCACGAACATCGGCTGCGCCAGCGGACCCGGCAGGTCGGTGGCATAGTCGGTGAGCTGGTAGTCCAGGAACGTGAACAGCGCACCGCCCAGCGCCGGGCCGAACCGGCTGCCCGGCCCGCCGAGCACCACCATGACCAGCAGGGTCAGGGTGAGGTCGGAGGAGGACAGGTGCGGGGCGGCACCGCCGACGACCAGCACGTACACGGTGCCGCCGAGTGCGGCCAGGGCTCCGGCCAGCACGAACGACATCAGCTTGTACCGGTACGGCGACAGCCCCAGCACCCCGACCCGCCGCGCGTCGTCGCGGATCGCCGAGAGCACCCGCCCGGCCGGCGACCGGCCCACCCGGTGCAGCACCACCAGCACCACCACCAGGTAGGCCAGCGCCAGCCAGTACAGGTTGACCGTGTTGACGACCCCCACCAGCGCGTCGGGCATGCCCTGCGCGATGGTGGCGCCCTCCTCGCCGCCGGTCAGCCCGCCCGGGTCCCGGGCCACGATGATCGCTCCGACCTGCGCGAACGCCAGCGTCACCATGGAGAACGCGATCCCGTCCACGCGCAGGGCCACCGCGCCGAGCAGCGCCGCGACGGCGGTCCCGGCGACCATGGCCAGCAGCGCCGCCACCGGCAGCGCGAACCCGTGGTTCATCAGGATCACCGTCAGGTACGCGCCGATCGCGAAGTACAGCGCGTGCCCGAACGACAGCAGGCCGGTCCGGCCGAACAGCAGGTCGTAGCCTGCGGCCAGGCCCGCGAAGACCAGGCACAGCGCCAGCAGGTTCAGCGTTCCCGGCGCGTTGAACGCCTGCCCGTACGGCAGCAGCGCCAGCAGTACGGCCAGGCCCAAAGGCCACCATCGCCTCATGCTCTTGCCAGTCCCTTCGGGCGCCACAGCAGGACCACGGCGAGCAGTGCGACCACGCACACGTCACCGGCCCCGGAGCCGCCGTAGTAGTTCACGAACTGCTGCAGCAGCGCGACCAGGATCGCGGCGACCGCCGAGCCGGGCACCGAGCCCATGCCGCCGATGACGACCACGATGAACGCGAAGATGAGCAGCGAGCCGCCGGTGCCGGGGGAGACGGTGGTGAAGTAGATCCCGGCCAGCGAACCGGCCAGCGCCGCGGCGGCGCCGCCGATGGCGAACACCAGCGTGAACGCCTTGCGCACGTCGATGCCCAGGGCGGTGACCATCTCCCGGTTCTCCACCCCGGCCCGCACGATCAGGCCGTAGCGGGTGTAGCGCAGGAACGCGGTCAGGGCGCCGAACACCAGCACCGCCGCGCCGATGAGCAGGAACCGGTCGGCCGGGATGCGGGCGCCGAGTACCGGCACCACGCCCTGCGCCCAACCGGGGCGGGGGAACGGCCGCGGGTCGGCGCCGAACACCGACTGGAGCAGCGCCACCCCGGCCAGCGACAGGCCGACGGTGACGAGCACCTGTTCGATGGTGCGCCGGTACAGCGGCCGGATCAGCACCAGCTCGACCAGCACCGCGGTGACGACCCCGGCGGCCACGCCGACGAGCACGGCCGCCTCGACGGGCATGAAGTCGGCGGCCCACCAGGTGGCGTACGCGCCGACGGACAGGAACAGGCCGTGCGCGAAGTTGAGCACGTCGGCCAGGCCGAACACCAGCGACAGGCCGGAGGCGACCAGGAAGTACAGCGCGGCCAGGCCCAGGCCGGTGACGGTCAGCAGGACGATCGTCGACATCAGCGGCCCACCCCGAGCAGAGACGTGGTCAACTCGGCGTCGCCGAGCAGGTGCTTGGCGTCGCCGGTCCAGGCGACGCTGCCCGCGGCGAGCACCACGGCGGTGCCCGCGAGGCGGCGTACCACGGCGAGGTTCTGCTCGACCAGCAGCACCGGCACGGTGGCCGCGACCCGCTCCAGGGCCTCGGCGACCTCGGTGACCACCTTGGGCGCCAGGCCCTTGGTGGGCTCGTCGACCAGCAGCAGCCGGTTGCGGTTCTGCAGCACCCGGCCCAGGGCCAGCATCTGCTGCTGCCCGCCCGACAGCGAGCCCGCCTTCTGCTGCCCGCGCTTGAGCAGCTCGGGGAACAGGGTGTAGACGAGGTCGAGGTCGGTCTCGCCGCGCGCGGCCAGCCGCAGGTTCTCGGTGACGGTGAGCCCGGCGAACACGCACCGGTCCTCCGGCACGTAGCCCAGCCCCGCCTGCACCCGCTCGTGGGTGCGCCGGCCGGCCAGGTCGGCACCGTCGAACAGCACGCGGCCGGTGCTCGGGTTGAGCCCGACCAGCGCCCGCATCGTCGTGGTCTTCCCGGCGCCGTTGCGGCCCAGCAGCGCGGTGACGCCGCTCGGGGCGACGCCGAAGCTCACACCCTGCAGGATGTGCAGCCCCGACAGGCGTACGTCCAGCTCGTGTACGTCGAGGATCACAGCGCCTCCCCGAGGTATGCCTCCTGCACGACGGGGTCGGCCATGACCTCGTCGGGGGTGCCGCAGGCCAGCAGGGCCCCGTGGTGCATGACCGCCAGCCGGTCGGCCAGGTCCAGGATGACGTGCATGTGGTGCTCCACCATGATCACGGCCCGGTCGCCACCCGACACCTGCCGGATCACCTCGACGAGGGCGGGCACGTCGGCCGAGGCGACCCCGGCCATCGGTTCGTCCAGCAGCATCACGGCCGGCTCGCCCGCCAGCAGCAGCGCGATCTCCAGCACCCGCTTCTCGCCGTGCGACAGGGTGCGGGCGTCGACGTCGGCGCGGGGCAGCAGCCCGACCGTGTCCAGGCACTCGTCGGCCCGGCGGGCCACCTCGCGGAACGAGTCGGCCCGCCGCCACAGCGAGCCGGAACCGCCGGCCCTGGCCTGCACGGCCAGGCGGACGTTCTCGCGCACGCTCAGCGAGCCGAACACCGAGGAGGACTGGAACGTGCGCCCGAGCCCGGCACGGGCTCGGGCGTGCGGGGTCAGGCGGGTGATGTCCCGCCCCGCCAGGTGCACCCGGCCGGAGGTGGCCGGGTGCAGCCCTGAGATCAGGTTGAACAGCGAGGTCTTGCCGGCGCCGTTGGGGCCGATGACGCCGAGGAACTCGCCGGGGTGAAGCTCGACCGTGACCCCGTCCACGATCGAGACTTCACCGATGCGCCAGGTCAGCGCATCCGTACTGAGGACCGGCATCGGTCAGGACTTCATCGCGGCCACCGGCGGGGCGACCTCGTCCGGGTTGAGGGCCTTGACCAGCTGCGGCGCGCCGCCGACCAGCTTCACCTGGAACATCGGCTGCAGCAGCGCGTGGTCCTCCTTGCGGATGGTCATCGCGCCCTTGATGCCGTCGAAGCTCCAGCCCTCCAGCGCGGCGATCATCTTCTCGACGTCGTCGCCGGCCTGGAGCGCGTGGACGATCATCTGGGCGGCGTTGAAGCCGTCCGGGGTGAACAGGTCCAGCCCGCTCGGGATCGCCGCGGCCGCCGCCTTGGCCACCGCGTTGTCGGTGGCGCCGGCGAAGTGGTGCGACAGGAAGGAGACGCTGTCACCGGCCTTGCCGAAGGTCGGGTACGACGCCTTCTGGTCCAGACCCGTCACCACCAGCGTGCCGGCCAGGACGTTCTGCTGCTCCAGGGCCTGCCACATGGCGCTGGCGGTGGTGCCCGCCCAGGCCACGAACAGCAGGTCCGGCTTGGCCTTGAGCACCTGGCTGGCGAACGGGGTGAAGTCGGTCGCGCTGGCCGGCACCTCCAGCGAGGTCACCGTGGCGCCCGCGCCGCCGATCACCGCGGTCACCGCGGCCTCGTTGGCCTTGCCGAAGGCGGTGTCCTGCGTGAAGACCAGCACCTTCTTGCCCGCCGGGGCGGCGATGAACGACTTGGCGGCCAGCACGTCCTGGTAGGACTGGCGGCCCGAGCGGAACGTGTACCGGTTGACGCCGGTGAGGCCGTCGGTCGCGGCCGGGCCGGAGACGAACAGCACCTTGTTCTGCGCGGCCAGCGGGGCCACCTGGAGCGCCACGCCCGAGCCGGTGGACCCGGCGATGACCTTGACGCCCTTGCCGACCAGGTCCTTGACCGCCGAGACGGCCTTGGCCGGGTCGCCCGCGTCGTCGGACTCCAGCAGCTCGATGGTGCGGTCGCCGACCTTGTTCGTGCCGTTGGTGGCGTACGCCAGACCGGCCTTGAAGCCGTCGATGTACTGCTTGCCGTAGCTGGCCAGGGCGCCGGTCTGGGAGTAAACCAGCCCGACCGACACCTTCCCGCCCTGCGGTGCCGCCGCGTCCTGCGGGCTGCCGCAGGCCGCCAGGGCGAGCGCCGACGCGGTGGCGAGAATGACGAGTCGCCGTTTCATATCGGGGTCTCCTTGGTTACCGTTGTGGTCCACGCCACGCTATGGACGACGTCACCGGGCGGCCATGTGGTCCGCCACCACACCGCACCCCCCGATGGTGTGGGTCGCAGCCCATCGCGTGCGCGGAGAGGGATCCGTACGGTTGCCCCACGTGACCCTCCTCCAGCCAGACGAGTTCGACGTCCCCGTCGCGGGCGGCAGCCTGCGGGTGTGCCGCTGGCCCGGCGAAGGCCCGACTGTAGTGGCCCTGCACGGCATCACCGCCAACGCCCTGTCCTTCGCGGTGCTCGCGGAGCAGCTCGGCGGCACGGTCGACCTGGTCGCCCCGGACCTGCGCGGCCGGGCGGGCAGCGCGGGCCTGCCGGGGCCGTACGGGCTGGCCGCGCACGCCGCCGACGTGGCGGCGCTGCTGGACCACCTCGGAGTGGAGCGGGCGGTGCTGGTCGGGCACTCGATGGGCGGGTTCGTCGCGGCGCTGACCGCGGTCACGCACCCGGACCGGGTGTCGTCGGTGCTGCTGGTCGACGGCGGGGTGGCGTTCGGCATCCCGGCCGGGGTCGACATCGACGCGCTGCTGCTGGCGGTCATCGGCCCGGCGATGCAGCGCCTGTCGATGGTGTTCCCGGCCGTGGACGACTACCTGGACTTCTGGTCGGCGCACCCGGCGCTGGGGCCGCACTGGTCGGCGGCGATCGAGGCGTACGCGCTGCGGGACCTGCACGGGGACCGCTCGTCGTGCAACGTCGAGGCGATCCGGGCCGACGCGGCCGACACCCTGGTGCACGAGCCGACGACCACGGCGTACCGGACGGTGACCTGCCCGATCGAGGTGCTGTGGGCGCCGCGCGGGCTGATGGACGAGCCGACGGGGCTGTACCGCGCCGAGACCCTCGCCGGGCTGGCGAACGAGCTGGTGCCCGACACCAACCACTACACGATCCTGCTCGGACCGGCGGGCGCGGCGGTGGTGGCGGACCACATCCGCGACCTGGCGCTTCGCTGACCACGTTGTGACCGGCGCCACAATCAGCGCCCGGAACATGTGGTTCACACCCATTTCGGCGGTGTCAACAGTGGTCGTAGTTTCCGGGCCATGACCCGTCCCCGCTGGTACACCGCTCTGCTCGCCGGCGCAGCCGCCCTGCTCGCCGCGACCGCCGCAGCCATCGCCCCGGCCCAGGCCGCCGCGACCCTGACCCAGGTCAGCGGCTTCGGCAGCAACCCCGGTGCCCTGTCCATGTACGCCTACCGGCCCACCGGCCTGCCCACCGGTGCCCCGCTGGTCGTCGCCCTGCACGGCTGCACCCAGACCGCCACCGACTACTTCACCAACTCCGGCTGGCAGAAGTACGCCGACCTCTACGGCTTCGCCCTGGTGCTGCCGCAGCAGAGCTCGGCCAACAACGCCAACTCCTGCTTCAACTTCTTCCAGCCCGCCGACGCCTCCCGCGGCCAGGGCGAAGCCCTGTCGGTCAAGCAGATGGTCGACTACGCCAAGGCCAACTATGGCTCCGACGCTGCCCGCGTCTTCGTCACCGGGCTGTCGGCGGGCGGGGCGATGACCTCGGTCATGCTCGCCACGTACCCGGACGTGTTCGCGGGCGGCGCGGTGATCGCCGGGCTGGCCTACCGCTGCGCCACCGACACCTCCAGCGCCTACACCTGCATGTACGGCGCGGTCAGCAAGACGCCGACGCAGTGGGGCGACCTGGTGCGCAACGCCTACGCGGGCTACGCCGGGCCGTGGCCGAAGCTGTCGATCTGGGCGGGCAGCTCCGACACGACGGTGGTGCCCGCCAACGCCGACGAGCTGCGCGACCAGTGGGTCAACGTGCACGGGATCAGCACCACCGCCACCGGCACCGGCACCCTGCCCGCGACCACGACCCGCACCGTGTACGGCACCGGCCAGGTGATCACCTACCGGGTGCAGGGCATCGCGCACGGCACCCCGGTCGACCCGGGCAGCGGCGTGGACCAGTGCGGGGCGGCGGCCGCCTACTTCCTGGACTCGATCTGCTCGTCGTACCGCATCGCCCAGGACTGGGGCCTGGCCACCGGCGGCCCGGCGCCGTCCCCGTCGGCCAGCACGTCACCCGCCCCGTCGCCGACCGCGTCCCCGACCGCCTCGCCGAGTGCTTCGCCGAGTGCCTCGCCGAGCCCGAGCCCGACGAACCAGCCGTGCTTCACCGCGAACAACTATGCCCAGACCGTGGCCGGGCGCGCCCACCAGAGCGGCGGCTACGTCTACGCCAACGGCTCCAACCAGGCCATGGGCCTGTGGAACGTGGCGGTGGTCCACACCCTGCGCCAGACCGCCCCCAACTACTACGTCCTCGCCGACGGCCAATGCTGACCCCCGGCCAGCCCTGACCCGCGCCCGTCCCGCCCCCGCCCCGTCCCGCCCCGTTTTACATAAACGTTGGCCTATCTCATCGAGTTCGATCTCCGAATACTCGATGAGATAGGCCAACGTCTGTGAAAGGCGGGCAGGGCGGGGCAGGGCGGGGCAGGGCGGGCGCGGGTGGCGGGCGGCCGTCGCGCGTGGCTTCCACTGTGGAGGGTCGGGCGGCGGTAGCGTGCCGGGGGTGACGGAGTCGCAGGAGGTTCCGGCGCTGCCGGAGCTGGCCGCCGAGGACTGGATGGTCCACGCGGAGGCGTTCGCGAACACGGGGTTCTGGGCGGTGGCGCGGCGGCTGCCCGCGCTGGTCCGCGAGTCACTGCGGCTGGCCTGGTCGGCCAACCCGCGCGACACGGTCGTCGCCGTCGGGTTGCAGCTGCTCGCCGGCACGATGACCACGTTCGGGCTGCTGGCCACCAGCAACGTGCTGGCCAACCTGTTCAGCGAGGGGCCGACCCCGGAACGGGTCCGGGCCGCGCTGCCCGCGCTGTGCTGGGCCGCGGCGGCGATCACGGTGCGCGGGGCGCTCGGGATCGCCGCGGGCTGGGCCCAGGAGCGGCTGCGGCCGCAGATCAACCTCCAGGTCGAGATGCAGATGTACGAGGCCACCACGAGCGTCGACCTCGCCGCCTTCGACGACCCCGGCTTCGCCCAGGAGATGGACCGGGCCCGCGACCGGGGCATGCGCGAGTCGACCTGGATCGTCGACTCCACCGTCGACCTGATCACGGGCGTCGTCGGCATCGCCGCGGCCGGAGCCGCCGTCGCCTTCATCGCCCCGCTGCTGCTGCCGTGCCTGCTGCTGGCCGGCGCGCCGACCGCGGTCACCGCGATCCGGGTGGCCCGCCGCGAATACCTGATGATGCTCAAGCACTACGACCGGCGCCGCCGCGCCTGGATGCTGGCGGTGCTGCTGGCCAACCGGTACACCGCCGCCGAGCTGCGCGCCTTCCAGATGCGCGACTACCTGCTCGGGCAGTACCGCACCCTGCTCGGCGCCGAGACGCAGCTGTCGTTGCAGCTCGCGGGGGAGCAGACGGTGCTGCGGGCGGTCGGGGCCGGGCTGACCGGCCTGGCCAGCGCGGGCATGTACGCGCTGCTCGCGTTCCTGCTGATGGACGGGCTGGTGCCGCTGGCGGCCGCCGCGACCGCGCTGTTCGCCGTGCAGGCGGCCGGGTCGAGCCTGCAGACCACCACGTTCTCGATCAACCGGCTGTACGAGGACGCGCTGTACTACACCGACTTCCGCGACTTCCTGCGCCGGGCCGCCGAACGGGTGCCCGCGACCAGCAGCGCGGCCGTCGAGCGGGTCGACCAGGTGCGGGTGGAGGAGGTGTCGTTCACCTACCTCGGGGCGCCGCGGCCCGCTCTCGACCGGGTCTCGATGACCCTGCACCGGGGCCAGGTCATCGCGCTGGTCGGCGAGAACGGCTCCGGCAAGAGCACCCTGGCGATGCTGCTCGCCGGGCTGTACCGGCCCAGCGGCGGCAGCGTCGCCTGGGACGGCGTCGAGCTGGGCCACCTCGACCCCGACCAGGCGGCGGCCCAGGTCGCGATGATCAGCCAGTCGTTCTACAAGTTCCCGTTCAGCGTGCAGGCCAACATCCACATCGGCCGCCAGGCGGTCGCCTACGACCACGGCCGCGCCGAGGACGCGGCCCGCGCCGCCGCGGCCCACGACATGATCACCGAGCTGCCGCACGGGTACGCCACCCTGCTGTCCAAGGAGTTCAAGGAGGGCCAGGACCTGTCCGGCGGGCAGTGGCAGCGGCTGGTCGCCGCGCGCGGCATCTACCGCGACGCCACCGTCCTCATCGCCGACGAGCCGTCCTCGGCGCTGGACGCCAAGGCCGAGCACGCCTTCTTCGCCCAGTTGCGACGCCACCCCGACCGCATCATCGTGCTGATCACGCACCGGCTGGCCAACGTGCGCTTCGCCGACGCGATCCATGTGCTGCACGAGGGCCGGGTGGTCGAGTCGGGCACCCACGACGAGCTGATGGCCGCCGACGGCCGCTACGCCGAGCTGTTCACCCTCCAGGCCAGCGGCTACCAGGCCCGGGGCTAGGCCGCGCCCCGGCGCGGGGAGCGGCGCGGCGTGCTCGCCCCGGCGGGGTGTCCGACCTGGTAGAGGCCGTGCACGAAGACCAGGTCGTACGGGGTGCCGCCGGAGTCGGCGCGGACCACCCAGCGGCCGGGCACCTCCGGGTCGAGCTGCCGCGCGCCCGGGAACGCACCCGTCACGTCGTCGACCACGGCCGACCAGGGCGCGACCCGGTCCGGGGCGGCCAGGCCCGGCGCGGCCGCCGGGTCGGCGCGGACCAGCCACGCGTGCAGCACGAAGCCGTCGGTGCCGATGGTCGCCTCCCAGCGCAGGTCCGGCCACGGGCCGGGCAGCGTCCAGGCGCACGCGGTCAGCGTCAGGTCGCCGTACGGGACCGGGCGCTCGGTGTCCGGCGGGCCGATCGTGGCGCGGTACAGCTCCAGGCCGCGCGGGCTGCGCCGGGACCGCAGCAGCTGCTGCCAGCGGTGGTGGGCGGCCAGGTAGTCGGTGCGGGCGGCCCCGAGCCCCGTGTACGCGGCCTCGACCAGCTCCGGCTGGTAGTCGTCCATGCGCCGCAGCAGCATGAGCACGAACTCCCGCCGCGCGAAACTCCGCATGCCCGTGCTCCCTCCGTCCGGCCGCACGGTCAGCTTCGCAGACGTGCCCGCGCGGTCCGGCCGGACTGCTCGATCAGCTGGACGAGCTCGCCAGGGCGGCGAGCACAGTGCCGCCGCCGCAGCACAGCACCGCCACGCCCAGGACGATCAGCATGACGAGGTAGTTGGACCACATCCCGAAGGTGGTCACGTCGGTGCCGTGGCCGTCGTGGACCCGGTTGCGCCAGCCGCCGAACCGGAAGTTCAGCGGGTGGGCGGCGCCCGGCTGCACGGTCAGCCGGGTCTTGATCATCGGCACGCCCATCCAGTCGGTGACCTTGACCTCGTGGGGTCCGGCGGGCACCGCGATGTGGTACGTGCCCTCCGACCCGAACGGCACGTCCCGGCCGTCGATCTTCAGGCGGCAGGTGGTCGCGGCGGAGACCAGGTAGGGGCCGCGGTTGAAGCTCGCCACGATGACGCCGTGGCCCTCGGGCAGCGGCACGGGCACCTGGTAGGCGGCGTAGGGCATGACGGGACCGGGGTACGCGGGGTTCACCCGGCAGATCATGCCAGAGCAGCCCCACCCCCGCGCGCCGCGCGCCACCACCCCAAGATCCGCCAAGTTGCCGGGCAATCGGGCGAAAGCGGCCCCAAGATACGCCCGGTTGCCCGGCAACTCGGCGGATCTTGGGGGCCTGGTCCGCGTACCCGGAAAAAATCTTGGGAGAGGGTGTCGGATCCGGGCGGGGCCGTTCGAGGAGCAGGTGTAGGCACTCACTGAGGGAGCAATCGAGATGACCACCGCTGTCGCCACCTGCCCGCCGCTGCCCGTCCGGATCACGAAGTCGCTGCTGGGCTACGGGGTGCTCGCCGGTCCGGTGTACCTGATCGTCGGCCTGGCCCAGGCGCTGACCCGGGACGGGTTCGACCTGTCCCGCCACGCCTGGAGCCTGCTGGCCAACGGCGAGCACGGCTGGATCCAGGTGGCGAACTTCGTCGCCGCCGGGCTGATGACCGTCGCCGCCGCCGTCGGCCTGCGCCGGGCGCTGCCGGCCGGGCGCCGCTTCTGGGCTCCGCTGCTGCTCAGCGGCTACGGCCTGAGCATGGTCGGGGCAGGGGTCTTCCGCGCCGACGCGGTTCAGGGCTTCCCCGTCGGCGCGCCCGAGACCGGCACGATCAGCTGGCACGGCATGCTGCACCTCATGCTCGGCGGGATCGGCTTCGGCTGCCTCATCGCAGCCTGCTTCGTGCTGGCGCGCGGCTTCGCCCGGCAGGGCGAGCGAGGGCTGGCCTGGTTCTCGCGGATCACCGGCGTGGTGTTCCTGGCCGGGTTCGCGGGCATCGCCAGCGGGTCGCACGGTCCGACCACGCTGGCCTTCCTCGCCGCAGTGGCGACCGCCTGGGCCTGGCTGGCCGCCGTCAGCATCCACTACTACCGCGCCGCCGCCTGACCCACCGACCAGCAGAGACCTGACCCACCGACCAGAGACCGACCCACCGACCAGAGACCTGACCCACCGACCAGAGATCTGACCCATCGACCGGGAGGAAGAACCCGATATGCGATACCTGATGCTGCTCAAGGCCCGTCAGCCTGACACCGCGCCGCCGCCGGAGCTGATGGACGCCATCCTCAAGCTCGGCGCCGACGCGACCGCCGCCGGGGTGCTGCTGGACACCGGGGGCCTGGCGCCCAGCGCGCTCGGGGCCAGGGTCGGCCTGTACGGCGGGGCGCTGTCGGTGACCGACGGCCCGTTCGCCGAGGCCAAGGAGACGATCAGCTACGCGCTGTACCAGGTGCGCACCAAGGAGGAGGCCGTCGAGTGGGCCTCGCGGTTCCTGGCGCTGCACCGCGACCTGTGGCCGCAGTGGGAGGGCGAGACCGAGGTGCTGAAGGTCTTCGGGCCGGAGGACTTCGGCGCACCCGCCTGACCGGCCGTGCGAGGATCGGTAGCCGTGGCTACCGATCCTCGGCGCGCGGTGGAGGCGGTCTGGCGGATCGAGTCCGCGAAGATCGTCGCGGCGCTGGCCCGGCTGGTCGGCGACGTCGGCCTGGCCGAGGAGCTGGCGCAGGACACGTTCGTGATCGCGCTGGAGCAGTGGCCCGAGCGCGGGGTGCCCGAGCACCCGGGCTCGTGGCTGATGGCCACCGCCAAGCACCGCGCGATCGACCTGCTGCGGCGGCAGCGAACGTACCGGGACAAGCTCGACGAGGTCGGTCGGGCCACCCCGCAGGCCGAGGACCGCGATCTGGCCGCCGAACTCGACGACTACGTCGGCGACGACCTGCTGCGGCTCATCTTCACCACCTGCCATCCGGTGCTGTCGGCGCAGGCGCGGGTCGCGCTCACGCTGCGGCTGCTGGGCGGGCTGGGCACCGACGAGATCGCCCGCGCCTTCCTGGTGCCCGAGGCCACCGTCGGCCAGCGGATCCTGCGCGCCAAGCGGACCCTGGCCGAGAAGAGGGTGCCGATCGAGCTGCCGCTGCCCGGCGAGGCCGCGCAGCGGCTGGCCTCGGTGCTGGAGGTCGTCTACCTGATCTTCAATGAGGGGTACGCCGCCACGGCCGGCGACGACTGGACCCGCCCCGCCCTGTGCGAGGAGGCGCTGCGCCTGGGCCGGGTGCTGGCCGCGCTCGCGCCGCAGGAGCCGGAGGTGCACGGGCTGGTCGCGCTGATGGAGTTGCAGGCGTCTCGGATCCCGGCGCGCACCGACCCGGACGGCGCCCCGGTCCTGCTCCAGGACCAGGACCGCCGCCGCTGGGACCGGCTGCTGATCCGGCGCGGCCTGGACGCGCTGGCCCGCGCCGGGGGCACCCTCGGGCCGTACGTGCTCCAGGCGGAGATCGCGGCCTGCCACGCCCGCGCCGCCACCGCCGCGCAGACCGACTGGGATCGCATCGCCACGCTGTACGACGTGCTCGCCTACGTCTGGCCGTCCCCGGTCGTCGAGCTGAACCGGGCCGTCGCCGTCGCCCACGCCCGCGGCCCCGAGCAGGGGCTGCGCATCGTGGACGCGCTCAGCCTGCCCGGCTATGCGCTGCTGCCCGCCGTACGCGGGGACCTGCTGGCCCGGCTGGGCCGGGCCGCCGAGGCGCGGGCGGAGTTCACCCGGGCCGCCGCGCTGACCCGCAACGCCCGCGAGCGCGACCTGTTCCAGGCCCGCGCCGACGCCCTGGCCTGACCCGGTCCGCGGCTAGTCGAGCAGCCAGTACCGCAGCAGGGCGCCGTACGGGGAGACGCTGATCGCGACGTAGGTGATCGTCGCCAGCACCGAGGCGACCAGCAGCGGGTGGGCGCGGCGGGTGGCCGCGACGACCACGCCGGACCAGATGCCCAGCGGCACGACGATCAGCCAGCCCAGCAGCGCGATCAGCACCGTGAGGACGTGCAGGATCCCCAGCGGCCCGGTGAACAGCACGTCCTTGGGGTCGTGCGAGGGGTCGAGGGAGTCCCAGCCGAATTGGTTCGCCAGGTACGCGTGCCGGCCGACCGTACCGGCGAGGAAGAGGCCGACCAGCACGAGGTTGGTCACGGCGGCCGCCTTCGTGAGCCGCCCCGGACCGGTGGCGAGGACGGCGGTGGTGGTGTCAGCCATACCGGTGATTGTCTCCCGCCCGGCTCGTCGCCGCTGCCCCCGCTGCCGGGGCGCATGCGGTGGCGGGCATCGGGTATGACGGAGGTACCCCCGTATCGAAGGAGTGGCGCGATGACCGCCCGCCCCCGCACCCTGCTGTCCCTGTCCCTGGCCGCCGCCGCCGTGCTCACGCTGGGCTGCGGGGCGCTGCCGCTGCCCGACCCCGATTCCGGTCCCGCGCCGACTCGCGGCACGCTGCCGGACGGCAGCCCGAGCGCGGAGCCCGACGGCACCATGACCGTCGCCGAGTTCGAGCGCGACGCCGGGGCGGCGGTGGACACGGCTGTCGAGTACTGGTCGGCGGTGTTCGCCGACTCGAAGCTGGAGTTCCGCCCGGTGCGCCGGATCGTGCCCTACCTGCGGGAAGGCGAGGTGGCCTGCGGCGGGGACCCGATGCCGGAGAACAACGCGGCCTACTGCTCCGACGGCGACTTCATCGCCTACGACGCCGACTGGGCGGTGGGCGCGTTCCGCCAGGTCGGCGACGCCTTCCTCTACTACCTGATCGGCCACGAGTACGCGCACGCGATCCAGGACCAGCTGGGCGTCACGCACCGGTTCACCATCGACCACGAGTTGCAGGCCGACTGCATGGCCGGGGCCTACCTCGGCGACGAGGTGCGCTCGGGGCGGCTGCGGGCAGACGACGGCGACCTCGACGAGCTGCGCGACGGGCTGGTCGCGGTCGCCGACGACCCCGATCAGCCCTGGTTCGCCCCGGACGCGCACGGCACGGCGCAGCAGCGGACGAAGGCCTTCTTCGGCGGGTACGAGGACTCGCTGAAGGCCTGCGACCTGAACTGACCGGTCAGTTCGCGGCGGCGACCGGCTCCGGCTCGGCCGGGGCCGGTGCCGGGGTGCGGGCGGGCAGGGCGGGCAGGCCCGCCATCCGGCGGACCAGCATCCACACGACGGGCAGCGCGATCAGCAGGCCCAGCGCGAGCGCGCCGACGACCGGGGTGCTCGCGCCGAGCAGCTTGGCGCCGCTGGCGACCAGCACGACGGTGAGCGCGGCGCGGATGATGCCCGCCGGGGCGCGGGTCGAGACGGCGGCGCCGAGCAGCACGCCGGGCACCGCCCCGGCGACCAGCGTGACGGTGAGGCCGAGCTTGAAGTCGCCGAACAGCAGGTGCGCCACGGCGGCCGAGGCGACCAGCGGCACGGCCTGGACCAGGTCGGTGCCGACCAGGCGGTGCGGGTGCAGCCGCGGGTAGAGCGCCATCAGCGCGATGACGATCAGCGAGCCGGAGCCGACCGAGGTCACGCCCACCACCAGGCCGCCTACCATTCCGACCAGAACCGTCGGAATTACGCGTACGCGAACAGGGGCGTGGTCGTCCTCGACGGCCTCCGCGAGCCCGGCGGCCGCGCGCCCCTGCGCCCGGATGCCGAGGTACACCTTGATGATCAGGCCGGACGCGGCCAGCAGCAGGGCGCCGCCCAGCGCGTACTGGATCGTCTGCTGGACGCCGTCGCCCTTCAGGGCCTTGGCGATGAACACCCCGCCGAACGCGGCCGGGATGCTGCCCGCGCACAGCCAGCCGACCAGGGCCTTGTCGACCGTGCCCCGGCGCAGGTGCACCGCGCCGCCGAACGGCTTCATGATCGCGCTGGCGACCAGGTCGCTGGAGACGGCGCTCAGCGGCGGCACGCCGAAGACCAGCACCAGCAGCGGCGTCATCAGGGCGCCGCCGCCCATGCCGGTGAGCCCGACGATGACGCCGACGACGAAGCCGCCCACCCCGACCCAGAGATCCATCAGAAGACCGTACCGGTGGCCGGGGTGGTTGTCGCCTGTCGGGTAACGGTCATCTCACGGGGTGGTTACCTGATCACCGGGCGTGTAGGGCCGCTGGTGCGGACGAGGCGCTACGCGGCGGCGCGCCCGGCGGCGGGGGCCGGCGCCTCGCGGCGGGCGGGCAGGGCGGCCAGGACGGCCGCGTCGTGCAGCAGGGCCTCCTCGACGTCGTCGAGGAACGCCAGATCGGCGCCGACGTGCCGGGCCGCGGCCGCCAGCAGCAGGCTCACCACCAGGTCGCCGGTGCGCTCTCGGCGCAGCTGCTCCAGGTTGCGCAGCTCGCGCAGCAGGAAGGCGCGCTGCCCGGAGAGCACGTGGCGCACCGTGTCCGCGTCGCGGGTGTGCGCGGCCGCCATGATCTTGAGGAAGACGTCGTCGCGGAAGCCGGACGTGCGCGGGCTGGGGGAGTCCAACCATCCGGCGAGCTCGGCGCGTCCTGCCTCGGTGATGGCGTACACGACCCGGTCGGGTTTGACGGCCTGGCTGACGCGGGTCGAGCTGACCTGCCCGTCGCGGGACAGCCGGTCGAGCACCTGGTAGAGGTGGCCGATGTTCAGCGGCCCCCACTGTGGACCGACGGCCGCCTCGAAGGCGCCCTTGAGCTCGTAGCCGTAGCCGGGTCCGTCGGCGAGCAGGGCGAGCACCGCGTGCTGGATGGGCATGCGGGGAAGCTTACCCCTTGCATTGTCACAATTCATCGGGCATCGTGATCGCGTGGTGCGAATGGTGTTCGCTGGTCTGTCCTATCGCCGCGGTCGCGCGCTGGCCCTGCTCTTGGGCGTGCTGCTGGCCGCCACCGGGTTCACCGTCCTGACCGGAGCGACGCAGACGGCCCGGCTGCAGGTGTCCGGGGCCGTGGCCGAGCACGCCCGCGGGGCGTACGAGATCCTGGTCCGCCCGTCCGGCAGCCGCACCGCGCTGGAGCGCGATCGCGGTCTGGTCCGCCCCAACTTCCTCGCCGGGCAGTACGGCGGCATCGAGGTCGACCAGTGGCGGCGCGTCCAGCGGCTGCCCGGGGTCGAGGTGGCCGCCCCGATCGCGATGCTCGGCTACGGCTTCAGCTGGACCACGGTCAGCATCGACGTCACCGACAGCGTCGACCGGAGCAAGTCCCGCCAGCTCATCCAGGTCCGCCCGCTGTGGCAGGCCGACTCCGGCCTCACCAACGTCGAGGACCCGCTGACCAACCTGGTCTACGTCACCACCCAGCCGCTGGCCTGGCCCAGCGAGCCGGTGACGGTAGGAACGGCCGCCGACACCGCCTACACCGACGGCACGCGCAAGCACACCGAGGTGCAGTGCTTCGACCAGTGGTGGATGGTCGGCCCGCCGTACGAGCGGCAGTCCGACGGGCGCTGGCTGCCGCTGTGCCCGAACGTCACCTACACCCAGGGCGTGCAGCGCCGCGCCCAGTCGGTGCACGCCCAGCTCAACGCCGACGGATCGTTCACCGTGGACGGGGCGCGCACCGACCGGCTGCGGGCCACTGTGCTGGTGCCGCTGCCGATGCTGGTCGCCGGCATCGACCCTGCCGCCGAGGCGGAACTGGTCGGCCTCGACCGGGCGATCGTGGCGGGCCGCTACCTCAAGCCCGACGAGAAGGCGCTGCCCTTCGCGGCGCCGGAGTGCTGCGCGATGAGTGGCAGGCCGATGCCGCCGGTGCTGGTCGCCGCCGCGCCGAACGTCGACGACCGCGTCGCCGTCCGGACCGAGCAGGTCGCGCTGGGCGACCGGATCGTGGCCGGGCGCACCTTCGGCCGGGTCGCGGAGCTGGAGCGGCTGCCGACGATCCCGGGCACCAGCCGCACCAGCGCCGCGGTCGCCGCGGTGACCGGCTACGACCCGCGGCTGTGGGACGGCGCGCACTCGGGCACCGGCATGCCGATCGGCACCGAGCTGCTGCGCCAGATCGGCCCGGTCGACTACGACGAGGGCCCCGGCGGCGTGCTCGCGGTGCGGACCGGCACGCCCGCCGTGCGGGGCTGGGGGACGGGGCAGTTCGACGCGGTGCCGATGCTCGCCACCGACACCGGGTTCCGGCCGGTGCGGGCGGTGCCCCGGGCGGAGGTGCTGGGCGCGCTGGTCGACCCGGTCGTGGTGGGCGTGTTCGACCGCGACCGGCTGACCACCGGCGACGGGCTGGCCGGGGCGTCGCTGGAGACGTACCTGCCGGTGTCGGCCCAGGCCGGTGACGCGCGGACCGCGGCGCTGCTGGGCGGGCAGCCGCTGCGGCCCGACACCAACCCGGGCGGCTACCTGGCCACCTCGCCGTCGGTGCTGGTCGCGCTCGACACGATCCTGCCGGGCCGGACCGCGCCCGCGCCGATCTCGGCGATCCGGGTGCGGGTCGCCGGGCTGCACGGCTTCGACGCGGTGTCACGGGAGAAGGTGCGCCAGACCGCGGAGGACATCGCCGCCGCGACCGGCCTCGACGTCGACATCGTGTACGGCTCCTCGCTCGCCCCGCAGACCGTGGCGCTGCCCCCGGGCTCGTACGGGCGCCCGGCGCTGACGCTGGCCGAGCCGTGGTCGCGCAAGGGCGTCGCGGTGGCGCTGATCGAGGCCGCCGACCGCAAGAGCGTCGTCCTGTTCGGACTCATCCTGCTGGTCTGCGTGCTGTTCGTCGGCAACGCGGTCGCGGCGGCGGTGCGCGAGCGGCGCCGGGAACTGGCCGTGCTGGCCTGCCTGGGCTGGTCCCGGGGACGGCTGGCGGCCCTGGTCGCCGGGGAGGCGGGCGCGATCGCACTGCTCGCCGGGCTGGTCGCGGTCCCGGCGGCGCTGGGCGTGGGCAGGCTCGCGGGCATCGCGGTGCCGCTGCGGCAGGCGCTGCTGGCGGTGCCGGTGGCTCTGGCCCTGGCGCTGGTGGCGGCCGCGATCCCGGTCGCCCGCGCGGCCCGCGCCCACCCGGCCGGCGCGGTGCACCCCGCGGTGGCCGCGCCCGGACGGCGGGCGGGACGCCGCCGCGGCCTGGCCGGGCTGGCCGCGGCCAACCTGCGCCGGATGCCCGGCCGCACCGCCCTGGGCGTGCTGGCGCTGGCCGTCGGCGTCGCGGGCACCACCATGGTCGCCGCGGTCACCTGGGTCTTCCACGGCACCGCCACCGGCACGCTGCTCGGCGACGCGGTGTCGCTGCGGGTGCGGCCCGTCGACACCCTCGCCGTGGCCGCGACCGTCCTGCTCGGACTGGCCGCCGTCGGCGACGTGCTCTACCTCGGGGTGCGCGACCGCGCGGCCGAGCTGGCCACGCTGCGCGCCACCGGCTGGTCGCGGGCGGCCACGGCCCGGCTCATCGCGTACGAGGCAGCCGGGATCGGCCTGCTCGGCGCGCTGCTCGGGGCCGGGGGCGGCCTGCTCGGCGCGGCCTGGTTCGCCGGGTCGCTGCCCGCGGCGCTGCCGTGGACGGCGCTTGCCGTCGGCGGCGCCGCCGTGGTGCTGGCGGTGCTGGCCTCGCTCGTCCCCGCGCTGCTCCAGCAGCGGGCACCTATGTCGATCATCCTGGCGGAGGAGTAGGCCCCATGACCGAACCGACACCGGCCGGCGCGAGCGTCGCCGTCGCCGGACTGACCAAGCGGTTCCGCAGCGGCGGCGCCGAGATCACCGCCGCGAACGGGCTGGACCTGGACGTGGCGCCCGGTGCGCTCGTCGCGGTCACCGGACCGTCCGGATCGGGCAAGTCGACGCTGCTGCACCTGATCGGGGCGATCGAACGCCCCGACGCGGGCACGGTCACCGTGGACGGCACCGAGCTGACCGGCCTGCGGTCCGCGGGGCTGACCGCGTACCGGCGGACGGTCGGGTTCGTGTTCCAGCGCTACCACCTGCTGCCCGCGCTGACGGCGCTGGACAACGTGGTCGCGCCGGTGCTGCCGTACCGCGTCGGGTTCGACCGCACCGCCCGCGCCCGCGAGCTGCTGGCCGCGGTCGGCCTGACCGACCGGGAACGCTCGCTGCCCGGCCAGCTCTCCGGCGGCCAGCAGCAGCGCGTGGCGATCGCCCGCGCGCTGATCGGGCGCCCGCGCCTGCTGCTGGCCGACGAGCCCACCGGCAACCTCGACTCGCGCACCGGCGCCGAGATCATGGACCTGCTGCTGCGCCTGCGCACCGCGTACGGCATGACCGTGCTGATCGCCACGCACGAGCAGCGACTGGCCGCCCGCTGCGACCGGATCCTGCGGCTGCGCGACGGCGACCTGGTCGAGGACGTCGACCTGACCACGGGGGAGGCGCCCGAGCTGACCCTGGCCCGTGCCGACGGCCTGCGGCCCTGACGCCGCCCCGGTGCTGCGGGGGAGCATCGGGGCGGTGGCGGGAATGCGGGAAAAGTGGGACGGTCGGGGTGCGGTCAGCGGTCCGGAAACTAGGATGAGGATGATCGTTCAGATCGAACCTACGGCCCTGCCGGCGAGCCGCGGCGCGTGGCGCGCAGCGAGGCGCACCCGATCCCGGCTGCCTGGCGCTGAGGAGTCTTCAGCATGACAGCAGCAGCACAGATCGGTGTGACCGGGCTCGCGGTGATGGGTGCGAACCTGGCCCGCAACCTGGCGCGCAACGGCTACACGGTGGCGGTGCACAACCGCACCCGGGCCCGCACCGACGCCCTGATCGAGCAGCACGGCGACGAGGGCACCTTCGTGGCCACCGAGACGCTGCAGGACCTCGTCGACGCGCTGGAGCGCCCGCGCCGCGTCCTGATCATGGTCAAGGCCGGCAAGCCGGTCGACGACGTGATCGAGGAGCTGGTGCCGCTGCTCGACACCGACGACATCATCATCGACGCGGGCAACTCGCTCTACCACGACACCCGCCGCCGCGAGGCCGCGCTGGCCACCAAGGGCCTGCACTTCGTGGGCGTGGGCGTCTCCGGCGGCGAGGAGGGCGCACTCAAGGGCCCGTCCATCATGCCGGGCGGTTCGAAGAAGTCGTACGAGTCGCTCGGGCCGATGCTGGAGAAGATCTCCGCGCACGTCGACGGCCAGCCCTGCTGCTCGTGGATCGGCACCGACGGCGCCGGCCACTTCGTCAAGATGGTCCACAACGGCATCGAGTACGCCGACATGCAGGTCATCGGCGAGGCGTACGACCTGCTGCGCTCCGGCGCCGGCATCGAGCCCGGCGAGCAGGCGAAGATCTTCGCCGAGTGGAACAAGGGCGACCTGTCCTCGTTCCTGATCGAGATCACCGCCGAGGTGCTCGGCCACGTCGACGCGAAGACCGGCAAGCCGTTCGTGGACGTGGTCGTCGACCAGGCGGGCCAGAAGGGCACCGGCGGCTGGACCGTCATCGCGGCGCTGGAGCTCGGCTCGCCGGTCACCGGCATCGCCGAGTCGGTGTTCGCCCGCTCGCTGTCCTCGCAGTCCGCGCAGCGCCCGGTGGCGCGGCAGGTGCTGGCCGGGCACGAGACGAAGGTCGACCTGCCCGACACGTTCACCGAGGACGTGCGCCAGGCGCTGTACGCGTCGAAGCTGGTCAGCTACGCCCAGGGCCTGGACATGCTGGTGTCGGCGGCCAAGGAGTACGGCTGGGACCTGAACCTGGCCGCGATCGCCTCGCTGTGGCGCGGCGGCTGCATCATCCGGGCCTCGCTGCTGCGCGACATCACCGACGCCTACTCCGGCGCCAACCCGCCCGCGAACCTGCTGTTCGCCCCGGCGTTCGCCAAGGCGATCGGCGACGCCGTCCCGGCGTGGCGGCGCGTGGTGGCCACCGCCGCGCAGCTGGGCATCCCGGCGCCGGTGTTCTCCTCGTCGCTGGCCTACTACGACGGCCTGCGCCGCGACCGGCTGCCCGCCGCGCTGACCCAGGGCCTGCGCGACCTGTTCGGCGCGCACACCTACAAGCGGACCGACACCGACGGCGTGTTCCACACCCTGTGGGCCACCGACGACAAGGCCGAGGTCAAGCAGGACTGAGCACGGCAGCACCCGGCGGCCGGACCACGCGGTCCGGCCGCCGGCCTGCTGCTCACTGGGGCACGGGCAGCCCTAGCTGCGGCGCGATCTGCTTCAGCTCCGCGATGTGCGTCGAGATCGCCTCGACGGCCTTGTTGGCCAGGGCCACCGCCTGCGGGTGCTGACCCGACTTGACCTCGTTCTGCGCGGCCTGCAGCGCCTGCTGGTGACCGGCCACGTTGGTCGCGAACCACAGCTGGTCGAACGCGGCCCCGTTCAGCATGCCCAGCTTCTGGATCGCCAGCTGCTGCTGTTCGTTCGGCTTGTCCGGCAGCGTCACCTTGAGCTGCTGCGCGACCTGCTTCAACTCGTCGTCCAGCGCCTGGTGGCCGCTGGCGAAGTCGGCGGCGGTCTTCTTGACCAGCGGCGACTCCGCGTTGTTGGCGGCCATCGCGCCGAGCGCGATCTCGGTCAGGTTCACCTGGTGCATCGAATTCAGCCAGTCCTGGTCCTGCTGCACCGCCGCCGAGGCGGGCGCCTGCGCGCCCACCACCGCCAGCGCGAGCGCGGCTACCAGCAGGTACATCCGTCGCATGATCTTCACGGCCGTTCCCCCTCCGGCACGGGCACCCGCGACGCGGAATGCTCCGTCCTACCCGTTCCCGCAACCCCGGCCGGGCCAAACGTCGGCGGGCGCCCGGGGCCGGGCCGAACGTCGGCGGCCGTACGGCAGCGGGCGCCCGGCCGTCGCCGACGGCGGGCGCCCGCTGCTGCGGCCGGATCAGCGCAGCGCCTCGCGCAGCGCGTCGCGCACCCGCTCGGCGATGGCGGTCGGCGGGCCCTGGGCGGCGCTGGCCGGGGCGATCCGCTCGGCGGCGCGGGCGGCCGACGCCAGGCTGGCCAGCTGCTCGCGCGGCACGGCCTCGCGCAGCAGGCCGAACTCCTCGTCCTCCTCCAGCTCGGCGTGCTCGATCACCGCGTCGCGCAGCTCGCCCAGGCGCGCCTCGAACTCCGGGTGGTCGACACCCATCTCATAGAGCTCGGACAGGTCCTCGGTGGCCTGCTCCTCCTCCTGCACCCGCGACTCGACCAGGTCCGGTCCGTCGGGCAGGCGGCGCTGGGACATCGGGTGCACCAGCTGCTGCTCGATCGTCTCGTGGATCGCGATCAGCCGTACGAGCTGCTGGAACGTCTCCTGCCGGTGCGTCGCGCCCGCCTTGTTGACCAGCGCGAACAGCGCCTTGATCTGCTCATGGTGGGCCAGCAGCACGTCGATGACGTCTTCGTGCTCGATCGCCCGCTCCGGCACGTCGATCTGCGCCGACCGCGCGGTGTGCGCCGACGCCGCCCCGTTGCTCGGGGTGCTGATGGTGGCCTTGGCCTCGGTGGTCCTGGCGTGACCGGTGGTGCTCTTCTTGGCTCCCGGGACGGTCGCGGTGCCGCCCGCGGCGCTCTTCTTGCCGGTCGGGATGCTGCTGCCGGTGGCGGTGGCCTGGTCTGAGCGCATCGTCTTGACCGTGGAGACCAGCTGCTCCTTGCGCATGCCGGACGTGCCGGTGACGCCGTGGTCCTTGAGCCAGCCGCGCAGCTCGGTCACGGTCATCGTGGCGATGTCGCCGGGCATGTCCGCCGCGCCCGTCTCGGCGTGGGCGGTGGTGGTGCGGCGGCTGGCACCGGACGGGGCGTCGCCGCTCTTGCCGTGTTCAACCATGGCGCTTGCCTTTCTCCTGTCGGGCGTCCTTCCCCATCCTGGTGTAATCGCCCAGCCCACGGGCCTGAACCGGGAACTGCGCCCACGCCGCGCCACCCGCATCCGGTTTCGCCGCTGACGCCGCCTCGCCCCGCCTCCGCTCTTGATCGACGCCTGGCCCATCTGCGGTTTCTTATCGACGCTGGCCTATCTAGAGGACGGATTCCGGAAAATAGTCCTCTAGATAGGCCGGGCGTCGATGTGAAACGGGTGGGGCGAAGCTGGGCGAGTCGGCGGAAAGCGGAGGTTTGCCGGGGTACGGAGTGGGAAGAGCAAAGGTGACCATTTATGCCAACCCATCCCGAGGGGGTGCAACGTGACCACAGAACAGCTGGTTCGCGACATCATGACCGCCAACCCCGTCTGCCTGCCGGACACGGCGAGCCTGACCGAGGCGGCCGAGCAGATGGCTCGGCGCGACATCGGCGACGTGCTCGTCCTCGACGGCGACGGCCGCCTGGAGGGCATCGTCACCGACCGCGACATCGTGGTGCGGGGCATGGCGGCGGGACGCGAGCCCGGTGCCGTACACCTGCGCGACATCCTCAGCGACCGCCTGGTCATGGTCGGGGCCGACGAACCGGTGTCGGCGGCGGTGGAGCTCATGCGCGAGCACGCGCTGCGCCGCCTGCCGGTGACCGCCGACGGGCACGCCGTGGGCATCGTGTCGCTGGGCGACCTGGCCGCCGACCGGGACCCGCGCTCGGCGCTGGCCGAGATCAGCGAAGCCCCGCCCAGCCGCTGAGGCTCCGATCCGGGGCCGGATAGGCTGCCGGGCGTGACCTTCGACGACAGCGGTGCCCGGTGAGCGCCACGCTGGTGGCCCGGGGCCTGTCGGCCGGCCACGGCGAGCGCGTGCTCTTCAGCGATCTCGACCTGGTGGTGGCGCCCGGTGACGTGATCGGCCTGGTCGGGGCCAACGGTGCCGGCAAGTCCACGCTGTTGCGACTGCTGGCGGGGTTGGCCCCGGCCGAGGCCGGCACGATCTCGCTCAACCCGCCCGCGGCCAACGTCGGGCACCTGCCCCAGGAGCCCGAGCGCCGGGCGGGGGAGTCGGTGCGCGCCTTCCTGGAACGGCGTACGGGTGTGAGCGCGGCGCAGCACGAGCTGGACGCGGCCGCGCAGGCGCTGGCCGAGGGGGCGGCGGGCGCCGACGACCGATACAACGAGGCGCTGGAGCGCTGGCTGGCGCTGGGCGGGGCCGACCTGCCCGAGCGGGCCGATGCGGTCGCGGCGGAGCTGGGCCTGGACGTCGACCTGGACCATCCGATGACGTCGCTGTCGGGCGGGCAGGCCGCGCGCGCCGGCATGGCGTCGCTGCTGCTCAGCCGGTATGACATCTTCCTGCTCGACGAGCCCACCAACGACCTCGACCTGGCGGGGCTGGAGCGGCTCGAACGGTTCGTCACCGAGTTGCGCGCCGGGATGGTGCTGGTCAGCCACGACCGCGAGTTCCTGACCCGGGTCGTCACCAAGGTGCTGGAGCTGGACCTGCACCAGCAGCAGGTCCGCGTCTACGGCGGCGGCTACCTGTCCTACCTCCAGGAGCGGGAGATCGCCCGCCAGCACGCCCGCGACGACTACGAGGAGTACGCCGACACGCTGTCGGGACTGGAGGCGCGGGCCCGCCAGCAGCGCTCCTGGATGGAGAAGGGCGTCAAGAACGCCCGCCGCAAGGCGCCGGACAACGACAAGGTCGGCCGCGCCTTCCGGACCGAGTCGACGGAGAAGCAGGCGGCCAAGGCGCGCCAGACCGAGCGGCTGATCGAGCGCCTCGAAGAGGTCGAGGAGCCCCGCAAGGAATGGCAGCTGCGGATGGAGATCGCCGCCGCGCCCCGCGCCGGGGCGGTGGTGGCCACCCTCAACGCGGCCGTGGTCAGGCAGGGCACGTTCACGCTCGGGCCGGTGGACCTGAGCATCGACTGGGCCGACCGGGTGGCGATCACCGGCCCCAACGGGTCGGGCAAGTCGACCCTGCTGCGGGCGCTGCTGGGCCGGGCGCCGCTGGCGTCGGGGCACGCCGCGCTCGGGCCGGGTGTGGTGGTCGGCGAGGTGGACCAGGCCCGCAACCGGTTCCTGGGCACCGAGCGGCTGGTGGACGCGTTCGGGGCGCAGGTGCCGGAGCTGAACCCGGCGGACGTCCGTACGCTGCTGGCGAAGTTCGGGTTGCGCGCCGCGCACGTGCTGCGCCCGGCCGCGACGCTGTCGCCGGGGGAGCGCACCCGGGCGGCGCTGGCGCTGCTGCAGGCGGCCGGGGTGAACCTGCTGGTCCTCGACGAGCCCACCAACCACCTGGACCTGCCGGCGATCGAGCAGCTGGAGTCGGCGCTGGAGTCGTACCGGGGGACGCTGCTGCTGGTGACGCACGACCGGCAGATGCTCCAGGCGGTGCGGACCAACCGGCTGCTGACGGTGGAGGCGGGCCGGGTCACCGCCGCCTGAAATTGGCATAAGTGGAGCATCTTTGAAGATGCCGGGCGTCGGCGCGCGTTCCACACTGTGCGTACGTGCGCCGCCCGGGCGGGGTGGTAGCTGCGCTGCCGTCGAAGCCGACGGCGCGTTTTCGGGGCAGAGTCAACGTTTCGGCGCACTTCATCAATACACGCCGCCCTGGTCCGTGCGTAATTCCATCGAATTTCATCACTATCGGCAGTGATGAATGGAACGAAGGAGTTTCGCTGTGTCCGTCGGACGTCTGCCCGAACTGACCACCACGCTGTTCCGGCTGGTCATGGGCCTGCTGTTCACTCTGCACGGGGCGTCGAGCCTGTTCGGCGTCTTCGGCGGTGCCCGCGGCACCGGCCGGGCGCTGGAGTTCGGTGCCTGGCCCAACTGGTGGGCCGCGCTCATCCAGTTCATCTGCGGCCTGCTGGTCCTGGCGGGCCTGGGCACCAGGGCCGCCGCGCTGGTCTGCTCCGGCTCCATGGCCTACGCGTACTTCGTGGTGCACCAGCCCCTCTCGCTGCTGCCGCTCAACAACGGCGGCGAGCTCGCGGCGCTCTTCTGCTGGTGCTTCCTCATGATCGCGGTGCTGGGCCCGGGTGCGTGGTCGCTGGACGCGCTGCTGTTCGGCCGGTCCAGGGTCGAGGCCCGTCCAGCCTCCTGACCCGCCACCTGCCCTGGGGGCGGCTACCCGGCCGTTGCGCCGGGCGGCCGCCCCGTTTTTCATAGACGCTGGCCTATCTAAGTGAATCCGCCGCCCGACTATTCGACGTAATAGGCCAACGTCTATCGGCACCCGCCCGCGGCACCTTCCCGGGCCGCCGCAGGGCGCGGTCTCCGCCCGAAGATCGCCGTTTCCGGTCGACTTCCGCTGTCCGGCAACAGGTTTCGACCGACAACGCCGCCGGTCCGGCCCGCGCCGGTCCGGGACCATCCTCTCGGGCCGCTCCGCCCGGCAACCCGACCTGCCGAATCGATCACGGTGCCGGGGTGGCGACACGCCGTCGAACCCGGCCATAAGTTCATGATCAACGTGGAAGGGGGTGGGGTGGGCGGGGGTATTGGGTTGCGGAGTGAGTGCTCACTCATTTAGCGTGTGCGCCGTGACTGACGCCTCCCCCCGGCGCCGAGTGGCACCCCTGGCCCCTGAAGAGCGGCGGACCGCGATCATCGCGGCCACGCTGCCCTTGCTGCGTGCTGAAGGTCTGCATGTGAGCACCCGGCGGATCGCCGAGTGCGCAGGTGTGGCCGAGGGCACCCTGTTCCGGGTGTTCCCGGACAAGGCGGCGCTGCTGGCGGCCGCCCTGACGCAAGCCTTCGATCACGCCCCCACGGTCGCGGCGCTGCGGGCGCTGGGCGGCGTGCCCGACCTGCGGTTCCGGCTGAAGACCGCGGTAAAGGTCCTGGCCCAGCGGTTCCGCGAGAACATGCCGCTGATGATGGCGATGCGCACCGGCGGGCTGCCCCCGGGCGTCTGCCTGCCGGATTCGCGCGACGGGTTCCCCCGTGTGGTGGACGCGCTGGCCGAACTGATCGCTCCCGATCAGCACCGGCTGCGGATGCCCGCCGGCACCGTCGCCTCCATGATCACCTCCATGATCATGTTCAGCAACCGCACCGAGAATCTGCCCGTCGAGGAGGTCGTGAGCGTGGTCCTCGACGGAGTGCTTCATCCCGAAATCAAGGAAGAGCCCCCATGCTGATGCGACTCGTACGCCGCCACCTGCGGCCGTACAAGCGGCAAATCGCCCTGGTGGTGCTGCTGCAACTGGTGCAGACCACCGCGACCCTCTACCTGCCCACCCTCAACGCCGACATCATCGACGACGGCGTGATCAAGGGCGACACCGGCTACATCATGCGCATCGGCGCACTGATGCTGGCCGTGTCACTGGTGCAGATCGTCTGCTCGATCGGCGCGGTCTACTACGGCGCGCAGACGTCGATGGCGCTCGGCCGCGACATCCGGGCCGCGATCTTCGCCCGGGTGCAGGACTTCTCCGCCCGCGAGGTGGGACACTTCGGCCCGCCGTCGCTGATCACGCGTACCACCAACGACGTGCAGCAGGTCCAGATGCTGGCCCTGATGACGTTCACCATGATGGTGTCCGCGCCGATCATGATGGTCGGCGGCATCGTCCTGGCGCTCAATCTGGACCTGCAACTGTCCGGGCTGCTGCTGGCCGTCATCCCGGCCCTGGTGCTGGGCATCGGCACCATCGTGGTCCGGATGCGGCCGCTGTTCCGGATGATGCAGGTCAACATCGACAGCGTCAACCGGGTCATGCGCGAGCAGATCACCGGCATCCGGGTCATCCGCGCGTTCGTCCGCGACAAGCGCGAGCAGGACCGCTTCGCCGCGGCCAACACCGACCTGACCAACGTGTCGCTGGCCGTCGGCAAGCTGATGGCCTCGATGTTCCCGCTGGTCATGCTCATCATCAACATCTCGACCGTCGCGGTGCTGTGGTTCGGCGCGCACCGCATCGACAGCGGCGGCATGCAGGTCGGCGCACTGACGGCGTTCCTCAGCTACCTCATGCAGATCCTGATGGCGGTCATGATGGCCACCTTCATGTTCGTCATGATCCCCCGGGCCGAGGTGTGCGCCGAGCGCATCGAGGAGGTGCTCGGCACCGAGCCCAGCGTCGTCCCGCCCGCCTGGCCCAAGGACCTCGACCGCGGCGTACGCGGGCACCTGGAGCTGCGCGGCGTCGAGTTCAGCTACCCCGGGGCCGAGGAGCCGGTGCTGCGCGACATCGAGCTGGTCGCCCGGCCCGGCGAGACCACCGCCATCATCGGCAGCACCGGCAGCGGCAAGTCCACCCTGCTCAACCTGGTGCCGCGGCTGTTCGACGCCACCGGCGGCAACGTGCTCGTCGACGACGTCGACGTGCGCGACCTGCACCCGCAGACGCTGTCGCGGGCCGTCGGGATCGTGCCGCAGAAGCCGTACCTGTTCTCCGGCACCGTCGCCAGCAACCTGCGCTACGGCAAGGCCGACGCCACCGACGACGAGCTGTGGCACGCGCTGGAGACCGCGCAGGCCCGCGAGTTCGTCGAGGCCATGCCCGAGCAGCTGAACGCCCCGATCGCCCAGGGCGGCACCAACGTGTCCGGCGGCCAGCGCCAGCGCCTGGCCATCGCCCGAGCCCTGGTCGCCCGCCCGGAGATCTACCTGTTCGACGACTCGTTCTCGGCCCTGGACTACGCCACCGACGCCGCGCTGCGCTCGGCGCTGGCCCGCGAGACCGCCGAGTCGACCGTGGTGATCGTGGCCCAGCGGGTCAACACCATCCGCGACGCCGACCGCATCGTCGTGCTCGACGACGGCAGGGTCGTGGGGACCGGCACGCACACCGAACTCATGCACAGCAACGTCACCTACCGGGAGATCGTGCTGTCCCAGCTCACCGAGGAGGAAGCGCGATGACGGCCCCCGCTCCGCGCCGCGACAGCGGCCCCCGCTTAGGCCCGGCCGCGATGATGGCCGGCCCGTCGATGACCAAGCCGCTGAACTTCAAGGAGTCCAGCCGGCGGCTGCTGCGGCTGCTCAACCCGTACCGGTCGCTGGTGTGGCTGGCCGTGGCGCTCGGCGTCACCGGCGTCGGCCTGGCCGTGGCCGGCCCGCGCATCCTCGGCCACGCCACCAACCTCATCTTCGAGGGCGTGGTCGGCAAGCAGCTGCCGGCCGGGGTCAGCAAGACCGACGTCGTCGCGGGCCTGCGCGCGCAGGGCCACGGCAACATCGCCGACATGATGGCGGCCATGAACATCGTGCCCGGCAAGGGCATCGACTTCGACGCCGTGGGCCGCGTGCTGCTGGTGGCGCTGGCCGTGTACGCCGCCGCCTCGCTGTTCTCGCTGTTCCAGTTCCGCCTCATCACCACCGTCGTGCAGCGCGCGATCTACAACCTGCGCGAGCAGGTCGAGCACAAGCTGTCGCGGCTGCCGCTGAGCTACTTCGACGGCCAGCAGCGCGGCGAGGTGCTCAGCAAGGCGACCAACGACATCGACAACGTCGCGCAGACCATGCAGCAGTCGCTCAGCCAGCTGATGAACTCGGTGCTCACCATCGTCGGCGTCCTGGCGATGATGGTCTGGATCTCGCCGCTGCTGGCGGTGATCGCCCTGGTCACGGTGCCGCTGTCGGTGTTCGTGACGATGCGGATCGGCAAGCGGGCCCAGCCGCAGTTCGTCGCCCAGTGGGGCGTCACCGGCAAGCTCAACGGCCACATCGAGGAGATGTACACCGGGCACTCGCTGGTGAAGGTGTTCGGGCGGCAGGCCGAGGCGGCCGAGAAGTTCCGCGAGCACAACGAGGCGCTGTACACGGCCGGGTTCAAGGCGCAGTTCATCTCCGGGCTGATCCAGCCCGCGATGTTCTTCATCGGCAACGTGAACTACGTGCTGGTCGCCGTCGTCGGCGCGCTGCGGGTGGCGTCGGGTTCGCTGTCGCTGGGCGACGTCCAGGCGTTCATCCAGTACTCGCGCCAGTTCAGCCAGCCGCTGACCCAGGTCGCGGCCATGGCCAACCTGCTCCAGTCCGGCGTCGCCTCGGCCGAGCGGGTGTTCGAGCTGCTCGACGCGGCCGAGCAGAGCCCGGAGCCGGTCCCGGCCGCCACCGTCGACCCGGTGCGCGGGCAGGTCAGCTTCGAGCACGTGTCGTTCTCGTACAGCCCGGACAAGCCGTTGATCACCGACCTGTCGCTGGCGGTCGAACCCGGGCAGACGGTGGCCATCGTCGGCCCGACCGGCGCGGGCAAGACCACGCTGGTCAACCTGCTGATGCGCTTCTACGACGTCAACGGCGGCCGGATCACCCTCGACGGCGTCGACGTCAACGCGATGACCCGCGAGGACCTGCGCGCCAAGATGGGCATGGTGCTCCAGGACACCTGGCTGTTCGGCGGCACCATCGCCGACAACATCGCCTACGGCGCGCACGCCCCGAGCCAGGAGCAGATCGTCGAGGCGGCCAGGGCGACCCACGTCGACCGGTTCGTCCGTACGCTGCCCCACGGCTACGACACCGTGCTCGACGAGGAGGGCACCAACGTCAGCGCCGGTGAGCGCCAGCTGCTCACCATCGCGCGGGCGTTCCTGGCCGAGCCGAGCATCCTGATCCTCGACGAGGCCACCAGCTCGGTCGACACCCGTACCGAGGTGCTGATCCAGCGGGCGCTGGGCTCGCTGCGGCAGGGGCGCACCAGCTTCGTCATCGCGCACCGGCTCTCCACGATCCGCAACGCCGACGTCATCCTGGTGATGGAGCACGGCGCGATCGTCGAGCAGGGCTCGCACGACAAGCTGATCGCCGCGGGCGGCGCGTACGCGCGCCTGTACGAGGCCCAGTTCGCCGCCGCCGTCACCGAGTAGCCGGGACGGGGCCCGCCGCACCCACTGCGGATCATGCAGTTTCGGGGAAAGTGCTCGAATCGGTACCAAGATTCCTGCACTTTCCCCGAAACTGCTTCACCCCCCTCCCGGGCGGGCCCGGAAACGTATCTTGGGAGGGGAGGGGAGCTGTTATGGACATGCTCATGGTCCGCGACATCATGACCGGGGCGCCGATCCACGTGGACCGCCAGGCCCCGATGGTCGACGTGGCCCGCCTGATGCGCGAGCACGGCATCGACGACGTGCTGGTCACCGACGGAGACAAGCTGCTGGGCGTGGTCACCGCACGCGACCTCGTGCTCGCGCTGGCCGACGATCTCGACCCGCACAACACCACCGCCGAGGACCTGGCCGGCCCGGAGCCGATCTCGGTGCACGCCGAGGACGGCGTGGACGAGGCGGTGCGCCTGATGCGGGCGCACGAGCTGCACCGGCTGCCGGTGCTGGAGGCCGAACGGGTCGTCGGCATGGTGACCTGGATCGACGTCGACCGGCCGACCGGGCGCGCCGACCGGTAGCCGGGCTGCCGGACCGGGCGCGGCGGGGACGGGCGGGTGCTCGTTAACCTCGGTGTGGCGGGATTAGCCGCCGGCCGCCCCGGGGATTCAGGAGACATGTCGACACTGGTGTGCCATGTCCGGCGTCACCTGCCGATCGCGGAGATCGTGGTGGCGGGCACACTCGACGACTCGACGGTGATCCACGTCGGGGTGGCGCTCAGCGACTGCCTGGCCGATCAGCCCGACGCGGTGGTGCTGGACCTGGCCGGAGTGCGCTGCGTCGACGAGCGCCTGGCGGCCTGGCTGCGGGGCATGGCCCAGACGGCCCGGCACTGGCCGGGTGCGCCGCTGCTGGTCGCGGCCTCGGCGGTGCGCCTGCCCGCCGACGACGGCATCACCGCGTACGACGATGCCGAAGCGGCCCTGGCCGCGGCCGCCGCGCTGCCGGTCGCCCCGCGCCGCACCGTGACCCTGCCACCGCTGCCCAGCAGCTGCGGCACGGCCCGCGACCTGGCCGGGCAGGCCTGCCAGGACTTCGGCGTGCCCCGGCTGGCGCAGCTGGTGCGCCTGCTGGCCTCCGAACTGACCGCCAACGCGGTCGTACACGCCCGCACCGAGCTGCGGCTGACCGTGCGCCGCACCGCCGCCGGAGTGGACCTGGCCGTCCGCGACCGCGACCCGTTCCTGCCCCAGGCGCCCGGCCCCGACGACCGGGGCGGCGGCCTGGAGCTGGTCTCCGCGCTGGCCGGCTCGTGGGGCAGCATGCTGACCAGCGACGGCAAGGTGGTCTGGGCCCGCACCGGCCCGGCCGCCTGACCGCCACCTGACCACCGCACCGCCGCACCGCCGCGTCCCGAAGACCCCAAGATCCGCCGAGTTGCCGGGCAGTCGGGCGTATCACGGCCGCTCCTGTGCCCGATTGCCCGGCAACTCGGCCGGGTCCGGCAACTCGGCGGGTGAAGTGGGCGAAGTGGGCGGCGAGCCGGTTACGGGACCAGGCGCAGGCGTAGGCCGAAGTGGTCCAGGTTTACGGGAAGGGGCAGGTCCGGGCTGAGCGACGGGCCGGACAGCAGGCGCGGCTCGCGGTCGCGCAGCAGCACTGCCAGGATCGCGGTGGTCGTCAGCAGCACCAGGTTGCGCCCCGGGCAGCGGCCCGGGCCGGCGCTGAACGACACCGTCGACCACTCGTCATGGCCGTTGGCGTCGATCCACCGCGCCGGTTCGAAGCGGTGCGCGTAGGGCAGGGTCTGGTCGTCCCGGTGCAGGAACGGGGCGTACACCAGGAACGAGGTGCGCGCGGGCAACAGCCCGCCGCCCCAGCGGGTCGGCCTGGTGCCCTCGCGCAGGATCGCCGGGGTGGTCGGCCACAGCCGGAGCGTCTCCAGCACGCAGGCGCGCAGTCGCGGCAGGCGGTGCGGGGACTCGCCCGGCCGCAGGTCGGCGGCTGCCCACGCCCGCTGGGCGGGGTGCACGGCCAGCATGGCCAGGGTGCGCAAGACGGTCGCGGCGGCCGCGTCATAGGCGAACAGCCAGTGCGGGACCTGGCCGTACGGGTCCACGACCGGTTCGGGCGGCGGCAGCAGCGAGGCGAGGCTGCCCGGCTCGCGCCGGGCCAGGTGCGCGTTCAGCCGCCGCTGGAACCGCTGCCGCACCCCGTCCTGCCGGGGCCGCAGCTGCGCCCAGTTGGCGTCGCGGCGCAGCATGGACAGCAGGTCGAGCAGCTCGTCGTCGTCGCGGGCGGCGTCGCCGAGCACGATGCGCCGCACCGCCCGCCAGTACGCCGTGGCGAACCGGTCCCAGGCCAGCCGCCCGCCCATCTGCTCGCGCAGCGGCGCGATCTCCTCGGAGATCTTGGCGGTGATCGCCGCGGCGAGGTGGTGCACCGGCAGGTCGGCGTCGAGCGCCCGCTCGTTGACCGCCCGGCGCGGCGCGCGCAGCGCCCCCGGGGTGATCAGCAGCCCGTGCGGCTGGAACCGCGACAGTGCGGCGGTCTTCTCGACCGTGGCCGGGCTGTATGGCTCGGTGTCGGACAGCAGGGTGCGTACCGCGTCGGTGGACAGGGCCAGCACCAGCGGGCGGCCGGGGTTGCGCAGGCGCAGGGCGCCGCCGCCGTACCGGCCGCGCAGCCGCTGCATGAGCCGCACCGCCCGCGCGTCCGGCTGCCACCAGCGTCCGGCCAGCGTGACCAGCCGCCGCCGGATGACCAGGCCCTGCGCCACGGTCGGCAGCAGCAGGATCCGCGCGACCCGCAGCGTGTCGCCGACACCGGCCCGTGACAGCCGCACCTGCCCGCCGCCCGCCGCACCGCCCCTGACCTGCTCCCGTTCCCGTTCCTCGACCCGCACGCCCCCACGCTATGCGGGCCGACCGGGCCCCACGCCGCTTTCGCGGAACCAGGGCGGGGCGGTGATCGCGATCGTCGGTCAGAAGCTGCGCTCAGCGCAAGGGATCTGACCGACGATCGCGATCACTTCGCCTCAGGCCGCCCAGGGTTCCGTGCCGACCGGGACCGTGCGGCCGGTGCGGACCGACTCGTCGATGGCGAGGCTGATCAGGTGGTCCTGGCAGGCGTCGGCCAGCGGGTACGGCGGTTCGGCCTCGTCGCGGCACCAGCGGCCGGTGGCCTCCAGGATGGACGCGATCGCGATCTCCTCATCGGACAGCCGCGCCCCGGCGTAGGCGTTGCGGTACACCACCGCGCCGTCGAAACTGACGTGGTCGAGGTCGAAGCCCTCCAGGTTGAGGTCGCGGCCGCTGTGGCGGCGGCGCAGCTCAGACTCGACCGGCCGGTGGTCCAGCAGCCGCACGACCCGGTCGTCGACCAGCTCGCCGAGGCTGCCGCGCACCACGATGCGGCGGCTGCGCAGCGGGTTCCACCACTGGTTGTCGGTGAAGTCGTACAGCCCGCTGCGGCCGTCGCCGAAGTCGATCGTGGCCAGCGTGGTCGTCGCCGGGCGCGGGGTGGCGTCGTCGCGCCACCCGGCCGGGACCAGCGGGTCGGCCAGCGGCGCGGTGAACGCCCGCGCCTGCACGCTCGCCGGGTCCAGGCCGACGCCGAGCATGCCGCGCAGCATCGACACCGCGTGGTAGCCGTGCGTCGAGGACACCTGCGCCGAGGTCGGGGTGCCGATCACGCCGGAGCGCAGCACGGCCAGCCGGGCGGCGTGGTCGGGCAGCAGCAGGTACTGCTCGGCGACCTGCACCTGCCGAGCCGCGCCGACGCTGTCCCACAGCGCCCGCAGCCCGGCCGGGTCGGGGGCGGGCGGCGTCTCCGACAGCACCGGCAGCCCCCGCCCGACCAGCGCCTCGACCAGGCCGGGGTTGACCTCCCACGGCACCGACGTGATCACGTACTCGGGGTCGCCGGTGCGCAGCAGCTCGTCGAGGTCCTGCACGACCGGCAGCCGCCACTGGGCGGCGACCTCGGCGGCGGCCTGCGCCGAACGGGTCATCACCCCGGTGACCTGGAGCCGGTCGGGCATCAGTGCCGCCAGCTTGAAGAAGAACTGCGCGCGCCAACCGCGCCCGATCACCGCGTACCGGATGGGTTCTGCCATCGGCGTAATGTACGGCACTCAGCCGGTGACCGCCGGGGCCAGCCTCGCGGTCGCGGTCGGGTCGGTGCCGCTCGGATACGGCGGGAACGAATTCGAGTACGGCAGCCGCTCCGGCACCCCGGCCTGCACGCCCCAGTGCTCGGCGATCATCGCGTGCTCCAGCCGGAACAGGTCGTAGAACGCCGTCGGCCGCCCGCCCACCGTGCCCGTGCAGATCGTCAGCGCGAACTCGCCGTCGGCCACGGTCAGGTGCCGCCGCTCGTAGCGGACGTCCTGGTCGCGCAGCTGCTCCCACCACCCGCCGATGCCGTCGGCCACGCCGGGGCGGTGCTGCTTCAGGCCGGTCGTCACGAACCGGCACAGGTGCTCGAAGTCGCGCGGCACCAGCACGTTGTCGACCAGGTAGTCGACCACGCGGCGGCTGGTCGACGACTGGCGCGGCTGGCTGACCGTACGCGGGCCGCCGATCTCGTCCTGGCCACCCGGCCGGGCCAGCGGCTGGAGCACGCTCCAGTGCTCGGCGGGCACCCCGTCGGCCATCCGGAAGATGTCGAAGCCCACGAAACCGGGACCCATGTTCGGATAGAGGCTGTGTACGGCGACCACGTCGCCGCAGGTGAGCACACGTACGCACACGCAGCCGCCGTCGGCGGCCCAGTCGGCGAGCAGGTCGCCGGGTTCCGGAACGGGTTCGCGGCGCTCGTGCTGCGCCACCGCGGTGCGGTTGCGGTGCTCGCCCCTCATCGTGCCTCCCGGGGGTTGTCGTGGCCGCGTCCGCATAGACGCGAGCGATCGCGTACCCGGCGTCCGCGACGCCTAAACCACGTGGGTAGCGTTTTCACTCCAGACAGTGGAGGAAGTCATGAGCAGCATCTTCGTGACCGGATCGGCCGACGGCATCGGCCTGGAGACCGCCCGCACGCTTGCGCGCGACGGCCACCGCGTCGTCCTGCACGCCCGGAACGAGGCCCGGGCCGACCAGGTGCGCGCGGCGGTGCCGGACGCGGCCGCGGTCGTGGTGGGCGACGTCTCCGAGCTTACCCAGACCCGGGCGCTGGCGCTCGCGGCTAACGCGCTCGGGCCGTACGACAGCGTGGTCCACAACGTGGGCGTCGGCGGCGGGGCGGCGCACCGCGAGGTGACCCCCGACGGCATCGAGCGGATATTCGCCGTCAACGTGCTGGCGCCGTACCTGCTGACGGCCCTGATGCCCGCGCCGGGCCGCCTGGTCTACCTGACCTCGGGCCTGGAGGCGGGCGGCCGCGCCGACCTCGACGACCCGCAGTACGCGCGCAGGCCCTGGGACGGCATGCAGGCCTACAGCGACTCCAAGCTGTACGACGTCGCGCTCGCGTTCGCCGTCGCCCGGCTGTGGCCGGGCACCCTCAGCAACGCCGTCGACCCGGGCTGGATCAAGACCCGGATGGGCGGCCAGAACGCCGTCGACGAGCTGCCCGACGGCGCCGAGACGCAGGTGTGGCTGGCCGCGGCGCCGGAGTCGGAGGTCGGGTTCACCGGCCGCTATCTCAAGCGCCGCCGGGACCTCAAGGCCAACCCGGCCGCGTACGACCTGTCGGTGCAGGACCGCCTGCTGGCCCTGTGCGCGGAGCTGACCGGACAGGAACTGCCGCGCTGAACCGCGTCCCGCGGCCGGGCGCCCGAGGCGGACGCCCGGCCGCGGTCAGCATCTACCGCTGGATGATGTCGGTGGGGTTGTAGAAGCAGTTGACGCCGTCGGCGCCGCTGCCGATGTGGGTGGGTTCGCTGCCCTTGGGTGCGCCTTTGTATTTGTCGCAGATGATGGTGCTGGTGCTGTAGACGTTGATGCGGGTGAAGCGGGCGGTGTCGCCCCAGTTGGTGTTGATGCCGGCTACGACGCTGGTGGTCTTGACCCAGACGTTGTCGATGACGACGTTGCGCTGGTAGCTGTTGGTGCAGTTGCCGCAGGCGCGGTAGAGCTTGCCGGCGTTTTCGACGTAGAAGCCGCTGATGTTGACGGTGCCGTTGCCGTTGTGCTGGAACACCTTGTCGGAGGCGGATTTGGCGCCTCCGCCGATGATGTAGGAGGTGCCGCCGTTGGTCTGGAGGAAGGTGGCGGCGTCTTCGCCGACGTCTTCCCACCAGACGTTTTGGATGGTGCAGGTGCCCAGGCAGTGGATGCCGTCTCCGGCGGGGGAGCCGAGGATGACGTTTTTGATGGTGGCGCCGTTGGCGAGTTCGAACATGGGGTCTTGGCTTTCGGATTGTCCGCCGTCGCCGATGCAGCAGTAGCGTTTCATGCCGCCGTCGAACACGCCGCTGACCTGGATGGTGCCGTTGGGCAGGCCGGCGTCACCGGACTTCGTCGGCCACGTCGGGACGGTGCCCGGATTGGACGACGGGGAAGGCGTCACCGAGCGCGACGGGCTGGGGGCCGTGCTGCGGGTGGCGCTCGGCGCCGGGCTGGTCACCGATCCGGTGCAGACCGTCCCGTTGAGGGTGAACGAGGCGGGCACCGGGTTGGCCGAGTTGTTCCAGGAGCCGTTGAACCCGACGCTGACCGTGCCGTTGGTCGGGATGGCGGCGGTGTAGTCGACGTTGCGGGCGGTGACCGCGCCGCTGGCGGGGTTCGCGGTGAACCCCCACGCCTGGGTCACGGCCTGGCCCGCGGTGAACGTCCAGTTCAGGGTCCAGCCGTTGACGGCCGAGCCGAGGTTGGTGATGGCGATGTTGGCGCTGAACCCGCCCGGCCACTGGGACGTGACCGAGTAGGCGACCTGGCAGCCGCTGGCGGCCTGGGCGGCGGGGGCGGCCATGAGCGCCCCGGCGGTCAGGGCTGTCAGCAGTGCCGCGGCTGAGGCGAGCAGCGCCGTACGGCGCCGTCGTGGGTACATGGGGGAGTCTCCCGAGGTGAGTGGGGGTGCGCCCGCCCGTCTGCCGGACGGGCGCTTCGACTCCCCTGCCCAGGGGTCGGCGGCGGCTGCCGGCAGGGCGCTGAGACATCGATACGGCTCCCTGCAATGCATCGTACGGCAAGCGTTTTCCACCGGGAAGGCCCACATCGCCCTCCCGCGCCCCCGCCCCCGCCCCGACCCTGGCCCCGCCCCCACCCGTTGATCATGAACTTATGGCGGGGTTCGACGGTGTGTCGCCACCCTGGCGCCGTGATCGACTCGGCTGGATGGGGTGGTGGGGCCGGGCCCGACCGCAGAAGGTGACCGCAGGCGGCGATCTCCGCGTGAAGATCGCTGTCGTCGGTCAAGACCTGGGCGTGGACCGCTGGGGGTGACCGGAAACTGCGATCTCTGCGCGAAGATCGCTGGCTGCGGTCGGAGCTGGCCGCCAGGATCTCCGCAGGGTCCGGGGGGAAGGCGTCTCCCTGTGGCGCGATCCATAGACGCTGGCCAATTACGTCGACTCCAAGAAGATCATCTTCTATGTAATAGGCCAGCGTCTATGAAGAAGAGGTGGGCGGTCTATGAAGAAGGGGTGGGTGGTCTATGAAGGAGGGGTGGGTTGGGGCTGGGGGTGGGTCGGGATGGCGGAGGGCCCGCCCCCGGTGCGCGGCCGGTCCCGTCGGCGGTTCACGCCCGGCGTACCCGGTAGGCGGCGGCCGACACCTTGAACGCCTCCTGGTCCGGGTCGAGTTCGACGGTCAGCGGCCCGCCCCGCGCATCATCCAGGCGCAGCGTGACCAGCTGCGGAGACGACGTGCAAGGCACCTCGGCCGTGTCCGTCGAGCCGCCGAGGATCAGCCGGACGGTGACGACGCCCGCCCCGGCGCAGGCTACGTCCAGGCGCAACGACCCGGACGTCACCGCCTCGTCGACGTCGCGGCGAGTCGCGTTCAGCTCACCCGAGCCGCGGCTCAGGAACGGTCCGGTCGCGGACAGGAAGGCCTGCTCGGCACGGATGAGGTTGGGGTTGGTCACGGTGACGGCGATGCCTGAGTGCCCGCCCGCCCGATCGTCTCCGCTGAACGTGATGGTGGCCGCGCTGACCGCGGTCAGCGCGACCGTCAACTGGGTGACCGTCTCGTCGCAGGGCACGGACACGTAACGGTGGCTGTCGGCGGCCTCCCAGCGCAGCCGGACCTGCCCGGCGCCGCCGACGCAGACCGCCCGCAGGGTGTACTCGCCGAGCGGCAGCGGGTCCTGCGGGGTGCCGAACGAGTAGCTGAAGCCGCTGACCCCGGCACCGACCGGCCCGAAGAGCATGCCGGGTCGTGCCTGCTCCGGAAGGTAGCCGAGGATGCGCAGCGCCCGCACGCCGAGCGGCTGTAGCTGCTCGTCGGTCAGGGGCGGGGACGACGGCGCAGCCGACGGCCCGGCGGGCTCGGTGGTGCGGGTCGCCCGTACGCCCGCGGTATAGGCGCCCGCGGCCAGCGCGATCGCGGCGATCGCGGCGAGCACGCCGGTACGGGCGGTACGGCGCCGCTGCACGGTGCGCCGGGCCGCCGCCGCCCCCGGCACCACGACCTCGTGCGGCGCCTCCAGCCGGAACTGGAAGAACGCCTCGGTCATCGGGTCGGTCTGCTCAGGCATCGCGGGCCTCCTCGGCGTCCGGGGCGGGCTGGAGCTGCCCGGCCAGCGCGGTACGCGCCCGGTGCAGCCACGACTTCACGGTGCCGGTCGACACCTGCATCGACACGGCGATGTCGGCCACCGACTGGTCGGCCAGGTAGTGCAGCACCACCGCCTGCCGGGGCTGCGGCGACAGCGTGCGCAGCGCGGCGAACAGCGCGACGCGGTCCGGGCTCGGCGCCGGGACCTGCTCCTCCCGGTGCCTGCGCCGGAACGCCGCGGCGACCTTCAGCCGCCGGAAGTGCGAGGTGGCGAGGTTCCAGGCGACCCGGCGCACCCAGGCGACCGGGTCGTCGTACGCGCTGACGTCGCGCCAGCGGGCCAGCGCCCGGCAGAACGCCTCCTGGGTGACGTCCTGCGCCTCCTGCCGGTCCCCGAGGTACGCGTAAAGCTGCGCCGTCAGCGAGGTGAAGTGCGCCGCGTACAGCGCGTCGAAGTCGTGCCCCATGCCTGCCCTCCCCGGGTCGCGGAGCGGCACCGGCCCAGGCCGATGGAGGCTACCGCCCACCGGGGGCGGCACCACCCCTGCTGTCACGTCCACGGCGCCCGTCCCGTCCGATCCCCGCCGGCCCCCGCTGGGCCGGTCGCGGACTACACGGCATCCCCGCCCGTACGGTTGCGGCCCCGGCCGGAAGATTTTCGACGCATGAATCGACGCAATTTTTCGATTCGGCCGCCAGCCTGCTCGCCGGAGTCCGACGATGCAGGTGAAGCCCGTGTCGGCCGGGGTCGAGCCCGGCGGGGATGGTGAGGGGGTCCGGTCATGGGGTTCGACGAGAAGCTGAGCAATGTGTCCCGGCGCCTGGCCGGTCGCGCCACGCACCTGGCCGGGGTGATCACCGGCAACACGCACTGGGAGATGGCCGGGTACGCGGTCTGGGCCTCGGCGGTCGAGGAGGAGATCCGGGAGAAGGGCAAGGACGCCCGCAAGGCCGTCGACGCCGTCGCCTTCGCCCGCTACGAAGCCGACCCGGCCCGCGAAGCCGACCCGGCCCGCCCGGCCCGCGCCGCGGCGGTCCCGGGGGCAGACGGGCGCGCCGACGCCCTTCGGTATGGTCTGACCGCCCCGAGAACCTGAGGAGACGTACATGTCGCGGCTGCGGCTGATCCTGACCGTGGTGCCGTGGTGGCAGCTCGTGCTGCTCGGTTTGGCCGCCATCGGCGGTGCGGCGTACCTGTACGACTACCTCGACCAGCAGGAGCACCGGGGCGGCATGATCATGCTGCCCAGCCCGGCCATGCTGCTGTACGCCGCGGGCGGCAAGACGCTGCTCGCCGGTGTCACGGCCGGCCTGGGCGCCGCGCTCATCGGGTACGCCGCCTGGCGCGGTCTGCGCGCCCGTGCGGCGGACAGGGTCGCGGCCGTCGCCGAGCCGCAGCCCGTCATCGAGGTCCGCTGAGTCAGTCCAGGGCGGTGGCCGCGACCGCCCGCACCGCCCCGGTGAGGGCGGTCAGCGCCGCCGACTCCAGGCGCCAGTGCTGCCAGTACAGCGGCACGCTCACCCGGCGTCCGGGCGTCAGCTGCTCGTAGCGCCCGGCGGCGAGGTCGTCGCCGCAGAAGCGCTCGGGCGCCATCCCCCAGCCCAGGCCGAGCCGGATCGCCTCGTTGAAGGCGCCCACCGCCGGGACGTAGTGGACCGGCGGGTCCAGCCGCCGCCGGGTCACCGTACGCAGGAAGCGGTGCTGGAGCTGGTCGCGCCGGTTGAGCACCAGCATCGGCGCGGCTGCCAGGGCCTGCTCGGTCACGCCGTCGGCGAACCAGGCCGCGCGCAGCGCCGGGCTGGCCACCGCCACGTAGTGCATCGTGCCCAGCCGTTGGACCCGGCACCCCTGCACCGGCACGTGCTGGGCGGTCACCGCCGCCATCGCCGTGCCGCCGCGCAGCAGGTCGGCGGTGTACTCCTGGTCGTCCTGGTGCACGTCGAACAGCAGCCGCAGCCCCGGCGGCAGCGCGGCCAGCGCGGGCAGGAACCAGGTGGCCAGCGAGTCGGCGTTGACGACGATCGGCACCCGGGTCCAGTCGGCGCCCCCGCCGCCGCGCGCGGTGTCCAGCGCCTCCCGCTCCAGCAGGGCCAGCTGCCCCGCCAGGCGCAGCAGCGGCTCGCCCGCCTCGGTCGCCCGGCAGGGCTTTGCCCGGCGCACCAGCACCTGGCCCGCCGCCTGCTCCAGCGCCTTGATGCGCTGGCTCACCGCCGACGGGGTGAGGCTGAGCGCGCGGGCGGCGGCGTCGAAGCTGCCCTCCCGCACCACGGCCGCGAACGTCTCCAGCTGCGCCGAGTCCAGGGTCACATAAGCGATGCTAATGGTTGGTAAGAATCATTAGCTGGAGTGTGGCGGTGCTGGTCCGTACCGTCGAACGCATGATCGCTTCGCTGCTGGCCGGGTTCACCTCATCGATGGCGCTGATCGTCGCCATCGGCAGCCAGAACGCCTTCGTGCTGCGCCAGGGGCTGCGCCGCGAGCACGTGCTGGCGGTCGTGCTGACCTGCGCGCTGTCGGACGCGCTGCTGATCACTGTCGGAGTCGGCGGGCTGGGCGCGGCCGTGGCCGCCGCGCCGGGGCTGCTGGCCGCGGTCCGCTGGGGCGGAGCGGCGTTCCTGCTCGGGTACGCCGTGCTGGCCGCCCGCCGCGCGCTGCGCCCCGGGACGCTGCGGGCCCGCGACGGCGCGGGCAGCACCCTGCGCGCCACCATGCTCGCCTGCCTGGCCTTCACCTTCCTCAACCCGCACGTGTACCTGGACACCGTGCTGCTGCTCGGCGGCCTGGCCAGCCAGCAGGACTTCCGCTGGCTGTTCGCGGCCGGGGCGGCTCTGGCCAGCGCGGTCTGGTTCACCGGCCTCGGCGCGGGCGCCCACCGGCTGGCCCCCGTCCTGGCCCGCCCGATCACCTGGCGCGTCCTGGACGGCGTCATCGCCCTGACCATGACCGCCATCGCCCTCGGCCTCCTCCTCTCCTGACCCCACCCCCACCCACCCCGCCACCGCTCGCGCCCGCGAGGCGTGAGAGCGCGCCGCAAGTTGCCGGGCAATCGGGCGTATCGCGACCTGCGGAACGCCCGATTGCCCGGCAACTTGGCCGATCTTGGCACTTGGCCGATCTTGAGGGGTGGCGGCGCTGGTGATGTGGCGAACATGTTCGCTACGAACTTGTTCGGAACGAACATGTTCGTTAACGTGGTGGGCATGGCAGAGACACCAGCCCGGCGCAGCCGCCGGGAACGCCCGGCGAAAGCCGCCCTGACCAGGGACGGCATCGTCGCCACCGCGGTGGCGCTGATGCGGGCCGAGGGTCTGGAGCGGGTCACGATGCGGCGGCTGGCCGAGGAACTCGACACAGGCGCCGCCTCGCTGTACGTCTACGTGCGCAACACCGCCGAGCTGCACGCGGCCGTGCTCGACGAGCGCCTCGGCGTCGTCGACCTCGGACCGGTGGCGGAGCGGGGCGACTGGCGGGAGCGGCTGGAGCGGGTGCTGCTGTCGTACACCCGGGTGCTGTTCGACCATCCGGGGCTGGCGCAGTCGGCGCTGGTCACCCGGCCCACCGGGCCGCACTACCTCAACCTGATCGAGGGGCTGCTGGCGCTGCTCGACGCGGGCGGCGTCGCCCCGGCGCGGGCCGCCTGGGCCGTCGACGTGCTGCTGCTGTACGCCACCGCCAACGCCGCCGAACACGCCACCCGCACCCGCGCGGGCACCACCGAGCACGACTGGGACGAGCTCACCGTCGCGCTGCGCGGCGTGTCCGCCGACACCCACCCGCGCCTGGCCGCGCTGGGCACCGAACTGCTGTCCGGCTCGGGCGGCGACCGCCTGCGCTGGGGCCTGCGCGTCCAGATCAACGGCGTGCTGCACACGGACCTGCCCGACGGCGACGACCACCACTGAACAGGAAGTAGCACGACATGACCGCACACCACCCCATCGCGATCGTCGGCGCCGGTCTCGGCGGCCTCACCCTCGCCCGCGTCCTGCACGTCAACGGCGTCGAGGCGGCCGTCTTCGACCTCGACGCCGGACCGCACGCCCGCCGCCAGGGCGGCGTGCTCGACATCCACGAGGACTCCGGGCAGGCGGCGCTGGCCGCCGCGGGACTCATGGACCCGTTCCAGCAGATCATCCACCCCGGCGCCGAGGCGATGCGCGTCTACGACCGCCACGGCTTCCTGCACCACGAGGACTCCGGCGAGATCGGCCGTCCCGAGGTCAGCCGGGGCGACCTGCGCGACCTGCTGCTGAACAGCCTGCCCGCGGGCACCGTCCGGTGGGGCGCCAAGGCCGTCGCCGTCCGGCCGCTGCACGGCGGCCGCCACGAGGTGACGCTGGCCGACGGCACCGCGTTCACCACGGACCTGCTGGTCGGGGCCGACGGCGCCTGGTCGCGGGTGCGCCCGCTGGTGTCGGCCGCCGCGCCGGTCTACTCCGGACTGTCCTTCGTCGAGGTCCGTATCGAGGATGCCCGCAACCGGTACCCCGACAGCTTCGACCTGCTCAGCCCGGGGCTGACCTTCGCGCTCGACGACGGCCGCGGCCTGCTGTCGCACCGCGAGCCCGACGGCACGCTGGAGGTCTACGCGGCGCTGCGCACCCCCGCCGACTGGGCGGGCAGCATCGACTTCAGCGCTCCGGACACCGTCAAGAAGCTGCTGCTGGAGCGGTTCGACGGGTGGGACGCACGGCTGCGGGCGCTGATCGAGCGCGCCGACGGCGAGCTGGTGCCCCGGCCCATCCACGCGCTGCCGGTCGGCCACCGCTGGGACCGGGTGCCCGGGGTGACCCTGCTCGGCGACGCCGCGCACCTGATGTCGCCGTTCGCGGGGGAGGGCGCCAACCTGGCCATGCTCGACGGTGCCCAGCTCGCCACGGCACTGGTCGCGCACCCGGGCGAGGTGGAGGCGGCGCTGGCGGCGTACGAGGCGGCGCTGTTCCCGCGCAGCGAGCAGTCCGCCGCCCAGTCGGCCGCCAACCTGGAGCTCTGCTTCGCCCCGGATGCCCCGCAGGGCCTGCTCGACATGTTCGCGCAGCTGGGCTGACCGGTGCCGCCGACCGGGTCAGCCCGGTCGGCGGCACCGAGACGGTTACCGCTGGATGATGTCGGTGGGGTTGTAGAAGCAGTTGACGCCGTCGGCGCCGCTGCCGATGTGGGTGGGTTCGCTGCCCTTGGGTGCGCCTTTGTATTTGTCGCAGATGATGGTGCTGGTGCTGTAGACGTTGATGCGGGTGAAGCGGGCGGTGTCGCCCCAGTTGGTGTTGATGCCGGCTACGACGCTGGTGCTTTTGACCCAGACGTTGTCGATGACGACGTTGCGCTGGTAGCTGTTGGTGCAGTTGCCGCAGGCGCGGTAGAGCTTGCCGGCGTTTTCGACGTAGAAGCCGCTGATGTTGACGGTGCCGTTGCCGTTGTGCTGGAACACCTTGTCGGAGGCGGATTTGGCGCCGCCGCCGATGATGTAGGAGGTGCCGCCGTTGGTCTGGAGGAAGGTGGCGGCGTCTTCGCCGACGTCTTCCCACCAGACGTTTTGGATGGTGCAGGTGCCCAGGCAGTGGATGCCGTCTCCGGCGGGGGAGCCGAGGATGACGTTTTTGATGGTGGCGCCGTTGGCGAGTTCGAACATGGGGTCTTGGCTTTCGGATTGTCCGCCGTCGCCGATGCAGCAGTAGCGTTTCATGCCGCCGTCGAACACGCCGCTGACCTGGATGGTGCCGTTGGGCAGGCCGGCGTCACCGGACTTCGTCGGCCACGTCGGGACGGTGCCCGGGTTGGACGACGGGGCCGGGGACGGCGAGGTGCCCGGCGTACGCGACGCGCTCGGCGCCGGACCGGCGGTGGTCGGGGCGGGGCCGCCCGCGTCGGAGACCACGACGTCGTCGAAGCGGGCCGTGGCGTACGAGGTGACCAGCACGATCCGCCCCGAGGCGAACTGCGAGCTGCTGCCCGAGCCGACCTGCTGCCCGTTGACCCAGCCGGTCAGCGTGGAGCCGCTGACGGTGAGCTGGAGCGTGTACCAGGTGCCGGTGGAGACGGCCAGGTTCACCCCGCCGATCACCGTGACGGCGCTGCCGTCGACCACCTGGAGTTCGGCGCGCCCGCTGTTGAGCAGCGCGAGCTGGTAGCGGGTGGACGAGCCGGTGGACCGGGCGCCCAGTGCCGCGTACCGGCCCGAGCCGCTGAAGCCGGTCGGCTTCACCCGGGCGCTGACGGTGTAGTTCGTCCACGAGGTGCTGCCGCCGAACTGCCGGGCCAGCTCGCTGTCGACCTTGCCCTGCTGGAACACCGATGAGCCGTCGGACACGACCGACCAGTCGCCGCCGGACTTGGTCCAGCCCGACGCCTCCCCGTCGTCGAAGTTGTCCGAGAACAGGGTCGCGGCCAGCGCGACCCCGCCGGTGAGGCTCATCAGGGCCGCGAGCAGCAGCGCCAGCAGCGCGGTGCCGCCCGCCGCGGCCGTGCCGAGCCGTCTGGCCCGTCGATGGCCGGGGATGTACCCGTGTTTCATGGGACCTCCTTGAGGTTGCGCACCCGGTGGTCCGGCACGGCGTGCCGGAGGGCGCCACCGGGTGCGGTCGTGCGGTCCTGCGCCGGGGGTCAGGGCACGATGCGCCCGGCGCCGGAGAACAGGGTCAGCAGTGGCACCAGGGCCGCCGGGGCCGGGCGGTGGGCGCGCAGCGCGGGCGTCCAGCCCGCGTCGGGCCCGAAGTCCGGGTCGTGGGCGCCGTTGTATGCCGCGAGCAGGCTCACCGGGCCGCCGAGGCCGTTCCCGGCGCGCACCCAGCTGCCGAGTTCGGTGACCGCGGTGCCCTTCCAGTCCTTGAGCACCTTGTCGGCGGTGATGCCGTCGCGCAGGTCGAAGAAGTTGTCCTCCAGGTACACGGCCGACTGGATGCCGAGGCCGACGCTGTAGTCGTACGGCTCGCGGACGGAGAACGTGTTGTTGTAGACGTCGACCTGGCCGAACCGCACGCGCGGGGCGCGCTGGCCGACGCCGTCGAACACGTTGTGGCGCACCGTCACCCGCAGCTTGCCGACGTCGGGGCCGACCGTGTCGGAGGAGCCGATCAGCATGGTCTTGTCGTGCCGGGTGAACACGTTGGCCGATACGGTGACCAGGTCGGAGGTGTGCGTGACGTCCAGGGCGCCGTCGTGGACCTGCCACGGGCGGCCGAAGTAGACCGGCTGGGTGGAGTCGGGGTTGTCGCCGTCGCTGAACGTGTTGTGGTCGATCCACACGTTGGTGGAGCGGCGCACCGAGACCAGGTCGTACTCGCTGTTCCAGTTGCCCTCGGCGCCGTCGGTGGGGCGCCAGCGCGGGAAGCAGTCGGCGGCGTCGAGCAGGGTCAGGTTGCGCACGATCACGTTCGGCGCGGTGTCGATCATCAGGGTGAGGTGGCGCAGGGTGGCGCCGGGCAGGCCGAACACGGTCGTGTTGGGGCCGACGCGCAGCTCGGTGCGGGCCCGCTGGGTGGCCACCGAGCGCACCCGGGCCTGCTCGATCGGCCCGGCCGGGTCGGTGGCGCGGCCCCAGACGGCGGGGTCGTACGCGGCGAGGTAGCTGTCCAGGGTGTAGCCCGGGTCGGCCAGGTCGGCGCAGGTCACGGCGGTGCCGTCGGCGCCGGTCAGGCCGTCGATGGTCCCGGCCACGAACACGATCTTCGGCTCGGCGCCGGCCAGTGCCGCCGCCAGCCCGTCCCGATCGTGTACGACGAAGACGTGCGCCTCGTCCGCCGCCGCTCCGCCGGTGGTGCCCGTCCCCGCCGCGCCCCAGCCGTCCCCGGCGGCCAGCGCCTGCCGGGCCGTCCGCAGGGTCAGCGGGCCCGGGGCGCCCGAGGTGCCCGGCGCGGCGGCCGCGGCGGGCGCCGGCAGCAGCACCGCCAGCACCGCGACCGCGGCTGTCATTCGCATTCGCATCGCTGCTCCCATGATGTGTCCGATGTGTTACGCCATCAGGCAACATAGAAAGCGGGGAATGCTGAAGTCAATGGATGGGGACAGCAGGTTTGTTGCAGCGATTCGAGCGCAGTATCGCCTGCTCCGACCGCCCTCAGCCGGATATCGAGCGACTATTCGAATAGGTCGCGCGGTGCATTCTCAACTGTTTGCAGGAACACCCCGGACTGTTGCAGACCACGGCACCGGAACCTCGTCGAAAAGGGCGCCCGCCTCCGCGCAGCGGCGCAGCGCGCCGTTGACGCCGCGCAGGACGCGGGTGCCGCCGTCGACCGATACGGCAGCTCCGGCCACCTCGACCGGCGCCGGGGCGGTGCGCAGCGCCTCGACGACGGCGGTGAAACCGGCGGTGCGCTCCGGTGGTGCCAGCAGGGGCACCCCCGCCCGCCGGTGCTCGATCAGGTTCTCCAGCAGGGTGATCCGGCCCGGCACCGGTTCGGCCGGGCCGCCGGGCAGCCGCAGCAGGTCGTCGCGGAAGGTCAGTTCCGCCCGGCCGTGGCTGCCGTACACGGTGAGGTCGCCGTCGACGAACTCCTCACCCGCCAGCGTCACCGCGACCAGCACCCGCACCCCGCCGGCGAGGGTGACCCGCAGCGTGGCCGTGTCCTCGACCTCGATCGGGCGCACCCGCAGCCAGGACACCTCCACCCCGGTCGGTTCCGCGTCGACCACGGCCAGGGCCTGCATCACCGCGTGCGCGAACGGGTTGGCCAGCGCCCCGTCGAGCGTCGGCCGCCCGCCGAGCACGCGCCGCCCCGACCACGCCGAGCGCCCCCAGTACGCGTCGTCGCGCTGCCATGCGCCGACCACCGACACCTGCCGCACCGCGCCCAGCGCGCCCGCCGCCACCGCCGCCCGCAGCCGGGTCAGCGCGGGCGACGCCAGTGCCTGGAACCCGATCTGCACCGCGCGCCGGGTGCCGTCGCGGGCCGCGACCAGCGCGTCGTGCTCGTCCCGGTCCAGCACCGGCGGCTTCTCCAGCAGCAGGTCCGCCCCGGCGCGCAGCACGTCGCGGGCCAGGGCGAGATGCGTGTGCGGGGGAGTGCACACGATCACCACGTCGGGCCGGATCCGCTCCAGCATCGCCCGGTGGTCGGTGAACACCGGCACGTCCGCCGGGGCGTCGACCACCGGCGCCGGATCGGCCAGACCCGCCAGCCGCGCGACGCCGCGCTCCGCCAGCCCCGCCAGCACCCGCCGATGGTGCAGCCCGTGCCCGTTGGCTCCCACCAGCGCCACCGTCGCCGCCCGCATCACCGGGCCTCCGCCGCGAGGAGGGCGGCGGCGCCGTGGCGGGCCAGGGCGGTGCGCCAGGAGTCGATCAGCTTGCGGTGGGCCGGGTCGGGCACCGGGAGCACGCCGCCGGGGCCGAACAGGGCCTCGGTGGTGAGGTCGGCGCGGACCGTTGCGGCCAGCGGATCGTTCAGCGGCAGCGGGGTGCCGTCGTCGGCCGTACCCTCGGCGAACCTGGCCCATGCCGCGAGGATCAGGCAGGTCAGGTTCGGGTCGGGCGCGGCGAGCATGGGCAGCACCCGCTGGGGGAGTTTCTGCGTGCCGTCCATCGCCACCTGTAGGCACCGGTGCCCGAGCGCGTGATTGGCGAACCGTTCCCGTGCCTGGTCGCCGTATGCGGTGACGTCGACGCCGGGTGGGGGAGTCATCGAGGCCGCGACCTCGGTGGCGACGTAGCGGCGCAGCAGGGCGGCCGCGCCGGGCAGGGCCAGCGCGTCGGCGATGGCCTCGCAGCCCGCCAGTGCGCCCAGGTACGCCAGGGCGCTGTGCACGCCGTTGAGCGCGCGCAGTTTCAGGTGCTCCCAGGCGGTGACGTCGTCCGTGAACACGGCTCCCGCCGCCGCCCAGTCGGGGCGTCCGGCGGCGAACCGGTCCTCGATCACCCACTGCGAGAACGGCTCGGCCGCCACGGCGGCCAGGTCGTCGACGCCGAGGTCGGCGCGGGCCAGGCCGAGGGTCTGCGCGGTGGTGGCCGGCACGATCCGGTCGACCATGCTGGACGGGCACGTGACGCTGTCGGCGTACCAGTCGCGCAGGTCGCCGGGGAGCATCCCGCTCAGCAGGCGGTCCAGGGTCCGTCCGTTGGACGGCAGGTTGTCGCAGCTCAGCAGTGTGATCGGCCCCGCGTCGGCGCGGGCGCGGGCCGCCAGCCCGGCGATCAGCAGTCGCGGCACGGCCGCCTCGGCGCGGTAGGCCTTCTCGGTGACCGTCAGCGTCACCACCCGTACCCCCGGATCTGCCAGCAGCGCGACCACCGCCTGCGGATCCTCGGCCGCGAGCACGCTGTCCGCGATCGCCCCGACCACCCGGGTCCGTGCAGCGTCCACACCACCTGTGGTGTCGTCACACCGCATGTGGTGTGGACGCTGGACTGCACCTGCCTGGTCGGCGCTGAGCGTCACGACGCTGAAGAGGTGGTCCTGGGCGCGCAGGGCGTCCAGGACGGTGCGGGAGCTGGGGGCGATCGCGGTGACGGCCCAGTCGCCGCCGCCGCGCGCCATCGCGAGTTCCGTGTAGACGGCCTGGTGGGCGCGGTGGAAAGCGCCCAGGCCGAAGTGGACCACGCCGGTGCGGGCCGCGCCCGGCTCGATCAGCGGGCGGGCGTGTTCGGGCAGCCGGGCCAGCGCGGCCCGGCCGAGCCGGGCGCTCACCGCCACACCGGCCCGTCGGGGAACGAGAACTCCGCGATCGACGACGCCTTCAGCGTGACCGAGTAGCCGGGCTGCCGCGGCAGCCGGTAGCGGCCCTCGATGACCGTGATCGGGTCCTCGAAGTGCTCGTGCAGGTGGTCGACGTACTCCACCATCCGGCCGTCCAGCGAGCGGCCGAGGCGCAGGTAGTCGAAGACCGACAGGTGCTGGACGTACTCGCACAGGCCGACGCCGCCCGCGTGCGGGCAGACCGGCACGCCGAACTTGGCCGCCAGCAGCAGGATCGACAGCACCTCGTTGACGCCGCCGACGCGGCACGCGTCCACCTGGCACACCTGGATCGCCCCGGCCTGCATGAGCTGCTTGAAGATGACCCGGTTGGCCGCGACCTCGCCCGTGGCGACGCGGACGGGCGCGACCGCCCTGGCCACGGCCGCGTGGCCGAGCACGTCGTCGGCGTGCGTGGGCTCCTCGATCCAGTACGGGTCGACCTCGGCCAGCACCGCCATGTTCGCGACCGCCTCGTCCACGTCCCACACCTGGTTCGCGTCCATCATCAGCAGCGCGTCCGGCCCGATCTCGGCCCGGATCAGCCGCGCCCGGCGCAGGTCGTCCTCGATCGGCCCGCCGACCTTCATCTTCATCGCCCGCCACCCCTGCGCGTACGCCGCCCGGGTCAGCTCCCGCACCTGCTCGTCCGGGTATCCCAGCCACCCCACCGACGTGGTGTACGACGGGAACCCGTCGCGCTCCAGCACCGCCAGCCGGTCGGCGTACCCGTCGTCGACCCGCAGCAGCTCCAGGGCCTCCGCCGGGGTGATCGCGTCGCTGATGTGGTGGAAGTCGACGCTGGCGACCAGCTCCTCCGGGCTCAGCTCGGCCAGCAGCCGCCACATCGGCTTGCCCTCGGCCTTGGCGCGCAGGTCCCACACCGCGTTGACCAGCGCGCCGGTCGCCATGTGGATGACGCCCTTCTCCGGCCCCAGCCAGCGCAGCTGCACGTCGGCCGACAGCGACCGCCAGAACGCCACCGGCTCGGCGAAGATCTCCTCCAGGGTCCGCCCGACCACGTGGTGCGCCAGGGCCCGGATCGCGGCGCAGGCGATCTCGTTGCCGCGTCCGTTGGTGAAGGTGAACCCGGTGCCGACCGGGCCGCCGTCGGTGTGCAGCTCGACGTACGCGGCCGAGTAGTCGCCGCGGTTGATGGCGTCGGAGCCGTCCCCGGCGGCGGCGGTGGGGAACCGTACGTCGTGCACGACGGCTTCGGTGATCTTCATGCGCGCGGTCCAATCTTGAAGATCTTCTTGGGCAGGTGGTAGGCCAGGTCGGCGATGGTCTCGGCGGCCTCGTCGAGGCCGAGCCGGTGCTCGGCGACCAGCCGGGCCAGGAACCCGGCGTCCACGCGCCGGGCCACGTCGTGGCGCACCGGGATCGAGCAGTAGGCGCGGGTGTCGTCGACGAAACCGGCCGTGTTGTAGAAGCCGGCGGTCTCGGTCACCGCCTCCCGCCAGCGGCGCAGCGCCTCGGGTGCGTCCAGGAACCACCACGGCGCCCCGACGAACATCGCCGGGTAGCCGCCGGCCAGCGGCCCGAGCTCGCGGCTGAACGTGTGCTCGTCCAGCGTGTACACCACGACCCGGAAGTCGGGGTGGTGCCCGAACCGCTCCAGCAGCGGCCGCAGCGCGTGCGTGTACTCGGTCGCCTGCGGGATGTCGCCGCCCACGTCGCGGCCGTGCCTGGTGTGCAGGGTCCGGTTGTGGTTGCGCACCGCACCCGGGTGCAGCTGCATGACCAGGCCGTCGTCGACCGACATCGCCGCGAACTCCAGCAGCATCCGGGCCCGGAACGCCTCCGCCTCGGCCGCGCTCGCCGCACCGGTCCGCAGCGCCCGGTCGAAGATCGCGGCGGCCTCGGCCGGGTCGGCTCCGCCGGTGGCGGCGGTCAGGTGCCCGTGGTCGGAGCAGGTCGCGCCCGCCGCGATGAAGTCGAGCCGCCGCGACCGCAGCGCCTCCAGGAACCCCGCGTACGTGCCGGTGTCCACCCCGGTCATCGCCCCGAGCCGCGCCACCCGCTCGGGCCAGCCGGGCCACTCGATGTCGACCATGTCGTCGGGCCGGAACGTGGTGATCACCCGCCCGGCCGGGCCGCCCCAGCCGTCGGCCGCCAGCCGGGCGTGCCGGGACAGGTCGTCCAGCGGCGACTCGGTGGTGGCCAGCACCTCCAGGTTGAACCGGGTGAACAGCGCCCGGGGCCGGAAGTCCGGCTCCGCCAGGCGCGCGGCCAGCTCGTCGTACACCCGGTCGGCGGTGTCCGGGCCCAGCGGGGTGTGCACGTCGAAGACGGTGCGGAAGGTCTGCTCCAGCCACAGCCGCGACGGGGTGCCCCGGAACAGGTGCCAGTGCCGGGCGAACAGCCGCCACACCTGGCGCGGGTCGGCCTCGGTGGCACCGCCGTCGACGCGCGGCACGCCCAGCTCCTCCGGGCCGATGCCCTGGCTGAGCAGCATCCGCGTCACGTAGTGGTCGGGCACGATGATCAGCCGGGCCGGGTCCGGGAACGCGGCGTCATCGGCCAGGATGCCCGGGTCGACGTGCCCGTGCGGGCTGATCAGCGGCAGGTCGCGAGCCTGGGCGTACAGCTCGCGGGCGATGGCCCGGGTCCGCGGCTCGGCGGGCAGCAGCAGGTCGGCGCCCGTGTCGGCGTCGTCGTCGAGGTCGGGCAGCAGCAGCTCAGCCATTACGTGGTTCCCATTCATCGAGGTCGAGCAGGTCGGCGACGTCCACGCGCCGGCCGGTGGCGATGGACTCGTTGGCGGCCAGTCCCGTCAGCAGCGAGCGGGCCCCGTCGAGCTGGGTCGCCGAGCGGGCCAGCGGGTCGGCGGCGCCGCCGAACAGCACCGCGGTCATCCGGGCGTCGGCGCCGCCGTGGCCTGCGCGGTCGTACGCGGGCACCGGCACCTCCACCGGCTTCTCCCAGTACCGCCGCAGCCGCAGCGACACCGCGCCGGACTCGGCGGCGGCCTCGGCGCCGTGCAGCGCGGCGCTGTGCCCCTTGACCGCCCCGGCCACCCCCGGCGCCACATGGTCGGACTCGACCACGTCCAGCTCCAGCCGGCCCCGGCTGCCGTTGAACGCGACCCGGTAGCCCTCCCACGGCGCGTACGCGGTGAGGTGGTACGACATCGTCGCGCCGCTGCGGTAGCGGACCAGCACCGCCATGTCGTCCTCGATGGACACCCCGGGCGCGAACACGTTGACGTCGCGGTGGTAGCCGTCGTGGGACTCGGCGTCGAGGTAGAGCTCGGCCAGGGCCGGGTTGTCGGCCAGGTGCAGTGCGAACGGGTCGCCGACGGCCGCGTCCGCGCCGTGGGCGCGGGCGTAGTCGCGGGCGTAGCCGTGGCGGGTGCCGGCGGTGCCGTACAGGAACAGCCGCCCCTCGGCGGTGACCCGGGCCGGGGTGCTGTCCAGCCACCAGTTGACCAGGTCGAAGTGGTGGGTGGCCTTGTGCACCAGCAGCCCGCCGGAGTTGGCCTTGTCGCGGTGCCAGCGGCGGAAGTAGTCCGCGCCGTGGCGCACGTCGAGCAGCCACTCGAAGTGGACCGACCCGATCTCGCCGATCTCACCGGCGGCCAGCAGCCCCCGCACCTGCTCGTGCACCGGGTGGAACCGGTAGTTGAACGCCACCTGGACGCCGCCGCCGGTGCGCTTGGCCGCGTCGAGGATGCGGCGGCAGCGCGGCACGTCGACGGTCATCGGCTTCTCGGTGACCACCGAGCACCCCGCCTCCAGCGCGGCCACCACGTACGTGTCGTGCGTGGCGTCGACCGAGCACACCACGAGGGTGTCCACCCGCTCCTCGGCCAGCATCTCCGGCACGTCATCGGCGTGGTACGCCGTGGCGGGCGGCGCCCCGGCGGCGGTCAGGCGCCGCTGCTGGGCGGCGATGCGGGCCGGGTTGACGTCGGCGAGCGCGACGAGCTCGCCGTATCGGGACAGGGCCTGGGCGAACATCTGCGCCCGCGCCCCGGTGCCGACGATCGCGTACCGCTGGGACATCCGGCCTCCCCGTCATGGACGGCTACAAACGTTTGCAGCAGAACCAACCACCGCCCCCGCAGGCCTGTCAATGCCCCGCGCCGAAACGGTCCTATTTCACCGTTTTAGTCCATCTGGGAGCGCTCCGAAGGTCCACTCCCGCAACGGGATTGACATTCTCGACCGTTGACATGGGAGCAACCGTTTGCAACATTAGGGCACCCACCGAGAGCGAAGGAGCCCCAGTGCCGGTCACGATCCGCGACGTCGCCCGGGCCAGCGGGGTGCACGTCTCCACCGTGTCGCGGGCCTTCTCCGCACCGCACCTGGTCAACCCGGAGACGCGCACCCATGTGCTGGCCGTGGCCGAGGAGCTGGGCTACCGGCCCAACCGGGCCGCCCGCGCGCTGATCACGGGCCGCACGCACAACATCGGCCTCATCGTGGCCGACATCGCCAACCCGTTCTTCCCGCCGCTCATCAAGGCGGCGGAGAGCCACGCCCGCAGCCGCGACTACCACGTGTTCGTCGCCGACACCAGCGAGGACGCGGGCGTCGAGGAGGAGCTGGTGCTGGCGCTGGCCAAGCAGGTCGACGGCATCCTGCTGTGCAGCCCGCGCATGAGCAACACCCAGATCGAGCAGCTGTCGCGCGAGGTCCCGCTGGTCGTGGTCAACCGGCCGGTGCCGGGCCTGCCCGCCGTGGTGATGGACCTCGGCCAGGGCGCCCGGCTGGCCGTGGAGCACCTCGTGGCCCTGGGACATCGGAACATCGCGCTGCTGGGCGGCCCGCGCGGCTCGTGGACCAACCGCGAGATCCGCCGCGCCGCGACCCTGGCCGCGCGCACGGCGGGCGCCGAGCTGACCGTCTTCGGCCCGAACCCGCCGACGGAGGAGGGCGGCGCGGCCCAGGCCGACGCCGTCCTGCGGGCCGGGGCCACGGCGGTGCTCGCCTACAACGACCTGATGGCGGTGGGCCTCATCGACGCCCTCGACCACAACGGGGTGAAGGTGCCCGACCAGATCAGCGTCGTCGGCATCGACGACACGGCGCTGAGCCGGCGCATCCGCCCCATGCTGACGACGGTGGCCACCCCCACGGCGGCCGCCGGACGGGCGGCCGTCGACATGCTGCTCCAGCATGGCGACGACCGCCGCACCACCGCACTGGTAACGCTGCAGACCGAATTGGTCATCCGCGATTCGTCAGGCCCGGGCCCGCATCGCACTGCGGGCCCGGGTCGGCGGCAGGGGCCGCCACCTGACGGTGTCGCCCTGACAAGCAGGGAGTGACAGCTAATGCACCCAGCGACACCCGCGCCGGCCGGTACGCCGGCGCAGCACCACGGTAGCCTGCCCGCAGCCGGATGGAATCGCCGCCACCTGCTGCGTACGCTCGGCGGCGCGGCTCTGGCCGTCCCGGCGGCGGGGCTGCTGGCCGCGTGCGGCGACGACGAGCCCGCCGCGGACCCGAACGCCCCGGTCAACATCTCGTTCTTCTGGTGGGGCGGCGAGTCCCGCGCCAAGCTCACCGAGCAGGCGCTGAAGCTCTACACCGCCAAGCACCCGAACGTCACCATCACGCCCACCTGGCAGGCGTTCACCGGCTACTACGACAAGCTGGCCACGATCGCCGCGGGCGGCAACGCCCCCGACATCTTCCAGCTCGACGACAACGGCCTGGCCGAGTACGCGGGCCGCAACGTCACCCTGGACCTGTCGAAGTACACCGGCAACGGCAAGATCGACGTGACCAAGCACCCCGACAGCCTCACCAAGTACGGCCAGCTCGCCGGCAAGCAGGTCGCCATCGCCACCGGCGAGAACACCCCGGCGATCGTGTACGACAAGACCGCCCTGGCCGCGCTCGGCGTGGACGCGCCCCAGATCGGCTGGAGCTACGACCAGATCATCACCTGGGCGGCGGGCATCACCGCCAAGAAGCCCGGCTACTACGGGATGATGGACCCCAGCGCCGACTACAAGGCGCTGTGGCTGTGGCTGCGCTCGCAGGGCAAGGAGTTCTACGACGGCCCGAAGCTCGCCTTCGGCGAGGCCGACCTGGCCTCCTGGTTCAAGCTGTGGGTCGACGCCCGCGCCAAGGGCGCCACGCCCCCGGCCGACATCGTGCACGAGGCCGTCGACGGCAGCGTGACCAAGCAGCTCGTGGTCACCGGCAAGGCGGCGGTGTCGTTCATGTGGTCCAACCAGCTGTCGGAGATGCAGAAGGCCACCAAGGCCGACCTGGCGATGACGGCGTACCCGGGCGACCCGAAGGGGCAGTGGGCGCGCGCGTCGACGTACTGGGCGGGCTCGCGCACGACCAAGTCGCCCGACGTGGTCGCCGACATCATCAACTTCCTGGTCAACGACGTGGAGGCGGGCAAGGTCCTCGGCGTGGACCGCGGGCTGCCCAACAACCTGGACGTGCGCAAGGCCGTCTCCGACGGCCTGACCGACCAGAAGATGAAGGACACGGTCGCGTTCGAGAACGAGATCGCGCCCAAGTTCGGCCCGGCCCCGGCGCCGCCGCCGAAGGGCCACAGCGGGCTGCGCAACACGCTGCGCGACATCGCCGAGACGGTGACGTACGGCAAGCAGACCCCTGAGGCCGCCGCGAAGCAGTTCTTCACCGAGGCCGCCGCGAAGCTGGCCTGAGCCGCCACCCTGGCCGGCCGCGACCCTTTCCCTACGGGCCGCGGCCGACCAGGGGAGTCCGCTGTCCCATGTTCCTAGGAAGGAGAGGCGACGTGGTGCTCACCACGGCGACGCGGCCCGAGGCCGCTGCGGCCCCACCCGCGCCGCCCCGACGGCGATCGCGCCGGAATGCGGGCCGCCGCCAGGAAGGCCTGGCCGGGTACGTGTTCCTGTCCCCGTGGCTGATCGGCCTGATGGCGGTCACCGCGTTCCCGGTGCTGTTCTCGCTCTACCTCAGCTTCACCGACTACGACATCCTGTCCAGCTGGGACATGCTGAACTGGGTCGGCACCGCCAACTACGAGAAGATCTTCACCACCGACCCGATCTTCTGGAAGTCGGTGCGGGTCACCCTGACCTACGCGCTGATCGCCATCCCGCTCAAGCTCACCGCGTCGCTGGGCGTGGCACTGCTGCTCAACCGGGAACGCCGGGGGATCGGCCTGTTCCGCAGCGCGTTCTACCTGCCGTCGCTGCTGGGCGGCTCGGTGGCCCTCGCCCTGGTGTGGGTGGCCATCTTCAACGGCGAGGGCTCGTTCAACAGCTTCCTGTCACTGTTCGGCCTCCAGGGCGAGCCGTGGATCAACGACCCGGACTGGGCGCTGGGCACCCTGATGGTGCTGTCGGTGTGGCAGTTCGGCGGCCCGATGGTCATCTTCCTGGCCGGGCTCAAGCAGGTGCCGACCGAGCTGTACGAGGCCGCCTCCGTCGACGGCGCCAGCCGCGTGCGCCAGTTCTTCCACGTCACGCTGCCCATGCTGTCGCCGGTGATCTTCTTCAACCTGGTGCTGGAGACCATCCACGGCTTCCAGGGCTTCACCTCGGCGTACGTCATCAGCAACGGCACCGGCGGCCCGGTCTACTCCACCAAGATCTACACGCTGATGATCTACGACAAGGGCTTCACCGACTTCCAGATGGGCTATGCCTCCGCGCTGGCCTGGATCTTCCTGGCCGCGATCGGCCTGATCACGGTGGTCTTCTTCAGCACCGGCCGGTTCTGGGTGCACTACTCCGACGGAGGCGAATCATGACCCGCCTGCGCGCCCTGTCCCGCGTGGTGATGCTGGTGCTCGTGCTGGCAGTGGTGCTGTACCCGCTGGTCTGGGTGCTCGGCTCGGCGCTGAAGTCGCCCACCGAGATCACCAGCAACCAGTCGGTCTGGCCGGAGGAGGTGACCTGGTCCAACTTCACCGTCGGCTGGGGCTACATCCCCGGCGTCAGCTTCGGCCGGTTCTTCTGGAACAGCTTCCTCATCGCCGGGGCGTCGGTGCTGGCCAACTGCGTGTCGTGCCTGCTCACCGCGTACGCCTTCGCGCGGCTGAAGTTCTTCGGGCGGCGCGGCTGGTTCGCCCTGATGATCGTGACCCTGCTGCTGCCGGGCCACGTCCTGATCATCCCGCAGTACGTGATGTTCCACGAGTTCGGCTGGGTCGACACCCCGCTGCCGCTGATCGTGCCCAAACTGCTGGCCACCGAGGCGTTCTTCGTGTTCCTCATGGTCCAGTTCATGCGGGGCATCCCGCGCGAGCTCGACGACGCGGCGAAGATCGACGGCAGCGGCCCGTACCGCATCTTCTGGCACGTCATCGCGCCGCTGGCGCGACCGGCCCTGATCACGACGGCGATCTTCTCGTTCATCTGGACCTGGAACGACTTCTTCGCCCAACTGGTCTACCTGCCCAGCGTGCGCAGCTACACCGTGCCGATCGCGCTGCGGCTGTTCGTCGACTCCAGCGGCCAGACCTCGCTCGGGCCGATGCTGGCCATGTCGGTGCTGTCGCTGCTGCCGGTGTTCCTGTTCTTCCTGGCCTTCCAACGGTTCCTGGTCCAGGGCATCAGCACCAGCGGGCTCAAGGGCTGACCATGGACACCACGACCGGCACCGACTGGCGCGACACCCTGCGCGACGCCGCGGACCTGGCCCTGGCCGGGATCGCCGTGACCGTCGCCGCGCTGCCCCTGCTCACCGCGGGGGCGGCGCTGGCCGTCGGGGCCGAGGCCGTGCACCTGCGTTTCGCCGAGGGCCGCTGGCCGGCCCTCGGCGACCTGGTGCGCACCTTCGGCCGCCGCCTGCTGCCCGGCGCGGCCGCCGTCCTCACCGTCCTCGCGGCCGCGCTGCTGCTCGCCCTGAACGCCTGGTGGCTGCGCTCGGGCGCGGTCCCGGGCGGCGGGCCGCTGCTGCTGGCGACCGGCGCCGTCGGGGTCGCGCTGACCGGCGCGGTCGCCCTCAGCATCCCCCTGCTCGGCCGCGGGTACGGCTACCGCCAGGCCCTGCGCACCGCTCTCACCCGCCCGGCCGCGCTCGCCGCCGCCGCCGGGATCACCCTGCTCGCGGCCCTGCTCGCCACCCTGCTCCCGGTGACCGCCCCACTCCTGCTCGGCTACGTCCTGCTAGCCCTGCACGCCGTGGCCGCCCGCACCCGCTGACTCACACCCGCGGCCGGGTCCGCGGCGGGCCGGGCACGGCCAGCGGGCGCGGGGCGGAAGGCATGATCGCTGTCTGCGGTCATGAACCGCCCTCTGGTGTCGTCTTCGGACCGCAACCGCCGATCTTCGCGGCCGTCAGGCGGGCTTGTCCTCCTGGAGGGTGTGGGCGTGGTCATGCGGTGCTCCTTCACATGCGGTTCGGCGGCGATGCTACCGGCGGTGCCGGACATCGGGCGTCAACCGGGCGCGGTAGCGGCGGCCCGGCCGGTATCGTCGCCGGCATGGCGGTACGTGTGCTCGGGGCCGACGCCTGCAAGGCGGGCTGGGTCGGGATCGTGCTTGACGGGACCCGGGTCGAGGCCTGGTTCGGCGCGACGATCGCGGAGCTGCTCGCGGCGGCCGAGACGGGTGGGTCCGTGGCGGTCGTCGGCGTGGACATCCCGATCGGACTGCCCGACAGCGGCCGCCGCAGCGCCGACGAGCTGGCCCGAGTGCAGGCCGGAGTGCGCCGGGCGTCCGTGTTCATGACGCCCGTGCGGCACGCGCTGCTCGCCGCCGACCACGCCGAGGCGGTCCAGCGCAACCGCGCCGCGACCCCCTCAGCCGAAGGAATCTCAGCCCAGGCCTACGGGCTGCGCGAACGAATCCTCGATGTGGACGGGTGGGTGCGCGACCAGCATCGCCGCGTCGTCGAGGTGCACCCGGAGCTGTCCTTCGCGGCGATGGCCGGTGGTCCGCTGCCGTCGGGCAAGACGACCTGGGCGGGGGCGGAGCAGCGGCGAGCGCTGCTGGTCGAGGCCGGGATCGTGCTGGCGAGCGAGCTGGGGCCGGTGGGTCGCCTCGCCCGGGTCGACGACGTGCTCGACGCCGCGGCGGCGGCCTGGTCGGCCCGGCGGGTGGCGGCGGGCACCGCCGCGTGCCTGCCCGCCGAGCCGGAGGTGTTCAGCGACGGCCTGCCCGCCGCGATCTGGACCTGAACAGGCGGCGACCGCCCGGTGCCCGTCGGGCGCAATCGTGAAGAAGCTTCATCGGTCGCACTTTCGAAGAAGACAGGGCCTGGATCAGCTCAAACAATCCATTCATGGCTCTCACTGAAGAAAGATCACTGATCGCGCCGCCCGAACCGGCGCGCCCCGCGCGGCGCGGCGCGCTCATCGTCGGCAGCATCGTGGCCGGGCTCGCGCTGGCGGTGCTCTGGTCGTTCGAGTTCGTCGACCACGTCATCGGCGACAACGTCGCCAACACGCTGCTCGGCCACGACGCCAAGGCGACGGCGATCGGCGGCACCGTGGCGGGCCTGGTCTTCGCGTTCGTGTCCGGGCTGGCGGGCACCTTCACGGCGTGCAACATCGCGATGGCCGCCTCGATCGGCCCGATGAGCCAGGCGGGCGGCGCGAGCGCCACCCGGTCCGGGCTGCGCGGGCTGCTGCGGCCGGTCGGCTGGCTCACGCTGGGCATGGTCACGGTCTCTGCCGTGTACGGCTTCGTCGGCGTGCTGCTCGGCGACCGCCTGCCGCAGCTGTCCACCGACGTCGTCGGCGGCCTGCCGGTGCGCCTGATCCAGTCGATGGTGGCGTTCGGCGTGATCGGGCTGGCCTTCGTCTACCTCGGCCTGGCCGCGATCGGAGTGCTGCCGGACCCGTTCGCGCGCCGTCCTGTCGGGCGGGTGGTGCTGCTCGGGGCGCTGGTCGGCGGCTTCCTCATCGGACGGCCGTATCCGCTGTTCAACAAGCTGTTCCACTGGGCTGTCGACACCGGCAACCCGCTGTACGGCGCGGGCGCGTTCGTGCTCCAGTCGCTGGGCAACATCCTGATCGTGTCGGTGCTGTTCGCGGTGGTGGTGCTGGTCACCCGCGGCGGCTTCGTACGGTGGCTGGCCGCCAAGCCCGCCCGGACCGCCGCGGTGACCGGGGCGCTGCTGATCGCACTGGGCGTGTTCACCTTCGTCTACTGGGACATCCGCCTGCCCGCGATGTTCGGCTACGGCTGGTTCCCGAAGATGCCCTACCGCTGACCCGTCCGCGGTGGCCGGGGGAGTGAGCTGGGCGCGTGCAGTTTCGGGGAAAGTGCTGGAATCTTGAACGCGATTCGTGCACTTTCCCCGAAACTGCAGAATCCCCGACGCGGGAGAGGACCGGAGCGTGGAGCTGGCGGAGGTTGAGGCGGCGGTGGCCGAGCTCGACGCCGTGTACCGGCCGGTGGCGAACGCGCCGGTCGACCTGGAGCGATTGCCGCAGCTCGGGGAGGACGTCGCGGCGGCGTTGTCGGCCCTTGACGTGGGCGACCGGGCCGAGGCAGTGCTGGGCGAGATGGTCGAGCTGTATGCGGCGGGCGACGGGGGCACTCGGGCGGCGGTCCGGGAGCTGTTCGACCGGTACCCCTCGTTCCGGTGGGCGGCGCAGCTGCCGTACGCCGACGACGTCGACGCGGTCCGCGCGGAGCTGATTCTGTTCTCCGCCCGCGACCAGGGCAGCGACACCCGCGACGAGATCCTGGGCCTGCGGGACCTGTGCGATCGCGCCCGCCGGGCCGGGGTCGACGTCGACGCGCTGCTGGCGGAGGTGGCGGCGATCTCCAGCGACATCGACCGCTACGGGATGGGCTCCACCCGGTCCATCCTGCTCGGACACCGGGACCGTCGCATCGGGTGACCGGCCGGCGCAGCGGCGTAGACTTCCCGGCACGTCGGGATCGGACGAGGAGGCGGCGGTGGCGAAACCGGTCTGGCTGCTCGACATCGACGGGGTGATCAACGCGGTCACCCACGAGCCGGACCTGCGGGTGTGGCCGCGCGACCAGTGGGTGCGCGCCTCGGCGGTCAGCGCCCACGGGATCGAGTGGCCGCTGCTGGCCGCCCGCCCGGTGCTGGACTTCCTGCACCGGGTGCACGCCGAGGGCCGCGCGGAGATCCGCTGGCACAGCACCTGGCAGTCGTACGCGGTGAACGTCGGCACGGCGCTGGGGCTGCCGCGCTGGCCGGTGGCCGAGTGCCCGGAGTTCGCCGAGGACGGCGACGCCGAGATCGCGTCTCCGCTGATCGTGGTGCGGCACCACTGGTGGAAGCTGCCCACCGCGCAGCGGGTGCTCGACGAGGGCCGGCCGCTGCTGTGGACCGACGACGACGCCCGGCACCAGCTGCGCCGCCGGGACCGGGCGGGCTGGGGCGCGTGGGCCCTGGTCGTGGCGCCGCCGGTCGAGTCGGGTCTCACCGCCCGCCAGCTGCGCCGTATCGACACCTGGCTCACCGAGCGCCAGTCCTGGTAGGCGTCCGGACGCGCCGCAGCCGTCCCGCCGCGCGAGTGGGATCATCGTCGGGTGGAGCGAAGCGACGTGGAGCTGTTGCGGCACGGCGGCAACTGGGCGGTGACGCATCTGCCGGACCGGAACTTCCCCGGCCTGCACGTGCAGGGTGACACCTTCGCCGAACTGCGCGGGGTGTTCCTGCGGGCCGCGCGGACGCTGCGGGAGCGGCCCGGTGACGCGGACGCGCTGGACGACCTGGACCACGGCATCCGGGACATGACCGAGATGCTGGAGTTCTACGAGCGGACGCTGGCCGAGCGCGGGCTCAGCCGGCCGTACTTCCCGTCGGTGGCGCAGGCGTGGTGAGCCTGGTGCGGGAGGTGGTCCTGATCGCCGCGACCGTCGCGATGGGGATCATGGCGGGAGTGTTCGGCCTGTACGCACACACGATCATGCCCGGTCTGCGCCGCACCGACGACCGGACCTTCGTCGGGGCGTTCCAGGCGATCGACCGCGCGATCCTCAACGGCTGGTTCCTGGGCGGCGGCTTCCTCGGCGCCCTACTGCTCACCGGGGTCGCCGCGCTGCTGCAACTGCCCGTCGCGGACCAGACCGCGCTGTGGTGGATCCTCGCCGCGTTCGTGCTGTACCTGGTCGCCTTCTTCATCACCACCGCGGTGCACCTGCCGCTCAACAACGCGCTCAAGGCGGCGGGCGACCCCGGCGAGATCGCCGACCTCGCCGCCGTGCGGGCCCGGTTCGCCGAGGCGCGCTGGGCGCGCTGGAACACGATCCGCGCGGTCGCCACCACGGCCGCAGCCCTCTGCCTGGCCGCCGCCCTGACCCTCTCCCCCTGACGCCCCTCGCATCGAACGTCCGGGTGCGTGCAGTTTCGGGGAAAGTGCACGCACGCACCTGCGTACGCGCGGGTCAGACCCTGCCGGGCCACGCTCGCGCGGCCAGGTTGCGGGCGGTGATGCCGAGCGCGGTCTTCGGGACGAGCAGCGCCGCCGCCCGGCCCATGCCGCGCTGTTTCGGCTCGACGAGCCTGCGGTGCGTGGACTCGTACCGGCGCAGGGCCAGGTCGTGGTCGTCCGGATCGGCGGCCAGCGCGCCGGCCAGGGTGTGCGCCCCGGCCATGGCGAGGCTGGAGCCGTCGCCGAACAGGGACACGCACGAGGCCGCGTCGCCGAGCAGCGTGATCCGGCCGCGCGACCACGTCGGCAGGTCGACCCGGCTGACGGAGTCGAAGTAGAGCTCGTCGGTGTCGTGCAGCCGGGCGAGCAGTTCCGGCACCCGCCAGCGGGCTCCGGCGTACGCGTCGGTGACGATGCGGCGGTGCTGCCCGGTGTCGCGGTGGTCGAATCCGGGCACCTGCGGGTGGCGGAAGATGAACGCGGCCAGGGCCTGCCCGCGTCCGGGGTGGATGGAGACCATGCGGCCGGGTTCGTTGTGGATCAGCACGTCGTGCGGGTGGTCGACCGGGCCGCCCAGCGGCATCGTCGCGACGTAGACGCCCAGGTGGACGACGAAGTCGGGTTCGGGGCCGAAGGCGAGCCGCCGGGTGGCCGAGTGCAGGCCGTCGGCGCCGACGACCAGGTCGAACCGGCGCGGCCGGGCCCGGTCGAAGACGACGTCGACGCCGCCGGGGTCCTGGCGCAGCTCGGTGACGGTGTCGTCGAACAGGAACTCGGCGCGGTCGCGGGCCGCCTCGTGCAGCACCGCGGCGAGGTCGCCGCGCGGGAGTTCGACCTCGGTGTTCCCGGCGGCGCTGCGCCTGCCGCCCAGGGGCAGCCGGGCCACGGGGCGGCCGTCGGGGCTGAGGAGGCGCAGCGCGGTGGCGTGGGTGGCCGCGTCGCGCAGCCGGTCCATGACGCCCATCGCCTCGGCGACCGGCAGGGCCGGGCCGCGTACGTCGACGGGGTTGCCGCTGGAGCGCAGGCCCTGGGCCCGTTCGACGACGGTCGGCTGGAACCCGTGCCTGGCCAGCCAGAAGGCGAGAGTGGGCCCGGCGACGCCGGCGCCGGAGATGAGCACGGTGCGAGAGGTCATGGCGGAACCATAACTGCACTCAATGCAGAATTGCAACCGATGCAGTTTTGCGCTGACTGCCGTATGCTGATCGCGTGTCCCTCCGTGACCGCAAGCGCGAACGCACCCGCCAGGCCCTCGTCGACGCCGCGACCGAGCTGTTCGAGCAGCGTGGCTACGAGGCGACCACTGTCGCCGACATCGCGGCGGCCGCCGAGATCGGCACCCGCACCTTCTTCAGCTACTTCGCCACCAAGGAGGACGTGCTCTTCCCGCAGGGCGATGCGCGGGTGGCGGCGGTGCTCGACGCGATAGCGGCGCGGGGGCCGGACGACGGCCCGGCCGACGTGCTGCTGCGTGCCCTGCGGCAGACGGCGCAGGACAGCGACGACCTGGTCAGCCCGCTTGCCGCGCTGCGGCTGCGGCTGATCCAGACGGTGCCCGCCGTGCGCGGCCGGGGCCTTCAGCTACAGCTCGACGCCCAGCGGGAGATCGCCCGGCACCTGGCCGACGCGTTCGGCGACCGGCTGGACGCGGTCGGTGCGGCTGCGCTGACCGGCGCGTTCGTCGGCGCGATCACCGGCGCGCTCCAGGTGCTGCTCGAAGATCCGGAGCGGCCCGGCGATCCGGCCGCGTTGCAGGCGGCCGTCCGGCGGGCGACCGACTTCGTGTTCGCACCCTGGCTCGGGCACGCAGAACGCGCCTGACCCGCGATCGGGCCAGGCGGGTGGAGTGGATCAGGGCAGCTCGGCGCGCAGGATCTCGCGCCGGCGACGATCCCGTGCCCGCAACGGGTTTAGCGCGCGCCGGCCGTCGCGGCGAGGGCTTCGGCAAGGGTGTTCAGATCGAGGTCGAGCACTCTGGCCAGGGCGGCGACGGTGAAGAAGGCCGGGGTGCAGATCACGCCCTGCTCGATCTTGCGCAGTGTGTCCAGGGAGATCCCGGCCTCGGCGGCCACCTCGGCGGCGCTGCGGTCGCCCCGGGCCAGTTGCAGCGTGCGGCCCAGGGCCGCGCCGCGGCGGCGCTCGTCGTCGGTCAGGGGGGTGCGCACCATGGGGCCCATCATACCGCTGGCGCCGATGATAATACTGGTATTAAAATACCAGCCATGGTCGTCCTGAGAACCGCCGCCGAGATCGAAGCCGTCCGCGAGTCGGGCCGGGTCGTCGCCACCGTGCTGGCCGCCGTCGCGGCCGCCGCCCGTCCGGGCGTACGCCTGGACGAGCTGGACGTGCTGGCCGCCGACCTCATCGCCGCCAGCGGCGCCAAGTCCTCGTTCCTCGGCTACCACCCGCGCTGGGCGCCGATGCCGTACCCGGCGGTGCTGTGCCTGTCGGTCGACGACGCGATCGTGCACGGCATCCCCGGCCGCCGCGCCCTGCGCGCCGGTGACCTGCTGAGCATCGACTGCGGCGCCCACATCGACGGCTACCACGCCGACGCGGCCGTCACCGTCGGGGTCGGCCAGGTCGACCAGGCCGCGCAGCGGCTGGCCCGGACCGCGGCGCAGGCCCTGGCCGCGGGCATCGCGGCCGCGATGCCCGGAGCGCGTCTGGGCGACATCTCCCACGCGGTCGAGTCGACGGCCCGAGCCGCCGGATACGGCCTGCCCGAAGGGCTCGGCGGGCACGGTGTCGGCACCGCCATGCACGAGGATCCCGACGTGCCCAACACCGGCCGTCCCGGCCGGGGCCTGGTGCTGCGCGAGGGCCTCGTCATCGCGATCGAGCCGATGCTCGTGGAGAGCGGCAGCGACGACAGCCGCACCGGCGCCGACGGCTGGACCGTGCTCACCCGCGACGGCAGCCGCGCCGCGCACGCGGAGCACACCATCGCCGTCACCGCCGACGGGCCGGTGGTGCTGACCGTGCCCTAGCGGCTCAGGTGTCGGCGAACTCGGCGGTGAACCGGCCGCGCCACGGCACCCCCGCCTCGACGACCTGGATCTTGTCGTAGGCCCACGCGGCGCAGACGCCCGGGTAGATGCCGGTGCGCACGAACCAGCGCGACGCCCCGGTCAGCGTGGCCCGCCAGCCCGGCACGGCCCAGTCGACCCGCTCCCGCGTACACCCGTTGACCTGCTTCTCGCCGCGCAGCTCGCCCGCGCTGACCTTCGGGTCGGGCACCGGTGCGAACCGCAGGAAGCAGCCGCCGTAGCCGGCGCCGTCGGGGCGGCCGTTGGTCGCCGGGCTGCCCAGCGCCACCTGCCGTGTCGCGGTCAGCTCCCAGCTCAGCCCCAGCCGCCACGCCTCGGAGTGCACCAGCGTCGCGGTGATCTCGCGACGCTCGTGCAGCAGCACCTCGCCGTCGCGGTCGCGCCAGGCCAGCCGCTGCACCAGGCGGTCGTCGGCGGCCTCGTCGAAGCCCTCGTGGGTGATGGTGCCGTGGTCGTCGAGCCAGGTGTAGCCCTGGTCGCGCACGTACGTGCGGCCGCCCCACAGGTTGGTGCCGTTGACGTCCTGCACCGCCAGCGACAGGCCCAGGTGCCAGCGGTGGTCCTCCGGCAGCGCGTCGGTCACCACCGCCCCGGCCAGCGTGCGGATCGGATGCAGGTACGGCCGCGGCGACAGGGTCGGGTCCAGGTCCGGCGCGATCACGTACTCCGCGACGGTCACGCCGCCGACCTTCAGCCTCATGACGTCCCTTCGCGGGGGCTACCCGGACATGGCGGTGCACATCACGACAAACGTTTGCGGCAACGCTAGCCCGCCTCACGTTCACCGTCAACGCCGTCCCACCCCGCCGCCCCGGCGGTAAGGAAGGACACCCTCTTGTCGCTATTCGAGGTAGAAGGTGCCCCTCCCGACCCTAGGCTGACCTCGGGGTCTGCGGGCGGGGGCGGTGGCGGATGGAGCGGTACGGCAGCGCGACGACGGGGCTGATCATCAGCGACCCGTACAACGACTTCCTCAGCGAGGGCGGCAAGCTGTGGCCCCGGGTGAGGGAGGTCGCCGAGGCGGTCGGCGCGATCGGGCACATGCGGCAGGTCGCGGCGGCGGCCCGCGAGGCGGGCATCCGGGTGTTCTACTCCCGGCACCGGCGCTGGCAGCCCGGCGACTACGAGACCTGGTCTCATCCGACGCAGACGCAGCTGCGCAGCGCGACCAACCAGCTGTTCGCGGCGGGGACCTGGGGCGGGCAGTGGCACCCGGACTTCGAGCCGCAACCCGGCGACGTGCTGGTCCACGAGCACTGGGCGCAGAGCGGCTTCGCCAACACCGACCTGGACCTCCAGCTGAAGCAGCACGGCGTCCAGAAGATCATCATCGTCGGGATGGTCGCCAACACCTGCGTCGAGTCCACCGGCCGGTACGGCATGGAGCTCGGCTACCACGTCACCCTCGTCCGCGACGCCACCGCCGCGTTCACCCCCGAGGCCATGCACGCCGCCCACGAGGTCAACGGCCCCGCCTTCGCGCACCACATCACCACCACCGAAGGCCTGCTGGCAGCTTTCGGCTGAGCCGGCCGGCGCCGGCTGTCGGTGCCGGTGGCTAGCATCGCCGCCATGTCGAGCCGTCTTTCCATCACTCTGAACGCCCGCCTGCGGCCGATGGACCGCGGCGATGTCTACGAGGACCCGCTGCAGGAGGTGCTCGACGCCCGCTGCCCCGGCAGCGAGATCGACGGCGGTGGCACCCTGATGTCGGCCACCGGCGAGGTGTCGTTCTGCGACCTCGACGTCGAGCTGGCGGGCGACCCCGACGAGGGCATGGCCGTGGTGATCGAGACCCTGGAGTCGCTGGGCGCGCCCAAGGGCTCCACGGCCGACCTCGACGACCGGGAGACCGTCGTGTTCGGCCGGTTCGACGGGCTCGCCGTGTATCTCGACGGCACCGGCCTGCCCGCCGAGGTCTACGCCGACAACGACATCAACGAGCTGATCGGGCAGTTGCACGAGAGCCTGGGCGACGCGGGCCGGATGCAGTCGTACTGGTCCGGGCCGACGGAGCTGGCGCTGTACTTCTACGGCCCGTCCGAGCAGCGGATGCGCGAGCTGGCGGCCGACGTCCTGCGGGTGCATCCGCTGGCCCGGGGCTGCCGCCTGCTCGCCCTGCCGGACCGGATCCAGGACTAGCTTCCGGCACCGTGAACGCGGACGGCCCCTCCGCGGTGGAGGGGCCGTCCGCGCGGTCGCCGTCAGAGCGACAGCGTCCAGCTGTTGAGGTATCCCTTGTCAGCCGGAGAGGCGTCCTGCACCCGCAGGCTCCAGGTGCCGTTGCGGACCTCGCTCGACAGGTTCACCGTCAAGGTCTTGACGATGTTGTCGGCCGACCCGCCCTGGCGGTTCTGCAGCACGTAGACGCTGCCGTCCGGCGCCACCAGGCTGACCACCAGGTCGCCGGAGTAGGTGTGGACGATGTTGAGCGCCACCGTCGCGGTCGCCGACGCGTTGCCCGCACACCCCGCCACGGCCAGGGTCGAGGTGACGGTGCCGTTGTCGGGGACCGTGGTGTCGGTGTCGTTGGTCCGCGAGCACAGCGGTGTCACGGCCAGCGTCAGCGTCCAGGTGTTGACGAACCCGGCGTCGGTGGCGGCCGCATCCTGCACCCGCAGCCGCCAGGTGCCGTTCGCCGCCTGCGCCGACAGGTTCGCCGTATAGGTCTGGTCGACGTTGTCGGCCGACCCGCCCTGACGGCTCTGCAGCACGTAGACGGTGCCGCTCGGCGCCACCAGGCTCACGACCAGGTCGCCCCGGTAGGCGTGCACGATGTGCACCTCGACCGTCGAGGCCGCCGCCGCGTTGCCGGCGCAGCCGCTGATCACGATGGTGCTCTCCGCCGTGCCGAGGTCGGGGACGTTCACGTCGGTGTTGTTGGTGCCGACGCAGCCTGCGGCCAGGGCCGCGCCCGGGGCGACGCCCACGGCCAGCCCGCCGGCGAGCACCGTCGCGGCCCCGACGACCGCCAGTCTGGCCAGAACTTTCTTCACAGCATTTCTCCCGTCCAGCCCCCCGAAGCGCTCGGGTGTGGTGTCTCCACCCTGCGGCCCGAGGCCGGCAGCAGGTAGTAGGGGAAACCCCAGCCATGGGTAGGGCTCAGGGAAAGAGGCTGCAGTTTCGGGGAAAGTGCAGGAATCTTGCGCCGAATTCCTGCACTTTCCCCGAAACTGCACCAAGACCTCAGGGCTGCTGGGCGGGCCCGGTGGATTCGCGGACGACCAGGCGGCAGGGCTGGCGGATGACGCCGGACGACGGCGTGCCGTCCAGGGCCGCGAACAGGTGCATGACGGCCGTCGCGCCGAGCTGCTCCAGGTTGAGGTCCACCGTGGTCAGCGGGGGGCGGCAGTCGGCGGCCATCTCCTCCCAGTTGTCGTAGCCGACGATCGCCACGTCGTCGGGGATGCGGCAGCCGTGGTCGAGCAGCGCCTGGGCCACCCCGGCCGCGATCTGGTCGTTGCCGCAGAAGATGGCGTCGACCTCGGGATGGGCGTTGACGAGGGTGCGCGCCGCGTGCCGGCCCCAGCGCTGCGACCATTCGCCGTACTGCGGTTCGCCGCCGACCAGGGTCAGCCCGGACTCGGCCAGCACCGCCTTGAGACCGGTGACCCGGTCGCGGGCGGCCCGGTAGCTCTGCGGGCCGGTGATGTGGGCGATGTTGCGCCGCCGCAGCGACACCAGGTGCTCGCCGGCCAGCCGGGCGCCGCCCTCGTCGTCGGCGAGCACGGACAGGTCGGCGGGGTCGGTGGACTGGCCGTAGACGTACACGACCGGCACCGGGATGTCGCGGCTGAGCGAGGGCCGCAGGTCGTTGCTGTCGCCGAGGATGATGAACCCGTCGACCTGGCGGGCGAGCAGGGTGCGGATGTAGTGCTGGCGCCGGATGGCGTCGCCGCGCGCGTCGCACAGCAGCACCGACATCTGCTCGTTGCCCAGCGCGTTCTCGGCGCCGAGCAGGATCGGGATGGAGAAGCGGCCGCCGAGCTCGTCGGTGAGCAGCCCGATGGTCCGGGTGCGCCCGGAGATGAGGCCGCGGGCCAGCACATTGGGCTGGAACGACAGCTGGTTGGCCGCCTGGAGCACCCGCAGCCTGGTGTCGGCGGCGACCTCCGCGCGCGCGTTGAGCGCCTTGGAGGCCGTGGCCACCGACACCCCGGCCAGCCTGGCCACGTCGGTGAGGGTGACCGACTGGGATCGCCGCCTGCCCAACTGAAAGCCTTTCGATCGCGTTTCGACAGTGGGTCGAAGAGTACGCGTGCACGTCGACCTTGGCTAGTCTCGATCCACGTTATCGAGATGTAACACAACGGGTCTCTTGCCGAAAAGGTTTTCGGCATCCACAGTGGCTCCAACGTTCAAGTGACCACGGTCACGGAAGTTGTTGGAGGCGGAGATGACGGTGACGGCGCGGACCGCCGACCTGACCGGAGGTCGGCCCGTGGTGCCGTCGCGGGGAGTCCTGCGACCGCTGGGCCTGGGAGAGGTTCGCATCACCGGGGGCTTCTGGGCGCAGCGTCAGCAGGTGAACGGCCGCCAGACCCTCGACCACCACCGCGAGTGGTTGGACAAGCTCGGCTGGACCGGCAACTTCACCGCCGAAGCGGGCCAGGGCAGCCGGGAGCGGCGCGGCCGCGAGTTCTCCGACTCGGAGGTCTACAAGCTGGTCGAGGCGATGTCGTGGGAGACCGGGCGGGTGGCCGACCCGGCGCGCGACGCGCAGCTCGACGAGCTGACCGCGATGATCGCGGGAGCGCAGGCGGCCGACGGCTACCTGCACACCGCGTTCGGCGGGGCCGGGCAGCGGGCCCGCTACGAGGACCTGGCCTGGGGGCACGAGCTCTACTGCGCCGGGCACCTGCTGCAGGCGGCTGTCGCCCGGGCCCGCACCGGCGGGGGAGAGGCGCTGCTCGACGTGGCGCGGCGCGTGGCCGACCACGTGTGCGAGGAGTTCGGCCCGGCCGGGCGCGACGCGGTCTGCGGGCACCCGGAGATCGAGCCGGCGCTGGTGGAGCTGTACCGGGTGACCGGCGAGCGCCGCTACCTGGACCAGGCGGCCCTGTTCGTGGCGCGGCGCGGGCAGCGCAGCCTGCCGCCGCACGAGTTCGGCTGGTCGTACTTCAGCGACGACATCCCGGTGCGCGAGGCGACGGTGCTGCGCGGGCACGCGGTGCGGGCGCTGTACCTGGCCGCGGGCGTGATCGACGTGGCGGTGGAGACGGGCGACGACGAGCTGCTGGAGACGGTGGCGGCGCAGTTCGACCGGACCCTGGCCCGGCGCACGTACCTGACCGGCGGGATGGGCTCGCGGCACCTGGACGAGGCGTTCAGCGACGACTTCGTGCTGCCGGCCGACCGGGCGTACTCGGAGACCTGTGCCGGGATCGCGGCGATCATGGTGGCCTGGCGGCTGATGCTGGCCACCGGCCGCGAGCGGTACGCCGACGTGATCGAGCGGATCCTTTTCAACGTGGTCGCCACGGCGGTCGGCGACGACGGCCGCTCGTTCTTCTACGCGCACACGCTGCACCAGCGCACGCCGACGCGGGTCCTGCCGACCGATGTGGAGCAGCTCGGCTTCGGGGGCGGGCCGCGGGCGCCGTGGTTCGAGGTGTCCTGCTGCCTGGCCAACCTGGGCCGGCTGCTGTCCAGCCTGTCGACGTACACGGCCAGCGTCGAGGGCGACGCGCTGCGGGTGCACCAGTTCGCCGACGCCGAGATCGACACGGCGCTGGGCGACGGCCGCCGGGTCGCGGTGCGGATGGCCACCGGCTACCCGGACAACGGCACGGTGCGGCTGGACGTGCTGGCCGCGCCCGGCGGCACGTGGACGCTGGCGCTGCGCCTGCCCGCCTGGGCGGCCGGGGCGACGGTGACCGTGAACGGGCAGCCGCAGCCGGTCGCGGGGGACCGGGCCGTGCTGACCCGCGAGTTCGCCGCGGGCGACGTGGTCGTGCTGGAGCTGCCGATGCGGCCCCGGTTCACCCGCCCCGACCCGCGCATCGACGCGGTGCGCGGCTGCGTCGCGGTCGAGCAGGGCCCGCTGGTGCTGTGCGCCGAGTCGCCCGGCGGCGAGCTGGACCTCGACGCGCTGCGGGTCGACGTGGACACCGCGCCGGCCGACGGCGAGGCGGTGACGGTGCTCGGGCACACCGAGGACCTGCCCGAGCAGCCGTGGCCGTACGCCGACGCGGGGCCGGTCGGGCGGCGCGATCCGCTCGCGGTGCCGCTGGTGCCGTACCACCGCTGGGCCCGCTCCGGGCCCTCGACGATGCGGATCTGGCTGCCGACAGCCTGATCCCCTCAGACGCACCACCTGACGCAACACCATAGGTAACACCCTTGAATCCGCTCAATTGACCGATTAGGAGTGCTCATGAGAGTGAGGAAGCTGCGCGGCCTGGCCCTGGGCGCGGTCGCGCTGCTGCTGGCATCGGTGACCGCGTGCGGCGGTGACGACCCGGCGGCGCCGGGCGCGTCGGGCACCGACGGCGTCGACGACGGTGCCCAGCTGACGCTGTGGACCCGGGCGGCGACAGAGTCGGTGTCCAAGGCGTACGCCGAGGCCTACAACGCCACTCACAAGAACAAGGTCACCGTCACCTCGTACCCGAACGAGGAGTACCCGGCGAAGCTGGCCTCGGCCGCGGGCGCCAAGGCGCTGCCGGACCTGTTCGGTTCCGACGTGGTGTTCGCCCCGCAGTACGCCTCGCAGGGTCTGTGGGCCGACATCACCGACAAGTTCGCCGCCAGCGGGCTGAAGGACAAGGTGTCGCCCGGACACGTGCGGGCCGGCACCTGGGAGGGCAAGAACTACGCCGTCCCGCACACGGTCGACATGTCGGTGATGCTCTACAACAAGGACCTCTACGCCAAGGCGGGGCTGGACCCGGAGAAGGGCCCGAAGTCGCTCAAGGAGTTCGCCGAGCAGGCCCGCGCGATCAACAAGCTGGGCGGGGGCGTGCACGGCACGTACTTCGGCGGCAACTGCGGCGGCTGCGTCGAGTTCACCTTCTGGCCCTCGGTCTGGGGCGCGGGCGGCAACGTCCTCGACGCCGACGGCAAGAACGCCAAGATCGACTCTAAGGAGATGGCCGACGTCTTCGGCATCTACCGCGCCCTCTACGAGGAGGGTGTGGCGGCCCCGGCATCCAAGGACGAAGCCGGTCCGACCTGGCTCGGCGCGCTCCAGAGTGGCAAGATCGGCATCGCCCCCGGCCCGTCGGTGTGGCTGGGCCTCATCGAGGAGAAGGGCGTGAAGATGGGCGTCGCGCCGATCAGCGGCCCGGACGGTGGCGACTCCACCTTCATCGGCGGCGACTCGATCGGCATCGGCGCCACCAGCACCAAGGCCGCCCAGGCCTGGGACTTCCTCAAGTGGACCATGTCCGAGGAGGCGCAGGTCGAGGTCATCGCCAAGAACAAGGGCGTGCCGATCCGCACCGACCTCGCGTCGAACAAGTACTCCGCAGCCGACCCGCGCATCGTGACCATCAACAGCCTGGTCGCCAAGGGCGTCACGCCGTACGCGAAGAACTTCAACGCCTCGTTCAACGACCCGCAGAGCCCCTGGCTCCAGACGGTCCGCGGCGCCCTGTTCGGGGACGCGGCCAAGTCGCTGACCGACGGCAACACCGCCATCACCAAGTCCCTCCAGCAGGGCTGATCCCACCCCGGCCCGGCCGCCGCCGCTCGGCGGCCGGGCCACACCCCCGAACCACCCCCCGAACCGGAGAGTCGATGTCCTCGAAGGCAAGCCGCAGCCGGATGCGGGCCCTGACCGGCGCCGCGTACGCCGCTCCGACCGCGGTCATGGTCGTGGTGTTCTTCCTCGCCCCGCTGCTGCTGGTGGGCTGGATGTCACTGCACAAGTGGCCGCTGCTGGGCGTGCCCACCATGAACGTCCCGGACAACTACACCCGCATCGCCGACAACGACCTGGTCGGCTCGGCGGTGTGGTTCACCCTGCGCTACACGGTCGTGATGACGGTGCTGCTGTTCGTGGTGGCGTTCGGGCTGGCGCTGCTGGTGCAGCACCGGCGCCCGGGGGTCGGCTTCCTGCGTACGTCGTTCCTGCTGCCCATGGCGGTCGGGTTCGCCAGCGCCTCGCTGCTGTTCCTGGGCCTGCTGTCGGACGAGATCGGTCCGGTCAGCGACCTGCTGCGCAGCATCGGCGTCATCGACGGCTACGTCTCGTGGACCAGCGGCAGCTCCACCTCGGCGCTGGGCTCCACGGTCGTGCTGGTGCTGTGGCGCTTCGCCGGGTTCAACATGCTGATCATCCTCACCGGGCTCCAGGCCATCCCGCTGGAGGTGTACGAGGCCGCCCGCATCGACGGCGCCACCCGCTGGCAGACCTTCCGCCGGGTGACGATCCCGCTGATGCGCCCCACCATCGCGCTGGTGCTGACCATGATGGTGACCGGCTCGCTGCTGGCCTTCGACCAGTTCTGGATCCTGACCCGGGGCGGCCCCGACAACAGCACCACCTCGCTGGTGATGCTGATCTACCGGGAGGCGTTCATCCGCCTCGACCTCGGCTCCGCCTCGGCGATCTCGGTGGCCCTGCTGGCCGTGCTCATCGTGTTCAACGTCGTCCAGCTCGGCGTCCTGCGCCGGCGCGGTTAGGAAAGGCCCCGCATGAACTCGTCGAACGCCGTGAGCCGGTGGAGCTTCTACATCACCGGTGCCGCGCTGGCGATCCTGTTCCTGTCGCCGCTGCTCTGGAGCGGCTGGGCCTCGCTGCGCACGCCGAGCGGCTTCGGGCTGGAGAACTACGACCGGCTGTTCACCTCGGACAACGGCATCCGCCTGGAGCACATCGTCAACAGCGTCACGGTCAGCGCGCTGACCGTCGGCGGCACCCTGCTGGTCTCCACCCTCGGCGGGTACGCCTTCGGCCGCTTCCAGTTCCCCGGCCGCGACCTGCTGTTCCTGCTGACCCTGGCGATCCTGATGGTGCCCTACGCGACCATCCTGATCGCGCTCTACGTGCTGCTGGGCTGGATCGGCCTGCAGGACAGCCTGATCGGCCTGAGCCTGGTGCTGATCATGTTCCAGCTGCCCTTCTCGATCTTCATGATGCGCAACTCGTTCGAGGCGGTGCCGCGCGAGCTGGAGGAGTCGGCCCAGGTCGACGGCTGCACCACCTTCACGGCGCTGCTGCGGATCATGCTCCCGGCGGTCAAGCCGGGCCTGGTCACCGTCGGGCTGTTCGCGTTCCTGACCTCGTGGAGCGAGTTCTTCGCCCCGCTGATCCTGCTCAACTCCACCGACAAGTTCACCACCACCCTGGCGGTGGTGAACATGCGTACGGCCAGCCACGGCTCCATCGACTACGCCGCCCTGGAGGCGGGCGTGGTGTTCATGGCGGTGCCGTGCCTGCTGCTGTTCGCGTTCATGCAGCGCAGCTACGTACGCGGCTTCACCTCGGGAGCCCTCAAGGGATGACCGCGACGTAGCCGTACCAGCTCCCGGCCGTGCCCAGCGACCGCCTACCCGCGCGGGCACGGCCGGGCCCACAGACCTCTCACCGCAGCCCAGTTCCCCACACCCGTCCCCCACTTGTGGAGGTGAACCACATGCCATCCATCTGGCGCGCCAAGCGCAGATCGCTGGCAGCCGGGCTCTGCGTCGTGCTCGCCGCCGGGGTTGGTGCCGTACAGGCACAGTCCCCGGCCCTGGCGGCCCAGAGCATCGGCTATCCCACGTTCAACGGGCCGGCCGTCCCCACGGCCCCGGCGAGCTACACGCCGGGCAACATGATGCAGGCCGCCTACAACGCGGAGTCCGGCGGCACGGACTTCTGGCTGGACCGGATGCTCGGCCGGTCCGGCGGCAGCGACCCCTCCGACGCCGACGGCGCGATCCTGATGACCCGCGGCCGGGCCCTGTTCATGAAGACCTACACCCCGGGCACGCTCGGCTTCGCCGGGCACGTCGCCTACTGGGAGAGCATCAGCGACAACAACGCCTACACCATCACGGCCAGCCCGGGGACGTTCACCGAGCAGACCGCGCAGCGCTGGCAGGGTCCGAGCTACTTCAAGAGCGTGCACACCAGCGGCTCGGTGTCGATCACGCAGCAGAAGTTCATCACCGAGAACAACGTCGCGGTCACGAACCTGTCGATCACCAACAGCGGCTCGGCCTCGACCACGATCACGCTGCGGGCGGTGTCGCCGTACGCGACCAGCGGCAGCGGCAGCGAGCTGACCGGCACGGCGGGCACGAAGAACAGCCTGACCACGCTGACCACCAAGCTGACCGGTGACGGGTTCGCCGTCTCCAGCGGCGGCCTGAACCGGTCGATCACCATCGCCGCCGGGGCCACGGCCACGGCCAAGGTGGTCATGGGCTTCATCGCCGCCGAGATCCCCGAGTCGTCGACGGACTACACCGCCTACGCCGGTTACTCCAACGCGACCGCGTTCGCCACCCACGTGCGGGCCTACAACCTGTGGTGGGCGCAGAACGTGCCGTACTTCAACTCGCCCGAACCGGCGATCAACAAGAACTACTACTACCGCTGGTGGCTGATGAGGTTCAACAACCTCGACGCCAACATCCCCGGCCAGACGTTCCAGTTCCCGACGTCGGTCGAGGGCGCGCTCGGCTACAACAACGCGATCGCGCTGACCCAGCCGATGCACATCGACGACCTGAAGTACCTGCGCACGCCGCTGTACGCGTACGGCGACTGGCTCAGCGTCGGGCAGACCTCCAAGAACGGCCGGTTCGTCGACAACCCGGGCGACCCGGAGAACTGGTCCAACAGCTACACCCAGTACATCGCCGAGGCGGCGTGGAAGAGCTACCAGATCCACGGCGGCCAGCCCGCGATCGCGGCCAACCTGGCCAAGTACGCCGAAGGTGACGTCAAGGGCCAGCTGTCGTTCTACGACACCAACAACAACAAGCTCATCGAGTACGACTGGGGCGCGCTCACCGGCAACGACGCCGACGCGGTGTCGTTCCACTGGCGCGCGGGCAACATGGACCGGGGTGAGGCCGCCTACCAGTACAGCGGCGCCCGCGCCGCCGCCCAGGCGTACGCCGCGGTCGGCAACACGGCCAAGGCCAACGAGATGAACACGCTGGCCGACCAGATCCAGGCCGCGTTCGTCAACGTGCTGTGGAACCCCAGCACGCAGCTCTTCCAGAACCGGATGGCCTCCGACGGGGCGTTCAACCCCTGGAAAGAGATCAACATCTACTACCCGTTCGCGGTGAACGCCATCCCGAACACCACCACCTACAAGCAGGCGCTGCGGCTGTTCGACGACCCGGCGCAGTACCCGATCTTCCCGTTCTACACGGCCAACCAGGCCGACAAGGCGGCGTCGGGCACCGGCAGCAACAACTTCTCGACCATCAACTCCACGGTGCAGTTCCGGCTCATCGGCTCGGTGCTGCGCAACTACCCCAACTCGTGGATCACCGCCGACTGGTACAAGAAGCTGCTGTACTGGAACGTCTGGGCGCAGTACGTCAACGGCAACACGTCGTGGCCGGACGCCAACGAGTTCTGGGCGGACTGGAACGGCTCGTCGATCACGTACCGCTCCTGGATCCACCACAACATCCTCGGCAGCAGCAACTGGACGCTGATCGAGGACGTCGCCGGCCTGCGCCCGCGCAGCGACGCGAAGGTCGAGCTCAACCCGATCAACATCAACTGGCCGTACTTCACGGTCAACAACATCCGCTACCGCAACGCCGACCTCACCATCGTCTGGGACGACCCGGCCGACGGCGTGGTCCGCTACCCCGGGGTGCCCGAGGGCTACTCGATCTACATCAACGGCAGCCGGGCGGCCACGGTCAGCTCGCTGGTGCCCTTCACCTGGGACCCGGCGACCGGCGCGGTCACCACCACCGGCACGGTCACCTACAACACCGCGGTGTCCGGCCTGCAGGCCCCGAACCAGGTCGTGCAGACCGACGCCCGGGTGCTGGACGAGCTGGCCAAGGCCGGTGTCGACACCACCCTGCCGGCCCTGACCAACCTGGCCTCCGGCGCCACCGCCACCGCGTCGTTCACCGGCTCCGGCACCACCACCGCCGGTGCGGTCGACGGCTTCCCCACGAACGAGCCGTTCTGGGGCGCCGGCGGTTCGGCCAACAGCCAGGACTGGCTGGAGCTCAACCTCGGCACCGCCAAGACCTTCAACGAGGTGCGGCTCTTCTTCAAGGACAGCCGTCCGGCCTCGGCCACCTACCGGGCGCCGTCGTCGTACGACGTCCAGTACTACAACGGCAGCGCGTGGGTCAGCGTCGCCAGCCAGGCCAAGACGCCCAGCACCCCGAAGGGCAACTACAACCTGGTCACGTTCCCGGCGGTCACCGCCACGCGGGTGCGGGTGCTGGCCACCAACGCCTCGGGTGCCAAGACCGGCCTCACCGAGATCAAGATCTTCAACCGCGGGGGCGTACAGCCGCCGGTCTCCACCAACCTGGCCCTGGCGGCCGCGCCGAGCTGCTCGTACACGTCCTCGTGGGAGAGCTGCGCGGCGATCAACAACGGGGACGAGCCGACCAGCTCCAACTGGGGCGCCACCAACGCGGGCAACCGCTGGGGCACCTGGCCCAACAGCGGCGCCCAGTGGGCGGAGCTGCAGTGGTCGTCGGCGCAGACGCTGACCAAGGCCGACGTCTACTTCTTCGACGACGAGGGCGGGATCGACATGCCGTCCTCGTGGAAGCTCCAGTACTGGAACGGCAGCGCCTACGTCGACGTGCCAGGAGCCAGTGCGTACACGCTCACCAAGAACGCCTACAACACGGTCACCTTCACCGGGGTCAGCACGACCCGGCTACGGGTGGCGCTGACCAGCACCGGCACCAGCTCGGTCGGCCTGCTGGAGGTCAAGGCGTTCGCCTGACCCGCTTGACCGGCTGATCCGCCGACCGGCGGGGCCGGGCGCTCGACGAGTCCGCGAGCGCCCGGCCCCGCCATGTTCACCGGCCGGATTCCGGCTGCTCCGGGCCGGGGCCGCGGGAGTCGGCGACGAGCTGCTCGGCCAGGTCGCACAGCGAGGGCGGGCAGCCGTACGACCGTGCGGTGGCGAGCACCCGCTCGGCCCCGGGGGTGGCGCCGAGGTAGGACTGGGCGATCGTGCGCAGGGCCATGGCCGTGCCCTGGTGCTGGGCCGGTGCGGGCAGGCGCACCACCTCGGGGGTCAGCAGCACGGCCACCTCGGCGGGGCGCCCCTGGAGGAGCTGCGCCACGGCCAGGGCGTTGTGCGCCGCCAGCACCTGCCGATGCCCGGAGTCGAGCCCGAGCCGCGCGAGCTCGGCGACCTCCGCGATGTCCTCGGCCGTCGCTGCGGCGGCCGGATCACGCAGACCTTTCAGGTAGATCAGCCCGGCCGCGTTCGCCACGGTCGTGGCGAGCAGCCCGCCCGTGCGGCGGTCGACGTCGGGCGACCGGGCGAGGTCGGCGATGCTGCCCAGGGCGCGCGTGGTCTCGTCGTGCCCGGCCCGTACGGCCTGGCTGATGAGCTGGGCGGAGGCGGTGAGCAGCACTTTCGGCGAGCGGCTCGGGTCGGCGACGAGCGCGTACAGGGCGGCGGGCTCCAGCCGGCCGCTGGTGACGTCGTCGAGCAGGGCGCGGTCCTCGACGGACTCGCGCACCAGGGCGACGTCGCTGCGGGCCAGGTCGGGCCGCAGCAGCCAGCGCAGGGCGTTGCGGCCGCTGGAGCGGTGGGCGCCGTACCGCACCGGGATCAGGTTCTGCCCGGCGAACAGCAGCCCGCCCAGCGCGGCCGCGTCCAGCGCGGCCTGGACCGGGCCCGTCCGGTGGCGGGCGAGCAGCCATGTTCCATACGCGATGATCAGGCTCATCGCCGGGCCGGCGAGGTTGAACAGCGGCATGCGCAGCCGCAGCCGCGGTGCGTCGGCCGCCGGGCCGACCCGCACGAAGCTGCGTCTCAGCGGCGAGAGCTTCACCGTGACGACCGGCAGCCGCAGCAGCAGGGCGGCGCCGAGGTAGCCGAGCAGGCTCAACGGTTGGTGCAGCAGCAGCGCCGCCGATGCGGCGAGCACCACGAGCACCGCCGTCTCGGGCCTGGCGTCCACGCGCTGCGCGATCGCGATGGCGCCGACCGCCAGGACCGCGCCCGTCAGCAGTCCGATCAGGATGGTCGAGCGTTGCAGGGATCTGGTCACCGCAGCATGGTGCCATCTTCGGACGTGCTGGTGGGGGCGGGCGGGGATGGCGCTCTCACCGCATGGAGGCCGACGTCGATCAAGGCCGCAGAGCCCACCCCGCATGGAGACACCGAGGATCTAGGATGGCGGCTAGGGAGGGCGGTATGAGCCAGCAGCCGGCCGCGCGCGCCGCGGTCATGAACGACGTGGCCCGGCTCGCGGGCGTGTCGCACCAGACGGTGTCCCGGGTCCTCAACAACCACCCGAGTGTGCGCGAGGAGACCCGTGAGCGGGTCCTGCGCGCGGTGGCCCAGCTCAACTACCGGCCCAACGCGCTGGCCCGGGGGCTGGCCGGGCGGCGCTCGCGCGTCATCGGCGTGGTCAGCTTCGACACCATCCTGTACGGTCCCGCCGCGACCCTGCTCGGCGTCGAGCGGGCGGCGCGGCGGGCCGGATACGGCATCAGCATCGTGGCCCTGGAGCAGCTCGACCGCGCCGGGGTCGCCGCGGCGGTGGACTCGCTCACCGAGCAGTCCGTCGCCGGAGTCGTGATCATCGCGCCGCTGATGACGGCGGCCGCCGCGGTGCACAGCCTGCCCAGGGGCGTGCCCGCGATCGTGGTCGAGGCCGACGCCGCCGGCGAGCTGCCCACCGTCTCGGTGGACCAGGTCGCGGGCGCGCGGCTGGCCGTCCAGCACCTGCTCGACCTCGGCCACGAGACGGTCTGGCACATCTCCGGGCCCCGGGACTGGGTCGAGGCCCGCGACCGGGTCGACGGCTGGCGGCAGACCCTGGAGGCCGCCGACCGGCGCGTTCCGCCGGTGATCGTCGGCGACTGGAGCCCGCGCTCCGGGTACGAGGCCGGCCGGCAGCTGGCCGCCCGCGCCGACGTCACCGCCGTCTTCTGCGCCAACGACCAGCAGGCCCTGGGGCTGCTGCGCGCCCTGCACGAGGGCGGCGTCCGGGTGCCGGAGGACGTGAGCGTGGTCGGCTTCGACGACATCCCCGAGGCCGAATACCTGTCCCCGCCCCTGACCACGGTCCGGCAGGACTTCGACGAGGTCGGCCGCCGCTGCCTGGCGGCGCTGCTGGAGCTGCTCGACGCCGACGAGCCCCCGGCGGCGCCCACCCATCCGCGCGTCGCGCCGACCCTGGTCGCCCGCGCGAGCAGCGCGGCCCCGCCGCGCCGGTGAAGATCAGGTACCGTCTCGGCGGTGACAACCCCTCTGGTCGAGGCTGCCCTGGAGCAGCTGTGCAAGCACTACGTGTTCCCCGACAGGGCTCTCGCGGGTGCGGAGATCATCCGCTCGCGCGACTACACCGGACTGTCCGAGGCGGACCTGTGCGTCCGCCTCACCGAAGACCTGTTCGAGATCTTCGCCGACAAGCACCTGCGGGTCCGCATCCGGCCTGTCGAGCTCCAGGAGAGCGGCCAGAGCGAGGAGGCGGCCGAGGCCGCCTGGCGGGACTACCTGCGGGTCAACAACTTCGGCATCGCCCGCGCCGAGCGGCTGGCGGGCAACATCGGCTACCTCGACCTGCACAACGTCACCAGCCCGGACGTGGGCGCGTCGGCGATCGCCGCCGCGATGCAGCTGGTCGAGCACACCGAGGCCCTGATCATCGATCTGCGGCGCAACCGCGGCGGCTCGCCTGACGGCGCGATCTTCTGGTGCAGCTACTTCTTCAAGGACGAGCAGACGCACCTCAACAGCATCTACGACGGCACGACCCGGCAGACCAGGCAGTACTGGAGCCTGGCGTGGGTGCCCGGCCGCCGCTACCTGGACCGGCCGGTCTATGCGCTGACCAGCGACACCACCTTCTCCGGCGGCGAGGAGATCGCCTACAACCTCCAGGCGCAGCGGCGCGCGGTGCTCATCGGGCAGACGACCCGGGGCGGCGCGCACCCGACCGACCGCTACCCGCTGTCGGACACGGTGGAGATCACCGTCCCGTTCGCCCGCTCGGTCAACCCGGTGACGGAGACGAACTGGGAAGGGGTCGGCGTGCAGCCCGACGTCGAGGTGTCCGCCGAACAGGCGTACGCGGTGGCGTACCGGCGGGCGCTGGAGCACGTGGTCGCCTCGGCGGGCGACCGGCTGGTGGTCGAGCAGGCGCAGGAGGCGCTGGCCGCGCTGGCCTGACGGCCGGCCCGGGTCAGCGGGTGTCGCGGGCGGCCTGGCGGCGGGCGCCGGTGGCCCGGGTGGACGCGTGCCGCTTGCGCGCCGCCGGGGCCGAGGCGGGCGTCGGCTGCGTCCGCTGGGACCGGCGCGGCGTCGCGGCGGGCTTGCGGGCGGCGGCGGGCGGGGCGGTGTTGCGGGCGGCGCGGGCGGACTCCAGGCGCTCGGCCTTCAGCGCCAGCGCGCTCTCCCGCGCCACCACCGCGAGGCGGCGGCTCACCCGGGCGAGGGCGTCCTCGAACGCCTCGGCCTTGTCGCGGTTGCGGGTGTTCTTCTCGGCCGCCTTGCCGCGGCCGCCGACGGTGGAGACCTTGGCGGCGCCCTGGCGCCGGTAGAGGCCGGTGTACTTGTTACGGGCCCGCCGCACCCGTGCGTGCAGGTCCAGCAGCTGGTCCTCGTCCAGCCCCGCCAGCTGGTCCACCGCGGTATCGCGTACCAGCAGGCGCTCTGCCTCTGTCAGGGTGTTCTCCACGGCCATGACGACCTCCTCCGCTAAGGCTGCCGCCCAGCCGGAGCCGCTGCGGCCACGTCACCCCGCATTCTCCGGCAACGGACCCGCCGCCCACCGGAATAGCGACAGTCGTGACTGCCCGCGGCGCCCGTCGAGATCTTGTGCGTTTTCTGCTGCCGGGGCGACAGAAAACGCACAAGATCTCGGCCGGGCGGATCAGCCGCGCAGCCAGGCGCGCCAGGTGGCGGGGGTGACCGGGGCGTGGGGGTGGTCCAGGGCCCAGGCGAGGTATCCGGCGCGCAGGCCGACCAGCGGGTCGGGGTCGCCGAGCGCGGCCTCGATCAGCCAGCGCACCGAGGGCTCGTGCAGCGTACGGGCGACCTTCACGTAGCCCAGGTCCTCGCACCGGTGCTCGCGCCGCACCGCCGCGTCGACCAGGGCGAGCAGGTCGCCGTGCGTGTCCAGGGTCGGGCCGTGCTGGGCCAGGGCGCGCAGGATCAGCCGCTTGGCGGTCCAGCTCCTGCCGTGCTCGGCCCACTCGTCCGGGAATTCGGTCTCCCAGCGCAGGTAGAGCACGGCGTGGCGGGCGAACGGGGCCAGCCGCTCGGCGGGGGCGCCGCTGGTCATGTAGTGCCAGACCGGGGCGGCGAACATCAGGTCGTACGCGTCGCGCATGGCCGCCGACAGCTGGTCGTGCTCGCCCACCCGCTGGTGCACGATCCGGGCCTGCGAGCTCAGCCGCGACCATTCCTCCTGGTACATCCGCTCGGTCTCCAGCGCCGCCTGTCGGCGGTCCGGATCGGGGTGCACCACGTCGAAGGTCCACGCGAACCCTGCCAGCTGCTCTGCCTGCATGACGGCAAAGGTGCCAGCGCGGTCGGCCACCCGGCAACCCCGCGCCGCACCGGGCGTGGCGCGCGCCACTCTCGCATCACCGAGTGAGACATGGCGATCACGGAGAGTGCGTGTTTCGATACTGTTGCCGAAAAGGATTTCATAGACAACTATCAGCGATTACGGACTCCGCTCTCGCCGCACCCGTCCTTGAGAAGGGTGAGAACATGTCCGCAATCTCCCGCCGTGCCGTGCTGCGGGCCGGTGCCGTGGGCGCCGCCGCGACGGCCGTCGGCGGCCTGTCCGCCGGGCAGGCGGCGTACGCCGCGCGCACCGACATCGGTGTCTCGGTATACCCGTTCCCGCTGTCGGCAGTCACGCTGCTGGCCGGGCCGTTCCTCAGCAACGCCGGGCGCACCCAGAGCTACCTGAGCTTCCTGGACGCCGACCGGCTGCTGCACACGTTCCGGCTCAACTACGGCATCAGCTCCTCGGCGGCCGCCTGCGGCGGCTGGGAGTCGCCCACCACCGAGCTGCGGGGGCACTCGATGGGGCACGTGCTGTCCGCGCTGGCCCAGGCGTACGCCAACACCGGCACCACCAGCTACAAGACCAAGGGCGACTACCTGGTGGCCCAGCTGGCCACCTGCCAGGCCCGCGCCACCACGGCCGGGTACAACACCGGCTACCTGTCGGCATACCCGGAGAGCTTCATCGACCGGGTCGAGGCGCGCCAGTCGGTGTGGGCGCCGTACTACACGCTCCACAAGATCATGGCCGGGCTGCTCGACATGCACCTGCTCACCGGCAACGCCCAGGCGCTGACGGTGCTGACCGCGATGGCGTCGTGGGTGAAGTTCCGCAACGACCGGCTCACCCTCACCCAGCGCCAGAACATGATGGACACCGAGTTCGGCGGCATGAACGAGGTGCTGGCCAACCTGTACCAGCTCACCGGCGACCCGAACCACCTGGCCGCCGCGCAGCAGTTCGACCACGCGGAGGTGTTCGACCCGCTGGCGTCCAACACCGACGCGCTGAACAACTACCACGCCAACACGCAGATCCCGAAGATGATCGGCGCGATCCGGGAGTACCACGCCACCGGCACCACCCGGTACCTCGACATCGCCCGCAACTTCTGGGACATCGTGATCGGGCACCACACGTACGCCATCGGCGGCAACTCCAACGGCGAGTACTTCAAGGCGCCCGACCGGATCGCCTCGGAGCTGTCGGACAGCACCTGCGAGTGCTGCAACGTGTACAACATGCTCAAGCTGTCCCGGCAGCTGTTCTTCACCAACCCCAACCGCGCCGACTACCTGGACTACTACGAGAAGGCGCTCTACAACCAGCTGCTCGGGGCGCAGAACCCGAACTCGACGCACGGGTTCCACAGCTACTACATCCCGCTGCGCGCGGGCGGCATCAAGACCTACAGCAACGACTACGACAACTTCACCTGCTGCCACGGCACCGGGATGGAGACCAACACCAAGTACGCCGACACGATCTACTTCTACTCCGGCGACACGCTGTACGTGAACCTATTCATCGCCTCGCAGCTCAACTGGGCCGCCAAGGGGATCACGGTGCGGCAGGACACCACGTTCCCGGAGGTGCCGTCGAGCAAGCTGACGATCACGGGCGCGGGCACGTTCACGCTGAAGGTGCGGGTCCCCGCGTGGGCCACCGGCGCGACGGTCAAGGTCAACGGCACCACGCAGAGCGGGGTCACGCCGGGGTCGTACGCGTCGATCAACCGCACCTGGGCCTCGGGCGACGTGGTCGACATCAGCCTGCCGATGGCGCTGACCCGCGAGTCCACGCCGGACAGCAGCACCACCCAGGCGGTCAAGTACGGCCCGATCGTGCTGGCCGGGGCGTACGGCACCACCAACCTGACCGCCCTGCCGACCCTGACCGCCTCCTCGCTCGCGGCGACCTCGACGCCGCTCCAGTTCACCGCGACCGCCTCCACCGGTGCGGTCACCCTGTTCCCGTTCTACAAGATGCACGGCCAGCGGTACACGGTGTACTGGAACGTCACCACGACCACCCCGCTGCCGCAGTTCGTGGCGCACTGGAAGTTCGACGAGACCTCCGGCACCAGCGCCGCCGACGCCACCGGCAACGGCAAGACCGCGTCGGTGGCCGGGGGCGCGACCTGGGTCGCCGGGCGCACCGGCAACGCGGTCGACCTCAGCGGCACCTCGCAGTACGTCTCGGCGCCGTCGGGCATCCTCGCCGGGGCGAGCGCGCTCACGGCCGCGACCTGGGTCCGGCTGGACACGATCACCAACTGGGCGCGGCTGTTCGACTTCGGCACCGGCACGACGGCGAACATGTTCCTCGTGCCGCGCAGCGGCTCCGGTACGGCCCGGTTCGCGATCACGACGTCGGGGGCCGGGGGCGAGCAGCAGATCAACGCCCCGGCCGCGCTGGCGACGGGGGCGTGGACGCACGTCGCGGTGACCGTGGGCGGCGGCGTGGGCATCCTGTACGTCAACGGTGCCGAGGTGGCGCGCAACTCCTCGATGACGCTGACGCCCGGGGCGCTGGGCAGCACCACGCAGAACTGGATCGGGCGCTCGCAGTACAGCGGGGACCCGTACCTGGACGGCGCGGTGGACTCGTTCCGCCTGTACAGCCGCGTCCTCACCGCCTCCGAGATCACCACCCTGTACTCCACCGGCGCCTGACCCCACCCCACCCACCCGCCATCCACCCTCACGCTCCGCCCAGCCGGGCGCGCGTGACCCACCCTCGGCCAAGTTGCCGGGCAATCGGGCGTTATCAGGCCCGCCTTTCGCCCGATTGCCCGGCAACTTGGCCCCCGCCCGCCCAGCGCTCGGCCGGCCCGCGCCGGCCCGCGCCCGCCCCCCGGGAACGCTGGGCGGGGCCGCCCAGGGCCGCGGGCGGCCGAGCCGTCTGCCGGGTCGAGATCGCTGTCTGCGGTCAGAAGGCGCACTCCTGCCTGAGGTTTCGACCGCCAGTGGCGATCATCGCCACAGACCCGCAGGTGATCACGGTGCCGGGGTGGGGACACGCCGTCGAACACGGCCATAAGTTCATGATCAACGTGGAGGAGGGGTGGGGGGTGGGGAGGGATGGGGGTGGGAGTTAACGTGGGTGTCTCATATCTGGGATAGTGTCTCCGGTGTGGGAATGGTTGACGAGGCACCGGATTTGTTGGAGGTACAGCTCGCGGCGCGGTTGTCGCAGTTGCGGGCGGAGCACGGGTGGTCGCTCGACCAGCTGGCGCGCAAGACGGGGGTGAGCCGGTCGACGCTGTCGCGGCTGGAGCGGGCCGAGATCAGCCCGACCGCGTCGCTGCTCGGCCGGCTCTGCAGCGCGTACGGGCGGACGATGTCGCGCCTGCTCGCCGAGGTCGAGGCGGAGCCGTCGCCGGTGGTGCGCGCCGCCGACCAGCCGGTGTGGCACGACGAGGAGTCGGGGTTCCTGCGGCGGTCGGTGTCGCCGCCCCACGCCGGGCTGCGCGGCGAGGTCATCGAGGGCACGCTGCGGCCGGGCGCGGACATCCCGTACGACGCACCGCCCGTCAGCGGCCTGGAGCAGCACATCTGGGTGCTCGACGGCGCGGTCGAGATCACTGCCAACGGGCAGGCGCACGAGCTTGCCACCGGCGACTGCCTGCGCTTCCGCCTCTGGGGCAGCTCCCGTTTCCGCAACCTCGGCGACCGGGCCGCCCGGTACGCCGTGCTCATCGTCGCGCCGTGAGAGAGGCCCGCATGCACCAGATCACGATCACCCGGCTGTCCGCCGAGCGGTTCGCCACGGACGCGCCGGGTCTGGCCGAGCTGCTGGCCGACGCCGTCGACAGCGGCGCCTCGCTCGGCTTCCTCGCCCCGTACGCGCCGCAGGCGGCGGCCGGGTGGTGGCGGGAGCTGTCGGCCGCCGTCGCCGACGGCAGCCACCTGGTCTGGGCCGCGTACGACGGTGACCGGGTCGTCGGCACGGTCAGCCTCGTGCCCGGCCGCAAGGACAACGGCCGCCACCGGGCGGAGCTGGTCAAGCTGATGGTGCACCGGGCCGCCCGCGGCCGGGGGGTGGCCCGGCGGCTGATGGCGGCCGCCGAGCAGGAGGCGCGGTCGCGGAGGGTGGACCTGCTGCTGCTGGACACCGAGACCGGCAGCGACGCCGAGTTCCTCTACCACGCCACCGGCTGGACGGCGTACGGCGTGGTCCCGGACTACGCCGCCGACCCCGGCGGCACCCTGCGCGACTGCACCTTCTTCTACAAGCAGCTGGTGGGCTGAGGCTCAGCGCAGGGCGGCGAGCGCGGCCAGCAGCCGGGCGCGGACCGGCCCGTCCTGGCCGGTGGCGGGGTGCCACGGGCAGGCGATGTGCAGCGCGGCGACCCGGCCGGTGGCCAGCACCCGGCGCAGCGCGTCGAGCACGGTGTCGCCGCCGGGGCCGCCCGGCACGGGGAAGCGCAGGCCGGGGACCTCGGCGGCGTCGATGACGTCGACGTCGACGTGCAGCAGCAGCGGCCCCTCGGGTAGGTCGGCGGCGGACAGCGCCGCGACCTGGCGGTGGGCGATCCCGGCCGTACGCAGGTAGTCGCGTTCGGCCGGGTCGAGGTCGCGGGCGTCGACGAGCACGGCCCGCTCCTCGGGCAGCGGGCGCAGCCCCAGTGGGCCGGTGACCAGCTCCGGGTCGGCGCCGACGAGCCAGCGCAGCGCCATGCCGCCGAGGTAGCCGGAGGTCGACGAGGCCGTGGTGTGCACGTCGCCGTGGGCGTCGAACCAGACCACGCCGGGGTCGAGCCCGGCCCGCTGGAGGCCCGCGACGACGCCGAGGGCGACCAGGCAGTCTCCGGAGACGACGGTCGGGTCCGGTCCGGCGCCCGCCACGGCCGCGGCCACCGCCGCCTGCACCTGGACCAGGCGATGCCGGCGGTCGGTGGCCTCGCCGAACGGCACCTCGACGGTGACGTCCCCGGCGAGCGGCAGGTGGTCGGGAGCGAGCTGCTCGTCCTGGTGGTACGGCACCGAGATGATCGTCATCGCATGATCCTAATCGGCCTCGCGATCATGTCGCAGGCCACAGCTCGCTGCGCTCGCCCTCGGCGAACTCCCAGCGCGACCAGTCCTGCATGATCGCCCCGGCGGCGTCGAGCAGCAGCCGGTCGGCCCGGTTGCGGGGCGGGAACGTCTTGCGCACCACCAGTGCCGCGTTCTCGGGCGCGGCGCCGAGCAGTGGCAGGAGCAGCAGGAACCGCCGCAGCCGGGGCAGCACGCCGGACCGGCGGGGCACGGTGACCGCGATGTCCAGCAGGTCGTCCCATTCCAGCAGGCCCGCCGGGCAGCCGTCGGCGAGGTCGGCCACCAGGGTCAGCGCCCGGCCCGCGCTGAGGCGCTCGATGTGCAGGCCCTGGTCGCCGGGGATGTTGCACCAGTACACGGCGTAGTGGCCGCCCTCGTCCAGGGCGACCCGCAGCACCGGCCACCGCTCGGGGTCGTGCAGCCGGCCGTTCATGGCGTCCCAGTCGGCGCCGTCGACCTCCAGCATGGACATGAGCTGCTGCTCGTCGTGCAGCATGGCCAGGTAGTGCGTCCAGAACGGGGCCTCGTCGGCCAGTTCGTCGCTGCGGACCAGGGGAAAGTCGGCTCGCGTGAACAGCATGCGGTGAGCCTGCCATGTGGACGTTGCCGCCGGGTGACCCGCCCGGGATGGGTTGTGCGTCGGCAGGCAATCACCCGTTCAGGGAAGGTGCATCCGAAATATCAGCTGATACCGTTCATTTCGGACCTATCCCATCCCCGGAAAGGTGCGCCGGTGACGGACCCTCTGCTGCGCGACCTCAAGGAAGTCGATGACGAGACCCTGTTCGTCAGGCTGATCCGCATCCGGCAGCGGTTCCCGACCGACTACGCGGCCGAGGACTACGTGCTGCGCCGCGACACCTGGGAGATCGTCAACCGGACCGTACGCGACGAGATCACCCGGCGGGCGGCGAAGCCGCCGACGTGGCTGCCCCTGCCCGCGCCGCCGCCCGACCCCACACGCGAGCAGCTGCCCGGCAGCAACCGCGCGTGGGTCGTCGGCGCCGCCGTCGTCGGGATCGTCCTGCTCCTGCTGGCCCTCGGCCGGGCCGCCGCCGCGCTGACGATCCGCTGACCGGACGGGGCGCCCGAGCGGGTGCGCGGTGACCTTCGCACCGCTCACGGCCGTCCGCCGGACACGACGACGTCCGCGAACGACTGCCAGGCGGGGTCGGCGGTGACGTCGGACGGCAGCCGGTGCAGCTCTCCCGGGGGCGGCAGGGGGTTGACCGCCAGCATGATGTGCTGGTCGTCGCGCCGCTGCCAGTAGCTCACATGCGACGGCTCGAACGGCCCGCACCAGACGACGCCCGGTCGCTGCCAAGCCGGTGGCACGCACCGGTAACCGGCCTGCCGCAGGGTATCGGTGATCTTGTCGTACAGGACGGGCGGCGGTGCGGCGGACGCGTAGATCCGGTACAGGGAGACGCAGTCGTCCAGGCACAACCGGTTACCCGAGGACGTCTTCTTGACCAGGAGCACGTCGGCCGGCAGGGCCACACCGTCGAAGGCTGCCGCGAGCTCGGCCTCGCTCGGGCCGAGGCTTCTCTCGAAGACGACGGCGGGGGCGATGCAGCACAGGCCGAGGACGGCGGCGACGATCATGGCGATCAGCCAGGGGCGGCGCTTGCGTGGCGGCAGGGCGGCCGGTTCGTGCCACGGGGCGCGCGGATGCGGGCTGTCGGCGGGATCCGGGTGCCAGCCCGGCGAAGATGACTGCGACACGGGAACCACTCCTGAGTGACGACCGGCAGTGGGCAGCGGTATGTCCGCAGTGCCCTCAGACGAGTGGCGGATCTCCCCTGACCGGCCCTGGCCAGGGGAGATCCGCGCTTCTGCTACTGGAAGCGGGTGCCGGTGCCCGCATAGGACTCCGGCGCGTACACGGTGATCGGACCGGCGGCGCTGAGCCCGGCCAGCGCGCCGACGGGGGCGATGGGCAGGGACAGGACGCAGGCGGTCTGGTCGACGGTGACCGTGGCGCCGGTGGAGTGCGAGGAGACGAACTCGGCGTCGCTGAGGGTCAGCACCAGCCCGAGCCGGTGCCCGGCCGGGATGATCTGGTCGATCGGCCGCAGCTTCCAGGTGATGGTGTAGTACGTGCTGGTCGACATGTTGGCGGGGCTGGTCAGCGAGTCGCGGTGCGCCCCGTCCATCCAGCCGCGGGACAGCACCTGGTATGCCGCCGACGCCACCGTCTTGGCGGTGTCCTTGTAGCAGGCGTCGTCGGTGCTCGACGACGATCCCCAGCAGGTCTGCGAGGTCAGCGTGCTGATGCCCTCACCGGAGCTGCGGTAGTTGACCCGGGTCGCGGTGCCGTAGTCGACCAGCCGCGCCGACAGCGTGGTGGTGGACTTGCTCGACTTCACCCGCAGCGTGATCGTCGGCGTACCGGAGATGCGCAGGTCGGAGGTCAGGACCGCGGTCTGGTACACCTTGCGGCCGGTGCGGGCCGTGGTGGGGGAGCTGACCGCGTTGGCCTCGGTCAGCGACGCCGAGTCGGTCAGCGACAGCGAGCCGGAACCGGTGCCGACCGCCAGCGTGCCGGGGTCACCGGTGCCCTGGAGCACGTAGTTGGCGGTGGAGGTGCCGGTCGGCGGCCACTGCGTGCTGGTCTGCCACACGTCGGCGGCGCGCTCGACGTCGGCCATGGGCTCGCTCATGATGCCGTTGTCGATGCCCAGCAGCCAGTAGTCGAACCAGCGGTGCAGCGTGTCGACCCAGACGGAGCGGCGCGAGTCGAACGGGTCGACGTGGCCCTCCTGCGACAGCCAGAGCTTGCGCGGGACGTTGTTGGCGGCCAGCGCGCTCCACCACTGCCCGAAGTGCACGCCCTGCACGTTCAGATCATTCTGCCCGTGTACGACGAAGACGCTGGCACGGACCCTGCTCGCGTTGGTGACGAAGTTGCGGGCGGCCCAGAACGAGTTGTAGTTGCCGGTGCTCGCGTCGGCGCCGGTGGTCAGCGCGTTGGAGACGCTGGTGCAGGTGCCCGCGGGGCGGGCGTTGACCAGCGAGTGCAGGCTCGGCACCGAGCTGACCTTCGGGTTGACCAGGCCGTTGACCCGGTTGTAGTCGTACCAGCTGGAGATGGCGGAGATGGGGACGATGGTGACCAGCCCGTCGACGCCGGTGGCGGCCACGCCGTTGGCGATGGTGCCGTCCCACGACTTGCCGATCATGCCGACCTTGCCGGTGCTCCAGCTCGCGGTGACGGTCGCCCCGGCGGCGGTGCGGCCGACCGCGCGCCCGTTGAGCCAGTCGATGACGGCCTTGGCGCCCGCGATCTCCTCGGCGCCGCCGACGTCCTCGCAGCCCTTGGACTTGCTGGTGCCGGGCAGGTCGGCGGCGATGAAGGCGTAGCCGCGCGGCACGAAGTAGTTGTCGTAGTACAGCGGGAACTTGGTGACCGTGCCGTCGGTGGCGTAGGCCTTCTTCTCCGACTCGTTGCCGCGGCCGCAGCACTGGTAGTAGGGCGAGGCGTCCATGATGACCGGGACCTTGACCCCGGCCGTGGCGGCCTCGCTCGGGCGGATGATGTCCGCGACGACCTTGTCGGCGACGCCGTCGCCGTCGTTGTCCACGGGGGTGTCGATGTAGACGGCCTCGCGGATGGCGGTGGCGTAGTCGTACACCGGGTCGCTGAGCAGCTGCGCGGGCGCGGCGGAGGCGGGTGGGGCGGCCAGGGTGGCGGCGGCGATCGCCAGTGCCAGCCCGGCCGTGAGGCGGCTTCGGAGAGACATGGCGCATCGTGACATGCCGAAGCGTCGATGTAAATAGGATGATCTCGATGGAGAGCGAGATCGCGGAACCGGTCCCGGCGGACGGGCACGTGCACACCGAATGGTCCTGGGACGCCCCGACGGGCTCGATGGCGCGCGCCTGCGTACGGGCCCGCGAGCTGGGCCTGCCCGCCGTGGTCTTCTCCGACCACGCCGACTTCACGCCGTGGACCACCACCCCCGACGGCCGCCGCCGCGTCATCGGCGCGCACGCCGCCAGCGGGCTGCTCGACGTCGCGGGCTACCTGGCGGCGGTGGCGCGGTGCCGGGAGCGCTTCCCTGACCTGCGCATCCTGACCGGAGTCGAGTTGGGGGAGCCGCACCTGTTCCCGGACGAGGCCGCGCGGGTGCTGCGCGCGGGCGGGTTCGACCGGGTCGTGGGCTCGGTGCACTGCCTGCCGGAGGGCGACCGGCTGGTGTACTCCCCGCTGCTCATGGACGGCGATCCGCTGGAGGTGGTGCGCCGCCACCTGGCCGAGACCGCCCGGATGGTGGCCGGGTGCGACGTCTTCGAGGTGCTGGCGCACCTGGACCTGCCGGCGCTGTTCTGGCCCGCCGACCGGCCGCCGTTCGACCCGTACGCCCTGCGCGAGGAGTATGCGCGGGTCCTGGAGCCGCTGGCGGCCGGGGGACGGGTGCTGGAGGTGAACACCGCCGGGCCGTGGCCCGCCGCACCCGTGCTGCGCTGGTGGCGCGACCACGGCGGCGCGGCGGTCAGTTTCGGCAGCGACGCGCACGATCCGGGCGACGTCGGCCGGGGGTTCACCGAGGCGATGGCCTGGGCGCGGGCGTCGGGCTTCCGGCCGGGCCGGACCCCGGCCGATTACTGGGTACGCGACTGAGAGCCACCTCGCCGGCGAAACCGATTTCGCCCTTGCTGACCTGCGAAATCAGTTACATGCTGGGCCGCCTGCCACCCTGCGGGCGGGATGAGCTGGGAATATCGAGCACTCCCATGATCACGGATAGGTCGCATGGCTGGTGGCGACGCTTGCACAGGTTGTGCAAGCGGGTCGGTTAGGAAATGATCGGTACGTTGCGTGACCCCCCGATGGCACCCCCCGACCCTCTCGACCCCCAGAAGTAGGCCACCCCGATGTTCACGGCTCCCCCTGTGCCGGTGCAGCCGCGCGGACCGGCACGGCTTGCCCGGCTGCGCGTGCTCCTGGTCGAGGACGACGAGGGCGACGCCTACCTGGTGGGGGAGCTGCTGGAGGAGCAGCAGGCGGCCATCCAGCTGACCGTGGCGCGCAGCCTCAACGACGCGCGGTCCCTGTTCGACGCCGTCGACTGCATCCTGCTCGACCTGGGCCTGCCCGACGCGCAGGGCATGGAGGGGCTGCGCCGCGTGCTCGCCGAGGCGCCCGGGGTCGCCGTGTGCGTGCTCACCGGCCAGCAGGACGCCCACGTGGGCATCAACGCCGTCGCCGAGGGCGCCCAGGACTACCTGGTCAAGGGCCAGGTCGACGGCGCGCTGCTGGAACGCTCCGTGCAGTACGCCGTCGAGCGCAAGCACGCCGAGGTCAGCGCCGGGCGGCTGCGCGAGGTCGAGCTGCGCCAGGCCGAGTCGGCCCGGCTGGAGCGCGGCCTGCTGCCGCAGCCGCTGATGAGCACCGACCGCCTGGCCGTGCACACCTTCTACCGTCCGGGCCGCCACGAGGGCGTGCTGGGCGGCGACTTCTTCGACGTCGTGCAGACCTGCCCGCGGTATGTCCACGCCGCGATCGGCGACGTCAGTGGGCACGACGTGGACGGCGCCGCGCTCGGCGTCGAGCTGCGGGTCGCCTGGCGGGCGCTGACGCTGGCCGGGGTGGCGCCCGAGCCGACCCTGGCCGCGATGGAGCAGGTGCTGGTCAGCGAGCGCAGCCACCCGGGCACGTTCGCGACGATGGCGGTCGTGCGCATCGACCTGGACACCGGCCGGGCCGCGTGCTGGCTGGCCGGGCATCCGCCGCCGCTGCTGCTGGCCGGCGGCCGGGCCGCGCCGGTCGACGTGCCGTACGGGATGCTGCTCGGCCTGGGCGACGCGCCCCGCACCGGCACCGAGGTCGGCCTGCCCGACGGGCCGTGGTCGCTGCTGCTGTTCACCGACGGCCTGGTCGAGGGCCGCACCGGCGACGGTCCCGAGCGGCTGGGCTATGACCGGCTCGACGAGCTGTGCCAGGCCCGCACCGCGGCGGGCGTGCCGATGTCGGCGCTGCCCGCCGCCCTGGTGGAGGCGGCCGAGGCGCTCAACGGCGGGCCGCTGGCCGACGACGTGGCGATCGTGCTGCTCAGTAGGGAAACGACATCGTGACGACGAATGAGAAATACCGGCTGCGGCCGTTGCAGCAGTGGTCGCTGCGCGCCCGGGTCACCGCGCTGTGCACCGCCGCGGCGCTGCTGCTGGGCCTGCTCGCCGCCAGCGCCGTGGCGCTGGCCGCGACCAACCGCGAGCAGCTCGACGTGCTGCTCAACAAGACCGGGGTGCTGCGGCTGAGCGGCGAGCGGCTGGGCGTGGCGCTGATCAACCAGGAGACGGGGGTGCGCGGCTTCGCCCTCAGCGGCAACCCGGCGGAGCTCGCGCCGTACACGCAGGGGCGCGAGGAGGAGGAGGGCCTCTACGCCACGATGACGCCGCTGCTGGCGCAGGACCCGAAGATCCTGGTGCAGCTGCGCAAGGTCCGGGCCAGCGCGAACGCATGGCGCTCGATGGTGGCCGAGCCCGCGATCGCCAAGACCCGGGCAGAGGGGCCGCAGGCGGCGCAGGCGCTGCTCGCCGAGGAGTCCAAGAAGCGGTTCGACGAGACCCGCGCCGAGGTCGCCGCACTGCAGAACGAGATCACCGAGCTGCGCAACGCGGCGGTCGACGCCGTCAAGTCCAGCGGCGACGGCCTGGTGGTGCTGCTGATCAGCGCCGGGTTCGTCGTCGTCATCGCCGGCGTGGGCCTGGTCGTGCTGCTCAACCGGATGGTCACCCGGCCGGTGCTGGACCTGGCCGCGCAGGTGCGGCACGTGGCCCGGGGGTCGTACGACACGCAGATCGTCGGCCAGGGGTCCCCGGAACTGAGCCGGCTCGCCCACGACGTGGACAGCATGCGCCGCCAGATCGCCGCCGACCTGGCCGAGGTCAGCCAGGCCCGGCACGCGATCGAGGCGGCCAACGCGCAGTTGCAGGCGCAGGCCGCCGAGCTGACCCGGTCCAACCGTGACCTGGAGCAGTTCGCCTACGTCGCCTCGCACGACCTGCAGGAGCCGCTGCGCAAGGTGGCCAGCTTCTGCCAGCTGCTCCAGCGCCGCTACGCCGGACAGCTCGACGAGCGGGCCGACCAGTACATCATGTTCGCCGTCGACGGGGCGCAGCGTATGCAGCGGCTCATCAACGACCTGCTCGCGTTCTCCCGCATCGGCCGCAACACCAGCGGGTTCGTGCCCGTGCCGCTCGACGAGGTGATGGCGGCCGTGGCCAGGCAGGTCGTCGGCGACAGCCGGTACGGCGAGGACATCCTGACCTGGGACGAGCTGCCGACCGTCGAGGGTGAGGAGGCGCTGCTGGGCACGCTGCTGGCCAACCTCGTCGGCAACTCGCTGAAGTTCGCCCGCGTCGACGTGCCCCCGAAGGTGCACGTGTCCGCGCAGCGGGTCGAGGACGAGTGGCAGATCACCGTGCGCGACAACGGCATCGGCATCGAGTCCGAGTTCGCCGAGAAGATCTTCATCATCTTCCAGCGGCTGCACGCCAAGGACGCCTATCCCGGCACCGGCATGGGACTGGCGATCGCGAAGAAGATCGTGGAATACCACGCAGGCCGCATCTGGGTGGCCGAGACCGACACCGACGGGGCGGCGATCACGTTCGCGCTGCCCGTCGGGGACGCCGCCGAAACGGTCGACGCCGTCCCGCCCGTACCCGATGAGGAGCCTGCCGCATGATCTCCCTGCCCGACGCCGACCGCCCGATCGTGGTCCTGCTGGTCGAGGACGACCCCGGTGACGTCCTGATGACCCGGGAGGCGTTCGAGGAATACAAGATGCGCAACACCCTGGAGGTCGTCACCGACGGGGTCGAGGCGCTGGCGTTCCTGCGCCGCGAGGGCGACTTCGCCGGCGCGCCCACGCCGGACCTGATCCTGCTCGACCTCAACCTGCCCCGCCGCGACGGGCGCGAGGTGCTCGCCGAGATCAAGAACGACCCGGACCTGTGCCGCATCCCGGTCGTGGTGCTGACCACCTCGCAGGCCGAGGAGGACGTGCTGCGCAGCTACCAGCTGCACGCCAACGCGTACGTGGCCAAGCCCGTCGACTTCGAGCGCTTCATCTCGGTGGTCAAGCAGATCGACGACTTCTTCGTCAGCGTCGTCCGCCTGCCCAGCCGCACCTGACCCCCGCGCGCCCGCCCGCGCCCCGCGCTCCGCTCCGCGCTCGCGCGGTGTTGCGTGCAGTTTCGGGGAAAGTGCACGAATCGAGACCATGATTCCTGCACTTTCCCCGAAACTGCCGCCAAGGAGGCCGCGTGACCCGTCACGCGGGGTCGGGGAGTTTGCCCGGGTTGAGGAGGCCGTCGGGGTCGGCGGTGGCGGCCGCGGCCCGGATCGCGGGCAGGGCGGGACCGCCCAGCTGCCAGGTGTGCGGGTCGACGACGTGCACACCCAGCTCGCGCAGCCGCTCGACGCCGCGGTAGAGGGTTTCCGCGTCGCGGAACTCCGACAGCAGCAGCCCGGCGAACCCGCGGCCGCGGGCCGGGTCGGCTGGGTCCAGGAAGGCGCGCAGCCCGTCCAGGTGCAGCATCGCGCCCGGCAGGCAGGCGCGTACCGCGTCGGGGTCGGCGACCAGGGGCTCGCCGCCGACCTGGAGGTGGCACAGCTCAGGCCGGGTCTTGCGGGCCCGCAGCGTGACGTGGTTGAACGACAGCGTCGACAGGTAGCCCACCGCGTCCGGCGTGACCGCCTCCACGTGGCCGCCGTGCCCGGTCACCGCGCGCATGGCGGTGTCGACCGTGCCCGCGGTGACGACGGCGCGCAGGCTGTGCCGCCCGGCGGGCAGGGCCGGATCGGGCGGGTACGTCGCGATCAGCGCGGGCTCGTCCAGCGACACCAGCCGGGGCGCCGGGTCGAGGTGCAGCAGCTCCCGCCCGGCGGCCGCCGCCCGCGCCCAGTCCGGGAACGAGGCGAGCAGCGCCGTCCAGACCCGGGCCGGAGCCAGCGCGACGGTCGCGGTGGCGATGACCCCGGTGACGCCGTACGCGTGCAGGTGCGGCGCGCAGTCGGCGCCGGTGACCCGCCACGGCTCGTGGGGCGGGCAGCCGAGCACGTCCAGGGCGTGCACGAACCCGTCCCAGAGCCAGCCGTGCTCGATCGAGCCGAGCCCGCCCGCGCCACCGGCGAGGAAGCCGCCGATGGTGCTGCCGACGGTGCTGGGCAGCATCGCGATCTCCTGCCCGGTGGCCCGCGCCGCCGCCTCCAGCGCCACGAACGTCGCCCCGGCCTGGGCGTGGACCCGGCCGTCGCCGACCTCCAGGACCCGGTCGGCGCGGGTCAGGTCGATGACCAGCCCGCCCGCCAGCGGCACGGCCTGGCCGTAGTTGCCGGTGCCGCGCCCGCGCGGCACCACCGGGATGCCGTGGGCGTGCGCCAGGCGCAGCACGGCGGCCAGTTCCCCGGTGGTGGCCGGCCGGGCCACCACGTCGGCGGGCCGGTCGGGCAGCACGGCGGAGAGCAGCGGGGACAGGTACGCGTAGTCGCGGGACGCGGCGGCGCGGGCGGCCGGGGAGGTGGAGCACCGGTCGCGGGGGAGCACGGCGGGCAGGTCGTCGAGGAAGGCGGACAGAGCCGCCGGGCCGGGCGCCCGGCGGCTCGCCTGCTGCGCGACCTGCGCCAACGGCGGTGTCGGCACGGTCAGTTCTTCGCTTTCAGCTCAGCCCGATCGACGGGTCGATGAACTCGTTGGTGACCAGGTCCTGCGGCGTGAGGCCGCTCTTGACCTCCTTGCGCTGCCCGCTGTAGATCGGGCTCACGATGTCGATGACCTGCTTGACCCGGTCGACGTCGAAGTCGCCCAGCGTGGTGTTGGCGCCGTTGCTGACGATCTTCAGCTTGAGCTGCTGCTCGACGCTGTAGGCGGCCTGCTCCTTGGAGTACGGGAAGCCCTTGTACGCGTCGTTGAGCTTGATGATCAGCTCGTTGGTGGCGCCCGCGTTCTTGACGTAGTCCACCTGGGACTTCTGGATGACCGGGACCAGCTTCTTCAGGCAGGCGGCGTGCTCGGCCTTCTTGTCGGCGCGCACCGTGATCGCCTCAGGGTAGATCGGGTAGCCGGTGTCGTGGATGAGCTGGAACTTCACCGGCTTCTTCCACTGCGGCAGCGCGTTCTCGTAGATGAACGGCTCGTTGGTGGCGAAGCCCTGCTGGGCGATCTTGCCCTTCTCGGCCAGGAACCGGGTGGGGCTGCCGTCGTACGCGCCGTCGACCTGGTTGCGGCGCAGGATGCCCGATCCGAGCAGGTAGTCCATGTACGTGGCGCCGTTGAAGTACAGCACCGGGGTGTCGGTCTTGCCGATGTCGACGATCGAGTTGAACGTCGGGTTCGCGGCCGGGTCCCACATGATCATGTAGGGCGCGATGTCGAACGGGGCGACCACGCCGACGACCGGCTGCTTGGCCGACAGGCCGATCGCGTCGTCCGTGGCGACCTGGCCCAGCATGATCGACGGGTCGGCGTACATCTGGGCGCCCGCGTTCTGGAAGCCGATCGCCGGGCCGCCCGCGCGGATCTCGACGTTCACGCCGGTGCTCTGCCCGCCGGACATCAGCGGCCCGGACACCTTCTTCTTGTCCGCGTCCACGGTGTACGTGCTGCCGAGCAGGTGGTACAGCGCGCCGTGCTCGGCCTCGGGCGTCCACGCCGCCTGGATCACGACCGTGGCCGGGCAGACGGCGGCGAGGTCCAGCGCGCCGCTGCCGGCGCTGGGCGCGGCCAGGGGCTCGTCGGTCGCGGCGGTGCAGCCGCCGGCCAGCAGCGCCGCGGCCAGCGCCGCGACGGCCGTCGTGCGGCGTAACAGCAGGTGCGGGGTGGGATAGGTCTTCACGAAACTCCTTTTTGGACGGTGCGGGGAAGGGGTGGTGCGCGTGGTGCTGCGGGACGGTCAGCGGGCGGCATCCGGGCCGCTGGACGGGGTGCGCTGCTGCGAGTCGTGCCAGGCCGTGGCATACCGCGCGACGGCGCCGAACAGCCAGAACACGGCCAGGCCCAGCAGCGACGCCAGGCCCACCGCGGCGAACAGCAGTTCCGACTGGAGGCGGCGCGGGTACAGGTAGATGAGCTGGCCCAGGCCCGGCTGCCCCTGCTGGAAGAAGAAGTCGCCGACGATGGCGCCGATCACGGCCGCCCCGGCGGAGATCCGCAGGCCCGTGAGGATCGACGGCAGCGCGGCGGGCAGTTGCAGCTTCACCAGCCGCGTCCAGCGGCTCGCGCGGTGCAGCGTGAACAGGTCGTGCAGGGCCGGGTCGGTGGAGCGCAGCCCGAACAGGGTGTTGGCGGTGATCGGGAACAGCGCGATCAGCACGCAGGTCAGCACCCGGCTGGGCAGGCCGAACCCGAACCAGAAGCCGAACAGGGGCACCAGCGCCAGGATCGGCACGGTCTGCAGCAGCACCGCGTACGGGTACACCGCCCGCTCGATCCACCGGGCCTGGCTCATCAGCGCGGCCAGCAGCAGCCCGAGCAGCGCCGCCAGCAGCAGCCCCAGCCCCGCCACCTGCGCCGACAGGCCCAGGCCCGCCAGCAGTTCGGTGAGGTTGTCCGGGTCCGCCGCCACCCGGACCACCTCGTGCGGCGGCGGCAGCAGGAACCGCCGGTCGGCGTCGATCAGCACGTAGCTGCCCAGATACCACAGGGCCAGCACGACGCCGGTCGTCACCAGCGGGGCGAGGGCGGCGCGCAGCCGCCGCGCGATCGTGTTCACCGGGCCACCGCCACGGCCTGCTCGGCGCTGCCGGCGCGCAGCATGCCGGTCACCTGCGCGGTCAGCGCGGTGAACTCGGGCAGGAACCTGACCTGGGGCTCGCGCGGGTAGGGCAGCGGCACCCCGACCTCGCCGACGATGCGGCGGTCGGCCATCACCACCACCCGCTGGGACAGGAAGACCGCCTCGGCGACGGAGTGGGTGACCAGCAGCCCGGCGAAGCGGTCGGCGACGTACAGCGCCTGGAGCTCCTCGCCGAGCCGCTCGCGGGTGATCTCGTCCAGCGAGCCGAACGGCTCGTCGAACAGCATCAGCTCCGGCTGCCCGGCCAGGGTGCGCGCCAGCGACACGCGCATGCGCATGCCGCCGGACAGGGTGCGCGGCAGCTGCTCGGCGGCCTCGGCCAGGCCCACCCGCGCCAGCGCCCGTGCGGCGCGTTCGCGCCGCTGCGCGACCGGCTCGTCGCGCAGCTCCCCGGACAGCTCGACGTTGCGGCGCACGGTGCGCCAGGGCAGCAGGGTCGGGTCCTGGAACACGAAGCCCAGGCGCGCGGCGGACCGCGCCACGGTGCCGGTGGTGGGGGTGAGCAGGCCCGCGGCCAGGCGCAGCAGGGTGCTCTTGCCGCAGCCGGACGGGCCGACGACGGCGACGAACTCGCCGTCGCCCACGCGCAGGCTCACGCCGTCCAGGGCGGTGGTGCCGGTGGGGTAGTGCATGCCGACCGACTCGAGGGCGAGGGCCGGACCGTCGTGGGTCACGCTGGTGTTCCTGTCTGTGCGGGTAGGTCGGTGAAGGTGCGGTGCACCTCGGTGCGTGCGACGACGCGTCCGGCGTGGACGACGACGCGTTCGGCGCTCGCGGTGGACAGGGCCTCGCGCAGGTTCGCCGCGCGGACGGCCAGCAGGTCGGCGGGATCGCCGGGGCGCAGCGCCACCGGGGGCAGGCCCGCGGCGGCGCGGGCGGCGGCGCTGACGGCGTCGTAGGCCAGCTGCGGGGTGTCGTGCCCCGCGAGCACCAGCAGCGCGGCTGTCTCCAGTGGGTCCGCCCGGCCGAGGCAGTTGAACGGGTCCTGCAGGTTGTCGCCCCCCGCGGCGACGGTGACTCCTGCCGCGCGCAGCACCGACAGCGCGGTGATTCCACGCGGGACGGACCGGTCGTGGTCACGTCCTTGCAGGTAGAGGTTGGTCTGTGGCAGCGCGGCGACGGCGATGCCCGCGGCGGCGACCCGCCGGGCGATCGCGGCGGCCCGGTCGGGTTCCATCGCGCCGAGGCTGACGCAGTGCGAGGCGACCACGCCGTACGGGAAGCCGGTGGCCAGCACCGCGTCGGCCAGCAGCGCCAGCGTGCACGGCTCGGGCCGCAGCCACTCGTCCACGTGCAGGTCGACGGCGACGCCGTGGTCGGCGGCGAGTTCCAGGCAGATCTCGACGCACTCGGCCGGGTCGGCGTCCAGGCCGGGGCAGGCCCCCACCGCGTCGGCGCCCGCCGCCAGCGCGTCGCGCAGCAGGGCGCGGTTGGCCGCCCCGGCGACCCCGGTCAGCGGGTTGGCCGCGAACGCCACCAGTTGCAGCCGGCACAGCCCGGCCGCCTCCTCGCGCAGCTCCAGCAGCGCCTCCAGCCCGCGCAGGCCGATGTCGGTGCCGAGGTCGACGTGCGTGCGCAGCGCCGTCACCCCGTTGCCGACGTAGGCGCGCAGCGCGGCGCGGGCGGTGGCCGCGATGTCCTCGCGGTCGCGGCCGGGCCGGTAGGCCAGCCAGGCGCCGACGGCGCCGAGCAGGTCCCCGGCGGGGTTGGCCACCCGGTCCGCGGTCAGGGCCTTGTCCAGGTGGGCGTGGATCTCGACCGGCGCGGGCAGCAGCAGACAGCCGCTGAGGTCCTCGACCTGCGCGGGCGCGTCGGGCGCCGGCGGGCCGGGCCGGTCGATGGAGGCGATCAGGCCGTCGCGGACCGTCACGTCGGCCCGGGTGCCGTCGGCGAGCACGGCGCCGCGCAGCAGCAGCGCGCCGGTGGTCACCGGGCTTCCCGGTGCGCCCAGCGGGCGGTGACGGTGGCCAATTCGATCGGGTAGACCAGGCGGAAACCGCGGTACTGCCACTGCTCGACGACGGCCGCGGCCAGCGTGTTCTGGCCGTCGGGTCCGAACCGGACCCCGTCCCACGGCATGATCATCTGGGTGGCGGGCAGGGTGGTCTGCCGCAGCGCGGTCCGGATCGCGGCCGGGTCGCGGGAACCCGCGTTGTCGACGGCCTCGGCCAGGGTGATCATCGCGGTGAAGGCGTCGGCGGCGGCGGCGGACATCGGCCGGCCGAAGCGCTGCTGGTAGAGCCGGGCCACGTCGCGGGCCACCGGGTTGCGCCCGGCGTACTCCTGCGACCATGGGGTGGCCCGCAGCAGCGCCGATCCCTCGGCCAGTGGGGTGTCCAGCTGCCGGAAGCCGGTGCCCAGGCCGTACAGCGGGATGCCGGTGCGGTCGGCGGCGGCGATGATGGCGGCGGCCCCGGCGGTGGTCTGCGCCCAGGCGAAGACCGCGTCGGGTGCCGGATCCGCCGTCCCGGCGGGTTCCAGCGCGTCGGACTTGTCCGACGGCGCCAGCTCGACCTGCGCGGACACCGTGGTGCCCGCGCGCAGCGCGAGCTCGCGCAGCCGCACCGCGGCCGCGGCACCCTCGGCCCCGGCCTCGGTCACCAGCACCACCCGGTGCCCGGCGTCCGGGGTGCGGCCCGGCTGGCGCCCCAGCAGCGCGAACGCGCTGTCGGCGAGCTGGCTGTCGCTCGGGCCGGTGCGGAAGTACCAGTCGACGCCGAGCTCGGTGAGGTAGTCGGCGGTGGTTCGCGCGTCCAGCAGCGGCACCCGCAGCCGCTGGACCTGGGTGCCCGCCGCCGCCGTGGACTCGGCCGTGTCGGCCGTGACCAGCCCGATCGCGTGGCGCTCGGTGACCAGCGTCGACACCTGCGCCGACGCGGTCTCGGGGCGCCCGGCGGTGTCGCCGGTGGCCAGGACCAGCGTCGCCCCGCCGAGCCGGGGCAGCCCCGTGCCCGCCGCCAGCGGCACCGCCAGCGCGGGGAAGGCCTGGTTGACGACCTCGACGGCCAGCTGCGCGCCGCGCACCGCGTCGCCGCCCGCGACGGCCGACGGGCCGGTCGTCGGGGCGAGCACGCCCACGACGAGCGGCTGCGGTGGCGGGGTGATGGCGGTGCATCCGCTCGCGGAAGCGGCGACCGAGGCCAGGCCCCACATCAGGCACCAGGCCGGGCGCAGCCGAATCATGGTCGTACACTCCGAATCGACGATTTTCCACATAGGCATCCGTGGTGCGGACCCGGGGTATCTTTTCGTGCCCGACTGAGAGTTTCAAGCCCCCGAGTCGGAAGTATTCGGTTCGGTAAGTTGATGCCCCGGACATACTTGCTGCAACATTCGTGCTGCCGGTTAGATATGACCCGACAACCGGGTCTCTCCGGTTAGGACAGTGTTGCAATACGGAAGTGGTGACGCCGATGACGGCCGACGAGCCCGGCGAGCGGCCCCCCAGCTGGCGGGCGGGCGGTGTCCATCGGCGACCCTCCGCCCTGCGTACGCCATACTGGCGCGTGCCCACCAAGCTCGCGGCGGTGCTCACCGTGCCGCTGCTGGGCTTCCTCGTGGTGACCGGGGTGCAGATCTCGGACTCGGTCCGGGCCGCCTCCGGCCTCAACGTCTTCTCCCAGCAGGTCAAGCTCGGGGTCGAGGTCACCGAGCTGGTGCACGAGTTGCAGCGCGAGCGCGACCGCACCGTCGGCATGCTCGCCGCGCTGTCGGCCCGGCGCCCGCAGCAGCGCGACGTCGGCGGCCTCGCCCCGGAGTGGACGGCGGTCGACCGGGCGGTGCAGCGGCTGCGCGCGCGGGCCCTGCCGCTGCTGGGCGAGGACGAGGCGCTCGCCGAGTCGTATGCGCGCGCCGACGAGCGGCTGGCCGACCTGGTCCGGCTGCGCGAGGGCGTCGGCCAGGGCTGGCTGCGCACCCAGGCGGTGTTCGACCTGTACAGCGGCGCCATCACCGACCTCCAGGCGCTGCTGCCCGCGGGCGATCCCGGCGGCGACGCCGAGCTCGGGCGGCAGGTGCGCGGATTCACCGACCTGGCGCGCGCCAAGGAGCTCGCCGCGCAGATCCGCGGCCAGCTCTACCTGCTGTGCCGCAGCTACGGCGCGCCGGTGGAAGCGGGCTGGGACAACCGCATCGCCGACCTGCGCGCCCAGCGCAGCGCCGCGCTGGTGCGGTTCCGCGCCGACGCCGTGCCCGCGCAGGTGGCCCGGTTCGACGACACCGTGTCCGGCCAGGCGGTCCGCAACGCCGACCGGTTGGAGCAGCTGATCGCGCAGGAGGGCGCGGCCGCCGAGCGCGGCGTCGACGCCCAGCAGTGGTGGTCGGCCAGCACGACCGAGCTTCAGCTGCTGCGTACCGTGGAGCAGACCCTGGTCGACGATGCCGTCGCCGCCGTGGGCGGGGCCAGCCGCGACCAGTGGCAGACCACCCTGGTGCGCTCGGTCACCGCGATCGGGCTGCTGCTCGCGGCGCTGATGCTGTCGGTGGTGATCGGCCGGAACATGGCTTTCACGCTGCGGTCGCTGCGCGAGCAGGCACTGGTCGTCGCCGAGGTGCGGCTGCCGCGCGTGATCGAGCAGCTGCGCCAGTCGTCGGGCGCCGCCCCGCCGATCCGGGTGGACCCGATCCGGGTCGGCTCGCGCGACGAGGTCGCCGAGGTCGCCGAGGCCTTCACCGCCGTGCACCGCAGCGCGGTGCGGCTGGCCGCCGAGCAGGCCGCGATGCGCCGCAACGTCAACGAGATCTTCATCAAGCTGGCGCTGCGCAGCCAGAGCCTGGTGGAACGGCAACTGCAACTGCTCGACGACATGGAGCACGCCGAGGTCGACCCGGACAAGCTGGACAACCTGTTCCGGCTCGACCACCTCGCCGCCCGGCTGCGCCGCAACGACGAGAACCTGCTGGTGCTCGCGGGCGGGGACACCGCCCGGCACTGGAGCCGCCCGCGCGACCTCGACGACATCGTGCTGGCCGCCGCCGCCGAGGTCGAGCACTACCAGCGCGTACGCCACGAGATCGCCGACTCGGTGCACGTCGTCGGCCACGCCGTCGCCGACGTCATCAACCTGGTGGCGGAGCTGCTCGACAACGGCCTGTCGTTCTCGCCGCCGGACACCTTCGTCGAGGTGCACGGCCACGCGCGCCCCGACGGCACCGCGGAACTGATCATCACCGACGACGGCATCGGCATGACCGCCTTCGCCCTCGCCGAGGCGAACGACCAGCTCGCCGCCCCGGTCGGCATCGACAGCTCCGCCGCCGAGCGGATGGGCCTGGTCGTCGTCGGGCACCTGGCGCGCCGCCACGGCATCGGCGTCGGGCTGCACTCCACCGGGCGCGGCGTCACGGTCCGGGTGACCCTGCCCGCGGCCCTGCTCGCCCCCGCGCCCGACCCGGACGAGGCGCCCGCCGCCCTGCCCGTGCGCACCGCGGCCGACGACTCGGGCGTGCCCGAGGGGCACCGGCTGGTGCAGGTCCCGCCGCAGCCCGGTCCGCGCGACGAGGCCCGGCCCGACGCGGCCCAGGCCGAGCAGGCTCCGGTCGACGGTGCCGACGATGCCGACGATGCCGACGAGGCTGCCGAGGCTGCCGAGGCGAGCGTGTGGTGGTCGCGTGACGCGCCCGCCCCTGTGGCGCCGCGCGCCGTGATGACGCCCGCGCCGCAGGTCACCGAACTGACCCCGGCGGGGCTGCCGGTGCGGGTCCGCTCGGGCGCCCCGGCCGCGGTGAAGGCCGCGTCGCTGGGCGCCGAGGTCGACCCCGACGCGATGGGCGACACCCTGACCCGCCTGGCCGGCGGCATCCGCCGTGCCGAGGCAGAGGACGAGGCACCGGACGGGGCGCGGGCCGAGGCCGTGTCGGCGCCCCCGGCCGGATAGCAACACCAGGTGCGAAACGAGGATGGTAAGCGATGGCGATCAGCACTGCTGCTCGTGACTTCAACTGGCTGATCAACGGTTTCACCGAGCGAGTGGCGGGTGTGGTCCACACCGTGGTGGTCTCCGCCGACGGGCTGCTCGTGGCGTCGTCCGACCGGCTGCCGCGCGACAGCGCGGACCAGCTCGCGGCGGTGACCTCCAGCCTGGTCAGCGTCACCAAGACCGCGGCGCACATCTTCGACGGGGATGCGGTGCGCCAGGCCGTGGTCGAGATGGGCCGGGGGTTCCTGCTGGTCATGCCGATCCGCGACGGGTCCAGCCTGGCGACGCTGGCGGCGGGTTCGGCGGATGTGGGCGTGGTCGGGTACGAGATGGCCAAGCTCAGCAAGCAGGCCGGTGACGCGCTGACCCCCGCGGTCCGCGCCGAGCTGCAGCAGACGCTGCCGCTGCCGGCCTGACCACACCCGTACACGCGAAACGCGGCACGTTCCGGCTGCCCCCGGAACGTGCCGCGCCGTCTTCACCCAGCGGTCAGCGGGCGCCCATCAGGTGCTCGATGGCGAGCTGGTCCAGGCGGGTGTAGTGGTAGCCGCGGGCCGCGGCGGCGTCGAGGTCGAACTCCTCGGTGCGCAGCGACTCGTACGTCTCGCCGGGCGCCACGGTCGGCACCGCCAGCTCGTGGACGCGGGAGGCGCGGATCGCGTCCTGCACGTCCGGGTCGGCCCGGAACGCCTTGGCCCGCTCCTTGAGCAGCAGGTACGTGCGCATGTTCGCCGCCGCCGACTCCCACACGTCCGCCGCGTCCTCGGTGCGGGTCGGCTTGTAGTCGAAGTGGCGCGGGCCCTCGTAGCCGCCGTGCTCCAGCAGGTCGACCAGGAAGAACGCGCTCTTGACGTCGCCGTGGCCGAAGACCAGGTCCTGGTCGTACTTGGGGCCGTGCTGGCCGTTGAGGTCGATGTGGAACAGCTTGCCCTGCCACAGCGCCTGCGCGATGCCGTGCACGAAGTTCATGCCCGCCATCTGCTCGTGGCCGACCTCCGGGTTGAGGCCGACCATCTCGTGGTGCTCCAGCGTCGAGATGAAGCCCAGCGCGTGGCCGATGGTCGGCAGCAGGATGTCGCCGCGCGGCTCGTTCGGCTTGGGCTCCAGCGCGAACCGGATGTCGTAGCCCTGCTCCTTGACGTACCCGGCGAGGAAGTCCAGGCCCTCGCGGAACCGGTCCAGCGCCACCCGCACGTCCTTGGCGGCGTCGGTCTCGGCACCCTCGCGGCCGCCCCAGAACACGTACGTGTTCGCGCCCAGCTCGGCGGCGAGGTCGAGGTTGCGCATCACCTTGCGCAGCGCGTAGCGCCGGATGTCGCGGTCGTTGGAGGTGAACGCGCCGTCCTTGAACACCGGGTGCGTGAACAGGTTCGTGGTCGCCATCGGCACGACCATGCCGGTGGCGTCCAGCGCCTGACGGAACGCGGCGACCGCCTTGTCGCGGTCGGGCTCGACGGCCAGCAGGTCGTCGTCGTGGAACGTCACGCCCCAGGCGCCGAGCTCGGCCAGCTTGTGCACCGTCTCGACCGGGTCGAGCGGCGCCCGGGTGGCGTCACCGAACGGGTCGCGTGCCTGCCAGCCGACCGTCCACAGCCCGAAGCTGAAGCGGTCCGCAGGGGTGGGAGTAAGGCTCACCGGAGTTCTCCTCGACGTCAACATTGTTTCGTCAACTGCCTTGACGAAACAATGAAAGCATCCGGGGCTGCAAAAGCCAAGCCGGTCGCCCCGATTCGGCGTGCCGTGCGTACCCATTAGTCTTGTGCCATGACGAATAGCGGCGGCGGTCCCATGCGGCCCGGCACGATGCGCGAACGCAACCTCGCCATGCTGCTCGGCGAGGTCTTCGCGCACGAGCCGGTGACCCGGGCCCGGCTGGCCGCCCTCACCGGGTTCACCAAGACCACGGTGTCGAACCTGGTGGCGGTGCTGGCCGAGGCGGGCCTGGTCCGCGACGGCGAGCTGGTGCACGAGGGCGAGCGCGGGCGGCCGGGCGTCGCGGTGGCCGTCAACCGCGACCGCGCCGCCGGGCTGGGCCTGGAGGTGAACGTCGACTACCTGGCCGCCTGCGTGCTGGATCTGGGGCGGCGGGTGCGATACCGGCACCTGGTCGCCACCGACAACCGCGACCAGCAGCCCGAGCGGATCGTGGCCGCGCTGGCCCGGCTGGCCGAGCAGGCTGTCGCCTCCGCCGCCGACCAGGGCCTGGCCGTGGCGGGCGCGGCCGTGGCGCTGCCGGGCGTGTCCGACCGGGCCGGCGCGCTGCACGCACCCAACCTGGGCTGGTCGGACGTGCCCATGGCCGGGCTGCTGCGCGACGGGCTGCCGGCGCTGCGGCTGCCCGCCGAGCACGACAACGAGGCCAACCTGGCGGCCGTGGGCGAGCTGTGGTTCGGCGCGGGCCGGACGCTCGGCGACTACCTGCACGTCTCCGGCGAGATCGGCATCGGCGCGGGCATCATCGTCGGCGGCCAGGTGTTCCGGGGCGCGCGGGGGTTCGCGGGCGAGCTCGGGCACGTCGCGGTCCTGCCGGGCGGGCCGCCGTGCCCGTGCGGCGGCCGGGGCTGCCTGGAGCGGGTCGCGGGGCAGGAGGCGATCCTGGCGGCGGCCGGGCTGACCGGCGTCACCGCCGGGTCGGCGGCCGGGCCGCGCGAGTCGATCTCGGCGCTGGTCGGGCTGCTGGAGTCCGGGAACCGGCGCGCGCTGGACGCGGTCACGGCGGCCGGGCGGTCGCTGGGCGCCGCGCTGGCGGCGGCGGTCAAGCTGCTCGACCCGGACACGGTCGTGCTGGGCGGCATCTTCTCGCCGCTGGCCCCGTGGGTGCGCCCCGAGGTGGAGGCGGCCCTGGCGGCGGGGGCGCTCTACGGCGCGGTGCCGGCGGTCGTGGTGTCGCCGCTGGCCGGGGACGCGGCGGTGCTGGGCGCGGCCGGGTCGGTGATCGAGCACATCCACGCCAACCCGGCGCTGCTGCTGCGCTAGATTCCGTAATTCCGCGCTTCAAGCCCTTGACCGGGTCATACCTGGGCATAATCGGCGAGACGGGCGGGCAACGGGGGCTGGCCCGCCTGCGGACGGGATGCGGCCATGGAGATCAGACCTGCGGCGATGGCGCTGCCGAAAGACACCAGCCAGCTGGAGCAGGGCAAGTACGGCCCGATCTTCCCGCGGACGCCCGCCTGCTACGGGTTCACCATCATCGCGAAGGTCAAACCGGGCCGCGCCGACGCCATCCGCGCCCACGGCCAGACCCTGGCCACGGCGCTGGAGGCCGACCCGTACCTGCTGGCGCCGCTGAAGCTGCACTACCTGCGCTGGGTGCTGTTCGACGACGACACCCGCTTCATGTACCAGGGCATCTTCGACACCGACTTCGACAAGTACACCGAGGACGCGGTCGCGCTGTTCAGCAGGTCCGGGGTCGACACCACGTTCGAGAACCTGGAGGGGTTCCCGGAGGACTGGAAGACCAACCCCGAGGCGTTCATCCGCTTCGTGCGCGAGCACCAGTGCCCGAGCTTCATCGAGTACGGCGAGTACCCCTACGTCACCGCCGACGAGATCAAGAAGGCGCTACGGATCAAGAACGCTCTGTCCGAGATGCTCGACCAGCTCCAGTGAACCCGGGGACTCCGATGACCGAGCCGATCACCGCGCGCACCTACAACCAGCGCCACCACGCCCGCCCGTACACGCCGGGGCGGCGCCGGGCCAGCATCTACGTCGCGTGGAGCTACCCGGCCGAGGCGGGCCGCAACCCCGCCGAGCTGGACAACCGCTTCTCCACCATGACCGAGGTGCGCCGGGTCACCTGGCCCGCCTACGAGGGGCCGGAGTGGTCCGACCCGGCCCGCTTCCAGCAGACCATCGCCGGGACGCTGGAGCTGTTCTTCTGGGCCTGGGTGCCGTTCCAGGAGTTCGTCGAGGAGGCCACCGGCCACCCGGTTCCGGTGTACCAGCGTATCGACCAGGCCGGGTTCCGCACCCCGCTGGACGAGCGGGTGCTGGCCGACACCGACACCCTGTTCGTGTTCGGCCTGGACCACCTGGTCACCGGCCAGACCGCCAGCCACGAGGAGATCGAGGCGCTGCGGGAGTGGACCAACCGGGAGGGCACCACGCTGGTGCTGGGCCCGCACCACGACGTCGGCGCCGGTGACGACCTGGTGGTACGCGACGTGGAGTACCACCACCACGGCGACGCCCTGGTGCCGCGCCAGCAGCGGTTCGGCCGCTACACCCGGTCGCTCATGGAGGGCCTGGGCGTCCCGGTGGAGAACCGGTACGGCCTGCGCCCGGCCGTGGTGGAACCGGGCCGCATCGCGCCGCTGACGGTCAACCGCGACCTCGACACCCGCGGCTGGCTGACCGGGGTGACCAGCTTCAACTTCCACATGCACCTGCCGCACTACGCGCTGACCGCGCCGGAGTCCGACGACCTGCGGGTGCTGGGCCGCCAGCCGATCGACCTGTCCCGGCCGCACCCGTTCACCGAGGCGGGCAACACCGAGTTCAACATGTTCCTCTGGCTGCCGCCGGTCGGGCGGCGGGCCGGGGACATCCTGATGGCCGACTCGACCATCTTCAGCTCGCTGTTCGGCGGCGACGAGAGCCTGCGCAACTTCTGGCGCAACCTCATCGCGGCGCGGTGACCCGGCCGGCTGGGGGAAGGAGGGGCCATGGACGTGCTGCAACCGCTGTTCACCGCGGTCACCGTCGTCTTCATCGCCACGACGATGTTCGCAGCCGGGCTCGGCTCGACCCTGCCCGCGCTGCGGTCGGCGCTGACCAACGTGCCGCTGCTGGTGCTGGTGCTGCTGGCGAACCTGGTCGCGGTGCCGCTGCTCGGCTGGGGTCTGGCGGCACTGTTCCGGCTCCCCGCGGCCGCGTTCATCGGCCTGGTCCTGGCCGCGTCGTCACCGGGCGGCCCGTTCGGGGCCAAGCTGGGCATGGTGCAGCGCGGTGACGTGACCACGGGCGCGGCCATGCAGGTCGTGCTGGCGGCGCTGGGCAGCGTCACGTTCGCCTTCACCGCCAACGCGGTGCTGCGCGCCGCCGACGTCGGCGGCGGCATCACCCTGGACGTGGGAACGCTCGTGCGCACCGTGGCGCTGCTGCAACTGGTGCCGTTCGCGATCGGGCTGCTGATGCGCCACTACGGGCCGGGCACGGCGCTGGCGTGGCACCCGACCGCGGTCAAGATCTCCAACGTGACGTTCCTGATCGTCCTGGTCGGGATGCTGCTGGGCAGCTGGCGGGACGTGGTGGCCCTGCTGGGCTCGCGCACGCTGCTGGCCGGGTTCCTGTTCGGGGCGGGCGCGTTCGCGGTCGGCTCGCTGCTGGCCACCGGGGCGCCGCTGCGCCGCACCACGCTCGGCGGCGTCGCCGCGGTCCGCAACGCCGGCCCGATCCTGGCCGCGGTCGGCATCGCCTTCCAGGACGATCCGGCCATCCTCGGGGCGATCGCGGCACTGCTGCTCAGCGGCCTGGCCGCGGCTGTGCCGATCGCGGTCGCGCTCGGCCGCCGCCGGGCGCCGCTGAGCGCGGCCGACGCGGAACAGGTACGCGCCTGATCTGCACCGGATACCCCGAACCCCGTTTTTTCATAGACGTTGGCCTATTACGTCGACTGGTGCTCAGAAATACTCGATGAGATAGGCCAACGTCTATGAAAAACGGATTGGGTTGCCGACGCCACCGCCACTGACCCGTCGACGACGGGTGTGTTCCGGGTCAGGCCGAGCGGTGGCGCCAGAACTGGCGCGGGGCGTAGCCGTCGCGGCGCAGCCAGTGCTCGGTGTACACGATGCGTTCGGCCTCGATGACGATCAGCGGGCCGGTCGGCGGCTCGTCGAGCGGCCGGGACCGCTCCACGTGGTCGGACTGCCACCGGAACGCGGGCCAGTAGCGCTCGAACTCGGCGTCGTCCACGTCCAGCACCCGGGCCTGCCCGAACAGCTGCGCACCGCGGCTGCTGGCCTGGCCGACCAGCGGCGCGAACACGCCGACCGACACGCGCGGGTCGGCGGCGAGGTTGCGCATCTTCGGCGAGGTCGCCACGGCGGTGAACATGAGCGCGAAGTCGAGGTGGTAGTAGCGCACCGGGGTGGCCAGCGGCCCGTCCGGGCCGGCGGTGGCCAGCACGCACATGTTCTGCGAGGACAGCAGGTTGTGGATGCGCTCCTCCAGCCGGGCGCGGGGCAGTCGCCTGGTCGGGGAGGGTCCGGCCAGCCAGGGGTTGGTGACGGGCATGATCGAGTCTCGCACGTCCGGTGCCGCCGTCCGGCGGCGGCTCTGCGGCCTGAGATCTTCCTGAATGGTAAACCAGTCTTGCAGATCGAGGCATCTGCTGTTAAGAATGTTTGCTGAGCGGTTCTCCAGAGTGGTCTGGATGGGGCAGAACCCGATCCGTCGTCATGGGCGGAATTCGGAGGAATCCATGCTCGCATCGCTGCGCCCTGCCGTGAAACGGTGGCTGGCGGCGCTCGTCGCATGCTGCGCCGCGCTGACCGCCGCGTTCGCCGTCGGCCAGGGCACCGCGCAGGCGGCACCGGCGTTCAAGGTGCTCGCCTTCTACAACGGCACCTGGGATGCCGCGCACATCGACTTCGACAAGGAGGCCAAGGTCTGGTTCCCCCAGACCGCGGCGCAGTACAACTTCTCGTGGGAGGCGACCACCGACTGGAGCCTGCTCAACACGGGCAACCTGGCCCAGTACAAGGTGATCATGTTCCTGGACGACGCGCCGCCGGCGGCACAGCGGGCGGCGTTCCAGACGTACATGAGCAACGGCGGGGCCTGGATGGGCTTCCACGTCACCGCGTTCAACACCGACCCCAACAGCTGGAGCTGGTACTACAACACGTTCCTGGGCACCGGCGCCTTCGTCTCCAACACCTGGGGCCCGACCAGCGTCACGCTCAAGACCGAGGACCGGGCGCACCCGTCGACCCTGCGCCTGCCCGCCACCTTCACCTCGGGGGTCAGCGAGTGGTACTCCTGGCAGCGCGACCTGCGCACCAACCCGGCCATCGACATCCTGGCCTCGATCGACCCGTCCAGCTTCCCGGTCGGCACCGACCCGAACCAGTCCTGGTACAGCGGCTACTACCCGATCATGTGGACGAACCGCAACTACAAGATGCTGTACGCGAACTTCGGCCACAACGCGATGAACTACGACACCAACACCCGGCTGTCGTCGACCTTCGCCAGTGAGGTGCAGAACCGCTGGCTGATCGACGGCCTGCTGTGGCTGGGCGGGGTCACCACCAGCCCCAGCCCGAGCGGCAACCCGTCGCCGTCGCCCTCGGCGTCGAGCGGCCCGATCTCGCCGACCGCCTGGTACAGCGTGGTGAACAAGACCAGCGGCAAGTGCGTCGACGCGCGCAGCGCCGCCTCGGCCAACGGGACGGCGATCCAGCAGTACACCTGCAACAGCACCAACGCGCAGTCGTTCCGGTTCACCCCGTCCAGTGGCGGCTACACCCACGCCGACATCCGCCTCAACGCGGCCCAGTCCTGGGACGTGACCAACGTGTCCACCGCCGACAACGCCCCGATCCAGCTGTGGTCCTACAGCGGCGGCAACAACCAGCAGTGGCTGCCGGTCGCCGAGGGCGGTGGCTACTACCACTTCGTCAACCGGTACAGCGGCAAGTGCCTGGACGTCCCGGCCGCCTCCACCGCCGACAGCGTCCAGCTGGTGCAGTACGCCTGCAACGGCACCGGCGCCCAGTCGTTCCGGTTGGTGCAGCAGCCCTGATCCCCGACCCGGCCCCGGGCATCCGTGTGATGCCCGGGGCTCTCTCGGCGCTGCCCGGCGACCCGGTGCCGCGCGCGGACCACCCGGCGCTGGCCGGCGTCCCCGAGTGGCGGATTCCGGCGGGGCGGCTCGTGCTGCGCGCCGACAACCCGTACGGCGGGGACTCGCGCACGCTCGGCTGGGTCGAGCTGCGCACCGTCGTCGGCATCGTGCTGGGACGGCTGCCGCGCGGCAGCCGATGAGCTGGGGAGACGACCATGACTGATCTGCTGGCGGCCGCCGACGCCGCGAGCCGGGTGGCGATCGGACTGGTGTTCGCGGTCGCCGCCGTGGCCAAGGCACGCGACCTGGGGGCGTTCGCCCGTTCGCTGGAGCCGTTCCTGACCGTCGCGAAGCCGCTGTACCGGCCGCTGGCCGTGGCCGTCGTCGGCGCCGAGCTGGCGGCGGCGGTGCTGGTGGCGATACCCGCGACGGTGTTCTGGGGGTTCGGGCTGGCGCTGGCGCTCAACGCCGTGTTCGCGGTCGCGATCGTCCGGGTCCTGCGGCGCGGCGTGGCCGCGACCTGCAACTGCTTCGGCGCCGCCGACAGCCGGCTCAGCCGCCGCCACCTGGTACGCGACCTGGTGCTGGCCGTCCCGGCGCTGCTCGGCCTGGCCGCGGCCGCCGCCGTGGCGCATCCGGCGACCCCGCTGCACTGGCTGGCCGGTGCCCCGCTGGGCGCGGTGGCCGCGCTGGTGGTGATCAGGTTCGAGGACGTCGCCGACCTGTTCGCGCCCGCCCGGCCCGGCACCCCGGCACGCCGCTGACGAGGGCGGACATTCACGGGGTGCCCGCCGGACCGCTGACCGAACTACTATGCCGGTCGTGACCCAGACGCCGACGGTGCCCCGGCAGGCGCGCACCCGCCCCTCGTCCCTGCGCGCCCACGTGCGCCAGGAGGCCCGGCGCAGACTCGCCCCACTGGACCGGTACCTGGACCCGTACGCCTGGTACGCCGCGCTCGCCGTCACCATGATCGCGGGCATGCTCCGGCTGAACAACCTGGCCCAGCCCACCGGCAAGATCTTCGACGAGACCTACTACGCCACGGATGCGCACTGGCTGTGGGAGAAGGGTTTCGAGTGGAACGAGTCGGAGAACGGACCCGGATACGTCGTCCACCCGCCGCTGGGTAAATGGATCATCGGTATCGGTGAGCAGCTGTTCGGGTACAACGAGACCGGCTGGCGCTTCAGCGCCGCGATCGTCGGCACCGCCTCGGTGCTGATGCTGGTCCGCATCGCCCAGCGGCTGTTCGGCTCGACCGTGCTGGCCTGCACCGCCGGGCTGCTGCTGGCCTTCGACGGCATGCACTTCGTGCTGTCGCGCACCGCGCTGCTCGACATCTACCTGATGTTCTTCGTGCTGGCCGCGTTCGGCGCGGTGGTGCTCGACCGCGACCACCGGCGCCGCCGCTGGGCCAGGTTCATCGAGGGCGGGGGCGACCCGGCCGGATCGGGCCGGGCCAGCCGCCCGCCGCGCGAGGTGCCGTGGTGGCGGCTGGCCGCCGCGGTGCTGATGGGCTGCGCGCTGGCGGTGAAGTGGAGCGCGCTGGCGTTCCTGCCGGTGCTGGTGCTGCTGATCCTGTGGTGGGAGGTCGGGGCGCGGCGCACCGCCGGGGCGCGCCACCCGGTCCGCGACGCCGTCCTCGACGAGACCGGTTGGCTGCTGGCCTGCGTGCCGCTCGTGCTCGGGGTGTACCTGGCCTCGTGGAGCGGCTGGCTGCTCACCGACGGCGGCTTCTACCGGCACTGGCTGCGCGACAGCGGCCAGCCCGAACCGGCGTTCTGGGGCGCGCTGCAGAACCTGTGGCACTACCACGTCGAGGCGTACACCTTCCACAGCGGACTCCAGACGGCGCACGCCTACCAGTCCGCGCACGGCTGGGCGCCGATCCAGTGGCTGCTCCAGGGCCGCCCGGTGCTGTTCTACCGGTCCGGCGACGCGGCCTGCGGCGCGCCCACCTGCATGGCGTACGTGCTGCTGCTGGGCACCCCGCTGCTGTGGTGGAGCTTCCTGCCCGCGCTGCTGGCGGCGGTCTGGTTCGGCGTCGCCCGCCGCGACTGGCGGGCCGCGGCGGTGCTGGCCATGGCCGGTGCGGCGCTGCTGCCCTGGTTCGCCTACCCGAACCGGACCATGTTCAGCTTCTACGCCCTGCCCGCCGAGCCGTTCCTGATCCTGGCGGTGGTGTTCGTGCTCGGCGCGATCATGTCCGCGCCGCCGGGGCGGCCCCGCGACGAGGACCGGGTCATGATCGGCGCGATCGCCGCCGGGACGTACGTGCTGCTGGTCGTGCTCGCCTTCGCGTGGTTCCACCCGCTCTACGTCGGGCAGTCCATCCCGTACGACGACTGGTCCCGCCACATGCTGCTGGGCGACCTGTGGGGCGCCGACTGAGCCGAAAACGCGGCGACGGCCGGTCACGGGTGCGGCTACCGTGACCCGATGACCGGCCCCGCCACCCGCCCGCTGCTGTTCCTGGACGTGGACGGCCCGCTCAACCCGTACGCGGCCAAGCCCACCCGGCGCCCCGACGGCTACCAGACGCACCGGATGCTGCTCGCCTCGATGGCTGAGCCAACGCGGCCGCCGTGGCATCGCCGTCGGCCGCTGCGGGTGTGGCTCCATCCCGGCCATGGCCCGAGCCTGCTCGCCCTGCCCTTCGACCTGGTCTGGGCCACCAGCTGGACCGACGAGGCCAACGAGTGGATCTCGCCCCGGCTGGGCCTGCCGGAGCTGCCGGTCGTCCCGTGGCCCGTGCCGCGCCGCGACGGGCCGGGCGGGGTGTTCTACAAGACCGCGCCACTGGTCGAGTGGGCCGCCGGGCGCCCGTTCGCCTGGGTCGACGACGACCTGACCGATGCCGACGCGGCGTGGGTCCGCCAGTACCACGCAGGTCCGGCGCTGCTGCACCGGATCGACCCGAAGCTCGGCCTGCGCGACGACGACTTCACGGCTCTGTCCGCGTGGGCCGCCGCGCTGGTCTAGGTGTCGGCTGGAGGGCGGGATGATCGCTGTTTGCGGTCATCAGGTGGCCTCAGCGTGCGGGTTCTGACCGCAAATGCCGATCATCGCTCGGGGCGGAGTGGTTTGGGGTGGGGGAGCCGGGCGACCTTGCGGGACTGGCGGCGGGGGGTGATGATCTAGGTGTCAGCGGGTGGCTGCCGGGAGTTAACCTGGTGGGGGCAGTATCGGTCCTATGTCGACACTTATCCGTACTCGGCTGGCTTTCGGGCTGGCCGCGGTGCTTGCGGCCAGCGGCCTGGTGGGCGTTCCGGCGCAGGCCGGGACCACCAGCGAGCCGCCCGCCGCGCAGCAGATCTTCCACAAGGGTGACGGCGGCTACGACTGCTTCCGCATCCCGGCCGTGGTCGCGGCCAAGTACCCCGACAGCGGGGTGCTCAAGGACGAGCTGGTCATGTTCGCCGAGGGCCGCCGCAACGCCACCGACCCGTGCAGCGACCACGGCGACATCGACCTGGTGTCGCGCCGCTCGGTCGACGGCGGGCGGACCTGGCTGCCCATGCAGGTCGTGATCAAGGGGTACGGCGAGGTCAAGGGCAACCCGACCCCGATCGCCATCCCTGGCACCGCCACGATCGTGCTGCTCTCGGTGCGCGAGTGCGGCTGGCCGTCCAGCTGCGGGCGCACGCCGCGTGCCACGTACAGCTATGACGGCGGCCTGACCTGGCCGACCTCGCCCGCTCCGAACGACCTCAAGGACGACCTGGGCTTCGCCACCGCGCCGTACTGGCTCGCGTTCGGGCCCGGCCACGGCATCCGGCTGTCCACCGGGCGGCTGCTGGCGGGCATCAACTACCAGCTGACCAGCTCGTCGTTGCCGTTCGGCGGCGTGGTCTACAGCGACGACGACGGCGCGAGCTGGCACCTGGGCGCCACCGAGCAGGCGTCGGGCAGCTACAGCCCGCAGGAGCTGTCGGCCGCCGAGCTGCCCGACGGCCGGATCTACCTGGCCGCCCGCAACCAGGCCAACAGTGGCAATCTGTGCAACAACGACGGGCACGACAACCGCTCGATCGCGATTCTGAACCCGGGCGGGCAGACCTTCTACCGGCACTTCGGGCCGGAGGGCGACCTGGTGGCGCCGCTGACGATGGGCCCGGTGCTGCGGGTCGGCGGCCAGCTGCTGTACGTCGGCCCGGCGACCTGCGGCGAGCGCGAGGATCTGCGGGTGCGCACCTCGTTCAACAACGGGTGCAGCTGGCAGACTCAGTCCGGCCAGGGCGCCCAACTGTGGTCGGGCGACGCGGCGTACTCGGACGTGGTGTCGCTGGGCGGCGGCAAGGTGCTGGTGGTGGCCGAGGCGGGCCCGGACGGCAGCCCGGGTGACGCCAACCGGACCATCAGCTGGTTCACCCATACGCTGATCGCCGCCCCGGCCGGGGTCGGCACGAAGACCACCCCGGACGGCACCGGCTACGGCGGCGACGCCTGCCCGGAGAACGGGGCGGTCGCGGCCACCGGGAGGTTCGGCGGCGGGCTGAGCCTGTCCGGCGGGGCGTACGTGAAGGTGCCCTACGCCGACAGCCCGTACGCGGTGACCGACGCGGCCAAGGGCGGCCCGTTCACCTGGACGGGCTGGTTCCGCTACCAGCAGAGCTCGGCGACGCAGGCGCTGCTGTGGGCGTACAACACCGGAGCGGGCACGCCGCAGGTGTGGCTGCGGGTGGAGCAGAACGCGGCGGGCAAGCCGGTGATCCGGGGCCACGTGGAGTCGGTGTCGCACGCCGTGGACGTCTTCTCCACCGATCCGCTGGGCGGCGGCACGCTGGGCGCGAACGTCTGGCACCAGTACGCCCTGACGCGCGACACCGCCGACCGCCTCAGCCTCTACCTCGACGGGGTCCGGGTCGCCTACGCCGACGGCGTCACCGGCTGGCTGAGCACCGACGCGTCCAACAAGGACCTGTTCCGCATCCACCTCGGGCGGCGGCTGGACGGGGCGTACCCGTTCACCGGGGTGCTCGACGACGTGCGCTTCTACGACCGGGCGCTGACCCAGGCCGAGCTGACCGCGCTGGCCGCCGCGACCTCAGCCGACTACACCCCGGCCGACCTGCGCCTGCACCTGCGCTTCGACACCCTGGCCTGACGGCGCCCCGCCCGCACCGGGTGCGGCGATGATCGCCGCACCCGGTCGAAATGTGCCGTGCGGCGGCGGATTCTGACCGCAAACGGCGATCACCACCCGGACCACGCCGCGGCCGGTTGCGGCCGGTCGCGGTCAGGGGCGCAGGCCTGCGCGGACCACGTCCAGGACCGTGCCCAGGGCGGTCGAGCCGCGGTAGCGCTGCATCGCCTGGCAGCCCACCATCAGGGTCTTGACGTCGGCGGCGGTCAGGTCGGCGCGGACGACCCCGGCGGCCTGGGCGCGGGCCAGCAGCGTCCCGATGGCGTCCATGAAGGACTGCTCGGCGCCGGGGGCGGTGGCCTCGATGTCGAACCCGGCCCCGGCCAGGGCGTCGGCCAGGCCCTTGTCGGTGGCGCCCTCGTCGGTCATGAACGCGAAGAAGCCGTAGAACGCCTCGGCGGGGTCGGCGACGGCGGCGAGGTCGCGGGCGCGGCCGACGAGGCGGTCGACCCGGTCCAGCACGATCGCCTCGTACAGCGTCTCCTTGGTGGGGAAGTGGCGGTAGACGGTGCCCGCCCCGACCCCGGCGCGCCGGGCGATCTCGTCGATCGGCACGGACAGCCCTTCGGCCGCGAACACCTCGTAGGCCACGGCGAGCACCCGTTCGCGGTTGCGGCGGGCGTCGGCGCGCAGGGGTCGATCGCCACTCATGGCTGAATCCGTACGCCCTGAGCTGCGCGCCGGGTGGCGGAGGTGCGCATCACGCCGATGGCCGATGGCAACCGGGGCGAGCGTTCCGTATAGTAAGTGGGGCGCACGTTCCGATTATACGTACGCCCCGGCGCGCCGTGGACCCCCTCGACGAAGGACTGATCATGCGTGGCATCCTCGCGGCGCTCGGCGCCCGCCCCGACGGCGCGCGCGGTGAGCGCGTGCGGCGCTCCCCGCACTTCTCCGACGGGACGTTCCACAACACCGCGCCCACCCGCACCGTCACGCCCGGCGGCAAGGTGCTGCGCGACTACCTGTTCGGCAAGCAGCGGCGCACCCCGCGCGGCGAGGTCCCGCTGGTGCGCCCCGGTGCCCCGGTCACCGACCGCGGCCTGCACCTGACCTGGTACGGCCACGCCAGCGCCCTGGTCGAGATCGAGGGCCGCCGCGTGCTCATCGACCCGCTCTGGAGCGACCGCTGCTCGCCGGCCCCGTTCGCGGGCCCCAAGCGGCTGCACCCGATGCCGGTCTCCCTGGCCGACCTGCCCGCCGTCGACGCCGTCGTCATCTCGCACGACCACTACGACCACCTCGACATGCCCACGATCGAGCACCTGACCCGCACCCAGAGCACGCCGTTCCTGGTGCCGCTGGGCGTCGGCGCGCACCTGGACCGCTGGGGCGTGCCCGCCGACCGGATCGTCGAGCTGGACTGGGAGGAGAGCCACCAGATCGGCGGCCTCACGCTGACGGCCACCGAGGCGCAGCACTTCTCCGGCCGGGGCCTGTCGCGCAACCACACGCTGTGGAGCTCATGGGTGATCGCGGGCGAGCACCGGCGCGTCTTCTACACCGGCGACTCCGGCTACTTCGGCGGGTACGCCGAGATAGGCCACCGGCACGGCCCGTTCGACGCCACGCTGATGCAGATCGGGGCGTACGACCACGCCTGGCCGCAGATCCACATGTTCCCCGAGGAGGCGGTCGAGGCGCACCGCGACCTCGGCGGCGGCCTGCTGATCCCGGTGCACTGGGCCACCTTCAACCTGGCCCTGCACGCCTGGTCCGAGCCGGTCGAACGGGTGTGGCGCGAGGCCAAGGCGCACGGCGTCGCGCTGGCCGTGCCCCGGCCGGGCGAGCGCGTCGACGTCGACGCCCCGCCCGCGCTCGACCCCTGGTGGCAGCCGCTGGCGTAGGCGGCCCCGGCCCGGTGGATACGATGCGGAGATCATCGGCAGGACGCGGGGGAACATCATGAGCGGCAACGGTTCCGGCGGCAGCGCGCGCATCGGCAGTGACCTGCTCGACAACGTGGCCTGGGCCGCGCTGAGCGTGCCGCTGGCGGGCCTGGGCCGCCGCAACGGCCAGGCCGCGCTGTTCGACCCGGAGGTCTCGCCGTTCGGGGCGGTCGCCCCGGGCGCGGGCGCGCGCGGCTGGGCCGACCTGGCACAGCTACTCGGCCCCGGCGGGAGCGTGCTGCTGACCGGCGACTTCGAGGCCCCCGACGGGTGGGCGGTGCGGATGGGACTCGACGGGGTGCAGTTCGTCGATGTCGGCGGGCTGATCGACCAGCCGGACCCCGAGGCGGTGCCGCTAGGACCGGCCGACGTGCCGGAGATGCTGGACCTGGTCGCCCGCACCAAGCCCGGCCCGTTCGGCCCGCGCACCATCGAGATGGGGTCGTACCTGGGCATCCGGCGCGACGGCATGCTGGTGGCGATGGCGGGCGAGCGGCTGAGCCTGCCCGGGTACACCGAGATCAGCGCGGTCTGCACCGACCCGGCCGCCCGGGGGCAGGGCCTGGCCGGGCGGCTCATCCGGGCCGTGGGCGCGGGCGTCCACGCGCGCGGGCAGACCCCGTTCCTGCACGCGGCGGTGACCAACACCAACGCGATCCGCCTCTACGAGGCGCTGGGCTTCGTGCTGCGGCGGCAGACCCCGTTCGCGGTCGTCGAGGCGCCGCAGCACTGACGTCGCGCAGCGCTAGGCGGCCTGCTCGGGCAGCGCCCGCAGCGCGGTGGCGGCGGCGGCCCGCACCCGGGGGTCGGGGTCGGCCAGCAGCGGGCGCACCTGCTCGGCGGCCGCCGGGTCGCCCAGCCGCCCGAACGCCTCCGCCGCGCGCGCCCGCATGATCGGGTCGTCGTCGGCCGCGGCCGTCTTGAGCTGGTAGTCCGGCTTCCACTCGGGCTTGTGCCCCAGCAGCCACACGTACGCGCGGCGCACCCGCACGTCGCGGGTGTGGTGCACGTACTGCTGCGTGCCCTCGATCGCGGCCAGGCCCTGCCCGGCGGTGTGGCGCACCGCGCGGCCCGCGGCGGCGTCGCCGAACAGGTGCCACATCGTGGGCAGCGCGCGCGGATCGCCGATGCGGACCAGCGCGCGCAGCGCCACCAGGGCGTACGCCGTGTCGCAGGCCCGGATCAGCTGCGGCACCGCCCGCTCGTCGCCGTAGCGGGCCAGCACCCGCACCGCCCGCTCGCGTACGCGCGGATCCGGGTCGTCGCAGGCGGCGATCGCGGCGTCCACCACCCGCTCGTCGCCGATGCGGCCCAGCGCGCGCAGCGCCAGGTCGCGCACCTCGGGCCGGTCGGAGCGCAGGCACTCCAGCAGCGCGGGCACGGCGTCGGCCGAACCGATCTTGCCCAGCGCGTCGATCGCCGCGTGCGGCGGCAGCGGCCGGCGCACCAGCGCGCACAGCGCGGGCACCGCCTCGGCGGCGCGCAGCTCACCGAGCGCGAACGGGGCCTCGTGCACCCACGCGTACTCGTCCAGGTGCTCGACCAGGGCGCCGACCACCTCGGCGCCGCCGGCCGCGAACCAGGCCGGGTCGGCGTGCCACGGCGGATCGGCCGGGTCGAGCGGGCGCTCGCGCAGCACCGCCGCCGCCTCCGGGCAGCCCATCTCCGTCAGCCGGGTGACCGCCGCCCGCCGCGCCCAGCGCCAGCGGGGGTCCTCGCGCAGCACGACGTCGCGCAGCAGCGCCACCTCCACCGCGTCACCGGGCCCGAACAGGCCCGGGATGGCCGAGGACACGGTCCCGGGCTCGTTGGCGGCGACCTTGCCCAGCAGCGCCTCGCGGTGGGCCAGGTCGCGGCCGACGGCCCGGCCCCAGACGGCCACGCGCTGCTCCCAGCCGCTCTCGGCGTCCCACCACTGCTCGATCAGCGCGCCGACGGGCGCGGTGCCGGCGTTCTCGGGCCGGGTGACGATGGTGTGGATCGCGGCCTGCACCGCGACGAGGCAGCAGTGCCGCCCGCCCGGGGTGTTCTCGGCCCGGTAGCCCTCCAGCAGCAGCGGCAGCGCGTCGGCGTCGCGCAGCTCGCCCAGCGCGCGGGCCAGCGGCCCCCAGTGGCCGCCCGGCTCCGGGCGGTGCCCGGCGAGCGCGGCCAGGTCGAGGCCGCTCAGCGGGCTCTTGGGCGCCAGCGACGGCCGGGGCAGGCCCAGCCCGTCGGCCAGCCGCTCGTGCTCGCGCCGCCAGGGCGCGTACGCCGACTCGTCGCCGCGGTGCCGGTGCAGGTCGGTCAGCACCGCGTAGCGCACCAGCGCCGCCTCCCGGTTGCGCAGCAGCCGCTCGGGGTAGGCCTGCGGCGACAGGCGCACCTCCTCGGGGCGCCGCTGGAGCATCTCGACCAGGCGGACCGTGGCCGGGTCGATGCCGCGCCGGTGCAGCTCGGCGGGGCTGACCCCGGCCTCGGGCACGGCGTACAGCCAGGCGGCGCCGACGACGGCCGGGAACCGGGTGAACTCGCCGACCCGTTCGGCGACCCGTTCGAGGTGGGCGACGAAGTCGCCGTCGCGCCCGAACGTCTGCCCGCGGTGGGTCCGGGCCGCCAGCCGCCTGATCTTCGCCGTCGTCATGGCTCAGATTCAACCGCACGCCCGCTCCGGCCGAAACTCGGCGCACCCCTGTCCCGCCTGGTAGCACAGCGTGATTTGCGCCGCGTGCGGCCGCAACATCCGGTTCGCGCGGCGGCGATTTGCGCGATACTCGACCGGGCCCGCCGTCGGCGGGCCAGAGTCGAACTATGCAGAACCAAGACTGGGCGCAGATGCAGCAGGCGCTGCGCGACATCGACTTCCCGGCGGACAAGGACGCGATCCTCGCGCACGTGCTGGAGTACACCAGTGACAGCGGCGTGGTCAGGCTGGCCCGGACGCTGCCGCCGGAGGTCTACCGGAACATGTCCGAGCTGCGCAGCTCGGTGCGGCTCGACCCGTCGGTCGAGGAGGGTACGACGGTCTGGCAGAGGGCGGCCCAGGCCCGCTCCAACAACAAGCGCGTCGCCTCGTACCTGCGCGCGGTGCCCGACACCCATCTGAGCTGAGGCCGCCGCCGGGCGGGCCGGCGGCGGCACGCGGACGCCCCGATCCCCGGCCACGCTGCGCGGGGATCGGGGCGTCCGCCGGATCAGGCGTCGTCCGCGCCGTCTGCCTTGTTCAGGCCGACGGCCAGGTCCTCGGCCAGCCGTGCCCCGATCCGCCGGGCGGCGGCCATCGCGGCCCAGCCGGTGACCGCCACCAGCGCGTCGTCGCCCGGGTTGTCCCGCCGGAACTCCTCGATCACCCGCGGCGTCACCTGGTATGACGCGAAGGCGGTGAGCATCGCCAGGCGCCCGGCGGCCTGGAGCGAGTCGGGCAGGCCGTTGACCGCGGTCTCCAGCCACGTCCGGTTCGACATGCCCGGCCCCTCCGCGTCGCGCGCGGACAGCCGGGTGAGCAGGGTCAGCCGCACCCGCTCGGGCACCGCCGCGCGGCCGCAGGCGTCGAAGACCTCCGCGGCACGACCCCAGGCCGCGGCGATGTCGGGCACGCCCGCCGCCCAGGCCATGTCCACCGGCAGCGAGGCGGGCGGCAGCAGCCCCAGCGACCGGCCGCCGGCGTTGGGCCGCTTGGCGATGCCGCCCATCACCCGCGCCGCGAGCCGCAGCAGGGCCCGGCGGCCGCCCCCGGACACCTGCGGCGGCAGCGGTGTGTCCGGTAGGAAGATGTTGACCATGCGGTTGATGTAGTGGAAGGTCACCGCGGTGCCGATCAGCTCCGCGGCGTGCTCGGCCCGGAACGGCGCGGGGACGAGCTGCCCGGACAGGCCGGTGGACCGCGCCCACCGGGCCAGCCCGCGCAGCCGCGGATCGGTGATGTCGTCGATGCGGTCGGCGGCCACGGCGGCGGCGTCGGGATGGCCGTCGATCAGGCCGGACAGGGTGGAGCCGTGCACGTCGACGCAGTACGGGCAGCTGTTGGCCTGCGACACGGCCGAGGCGACCAGTTCCCGGGCCGACCGGGTGCAGGACCGGTCGACCAGCAGGGTCTCGCGCAGGACCGACCAGGTGGCGGCGAGCATCGTCGGGACGGGGGAGTGCAGGCTCAGCGGTGGGGCCAGCATGCCGAACTCCCGCTCGACCTGCTCGTACACCTGCGCGACGAGTCCGTCCGCCTCGGCCGGACGGACCGGGCGGACGTGCTGGACGTGGCTCAGCGTCGGGCGGCGGGACACCAGGGCGATCAAAGACGCCATGGCCGTACCTTTCTGCTGGTGGGGGTACCTACGCCGCGCGGCCGCAGCGGCGATGGTGCCGCTGCGGCCGCGCGCCGGGCAGGTCAGCGGGCGGCGCCGACCTTGACCTTCGTAACGGTGGTGGTAGTGGTGTGACCGGGGATCGGCGCGCCGTAGGTGCACTGCACCCCCCGCTCGTTGAGCGCCTTGACGATGCCGGGCATGGCCCGCTCGGCCAGCGCCGAGATGGTCAGCGCCGGGTTGACCGTCAGGCCGCAGGGCACCGCCGAACCGTCGGTCACGAAGATGCCCGGGTGCCCGCGCAGCTCGTGCCGGTCGTCCAGGGCCGACGTCTCCGGGTCGTCACCGATGCGGCACGACGACAGCGGGTGCACCGTGTACGCCCCGACCAGGTCGTTGGTCCACGGGGCCACCTTGGCGAGGCCGTCGCGCTCCAGGATGTCCTTGACGTCGGCGTCGGACAGGTTCCAGCCCCGCCAGGTGTTGGCCGTGGGCTTGTACGACAGCGGCCCGTGCCCGAGCATCTGCTGCGAGAACCGGTTGGCGTTGCCCGTCTCCGGCGGCGGCCCGAACACGCCCTCGTTGTCGTCCTCGGACATGGTGAAGATGGTCAGCCACGACTTCCACTCGCGCAGCAGCTCCTTCTTGCGCGGCCCGAACCAGGTCGGGTCGCCCGGCGCGCCGGTGGCGCCGGGGACCTGGGCCAGGATGGTGCCCAGGCCGGGCGGGAAGTAGAGCTGCTCCAGCGAGTAGCGCTCGTACTCGGGCAGGTTGCCGTCGAGCTTGTCCCAGCTGGCCACGACCGGGCCGCGGCCGATCTGGTGCGCCTCGTAGCCGACGCCGTCGCCGCGGTCCAGGCCCAGCACCTCGCGGACCTTGTCCTCGTCGAAGACCACGGTGTTCAGCCGCTCGCCGTTGCCGGAGAAGTAGCGGCCGACGGCGTGCGGCATCTTGCCCAGGTACTGCTCGGAGCGCTGGAGGATCGGCGGGGTGGCGCCGGTCCCGGCCGCCACGACCACGATCTTGGCTTCGATCGTGCCCGCCTCGTGCAGGACGCGGTAGTCGGAGTCGTCGACGATGCGGTAGTGCACCCGGTAGCCGCCGTCGTCGGTGCGCTCCAGGTGCTGCACCTCGTGCAGCGGCCGGATCTGCGCCCCGTGCGACTGCGCCGCGGGCAGGTAGTTGAGCAGCAGCGACTTCTTGGCGTCGAACTTGCAGCCCGACATCATCCAGTTGCAGTTGGTGCACTGGTCGGTGTCGACGGCCGAGGGCACCGGGTTGGCGGTGCGCCCGGCGTGGTTGCAGGCCGCAGCCCAGATGCCGCCGCCGTACGGCACCGTCTCCCACGGGGTCATGGTCACCGGCAGCGACTCGCTGACCCGGTCGTACCAGGGGTCGAGGGAGTCGCGGTCGATCGCGGCGGGCCACATGCGGCGCCCGATGCTGCCGTGCCGCTCGAAGATGTAGCGGGGCGCGCGCGGCATGGTGGCGAAGTAGACCACGCTGCCGCCGCCGACGCAGTTGCCGGACAGGATGCTCATGCCGTCGCCCACCACGAAATCGAAGATCCGGGTGTACGACGACCCGAGCTTGAAGTCGTGGTCGAAGTCCTCGGCGGCCAGCCAGGGACCGCGTTCCAGCACCACGACCCGCGCGCCGCCGGCGGCGAGGTGGTACGCGGCGATCGCCCCGCCGAACCCGCTGCCGATGACGACGACGTCGGTGCTCTCGATGCTGTTCACGACAGACTCCCGGTCGAGTTGGTCTGCGGGTGGAGGTTCGACAGGGCCCGGCCGTAGGAGTAGCGCGGGAAGCGCCAGATCCCGTCGGCCTCCGGCTTGGCGTAGCCGAGCAGCGTCAGGCCGGGGTGGCCCTGCGCCAGCGCGTCGTGCGTGCTGATGTGCGCCGCGCTGTCGAAGGCCATGTTGCAGAACAGGGCCAGGCCCACCCACAGCGCCTTCTCGGGGTGGTCGGGGTGGCACAGCCGCTGGATCAGCCTGGTGCGGTGGTGATTGCTCAGCGCCACGAAGGCGGGCAGCTTCTCGTCGAGGGCGAACTCGTGCTCGGCGGCGTGGTCCGCGGCATGCGCGTTCAGCAGCTGGGCCAGGCCTTCCAGCGAGTGGGCCAGGCCTCCGGCGGGGTCTTCCAGCAGTGTGAGAGCGCCGGCGGCGACAGCTCCGCCGCCCTCGGCGACCCCGGCGATCGCATGGTCGTCGGGCGACCGCTTCGCACCGGGGATGATCGTGTCCGCGAACGCCTCGAGCGTCATGACGCGCGACGCCTCGGGGTCGGGAAGTTCGGTGTGCACGGGGGCGCCTCCTGCCTAGGGGTGGGCACACGAATCGTCGGGACAGGGGCAGGTATCGCCCGCACGCCGATGACACCGTCCATTCGGGCGCGCCGGAATGCGGTGCGATTCAATTGCGGCAGCGTCCCGATGATTGATTGAGGAACGGTTCACTGCCGCATCATCGTGTGTTCACTGCTCGCGGGGACGCATCTCTGTGGTTGCTGAGGAGTGCCGCTATCCATTTCTGCCAGGGGCTATCCGGGGGCACGCTTGTGACGCCAATCACGACGCCCCGGAATCGTGTGGACCGAAAAATGGATAGCGCACAGGTAGTTCGTGTATCCGTTGCCGTCCCGGGCCGGTCTTCTCCGAAGGTGCTCGCCTTTGCCGGTGCCGTTGCTTCCGGCGCCGCGGTCCCAATACTGGGAATAGATCGGTATGCCCGCGCCACGCGCGCCGGCATGCGACCGCCACGCAGGGGAGGCCGGCATGCTCATCGCCCGTATCGCGTCGTCAGTGGTCCAGCGGCAGGTCAAGTACGTCACCCCGGTGGCCGTGCCGGCCGCGCGGGGCGAGCTGGCCGAGGTCTACACCCAGGTCGCCGACGAGATGGGCCTGGTCGTGCCGCCCGTGCAGCTGCACTCGGTGTCGCCGCGGCTGGCGGCGGCGTACTGGGCGCTCATGCGCGAGCCGATGCTGCCCACCGACACGGTGGACCGCACCGTCAAGGAGGCGGTGGCGACCGTGGTCTCGGTGGCCAACATCTGCCCGTACTGCGTGGACATGCACAGCGTGGGCATGTATGACCTGTCCACCGAGCACGACGCGGAGGCGCTGGTCGCCGACCGGGTCGAGGAGCTGGACGACGCCCGGGTGCGGGCTGTGGCGGCGTGGGCCCGTACGGCGGCGCTGCCCGACGACCCGGGATTCGAGTCCGCGCCGTTCGCCGAGGCCGACCGGCCGGAGCTGGTCGGCGTGCTGGTCAGCCTGCACTACCTGACCCGCATGGTGAACGTGTTCCTGTCCAGCTTCCTGCTGCCGCCGGGGATGGGCCCCACCGCCCGGCGCCGGTTCAAGCGCGGCGTCAGCCGGATGCTGCGCCCGACCCTGCGCGACCCCCGCGTGCCGGGCCGGTCGCTGCCGCTGCTGCCGCACGCGCCGCTGCCCGCCGACGCGGCGTGGGCCAAGGGCAACCCGGTGATCGCCGCCGCGGTCGCCCGCGCGTACGCCGCCTTCGACGACGCCGGGCAGCGGGTGCTCTCCGCCGAGGTGCGCGACCTGGTCAACCGGCGGCTGGACACCTGGCGCGGTGAGGAGACCGGGCTCAGCCGCCAGTGGTGCGAGCAGCTCATCGCCGGGCTCGGCCCGGCCGACCAGGCCGCCGGCCGGCTGGCGCTGCTCACGGCGATGGCGTCGTACCAGGTGGACGCCGAGGTGGTGGAGGAGTTCCGGGTCTGGCACCCGGGCGACACGGCCGTGGTCGAGGCGGCGGCCTGGGCCAGCTGCGCGGCGGCCCGCCGGGTCGGCGGCTGGCATCAGCCGGGCGGCTCGGCTCGGCCGCCGGGCGGTCAGCTGTCAAGTGAACATATCGCTTGGTAGGTGGCTTGACAGAGCAATTTGGAAGATGTGTCAGGCAAGCCTGTCCTATCACGCTGTAGCGGGCTCCGCGCGCTCGCGCGGAGAGGACCGCCGGATCGGGGACAGTCGGCGGACTGAGGGAAAAGGGGAGGGAACGTGACGACCTTCGAGGCGGCAGCCGGGCAGCGCCCGGTCGCCCGTGGCTGGCTCAACGCGGCCGGCCACCGCACCGCGCTCAACGTGTTCATGGTGGTCGTGCTCGCACACTGGGCCGAGCACCTGGTCCAGGCGTACCAGATCTGGGTGCTGGACCGGCCGCGCCCGCAGTCGCGGGGCGTGCTCGGCCAGTTCTTCCCGTGGCTGGTCTCATCGGAGTGGCTGCACTACGGGTACGCCCTGGTCATGCTCATCGGGCTGTTCGCGCTGCGCAAGGGCTTCACCGGGCGCTCGCTCACCTGGTGGACGATCGCGCTGGTGATCCAGTTCTGGCACCACATCGAGCACCTGCTGCTGTTCATCCAGGCGCAGTCGCACACCATGTTCTTCGGCAAGGCCGTGCCGACGAGCGTCGCGCAGCTGGTGTTCCCGCGGGTGGAGCTGCACCTGTTCTACAACACGATCGTGTTCCTGCCGATGGTGGTGGCGATGTTCCTGCACCTGCGCCCCAGCCGGGCGGAGCGCGACGCGGCCGCGTGCTCGTGCGCGGCCAAGCCGGTATGACCGCCGCGGCGTGATGGCGGCCCTTACTGACGTGCGCGACCCGGACGAGCTGTCCGGGTCGCGCCGCCTCTGGAGCCGGATAGGCACCGCCCTGATGGTCGTCGTGGTGGCGGCCACCACCGTGCTCTCGCTGATCACGGAGAGCGAGCCGGCCGGCCTGAGCGGGATCACCCCCGCCGACACGGCCGTGGTCGGCACGGCGCCGACCCGGGTGGTGCTGACGTTCGCGGGCTCGTTTCAGCCGCGCGAGGTGCACGTCACCGTCGCCGACGCGGCCGGCCGGACCGTGGGCGACCAGGTGCAGACCGACGGCGGCACGGTCGCGGTGCCGGTAGCGATCACGGCCGACGGCGGCTACCTGGTCGCGTACCACGTGGTGCTGGCCGACGGGCAGGTGCTGGCCGGCCAGAGCGGCTTCCGGTTCACCCGGGGGGCGGCCGACAGCGCGCCGCCGCAGACCGCCCTGCCGCAGGCGGGCGGGCACGCGCACGGCGGTGACGATCCGCTGAGCATCGGTCTGACCTTCCTGGCCGCGGTGCTGGTGGCGGTCATGGTGATGCTGATGGTGCGGCGGCCCCGCGCCAGGTCGTGACAGCGGACGCGAACTGCGCACATCCCGATAAGCGCACATCAGGAGACGTCTAGGCGGCGGGCGCCGTACCACCATGAGGGACAGCCCGCCGACCTAGGCGGAGCACGAGTCCTCAGGTACGGAGGAACCATGGCAACCACCCTCGGCTCACTGCGCAACCTGATGATGACGCCGTCGCTGGCCGACGTGGGCTTCGCCAAGCGCGGCTTCCCCGTCGTGCCGACCGCCGCGACCAAGCGGCTGGAGGCGATCCCGCAGTCGGTGATCTGCGGCTTCGAATGGGGCATCGACTCCAGGCAGCTGTGGGAGGTCGAGCGGCGGCTGGAACTGGTCGAGCCGGAGATGCGCGGCTTCGCCTACGAGGGCGCCACGATGGCGTTCACCGTCCGCGACGCGATGGCCGGCGGCCGCGGCACCCGCACCCGCGACCTGCTGATGGGTCCCGGCCAGCCGCACATCTTCCTCACCTACATCGGCATCGGCTTCGCGATGGCGCGGCTGCCGCGGCCGCTGTGGAAGAACGTGATCCCGGACCTCACCGGGACCCCCTACCACCCGACCATGAGCTGGCTGGCCGTCGACGGGCTCGGCTTCGACCGGGCGTACTTCGACACCAAGGACTGGGTCGGCAAGCAGCGGCGACCGAAGCCCTACCCGTTCGCCGGGCACCCGGAGTACTTCGCGCGCGCCTGGGACCAGGGCGTGGGCCGGGCGCTGTGGTTCATCAACGGCGGCGTCGTGCGCAACGTGGCCACGGCGGTGGGCCGGTTCGAGGCCGACCGGCAGGCGGACCTGTGGAGCGGGGTGGGCCTGGCCGCCACCTTCGCCGGCGGCTCCAACCCGGACGGGCTGGCCGACCTGCGCGAGCTGGCCGGGGCGTACGCGCCGGACCTGGCGCAGGGCAGCGTGTTCGCGGCCAAGGCCCGCTCCTACTCGGGGTTCGCGCCGCTGCACAGCGAGCAGGCGGTGTCGATCCTGACCGGGATCAGCCTGGAGGAGGCGGCCGCGTTCGCCGACGAGGTGGCCGTGGGCGGCCTGAAGCCGGCGCACGGAGAACCCGACTACGAGGTGTGGCGCGCGCTGGTGCGGGCCCGCTTCGTGCCCGCGAACAAGGCCGTACGGGCTCACTGACAGAGCCTCGCGGGCTCACTGACATTGCAGGTGTGGCGAGCGATTCCCACTCCTTTCGGGGAGTGGGAATCGTCGCTCGCCATACCCGGAAAGTGATGTACGACATCAATTGCCGGGGTCGGCAAACGCGAAGAAGAATTGTCTCCCGGCCCCTGCGAGGATCGCACATACAACGTCGAGAATCGACGATCACATTGGGGGCAATGCCATGAGCGTCTATCGTGCGCTGCGGCGCCGAATCCTCACTCCCGACACGAAGGCCACGCGCCTGGACGTACGCGGATTCCACGTCAAGGACGAGGCGGCCCGCGACATGCTCGAGACCGTCGGCCGCAGCTTCCTCACCGGCTACGCGTACGCCGCCGAGGCGCGCCGCCCGCTCGACGCGGAGGTGCCGCTGGAGGAGCTGCCGGTCCGATTCAAGGGCTTCGCCTACGAGGGCGCCGCGATGGGCTTCGCGGTGCGCGACGGGCTGCCCATCGGCGGCGGCAAGCTGGTCGAGGACTTCCTCGACGGCCGCGCCGACGAGCACGTCTACATGGTGTACGTCGGGGTCGGCTGGGCCATGGCCCGGCTGCCGCGGTTCCGCTGGAAGACCCTGTACGCGCCGGACCCGCTGCTGAAGTGGCTGGTGCTCGACGGCTACGGCTTCCACCAGGCGTACTTCCAGACCGAGAAGTACGTCTACGACCAGTACGTGGAGGAGCGCTTCCCCTGGCCCGGCGGCGAGCACAACTGGTACGCCAACCGCGCCATCGACCAGGGCATCGGCCGCGCCTGCTGGTTCGTCGGCGGCACCGAGGCCGAGGTGGCCGCGGGGCTGATCGACCGCTTCCCGGTCGAGCGCCGCGCCGACATGTACGCCGGCATGGGCCTGGCCGCCTGCTACGCGGGCGGCGCCGACCCGTCGGAGCTGGAGGAGCTGTGGCAGCACGCCGTCGACTACCGGCGTGAGCTGGCCCAGGGCGCCGCGTTCGCCGCGGGTGCGCGTGAGCGCGCCGGGCTGACCGTGCCGCACAACGAGGTGGCCACGAAGGTCTTCTGCGACATGTCGCCGCAGGAGGCGCAGCTGGTCACCATCGAGACCCTGATCGACCTGCCGACCGACGGCCACCTGCCCATGTACGAGGTGTGGCGCCAGCGCATCGCCGACCGGTTCGTGGCCAACGGCCACTGCTGAGCCTCTTTCCGCCCCCTGGCCGCCCGGTGGCGCCGCGTGCGCCCACCCGAATGTTGAAAGGCTGTACTCCGCATGTCGAGAATCGCGATCGTGGGGATGGCGTGCCGTTACCCGGATGCCACCTCGCCTCGGGAGCTGTGGGAGAACGCGGTCGCCGGCCGGCGCGCGTTCCGGCAGCTGCCCGACGTCCGGATGAACCTGGCCGACTACTGGTCGGCCGACCCGAAGGCCCCGGACAAGTTCTACGCCCGCAACGCGGCCGTGATCGAGGGCTACGAGTTCGACCGCATCGCGTACAAGGTCGCCGGCAGCACGTACCGGTCCACCGACCTGACCCACTGGCTGGCGCTGGACGTCGCCGCGATGGCCCTGGCCGACGCGGGCTTCCCGATGGCCGAGGGGCTGCCGCGCGAGCGCACCGGCGTCATCGTCGGCAACAGCCTCACCGGTGAGTTCTCCCGGGCCAACCAGGTCCGGCTGCGCTGGCCGTTCGTGCGCCGCATGGTCGCCGCCGCGCTCAAGGAGCAGGACTGGGACGACGACCAGCTCGCCACGTTCCTCGACGGGTTCGAGGCGACGTTCAAGGCGCCGTTCCCGGAGATCGACGAGGACACCCTCGCGGGCGGCCTGTCGAACACCATCGCCGGGCGCATCTGCAACCACTTCGACCTCAAGGGCGGCGGCTACACCGTCGACGGCGCCTGCTCGTCGTCGCTGCTGTCGGTCGCGACCGCGTGCAAGGGCCTGGTCGACGGCGAGCTCGACGTGGTCGTGGCGGGCGGCGTGGACCTGTCCATCGACCCGTTCGAGATCATCGGCTTCGCCAAGACCGGCGCGCTGGCCACCGGCGAGATGCGCGTGTACGACAAGGGCTCCAACGGCTTCTGGCCCGGCGAGGGCTGCGGCATGGTCGTGCTGATGCGCGAGGACGAGGCGCGCGCCGCCGGCCACCGCGTCTACGCCACCGTCGCCGGCTGGGGCATCTCGTCCGACGGCAAGGGCGGCATCACCCGGCCCGAGGTCAGCGGCTACCAGCTGGCCCTGGCGCGGGCGTACGAGCGCGCCGGGTTCGGCATCGAGACCGTGGGCCTGTTCGAGGGCCACGGCACCGGCACCGCCGTCGGCGACGCGACCGAGCTCAAGGCGCTGACGCTGGCCCGCCGCGCGGCGGGCGCCACCTCGCAGGCCGCGATCAGCTCGATCAAGGGCATGATCGGCCACACCAAGGCCGCCGCCGGCGTCGCCGGTCTGATCAAGGCCACCATGGCGGTGCACCACCAGGTGCTGCCCCCGGCGATCGGCTGCGTCGACCCGCACGAGCTGCTCACCGACGACGACGCCCAGCTGCGGGTGCTGCGCCGCGCCGAGGCGTGGCCGACCAAGGCGCCGGTGCGCGCGGGCATCACCGCGATGGGCTTCGGCGGCATCAACACCCACATCGTGCTGGAGAACGAGCGGCCGCGTAAGCGCGTGCCGCTGGACACCCGCACCAAGGCGCTCGCGTCGTCCCTGCAGGACGTCGAGCTGCTGCTGGTCGACGCGGCCTCGTCGAAGGAGCTGGCCGAGCGGCTGGCCCGGCTGATCGAGTTCGTGCCGACCGTGGCGTACGCCCAGATGGGCGACCTGGCCGCGACCCTGCACCGGGAGCTGCGCGAGCTGCCGTTCCGCGCGGCGGTCGTGGTGTCCTCGCCCGAGGACGCGACCAAGCGGCTCACGGCGCTGCTGGAGAAGGTCGAGGCGGGGGAGACCACGGTGTTCTCCACCGACGGCCGCACCTTCCTCGGTCACGCCAGCGGCCCCGGCCGCATCGGCTACCTGTTCCCGGGCCAGGGCTCGGGCCGCGGGGTCAGCGGCGGCGCGATGCGGCGCCGGTTCGCCGAGGCCGACGACATGTACACCAAGGCCGCCCTGCCGACCGGCGTGGACGTGGTCGCCACCGAGGTGGCCCAGCCGCGCATCGTCACCGGTTCCATGGCGGGCCTGCGCGTGCTGTCCACCCTCGGCATCGACGCGACGGTCGCGGTCGGGCACAGCCTGGGCGAGATCGCGGCCCTGCAGTGGGCCGGGGCCATGGACGAGGAGACGCTGCTGCGCGTCGCCGCCGTACGCGGCAAGACGATGAGCCAGCACAGCGCCTCGGGCACCATGGCCGGCATCGCCGCCTCCCCGGACACCGTGCTGCGCCTGACCGAGGGCCTGCCCGTGGTCATCGGCGGCTACAACAGTCCGCAGCAGACCGTGGTCGCCGGCGCCGTCGAGGCCGTCGAGGCGGTCTGCGACCGCGCCCGCGAGCAGGGTGTGGCCGCGACCCGGCTCAACGTGTCGCACGCGTTCCACTCGCCGCTGGTGGCGCCCGCGGCCGACTCGTTCGGCCAGGCCATCGCCGACGAGCAGTTCTTCGAGGTGGACAAGCGCCTGATCTCGACCGTCACCGGCGAGGCGCTGGCGCCCGACACCGACGTGCGGGCCCTCCTGCACCGCCAGATCACCGACCCGGTGCTGTTCAGCCAGGCGGTGGCGCTGGCCGCCAAGGAGGTCGACCTGTTCGTCGAGGTCGGTCCGGGCCGGGTCCTCAGCGGCCTGGCCGCCGCCACCGACGTGCCCGCCGTGGCGCTGGACACCGACGACGAGTCGCTGGCCGGCGTGCTGCGCGTGGTCGGCGCGTCGTACGTGGTGGGCGCGTCCGAGGTGGACGCGGCACTGTTCCACGGCCGCCTGGTCCGGCCGCTGGCGGTCGGCACCGAGTTCAAGTTCTTCGCCAGCCCGTGCGAGGCGGCACCGCAGGTCCACATCAAGGGTGTCGTCCGTACCGCACCCGTGGTCACGCCCGGCGGCGCCGCGGTCGTCCAGGAGGAGGGCGAGTCGACGCTGGCGCTGCTGCGGCGACTGGCCGCCGAGCGGGCCGAGCTGCCGCTGGAGCTGGTCAAGGAGGAGAGCCGCCTGCTCGACGACCTCCACCTGAGCTCCATCACCGTCGGCCAGCTGGTCAACCAGGTGGCCACCAGCCTGGGCGTGCCTCCGGCGCAGACGCCGACCAACTTCGCCACCGCGACGGTGAGCGAGCTGGCGCAGGCGCTGGAGCAGCTCAGGTCCACCTCGCACAGCGGCGACGACGCTCCGGCCGAGATCGTGCTGGGCGCCGCCGACTGGGCGCGGCCGTGGTCGCTCGACTTCGACGAGCTGCCGCTGCCCACCCGTACCGCGACCGAGGACAGCGGCCGCTGGCAGGTGTTCGCCGCCGAGGGCAGCCCGGTCGCCGAGCCGCTGCGCCGGGCGCTGGAGCGCGCCGGGGTCGGCGCGGGCGTGCTGGTCTGCCTGCCGGAGAACAGCACCGAGGAGCACCTGGAGCTGGCCCTCAACGGCGCCAAGACCGCCCTGGCCGGCCCGGCCGGGACCCGGTTCGTGCTGGTCCAGCACGGGCGCGGCGCGGCCGGTCTGGCCAAGACGCTGCAACTGGAGGCCCCGCACCTGCGGGTGTCCATCGTGCACGTGCCGCCGGTGCCGAAGGCGGTCGACTGGGTGGCGGCCGAGGTCGCCGCGACCGCGAAGTACATCGAGGTCCACTACGACGAGCTCGGGGTGCGGCGCGTGCCGACGCTGCGGGTCATGCCGTACGAGCCCGCACACGCCGTCCCCGCCCTGCACGAGGGCGACGTGCTGCTGGTCACCGGCGGCGGCAAGGGCATCACCGCCGAGTGCGCCCTGGCCATGGCCGAGGACAGCGGCGCGAAGCTGGCGCTGCTGGGCCGCTCCGACCCGGCGCAGGACACCGAGCTGGCCGACAACCTCAAGCGGATGGCCGGGCGCGGGGTCACCGTCAGCTACGGCCGCGCCGACGTCACCGACCCGGCGCAGGTCAAGGCTGCGGTCGACGCGTTCGCGGCCGAGCTCGGCCCGATCACCGCGGTGCTGCACGGCGCCGGGCGCAACGAGCCCGCCGGGCTGGGCAGCCTGGACATGGCCGCCTTCCGGCGCACCTTCGCGCCGAAGGTCGACGGCCTCAACGCGGTGCTCGCCGCGGTGGAGCCGGAGCGGCTGCGCCTGCTGGTGACGCTCGGCAGCATCATCGGCCGGGCGGGCCTGCGCGGCGAGGGGCACTACGCCACCGCCAACGAGTGGCTCGACGACCTGACCCGCCAGGTGGGCCGCGACTTCCCGCACTGCCGCGCGCTGTGCCTGGAGTGGTCGGTCTGGTCCGGTGTCGGCATGGGCGAGCGCCTGGACGTGGTGGAGTCGCTGTCGCGCGACGGCGTCACCCCGATCACGCCCGACCAGGGCGTGGCGATCCTGCGGCGGCTGCTGGCCGACCCGAGCACCCCGGGCACGGTCGTCATCAGCGGCCGCACCGAGGGTATCGACACGGTCCGCTACCACCTGCCGGAGCTGCCGCTGCTGCGGTTCGTGGAGCGGCCTCTGATCCGCTACCACGGCGTGGAGCTGGTGACGGAGATCGAGCTCAGCGCGGGCACCGACCTCTACCTGGCCGACCACCTGCTCGACGGCAACCTGCTGTTCCCGGCGGTGTTCGGCATGGAGGCGATGGCCCAGGCCGCCGCCGCGGTCACCGGCGTCGTCGGCAAGCGCACCGTCGAGCAGGCGCAGTTCCTGCGCCCGATCGTGGTGCCGCCGCAGGGCGCGACCCGCATCCGGGTCGCGGCGACGGTCAGCGGCCCCGACACGGTCGAGGTCGCCATCCACAGCGAGGAGACCGGCTTCGTCGCCGATCACTTCCGCGCCCGCCTGCGGCTGCCCAACGGCGAGCCGATCGAGGGCGCGCCGGAGCAGATCGGCGCCGGCCTGCCGGAGGTGCCGCTGGACCCGGCCACGCAGCTGTACGGCCCCACCCTCTTCCAGGGCGGGCGCTTCCAGCGGCTGCGCCGCTACCACCGGGCCGCCGCGCGGCACGTGGACGTCGACGTCGCCGCCGACGCCACGACCAACTGGTTCGCCGGGTTCCTCTCGCCGCAGCTGCTGCTGGGCGACCCCGGCGTACGCGACGCGATGATGCACGGCAACCAGGTGTGCGTGCCCGACGCGACCCTGCTGCCGCAGGGCATCGAGCGGATCCACGCCATGGGTGAGTCCATGCTCACCACCTCCGACCTGCGCTACTGCGCCACCGAGCGCAGCCGCGACGGCGACACCTACGTCTACGACATCGCCCTGCGCGACGGTTCGGGCCAGGTCGTCGAGCGCTGGGAGGGCCTGAAGCTGCGGGCCGTACGCAAGAAGGACGGCCGCGGGCCGTGGGAGGCGCCGCTGCTGGGCCCCTTCCTGGAGCGGGCGGTCGGGGACGTGCTGGGCGCGCAGGTGGCCGTGGTGGTGGAGCCGGACGGTCCGCAGACCGACGGCGACCCGCAGGCGCTGCGCCGGGCGCGGACCGCGCTGGCGGCCGGCCGGGCCCTGGGCGGCCCGGTGAAGGTCACCTACCGCAAGGACGGCAAGCCGGAGGTGCCGGGCGACCGGGCCGTCTCCAGCTCGCACGCGGCCGGGGTGACCCTGGTCGTGGCCGGTTCCGGCACGCTCGGCTGCGACGTCGAGCTGGTGGAGCAGCGGCCGGACTCGGTGTGGGACGGGCTGCTCGGCCCCAACACCGGGCTGGCCAAGCAGGTCGCCGCGCAGACCGGCGAGGACGTCGCGGTCGCCGCGACGCGGGTCTGGTCGGCGGTGGAGTGCCGGCAGAAGGCCGGCAGGCCGGTTCGCGCCGCGCTGTCCCTGCTGCCGTCCGAGCGCGACGGCTGGGTGGTGTTCGCCTCCGGCGAGCTGCGCATCGCGACCTTCGCGACGGGGCTGACCGGGGTGGCCGAGCCGGTGGTGTTCGCGATCGCGACGGATGGAGGGCGCTGAGATGGAACAGAGGTACTTCGAGTACCTGCACACGGTGGGGTTCGAGGAGACGAACATCGTGGGCAACGTGTACTACGTCAACTACCTGCGCTGGCAGGGCCGCTGCCGGGAGATGTTCCTCAAGCAGCGCGCCCCTGAGGTCCTGGCGGACCTGCAGGACGACCTCAAGCTGTTCACCCTCAAGGTCGACTGCGAGTTCTTCGCCGAGATCACGGCGTTCGACGAGCTGGCGATCCGGATGAACCTGATCGAGCTGTCCCAGACGCAGGTCCAGTTCGGCTTCGACTACGTACGGCTGGAGCCGGGCGGCGGGGAGACCCTCGTGGCCCGGGGCGGGCAGCGGGTCGCGTGCATGCGCGGTCCCAACACCCGCACGGTCCCGGCCCGGGTGCCCGACGCGCTCGTCCAGGCGCTGGCGCCGTACCAGCTCGCAGGCTCCCGAAGTTAGCGACACCGGCAGAGGAGATGGCACAGTGGACGTCCAGCAAACCCCGCCGCTGCCGGCGGTGGACACGAAGGCGCTGCGAAAGGTCTTCGGCACCTATGCCACCGGCGTGACGGTGGTTACGGTCGGCGGGGACACCCCGCACGGCATGACGGCGAACTCGTTCACCACGGTCTCGCTGGACCCGCCGCTCATCCTCATCTGCGTCGGCCGCGAGGCGACCATGCACGGCCTCCTCGCGGCCACCAACCGGTTCGCCGTCTCCGTCCTCGCCGCCGAGCAGGAGGCGGCGGCGAGGTACTTCGCCGACCGGAACCGGCCCGTGGGCAAGGAGCAGTTCGACGCCGTCGACTGGACCCCGGGCCGGTACACCGGCGCCCCGCTCATCGGCGGGGCACTGGCCCACTTCGAGTGCGAGGTACGGGCCTGCTACGACGGCGGCGACCACACGATCTTCCTCAGTGAACTGCTGTCGGTCGAGCGCTCGGAGGACATCGACGCGCTGCTCTTCCTGCACGGCCGGTTCCATCAGATCCACCACGAGCGAAGCGACGTGACGAGATGACGACGATGACGCGTACCCGAACGGCCCCGCCGGGGCCGCCGCGCAGCGCCGCGCTGCGCTGGCTGGCGGTGATGAACCGCGACCGGCTGGGCATGATGACCGCCGCCGCCGAGCAGTACGGCGACTCGGTGCGGATCCCCGTGGGACCCAAGTCCCTCTACTTCTTCAACCACCCCGACAGCGTCAAGCACATCCTGGCCGACAACGCGGCCAACTACCACAAGGGCATCGGCCTGGTGCACGCCAAGCGGGCACTGGGCGACGGCCTGCTCACCAGCGAGGGTGAGCTGTGGCGCAAGCAGCGCCGGGTGATCCAGCCCGCGTTCCAGAGCAAGCGGATCGCGGAGCAGGCCGGCGCCATCGCGGCCGAGGCGGAGCTGCTCGTGAAGCGGCTGCGCGAGTTCCAGGGCGGCGAGGCGACCGACGTCGTCCGCCAGATGACCGGCCTGACCCTGGGCGTGCTCGGCCGGGCGCTCATCGACACCGATCTGGGCCAGTTCCCGGACATCGGCGACCACTTCGGCGTGGTGCAGGACCAGGCCATGTTCGAGCTGGAGTCGCTGAGCGCGGTCCCGACCTGGGTGCCGCTGCCCCGGCAGCTGCGCTTCCGCAAGTCCCGGGCCGAACTCCAGGCGATCGTCGACCAGCTCGTCGAGGAGCGGGGCGGGCGCACCGACGACCGCGAGGACGTGCTGTCGCGGCTGATCGTCTCGGCGGGGGCGGAGTCCGACCGCAAGGTCGGCCAGATCCGCCTGCGCGACGAGCTGGTGACGCTGCTGCTGGCCGGGCACGAGACCACCGCCAGCACGCTCAGCTGGACGCTGTACCTCATCGACGAGCACCCCGAGGTGCGCGAGCGGCTGCGCGACGAGGCGGTGGCGGTGCTGGGCGACCGGCGCCCGGAGTTCGAGGACCTGCACAAGCTGCGCTACACCTCGATGGTGGTGGAGGAGGTCATGCGCCTCTACCCGCCCGTGTGGCTGCTGCCGCGCAAGTCCCTGGCCCCCGACGAGATCGCGGGCTACCACGTGCCGGCCAACGCCGACGTGGTGGTCAGCCCGTACACGATGCACCGGCACCCGAGCTTCTGGGACGAGCCGGAGCGGTTCGACCCCGAGCGGTTCGACCCGGACCGGGTCACCGGACGCCCCCGCTACGCCTACATCCCGTTCGGTGCGGGCCCGCGCTTCTGCGTGGGCAACCACCTCGGGATGATGGAGGCGGTGTTCGTGATCGCGATGCTGTGCCGCGAGCTGCGGATGACCCGCATGCCCGGGTACGACGTCGTGGCCGAGCCGATGCTGTCACTGCGGGTACGCGGCGGCCTGCCGATGAACGTGCACGCTGCCTGATCCCGTCCACCGGGCCCCGGCGCCGCCTTCGGGCGACACCGGGGCCCGCTGCCGTACCCACCCACATCCCCACCCCCGCACCCACTCCCACCCGCCCCGCGCCACCCCGCACCGGGCCAGTCCGCCCCGCGCCACCCCGCACCGGGCCAGTCCGCGCCGGGCGGGCCCCGGCCCCGGCCCGGCCCCTCCCGCCCGATCCGCCACGCGGGCTGGCGATCCGCCTCCGTTTTAAAGTGACGCTGGCCTATCTAGAGGACGGATTTCCATGATCCGTCCTCTAGATAGGCCAGCGTCAATGCTAGGGGCTGCGTACCCCCGGGTTCGGCGGCGCACAGTGCCCTCCACCGAGTGCGGCGGCGGGCTGCTGGCGGTGCTCGCTCCGGCTGGTGGCCGATGATCGCCGTTCCGGGTCAGATCCTCGTCTTCACGCACACAAGCTGACCGAAAACGGCGATCACCCACAGCGCACAGCCCGAAGATCGCGTTCCTCGGTCACTTCGCAACGCGACCCCGGCTTCGAGGGCCGCCTCCCGCCGAGACCGTGCTCAGCGAACTGCCCCCGGCCAAGACTGCCCCCGGCCAAGACCGCCCCCCGACAAGACCACGCCCGAGCCCGCCACCATGCCCACGTCTAAACCCGCCACCACGCTTACCTCTGAGCCCGCCACCATGCTCGCCCTCGATCCTCACCCCTCCAAGATCAGCCAAGTTGCCGGGCAAACGGGCCAATGGAGCGGTCGCATACCCACGATTGCCCGGCAACTTGGCTGGTCTTGGGCGAGGTCGGACGGCGCGCCTGCGCCGCTTCTGTCTCCCCCGCGCAGCCCAGCCCGCTCCGCTGCGGCCGCGGGCGGCTGCGGCGTGCCAGGGCCGACCCGACCGTGGCCCGAACGACTCCCACCGCACCGCTCAGCCGCCCTGGGCGGCGCGGCTGTGGCCCGAACGACTCCCGCAGCACCGCCTGGCCGCGTTGGGCGGCCGCCACGGTCTCGGTGGCAGTCGGGCTGTCTCCGGCGTCGGACCGTGCCACGAGATCTTGTGCGTCTTCTGTCGCTGGAACGACGGTAAGTGCACAAGATCTCGCGAAGCCGACCCGGAGAACGGCGACCGGTACCGCCGCCCCGGCCTTCGGCGGGCCTGACGCGGTGGCTCGGCCAAGCGCGACCGCTAGGCGGCCGGGAAGCGTGACCGCGAGGTGACCGGGAAGTGCGGCGAGGCGGCCGGGAAGTGCGGCGAGCGACCGGGAAGCGGTGGGAGGGGTGGGAAGCGGCGGGAGGGGAGGCGGGAGGGGATGGTGCGCTGCGGGGCTGCCGGAGCGCGGACGTGGAGCGACGGCGGCCCGACCGACAGGTCGACCGCCGTCGCGGGGACGGATCACCAGAGCTGCGGTGTCACCGTTCAGGACACTGCCGCGGCCTCGCGCGTGCGGAGGTCCACCTGGTTGAGTGCGGCCTTGCGTACGTCGAGCAGCGCGAGCAGCACCGGCGGGTCGAGGTCGGAGATCTCCTTCAGCTTGAGCTCGGCGTCGTCGATCACCATGCCGCGCCGCATGGTGATCGGGCCCAGCGAACCTACGCCGATCTCGTTGCCGCTGCCCGCGGCGTCGCCGACCATCCGGGCCGGGTCGCTCGACACGGAGTGGGCCAGCAGGAACCATTCGCCCGGCGGGACCTTCTCCAGCGTGAACGGTCCGGGCTGGTCGAGGATCGTGCAGCTCACCGGCTTGCACTCCGGGATGCGGTCGCGGAACAGCCCGACGAAGGTCAGCTGGGGCTCGTCGGCCAGGTGCGGCCGGATGACCCCCCTGACGGTGCCGAAGGCCCACTCCGGCCCGGTCATGGTGGTCTCGGCCTGGACTGCCGGGGCGTACCCCCGCAGCCGGCGGTAGGCGGTGGGCGACAGTCCCACGCTCCGGGTGAAGCGGGAACTGAAGGTGCCGATGCTCGTGTACCCGACCTGCAGGCTGATGTCGGCGACGTTGCTCTGTGTCGAGACCAGCAGCTGCTTGGCCTGCTGGAGTCTCAGCGCGGAGAGGAACCGGCCAGGGGAGACACCGGTGACCCGTTGGAAGATGCGCGAGAAGTGGAACTTGCTGAACATCGCCACTCGCGCCATGTCGTCGATGGTGAGCTGCTGGCCGAGATTCTCGCGCATGGTGGCGATCACGCGTTCGACGGCCTTTGTCGTGGTCTTGTCCATTGCGTCTCCCGAATTCGACCCCGGTCATAGCGAGGCGTATGATCCGTCACTGCGCCACCGGCATCGCGGCATGTTTCCGTCGGCCACGAAGCTATCCGGACCGCTGCGATCCGGATAGGATTCGTTAACTCGCCGGAAACATCGCGTACATGGGTGTGAAGGCCAATTCGCGGCTGCCCCCTGTCTCGGGTCGCGCGTCCCGAGTGCATTCGCCACAGCCTCCGACAACCATGATTACCAGTGACAGGGATCGATGTTAGGAGGTCCTAAAGGGATCGGCAATACCAACGGCCGAGGCATCTGAGCCGTCCGGCCGGTCCGTCATGCTCCAATAGGACACTCTACCCGTCCTCACCTGGGATGACAGGACCCGGGCCGTGACCAGCCCGGAAACAGAGCAATATTATGGAAAGGCGAAGTCGGCGAGTTCCGCTATCCATTGTCGTCACTGATGGTGACCGCCGTCCCGGTGCGGCCGAGTGGGCGGACGCATGCGGTGACACCGCGGCTCCCGTCGGCCGCCAGGTGTGCTGACGCGGTCCGACCATGATCGGTTCTTAGATCCCGGGACACGGGTAGATCGCCGCCGGAACCACCCTGGAGGTGGCCGAACATACTGTTGCGCACGAATGAAGACGAGTTTCTCTCCGGTTGCGGGGAGTGATCGCTATGTGCCAACATGCAAGCATTCCCATCACTGACACCGATGGAGTTCGATGAAAATCTCGAATCTCAGCAGGCGGAGCGGTGTTTCGGTGGCGACGATCAAGTTTTATCTACGCGAGCACCTCTTGCCCCCGGGCGTTCCGACCGCGAGGAATCAGGCGGAATACGACGAGACGCACGTCGCACGGCTGCGGCTGATCCGGGTGCTCACCGGGATGGGCATGATGAGCCTTGCCTCGGTGCGAGAGGTGCTGGCCGCGCTCGATGACAACTGCATGTCGCCGCATGGTCTGGCCAAAGTGGTCAACAACGCGCTCTCCGCCGAGCATCCACCCCGTTCCGACGTGCCGGCCGACACCTCGGCCAGCACCCAGGTCGACCGGTTCCTGTCCGACCTGGGCTGGCGGGTCGATCCGAACACCCCGGGCCGGGCGACCCTGGCCCAGGTCCTGGTCGCGTTACGCGACCTCGGCTGGGACTGCGACGTCGACATCTTCGCGCCCTGCGCCGACGCGGCCGAACGCCTGGCCGTACGGGAGCTCGACTCCCTGCCCACCGACGGCGCGGCCACCGCGGTCGCCCGTACCGTCCTGCTCGAAGTCGCCTTCGCGGTGATGCGCCGCATGGCCTACGAGCACTACCTCGCGATCCGGGCACACGGCTCAGCCGCTCCCGACCGCTGAGCGGGCCGGGGAGGTGCGCCCCGGTCCCGCCCCCTTCACCGCCCGACCTGTCCCCGAATCTCGTCACTGAGAGTGACCGTCTGGTCTTCCAGATTGCGGGGGTCCGGCGCTGAGCACTTATCGAGAAGACAGGACCTTCCAGCGGCCGCGAGGATGGGCGACGTCGAGAAGGACGTCTATGCCTTCCCGGCGATAATGGGAAGGGGGCTTCTCTTTAAAACATCTTCCAAATTGTCGTGACAGAGGTCACGACAGACCTTATTTGGCGAACGCCAGGTCTTTTGGTCCGCGTTGGAATCAGCTCTGATTCAGCTTTGCGATTCATGTGTGTCGAACGATGCGATGTGCCGAGTCGATGTCGAGCCGGTCGCGTGGCACACCACCGGTCGCCGAGCGCGGACGCCGGACGGGGACCGCCGAAAACACCGTCAGACGCCTTCCGGCAGCCCGCCGGCGGTCGAGTTGTGCACCGTGACGTCTATCTCGAGGGGAACCGATGCCAACGAATGAGGTCGGCCTGATGCGCCGACTGGTACCTGTCATGTTCGTGCTCGTACTGCTGAGCACGCTGTTCGCCGTGGCGCAGCTGCCCGAGGCGTCCGCGGCGGACAAGGCCTCCATGGCTTCCCGGTACCGCTTCACCGAGCTGCCCATCGCGCTGCCGCCGAACCTGCCGCAGCGCAACGTGCGTGTGGTGAACCCGGAGTACGAGCACATCAAGTCCTGGATCTCGTCGGTCGGTGCGGCGATCGCCGTCAACGACATCGACGGCGGTGGCAAGCCGGACGACCTGTGCCTGGTCGACACGCGCAGCGACTCCGCCATCGTCACCCCGGCGCCCGGCACCGGCGGCACCTACGCGCCGTTCGTGCTCGACGCCAAGCCGCTGCCGTACAGCGACACGATGGCGCCCATGGGCTGCGTGCCCGGCGACTTCAACCTCGACGGCTGGAACGACCTGCTGGTCTACTACTGGGGCCGCACTCCGGTGCTGTTCCTGCACAAGCCCGGCAAGACGACGCTGACCCGCGACACCTTCACGGCCACCGAGCTGATCCCGGGCGGCGTCTTCGCCGACAACCGGTACCACGGGCAGCTGTGGAACACCAACGCGGTGGCGATCGCCGACTTCGACGGCGACGGCAAGCCCGACATCGGGGTCTTCAACTACTTCCCCGACACCGGCGTGCTCGACCCGTACGGCAACAAGAACGTCTCGATGAACCACTCGATGTCCCGGGCGCAGAACGGCGGCGGCGCGCACGTGCTGCGCTGGAAGGCGCTCACCCCGGGCAAGGCCGGCGCTCCCGCGGGCGTCGAGTTCGAGGAGCAGCGCGGCGCGATCGACCCGAAGTGCGCCACCGGCTGGACCCTGGGGTCGGCCTCGGCCGACCTCGACGGCGACCTGCTGCCCGAGCTGTACCTGGCCAACGACTTCGGCAACGACCGCTTCTTCCACAACGTCTCCACGCCGGGCAACATCAAGTTCGCCCTGGCCGAGGGGGAGCACGGCGCGTTCACGCCCAAGTCGCTGGTGATGGGGCACGACTCGTTCAAGGGCATGGGCATCGAGTTCGGCGACCTGTACGGCAACGGCCGCTTCGACGCCTTCGTCAGCAACATCACCCACTCGTGGGGCATCGAGGAGAGCAACTTCGTCTGGCGCAACACCGCCAGCAGCCCCGATGAGGCCAAGAGCGAGCTCAGCCAGGGCCGGGCCCCGTTCGAGAACGAGGCCAGCGAGACCAACATGGCCTGGGTCGGCTGGGGCTGGGATGCCAAGATGGCCGACTTCGACAACAGCGGCCACCAGGTCGTCGTGCAGACCGCGGGCTTCGTCAAGGGCCAGATCAACCGCTGGAACTGGCTGCAGGAACTGGCCATGAGCAACGACCTGATGCTCCAGGAGCCGGCGATGTGGCCGCACGCCAAGCCGGGTGACGACATCGCGGGCACCGACCACATGGCCTTCTGGGCGCCCGAGGGCAACGGCCGGTACACCGACCTGAGCCCGCAGCTCGGCATGGACGTCCAGATCCCGAGCCGCGGCGTGGCCGTGGCCGACACCAGCGCCGACGGCAGCCAGGACTTCGCCATCGCGCGGCAGTGGGGCCCGCCCGCGTACTACCGCAACGACCGGACCGGCAACGGCGACTTCCTCGGTCTGCGCCTGCACCGGCCCGTGGCCAACGCGACCGCCGGCAGCACGCTGCACACCCCCGCGTACGGCGCGTTCGTGAAGATCACCACCGCGGACGGGAAGACGCAGCTCGCGCAGCTCGACGGCGGCGGCGGCCACTCCGGCAAGCGCAGCTTCGACGTGTTCTTCGGCCTGGGCAACCAGGGGGCCAAGCCGGTCTCGGCCGAGATCTGCTGGCGCGACCTGACCGGCGCCGTCCACATGCAGACGGTCGACCTGACCGCCGGCTGGCACGACTTCATGCTCACGACCCAGGCTCAGGAGGTGACGGCGAAATGACCCACGCCGAACGCGTCAGCACGCCCGGCATCGGTATCAAACCGGCCACGGCCCCGTCCGTACGGCTGGACGCCGTCCGGACCGCCGCGACCAACCGGATGGCCGCCCCGCCGCGCGTCGACAACGCCGACCCGCGCTACAAGGCGCTGCGCAACTTCGCCATCTCCATGAGCATCTTCAACATCCTCGGGTACTGGCTGTTCGGCTTCGAGCAGCCGTGGACCTGGCCGTTCATCGCGCTGGCGGTCGGCTACGGCACCGAGCTCGTCGCCGAGACCATCCGGGCGTGGGCCTACAAGCAGCGCCCTGAGTACTCCGGCAACGGCATGTGGGGCCTCTACACCTTCCTGCTGCCCGCGCACATCACGTCGCTGGCCGCGAACATGCTGCTGTACGCCAACGACATCTTCTGGCCCATCGCGTTCGGCATCGTGGTCGCGGTCGGGCAGAAGTACGTCCTGCGCGCCCCGATCAAGGGCCGCATGCGGCACTTCATGAACCCGTCGAACCTCGGCATCACCGCCGTGCTGGTGTCGTTCCCCTGGGTCAACATCGCGCCGCCGTACCACTTCACCGAGCACGTCCCCGACGCGATCCGGGTCGTCATCCCGTTCGTCATCCTCACGTCGGGCACCGTGCTCAACGCGCTGCTGACCAAGAAGGTCCCGCTGATCCTGGGCTGGGTGGGCGGCTTCGTCATCCAGGCCCTGATCCGCACCTGGATCTGGGACGTGGCACTGTGGGCCGCGCTCATCCCCATGACCGGCGTGGCGTTCGTGCTGTTCACCAACTACATGATCACCGACCCGGGGACGACGCCGTCGAAGGGCTGGATGCAGTTCATGTTCGGCTCCAGCGTCGCCACCGTGTACGGCATCCTGATGATCTTCAACGTGGTCTACACCCTGTTCTTCGCGGTGACCATCGTCTGTGCCGTCCGGGGCCTGTTCTGGTGGTACAAGCACATCAAGGAGAAGGGCCGGCAGCAGGCGCAGCCGCGTACGGTCGGCGTACCGGCGACGATCTGACCGCTGCACCCGCGCGGGCGGGATCCACGACGGCTGCGGCCGCCGCGGGTCCCGCCCGTAACTGCGCAATCGACAAGATGCCCGCCCCATCGCCAGGTGGAAACCTCTGATATCCGGCGTACGAGTCGCCTAACCAGGGGGAACCGCAATGGTCGCCGACACCCGCACCGCCAACCCGCCGCCCCGGGCCAGCAAGCCGCTCACCGCGGCCGGATTCATCCTCTTCATTCTGCTCGGGGCCCTCTTCACCTCGCTGGGAGCGCTGCTGCCCGTGCTGCGCGCCGAGTTCGGCATGGGCGCCACCGCCGGCAGCGAACTCGTCAGCGTCTTCCGGCTCGGCTCGCTGGTCGCCACGATCGCCTGCGGGCTGTTCGCCCGCCGCCTCGACGGCAGCCGGACCATGTCGGTCCTGGTCGTGCTCGCCGTCGGCGCCACGGTCACCATGGCGCTCGCCCCGACCTGGGCGGCCGTGGTCGCCGCGGCCGTGGTCGCCGGGGTCGGCTTCGGCGGGCTCGTCCTCTACCTCAACACCGCCTTCGCCATCGGCTACGGCGAGCGCAGCATGCTGATGGTCAACCTGCTCAGCGCCGCGTTCATGGTCGGCTGCATCATCGGCCCGCTGGCGGTCGGCATGCTGACCGGCCTCGGGCGCCACCTGCTGCTCGGCGTCGCCGGGCTGGCACTGCTGTGCTGGCCCGCGCGGGGTCTGGCGCGGCTGGTGCCCACGCGCGGATCGGGCGTGCCGGGCCGCCCGGAAGGATCGGCGCACCGCTGCCTGCCGCTGTTCGCCGCCTTCGCGCTGGTCGCCCTGCTGCTGTCGGTCACCGAGACCGGCATCGGCACGTGGGAGGCCACCCATCTGGTCGCGATCGGCTTCCCGGTGGCCGCCGCCGCGGCGCTGACCGGGCTGTTCTGGGCCGGGCACGCCGTCGGGCGGGCCACCCTGCCGTTCCTGTCCGGTCGCGGCGCCCCGGGCAAGCTCGTGGTGACCTGCACCCTGCTGGCCGCCGGCGCCCTGGCCGGGGCGTGCGTGCCGGGCCTGGCGCCGTACGCGTACGCGGTCGCGGGCATCCTGCTCGGCCCGGTGATCCCGACCCTGCTGGCCTGGCTGGCCACGGCCACCCCGGCCCCGCAGTCGGCCAACGCGATCATGCTGACCGCGCTGATGGTCGGCAGCGCCGGTTCACCCGCGCTGATCAGCTCCGTCATCGGCGACTCGTCCGGCGCGGTCATCCCGCTGACGCTGAGCCTGCTCGCCCTGGCGACCACGATCGCGGTGCTGCTGGCGGGCCGCGCGGCCGCGGCCCGCATCCGCGACCTCAGGGCCGCCCCCGCCGAGTCCGCCCTGTTCACCGGACCCGCCGGGGCCTGACGCCGGATCCGGGTCAGCCGCCGAAGACCGACTCGACCCCGGTGGCGAAGTCGACCCCGTGGCGCGCGAACCAGGTCATCGGGTTCTGCGCCAGGCCGTTCACATGGATCTCCAGGTGCAGGTGGGTGCCGAAGGACTGCCCCGTGTTGCCGATCCGTCCGATGACGTCCCCGGCGTGGACCTGCTGGCCCTCCTTGACCAGGATGCGGCTGGAGTGGCCGTACAGCGTCTGCAGCCCGCCGCCGTGATCGATCATGATCGAGTAGCCGTAGCCGCCGTTCCAGCCCGCCTGCACCACCGTCCCGTCGTGCACCGCCGCGTACGGGGTGCCCTCGGGCATCCCGGCCAGGTCGAGGCCCTTGTGCCAGGCACCCCACCGCATGCCGAAGCCGGAACTGAGCGTGTAGCCGTGCAGCGGCAGCACCCAGGCGTCGGGGGCCTGCGAGATCGAGGTGCTGAGTGCGCGCTCGTCGCCGCGGCTGGCCTGCCCGGCGGCCTCGGCGCGGGCCAGGGCGACCCGGTCGCTGACGCCGGCGTCGCCGGTGAGCCCGCTGGGCTTGGCGTCGGGGATCGCGGCGCCTGCGGTGAGGGCGACCATGCCCGCACCGACGAACGCGGTGGTGACGGCGGTGGCGTAGCGCAGGCGCGGGGGAGCCGACACCCTGCGGCGCCCTCGGTAACCTTCGGCCATCGCCGCTGCCAGGGGCCGTTGCAGCACACATCCTCCGTCTCGCCGCCGGCGAGGGGGATGCCGGGCAGGGCACTCGCGGCCGGCCCCGCCCGTTGGGCTCCGCGAGTCGGCCCGCGGGTTGCGGGCCGACAGCGAGGCTAAAACGGCCAGCCGCGAGGTCGCCGCAGACACGCCGCTGAACGGGCGAAAATGGCATCATTCATCCGGTCATGGACAAACGGCTCCGGCGCAGGTCCGGGCGGCCGTGAGCGCCTCGGCGTCGCGGCGGGTGCCGGGAGCGCCGCCCGCGCCGCCGCCCAGCAGGTTCGTCAGCTGCCAGGGGTCGGCGCGCAGGTCGTAGTACTCGCGGTCGGTGAGCCGGTCGGCGCCGCCGCGGTACTCCGTGTACTGGTGCGCGCCCGGCAGCAGCCGGGAGCTCCAGGTGGGGAAGCCGCCGTTGTGCGGGTCGCGCCAGTACTCCAGCAGCAGCCAGCGGTGCCTGCGCGTCCCGCGCAGGTCGAGCCCGTCGACCGGGCCGGGCGCGGCGAGTCCGGTCGCGGCGAGCACGGTCGGGGTCACGTCGACGGTGCTGGCCGGGCGCGGGTCGGCGCCCGCCGCCACGTGGCCGGGCCACCACAGCCGCAGGGGCACCCGGAACGACGGGCCGTACGGCATGAACTTCTCGCCCAGGCCGTGCTCCGCCCACTGCTTGCCGTTGTCGGAGACCAGCACGACGAGGGTGTCGCGCAGTTCGCCGGTGCGCGCCAGGTGCGCCCGGACCTCGTCGAGCGCGTCGTCGACCGACAGCAGCGTGCGCAGCTGTCCGGTGCGGACGGCCTCACCCTCCGCCCGGGTGGTGTGGTGCCTGCGCACGTACGCGGGCTTGTCGGAGCGGTCGGTCTCGTCGGCGGCCGGATCGGCCCGGCCGGGGAAACCGCGCCCGGCGTAGGCGGGCTCGGGGGTGTACGGCGCGTGCGGGGCGGTGAACCCGAGATACAGCAGCCACGGCTGGTCGTCGTGGCTTTCGAACTCGTCCAGGTACCGCCGCGCCTGCGCGCCGATGAACGTGGTGGAGTACGCGGCGCGCCGCTCGGTGCCGTCCACCACGAACCGTGCGTCCGCGTAGCCGCCGCCGGTGAGGGCGGCGCGGTCGAACCCCGGCGGCCTGCGGTCCAGCGGCCAGTCGTTGTAGAGCTTGCCCACCGCCGCGGTGCGGTAGCCGTTGCCGCGCAGGGTCTGCTGGAGGGTGCGGTCGTGGTCGAGCCGGTTGATGTCGGCCTGGCGGCGCACCCCGTGGTTGTGCGCGTACCGGCCGCTGAGCAGCGTGGCCCGGCTCGGTCCGCAGCTCGGCGTGGCGGCGACGGCCTGCGGGTAGGTGGTTCCCCCGCTCAGCCAGGCGCTCGTACGCGGCATCGCGGCCATCGCCTCCGGCCGGGCGTCGTCGAGCACGATCAGCAGGACGTTGGGGCGGGCGGGGCGGGGCCCGCCCGCGGCCGGGGCGGCGGCGCAGGCCAGGGCGATCGCCAGGAGGGCGGCCACTTGGCGTAACCGCGACATCACATATCGCATTCGGACACGCTGCCAGCAAACCCGTGCTCCGGCAGGGGAAACGCCCGTTCACAGACGTGATCATTTTGTTAACGGTATGTGTCTGCCGAGGTCGGCGCGGAGAGCACGTGGCGGGAAAGTGCCGACCTTGGACCGGACGGGTCGCCCCGGGGCCGCCACCGTGGCATGGTTACGGGACCACCCCCCTTCCGCCCCTTACACGCACCGAGCCTGGAACCGAGATGACCGCACCCCCGCAGTACCGCGCCCCGCGCGCCGCCATCGACCCTGATCCGGGCAAGTCCTGGCTGCGGCGCGCGCTGCCGGTGGTGCTGGCGCACCGCTGGCTGCTGCTCACCTCGCTCGGCCTGTCCCTGGTCGGCCTGATCGTGCAGGTGCAGATCCCCAACGTGGTGCGCCTGGGCATCGACCGGGCCCTCGTCGCGCACACCGCGAGCCTGATCGGCTACGTGTGGTGGCTGGTCGGCCTCGCCCTGGCGGCGGGGCTGGTGAACTATCTGTCCCGCCGCTACCTGCTGCGCACCGCGTACGAGATCGAGTACGACCTGCGCAACATCATCTACGCGCATCTGATCCGGATGCCGTTCGGCTTCTACGACCGGGTGCAGACCGGCGAGCTGATGTCGCGGTCCAGTTCGGACATCCGCGCGGTGCAGATGTACCTCGCCTTCGGCCCGTCGATCCTGGTGCAGTGCCTGATCGCGGTGTTCGCGTTCGCGCTGATGGCGTCGATCGACGCGCCGCTGGCGGTGGTGGCCATGGCCACGATGCCGCTGATCGCGGTGCTGGGCGTGTGGATGCGCAAGGCGATCTTCCCGGTGTCGTGGCTGATCCAGGCGCGGCTGGCCCGGGTGGCGACGCTGGTCGACGAGAACGTCAGCGGGGTGCGCATCGTCAAGGCGTTCGCGGCCGAGCAGCGGCAGCTCACCACGCTGGCGGCCGCGGCCGACCGGGTGCGCTGGGCATACCGGCGCGACGCCGACATCCGCAGCCGCTGGGCGCCCACCCTGGAGAGCCTGCCCCGGCTGGGCCTGGCCCTGGTGCTGCTGTGCGGCGGCTGGATGGTGATCGAGGGGCAGACCTCGATCGGCACGATCGTGGCCTTCAACTCGTACGTGCTGATGCTCCAGCCGCCGTTCCGCATGCTCGGCATGATGATCATGCTGGGGCAGCGGGCGGCCGCCTCCGCCCAGCGCATCTACGAGGTGCTCGACACCCACTCCGAGATCACCGAGCACCCGGACCCGGTGCGGGCGCGCGTGCGCGGCGAGGTCGAGTTCGCCGGGGTCGGGTTCGCCTACGCCAACGGCACCGTCGCGCTGCGCGGACTGGACCTGCGGATCCCGGCCGGGGCGACGGTGGCGGTGGTCGGCCGGACCGGATCGGGCAAGTCGACGCTGGGCCGCCTGCTGGCCCGCTACTACGACACGAGCACCGGATCGGTCCGCCTCGACGGCCGCGACGTGCGCGACTACGCCCTGGACACGCTGCGCGGCCAGGTCGGCATCGTGCCCGACGAGCCGTTCCTGTTCTCGGTGTCGATCCGCGACAACATCGCGTACGGCCGCCCCGACGCCGACCTGGCCGACGTGGTCGCCGCCGCGACCGCGGCCGGGGCCGACGACTTCGTCCGCGCGCTGCCCGACGGGTACGACACCGTCGTCGGCGAGCGCGGGTACACCCTGTCCGGCGGGCAGCGCCAGCGCATCGCGATCGCCCGCGCGCTGCTGGTCAACCCGCCCGTGCTGGTGCTCGACGACGCCACCAGCGCCGTCGACGTCACCGTCGAGCAGCGTATCCACGCGTCCCTGCGCGACCTGCTGGCCGGCCGGACGACCGTCATCGTGGCGCACCGGCTGTCCACCATCGCCCTGGCCGACACCGTGGTGCTGGTCGAGGACGGCCGCGTGATCGCCCAGGGCACCCATGCCGAGCTGCTGACCGCCGAACCCCGCTACACCGAGGTCCTGGCCAGCCTGCGCTCGGACGAACTGGACACGGAGGTGGCGGCGTGAGCATGTTCGGCGGCGGGTTCGGGGGCCCCGGGGCGGGCGGCGGCGGGCCGATGGGCGGGCTCGGCGGGCTGGCCGGCGGTGGCAAGGGCGCGCAAGGACTGCCGTTCGGCGGCATCCCGTCGGAGCTGCTCGCGGGCGTACGGAAGCTGGAGGCGGGAGAGCCGGAGCACCCGGTGCCCGCCGACCGGTTCGCCCACCGCGGCGGCGGCGTGCCGCTGACCATGCTGTCGCTGCTCACCCGCCACCGCGGCCTGCTGGTGCTGGCCTGCCTGGCCGTGCTGGGCGAGACGGTGCTGCTACAGGCCGGGCCGCTGCTGGTGCAGGTCGGCATCGACCACGGCATCGCCGCCCGGAACCTGCCGGTGCTGCTCTGGGCCTCGGGCGCGTTCGTCGCGGCGGTGGTCGCCGGCTGGTGGGTGTCGGGCGCGCGGATGCGCCAGACCGGCCGCCTGGCCGCCGAGGCAACCCGCGAGCTGCGGGTACGCGTCTTCGCGCACCTGCAGCGGCTGTCCATGGACTACTACACCGAGGAGAAGGCCGGGGTCATCCTGACCCGGATGACCTCCGACGTGGAGTCGCTCCAGCAGCTGTTCCAGGAGGGCCTGGCCCAGTTCGCGGTGCAGGCGCTGACCATGGTCGTGGTGACCGCGGTGCTGTTCGCGTACCACGCCGAGCTGGCCGCGATCACGCTGCTGCTGGTGGTGCCCGCGCTGGTCGCGGCGTCGCTGTGGTTCCGGCGCGCCTCCGACGTCGGCTACGCCCGCCAGCGCGACACCATCGCCGCGATGTTCACCGACCTGGCCGAGAACCTCCACGGCGTACGGGTGGTGACCGCGCACCACCGGCAGGACCGCAACACCCGCGCGCACCGCACGGTGGTGGGCCGCTACCGCGACGCCAACGACTTCACCGGCCACATCAACGCGATCTACGGGCCGGGCACCTCGGTCATCGGGCTGGTCGGCATGGCGCTGCTGCTGCTGATCGGCGGCCGGATGGTGCTGCGCGGCGAGCTGAGCATCGGCGAGCTGACCGCGTTCGTGCTGTACCTCAACGCGTTCTTCGCGCCGGTGCAGCAGCTGGTGCAGCTGTACACCAACTACCAGCAGGGCCGGGCCGCGGTGCTGAAGCTGCGCGCGCTGCTGGCGCAGGAGCCGTCGGTGCCGGAGCGGGCGCAGCCGCGCACCCTGCCGCCGGTCGGCGGCGGCATCGTGTTCGAGGGGGTCACCTTCGGCTACGACCCGGCCCGGCCGGTGCTGCGCGGCGTCGACCTGCGCATCGCGCCGGGGGAGACCATCGCCTGCGTCGGCCCGACCGGGGCGGGCAAGTCGACGCTGGCCAAGCTCGTGACGCGGCTGCACGACCCGGACGCCGGGCGGGTGCTCATCGACGGACACGACCTGCGTGAGGTCAGCCTGCTCTCGCTGCGCCGCCAGATCGGGGTGGTGCCGCAGGAGCCGTTCATGTTCGCCGGGTCGATCCGGGACAACGTGGCGTTCGCCCGGCCCGAGGCCACCGACGCCGAGATCTGGGCCGCGGTCGACGCGGTCGGTCTGCGCGAACTGGTCGAGCGGACCGAGGCCGGGCTGGACGCGCCGCTGCACGAGCGCGGCCAGTCGGTCTCGTCCGGGCAGCGGCAGCTGCTCGCCCTGGCGCGGGCGTTCCTGGCCCAGCCCCGGGTGGTGGTGCTCGACGAGGCCACCTCCAACCTGGACCTGCAGTCCGAACTGCGGGTGGAGCAGGCGCTGGACCGGCTGCTGGAGGGGCGTACGGCGCTGCTGATCGCGCACCGGCTGTCCACCGCGATGCGGGCCGACCGGATCGTCGTGCTCGACAGCAGCGGTGTGGTCGAAGTGGGTTCGCACACCGAGCTGCTGGCGGCGCAGGGCCGCTACGCCGAGATGTACGCCACCTGGTCGCGCCACCAGTGACGGCGACGGGCGCGACCCCGCCGCCGGTCAGACGTGCTCGGGTTCGGCCGCTGCGATCGAGGGGCCTGCGGCGCGGCCCGCCTGGCGGGCGCTGACCAGGCCGTGGGCGTGCATCCACTGCACCGTGTCGGCCAGGGTCTGCGTGAACGGGCGCGGGTTGACACCCAGCGGCGGCCGCTCGTCGGCGGGGCGGGCGTCGCACGCGCAGACGAGGCAGGCGCCGTACTCGGCGGGGATGTGCCAGGGCCAGACCCGCTGCGCCAGCCCGGCCAGGTAGGCCATCGGCATCATCGCGCGGGCGGGCAGGAACAGTGTCGGCAGGCGGCGGCCGGTCACCAGCCGGGTCGACTGCACGAACACGCGGGTGCTGGCGTGGCGGCCCGGCCCGAACCAGCGGTCCGGCCCGTCGGCCGGGGCCGTGAGCAGCGCGGCGTTCAGCGCGGCGGTGTCGCGTACGTCGCCGACCGGGAAGCCGCCGGAGGGCCACATCGGCATCAGCCCGCGCAGCATGTTGCGCAGCCGGGCGTTCTGGTCGCCGAGCTTCGGGTCGTGCGGGCCGAGCAGCGCGGGCGGGTAGGTGATCATCACCGGGGCGCCCTGGGCCTGGTGCTCGCGCGCGACCGCCTCGGCCGCCGCCTTGGTGGCCAGGTACGGCTCTCGCGAGGTGCCCGGAGCCGTCTGCGTGGTCACCACGCCGCCGGGGGTCGGGATCAGCGCGCCGAACGTCGACACGTACACGGTGCGGCCGACGTCGAACTGCCGGGCCGCGCCCAGCACCAGCTCGGTGCCGGTGACGTTGGTGTGCCGCATGGCCGCGTGCTGCCGGGTGTCGAACGAGAACACGGCGGCCGCGTGGACGACCGCGTCGGTGCCGCGCACGGCCCGGTTGACCGCGGCCCGGTCGGTCACGTCGCCGATCATCACCTCGACCCCGCGCGCGGACACGCCCAGCGGGTTCAGCGCCTTCTCGACCCCGGCGTGCGCGCGGGCGAGCAGCCGCACCCGGTGGCCGTCGCGGACCAGCGCGGCGACGGTGTGCGCGCCGAGGAAACCCGTACCACCCGTCACCAGCACCAGCATCGCGCGCTCCTCCCGATCACCCGCTCTGCGTCGATCCTGCCGTGCGGGGTCGCCCCGGGCCGCCTTTCAGCGTGCGGACCGTCCGCGCACCGGAACCGGGCCTCGATGTCGGTTCAGGGACAGCGATATGCCCAGCTCCCGCATACGCTCACCTGAACGCAACTCCTATCAGGAGGGTGAATCATGGGGGTAATACGGAGGATCGCGGCGGGCGTGTGCCTGGCCGCGGCGGCGGTGCTGGTCCCGGTCGCGCCCGCCCAGGCGGTGAGCCCCGGGGTGCCCGGCAAGGTCGCGTTCATCCGGGGCGGGAACCTGTTCATCGCCGAGACGTCCGGCGCCGTCTGGCAGGCCACCACCGGCGGCGGGTACGAGCGGCCGCGCTGGCGGCCCGGCCCGGGTGACGGCCTGGCCGTGCTCAAGGGCGGCGACCTGTTCCTGGGGCGGGTCGACTCGGCCAGCCACCTGTTCACCATCAGCAGCCAGCTCTCCGCGACCGGCGGGCACGCCGGGGCGGGCGCCTGGTCGCCCGACGGCTCGCAGCTCGCGTACGCCGAGGGCAGCTGGTACAACTACGCCCCGACCATCCACATCGTCAGCGTCGGGACCACCCTGGCCCGCTCCGGCCGGGCCGCCGACCGCGTCGTCGACACCCGTTTCAGCGCGGCGGCGCAGCGGCTGGCCGACAGCCTGCCGAAGAAGCCCGCGGCGGCCGCGAACGCCGTCCCGGTCGGCACCTGGAACCCGCTGCAGTACTCGCTGACGGTCGCCTGGTCGCCCGACGGCCGGTGGATCGCCTACCCCAACGGCGAGTGCTGGGCCATCTTCGACGACTGCCTGTCCATCCTGGAGGTGGCGACCGGCACGGAGACGTGGGCCGCCGCGTTCGGCGGCGGCGGTGCCGACCAGAACGGCTTCGCCACCGAGCCCTCGTTCACCGCCGACTCGTCCCTGGTGCTGTGGACCCAGCAGACGCAGTACCGCTACGACCCGGCGGCGGTGCCCGGCCCGCTCCAGACGATCTCCGCCCCGCCGACGTCGATCCACCCGCAGACGCAGATCGGCGCCGACTGGGAGTACGCGGCGGTCCCGTCGCCGGCCGGTGACGGCAGCGTCCTGGTCACCGCCGGGCGCAGCGGCGTGGCCTGGGTGACCCTGCGCAACGGCGCGACCCGCCGCTACCTGTACCAGGGCTACCAGCACGACTGGCAGGCCCGCTGACATACGCCGGGGCGGTTAGGGGATCAGCCCCGGGCCGCCCCGGCGTGCGCGGCGCTCCGATCCGGGGGAGGCTGGGCAGGCCTGGCGCCGAAGGTCGGTAGGCTCGGCGGTCACCGTCGCGCCCGCGGCGGACACGGCGGGAGGTCCCGGTGTTGGAAGACCTGGTGGAGCAGGCGCGCGCAGCCTGGCGAGCCGAGGACTGGGCACGCTCGGCCGAGCTGTACGAGCAGCTCGCGACGCTGGCGCCCGGCGATCCGCGCATCGGCGACTGGTGGTACGACGCCGCCCTGGCACACAAGTTCCGGCGGGACTGGCCGCAGGCGTACCGGCTGGGCATCCCGGCGGCGGCCAGCGCCGCGCGCGGGAAGCAGGACCCGGCGTTCTGGAACCTGGGCATCGCCGCGACGATCCTGCGGGACTGGGCCACCGCCCGCGACGCCTGGGCGGGCTTCGGCATCGCGCTGCCGCCCGGCGACGGCCCGATCGAGGGCGGCTTCGGCAAGGCCTGCGTGCGGCTCAGGACCGAGGACGGCCACGAGGTGGTCTGGGTGGAGCGGCTGTGCCCGACCCGGGCCCGGGTGGTCAACGTCCCGTTCGACCCGTCGCGCCGCTACGGCGAGATCGTGGTGCACGACGGCGAGCCCAAGGGCGACCGCGTCGTGGGCGACCGGACCTACCGGGTCTTCGACGAGCTGGTCCTGTTCGAACCGTCCGCCCTGCCGACCCTCGCGGTGACCGTCACCGTCGCGACCCCGGCCGACCTGCACGCCCTCGGCCAGGCGCTCGACGCTCGCGGCTACGGGTTCGAGCCGGTGGCCAACGGCGAGATCCTGTGCAAGTGCTGTAGCGAGGGCACGCTGACGCAGCGGCGGGAGGAGCTGACCGGGCGGCAGCAGTGCCTGGTCGCCGCCCCGGCGCAGCAGGCCTGCGAGATCCTCGGCGCCTGGTCGGCGCAGCCCGGTCGCGCCTGGACGGACCTGCACGCCGCGTCCTGATCCGGGGCCGCTCCGGGCCGCGGCCCGGCTCAGCCGCGGCTCAGCGCAGCGGCACCCGCCAGCGGCCGTCCGCGACCGGTGCGGCCGTGCCGCCGAGCTCGGCGCAGGCGGCGGCGAACCGGCGGCCGATCCAGGCCGCCTCCCGGTCGCGGGCGAGCCGGGTGTGGCAGAAGTCCAGCGCGAGCGGCACGGCGTCGGCGTGCACCGGCCCGTGCGCGTCGGCGGTCACCTCGAACAGCAGCCCCAGGTCGTTGCGCAGGTCCGGGTCGACGGCGTAGTCGTCGATGAGGTCGCCCATGTCGTACAGGACCGGGCCGGCCGCGCCGTGGCAGACGTGCGCGGAGTGCCCGGCGACCAGCGCCGCGCCCGCGGCGAGCAGGCGCGGGGCCGCGGTCCGCACGTACGGCACGGGGCGGGTGGTCATGTTCGGGCCCCAGTGCGGCAGCACCAGGGCCAGGTCGCAGTCGGCGGCCATCGCGGCGATCTGCCCGGCCAGCCAGTCCGGCACGCCCTGGTGCAGCTCGGCGTAGGCGACCCCGGGCGCGGTGGGGCCGGCGGCGAAGTCGGCCGGGTGGTCGGTGCAGCCGAGCACGCCCAGCCGCAGGCCGCCCGCGTAGAGCACCCGCCAGGCGCGCGCCGCGTCGGTGTCGGGGCCCGCCCCGACGGCCGCGATCCCGGCGTCACGCAGGTGCGCGAGGGTGTCCAGCAGCGCCACCGAGCCGTAGTCGAGGGCGTGGTTGTTGGCCAGCGTCACGCACCCGACCCCCAGCCACGACAGCAGGGCGGCCGCGCGGGGCGGGGCGCGGAAGAAGAACGGCTTGCCGGGCGCGGCCCAGCGCTGCCCCCGGTCGCTGACGCAGCACTCCAGGTTGAGCACGCACGCGTCGGCCGCGGCGCAGATCCGGCGTACGGCAGGGGAGAACAGCTCCTCGAACGCCGCCCCGGCGGCCAGCCGGTCGCCGACGCCCCGCCCGAGCATGGTGTCCCCGGCGAGCACCACCCGCACCCTCCCATTGTCCGCCCAGGGTCCGTGCGGGCCCACCGGCGTTGGCTGCGGCGAGGTGTTAGCGTGCGGCGCCGCGTCGGTGCGGCCGGCGGAGGAGGCGGGGGTATGGCGGAGCTGACGGTGGTGCCGTTCCGGGACGAGGCGGCCGCGCTGGTGAGCCGCTGGGCGACGACCCCCGCCGAGGTGTCGGCCTGGTGCTCGCGCGACGCGGCGCCCGTGCCCGCCGAGGTGATCGCGGGCTGGTCCGCCGAGCCGGACGTGCGCGCCTACCTGCTGCTGGACGGGGCCGAGCCGGTCGGCTACGGCGAGCTGTGGCTCGACGACGAGGAGGGCGAGGTCGAGCTGGCCCGCCTGCTGATCGACCCGCGGCGGCGCCACCGGGGCCTGGGCCGGGTGCTGGTGACCCGGCTGGCCGAGCTGGCCGTCGCGGTGCACGAGACGGTGTTCCTGCGCCTGGTGCCGGGCAACGACGCGGCGCTGGCCTGCTACCTCGGGGCGGGGTTCGTCCGGGTGCCGGCCGAGCAGGAGCGGCAGTGGAACGCGATCCAGCCCCGGCCGTACCTGTGGCTGACTAGAGCATGACCGGCTCGGGCACGGCCGGCTGCGGCTGCCGGGCGTTGACGCGGCCGAGATGGGCCCAGATCGCCAGGCCGATCGGGATGATCAGCCAGCAGGAGAACAGCCGGTAGCCGAGGACGGCCGCCGTGGCGGGGGCCTGCCCGGCCCCGGCCGAGGTGAGCGCGGTGAGCAGGCTGGCCTCGATGACGCCCATGCCGCCGGGGGAGACCGGGATCTGGCGGACCAGCTGGACGACGACGTACACGGTGCCGAGCTGGACGAAGGTCAGCGGCAGGTCGAACGCGCGGGAGACGGCGGCCAGGCAGACCAGGTCGGCCAGCCAGTTGGCGGCGGCGAAGCCGAGGGCGGCGCGCCGGTGGTGGCGGGCGATGGTGGCGCTGACGGAGACCGTACGCCGCAGCAGGTCCGACAGGTTGCGCCACTGCTGGTGCAGCCGGCCGCGGGCCGGGCGCGGGTCCGCGACCGGGGTGACGCGCTCGGCGCAGTCGGGGCGGCGCGGCGACCGGCGCCAGATGCGCAGGCCGACGGCGGCCGCGACGGCGGCGGCGGCGCTGAGCACCCCGGCGGGGTGGGCCTGCCACATCTCCTGCGGCGCCCGCGCGACCATGGTCAGGAAGCCGGTGAGGTACAGCAGCGCCAGCGCCGCGAACGAGCACACCCCGGACAGGATCATGACCGCGGTGGCGGCTTCGCTGCTGGCGCCCCAGCGGCGGAACGACTGGTACGCGAACGCCGCCGACACCGCCGATCCGGCGGGCATGCTGATGGCGATGGCCGAGCGGCCGTACGTCACGGCCAGCGCGCTGCGCATCGGCACGTCCACGTCGACGCCCTTGAGCAGCGCGACCTGCTGCCGGGCGAACATGGCCATGGACACCCACTCGGCGGCCAGGGCCACCAGCAGCCAGCCGGGTTCGGCGCCGGCGAGCACCGGCCAGATCTCGCCCGCGCTCGGGACCTTGTCGCGGACGGTGTAGAGCGCCAGCCCGATCGCCACCACAGGCAGCAGCCTGCGGAGCCAGCGTCTTATCGCAGGGTGCCGCACGAGGCGTGACGCTACGCCGTGAAGCTGAAGTTTTGCACAACAAGTAATTTTGCCCACAGGGCAACTACTTGCCGCGGCGGACGGCTCAGGCGAAGCGCTCTCCGGCGCAGGCCAGACCGGCCTGGATGGCGGCCGCCAGCGTGGTCCGGCCCTTCTGCTCGGCCCACTGGGCGGCGACGGTGCGGATGGTCGCCAGGAACACCGCCGCCATGATCTGCGAGCGCATCGGCTCGCCCGGGTGGCCGGGGTCGCGGGCCGCGATCTCGGCGGCGAGGTCCTGTTCGAACGCGGCCTGGATCGCCGCCTGCTGGGCCAGCAGCGACGGGTGGCGGCGCAGCAGGCGCAGCTGTCCCAGCCAGTTCGGGTCCGGGTCGCGCCGCTGGGCGAACTGCGCGGCGGAGCTGCGGGTGAGCGCCTGCCACGGCGGCTCGCCGGCGGGCCGGGCGCGCAGCCGCTCCAGCAGCCCGTCGATGCGGGCCCGGTCGCCGTAGAGCAGCGCGTCCTCCTTGTTGAGGAAGTAGTTGGAGAACGTCCGCCGCGACACGTTGGCCTCGTCGGCGACCGCGTCGACGGTCACCGCGTCGAAGCCGCGCTCCAGGGCCAGCCGCAGGGTCGCCTCGTGCAGCGCCTGCCGGGTGGCTTCCTTCTTGCGCTCGCGCAGCGTGATCGTCGTCTCCACAACCGCACACTTTACCGCCCGCCGGGCAAACTTGCCGCATGGGCAACTTTGCGTACTCGGCAAGAACTGGCATGCTTGACGTGGACGCCCCTCGATAGGAACCTGAGCAGCTGATGGACACTCCGATCGGCGCGGCCGAGCACTACGGCCCGGCCGCCCTGCGCCACGAGTTCGAGTGCGGCACCGACGGCCCCCGCGTGATCGTGGTCGGGGTCGACGGCAGCCCCACCTCCGAGCACGCCGCCGCGTACGCCGCGGGCCTGGCCCGCCGCCAGCGGTGCCGCCTGGTCGTCGTCTTCGTCGGCGCCCCCTCGGGCCTGCTCACCACCATGTACGCCGACCTCGCCGTGGCCGCCGCCGACGCCAACGACGAGGTCGCCGAGCAGCTGCGCGCCGGTGCGCGCCAGGCTGCCGAGGAGATGGGCCTGCCGGTCACCTTCGTGGTGCGCCAGGGCGACCCGTTCGCGCAGCTGCGCGACACCGCCGACCAGTTCAAGGCCGACATGCTCGTCGTCGGCACGTCCGCGCAGGCCGGGCACCGGTTCCTCGGCTCGGTCGCGACCCGCCTGGTCCGCCTCGGCCGCTGGCCGGTCGTGGTGGTGCCCTGACCGGTCGCGGTGCGCCGCTCAGACTCAGCGGCCGCGCAGCAGGGCGGCGCGGAACGGGCGCAGCTCGCCCTGGGCGAAGCCGCCCGCGACCACCGGGTCGCTGTTCATGATCTGCATGGCCGCTGCCTCGTCCTCGGCCTCGAACACGCAGATGCCGGTGTTGACCCGGCCCAGCGTCGGCCCGGCCAGGATCAGCACGCCGTCGGCGAGCAGCTGCTTGAGCTGCTCGAAGTGCACGCCCCAGGCCGCCTTCTCGGCGTCGGTCATGGTGGCCGCGAAGTCGTCGCGCGGCGGGTGCAGGAAGTAGATCCATTCGGCCATGGGCGGAGCGTAACGGCCCCGGCCGACATCCCGAGCTGACACGGCGCGGCCCGAATATCGCGCCGCGCGGCGGGTATCCGGCGCGCATGACCCTCAACGAGAACGCTGACATCGACACCAGTCAGGTCACCGACAAGCGGGGCTCCGGCGGCGGCTCGCTCGGCGGTCTCGGCGGTGGCGGCTTTCCCATCCCCATCCCGGGCGGCGGCGGCACGCTGGGCACGCTGCTGGTGCTCGCGCTGATCGTGGCGGGGACGTTCCTCGGCCCGAAGCTGATGGGCGACGGCGGCGACGAGGCGGGCGGGCCGGGCGTGGACCAGACCTGCTCGACGGCCAACCCGGACCGGCTCAACCAGAGCGAGTGCCGCAACGCGCTGTACGTGAACTCGATCCAGGCGTACTGGCGCACCGCGCTGCCGACCACCTTCGGCGAGCAGTACCAGCAGGTGGACACGGTCTTCTTCGCCCAGCAGGTCAACACCGGCTGCGGCACGGCCGACAGCGGGGTGGGCCCGTTCTACTGCCCGCTGGACGACCAGGTCTACATCGACCTGTCCTTCTACGACGAGCTGGCCTCGCGCTTCGGCGCCAAGGGCCGCTTCGCCCAGCCGTATGTGCTGGCCCACGAGTACGGCCACCACGTGCAGGACCTGCTGGGCACCTCCGACGACGTGCAGCGCCGCTCCGAGGCCGATCCGGGCAGTGCCAACGGGCTGTCGGTCCGGCTGGAACTCCAGGCCGACTGCTTCGCGGGGGTATGGGCCAAGCACGCACTGGAGACGAAGGACGCCAAGGGGCAGCCCATCTTCAGCTCGCTGACCCAGGCCGACATCGACCAGGCGCTGGAGGCGGCCGCCGCGATCGGCGACGACAGGATCCAGTCCCAGGCGGGCGGCCGGGTCGACGAGTCGAAGTTCACCCACGGCACCTCCGAGCAGCGCAGCCGCTGGTTCGGCACCGGTTACCAGACCGGTGACGGGCGCCAGTGCGACACGTTCACCAAGCCGGTCTGACGGCGCCGTTCACTCCCACGGCAGCCGGGCCAGCGCCAGGTCGGCGGTGCGCTGCAAGCGCCGCCGGTCGGCGCCCCCGGCCGCCTCGACCGACATGCCCGCGCTCAGCGACAGCAGCCAGCCCGCGATCGCGGCGGGGTCGGCCCCGGCGGGCAGGTCGCCCTCGCTGCGGGCGCGTTCCAGCCGCTCGACGAGCATCCGCTCCCCGGCCAGGCGGCGCCGGTGCAGCTGCTCCTGCACCGCGCGGGCGGTGTCGCCGACCGCGAGCGCGCCCTGCACCAGCAGGCAGCCGGGCGGTGTCGTGCTGCCGGTGGTGGCGTGGACCACCCCGTCCAGCCAGCGCCGGACCACCTCGCGCACGGTCGGCGCCCGCACCGCCGCCGCGGCGTAGCCGAACACCGTGTCGACGTAGCGGTCGAGCACCCGCTCGAACAGCCCGGCCTTGGACCCGAACGCGGAGTAGATGCTGCCCGGCTTCAGGCCGCTGGCGGCGGTCAGGTCGGCCATGCTGGTGCCCTCGTAGCCCTTGGCCCAGAAGACCTTCATGGCGCGGTCGAGCACCTCGTCGGTGTCGTACTCGCGGGGCCGCCCGAGTGCCGGTGTCATCGCCGTACCCTCCGGAAAGTTTTTGAGTGCCTGTTCAAGATATCACTTGCGGCGGGGGGCTGCGCCATGACATGTTGAATGAGCACTCAAGAAGTCGAACTGAGGGGTGGAGTGTCATGGCACAGCAGCTGGCGGGCAAGGTCGCCGTCGTCACGGGTGGATCGCGCGGCATCGGCGCCGGGATCGCCAAGCGGCTCGCGGCGCAGGGCGCCACGGTCGCGCTGACCTACCAGGCGTCGGCCGACCGGGCCGAAGCCGTGGTGAAGGAGATCGACAGCCAGGGCGGGCAGGCCGTGGCGCTGCGGGTCGACTCCGCCGACGGCGCCGCCGTCCGGGCCGGGATCGCCGAGGTGGCGCAGCGCTTCGGCAAGGTGGACATCCTGGTCAACAACGCCGGTGTCGCGGTCGTGGCGCCGATCGACCAGATCGACGACGAGCACTACGAGCGGATGGTGGCGGTCAACCTGGACGCGGTGTTCCACGCCTCGCGGGAGGCGCTGCGGCACATGGGGGAGGGCGGCCGGATCATCACCATCGGCAGCGTCAACGGCGACCGCATCCACTACGGCGGCGGCAGCGTGTACGCGCTGACCAAGGCCGGCGTCGCCGGCTTCACCCGCGGCCTGGCCCGCGAGGTGAGCAGCCGCGGCATCACCGTCAACACCGTGCAGCCGGGCCCGGTCGACACCGACATGAACCCGGCCGACGGCCCGTTCGCGGGCTTCACGGTGCCGTTCATCGCGGCGGGCCGCTACGGCACCGTGGACGAGGTCGCCGGGCTGGTGGCGTTCCTGGCGGGACCCGAGGCGGGGTACATCACGGGTGCCGCCGTCAACGTCGACGGCGGTTACGGGGCCTGACCCGCGCGGCGGCACCGGGGATGAAACGGCCGCACGACGTGTCCTGTGCGCGGGTGCGGCCGTTAGCAAGATGGACCTTGCCCCCAAAGAGGAAGAATTCCCCCAATGCTGCTCGCGAACAAGAACGCCATCGTCCACGGTGGAGCCGGCGCCATCGGCTCGGCCGTGGCCCGCGCCTTCGCCCGGGAGGGTGCCGCCGTCTACCTGACCGGGCGCACCCAGTCCAAGCTGGACGCGGTGGCCGCGCGGATCCGGGACGAGGGCGGCAGCGTCGAGACGGCGCAGCTGGACGCGATGGACGAGCACGCCGTCGCCGACCACGCCGACCACGTCGCCAAGGAGGCGGGCTCGATCGACATCGTGCTCAACGCGGTCGGCATCATGCACGTGCAGGGCACGCCGTTCGCGGAGCTGGCGCTGGACGACTTCCTGCACCCGATCAACGCGTACACCCGGGCGCAGTTCGTGACGGCCAAGGCCGCCGCCCGGCACATGACCCGGCAGGGCTCCGGGGTGATCCTGTCGCTGTCGACGCCCGGCTCGAAGCTGCCCGGCCCCGGCTTCCTCGGCTTCGGGGTGACCTGCGCGGCGATCGAGGCGACCTCGCGCCTGCTGGCCGGAGAGCTCGGCGGCAGCGGCGTGCGGGTGGTCTGCCTGCGCCCGGACGCGGTGCCGCAGGCCATCGAGGCCGGTTCCTACAGCCGCGAGGTGTTCGAGCCGATCGCGGCGCGGGCCGGGGTGCCGCTGTCGGACATGGTCGCCGGGGCGGCCGGGAACACGCTGCTCAAGCGGCTGCCGACGCTGGACGACGTGGCCGAGGCCGCGGTGTTCGCCGCCTCGGACCGCGCGGCCGCGATGACCGGCACGGTGCTGAACCTGACCTGCGGCTCGCTGGTCGACTGAGGACCGTTCGCGGCGGGCGGGCTCGGCCCGCCCGCCGCGGTGTCGGTTCAGGCCGCCAGGGCCGTACGCAGCGAGCGGTAGAACAGCCGCACGTCGTGCACGAACAGGTCCGGCTCCTCCATGGCGAAGAAGTGGCTGCCCCGGTCGTACTCCTCCCAGTGGGAGATGGTGGGCAGGTCGCGCTCGGCGAAGGTGCGCACCGGCGGGGTCACGTCCGGGATGGCCACCGCGACGCCGATCGGCACGTTCATCACCTCACGCGGCCCCGGCATGAACCACTTGCCCAGGTAGTTGCCCGAGTCGTAGTACAGGTGCGCCGAGGACCCGGCGGTGCCGGTCAGCCAGTACAGCATCACGTTGGTCAGCATCAGGTCGCGGTCGACGGCGTCCTCCGGCAGGCCGGCCGAGTCGGTCCACTCCCGGAACTTCTCCATGATCCAGGCGAGCTGGCCCACGGGCGAGTCGTGCAGGCCGTAGGACACCGTCAGCGGCCGGGTCGACTGCACCTTGGCGTAGCCGGACAGGTCGGCGTGGTAGTTGTTGAGCCGGGCGATGCGGACGTGCTCGACCTCCGAGAGCCCCTCCAGCTCGGCCGGGTCGCCGGAGGTCGGGGTGAGCAGCAGGTTGACGTGCACGCCGATGACCTGGTCCGGGTTGATCCGGCCCATCTCCAGCGAGATGAACGAGCCCCAGTCGCCGCCCTGCACGCCGTACCGGTCGTAGCCGAGGCGGTTCATCAGCTCCACCCAGGCCCGCGCCACGCGTGGGATGTCCCAGCCGGTCTCGGTCAGCGGGCCGGAGAAGCCGTGGCCCGGGATCGACGGGATGACCAGGTGGAACGCATCGGCGGCGGTGCCACCGTGCGCGACCGGGTCGGTCAGCGGGCCGATCGAGTCCAGGAACTCCACGATGGACCCCGGCCAGCCGTGGGTGAGCACCAGCGGCGTCGCGTCCGGCTCAGGCGAACGTACGTGCAGGAAGTGCACGTTCGCGCCGTCGATCTCGGTCATGAACTGGGGGTACTGGTTGAGGCGCTCCTCGGCCTTGCGCCAGTCGTAGGTGTTGACCCAGTAGTCGGCGAGTTCCTTGAGGTAGTCCAGCGGGATGCCGCGGCTCCAGCCCAGCCCGGCGGGCTCGGTGGGCCAGCGGGTCTCGGTCACCCGGCGGTGCAGATCGTCCAGCTGAGCCTGCGGGATGTCGATGCGGTACGGGTACATCGCCACGCCTTTCGATCAGATGAAGGGGGTGTTGGGTTCCAGATCGCACAGGACGCGGCCGTAGACCTCCGCAGTGGTGTTCGGGTGCATCAGGGCGTGCAGGTTCATCGTCTGGATGTCGCGCTCCAGGCGCTGGATCGGCACCGTGCTGAACACCGACGAGCCGCCGCTGGCCGTGTTGAGCACGTCCACGGCCGACTTGACGAGCTGGAACGCGCGGCCGGTGCTGACCCGGGTGCGGACCCGCTCCTCCAGCGTCCACGCCTCGCCGCTGCGGTCCTTGTGGTCGACGAGCGCGGCGATCCGCTGGGCGTGGTATTCGGCCTCGTCGGTCAGCAGGCTGGCCTGGGCCAGCTGGAGGTGCGTCAGCGGCGCCGCGGCCTGGCTCTCGTACCCCGTGTAGGTGATCGGGCGGCCGGGCAGGCGCTCCATGAAGTTGTCCATGGCGGCGCGGGCGATGCCGACCGAGCCGCCGACGAACGAGGCGCAGCCCACCGGCATCAGCGGGGTGCGGAACATCGGGATGGCGGTGTTGAGCTGCGAGGCGTACTGCTCCTGGAGCACCAGCGGCACCGGCAGCACCCGGATCGCGGGCACGAACACGTCCTTGGCCACGGTGGACACGCTGCCGGTGCCCCGCAGGCCCGCGGTGCGCCAGTCGTCCACGATCTCCAGGTCCGACATCGGCACCATGGCCAGCACCGGCATCTGCTGCACCCCGTCCGGGGCGGGCGCGAGCGCCACGATGACCTGCCACTGGCTGTGCAGGGCACCGCTGACGAAGTGCCAGCTGCCGTTGACCAGGTAGCCGCCGTTGCTGGGCACGGCCACCGCGGTCGGGCTGAGCACACCGCAGACGCGTACGTCCGGGGTGGCGAAGACCTCGTCCTGGACCTCGTCGGCGAACATGCTCGCCATCCAGGTGCAGGTGAACCACACGGAGATGTTCCAGGCCGTCGAGCTGTCGCCGCGGCCGATCGCGCCGCACACGTCGACCATGGTCTTGGAGTCGCTCTCCAGGCCGCCGTAGCGGGTGGGCACCCGCATCCGGAACACACCGGCGTCGGCGAGGGCCTCGATGTTCTCTGTATGCAGGCGCCGGTTCTCCTCGGTCCACAGGGCGTGGGAACGCAGCAGGGGTTGCAGCTGGGTGGCGCGTTCGACTAGGTCGGCCCCGGCTGGGGCGTGGGTGGTCGACACCGATTGCCTCCTTGGCATCAGCAGTCTGGGTCAGACATGAGCGTGCCGCCCGGTGGCGGACGGCACATCTTCCTGATTGCTGTCCGTCGATACAGCAAAGGGGCGGCCCCGGGGCCGCCCCTTTGCCGACGTACGTGGTCAGTCGGCCTGCGCCGTGGCCGGGGTCTTGGTGGCGACGGCGGCAGGCGACGACTGGCGCGACGGGCGCACCAGCAGCAGCGCCACCGCCAGGCCCAGCGCGGCGAAGATCGCGCAGGCGACGAAGGCGCTCTGGAAGCCCTCGTTGAGCGCGACCGGGCCGGTGGCCAGGCCGGTGACCGCGGCGGCGACCGTGGAGCAGATCGCCACGCCCAGCGCGCCGCCGATCTGGAACGAGGCGCTGTTGATGCCGGAGGCCAGACCGGCCTCCTCCGCCTTGACGCCGGTCTGCGAGGCGATGGTCGCGGCGACGTAGCAGCCGCCCAGACCGGGGCCGAACACCAGCAGCGGCAGCAGGATGTCGCCGAGGTAGCTGCCGTCGGCCGAGATCCGCGACAGCAGCACGCAGCCGATGCCGAGCAGCGCCATCGCCCCGGCGGCGACCGGGCGGAACCCGATCCTGGTGACCAGCGCCTGGCCGCCCGCCGAGCCGAACACGGTCATCACGGTCATCACCGCCATGCCCAGGCCGAACAGCAGCGCGGTGTAGCCGAGCACCTGCTGCGCGTACAGCGACACCAGCAGGCCCATGCCGAAGCCGATCATGCCGAGCAGCAGCATCACCAGGTTGCCGCCGACCAGGATGCCGGAGCGGAAGATGCGCAGCGGCACCAGCGGCGCCGCGGAGCGCGACTCCACCCGGGCGAACACGGCGAACACGACCGCCGAGGCGACCAGCAGGCCGAGGGTCTGCGCGCTCAGCCAGCCCGCCTTGGGGGCCTCGACCACCGCGTACACCAGCAGCACCAGGGCCAGGGTGATCGTGATCGCGCCGGCGATGTCGAAGGAGTTGCTCCGCTCACCCTTGCTCTCGCGCAGCAGGGTCGGGCCGAAGCCGAGCAGGACCAGCGCGATCGGCACGTTCAGGAAGAAGATCCACTCCCAGCCGAGGGTGTCGGTGATCGGGCCGCCGACCAGCAGCGCGGCGGTCGCGCCGAACCCGGCCACGCCGGACCAGATGCCGAGCGCGCGGTTGCGCTCGCTGCCCTCGTCGAACGTGGTGACCAGGATGGACAGTGCCGTCGGCGCCATCACGGCGGCCGAGGCGCCCTGCAGGGTGCGGGCCGCGATCAGCACGCCGCCGGTCCACGCGAACCCGCACAGCAGCGAGGCCAGCAGGAACAGCGCGGTGCCGATGAAGAACATGCGGCGGCGGCCGAGCAGGTCGGCCATCCGCCCGCCGAGCATCAGCAGACCACCGAAGGTCAGCAGGTAGGCGCTGAGCACCCACTGCTGGCTGCCGCCGGTGAAGTGCAGATCACGCTCGATGGACGGGATCGCCAGCAGCACGATCTGCGCGTCCAGGTTGACCACGAACATGGCGGTACACAGCAGTGCCAGGGCCTTCCAGCGGCGGGGGTCGGGCCCCGCCGCGGTCATGTCACTCGCGCTCACGGTGATTCTCCTTCAGACGACTGGCCCCGGCTCTGGCGGAAGTCGGGTAACGACTGTCGATTATGGATTAGTCGGTGCGAATCTATAACTTGCCGGTTCGGAAAAACAACCAGAGGCCTGGCGACACGCCCGAAGGCGGATACCATGGGGCCCCATGGGAACCAGACGCAGCTACCACGACGGGTGCGGGGCCGCCCGTGCACTCGACGTGATCGGGGAGCGGTGGGCGCTGCTGGTCGCGCGCGAGCTGCTGCTCGGCCCCAAGCGGTTCACCGACGTGCGCGCCGGTCTGCCCGGGATCAGCTCCAACGTGCTGACCGAGCGGCTCCAGGAGCTGGAGGACGCCGGCGTGGTGTGCCGCCGTCGGCTGCCCCCGCCCGCCGCGTCCACGGTGTACGAGCTGACCGCCTGGGGCGCCGAGCTGGAGCCGATCATCTTGCAGCTGGGCGCCTGGGGCGCCCGCTCGCCGCTGCCGATCACCCCGAAGGCGCTCAGCGTCGACTCGCTGATCATCTCGTTCCGGACCATGTTCCAGCCCGCGCGCAGCGACGGGCTGACCGCCGAGATCGGCCTCGACCTCGCCGAGGACAGCTTCCGGGCGCGCGTGGCCGCGCAGCGGCTGGACATCGCCCGCGGCTCGGCACCGGCCCCGGACGCGACGATCCGCACCACCCCGCTCGTGCTGGCTGAGGTGGTGTACCAGGGGCGCGACGTCACTGAGGCGCTGGATACCGGCATCCTGACCATCGAAGGGGATGAGCGGGCGGGCAGGCGATTCATGACGCTGTTCGCACTGCCCGCCCTGGCTCCACGGCCTCAGGCGGCCTGAACCGCCGCGCCCGCGAGGCGGACGGGCAGCTCCTTGCGGCCGTTCATGATGAACGTGCCCTGCGGCTCGACCTCCTCGGACTTCACCGCCAGCTCCAGGCCGGGGAAGCGCTCGAACAGGGCCGGCAGGGCCAGTTCCAGCTCCAGCATGGCCAGCGGCATGCCGATGCAGCGGTAGATGCCGTACCCGAAGGACAGGTGCGACTTGTCGGACCGGGTCGGGTCGAACTCGCTCGCGGTCGGGCCGTGCTTGACCGGGTCCCGGCCGATGCCCGCGAACCCGATCAGCACCGGGTCGCCCTTGGGGATGACGACCCCGCCGACCTCGACGTCCTCGATCGGGAACCGGAACGGCAGGTGCGCCACCGGCGCCTCCATCCGCAGCGTCTCCTCGATCACCTGCGACCAGGTGATCTCACCGCTGCGCAGCCGGGCCAGCTCCTCGGGGTGCGACAGCAGGACGTGCACCGAGTTGGTGAGCTGGTTCATCACCGGCTCGGTGCCGGTGGCCAGCAGCAGGAACAGGGTGCCGACCAGCTCGGAGTCGGTGAGCCGGCTGCCGTCCTCCTCCTGGGCCGCGAGCAGGTCCGAGGTGAGGTCGTCACCGGGCTCGCGGCGCTTGTCCGCGACGAACTGGTGCATGAGCGTGTGCCACTGCTCGATGTTCGCCGCGACCTCCTCCGGCGTCAGGGTGGTGTCGACGTTCAGCTCGCCGCCGCGCAGCATCGCCGCGCGCCGCTCCTCGGGCACGCCGAACAGCTCGCAGATCACCCGTGACGGGAACGGGTGCGCGTAGCGGGCCTTGAAGTCGATGACCTCGCCGGGCTCGACGGCCGCCAGCTCCTCCAGCAGGCCGTCGATGATGGCCCGCACCCGGGGCCGCATGGCCTCGACCCGCCGGGTGGTGAACGCCTTGGCGGTCAGCCGCCGCAGGCGGGAGTGGTCGGCGCCGTACGCGGTGGTCATGTTGTCCATCAGCGCCCAGCCGATCAGCGGGAAGTCCTGGCCGATCCGGCCGTCGCGGAACGCGGTCCAGTGCTGGCGCGGGTCCTTCGAGAAGCGGGCGTCGGCCAGGGCCTGGACCGCCTCCTCGTAGCCGACGATGGACCACGCGAGCACGCCGCCGGGCAGCTCGATCTGGGACACCGGGCCGTTGGCCCGGATCTGCGCCGCCTCGGCGTGCACGTCCGAACCCGTACGGTCGATGATGTGCGGGCAGGTCAACTGCTCCATGGGGAAGTCCTCCGGGCTCAGATGTAGAGGGTGTTGGGTTCGAACCCGGCCAGGACGCGGCCGTACAGCTCGTAGTTGGTGTCCGGGTGCAGGATCGCGTGCAGGCTCAGCGCCTCGATGTCGCGCGAGATGCGCTGGAGCGGCCCCGACTGGTAGATCGACGACGCGCCGCTGGCGTTCTTCAGCACGTCGATCGAGCCCTTGGCCAGCTCGACCATGCGGCCGAGGTCGGCGCGCACGCGGGCCCGCTCGACCGTGGTCCAGGCCTCGCCCGCGGTGCTCTTGGCGTCCAGCGTCCCCGCGGCCCGGTCGCCGTGGAACTCGGCCTCGTCCAGCCGCAGCGTCGCCTCGGCCACCTGGAGGTGGGTCAGCGGCGCCTCACGCTGGCTCTCGTACGACGTGTAGGTGATCTTCCGGTCCGGCAGCCGCTCGAAGAACGCCTCCCGGGCCGCCGCCGCCAGGCCGAGCACCGAGCCGGCCGTGGTGGTCGCGGCGGTGAGCAGCATCGGCGTGCGGTACACCGGCACGTCGGCGTTGTGCTTGGACGCGTAGATCTCGTGCAGGACCGGGCCCATCGGCAGGATCCGGTGCTGCGGGATGAACAGGTCCTGGGCCACGGTCGTGACGCTGCCGGTGCCGCGCAGGCCGCTGGTGTGCCAGTCGTCGATGATCTGGAGGTCCGACATCGGCGCCAGGGCCATGACCGGCGCCATCTGGCCGTCGGGCATCGGCGCGACCACGATCAGCGAGTTCCAGTGGCTCTGCAGCGAGCCGGAGTTGAACGGCCACCGGCCGTTGACCAGCAGGCCGCCGTCGACCGGCGTGCCCATGCCGCCCGGGCTGAGCAGGCCGCACACCCGCGCGTCGGGGTTGGCGAAGACCTCGTCCTGCGCCTCGTCGGGGAACAGCCCGACCAGCCAGGAGCAGATCGTCCACACCGACACGGTCCACGCGGCCGAGCCGTCGCCGCGCCCGATCTGGGTGATGACGTCCTTGACGGTACGCAGGTCGACCTGGTGGCCGCCGTAGCGCTGGGGCGCCCGCATCCGCAGGATGCCCGACGCGGTGACCGCCTCGACGACCTCCTCGTGCAGGCGGCGGTTCTCGTCGGACCAGGCGGCGTGCCCGGCGATGAGCGGCACGAGACCCGCGGCCTGTGCGACCAGGGCGTCGTGCGGGGGAGCAACAGCTGTGTTATCCATGAATCAGTCCTCCCGGCAAGCGCCGTGATCCATTGACGTCCGGCGCTATACGACCCTGGCATCCGAGTGGCCTGGCGCACATCTTCGGGATTGCCGACTTCGCGTCCTGAACGCGCAGAGAAACAGCAGGTCGGCAAGCTGATGCCGGCGAGGAGGCAGTCCCGGGCCGGTCGGCGGACGACCGCGGGGCGTTCGCGTCGGCGGCCCGGGGAGGTACCGTGTGGATCCGCCGCCCGGCCGTGCCGGGGCCTGGACGCGGGGCGGTCCGCCGCGGCGATGTGATCATCACCATCTGCCTGATCATCGCGCGCCGGTCGATACTCGGGACGTGCTCAAGATCGCGAAACTGTCCTTTGTCACCGGTCCGCTGTGTCTGTTCCTCGCCTGGTTCCTGATGCGCCCGCTCGGCGCCCGCAAGTCGCCGGGTCTCGGCTGGACGGTCGCGCACAGCGTGTGGATCATCGGCTTCGTCGCGTTCGCCGTCGTCTGCCTCACGCTGCGCCGCATCGCCGCGGCCGGCACGCGCGGCCAGCGGCTGACCGCGAACATCGCGGGAGCGGCCACCATCGTGGGCCTGGTCGCCAGCGCGGGCCAGATGGTGCTCGACCTGTACGTCGGGTTCCACGCGACGACCAAGGACGCCATGGACGAGCTGTCCGGCCGGATCGCCGACGTCCCCGGCGTGCAGGCGGCGTTCTACGACATCGGGCCGCTGTTCTTCTTCTTCGGCCTGGTCGCGCTGACGGTGGTGCTGGCGGTCCAGCGGCGCGTCGCCCTGTGGATGCCCGCGTTGGCGGTGGTGGACATCCTGGTCATGGCGGTCAAGCCGATCTCCGGCCTCGGCATCGTCACCCTCGGCCTGGCCCTGGCCTTCGGCTACTGGCGCATCGCGGAGCCGCCGCGGCCCGCCGCCGTCCCGGTCGCCGCGACGGCGGCCTGAGTGTTCGGGCCGCCCGGCGCGGGCCGACCGCGCCGGGCGGCAGGTGATCCATCCGAGCGCGCGGGCCGGTGATCCGGCGGCCGAGATGGTGACCCGACGGCACCGTCGGTCACCGGCCTCGCGCTCGTGGCCGGGTCGCTCAGTCGCCCTTCTGGAGCCCGGTCGCGGCGGGGGCGACGGCGGGTTCCGGAGCGGGCGCCGGGGTGGGTTCGGGGGCGGGGTGGTTCCAGGTCGCACGCCGCTCGGCCGCCCCCACGAAGGGGCGGATCAGCAGCGACGCCACGAGGAACAAGGCCGCCAGCACGATCCAGCCGGGCGAGCGGTAGGCCACGGCGGCGGTGAACAGCAGCGGCCCGGCGATGTCGGCCACCGCCTGGCCCAGGTTGAACGCCGCCAGGTACTCCGAGCGCCGCTCCGGCGGGGACAGCCGGAACGCCAGCTCCCACGAGCCCGCCGACTGCCACAGCTCGCCGCCGGTCAGCGCGGCGACGCCCAGCACCAGCGCGGCGATCTCGGCGTACGGGTTGTCCAGGACGGCGGCGGCGAAGAACAGGCAGGCCGCGGCCAGCGAGAACGCGGCCTTGGTGAGGGCGCGCCCGCCGAAGCCCGGCTGGTCGCTGCCGCGGGCGGAGGCGACCTGGAAGACCACGGCCAGCACGGTGTTCACAGCGAACAGCACCGACACCAGCCAGCGGGGGGCGTCGGTGGCCAGGGCCCACAGCGGCACGGCGATCGCCAGCATCGTGTTGTGCAGCGCGAACACGCCGTTGAGCAGAGACAGCGCCATGAACCGCAGGTCCTTGACCCCGGCGGGGCGGCGGGCGCGCCCGGCCACGGATTCGGTGCTCTGGGTGGGCACCCGCAGCGTGGCCAGCAGCACCACCGAGACGAGGAAGGTGAGGGCGTTGACGAGCAGGATCGACCGGTACGCCCAGAGGGTGTCGGCGGCGAAGATCGGGGCGGTGAGCAGAGCGCCCAGCGAGTAGCCGACGTTGCGGACCGACCGCATCATGGCCATCGTGCTGACCCGGTCGGGCCCGGTGATGACGTTGGCGACGAGGGCCTGCGAGGCCGGGTAGGCTGCGCGCACCGCGATGGTCAGGCCGATCGCGCCGACGACGAAGCCGGACAGGTCGCTGACGAAGGCCAGCAGCACCAGCATGACCGCGCGCCAGGTCTGGATCGCCATCAGCATGCTCTTGGCGCCGATCCGGTCGCCGAGCAGGCCCAGCGGCACCGTGGTCAGCAGGCCGACCACCCCGGCGATGGCCAGGCCGCGGCCGACGCCCTCGGCTGGCAGCCCGACGCCGCGGACGAAGTAGAGGACCGACCCGGCCAGGTAGAGCCCGGTGCCGATGGAGTCGGTGACGGCCACGGCGACCAGGGTGCGTCCCGCGCGGGACTTCGGGGCGTACTCGCTGAGGTACTGGCGGACCTTGCCCATGGGTATACCCCCGTCGTGAACCGGCCATTCCGATGCAAGATCCATTTTGGATGGATCTTTATATCATGTTATATGATTATCCTTTCCAGACAGACGAGCGGGGTGCCAAGTGCCTGACAGCACGGTTGTTATGGTGGGATTCGGGATCGCATTGCTGCCCGGCGTCGAACGCGCCCTGCCACCTGGCCGACTCATCATCGTCGATGATCCTGACGTAATTGCCGCACGTGGACTGCGCGAAAAGGTCGACGCTTATCCATGCATCGCCGAGCTGGTCGAGGCGCCGATCCAGGACGAGGCCGCCGCGCTGGAGATCATGGGCGCGCTCGCGCTGCCCGACGAGCTCGGCGCGATCATCCCCGGCCAGGAATACGGCGTCGTCGGCGCCGCGGCGCTGGCGCACCTGCGCGGCATGCCGGGCGCGGGGCTGGAGGCCGCGCGCAACCTGCGCGACAAGACCCGGCTGCGCCGCGCCGCCGCGCGCCGTGCGGTGGCCCAGCCCGCCTGGCAGGAGGTGACCGGCCCGGACGACATCCGTGCGTTCGGGCGGGCGGAGTTCGTGCTCAAGCCCGCCAACCGGCAGGCCAGCGTCGGGGTGCAGCTGCTCGGCGCCGGTGACGACGTCGACGCCGCGTGGCAGCGCACCGTCGACGCCGACGAGCCGCTGATGCGCGCGCCGCGCGGATTCCGGCCGCGCTACCTGGTCGAGGAGCGGCTGCACGGGCCCGAGCTCAGCATCGAGGCGATCGTCCGCGCCGGAGAGGTCGTCTTCGCGAACATCACCGCGAAGTCCGTGCTGCCCGGCCGCCACCCGGTCGAGCTCGGCCACGTCATGCCCGCCCCGCTGCCCGCCGAGGTGGCTGAGCGGCTCGAAACCTCGCTGCGGGCGTTCGTCGCGGCGGTCGGCTTCGGCTACGGCACGCTGCACAGCGAGTGGATCCTGGTCGACGGCGTGCCGCACCTGGTCGAGTGCGCGGGCCGGCTGCCCGGCGACGAACTGATCCCGCTGCTGGACCTGGCATACGGCGGCAACATCGTGGGCGACCTCATCACCGTGTGCTCCGGGACCGACCCGGGCCGGCCGGCCCGCGCCGCCCGGGGCGCCGCGGTGCACTTCCTCACCGCGTCCCCGGGGCTGGTCACCCGCGTCGGCGGCGCCGACGCGGCGCGGGCCGTGGCCGGGGTGGTCGACGTGCGGGTGACCGCGGCGCCCGGCGCCCGGGTCGGCCAGCTGCTGTCCTCCTGGGACCGGCTGGGCCGGATCATCGCGACCGGCGACACGGCCGAGGCCGCCGCGGGCAACGCCGCCGCCGCCGTGGCCGCGGTCGGCATCGACACGGTCGAACCGGTCCTGGTCGCCGAGCCCGACCGCGCGGCGCACTGGTGGCCGGGCCGCCCCGCCGATCCGCGCGCCAGCCTGGCCTGGGCGGCGGGCACCAGCGAGCCCGTGCGGTTCCTGGGCCTGCCCGACGGTCCCGCCCTGTGGCTGCGCGACACGCTCAGCCCCGCGCCCCGGATGAACGCCGCCGACGTCGCCAGCGGGGCGGTGGCCGGGCTGGAAGTCGATCCCGCGCAGCTGGAGGCGCTGCGCGCCGCCTACCCGAGGCAGCTCGTCTGCGCGGCGACCGGCTACGGCTCCCCGGTGGTGGCCGCCGCCGAGCCCACCGCGGCGCAGCTGAGCACGCTGGTCGCCGGGCTGGTCGCCGAGGCCGGGCGGCAGCAGGCCGTCCCGGCGCTGCTGCACGTGCCGCAGGGCGACCCGCTGCTCGACGTGCTCGAGCAGGAGGGCTTCGCGGTCGGGATGGCCGACCTCTACCCGGTGCTCGACCTGCCCGGCGACGGCATCGACGACTACCTGGCGATGCTGTCCAAGGGCCGGCGCAGCAACGCGCGCCGGGAGACCGCCGCGCGGGCCGGCGGCCGGGTGGACGTGTTCACCGGCGAGCAGTGCCGCCCGCACCTGGCCGCGGCCGCCTGGCTCAACGCGCAGGGCTACCTCCAGCGCGGCGGCTACCGGGACGAGCACGAGGCGCTGGCGGTCTACCAGCGCCTGGTGGACCGGTGCGGCGACGACTTCATCCTCACCATGGTCAGCGTCGGCGACCAGCCGGTCGCCAGCGCCACGCTGATCGCGGGCACCGGCGAGCTGCTGCTGTACAGCGCGGGCCTGCTGCTGCCGGACAGCCGCGACGTCGCCGGCTACTTCAACGCGGCCTACTACCTGCCGATCGAGTACGCGTACGCCCACGGCATGCGCCGCATCCACCTGGGGCCGACCGGCTGGCAGGCCAAGCAGCTGCGCGGGGCGCGGTTCACGCCCCTCTACGCGGCCGTGCCCGCCACCGAGACGGCGCTGGTCGACCTGCTGAAGGCCACCGACGTCGGCCTGCGCGCGGAGCTCGCCGCGCTGGGCGGATAGGGGCGCGAAGACGGCGGCGACCCGCTCGGCGTGGCAGTGCCACGGTCCGGGCGGGTCGCGCCGCGTACGGCGTCGGATCAGTACGTGACCACCGCGCGGAATCGCACCTCACCCCGTTCGAACCGGTCGACGGCCTCGTTGATGCGCTCACACGGGTAGGCCTCGACCATCGGGGTGACCGCGCCGGAGGCGACCAGCTTCAGCGCCTCGGCGAGGCGGTCCAGGCCGTCGTGGCTGGCCCCGACGATGCGCAGCCGCTTCCACCACATCCCGGCCATCGGGCCGATCGCCAGCGGGGTGGTGGGGTCGATCGTGGTCATCGCCACCCGGCCGTCGGCGCGCACGCCCTGTAGCGCGTCGGACGCCGCGGCGTTGGACGCGCCGGTCACGACCAGCACGTCGGCCCCGCCCGCGGCACGCAGCTCGGCGCCGTCTGCCACGACGTGGTCGGCGCCCAGCTTGCGGGCCAGGTCGTGCTTGTCGGCGCTGTGGGTCACCGCGACGGTCTCGAACCCGCTCGCGCGGGCGAACTGCAGCGCCAGGTGCCCGAGCCCGCCGATGCCGAGCACGGCCACCCGCTCGCCGGGCTGCGGCTGGGCGGCGCGCAGTGCGCTCCAGGCGGTGTACCCGGCGCACAGCACCGGGGCGGCGGACTCGTAGCTGAGGCCGTCGGGCAGCAGCACGGTGCTCTCGGCCCGCACCGCGATGTACTCGGCCTGGCCGCCCGGGGCGGTGAGGCCGGTCAGGGTCGCGCCGCGGCAGCTCATCGCGGCCTGCCCGGTCAGCGGGCGGCCCAGCCGGCAGTAGTCGCAGGTGCCGCAGGTGGCCTGCACCCAGGTGGCGCCGACGCGGTCGCCGACCTTGCGGGAGGTGACCCCGGGCCCGACCTCGACGACCTCACCGGCCGGTTCGTGGCCGGTGACGACCGGGTCGAGCGGGGGGAGCGGGAGGACGCCCTGGCTGAGGTACAGGTCGTTGTGGCACAACCCGCTGGCGTGCACGCGGATCAGCACCTGGCCGGGGCCGGCGGTCGGGGTGGGCACCTCGCGCAGGAGCCAGGGGCTCTTGGCCTGGGTGATGACGGCGGCTCTCATGGCACACCTCTCTGATCGGTCGGGACGCTCGGTCAGGACTGCGCGTCCGCGACGCCGTGCAGGAGCACCGGCAGCGTGTGCAGGCCGTTCATGATGAAGGTCCCCTGCGGGGCGAGCTTCTCGGGCGGCACGGCCAGGGCCAGCCGGGGGAAGCGGGCGAACAGCGTCGCCAGCGCGATCTCGACCTCCAGCCAGGCCAGCGAGGAACCGAGGCAGCGGTACATGCCGTGTCCGAAGGAAAGGTGCTGCTTGCTCTGGCGGGTGGTGTCGAACCGGCACGCGCTCTCGCCGTGCACCTCCGGGTCGCGCCCGACGGCGGCGAAGTGGACCAGCACCGGGTCGCCCTTGGCGATGACGACCCCGTCGAGGTCGACGTCCTCCACGGCGTACCGGAACGGCAGGTGCGCGACGGGCGCCTCCACCCGCAGCGTCTCCTCGATCACGCCGGACCAGCCGGCCTCGCCCGCCAGCACCAGGTCGCGCTGGGACTCGTGGGTGAGCAGGGCGTGGGCGGCGTTGACGATGAGGTTCATCGCCGGCTCGGTGCCCGTGTTGAGCAGCAGCAGCAGGGTGCTCACCAGCTCGGCGGCGGACAGCCGCGAGTCGTCCTCGTCGCGGGCGGCGATGAGGTCGCTGGCCAGGTCCTCGGCGGGTTCGCGCCGCTTGGCCTCGATGATGCCCTGGATGGCGGCGAACCGCTGCGCGAACACCGCGGCCGCGTTCTCGGGGGTCACCGCCGCGCTGGTGCCGGCGTATCCGGCGCCGAGCACCGTGTCGCGGTCCGCCTCGGGCACGCCGATGAGCTCGCCGATCACGCGGGCGGCCACCGGGTGGGCATACTGCGCCTTCAGGTCCACCACCGTGCCGGGGGGGAGGTCGCTCAGCTCGGCGAGCAGCTCGGCGACGAGCTTCTCGATCTTCGGGCGCATGGCGGCGATCCGCTGCGGACTGAACGCCTTGGCGATCAGGCGGCGCTGGCGGCTGTGATCGTCACCGTGCGCGGTGGTCAGGTTCTCCATCCGCGCCCAGACGATCAGCGGGAAGTCGGGGTCGATACGGCCCTCGGCGTACGCGGTCCAGTGCTTGCGGGGGTCTTTGGAGAAGCGCTCGTCGGCCAGCACCCGCCGGGCGACGTCGTATCCGGTCACCGACCAGGCGAGCACGCCGCCGGGCAGCTCGATGCGGGTGACGGGGCCCTGCTCGCGCAGGCGCTGCGCTTCGCCGTGGATGTCGCGGCCGAGTGGATCGATGGCGACGGGTGTGCCGCTGCTCATGGGAACTCCAGAAGCCTTGTGGAGCGGAAGTCGCCTCAACTTTATCGATCACGATCGCTGCCGTCGTATTCCAGATTGCGGGGCCCGGCGCGACGCCGCAGGGCCGGGAAATGGGGTGACCCCGGATGTACGGGGGAGCATCCGGGGTCACCTGCACGGGCCGCGCTACTTTGCCGGGACCGGCTCCGGCGCGGGCTCCGGGGTGGGCGCGGTGGCGGTGGCCAGCGGGCGGCGCGGGTTGGCGAACCGCTGCATGATCGGCCGTTCGAACAGGGTGAAGGTCAGCCAGGACAGCAGCAGGGTGACCCCGCCCAGCAGGGCGATCACGCCGAGCGCGACCGGGGTGCTGAAGTTGCTGCCGTCGCCCAGCCAATGGTGGCCATATGTCAGCACCATGAAGTGCCACAGGTAGAAGGCGAACGACACGTTGCCCAGCCATACCATCGCCGGGCTGGCCAGCCAGGTGCGGCGGCCCTCGGCGTCGGCGACGGCACCGGCCGCGATGACCAGGCCGATCGGCACCACCGTGATCGCCACGAAGCTGAACTTGCCCCAGGCCAGCGGCGCCAGCGCGTACGCGGTGACCGCCAGCGCGACGGCGCCGCCGACTCCCAGCGGCAGCTTGCGCCCGGCGAGCACGATCCGGGCCAGCACGATGCCGAAGATGAAGTCGAGCAGACGTGCGGGCGGGAAGAAGTAGATGAACCAGAACTGGTTGCGCGAGGCGGGCATCCAGGCCAGCTGCTCCGGGTCCGGCAGCAGCAGCGACACGAACGGCACGGCGAAGATCCCGACGACCACCACCGCGGCCCAGGCCCACAGGCGCTCGGGGCGGATGCGCCGGATGAGCGCGAACAGCAGCGGGAACGCCAGGTAGAACAGCGCCTCGCACGACAGCGACCACGAGATGTTGTTGACGCTGTTGTTGATCTCGAACTGGGGGAACCAGGCTTGCAGCAGGAAGAAGTTGAGGATCGCGGGCTTCTTCTCGACCACCGCGCCGGAGACCGTGGTCAGCAGGATGAACGCGGCGACGAAGGTCAGCAGGTGGTTCGGGTAGATCTTGAAGAAGCGGCGCCGCCAGAACCGCGGGGTGGTGTCCTCGTCGCGCACCGACCAGGTGAGCACGAAGCCGCTGAGCACGAAGAAGAAGCCGACACCGAGGTATCCGGCGCGTCCGAAGATGGACGTGTAGTCCGCCTGTGCCTGTGTGGAGGCGAAGAACATCTGGTACATCGCGTGGAACAGGAACACCGCCGCCGCCGCGATGAATCGCATCCCGGTCAGGGCGGGCAGGCGTGATCTTTGCGGGGTTCCGTTCGCCGGAATCTGTGCCGTAGTCACCAGGGACGCACCTCTTCGGTTCGGGGGTGGGAGGGCGCCACCCGGGGCGACGCCCGACGCAATGTGGCATGCGTCACCCCGATCGAGCATCTTTCAGAATGCTCAATCCCGTCGGTTTAAGAGATCACAGTCCCTTCTCGACCATGTCGAGCAGCCGGGTGCCCAGATCGCCGAGCCCGGCCGAGCCGAAGGCCCGCAGCGGCCCGTCGATGAGCAGCGTGGCCAGCCCGTGCACCGCCGACCAGGCGAGGAACTCGGCGCGCGGCCGCCGCTGCGGTGCCAGCGCACCCGCCTTGACCATCTCGTCCAGCACGTCGGTGAGGATCTCCAGCGGCGCGCGGTCGCGGCCGCCGCGCTTGTCCGGGCTGCTCGCGGTGGACAGGTCCGCCGGGACCGAGAACGCGGTGCGGAACAGGCCGGGTTCGGCCACGGCGAAGGAGAGGTAGCCGGTGCCCACCGCGCGCAGCCGGGCCCGCGCCGCCGCCGCGTCGTCGGCGGCCGGCGGCAGCACGGCCAGCTGGCACTCCATCGCGTCGGCCAGGGTGGCCTGGGCGGCGGAGCAGACCGCGTCGAGCAGCGCCTGCCGGTCGGCGAAGTGCCGGTACGCCGCGTTGGGGGCCACCCCCACCCGGCGGGTGGCCTCGCGCAGCACCACGGCGTCCGGGCCGCCGTCGCGGGCCATCTCGATCCCCGCGTCCAGCAGCGCACGGCGCAGGTCGCCGTGCCGGTAGGTGCTGCGGGTGGGCGGGGTGGCACTCATCTCTCTCCACTGGGGCCGGGCCGGTCGCGGGACGATTATTCCGCATCTGTGATTGGCCGACTCCACACGGCAATCCTGGAGATGCACCGGAAAGACTCCGATGTGAGTCTAATCGCATGACAGACTTCCAGGACAAATTCGTGCTTATCACTGGTGGCGGCAGTGGCATCGGCCTCGCCACCGCCCGGCGGCTGCTGGCGTCGGGGGCATGTGTTGCCCTGGCCGGGCGCAGCAGTGAGCGCCTCGCCTCGGCGGCCAAGTCGCTGGACGCGGGCGAGCGGGTGCTGACCGTCACCGCCGACGTGAGCCGCACCGAGGAGCTGGACCAGCTCGTCGAGCAGGTCCGCGCCCGCTTCGGCAGCCTGCACGGCCTGTTCGTCAACGCGGGCACCGGCACCGTGGGCCGGCTGGCCGACGTCGACGAGGCCGACTTCGACCGCGTGGTCGCCACCAATTTCAAGGGTGCCTTCTTCACCGTCCAGCGCGCGCTGCCGCTGCTGGGCGAGGGTGCGTCGGTGGTGCTGAACGCGTCGTGGACCGCGCACCAGGGCCTGGCCATCGGCTCGGTGTACTCCTCGACCAAGGCCGCGGTGCTCGCGCTGACCGGCGCGTTCGCCGCCGACCTGGCCGACCGCGGCATCCGCGTCAACACCATCACGCCGGGCCACGTGGCCACCGACATGTTCGAGGGCGTCACCGGCGGCAACGAGCACGTCAAGGAGATCTTCCGCAACCAGGTGGCGCTGGGCCGCATCGGCAGCCCGGACGACGTCGCCGAGGCGGTCGCCTTCCTGCTGTCGCCGCGCGCGGCGTACGTGACGGGCCAGGAGCTGGTCGTCGACGGCGGCCTGCTGGGCGCCGTCCCTTCCGGCCCCCGCTGACCGCGGCGCCGGGCCGCACCGATAGGAGACTGGACATGTCTGACAGAAGCCGGGCCGTCGTGCTCGGTGGCAGCATCGCGGGCCTGTTCGCGGCACGCGTGCTGTCTGAGCTGTACGACGAGGTGCTCGTGGTCGACCGCGACCGCCTCCTCGGGGTGGACGGCCCGCGCCGCGGCCGGCCGCAGGGCCGTCACATCAACGCCATGCACGTCAAGGGGCGCCTGGTGATGGAGGACCTGTTCCCCGGCATCACCGAGGAGCTCATGGCCGACGAGTGCCCCAGTGGCGACTTCGTGGGCTCGGTGCGCTGGTACTTCCACGACAAGCCGCTCAAGCGCGAGGACATCGGCTACATCGCCGTGCCGGTCACCGCCCCGCTGCTGGAGCAGCACATCCGCGAGCGCACCAGCGCCCTGCCGAATGTGTCCTTCCTGGAGGAGCGCGACATCGTCGGCCTGACCGCCACACCCGACCGCTCCCGGATCACCGGGGTGCGGGTGCAGCGGCAGGAGACGGGGTCGCGGGAGGAGGCGGTCACCGCCGACCTCGTCGTGGACGCGACCGGCCGCGGCTCGCGTACGCCGGTGTGGCTGGAGCAGTTCGGCTACCCCAAGGTCGAGGAAGACCGCATCAAGGTCGACCTGATGTACGCCACCCAGCACTACGAGATCGACGGCGACCCGCTCGACGGCGAGCTCGCGATCATCCCGGTGGCGTCGCCGGAGCGGCCGCGCGGTGCGATCTTCACCAAGACCGACCACGGCAAGTGGGAGCTGACCGTCTACGGCCTGCTCGGCGATCACCCGCCGACGGACCAGGAGGGCTACTTCGAGTTCGTCAAGTCGCTGAGCACCCAGGACATCTACGACGCGGTCCGGTACGCCAAGCCGCTGGACGAGCCGGTGTCCTACCGGTACCCCACCACGATCCGCCGCCGCTACGAGCGGATGAGCAGCCTGCCCCTGGGCCTGCTGGTGACCGGGGACGCGGTGACCAGCTTCAACCCGGTGTACGCGCAGGGCATGACGGTGGCGGCGCTGTCGGCGCTGGCGCTGCGCGACCACCTGCGGGCGGCGCCCGAGACGCGGCCGCTGGAGTACTTCCGCGACCTGGCCCGCGACGTGATCGACGCGCCGTGGGGCATGACCAGCGTGGTGGACCTCAGCTTCCCCGAGGTCGAGGGTGAGCGGCCGTTCATGGTGAAGATGCAGCAGGCGTACCTCAACCTGGTGCAGGCCGCGGCGACCCGCGACACCGCGGTGACCACGGCGTACATGCGGGCCGCGGGCATGATGGACCGCCCCGAGGCGCTGATGCGCCCAGGCATGGTCCTGCGGGTGCTGGCCAAGTCGATCTTCGGCGGTCCGTCCGCCGAGGAGCCGACCCGTGCGTCGGCCGGAGCCTCCAACTAGCGGTGGACTCGGCTCAGGACGGCGACGTGAGGCCACTCGGGACCATTTGTCGGTCATGGGTGGTTCCGCCCCGGCCATCGAGGAGGGTATTGTGGACACCGTCCACATACCCTCCTCATCTTTGTTTCCGGCACGCAGTGAGCGTGGCGGACTCCCCCCACGATCTCCGCGTTCGAGGAAGGAACCTGCATTGCAAGGCGCAAACCCCACCGAGGCCAGCCCGCTTGCCGGTAAGCGGGAATGGATCGGGCTGGCCGTGCTGGCCCTGCCCACGTTGCTGGGGGCGCTCGACATCGGAGCGCTCTACCTGGCGCTGCCGCACCTGAGCGTCGATCTGCACACCACCAGCACGCAGCAGCTGTGGGTGGCGGACATCTACGGCTTCCTGACCGCGGGCCTGCTGGTCACCATGGGCACCCTGGGCGACCGCATCGGCCGCCGCAAGCTGCTGCTCATCGGCGGCTTCATGTTCGGCGTGCTGAGCGTCGTGGCGGCCTACTCGTCCAGTGCCGAGATGCTGATCGTGTCGCGGGCGCTGCTGGGCATCGCCGGGGCGACCCTGATGCCCTCGACCCTGGCCCTGATCACCAACATGTTCCGCAACGACCGCCAGCGCGGCACCGCCATCGCGACCTGGGTCAGCTGCATGATGACCGGCGCCGCGATCGGTCCCGTGGTCGGTGGACTCATGCTCAACCACTGGTGGTGGGGCTCGGTCTTCCTGCTCGGCGTGCCGGTGATGGTGCTGCTGCTGGTCGTGGGCCCCATCCTGCTGCCGGAGTACAAGAACCCCGGCTCCGGCCGCCTCGACCTGTTCAGCGTGGCCCTGTCGGTCGCCGCGATCCTGCTGCTGATCTACGGCCTCAAGGAACTGGCCGTGCACGGCGCGGACAAGCCGCTGACGACGTTCGGCGCGCTCGTGCTCGGTGCCGTCATCATGTTCGTGTTCATCCGCCGCCAGCTCGGGCTCACCAGCCCGCTGCTGGACCTGCGGCTGTTCGCGAACCCGACCTTCCGCGTGACGCTGCTGTCGCTGCTGCTGGCGGCGGCCGCCATGGCCGGCGCGTTCCTGCTGTCCAGCCAGTACGTGCAGACGGTGCTCGGCTTCTCCCCGCCGAAGGCGGGGCTGTGGCTGCTGCCGGCCGGTGTCTCCATCGCCATCGGCGCGCAGTTCGGGCCGCTGCTGACCCGCAAGCTCCGCCCGCCGGTGGTGATCACGCTGGGTCTGCTGGTCGCGGTCGTCGGCTGGGTCCTGATCGCGCTGGTCAGCGGTGACGGCGGGCTGCCCCAGATCGTCGTCGGGCTCATTCTGATCCACATCGGTGCGGGCCCGCTGTTCGCCCTGGGCACGTACCTGGTCGTCGGTTCCGTCCCGCCGGAGCGGGCCGGTTCGGCGGCGTCGCTGTCGGAGACGGCGAACACCTTCGGGTCGACGTTCGGCATCGCGCTCATGGGCACCATCGGCGCCGCCATCTACGTCTCCCAGATGTCGTCGGCAGACCTCGGCGGGCTGGCGCCCGCTCAGGCCGATCTGGCGCGCGACACGGTCGTCGGCGCGGCGCAGGCGGCCACCCAGCTGCCCGCGGACGGCGCCCAGGCGCTGCTGTCGAAGGCGCACGACGCGTTCACCAGCGGCATGAACGTCGCCGCCATCGTGGGTGCGGTCGTCTTCCTGGGCATCGCGCTGCTGCTGTCGTACATGAACCGTCCGCGTCCGGCCGCCGTGCCGGCGCAGTCGGGGGCGCCGGCCGAGGCGCCCGCCGAGCAGGCCGCCCTGGGCTGACCGCCAGGGCCGACAGACGCCGAGGCCGCCCCGGGACTCCCGGGGCGGCCTCGGCTCATCCGTGCCCGGCGCTCAGTGCGTCGAGACCATCGGCGGCACGCCGAACCGCAGCTGCGCCAGGGCGCGGGGGATGGCGGACTTCAGCACCACCGCGAAGCCGGCGTGGGTGTGCCCGGTGGACAGGTCACGCCACGCCCGCTCCAGCCGCTCGCCGGTGCGCGCGGCGCCCGAGCCCGCGGTGGAGTGGATGATGTTCTCCACCGCGAACCAGGACAGGTCCGCCGCCTCTCCACAGATCATCGCCAGCAGCAGGTCCCGGTCCGGGGTGAACGAGGCCGGGCCCTGGGCGCACAGCTCCTGCCACTGGTGGATCGCGTTCATCGTGATGGCCTCGGCGGCGGCGATCTTCGTCAGGGCCATGCCGTACCAGCGCTGGTAGTCGGGGTCCTGCATGCGGGGGGCGAAGGGCGGCGCCATGGTCGTCTTCGTCCGCAGCACCTCCTCGTACGCCGCGAGCGCGTTGCCCGCCATGCCCACCGCCAGCGCCGCGCCCTCCATCGCCATCGAGCTCGTCGGCGCCCCGCCGTACATCGGGTTGCCGTGCAGGGCCAGCCCCGGCGTGCCGCCGGTGACGTCGACCGTGCTCACGTGGACGCCCTCGATGGCGCAGTAGCCGGGGATGCGCCCGTTCTCGATGGTGACGGTGTGCGACCCGCTGCCCTTGAGGCCGAGCATGTCGCCCCAGTCCTCCAGCATCTTCCACTGGCTGCGCGGCGCCACGAACAGCAGCGGGTACGGCGGCTCGCCGTCCTCACCCATCACCAGGGCGTGGGCGATCAGGTGCGAGGCGTACGGCGCGCCCGAGCAGTACGCCCAGGTGCCGTTGATCTCCCAGTCGCCCTCCGGGGTGCGCCGCGCCGTGCCGGTCGGGGCGATCGGCATCGGGGCGATGAAGTCGCCCTCGGCGAAGATCTCCCGCTGCGCCCGCTCCTCGAACACCGTCGCCGCGATCAGCGAGTGGGCCGCGCCCAGGCAGTACATCCAGGCCGTCGACGCGCAGCCGCGGGCCAGGATCATCGTCACCTTCAGGAAGGTGTCCAGCCCGAACTCGTAGCCGCCGTAGCGGCGCGGCACCATGATCCGGTAGAAGCCCGCCTGGGCGAACTCCTTGTGCGTCTGCTCGCTGTAGAAGCTGCGCTGCTCGGTCTCGGCCTGGCGCTCCACCAGCAGCGCGGACAGCGCCTCGGCGCGCGCGATGAGGTCGGCCGGGGTCAGGTCCGGCTCGGGCGGGGCGACGCTCTGCGCCGGTGCGTCATGGGTCGTCGTCATATAAGGCCTTCCTGTCGTCGGTACGGGGGTCGGCGGGCCGGATCAGGCCGTCCGGGCGGCGAAGATCATGTACATGTCGGTGTCGGCCAGCCGCGCCTCCTGCGCGACGTCGACCGTGAAGCCGTGCCCGCGCAGCAGATCGAGCGTCTGCTCCAGCCGTCCCTCGATGTCGTGCACCTCGAGGACCACGTGCCCGATCCGGGCCCAGTCCGCCGCCTCGATGCCGGCCAGCACCTCGCGCTCGGCCTTCTCCACGTCGATCTTGAGCAGGTCGATCCGGTCCAGCCCCGCCTGCCGGAACAGCTCCGACAGCGTCACCGTCTCGCACTCCAGGTAGGAGATGGCGTGGCGCGACTCGGCCAGCCGCCCGGCGTCGCGCTCGCTCAGGCCCGTCTGGATCAGCAGCTGGCGGGCCAGTTCGGTGTCCTCGGCCTGCTCGGCGTAGAAGCCGGACTCGGCCGGGGACTTCGGGTAGTAGCCGAAGCGGGCCGTGCCGTTGCGGTCGGACGCGGCGACGTTGCGCGCGATGCCGCCGGGCACGTGCCGGGTGAAGTTCTCCTGCAGCGCCTGGAAGGTGTCCGGCCCCGGCTCGATCGCCACGACCAGTGCGTCCGGGTGGTGCTGCTTGAAGAAGATCGAGGCCAGGCCGATGTTGGCGCCGACGTCGACGATCGTCTTGAGCGGCGTGGTCGGGAAACCCTCGCGAAGGTACGACCCCTCGACGAAGATCTCGCGGTAGAGCAGGGCCGCCTCACCGGGATCGACCTGCGCCACCTCCAGACCGTTCGGCAGCCGCCGGTGGAACAGTCCCATGGTCGCCTCCAACCCGTCAGAAGATGCCGAGACCGGTCGGTTTGACCGGCCACGAGAACGCCAGATCCGTCTCGGCCAGCGCACCCGGCCGCAGCTCGCGCGCCTGACCGGCCGCGGCCAGCCAGGTCAGCGTGGTGCCGCCCAGGTAGATGGCGCTGAAGACGTTGATGCTGCCGGCCAGGTCGGCCGGGTCGGTCGTGCGCTCGCAGGTCGCCGTGCCGTCCTTGGCCTGTAGCCGCCACCGGCCGGAGTTCTGCGGGAACAGGTCGTCGACGACCTCGATCACCACGTCGAGCGGGTTGCTGTAGCGCCGCCCGGTCAGCGCGGTCGGCAGGTCCAGCAGCCGCACCCACAGGCCGTCGGTCGTGGACGGGTACAGCGCCCGCGGCTCGTCGACCAGCAGCAGCAGCGGGTCCTCCAGCGGCCGGAAGTCGCACTTGACGGTACGGGTCAGGTCCACCGACAGCAGGAACTGCCACAGGTACGCGTACGCCCCGGGGGTGCTCGCGGCGATCTCGACGAGGTTCACCTCGCCGTTGCGGATGTCGCCGCTCCACTCCTGCTTGCGCTGCCAGATGGCGTAGCCCTCCACGCCGTCGGGGCCCTCGGCCAGCACCACGCGCTTGGCTGACCAGCCCTGCCGGAACTCCGGCGGCGGGTCGGCCAGCAGCAGCACCCACACCGGGTCGGGCCGGCTGGACCAGCCCGGCTGGTGCGGCCGCACCGACTCGTACACCGAGCGGACGTCGGGCAGGGCCGACATCGCGGGCACCTCACGCAGCCGGCCGTCCCACTCGGGCACCCGGACCTTGACGTCCCGGTTGTCGATCGAGAACCTCTGGTTGATGCTGGCCAGGCCGGAGCCGTAGCGCTGATAGATCTTGGCCTCACTGGCCCACCACACCGCGAGCGCCTCCTGGTGCACGTCGCGGGCCTGCGACAGGTGCCAGCGCATGAGCCGGGTCATCAGGCCGCGCCGCCGGTGGGTCTGGCGCACGCCGCCCCGGGTCAGATGCGCGGCGGGCAGCACCGCGCCCGGCACGGTGACCATCCGCGAGAAGGCGCCCACGTTGGCGACCGGCTCACCGTCGTACTCGACGACGACGTTGCGCCCCGGCTCGGTGACGCTGAGCTCCGGTGGCCCGGCGACGATCCCCTCGAAGCCGAAGCAGTCGGCCAGCACCATGTCGATGATCGGCTCGTCCTCGAGCGACGTGCTGACCCGGAACACGTAGCGGTCCTGGTCGGGCCCGCCGCGCGGCGACGATGGTGGATTCGCGCCGGGCGCGGGAGCGCGGCCGGGCGCGTCGGCAGAGGTGACCTCGGAAGTCGACATGGGCAAAAGCCTCGTGCGGCCGACTGCGCGACGCATCTTCCTGGTTGCGACATGGTCGCACTCCGCAATCACGCGGAAACTGAGCACTTTGGAAGATGCGCGACCGTGATCCACCGTCCATGGTGGACGGCGATCTCTGCCTGTGACGGCTCAGCCTTTTCACCCCTTATCCACGGAGACCGGATGCTGCAAAGACGTACCATGCTCACCATCGGCGCGACCGCGGTCGGCGGTGCCGCCCTGGCGCCGGTGCTCGGCCGGCTCGGCGCCGCGGCCGGCGAGCTGCCCGCCGCGCCCCCGGCCGACCACTCGGCCCACGCCAACCACCAGGCGACCGCGCTGGAGACGCGGGTCACCGTCGCGCCCGAGTTCGTGCCCTTCTCGGTGCGGATGCCGGTGCCGCGGGAGCTGGCGCCCAAGCGCCGCACCCGCGCGGCCGACGAGTACGAGGTGGACATCACGGCCACCACCGCCGAGCTGGTGCCCGGCATCCAGACCCCGGTGTTCGCCTACGGCGGCTCGTTCGTCGGCCCGACGATCCGGGCGAAGACCGGGCGGCCCGTCGCGGTGACCTTCCGCAACCGGCTCGACCGGGAGGCCAACGTGCACCTGCACGGCGGCCACGTGCCCGCGACCAGCGACGGCCACCCGATGGACCTGATCGCGCCGGGGGCGGCCAAGCGCTACGAGTACCCGAACAGCCAGCGGGGCGCGACGCTGTGGTACCACGACCACTCCCACGGCACCGAGTCCGAGAACGTGTACCGGGGCCTGCACGGCTTCTACCTGATCGAGGACGACGCGGAGCGCCACCTCAACCTGCCGCGCGGCGCGTACGACGTGCCGATCATGCTGACCAGCGCGCAGTTCGACGAGACCGGCGCGATGGTGTACGGCAACCCCGGGCTGCGCACCACGATCCTGCTCAACGGCAAGGCCCAGCCGCACTTCCCGGTCGCCGCGCGCAAGTACCGGTTCCGCCTGCTGAACGCCACCAACGAGGGCGTCTTCCGGCTGAGCCTGGGCGGCGCGCCGCTGACCCAGGTCGGCACGGACCAGGGTCTGCTGCCCGCGCCGGTGCCGCGTACCGAGATCAAGTTCGGGTCGGGCGAGCGGGTCGACGTGGTCGTGGACTTCAGCGGGCTGCCCGTCGGCACGCAGCTGATGCTCACCGACGCGACCTCGGGCGGGCTGCTGCGCTTCGACGTCACGCAGCGCGCGCACGACGACAGCCGCCTGCCGCAGGTGCTGCGCCCGCTGCCGCCGGTGCCGCCGGCGGTGCGCGAGCGTGAGGTGGTGCTGAGCTTCGACCTGGCCGGGCCGATGCCGCAGGGCCTGGTCAACGGGCAGACGTACGACCCGGACCGGGTGGACTTCCAGATCAAGGAGGGCACCACCGAGATCTGGCGGATCGTCAACGGCGACGGCGGTTTCGGCTTCCTGCACAACTTCCACCTGCACCTGACCAACTTCCGGGTGCTCGACCGCGACGGCGTCCCGCCGTCGATCGACGACCTCGGGCTCAAGGACACCGTGTCGGTGCCGCCGGGCACGTCGGTGCGGGTGGCGGCCACGTTCGCCGGGTTCCTCGGCCGGTACGCCTACCACTGCCACTTCCTGGAGCACTCGTCCGTGGGCATGATGGCGCAGATGGAGATCGTGCCGTGAGCATCGGGCGGCCGGCGGCCCGAGGGAGCCGCCGGCCGCCCGGCCCGGCTCAGCCGTCCTTGCGGACGCTGTAGCGCAGGTCGGCCTGGTGGCCGGAGCGGTTGACGCTGATCGGCTCCAGGTGGATCCAGTCCGAGCCCGGGTCGTCGAACAGCCGCGTGCCGTCGCCGACGAGCACCGGCACCACGTGGATCAGCACCTCGTCGACCAGGCCCGCCAGCGCGGCCTGCTTGGCGACGTTCGCGCCGATGAGCGCGACGTTCTTGCCGTTCGCGACGGCCTTGGCCTGCGCGACGGCGTCGGTGATGTCGGCGTTGAGGAACGTGAGGCCGGGGTCCGATGTGGCCGGCGGCTCGTGGGTGAGCACGAACACCGGTCCGGTGAAGGCCCCGCCGTAAACCTTGTGCCCCTGCCGTACGCCCACGTCGTAGCTGCGCCGACCCGTGATCGCCGCGCCCGTGGCCTGGATGATCTTCATGAACTCCTCGGCGGTCATGCCGGGGTGGCCGCTCATCCAGTCCATCTCGCCCTTGGGGCCCGCGATGAATCCGTCGAGCGACATCGTCGCGTGCCACAGGACCTTGCCCATGGGTTTCACCTCCGTAGCGTCTTGGTCGGGTGCACCCTGTCGTGGATCCGGTCGCGATTCAACCCGCCACGCCGGGTAGGTCCGCATTCTCGGAGGCGGGTGGATTCACATCGGATGCGACGATGAAGATCCGCGGCCGTCGATCTGTCGTGATGGTTGCGCCGCGGTGGCGCGGGCTCCTGCCCTCCGCGTACCGGCCACCCGACCGGGTCGGCGGCCGGGTCCGAGGAGGGATGGACGCAGATGACCGACGAGCAGGCCGCGCCCGCAGGCCGGGTGACCCGACCGCTGACCGGCGACGAGTACATCGAGAGCCTTCGCGACGACCGGGAGATCTTCCTCTACGGCGACCGCGTCAAGGACGTCACCACGCACCCCGCGTTCCGCAACCCGGTCCGGATGACGGCGCGCCTGTACGACGCGCTGCACGACCCGGCCAACGCCGGCGTGCTGACCACGCCGACCGACACCGGTTCGACCGGGTTCACCCATCCGTTCTACCGCACCCCGCGCAGCGTCGAGGACCTCATCGCCGACCAGCGCGCGATCGCCGCCTGGGCTCGCATGAGCTACGGCTGGATGGGCCGCAGCCCCGACTACAAGGCGTCGTTCCTGGGCACGCTGGGCGCCAACGCCGACTTCTACGCTCCGTACAGCGACAACGCGCGCCGCTGGTACCAGGAGTCGCAGGAGAAGGTCCTGTACTGGAACCACGCCATCGTGCACCCGCCGGTGGACCGCAACAAGCCGATCGAGGAACTCGCCGACGTCTACATCCGGGTGGAGAAGGAGACCGATGCGGGCCTGATCGTCAGCGGGGCGAAGGTGGTGGCCACCGCCTCGGCGCTGACCCACTACAACTTCATCGCCCACTTCGGGCTGCCGATCCGCAAGAAGGAGTTCGCCCTGGTGGCGACGGTGCCGATGGGGGCACCCGGGCTGAAGCTGATCTGCCGGCCGTCGTACACGGCGACGGCGGAGGTGATGGGCAGCCCGTTCGACTACCCGCTGTCGTCGCGGATGGACGAGAACGACACCATCTTCATCCTGGACAAGGTGCTGATCCCGTGGGAGAACGTATTCATCTACGGTGACCTGGGCAAGGTGCAGATGTTCGCGCCGCAGTCGGGGTTCGCCGAGCGGTTCACCTTCCACGGCTGCACCCGGCTGGCGGTCAAGCTGGAGTTCATCGCGGGCCTGCTGGCCAAGGCGGTGGAGCTGACCGGCACCAAGGACTTCCGCGGGGTGCAGAGCCGGCTGGGCGAGGTGCTGGCCTGGCGCAACCTGTTCTGGGCACTGTCGGACGCCTCCGTGCGCAACCCGGCGCAGTGGAAGAACGGCGCGCTGCTGCCCAACCCGCAGTACGGGCAGGCGTACCGCTGGTTCATGCAGCTGGGCTACCCGCGGATCAAGGAGATCATCCAGCAGGACGTGGCCAGCGGCCTCATCTATGTGAACTCCAGTGCCGAGGATTTCAAGAACCCCGCCATCCGGCCGTACCTGGACCGGTTCCTGCGCGGCTCGAACGGCGTCTCGGCCGAGGAGCGGGTGAAGGTGATGAAGCTGCTGTGGGACGCGGTCGGGACCGAGTTCGGCGGGCGGCACGAGCTGTACGAGCGCAACTACTCCGGCAACCACGAGAACGTGCGCGTCGAGCTGCTGCACGCGCAGATGGCCACCGGCCAGCTCGACCGGTACAAGGCGTTCGTGGACCAGTGCATGAGCGAGTACGACCTGGACGGCTGGACCGTGCCCGACCTGTCGTCCTCAGACGACCTGCGTCAGGTGGTCGCGGGGATGCTCAACCGTTGACCCGCGCGCATACCCCGTTCACACGTTCATAATCCTGTCCATTCTTTGTCACAACTGAGCACTTTCAAAGTAGAACCGACCGGTGCACTGGCCGAAGCTGGGTGAGATCTCGCGGGGGTTCGCGAAGCATGCGCCCCGGCGGGGTCTTCCCACCACATAAGTGAGGAGCCTTGCCATGTTTCGCGAGATGCTGAGGTCGAAGATCCACCGTGCCACGGTCACCCAGGCCGATCTGCACTACGTGGGTTCTGTGACGATCAGTGCCGACCTGATGGACGCGGCGGGTCTGCTACCGGGTGAGAAGGTCGACATCGTGGACGTGACCAACGGTGCGCGTCTGTCCACCTATGCCATCGAGGGGCCGCGTGACTCCGGCGTCATCGGGATCAACGGCGCGGCCGCTCACTTGATCAAGCCAGGTGACCTGGTCATCATCATCTGTTACGGGCTGGTGCCCGACCACGAGGCCGCCTCGGTGAAGCCGCGGGTGGTCTTCGTCGACGAGCTGAACCGCGTGGTGGAGCACGGCACCGACCTCGCCGCGCCGGGTGCCCACATGGACGCTGTCCGTGGCGACGTCGTGCACGTCTGACCGGGCTGCCATGACGACGACCACCCCCACCACCACGTCCGCGGTTGCCGCACTGGTCCGCTGGTACGACGAGATCCAGGCCGCGCTGCGGCACGTCGGCGCGTCCCACCGGGCGACCGGCTTCCACCCCGCGTTCGAGCTGCCCGCCCCCACCGACGCCGTGGTCGGCTTCCTGGGCGCGGGCGAGCTGTCCTTCGACCGCCTCGGCGAGGTGGCCGGGCGCGAGCTGACCCTGCTCGACCTGACCCGCAACCCGGGCACCCGCACCACCAAGACCATGGCGTCGCTGGTGATGGTCGCTCGGGCGGTCCGGCAGATCCAGGCGACCGGCGAGCCGATCATGATCGTGACGCCCTCGTCGGCCAACAAGGCCACGGCGCTGCGCGACGCGGTGCTGCGGGCGTACCGGCACGGCCTGGTGACCCCCGACCAGCTTCAGATCGTGACCGTGGTGCCGGGCATCGCCCGGGAGAAGCTGTGGTCCTCGGCGCTGAGCGAGGCGCCGCTGAGCGGCCGCAACCCGATGTGCGTCTACCACAGCGACGTCCCCTCCGACGTCAAGACGATCGCCGACCAGGCCGTCGGCACCGCCGCGCCGCTCCTGCGCGACCGGCACGGCATCAACGTGTGGTATTCGCTGAACCTGGACAACTACCGGCCCGCCGACACCGTGCGGGCCTTCGCCGAGCGCGACCTGCTCCCGACCCGGCCGGGGTCGCGGCGCGTGCACGCCCACTCGGTCTCCAGCGCGTACGGCCTGCTCGGCCACCACCTGGGCCGGGTGCTCGACGGCGGCGACGCCGGTCCGGGCTACTTCCTGGTCCAGCACCTGGCCACCCCGGACATGGTGCTCAGCCTCTACCACGGCAGCGCCGATCCGGCGAACCTGCCCGCCTACACCTACGACCCCAAGTCGTTCCTGTACCGCCAGGACACCGACCCGCACTTCCCGGCGGCCACCTACGACCCGGCCGAGAACCTGGAACCGACGTTCTACACCCGCTCGCCGGTCACCTCGGCCGAGATGAACAGCATCATCGCGGCCCAGGGCGGCGGCGGCATCGTCGTGTCGCTGTACGAGTGCCTGGAGCGCTACCCGCAGATCCGCCAGATGCTGTCGGGCACGTCGATCCAGCTTCCGGCCGACCCGCGCAAGCTGCGCGAGTGGTCGCTGGTGATGGCGCTGACCGGTGTCGTCAACGCCTGCGAGCGCGGCCTGATCGAGGCCGACGAGGTGGTCGTGCACGGGTCCGGCAGCTACGGGACCGACGACTACCGGGCGATCCCGGCAGACCGCCTCACCACCGTGGACGACGCGGCGGCCCTGCACGAGGTGCTGCTGGCCGCCGGCGAGGCCGCATGGGCGCGGTGACCCCGCGCCCGACCGCGCTGCGGCGGGCCCTCGCGCGTCGACGCTACGACTGGACCAGCGGCGCGGGCTCGGCGGCCCGCCTGCACGGGTGGTGGGACAGCCGTCCCGGCCGCCGGTACCTGAACCGGCTGATCACGGCCGCCCCGCCGGACGGCACGCCCGGCGGGGTCAGCCTCGCCTACCGGGGTTTCGCCGAGGGCCCGCACTACGTGCTGACCCACCTGCGCGCGCAGGTGGAGCAGCACGGCGGCGGCCCGGCCGAGATCGTCGACCTGCCGCCGCGGCGCTGGCCGGGCCTGCTCGACCAGCAGGACGCCGACCTGCTGGTGGTGGGCTGCTCCACCGCCCGCGCCCGGTCCCTGCCGACGGAGCGGTCGGTGCTGCTGCCGTACCGGATCGACCTCAACATCGAGGTGGACGAGGACCCGGAGGTGATGCGCAAGCGCGTCTCCGGCAACGAGCGGCGGCAGTTCGCCAAGCTGCGCCGCGAGCGCGACTGGGCCTGGAAGCGCACCCGCGACCCCGAGGACCTGCTGCACTTCTGGGAGCGGATGCACCTGCCGACGATGGCGGGCCGGCACGGCGCCGACACCCGCAGCACCGACTGGGTGACCGCGCAGGAGTGCCTGTTCGGACAGGGGCGCCTGTTCTTCGTCACCGAGGAGGCCAAGCCGGTGGCGGGGGTGCTGTGCCGGTGGGAGCCGGAGACCCGCAGCCTCACCATGCGGCTGCTCGGCGTGCTCGACGGCGACGAGGCGCACTACCGCAGCGGGGCCGTGAAGGCCGTGTACTACCTGGCCATCGAGTGGGCCTGCGACAACGGCGTCCGCTGGCTCGGGCTGGCGGGCGGGGAGTCGTTCCCGGGGGTCGGGGTGTTCCAGTTCAAGCGCCGGTTCCACCCGACGGTGGGGCTGCCGGTCGACCACCAGGGCGGCAAGGCGCTGTGGCTGCGGGTGCAGCGCGACACTCCTGCCGTGCGCGACCTGCTGGTGGACACGCCAATGTTCGGGCTGACCCCCGACGGGCGGTTGGAGGCGGTCTACTTCGCCGACGCCGACCGGCCCGCCCGCACCTCGGTGACGGCGGCCAGCCCCGGCGTCGACGGCGTACGTATGATAGACCTGGACGAGTTCCTCAACGGACGGTGAACTGACGTGGACTCAGTGGTCGTGGTCGGCAGCGGGTCGCTGGCCCGCAACATCTGCTTCTCCCTGGCAGTGCTCGCCGACCGGCCGCTGACCGTGACCGTCGTCGCCCGTGACCCCGCGAAATCCGCCGAGGTCGCCGCCATCGCCGCCATGCGCGCGGCGCTGAGCGGCACCCCGGCGGGCTTCCGGGCCGCCACCGCCGACCTCGCCGACACCGCCGCGCTGGCCGAGGTGCTGTGGGCGGCCGCACCCGACTGGGTGCTGCACTGCGCGTCGTTGCAGTCGCCCTGGGAGCAGCTGACCCACCCGTCGCGCTGGACCGAGCTGCTGTCGGCGGCCGGGTTCGCCGCGACCGCGCCACTGCACGCGCTGCTGGCCGCGCAGGTCGCGGCCGCGCTGCGCGACAGCGGGGTGCCCGCGCGGCTGCTCAACGCCTGCTTCCCGGACGCGGTCAACCCGATCCTGGCCGGACTCGGGCTGCCGATCACCGCGGGTGTCGGCAACGTCGCGCTGCTGGCCGCCGGCCTGCGCGGCGCGCTGGGCCTCAAACCGGCGGACCACCTGCGGGTCCTGGCCCACCACATCCACCTCAACCGCCCCGAGGCGCCCGCCGACGAGGTCCTGGCCTGGGTCGGCGACGAGCCGGTCGGTGACGTCACGGCCGCGCTGGCGGCGCTGCGGGGATCGGCCCGTCCGGAACTCAACGCCGTCACCGGGCACGCGGCCGCGCTGCTGCTGCTCGACCTGGCCCGGGGTGAGGTCGCCACGAACCTGCCGGGGCCCGCCGGGCTGCCCGGCGGCTATCCCGTGTGCCTGGCCCCGGACGGGACGCTGGGCCTGGACCTGCCCCCGGGCTGGGACCGCGCCGCCGCCGTCGCCTGGAACGACCGGGCCGGCCGCCGCGAGGGCATCCACGTCGGCGAGACGGCGGTCGCCTTCGGCGGCCGGACGAGTGCCGCACTCTCGGCGGTGCTGCCCGAATTCGCCGGCGGGTTCGCCGTCGCGCGGCTGTACGAGGTCGCCGCCGCCATGCTGGAAGTGCGGGAGAACCTGCGGCGATCGGCCGCCTGAGTCCTCTTTTCGGATATCCGCCTCCGGCACAACTCCGCGCGTGCGCATTCAGGCGCCAGCAGTGCCATGACCTGACTCTCCGCTCCGCAATGGAGAAGATGACGGCACTGTCGTATACGGACAGACTCAGTATCCGTAACCGATTCGCAAGGGTTATTGGCAAGCGCCATTCCGCATTGCGGCGGCCCTTTCGGCGAATCGGTCCCCACAGACGTGGGAACGAATACGGTCACCGTACAGGCGGGAGTCACCCGGATGCCTATCGCGCACAGTGCCGGCGCCATCGCCGCCACCACCCCCGCGCAGCAGGATCTGTGGTTCCTGCAGCAGCTCGCCGCCACGCCGGCCGGGGCGGCGCCGTCGTTCCACGAGTGCCGGGACTTCGAGGTCGGCGGCCCGTTCGACCCGGAGGCGCTGCGCACCGCCTGGCACGCCGTCGTGGCCCGGCACGAGGTCCTGCGCGGCAGCCTGGCCGAGGCGGACGGCGGCGTCGGGCTGCGCATCGACGGCCGGGCCCGCATCGAGCCCACGGTGATCGACCTGCGCGGCGTCGACCAGGCCTACGCCGACCGGTGGGCGGCCGAGGTCGCGGCGGCGCCGTTCGACCTGGCCGGCGGGCCCGCCGCGCGCCTGATCGTGCTGCGGCAGGCGGCCGAGGCGCACCGGGTCCTGCTGGTGCTGCACCGGATCGTCGCCGACGGCAGGTCGGTGTCGATCATCCTGGACGAGCTGTCCGCCGGATACGCCGCCGCCCTCGGCGGCACCAGCGCCGAGCTCAAGCCGGTCGACGTTCCGTTCTCCGAGTACGCCGAGCACCGGCGGGCGGAGCGGACCGACGACGGATTCGCCGGGCGGCTGGACTGGTGGGCCGGGCGGCTGGCCGCGGTGCCGTCGGCCCTGGCGCTGCCGGCGGACCAGCCGCGGCCCGCGGGCCTGCACTGGCAGGGGCGCAGCACGCCGTTCTGGTGGGGTGACGGGCTCGGGCACGACCTGCGCCGGATCGCCGACGCCACCGGCACGACGGCCGAGGAGGTGGTGCTGGCCGGGTTCCTGGCGCTGCTGCACCGCCACGCCGCCGTCGACACGGTCAGCGTCGGCACGCTGCGCCGGCGCCGCGAGGTGCCCGCGGACCTGGTCGGTCCGTGCACCGAGCCGGTGGTGCTCGCGGCCGACCTGTCCGGGAAGCCGACGCTGCGCGAGCTGCTGCGCCGGGTGTCCGGTGCGCTCGGGCAGGCGTACGCGCACGGCGACGTGCCGCTCGCCGAGATCGTGCGGGCCGTCAACCCCGAGCGCGAGCCGGGGCGGGTGCCGTGGTGCGACGCGATGGTGGTGCTGCCCGAGGAGCAGCGGGCGACGCTGCGGCTGGCGGGTGCGGCGGTGCGCGAGCGCCACGCCGCCGGCGGTGCGGTCAGGGCCGACCTGACCCTGGTCCTGGACCAGGTCAGCGCCGCGGCGGCCGGGCATCTGGAGTACCGCGACGGCCTGTTCGACCCCACGGCGGCCGGGCTGCTGCTCGGCCAGCTGCACACCCTGCTGCTCGGGGCGGTGCGGGAGCCGGACCGGCCGCTGGCCGGCCTGCCGCTGGACGACACCGACCGGGCCGAGGCCGATCCCGCCGTCGGCGCGCCGCGCGAGCCGGTCACCGAGCTGGTGCGCCGCCACGCCGTGCAGCGGCCCGCCGCGGTGGCCGTCACCGGCGAGGGCGGCACGATCACGTACGCCGAGCTCGACGACTGGTCGGCGCGGATCGCCGCGGCGCTGACCGGGGCCGCCGGGCGGCCGGTGGCGGTGCGCATGCGGACCGGCCCGGCGCGGATCGCGGCCCTGCTGGGCGTGCTGCGCGCGGGCGCCCACTTCTGCTGGCTGGCCGCCGACGACACCGGCCAGCGCACCCGGCAGGTGCTCGGCGACCTGCGCCCGGTGTGGCTGCTGGCCGACGGCTCCGACGAGGTGCACGACTGGTTCTGCGTGCAGGGCTTCGGCCGGATTCTCGACGTGCCCGAGCTGCTGGCGGCCCCGCGCGGGCCCGGGGCCGAGCCGGTGCCCGTGGAACTGGCCTATGTCGCGTACGTCGCCTACACGTCCGGCTCGACCGGCCGGCCCAAGGGCGTGCCGCAGACCCACGCCGCCCTGGCCCAGTTCACCTCGTGGATGGCGCGCGCGTTCGGCTTCGGCGCCGGGGCCCGTGTGGCCCAGTGGGTCGCCCCCGAGCACGACCCGGCGCTGTGCGAGGTGTTCGCGGCCCTGGTCGGCGGCGCGGCGCTGCACCTGGTCCCCGACCAGGTGCGCCCGCACCCGGAGGGGCTGGTGCGGTGGCTGGTCGAGCACCGGGTGACGGCGCTGCAGACCGTGCCGAGCTTCGCGCGGCGCCTGCTGCGCGCCGTCGCCGAGTCCGGCGGCGACGCACCGCCCCTCGACCGGCTGCTGCTGATGGGGGAGGCCCTGCCGGGCGACCTGGTCAACGGACTGCGCGCGGCCCTGCCCGCGACCCGGTTGGCCAACCTCTACGGCCCCACCGAGACGGTGGCGGCGACCTGGCACGACATCGACGGCCAGGTGTCCGGGGCGACCCCGATCGGGTCGCCCATTCCAGGGCGGCAGGTGCTGCTGCTCGACGACGAGGACCGGTTGTGCCCCACGGGGGTCACCGGCCAGATCGTCGTGCGCAGCCCCTACGTCACGCCTGGCTACCTCGGCGGCGACCCGGATGATCCGGTGTTCGCGGCGATCGCGGGCCGGGCCGAACGCGACGAGGGGGGCCGGTACTACCGTACCGGCGACCTCGCGCGACGGCGGTGGGACGGCCTGCTCGAGTTCCGCGGCCGGCTCGACCACCAGGTCAAGTTGCAGGGGCACCGGCTGGAGCTCGGGGACATCGAGTCGACGCTCGACGCCCACGAGTCGGTGGCCGAATGTGTGGTGGTGCCGGTGCGCGACGGCGACGGGCTGGTCAACCGCCTGGTGGCGTACGTCGTGGCCGTCGCCGGAGCCGAGTCCGGTGGGCCGCCAGTGTGGCGCGCGCACCTGCGGCGGCGGTTCGGCGCGGTGCTGCTGCCGGTGTCGTTCCACCTCATGGCCCAGCCGCTGCCGCGCGGCGCGACCGGCAAGGTCGACCGGCGGGCGCTGCCCGCGCCGCGCGAGGTCGCGGCCGCGACCTCGGGGCCGCCCCGCTCCCCGTCCGAGCTGGTCGTCGCCCGGATCTGGGCGGAGCTGCTCGGACCGCGGGACTACGACCTGGCAGACGACTTCTTCGCCGTGGGCGGGCACTCGCTGCTGCTGCCCCGGTTCGCCCTGCGGGTGCAGGACACGGTCGGCGTACCCGTGCCGATCGCGGACTGCCTCGCCGCACCCAGTCTCGCCGGTATGGCCGCGCGCGTCGACCGCGCCCTGTCCGGACCCGCCTCCAGTTCCGACGCAACGATGGAGTGAACAGATGACCATGATCGGTACCGAAGCCCCGGTCGCCTTCGACGGCGAGAGCCTGGACGTGGCGAGCCTGCGCAGGGTCGCCGAGGACAGGGCTCCGTGCTCGCTGTCGCCGAAGGTGCTCGAACGCGCGGCGGCCAGCCGCGCGATCTTCGAGGACATCGTGCACCAGCAGATCCCCGTCTACGGCGTGACCACGGGCTACGGCGAGATGATCTACATGCTGGTGGAGACGTCCAAGGAGACGGAACTGCAGACCAACCTGGTGCGCAGCCACAGCGCCGGCGTGGGTCCGCTCTTCACCGAGGACGAGGCGCGGGCGATCGTCGCGGCCCGGCTGAACGCGCTGGCCAAGGGCCACTCCGCGGTACGTCCGGAGGTGCTGGAGCGGATCGCGCTGTACCTGAACTCGGGCCTCATCCCGGCCATTCCGGAGATCGGCTCGCTGGGCGCCAGCGGCGACCTGGCCCCGCTGGCGCACATCGCCAGCTCGCTGATCGGCGAGGGCTACCTGCTGCGCGACGGCAAGAAGGTCGAGACCGGCCCGGTGCTGCGCTCGCTGGGCATCGAGCCGCTGGAGCTGAAGTTCAAGGAGGGCCTGGCGCTCATCAACGGCACCTCGGCCATGACCGGCCTGGGCGCCCTGGTGGCCCACCACGCCATGAACCAGGCCCGCCACGCCGAGATCGCGGCCGCGCTGGTCATCGAGACGCTGCAGGGCTCGCTGAGCCCGTTCCAGCCGGAGGGCCACGACATCGCCCGCCCGCACGCGGGGCAGATCGACAGCGCCTTCAACATGCGGCGGCTCATGGACGGCAGCAAGCTGACCGTCGAGCACGCCGACCTGCGCCGCCAGGTCGCCGACAGCAAGGGCGAGGTGGGCGAGGTCCACCGCACCGACGTGTACCTGCAGAAGGCCTACTCGCTGCGGGCGATCCCGCAGGTGATCGGCGCGGTGCGCGACACGCTCGGCCACGCGTACACCAAGCTCGACATCGAGCTGAACTCGGCGAACGACAACCCGCTGTTCTTCGAGGGCAAGGAGATCTTCCACGGGGCCAACTTCCACGGCCAGCCGATCGCGTTCGTGATGGACTTCGTGACCATCGCCCTGACGCAGCTCGGCGTGCTGTCGGAGCGGCGCACCAACCGGATGCTCAACCGCCACCTCAGCTACGGCCTGCCCGAGTTCCTCATCAAGGGCGAGCCCGGCCTCAACAGCGGCTTCGCGGGTGCCCAGTACCCGGCGACCGCCATGGTCGCCGAGAACCGGACGATCGGCCCCGCCAGCGCGCAGAGCGTGCCGTCCAACGGCGACAACCAGGACGTGGTCAGCATGGGCCTGATCGCGGCCCGCAACGCCCGCCGCGTGCTGAACAACAACAACATCATCCTGGCGCTGGAGTTCCTGGCGGCGGCCCAGGCCGTGGACGTCTCCGGCCGCGCCAACGGGCTCAGCCCGGCCGGCACGGTCACTTACGAGACGGTCCGCTCGCTGGTCCCGACCCTGGACGGCGACCGGTACATGGCCGACGACATCGAGCTGATCGCCGCCGAGCTCGGCCGCGGCACCTTCGTGAAGGCGCTCGACCAGGCGGGGGTGGTGCTGCGATGAGCATCTCCGAAGCCGCGGCCGCCCCGGCCGCCGTCGACCTTCCGCTGTCGCTTCAGCAGGAGTTCCTGCGCCTGTTCGACCGCGGGGACGCGGAGGGCCCGTTCGGTCCCCGCTACATCGTCGCCGACGGCTGGCGGGTGGGCGGCGAGGTCGACCTCGCCGCGCTGCGCCAGGCGCTGGACGACGTGGCCGCCCGGCACGAGTCGCTGCGCACCACCATCGTGCGCGGCGAGGAGGGCTCCGGCCAGCGGGTGTCCCCGCCGTCCGCGGTGTCGCTGACGGTGCGCGACCTGCCGGGCGTCGACCCGGCCGACCGCGGCCGGGTCGCGGAGGAACTGGTCAACGAGATCGAGGCGCAGACGTACAGCATCCGGCAGTCGCCGCTGCTGTGGGCGGTGCTCGGCCGGTTCGACCGGACCGACTCGGTGCTGGTGCTGGTCACCCACCACACCGCCGCCGACGCGTGGTCGATGCAGGTCGTCATGCGCGACGTGGCCTCGTGCTACGCGGCACGGGTGCAGGGCCGCGAGCCCGGCCTGGAGCCGGCCGCGCAGTACGGCGAGTACGCCGTCGCCCAGCTGGAGCAGCTCGGCGCCCCGTCGGTGCAGCGGGCCCGGGAGTACTGGCGCAAGACGCTGGACGGCGCCCGGATCCTGACCGTGCCGGCGGACAAGGCCCGGGGCGCCGAGGAAGAGGCGATCACCGGGTGGTACCGGTTCCTCGCCGGCGCCGAGCTGCGCACCGGCACCGCCCGGCTGGCCGAGAGCACGCACAGCTCGCCGTTCATGGTGCTGCTGGCGGCGTTCAACGTGCTGGCCTCGCGGCAGACGGGGTCGCAGGACATCGTGGTGCCGACGTTCACGCCGGGCCGCGGCCAGGCGCGGTTCCAGAAGACGGTCGGGTCGTTCTTCAACTTCGTGCCGCTGCGCACGGACCTGACCGGCTGCGCGACCTTCCGCGACGTGGTGGCGCGCACCCGGGCGACCTGCCTCGGGGCGTACTCGCACGAGGTGCCGCTGCTGGTGGTGCTCCAGGAGGCGCCGGAGCTGATGGCGTCGCTGGCCGCGCCCGGGGTCGCCCCGGCCCTGTTCCAGGTGATCCAGCCGCCGTTCGTGATGGAGCGCGAGCAGATCGGCGGCCTGGAGTTCAGCGCGATCTGGCGCCGGGTCATCACGCAGGAGATCGGCTCGGACATCCCCGACGGGGTGCTGTGGTCGCTGCACCTGGGGCCGACGGAGGAGATCGTGGGCGCGATCGGCTACAGCGCCCACCTGTTCACGACGCAGACGCTCGACCGGAGCACGGCCGAGTACGTGTCGCTGCTGGGCAGCCTGCTGGCGTCACCCGACGCCCCGCTGGCCGGGCTCTGAACCACCGGCGGGGTCGTGCCCTGATCCGCACGACCAGAGGTGCGGCCCCGCCACCCAGCGACAAGCATAAATTCGTATTCGTATCGGCAGGAGGATTCATATGGACACCAACCAGCGCGCCGCGCTCAGCCCCGCCGAGATCGAGCAGCGGGTCGAGGCGATCTGGAACTCCGTGCTCGACGTGCCCTCGAACTCGCGTGGTGCCACGTTCTTCGAGCTGAACGGGCAGTCGATCTCCGCGGTCCAGATCGTGGCCCGGATCGAGGAGGAGATCGGCGTCAACGTCGACATGGGCGACCTGTTCGAGGACCCCGATCTGGCGACGTTCACCCGCGACGTGGTGGCGAAGGCGACCGGCGCCGCGCTCTGAGCCTTCAGGCACAAGAGAGGTGCAGTGAGATGGCAGAGCTGATTCACGTTACCCCTGACACGCCGCTCGACGACGTGGTGGAGATCCTCGAACGCGAGGGCGCGGTGATCATCGAGAACTTCGTCGACGCCGCCGTCCTCAAGGGGCTGTGGGACGACCTCGGGCCGTACCTGGACCGGGGCCGCTACAGCGAGACCGGCTACGACGGCCACCTGACCCGGCGGGTGTCGTCGCTGTTCCGGCGCACCGCCCACATGCCCGCCGTGTTCATGCAGCCGCAGTACCTCGGCGCGTCACGGCGGATCATGGAGAAGCCCGTGCACATGTGGGTGGGGCAGGCGCGCATCGAGATGACCCCCAACATCCAGATCAGTGCCACCCAGGCCATCCAGATCGACCCGGGCCAGGGCAAGCAGCCGCTGCACCGGGACGACTCGCTGCACCTGCGCCGCCACCCGGGGCCGACCACGCGGGTACAGCTCATGCTGGCCATGAGCGAGTTCACGGCGCCCAACGGCGCCACCCTGGTCATCCCGGGCAGCCACCACTGGGACGACGAGCGGGCCCCCCGCTACGCCGAGGCCATCCCCGCCGCCATGCCTGCCGGCTCGGGCCTGCTCTGGCTGGGCGGCGTCTACCACGGCGGCGGGGCCAACACCACCGACCAGCCGCGCACCAGCCTCACCGTCTCCTACGACCTGGGCAACCTGCGTCAGGAGGAGAACCAGTACCTGGCCGTCCCGCGCGAGACGGTGCTGGGACTGCCCGAGGAGATGCAGCGCCTGCTCGGCTACGACCGGTGCCCGCCGGGCGTCGGCTGGTACGAGATGCAGGACCCCCACCGGTTGCTGGTGGACCCGGACTTCGAGCCGGCCCTGTTCGACCAGGGCCAGGAAAAGCAGCCCGCGCTGGGCTAGCGCCCGGCCGGACTGCCCGGCAAGAGATCGTCTAGAAAGGACGACCATCATGAGCGACGGGACGACCGTCATCACCGATGCCGACCTCGCCGCGGTGAGCAAGGTGCCGCAGCGGATCATCGAGGCCTGGGCCAAGAACGACGCTGACGCCTTCGCCGCCGTGTTCACCGAGGACGGCACCCTGATCCTGCCCGACGACATCTTCCTCAAGAGCCGTGCCGAGGTGCACGACTTCATGGCGAAGGCCTTCGCGGGGCCGTTCAAGGGCACCCGTGTCACCGGCACGCCGCTGGCCGTGAAGCCGCTGGCCGCCAACGCCGTTCTCGTCATCACCCGCGGCGGCGTGCTGGCGCCCGGCGACGAGGACGTCACGGCGGAGCGGGCCATCCGCGCCAGCTGGCTGCTGGCCAAGAAGGACGGTGAGTGGCTCATCACCGCGTACCAGAACACCCCCATCCGCGCCGTCTGACCGGCGCGGCCCCCCACGGCCTCCACTCCCTCAGGCCGCCCGGAACGGAGCGTCCGGGCGGCCTGCCGTGTTCATGAAGGAAGGACCCCATGGAACTCACCACTGTGCCCACCGCGGCCGAGCTGGCGCAGCGCGCGTCGGACCTGGTGCCGCTGCTGCGCCGCAACGCGGCCTGGGGCGAGCAGAACCGGCGGATCGCCGACGAGTCGGTCGAGGCGCTGACCGGCGCCGGCCTGCTGCGCCTGCGGGCCCCGTCGCGCTTCGGCGGGTACGAGGCGGACCTGCGCTCGCTGGTCGACGTCATCACCCAGGTGGGCCGCGGCGACGGCTCGACCGCGTGGACCTTGTCGGTGTGGTCGATCTGCTCGTGGCTGGTCGGCCTGTTCCCGGACGAGGTGCAGGACGAGGTGTTCGCCACCCCTGACGTGCGGGTGTGCGGGCTGCTCAGCCCCGGCGGCCCGGCGATCCCGGTCGACGGCGGCTACGTCGTCAGCGGCAAGTGGGCCTTCAACACCGCCGTGCAGCAGAGCCACTGGAACTCGCTGGTGGCCGTGACGCCCACCCCCGACGGCGGGATGATGCCGGTCATGGCGCTGGTCCCGGCGTCGGAGCTGCAGATCATCGACGACTGGGACACCACCGGCCTGCGCGGCACCGGCAGCGTCACCGCCGCGGCGGCCGAGCTGTTCGTGCCGGCGCAGCGGGTGCTGCCGATGGGCCCGGTGCTGCACGAGCAGTACGCGTCCAAGACCAACGCCGACGTGCCCGTCTACCGCACCCCGATGCTGCTGACGGCCGCCACGTCGACCACCGGCACGGTGCTCGGACTGGCCAAGGCGGCGCGCGAGGCGTTCTTCGAGCGCCTGCCCGGCCGCAAGATCACCTACACCACGTACGAGAGCCAGGCCGACGCCCCGATCACGCACCTGCAGGTCGCCGAGGCGTCGGTGCGCATCGACGAGGCCGAGTTCCACATCTACCGGGCCGCGTCCACGCTCGACGCCAAGGGCGTCAGCGGCGAGGCGTGGACGATGGAGGAGCGGGCCCGCGTCCGCGTCGACATCAGCCGGGCGGTGCAGCTGGCCAAGGAGGCCGTCGACATCCTGAAGACGGCCAGCGGCGCGTCCTCGGCGTACCACGACGTGCCGATCCAGCGCATCGCGCGCGACCTGGAGGTGCTGTCGCTGCACGCGATCCTGCACCCGGCCAACGGCCTGGAGCTGTACGGCCGCGTCGCCTGCGGCCTGGAGCCCAACACGCTCTACATCTGAGAGACGACCGGCGGCCCCCGCCGGTGCGGAGAGGACGACGACGCAGCCGCCCGCGTCGTCGTCCTCTTTATTCGTGCCCGGTCCCGTGCTCGCCGTGCCCGTGCGGCACCGACCGGCCGACCCGGGACACGGCGCCGCCCCCGGGCCGTGACGGCACCGGGGGCGGCGGGGGAGTGCTCAGCTGAACTGGCCGGGCTCACGTCCGGGACCGGCCGGGCCGCGGTAGGCCTGGGCCAGCGTCAGCCACTCCTCGGCGTCCGCGCCGACCGCCTTGACGGCCAGGTCGGTGTGGTGCCGGCGCCGGGTCACCAGCAGGCAGAAGTCCAGCGCGGGACCGCTGACGACCTGCTCGGCGTCAGCCGGGCCGAAGCTCCACACGGCGCCCGACGGCGCCGTGATCTCGAAGCGGAACGCCGTCTCCGGGGCCTGGCGGCCGCGCGCCAGGTAACCGAAGTCCCAGGTCCGTACGGCGAAGAACACCAGGTGGCCGAGGCGGTCGGTGGCCGGGCGGGTCACGCCGAGCGCGTCGGCGATGTCCTGGCCGTGCCCGAACAGCTCCATCATGCCCGCGGCCGCCAGCACCGGCGCGGGCAGCGGGCGGACCAGCCACGGCACCGGCTGGCCCTCCGGCACGGCCGCCAGCGCCTGCTCGGACAGGCCGCGGATGGCGCGGAAGCGGGCCAGCAGCTCCTGCTCCGGCAGCGCCAGGAACGGCGCCATGGCGCCCTCGACGTTGGCGTCGAAGTCGTCGCTGAGCCGCGAGGTGACCGCCGCGAACTTCTCGGCGTCGCTGGCGGCCAGGGCGGCGAGCTGGAACGTGGCGGTCAGGTGGGCGACCTGGTGGGCGACGGTCCAGCCCTTGGCCGGGGTCGGCAGCGCCCACTGCTGCGGGGTCAGCCCGGACAGCAGGCTGTCGAGTTCCTCGCCGTCGGTCTTGAGGTCGGCGAGGACGTCACTGTGGGTCATGCGGTAGATCCCTTCGTCGGGCGGGCACGACCGGGCGGGGCGGTCCCGCGCGGAACGCCCAATCTGTACCGATATATAGGTGATTATCGCTTTACCCGGGTGGGGCGGTCTTCTTCGCGAGTGCCCTTCCGCCCCTTCGGCACCGGCACCGGCACCACCGGTGCCGCCGGCGGCTTCGACTGGCGCATCACCAGCGCCAGCACCGCGGCCAGCGCCAGCAGGACCGCGACGACCACCAGCGCGGGCCGGGCCGCGGCCAGGAAGCCGCTCGCGGCCGCGTCGTGCAGCACGGTCCGGAGCCGGTCGGCCTCGGCGCCGCCCAGCCCGGCCGGTGCGACGGCCGGCCGTCCGCCGACCAGCGCCCCGCCGTCGGCGGCCGTGGCCATGGCGGACTCCAGCGCCTGCCGCCCCGGCACGCTCAGCTCACCTGACCGGGCCTCGGCCTCGACCCGGGCCACCTCGGCGAACCGGTGCTGCACGATCGCGCCCACGGCGGCCAGGCCCACCGCGCCGCCGACCTGCCGGGCGGTGTTCAGCGTCCCGGAGGCCGTGGCCGCCAGCCGCGGCGTGACCGCCCGCATCGCCTGCGTGGTGGTCGGCGCGATCACCAGCCCCATCCCGAGTCCCACGCCGATGAGCACCCAGACGTACGACAGCCCGGTCCAGTCGCGGGTCGGCAGCAGGCCGGTGCCCGCGACCCCGGCCGCGAACACGGCCAGGCCCACGGTCAGCAGCCAGCGCGTGCCGATCCGGTCGGCCAGCCGCCCCGCCACCGGCGCGACGGCGCTCAGCGTCAGCGTCCACGGCAGCGCGGTCAGCCCCGACTCCAGCGGGCTCATGTCGTGCACCAGCTGTGTCAGCAGCACGAACACCAGCAGGAAGCCGTGCAGCGCGAACGAGGTGACGAACGTGATCGCCGTCGCGGCCCCGAACTCGGGGTCGCGCAGCAGGCCGGGCGGCAGCACCGGATCGGCCTGCTTGCGCTCCCACAGCACGAACAGCACCAGCAGCACCACCCCGGCGGCCAGCACCGCGGGGATGCTCAGCGGGCCGGCGATGCGGCCCCAGTGGTGCCGCTCGCCCTCGATGAGGCCGTACACCAGGGCCAGCAGGCCCAGGGTCGCCAGCAGCACGCCGGGGATGTCGTACCCGGCCGGGGGCGGGGTGCGCAGGTCCGGCACCAGCCGCCGGGCCGCGACGATGCCGCCCAGCGCCAGCGGCACGTTGCCGAAGAAGATCCAGGACCAGGAGACGTGGGTGACCACGAGGCCGCCCAGCGTCGGCCCGCTGACCGCGGCGACCCCGGCGACGGCGGTGAAGATGCCGAACGCCGCGCCCCGGCGGTCCGGCGGGAAGATCGCGGTGATCAGGACGAGGCACTGCGGGAGCAGGGCGGCGGCGCCGATGCCCTGCAGCACCCGGGCCGCGATGAGCTGCCCGGCGGTCTGCGACAGCCCGCACAGCAGCGACGCGGCCGCGAACAGCGCGAGCCCGCCGAGGAACACCCTGCGCGGGCCCAGCAGGTCGCCCAGACGGCTGAGCAGCACCAGCAGGGAGGCCAGGGCGAGCAGGTATCCGTTGAACACCCACAGGATCTCGCCGACGCCCGCGTCCAGGGTCCGCATCAGCACCGGTGCGGCCGTGTTGACGATGCTCGTGTCGAGCAGGATGAGGTAGTTGCCCAGGCACAGCACGGCGAGTGCGGCCCAGCGGCGGCTTGGTTGGAGGTGTCCGGTCATGCCGCACCTTCCGGGTCCAGATCCGCGACCGTACGAGGCCGGGCCGCGGCGCGAACGGTTCGCTGCCAGCCCATCGTGCCCAGCGCCGGGAGGGGCGCTCACCTCTTGACGTGCCCAGGGAACGTGACCGGCGGCACCTCCGCCTGTCCGGCCGCAGCGCGAACCTGTCCGCCTGACGGCGGCCGGACGGCGCGGATCCGAGCAGGATCAGAACCGCGCGGCAGCCGCCGCCCGATCAGGAGGACACCATGTTCATCGCCATCGTCGAGTTCGCCACCACCGCCGCCGACCGCCCGGCCGCCCTCGCACAGCTCGACGCCGAGCGGGTGCGGGTGCGCGCCATGCCGGGCAACATCGCCTACCGCGTCCACGCGTCGCGTGAGGACGACACCGGGATCGTCATCGTCCATGAGTGGGAGGACGAGACCGCGTTCGCCGGGTACGCGGCCTCGGACTCCTTCGCCCGGTCGGGCCAGGTGCTGCGGCCGATGATGACCGGGGCGCCGGTCAGCCGCCGGTTCCGGGCCGAACTGGTGCAGACGGTCGCCTGACCGGCGGCTCCTACGATGAGTGCGTGCGAGCCAGCCGATGACCCGCCAGGCGTACAGCTTTGTGCGTACGTTCGCGCCCGAGGCGGCACGTGAGCTGTGCGTGGACCGCCACTACCTGCTCTGCGCCTCCGCCGGTGCGCTCCGGCTGGAGGCGCAGGGCCAGGCGTGGCTGCTGCCCCCGGCACGGGCCGCCCTGATCGAGGCGGGCCGGCCGATCCGGGTGAGCATCCCGCAGCCGGTCACCACGGCCTCGGTGCTGTTCGACCCCGCTTTCGCCCCGGCGCCGCCCGCCCCGCTGACCGTGTTCGACCTGAACCCGCTGGCCCGCGCGCTGGTGGGCGAGTGCGGCGCGTGGGGCCAGGGCGAGCAGCCGCTGCCCGAGTACGCCCGGACGCTGTTCGCGGCGCTCGCCGCGGTCGCGTGGCGGCTGGCCGAGCGGCCCAGCCCGGTCGTGGTGCCCTCGGGGCGCTCGCCGGAGCTGCGCCGGGCGCTGGAGGTCACCGAGCAGCGGCTCGCCGAGGAGCTGAGCTTCGAGGACGTCGCGGCCGCGGTCGGGCTGTCGTCCCGGTCGCTGGCGCGGCGGTTCGAGGACGAGACCGGGATGACCTGGCGGGCGGTGCTGCGCCGGATGCGGGTGCTGCGCGCCGTCGAGGAGCTGGCCGCGGGCGACACCCCGGTCACCGCGATCGCCCACCGGGTCGGCTACACCTCGCTGTCGGCGTTCAACGCCGCGTTCCTGGACCTGACCGGCCGCACCCCCACCCAGTACCGGTCCAGCTTCCGCCCCTGACTGGCCGGCGCCGCCCGGCGATAGGCTTCGGCCAGCCACCCGACTCGGAGGACCGCCCATGACAAGCGCCGTGCACCTGCCCGGACTGCCGTTCGCTCTCAGCCCGTCGGCGGGCAGCGCCTGGGAGGTGGACGGCACCACCGTGCGCGCGACCGCTCCCGCCCGGTCCGATCTGTTCATCCACCCCGCTCGGGTAAGCGCCCCCGTGCTCGACGCCCCGATGCTGACGGGCGCGCCGCCGGAGGGCGACTTCCAGTTCAGCGCCCGGGTGACGGTCGGCTTCGGGGCGGACTTCGACGCCGGGGTGCTGCTGCTGTGGTGCGACGAGCAGCACTGGGCCAAGCTCTGCTTCGAGTACAGCCCCGACCGCGAGCCCATGGCCGTCTCCGTCGTCACCCGTGGCACCTCCGACGACGCCAACGGCTTCACCGTCGAGGGGAACACCGTCTGGCTGCGGGTGTCGCGGGTGGACGGGGCGTACGCCTACCACGCCGCGACCGACGGCAAGACCTGGCGGCTGGTGCGGCACTTCGGCCTCGACGCGCCCGGCCCGGTGGCACTCGGGTTCGAGGTCCAGTCGCCGGTCGGCGACGGCTGCACGGCGGTCTTCGACGAGGTCGCGTTCAGCCCGGAACGCCTGCGCGACCTGCGCGACGGCTCGTGACATCGTGAAAGGCGGCGGTGCCCGCAGGTAGGGGCACCGCCGCATCGGCTGTCAGGCCGGGACGGGGAAGCGCATCCGGCACACGATCGCGCCGGTGCCGCGGCGTACGGCGCGATCCAGGACGTTGCCGCGGTTGTTGCGCAGGATCCGCTCCCACCGCCGAGACGGTTCCACCTCCGCGATCAGCACGAACACGTGCCGGTCGGGATAGGTGTCCCGGATGTAGGCCGCCACCGGCGAGCCGAGGTCGCGCTCGGGCGCGTCCACCACCGCCAGCGGCACATGCGGGTGCCACGCCTCCCATTCGGCGCGGAACCGCTCCCGCTCGGCGGGTTCGTCGTGGTAGGCCGCGTGCAGCGCCACCACCTCGTCGCCCAGCGACAGCGCGCAGGCCAGCGCGTCGTGGGTGAGCCGCGAGACGCAGCCCACCGGCACGACCACCACCGACCGGCCCCGGCACGGCTCGTCGGGCACCCGGCCGAGCTGGAGCCGCTCGCCGATGCGCCGGTACGACCGGTGCACCTGCTCGAATCCGAGCACCAGCACCGGCAGCGCCAGCGCGATGATCCAGGCGCCGTCGGCGAACTTGCTCGCCGTGGTGACGACCGCGGCGGCGCCGGTGAGCACCGCGCCGACCGCGTTCAGCGCGGCCTTGGCCCGCCAGCGGGTCCCGCGCTCGGCGCGCCAGTGCCGGACCATGCCGACCTGCGCGATGGTGAACCCGACGAACACCCCGATCGCGAACAGCGGCACCAGCGTGTTCATCTGGCCGCCCGCGAACACCAGCAGCAGCGCCGACAGGGCCGACAGCACCAGCACGCCGTACCGGTAGACCTGGCGCCGGGCGCGCAGCGCGAACACGTGCGGCAGGAAGTTGTCGCGCGCCAGCAGCTGGGCCAGCACCGGCAGGCCGCCGAACGAGGTGTTGGCGGCCAGCGCGAGCAGGATCGTCGTGGTGATCTGCACCAGGTAGAAGCCGACCCCGTGGCCCAGCGCGGCGTCGGTGACCTGCGCGAGGACGGTCTTGCCGGGGACCGGGCGGATCTCGTACCGGGAGATCAGCACCGCCAGGCCCAGCAGCATCACGCCCAGCAGCACCCCGAGTGCGACCTCGGCCCGCTGGGCCCGCCGGACCGCCGGGGCCCGGAACGCGGGCACCGCGTTGGCGATGGCCTCGACGCCGGTGAGCGCCGCACATCCGTTGGCGAACGCCTTGAGCAGCAGCAGCGCGCCGACGGCGGTGACCGGGTCGGTCGCGGACACCGGGGCCGCGACGGGCACGGCGGGTTCGCCGCGCAGCAGACCGGCCACGATGACGGTCAGCACGGCGCCGACGAACAGCGCGGTCGGGGCGATGAAGGTGCGGGCGCTGTGCGCGATGCCGCGCAGGTTGACCAGCGTGACCAGCCCCAGCACGGCCAGGCACAGCTCCACCGTGTACGGCAGCAGGCCCGGGAACGCCGAGGTCAGCGCGGCGACCCCGGCGGCCGTGGACACGGCCACGTTGAGCACGTAGTCGATGACCAGCGAGGCGGCGGCGGTGAGGCTGGTCCGGCGCCCGAGATGCCGCTTGGCCACGGCGTACGAGCCGCCGCCGTCGGGGAACGCGGCGATGACCTGCCGGTAGGAGAAGACGAGCACGATCAGCAGCGCGGCGATCGCCGCGGTGACCGGGAGGGTGAACCCGAGTCCGGTGCCGCCCGCGGCGGCCAGGACCAGGACGATCGCTTCGGGCCCGTAGGCCACCGACGCCATGGCGTCGAGCGAGAGGGCGGCCAGGCCCCCGATGACCGACAGCCGGTCGCGGTCGTGGCCGGTGGCCACGGGCGGCGGTGCCGTCGCCGGTTCGGGGGCCGGGCGTTCGTCAGGTTCGGGATCGGCGACCTCGGTCGCGGTGTTCAGCATTCCTCACACGGTGGGGCAGCGGCGACCGGCTGCCAAGACCTGTCCGGCACCGCGGACGGTGTCCTCGGTCACCACGGTGTCAAGCGCCCGTCAAGAAAGCCGGGGCGCCCGTAGCGATGGCGTCAAGAGCCCGTACGCGAGCTGGTTTCGGGAGTTTGATCGTCTCCGGGCCGCCCGTCGGCCCGAAGGTATCGGGCAAATCGCCGCAAAACACTCACGAAGGAGGCGCACGGTGGCTGACCTGGCATTCGTGCTGCTCACGGTGGGCCTGTTCGCGGTCCTCGCCCTCGTCGTACGAGGAGCTGAGCGACTGTGACCGCCAACCTGGTCGGCCTGGTGATCGCCTGCGCACTGGCGGTCTACCTGGTCTACGCGCTGCTGTTCCCCGAGAAGTTCTGACGATCGAAGAGAGTTGTCAATGAGTACGGCAGTCGCGGGAGTGGTCTTCATCCTCTCGCTCATCGCCGCGCTGGCGCTGGCATACCGCTACCTCGGTGACTACATGTTCCGGGTGGTCGCCGCGCAGCGGCACGGCCGCGTCGAGCGCGGCATCTACAAGCTGGTCGGCGTCGACCCGAACGCGGAGCAGTCCTGGGGCGTGTACGCCCGCAGCGTGCTGGCGTTCTCGGCGGTCTCCATCCTGTTCCTGTACGCGTTCCTGCGCCTGCAGGACCACGTCTTCGCCGGAGCCGGGCCGGCCCTGTCGGCCGGCATCGACGACCGGATGTTCCCGCACCTGGCCTGGAACACCGCCGTCAGCTTCGTGACCAACACGAACTGGCAGGCGTACTCGGGCGAGAACACGATGACGCACGTCGTGCAGATGGCGGGCCTGGCGGTGCAGAACTTCGTCTCCGCGGCCGTCGGCATCGCGGTCGCGGTCGCCCTGGTGCGCGGGTTCGCCCGGCGCAAGACCGACCAGCTCGGCAACTTCTGGGTCGACCTGACCCGGATCACGCTGCGCGTCCTGCTGCCGATCAGCGCCGTCGCGGCGCTGCTGCTGATCGTCGGCGGTGCGGTGCAGAACCTGTCCGACGGCACGCTGCTGCACACACTGACCGGCAGCGAGCAGCACATCACCGGCGGCGCGGTGGCCAGCCAGGAGGCGATCAAGGAGCTCGGCACCAACGGCGGCGGCTTCTACAACGTCAACTCGGCCCACCCGTTCGAGAACCCGACCGCGTGGACGAACTGGCTGGAGGTCTTCCTGATCCTGCTGATCCCGTTCGCCCTGCCCCGGGTGTTCGGCCGCATGGTCAAGGACAACCGGCAGGGGTACGCGATCCTCGCCGTCATGGCGATCATCGCCATCGCGAGCGTCGCGCTGACCAACGTGTTCGAGCTGCAGCACCTGGGCACGGTGCCGCAGGCCGTCGGCGCCGCGTTCGAGGGCAAGGACGTCAGGTTCGGGGTCCCGGACTCGGCGACCTTCGCCGCCGCGACGACGCTGACCTCGACCGGTGCGGTGAACTCGTTCCACGACTCGTACACCGCGCTGGGCGGCATGATGCCGATGGTCAACATGATGCTCGGCGAGGTCGCGCCCGGCGGTGTCGGCTCGGGCCTCTACGGCATGCTGATCCTGGCCGTGATCACGGTGTTCGTGGCCGGTCTCATGGTCGGCCGCACCCCCGAATACCTGGGCAAGAAGATCGGCGCCCGCGAGATGAAGTTCGCGTCGGTCTACTTCCTGATCACCCCGACGCTGGTGCTGGTCGGCGTCGCCGCCGCGATGGCCACCGGGAACTGGCGGACCCAGCTCAACGTCGGCCCGCACGGCTTCTCCGAGGTCGTCTACGCCTTCACCTCCGCGGCCAACAACAACGGCTCGGCGTTCGCGGGCATCACCGTGAACACCCCCTGGTGGGACACCGCGCTCGGGCTGGCCATGCTGCTCGGCCGCTTCCTGCCGCTGGTGTTCGTGCTCGGCCTGGCCGGCTCGCTGGCCAAGCAGTCGCCGGTGCCGGCTTCGGCGGGCACGCTGCCCACGCACAAGCCGCTGTTCATCGGCATGGTCGTCGGCGTCGTGGTGATCCTGATCGCCCTCACCTTCCTGCCCGCGCTCGCGCTCGGCCCGCTGGCCGAGGGCCTGTGAACGCGGCCGCGGAAACAGACAAGGAAACAGAGATGACTGTCGCATCAGTGGCGGGCGCCGGCGCCCGACCGCAGGCCAAGCGGGTCGGCGGCGGGCTGCTGGACCCCAGGCAGCTGTGGAAGTCGCTGCCCGACGCCGCGCGCAAGCTCAACCCGGCCACCCTGTGGCGCAATCCGGTCATGCTGATCGTCGAGGTCGGCGCCGCGTTCACCACGGTTTTGGCGATCACGCAGCCCTCGTGGTTCGCCTGGGCCATCACGGTCTGGCTCTGGCTCACCGTCGTCTTCGCCAACCTGGCCGAGGCGGTGGCCGAGGGCCGGGGCAAGGCCCAGGCGGACACGCTGCGCAAGGCCAAGAAGGACGCCATGGCCCGCCGCCTGATCGGCTGGTCGCAGGGTGCCGAGGCCACGCGGTTCCAGGAGGAGTCCGTCTCGGCGACGGCCCTGGCGCAGGGCGACTTCGTGGTCGTCGAGGCCGGGCAGATCATCCCCGGTGACGGCGACGTGGTCGAGGGCATCGCCAGCGTCGACGAGTCGGCGATCACCGGCGAATCCGCGCCGGTCATCCGCGAGTCGGGCGGTGACCGCAGCGCGGTCACCGGTGGCACGAAGGTGCTGTCCGACCGGATCGTCGTGAAGATCACCCAGAAACCGGGCGAGAGCTTCATCGACCGCATGATCGCACTGGTCGAGGGTGCCGACCGGCAGAAGACCCCGAACGAGATCGCGCTCAACATCCTGCTGGCCGCGCTCACGATCATCTTCCTGCTGGCCGTGGTGACCTTGCAGCCGATGGCGATCTACGCCAAAGCTTGGCAGGGCGCGGCGCCGGACACCCCGTCGTTCAACGCGGACGGCATCAGCGGGATCGTCCTGGTGTCGCTGCTGGTCTGCCTCATCCCGACCACGATCGGCGCGCTGCTGTCGGCGATCGGCATCGCGGGCATGGACCGCCTCGTACAGCGCAACGTGCTGGCCATGAGCGGCCGGGCGGTCGAGGCGGCCGGTGACGTCAACACGCTGCTGCTGGACAAGACCGGCACCATCACCCTCGGCAACCGGCAGGCGTGGGAGTTCCTGCCCGCCGCGGGGGTCACCGCCGAGCAGCTCGCCGACGCGGCGCAGCTGTCCAGCCTGGCCGACGAGACCCCCGAGGGCCGCTCGGTCGTCGTCCTGGCGAAGGAGAAGTACGGACTGCGCGCCCGCGAGGAGGGCGTGATGCCGCACGCCACCTTCATCCCGTTCACGGCCCAGACCCGCATGTCCGGGGTGGACCTGGCCGAGGACGGCGGGCAGCGCCAGATCCGCAAGGGCGCGGCCTCGGCCGTGATGAAGTGGGTACGCGACAACGGCGGCCACCCGTCCGACGACGTCGGCCCAGCCGTGGACGGCATCTCGGGCACCGGCGGCACGCCGCTGGTCGTGGCCGAGCTGCGCACCGGAGGCACGGCCCGTGCCCTGGGCGTCATCCACCTCAAGGACGTCGTGAAGTCGGGCATGCGGGAGCGGTTCGACGAGATGCGCCGGATGGGCATCCGTACCGTCATGATCACCGGCGACAACCCGCTGACCGCCAGGGCGATCGCCGACGAGGCCGGGGTCGACGACTTCCTGGCCGAGGCGACGCCGGAGGACAAGCTCGCCCTGATCCGCAAGGAGCAGGAGGGCGGCCGCCTGGTCGCGATGACCGGCGACGGCACCAACGACGCCCCGGCGCTGGCCCAGGCCGACGTCGGCGTGGCCATGAACACCGGCACGTCGGCCGCGAAGGAGGCCGGCAACATGGTGGATCTGGACTCCGACCCGACCAAGCTGATCGAGATCGTCGAGATCGGCAAGCAGCTGCTCATCACCCGCGGAGCGCTGACCACCTTCTCCATCGCCAACGACATCGCGAAGTACTTCGCGATCATCCCGGCGATGTTCGCGGTGGTCTACCCGAGCCTGGACCGGCTGAACATCATGCGGCTGGCCAGCCCCGAGTCGGCGATCCTGTCCGCCGTCGTCTTCAACGCCCTCGTGATCATCGCGTTGATCCCGCTCGCGCTGCGCGGCGTGCGCTACACGCCGAGCAGCGCCTCCAAGCTGCTGACCCGCAACCTGTGGATCTACGGCCTGGGCGGCATCGTCGCACCCTTCGTCGGAATCAAGCTCATCGACATGATCATCTCGCTCATCCCGGGGATCTCCTGATGCGTACTCCTAGCTGGATCTCACAGCACCTCGCCGCCCTGCGGGCACTGCTGGTCCTCACCGTGCTGACCGGCATCGCCTACCCGCTGGTCATCACCGGCCTGGCCCAGGCACCCGGCCTGCGCGACAAGGCGAACGGCTCGGTCGTCGAGGCGGACGGGCGCCCGGTCGGCTCCCTGCTCATCGGGCAGGCGTTCACCGACGCCGACGGCAACCCGGTCCCGAAGTACTTCCAGAGCCGCCCGTCGGCCTCCGGGTACAGCCTCGACGCCACCTCGGCCAGCAACCTCGGCCCTGAGAGCGTGCAGGACACCCTCGGCGACCCGGCCCTGAAGGACTCACCCGACGGCGACGGCGGCAAGCAGGCCCTGCTCACCCAGGTCTGCGCCCGCAGCAAGGCCGTCGGCGAGCTGGAGGGCGTGGACGGGCGCCGGCCGTACTGCACGGCCGACGGCCTCGGCGCGGTCCTGCGCGTCTTCTACACCGACGGCATGTCCGGCAAGGTCACCCGCGCGGTCAGCGTCAACCAGGCGTGCCCCGCGACCCCGTTCCTCGCCGTCTACCAGGGCGTGGCTGTGGAGTGCGGGAAGTTCGGCGAGGACTACGGCAAGGGCGTGCTCGTCCCCGTTCGCGGTGACGCGCCCGAGCAGTCCGCCGTGCCCGCCGACGCGGTCACCGCCAGCGCCAGCGGCATCGACCCGCACATCAGCGTCGAGTACGCGCGGTTGCAGGCCAAGCGGGTCGCCGCCGCGCGGAACCTGCCGCTGGACCGGGTCGACGACCTGATCGACGAGTACACCACGGGCCGGGCGCTGGGCTTCATGGGCGAGCCCGCCGTCAACGTCCTCGACCTGAACCTGGCCCTGGACCGCGTCTAGCGGTCCGGCCGCGATGAACCGCGGGCGGCCGGGTGATCCCTCCACGGTCACCGGGCCGCCCGCCCGCCCACATCGGAAAGGAGTCTCGTAGATGTCGCGAGGGCAGCTGCGGATCTACCTGGGCGCCGCGCCCGGCGTCGGCAAGACGTACGCCATGCTGGAGGAGGCGCAGCGCAGGCGCGAGCGCGGCACCGACGTCGTCGTCGGCTTCGTGGAGACGCACGGCCGCAGGCACACCCAGGAGATGATCGGCGACCTGGAGGTGGTGCCCCGGCGCCCGATGGAGTATCGGGGCGCGACGTTCACGGAGATGGACCTCGACGCGATCCTGGCCCGGCGGCCCGACGTCGTGCTGGTCGACGAGCTGGCGCACACCAACGTGCCCGGCTGCCGCAACGTCAAGCGCTGGCAGGACATCGCCGAGCTGCTGGACGCCGGGATCAACGTGCTGTCCACGGTGAACATCCAGCACCTGGAGTCGCTCAACGACGTGGTGCAGACCATCACCGGGGTGCCGCAGCGCGAGACCGTGCCCGACGAGGTGGCGCGCCGCGCCGAGCAGGTCGAGCTGATCGACATGACGCCCGAGGCGCTGCGGCGGCGGATGGCGCACGGCAACGTGTACCTGCCGGAGAAGGTCGACGCGGCGCTGAGCAACTACTTCCGGGTCGGCAACCTCACCGCGCTGCGGGAACTGGCGCTGCTGTGGCTGGCCGACAAGGTCGACGAGCAGCTCGACCGCTACCGCGCCCAGCACCGCATCGACAGCACCTGGGAGGCGCGGGAGCGCGTGGTGGTCGCGCTGACCGGCGGCCCCGAGGGCGAGACGCTGATCCGGCGCGCGGCCCGCATCGCCGACCGGGCCCGCGGCGCGGACCTGATGGCGGTGCACGTGGCCCGCAACGACGGCCTGGCCGGGGTCGATCCGGCGCTGCTGGCCAGGCAGCGCATGCTGGTCGAGAGCCTGGGCGGCACGTACCACCAGGTCGTCGGCACGGACGTGCCGACCGCGCTGCTGGACTTCGCCCGCGGCGTCAACGCCACCCAGCTGGTGCTCGGCGCGAGCCGTCGCGGCCGGTTCGCCCAGCTGTTCTCGCGCGGGGTCGGGGTCACCACCACCGCCGAGTCCGGCCCGATCGACGTGCACCTGGTCACCCACGCCGAGGCCGGCCGCGGCCGGTTCGCCCGCCCGGTCGGCAGCGCGCTGTCGACCCGCCGCAGGACCGCCGGGTACGCCCTGGCCGCGGTCGGCCTGCCGCTGCTGACCCTGCTGCTGTACCGCTTCGGCGACGACCTGAACCTGGGCACCGACATCCTGCTGTTCCTGGCGGCGGTGGTGGCGGTGGCGCTGGTGGGCGGCATGTGGCCCGCGATCGTCGCGGCGCTGGGCGGTTCGGCGCTGCTCAACTACTTCTTCACCCCGCCGGTCCTGAGATGGACCATCGCCGAGCGGGAGAACCTGCTGTCGCTGTTCGTGTTCACCGTGGTCGCGATCGCGGTGAGCGCCACCGTCGACAAGGCGGCCCGGCGCACCCGGGAGGCGGCGCAGGCCGGGGCCGAGGCGCAGACCCTGGCCACGGTCGCGGGCAGTGTGCTGCGCGGCGACCGGCCGCTGACGGCGCTCATGGAACGGCTGCGCGAGACGTTCCGGCTGGAGTCGGTGACGCTGCTGGAGGCGCGCGAGGACGCCCCGCACGGGCCGGACCGCCGCCACGAGCCCGGCGTGTGGCGGGTCGCGGCGACCGTGGGCGGGCAGCCGTGCTTCGCCCCGGGCCAGGCCGACACCGACGTGCCGATCGGCGACGAGCTGACGCTGGTGCTGCGCGGGCAGCCGCTGGCCGCGGCCGACCGGCGCATCCTGGAGGCGTTCGCGTCCCAGGCCGCCCTCGCCCTGCGCCAGGAGCGGCTGGCCGAGCAGGCCGCCACCGCCCGGCCGCTGGCCGAGGCCGACCGGATGCGCACCGCGCTGCTGGCGGCGGTCAGCCACGACCTGCGTACCCCGCTGGCCTCGGCCAAGGCCGCGGTCGACAGCCTCGCCAGCCCCGAGGTCGCCTTCGGCGCCGACGACCGCCGCGAACTGCTGGCCACCGCCGGCGAGTCGCTGGACCGGCTCAACCGCCTGGTCGAGAACCTGCTCGACATGAGCCGGCTCCAGGCCGGGGTGCTGGGCGTGGCCGCCCGGGTGATGGGCTTCGAGGAGGTCGTGCCGCACGCGCTGGACGAACTCGGCGACAGCGCCCGCGACGTGCGCATCCGCATCCCCGCCGACCTGCCCGAGGTCAGTGCCGACCCCGGGCTGCTGGAACGCGTCCTGGTCAACGTGATCGGCAACGCCCTGCGGCACAGCCCGCCGGACCGGCCGCCGACGGTGCGGGCCAGCGCACACGGCGGCCGGGTGGAGTTGCGTATCGTCGACCACGGGCCGGGCATTCCGGAGGCCGACTGGGACCGGGTGTTCCTGCCGTTCCAGCGGTCCGGCGACCGCAGCAACGACGCCGGGCTGGGGCTCGGCCTGGCCCTGGCGAGAGGGTTGAGCGAGGCGATGAACGGCACGCTGGCGCCGGAGGTCACTCCGGGGGGCGGGTTGACCATGGTGCTGTCGTTGCCGGCAGCCGACAGCGCCGCCGTGGCGCGCGAGAGGACCGCAGCGTGACGAAGATCCTCATCGTCGACGACGAGCCGCAGATCCTGCGCGCCCTGCGGATCAACCTGCGGGCGCGCGGCTACGACGTCGACCTCGCCGCGGACGGGGCCGGTGCGCTGCGGGCGGCGGGCTCGGGCCATCCCGACGTGGTCGTGCTGGACCTGGGCCTGCCCGACATGGACGGCGTCGAGGTGATCCGCGGGCTGCGCGGCTGGTCCGCGGCGCCGATCATCGTGCTGTCCGGGCGTACCGGCAGCCAGGACAAGGTGCTGGCCCTGGACGCGGGCGCCGACGACTACGTCACCAAGCCGTTCGGCGTGGACGAGCTGCTGGCCCGGGTCCGGGCGGTGACCCGGCGCCACCTGGCCACACCCGACGCGCAGAGCGTGGTGCGCATCGGGCGGTACAGCATCGACGTCGCCAACCACGTGGTGCGGCCGGTCGACGGCTCCGGCACCGACGTGCGGCTCACGCCGACCGAGTGGCACCTGCTCACGGCCCTGGTGCGCAACCCGGGCAAGCTGGTCGGGCAGCGGCAGCTGCTCCAGGAGATCTGGGGTCCGCAGTACGCGACCGAGACCAACTACCTGCGGCAGTACATGGCCCAGCTGCGCCGCAAGCTGGAGGACGACGCGGCCCACCCCCGCCAGCTGCTGACCGAGCCCGGCATGGGCTACCGGTTCGTGCCCGCCGAGCCCGCCGAGCCCGCCGAGCGCTGAACGGGTGCCGGTTCGGCGTCGGCCAGGCCGCGGCGGACCTGGCCCGGGGTGTGCACGATCCGGTCCACCACGGCGGCGCTGGAGTGCAGCTGCCACGGCACGTTGATCACCATCACGCCGGGTTCGAACAGCAGCCGGGCCTTCAGCCGCAGCGCGGACTGGTTGTGCAGCAGGTGCTCCCACCAGCGGCCGACGACGTACTCGGGGATGTAGACGGCCACGATGTCGCGCGGTCCGGTCCGGCGCAGGTTCTTGACGTACTCGACCACCGGCCGGGTGATCTCCCGGTACGGCGACTCGATGACGGTCAGCGGGACGGCGATGTCGTACTCGGCCCACTGCCGTTGCAGCGCCCGGGTGTCGGCCTCGTCGACGTGCACGGTGACCGCCGTCAGCGAGTCGGGGCGGCTGACCCTGGCGAACGTCAGCGCGCGCAGCGTCGGCTTGTGCACCGTGGAGACCAGCACCACGGCGTGCACCCGGCTCGGCAGCGTCCGGTCGCCCGGCTCGGCGACCAGTTCGGCGCGGACCGTGTCGTAGTGGCGGTGGATGCCGCGCATCATCAGCCACAGCAGCGGGATCGCGATGACCACCAGGTATGCCCCGTGCGTGAACTTCGTCGCCAGCACCACGACCAGCACGACCCCGGTCAGCACCCCGCCGAGGGCGTTGACGAAGCGGGAGTGGTGGACGCGGCGGCGGGCGACGGGGTCGCGTTCGGTCGTCAGCAGCCGGTTCCAGTGCCGCACCATGCCGAACTGCGACAGGGTGAACGCGGTGAACACGCCCAGGATGTAGAGCTGGATGAGGCGGGTGACCGACCCGTCGAACGCGGCGATCAGCGCGGCGGCGATCGCGGCCAGCGCGATGATGCCGTTGGAGAAGGCCAGCCGGTCGCCCCGGGTGTGCAGCTGGCGCGGCAGGTAGCGGTCCTGGGCCAGGATCGATCCGAGCAGCGGGAACCCGTTGAAGGCGGTGTTGGCGGCCAGGATCAGGATCGCGGCCGTGACCGCCTGGATGTAGTAGAACCCCGCCGAGTGCGTCCCGCCGAACACGGCGGCGGCGAGCTGGGCGATGACGGTGCGCTGCGGGTCGGTGGCGCAGTCGCCGGGGAAGCCGACCAGGTCGCAGGTGTCCTCCGCGATGTGCACCTGGGCGACCAGGGCCAGCGCGGTGATCCCGGCGAACATCACCACCGACAGGCCGCCCATCCAGGCCATGGTCCGGGCGGCGTTGGTGCTCTTGGGCGGTTTGAACGCCGGTACGCCGTTGGAGATCGCCTCGACCCCGGTCAGTGCGGTGCAGCCGGACGAGAACGCGCGCAGGGCGAGCACGGTCAGTCCCAGCCCGGCCAGGCCGACGTGCTTCGGCTCGACGGCCCACCCGGCGCTCTCGGCCACCGGGGCGTGCCCGAACAGGGTCCGGCCCAGCCCGACCGTGATCATCGCGAGCACGCCGACGATGAACAGGTATGTCGGCACGGCGAAGGTCTTGCCCGACTCGCGGACCCCGCGCAGGTTCATCGCGGCCAGCAGGGCCACGAACGCCAGGTTGATCGGCACCCGCCACGCGTTCAGCGCCGGTGCCGCGGAGATGATGTTGTCCACGCCCGCGGCGACCGACACCGCCACGGTCATGATGTAGTCGACCAGCAGCGCCGCGGCCACGACCAGGCCCACCCCCGGGCCGAGGTTGCGCGAGGCGACCTCGTACGAGCCGCCGCCGGACGGGTACGCGCGCACCACCTGCCGGTACGAGATCACCACGACGGTCAGCAGCACCACCACCGCCAGCCCGATCCACGGCGCCAGGTACAGGTAGGCCAGGCCGCCCAGGGTCAGGACGAGCAGGATCTCCTGGGTGGCGTACGCGACCGAGGACAGCGGGTCGCTGGCGAAGATGGGCAGGGCCAGGCGCTTGGACAGCAGGGTCTCACCGAGGCGATCGGTGCGGAAGGGCCGGCCGAGAAGGATGCGCTTGAACCAGATCGCAGGGGTGGGCACGCCGTCAGCGTAAGGCTGATGATCTCTATTACCGCTGGTTCTTGACGCTATCTTGACGCCCTCGCGGCGGACGTCACGCCCGCGCGGGCCCCGTCGGCCGACCCGGCGCGACGGGTGCCGCCGCCGAGTGCCGCCGGGTGCCGCCGAGTGCCAGGGTGCCGCCGGGTGCCGGGCGCGGTGGTGGTGGATGATCCGGATATGGCTCGTGGACAGCTGCGTATCTACCTGGGCGCCGCGCCGGGCGTGGGCAAGACCTACGCGATGCTGGAGGAGGCGCAGCGGCGGCGGGGCCGGGGCACCGACGTCGTCGTGGGCTTCGTGGAGACGCACGGGCGCCGCCAGACCGCCCAGCTGCTCGACGGGCTGGAGCTGGTGCCCCGGCGGCAGCTCGCCTACCGCGGCGCGGCGTTCACCGAGATGGACGTCGACGCCGTCCTCTCCCGGGCCCCGCAGGTAGTGGTGGTCGACGAGCTCGCGCACACGAACGTGCCCGGCAGCCGCCACGCCAAGCGCTGGCAGGACGTGCTGGAGCTGCTCGACGCGGGCATCACGGTGCTGTCCACCGTCAACATCCAGCACCTGGAGTCGCTCAACGACGTGGTCCAGCAGATCACCGGGGTGGTGCAGCGCGAGACCGTGCCGGACCGGGTCGTCCGCCAGGCCGACCAGGTCGAACTGGTCGACATGACCCCGGAGGCGCTGCGGCGCCGCATGGCGCACGGCAACGTCTACACCCCGGACCGGGTCGACGCCGCGCTGGGCAACTACTTCCGGGTGGGCAACCTGACGGCGCTGCGGGAGCTGGCGCTGCTGTGGCTGGCCGACAAGGTCGACGACCAGCTCGATTCATACCGGGCCCAGCACGGGATCGGCAAGACCTGGGAGACGCGCGAGCGGGTCGTGGTCGCGCTGACCGGCGGCCCCGAGGGAGAGACGCTGATCCGGCGGTCGGCCCGGATCGCCGGGTCGAGCAAGGGCGCCGACCTGCTCGCGGTCCACGTCGCCCGCAACGACGGCCTGGCCGGGGCCGACGCCACGCTGCTGGCCAGGCAGCGGCTGCTGGTGGAGAGCGTCGGAGGCACCTACCACCAGGTCGTCGGCGCCGACATCCCGGCCGCGCTGCTGGACTTCGCGCGTGGCGTCAACGCCACCCAGCTCGTGCTGGGGGCGAGCCGACGCGGCCGCCTGGCCAGGCTGCTCGCCCCGGGCGTCGGCGTGAACACGATCACCCGGTCCGGCCAGATCGACGTGCACCTGGTCTCGCACGAGCAGGCCGCTCCGGCACGGCACCGCGGGCTGGCGGCGGGTGCCTCGGCGCTGTCGGCCCGGCGGCGCGCCGCGGGCTACGCGCTGGCGCTGGCGGGCCTGCCGCTGCTGACCCTGGCCCTGTACGCGCTGCGCGGCAGCCTCTCGCTGGCCAGCGACATCCTGCTCTACCTCGCCTCGGTGATCGCGGTCGCGCTGGTCGGCGGCCTGTGGCCCGCGCTGGTGGCAGCGGTGCTCGGCTCGCTGCTGCTCAACTACTTCTTCACCCCGCCCGTGCACACGTTCACCATCGCGCGCCGCGAGAACGCGCTGGCGCTGGCGGTGTTCGTGCTGGTGGCCGCAGCCGTCAGCGCGGTGGTCGACCTGGCCGCCCGGCGCACCCGCGAGGCCGCCCAGGCGTCGGCCGACGCCAGCACGCTGGCCACGGTCGCCGGGAGCGTGCTGCGCGGCGCCCGCCCGCTCCAGGCGCTGCTCGACCACCTGCGCGAGACCTTCCATCTCGACGCGGTGACCCTGCTGGAGCTGCGGGACACGGCGAGCACCGGTCCCGAACGGCTCGACGATCCGGGATCGTGGCAGGTGGCCGCGTCTGTCGGCGGGCCGCCCGCGGCGACCCCGGCGCAGGGCGACGCCACCGTCCCGGCCGACGACCGGGTGGTCCTGGTGCTGCGCGGGCCGGCGCTGCCCGCCGCGGACCGGCGGGTGATCGAGGCGTTCGCCGCCCAGTCGGCGGTCGCGCTGCGCCAGGAGCGGCTGGCCGAGGAGGCCGCACGGGCCAAGCCGCTGGCCGAGGCCGACCGGATGCGCACGGCGCTGCTCGCGGCGGTCAGCCACGACCTGCGTACGCCGCTGGCCTCGGCGATGGCCGCGGTGGCGAGCCTGCGCAGCGAGGACGTCACCTTCAGCCCCGAGGACCAGCAGGAACTGCTGGCCACCGCGGGGGAGTCGCTCGACCGGCTCACCCAGCTGGTCAGCAACCTGCTGGACATGAGCCGTCTCCAGGCGGGCGCCCTGGGCGTGGCCGCCGTGACGATCTGGCTGGAGGACGCGGTGCCCGCCGCGCTCGACGAGCTCGGACCGCCCGGACGGGGCGTGCAGGTGCGCATCCCGGACGACCTGTCGGCGGCCGTGGCCGATCCCGGGCTGCTCCAGCGCGTGCTGGTCAACATCGTCGCCAACGCGCTGCGGTTCAGCCCGCCGGGGCGGCCGCCGCTGGTGACCGCCAGCGAACACGGCGACCAGGTGGAACTGCGGGTGATCGATCACGGACCGGGTATCCCGGACGACCAGCGGGAACGGGTGTTCGCGCCGTTCCAGCGACTCGGCGACCGCGACAACGAGACCGGCGTCGGCCTGGGGCTGGCGCTGTCGCGCGGGCTGACCGAGGCGATGGGCGGGACGCTGCTGCCGGAGACGACCCCCGGCGGCGGGCTCACCATGGTCTTGTCGCTGCCCGCGGTGCCGCCCCCGGTGGGCCTGAGCGCCGCCGAGGAGGCCGCGGCCGAGCGCGCGTTCACCGAGGGCCTGCACCACCCGACCGCAGAGCCCGGCCAGCGCTGACGGCCGACGGGTCACACGTCGATGTGCGAGCCCATGATGATGGTCCGGTCGCGGGGCAGCCCGAAGTGCGCGGCGGCGTCGGAGGTGATGTACGAGGTCGCGATGAACAGCCGCTTGCGCCATTCCGCCATCGTCGGATCCTCGCCGCGCCGCAGCTCGATCTTGGACAGGAAGTACGTGGCGTTGTCGAGGTCGAGCTGCCCCTCGGTGACGGCCGGGTCCAGGGTGCGCAGCGCCGCGGGCACGTCAGGGGTGTCCATGTAGCCGAACCGGGCCGTCACGTGGGTGATGCCGTCGTCGGCGTACCCGAGGTCGTCGACGGTGACCCGCTCCTGCTCAGGCACGTACGGCACGGTGTCGGTCTCGATCGACATGATGACGACGTGCTCGTGCCGGACGTGGTTGTGCTCCAGGTTGGCCCGCAGCGCCAGCGGCGCGGTCTGCTTGCCGCGGTTGAGGAAGATCGCGGTGCCGGGCACCGTCGCCGTCGACGCGGCCGCCTCCCGCAGCTGCTCGACGAACTCGGGCAGGGTGCCCTCGGTGCGTACGCGCTCGGCGGTGACCACCTGCCGCCCGCGCTGCCAGGTGGTCATGATGGTGAACGCGGTGAGGGCGATGAGCAGCGGCAGCCAGGCGCCGTGCACGAGTTTGGTCAGGTTGGCCGCGACGAACAGCAGGTCCACGCCGAGCAGCAGGGCCGCGCCGATGCCGAGCAGCCACTTCGGCGTGCCCCACTTCAGTCGCGCGACGTAGAAGTACAGCAGCGTGGTGATGGTGATCGTGCCGGTCACGGCCATGCCGAACGCGTACGCCAGCGCGGCGGAGCTCTGGAACGCGAACACCAGCGTCAGCACGGACACCATGAGCAGCCAGTTGATCCACGGGACGTAGATCTGGCCCATGGTGGAGGCGGAGGTGTGCGCGATGCGCAGCCGGGGCAGGTAGCCGAGCTGCGCGGCCTGCGAGGCGACCGAGTACGCGCCGGTGATGACGGCCTGGGAGGCGATGACGGTCGCGGCTGTGGCCAGGACGACCAGCGGCAGGCGCGCCCAGCCGGGGGACAGCAGGAAGAACGGGCTGCTGATGTTGGCGTTGTCCTCGAGGATGAGGGCGCCCTGCCCCAGGTAGCTGAGCACGCAGGCGGGCAGGACCAGGCCCAGCCAGCCGCGGGTGATCGCCTTGCGGCCGAAGTGGCCCATGTCGGCGTAGAGCGCCTCGGCGCCGGTGACCGACAGCACGATCGCGGCCAGGGCGAAGAAGGCGATACCGAAGTGGTGGGTCAGGAAGCCCAGCGCGTACGTCGGGGACAGGGCTTTGAGGATGTCGGGGTGGTGGGTGATGCCGCCGATCCCGAACACGGCGATGACCAGGAACCACGCGATCATGATGGGGCCGAACACCCGGCCCACGGCGGCGGTGCCCCGGCGCTGCACCAGGAACAGCGCCACGATGATGACCGCGGTGAGCGGGACGATCGCCGCTTCCAGGTCGGGGTTGACGGTCTTGAGGCCCTCGATCGCCGACAGCACCGAGATCGCCGGGGTGATCATGCTGTCGCCGAAGAACAGGGCCGCGCCGAAGATGCCGACCACCGCGAGCACGCCCGCGGCCCGGCCGCCACGGTCGGAGCTCCACCGGCGCAGCAGCGTGATCAGGGCCATGATGCCGCCCTCACCCTGGTTGTCGATGCGCATCGCCAGCAGGATGTAGGTGACCGTCACGATGATCATCACGGACCAGAAGACCAGGGACGCCACCCCGAAGACGTTGTCGACGCTGACCGGCACCGGATGCGGGTCGGCCGGGTTGAACACCGTCTGCATGGTGTAGATCGGGCTGGTGCCGATGTCGCCGAACACGACACCGAGCGCGCCCACGATGACGGCCAGCCGCACCACGTCGTGCGTGCCGGTGCCGTGGCCGGGCGTCTGCTCGCGACTCGTCACCGGATTGCCTCCTGCGCCAGATGATCGGTGTCGCCGGAGGATACCGCGATCAGGCGGTATGTGGCGCTGACTCCCGATATCGCGCTGCTGCTCGTCGCGGCGCTCGTCGCGGTGCTCGTCCGCGGTCGGTTCCCACTCCCGCGAGCAGCGGCATCAACATCGCGTCAAGAATGCGCCGACCGCCGTAGCGAATGCGTCAAAGCCGCTTCCCGCCGCCCGCCGCGCCGACCACGGTGACCCGGACGGATCGTCGGACAGACCGGGAGGCAGCGAGCGATGAGCATTCTGACGGTTACGGCACCCGCGGCCGGCGCCGCCCTCGCCGTGCTGCTGGCCGTGCGGGCCCGTGCTTTCACGCCCACCGGCGATCCGGTCGAGTTCGATCCCGCGGCTCGGGCCGTCGCCGCGTCGGCCACCGCCGCCGACAGTCTGCTGCGCGTCATCGCGGCAGCTCCCGTCGCCCGCCACCAGCCGCAGACCCCGGGCCCTGCCCGGTCGGCGGCCAGCCGCGAGGCCCTGTTCCTCGAAGTCGTCGGTCCACCGTCGCGACCGGGCGTGATCGAGGTGACCGGCCGCGACGACCACGGCTTCCCCGTGCTCGCCGTGCGCGCCGCCGCTCCCGGCAAGGCGATCGCGGCGGTCCTGCTGCATCTGCGCGACGTCAACGGCACCGTGCCCCGGGTCGACTTCGCCTGGCCCGTCGCCGGCCACCGCCGCGGCTTGATCCGGTTCCTGCTGCTGGGGTCCGGCCACCTGGCGGCCGTCACGGTGGCCGTACTGCGCAGCGCCGAACCCGATCCGGCCCGGCGCCCCCGCGTCCACGTCGGCCCCTGAACTTCGCCGACCGCCGCCTCACCTGCTGGGACCTGGACCGCGCGGGCACCCGGCGTGGCGTGTCCCGCAGTAGCGTGCAGGTGCGGCATCCCGCCCACCGCCCGGCCGGGGCCGCCCGCCGTGCGACGGGGAGGGCGGGAGAGGAGCACGCCATGGGCAAGACCTATGACCGTATCGACGGCAGGCTGCGCGAGTTCATCGAGGCGCAGCACATGTTCTTCACCGCGACCGCGCCGCTGGCCGGCGACGGCACCGTGAACCTGTCGCCCAAGGGCCTGACCGGCTCGTTCGCCGTGCTCGACGAGCAGACCGTGGCCTACCTGGACTTCGCGGGCAGCAACGCCGAGACCATCGCCCACCTGCGCGAGAACGGCCGGATCACGCTGATGTGGTGCGCCTTCCAGGGGCCGCCCAACATCGTGCGGGTGCACGGGCGCGGCGAGCCGGTGTTCCGCGACGACCCGCGGTTCCCCGAGCTGCTCGCCCACTTCCCGGGGATCGACCACCGCGGCCACGGCCTGCGGGCCGTGATCGTGGTGCACGCCGAGCTCATCCGCGACACCTGCGGCTACGCGGTGCCGTTCCTGACCTACGACGCCGACCGGGACCTGCACCGGCGCCGGTTCGAGCGCGAGGACGACGAGTCGCTCGGGGCGTACTTCGCGGGCAAGGAGCACGTCGCCACCAGCCTCGACGGGCTGCCCGGCCTGCCCCTGCCGCTGCCGCCCGGCGTCGAGCCCGCCCCGCGGTGACGCCGGTGCCGGGGCCCGCGCCGTCGCGGACCCCGGCACCGTGCCTCAGGACAGGAAGCTGCCGTACGGCCCGGCCATGATCTGGTTCTTCTGGGCCTGGCTGAAGTGCGTGTTCGGGTAGCTGTAGAACGACGCCGACATCGGCGTGCCGTCGGTGGACGCGGCGTCCGGCAGGCCGAAGGCGTGGCCGAGCTCGTGCACCATGCCGCCGTACCAGCGGTTCATCGACTGGCCGCTGGTCCCGGCCGCCCCGTCGGCGTCGTGGCCGCTGAGCACCACCCAGCCGGGGCTACCGCCGCCGCCCGCGCCGTCGCCCTCGGCGCTGATCTCGCCGACGCACAGCCACCGGCTGTCCGGGTTGCGCAGCCCGAGCCGGCGCGCCAGCTCCTGCTGCATGTTCGTCACCGACCACCAGTACTTGTCGCCGCCGTTGGGCGTGTTCTCGTACCAGCTGCGCACGTGCTCGCCGGTGACGACCTCGACCACGACGCTGTTCAGCGTGAACGTCTTGCCGAGTTCCTGCTGGTAGTAGCGCTGCGCCTCGCGCATCACGGCGGCGATGCCGTCCGGGTAGCGCTGGTCGTAGGCCACGTCGGACGGCTTGAGCCAGAACACCCGCACCGTCTTCGACGGCGGGGTGCCGCCCGGCGAGGTGGACGGGCCCGGCGACGGCGGCGTCGAGGGCGAGGCCGAGGGGCTGCCGCCGACCGGGTATCCGGCCAGGCGCCATACCCGGGAGGTGGCTGTGCTGCACGGCAGCTGCACCAGGCCGGTGTTGCTCGCCGCCGACCCGCCGGCGGGCACGACGCACTTGCCGGAGTGCACCGCCTGCACGTTGAACGTCCGGTCGGTGCCGCTGACCGCGACCGGCACCAGGCGGAACCGCTGGTTGCCGCCGGTGCCGCAGGTCCACTGGATGATCGTGGCGTTGTCGGCGGTGGACGCCCCGTTGACGTCGACGCACTTGCCCGCGTTGAGCGTGCCGACCGTGTACTGGTCGGTGGTGCCCGCGACCGGCGTGAAGACGAGGTTCTGGTTGCCGCCGCCGTTGCAGCTCCACTGGATGAGCTGGGTGCCGTTGGCGGTCGAGCCGTTTGGCAGGTCCACGCAGTTGCCGCCGTTGCGGTTGGCGGCCGTCGAGGTGAAGGCGCTGGCGGCGTACGCGGTCGGCGCGGCGGTGACCAGCACCGCGATCGAGCCGGCCAGCACCGCGAGGGTGGACACCAGCGCGGCGAGCAGCCGCGACCGGCGCACGGGGATACGGACAGGGGGCATGTGATCTCCCGGGTGAGATGAGAGCGAGCGGACGGGTGTATCCGTCGGTCTCCGCCTCAACCCGGTGGACGTGACGTCCCTTCAGCGGATGGCCGATCAGTCGCCAAGGCTAGAACCGCCGATCGGACAGTGTCAATGCGCTGCGCTCGACGGGTGCGCACCTCGGCACGTCACACCTCATACGGTGTGCGCACACCGTATGAGGTGTGACGCCGGACGGGAAGGTGTCGGCTACGGGGTCGCGTAGACCAGGTCCAGCGTGTCGGTGTGGCCCGACCAGGCCAGGTCACAGGATCGCGCGATGTCGCCGCCGCGCCCGAGCACGTGCGGGACGGCGGTGCTGCCCGTGAACCCGCCGTCGGCCCAGTCGAGCAGCGGCCCCTGGTCGACCGGCGACCCGCACGCCGCCGGGGGCGAGGTCCTGGGGCGGACGGGCAGGTCACGAGACTAGAGCCGGGACGAGGCCGACGGGTTCCCCGTTGACCTCAACCTGGCTTGAACTGGCAGTCTTGCCCGATGCGTATGGCGAATCGGCTGGTCCCGGCCGCGTACCGGCAGGTGCTGCGGGTTCCGGGGTTCCGGCGGCTGCTGGCGGGGGAGTCGGTGTCCTTCCTCGGCGACGGCCTGAGCGTGGTGGCGATCTCGTGGCTGGCGATCCAGATCACCGAGCCGGACCGGGCGGCGCTGGTCGTCGGGGCGGCGGTGGCCGCGTACACGCTGCCCGCCGCGCTGGGCGCCGCCGGGCTGGCCCGCTGGCTGAGCCGGGTCGACCCGCGCCGCCTGGTGATCGCCAACGCGCTGCTGCGGGCGGTCACCCTCGGCGCCGCCGCCGCGTGCCACCTGCTCGGCGTGCTCACCCCCGTGCTGTACGTCGTGCTGCTCGCGCTGTCGTCGCTGCTGGCCGCGTGGGGCACCGCCGGGACGTACACGCTGGTCAGCGCCCTGGTCCCGGCCGAGCACCGGCTGGCGGCCAACACGCTGCTGGGCACCAGCCAGACCACGGCGATCATCCTCGGGCCGCCGCTGGCCGGGGTGCTCGTCGCGGTGGCCGGACCGGCGGCGGTGCTGGCCTTCGACGCCGCCACCTACCTCGTGCTCGCCGCGCAGCTGCGCCGCGTGCCGGCCCCGGCGGTGGCGGGCGAGGACGTGCCGCGTACCGCGGGCGGGTTCCGGATCCTGGCCCGGCGGCCGCAGCTGCTCGGCCTGCTCGCCCTCACCGCGGTCTTCTTCTTCCTGTACGGCCCGGTCGAGGTCGCCCTCCCGCTGTTCATCGTCGACGTCCTGGGCCGCGACGCCGGGTTCCTCGGCGCCTACTGGGCCGTGTTCGGGGTCGGCGCCCTGCTCGGCGGCCTGATCGCGGGCACGCTGCGCACCCTGTCGCCCTGGCCGTTCGCGATCGCGGTGATCGCCGGGTGGGGTGCCTGCCTGCTGCCGTTCGGGTTCACCACCTCGGTGTGGGTGACCATGGCGGGGATGGCGCTCGGCGGCATCATCTACGGGCCGTTCCCGGCCTTCAACGTCACCCTGTTCCAGACCGCCGCCGACCCGGCCGACCTGCCCGCGGTGCTCGCGGCGCGGGGCTCGGTGATGGTCGCGGCGGCGCCGATCGGCGCGGCGCTCGGCGGCCCGCTGGTCGGCCGGCTCGGCCCCGCCGACACCCTGCTCGCCTCGGGGGCGGCCACGGTCGGGCTGGCGGCGCTCGCGCTGCTGGCCTCGGCACTGCCGCTCACCGCGGTGAGGAAGGGCGCCTTCCTGTCGGAATCTGATGTGGAAGGGCACCTTCCCCACCGGGCGGCGTGACCGTCAGCGGCGGGCGGTCCCGGAGGATAACGGCCAAAACGGTGTTAGCGTATGAAACGGTAGTATCACTCGCGGTGGATGCGCCTGTCGCCGTTACGGCATACGGTGGGCGGGAAGCTTCCTAAGTGGAGGGACGTCATGAGATTCAGGCACCACCGCGCACTGGTCTTGTTGGCCGGGGCGGTTTTGATGTCGACCGTGATCGCTGCACCCGCCCAGGCCGATCCGCCCAGCAGTGACCGGCAGCCCACCGCCGAGGGCTACGGCGGGGCCGTGGCCACCGTCGATCCCGACGCCACCCGCGTCGGCCTGGAGGTGCTGCGGCGCGGCGGCAACGCGGTCGACGCGGCGATCGCGGCCGCGGCCACGCTCGGCGTCACGGAGCCGTTCTCGTCGGGCATCGGCGGCGGCGGCTTCTTCGTCTACTACAACGCCCGCGACCGCCGCGTCTACACCATCGACGGCCGCGAGAGCGCCCCCATGACGATGCAGGAGAACGTCTTCGTCGACCCGTCCACCGGCCTGCCGTACCAGTTCCAGGAGGCCCGGGTCAGCGGGATCGCCGCCGGGGTGCCCGGCAGCCTGGCCACCTGGCAGCAGGCGCTGCGCAGCTGGGGCACGACCAGCCTCGCCCAGGCGCTGCGCCCGGCCGAGCAGGTCGCCGACCGGGGCTTCCTCGTCGACGCCACGTTCCGCAGCCAGATCAGCGACAACACGGCCGCGTTCAGCCAGTTCACCTCCACCAGCGCGCTCTACCTGCCGGGTGGGCAGGCGCCCGCGGTCGGGTCGGTCTTCCGCAACCGGGACCTGGCCCAGACCTACCGGCTGATCGGCCGCGCGGGCATCGACGCCTTCTACCGGGGCGAGATCGGCGCCGACCTGGTCGACACGGTCCAGCACCCGCCGGTGGTGACCGCCCCGGGCACGGTGTGGCCGTACCCGATCCGGCCCAGCACCATGGCGGCCTCGGACCTGGCCGCCTACCGGGTGCGCACCCCCGCGCCGACCCACGTCGGCTACCGCGGCCTCGACGTGTACGGCATGGCCACGCCCTCCAGCGGCGGCCAGGCCGTCGGCGAGGCGCTGAACATCCTGGAGGGCTCGGACCTGTCGGCGCTGACCCGCACCCAGGCGCTGCACCGCTACCTGGAGGCCAGCGCGCTGGCGTTCGCCGACCGCAACCGCTACGTCGGCGACTACACCCCGCGCCCGCTGCTGGACGAGCTGCTCACCGACGGCTTCGCCAAGGAGCGGGCCTGCCTGATCGATCCTGCGCACGCGCTGGCCAAGCCGGTCGCGCCGGGCGAGCCGGACGGGACGTACACCGGCTGCGCGACGGCGGCGCCGGGCGAGTCGGTCACCGAGGGGCAGTCGACCACGAACCTGACCGTGGCCGACCGATGGGGCAACGTGGTCGAGTACACGCTGACCATCGAGCAGACCGGCGGCAACGCCATGGTGGTGCCGGGGCGGGGCTTCCTGCTCAACAACGAGATGACCGACTTCAACTTCACGCCCACCCAGGGCACCGCCGCCGACCCGAACATGCCGGGGCCGGGCAAGCGGCCGCGCAGCTCGATGGCGCCGACGATCGTGCTGAAGGACGGCAAGCCGTACGTGGCGGTCGGCACGCCCGGTGGCTCGACGATCATCACGACGGTGCTGCAGATCCTGGTCAACCGCCTCGACCTGGGGATGACCCTGCCCGAGGCGATCGCCGCGGCCCGCGCCACCCAGCGCAACACCGCCGCCGTACAGGCCGAGCCGGGCTTCGCGCCAGAGCAGCCGGGCCTGGAGGCGCTCGGGCACGTGTTCGCGCCCAACCCGGAGATCGGCGCCGCCACCGGCATCGACTTCCTCAGCGGCGGCCGCCTGGTCGCCGCGGCCGAACCGACCCGCCGCGGCGGCGGCGCGGCCGGCGTGGTCTGCCCCGCATCCTGACGTACCGGGAGGGGCCGGGACGAAGTCCCGGCCCCTCCCGCACCCCGTGGGGGTGCCCCGGCAACGTGCAGTTTCGGGGAAAGTGCAGGAATCATGACCTGCTTTCATGCACTTTCCCCGAAACTGCAGCCACCCCGGCGGGATATCCCGGTGCGGGTGACGGCGGTGGGCGGGCAGGATGCCGGGCATGACGGGGATGGGCGAGGAATCGGCGGAGCAGCGCCTGTGGAACGCGGTGGCGCAGTGGAACGACGAGACCGGCCGTGGGACAGGAGGACTGATCGACGGCGCCCGCAGGGCGCTGGCTGATGGGCTGGACTCGCCGTCGCTGCGGGAGTTGGCCGCCGCCGCGCCGCGCGACGAGTTGCCGGACCTGCGTGAGCTGGCCGCGGGCGCGCTCACGGAGGTGGGCATCCCCTACCCGGGCGCCGTCCCGGGCGGCTTCGTGCTGGGAGCCGGTGGTGCGACCGTCAGACGGCCCGCTGTCGACACGCTCCGCCTGGCAGTCGAACTGGTCGTGCCCGGCACCTCCTTGTTCGCGGTTCGGGTCTACGTCAACGACGTCGAGATCACCGCCGACGGCGCGAGGCTCGGGATGGACCCGTTCCACCTGCTCGTGCCCATCAACCGCCTGGTCGCCACCGCTGAGCCGGCGAGAGTGCCGATCGCCCGCTGCCCCTGCCGGGACTGCGGTTTTGTGATCACCGACGTCGCGATCGTCCGGGACGACGGGGTCGTGCACTGGGACTGGCTGCTGGAGGCACCGATGGGCCGAGGGGTCTCCTTCGACGCCGCCGCCTACGACGCGGAGGTCGCCCGGGCGGCCGCCGACCACTCGTGGGAGACGCCGGTGCGTGCCGCCGCCCGGCTCGCCATGACCGGCACTGACCTTGACCGGCTCGCCGGATACGGACTGCGGTTCGTCTGGGCCGGCAACGGCCATCCGGACCCGGAGGTCTTCGAGCTCTGGTTCGAGCTGGACGGCATCTATCAGGTCTTCGTGCAGACACCGTGGCAGGGCCGTGACGCCCGGGAGACGGCGCGCGCGGCACGCGAGCAGCTGGCGCGACCGCCGCAGACGTGGCAGGCCACCTGGCACCCCATGCCCACCGACGAGGACCGCCCTCCCTCGATCATCGGCCCCGCCTGGCACCGTCTCCCCTTCTGACTCCGCCCGGGCGCGTGCTCCTGCTGCAGTTTCGGGGAAAGTGCACGAATCATGGGCCGCATTCGTGCACTTTCCCCGAAACTGCACCGATCACCACAGGGATGGGACGGTCAGCGGCCCGGGGAGCCCTTGCGGGCGAGGGAGTCGACGGCGACGGCGACGGCCAGGACCCCGGCGGTCACCATGTACCGGATCGACGAGTCGACGTTGAGCAGCAGCATCCCGTTCGTGATCGACTGGATCACCAGGATGCCCAGCAGCGCGGCGTAGGTCCGGCCGCGCCCGCCGAACAGGCTGGCCCCGCCGATGACCGCGGCGGCGATCGCCATCAGCAGGATGTCGCTGCCGCCGGAGCTCTGGTTCACCGCCGACAGGCGGCTGGCGGCCAGGATTCCGCCGAGGGCGGCGAGCGTGCCGCAGCCCGCGAACGCGAGCACCCGTACGCCGTCCACGTTGATGCCCGCGCGCCGGGCGGCCTCGGCGTTGCCGCCGACGGCGAAGATCCGCCGTCCGAGCACGGTGTGCCGCAGGGCCAGGTCCAGCAGCACGACCAGGCCGCCGAAGATGAGCAGCAGTAGCGGCACGCCCCGGTCGGCCGAGAGCACCACCACGGCCGCGGCCAGCACCGCCCCGGCCGTGCCGATCGGGACCAGGACGCGCCACAGCGCGGGCACCGGCAGCGCGGCCGCCGCCCGCAGCCGGCGTCGCCACAGCGCGCTCGCGCCCCAGACCAGCACGATCCCGGCGGCGATCAGCCAGGACGCCCACTGCGGCAGCCAGGTGTCGCTGAGCTTGGCCACGAAGCCGGTGAAGGGCAGGTTGATGGTGCCGCCGCTGCCCAGCAGGTACAGCAGCAGCCCCTGCCAGCCGATCAGCCCGGCCAGCGTCACCACGAACGACGGCATGCCCAGCCGGGTGAACAGCAGCCCGTGCAGGGTGCCGATGGCGGCGCCGGTGAGCAGCGCGAGCCCGATCGCGGCGGCGACGGGCAGGTGGTGGCGTACGGACAGGACGGTCATCACGACCGCGGCCAGGCCGCTGACCGACCCGGCCGACAGGTCGATCTCGCCCAGCAGCAGCACCAGGATGACGCCGAGCGAGATGGTGCCCGTCGCGGCCAGTTGCAGCATCAGGTTGGTGAGGTTCTCCGCCGCCAGGTAGTGCTCGTTGAGCAGCCCGAACACCACGGCGATGACGGCGAGCCCGGCGACGACCGGCGCGGCGCCGGTGACCATCCGCTGCTTCATGAGCGTGCTCCCGTGATGGCGGCGACGATGGTGTCCTGGTCGGTTTCGGCGGTGCGGAACTCGCCCGCGTTGCGGCCCAGGCGCAGCACGGTGACGCGGTCGCTGACGGCGCGTACGTCGGCGAGGTTGTGCGAGATGAGCAGCACGGCCAGACCGCGCTCGCGCAGGCGCGTGATCAGGGCGAGGACCTGCGCGGTCTGCTCGACGCCGAGCGCGGCGGTGGGCTCGTCGAGGATGACGGCCTTCGGCTCGCCGAGCAGGGCGCGGGCGATGGCCACGGACTGGCGCTGCCCGCCGGACAGGGCGGCGACGGGCTGGCCGATGTCGGGGATGCGTACGTCCAGCGAGCCGAGCAGGTCGCGGGCGGTGCGTTCCATGGCGAGGTGGCGCAGCAGGCCGCCGCGCCGCTGCTCGGCGCCGAGGAACAGGTTGGCGACCACGTCGAGGTTCTCGCACAGGGCGAGGTCCTGGTAGACGGTGGCGATGCCGAGCGCCTGGGCGTCGTACGGGCGGCTGATACGCACGTCGCGGCCGTCGAACGCGATGCTCCCCGCGTCCGGGGCGACCACCCCGGCGATGACCTTGATCAGCGTGGACTTGCCGGCGCCGTTGTCGCCGACCAGGGCGGTGACCTCGCCCGCGGCGAGGTCCAGGCGTACCCCCTGGAGCGCCTGGACCGCGCCGTAGCGCTTGCTGATGTCGCGTGCCCGCAGGACCACTACGAGATGCCCTGCTTGGTGCAGGCGGCGACGACCTCGCCGGTGCAGATGTCGGCGGCCCGGTAGAAGCCGTCCTTGACGATGGTGTCCTTGATCCTGTCGGCGGTGACCGCGATCGGGTCCAGCAGGAACGCCGGGATCTTCGCGGTGCCGTTGTCGACGGTGGCCGGTGCCGCCGGGGTCTCGCCCTTGGCCAGGGCCACCGCCAGTGCGGCCGACTTCTCGGCCTCGGCGCGGATGTCGAGGTAGATGGTCATGTACTGCTCGCCGGTGAGGATGCGCTGCACCGCGGCGAGCTCGGCGTCCTGGCCGGTGATGGGCGGCAGGGCGGCGAACCCGGCCCGCTTCATGGCGGCGATGGCGCCCCCGGCCATGCCGTCGTTGGCCGACAGCACGCCGACGACGTTGTCCCGGCCCAGGGCCGTGATCGCCTGCTCCATCTGCTGCTGGGCCTTGTCGGGGCTCCAGTCGGGGGTGTCGAACTCACGGCCGATGGTGACCTTGCCGTCCAGGACGCTGTGCGCGCCCTTCTTGTAGTCGGCCGAGCTGGGATCGGTGGGGGAGCCGTTGATGAACACGACCTGGCCCTTGCCGAGGCTGCCCCTGGCGGTCAGCGCGTCCAGCAGCGCCTGGCCCTGCATCTCGCCGACGCGCACGTTGTTGAACGAGACGTAGTACGCGTAGTCGATGCCGGAGATGAGCCGGTCGTACGCGATGACCGGCACCTTCTTCTGCTTGGCCTGGTTGACCAGCGGTGCCACGGCGGCGGCGTCGACCGCGTCGAGCACCAGCACGTCGGCGCCCTGGGTGAGGGCGGCCTCGACCTGCTGCTGCTGTTTGGCGGCGTCCTGATCGGCGTTGAAGTAGAGCAGCTCGCAGTCGGCGCACAGGGCCTTGGCCCTGGCCTCGAACAGCGGGCGGTCGAACGCCTCGTACCGGGTGGTCTTCGACTCGGGCAGGAAGAGGGCGATCGTCTTCTTGCCGCCGGTGCCGGCGGGGGTGTCGCCGCTGTCGCAGGCCGACAGGCCCAGTGTCGCGGTGAGCGCGGCGGCTGCGGTCAGTGCCATCCATCCTCTGTGCATGGTGACCTCTCAATCTTCGCTGCGTGCCGTAGCAGGTCCATTGCGGAATGATGGTCAGTCAGATTGCCAAACAATCGGTGGCTCACTATCCTGAGTCACACTGGGACATACGTCAATATCGTCCGTGCCGCTGGAGGCGACTCCAGACGGCACCCTTGGTGCGTTCCTGGAGGACGACCCATGACCGGTCCTGGTATTCGCCGTACGCTGTCCGCCCTGGCCCTGGCTGTGGCCACCGGCGCGGCAGCCCTGCTGGCCGCCCCCGCGGCGCAGGCCGCCACCATCCCGCTGACCTCCGTCGTCCCGGCTCCCGTCACGGCCGCGCCGACCGCCGGGGTCACCTACACCCTCGGCTCGGCCACCACCGTCTACACCGAACCCGGCTCGACCGCCGCCGCCGACATCGGCGCCTACCTCGCGGGCATCCTGCGCCCGTCGACCGGGTACGCCCTGCCCGTGGCGCCCGCCCCCACCGGCTCCCCGAGCGGCATCGCGCTGCTGCTGACCGGCGCGCCCGCGAGCGTCGGCGCCCAGGGCTACCAGCTCGACGTCACCTCGACCGCGGTCACCGTCCGCGCCAACCAACCCGCCGGGCTGTTCGCCGGGGTGCAGACGCTGCGCCAGCTGCTGCCCGCCGCCGTCGAGGCGACCACGGTGCAGGCCGGGCCGTGGCAGGTCGGCGGCGCGCACGTGGTCGACTACCCGCGCTTCGGCTACCGGGGCGCGATGCTCGACGTGGCGCGCCACTTCTTCCCACCCGCCGCCGTGCGCCGCTACGTCGACCAGCTCGCCCTGTACAAAATCAACTACCTGCACTTGCACCTGTCCGACGACCAGGGCTGGCGCATCGCGATCAACAGCTGGCCCAACCTCGCCGTGTACGGCGGCGGCACCGCCGTCGGCGGCGACCCGGGCGGCTACTACACGCAGGCCGACTACACCGCGCTGGTCGCCTACGCCGCCTCCCGCTACATCACCGTCGTCCCGGAGATCGACATGCCGGGGCACACCAACGCCGCCCTGGCGTCGTACGCCCAGCTCAACTGCAACGGGGTCGCCCCGGCGCGGTACACCGGCACCAACGTCGGGTTCAGCTCGCTGTGCGTGCCGCTGGCGCTGACGTACACCTTCATCGACCAGGTGGTCGGCGAGCTGGCGGCGCTGACCCCCGGGCCGTACCTGCACATCGGCGGCGACGAGGCCAGCTCCACCAGCGCGACCGACTACACGACGTTCATCGACCGGGTGCAGCAGATCGTCGCCGCGCACGGCAAGACCGTGCTCGGCTGGCACGACGTCGTGCACGCCACCCCGCAGCCGTCGCGGATCGCCCAGTTCTGGGGCACCGGCACCAGCGACGCGGCCGTGGCGGCCGCCGCCGCGAACGGCACCAAGGTGATCATGTCCCCGGCCAACCGCGCCTACCTGGACATGAAGTACAAGAACAGCACGCGGCTGGGGCAGAAGTGGGCCGGGCTCATCGACGTCGACAAGGCGTACGACTGGAACCCCGGCGCCTACCTCAGCGGCGTCGGCGAGTCCTCGGTGCTCGGCGTCGAGGCGCCACTGTGGACCGAGACCATCCGCACCACCGCCGACATCGACTACATGGCCTTCCCGCGCCTGCCCGCCTTGGCGGAACTGGGCTGGTCGCCGTACAGCACGCACAACCTGACCGCGTTCAAGACCCGGCTGGGTGCGCAGGGCCCGCGCTGGCGCGTCATGGGCATCGGCTACTACCAGTCGACGCAGGTGAGCTGGCCCGCCGGCTCCTGAACCCGCACCACCCGCCCGTCCCACGAGGCTGACCCACCCGGTCGGCAGGAGGAGGCTACCCATGATCCGATCACGACGCCGCTGGCTGGGAGCGGTGCTGACCACGCTGGCGACGGTCGTCGCCGTCGGGGCCGCCGGCGCGCAGCAGGCGCAGGCGGCCACCGTCACCTCGACCGAGCTGGGCGGCGGCTGGGCGATGCGCTCGGCCACCGGCCTGGCCGACACCGGCGCGGCCATCTCCCAGGTCGGCTACGGCACCAGCGGCTGGAACCCGGTCAGCCTGCCCTCGACCGTGCTGGCCGGGCTGGTCGCGAACAACGTCTACCAGAACATCTACTTCGGCACGAACCTGCAGTCCGTGCCGGACCTGACCACGCAGAACTGGTGGTTCCGCGGCCAGTTCACCGCCGCGGCGAGCAGCCCCGGACAGGTGTACTGGCTGCGGTTCAAGGGGATCAGCTACCGCGCCCAGATCTGGCTCAACGGCACCCAGCTCGACGGCGACGCCGTGGGCACGTTCGCCGCGCACGAGTACAACGTGTCCGGTCTGATCAACCCGGGCGGCCTCAACGCGCTCGCGATCCGGGTCACGCCCCCGGCCCACGGCTGCGCCGACCTGTCGGTCTGCACCGTCGACTGGAACCCCGAGGCCCCCGACATGAACGCCGGGATCTGGGGCAGGTCCCTGCTGGACACCACCGGCGCGGTGGCGCTGCGCGACCCGTACGTCAAGACCGTGCTGCCCCTGCCCGGCACCAACACCGCCGACCTCACCGTGTACGTCGACGCGGTCAACGCGACCGCGAGCGCCGTCACCACCACGGTCGGCGCGACGATCAGCAAACCCGGCCAGCCGACCGTCACGGTCAGCCAGAACGTGACCCTCAACCCCAGCGAGCGGCGCGAGGTCGCCTTCACCCCGGCGGCCTTCCCGCAGCTGCACCTGGTCAACCCGGCGCTGTGGTGGCCGTACCAGTTCGGCTCGCCGGAGCTGTACGACCTGTCCGTCGCGGCGACCGTCGCCGCCGCGACCTCCGACAGCAAGGCGATCAGGTTCGGGGTCCGGCAGTTCACCGACTTCCGCAGCACCGTCAACGGCACCTCGTTCGCCGGATACAAGGTCAACGGGCAGAACATCCTGTTCCGGGGCGGCGGCTACGTGTGGGACCTGCTCCAGCGGTGGGACACCAAGACCAACGCCGCGCACGTGAACTACGTCAAGAACATGGGCCTCAACACGATCCGGCTGGAGGGCACGCTGGGCAACGAGGAGCTCTACGACCTGGCCGACCAGGCCGGGGTCATGCTGATGCCCGGGTTCGTGTGCTGCAGCGCCTGGGAGAACGACGCCACCTGGACCGCCGAGCAGCAGCAGGTCGCCAACGCCTCGCTCGACACGCAGCTGCGGGCGCTGCGGGCGCACGCCAGCCCGTTCCTGTGGACGTACGGCAGCGACCAGCCGCCGAACACGGCGCACCTGACCGCGTACAAGAACATCGCCACCGCCCTGCACTGGCAGAACCCGACCCTGGACAACGTCGCGACCTGGTCCAACGCCAACGCCGGGATGAAGATGGACGGCCCCTACAAGTGGGCGCCGCCGGTGCTGTGGTGGGACACCACCAAGGCCGGGTCCGCCTTCGGCACCACCGGGGAGGAGGGCACGGAGGCGCCGCCGCCGCTGGAGAGCCTGCAGAAGTTCCTCGCCCCGGCCGACCAGTGGCCGATCGGCACCGCGTTCAACTTCCACGCCGGGCGCGCGGGCAGCGTCTTCGACAACATCAGCATGTACAGCAACGGCCTCAACCGCCGGTACGGCACCGCGACCGGCGCCGCCGACTACTCGAAGAAGTCGGAGGTGCAGAACTACGAGAACACCCGGGCGTTCTTCGAGGCCTGGAGCGCCCGGCAGCACACCCAGTCGTTCGGCACCATCTTCTGGATGCTCAACAACGCCTGGCCGGCCGTGCACTGGAACCTGTACGACTACTTCCTCAAGCCCGGCGGCGGCTTCTTCGGCACCAAGAAGGCCACCGAACCGGTGCACGTCGCCTACGACTACGCCACCCGCAACGTGTACGTGGTCAACTCGACGCTGACCGCCCGCACCGGCCTGACCGCCACGGCGACCCTGTACAACCTGCCCGACCTGGCGCAGAAGTACACGACCACGGTCGCGGTGAACTCCGCCGCCAACGCGTCGGCGTCCGTGCTCACGATCCCGGCGGTCACCGGGCTCAGCACGACCTACCTGATCCGGCTCCAGCTGCGCGACAGCGGCGGGGCGCTGGTCAGCAACAACGTGTACTGGTACTCGACCACCGCCGACGCGCTGGGCAACAAGAGCAACTGGTACTCGACCACGACCAAGACGTTCGCCAACCTCACCGGACTGAACGCGCTGCCGTCCAACACCGGCGTGACCAGGGCGGTGTCGCGCAGCGTCGCGGGCGGGCAGGAGACGGTCACGATCACGCTGACCAACACCGGCTCCACGCTGGCGTTCTTCGTCCGGCCCGAGGTCACCGCGGGCAGCGGCGGCACCGAGGTGCTGCCGGTGACCTACACCGACGGTTACGTGACGCTGTGGCCGGGCGAGTCGACCACGATCACGGCGGTCTACCAGACGTCCGACCTCGGCGGCCAGGCCCCCTGGCTGCGGGTACGCGGCTATAACGTCCCCGCCGCCACGGCGGCGATCCCGTAGCCGCCCGGCAGTGACACCAGCCGGTGCCGTGCCGCTGTATGAGGTGGAGGCGGCACCGGCTCCAGAGCTCCGGGGCGTCCCGCGAACTTCCCAGTGTTCGCGGGATGCCCCGGTCTTGCTCCGCGCCCTATCCTCCTGGCATGCACGAGCTCGCCGCGTACGTCGCAGACCTGCCGTTGTGGGCCGCCGTCCTGATCTGTCTGGCCGAGAACACGCTGATCCTCGTGGTCGGCGTGGCGCTCGGCACGGCGGTGCTGCGGCTCAAGACCGTGGTGCGGCTGCTGCCCGACCCCGGCCGGGCCGAGCCCCTGCAATGGTGGCTGGCGGCCGGTTCGGTGGTGCTCAACACGGCGATCACCGTGGTCGGCTGGAAGCTGTGGACCCTCGGCGTGATCCGGTTCGACCTCGACGCCGGCTGGCGCATCGTGGTGGACCTGCTGGTCCTGGTGCTCGCCATGGACTTCGCCTCGTACCTCGGCCACGCCCTGGCCCACGTGCGGTGGCTGTACCCGCTGGGGCACCGGATGCACCACCGGTTCGTGGACGCGCGGCCGATCACGCTGTTCGCGCTGCATCCGGGCGAGGTGATCGGGTTCGGGGCGCTGTGGCTGTTGATGCTGTCGGTCGTGCCGCTGAGCGTGTGGGCGCTGGTGGGCTATACCGTGATCAATCTGGTCTTCGGGATCTTCGGCCACCTCGGCGTCGAGCCGCTGCCGCTGCGCTGGCGGCGCTCGCGCCTGTTCGCGATCGTCGCGACCCCGACCATGCACGCCATGCACCACCTCAACCCGGCCCGCAACCTGGGCTTCTACACCACCATCTGGGACCGCCTCTTCGGCACCCTCGACGACGCCTACGACCCCACCCGCACCAGCGCCACCTGACGGCATGCCCGCCCCGCCCCGCCCCGCCCACCCCGGGCCGGGCCAGCCTGGCGGCGGCGTGATCGCTGATTCCGGTCACAACCTCACCTGCCAGCACGGATTCTGACCGCCGACACAGATCATGGACAGCGTCCGCCCCGAAGATCGCGACTTCAGGCCATTCCACTACGCGCGCCTCACCCGTAGCCCCGCATTCCGCCCCGAAACGGCGTTCGCCGCCGGGACCGCATCCGAAGATCAGCGGTCTCCAGCCACGAAGTGGCACCCACTCCTCACTCAGCTCGCAACCCGGCCGCAGCCGACGATCACCGACTGCCGTCACCCCCAAGATCGCCGTTGGCGGTCTTGGCGTTCACCTGGCGTGCCGAAAGTGACCCTGGACAGCGATCACTGCGGACTGGTGACGGCGGCTCGATCAGGTCGTGGTTAGGCTCGGGGCATGATCAGGATTCGGGCGGTGGTGGCGGCGGACGAGCCGCGATGGCGGGAGTTGTGGGACGCGTACACGCGGTTCTACGAGCGTGAGCCGGTGGAGGCGGTCACGCGGCACACCTGGGCGCGCATCCTCGACCCGGCCGCGCCGGTCCACGCCGTCGTGGCCGAGGATCCGAAGCAGGGCGTCGTGGGCATCGCGAACTACCTGATCCACGAGAGCACGTCCATGCTGACGCCCGTCTGCTACCTGCAGGACCTGTTCGTCGATCCGGCCGCCCGGTCGGGGGGCGTCGGCCGGCTGCTCATCAATGCGCTGCGGGCCGAGGTCGAGGCCAACGGCTGGGCCACGCTGTACTGGCAGACCAAGGAGGACAACCACCGCGCCCGCGCCCTGTACGACAGCTACACGCCGCACAGCGGCTTCCTGCGCTACGTGCTGCGCAACGAGACGCCCTGACCGTCCGGCCCTGCGGTCACGGCGGCTCGGAGAGGCCCGCCTGGTTGCCGGTCGCGCCTACAGTAGGCGCGGCGACCAGCGGATGGGGTGTGCGGATGGGCAGCCGGCCGACGCGAAGCGACCTGCGCAGGTTCATGTTGCAGAAGCTCCTGTCCGGCGTGCCCTATGTGGCCTGGATCCTGTTCGCCCTCTCGGCGAAATTCGCCCTCGGCGTGGCACTTGGGGGCATCCATGCCTCGCTCGGCGAGCGGATGGCGTTCGCACTGTCGCCTCTGCTGTGGTTGGTGCTCGGGTCGGGGCTCGTTCTGTGGCTGACGCGCCGCCCGAGCTCGGAGGAGGTGTCCATCCTCATCGACAACCGAACGGACGCGACGCTGACCGTCGAGGTCCTGGGCGTGCCGGATGACCACGAGCTGCGGCGGGTGACGATCGCGCCGCAGGGAGCGCATCGATGCCGGATCGACCCGGTGAAGATCATGGCGGAGTCCGTTGGCTCGGGCGCGGTCGCCCATGACGAGGCCGGGCGCCTGATCGCCAGGCTGGAGGAGCCGCTGCGCGTACGCCAGAGATGGATCATCGAGGCGAATGGCATGCACCGGTACATCGGCTACCTCGCGCCCATGTGAGCACGGCCGTGGTGCGCCGACCACGCGTCGGCGCACCACGGCGCGGGGGCTCAGCCCGTGTACTGGACGAGGATCTTCGTGAAGGCGTAGGGCTGCTGGGAGACGCCGCTGCACGAGTCGGCGTCGCTGCCGGTCCCGCAGGCCCGGTCGCGGTTGATCGACCAGAACGTCAGCCGGGCGAGGTGGTGCTGCTGGGCGTACGCCAGGATGGTCTGGAAGTCGGCGATGGTGACCGTCTCCCCGGGCTCGTCGGTGATCCCGTTCATCGACGAGACGCCGATCTTCGCGTACGCCGTGGCGTCGCTGTAGCCGTACGCCGTCTTGACCGCGTTCTTCAGTCCCTCGGCCGCGCTGACCGTCGCCTGGCCCATGGTCCCGGTGTGCCCGCCGAAGTCGAACGGCATGATCGTCCAGCCGTCGTTGTCCAGCCCGGCCGCCGCGCCCTTGCTGATCAGGTCCTTGCCGGTGGCGTCCGGCCCGGTCGGCGTCGTCCCGAACGTGATGAACGTGCGGATGCCGGGGTTGTTCGTCTTCACGATCTTCAGCGCGTCGACCACCCGCTGGCGCACCGACGCGGTCGAGAACTCGGTGTCCTCGATGTCGACGTCGATCGCCTTGAGCCCGTACGCGTTGACGACCTTCTGGTAGGCCCCGGCCAGCGCGGACGCCGACGAGCACTTCTCGCCGAGCTTGTTGCCGCTCCAGCCGCCGAACGACACGATCACGTCGCCGCCCGCGCCCCGGATCGCGTTGATCTTCGCCTGGTCGTCGCCGCCGGTCAGCGGCCGCGATCCGTCCCACATCGGGTTGCAGGTGCCGTCCGAGAGCATGAACGCCAGCGTGAACCACTTGATCCCGGTGGCGGACATGACCGCCGTCGGGCTCTGCGGGTCGCCCCAGCCGAAGTACTCGTACGGCGCGACCGCCATGAACGGCCCGCTGGTGGCCGGCAGCAGCCGCAGCCGGTCCAGGTTCGGCCCGCCGTTGGCGGTGGTGCTGGTGACCCGCACGGTGTTCGTGCCCGCGACCAGGTTCGCGGTGACGTTCTGGACGGCCCAGGTGTCCCAGTCGGCGGTGGGCGCGAACGACGGGGTGGCGACGGTCGCGCCGTTGACCGCGACGGCTGCGGGCCGCGTGCCGGTGGTGCCGTTGGCGTAGCGCAGCTCCAGCGTGGCGCTGCCCGCGCTCGCCGCGCTGACCGTGAACTCGGTGTAGCTGCCGGTCTCGTTGTCGCCGTTGACGAAGCCGGTGCCGGTGAAGCCGGTGTGGTTGGCCTCGACGACGCCGTGGAAGATCGTCGCGTTCTCGGCCTGGTATTCGGTGGTGGCGGCCACCTCGGCGTCGAGGTAGTCGATGTTGGCCAGGCCGCCCGCCGTGGTCGCCGTGATCCGGACGGTGTTGCTGCCCGCGTTGACAGTCGCGGTCACGGTCTTGGTGGTCCAGGTGTCCCAGTTGGCGGTGACGGGGAAGCTCGCGGCGGCCGCGACCGCCGTGCCGTTGACGGCGATGTCGGCGGGGCGGTCGGCGCCGCCGGAGTTGGCGTAGCGGAGGCCGAGGGCGGCGGTCCCGGCGGTGGCGGCGTTGATCGTCCACTGCACGTAGCTGCCCGCGACGTTGACCGTGTCGACGAAGCCGGTGCCGCTGTAGTTCAGGTGGTTGGTGGCGACGGCACCCTGCGAGATGGTGGCGCTCTCGGCCTCGTAGCGGGTGGGGGCGGCGGTGGCCGGGGCGGTGAGGACGGCGGCCGTGAGCAGGCCGGTCGTCACCGCCGCGGCCAGGCGCGCGGGTGTGCTGCGACTGCGCATGACACTCCTGTCGGAGTCGGTGGGAGGAGGGGTCGGTGGGGAGGGAAGGAAGCGGCGGGGCCGGAAACCCCGGCCCCGCCGCAGAAGCCCGGTCAGGGCAGCCAGTAGTTGCCGCTGGCGACGATCATGACCTGGAGCTGGATGCTGGTGGAGTAGTAGTCGCTGCTGCTGAACCCGGTGTTGATCATCTTGGTCCAGAGCGCGTCCAGCCAGGCCTGGCTGCCGGAGTCGGTCATCGCCGCGACCGCGAACGGCGCGAAGAACGCCGGTTCGCTGCCCGAGCTGATCTGGGTGCCGCTCAGCGAGTAGCCGACCGCGATGCTGCTCGGGTTGCTGCCGGTCTTCGACTTGATCCAGGTGTTGAGTTTGCGGGCGGAGGTGAGCGAGGCCGAGCCGCCGCCGGTGATCGCGTCGGTGCCGATGCGCCACGGGGTGCGGCAGGAGTTCCAGAAGTACTTGCCGTCGTTCGGGTCCTCCAGCACCTGGCCCGGAGCGGGCTTGGCGGTGGTGTTGGTGTTGACCACGAAGTCGGGCAGCAGGCCGGTGTTCGGGGCGTACTGCGTCTGGAGGTTGGTGATCAGGTTCTGGTGGTTGGTGCGGACGGTGTCCCAGAACGTGTCGCCGGTGGCCGTCTTGAACGCCCGGAAGTGGTCGAGGTGGAAGTCCGACGGGCGGGTGGTCCAGTACAGCGCGTCGCCCGAGGTGCTCCAGTCGCCCAGCAGCATCAGCTTCGTGGTCGGGTTGACCTCGCTGGCCTTGATCGCGTTGATGTGGTTCACCGCGAGCTGCTTGTAGTTGTACGTGCCGGTGCTGCCCCACTGCTTGTCGGCCATGAGCAGGCCCAGCGCCACGTCGAGGTCGCCGTCGGTGGCCGAGTCGGAGCCGTTGACGCTCTTGCAGGCGGTGTCCTGCTCGGCGGCGAGCAGGTTGGCGTTGTTCACCGACGGGTGGGCCAGCATGAACTTGACCATGCCGTCGAAGACGGTCTTGGCGTTGGCGTCGGCCCCGGCCATGAGCGCGGTGATGACCATGCCGTAGCCCTGCGCCTCGGCGACGTACGGGTGGTCGGCGTCCGGGGAGATGACCTCGTACCAGCCGTTGCCGCAGTTCTGCTTGACGAACGCGGACTTCCAGGCGTTGTAGTACGACACCACGGCGGCGTCCAGCGTGGACTGCGACCCGGACGGCTTGAGCGTGCCCGCCGCGTACGCGTACTGGTGGCTGCCGAACGGGATCGCCGGTCCGGTGCCGGTGCTGCCGATGGTGAGGTCGAGGTAGTCGAGGTTGGCGGTGCCGTTGGCGGTGGTCGCGGTGACCCGGACGGTGTTGCTGCCCGCGTTCAGGTTCACCGTCAGCGTCTTGGTGGCCCAGGTGTCCCAGTTGGTGGTGCCGCCGAACGCCGAGGCCGCCGCCACGACCGTGCCGTTGACCGCGATGTCGGCGGGCCGGCCGGTGGTGGTGCCGTTGCTGTACCGGATGGCGACGGTGGCGCTGCCCGCGCTGCTCGCGGTGACGGTCCACTGCACGTAGCTGCCGGTGACGTTGTCGGTGTTGACGAAGCCGGTGCCGGAGTAGTTGAGGTGGTTGGCCTCGACCACGCCCTGCGAGATCGTGGCGCTCTCGCCCTCGTAGCGGGTGGTGGCCGCGGCGGCCTGGGTCAGCGGGGCGGCGGCGGTCAGGACCAGGGCGCCGGCGAAGGCGGCGGCCAGGCGGTGTGCCGTCCGTGGTGCGGTGCGCATGTGACTCCTTCGGTCACGGTCCGGCCGGGGGCCGGACGGGGGATCGGGCTCAGGAGATCGTGATCTTGAAGATGGTGTCCGAACCGTTCGCGGCGCCTCCGTTGTTGTCGCTGTTGGTGGTGCTCAGCCAGAGCTGGTCGGCACCGGGCACCTTGGTGACCGTCCGCAGCCGGCCGTAGGTGCCGACGTAGTAGGCCGTCGGCGTGCCGGTGCTCTCGCCGCTGAGCAGGGGGATGCGCCACATGCGCTCGCCGCGCAGCGCGGCCATGTAGACCGTGTCGCGCACGATGGCGATGCCGCTGGGCGAGGCCGTGTCGACCGACCACTGGCGCTTGGGGTTCTCCATGCCGGCCACCGAGCAGGTGCCCTCGCAGGTCGGCCAGCCGTAGTTGAGACCGGGCTTGATCAGGTTCAGCTCGTCGTACAGGCTGTTGCCGAACTCGGCCTCCCACAGGCGGCCCTGCGAGTCCCAGGCCAGGCCCTGCGGGTTGCGGTGCCCGTAGCTGTAGACCAGCGTGCCGAACGGGTTGCCCGGGGCGGGCGTGCCGTCGGTGCGCATCCGCAGCACCTTGCCGTTGAGCGAGTTCTTGTCCTGCGCCAGGTTGCTGGTCTGCGCGTCGCCGGTGGTGGCGTAGAGGTATCCGTCCGGGCCGAAGGCCAGGCGGCCGCCGTTGTGGTAGCGGTTCTTGGCGATGCCCTGGACCAGCACCGTGTAGCCGCTCAGGCTGGTGCCGTTGTAGGTCATCCGGGCGATCCGGTTGCCCTCGGACGCGGTGTGCATGAGGTAGATGAAGTGGTTGGTCGCCCAGTTCGGGTCGGCGGCGACGCCGAGCAGGCCGCCCTCGCCGTTGGTGGTGACCACGTTCGGCACCGTGCCGACCTGCGTACGGGCGCCGGCCAGGGTCACCTTGAACACCTTGAACTGCCCGGCCGTCACCTTGTCGTCCCGCTCGGTGACCAGGGCGGTCTGGCCGTCGGGCATGAACCAGGTGCCCCACGGGATGGTCCAGCCGGTGGACAGGGTGCCGATCGCCGACGGCACGCCGCCGCTGCACGCGGTGGTCGTGAACGACACCGTCGGGCTCGCGGCCGAGACGTTGCCGCCCGCGTCGCGGGCGACCACGTTCAGCGTGTACGCCGTGTTGCACGCCAGCCCCGTGACCGCGGCACTGGTCGCGGGCGGGGTGCCGGTCACCGACTTGACCACGGTGGTGCCGATGCGCACGTCGTACGCGGTGACGCCGATGTTGTCGGTCGAGGCGCCCCAGCTCAGCGTGGCGCCGGTGCCGGTCACGCCGGAGGCGGCCGGGGTGCCCGGGACCGTCGGCGCCTGGGCGTCGGAGCTGGCCAGCGTGGTGCAGATCGCCTGCGCGCTGGACAGCGACGTGTTGCCGGCCGCGTCGCGGGCGAACACCGACAGGCGGTACTCGGTGTTGGGGGACAGGCCGGTCAGCCGGGTGCCGACCGCCGGTGCGGCGGCGGACGTCAGCTTGTTGCCGTCGTGGTAGACGTCGTACGCGATGACGCCGGTGTCGTCGGTGGACGCGCCCCAGGACAGGTCCAGGGCGGTGTCGGCGATGTTCGCGCAGCTCGGCTGGCCCGGCGTGGTCGGTGCCGTCGAGTCCGACTGCGAGGCCACCCGGAGCCGGTCGAGGTTGGGGCCGCCGCTGGCGCCGGTGGCCGTGGCCCGGACCTTGCTGGTCCCGGCGGGCAGGCTGACCGAGATGGTCTGGTCGGCCCAGGTGTCCCAGTTGGCCGTGGCCGGGAACGAGAGGTCGCTCGCGGCGGTGTTGCCGTTGACGGCGAGGTCCAGCGGCCGGTCGGCGCCGGTGCCGTTGGCGTAGCGCAGGGTCAGCTTGGCGGTGCCCGCGACCAGCTTCGACACGGTGAACTCGACGTACCCGCCCGCGACGTTGGTGTAGTCGACGAAGCCGGTGCCGGTGTACCCGGTGTGGTTGGTCGCGGCCGCCGCCTGCGACAGCGTCGCGGACTCGGCCTGGTAGTCGGTGCTGGCGGCCTCCACCTCGGTCTCGATGTAGTCGAGGTTGGCGGTGCCGTTGACGCTGGTCGAGGCCACCCGGACCGTGTTGGCGCCCGCGTTGGCGGTGAAGGCGAGGGTCTTGGTGGCCCAGGTGTCCCAGTTGCCGGTGCCGGCGAACGAGACCCCGCCCGCGACCAGGAAGCCGTTGACGGTGATGTCGGCGGGCCGGTCGACGGCGGTGCCGTTGGCGTAGCGGATCTTCAGCACCGCCGGGCCCGCGTCGGCGGCCGTGGCGGTCCACTGCACGTAGCTGCCGACGACGTTGTCGGTGTTGACGAAGCCGGTACCGCTGTAGTTGAGGTGGTTGGCCTCGATCACGCCCTGCGAGATCGTGGCGTTCTCGGCCTCGTAGCGGGTGGGTGCGGCGTGCGCGGGCGCCGCCGTGAGCAGCGACGCGAGCAGGAGGCTGCCGGCCGCCAGCGTGGCGCGGCGGCGGGTGCGTCCCCGGATGGATGTCATGGCGCGGTCTCCTCTGCGTGAGGCGGAACTGCCGATAACTGTTAGGTAACCTGACTTACCTTTAACCAACGAGGATGTTAAGTACGTAAATCACGAGGGGTCAAGGGTCGCGACGTGCCGGACTGTCCGGCGGGAGGGCCGGGCGACCTCTTGACACCCCGGACCCCGATGAGGATAGTAAGCCTACTTGCCTATTGAAAGGTCGTTCATGACACTCCTGGCCGGGTCGTCGAAGCTGCTGCGCGCGATGAACGAGAGCGCCACCCTGGCGCTGCTGCTCGACCGCGGCACGCTGACCCGCGCCGAGCTGCGCGAACTGACCGGCCTGTCCAAGCCGACCACCTCCGACGTGCTGCGGCGGCTCACCGGCACCGGCCTGGCCGTGGTGGTGGGGCACACCAGCGGCGGCCCCGGCCCCAACGCCGAGATCTACTCGGTCAACCCCGCCGCCGCGTACGTCGTGGCGGTCGCGCTGCGCGACACCACCGAGTCCCCGCACCCGCCCTTCGGTGCCGCGCTGTGCGACGTCAGCGGCGCGGTGCTGGCTCGCGCCGAGTTCCCGGGCGTGGCCGAGCAGACCCCGCTGGACACCGTCCGCCGCATCCTGGCCGACCTGTGCGCGGCCGCCGGCGTGCCCGTGGGCCGGGTGAGCCGGCTGCAACTCGGCGTGCCCGGGGCGTACGACCCCGGCACCGACACCATCCGGCACATCGACATCCCCGGCTGGCGCCGCCCCGGCCTGGTCGGCGAGCTGGCCGCCGCGCTGCGGCTGGCGGTCGACGCCGACAACGACGTCAACCTGGCCGCCATCGCCGAACGCCACCGCGGCGTGGCCCAGGGCAGCTCGGCCTTCGCGCTGCTCTGGTTCGGCGCGGGCCTGGGCTGCGCCATCGACCTCGGCGCGGCACTGCTGCGCGGGGTCACCGGCGGCGCGGGCGAGATCGGCTACCTGCCGCTCGGCGGCCCCGGCCACGGCGCCGCCGGCGACATGCAGGACCTCGTCGGCGGCGCCGCCGTCACCACCCTGGCCGCCGCGTACGGCTTCCCCGCCCCCACCCCCGAAGCCGCCGTCACCACCGCCCTCTCCCACCTCCCGTCGGAGGCGGCGGAGGCGTTTCTGGGGGCGTTGGCGGACCGGATCGCGGTGCCGCTCGCGGCGGTGTCCGCGCTGGTGGATCCGCCGCTCGTGGTGCTGGCGGGGGAGGTGGCCCAGGCCGGGGGCGCCGCGCTGCGCGACCGGGTCACGGCCGCGTTCCACCGGGCCACACCGCTGCGCACGCCCGTGGCGGTGACCGCGCTGTCCGACGACGCGGTCTTGCTGGGCGCCATGGACGCCGGAGTACGTGCCGTACGCGAGTCGCTCATCGACGCGCTGCGCTACACGCTCGCTCCGGTCTAGCACCACACCGGTGCCTGACCGCGGCAACGGCAGGCACCGGCCACCACCCCCCGAATCCGCAGAGGAGCCTTCCTTGTCTATCACAGCCGCCAGGCTGGCCGCCGTCGCGCTGACAGCGGGCCTGCTCGTGTCCGGTGCGGCCGGATGCACCCCGGGCGAAGCCCCCGCGCCGGTCGCCAGCGCCGGGGTCGAACCCTCCGGCGAGGTGGAGTTCTGGCACTTCTTCACCGACCGCGAGGCCAAGGCCATCGACGACATCGTCGCCGACTTCCAGGCCAAGTACCCCAAGGTGAAGGTCGTGGTGAAGGGCGGCCAGGACGACACCAAGATGCTCCAGGCCATCGGCGCCGGGCAGGGTCCGGACGTCGGCCTGAGCTACTCCACCGACATCGTCGGCAAGTTCTGCTCCTCGGGCGCGTGGACGGACCTGGCGCCGTACCTGAAGCGCGACGGGGTCGTCATGGACAGGTACCCGGCGGTGGTGCGCTCGTACACCGAGTACCAGGGCAAGCGGTGCGCGATGCCGTTCCTGGCCGACGTGTACGGCCTGTACTACAACAAGAAGATCTTCGGCGAGGCCGGGGTGTCGGCGCCGCCCAAGACCCTGGCGGAGCTGACCGACCTGGCCAAGAAGCTGACCGTGCGCAAGCCCGACGGCACCATCGAGCGGGCCGGCTTCCTGCCCAGCTTCGGTTTCTACGAGAACTCCCCGGCGCACCTGGCCCCGGCGGTCGGCGCGACCTGGCTGAAGGAGGACGGCACCTCGGCCATCGGCAGCGACCCGAAGTGGCGCGAGCTGCTCGCCTGGCAGAAGGAGCTCGTCGACTGGTACGGCTACGACAAGCTGGAGAAGTTCCGCGCCGGGCTGGGCGACGAGTGGGGCGCCGACAACGCGTTCCAGAAGGGCAAGGTCGCCATCGCGGTCGACGGCGAGTGGCGCATGGCGTTCCTGCGCGACCAGGCCAAGGACGTGCCGTTCGGGGTGGCGCCGCTGCCGGTGACCGACCCGGCCCGCTACGGCGCGGGTTACGTGACCGGCAACGTCATCGGCGTCTCGCGTACGGCGAAGAACCCCGAGGCGGCGTGGGCGCTGCTGCGATACCTGACCACCGACACCGCCGCGATCGTCAAGCTCAGCAACGGCATCCGCAACGTGCCGACCACCAGTGACGCGCTGGCCAGCAAGGACCTGGTCGTCGACGACGAGTTCAAGGTGTTCCTCGACATCTTCGCCAACCCGGGCACCACGACGACCCCGCCCAGCGTGGTCGGCGCCGCCTACCAGGAGGAGCTGGGAGCGTTCGTCCAGGACTACCAGTCCGGCAAGAGCAAGGATCTGGAAGCGGGTCTGGCCAAGGTGGACCAGCAGATCAACAACCTCGTGAAGCTGGCCGGCTGACCGTGGCCGACGTGGTACGCGCAGGTGCCGGGGCTCCCGGCACCTCCCGCCTTCTCTCCCTCAAGACGCGCCGCAGGCTCACGCCGTACGTCTTCGTCGCCCCGGTCCTGGTCGGGCTGATCCTGTTCCTGGTGTATCCGCTGCTCGCGGCGATCTACTTCTCCTTCACCCGGTTCAACATGATCCAGGCGCCGGAGTGGGTCGGCCTGGACAACTGGAAGTTCCTGCTGGAGGACGACAACGTCGTCAAGGCGGCCAAGAACACGCTGTGGCTGGTGGCGGTGATGGTCCCGGCGCGCATGCTCGGGGCGCTGCTGACCGCGATCCTGCTCAACCAGGTCAAGCGGGGCCGCGGGATCTACCGCACGCTGTTCTACCTGCCCGCGCTGGCTCCGCCGGTCGCCGCGACGCTGGCGTTCGTGCTCCTGCTCAAGCCGGGCACCGGGCCGGTGAACACGCTGCTGGGGCACCTGGGTGTCAGCGATCCGCCGCTGTGGTTCAACGACCCGGACTGGTCCAAGCCGTCGCTGGTGCTGCTGGCCCTGTGGGGCGTCGGCGACCTGATGATGATCTTCATCGCGGCGCTGCTGGACGTCCCGGTGGAGCTGCACGAGGCGGCCGCGCTCGACGGCGCGGGCACCTGGCAGCGCTTCCGGTACGTCACGCTGCCCGGCATCTCGCCGGTGCTGCTGTTCGCCGCGATCACCGGCATCATCGGCACGCTCCAGTACTTCACCCAGGCAGCCGTCGCCGCCAGTGTCGCCTCCGGCGCGGTCAGCGGCGGTGGCGGCATCTCCGACACGTTCGGCTACCCCAACGGGTCGACCTATACATACCCGCTGTGGCTGTACATCGTCGGCTTCCGATACCACGTGCTCGGCTACGCCAACGTGCTGGCCGTGGTGCTGTTCGTGGTCTCCATCGCGGCCACGCTGATCCTGCTGCGCCGATTCCGGGAGTACGCGAAATGAACGCCAAGAAGCAGCCGTTCCTGCTGATGGTCGCACGGCACAGCGTGACGATCGCGCTGGCCGTCATGTTCGTGGCCCCGGTGCTGTTCCTGGCGCTGACCTCGTTCATGACCAGCGACCAGGCGCTGACCTCGCAGCTGTGGCCGACCACGTGGCATCCGGAGAACTACGCCGACGCGTTCAGCCGGGCACCGCTGCTGCGCTACCTGCTCAACACGGTGCTGTACGCGGGACTGGCCACGGTCTTCATGCTGCTGGCCAGCGTCCCGGCCGCGTACGGGCTGGCGAAGCTGCGCTGGCGCGGCCGGCAGACGATGATGATCGCGATCATCTGCATGATGATGCTGCCGCCGCAGGTCACCACGGTGCCGCTGTACCTGTTCTGGGCCAACGCGGGCCTGACCGGGTCGCTGTGGCCGCTGATCCTGCCGATGCTGGCCGGGGACGCGTTCTCCATCTTCCTGCTGCGCCAGTTCATGCTGACCATCCCGGACGAGTACCTCGACGCGGCCCGGGTGGACGGGGCGGGGGAGTGGCGCACGCTCTGGAAGGTCATCATCCCGATGGCCCGCCCCGGCATCGCGGCCGCCGCCATGTTCCAGTTCTTCTACGCCTGGAACGACTACTACGGCCCCCTGCTGTACGCCAGCGAGAACGAGCAGGCCTGGACGGTCTCGCTGGGCCTGGCCAGCTTCCGCAGCCTGCACCATGTGGAATGGCACCTGGTCAGCGCCGCGACCATGCTGACCATCATCCCCATCCTGATCGTCTTCTTCTTCGCCCAGAAGGCGTTCGTGCAGGGCGTGACCCTGACCGGGGTCAAGGGCTGACGGCATTCCTCTCGGGGGTGGCGGGGCCGGTCGGGGACTTTCCGGCCGGCCCCGGTCCGCAGACCCGGGCCGGTCAGCGCGGATCCGGGCGGTCCAGGTTCCAGTGCCGCTGGGCGGCGACGGCCCACCCGTGCTCGGCGGAGTCCTGCACCGGGTTCCGCGACACCACGAACCGGGTGATGACGCGCTGGGTGCGCTCGGCGTCGCCGTAGAGCAGGTCCACCCACAGCTCGCCGCCGGCGGCGACGATGTCGCACATGGTGCGGTACTGCGGGCTGGTCGGATCGCGCACCGTCAGCTGGCTGAACCCCTGGTCCCCGGCGGGCACGTAGACGTCGCGGGTCAGGCGGCGGAAGTCGGCCGGGTCGCGGTGCGGGCTGTGCTCCTGCTCCGGCAGGTCCCAGCCGTGCAGCACCGCCAGCCCCCGGCCGACGTTGCGCACCGACATGACCAGGTAGAAGACCTCGTCGGTGGCCTCCAGGGCGGCGCGTCCGCCGTGTACGCAGAACCAGCGCCCGTCCAGGAAGCGGATCTCCTGCTTGGGGTCCTCCCACCGGGACGGCACGAGGATCGGGCGCAGGCTCTCCAGCAGCGCCCGCTCGGCGTTCGCCGTGGCCCGGCCCGCCGAACGCGTCGAGGCGAAGGTCGCGACCGCCAGCAGCGCCGTCCCGGCGGCCGTGCCGAGATCGGCGATCGTGACCCAGTCGACCATCGGCCCCTCCCGGTTCATCACACCAGGTGGCGCCGGGTTTATCCCGGCAAACGCGGCTGCCGCCGCGCCTAGGCTCCGCCGATGTCCAGGTGGCGGGCGGCCAGCCGGTCGAGTGCGGTGTCCAGACCGGCCCGCTGAACGGCGGTCAGGCCGCTGAGGAACTCGGCGTCGAGGCCCGCGGCCAGCCCGGCGCACTCGGCCAGCAGCCGCCTGCCCTCGTCGGTCAGCGTGAGCACCTGACGGCGCCGGTCTGCGGCGTCGCGTTCCCGCGCGATCGCGCCGAGCCCTTCCAGGTGGTCGGCGAGGGTGACGACCAGGCTCGGCGCGACTCGCAGCGTCCTGGCCAGCTCCTGCTGGGACAGCGGGCCCAGGGCGTCGAGCACGGCGAGGGTGCCGACGTGCTTGTGCTTGAGCCGCAGGCCGTCGATGAGCTCTCCGTACGCCTCGGTCAGGATCGCGCCGAGCACGCCCAGCCGGAACGACGCGGTGCCGAGCGGGGATGAGGGCTTGACAGGTGCCATGACGGCGATGCTACCGTTTCGAAATCATTCAAGAGCTGAATCATTTACCTTATGATTGATTCAGCCTCTGACCGATTGGAGCAGCTGTGGAGATCCGATTCCGGCGCAGCCTGGCCGCGCTCAACATCGCCGGCACGGTCATCGCGATGGGTTTCGCGGTCGCCGGCATGGCCGACCCGTCGCTGCTGGCCGACGGGTCGGGCGGCGCGCCGTTCTACGCCCTGGTCTACGGGGCGCGGGCGATCCCGCTGGGCGCCGCGACCATCGCGCTGTTCGCCCTCGGCCGCTGGTCCGCCCTCGTGCCGATGCTGGCCGTCGCGGGCGTGGTGCAGGCGGCCGACGCACTGATCGGCCTGCGGTACGGCCAACCCGGCATGATCTTCGGCGGCGGCTCGCTGGCGGCGGTCCACCTGCTGTCGGCCTGGTGGATCCGGCGCGGCCTCCCGTCGGCGTGGACGGTGCGCACCGCCTGACCCCGGCCTGCGCCCGCCTCGCGGTCATACCCTGGGGCGGGCGCAGGCCGGGTCACGCCGGCCCACCCGCGTCCGCCGTGGTCGCGTGGTTGACCTCGCCCCTGGGGCGTGGCCCAGGATGGGCCGGTGACCGACGACCTGCTGCCCGGCGAGTTCGGCGCGGCGACCCGCCTGTCGCCGAAGGCGCTGCGCCTCTACGCCGACCAGGGCCTGCTGGTGCCCGCCGGGATAGACCCGGGAACGGGCTACCGCCGCTACCACCGCGACCAGGTGCCGCGCGGGCGCCTCATCGCCCGGCTGCGCGCCCTGGACCTGCCGCTGGTCCGCATCGCCACCCTGCTCGACCTCGGCCCGCAGGCCCGGCAGGCCGAGCTGCGCGCCTGGCTGTCCGCCCGCGAGGACCGGCTGCGCCACCAGCGGGAACTGGTCGAGGCCCTGGACACCGACGCCGCGCCCATGCCGGGCACGCCCGTGCTGCGCCCCCGCCCGCCGCGCAAGCTGCTGTCGCGCCGCCGCCATGTCTTCATCGACGACCTCGCCGCCTTCGTCGCCCAGACCCGTGAAGACATCCAGGCCCGGCTGCGCGGGTGCGGGCTGCCCGCCGACGGGCCGGTGCTCGTCCACTTCCACGACTTCGTCACCCACGACAGCGACGGCCCGGTCGAGGTCGCGATCGCGTTCACCGGCTCGGTCGAACCCGTCGACGACCTGCTGGTGCGCCTGTCGCCCGGCGGCACCGACGCCTGCCTGCCGGTCGCCGCAGCCGACGCCGTGTTCCCGCACATCCTCGGCGCGTACGAGGCGCTGGAGGCCTGGATCGACGCGAACAGGCTGGTCTGCTCCGGTGGGCCGGTCGAGATCCACCCCGGCACCGGCGGCGCGCCGCTGGACATCACCTATCCCGTCACCGTCACCGCCACCGAAGGAAGCTGAGCCGTGCACCCCTACCTCGGATCCGGTCCCTACTGCTACGCGAACTCGCTGGCGATGCAGCTCGGCGCGGCCGCGCCGTCCCCGTCCACGATCGAGGTGCTGACCGGGTCGCCGTTCGGGTTCCAGCTGCTCGGCGGCGAGCTGCCGCTGTTCGACCCGTACGGCTGGGACCCCGACCAGGGGCTGGACACCGCGATCGGGCTGCTGGGCTGGACGTGTCTGCGGGAGGGCGCTGATGACGAGCAGGCGGCGCTGGGGCGGCTGCGTACGGCGGCGCAGGACGGGCCGGTGCTGGCCGGGCCGGTCGAGATGGGGTGGCTGCGGCACCTGCCGGGGATGAACGGGCCGATCGAGTCCGACCACTTCGTGTCGGTGCTGGCGGTCGGCGACGGCCTCGTCGAGTTCCACGACCCGCACGGGCACCCGTACGCGACGCTGCCGGTCGCCGACTTCCTGACCGCGTGGCGGGCCGACACGATCGGGTACCGGACGCAGGCGTACACCATGCGCAGCGGTTTTCAGCAGCTCCGCGCGGTGACCGCCGAGGCGGCGCTGCGGGCGTCGCTGCCCGCCGCGCGCGCCTGGCTGCACGGCCGCACCGACCTGCCCGTGCCGCCCGGCACCCTCGGCGGCGCCGCCGCGGCCGAGCGGTTCGCCCAGCTCGCCGAGGCCGGACTGGCCCCGGGCCTGCGCGCCCACCTGATGTGGTTCGCGGTCCGCGTCGGCGCCCGCCGCCTGGCCGACGCCGCCACCGCGCTGTCCGGCCTGGGCCTGGCCGCGGCGGCGGCGGTCGCCACCCGGCAGGCCCGCCTGGTCGGCAGCCTCCAGTACGACGTCGTCGCCGAACGGGACAGGGCCGTCGCCGACACGATGCGGCTGCTCGCCCCCACCTACGCGGAGCTGGCGGCCGCGCTGGGCTGAGCGGAAATGCGGTGAGCGGGGGCGGGCGTCCGGGCCATACTGGGCGCGCCATGCGTACCAGTGAGGACATCTACCACCGCGTCCGGTGGGATCCGCGGTTCGACCCCGCCCGGTTCGTGCTCGGGGTCAGCCAGCGCGGCGCCGCGCCCAAGCGGGTCGCGCTGCCCGCGTTCACGCCCGGCGGCGACATCCCGTGGCACCGCGTGCTGTACATCGAGGCCGACGGGGAGACCGTCTGGGACCGGGCCGCGGGCGTGGACCGCCTCGACACCAGCACCGCCGGCCGGGTACGCGACGAGCACGCGCTGCGCGCCCCGTTCTTCACCGCCGGGACCGCCCGGACCTGGCGCGACGGCTGGCAGCCGGCCCCCGCCCCGGCGGCCGCGCCCGGCCCCGGGCGGCTGCGGGTGCTGACGTGGAACACGCTGTGGGACCGCTACGACGGCGACCTGATCGACACCGCGCTGCGGCGGCCGCTGCTGCTGGACGCGCTGCGCGCCGCCGACGCCGACGTGATCGCGCTCCAGGAGGTCGAGCCGGCGCTGCTGGACCTGCTGCTGGCGCAGCCGTGGGTGCGCGAGCGCTACACGGTGTGCGCCGGGGTGCGCGAGGTCGAGCAGAGCGGCCTGGCGCTGCTGAGCAGGCTGCCGGTGCGCGAGGTGGGGTGGCACCGGCTGGCGGCGTACAAGGCGCTGGCCGCGATCGTCGTCGACACCGCGACCGGCCCGCTCGTCGTCGCCGCCACCCACCTGACCAGCGACCACACCGACGGCGGCGCCCGGGTGCGGCAGTCCGAGCTGGCCCGCCTGGCCGAGGGGCTGGCCGGGATCACCGGCGACGTGGTGCTCGCCGGGGACTTCAACGACGGCACCGCCGGGCTCGCGGGCACCCTCGGGATGAGCGACGGTTGGACCCTGGTGCACGGCCCCGCCGACCAGACGCCGACGTTCGACCCGGTCGCCAACCCGCTCGCGGCGGTGTCGTCGCTGTCGGGCCGGGCGTCGCGGCTGGACCGGATCATGGTACGCGGCACCGCCCGCCCCGACGCGGCGCTGCTGCTGGGCGACCGCCCGCACCAGCTGCCCGACCGCGCGCTGTTCCCGTCCGACCACTACGGCGTGCTGGCCGAGCTGGCCTTCGGCGAGCCCGCCGGGTCGGTGCTCGACACCGCGCCGACGGCCCGCACCGCGCTGGCCTGGCTGCCGCCGCAGCAGCTGTGGCCCGCGATCCAGGAGCTGCGCGCCCGGCACGACCCGAGCTTCGACCGCTGGCCGCCGCACGTGAACGTCCTGTTCGGATTCGTGCCCGAGTCCGCGTTCGAGCAGGCGGCGCCGCTGCTGGCCGCGGCCGCGGCCGAGCTCGCCCCGTTCACCGCCACGCTGGACGGAGTGCACACCTTCGGCCACCGCGACGACGCCACCGTCTGGCTCGACCCGGCCGCCGCCGACGAGCAGGCCTGGGTGCGGCTGCACCGGGCGTTCGCGGCCCGGTTCCCGCGCTGCCGGGGCCGGGCCGAGGGCTACACCCCGCACCTGAGCCTGGGCCGCAGCCACGATCCGCAGCCGGTCGCCGTCGCCTGCGCCGCCCGCCTGACCGCCGCGACGGCGCGGGTCGGCGAGCTGGTGCTGCTGTCGCGCCGCGGCGACGGGCCGATGCGCCCCCGCGCCGTGCTCACCCTCGGCACCGGTGACCTGCGCTGGCTCGACGAACCCTCCACCACCGACGCCGCGCCACCGTCCACCGCGCCGCCGTTCACTACGCACCCGTCCACCGCGACGCGCGCGACCGCGTCGCCGTCCACCGCGTCGCCGTCCACCGCATCGCCGTCCACCGCGACGCGCGCGACCGCGTCGCCGTCCACCGCATCGCCGTCCACCGCATCGCCGTCCACCGCATCGCCGTCCACCGCATCGCCGTCCACCGCGACGTGCGCGACCGCGTCGCCAGCCGACGCGAACGCGGCCGACGCTGTCGTCGCGGCTGTCCGGGCGGCGCTGCCGGAGGCGGCGGTGCACCTGGCCGGCTCGCGGGCGATGGGCTGCGCGCTGCCGGGCGCCGACATCGACCTGGTGGTGGCGCTGCCGGGCACGGTGGATCCGGCCGGGATCCGGGCGCGCGTGGTCGCGGCCCTGCCCGATGCGGTACGGGTCCGGCAGGTCACCGGCGCCCGGGTGCCCGGCCTGCGGCTGCACACCGGCCCGGCGGGCGGCCGCGACGTCGACCTGGTGCTCGTCGGCACCGGTGCCCTCGACCCCGCCGAGGCCGTGGCGCGCCGGGCCGAGCTCGGCGAGGCGGCCGCGATCGCGCTCAGCGCGGTCACCGACGCCGCTGCGGTCGGTGCCGCCACCGCCGCCGACCCGGCCGCGTTCGCGCTGCTCGCCCGGCAGGTCAAGGCATGGGCGCGGGCGCGGGGGCTGGACTCGGCGCCGTTCGGCGGGCTGCCCGGGCTGGCCTGGACGGTGCTGGCGGCCCGGACCGTACGGGCAGCCGGGACGCTGCCGCCCGAGCAGCTGCTGCGCCGCTTCTTCGGCGACTGGGCCGGGTGGGACTGGCGCGAGCCGGTGGCGCTGCACGAGGCTCCGGCCGTGCCGGGCACCCCTCCCGGCACGGTGCTGACCCCGAGCGAGCCCGTGCGCTCCTGCACCGACCAGGCCGGACCGGGCATGGTCGACCTGCTCACCAGCGAGCTCTACCGGGCCTGGGAGCTGCTGGAGGAAGCCGCCGCGACCGGCGGTGACGCGTTCGCGCAGCTCGTCGCGCCGCCGCCGCTGCACCGCCGCCACGCGGCCTGGGCGGTCGTCGCGGTGCGCGCCGACGGCGCCGACGAGCGCGAGCAGGCCGTGGGACGGGTCCGGGGCCGCCTGCGGGCGCTGGTCACGGCACTGGAGCAGGCCGGGGTGCCCGATGTGCACGCCTGGCCGCGGCCGTGGACGACCGGTCCCACCGTGCGGTACGCGATCGGGCTGGGCGCGGCGCCGCCCGACACCGCCGTGCTCGCCGCCGTCACCGCCCGCTGGTCAGCCGACCTGCCCACCGTCGACGTCACCCTGACCGACAACGGCACCATCCCCACCCTCACCTGACCCCGCACCACCCGCCCGTCCACCCCGCCCACCCCGCCCGCCCGCCGCGTGCGGGCGTGCGCGGGTCGGTGCAGTTTCGGGGAAGGTGCAGGAATCTTGAGCCGTATTCGTGCAGTTTCCCCGAAACTGCACGAACGAAGAGGGACCACGAACGAAGAGGGACCACGAAGAGGGGTCAGGGCGTGATCGTCAGCGGGACCGGCTGGCCCTCCACGACCTCCAGCACGGCCCGCTCGCCGAGCGGGCGGCTCAGCCGGACCGGCGCCTGCCGCAGGTATCCCATCGCGTTGCACATGTCGTCGCCGGAGTGCAGGTGGGTCACCACGATGACCACGACCGCCGTCTCGGACTCGATCGCCTCGGTGGTGTAGTCGGCCCCGCACGGCTGGCTGGCCGGGCCGCCGTTGCCGGTGAAGTGCGCGATCAGCTCGGAGCTGCCCGCCGACGTGGTCGCCGACTCGATCCGCAGCCCGGCGGGGGAGTGGTTCGGATCCCACGAAGGCGGCGCCACGGTGACGGTCACGGCAGGGTCCACGGCCACGCGGGTGATCCGCACCGCGCTGCCGCGCAGTGTGAACTCCCAGACCGGCACGACCGCGGCGCCCCGGGTGGTGTCGATGCTGCCGGTGGTCAGCTTCGCGTCGGTGACCTGGAGCGGGGCGCACCCGCCGCAGCCGGAGCGCTGACCCTCGACCACCATCGCGGCTATCGCCTGCCCGGGTGACAGCAGCGGGAACTCCTGGGCCGAGCCGCTCGCCCAGACCACCCTTCCGGTCGTCGGGGAAGGGGTCGGCCACGCCGTCGCCGCGACGACCTGTCCGGCGACCAGGGCGGCCTTGTTGTCGCCCTGGTCGGCCTCCCAGTCTCCGATCTGGCCGGTGCGCGGCCCCACCGGCACGAACGATGTGCCGCCCGCGGCCTTCACCGCGGCGGTGTACCGGTCGAGCGCGTCGTGGGCCTGCTGGCGCATCCGGGCCAGACCCGCGCCGTCGGCATCACCGCCGGATCCACCGACCTCGGCGCCCCCGCCCTGGCCGGCGCAGCCGCCGAGTGCGATCATCGCTGCCACCAGCAGCGTCCAGTGCCGTCGAGCCATCACGACCACCTCCGCCGGGCTTCGACGCGCCGGAGCCCGGCGAGGCTCCCGGGCGGTCCGGTGGCCGGGTCAGTCGGTCAGGCGCAGGCGGGCGAGGTGGTCGGGCAGCTTCGCCCGGTATGCCGCGACGTCGCCCCCGGCCCGCCGCACCGACGCGGTGACCGCCAGCTCCGCCTCGCCCCCGGCGGACGGGTCGGCGACCACGACCATGGCCAGCCATTCGACCCCGTCGACGCGGGCGGTGGTGGTCTCCCGGAACTTCCAGGTCACCTCGCTGGCGCCCTCGCCGTACGCCCGCAGGTAGTACTCGGCGTGCACCGGTTCGGCGGGCGTGCCGAACTCGACCTTGACGGCCGGGGTCCACGACACCTCGAACGCCAGCGCGGCGGGGCGGCTGCCGGTGGCGTGGGCCAGGCGCGCGGGGCTCAGCCCGTACGCGACGGGGTGGACGGCCGAGCCGTCGCGGCTGCGCAGCGCGGCGGTGAGCGCGGCGCGGGTGACCGGCTCCGGTCCGCCGGTGAAGCCGCACGGCAGCGCGACCGCGACCAGCAGGCGGCCGTCGTCGGCCTTGGCCCGGTGCACGACCGGCGTGCCGAGACGGCAGCGGGATCCGGTCGCGGCGGGCAGCGGCTCGCCCCTGTCGGCGTCGACGAGCTCGACGTCGAGCAGCTCGGGTTCCTGCGGCAGTGCCAACTCCACCCGCATGGGCGTCCTCACCCGTCGTCGCTGGATAGCCGACCGATCGTGGTACCGGCACCGGTCTCCCGGCTCGCCTGCGCGTATCGTAGCCGCCCCGCCGCCGCCGCGACCGTGTCCGAACGGCTGCCGTATCCGGTCGAAACCACGACCGCACCGCGTGTCCGCGCTCGCGTCCTCAATGTCCGTCCGCTGTGGACGACCCCGTTCACGGCTGACCGTCGAACCGGCCTTGACATATCGAATTTCGATATGCAGTATCGGTCGGCATAACGAAGAACGATATGGGGGAGGAAGCATGGGTGCGACGGTCAAGGTGAGTGCGCGGCTGCTCACCGTACTGCTCGGCGTCGTGGCGGTGTTCGTGCTGGTCTTCGGCGTGTGGCCGGCGCTGCTCGGGCCCGCCGGGCTCGATCTCGTGCGCGGGGTCGCGCCGATGCCCGTGCCGCAGTCGGTGCCGCAGGTCGCGGTGCAGCCCGGCGCGCAGTTCGCGCAGCGATGGCAGAGCGCCGGGACCGGCGCCAAGCCTATCTTCGACTGGGTCGACACCTCGGACGGCACCCGCGACGCCACGACCGGCCGCCTGCCGGTCGAGCTGATGCCGTGGGGCGACATGCGCCTGAGCTTCTGGGGCATGGACCTCGGCGACCGCCTCGCCTACGTCGCCCCCGAGCTGCTCGCCCAGGCGCTGATCCTGCTGGTGCTGTGGCTGCTGTGGCGGACCGTGCGCACCGTGCCCGCCGGCGAGGTGTTCACCGTCGGCAACGCCCGGCGCATGGTCGGCGTCGGCCTGGCCGTCGCGGCCGGGGGCAGCGCGGTGCAGCTCGTCGCGTACCAGGCGCACCGGCTGGTCGTCGAGCACTCGGCCGCGGCGGGCGTGGTCCGGGCGGTGTTCTCGTTCAGCTGGGTGCCGCTGGTCGCCGGGGCCGTGGTCCTGCTGCTGGCCGAGGTCTTCCGCCAGGGCGTACGGCTGCGCGCCGACGTCGACGGGCTGGTCTGATGACCGAGGCCGACGACGCCGGGCACCGGGTGACCGTCCACCTGGACCGGCTGCTCGCCGAGCGCGGGATGACCCTGGTCGAGCTGTCGGAGCGGGTCGGGGTGAGCGTGGTCAACCTGTCCGTGCTGAAGAACGGGCGGGCCCGCGCGATCCGCTTCTCCACCCTCACCGCCCTCTGCGACGCGCTGTCCTGCACCCCCGGCGACCTCCTGGAAGTCGACACCGCCGCCTGAACCGCCATCCCGGCGGACACGAAGGCCGCCGGCCCGCCCGCCATGTGGACACGGCGCCATGCGGACACGGCGCCGACGAGCGGAGTGCTGTCAGGACGCGATGCCACCCGCCCCGTTTTTCATAGACGTTGGCCTATTACATGGAAGATGATCTACTTGATCACAACCAGTTGTTGCAATTCGGGTTGTACCGCCCGACGCGACAAGTGGTGGGGGTTGGGCGGTGCCGGGTAAGCGGCTGACGGCAGAGCAGCGGGCGACGATCCAGCGGTGTTGGGCGGCGGGGTTCACCCAGGTCCAGATAGCGATCGCGGTCGGGGTGCACGCCTCGACGGTGTGCCGGGAGGTGGCCCGTAACGGCGATGACCGTTACGGGCCGCCTCACCTGCGGCGCAGGGGTCCGGGCGGGCGGCTGGTGCGGGCGTACCGGCTCCGCTATGACGCGGTGCTGGCGCAGTTGCGGGCCGGGCGGCGGGCGCGGCGGCCCAAGCCGGCGAAGCTGGCCGTCCCGGGGCCGTTGCGCGACACGGTCGTGGCGGGGCTGGCCAAGCGGTGGTCACCGGAGCAGATCGCGGGACGATTGCGTTTCGCCCATCCCGACGCCCCGGAGTGGCACGTGTCCGCAGAGACGATCTACCTGGCGATCTATGTGCAGGCCCGCGGCGGCCTGAAGGACCTGTTCGAACGGCCGGTCCTGCGCACCGGCCGCGCCCACCGCCGCCCGGCGCAGCCCGACGGCCGCCGCGCCCGGTTCGCCGACCTGCCGCACATCAGCACCCGCCCGGCCGACGCCGCCGACCGCAAGACCGCCGGCCACCACGAAGGCGACCTCATCATCGGCGCCCACGGCAGGTCCGGCATCGCCACCGTCGTGGAACGGACCACCCGCTACCTCACCCTGACCGCCCTGCCCGACCACCACGACCCCGCCGCCGTCGCCGAAGCCGTCGCCGACCGACTGACCCACCTGCCCCGCCAACTACTACGCAGCCTCACCTGGGACCGCGGCTTCGAGATGGCCCACTCCCACAAGCTGTTCACCGCCCGCACCGACTGCCAGGTCTACTTCGCCAACCCCCACAGCCCCTGGGAACGCGGCACCAACGAGAACACCAACGGCCTACTACGCGAATACCTGCCCAAAGGCACCGACCTCAGCGTCCACACCCAGGAACACCTCGACGGGGTCGCCGCTGAGATCAACGGACGACCCCGCAAGATCCTCGGCTTCAGAACACCAGCCGAAGTACTCCAGGAACAGCTAATTGCAACTACCGGGTGAAACCGCCCTACTCGGATTCGATGTGATAGGCCAACGTCTATCAAAATGGGTGGCGTCCCACCCGCCAGGCGACTGAGGACGGCCCGGCGTTCGTGCAGTTTCGGGGAAACTGCACGAACGCCGGGTCTTTTTCGTGCAGTTTCCCCGAAACTGCACGACTTCCTCGAAACTGCACCGCGTCCCGTCCCGTCCCGTCCCGTCCCGTCGTGCTCGTGCTCGTGCAATGGGGTGGTGGGTAGGGTCGGGGGGTGGATGGTGGCTGGGATGCGGGGGCGCCGGGGGTGTTGCGGCTGCCGTCCGGGCGGCTGGTGCGCGGGCGGGCGCTGCGCCGCCCGCTGCCGGTCGGCCCGGTGCCGGAGCTCGGGCTGTACCTGCTGGGACACGAGCCGCCCGCGGTCGCCTGGGAGTCGCGCTGGCTGCGCTGGCCCGATTTCCGCCTGCCCGCCGACCGCGCCGCCACCGCCGCCGCGCTGCACGAGGCGTGGGCGCGCGCCGGGGCCGAGCGCGTCGAGATCGCCTGCGGCGGCGGCCGGGGCCGCACCGGCACCGCGCTGGCCTGCCTGGCGGTGCTCGACGGCGTCCCCGCCGGGGAGGCTGTCGCCTACGTACGCGCCCACTACGCCCGCTCCGCCGTGGAGACCCCCTGGCAGCGCCGTTTCGTGGCGGCGTTCCGCGCCCCGGGCTGACGCCCCCTCGTACGCGGCGGGCGGGCGTGGCATCATCTCGGCCATGTTCGACCTTGACGCAGACCCCGGCCAGATCGCGCTCGCCTTCCGGGAGGCCGACGGGCAGATGTTCCGCGAGGTGGTGGCCGCCCGACGGCTGCCCGGCGGGCTGATCGAGCTGCTGGCCAGCCCCGGGCTGGTGATGGGCTGCGCCGAGGGCGACGTGCTGGTGCTGGAGGGCAGCGGCTTCCACGTGGTGCGCCGCGGCCCGAACCTGTGCGTGCAGGCGTACGCCGACCCGCAGTTCACCGACGAGGTGATCGCCCGGTTCGCGGCGGCGTTCGACGGGATCGGCGGCCGGGTGGACGCGCCCGAGCACCGGCAGTTCCTCGTGGTCACCGTCGCCGCCGACGCGGGCGAGGAAGCGGTCGAGGCGCTGATGGAGGAGCTGGCCGCGGGCGTACCCGGACTGGAATGGCAGTTCGGCAACGGCTCGCGCTGAGCCCGGCGGTCGGCCGCGACCGACCGAACAGCCCCGCCCACATCCGGCACCCCGCCATCGGCGACCGTCGGTACAGTGTCGTCCGCTGCGGCGAAGATCGCCTGCAGGACAAGGGAAATGACACGGGGAGCGGCAGTGACGGTCACAGCACACGGGCAGTACCCTTCGGCGGCCGACACGCCCGGTCGGGCCGGGGGCCGGTCCAGGCTCCTCGCCGCGATCGGCGGTGCCGTCGTCCTCGCCGCGCTGGTGGCGGGGTGCGGGTCGGGAAAGGACGCGCCGCAGACCGCCGCGCCCGCTCCGAGCAGCACGCTCAGCGCGGTCCCGCACGAGATCGGCCGCATCGAGGCCGACTCGCAGTATTTCGGGTACGACCCGAAGACCGGTTACCTGGCCGTCTGCGACCAACCGACACTCAAGATCCTTGACATCTCCCAGCTCGACCAGCCCCGAGAGATCGCGGGCTTCGGCAACGGCTGCCTGGGCCGGATCACGTGGTTCTCCTCGGCCAAGCGGCTCATCTCCGTGGACGGCGTCGTGGTGGTCGTGGACGTCGCCGACCCCCGCCAGCCGAGGCAGCTCGACCAGGTGAGCGGATGGCTGATGCCGGTCGACGGCGCTATGGCGCTTACCCGCGACGCCGTGTTCAACCCGAGCGGATCCGTGCTCGCGGTCGCCGAGTCCGGCGGGGTCATGCTGCACCCGGGCGGTCTCGACGGCACCCCCAAGACCCTGTTCAAGGGGCGTGACGCGCTCGCGCTGGCGTTCCACCCGGCCGGCCGGACGCTGGCGGCCGGGATCAAGGGCGGCGACGTGGTGCTCTGGGACGTGCGCAGCGCGGGTAGCGCCAGGAAGACCGCCACGCTGCACGGCCACCGGGGTCTGGTCCAGACGATCACGTTCAGCCCCGATGGGAGCCTGATGGCGACCGGCGGTGCCGACCAGACCGTCATCGTGTGGAACACCGCCGACCTCGCCAAGCCGGTGAAGCTCGCGACGCTGGACATGCACGAGGGCACCGTGCTGTCGCTGGCGTTCGACAGCAGCGGCAAGACCCTCGCCGCAGGCACCGCGTTCGGCACGGCCACGCTCTGGAACCTGACCGATCCGGCGGCGCCGGCCAAGGGGGCGGTGCTCAAGAGCGGTTACACCCAGGAGGCGTACGCGGTGCTGTTCCGCGCCGACGGGACCCTGATCGTCGGCGGCAACGGCGGCAGCCGGGACTACCTGGTGTTCTGGGAGATCCCCGGCCTCGCCTGACCCGGTCGCAGCCCGTCCAGGTCGCGGCGGAATAGCCTGTCGGGCGGCACGGTTTGATCAACCGTCGCACCGTAGGGAGAGGCTGGTCATGTCCGCACCGCTGGAGTTCGCACTCGACACGTTCGGTGACGTCACCGTGGACGCCGATGGCGCCACGGTGGCGTACCCGCAGGTCATCCGCAATGTGGTCGAGCAGGCGGTGCTCGCCGACCGCCTGGGCGTGGACGCGTTCGCCGTCGGCGAGCACCACCGGGCCGACTTCGCGGTCACCGCGCCCGAGATCGTGCTGGCGGCGATCGCGGCCCGCACCGAGCGGATCCGGCTGGGCACCGCGGTCACCGTGCTCAGCTCCGACGATCCGGTCCGGGTGTACGAGCGCTTCGCCACCCTCGACGCCGTCTCCAACGGCCGCGCCGAGATCATCGTGGGGCGCGGCTCGTTCACCGAGTCGTTCCCGCTGTTCGGCTACGACCTGAGCCTGTACCAGGAGCTGTTCGAGGAGAAGCTCGACCTGCTGGACCAGCTCCTCGGCGAGGGCCCGGTCACCTGGCAGGGCGAGCTGCGCGCGGGCCTGACCGACCAGCACGTCTACCCGAAGACCGGGGGCCGCATCCGAACCTGGATCGGCGTCGGCGGCAGCCCGGAGTCGGTGGTGCGCGCCGCCCGGTACGAGATGCCGCTGATGCTGGCCATCATCGGCGGCCAGCCGGAGCGCTTCGCGCCGTACGTGGACCTCTACCACCGGGCGCTGGAGCAGCTCGGCGTGGCCCGGCTGCCGATCGGCGTGCACTCGCCCGGCCACGTGGCCGACACCGACGAGCAGGCCCGTGAGCAGCTGTGGCCGCACTACCGGGTGCTGCACGACCGGATCGGCCGCGAACGCGGCTGGGGCCCGACGAGCCGGGCCCGGTTCGAGGCCGAGGCGGACGCGGGGTCGCTCTACGTCGGCTCGCCCACCACCGTCGCCGCGAAGATCGCCAAGACGGTGCGGGCGCTGGGCCTGTCCCGGTTCGAGTTGAAGTACAGCTCGGGCACGCTGCCGCACGAGGCGATGATGACCTCCGTCGGCCTGTACGCCGAGCAGGTCATCCCGCAGGTCCGCCACCTCCTCGCCGCCTGACCCCCGCCCCGCTGCGCTGCGCCGTCGCGGTTTCCGTTTCGTGCAGTTTCGGGGAAAGTGCTGGAATCATGGCGCGGATTCGTGCAGTTTCCCCGAAACTGCACGAAACCCGCGCGGGATGCGGATCAGCGGGCGGGTTTGGCGGCGACGAAGCCGAAGAGGTCGGGGATGCCGCCGGGGCCCGCCTCGGCGGTGCGGACCAGCGCCAGGCCCGCGTCGGTGACGGCGTTGAGCAGGTCGGCGAGCGGGAGCTGCCATCCGCCGACGCGGGCGCGCACCCCGTTCGGGTTCCAGGTCTCGAAGGTGTGGCCGCGCTCGGCGTACCGCTCGTCGACCACGATGCGCGGCGCGTCGCCCCAGTCGGCGAACGCGCCGACGAAGCAGGGGTGCACGCCCAGGTGCACGAACCGGCCGCCGGGCCGCAGCACCCGTGCGATCTCGGCCACGACCTTCGCGTAGTCGGGCACGTCGGTGCTGGCCAGCACGCAGACCGCGGCGGGCAGGCAGCCGTCGGCGACGGGCAGCGCGGTCGCGTCGGCGACCGCCACCGGCAGGTGCCGGGCCCCGTGGCGCAGCTGCTCACGGGACAGGTCCACCCCGACCGGCGTCCAGCCGAGCCCGGCCACGGCAGGGGCGTGCGCGCCGGTGCCGCAGCACACGTCCAGGCAGACCCCGGTCCCGGGGCCGAGCAGGTCGGCGAGCGTGGCGTGCACCCGCCGCAGGTATTCACCGGCCGCCGGTGACATGAAGTCGTTGTACCAGTCCGCGTGGGCGTCGTACGCCGCTGTCGTCCCTGCTCCCATGTGGACGACGCTAACCGCGCCGCGGTGCCGCGACCGTCCTGTTCGCTCTGAGCGTCGGCCGGACGGCGTCGTGTACGGCGGCGCGTACCTCGTCGGGTGTTCCGTGCGCGTCCACGACCGTGAACCCGGTGAACTCCGGCAGGCCCCGGTATGCGGCGTCGGCGGCCGCCAGGTAGGCCAGCTCCTCGCGGTCGATGCCGCGCAGCTCCACCCGGCGCTGCGCCTCGGCCGGGCCGACGGCCAGATAGCAGACCACGTCCGGCCTCGGGAACAGGCCGTACGCGGCGCGGGCGAGCCGTTCGCCGCGCTGGCGGCGGGTGCGGATGGCGGCGTACTGGCAGTAGGCGTAGCGGTCCATCACGGCGACGCGGCCGGTCAGCCGGGCGCCGAGCACGGACCGCCCGATGGCCAGCCAGCGGATCGTCGCCTCGACCGCGAGGTTGCCCGCGCGGCCGAGCAGGGCGGGGCCGTCGGCGCGGCCGAACCGCCGCGCGATCGCGGTGATGACCGGGCGCCCGCCCGCGTTCTCGTAGTACGTGGCGGGCACGCCCGCCTCGGTCAGGTCGCGGGCCAGCTGCCTGGCCAGGGTGGTCTTGCCCGCGCCGTCGATGCCGACGACGGCGAGCAGCACGGGTCGGGGCACCGCCAGATGTTAGCCGCCGCCCGCACGCGCTCGGATTCGGGCAGGTCAGACCCGCTCGCTGGGGTTTGCGGGGACAATGGCGGGGTACGGACCGCAAGAGTCCGCTTGGAGGTCTGGGCCGATGACGCACTGGAGTGTCGACGTGACCATCGACGAGCCGGACGATCAGGGGCACACCCGTGCGGCCGCGCGGCTGGTCTCCGGGGCGGGTGCACCCCGGCTGGACGCCGCGGGGGAGGCCCTGCGGACGCGGTTCGACGAGGACGTGCCGGAGATCGGGGCGGAGCTGGCCGCGGGACGGGCCCTCATCGCGCTCGGGCAGCGCCTGCTGGCCCAGGCGGACGCCGACCTGGAACGGTCCCCGGCGTGAGCGTGACCGGCGGCGTTCCGGTCGTGGCACCGACCGTGGTGCCGACGGTGCCCGACCAGGCGCTGGACATCCGCCCGCTGCTGCTCGCCGAGTTCGAGCCGGTGCTCGAACCGCTCGCGGCCGCAGGTCCCGGCGTACGCAAGGTGCTGGTGGCCTCAGCGTCGAAGTACGAGTCGACCCGGGAGATCGCCCAGGCGATCGCCGCCGACCTGACCGGGCGCGGGCTGGAGGTCACCGAGAGCGACGTGGACGAGGACAGCAACCTCGTCATGGACGCGTTCGACGCGTTCGTGCTGGGCAGCGCCGTCTATGCGGGCCAGTGGCTGCAACCGGCCCGCTGGTTCGTGCAGCGCCACGAGCCGGTGCTGGCCGCCAAGCCGGTGTGGCTGTTCTCCAGCGGCCCGCTGGGCCCGCCTGCGACCTGGGAGGAGCCGGTCGACGTCGCCGGGATCGCCGAGGCGACGAAGGCGCGCGAGCACCGGGTCTTCGCAGGCCGCCTCGACCCGGACCGGCTGACCGCCGCCGACCGGGCGGTCGCGGCGGCGCTGCGCGCCCCGGAGGGCGACTACCGCGACTGGCCCGCGATTCGCTCCTGGGCCCGGCACATCGCCGACGCCCTCACCGGCGAGGGCCCGCAGACGATCGTCAAGACCGACATCGTGCCGAACTGAGCAACGTCCGGGGCGCGTGGAGAAGGGCACCTTCCACCTCGCAGAGCGAGTGGAAGATGCCCTTCCTTACCTCCGGCGCTTACCTCCAGGTCAGCGGAGGGAGTGCTCGGCGGGGGCGTTCTCCGCCGCCGCCGCGTCGCGCCGGGCGTCGCGCCGGTTGGCCAGCAGGCTGACCATGGTGACGATGACCAGGACCGCGATGATGACGGCCAGCGAGAGCAGGGTCGGCACCTCGGGCAGGGCGGGCCAGACGCCGTGGGCCCAGTGCAGGACCAGCTTGACGCCGATGAACGCCAGGATCAGGGCCAGGCCGTGGTTGAGGTAGCGGAGCTTGCCCAGGGCGTTGTGCAGGACGAAGTACAGGGCGCGCAGGCCCAGCAGGGCGAAGGCGTTGGTGGCGAACACCAGGTAGGGGTCCTCGGTCACGCCGTACACGGCGGGGACGGAGTCGACGGCGAAGACGATGTCGGTGAGGAACACCGCGGCGACGACCAGGGCCATCGGCGTCAGCGTGCGTACGCCGTCGTGGCGCACGGTCAGCCGCGAGCCGTGGTACTGCTCGGTCACCGGCATGAACCGGCGCAGCAGCCGTACGCCGCGCATCCGGTCGATGTCGATCTCGTGCGGGCCGCCGCGTACGGCGTCGCGCAGCACCTTGGCGGCGGTCACCAGCAGCACCACGCCGAACAGCACGAACGCCCAGGTGCCGGTCTTGAGCACGGCGGCACCGGCGGCGATGAACATCGCGCGCAGCACCAGCGCGCCGACGATGCCGTAGAGCAGCACCCGCTGCGCCAGGGCGGCGGGCACCGCGAACGCGGTCAGCAGCAGCATGAAGACGAACAGGTTGTCCACCGACAGCGACTTCTCCACGACGTACCCGGTGAAGAACTCGACGGCGGGCGTATGGCCGTAGCGCGACCACACGAAGAAGCCGAACGCGACGGGCAGGGCCAGGTAGAACACGGTCCAGCCGACGGCCTCGCGCATGCTGACCTCGTGGGGTCTGCGCGTGATCACGAAGTCGAGGGCGAGCAGGCCGAGCAGCACGAGCACGGTGACCGCCCACAGCCAGGGCGTGCCGATCGTGGTGGTGGTGGCGGCGGCGAGGGTTTCCACGGGCATGACGAGACTCCAGACGTTGATGTCTGAGGTCTCCCTCACCCGCGTGGTGGCGGGCGTCCGTCCGGGGCCGGCTGGGCCGGTCCGTGATGACCGGAACGGATCTGATGAGGTACTCCCCTCGGGGCCAGATCATAACGGCCCTACCTGGGAACTCCCTGAAACACGACCCCATCGCGCCCCGAAACGACCCCGAGGTGCCCCAAGGTGATCCCGAGGTGCCCCAAGGTCCGGGGTGCCCCAAGGTTGCGCAACTTGCCGGGCAATCGTGGGAATAACACCTCGGAAAGTGCCCGATTGCCCGGCAACTTGGCCGATCTTGTGCCCCAACTTGGTCGATCTTGTCGGGGTCGTGATCAACTGGTGATCTTCCGTCTCGGGTGCCCGGCCCCTAATATGCGAGCGTGTTTCACGATCGCCGTCTCCCGCGCCCGTTCGCGCTGCTCGCTGCCGTGCTCGTCCTGCTGCTGCTCGGCGCCGGCGTCGCGTGGGGGGTCGGGGACGCGCTCGGCCTCAGCTCCACCCCCGCCACGGTGCCGCAGGAGCACCCCGCCGCCGCGCCCGTGCGCCAGGTCGCTCCGGCGCCCGCGGTCACGACCGTCGTCGTGCCCGACGAGCTGCGGCTGACCAAGGCCGCCGCGGCCGTCGCGGACGCGATCGCCGCACGCGGACTGCCCCGCCCGGCCGTCGCCGCCCAGGCGGGAACCGGCCCGGCGGTGCGGACCCGGATCGAGGCGGTGCCGGGTGCGTCCGCTGAGGCGTACGCGGTGGCCGCCTCCGGTGCCGACCTGACCGTGACCGCCGCCGACCAGGCGGGCATCGCCGCGGGTCTGTACGCGCTCGCCGACCGGATCCGGTCCGGCAACCCGGCCGTCCCGGCGGGTGAGAACGGCAGGCTGATCACCCCGCGCCTCGGGCTGCGGCTCACCGACGCCGGTTCCGTCGGCCGCGAACCCGACGCGGCCGCGTTCGCGGCGGGCACCGACTACTCGCTCAACACCGACATCGTCGGGCAGGCGCTGCTGCCGCAGGCCCCGTGGGTGGACGCCGCCGCCGTCGACCGCATCGCCGAGCAGTTCCGGCAGTACATCGACCACGCCGCCGCGCAGGGCTACAACGGCGTCGTCCTGCCGGGCTTCCTGGAGTACGTCACCTTCGCCGGGGTCGGCGACGGCCACGCCGTCTACCCGGTCGGGGACTCCCACGTGGACCGCGCGAAGGCACTGGTCGCCGCGTTCGGCCCCGTCTTCCGGTACGCCGAGGACATGGGCCTGAAGGTCTTCCTGCTCACCGACATGCTCGCGGTCTCGCCCCCGCTGGAGCGGTACCTGCGCGCCACCACCGGCGGCCTGGACACCGCCGACCCGAAGCTGTGGGCGGTGTACCAGGCGGGCCTGGCCGAGCTGTTCGAGTCGATGCCGTACGTCGACGGCCTGATGGTGCGCATCGGCGAGGGCGGCGACGTGTACGCCCAGAACGGCTGGGACTACTCCTCGAAGATCGCGGTCACCACCGACGCGTCCGTGCGCGCGATGCTGACCGCGCTGCTGGCCACCGCCGGGCAGTCGGGCCGGGACGTCATCTTCCGCACCTGGACCGTCGGCGTCGGCGCGGTCGGCGACCTGCACACCAACCCCGAGTCGTACCGGCAGGTGCTCGGCGGCCTCGACGACCCGCACCTGATCGTGTCCACCAAGTACACCCTCGGCGACTTCTACAGCCACCTGCCGCTGAACACGACCCTGGCCGAGGGCGGCCAGCGGCGGATCGTGGAGTTCCAGGCCCGGCGCGAGTTCGAGGCGTTCGGGTCGCTGCCCAACGACCTCGGGCCGCTGCACCAGCAGGCGCTGCGCCAGTTCCTGGCCGCGAACCCGCACGTCGAGGGCGTGTGGAACTGGACCCAGGACGGCGGCCCGCTCAGGGCCGGACCCATGTCGCTCTACCTGCGCACCGGCTTCTGGCAGCTGTACGACCTCAACACGTACACCACCGCGCGGCTGGCCTGGAACCCCGACGCCGACCCCGCGCAGCTGACCGCGGACTGGGCCTACCGCACCTTCTCCGCCGACCCGGCCACGGTCGCCGCGATCGGGCAGGCCATGGCGCTGTCGCGGGAGGCGGTCACCAAGGGCCTCTACCTCGGCCCGTACGCCGACAACAGCGTCGAGGCGCTCGGCCTGGAACCCCCGCCGATGATGTGGATCTTCGAGTGGGACATCCCGACCGGCGACTCCGCCGCGCTGGACAGCATCTACGCCGTCAGCGCCGGACGCGTCGACGAGGCCGTCGCCGAGGGCGAGCAGGCCGCCGCCCTGGCCCGCCGCATGCGCGACCTGGTGGCGGCCACCGACCCGGCCGCCTGGCGCGACTCCGGGCTGCGCAAGCAGTTCACGCAGACCCTCGACTACCAGGTCAACCTGTTCGAGACCCTGGGCGCGTACCGGGCCATGGTGCTGCGGCACGTGCAGTGGCTCGACACCGGCGACCAGGCCGCGTACGACGCCTGGCGCGCGGCCGAGACGGACTACCGGGCCGCCCGCGAGCTGCACACGGCCCGCTACGGCGGGAACGTGGACCTGCCCGCGTACAACTTCACCGCCGCCGACCTCGGCGCCGCGCGCGCCGACCGCGACCCGGCCATGGCCTGGCTGGCCCGCATCCTGCTCGCCCTGATCGCGCTGATCCTGGCCTGGGGCTTCGTCGGCCGGGGTCCGGGCGGCGCGGCCGCGCGGGCGCTGTGGCTCGGCGCGACCCGGCCGTGGCGCCTGCGCGACGTGCCCGCCCCCGCCGCGCGGCTGGACCGGGTGCTGGTCTGGCTGGTGCCGCTGCTGGTGCTGGCCGCGAGCCGGGCCGTGCTGACCTGGTTCGCCGCCCCGGCGCACCTGGTCGTCACGCTCGGCGGCTGGCTGCTGTTCGCCCTGGTGGTGCGCCTCGTCCTCGGCCGCCGCGACCCGTTCCACGCCTGGGCCGTGCTCGGCGGTGTCGCGCTGCTGCGCAGCGTGATCCTGCTCGGGGCGCTGGCCACGCGCGGGCCCGGCCGGTACTGGTTCGACTTCTGGACCGCGCCCGACCTGCGGTTCGCGTACGTCACCATCGCGTTCGCGGCGTTCGGCTGGCTGTTCGTTGCCACCGCCCTGGTGCTGCGGGTCCACTACGGGCTGCTGCGCCGCCGGGCGGTGGGCACGGCGCTCGCCGCGGCGGGGACGGCGCTCGCGGTGCTGAGCGGGCTGGTCGCCGCGCTGGGGCTGGAGCGGGCGCTGACCATCTGGAACGACCAGATGGCGCTGCTGCCCTGGGGGCTGTCCCGCATCCTCGGGATCACCGTCTACCTCGGCATCCCGACGGGGCTGCCGATCGCGGCCATGGTCGCGGGGCTGGTCATGCTGGGCGCCGGTGCGATCCTCTCGGTCGGCCCCAACCGCATCCCGCAGACCAGGTCAACCGGTTCCGCGACCTGACCGTTTCGGCTCGGCGCCAGCCCGCCGCCCAACCCGTTTTTGATCGACGCTGGCCTATCTAGAGGACGGATTTCGGAAAATCGTCCCCTAGATAGGCCAGCGTCAATGCTAAGGGGGCGTGGGCGCCTGGTCGGTCGGCCGATGATCACTGTTTTCGGTCAGGAGGTCGCCGTTCCGGCCGCAAACCGACCGGAAGCGGTGATCATGAGGCGGGCGCCGCCGGGCGATCGGCCGTGGCCGGGGCGGCGGGGCGGCGGGTGGACAGGAACCAGTGGAGTGCGGCCAGAGGGAGCACGCCGACGGGGTACCAGAGCAGGTCCACCGGGTCGAACTGGACGCCGAGCGCCAGGCGGGCCAGCAGGCTGCGCGCCGACAGGTACGCCGGAACGCCGCTGAGCTGCGAGACCTCGACCGCCCAGCAGAACGCGACCGCGACCGCCCCGGCGGTCCACGGGCGGCAGCGCGGCCACAGCAGGTAGACCCCGGCGTAGACCATCGACGCGTACAGGGCGGTGCCCGAGAACTGCTCCACCGGCCCGTCCCACAGCGCCCGGATCGCCAGCGCCACGGCCAGGAACGCCGCCGCCGACACCACGGCCAGCACACGTACGACGCGGTTCGACAGCATCCGGGCAGGATAGCGGCCCCGCGCCCGGCGGTGGGGCGGCGGCCTCCCGCCAGATCGAAACATGTGCATTGACAGGCGCGAGGCTTTACCCCCAAGGTGGAGAGCGCTCTCCCCGCTCCCCGGAAGGGTTTCCTGTGAAGACCATCCGCACCGTTCTGACCACGGTCGGTCTGCTCGCCGCGGCCGCGGCGGTCCCCACCGCCCCGGCGCACGCGGCAGTGTCGCCGCGATACACCATCGAGAACCTCGGCGTCCTCAGCACCTCGGCATATGCGGTCAGCGAGGCCCGCGCGATCAACAACGCGGGCGTCGTCGTCGGCTCGACCACGACCGCCTCCGGCGCCACCCACGGTTTCCGCTACGCCGGCGGGGTCATGACCGACCTCGGCACCCTGCCCGGCGGCGGCGGAAGCTACGCCAACGCCGTCAACGACGCGGGCCAGATCGCGGGCACCGCCGACCGCAGCAACGGCGGCTACGGCTACCCCGTGCGCTGGAGCGCGACCGGCGCCATCACCGACCTCGGCGGCTCGATCACCAACCGCCTCGGCGTCGGCAACGGCATCGACCCGACCGGCCGCGTCGTCGGCGGCCAGCGCGGCGCGCAGTCCGAGGACGGCCCCAACGCCATGCTGTACGAGCTCAACGGCACCACGGTCGACCTGGGCAATCCGCCCGACTCCCTCGGCCCGGCGACCGGGATCAACGCCCGTGGCCAGGTCGTCGGCTGGCCCGCGTTCGTCTGGCAGAACGGCACGCTGCGCCACCTGCCGTCCCTGTCGGGCAACACCGAGTACGGCGCGGGCGCGTACGCGATCAGCATCCGCGGTGTCGCCGTCGGCGAGAGCGAGGTCGCGGGCACGTTCAACACCCACGCGGTCGCGTGGGATCCCACCGGGGTGGTCTCCGACCTCGGCACCGTCGACGGCATCCAGTACAGCCAGGCCACCGGCGTCAACGCCGCCGGTGAGGTCGTCGGCACCGCCGACCCGAAGTGCCAGCCGTGCGTGGCGCCCCGGGCCTGGCTGTGGCGTAGCGGCGCGGGCATGGTCGCCCTCGACACGCTGCTGCCCGCCGGCACCGGCTGGAAGCTGGAGCGGGCGTACGGCGTCAACGACCGCGGCCAGATCGTCGGCAGCGGCCGCCTCAACGGCGGCATGACCAGGGCGTTCCTGCTCACCCCGGCCGTGACCGTGTCGGTGAACTTCCAGCCCGCGTCGGCCCCGACCCCGGCCGGGTACGTCGCCGACACCGGTGCGCTCTTCGACACCCGCTGGGGCTACACCTACGGCTGGCACGCCGACGACACGGCCGCCACCCGCGACCGCAACGCGGCCGTCTCCTGGGACCAGCGCTACGACACCGTCATCCACGCCGCCCAGCCGACCAAGGCCAACTACTGGGAGCTGTACGTCCCCAACGGCACCTACGTCGTACACGTCGTCGCGGGTGATCCGTCCTACACCGACAGCGTCTACGCGCTGCTGGCCGAGGGGAACGTGATCGCCTCCGGCACCCCGACCGCCGCGGCGCGCTGGATCGACGGCACCGCGGTCGTCACCGTCACCGACAACCACCTGACGATCAGCAACGCCGCCAGCAGCAACAACAACAAACTGAACTACATCGACGTGCACACGTACTGAGGACGTGCACACGTACTGAGCAGGAGGCCGGGCCGCGGCGACGCGGCCCGGCTAAATCCGTTGACCCCGTCGATACGGTCGACGTATGTGCCTCGACGGTGACGCCCCCGCCTCTGCCGGCGCCGACCCGATGCTGGAGCTGGTCTCCGCGGACGGCTCCCGCTTCAGCGCCTACCTGGCTCCGGCGGAGGAGCCGACCGGTGCCCGGCTGGTGCTGCTGCCCGACGTCGGCGGTCTGCGGTCGCCGTTTCGCGACCTGGCCCGGCGGTTCGCCCGCACCGGCGCCGACGTGCTGGTCATCGACTACTACGGCCGCACGCTCGGCCCCGCCGCCCGGGGCGAGGAGTACGACCCGAAGATCCGCGAGACCTTCGACCGGGACCTGATGCTCGCCGACCTGACCGCCGCGATCGACCACCTGCGCGAGCTCGGCGACGGACCCGTGTACGCGGCGGGCTTCTGCATCGGCGGCGCCAACGCCCTCTACGCGGGCACCGCCGACCTGGGCCTGGCCGGCGTCGTCGGCATCTGCCCGTACGTGGGCGAGGCCGGGGTGTCGCCGGAGCTGGCCGAGGACTTCAGCGCGAAGATCGGGGTGCCCGTGCTGGGGGTGTTCGGCGGCGCCGACACCGAGGTGCCCGCCGCCGTGCACGAGTCGCTGTCCCGGCACCTGGCGGCGACCGGCGTCCCGCACGACGTCGTCGTCTACGAGGGGCAGCCGCACGGCTTCATCGAGTGGGACCACTTCGGCCGGGAGGGCCACGCCGAGGCCGCCGCCGACGCCTGGACCCGCATCACCGCGTTCCTGCGCTGACGGCTCAGCCCGCGCCCGGCTCAGCCCGCGACCGGCTGTGGCGCCGCCGCGCGCAGCCGGGAGCGGCGGTAGAACGGGAAGGCCACCGCGATCAGCAGGGACAGCAGCGGGGCGGGGGAGCCGAACAGCGCCTTCCACACCACGAAGTCCAGCACCGGCACGGCGACGGCGGCCCAGTAGAGCCAGTTCGGGAACGACGGGGTGCGCCGGCGCGGGTCGGTCCACGGGGTGTGCCGCCACGGCTTGGTCACCGACAGCCATGCCTGGAACGCGATCGCCGCGGCCATCAGCGCCGACGAGGCGATCTGCACCCCGGCGTCGCCGCCGGCCAGCGCGTCCAGGCGCGGGCTGAGCACGGACATGCCGACCACGAGCTGCGTCAGCGTGATGACGAACTTGACCAGCACCCACCAGTGCCGCAGGTAGCCCCAGGCGGTCAGGCCCGACAGCATCAGGCCGGTGAACGCCGCCGAGGTGCCCAGGTGGGCCAGTAGCTGCTTGTCCAGCACGCGGGCGGAGTCGTAGCCGCCGGGGCCGCTGATCAGCAGGACGCACAGCGCGAGCGCGAAGCTCATCCAGCCGATCGACGTCACCGCGTGCAGCCATACCAGCGACTGCCGTCCCCACTGCCCACTCCTGCGTGCCACGCCGCCCAGCCTGGCCGCACCGCCCGCCCCCGCACATCCGTGACGCCCCTGACCACCCCCGTAAGGAAGGGTGCCTTCCACCTGCCGTAGCAGCAGGTGCCCTCTTAACCCTGGAGCGGGGGTGCTGGACACCCCGGGGTCGCCGGGCGTCCATCTTCGTTCGATATCAATCGATATATGCGTCCCCTCGCCTCCTGTGTCGCCGTCGTGCTGGCCGCGACGCTGCTCACCGTTCCCGCGAGCCCGGCGGCGGCCGCGCTCACCCGCGATCCCGTCGCCGTCGTCTACGCCCGCGACCACGCGCTGCACCTGCTCAACGGTGGGGCCACCGACGACGAGCTGACCGCCCGTACCGTCAAACTCGCCTCCAGCGCCTGGGCCTTCTTTCGCGGCACCTCCCCGCTCTACTACCGTGACCTGGGCGAACTCGCCCAGTCCGCCTACGCGACCGGCGGCTCCGACGTGTGGCTCACCGGCGACGCGCACCTGGAGAACACCGGCGCCGACCGGGGCGCCGACAACACCGAGCAGTACCAGCTCACCGACACCGACGACGCCTGGCGCGGCTCATGGACCTGGGAACTGCGCCGCGAAGCCGTCTCGATCGTGCTCGCCGGGCGGGCGAACGGCCGCAGCGCGAGCAGCATCCACACCGACGTCGACACCCTCGTCGCCGAGTACGCCCAGTGGATCGACAAGTTCCACGGCACCTCCGACGAGCTGGACTGGCGGCTGACCGCGTCGAACACCTCCGACCTCAGCGGGGACCTGATCGCCGCCTCCGCCGCCGACAAGCGCAAGGACCTGCTCGACCGGTGGACCGCGCTGAGCGGGTCCAGCCGCGTCTTCAAGTCCGATCCGGAGCTGCAGACCGTCTCCGCGGCGACCCGGACCAGCCTGGTCAACGCGGTCGCGGCGTACCGCACCACCGCCGCCGACCCGCTGAGCAGCGCCGAAGCCGTGGTGAAGGACGTCCGGCGCCGCCTGAACGCGGGCACCGGCAGCCTGGGCCGCTGGCGCTGGTACGTCCTGATCGAGGGCGACAGCACCGCCACCACCGACGACCGCATCCTCGAACTCAAGCAGGCCGTCGACCCGGCACCCAAGCAGCTCGCACCCAACGCCACCACGCTGACCGGCGGGCAGCGGCCCGCGCTCGCGCTGCGCTGGCTGGTCAACGAATCCGACCCGCTGGCCGGGTGGGCGAGCGTCGGGACCGTCCCGGTGCTGGTTAAGGAGAAGTCGCCGTTCGCCGAGGATCTGGCGATAGCCGACCTGACCGGCTCGGCGACCTGGGACGACACGGTACGCGACATCGGCCGGCTGCTGGCCGCCGCGCATTCCCGGGCCGACCAGGACCTGCCCGGCACCGGCCTGACCTACTCCGCCGACGACGCGATCGACGACGCGATCACCTCCGTCTCCGGCCTCCAGTCCGAGACCAGGGCGTTCGCCGACACCTACGCCGACCAGGCCACCCTCGACTGGCAGGCCTACGCCGCCGCCAAGTCCGCGGGCCGCCCCCTCTACTGAGCCGCATCCTGCGTGCAGTTTCGGGGAAAGTGCCGGAATCCGGGCCAAGATTCCTGCACTTTCCCCGAAACTGCACGCATCACAGCGACGGGTGGGTGGTTAGGGTGGCGGGCATGGGGTTCGACATCGAGAGGGTCCGCGCGGGGTATCCGGCGCTGGGCGAGGGGTTCCGGCATTTCGACGCGGCGGCGGGGTCGCTGGTCGCCGAACCGGTGGCCCGTGCCGCGTACGGGGTGTACACCAGCGCCGTCGCCAACCGCAGTGACGCGTTCGAGCCCGGCCGCCGGGCGATCGGCATCGTCGACGCGGCCCGCGTCGCCGTGGCCGACCTGCTCGGCGCCGACCCCTCCGGGGTGGTGTTCGGCAACAGCGCGACCTCGCTGACCTACCTGATGGCCCGTACGCTCGCCGCGACCTGGCGACCCGGCGACGAGGTCGTCGTGTCCCGGCTGGACCACGACTCGAACGTGCGGCCGTGGGTGCAGGTCGCGGCCGCGGCGGGCGTGACGGTCCGCTGGGCGGACTTCGACCCGGCCACCGGCGAGCTGCCCGCGGCCCAGTACGCCGACCTGGTCAACGACCGCACCCGGGTGGTCGCCGTGACCGCCGCCAGCAACGCCATCGGCACCCGCCCCGACGTGCCCGCGATCGCGGCGCTGGCCCACGCCGCCGGTGCCCTGGTGTACGTCGACGGCGTGCACGCCACCCCGCACCAGCCCACCGACGTGGCGGCGCTCGGCGCCGACTTCTACGTGACCAGCGCGTACAAGTGGTCGGGGCCGCACGTGGCCGCGTGCGCGGCCGACCCGTCGCTGCTGTCGGGCCTGCACCCGGCCAAGCTGCTGCCCTCCAGCGACGCGGTGCCGGAGCGGTTCGAGTTCGGCACGCCGAGCTTCGCCTCCCTAGCCGGAGTGACCGCGGCGGTGGACCACGTGGCCGGGCTCGACTCCGCCGCGACCGGCACCCGCCGCGAGCGCCTGGTCGCCTCGCTGTCGGCGGTGCGCGACTACGAGGCGGGCCTGTTCGCCAAGCTCGTCGACGGGCTCGCCGGGATCGACGGGGTGCGGTTGTGCCCGGCGCCCGACGACCGGTGCCCGACGGTGTCGTTCCGGCTGCGCGACCAGCACCCGTCGGCGACCTCCGCGCTGCTCGGCGAGGCCGGGATCTGCGCGTTCGCGGGCGACTACTACGCCTGGGAGTACTTCACGACGATGGGGCTGCGCGACTCCGGCGGCGCGGTGCGCGCCGGGATCTACCACTACACCACCGCCGAGGACGTGGACGTGCTGCTCGACGCGCTGCGCGCGGCCTGAGTGGTCGCCGGGCTCGTCGACCGGCTGCGGGCGGCGTTCGGCTGGGTCGGGCCGGTCGACGTCGCCGCGGGCCCGCGCGGGGCACTGGGGCAGATCTGGCGGGTACGGGTCGGCGACGACCGGTACGCCCTGAAGGAGATCTTCGGCCGTCCGCCGTCGGAGACGCTGCTCGCCGGGGAACTCGCCTTCGCCGCCCGCGCCGCCGAGGCGGGCGTCCGGGTCCCGCGCAGCCACCCCGACCGCGACGGCCGCTACCTGGTGTCCGCGCCCGGCGGCGTCCACCTGCGCCTCTACGACTGGGTCGACCTGGGGCCCGCCACCGCGCCCACCACCCCCGCCGACCTGGGCACGCTGCTGGCCGGGCTGCACCGCGCCGCCCCGGCGACCGCCCATGAGCTCGACGGCAGCCCACCCGACCCCTGGTACGACCACGCCCCCGCCGCCGACCGCTTCCACGGCGCGGCCGCCTCGGGCGCGCCGTGGTCGGCCTGCCTCGCCGCCCGCCTGCGCGACCTGCCCGAACTGTGCGCGGCGGTGACCGCGGCCGAGCCGGAAGCCCTGCTGCTGTGCCACCGCGACCTGCACCCCGAGAACGTCCTGGCCGACCCCGAGGGCAGGCTGGTCGTGGTCGACTGGGACAACCTCGGCCCGGCCGACCCGTCCCGCGAGCTGGCCCGCGCCCTGTTCGACTGGTACTGCGACGGCACCCCCGACCTCGACGCCATGCGCGAGCTGTACGCGGCGTACCGCGCGGCGGGCGGCCCCGGCCGCCTCACCGGCCCGGCAGACTTCTCGATGCTGCTCGCCGGCCACCTGAACTTCCTGCTCCGGCAGACGGGGGTCGCGCTCGATCCGGCCGCCGAGCCGCGCCATCGCGACTGGGCCGAACGCGAGATCGACGAGACCCTGCGCCTCGTGCCGTCCCCCGGCCAGCTCGCGCGGGTGCTGGCGCTGCTCGGCGCAGCTGGCGGATGACCGCGACGACCTTGCCGACGATCTCGCCGCTGTGGGCGGTCGGCTGCTGGCGTACCACGACCAGGTCGCCGTCGCAGATCGCCGCCTCGATCATCGAGTCGCCGCGGACCCGCAGCGACAACAGCGCAAGTTGCCGGGCAATCGGGCGTATCTTGACCCCTCTTTCGCCCGGTTGCCCGGCAACTTGCGCGATCTTGGACCGGTCGTGGACCGGTCATGGGCGGTTGCGGGGGCGTGCGGGGGGTGGCTTGGTGATCTTAGGATCGGGGGACTGTCTCTTCTCGACGAACGGGGAACCCCTATGTCCAGCAACCTCTCCCGCCGAGCCGCCCTCGGCGGGCTCGGTCTCGGCGTGGCCGCGGCCGTGGCCGCCGCCGCCCCGGCCGCGGCCGCCGCAGGCGACGACCAGGCCCGCGGCACCGGCCCCGGCCACCTGCGCCGGGTCTACGAGCGCCAGAAGACCAAGGCCGGCGGCGTATGGCACTCCCACGTCGCCGCGCTCGACGCCGACGGCGCCCTCCAGACGGTCATCGCCGACGACGTCGACGCGATCGTCGACGGATACAGCGTGCAGAAGCTCGCCGTGGCCGTGGCGGTCATGGACAAGGTCGACCGCGGGCTGCTCCAGCTGGGACAGAAGCTCGACCTGCCCGGCGACATCATCCTCGGCGGCAGCGGCATCTACCACCTGCAGACGGTCTGGGGCGACGACCTGACGATCGCGAACTTCCTCACCGCGATGCTGCTGGTCTCGGACAACACCGCGGTGCGGATGTGCGGCCGGGTGGCGCCCGCGCTGGAGATCAACGAGATCCTGGCGGCCAAGGGGTTCGTCAACACCCGGGTGATCCCGGTGGCCAACCCCAACCGCTTCTTCCTCGGCAAGACGACCCCGGCCGAGGTGCACGACCTGCTGTGGCGGCTGGCGAACAAGACCCTGCTGTCGACGAAGTCGTGCGACTTCCTGCTCGGCATCATGCGCTGGGTCAACGGCTACCACGACGGCACCCGGCGCAACATGTCGTCGAACGAGCGCAGCCGCGTCGCGATCAAGTACGGCGCGGACTTCAACACCCTCGGGGCCGGCCGCCACGAGGTCGGCATCATGTTCGACAGCTCGGGTGCGCCCGCGCTGACGTTCGCCTTCTTCGCCGACTCGCTCGGTGACCTGGACAACTACGGCGCCACCCACCCGGCGGTCGAGGCGCACGCCGTCCTCGGGCGGCAGCTGTTCGACTCCATTCCGGCGCCGGTGGCAGGGCTCGCGGCCCGTACGGCGCGGCCGACGATCGACCTGACGCCGTTCCGTGAGGTGAACGGCGGCTGACCCGGCGGGCGCCCCGCCCGCTGCGGGCGGGGCGCCCGAACGTGGTGACGGCGAGTGACGGTCGCCACTGTTGATGTCGCCTTTCGGGCGAATACCGATGCGATGCCCGGCCAGGGGGCGTCAGGGCAGGTCCGTCATGTGTGGCTAGATCGGGTCATCCGGTAGCCTGGGCTGAACCCGGTCCGGCGACTGCTCAGGCGCGGCCGCGGGGCTTTCACATGGGGTAATCACGGCTCGGCGGCCGGAGGCCGTCGACATGGCGGAAGGCGTGGCGTGGCCCAGGTTCTCAGCGAGGTGTCGCGAACGTTCAACGAATACCTGCTGCTGCCGAATCGGACGAGGACCGACTGCGCCCCGGGCAACGTCGACCTGCGTGCTCCGCTGGTGCGGCACCGCGAGGGCACGGTGTCGCCGATCGAGCTGCGCATCCCGTTCACCTCGGCGATCATGCAGGCGGTCAGCTCGCCGGAGCTGGCGATCGCGCTGGCCCGCGAGGGCGGCCTCAGCTTCCTGCACCACAACCAGGCGATCGACGACCAGGCCGCCGCGGTGCGCCGGGTGAAGAACTTCAAGGCCGGCTTCGTGACCAGCGACACGAACGTGCGGCCCGACGACACGCTGCGCCACCTGCTCGACGTGATGCAGCGCACCGGCCACTCCACCGCGGCCGTGACCGAGGACGGCACCGCCTGCGGCCGCCTGGTCGGCCTGGTCACCTCCCGTGACTTCCACCCGCAGCGGCACAACCTCGACGGCCCGGTCAGCGGCCGCATGATCGGCATCGCCGACCTGCCGCACGCGGGCGCCGAGGTCACCCTGTCGGAGGCGAACCTGCGGCTGTGGGAGGAGCGCCTGGACTGCCTGCCGATCCTCGACGCCGCCGGCAACCTGCAGTACCTGGTCTTCCGCTCCGACTACGCCGACAACAAGCGCTACCCCAGCCAGCTGGTCGACGGCGGTAAGCGGCTGCGCGTGGGCGCGGGCATCAACACCCACGACTACCGCGAGCGGGTGCCGGTGCTGCTGGAGGCGGGTGTCGACGCGCTGTGCTTCGACTCCTCCGACGGCTACAGCGACTGGCAGGCCGAGGCGCTGACCTGGGTGAAGAAGAACTACCCCGACGTGCCGACCGGCGGCGGCAACGTCGTCGACGGCGACGCCTTCACGTTCCTGGCCGAGGCCGGGGCCGACTTCATCAAGGTCGGCGTGGGCGGCGGCTCGATCTGCATCACCCGCGACCAGAAGGGCATCGGCCGCGGCCAGGCCAGCGCGGTGCTCGACGTGGCCGCGGCGCGCGACGCGTTCCTGGCCCGCACCGGCGAGTACGTGCCGGTCTGCTCCGACGGCGGCCTGGTGCACGACTACCACGTGTCGCTGGCGCTGGCGATGGGCGCCGACTTCGTCATGATGGGCCGCTACTTCGCGCGCTTCGACCAGGCGCCGGGTGCCAAGATCCCGACCCGCGAGGGCTTCGTCAAGGAGTACTGGGGCGAGGGCTCGCACCGGGCCCGCAACTGGCAGCGCTACGGCCAGGGCGGCAAGGGCCTGGTCTTCGAGGAGGGCGTGGACGGCTTCGTGCCGTACGCGGGCGACCTGCACGAGGGTCTGGCCGTCACCACCGCGAAGATCAGGTCGACGATGGTGTCGTGCGGCTCGAACACGCTGGCCGAGTTCCAGTCCACCGCCCGGCTCACGCTGGTCTCCGAGCAGAGCTTCCAGGAGAGCCACGCCACCGTGACCGTCCGCGAGACCGCGGGCACCAGCATCTGAGATCGGCTGAGAACGGCCCGGGTGCACGCGCACCCGGGCCGTTTCGCTGCTCAGCCCGCGTACTGGTTGCTGGTGTACGTCCGCGACAGGGTGCCGGGGATGGTGAAGTACTCCGCCGACAGCTTCGCCGGGTTCGTGGCCAGCTCGCCCCGGCCCGGGGTGTCGTTGCCGTCGTCCCAGCCCCACGGGGCGTTGGCCGAGTTGGTGCCGCACCCGAACGTGCCCGAGCCGCAGCCGCCGCTGGTGTCCCCGGCGAACGTGCCGAGGCTCGCGAACAGGCTGCTGGTGGCGCGCTGCGCCCACAGCCCGCCCGCCGCGAAGATGTCGATCAGCTGGTACTGCACGTCGCGGTCGTTGCCGCTGCTGGGCGTCTCGGCCACCGTCGACGGGTAGTAGACCAGGCCGTCACCGTCGATGTTGTACTGCGGGTACGCCTTCAGCCCGTGGCCCTTGGCCTCCTGCGCGGTGACCGGGTGCTGGAACGCGTCGTGCGGCGAGGCGGCCAGTTGCAGCGTGCCGTCGACGCTCTCCTTGCCGCTGGTCCAGGTGCTGCCGCTCGGGGTGTACGAGAAGAAGTCCGTGTGCGCCACCGTGACCGCCGACCGCAGCACGCCGTAGGCCGAGCCGTCCTTCTCGACGGCCAGCAGCAGCCCCTCGCCGTCGTTCTCGTGCTCGGTCTCGAAGAACGGGTGGTCGACCCAGTCGCGCGGGTGGAAGAAGAAGTACGTCAGGTACCAGTGGCTGCTGGTCTCCACGACCGAGTAGTAGGCGTACGCGGCGAGGTTCGCGTTCGCGGCGCCCGCGTCGTCCCAGTTGTTGCGGCCGGTCAGGTCGCCGTCGAAGTCGACCTTCGTGATGTAGTCGGACTTGCCGCCCAGCGCGTGGTCGCCGGTGGCGTCGACGTCCTGGTAGTGGATCGGCGCCCAGCGCAGGGCGAGCTGCGCCGGGGTGACGGCGGCGCTCGCGGGGGCGGGGGCGAGCAGCCCGCCGGTGACCAGCGCGGCGGCGAGGGTGGCCGCCGCGAGGGTCCTCCGGGCGGTGGTGATGGCGTCGAGCATGTGCGCTCCCAGGTCGAGGGGATAGACCGATGGGAATGTTAGGTGCTCGCGCCCGCCCGTAGCGTGACTGAATAGCGAAGATCAGATTGCCGTCGGATGTGGACGCGGGGCCCGGGGGCCCGGCACGGTCAGCTGGCGAGGACGGTGGGGCGGCCGGCGATGACGGCGGCGGTGACCGCCGCGGCGGACAGGCCGGTGTCGACCGGCAGCCAGGAGCCGCCCTCGCCGACGGCGTGCAGGCGGCCGCCGATCAGGGCGTAGACGTGGGGGGCGCCGCCGAGGTCGAGCGCGGCCAGGGCGGTCGCGTCGGTGCCGGAGACGCCGGTGAACCGGTTGAGCCACCCCGTGTCGCTGCTGGCCTGGTAGAGGTTGCCGTGGTCCACGGTGTACAGCACGGTCGCGGCGCTGGTGCGCACGGCCGCGACGGCGGCGGCCGGGATGCCGAGGTCCGCCTCGGTCCAGCCCGCGGCTGCGCCGGTGGCCTGGTGCACGGTCCCGGCGGCCACGGTGTACAGCACCGGCACCCCGCCGACGGCCACCGCCGACAGCGTCGACGGGCTGACCCCGTGCAGTCCGGTCGGCACCGGCCGCCACGCGTTGTCGCTGCGTGCCTCGTACACGGCGCCGTCGGCGATCACGTAGACCCGGCGGACGCCGTCGAGCTCCAGCGCCGCCACGGCGGTGCCCGCGACCCCGGCCACGCCGAGGTAGGTGCTCTGCCAGCCGCCGGCGCGGCGCGACTCGTACACCCGGCCGTCGGCGACGGTGTAGAGGATCGCGTCGCCCGCGGACTCGATCACCGCCAGGGCGCTGCCCGTCACCGGGGTGCCGCCCAGTGGCCGGGCCTGCCAGGCCGGACCGCCGAACAGCTCCCGCACCAGGCTGCCGCCGCTGCCGCAGTTGCCGCTGGTCAGATGCCGGTCCGCGGAGACCGGGCCGGCCACGTGCAGCGGGCCGGTCGCGGCGCTGCCGTCGGTGGTGATGCCCGACGGCGCTCCGTCGAAGTACGACTCGACCTTCTGGCCGCCGTACAGCTGCTCGTAGTGCAGGTGCGGGCCGCTGGAGTGCCCGGTGGTGCCGACCCGGCCGAGCTGCTGCCCGACGGTGACCACCTGGCCCACGCTGACCATCGGCGCCTCGACCATGTGCAGGTACATCGACTCCCAGCCGCCGCCGTGCTCCAGCTTCACGTGCCAGCCGCCGCCGTCGCCCCAGCCCGCGAACACGACCTTGCCCGGGGCCGACGCCAGGATCGGGCGCCCGGCGCTGCCGCCGGGACCGTCGAAGGTGAAGTCGATGTCGTAGTCGTCGTGGCCGCTGTACGTCGACAGCTGCCACCGCTCACCGCACGGGAACGGCAGCGCGAACCACGGGCGGGGTGGTGAGGCCTCGGCGCCGATGGTGGTGGCCATCCAGGTGCCCGTCGCGGCGAGGGTGACCGCGCAGGCACCGCCGAGCAGGCGGGCGAATCTGGTGTGCAAAAGGGAGCCTTCCGAGAGGGATGCCGCGACGCGGCCACGGAGGATCCATGGTAGCCAGTGATTCCAATATCGACATGTTCGACAATCCGTACACGATCGTGCGCGGTACGGGTCGCAGGTCACGCCGGGCCGACCGTGGCGGTTACCGGGCGCAGACGGTCGGCGACCTTCCGAGCGGGCCGCTGACGAAGCCGACGACCTCGCCGCGGCGGACCCGGGTGCCGGGGGCGCGGTCGCGCCAGCAGGCGCCGCCGGTCTCCGACCGCAGCTCCAGGTGTACGTGCGGACCGGTCCAGCAGGCCGGCCCGCCGGTGTTCTCGCCGTCCAGGGCGGCGACGGTCCCCAGCACCGCCTTCGGCGCGACGGGCGAGCCGACCCGCAGCTTCCGGTCGCGCCGCAGGTGGGCGTACGTGACCCGGCCCAGCAGGACACCTTCGTGGTAGAGCCCGACCGTGACGAAGTCGCCGCCGCCCCCGGCCCGGCAGGCGTCGCCGTCGACGATCTGGGTGATCTCGGCGGTGACGGTGCCGTGGTCGGCCGCGACACCGAACACGACCGGCGTGCCCGCCGGGACCCGCAGGTCGACGGCCCACTGGTTCATCGGGGTCGCCTTGCCCAGGCGGTGGTGGTCGCCGGCCGGGGTCGAGCCGGGTTCGCCCGCGCGCCCCCACCGCCCGTCGACCGGGCTGCCGACGGACACGGCCGGCTGCGGCACCGCCGCGACGGGAACGCCGGTCTGTCCGCCCGAGGGCTGGACGGGCGTGCATCCGGCGGCCAGCGTGAGCGCGGCGGCGGTGATCAGGCGCCGTACGGTCACCGGTCGGGTCCTCCTCGCTGCGGGGCGGGCGGACCTCACGGTAGCGGCCGGGCGCGAGTGGTGGCCGTGTCCCGGCGTCACACCTCAGGTGGTGTGGCTACACCGGATGAGGTGTGACGCGGGCGGTGGCTCAGTCGGGGTGGGCCGGGTTGAACAGGTGGAACAGGATGTGGTCCCGCCACTGCCCGGCGATCTTGAGGTAGCGCGGCGACACGGCGAACGGCTTGAAGCCGTTGCGGGTCAGCACCCGCTGCGAGGCGGTGTTGTGCAGCATCGTGCCGGCTTCCAGGCGGTGCAGGTCGAGCTCGGTGAACGCGAGGGCGATCGTCTCGGCCAGCGCGGTGCTGGCCAGGCCCTGCCCGTGGTACGCCTGCCCGAGCCAGTATCCGATGTGGGCGGACTGGGCGGCGCCCCGGACGATCGTGTTGAGGTTGATCCGCCCGGCGACGCGGCCGTCCTGGGTGATCACCATCGGCACCATGCCGCCGCGTGCGTGGTCTTCGAGGTTGTGGGCCAGAATCGTCCGCTGCCCGGCGGCGGTGTAGTAGCCCTCGTCGCGGACCGGCTCGAAGGCGGCCAGGAAGTCCCGGTCGGTGCGGACCAGGGCGGCCAGCTCGTCGGCGTCGTCCAGGGACGCGATTCTGGTGATCTTCATCGGTCCACCGTAGCGCCCCGGCCGCACCACCGCGGCCGGGGCGGGACGCGACGGACTACTGGTGGGCGATCTGGATCAGGTTGCCGCAGGTGTCGTCGAAGACCGCGGTGGTGACCGGGCCGTGGTTCACCGGGGGCTGGGTGAACACGACGCCGAGCTTGACCAGCCGCTCGTACTCCGCCTGCACGTCGTCGACGGCGAACGAGGTGAACGGGATCCCGTCGTCGACCAGCGCCTGCTTGAACGGCTTGACCGCGGGGTGGCTGTCAGGCTCCAGCACCAGCTCCACGCCCTCGTTGTCGCCCACGACGGTGAGCCACCGGTGCTCGCCCAGCGGGACCTCGGTCTTCTTGGTGAAGCCCAGGACGTCGGTGTAGAAGGCCAGCGCCTTGTCCTGGTCGTCGACCAGGACGCTGGTGAGGTGGATTCTCATGGGATCTCCTGCGCGGTGGTGCGGATCCAGCGGGTGAGGATCTGCTCTAGCGGTTGCGTGTTCAGGTGGTGGAACTTGTAGCGGCCCTGGCGGCGCACCTCGACCAGCCCGGCGTCCTCCAGCAGGTCCAGGTGCTGCGAGATCGCCTGCCGCGACGAGGTGACCTGGTGCTTCATGGCCAGGCGGGTGCACAGCTCGAACAGCGTCTGGCCGTCGCGCTCGGTGAGCGCGTCGAGGATCAGCCTGCGCGTCGGGTCGGCCAGCGCCTTGAAGACGTCACCCACGTCCGCCACTATAGGCAAGTAATTACTTGCCTATCAAGTCCGCCCACGGCTCAGCCCGGTTCGACCGTCGTGGTCTCGTCGAAGGACAGGCGCGGGGTGTGGCCGGGCAGCGGGTGGTCCGCGTCCGCCACACCCAGGCGCAGCACCAGGTACGGGTGGCCGAGCTGGGACAGGACCCGCCGCATCATCACCCGCGTCGCGTCGATCTCGATGACCTGGCTGTACGGCAGCACCGCCAGTCCCAGCACCGTGGCGTGCAGCCACACCGCCGACAGGGCCTGGCCCGCGCGCAGCCACGCCGCCCGGTCGTCCTCGGCGCCGAACAGCACCACATACGTCGAGGCCTTGTCGTGGCCGCCGCCGACCTCCAGCGTGCCCCGGGTGCCGAAGTCGCGCTCGCCCACGTCGGTCTGGGGCCGCCGGTCCGGGATGACCTCGGGCGGCAGCCCGGTGCCCGCGGGCCGGCCGGGCCCGGTCCACTGCCCGGTCTCGGCCTGCCACGCCGGTTCGGTCGCGGCGGCGTCCTCGGCGTGCGAGACCGCCACGGCCAGCTCGGCGGCCTGGTCGGCGTTGAGCCGGTGCAGGTCCACCCCGACCGCGCCCGCGACCCGGCGCAGCTCGTCGAGCTGCTCGGCGGTGACCGGGGTGTCGACGTTGGGCCGCCGGTCGGTGTGGCGGAGCTGGATCGCCTGCGCCAGCCGGACCGCGTCGGCGGTCACCGGGGTGTGCTCGTCGACGGTCAGCGTCGCCAGGTGGTCGGGCCGGTCCGGGTCCGGCAGCGGGCGTACGGCGGCCTCGTACCCCTGGGCGTGCAGCGCGACCTGCGCGTGGTGCAGCGCCGCACCGCAGCTGACCAGCAGCATCCGCTGGTCGGGGTCGGTGCCGGGCAGTCCTCGCGAGGGGTCGGCGAACAGGTCCAGGCGGTCGGGGTGCACCTGCCAGTGCCACGGCTGCGTGTTGTGAATGGACGGGGCGCGCCCGGCCGCCTCAGCCGCTGCGGCGTACGCGGCGGCGGGGGCGCGGCGGGGGGCGTCGTCGGACGTCGTCATCGGGTCTCCCTTGAGTCGCCTTCAGTGCACGCCACCGCCGCCCCCGGCACCGGAGGCGAAGGTGCCGCCGGCCCGGGACCTAGGTCCCGGAACCGGCCGCGTGCCACTGACTCAACGGAGATCGCGCCGGACGCGGTGCGGTCCGGTGGTCGATCGGAGGTGCGACCGGGCAGGTCAGGCGCGCCGCACGCCCGGCGGCCAGACGACCTTCACCGCCACGCCCAGCTCCCGGGCGTACGCCACGGCGTCGGCGGTGCCGCCGTGGCCGCGGGCGGGCTCGCCGTCCCACACCGCGACCAGCAGCTCGCACCCGCGCACCAGGAACTCGTTGGCCCGCTGGTATGCCTGCTCGCCGGAGACGGCGGCGGGCATCCGGTGCACCGCGGCGGCACCGGCCAGCAGCACGTCGTAGCGGGCCGCCGCCGTGGCGGACAGGTGCCGTCGGTAGTCCGCGGCCGGGACCACGACCTCGACCACGCCGCCCAGCTCGACGATGATCTGGGCGAACAGCTGGTCCGCACCGTCGGCCAGGCAGCTCAACCCGACCAGCGGCCCGTACGGCCGCAGCACGGCCCGCAGCCCGTCCGTGACGTACCGGGCCACCTCGGGAGTCAGGTCCCGGTGGCCCGTGACTGCGACCCGGGGCACCTCAGCTGCCCCAGATCGCCGTGGCCCACTCCGGGTGGTCGATGAACGGGTTGCGGTTGCCCTGCCAGTTGTCGTAGATGACCTGGTTGCGGCGCTTCTCGAACGTGTCCGGCGGGTCCTGCAGGTTCCACTGGAGCAGCAGCGACAGCTTGCCGAAGTAGGGCGCCGAGCCGTTGCCGACGACGTTGTTCAGCTCCAGGTTCGCGAAGCCGTCGTCGCCCTCGTACCGGATCGCCATGTACATCAGCATGCGGGCGACGTCGCCCTTGACCGCGTTGCGCGGCTCCCACGAGTCGGCGTCGGTGAAGTTGCCCGGTGCCTGGTTGGCGGCCGAGCCGCCGAGGTCGAAGTCCTTGTTGCCGCGGTCGGCGTTGACGGAGGCGTCCTCGGGCCGCAGGTGGTGCAGGTCGGTGCCGGGCCCGGTGGCGGTGCCGAAGTCGCCGTGCGACTTGGCCCAGACGTGCTCGCGGTTCCAGTCGTCCACGCCGTCACCGTGGGTGGCCTTGCTCTGCGAGCGGCCGCTGTAGATCAGGATCACGTTGTTGGCGTTGTTCGGGTCCTGGTCGGTCGCGCTCAACCCGTCCCACACCTGCGCGTAGGTCAGCTTCGTCTGCACCTTGATGATGTCGTGCAGCGCGGTGCGCAGCGCGGTGCCGCTCTTGCCGATCGCGTTGCGGTAGTACGTCGTGTCGTACGGCCCGGTGGAGGCGGTCGGGTTGGGGGTGGGCGACGGCGAGCCGCTGCCGGTGAGGCTCATCGCGCTCGGATCCTTGAGCCCGCCGTGCGCGAAGTACGCGGTCAGCGTGCCGGTGACCGTCACCGACCGGCCCATCAGCCCCGGGTTGGTCTGCAATCCGAACGAGCTGCGCCACGCCGCGGTGACCTGCACGTACAGCATCTTCGCGGTGCCGGTCTCGGCGGCGGTGTCGGCGATCGCGATCGCGGTGTCCGCGGTGAAGTTCGACCGGATGACGGTGCTGGTGGCGGTCGGCTGCCCGACGACGTATCCGGCGACCGTGGCGACCCGGCCGTCCTGGGCGGCGAGTGCGGCGGCGACGGTCAGCGGGGGAGCGGCCGATGCCGACACCGGGATGACGGCGACGACGACGGCCACGGCGACGGCGAGGATCGCTCCGAGTCGCCCGGGGTTGAGCGCGGGGGGCTTCATGGCAGCAGATGCTATGTGGTCGGGGGCCGCCACAGAAAGGGGTGTGACGCCGTCGTGCGCGCGATCGCCGCGATCTCGCGTCCATCCCGGAGCATCAGCTCGGTCGATGCGATCGGAGCGCCGAGGATGGCACTTCCTGGGAATCGCCTCGCCGCCCCCAGCGCCGGCCGCCGGTGCTCCGCGACGCCCTCGCCGGCGGCCGCCCGGACCGGTACGGCAGCGGCCGTCAGGTGAGCGGCTTGACCCAGCGCGACCACTGCGGCTGGGGCGCGTAGCCCGCCGCAGTCCACGCGGACGCGCCGAGCTCGTTGTCGACGAGCACCATCGCGTCCGAGCGCCGCCCGCCCAGCGCGGCGAACCGCTGCTCGGCCGCCGCGATCAGCGCGGTGCCGATGCCCTGCCGGCGGCGCTGCGGGTGCACCGCGAACCGGTAGAGATGGCAGCGCCACCCGTCCCACCCCGCGATCAGCGAACCCACGATCTCGTCGCCGTCGACGGCCAGCAGCAGCGCCTCCGGATCGCGGTCCAGCAGCAGCGTCACCGCGGTGGCGCTGTCCGCGCGGTCGGAGCCCATCGCGGCGGTCCGCCAGAAGGCGAGCACGGCGTCGATGTCGGCGGGTGCGGCGGCGCGCAGCGAGATTCCCATCGGCTGATCGTCGCAGCCGCCCCGCGACCTGCTGCGGGGCATCCACACCGGCTCCCGCCAGGCGGGAGGCCCCGGCGTGCGGCTCGCGGCCGGAAGGCCGGGCCGGGCAGGCCCTCAGCCTCGGGGCGACATCCGGTCCACGCGGCGGCGTACCGGCATGAAGGTGGGCGCCGGATCGGCGGTGAGGAAGTCGGCGACCAGGCGGGTGCACAGGTCGGGCTGCTCCAGCAGCAGCGTGTGCGAGGTGCCGGGCACGACGGCGAGCTGGGCGTCGGGCAGGCCGCGGTAGAGGGCGACCGTGTGCTCCAGGGAGACCGCGTCGTCGTCGCCGACCATGACCAGGGTGCGGCAGCCGACCGCGGCCAGGTCCGCTCCGGTCAGCAGGAGCGTGTCGGCCGACGCGGCGATCTTGTCGACGACGGCCGGGAAATGGCCGGGGCCGTCGGGCGAGACCTCGGCGTGCTGGTCGTGGATGACCTGCGGGATGTCGCGCGCCGCGGCCGGGGGGAGCAGCCAGCCGTCGCGGTGGAACGCCCCGCTGATGAGGACCAGGCGGTCGACCAGGTCGGGCCGCGCGATCGCGGTCATCAGCGCCACCACCGCGCCCGCGCTGTGCCCGACCAGCCGCACCCGCCCGGTGACCTGCTCCAGGAACGCGGCGGTGTCCTGTGCCATGAGCTGTGGGGTGATCGGGCCGCCGGGGTCGGCGGTGTGCCCGTGCCCGCGCCGCTCGGGCAGGTACAGCGTGAACCGGTCGGCCAGCGCGGCCAGGTTGCCGTCGAAGCAGCGCGAGTCGATCAGTGCTCCGTGCAGCAGCACCACCGGGTCTCCGCTGCCGCGCTCGGCGTACCAGGTGCGCACGCCGTTGGTGTGGACGTGGTGCTCCGCCATGCCGCAGAGCATGCCGGATCGGTGATCGTTCTGCTGACCCGCTTGCGGGCATAGGCCGTGAGGTGCATACTCAACTCGTTGGTTAAACAACCGAGCGGTTGAATAAGGAGGACGGGCTTGGATCAGCTCAGCGCGGTCTTCGCGGCGCTGGCCGACCCCACCCGCAGGGCGATCCTGGCCCGGCTGGCCGAGGGGGAGGCGACGGTCAACCAGCTCGCCGAGCCGTTCCCGATCAGCCTGCAGGCGGTCTCCAAGCACCTGAAGGTGCTGGAGCAGGCCGGGCTGATCACCCGCGGCAAGGACGCCCAGTGGCGCCCGTGCCGCCTGGAGGCCGCACCGCTGCGCGACGTCGCGGCCTGGGCCGACCGCTACCGGCGCTTCTGGGAAGCGCGTTACGACAGCTTGGACGACTACCTGCGGACCCTTCAGGGCAAGGCTTCGCCGACACAGGAGGACTGAGAGATGGACCTGGACGTCAAGGTGCAGGGCGACCTGGAGATCGTCATGACCCGCTCGTTCGACGCGCCGCTGGAGCTGGTGTGGGAGGCGCACACGAAGGTCGAGCACCTCAAGCACTGGTGGGCGCGCGGCCACGAGTGCGACGCGGAGCTCGACTTCCGGCCGGGCGGCACATGGCGCTTCGTCGAGCACGGCCCCGACGGCGAGCGGTGGGCCTTCCGGGGCGAGGTCCGCGAGATCGTGCCGTACGAGCTGATCGTGCAGACGTTCGAGTGGGAGGGCCTGCCGGGGCACATCTCGGTGGAGCGGCTGGAGTTCGCGTTCAAGGACGGCCGGACCGTCCTGACCGGCACCTCCACCTTCGCCAACCGGGAGGACCGCGACGGCATGGTCGCCTCCGGCATGGAGCACGGCGCCCGCGACTCCTACCGGGCCCTGGAGGAATACCTCAAGACGATGGCGTGACCGGCCGGTCCCGCCGGTGCCGGGCACCGGCGGGACCGCGCTAGACGAGCAGCTTGACCAGGGCGGCCAGGCCGATCACGACGATGAACGCGCGCAGTACGGCCGGGGGCAGGCGCCTGCCCCAGCGGCCGCCGACCAGCCCGCCGACGACCGAGCCGAGGGCCAGCAGGATCGCGGGCGGCCAGGCGACCATGCCCAGCGCGATGAACAGGATCGCGGCGACGCCGTTGACCAGGGCGGCGAGCACGTTCTTGATCCCGTTGACCCACTGCAGGTCGGTGGAGAGCAGCGTCCCGAGCAGCCCCAGCAGCAGCACGCCCTGGGCGGCGCCGAAGTAGCCGCCGTACACGCCGGCGCCGAAGACGCCCAGCAGCAGCGGCCAGCTCGCCCGCGCCCGGTCCTCGTGCTGGTGGGCGGCCAGCCGCCGGGCGAGCCACGGCTGCGCCACGACGAGCACCAGGGCTAGCGCGATCAGCACCGGGACGATGGCCTTGAACGCGCCGGGCGGCAGCTTGAGCAGCAGGACGCCGCCGGTCAGCGCGCCGAGCACGCTGGCGGTGCCCAGCCGCCGCAGCAGCGGGCCGTGGCCGGACAGGCCGTGGCGGTACGCGTACGCGCCCGACAGCGAGCCGGGCACCAGCCCGACGGTGTTGGAGACGTTGGCGACGACCGGCGGGTAGCCCAGCGCGAGCAGCACCGGGAAGGTGACGAGGGTGCCCGAGCCGACCACGGCGTTGATCGCCCCGGCGGCGAAGCCCGCGACCAGCACGGTCAGCGCCTGGACCAGGTTGAGGGTCATCTGCCGGCACCCGCCCTTCCCGCCCCCGCGGCTCGGGGCGACCTGGCGCAGCATAGATCCGCGCAGGGTGCGTCCCGGGCAGGTGCGGGATAGATCACGTCCGGGCGGCGGCCTTGCGGGCGCGGTACGCGCTGACGGCGGCGCGGTTGCCGCAGCCGGTGTCGCAGAAGCGCTTCGACCGGTTCTTCGACAGGTCCACCACCACGTTGCCGCAGCCGGGCAGCTCGCAGACGCGCAGGCGCCCGAGTTCGCCGCTGCGGACCACGTCGACGAAGGCCATCGCCGCCTCTACCGCGAGCCGGGCGACCAGCGGCGCGTCGGCGGGCGTGGCGTGCAGGTGGTACGGCCAGGAGTCGTGCCGGACCAGTTGGGGGAGGGCGTCGTACTCGCGCAGCATCCCGTTGACGATCGCCACGGTCTCGTCCTCGCCGACCTCCCAGATCCGGCGCAGCCGGGGCCGCAACTGCTGGACCGAGGCCAACTCGGCGGCGGTGTGCTCGCGTACGCCGGTGAACCCGTGCGTGTCGAGGAAGGCCTCCAGCGCGGCCAGGTCCGGCAGCTCCTCGGTGTCCGTGGCGGTGTTGACCAGCGCCGCCGCCGCGATCAACGCCACCTCGGTGTCATGAGCGAAAAGCACCTTGACTCCTTTCAACCTTCCGGCGTAGTGTCATCAGCATAGCCGCACTTTGCTCATTACGTGCGGCCCGATCGAGGTGACACTCATGCAGACGTCCATGCGTACCCAGAATTCCACCGGTCTCGGCCTAGGGCTCGCCGTGATCTCGGCGGCCTCCTTCGCCACGTCGGGCTCGTTCGCCCACTCCCTGCTCGACGCGGGCTGGTCGGCGACGGCCGCCGTGGCCATGCGCGTCGGCGTCGCCGCCCTGGTGCTGGTCGTGCCGACCCTGCTCGCGCTGCGCGGCAAGTGGCACGTGCTGCGCCGCAGCGCCACCTCCGTCACCGTGTACGGCCTGCTCGCCGTCGGCGGCGCCCAGGTCGGCTTCTTCAACGCGGTGCGCTACCTGCCGGTCGGCGTCGCGCTGCTGCTGGAGTACCTCGGCATCATCCTGGTGGTGTTCTGGATGTGGGCCGTGCACGGCCAGCGGCCGGGCCGGCTGACCGCGCTCGGGGCCGTGGCAGCCGTGGCCGGGCTGGTGCTGATCCTGGACCTCACCGGCGGCCGCTTCGAGCCGGTCGGCGTGCTGTGGGGCCTGGCCGCCGCCGTCGGCCTGGCCGCGTACTACGTGCTGTCGGCGCGGGTCGACGAGCAGCTGCCCTCGGTCGCCATGGCCAGCGGCGGCATGTCCGTCGGCGCGGTCATGCTGGTGCTGCTCGGCGCGGTCGGGCTGCTCCCGCTGCACGCCTCCTTCGGTGCGGTGGAGTTCGCGGGGCACCAGGTGAGCTGGTTGCTGCCGGTCGCCGGGCTGTCCCTGGTCGCCGCCGTGGTGTCGTACCTGTGCGGCATCGGTGCCGCGCGGATCCTGGGCGCGCGGATGTCCTCCTTCGCCGGGCTGACCGAGGTCCTGTTCGCGGTGCTGTTCGCCTGGCTGCTGCTGGACGAGCTGCCCACGCGCCTCCAGCTGCTCGGCGGGGTGCTGATCCTGGCCGGAGTGGTGCTGGTGCGCCTGGACGAGTCCCGCACCGCCGTTCCGGTCCCGGCTCCCGAACCGGAGCTGGCCGCCTCCCGCTCCTGACCCGCCACCCGCCGCCCGCCGCCCGCCGCCCGCCGCCCGCCGCCCGCCGCCCGCCGCCCGCTACCCGCCGCCCGCTGCCCGCCGCCCGCTGCCCGCTGCCCGCTACCCGCTACCCGTCGCAGCCGCGACGGGTGGCGGGCCCTTTTCGTGCAGTTTCGGGGAAAGTGCACGAAAGCGCGCCAAGATTCCTGCACTTTCCCCGAAACTGCACCGACCCGGCGACCCGGCGACCCGGCGGCGCGCGCGACGGGAGCGTGTCGAGTGGACGGTCGGCGGCGAATCGCCCTGGTGAAACAGCATTTCTGAAGAAGGTGGGCGGCGCTCGCGGCTCGTACGATCGGCCACGACCCCGGGCTGGTCGGCGGCCTGGGACCCGATCGCGGCGCTGGTCGCCGGGCCCAGGAGGCGGCGATGTCGCAGAGGTGGATCCGAGTCAACGGCGGCATCCTGTGCGCGCAGACGTTCGGCGCACCCGCCGACCCGGCACTGCTGCTGATCGCCGGTGCCGCCGCGCCGATGACGGCGTGGGAGGACGAGTTCTGCCAGGAGCTGGCCGCCGCCGGGCAATACGTGATCAGGTTCGACCACCGCGACACCGGCCGCTCCGGCGTCCGCCGCAGCCCGTCCACGCTGGCCGATCTGGCCGCCGACGCGCTCGGCCTGCTCGACGCGCTCGATCACAAGCGCGCCCACGTCGTCGGCGCGGCGATGGGCGGCATGGTCGCGCAGCTGCTCGCGCTGGACCATCCGGAGCGGGTCGCCTCGCTCGCCCTGATCTCCAGCAGCCTCGCCGCGCCCGGCGCCGACGACAGCGACCTGCCGCCGCCGTCGCGGCGGGTGCTCGGCGACCTGGACCGCGTGCCCCTGCCCGACTGGGACGACGCGGCCGCCGCCACGTCGTACCTGGTGGGGCTGGCCGCGATTCGGGCCGGGGTGGCGCGCGAGTTCGACGCGGCCGGGGCGCGGCGGATCGCCGAGCGGACCGTGGCGCACAGCGCCGACCTGGCCACCGCCCTGCGGCGGCATGGCGAACTCGACTACGGGCCGCCGTGGCGCAAGCGGCTGGGTGAGATCATGGCGCCGGTGCTGGTCGTGCACGGCGGATCCGATCCGGTGCTGCCGGTGGCGCACGCCTGGGCCCTGGCCCGCGCGCTGCCGCAGGTCGAGGTGCTGGTCATGCCCGAGGCCGGCCACGACCTGGACCGCGCCGACTGGCCGACCGTCATCCCGGCCCTACTGCGCCACACCACCCAGCCCTGACCGGCGCCGGTCCCTCACCCCTCGCCCCCGCCCCTGGCCCCTCGCCTCGATCCTGGCGGCGCCGAAGATCGCCGTTCCGGGACAGTACATTGTCGCTGAGCCAATCTTTCGACCGAAGACGCCGATCTTCGCCCGGCACAGCGGCGCGGTGACGCGGCCCGGCGCGGGGCAGCGCCGACGGAGGGTGGCGGGGTGGTACTACGGGTGTAGTTAAATTAATTTAGGTGAATGTTGCGTTGACGGCGGGATAGGTGCGACTCAATATTAGGAAAGTTTCCTAATAACAGGAGGGCACATGCGCAGCAGGATCCGCTCCCTTGCCGCAAGCCTCGCCGTCTGCCTAGGTGTCGCCGTAGCGCTGCCCGGCGCCGCGGCCGCCGCCCCCAACGGCCTGACGGCCACCTTCTCCAGCGTCAACAACGGCTCGTGGTTCCAGGACAAGTTCGTCGTCAACAACCCCACCACGGGCTCGATCACCGGCTGGACGCTGGAGTTCGACCTGCCCGCCGGGGTGACGATGAGCAATTTCTACAACGGCACCCCCACCCAGTCCGGCTCGCACGTGACCGTGGTCAACGCGCACTACAACGGCACGGTCGCCGCGGGGGCGAACACGGAGCCGTACAGCCCGTGGTTCATCGCCTACGGCTCCGGCGCCACCCCGCTGAACTGCCGGATCAACGGCAACAAGTGCGACGGCACGCCCGACCGGGCGCCCGGCGCGCCGACCGGCGTGACGGTGACCGGCCGCACCACCCGTACCGTGTCGCTGTCCTGGACCGCCGCGGCCGCGACCGACTTCCCGATCGCGGGCTACGACGTGCTCAGCGGCAGCACGGTCGTGGCGAGCGCCACCGGCACCTCGGCGACCGTCACCGGCCTGACCCCGAACACGGCCTACACCTTCACGGTGCGGGCCAAGGACACCCGGGGCAACCTGTCGGCCGTCAGCGGCGCGGTCACCGCGACCACGCTCAACCCCGCCGACGACACCACGCCGCCGAGCGTGCCGGGCAGCCTGCGCTCGACCGCCAAGTCGTCCACCTCGGTCACCCTGGCCTGGAACGCGGCCACCGACGCGAGCGGCATCGCCGGGTACGACGTCTACACCGGCTCCACCCTGCGCGCCACCAGCACCGGGCTCAGCGCGGTCGTCACCGGGCTGGCGCCCATGACGTCGTACACGTTCACGGTCAAGGCCCGCGACACCTACGACAACGCCTCGGCGGCGAGCAACGCGGTCGCCGTGACCACCGACGACGTGCTCAACGGCGGCTACGCCAAGGTCGGCTACTTCGTGCAGTGGGGCATCTACGGGCGGCAGTACTTCGTCCGCAACCTCGACACGAGCGGTTCGGCGGCGAAGCTGACCCACCTCAACTACGCCTTCGCCAACATCGACCCGGTCAACCTGACGTGCCTCCAGGGCGTCACCAAGGGCACCACCGCCAACCCGCAGGACCCCGACCAGGGCACCGGCGCCGGTGACGCCGACGCCGACTACGGCCGCCCGATGGCCGCCGCCCAGTCGGTCGACGGGGTCGCCGACACCGGCTGGGAGCCGCTGCGCGGCAACTACAACCAGCTGCGCAAGCTCAAGGTGAAGTACCCGAACCTGAAGGTGCTGATCTCGATCGGCGGCTGGACGTACTCGAAGTACTTCTCCGACGTGGCCGCCACGGCCGCCTCGCGGCAGAAGTTCGTCAGCTCCTGCCTGGACGTGTACATCAAGGGCAACCTGCCCGCCTACAACGGCGCGGGCGGGGCGGGCAGCGCCGCGAACATCTTCGACGGCATCGACCTCGACTGGGAGTGGCCGGGCGCCGAGGGGCACCCGGGCAACCACGTCAGCGCCGCCGACAAGGCCAACAACACGCTGCTGCTGGCCGAGTTCCGCCGCCAGCTCGACGCGCTGGGCGCCACCACCGGCAAGCGCTACCTGCTGACCGCGTTCACCCCGGCCGACCCGGCCAAGGTCGCGGCCGGCTGGGACGTCAGCCCGACCGGGGTGTTCCAGTCGCTGGACTTCGCCAACGTGCAGGGCTACGACTTCCACGGGTCCGGTTCGGACAACTCGTGGGAGCCCAACCGCACCGGCCACCAGGCCAACCTGTACCGCGACGCGCAGGACCCGTACTCGTTCGAGTTCAGCGTGGAGAAGGCGATCGCGACGTACACCGGCGCCGGGGTGAGCCCGCGGCGGCTGACCATCGGCATGGCGTTCTACGGCCGCGGCTGGCAGGGCGTGGCCGCGGGCGGGGCCAACGGCGAGTGGCAGACGGCCACCGGCGCGGCGCCGGGCCAGTTCGCCGAGGAGGCGGGCACCCGCGGGTACGCCAACCTGATCGCGGGCGTGCCGGGCTGCACGGTGTACCACGACACGCAGTCGGTGTCGACGTACTGCTACACCGGGGCGGGCGGCCAGTGGTGGTCGTTCGACGACACCTGGTCCATCGGCCAGAAGACCGCCTGGCTCAAGCAGAAGGGCCTGCTCGGCGGCATGATCTGGGAGATGTCCGGCGACACCGCCGCCGGCACCCTGATGACCGCCCTCAACTCCGGCCTGTGATGACTCCCGCCGGCCGCGGCCGCCCCTGCCCGGGCGACCGCGGCCAGCGGGCCAAGATCGGCCAAGTTGCCGGGCGATCGGGCGTATCTTGTGAGGTCATACGCCCGATTGCCCGGCAACTTGCGCGATCTTCGCGCGGCGCGGGTGCGTGACAATCAGATCAAATCGGTTTTATCTGGTATGCGACGATCGTCTCGCGCTGCTGGAGGACCGCCGTGCCCACCACCGTCAGGAGTCTGGCCGCCGCGGCGGCCGCGCTGCTCGCCTCGCTCCTTCCCGGACTGCCCGCCGCGGCCGCGCCCGGCGTCACCGTGCTCTACTGGGGCCTGAGCAACCCGCGCGGCCTGGCCTTCGACGCCGACGGCGACCTGTACGTCGTCGAGGCCGGACGCGGCGCCGACGGTGCCGCCGACCCGGTCTGCCTGCCCCGGCCGCAGGGCGAGGGCTGCTTCGGGCCCACCGGCGCGGTCGGCCGCCTGACCCCCGACGGCTACGAGCGCCTGGTCACCGGCCTGCCGTCGCTGGCCGGACCGGACGGCACCGAGGCGATCGGCCCGACCGACATCGCGTTCACCAGGCACGGCCACAGCCTGCTCACCATCGGCCTGAGCGAGGACCCGAAGGTGCGCGCCGAGCTGCCCGCCCCCGGCCAGCTCATGGGCGGCCTGTTCACGCTGCGCCGCGACCCGAAGTCGTGGCTGACCCTCAGCCTGTACCCGGAACTCGTCGCCGACGTCGCCGGGTACGAGGCACTGGCCAACCCGGACCGGGGCGAGGTCGACAGCAACCCGCAGTCGGTGGCCTACGACCCCGAGGGCGCCGTGGTCTCCGACGCGGGTGCCAACGCGCTGTTCCACGTCGACCCGGACGGCGCCGTGTCGACGCTGGCGGTGCTGCCCAACCGCGAGGCGGTCGCCCCGCCGAGCTTCGGCCTGCCGCCGGGCACCACGGTCGGCATGCAGACCGTGCCGATGGGCGTGGCCGTGCACGGCGGCGCCTACTACGTCGTCGAGCTGACCGGCTCGCCGTTCCCGACCGGCGGGGCCCGGGTCTGGCGCATCGTGCCCGGTCAGGCCCCCGCCGTGTACGCCGAAGGCCTGACCGCCGCCGTCGACCTGGCGTTCGGCCCCGACGGCTCGCTCTACGTCCTGGAGTTCACCCACACCTCGATGTTCGGCCCGGGGCGGGGCATCGGCGCCCTGATGCGCGTCCGGCATGCGGGCGCCACTCCTGAGCTGGTGCTCGACGACATCAACTTCCCGGGCGGGCTGACCATCCGGGGCGGGAGCGCGTTCCTGACCGACTGCTCCACCTGCGCCACCGGCGGCCGTGTCCTCAAGGTCACCCTCCCGCGCTAGAAGAGTCGTAAGGAAGGGCACCTTCTTATCTCATTGCGAGGTAGAAGGTGCCCTTCTTGACGCACAGCCCCGAGGTGCGGGGCGGGCGGGTCAGGCGGCGCGGGCGTACAGGTCGGTGCGGACCCGGGCGGCCGGGTTGCCGAAGGCGACCATGCGGGTCAGGCGGGTGCCGATCGGCGTGTGGTGCACGATCGAGGCCATCGTCCGCTTGGCGGCGTCGGCGAACCGGCTGCCGCTGCCCAGCGCCCCCTTGGCCTGCAACTGCTGGAACTTGATCACGCGCCCGATGTCGGCGGTACGCGGCCCGGTGTACGCCGCGAGCGCCGACGCCGGCACCACCGCGTCCGGTCCGGACCGCTCCGCCTGCTCCAGCGCCGCCAGCAGCACCGGATGGGCCAGCACCGCGTCCTGCAGCGCCAGGTTCACGCCCTGGGCGCCCAGCGGGCTGTGCGTGTGCGCGGCGTCGCCGATGAACAGCAGCCCGTCGCGGGCCCACTCGCGGGCCGTACCGCAGAACACGTCCAGCAGGCTCAGGTCCTTCAGCGCGCGCACGTGCTCGCGGATGCCGTCGGCGTAGTCCGGCGCGGCCCGGCACAGGTCGTCGCGGAACTGCGCGAACGGCTGCGCCGCGAGCTGCTTGTATCCGCCGTGCGGCAGCGCCCAGCCGAGCTGCAACCCGGGCGGGGCGCCGTAGTGGACCAGCATCCGGCCGCCGCCGCCCCGGATGGTGACCGCGCGCGGCGGCTCGCCCTGCACCGGGATCTTGAACCAGAGCAGGTCGAAGTCGAAGACGTCGCGCCGGTCGTACGGCACGCCGCTGAGCTGCCGCGTCTTGGAGAACCGGCCGTCGGCGCCGACCACGCACCGGGCCCGGATCACGGTGCGGCCCTGCGGGCCGGTCACCACCGCGCCGCGTACCGTGCCGCCGTCGGAGACCAGCTCGGTGATCTTCGTGCCGGCCAGGTAGCGGAACCCGGCCCGCCCCTCGCACTCGGCCAGCAGCTCGGCCAGCACGTGCTGCTGCGGCAGCGCCAGCATGTAGTTGTACGCCCCCGGCAGGTTGCGGTAGTCGACCCACAGCACCGCACGGCCGCCGCTGTACAGCTGGAACCGGTCGTGCACGTGGCTGCCGCGCCCGCGCGCCGCGGCCAGCACCCCGAGCTCGTCGAGCACGGCCAGGCCGCCCGGTTGCAGGATCTCGCCCCGGTATTCCCGGTCCAGCGACGAGGCCTTCTCCACCACGGTCACCGCCACGCCCGAGCGCGACAGCAGCAGCGCCAGCGTCAGCCCGGCCGGGCCCCCGCCGATCACGCACACATCGGTGGACCATTCGTCGGTATCGGTCACGATCGCCTCCTTCGGCTCCCACGGTCGCAACCGGCCGCTCAAGCCGGGCTGGAGACACGCTGGAGAGCGCACCAGGTTGCGCCGAACCGGCCACCACGGTGCCCCGGCCAGGGCACATTGGTCTTGGGAGAGGAGCCCTACATGGACCAGATGACCACCGCGCCCGCTTCGGCGCAGGAGCAGGACCACCCCGGCCCGGTGACCGCCCGCTGGAAAACCGAGCGGGACCGGCTCGACGCGGAGATCGCCGAGCGCGGCGTCGACTGGGACCAGCCCCGGTCGATCTACTGGAACGCCGCGTGCGGCCCGGAGGCGGGCGCCGACTTCGCCGCCATCCGCGCCCGGGTGCGCCGCTACGCCGACTTCGCGCCCACCTTCGAGGCGGTCGCACGCCGCCGCGAGGCCCGCGCGGCGGCCGCCGACGCCGCCGGCGACCTGATCACCTCGCGCGACAACCACTACATGGCGGCGCTGCACTGGGGTGCGGCGCAGTGGCCGATCCACGCCGACGACGAGGTCAACCGCTTCTACCACCGGCGCAAGCGCGACTGCTTCCGCCGTTACGCCGAGCTGGCCGACCACCGCATGGAGCAGGTGACGATCCCGTTCGAGGGCCACCACCTGCCCGCCTGGTTCCACCTGCCGCCCGGGTACACCGGCGGGCAGGTTCCGACCGTGATCGCGGTGCCCGGCATGGACAGCTTCAAGGAGGCGACCGTCGCCCTGTACGGCGACCGCTTCCTCAGCCGCGGGTACGCCGTGCTGGCGATGGAGGGCCCCGGCCAGTACGAGGCGCGGATGCTCGGCGTGCCGATGACCGTGGAAGGCTGGACCAGGGCGGGCACCGCCTGCGTGGACTGGCTGCTGCACCGGCCCGAGGTCGACCCGGACAGGATCGTGCTCAGCGGGATCAGCTTCGGCTCGTTCGCGGGCACGCTCGCGGCGGCCTACGAGCCGCGGCTGCGCGCCTGCGCGGTGATGAACGTCTGCCACCAGCCCGGCTGGAAGTCGGCGTTCGGCAAGGCGTCGCCGACGTACAAGATGCGCTTCATGTACATGTCGGGCCACACCGACGAGGCCGAGTTCGACCGGTTCGCCAGGTCGCTCGACCTGAGCGCGCACGTGGACCGGCTGGCGATGCCGTACCTGGTGGCGGCGGGCGAGCGCGACGAGCTGAGCCCGATCGAGCACACCCGCAAGCTGCTGAGGTCGGTGCCCGGTCCGAAGCGCTTCGTGGTGTACCAGGACTCGCGCCACTCCATCGGCGGGGTGCCCTCGACCAACCTGGGCCCGTTCGCGCCGACGCTGGTCGCCGACTGGATCTCCGCGCGGCTGCGCGGCGAGGAGTTCACCAGCGAGGAGTGGTACATCGACGCCTCCGGCAAGGTGACCCCGTCGGCCCTGAACTGAGCCCGCTGACCGCGGGTGGAGAAGGGCACCTTCTACGTCGCAGCGCGATGAGAAGGTGCCCTTCCTGACGCCTTGTCAGCGGAAGATGGCGATGGGGTTGAGGACGAGGTGGCCGGTCGCGGCGTCCCAGCCCTGCACGGTCCCCAGGCAGCGGGCCCAGAACTGTTCCTCGGGCACCTCGTCGCGCAGCCCGGTGTTGGCGCAGCGCAGCCGGATGCGGGCCGCGCTCTCGCCGGAGGCGCCGTCGCCGTAGGTGGCCAGCAGGGTGGTGTGGCGCTCGGAGCCGAGGGCCGGTTCGGGGCGGAACACGCCGCGGACCAGCACGTACGCCCCGCCGCCGAGCTGGCTGAGCTTGATGCGCGAGCGGCCCATCGGCGCGTTGCGGCTCGGCACGACCGCCAGCCGCTCCAGGTCGACCTGGACCAGGTCGTCGGCGAGCACGTCCATCATGATGCCGATGACCGTGATCGGTTCGGCGACCTCCAGGTACTTGCGGAACTCCTCGCGGTTGCGCTCCATGCTGGCGCCGAACTTCACCATCGGCACGTCGCCGTCGGCGCCGACCCGGCGGCGGCTGCCGACCTTGGCCTGCACCTCCTGCTCCAGCGCGCCCTGGTACTTGTACTGGTACAGGTCCATCACGGACTTGTCGTGCAGGTAGAAGCTCAGGTACGGCGGCCGCCGGGTGCCGCGCCTGCGGTCGGACAGCTGCACCACCAGCACGACCACCGCGACCACCACCGCCAGCACCGTGCCCAGCCACACCAGCAGCCACGGCCACCAGACGCTCCACCACAGGTCAGCAGCCACGGATCTCCTTGAACGCGGTCAGCAGGGAGGTGGCGCCCGCGTCGACGGCGAAACCGCCGGTGGTGCGGGCGACGCGATCGAGATCGGCGCGGTCGGCCTCGCCGTACGCGATCGCGTAGGTTCGCACCGGGGTGTCGCGCAGAGCGGGCAGCAGCCGGTCGAGGCTGATCCCGGCGTTGTTCTCGCCGTCGGTCATCAGCACGATCGACACCTGCTGGCGCGGGTCCTCGCGGCGCATCGCGGCGGCGCGGTCGTACGCATGGTCCAGCGCCGACCACACCGCCGTGCTGTCGTCGAAGGAGTCCACGTCCAGCCAGGACCGCAGCGTGTCCAGGTCGGCTGGGGAGTTCACGACCAGGTCGCGCTCGTCCAGCACCCGGCCGCCGAACCGGATCACGGTGAACCGCTCGCCGCGGAAGATCCGGCCGAACTTGCCGCCGGAGCTGCGGTCGGCCCCGGCCAGCGCCGCGAACGCCTCGCGCAGCGCCGCGATGCGCCGCCCCCGCATCGAACCGGAGAAGTCGAGGGTGAACACGACCCTGGTCGGGGTGTGCAGGGCCGGGTCGGCGTACCGGTCGAGCAGCCGGTCGACGACCTCCTTGGCGTCGGGGTAGTACAGCGCGTTGCCCATCGACGCGGCCAGGCGCGGGTCGCGGGCCACGGTCGGGTCGACCGGGCGCCGCAGCGTCCGCTCCATGATCTGCCGCTGGGCGGCGGGCGACCTCAGCCAGGCCACGGCGGTGTCGTACGCCTCGCGCTGGGCCGGGTCGAGCAGCAGCAGCGGGTAGTCGGAGATGACCAGCCCGTCCTGCGGGTACACCAGCTCCAGCGGCTCGGGCAGCCGGCCGCTGGCGTTGAGGGCCAGCAGCGCCGACTCGTAGTTGACGACGGCGTCCAGGTCGGCCCGGTGCGCGACGAACTGGTCGACCAGCGCGGCCGAGTCGGGTGCGCTCACGGTGTGGCCGGTGAAGAAGCCGCGCAGCCGGTCGCAGGTCACGTCCTCGGGGCGCAGCGCGCCGCCGTGGCCCGCGGCGGCGGTGGCCACGCCGATCAGCGCGGCCAGGCCGCTGTTGGACCGGCGCGGGTCGGCCATGGCGAAGCGCAGCGACCCGGTGGCGGCGCTGTCGGCCAGGTCGGCCCAGGACACCTGCTGGTCGGGGGTTGCCGCGCGCAGCGCCCGCGCCGCGGCCGGGGTGACGCCGACCGCGACCGGCGAGGTCATGATGCTGGTGCTCAGCGGCGGAGCGCCGGTGTACCCGCCGGCCGCGAGCTTGAGCCGGAAGTACCGGTCGGACGACAGCCAGGCCAGATCGTGGTGGTACGCCCCCGGGTCGAGCGCGTTGGCGGCGTCGACGGTGCCGGTGAGGTCGAGCTGGAGCTCGACACCGGTCTGCGCGCGCAGCTCGTCGAGGATCGGCCGCATGTCGGCCAGCTCGGCGCTGGCCAGCACCCGCAGCACCCGCCGGGGCGGGTCGCCGCCGGTGCAGCCCGCCACGGTGCCCAGCAGCAGGCACGCCGCGAGCAGGCCGCGGCCGAGCCGCGTCCCGGGCCCGCCGCGCCGCGCCGGGATGCCGCGCCTCACGGGCAGCCCCCGGTCACCTTGATCATCTCTTCGAACAGCGGCAGCTCGGGCAGCACGGCCTTGGTGTCGTTGCCCCCGAACTCCGGCACCTGGACGCCCTGGCCGGCCAGGTGCTGCGCCAGCGGCAGGCTCTCGGTGACCGCGTCGGGCGCCAGCACCCGGAAACCCAGCTCGACGGCGCGGCGGCGCAGGTCCGGGTCCTCGGTGACCAGGCGGCTGAGCCGGTCGCCCTGCGGGTTCAGTGCGATCAGCTGCGGCTGGGTGAGGAAGTTGGTGTCCGGGTAGAGCAGCACCCGGCTGTCGTCGACGTGGCCGGTGTGCGCCTTCTGGCCCATCTGGTACGACAGGAACTGGTGCTCGTAGACCACGATCACCGGTGCCGAGCCCTTGCCCTCCGGGGTGATGTACGGCCGGAACAGGTCGGCGCCGGGCAGGCCCTGCGCGGTCACCAGCGGCTTGATCTTCTGGGCCAGCGCGGTCGCCTCGGCCAGGTCGCGCGGCACCCGGTTGCCGTTGCTCACGAACGCGACCAGCCCCATGTAGGTGCCCGACGAGTTCGACGAGCACACGTTGGGGGAGTGGGCCAGCACCGCGTTGCCGTTGGAGACGTCGAACCTCTTGAGCCCGAGCTTGTTCCACGTCATGGCCGGATCGGCGGCGGCGGCGAGGAACTTCGCCAGGTCGAGGGAGTAGTACAGCGAGTGCCCCTCCGGCGCGCCGGCCAGCGGTGTGGCGATCTTCGCGGCCTCCAGCGTCTGCGCGTACTCCCGGTAGGTGGCCAGCACGATGGGGCTGGTGAAGGGCCGGTAGACCCGGGTGTAGGCGGGCGGGGACTGGCTCTGGCGCTGGGCGATGATCAGGTCGGCCGAGGGCTGGCCGGACGGGAAGACCACGTCGTAGCCCGCGAGTTCGTGCAGCGCCACGTCGCGCGAGCCGGTACGGGTGACGTGCACCTGGAGGTGGTGGCGCATCAGCAGGCGCTTGACCTCGGGGTCCTCGAAGAAGTCGCCCTTGGAGGCCATCTTGCCCTCCAGCACCGTGGTCTGCTCGAACGGCAGCAGCAGGTTGCCCGACGGCACCAGCGCCGCCAGACCGGCGATCACGCAGGCCAGCGCCGCCCCGAACGGCACCAGGAAGCGGCGCCGCAGCCCGAAGGGCGCGGGACGGCTCCGGACCGCCAGCGACGGCTCCGCCACGGTGGTGCTGCCGACCGGCACGACAGTCTCCATTGGACTCGATGCGGGCTGTCCATGTGCGAGCTTCGATGGTAGTGGCCGCGCGCCAGGCATGGACAGACAGATCACGAACAGTCGGTTGCGCGGCGTGGGCCGCGCCACGGCCAGTGGGCGTCGGCAGTGGACGCCGCCACCGCCGTACCGCGAATGACGATCTTCGGCAATCGCTCTCCCATGATCGCCTCAGAATCTTTTCAGCCGTCGATGAATCTCGAATGCTGCCCCCGGCAACAAATAGCCTGGCCAGCGCCCTTGTCTACGCGGCGCGCGGCGTCCGGTGTGGTCACATGCGCGAAACATGCCCTTGACAGACATTGAACAAGGGACAACTCTCTTCGGCAGAGAGCGCTCTCTACCGTCTTACCGGCTCGTCCCCTCGCGCCGGCACGCCCGGATCCCCGATAAGGGAGAAGAGATGCAACCTGCCCCGCGTCTCGCCGCCTCCCGCGGCAGACTCTTGTACTCGCTCGTGCTCGCCGCGGTGGCGACGCTGCTCATCGCGTACGCCGTCGTCATCGCGACCAATCCCGCCAACGCCGCGGTCACCCTGCTGTCACAGGGCAAGACCGCCACCGCGTCCTCCACCGAGAACGCGGGCACGCCCGCGTCGGCGGCCTTCGACGGCAACACCACCGGCACGCGCTGGTCTAGCGCGGCCGCCGACCCGCAGTGGCTCCAGGTGGACCTGGGCGCCTCGGCGAACATCAGCCAGGTGATCCTGCGCTGGGAGGCGGCGTACGCCACCGCCTTCACGGTGCAGACCTCCGCCGACGGCAGCACCTGGACCCCGATCTACAGCACCACCACCGGCACCGGCGGCGTGCAGACCCTCAACGTCACCGGCACCGGCCGCTACGTCCGGGTGTTCGGCACCGCCCGCGCCACCCAGTGGGGCTACTCGCTGTGGGAGTTCGAGGTCTACGGCGAACTCGTCGGCGGTGGCGGCTGCGGCACGGCCAACGCGGCCCTGGGCAAGTCCGTCATCGCGTCCTCGGTCGAGAACGCGGGCACGCCCGCCACGGCGGCCGTCGACGGCAGCACCACCACCCGCTGGGCCAGTGCCTTCACCGACCCGCAGTGGATCTACGTCGACCTCGGCTCGACCCAGTCGATCTGCCAGATCCTGCTGAACTGGGAGGCGGCGTACGCCACGGCCTTCCAGATCCAGCTGTCGAACGACACCACCACCTGGACCACCGTCTACAGCACCACGACGGGCACCGGTGGCAACCAGACCCTCAACGTCTCGGGCAGCGGCCGCTACGTGCGCATGTACGGCACGGCGCGGGCCACCGGCTACGGCTACTCGCTGTACGAGTTCGTGGTGCGCACCGGCAGCACCCCGACCTCGCCCAGCCCGACGCCGAGCACCAGCCCGAGCCCGAGCGGCGACCCGATCCCCGGCGGCGGCTCGCTCGGCGCCAACGTGAAGGTCTTCGACCCGAGCATGTCCGGCGCCACCATCCAGGCGCAGGTCGACGCCATCTTCGCGGAGATGGAGTCCAACCAGTTCGGCTCGCAGCGCTACGTGCTGGCGTTCAAGCCGGGCACCTACAGCGGGTTCAACGCCCAGATCGGCTTCTACACCTCGATCATCGGTCTCGGCCAGAACCCCGGCGACGTGCGCATCAACGGCGACGTCACCGTGGACGCGGGCTGGTTCCAGGGCAACGCCACGCAGAACTTCTGGCGCTCGGCGGAGAACCTGTCCGTGTACCCGTCGGCCGGGTTCACCCGGTGGGCGGTGTCGCAGGCGGCCCCGTTCCGGCGGATGGACATCCACGGCGACCTGAACCTCGCCCCGAACGGCTACGGCTGGGCCTCCGGCGGCTACATCGCCGACAGCCGGGTGTCGGGCTCGGTCGGCCCGTACTCCCAGCAGCAGTGGTACACCCGCGACAGCCAGATCGGCGGCTGGGTCAACGGCGTGTGGAACATGGTGTTCTCCGGCGTGCAGGGCGCCCCGGCGAACAGCTTCCCCAACCCCGTCTACACGACCCTGGCCACCACCCCGTTCAGCCGGGAGAAGCCGTACCTGTACCTGGACTCGGGCGGCAACTACCGGGTGTGGGTGCCGTCGCTGCGCACCAACGCGTCCGGCACCAGCTGGGCGGCCGGGTCCACCCCGGGCTCCTCGCTGCCGCTGAGCTCGTTCTACGTCGCCAAGCCCGGTGACAGCGCGGCTCGGATCAACCAGGCGCTGGCCCAGGGCCTGCACCTGCTGTTCACGCCGGGCATCTACCACGTCAACCAGACGATCAACGTCAACCGGGCCGACACCGTCGTGCTGGGCCTCGGCTACGCGACGATCATCCCGGACAACGGCGTGACGCCGATGGTCGTGGGCGACGTGGACGGCGTCAAGGTCGCGGGCCTGCTGTTCGACGCCGGCCCGACCAACTCGGCGAACCTGCTGGTGATGGGCGCGTCGACCTCGGGCGTCTCGCACGCGGCCAACCCGTCGTCGATCTCCGACGTGTTCTTCCGCATCGGCGGCGCGGGCGCCGGCAAGGCCACCAACAGCCTGCTGGTCAACAGCAACAACGTGCTGATCGACCACATCTGGGCGTGGCGCGGCGACCACGGTGCCGGTATCGGCTGGACCGTCAACACCGCCGACACGGGCCTCATCGTCAACGGCAACAACGTGCTGGCGACCGGCCTGTTCGTCGAGCACTACCAGAAGTACAACGTCGTCTGGAACGGTCAGGGCGGCCGTACGATCTTCTTCCAGAACGAGCTGCCCTACGACCCGCCGAACCAGGCGGCGTACATGAACGGCACGACGAAGGGCTACGCCGCGTACAAGGTGGCCAACACGGTCACCAGCCACGAGGCGTGGGGCATGGGCAGCTACTGCTACTTCAACGTCGACCCGACGATCCACGCGGCTCGCGGGTTCGAGGCGCCCAACAGCGCCGGCGTGAAGTTCCACAGCCTGCTCACGGTGTCCCTCGGCGGCAACGGTGTGATCGACAACGTGATCAACACCACCGGAGCCGCGGCCCAGGGCACGGCCACCGTGCCCGTGAACGTCGTCAGCTACCCGTAACCCGCGGTGGGCGCGGGCCGGCCGGGGCCTTCCACCGGCCGGCCCGTGACGGCGGACGGATCGTGAACGTGATCACCCTCGGGTGACCGGCCCGCTCGGGCGGGGCTAGACTCGGCAGCGCGAAGGGGAGTAGCTCCCAACGCGGTGGTCGACACAATGGCCCGCCCGTGCGGTCCCGGTCACCCGACCTCGTCTACGACGGGGTGAGCGAGACCTTCGACTTGGCTGAAAACGCCGGGTCGAGGTCGTCGCGTACGCCCAGCCCGGTGTCCATCCCCGGGAGGACGCAAGACATGGACGGGTTCGTAGCCGCGCTGCTCATCAGCTTCGGCGTCATCTTCGTGGCGGAACTGGGCGACAAGTCCCAGCTGATGGCGATGACCTTCGCCACCCGCTACCGCACCAGCACCGTGCTGATCGGCATCACCCTGGCCACGGCCGTGGTGCACCTGGTCTCGGTCGCCGCCGGCGCCGGGCTCGGCGCCACCCTGCCCACCGGCCCGATCAACCTGCTGGCCGGGCTGGCGTTCCTCGGCTTCGCCGCCTGGACGCTGCGCGGCGACAAGCTCACCGAGTCCGACGAGGCCCGCGCCGCCAAGAAGCGCCGCTCCGCCCTGTGGGCCGTGGCCGGCACCTTCTTCCTGGCCGAGCTCGGCGACAAGACCATGCTGGCCACCATCACCCTGGCCACCAGCCACGGCTGGTTCGGCACCTGGCTCGGCTCGACCGTCGGCATGGTCGCCGCCGACGCCCTGGCCATCCTGGTCGGCCGCCTGCTCGGCAAGCACCTGCCCGAACGCGCCATCAAGTTCGGCGCCGCCGCCCTGTTCGCGATCTTCGGCCTCTGGCTGCTCGTCGAGTCCATCACCCAGCTCACCTGACCACCCCACGCTGCGGCCGTTCGTGCAGTTTCGGGGAAAGTGCTGGAATCTTGGCGCCGGTTCGTGCAGTTTCCCCGAAACTGCACGAACGGCCGCGGTCAGGACTGCTGTGGCGCGCGCCCCAGGAGGCGGCCCAGGTCGACGATGCGCCGGTTGAGGCGTGCCGAGGTGATGCCTTCGACGTTCGCCACCGCCTGACCCGCGTATACGGTCGCCTCCCGGCGGTCGCCCGTCACCACCGACAACTCGGCGAGGCTCACCAGGTCCAGGGTGCGGTTACGGGCCTGTGCCGGGTCGCGCAGGCTGATCGCCCGTCGCAGGCGGCGCACTCCCTCCTCACCGTGCTTCGGGCTCGACCTGGCCAGGTCGGCGTAGGCGGCACCGGTCAGGCTGTACAGCTCGGCCTCGGTCACGTGCTGGCCGCCCCAGTCGTTCGCGACGCCGCCTTCGGCGCGGCTGAACTCCTCCTCCGCCAGGCCCACCGACCGGGCCACCGCCTGAGCGTCGCCGCGCTGGGCGTTGGCCCACGCCTCGATGCACAGCTGGTTCGCCCGCTCGGCCGGGCCGAGCACGGACCTGGCCGCTCGGCGGGCCGCGTCGAGCAGGCCGAGGGTGTCGTCGGGGCGGCGCATCTCGATGTTGTGCCCGGCCATCCGGGCGATCAGGTGGCCGCCCAGCCTCGGATCGCCCGCCGCTCGGGCCGCCTGCAGAGCCAGCCGGTAAAGCTGCTCGGCGTTGTCGTGATCCTCGACGTCCCGGGCGACGTAGGCACCGAGACCGGCGATGTCCGCGACGCGTTCCAGCAGCTCCCGGCGTAGGGGTTCACCCGTGGCGGCGCTGTGCGTCGAGGCGGCGCGTTCGAGCAGCACGGACACCCGTCGGCCCAGACCGCCACCACCGTGGCGGCTCACCAGGCCGCGGTAGAGATTCGTGGTGTCACGCAGCTCGGCGACGTGCTCCATCGTGATACGTCGAGGCAGGTCCAGATGCGGGCCAGGCGCAACGGGCCAGCCTGCCACCACCAGGCTCGCCGCAGCCGTGCTGCGCAACAGCTCTCGCCGTTCCGTCTCAGCCTCCTCGGGACGCAGCCTGCCTGCCTCCACGGTACCGTCGACACCGCTCGATGAGAGGACCTGATCGAGTTGCTTCGCCGTGGTGCCCGCTCTGCGCAGTCGTCGGGTCAGTGCGGCCGCGGCTTCGAGGCGACTGATCGACAAGCCGAGCACCTGTGCCAGCGCGCGCAGAGTCTCGCCGGTCGGCAACCGCTCCTCGCGTTCGTAGCGGGATATCTCGTTCTTCGTGAAGGTAGGTCGGCCGACCACCGCGCACAGCTGGTCGGCGAGTCGATCCTGACTTCGTCCGAGGTCCCGTCGGCGGTTCGCGATCAGCGTCCCCAACGACTCGCGATACGGCTGCACACACACCTCACGAATCCCACTCGACCGCCACGTGGCCTACGTAGTGGCCGACGCGGCGCTCCCGCCATCACGGTTAGCGTCGAAACATCCCCAGCGTCACACGCTTCACTGTACACAAAGGACAGCTACTAGGTTAAGCAAGTGTTATGCGTCATTCGTCGCAATGGAGGTTGAACGTGGGGACACCGATCGCCGACCGGGAGTTCAGCCAGTACGCCGAGGCTCAAGCCGCACATGGGGCACATCTGCTGCTGACGCACCGACGCGAGTCGACGGGATGCTGCCGGCACTGCGGTCGCCCGCACCCCTGCGAGCACCGCCTGCGCGGCGCACAGTTGATCGCGCATTTCGCCGACTGGCGGGTCGCGGAACCCTCACTCGTCAGGCCGTACGCCACCACCCGAGCGACTGTTGAGCCCAGCTAACCGTTCCCAAACTGACCGTCGACCTTGTTACTAGCAGTTCTCGGCTGGGACGGGTTGACCCGTCCCAGCCAAGAACCCGTCCCATAAGGTGAGCTGCGATGGTACGGCTGGGACGGGTGGTACGGGTACCCCTGGCGCCGAACGATAGTTCCGACACGATGGGCCGCTGACCTTGGCAAGTTGTTGCCTAAAGATCGACTTTCTGAATCTCGTGGTAGCTGACCCAGTGCCGTTCGGAGTCAGGTTGTGTGCGACCGCACGCACATGGCTCACCGATGCTTCGGTACAGGATTTCAAGCTTGCCGAAGTTCCCGCGAAGATCTTCAAACGCCTCTCTTACTCTGGTCACATGAATTCCAGACCGGATTGCGGCGTCTCGCATAATGGACCAAGGAGTATCGCTTGCACCAATGCCATGAACGGGAAGGTCGCCTACGTGTAGGTCCACCGAATTTCCGCTACGGAGTTGCCTTATAGCGAGCGGAGCGGAGCTATTCTCGCTAAAATGATGGTTGACCGTTATAGCGAAGTCGTTAGCTCCATCGTTCACTACTTCGGCAAATACCGACCCGCCGGAGGCGCTGGGTCGCCAAACAAAGCTCACCGTCACATCCGGGCCAAGCTCATTATGCCGCCTGGACGTCTCGATGCTGGTGAGGATTTGCGCTTCCCTGGCAGTAACGTCCGCCGCATCGGCTGACCGTTTTGCTGCATCCGCAGAAACATCAGCCGCATTGGCAGAGCGCTCACTTGCCAATGCACTTCGCCTGCTAAGGCGCCACGAAACAACCCCAAAGACGATACCTCCTACGACACCAACGGCGCCGCCGACTGCGCCCAGAATGTCGGTCCAAGAAGGACCCTCATCAACCACAGTTCCGTCCCATCGAGCGAGCGAGTCAATATTTCAACCTGAGGACACATTCCGCCTGATCACTTAACGCGATATGAACCCTGCGCTTGCTTTTCGGGCATCATACTCGGCCTGTTTAAAGTTCCACTAGCAGCATCTGCGAACCAGCCGATCCAGCGGTTCACGAACTCGTCAATGTCGTCGTAGGTAATGGGGGAGAAAGGCCAGGCTAGCTGGATGCCTCCGATCCCACCACCCAGCGCGGACACGCCCTGCTGAGGCGCCATGGCGAACGGAGATATCGAGCTGTCGTTTCGAGAGAAGGCCGAGTTCATGAACGCGGTCTCAAACCAGCCGAAACGGCCGTCCTCGCGTGCATCGCAAAACCAGAGCGAGTGACTTCTTCCCTCGTAATTCCATCGGTTGGCAGGTATCCGAACTCCAAGTGAAGCATAAGCCACGACGTCGAATGCGGGGGTGTTGCCCCAGGGCCTGGTATTTACTGGAGTTACTTCGCTGACCGTGAGACTTGCATTGTTCAATCGGACGGACCACCGATTATCGCGTTCGTTACTTAGGATGGCTGCAGTAGCTGCCTCGATCACGCTTTCTCTTAGCGTGTCACTAATGCGCCGCAACGAGCGCGCGGCGTCGCGAGCGATTGTGGACCGTCGTTCAAGTGCGGAGTTGGCTTCCGATTCCGCGCGGGCGGCTGCAGCCCGGCGTTTTACCTCCGCCAGGTTGGCCTCTTGAAGCCGGGCAATGCTACCTGCGGCCGGAGGTACCGAGGCACGGACGAGCCGCTTGAGAAGGTTCTCGGGAGATGGTCGCGACCCTGGTGATTTTGAAAGGCAGTCTTCGATAATGGCTGCGAACGACGGCGGAATGCCGTGTACTGGTGGCGGATCGTTGTGCAGATGGGCATTACGCAACTGTGCTGGATCGCCGGAAAATGGCGCCCGACCAGCAACCATCTCGTATGCGATGATGCCAGTAGAGTAGATATCAGTGGCCGACGTGGCACGTTCACCTCGCCAACGCTCTGGTGCGGCGTATTTATACGTCATGGCGAACTTGCGAGTGTCCGGCGCTGTAGTGGCCTCCGCATAACGCGAGATGCCGAAGTCCGCGAGACACCAAGCGCCGTTAAGAAGGAGAATGTTTGCGGGTTTGATGTCACGATGAACGACTTGCGCTTGTTCGAGGTCGATGAGCGCAGTCGCGATGTCAGTCAGAACCGCGATCACGTTATCTAGGTCGAGTAGGCCGGTCTGAGTCTCTAGGTAGGACTTCAGCGACATATCTGCCCGAGGCATGGCTAGCACCCAATGGGTGTCGGTCTCGCCGGAGTCCACGATCGGTACCACGTTCCGGGCGTTGGAGGGGTTGGCGAACAGAAGCTCGCGGTCCGCGCCGGGCTCCTTGGGCACGAACTTGATCGCTGCGCGGGCCTCGATATTGGAGCTGGCTGCGTAAACAGCGCCGTAGCCGCCATCGCCGATCCGGTCTGAGTACTCCCACACTGCATGATCTAGAGAAACCTTCTCCGTCATGCTGGGCAAGATAGCCCTCCATCGAGCAGATCAGAAACCACGACCGATTTGTGCGTGTCGTGGTCCTCGGGGTGCGTCGATGCTGCTCTCAGCTCTGGTCTCAGTTCTGGTCTCATTCGTCTTCGTTCGGCCGCGTCCTGTTGAGCCTGGCCAGCATCAGCCGCCAGCCGACCGATGGAACGTGGCCACTGCCGGACAAGCCCAAGTCGCCCTCGTAATAACAAGGTCGACGGTTTCGGCTGGTCGGCTGAGAGTCGAGTCGGCTTGCCCTGAGTGGTCTGGGCGTTCGTCATCGCGGCGGTGCCCAGGTCCCGCGACGGCCACGTGCTTTACTGGGCCGATCTCGCGCGGCGCCGCCGTGGCGGGGTGACCGTCCCACCGCGCAGGAGCCCGCGTGAGCAGCCCACACCACCACGCCGACGCGGCGTCGCACCGGCACGCAGATGCCGGACCGGCCGGGCACGGCCACTCTCACACCCACGGGTCGCAGCCGGTTGCGGTCACCCGCAGGGCGACGCGGCTGACGTTGGTGGCGCTCATCCCGGCGGCGCTGCTGACGCTGGTCGGGCTGGTGCTGCTGTGGCCGGGGGCGATCAAGGCAGAGCCGTGGACCGGGCCGCCGCAGTTCGAGGGTGTCGTGCAGGCGGTGCACCAGGTCGACTGCGCGACGCTGCCGCAGCCGCCCGCGCAGACCCCCGACCAGACCGGGCCGCCGGTCTGCGGCGAGGTCACGGTACGGCTGACCGTCGGCCCCGACTCCGGCACCGACGTCACCACCGCGATCCCGGCCGGACCCGGGGCGCCGAAGGTGTCCGCGGGCGACCAGGTGTACGTGATCAGGACCGACGACTCCGCCGAGGGCGGCGCGGTCACGTACGACATCATGGACCACGACCGCGCCGACGGCATGTGGGCGCTGGTGCTCGCGTTCGTGCTGGCCGTGGTGGCGTTCGGCCGCTGGCGCGGCGTCGCCGCGCTGGTCGGGCTGGCGTTCACGTTCGCGGTACTGCTGATGTTCATCGTCCCGGCGATCCTGCAGGGCAGCTCGCCACTGCTGGTGGCCATCGTCGGCTCGGCCACGATCATGCTGGTGGTGCTGTACCTGACCCACGGGATCAACATCCCGACCTCGATGGCGGTGCTGGGCACGCTGGCCGCGCTCGCGCTGACCGGCGGCCTGTCGGCGCTGGCGGTCAGCCTGCTGCACCTGACCGGTATGTCGAGTGAGGAGTCGGTCTACGTCACCTTCGTCAACGCCGACATCAACATGCCCGGCCTGCTGCTGGCGGGCATCCTCATCGGCGCGCTCGGGGTGCTCGACGACGTCACGGTCACGCAGGCGTACACGGTCACGGAGCTGGCGCAGGCCAATCCGTCGCTGGGCTTCGCGAAGCTGTACGCCGCCGCGGCGCGGGTCGGGCGGGCCCACATCACCTCGGTGGTCAACACCATCGTGCTCGCGTACGCCGGTGCGTCGCTGCCGACGCTGCTGCTCCTGGTCGCGGGCGGTGCCCCGCTGGGCTCGACGCTGACGTCGGAGTTCCTGGCCCAGGAGATCGTCCGGTCGATCGTCGGCACGCTCGGCCTGATCACCGCGGTGCCGATCACGACGGCCCTGGCGGCGCTGGCGGCGGGGGGCGGACGTCGGGAGCGGCGCCGGGCGCCGTCGCCGCGACCGCAGCGCCCGCGCCGGGCCGACCCGATCGAGGACGCCTGGGGCCTGCCGCCGGAGCAGCACGGCACCGGCGCGTACCCCGGCCGCGGCTGATCCGCGTCCGGCGGACTGCGCACGATCGCGGACGCCGGATGTGCCGGGTTCGGCTAGGTTTCGGAGGTCACGCCGCTCGTCGACGCCCGGAGGCGATACCCGCATGTCCATCAGCGAGCTGATCTCCCGTGCCGCGGGCACCGTCACCGAGCTGGTGGCCGAACCCGGCCGGCTCGGTCCCCGCGACGGCCGGACCCCGTGCGCGGACTTCGACGTGCACGAGCTGTGCGAGCACCTGCTGAACTCGATGAACATCAGCAAGACCGCGGTACGCCGTGAGGTCTGGCCGGACGGCCGCTGGCTGGAGATGGACCAGCCGCCGTGGCTGAAGTTCCCGGCGGAGCTGGCGTCGCTGACCGAGGCGTGGTCGGCGCCCGGCGCGCTGGACGGCGAGGTGGCGCTCAAGGGGCGCACGATCACGGCCAAGGTCGGCGCGGGCATCACGCTGATGGAGCTGGTCGTGCACGGCTGGGACCTGGCCCGCGCCGGGGGTGGCGACATCCGGTTCGACGACGACGTGCTCGCGGTGGCGATGGCGCAGGTCGAGCGCCTGTCCGGCACCCTGCGCGGCCGCCCCGGCGGCTTCGGCCCCCAGGTCCTGGTCGCGCCCGACGCGAACACCCTCGACCGCATCGTCGCCCTCACCGGCCGCGACCCCCTCTGGCACCCCCACCCCGCCCCCTGACCGCCCCATGCGCTGACCGGAAACGGCGATCTCCACGCGGAGATCGCCGTTTCCGGTCATAAGCGTCCGCTGAGCCGCAGGTTCCGACCGGAGGAAGCGATCTCCGGCCCGAACCCCACTTCCTCCGGTGCCAGGCGTCATGCCGGACGAAACGTCGCGTTTACATTTGCATGCTTCGAAGTTACCGTGTCTCTATAACGTTATAGACAACGTTGTACAGACGCCAGGGAGGCGCTATGCACCGTCGCACCGTCCTACGTGGCGGCGTCGCCGTCGCGGGCGGGCTCGCCCTCGCCGGTCAGGCCGTCACCGCATCCTGGGCCGGCGGCACCGGCACCCCGGTCACCCTCGTCGGCGACACCTCGTCCGGCGGGATCTACAACCCGTACGGCGCCGGCCTCACCCGCACCCCGTTCCTCAAGCTCCCGGCCGGGTCCACCCGCGCCACCGGCTGGCTGTCCCAGCAGCTGTCGCTGGACGCCTCCGGCATCGCGGGCAGCTACGACCAGGTCTCGCACTTCCTCGTCTACGCCGAGAACGGCTGGGTCAACCCGGCCAAGACCGGCTGGGAGGAGCTGCCCTACTGGCTGCGCGGCCTGACCGCGCTGGCCGCCGTCACCGGCGACGCGGCCCTGCGCAGCAAGGTCTCCACCTGGGTCAACGGCATCGTCGCCACGGCCCAGCCGGACGGCTTCTTCGGCCCGACCGCGCTGCGCACCTCGCTGGGCGGCGGCCCGGACTTCTGGCCGTTCATGCCGCTGCTCCAGGCGCTGCGCACGTATCAGGAGTACTCCGGCGACACCCGGATCATCCCGATGCTGACGAAGTTCCTGCAGTACCAGAACCAGTTCGGCGCCTCGGCGTTCAACCAGAGCTGGGGCTCGGTGCGCTGGGCGACCAACCTCGACACGGTGTTCTGGCTGTTCGCCCGGACGGGCCAGAGCTTCCTGCTGACGCTGGCCGACAAGATCCACCAGTACAGCAAGAACTACGTCAACAACCTGCCCACCATGCACAACGTCGACCTGGCCCAGGGCTTCACCGAGCCCGCGCTGATGGCCCTGCGCGGCAACACCTCGCTCACGCAGGCGACGTACAACAACTACTCGACGATCCAGTCGCAGTACGGGCAGTTCCCCGGTGGCGGGTTCGCCGGGGACGAGAACATCCGCACCGACCAGCGCGACCCCCGGCAGGGCTTCGAGACCTGCGGCATCGTCGAGTACATGCAGAGCTTCGAGACGATGACCCGGCTCACCGGCGACCCGAGCTGGGCCGACGGCTGCGAGAACCTGGCCTTCAACTCGCTGCCCGCCTCGATGTCGGCCGACCACCGGTCGCTGCACTACATCACCAGCGCCAACAGCATTCAACTGGACAACCGGGCCAAGACCCAGGGCCAGTACCAGAACGGGTTCGCCATGGAGGCGTACCTGCTGGGCGTGGACCAGTACCGGTGCTGCCCGCACAACTACGGGCAGGGCTGGTCGTACTTCACCGACAACCTGGTGCAGGCCACGGCCGACCGGGGCCTGGCGGTCACCATGTACGCGCCGAGCACCACCACCGCGAAGGTCGGCTCCGGCGCGGCCACGGTCACGCTGACCCAGGAGACGTCATACCCGTTCAACGGGGCGGTGACGCTGCGCCTGGCCACCTCGGGCGCGGTCGCGTTCCCGCTGTACGTGCGCATCCCGAGCTGGTGCCCCAACCCGTCGCTGACCGTCAACGGCGCCGCCCAGCCCGTGGCGGCCGGCCCGGCGTACGTCGCGGTCAACCGCACCTGGAACAACGGCGACACGATCGTGCTCACCCTGCCGATGTCGCCGAAGACCACCACCTGGACCGCGAACCAGAACGCGATCTCGGTCAGCAACGGCCCGCTGACCTACTCGCTGGAGATCGGCCAGAACTTCCTGCGCTACAACGACCCGAGCAGCGCCTGGCCGGAGTGGCAGGTCTTCCCGACCTCCGCCTGGAACTACGGCCTGGTCCCGAACTCGTTCACCGCCGTGACGGGCGGCGGCACCGGCAACCCGTTCACCCCGGCGGGCACCCCGGTGGCGCTGACCGCGCAGGCCCGCGCCATCCCGAACTGGCAGGCCGACAGCGAGAACGTGGTGTCGCGGCTCCAGCTCGGCCCGGTCGCGTCCGGCGAGCCGATCAAGACGGTCCGGCTCATCCCGATGGGCGCGGCCAGCCTGCGGATCACCTCGTTCCCGGCGATCGGCGGGTCGCGGCAGTGGCAGCTCCCGGCCACCCCGTCGGCGTCGTGGACCTTCTCCGGCGACACCGTCACCGCGCTCAACAGCTACTACGACCCGACCAGCTCGTACGACCAGTCGCACCGGCGCTTCACCTGGTGGGACCACACCGGCACCAGCGAGTGGGTGCAGTACACCTACGCCACGCCGGTCAGCGCCTCCTCGGTCAGCGTCTACTGGTACGACGACACCGACCACGGCCAGTGCCGGGTGCCCGCCTCGTGGCGGGTCGAATACCTGAACAGCTCCGGCGCCTGGCAGGCCGTGTCGGGGGCCTCGGGGTACGGGACGGCGCTCAACACGTACAACACGACGACCTTCACGGCCGTGACCACGACGGCGCTGCGGATCGTCGCGCAGCTCAAGGCCGGTTTCTCCGGCGGCGTCCTCCAGTGGAACGTCACCGCGGCCCCGGCGCTCGTCCGGGCCAACACCTGGTACCGCATCCAGAACGCCAACAGCAGCAAGGTGCTCGCGGTCTCCGGGATGTCGACGGCCGACAGCGCCAACGTGGTGCAGTTCGCCGACAACGGCAGCGCCGACCACAACTGGCGTTTCGACCACGTCGGCAACGGCTGGTTCCTGATCGTGAACCAGAACAGCGGCAAGGTGCTCGCGGTCAACAACATGTCCCGGGCCAACAGCGCGCTGGTGCAGCAGTTCGCCGACAACGGCAGCGCCGACCACTACTGGCAGCTGGCCGGCGACGGCGGCGGCTGGGTGCGCATCCGCAACCTCAACAGCGGCCTGGTGCTGGGGGTGTCGGGCATGTCGACCGCCGACAACGCGCAGGTGGTGCAGTTCGAGGACAACGGCACCGCCGACCACCGGTGGCGCCTGCTCGGCTGAACGCCGACTCGCCGTGCCCGGCGCCCTACACTGGGTGTTGCCGACCTGTGGTCGGCTCGGTGAGAGCCCCTCGTCCGGGTAACGAGGGGCCCTCACTCGGGGTCGCCGGGGCGGTAGGGCCGTTCCGGCGTCCACAGGACACGATGGCTGCCGAAAACCTTTTCGGCAAGATGGCTGCGATGTTAAGGCCAGATTGACTGTGTCATTGTTCTAGCGTGATAGGACGCGGTGCGCGCCCGGTCGAAAGCTTTCGACCGGGCGCGCACCACGTGTCAGCTCCGGGTCCAGCGCTGGTACGGCTGGCCGTTGCAGTCGGACAGCACCAGCAGGGTGCCGTTCGCGGTGCCGCCGTTGACCGGCGAGATGCACCGTCCGCTCTGCACCCCGGCGATGGAGCCGTCGGCGCGCAGCGTCCACTGCTGGTTGGCGGCGGCGCTGCAACTCCACAGGATGATCCTCGTGCCGTTGGCGGTGCCCGCGCCGTACGCGTCGATGCACTTGCCGAGGATCTGCAGCGCCGCGCCCGACTGGGTCACCGTCTGCCCGGTGGCGCCGTTGCAGGTCGACAGGTCGAGCTGGACCCCGTTGGCGGTGCTGGAGTTCGGGTCGTCCAGGCAGGTGCCCGAGGCGCCGTTGACGAGCTTGAACGTGGTCGGCTGCGGCGGCGTGGTGCCGGACTTGATGAGGAACAGGTTGTCGGCGACGTTGTAGTACGTGGCCAGGTAGCTGCCCGCCGCCGGGTTGGTGTGGTAGTAGTCGTCGTGGTTGCAGTCGAGCCGGTCGTCGTGGGCTCGGTCGGTGCACCGGTAGACCAGGGTCACGCCGTCGGAGTCCTTGTAGCACATGACGTCGTACTCGTCGATGCAGTGCGCGGCGCCGGAGGCGTTGGGGGCGTTGTTGTTGACCGCGCCGAGGGTGTGGCCGAGCTCGTGCGCGGCGACCCCGGCGGTCCAGCAGCCGTTGTCGGCGCGGGCGTACTCGGGGCCGACGTTGGAGCGGTTGGTGTCGCCCTTGCGGGTGTCCCCGGCGAACCCGCCGATGCCGCAGTACACGTTCGCGTCGACGAACTGGAGGTACTTGCGGTCGGTGCGGGTGTAGCCGGCCGCCTGGACCGCGTTGAGCAGCGGCGCCCAGTCGTTGGCGTTGAGCGCCGCGTCGGGGATCTGCACGTCGCGCACGACCGCCCGGCAGGCGCCGTTGACGTTCTCGGTCACGTAGCGCACGTGCCGGGTCCCGCCGGTCTCGGCCGCGCTGGCGTTGAAGATGTTGTCGACCCCCTCGGCCAGCGTCCGGAACGTCTCCAGGTACTGCGCGTAGCGGCTGGTGCTGCCGTGCACGTACAGCACCTCGACGCGTTTGCCGGACGTGCCGTCGCCCTCGCACACGGGCAGGGCACCGGCGGCGACGGCGGCGGCCAGGGGCTTGATCTCACGTTTCACGTCGAGGCCGAGGGGCGCGGCGTCGGGCCCGTGCGTGCACACGACGTGGTGGGTGGTGACGACCCGCTGCATCCCGGCGCAGGCGTCGGCGGCGGGCCGGGCCTGTGCGGTGGAGGCGGGCAGGACGAAAGACAGGAGCAGGAGTGCGGCCGCGGCGGCCACGACGCGGCCGCCAGGCAGGTGCAGGTTCATTGCGGGTCCTTCCCATGGGGGTATGGGGGTCCGCTGTGTACCCGGCACAGCAGCGTGGACCGGTGCCGCGACGACGCCGCGGCACCGGTCGACGGTCAGGAGGCGGGTTCGCCCGAGGGCGCGGTCAGGGTGACGCCGGTCGCGACGGGGGTGCCGAAGTTCGGCGTGCCGTCGGCGTTCCAGGTGAACTTCTGGACCCGGGTCGAGCGGTTCATGTCGCAACCGCCGTTCACCGAGCTGTTGGCGTGGTAGACGATCCAGTCCTCGGTGCCGTCGGGCGACTTGAAGAACCCGTTGTGGCCGGGCCCGTAGACGCTGTTGGCGTTGGAGCGCTGGAAGACCGGGTTCGGCGACTTCGTCCAGGACGAGGACAGCAGCGGGTCGCCGGTGCCGTTGTACGTCAGCATGCCGAGCTTGTAGTCCGGGGTGGAGCAGTGGCTGGTCGAGTAGATGATGAAGGTCTTGCCGCCGTGCTGCAGGACCTCACCGCCCTCGGCCACCGCGCCGCCGACGGTCTCCCAGCTGAGCGTGGGCGTCGTGAGGGTGCGGCGGGTGCCGCTGGCCGTCCACGGGTTGCTCAGCGGGCGGATGAACATCGGCTGCGAGCCGTTGTAGAACGTGCCCAGCAGGTACAGGTTGCCGTTGAGCTGCAGGATGCCCGGGTCGAGCTCCCAGGTGTTGTCCGAGGTCGGGTCGAGCAGGTCGGCCTTGAACGTGTACGGGCCCATCGGGTCCAGCCCGGCGCTCTCCAGCACGTGGATGCGCTGGGTGCCCAGGTCGTACGGCTCGCGCCCGGCGGTGTAGTAGAAGTACCAGCGCTGCCCGTTCGGACCGCTGAGCAGGTGGAACTCCGGTGCCCACATGGTGCCCGCGCCGTTGGGGTTGACCAGGTTGAAGATGACCTGGTCGGTGGCGCTGGCCAGCCCGCGCATGGTGGTCGCCTTGCGCATGGTGATGGTGCGGTTCCAGGTGGTGGTGGCCAGGTAGTAGTAGCCGTTGTAGTACGTCAGCCACGGGTCCGGGCCCTGCGCCTTGATCGGGTTGGTGTACGTGTTCCCGGTGCCGCCGCCGGACGTGATCGCCCAGCTGAACGTGGCCGAGCCGCTGACACCGCCGCTGGTCGCGGTCACCGTCACGGTGTACGTGCTGACCGTGGACGGGGTGCCGCTGATCACCCCGGTCGAGGTGTTGAGGGTCAGCCCCGCGGGCAGGCCCGTCGCCGACCAGGTGTACGTGCCGGTGCCGCCGCTGGCGGCCAGGGTCAGGCTGGCCGCGGTGTTGACCGTGTTCGACCGGCTGCCCGGGTTGGTTACCGTCACCGAGCTGCTGCTGGAGGTGAAGCTCGGCAGGCGCCACACCCGGCTGGACGCGGTGCTGCACGGCAGCTGGACCAGGCCGGTGTTGGCGGTGGCCACGCCGCCGGCGGGCACGACGCACTTGCCGGAGCTGACCGACACCAGGTTGAACGTCTTGTCGGTGCCGCTGACGGTCACCGGCACCAGACGCCACTGCTGGTTGGTGCCGGAGTGGCAGGTCCACTGGATGATCGTGGCGTTGTCGGCGGTCGACGCGCCGTTGACGTCGACGCACTTGCCGGCGGTCATCGTCGCGACGGTGTAGGTGTCACTCGTGCCCGACACCGGGTTGAACGTGAAGCTCTGGTTGGTGCCGGAGTTGCAGCCGTACTGCACCAGCTGGATGCCGTTGGTGGCGCTGCTGTTCGGCAGGTCCGCGCAGTTGCCGCCGTTGGAGTTGACGGCGGTGCTGCTGAAGCTGACGGCGGCCGAGGCGGGCTGCGGCACGAGCAGCAGCGCCGCGACGAGCAGCGGCACGCTGAGCAGGGTGATACGACGAGGCGAACCTCTCACGGGGCACTTCCTTTTGCGGGTAGGCGGGTGCGAACCACCGCTGGGGTGGAAAGCGCCCCACGAGCCGCAGCGATGCTGCGCGGCCCGACCGCAAACGCCTACCCGGTCACCCCAGTAGCCCCAGCAGTATCACCGACATCCACATCGGTGGACAAGACCACGCCGCGTCGCCGCAGGCGGAGATACATCGCCCGCGCGCGTCTGCTCCGCGCGGGGGTGGTCGGTGTGCGCCCGGAGGTGCGATACGGACAGCGACGGGGCAAGTACGGCGATAATTCGGGTTTATCGCCGGGAGGGCGGGGGTAAACCGCGCGGCGTACGGAAAGGGGCTCACCATGGACGGGGCGACACCACCGCACGGCGACGCGCCCCCCACGGCGGACGGTGGCCTCATCGACGAGGTCACCGGATTACGCAGCCGGGGCCGTCAGCTGGTGGAGGAACTGGTCCGGCTCTCGCGGCAGCTGGCCGAGCTGCATCGCGCGGTGAGAGCGGGTCAGGCGGCGGCAGCGTCGCAGCGCAGCCCGGAACGGCCGGCCCCCCGGCTGCCGGTGGGCGGGCCGTCGGTGCCGCGGCGCGGCCGGGAACCGGTCGGACGGCCGGAGCGGGACTCGCGCCTGCCCTGACCGCCCGCCGGGCGGGCTACGGGCAGCTGGTGCGGGCGTCGCCTGGGTCGACCGCAAAAACGGACAGGAGATATGAAATAGGCTCCTGTTCGGAGGCGGTCTCACGTCGGGTCGGCCGTCCATAACAGAGGCATCACAGTGATCGGGGTGTTGTTGTGTGGCGCTGGTAACGCTGCCGCTCTTGATCGTGTGACGTCGGCGTAACGCATCGTTCCTACCCTGGAAACCGCGGCCGGTGGGGCCGGCTGCGGGAGAGGGGTGGGTGTGGCGGCGTCGGCTGACCTCGGTGACGGTTCCCAGGTCAGAACGGTGTGCTCGTACTGCGGCGTCGGCTGCGGGATGGTGCTCGACGTCGCCGTCGGCCCGGACGGGCGGCGCCGCGTGCGCAAGGCCGCCGGTGACCGCGCCCACCCGGCCAACCAGGGCCGCCTCTGCACCAAGGGCGCCACCAGCGCGGACATGCTCGCGGCCCCCGGCCGCCTGGCGACGGCCCGGCTGCGCACCGAGCGGGGTGCGCCGCCGGTCGAGACCGATCTGGACACCGCCGTCGGCCACGTCGCGCGGCGGCTGCGCGAGATCGTCGACGAGCACGGACCCGACGCGGTCGCCCTGTACGTCTCCGGCCAGATGACGCTGGAGGCGCAGTACCTGTCGAACAAGCTGGCCAAGGGGTTCCTCGGCACCAGCCAGATCGAGTCGAACTCGCGGCTGTGCATGGCCAGCGCGGGCAGCGGCTACAAGCTGTCGCTGGGCTCGGACGGGCCGCCGGGGTCATACCAGGACTTCGACCACGCCGACGTGTTCTTCGTGATCGGCGCGAACATGGCCGACTGCCACCCGATCCTGTTCCTGCGCATGATGGACCGGGTCAAGGCGGGCGCGAAGCTGATCGTCGTCGACCCGCGGCGCACCGCCACCGCCGAGCGGGCCGACCTGTTCCTCCAGATCCGTCCCGGCACCGACCTCGCCCTGCTCAACGGCCTGCTGCACCTGCTGGCCGAGGCCGGGCACGTCGACGGGGCGTTCATCGCCGAGCACACCGAGGGCTGGGACGCCATGGCCGCGTTCCTGGCCGACTACCCGCCCGCGGCCGTCGCCGAGCTCACCGGGCTGGCCGAGGCCGACCTGCGGCAGGCCGCGGCCTGGATCGGGGCGGCCGGTGACTGGATGAGCTGCTGGACCATGGGCCTCAACCAGAGCACCCACGGCACCTGGAACACCAACGCGCTGTGCAACCTGCACCTGGCCACCGGGGCGATCGGCAGGCTCGGCAGCGGCCCGTTCTCGCTGACCGGCCAGCCCAACGCCATGGGCGGCCGCGAGATGGGCTACATGGGCCCGGGCCTGCCGGGCCAGCGGTCGGTGCTGTCGGCCGCGGACCGCCAGTTCGTCGAGGGGGTATGGCAGCTGCCCGCCGGCACCCTGCGCACCGACGTCAACCAGGGCACGGTCGACATGTTCGAGCGGATGGCCGCCGGGCAGATCAAGGCGTGCTGGATCATCTGCACCAACCCGGTCGCGTCGGTCGGCAACCGGGCCACGGTCATCGCCGGGCTGGAAGCCGCCGAGCTGGTCGTGGTGCAGGACGCGTTCGCCGCCACCGAGACCAACGCGTACGCCGACGTGCTGCTGCCCGCCGCGATGTGGGCCGAGGCCGACGGCGTGATGATCAACTCGGAGCGCAACCTGACCCTGGCCCGGCAGGCCGCCGACCCGCCCGGCGACGCCGTGCCCGACTGGCTGCTCATCGCACGGGTCGCCACCGCGATGGGCTACCCCGGCTTCGACTTCGGCAGCGCCGAGGAGGTCTTCACCGAGCTCCGGGCGTTCGCCAACCCGCAGACCGGCTACGACCTGCGCGGGGTCACGTACGCCCGGCTCGCCGAAGGCCCGGTGCAGTGGCCCGCCGCCGACCCCGACGGGCCTGACCGCAACCCGGTCCGCTACCTCAACGACGGGGTCAGCCGCCACCTGGTCGAGCACGCCGACGGCACCCGCCCCCGGCTGGCGTTCGCGACCGCCTCCGGCCGCGCCGTGTTCTGGCCCCGGCCGCACCTGGCCCCGGCCGAGCTGCCCGACGACGACCACCCGTACGTGCTGAACACCGGCCGGGTGCAGCACCAGTGGCACACGCTGACCAAGACCGGCAAGGTCGACAAGCTGAACAGGCTCAACCCCGGCCCGTTCGTCGAGGTCAACCCGGCCGACGCGGCCGCCCTCGGGCTGGCCGCGGGCGACTCGGTGCGGGTGTCGTCGCGCCGGGGCGAGGCGGTGCTGCCCGCCGTCGTCACCGACCGGGTGCTGCCCGGCACCTGCTTCGCCCCGTTCCACTGGGGCGACCTGTTCGGCGACGGGATCGCCGTCAACGCGGTGACCAGCGACGCCGTCGACCCGGTGTCGCTGCAACCGGAGCTGAAATACTGCGCCGTCGCGCTGACCCGCGTCGCCGCCGCGCCGCCTGTCGCCGCCATCGAGGTGCTGCCCGCCGCGCTGCCGCTGAGCGCCGCGCTGTCACTGGGCGCCGACGACCTGCGGCGCCTGCTCGGCCTCGACGACGCCATCCCGGTGTTCACCGAGGACGAGCGGCACTACCTGTCCGGGTTCTTCACCGCGCTGGCCACCTCGCCGCGTGAGGGCGTGCCGGTGCTGCCCCCGGCGGCGCCGATCGACGCGCGGCGGGCGCTGTGGCTCAACGGGATGCTCGCGGGCACGTACAGCCGGGACCTGAGCGCGGGGCCGGTGGCCCAGGGGCGCCGGATCCAGATCCTGTGGGCGTCGCAGACCGGCAACGCCGAGGGTTTCGCCGAGGTGATCAGCACCCGGCTGGCCCAGGACGGCTGGCAGCCGACCGTACGCAGCATGGCCGACCCGCTGGCCGACATCCTCGCCGGGCCGACCGACCTGCTCGTGGTGACCAGCACCTTCGGCGACGGCGACGCCCCCGACAACGGCGACGCGTTCTGGCAGGCGCTGCGCGACCCCGGCGCGCCCAGCCTCGCGGGGCGCCGCTTCGCCGTGCTGGCCTTCGGCGACTCGATGTACGCCGACTTCTGCGGCCACGGCCGCCGCCTCGACGCCCGCCTCGGCGAGCTGGGCGCGCTGCGGCTGACCGACCGCGCCGACTGCGAGCCCGACTACACCCCGACCGCCACGGGCTGGCTCGACCGGGTCGTCACCGCGCTGGCCTCGGCCCCGGCGGGCGGGGCGCGCACCGCGACCGGCGCGGCCGCCGGGCCCACCCGCGAGGCGCCGCTGGCCGCGGGGCTGGTCGGCAACCGGCTGCTCAGCCTGCCCGGCTCGGGCAAGGAGGTGCGCCAGTTCACCTTCGACACCAGCGGCGGCGAGCTGGCCTACAGCGCCGGCGACGCGCTCGGCGTGTGGCCGGTCAACTGCGGCGACCTGGTCGCCGAGTGGCTGGAGGCGACCGGGGCCGACCCGTACGAGCCGGTCGAGGTGGCCGGGGTCGGCACGGTGCCGTTCACCGACGCGCTGCGGCTGCACCTGGAGATCGCCAAGATCGGCCCCGACTTCCTGCGGTTCGTCGCCGACCGCACCCACGACCAGCACCTGCGCTCGCTGCTGCGGGCCGACAACACCGGCGAGCTGGCCAAGTGGACCTGGGACCGGCAGGCCGTCGACGTGGTCGCCGAGCACCGGGTGCGCGCCGGGGCGCAGGAGTGGGCCGGGGCGCTCAAGCGCCTCCAGCCCCGGCTGTACTCCATCTCCTCCACGCCGCTGGTCCATCCGCACCGGGTCAGCCTGACCGTGTCGGTGGTGCGCTACGCCAACCGCGACGGCCGGGCCCGAAAGGGCGTGGCGTCCACGTTCCTGGCCGACGGCGACGACAGCCTCCAGGTGCCGGTGTTCGTGCAGCGCTCGCCGCATTTCCGGCCTCCGGCCGACCCCGACGTCCCCATGATCATGGTGGGGCCGGGCACCGGCGTCGCCCCGTTCGTGGGGTTCCTGCAGGAGCGGCGGGCACTGGCCGCCAACGGCGCGAACTGGCTGTTCTTCGGCGAGCAGCGCCGCGCCACCGACTTCTACTACGCCGACGAGCTGCGCGAACTGCGCGACGACAAGGTGCTGACCCGGCTGGACCTGGCGTTCTCGCGCGACCAGCGCCACAAGGTGTACGTCCAGGACCGCATGCGCGAGCACGGCGCCCAGCTCTGGTCGTGGCTGCAGGACGGCGCCCACTTGTACGTCTGCGGCGACGCCCGCCGCATGGCCAAGGACGTCGACCAGGCGCTGCGCGACATCGCCACCGCCCACGGCGACCTCGCCCCCGACGCCGCCGCCGTCTACGTCAAACAACTCGCCGCCGACAAGCGCTACGTCCGCGACGTCTACTGACGGCCGCCGCGCCATCGCGGCGCCCGCGCCATCGCGGCGCGGGGTGGAGGTGATCGTCGTTTCCGGTCAGAAGGTGGCCTGCCAGCGAGGACTTTGCCCGCAAACGCCGATCATCAACCGCAGCGCACCGGGCGAGCCGTAGCGTGCCGGGGCGCTGGCGGGCCGGGGCGCTGGCATGGCGGGCTGGAAGCGGCGCGCTAGTCGCGGGTGGCCAGGGCCAGGAAGCGGTGGTCGGCGTCGTCGTAGGCGTCCAGGGTCCAGCCGCCGTCGTGCAGGTGGGTGCGCAGCGGGCCTTCGGCCAGCGGTTCGTCGGGCCGCAGCGCGCGGCCGTGCCGGGCGGCGAGGGCGGCCCGCCCCGATGGATGGAACAGGGCCAGGCGCCCGCCGGGGCGGGTGACCCGGGCCAGTTCGGCCAGGCCTGCCCGGGTGTCGGGCAGGTGGTTGACCAGCCCCGCCGCGAAGATCGCGTCGAGGCCGCCGTCGCGCAGGGGCAGCCGCCGCGCGTCGGCCAGCAGCAGGTGCGCGTACCCGGCCCGGCCCAGCCCGCGCGCGGCGTCGAGCATCTGCTCGGTGACGTCGAGGCCGAGCACGGTCCCGTCCGGTCCGACCGCCGCGCGCAGCGGCGGCAGCGCGCGGCCGCTGCCGCAGCCGATGTCGGCGACCACCGAACCGGGTGCCGGGCCCAGCTCGGCCACGGCCAGTGCGTACGCCGGGGCGTCGTCGCCGAACCTGGTGTCCCAGGTGGCGGCCCGCACCGCGAAGAACGCCCGGGTCTCCGGCAGGTACCACCGCTCGCGGTCGGCCAGCGCGTCGTCGAGGTGGCGCAGCACCGGCCAGCCCGGATCGTGCAGGTCGACGACGACGTGGGCGTCGTGCGGGTGCTCGGCGCGCGGTCCCGGGGTACGCAGCCAGATCAGCACGTCCCAGCGCCCGGCCGGGGCGGCGGCCCGCCACCGGGGCCCGTCGGCGAGCGCGACCGTGTGCGGCCCGCGCAGCGCGTACCAGGCGTCCTCGTCGTGGTGCGGGGCGGCGTCGGTGAGCCGGGCGCAGTCGCGGCCGGCGCCGTGCAGCGCGGCGCCGAGCCGGTCGGCGAACCAGGCGCTGTGCCCGCCGCCGTCGACCACGACCGCGCGCGGACCGGGGCCGACCGCGTCGACGAGCACGGCGAGCAGTTCGTCCCAGCGGCGCTGCTGCGCGGCGGACAGCTGGGGGGTGGCCTCCGACGTCATCTCTCCATCATGCAGATGCGGCCGTGAGGATGCCATCGATTCGGTAACTCATAGCCTGACAGTGGTTATGACCTTGCATCTGCGATGGATAGGGTGGCGGAGTGACGTCGTACCGCATCGGGGAGGCCGCGGAGCTGTTCGCGGTCAGTGCCGACACCATGCGCCGCTGGGTCGACGCGGGGCGGGTGCCCGCCCACCGCGACGAGCACGGCCACCGGGTCATCTCCGGGGCCGACCTGGCGGAGCTGGCCAGATCGTTCAACGCCGACGACGACGGCTCCGGCCACTCGTCGGCGCGCAACCGGCTGCGGGGCATCGTCACCGCCATCATCCGCGACACGGTGATGGCGCAGGTCGACATCCAGGCCGGACCGTTCCGGATCGTGTCGCTGATGAGCAGGGAAGCCGCCGACGAGCTCGACCTGCAGGTCGGCTCGCTGGCAGTCGCGGTGATCAAGTCGACCACGGTGGTCGTCGAGCGCGCCGCCACGCCCACGGGCAAGGGGAGGAACACATGAGCAGCAGATGGATCCGTACGGCGCTGGCCGCGGTGACCCTGGTCGCGGCGACCGCGCTGGCAGCCTGCGGGTCGGGCACGCCCGATCCCGCCGCGAGCAGCGCCGCGCCCGGGATCAGCGGCGAGGTGACCGTGTTCGCGGCCGCGTCGCTGACCGAGTCGTTCACCAAGATCGGCAAGGACTTCGAGGCCGCCCACCCGGGCACCAAGGTCACCTTCAACTTCGGCGGCAGCTCCGCCCTGGCCACCCAGATCACGCAGGGCGCACCCGCCGACGTGTTCGCCTCCGCCAGCCCCGCCACCATGAAGACGGTCACCGACGCGGGCGACGCCGACGGCACCCCGGTCGTGTTCGTCCGCAACCAGCTCGTCATCGCGGTGCCGAAGGGCAACCCCAAGGGCGTCAACACCCTGAAGAACCTGACCAAGCCGGGCCTGAAGGTGGCGCTGTGCGCCGAGCAGGTGCCCTGCGGCGCCGCCGCGAAGAAGGCCGTCGACGCGGCCGGGCTCAAACTCACCCCGGTGACCCTGGAGCAGGACGTCAAGGCAGCGCTGCAGAAGGTCAGGCTCGGCGAGGTCGACGCGGCGCTGGTCTACCGCACCGACACCATGGCCGCCGCCAACGACGTGGACGGCATCGAGTTCCCCGAGTCGGCCAAGGCCATCAACGACTACCCGGTGGTGCTGCTCAAGGACGCCCCCAACAAGGCCGCCGCGCAGGCCTTCCTGGCCTACCTCCAGACCGGTCCGGCCAAGGCCGTGCTGAACGCGGCCGGATTCCAGGCCCCCTGAGGCGTACGGCATGAGTGAAGCGTCCGCCGCCGCGGGGCCCGACCGGCCCCCGCGGCGGCGCGCACGCCGGCAGATCCCGGTCGTGCTGCTGATCCCCGCGCTGCTCGGCCTGGCGTTCCTGGTCGTGCCGCTGGCCGGGCTGCTGCTGCGCGCCCCCTGGTCCACCCTGCCCCAGCACCTGGCCGCCCCCGGCGTGCTCGCCGCGCTGCGGCTGTCCCTGCTCACCGCCACCCTGGCCACGGCCGGGTGCGTGCTGCTCGGGGTGCCGCTGGCGTGGCTGCTGGCCCGGGTGCCGTTCCCGGGCCGCCGGATCGTCCGTGCCCTGGTCACCGTGCCGCTGGTGCTGCCGCCGGTGGTCGGCGGCGTCGCGCTGCTGCTCGTCTTCGGCCGCCGCGGCCTGATCGGATCGTGGCTGGACAGCACGTTCGGCATCACGCTGCCGTTCACCACCGCCGGGGTCGTCGTCGCCGAGGCGTTCGTCGCGATGCCGTTCCTGGTCATCGCCGTCGAGGGGGCACTGCGCGGCGCCGACAACCGGTACGAGGAGGCCGCCGCGACCCTCGGGGCCGGGCGGTGGGCCGTGTTCCGGCGGGTCACCCTGCCGATGGCGGCGCCCGGCATCGCCGCCGGGGCGGTGCTGTGCTGGGCGCGGGCGCTCGGCGAGTTCGGGGCCACCATCACCTTCGCCGGGAACTTCCCCGGCCGCACCCAGACCATGCCGCTGGCCGTCTACCTCGCCCTGGAGACCGACCTGGACGGCGCGATCGTGCTCAGCCTCATCCTGCTCACCGTCTCCGTCGCCATCCTCGCGGCGCTGCGCGACAAGTGGATCGCCACCTCATGACCGGCACACCCCTGCTCGACGCCCACCTCGCCGTCCACCGCGACAGCGGGTTCGACCTCGACATCCGGCTGTCGGTCGCCGCGGGGGAGGTCGTGGCGCTGCTCGGCCCCAACGGCGCGGGCAAGACCACCGCGCTGCGCGCCCTGGCCGGGCTGCTGCCGCTGACCGGCGGGCGGATCACCCTGCGCGGCGACCTGCTCGACGACCCGGGCACCGACCGGTTCACCCCGCCGGACAAGCGGCCCATCGGCGTGGTGTTCCAGGACTACCTGCTGTTCCCGCACCTGAGCGCCCTGGACAACGTCGCGTTCGGGCCGCGCCACCGGGGGATGAAGCCGGCTGCCGCCCGTACCCGCGCGATGGACTGGCTGACCCGGGTCGGCCTGGCCGAACACGCCCACCGCAAGCCCCGGCGCCTGTCCGGCGGGCAGGCCCAGCGCGTCGCGCTGGCCCGCGCGCTGGCCGTGGACCCGGTGCTGCTGCTGCTCGACGAACCGCTGGCGGCGCTGGACGCCCGCACCCGCCTGGACACCCGCGCCCAGCTGCACCACCACCTCGCCGCCCATCCCGGCGCGACCCTGCTGGTCACCCACGACCCGCTCGACGCCCTCGTGCTCGCCGACCGGCTCGTCATCGTCGAGCACGGCCGCATCGTGCAGCAGGGCCACGCCGACGAGATCACCGCGCAGCCGCGCACCGACTACGTCGCCCGCCTCGTCGGGCTCAACCTCTACCGGGGCACCGGCGACGGCCACACCGTCACCCTGCCCGGCGGATTCGCCCTGACCAGCGGCGACGCCGCGTCCGGCGACACGTTCATCGCGTTCGCGCCGACCGCCGTCGCGCTGCACCCGCACCGGCCCGACGGCAGCGCCCGCAACACCTGGGCCGCCACCATCACCGGCATCCAGCGCCACGGCGACAACCTGCGCATCCAGCTCGCGGGTCCGATCGCCGCCGCCGCCGACATCACCCCCGGCGCCGCCACGCAGCTCGACCTCGCCCCCGGCCGCACCGTCTGGGCCGCGGTCAAGGCCACCGAAACCCGCACCTACCCCGCTTGAACAGCTCCGATAGCCTCGACCGGTGATCGTGACCACCGCGACCGAGGCCGCCCCCGGGCGGCCCGACAACGAGGACCAGGTCTTCCAGCACGGGCCGGTGGTCGGCGTGCTCGACGGCGTCACCGCACCCGACCTGCCGACCGGCTGCGTACACGGACCCGCCTGGTACGTCCGGCGCCTGGTCACCCGCCTGCGCGAGTCCATCGACGACGCTTCCGACGCCCCGCTCGCCCTGTTGCTGGAGCAGGCCGTCATCCGGGTACGCGGCGACCACCCCGGCTGCGAACTGGACAACCCGAGCACGCCCGCCGCGACGGTGTGCCTGGTCCGCGCCGACGCCGAGCACCTGGACTACCTGCTGCTCGGCGACAGCCCCCTCGTCGTCGACCGGGGCGGCCGGGCCGAGGCGCTGACCGACGACCGGTTCGACACGGCGTACGCGCCCATCCGGGCCGAGGCCCTGCGCGGGGACGTGCCGCTCGGCTCGGCCGAGCACGTCGCCCGGCAGCGCACCGCCGCGCTGCGCAAACGGGAGCTGACCAACACCCCGGGCGGTTACTGGATCGCCGCCGCCGACCCGCGCGCCGCCGCGAACGCGGTCACCGGGCGCCTGCCGCTGTCCGGGCCGGACGCGGTACGCCGCGCGGCGCTGCTCACCGACGGCGCGTCGTGCGCGGTGGACACGTTCGGGCTGTTCGACTGGGCCGGGCTGCTCGACCTGGTCACCGAGCAGGGGCCGGGCGAGCTGATCCGGCGGGTGCGGGCGGCCGAGACCGCCGACCGCGACGGCTACGACCGGCCGCGCCACAAGCGGCACGACGACGCCACCGTGGCCCTGTGCCGCTTCGGCGCCTGACCAGCCGCGCTGCCAGCAGCGGCGGCGGGTCAGAGCCGTCTCGTGGTGAACAGGGTGGTCCCGTGGAGCGGGTCGACCCGCTCGCGCCCGGTCTCGGTGAACCCGACCTTGGCCAGCACCCGGCGGGAGGCGGTGTTCCAGTCCCAGACCGTGGCCCAAAGCCGTTCGTAGCCCGACGACCTCGCCCAGTCCAGCACCGCCGCCGCGGCCTCGGTCGCGTACCCCTGACCCCAGACCCGGCGGAGCAGCTCGAACGCCAGTTCCGGCTCCCCCTCCGCGTCGCCGTCGATCAGCCCGCAGTAGCCGATGACATCGCCTTCGGCCTTCCGCTCGACCGCCAGCAACCCGGTCGTCGTCGGCCGGCTGGTGCGGATCCAGTCTTCGAGCTCCGCGATCGTGGGGTGCCCGTCCGCGTCGATGCGGCGGTGCGGCGGCACCCGCGGATCGCGCTCGGCCCACAGTTCCCGGTGGACGGCGGCCTCGGTCACCCGGCAGGGTCTGAGCAGCAGGCGATCCGTCTCGAGGGCCACCTCGCGTTCCGGATTCGCTGCCGCCGTCATGACGGCAACTCTTTCACGGGTGAACGCGCTGACCTGACCCGGCCGACGCCCAGCCGAGGGCCGGGCCGAGGCGGTGTGGCGAGGACCCGGACATACAAGCCAAGTAATTTACCGCACGCGGCCGCTGCGTCCATTTGCGATACGTCACAGATTGATCAAGTCGGTCCGCATGGGTTCATTGGCAATTGTCGAGTGAACAGCTCCCTGAGGTTTAGCGTGGGATGGAGAACGTGAGTGCCTCGGCAGGATCCCGGTGTACGCGTTTCACTTTGCCGATAGGTGAGAAGGAGCCGCCTGCCGAAAGTGACGGGGTCACTACGAGTGCCTCGCCGGAATCAACGTTTCTGGCGTACATTGCCGCCTTGGATGCCCAGACTCGATGTCGAGGATCGTCAGCAACGCGCCGCTTGGGCATAAGTTTGACCGCGCGGCTGGTTACGACAACGGTCGAACTGCCCATCGTGTTCGCGAAGTGCTCTGCGCACGACTCTTGCCATCGGTGACGAATTATCGGTGGTGCGAAAATCGGAACAATTATGAGATCCGGTTCGATAGGAACCAGATCCTTGCCCGTAGTCAAGAGACGCGCGTGGTCCTCGCAAACCAGGATGGCAATGCGTGCGAGACGTGTGTCGAGCACGTGCCGTTCCGTCGTTTCGAGCATCCACTCGGCCAGTGGTCCCGTGCCGAGCTGAGAGTCTAGACCCCATTTGGTAATCTGCAGGTCCGACAAAGTGAATGGCTCGCACTTATCTTGATGCATTACTTCGAGGCCAGTCTTTCTGTGGAGCAGTATCGCACGGTTTAGCGGTTGTTCGCTTCCGTCGTATGAGAATGGACCGGTGCCGACTAGAACCCACTCAAGCGGACTGCTTTCGGGTTTAGGAGTAGTCCGTAATGCCGTTTGCCACCACGCCAGTATTTCGGGCGTGAGGGCCAGCTCTGGCACTACACCGATGTGCGCGCCAGACTCGTCGATGTTTGCAAGTGATTCCGCGATTCGTTTTTGCCAGTGAAGTGGCTCTATGTCGACTTGGGATCGCGCAGATATGCGGTACCAGTCGCCGTTTGGGTCGACTTGGTCGTAAGTATCGACGCGTGCTATATCCAGTTCTTCTATCTTGTCGATGAATGGGACGCAAGCGACCTTAATATCGCCAATCTCATGAGCATCGGTTGCGCTCTTGTGGGGTGCGTCGAGACCTGCCTCGGGTCGCCTGAAACTTAGTCCATCAGGGAGTTTATTCACCAACATGAGGTGCTGGAAGTTCTCGGATAGGGAATCTGGCACGATTTGTGGACGTGCCGGATTGCAGCGACGAGGAAGTACTATACCGAGCCGTATGTCGCTGTTGTAGCGATGCTCCCTATTGAATCTGTATAGATATCTTCCCATGCGCACGTGCAACACTCCGGCATAAGGAGCCAGGCGTGCGAACGCCCGGTCTAGGGCCATCAAGAGAAGGAACTGATTCTGGGGGGCGCTAATCGCCTTTGCGAGTACTTCCTCAGATACGGTTCCCGTGCTGATAATTTCGTGCTCCAGGATCGAAACTGCCACGCCGGATCCTTCGCGCCATCTTTGCAGGTCGACACGCCTCGGTTTATGGCTTTCCAATCTGGCAAGGAGGTACGCAAAACAATCTGCGGCGTCGTAATGCATGGCCACTCCTTGATGCGCGCGTCCATGGTTGACACCCAGTGCGTCAAAAGGATCTTACGCCTGCGATGGCGACATATCACGGATATTCGTGGCATGTCGCCCTGGCCGCAGGGCAAGTTGACAACAACTTGACCTAGGTCTAGCCTACATGCTTCGAGGCAAAGGAAGTCAATGATGGAGAATGCGACATTTGGTGTTAAGGTGGATGAAGAAGCGCTTGCGGCGGCGTTGAGCGCCCTCAAGCCCATTCCGGGCCCGTCGCCGACTCTGACACCACTGGAAGAAGAGGTCGATACCCTCGCGGAATATGCCCTGGGATCGGCGGAGAGCCAGGTCACGAAGCAGGTCCGCCTGGACCTGGAATGGTTTGCTCAGGCTTCGTTAACGTTCGTCGACTCTGTCATGACCCGGGACCATACCGCGCTTGACCGATTGGATGCCTTGCTGCGCTCGCTTCACCGTGAGGTTGTGCTCGCACAACACGAGCCGGCTGTTGCTTCCGGACGACAGGCCGAGTTGAAGATCTGGGAAAGTTGGATACGTCTGGCTCTGGAGTTCGTCCGCTCTGGCGCTGAAAGGGTTGCCCCAGCCGCGCTCGCGACCTCCATCGGGCGGCGCTCGAGCCAGTTTCTGCGGGCGGTCGCCGAATGTCCGGGGCTAAACAGCCGCCGGATACGCTCAAGGATGCTGGAAGAGGATCGAGCGACGGCTGATGAGGGGGACGGCCATGGTGTTAAGCGCATTGGCGAGGCGCAGCTAAGTAGGTTGGGCTCGATGCTCAGGAGACAGGGGCTGGTGTTCGCATCGCGCGGCGCCACAGGGCTGTCCTGGGGCATCACCCCGCGCGGGCAGGTGGTGTTGGACCGCATCAACGGCGTTCATGACAGCTCGAACTTTCCGGTCGGCAGTATTGTGATCTTGGCTGGTGGCGTTCCAGTTGGTAAGGTCGCGACGGAGATCACTGAGGCTGAGCCGTTCGAGGTTGCAGTGATGCGCGCAGGCGACGTACTGACCTATCAACGGGACAGATCGCCGGTGGGCGCGCAGGACACCGAGGACCATATTGCGGGTGCTCCACCGCAAGGTTTAGAGGAAGCCCTGTCTGTGCTCCTGCTCGGCGACGGAACGACAGCGCCGCCGAGGAGGTTTTGTACACGGGTAGGTGGTGCCCAGTACGTCAGGGTGGGCACCGGCGATTGATGTAACGCGGGGTGAAGACAACGGCGACGGGTTCACGCTGTCGCCGATATGCGATAACCCGCCCTCACGCCGAACCTAAACTGCAGGAAAGCTGGCTATGTCCGCTTGCGCCAGCCGAGAGCCGGGCCCAGGCCGGTGGCCAGGTCGGTGAGGATCTGGACGTAGTCGTCGTGGTCGAAGGTGAACGGCAGCGCGAACGCGACCTCGTCGACCTCGCGGAACGCGGCGTGGGCGTACAGCTTCCCGGCGATCTCGTCCGAGGTGCCGACCAGGTCCGGCGCGAACATCAGCCGGGCCGGGCCCTGCGGCGACGCCGTACGCGGCAGCCGCTTGGCCGCGTACTCGGTGTACTTCGCGCGCTGGTCGGGGGTGGCCGAGTCGGTCGGGATGACGACGAGGCCCTGGGAGACCCGGGCGGCCTGCCCGGCCGGATGCGCCTGCCGGAACGCCCGGATGTGGGACAGCTGCGCCTGCTCGAAGTCCTCGACCTCCTCGGCCTTGACCACGCTGCTGGTCAGCAGGTTCATGCCGTGCTCGCCCGCCCACCGGCACGAGCGCAGGCTGCCGCCGCCGTACCAGATGCGCTCGGCCAGGCCGGGGGAGTGGGGCTGGACCCGGTCGGAGAACACCTCGATGCCCTGGACCCCCTGGAACGTGGCGGCGGGCTCGCCGCGTACCAGGTCGAGCAGCCGCCGGACCCGCTCGTAGCCGAAGTCCTCCGCGTCAGCGGTGTCCGGATACAGCGAATGCTTCACGTCGTCGAAGTGGGTCGGCGGGCCGACGCTGACGCCGGGGTTGAGCCGGCCGCCGGACAGGATGTCGACCGTGGCCAGGTCCTCGGCCAGGCGCAGCGGGTTCTCCCAGCCCAGCGGGGTGACGGCGGTGCCGAGCTCGATCCGGCTGGTGCGCTGGGTGGCGGCGGCGAGCACGGCGACCGGCGAGGAGATGCCGTACTGGAGGTGCCGGTGCCGCAGCCAGGCACTGTCGAAGCCGAGGCGCTCGCCCAGCTCGATGATCTCCAACGTGGATTCGTGCCCGCGGCGCGGGTCGGCCCCGTCGAACAGCCCGATGGTGAGGAAACCCAGCTTGCGCAGCGGCTGCGAGGGCAGTGGCACGGCAGACCTCCATGATGAGTCGCCTCCAACGATCGCAGAGGCGGCCGGGCCGTACGCGCGCGGCGTACGGCCCGTTCACATGTCAGCCGATCCGCACCACCCGGGCCCAGCGCGGCGGCGGCTCCGAGTCGCACCCCTCGTGGTCGCAGTCGTGCTGGTGGGTGCGCTTGAACAGCCCCACCACGGTGCGGAACGGCGGCGGCGCGCTCGGCCACGGCGTCTGCCCGTCGGTCAGCACCACCACCACGTCCGGCCGGGGGCTGGTCCGCGCCGCCCGGCTGAAGCCGGCCCGCAGGTCGGTGCCCCCGCCGCCGGTCAGGGTGATCCCCTCGGCCTGGCACAGCGGGTGCGCGATGCGCGCGGCGGCGTCGCACGACATCACGGTGACGTTGTCGCGGCGGCCGCCGACGGCCCGCCCGATCGCGGTGACCTCCAGCAGCGCGCTGCCCAGCTCGGCGTCGCTGACCGACCCGGAGGTGTCGACGATGACGCAGACGCGCGGCGGCGTACGGCGCAGGCCCGGCAGCACCACCTCGGGCAGGCTGGCGCCCCGCCGCGACGGCCGGCCCCAGTTGTAGTCGTCGCCGCTGCCGGACGACGCCGCCGCGCGGACGGCCGCGCCGAGCAGGGCCCGCCACGGCTGCGGCGGGTGGAACGCCTCGTCGGCCCAGCGCTGCCAGCCCGCCGGCACCGCGCCGCGGCCCTTCATGCCCTCCGCCACCCGGAACCGGACCAGGTCGCGTTCCTGGTCGCCCAGCCCGTGCGCCCCGTCCGGCCCCAGGTCCCAGTCGCGTTCGCGCCCGTCGGCGCCGCTGCCGCAGTCCAGCCACGCCAGACCCTGCGTGTACGGCCCCAACCGGAACTGCCCCAGGTAGTCCTCCATCAGCTGGCCCGGGTCCAGCCGCAGGTGCCGGGGCTGGACGCAGTCGCGGGGCCACGGCAGGCCGTCGCCGTAGATGTCGTCGTTGATCTCGCAGTCGGCGGCGATGTTCATCCGCAGCCGCTCGGCCGGGCCGGTCAGCCCGTGCGCGGCGGCGTACCGGTCGCCGCGGGCGTGGTGGTCGCGCAGCAGGTGCGACACCTCGTGCACCCATACCCCGGCCAGGTCCGCCAGCGGGGTGGCGGCCACGAACGCGGGCGAGGCGTAGCAGCGCCAGTGCCGGTCCACGGCCATCGTCGGCACCCGCGGCGACTCCACCGGGTGCAGCGCGAACAGCGCCGTCGCCAGGTACGGCCGCACCCGGGCCGCGTACAGCCGGGCGGCGTACAGCTTGTCGAAGTCCATCGTCACCGGCGCGCACCCACCCGCTCGACGGCCCTGTCCGCGCGCTGGGCGAGCGCGACGGCCCCGGCCAGCCGCTCGATCGCGGTCGGCACCTCCCAGCCGTCCTGGCGCAGCGACGCCAGCGTCGCGGCGGGCACGACCACCAGGTCGGGGGCGCCGGTCTCCAGGGCCAGGACCAGCAGCGACCAGGCCGCGTCCCAGCGGGACCGGTCCGGTCGGCGCCGCACCGCCTCGACCACGCCGTCGAGCACCGCCTGGCGCAGGTCGCCCCGCTCGGGCAGCACGGCGCTGCCCGGGTCGGCCAGCAGCGTCTCGGGGTCGGGCAGGTCCAGCCGGTCCAGGCTCGCCAGCAGCTCCAGCCCCGGCCCGTCGCCGACGGTGCCGCGCACCAGCATCGACAGCACCTCACGGCCGGTGCCCGCGGCGGTGCCGAACGCGATCAGCCGCAGCGCCATGTCCCAGCTGCGCGGCGACGGCCACGGGCCGCCCCGCCGGGACTCGCCGGTGGGCAGCTTGTGGACCAGTGCGGGCCGGGCCGCCAGCAGGGTGCAGACGGCGCGCCGGGCGTACGCGACGGACTCGGGCAGCCGGGCCGGGTCGAGCCGGGGCAGTGACGCGCGGGGCCAGGTGCCGCCGAGGCCGCGCACCACCACGTCGTGGTCGTGGGCCCACTGGAGGTGCACGAACCGGTTGGCCAGCGGCGCGCTCAGCTCCCAGCCGTCGGCGGCCGAGGACCGGGGGTTGGCGGCCGCGACGATGCGTACGCCCGGCGGCAGGGACAGCGCCCCGACCCGGCGTTCGAGTACCAGCCGCAGCAGGGCCGCCTGCACCGCGGGCGGCGCCGTGGACAGCTCGTCGAGGAACAGCAGCCCGCGCCCGGCCCGCACCAGGCGTACGGCCCAGTCCGGCGGCGCCATCGGGACGCCCTGCACCGCCGGGTCGTCACCGACGATCGGCAGGCCGGAGAAGTCGGTGGGCTCGTGCACGCTGGCGATCACCGTGGTCAGCGGCAGGTCCAGCGACTCGGCGAGCTGGTTGAGGGCGGCGGTCTTGCCGATGCCGGGCTCACCCCACAGGAGCACCGGCAGGTCGGCCGCGACCGCGAGCGTCAGCGCCTCCAACTGGTTGTCGGCGCGGGGTTCGGTGCCGGTGTCGTTCAGCAGGGCGAGCAGCTCGGCGGCGACGTCGAGCCGGGTCGGGACGGCGGTGGGCAGAACGGAAGCAGGCATGTGTCATCACCATGGGAGAGTCGGGCGCCGGATGCGGCGAAGGGTGGAGGTCGGTGCGGGCGCGGGTCAGCGCCGGGTGGCCCGGCGTGGCCGGGGCCGGTGGGTGAGGCGGCGGCCGTCGTTCGGCGCCCGGACCGGACCGGGCCCGGCGAGCCCGGACCGGTACAGCCCGTGCGTGACCTGCTGCTGCACCGCGAATTCGAGCTCGTCGCGCAGCGCGCCGCCGCGGAGCAGCACGTCCGGTCCGAGCAGCGTCTCGACGGCGGCCAGCGCCCCGTCGGTGTCGCCGTGGTCCAGGCGGGCCCGGACGTCGACGAGGCACTCCGGGCTGCGGTGGGCCTGGTCGATCGCGCGCAGGCACGGCAGCGGGCTGCCGCCCAGCGCGACCAGCAGCGCCTCGCGGTGCAGCTCGGCCGGGCCGTGGTCCAGCGGGACGAGGACCCCGTCCACGACGCCGATCCGGTGCCGCACCCCGCCGCACTCGACGACGCGCACGCCGGGCGCGGTGTCGTCGGTCCGGTCCGGGGTGGACGGCAGGTCCGGCGCCAGGGCGGCGGCGACCAGCGGGTGCAGCCGCTCCGCTGCGACCGCCCCGGCGCGCAGCAGCTCCAGGTCGGGCGGCACCCACGTCGCCGCGTACGGCAGCAGCGGGCTCGCCGGGTCGTCCCGCCTGGCGGGCGGCAGTGCCGACAGGCGGGTGCCGCCGTCGGACGGGTCCAGGCGCAGCCGGTGGCGGCCGTGCAGCCGTACCGTCACCGGGCCGCCGCGGTGGCCGTCGGCACGCAGCAGCAGCGCCGCCTCGGCCGCCCAGCGGTCGGCGGCGCAGCCCGCGTCCGGCGGCACCGGGCCGGGCGGCGGCGGGTCCAGGCCGGGCGGGCGGTCCGCGCCGGACCGCTGCCGCAGTTCACCGGCGCGCCGGGCGTCCCACAGGTGGCGGTGCAGGTCGAGCCGGAACCGCCGGTCGGGATGCGGATGCGGATGCACGTCGGCCGCCCGTCCGGCGGGATGCTCGTCCCACAGGGCGAGGCTGATCCGCTGGCCGGAGTCCGCCCACGACGGTGGGGTGCGGACCACCAGGTGCACGGCCCGGGTGGGCCCGGCCGGGTGGTAGCGGGCCAGCGAGACGGTCAGACCGGGGCGCAGCAGGCCGTCCGGGGCGGTGCGCGGCAGGTGCCAGCGCAGCAGGTCCGGGGCGAGGTGGCGCAGGTCGTCGTGCAGACCGGTGGCGAATCGCCGCCCGTACGCGCGGGCCGCGGCCCTCGGGTCCAGGTCGACGTCGACGCGGGCGGCGGCGCACGCCCCGGCCCAGTCGCCCGCGGCACGGCGGGCGGTCGCGGTTTCGATCATCGTCGGCGGCACGGCGTATTCGCGTACGTGCTGCCAGAAGGGGAGACGGGTGTCTCCGTACGCAAGCAGGGAGCGCATCAGCACTCACCTATTGCGAACGGAACCCCCGTTCTGCCGAAAGAGGTATTCATCGCGCGCAGCCTAACCCATCGCGCCCCGGCTGTCAGTCGCAGATTTCCATCCGGCTGATCAGTCGGCCAGGCGGCGGACCTTGACGGTGCTGTCGCTGCGGGTGCCGGGCTGGCCGTCCGGGCCGGTGGCGTCGAACTCGTACGCCTCCCGGACCAGCACCTCCCACTCGTGATCGGGCAGCGCCAGCGCGCCGAGCACGTCGTCGGGGCCGGGGAACTCGACGTCGTCGTGGTGCCCGGTGTGCCAGGACGGGAACGCGCAATGCCCGACGACCAGCAGGACCCCGCCCGGGACCACCGCCGCGGCCGCCGACCGGAGGACGTCGCGCCACGGCAGCGGGCCGCGCGAGTGCAGGAAGAATGCGCTGACCAGGTCGTATTTCCCGTCGGGGAAGGACGCGGCGAGGTCGTGGCGCTGCCAGTCGATGTGGTCGCCCAGCCCGGCCACGGCCGCGTGGGAGGCGCCGCGCCGCAGCGCGGTGGGGGAGACGTCGACCGCGGTGACCCGCCAGCCGTGCGCGGCCAGCCAGATCGCGTCGGCGCCCTCGCCGCAGCCCAGGTCCAGCGCCGTCCCCGGCGTCAGCCCGGCCGCCTCGCGGACCAGCGCCGCGTTGGGTTTTCCGCTCCACACCTGCTCGCTGCCGCGGTAGCGGTCCTCCCAGAGCTGCTCGTCGGTCTGGTGGGCGTCGGCGTGGTCGTGGGACATGGCGCGCTCCTGTCGTACCCGCACCCGCCGCGTCAGGCTGCGGTCAGGTCGATCCAGTATCGCCTGGTCCGGCCGAGTTCGGTGTCGCGGACGTCCTCCAGCACGCCGCCGTTGCGCTCGATCGTGCGCGCCGACGCGGTGTTGTCGTCCTTGCAGGTCACCAGCACCCGGTCGAGGCCGAGCGCGCGGGCGTGCCCCAGCACCTCGGCCAGGGCCCAGCCGGCCAGGCCGCGCCCGCGGGCCGCCGGGCGGATGCCGTAGCCGATGTGGCCGCCCGCGTGCAGCAGGAAGTCGTTGAGCTCGTGCCGCAGCGAGATCGAGCCGACGATCTCGCCCCGGTCGACCACCCACCAGTACGTCGCGTGCACCATGCCCTCGGGCGGTGCGACCGTGACGTCGGCCGAGCAGTGCAGCCGCGCGACGAACTGTGCGAACACGACCGGGTCGTCGACGTCGAGGCCCTCGCGCAGCCCGCTGCCGTTCTGGACGACGTCGCGGCCCCAGTCGTCGCGGCAGTCGAGCCAGCGCTGGTGCAGCGCGGTGTCCGGGGTGATCAGCTCGGGCATGGCGTCTACCTTAAACCGGGCCGAGCGGCCGCCGATCCCCGTCCAGGTGGGACCGCTGTTCTCGAAATGTGGGATTTAATAGTAAGTATTCTTGACTGTTAATCATCGACTGGGGACGATCTGAAGACCGCTCTCGTCCCAGAGACGCGCTTCCCCCGTCAGAACGGAGCAGCGTTGACTTCGTCTCCCGCCTGAAGGCGGGAGATTCCGTTGGTCGCCCTCGGGTTTCCTGTTTCACTGCCGATCGCCCGTGCGGGAGGGGTCCCGTTGAGGTCTTACACCGGCTCCGCAGGCCGACACCGCCAGTCCGGCGGCCAGGATGTTCTTCGCGGCGTTGATGTCGCGATCATGGGTCGTGCCGCACCGGCATGTCCAGCTGCGCACCTGCAGGGGCATCCGGTCGGCGAGGGTGCCGCAGGCCGAGCACAGTCTCGTACTGGGAAACCAGCGGTCGACCACGATCAGCTGCCGGCCGTACCACGCCGTCTTGTATTCGAGCATGGTGCGCAGCTGCCGCCAGGCCGCGTCGGAGATCGCCCGCGCCAGGCTCCGGTTCTTGACCATGTTGCACACCGAAAGATCCTCGATCACGAGCACTTGGTTTTCGCGCACGAGTCGAGTGGTCAGTTGGTGCAGGTGGTCACGGCGCCGGTCGCTGATGCGGGCATGCGCGCGGGCGGCCTTGACCCTTGCCTTGGCTCGGTTGGTCCCGTCGCCCTTGGCTTTGCGGGACAGGTTGCGCTGGGCGCGGGCGAGCCGCTTACGGTCGCGTTGCTCATGCCTGGGGTTGATGATCTTCTCGCCGGTCGACAGGACGAGCAGATGCCCGATCCCGACGTCGATACCCACCGCCCGGTCGGTCGCGGGCAGTGGCCGGACGGTGGGGTCGTCGCACAGCAGCGATACCCACCAGCGTCCCGCCGAGTCCTGGCTGACGGTCACCGTCGAAGGCCGTGCACCTTCGGGCAGGGGCCGCGACCAGACGATGTTCAGCGGCTCGGTCGTCTTGGCCAGGGTCAGCTGCCCGTCGCGGTAGCGGAACGCGCTGGCGGTGTACTCGGCGCTGCGCCGGGATCTGCGTTTGGACTTGAACCGCGGGTAGCGGGCCCGCTTGGCGAAGTAGTTCGCGAACGCGGTCTGCAGATGCCGCAGGGTCTGCTGCAGCGGCACCGAGGAGACCTCGTTGAGGTAAGCCAGTTCCTCGGTGGCCTTCCACGCGGTCAGCATCGCCGACGTCGCCCCGTACCCGACCCGCTCCTGTCGCTGAGTCCATGCTTCGGTCCGTGCCGCCAGGGCCAGGTTGTAGACCTTGCGCACACACCCGAACGTGCGCGACAGCAGCGCTGCCTGCACGTCGGTCGGGTAGAAGCGGTACCGGAAAGCCCGTTTCACCGGTGCGGTCACGCCGGAAAGCTAGCAACACCCGGTGACATTCCCACCGCGGTGGTTAGACCCCGGTTCGCCTCAGCGGCGAATCGGCTGCTCCTGCGCTGCTGTGCAGGAGCTTCGTTTCCTCCCCCGCCCGAAGGCGGGGGTACCCACGAAGGAAGTCCGATGAACAGACTGCGAATGTCCCTCGCAGCTACGATGACCGCTCTCGTCGCCACCCTCGCGGTGACCACCCTGGCCGCCCCGGCCGGCGCCGCCGAACTGATCAGCAACGGTGGTTTCGAGTCCGGCAGCCTGTCCCCGTGGACCTGCTCCGGCAGCACCGGCAGCGTCGTGTCCACCCCGGTCCGCACCGGCACCAAGGCGCTGCAGGGCGCCGCGTCCAGCAGCGACAGCGCCCAGTGCAACCAGACCGTGGCGACCGTGTCGGGCACCTCGTACACGCTGACCGCGTGGGTGCGCGGCAACTACGTCTACCTCGGTGTCACCGGCGGCGCCTCGACCTGGACGCCGAGCGCCGCCAACTGGACCCAGCTGACGGTGACCTTCACCGCCAGCAGCTCCTCCACCCAGGTCTACCTGCACGGCTGGTACGCGCAGGGCTCCTACTACGCCGACGACGTGTCCGTGCAGGGCCAGGGCGGCACCTCCGTCCCCGGCGTCCCGGGCAACCCGGTCGCGGGCACGATCACGAACACCTCGATCGCGCTGTCGTGGGGTGCCTCCTCCGGCACCGTCAGCGGCTACCGGGTGTACGAGGGCAGCACGGTCGTCTCCTCGCCGACCGGCACCTCGGCCACCATCAGCGGCCTGGCCGCGTGCAGCACGCACACGTACTCGGTGGCGGCGTACAACAGCACCGGCGAGTCCGCGCGCTCGGGCAGCGTCACCGTCACCACGACGGGCTGCACCACCGGCGTGCCCGGCCCGGTCAGCAACCTGCGGGTCACCGGCGCGACCGACACCTCGCTGTCCATCGCCTGGAACGCGGGCACCGGCACGATCACCGGCTACCGGGTGTACGAGGGCAGCACGCTGCGCGCCACCGTCACCGCCCTGGCGGCGACCCTGTCGGGCCTGGGCACCTGCTCCAGCCACACCTACACGGTCAAGGCCTACAACGGCACGGGCGAGTCGACCGCCGTCTCGGTGACCGGCACGACCACCGGCTGCACCACCGGCACCCTGCCCAAGCACGTGCTGACCGGGTACTGGCAGAACTTCACCAACGGGGCGACGCCGCTGCGCCTGTCGTCGGTGCCGACCACGTACGACATCGTGGCCGTCGCCTTCGCGGAGGCGAACGCGAGCACCCAGGGCGCGGTGACGTTCAACGTCGACTCCGGACTGTCCTCGGCGCTGGGCGGCTACACCAACGCCCAGTTCACCGCCGACATCTCCACCCTGCACTCGCGCAACCAGAAGGTGATCCTGTCGGTCGGCGGCGAGAAGGGCACCGTGTCGGTGGCCAGCTCGACGGCGGCGACCAACTTCGCCAACAGCCTGTACAGCCTGATCACGACGTTCGGGTTCGACGGGGTCGACATCGACCTGGAGAACGGGCTCAACGCGACCTACATGGAGCAGGCGCTGCGCAACCTGCGCTCGCGGGTCGGCACGAACCTGATCATCACGATGGCGCCGCAGACGATCGACATGCAGTCGACCGGGTCGAGCTACTTCGCCCTCGCCCTGGCGATCAAGGACATCCTGACGATCGTGCACACCCAGTTCTACAACTCGGGCAGCATGCTGGGCTGCGACCAGCAGTTCGCGTACTCCCAGGGCACGATCAACTTCATGACCGCGCTGGCCTGCATCCAGCTCCAGAGCGCGCTGCGGCCCGACCAGGTCGCCCTGGGCCTGCCCGCCACCACCCAGGCGGCCGGCGGCGGCTACGTCAGCCCGAGCGTGGTCAACAGCGCCCTGGACTGCCTGGCGGCCCGGACCAACTGCGGCAGCTTCGTGCCGCCGACGGCCTGGCCGAGCATCCGCGGCGCCATGACCTGGTCGATCAACTGGGACGCCAGCAACGGGTACGCGTTCGCGAACTCGGTGCACGGCCACCTGGTCGGCATGCCCTGACCCGGTGACACGGCGAACGGCGGCCCGACCTGCGGGCCGCCGTTCGCCGTTCTGGCGCAGACTGCGCAGTCTCAGGAGGCGGTGGGCTGCGGCGTGGCCGCCTGCTGGGGCGCGGCCGGGCCGAGCAGGCCGTACCGGGCGGTGTCGAGCGTGCCCTTGCCGGTCACCGCGTACCCGGGCGAGGCGGCGTCGGTGGTCAGCGAGATGTTGGCCTCGTAGCGGGTGTACCAGTTCGCCGCGCCCTTGGGCGGCTGGGCGGTGGCGGCGTTGATGACGTACGGCTTGGTCGCCAGCGCGGTGTTGGTCGAGGTCATGGTGACCGTGGCCGCGTTCTCCCCGGTGTACACCCACTCGACCTGCGAGGACTCGTTCTCGCCGTCGCCGGTCCGCTCGAACTCGGTCGCGTTCAGCGCGTCGTCGCCGAACGCGCCGACGAGCCGCTTGTGGTTCTTGGCGTCGTCGACGACCAGCATCGGCAGGTAGGTCGAGCCCCACTGCGGCCGCAGCTGCGCGTCGATGCCCAGGATGGCGAAGTCGCCCACGACGCCCCGGCCGGCCTTCCAGCGCTCGATCACGCTGGGCAGCGGGATGTTGCCCCAGCTGTGCTCGTGGAAGCCGTGCCCGTCGAACTCCCGCACCTCGTCGTAGATCTTCAGGGTGCCGGTGGCGCGGCCCGTCGGCACGGGTGCGGTCCAGCCGTAGTACGTGTCGGTGCTGCCGAGGAAGATCACGCCGGTGCCGGGCCGGAACGGCGCGGCCTGGTTGGTCAGCGTCAGGTCGAGGCCGATGTCGCCGTCGCGGCCGGTCAGCCGGAAGGTCTTCGTGTCGCCGGTGAGGCTGAACGGGCCGACCTTCACGTCGCAGCGGTCGGTCGCACTGGAGAACTGGTTCCAGCTGTACGTCTTCACCACGTCGAAGTTGGAGCCCCACGGGAACGACATGATCAGGCTCGCGGCGGGCAGCCGGTTCTGCTCGGTCGGGTTCAGGGTGAGCGCGTCGCCGGGGCGGGTGCGCAGCGTGAAGGTCACCACCGTGCCGTCGTCGGTCATGAACTCGCAGTGCCAGCGCTCGTACACCTTGGGGTCGCTGTTGGCGGCGGCGGTGCGGAACCCGCCCTCCCAGGGCTGGTACTCGTCGGCCTTGAGTGACAGCCGCTGGTAGTCGGCCGGCGCGTTGCCGAACGTGTTGAGCGTGGCCGGCGGCAGCACCGCCTTCGGCTTCTCCGGTCCGCCGCACCCGGCCAGACCGGGGATGGCGGCGAGCGACCCGGCCGCGATCGCCCGCAGCACGGTGCGTCGCGACGGCGTCGAGCTGTACAGATGAGGATTCATGGCGCCGTCCCATCGCCGCGGCCCCGGCGACGATGCGCCGGAGTCCAACCCATTGATTGTTGTTTGCGCAGAATATACGGCGCATTGGCGGGATCGGCGGCGATTTGGGCAAAGTGTCCGCAGGCAGCGCGGCTGCGGCGCGTCGGCCGCGACAGCGCGAAGCGCCCCCGCGGCCAGGCCGGGGAGCGCATGCTGTACCAGCGGCGATCAGCGAACCGGATCGCGGCGGTACAGCCGCTTGGCCCACAGGTAGCAGACCACGGTGATACCGGCGCCCCAGGCGACGGCGCCCACGGCGTCGCCGCCGATCGGCCCGCCCAGCAGCAGCCCGCGCAGCGTCTCCATCATCGGCGTGAACGGCTGGTACTGCGCGAACCAGGCGATCGGGCCCGGCATCGAGTCGGTCGGCACGAAGCCGCTGCCCATGAACGGCAGCAGGATCAGCGGCATCGGCAGGTTGCTGGCCGACTCGATGCTCTTGGCGACCAGGCCGCAGGCCACCCCGAACCAGGTGATCGCCAGCGAGATCAGGGTCAGCAGCCCGGCGGCGGCGAACCACTCGGCCACCCCGGCGGTCGGGCGGAAGCCGACCGCGACCGCGACCCCGATCACCACGGCCAGGGCGAGCAGCATCTGCACCAGGTTGCCCAGCACGTGGCCGGTCAGCACGGACGGCCGGAAGATCGCCATGGTGCGGAACCGGGCGATGATGCCCTCGCTCATGTCCTGCGCCACCCCGATCGCGGTGCCCTGCGCGACACCCGCCACGGCCAGCAGCAGGATGCCGGGGGTGACGTAGTTGGCGTACACCTCGCGGCCGCCGCCGGCGGCGATGCCGTCGCCCAGGGTGCCGCCGAAGACGTACACGAACAGCAGCAGCATCACGACCGGCACGCCGATCAAATACATGATCATCGGGTATCGCCGCGCGCGCAGCAGGTACCGCCGCAGCATCGTGGTCGAGTCGCGCAGCGCGTACGTGGCGGTGCTCATCGGGTGGCTCCTTCGAGGGTGGTGGCGGTGTCGGGGTTGCCGGTGAGGGCGAGGAACACGTCGTCGAGGTCGGGGGTGTGCACGGTCAGCTCGGCGACCTCGACGTCGGCGCGGTCGAGCCGGTCGAGCACCTCGCGCAGCGAGCGGACCCCGCCGTCGCTGGGCACCTGCAGGGTCAGCGCGTCGTCGTCGCGGGTGTTCGACCCGAGCGCGCGGGCGGCCGCCTCCAGTTCGCCCGGCCCGGCGAAGCGCAGCCGGATGTGCCCGCCGGGGATGAGCCGCTTGAGCTCGGCCGGAGTGCCCTCGGCGATGATCCGGCCGTGGTCGAGCAGGGCCACCCGGTCGGCGAGCTGGTCGGCCTCCTCCAGGTACTGCGTGGTGAGGAAGATGGTCACCCCGCCCGCCACCAGGCCGCGGATGACGTCCCACATGGTCCGGCGGCTGCGCGGGTCCAGCCCCGTGGTCGGCTCGTCCAGGAAGATCACCTTCGGGTCGCCGACGAGCGTCATCGCCAGGTCGAGGCGGCGGCGCATGCCACCCGAGTAGGTGACCGCGGGCTTGGCGGCCGCGTCGGCCAGGTCGAACCGGGCCAGCAGGTCGGCCACCCGGCGGCGGCCCTCCGCCCTGGACAGGTGGTTCAGGTCGGCCATCAGCGTCAGGTTCTCGGTGCCGGTGAGCAGGTTGTCCACGGCCGAGAACTGGCCGGTGACGCCGATCGCGGCACGGGCGCCGTCGGGGTCGGCGGCCACGTCGTGCCCGGCCACGACCGCCTGGCCGCCGTCGGCCCGGATCAGCGTGGACAGGATGTTGACGGTGGTGGTCTTGCCGGCCCCGTTCGGGCCGAGCAGGGCGAAGACGGTGCCCGCGGGCACGTGCAGGTCCAGGCCCTGCAGGACGGGGGACTTGCCGTACGACTTGCGCAGGCCGGTGACCGCGATCGCCGGTCGGGGGGTGGTCATGCTGATCTCCTTCAGGAACGGTGGATGACGATGTCGCCCCAGTGGGTACGCGCGTGGATCTCGACCCGCTCGTCGGTCTCCTGCGGCCCCTCGGCGCTGTTCAGCTGGTTGCGTACGGTGCCGGACGCGTTGAGGTCGAGCCAGGCGGCGGTGCCCTCGGGGATGCCGATCTCCAGCTGCCCGGCCGCGGTCTGGAGCACGACCGAGCCGCGCACCGCGCTCTCGACGCGGATGGCGCCGTGCGCGGTCTTGGCGGTCAGCCCGCCGCCCGCACGGCCGACGGTGATGGCGCCGTTGGCGGCGTTGACGCGGGCCTGGCCGTCGGCCCGCCCCAGCCAGGTGTCGCCGTTGGAGCTCTTGAGGACGGCGGCGCCGGTGACGTGGCCGATCCGCAGCCGGCCGGTGCCCGTGCTGGCCTCGGCGTCGCCGTCGACGTGGTCGACCGACACGTCCCCGGCGCCCGTGCCCACCCGCAGCGGGCCGGTCTGCTGCAGGCTCAGATCGCCGTATCCGGTCCGGAACCGGCACTCGCCCAGCCGCCCCGTCGCCCGCACCGACCCGAGCGAGCACGTGCCCTCCAGGGCGGACCCGGCCGGCACGTGCACCTCGACGTCGATCGAGCCGGGCTTGCCGAACAGCGAGCTCGTCTTCGGCGTACGGACCAGCAGGCGCCCGGCCGTGAACTCGACCCGGGTCTGCTCGGCGAGCTTGACCGACTTCGCGTTGTTGTTGCTGGGCCGCACGGTCACGACCGTGTCGGCCCGATCGGCGGCGTGCACGCGCACCTCGCCGACGGCCAGGTGCAGATCGACGGTTATCGCTTCAGGTGTGTCGAAAGTGGGCATGGTGGTCCCCTCGCAGCGGGTAGGTGGAAAGAAAGTCCTGGTCAGTTCATTCGCCGAGTTGCCGGGCAATCGGGCTTCCCACGACGGTCGGAGTGCCCGACTGCCCGGCGACTCGGCGGGTCAGCGGACCCAGCCGGTGTAGCGCTGGCCGCTGTCGGTGATCTGGGCGGCGGTCGGGCGCGGGGCGGCGTCGGCGCCGACCATCGCGGCCGCGGCGCGGACCAGCCAGGTGTTGACCGACATCCGCTCGCGGGCGGCCGCCTCCTCGATCCGGGTCTTCAGGTCGTCGGGCAGGCGCAGGTTGATCCGGGTCATCGGGCCGCGCTCGGCGTCGTCGGCCGGTGCGGAGGCCGGTGCCACCGGGGCCGGTGCCGCGGCGGGCTCCTGCGGCCGAGGGATCTCGCCGTCGCGGACGGTCACCACGAAGCCGGGGTCGCGGCCGCGCAGGCGCAGCTCGACCGAGCCGGGCGCCATGTCGCGGGTGATCTCGTCGGCGGCGGCCGACAGCGCTTCGAGCAGCGTCAGCCGCACCGCCGACTCCAGCGGCGCGGTGAGGCGGTCGGCGAGCGCGCGGGCGTCGTCGCCACCGGCCTCGGCGGCGGTGGCGAGTTCGCGGCGCAGCGTCTCGACGTACGGCGTCAAATCCATGACGTCACTATGGCACCAAAATGGCACCACACGCAACCCACTCTGGCTCACTATGGCGCCACGGCTGAGCCAAGACCGCGACGAAGCGACGAATCCGCAGCTCGGACCTGGTCCCCACTCCGGTCACGCGTCATCTACTCCGGGTCACGCCTCCCGGCACCCGACGTGCCCTGCCGGTCGGCCAGGCGCCCCGAGGTCGGCCGGGCGCCCCGAGGTCGGCCGGGCGCCCCGCCGGTCGGCCCCGCCCCGCCGCCGCCCGTTTTCCATAGACGTTGGCCTATTACATCGACTGGCAGAAGATCACCCTCGATGTAATAGGCCAACGTCTATGAATGTCGACGCTCGAAGTCGCTTTCGTCCCCCTTTGCTGAGCGGCATGGTTGCCATTTCGACGCGGGCGGCGATCGGGGCCGCGACGCATGCCGCCTGGGTCCCACCTGCCGGAACGCGATGAACGGATTCCGACCACAATCGCCGATCAAGGTCTGCGATCGCCGTGATGATCGCCGGTGGCGGTCGAAACCTGTGCTGGACAAGCACCTTCTGACCGAAAACGGCGATCATCGAGCCGGAGCCGGAGCCGGAGCCGGAGCCGGGGCCAGGGCGGGAGCCGGTGCCGGGGCCGGGGCGGGGCGGGTGCCGGGGCCGGGGCGGGAGCTGGGGCCGGAGTGGGGCCGGGGGCGGCTGAGTTGCCGGGCAATCGGGGGTATCTTGGCGCGCTGATGGCCCGATTGCCCGGCAACTTGGGGTGAGGTGGGGGTCAGAGGGTGCGTTTGTTGAGGAGGCGGTTGGGGGTGCCCGAGAGGGTGCCGGTGACGACGCCCGTGGTCGCGTTGTCGACGATCCAGGCGTGCACGGTGGCCTGGCTGGCGTCGCCATACGTCGCCTTGTACAGCACCGCGATGCCCGCGGCGTGCGGGGTCGACATCGAGGTGCCGTTGTAGCTGCCCGTGGTGTTGCCGGGCAGGGTCGACACGATCGCCGAGCCGGGGCCGTAGATGTCGACGCAGCTGCCGGTGGAGGAGTAGCTGGCGCGGGCGTCGGTCGAGGTGGTGGCCGCGACGACCAGGGCGGCGGTCAGGTTGCGGGGCAGCCGGTCGCAGGAGTTGCTGCCGGTGTTGCCCGCCGAGGTGGCCAGGAAGACGCCCGCGTTCATCATGTTGGTCAGCGCGGTGGCCAGTGTCGCGCTGTACGTGATGTTCCACGAGGTGTTGGCGACGGCCGGCTTGACGTGGTTCGCCGTCACCCAGTTGACCGCGGCGACCGCGCCCGAGGTGGTGCCGCTGCCCGCGCAGTTGAGCCACTTGACGCCGTGCAGCGAGGCGGCCTTGGCCACGCCGTACGAGGTGGAGCCGATGGTGCCCGCGACGTGGGTGCCGTGGCCGTTGCAGTCGGTGTTGTTGCTGTCCACGGCGTTGTAGTTGAACTGCGCCCGGCCGCCGAAGTTCGGGTGGGCGGCGTCGACGCCGGAGTCGATGATGTACGCGTGCACGCCCGCGCCGGTCGCGGTGTAGCTGTAGCTGGCCGACAGCGGCAGGTTGGTCTGGTCGATGCGGTCGATGCCCCAGGCGGGCGGGTTGGCCTGGGTGGTGTCGAGGACGTGGTGGTGCCAGGCGTCGCGCTCGATGGCGACCACGTCGGCGCTGTGCGACAGCTCGGTGACCTGCGCTTCGGTCAGGGCCGCGGCGAAGCCGTTGAGCGCCTTGCCGAAGTCGGTGCGGGCGGTGGCCTTCAGGGCGCGCAGGGCGGTGCCCCGGTCGGCGCCGGAGCGGAACGTCACCAGGTAGGCGCCCGGGATGACGGCGGTGTCGGCATCGGCGGCCGGTGCCGTGATCCGTACGGGCACGGCGCGGTACGGCGCTCCGGCCGCGGTGGCGGCCGATGGCAGGGCCACGAGGGTGACCGCGGTGGTGGCGGTGAGGGTGGCGAGGGCGAGCAGGCGGTGGCGCCAGGTCCGTGTGGGTGACACGTCTTCCTCCACATACCGGTGGACGTCCTGGATGGACGGCATCTGGCCGGGAGATTACATAGACAGTGTTACGTCAATCAATGCTTTGGATGTGACGTTTTCGGCCTTACGTCGGACCTGGCGTTTCGCTGCCAGAACAGGACTTTCGGTGAGATCGACAGAAGTTCTTGTTGACACATCTGAAAGTCTGGACACGTCGATGAAAAGTGCTCTAAGGTGGCCGTCATCAATGTTTCGTCCGTGTAACCGGCGGCGCGGTTACCCCTAGCCCACCCGGCATCCGGCGCGGCGGCGCGCGCCCTGCCTGGCCTCCCCCAGTCAGGAAGGGTCGGACACCCATGTCCAGACACGCGTTAAGACGTACCCTCCAGCACGCGGCAGCGGCCGCGCTGCTACTCACCGGCCCGGCCCTGGCGGCCGTGGCCACCACCGCCGCCCCCGCGGCGGCGCACACCATCGACCCGGCCGGATACCAGCAGATCGAGCTGGCCCGGGGCGTCGCCGAGATGGGCGAGCCGATGTCGCTGGCGGTGCTGCCTGACCGGTCCGTGCTGCACACCGCGCGCAACGGCACGCTGCGGCGCACCGACGCCGCCGGGGTCACCTCGGTGGTCGGCACCATCCCCGTCTACTCCCACGACGAGGAGGGCCTGCAGGGCGTCGGCATCGACCCCGGCTTCGCCACCAACCGCTACATCTACCTCTACTTCGCTCCGCCGCTGTCCACCCCGGCCGGTGACGCGCCCGCCACCGGGACCGACTGGACGGCCTGGACGGGCGTCAACCGGCTGGCCCGGTTCACTCTCAACGCCGACTTCACGGTGAACATGTCCAGCCAGGTCACCGTGCTGGACGTGCCCGCGAACCGGGGGCTGTGCTGCCACGTCGGCGGCGACATCGACTTCGACGCGGCGGGCAACCTCTACCTGTCGACGGGTGACGACAGCAATCCGTTCGACTCGGCCGGGTACGCGCCGATCGACGAGCGGACCAACCGCAACCCGGGCTACGACGCGCAGCGCTCGGCGGGCAACACCAACGACCTGCGCGGCAAGATCCTGCGGATCAAGGTCGCGGCCGACGGGACGTACACGATCCCGTCGGGGAACCTGTTCGCGCCGGGCACGGCCAAGACCCGGTCCGAGATCTACGCGATGGGCTTCCGCAACCCGTTCCGGATGAGCGTCGACAAGGCCACGGGTGTGGTCTACGTCGGCGACTACGGCCCGGACGCGGGCACGACGGACGCCAACCGGGGTCCGAGCGGGCAGGTGGAGTTCAACCGGATCACCTCGGCGGGCAACTACGGCTGGCCGTACTGCACCGGGGCCAACACCAGCACCGAGACGTACAACGAGTGGGACTTCAACACCGGGACCACCGGGCCGAAGTTCAACTGCGCGGGCGGGCCGACCAACAACTCGTTCCGCAACACCGGTCTGACCACGCTGCCGCCCGCCCGCCCGGCGTGGATCAAGTACGGCGGGGACAGCGGCACGCCGAGCGAGTTCGGCGGCGGCTCGGAGTCGCCGATGGCCGGGCAGGTGTACCGCTACAACGCCTCCTCCACCTCGACGGTCAAGTTCCCGCAGGACATGGACGGGCTGTTCTTCGCCACCGAGTTCGGCCGGGGCTGGATCAAGCCGATCCACGTCAACGCCGACGGCAGCCGCGGCACCATCGACGCCTTCCCGTGGACCGGCAAGCAGGTCATGGACTCGGCGTTCGGCCCGGACGGCGCGCTGTACGTGCTCGACTACGGCACCGGCTACTTCAACGGCGACGCCAACTCGGCGCTGTACCGCTTCGAGTACGTCGGCACCGGCAACCGGGCCCCCAGCGCCAACGCCACCGGCACCCCGACCTCGGGTTCGGCGCCGCTGGCGGTCGCGTTCTCCTCGGCCGGGTCGAGTGACCCCGAGGGCGGGGCGCTGACCTACTCGTGGGACTTCGGCGACGGGACCAGCTCGACGGCGGCCAACCCGAGCCACACGTACACGGTCAACGGGACGTACACGGCGACGCTGACCGTACGCGACCCGCAGGGCGCCGCGGGCGGCGACAGCGTGATCGTCACGGTCGGCAACACCGCCCCGAGCGTGTCGCTCAACGTGCCCGGCGACGGTCAGCTGTTCAGCTTCGGTGACACGGTGAGCTACTCGATCGCGGTCAGCGACACGCAGGACGGCGCGATCGACTGCGCCAAGGTCAAGCTGACCTACGTGCTCGGCCACGACCAGCACGGGCACCAGATCACCTCGAAGAACGGCTGCTCGGGCACGATGACCATCCCGGTCGACGGCGAGCACGACGACGCGGCGAACATCTTCGCGATCTTCGACGCGGAGTACACCGACGGCGGCGGCCTGACCACGCACGCGCAGGTCATCCTCCAGCCCCGGCACCGGCAGGCCGAGCACTTCGGCTCCTCGCTCGGGATCAACACGTTCACCAAGACCACGGCCGAGGGCGGCAAGACCGTCGGCGACATCCACAACGGGGACTGGATCTCGTTCACGCCGTACCGGCTGAGCAACGCGACCGGGTTCACCGCCCGGGTGTCCTCGGGCGGCGTCGGCGGCACGCTCCAGGTGCGGGCCGGGTCGGCCACGGGCACCGTGCTCGGGTCGGCGACCGTGCCGGTGACGGGCGGCTGGGAGACGTTCACGAACGTCAGCGGCACCATCACCAGCCCGCCCAACGGCACCACGCAGCTGTTCCTGACCTTCGCGGGCGGCACGGGCGCGCTGTTCGACCTGGACTCGTTCACGTTCACCACGGCGGCGGGCGTCGGGCCGATCAAGGGCCTGGCCGGCAAGTGCCTGGACGTGCGCAGCGGGTCCAACGCGGACGGGACCCAGGTGCAGATCTACACCTGCAACGGGACCGGGGCGCAGACCTGGGCCGTGACCGGGCAGACGCTGCGGTCGATGGGCAAGTGCCTGGACATCTCCGGCGGCGGCACCGCCGACGGAGCCAAGATCCAGATCTACACCTGCAACGGTACGGGGGCGCAGAACTGGGTCTACCAGTCCTCGGACCAGACCCTGCGCAACCCGCAGTCGGGCAAGTGCCTGGACGTGGCGGGCAACAACTCGGCCGACAGCACGGTCGTGAACCTGTGGACCTGCACCGCCGGGGCGGCCAACCAGAAGTGGTCCCTGCCGTCCTGACCAGCCGCGGGCCGGGCAGCACCCCCTGCCCGGCCCGCCCCCCTCGTGAAAGGAGCAAAACTGTGCGCAGCATCCTGCGAACCGCGCTCGGCACGGCCGCGGCCGCGCTGACCGTGCTCGCGGCCACCGCCTGCCCGGCGGCGGCCGCCGACGCCCCGTACGACGTGCTGGTCTTCTCCAAGACGGCCGGCTTCCGGCACGACTCGATCGCGGTGGGCACCCAGGCCATCCGCGACCTGGGTGCCGCCAACAGCTTCACCGTGACCGCCACCGAGGACGCCGCCGCCTTCACCACCGCCAACCTGGCGCAGTACGAGGCGGTCGTCTTCCTCAACACCACCGGCGACGTGCTCAACGACACCCAGCAGACCGCCTTCGAGAGCTACATCCGCGGCGGCGGCGGGTACGTCGGCGTGCACGCCGCCGCCGACACCGAGTACTCCTGGCCGTTCTACGGCAACCTGGTCGGGGCGTGGTTCGCCTCGCACCCGGCGATCCAGCAGGCCAACGTGAAGATCGAGGACCGGGGCAAGGCGGCGACCGCGCACCTGCCGCAGACCTGGACCCGCACCGACGAGTGGTACAACTACCAGACCAACGTCCGGTCCACCGCGAAGGTGCTGGCCACGCTGGACGAGTCGTCGTACACCGGCGGCGGCATGGGCGCCGACCACCCGCACGCGTGGTGCAAGACCATCGACAGCGGCCGGTCGTTCTACACCGGCGCCGGGCACACCCAGGAGTCGTACGCCGACCCCGCGTTCCGGGCGCACCTGCTCGGCGGCATCCGGTACGCCGCGGGGCGGACCAAGGCCGACTGCCGCCCCGAGAACGGCTACACCGCCCTCTACAACGGCTCGACCACGGGCTGGTCGCAGGCCGGGCCGGGCAGCCTCACCAACAGCGACGCGACGCTGACCACGGTCGGCGGCATGGGCCTGTTCTGGTACAGCGCCAAGCAGTTCACCTCGTACTCGCTGAAGCTGGACTGGAAGCTCACCGGCGACTCGAACTCCGGGGTGTTCATCGGGTTCCCGCCGTCGACCGACCCCTGGTCGGCGGTGAACAACGGCTACGAGGTGCAGATCGACGCCACCGACGCGGCCGACCGGACCACCGGCTCGGTGTACACGTTCAAGTCGGCCGACCTCGCCGCCCGCGACGCCGCGCTCAACCCGCCCGGCGAGTGGAACACGTACGAGCTGCTGGTCGAGGGCGAGCGGCTGCAGATCTTCCTCAACGGCGTGAAGATCAACGATTTCACCAACACCGATCCGGTCCGGAGCCTGGCCGGGCACATCGGCATCCAGAACCACGGCACCGGTGACACCGCCTCGTTCCGCAACGTCCGGATCAAGGAGCTGGGCAGCGCCCCGACCGACGTGACGGTGCAGGCGGAGTCGTTCACCACCGCCAGCGGCGTGCAGGCGTACACCAAGGCGGGCGCCAACAACGGGCAGACGCTCGGCTACGTCGACCCGGGCGACTGGGCCTCGTACGCCAACGTCAACACCGGTGGGGCGACCAGCTTCCGCACCCGCGTCGTGTCCGGCGGTCCGGGCGGCAGCATCCAGGTGCGCACCGGCTCGACCACCGGCCCGATCCTGGGCACGGTCGCCGTCCCCAACACCGGCAGCTGGAGCACGTACGCCGATGTCAGCGCCCCGCTGACCGGCGTGCCCACCGGCAACCAGACGCTGTTCCTCACGTTCACCGGCACCGGCACCGGCCTGTTCGACGTCGACGACTTCACGCTGGTCAAGACGGGGACGCCGGGCACCGGCCCGGTGAAGGGCCTGGCGGGCAAGTGCCTGGACGTGCGGGGCTCCGGCACCGCCGACGGCACCCAGATCCAGCTCTACACCTGCAACGGATCGGGCGCGCAGAACTGGACGGTCAGCGGGCAGACGCTGCGGGCGCTGGGCAAGTGCCTGGACGTCTCCGGCGGCGGCAGCGCCGACGGCACGAAGATCCAGCTGTGGACCTGCAACGGCTCCGGCGCCCAGAACTGGACCTACCAGTCGTCGGACCAGACCCTGCGCAACCCGCAGTCGGGCAAGTGCCTGGACGTGTCGGGCAACAACTCGGCCGACAGCACGGTCGTGCAGCTGTGGACCTGTGTCGCGGGTGCGGGCAACCAGAAGTGGACCCTGCCCTGATGTGATCGCGGGCCGGACGGGTCATCCCGTCCGGCCCGCGCTTTCGGTAAGTTTCCGCAGGTCACTGGCGTGGCGATGGCGGATCGCGGCGGGGCGTGCTCCGTACGATCTGGCCAATCGTTGTGAAAGGTGACCAATGCGAAAGATCGATCGGGCTGCACTCGTCGGTGCCGCTCTGCTAGCCGCCGTGCTGGGCGGCGCCGCACCCTCGTGGAGCGCCGTCGCAGCCGGTGAGCAGGCTTACGACGACGCCGGGACGTACACCTTCGACCTGCCCCAGGGTGTCGCCGTGACCCTCGAACTGTGGGGCGCGGGCGGTGGCGGGGGCGGCGGCACCGCCGGTGGCGGGGGCGGCGGTGGCGGCGGTGGCGGCAAGGCGCTGCTCGGCCGAGGCGGAGGCGGCGGCGCGGGCGGCAGCTCCGGCGGCGGCGGGGCGGGTGCCGGATCGGGCGGCGCGGGCCAGTACGTCAAGTGCGTCCTGCCCGCCGACTTCCCGCCCGCCCAGCTCGCCGTCGTGATCGGACGCGGCGGCAGCGGCGGGCGCGGCGCCGGTGGCGTGGCCGGCGGCGCGCCCAGCGCCCCCGGCGGCAACGGCAACGCGGGCCAGGCGACCGCCGCCGGTTCCGACGGCGCCGACGGCGCGTCCACCGAGATCAGCGTGCTGCTCAACGGCACCCCGCTGACCCTGACCGCCGCCGCAGGCGGCGGGGGCGGCACGGGCGGCCCGGCGTTCTCCGACAGCGGACCCGGTGGTCAGGACGCCACCGCCAGCCGCCCCGGCCAGACCCGGCCCGGCGGCCTCGGCAGCACCACGCCCGGTGCGGGCGGCACGGGCGGACACGGGACGGTGCTCTCGCCGCGCCTGTGTTCGGCCGCCGACGGTGCCGACGGCAACCAGGGCGGTAACGGCACCGACGGCACCGGTGGCGCCTCGGGTGCCGACGGCGCGACCAACGGCAACGGCGGCGCCGGTGGCGCGGGCGCGTCGACGGTCGGCTCCGGTGGTGCGGGCGGCGCGGTCACCAGCGGTGTCGCGCACGGCGTCGGCGGTGCCGGGGGCGCGGGCGGCAAGGGCGGCAAGGGCGGCGCGGGCGGCAACGGGGCGTACGACAGCAGCCTGGCGGCCCTGGGCGGCGCGGCCGGCAGCAGCTCCTCGGCCGGTGCCACCGGCCTGGCCGGCGCTGACGGCCACGTCCGCCTGACCTGGTGACGCCACGGCTCACACCTCATGTGGTGTCCGTACACCACATGGAGGTGTGAGCCACTACGCCATGTCTGCCCGGCGGGCTCAGACGTGCAGGCTGCGGCCGCCGTCGACGACGATGCGCTGGCCGGTGACGAACCCGGCGCCGTCGGAGGCGAGGAAGCTCACCACGTGCGCGACGTCCTCGGGCCTGCCCATGCGGCCGGACGGGACCGTGGCCAGGTAGCCGTCGGTCTCGTCGCCCTCGTGCCGCTCGACCGGGATCCAGCCCGGCGCGACCGTGTTCACCGTCACCCCGCGCGGCGCCAGCTCGTGCGCCCAGGCGCGGGCCAGGCCGATCTGCCCGCTCTTGGCCGTGGCGTACGCCGACCAGCCCACCGGCGGCCGGTCGGCGATCTCGGAGTCGATGTGGATGATGCGGCCCCAGCCGCGGTCGGCCATGCCGGGGGACAGGGCGCGGCCGAGCAGCACCGGGCTCTGCACGAAGAAGGCGAGCTGGTCCAGGTGTGCCCGCCAGTCCGCCTCGGCGATCGGCGCCTCGGGCTGCGGGCCGGTGGCGTTGAGCACCAGCACGTCGATCTTCCCCAGGTAGCGCTCGACGGAGGCGGCCAGCTCGGCGACGGCCGACTCGTCGGTGACGTCGGCGGCGAACGCGGCCGCGGTGCCGCCCTCGGCCTGGATCTCGTCCACCAGCTGCGCCAGCGGGCCGCCGCAGCGGCGGCTGTTGACCGCCACCGCCATGCCGTCGCGGGCCAGCCGCTTGGCGATGGCGCGGCCCAGGCCGCGGGAACTGCCGGTGATGAGCGCTACGCGCTTGCGGGCTGCCACGGCGGTCGATCCTGCCAGTGCCCGGCCCCGGCCGCGACCGCGTCCCGCAGAGTGCGACCGCCGTCACCGCCCGTTCAGCCACGGTCTTCCCTCTGTTGATCACGTCGGCTACGGTGTGCCGCCGGACATCCGAGAAGGAGACGACGTGGACGTGTGGGGCGACATCGCGCTGCTGGTGTTGGCGCTGCTTATCGGCGCCATGGCATACGCGAAGCGGCGGTTGATCGGCGGGACGGCCTCCTTCCTCACGGTGGCCGCGAGCATCGCCCTGCTGGTCAGCGCCGGTCTGGGTGCGTGCCACAAGGTCGTGGCCGGTCTGGCGGCCGGGCCCGGTGCGCCGTTCAAGTGGATCCTCTTGGAGGCGCCGCTGTCGGTGGCGGCCGCCGCCACGCCGATATTTCCGGTTCTGCTGCTGGCGATGGCGGTCTTCGCGCGGGAGATCGAGCCCGTCGGGCAGGTGACCGGCCGGCGGTGACGCGGGCGGAATATCGCGGGACAGGGCCGGTGGGCCGGCGCTAGCGTCGTGGGCTGTGAGCGTGACACCGACGCGCCAGATCAGGGCGTGCTACGACGAGGACTCGATCACCGTGTACCAGGCGTATTCGCCGGTGATCGCGGTGCCGGCGGTGGCGGCGGGGCGGTTCGCGGACGGGTTCAAGCGGGACCGGATGACCTGGATCAAGCCGTCGTTCCTGTGGATGATGTACCGCTGCGGCTGGGCGGCCAAGCCCGGCCAGGAGCACGTGCTGGCGATCCGGATCCGGCGCGAGGGCTTCGCCTGGGCGCTGGCCAACAGCGCGCTGAGCAGCTACGAGCCCGACGTGCACGCCGATCGCGAGCAGTGGCGGCAGTCGCTGCGGGCCCCGGTGCGGGTGCAGTGGGACCCCGAACGCGACCTGCACCTGCGGCCGCTGGCGCACCGGGCGGTCCAGATCGGGCTGTCGGGCGAGGCGGTGCGGCGCTACGTCGACGAGTGGACGCTGGGGATCGAGGACGTCACGGCGCGCTGCCGCGAGATCCGCGCCCTGGTCGCGGCGGGCGACCTGGCGGGCGCGGCGGCCCGGCTGCCGGTCGAGCGGCCGTACCCGCTCGCATCATGATCTGAGACCGTGGACGCTGGATGTTGCTCTGGCAGCACCTGGCGTCCACGGTATCGGATCTTGCTCAGCCGACCGGGGTGCGGACGCGGTCGGCCAGGGTGCGGCCGTGGTCCTGGGCGGTGCTGTGCGCGTCGCGCAGCGACTGGGCGGCCTGCCCGCGCAGCGCCTCCATCGCCGGGTTGACCTCGGCCAGGGTCAGCTCCGCCTCGACCTCGTGCAGGTCCAGCCCGAACACGTCGCCGAAGATGCGCCGCAGCCACGGCGTGCCGTGGTCCCAGCCCTCGCGCGGGGTGCCCGGCCCGTAGCCGCCGCCGCGCACCACGACGAGCGCGGCCGGGCGTCCGGCCAGCGGCTGGCCCGACCCGGGCCGCAGGCGGGGGTCGGTCATGAGCAGGTCCACCCAGGTCTTGACGTGCTGCGGGACCCCGAAGTTGTACAGCGGGACGGCGAGCAGGTAGGCGTCGGCGGCCAGGACCTCGTCGGCGAGTTCGGCGGCCAGGGCCAGCGCCTCGGTCTGCGGGGCGGTGCGCTGCTCGGCGGGCAGGTGGCCGCCCGTGACCGCGTCGGCCCAGGCGCCCGCGGGCAGCGGCGCGGCGCCGAGGTCGCGGCGCAGCACGGCCGGGTGCGGCTGGTCCCCCCGCCAGGCCGCTTCGACGGAATCGGCGACCCCGCGGCTGACCGATCCGTCGATACGGATGCTGGCGTCGAGGCGGAACAGGTTCATGGCATCGTGCCTTCCCGAGAAAAGCTTACGTTCAGATGTTCTGTGAAACAGAACATCTAGTTCTTAGCACACCTCGACCCGGGTCGCCACTCGCGTACCATCGGGTCCGTGACCGCCACACCCGCCTCCGCCGACGAGCACGTGTGCCGCGAGCCGGGCTTCGACACCGACTTCGGCCTGGCCCTGGGCGCGGTGTTCCGGCAGTACCTCAAGGCGGCCGCCGACGCGGCCCGCGACGTGCCCGGCGGCGGGCGCGGCTACCAGGTGCTCGCGATGTCGGCGGCCGGGGTGTGCGCCAGCCAGCTCGCGCTGGCCAAGCAGCTGGGCATCGACCGCACCGTGATGACGTACCTGGTCGACGACATGGAGCGCGGCGGCGTGATCGAGCGCCAGCCCGACCCCGCCGACCGGCGGGCGCGCCGCCTCGTCCCCACGGCGCAGGGCCGGGCGGTGCTGGCGCGGGTGCGCGGGGAGCTGGAGCGGGCGGAACGGGAGATCCTCGCCGCGCTGGAGGAGGACGAGCGCGAGACGCTGCGCGCGCTGCTGCAGCGGGTGGCGCACCACCACCGGGTCAACGGCGAGCACGCGTGCCAGGCGGCCGCGGCGGTCGTGGCACCGACCTGCTGAGACCGGCAGGTCAGGGCCGGTTCGCCCGGGTGGCCTGCCACTTCGCGACCAGGGCCGCGATCTCGTCCTGGAGGAACACGAAGAACTCGGTCATCTCGGTGAGCCGGGCGCCCGCGGCGGAGTCGGCGCCGACGGCGGACACCCCCTCGGCCATCACGTCGGCGACCACTTTGTACACGCCGCCCTTGGCGACGCTGGCCACGTACCAGGAGTTGCTGACCGACCGGTAGCGGGTGCTGCGGGAACCGGGAACCGGCTCCCGCAGCACCAGACCGACCTGGACCAGATAGCGGACGGCGTCGGAGGCGGCGGCGGGGCTGACCCCGAGCCACTCGCCGAGCTGCGCGGCGGTCATCACCCCGTCCTCGGCGCAGGTCAGGGCCCCGAGCACCCGTGCGGGCATGCGGGGGAAGCCGAGGTCGGACAGCGTCATCGCGAGCTGCTCGACGAAACGCCGTACGGCTTCCTCGTCACGTTCGGCCATCCGCACATCCTCCATCACCGGTCGGTCCGTACTGCTCAGGTGGACAGGTCGCGCCGCCGGAACAGCGCCATTCCGGCCGCCGCCAGTGCGATCGCGACCCCGAGCAGGGCCAGGATCGGCCCGGCGGTCGGGTCCACCGCCGGGACGGCCGGCACGTGCGTGAACGGGGACAGGTCGCGTACGGCCTGCGGCAGTCCGAACAGGTCGCCGAACAGCCCGCAGGTGATGCTCACCACCAGCGCCGCCCAGGCCAGCCCGACCGTGTAGCGGGGCAGCGCGCCGAAGACCAGCAGCACGAACCCGGCCACCACCAGCGCGCCCGGCAGCTGCGCCAGACCCGCCCCGGCCAGCGTCAGCACGCCGACCTCGCCGCCGGCCGCCGCGTCGGCCAGCCCGGTGAACACCCCGGCCAGCACCAGCAGCGCGGTGGCGCCGAAGACGGCGACCGCCAGGTGCGCGCCGACCCACCGGATGCGGCCGACAGCCGTGGCCAGCAGCGCCTCGGCGGTGCCGCCCGACTCCTCGGCGCGCAGCCGCAGCAGCGCCTGCACCACGAAACCGGCGGCGAGCACGCCGTACACGTTCATCATGGCGCCGAAGAAGACGTCGACCAGGCTGGGGCCGCCGCCACCGGCGAGCCCGTTCATCATCTCGACCACGCCCTGGTTGGTGCCGAGCGCGTCCTTGACGGCCTTGCCGAGCGAGCCGATGCCCAGCCCGAACACGGCGCCGCCGATCACCCAGCCCAGCGTGGAGCCCCGGTTGAGCCGCCAGGCGAGGCCGAGCGGGCTGCGCAGGCCGCGCGCGGCGGTGGCCGGGCCGGGCCGGTCGGGGACCAGTCCCGCACCGACGTCGCGCCGGTCGACCAGCGCGTACGCGACCGCGACGCAGACCGCCGCGACCGCGACCGGCACGGCCAGCACCCACCAGCGCTCCTGCCCGTACGGCCGGGCCAGCTCACCCCAGCCCAGCGGCGACACCCAGGTCAGCCAGCCCGGTTCCACCCGGATGCCGTCGGCGGCCCGCTCGCCCAGCGCGTCGCCGATGCCGCGCACCAGGTAAGCGACGCCGACCACGGACGCGGCGGTGCCGTTGGCCGCCCGCGCGCCCTGGAACAGCTGGGCGGCGATGGCGGCGATCGCGGCGAAGGCGATGCCGGTGACCGCGCACGCGGCCCCGAACGCCAGCGCGCCCTCCGCGCCGAGCTTGGCGCCGACCAGGGTCGCGGTGACGACCAGGCCGAGCAGCACGTTGGCCAGGCCGATGGTGACCAGCGCGGCGGTCAGCGGGGCGTGGCGGCCGACCGCGCCCGCGCCGATCAGCTCGGCCCGGCCGTTCTCCTCGTTCTGGCGCGTGTGCCGGACCACGGCGAAGGTGCTCATCAGGGCCACCACCACGAGCATGGTGGCCAGGTTGCGGAAGTTGACCAGCGCGCCGAGGTCGGTGCCGACCGGCACGCCGCGCATCACCAGGATCGCCGCGCTGCTGCCCGCGCCCTTGAGCGCGGTGACCCGGGACTCCTCGGTGGCGAACTCACTGGCGACCGCGCTCGCCCCGGCCGAGGACAGGGCCGCCGCGGCGATGATCCATACCGGCAGCTGGACGCGGTCGCGGCGGATCGCGAGCCGGACCAGGCGGCCGGTGCCCGCGTACGCGTTCACCGAGCCGCCTCCGCCTGCGCGGGCTGCTGGCCGTAGTGACGCATGAACAGTTCCTCCAGCGTCGGCGGCTGGCTGGTCAGCGCCTTGACGTCGAGCGAGGCCAGGTGTGCCAGCACGCCGGGCAGCGCCGCCGCGTCGACGTCGAACCGGGCCCGGGTGGTATCGGCCTCCACGTCGTGCACGCCCGCCAGCTGCGCCAGCCCGTCCAGCGGCCGCCCGGTCTCCACCGTGATCGTGGTACGGGTCAGGTGCCGCAGCTCCGCCAGCGTGCCCGTCTCCACGGTCACGCCCTCCCGGATGATGCTCACCTTCGAGCAGAGCGCCTCCACCTCGGAGAAGATGTGGCTGCTCAGCAGCACGGTGGCGCCGCGCGCGGTGACCTCGCGGACGGTCTGCTGGAACGCCGCCTCCATCAGCGGGTCCAGGCCGGAGGTGGGCTCGTCGAGGATGAACAGCTCGACGTCGGAGGAGAACGCCGCCACCAGCGCGACCTTCTGCCGGTTGCCCTTGGAGTAGGTGCGGCAGCGCTTGGTCGGGTCGAGCTGGAACCGCTCCTCCAGCTCGCTGCGCCGCGCCTTGTCCAGGCCGCCGCGCAGGTCGCCGAACAGGTCGATCGCCTCGCCGCCGGTGAGGTTGGGCCACAGGTTCACGTCGCCGGGCACGTACGCCAGGCGCTTGTGCAGCGCGACGGCGTCGCGCCAGGGGTCGCCGCCGAGCACCTGGACCTGCCCGGAGTCGGCGCGCAGCAGGCCGAGCAGGACGCGGATGGTGGTGGACTTGCCGGCGCCGTTCGGGCCGAGCAGGCCGTGCACCTCGCCGGTGGCGACCGTCAGGTCCAGGCCGTCGAGCGCTCGGCTACGGCCGAACGCCTTGGTCAGACCGGTCGCGGAGATCGCGTGAGTCATGACCCTGAACGTACGCTTCTTTCATAACTTCGTGAAGGTTCTGGGGCGTGACGATTTTGTATAGCCCGTCACGCCCCAGCGAGGGCGGGTCAGCCGAGCAGGTGGACGTACAGGCGGGTGCCGGCGGGGCGGAAGCCGATGCGCTCGTAGACGCGGCGGGAGCCGTCGCCGGAGTACTCCAGCCACACCGACGGGGTGCCCTGGGCGAACATCGCCCCGGCCACGGCCGCCGTCACCGCGGCGGCGACGCCGCGGCCCCGGTGCGCCATCCGCGTGCCGACCCCGGCCAGCTCGGCCGTGCCGACGGCCTCCGCCGCGCAGGTGGCCGCGCCCGCGCAGGTCCCGTCCGGCGCCCGGACGAACCGCACCGCCCCGCCGCCCTCCTGGAGGCGGCGCAGCCGGGCCGCGCCCGACGCCGAGGCGGCGAACTCGCCCGAGAACGCCTCGGACAGCGCGCCGTCGATCGCCAGGTAGTCCTCGTCGGTGACCGGGACCTCGACGGCGGGGCCGCCGGCCGGCGGCGTGAACGTGTCCGGGACGCAGAGCAGGTACTCGTTCGTCTGCTCGATGGTGAACCCGGCCGCGTACAGCGCGGGCGCGACCGCCGGGGCGGCCTCGGGCGCGAACTCCAGCCGGGGCGTCAGCCCGCGCTCGCGGAACGCGGCCACCAGGGCCCACACGTCGTCGGCGGTCGGGTCGGCGCCGGGCAGGGGGGTGGCGTAGTTCAGGAACGGGCTGGTCGTGTCGGGGTCGAAACCGCAGACGAAGCCGGGGGTCTCGACGACCAGGGGGCGGCGGCGGAGGTTGGCTGCGGCGTACTGCTGGACGATGGTGTCCATGGTGGTGGGTTGATCCTCACGGTAGAGACACGGTGGTGCGCGCCGGGACAGGTGTCATGGTCGCGCGGGGATGCCGGATCCGGCCGAGCCGGAGGGTGCGCTGAGGCACCGGGCTGTCGGGCCGCCGTGAGGATGGGGCTGGGCACCGCCCTGCCGAGATGGCAGTGGATCAGTGCCGACGGCGGCCGCTGGGGGCTGCCGAGTCCATGGACTTCGTTCCTAACCGTGACTTGTGGCGAAGTGCTGCCGAGTCTGCCACGCGCCGCCGGTACGGCGCAACGCCGGGGTCAGCAAATCGTCGCCTGACTATCTATCGACCTCGATGGGCTTGTTGTATACAAGGACATCAGTGCGTCACCCGCACGCCACCGCCACCTGGGGAGAGATCCATGAGACGTACCCTCACCGCGGCCGTCGCCGCGCTGCTGGTCACGGCCGCCGCGGGCACCGCCGCGTCCGGCGCGCCGCGCCCGCGGCCCGACGCGGCCACCGCCGCGCTCGCGGTGCTCGCCGCACATCGGACGGTCGCCGAGGCGTTCACGGCCGTCCGGACCGTGACCGACCCCGACGGCGCCGCCCACGTCCGCTTCCAGCGCACCTACCAGGGGCTGCGCGTCCACGGCGGCGACGTCGTCGTCCACCTCGACCGCACCGGTGCCACCACCGGCGTGGGCGACGGGCTGGGCGCGCCGCTCGCGCTGGACACCACCGCCCGCGTCACCGCGGCCGCGGCGTCGGCCGCCGCCGTACGCGCCTTCCCCGGCCGGGTCACCTCCGTCGGCGCGCCCGAACTCGTCGTCGACGCCGACGCGGGCAGGCTGGCCTGGGAGACCGTGGTGCGCGGCTGGGCGCCCGACGGGCAGACCCCGTCCCGGCGGCACCTGCTGACCGACGCGCGCACCGGAGCGGTGTACGGGTCCTACGACGAGATCGAGACGGTGCTCGGGGTCGGGCAGGCGATCTACTCCGGGTCGGTTCAGATCGACACGACCTTCACGGGCACGTCGTACACGCTGACGGATCCGTCGCACGGCGCCAACCGCACCTGCGACATGCTCAACACCACGAGCGGGCCGTGCGTGAACTTCACCGACGCCGACAACATCTGGGGCAACTTCGCCCTCACCAACCGGGCCAGCACCGCCGCCGACGTCCACTTCGCCTCGGCGAAGACCTACGACTACTTCAAGTTCGTGCACGGGCAGGCCGGGCGCACCGGCAGCGGTGCCGGGATCACGTCGCGGGTGCACTACGGCCACAGCTACGTCAACGCGTACTTCGACGGCGCCCAGCTCACCTTCGGCGACGGCAGCGGCGACGCCCACCCGCTGACCGCGATCGACGTCGTCGGGCACGAGCTGGGCCACGGGTACACCGACGCGCTGGTCCCGCTGCTGTACAGCGGCGAGTCCGGCGGCATCGACGAGGCCAGCAGCGACATCTGGGCCACCATGGTCGAGTTCTACGCCAACGCGCCCGGCGACCCCGCCGACTACACCATCGGCGAGGAGATCGACATCTACGGCACCGGTGCGCCGCTGAGCAACCTGTACGACCCGGCGCTGGACGGCTCGTCGCACAGCTGCTGGTCGACGCTGACCCCGCCCGCGGACCCGCACGTGTCGTCGGGCGTGGGCAAGCACTTCTTCTTCGACCTGGCCGAGGGCACCGGCGCCACCAAGTGGGGCTTCAGCCCGGTCTGCGGTTCGGCGGCGGCGGTGACCGGCATCGGCCGGGCCAAGGCCGAGAAGATCTGGTACCGGGCGCTGAAGGTGTACGCCACGTCCTCGGTGAAATACGTCGGCTCCGGTAACACCATGCGCGCGGACACGCTGGCGGCCGCGGCCGACCTCTACGGCATGTGCTCGATCGAGTACAAGACCGTCAACGCGGCCTGGGCCGCGGTCAACGTCCCCGGCGCCACCCTGTGCGGCTCGCTCAGCTGACCAGGCGCGTTGAGAAGGGCACCTTCCACCGCGTATGGCGATGAGAAGGTGCCCTTCCGTTCGGTTCTAGGCGGGCGGCAGGACGACGGTCCAGCCGATGGCACGCGCCGAGGCGACGGTGCTGGTCGCCGTGACCGCCGCCCACGGGCCCGCCGCCACGGCGGAGGTGTCGCCCGCGACCGCGGCCAGCAGGCCGCCGCCGGTGCCGGTGGTGGTGCGGCGGCTGGTGACCGTGCCGGGGACGGTCCAGACGGCGGTGCTGCTGAGCTTCTGCACCCAGTAGCTGACGACGGTCGAGCCGCCGGTGGCGACCGTGACTGCGGCGGTCGGGTGGGTCGTCTTGGTGGCGGTGTCCTCGAACGCGCCACTGGCCGACACCGCCCCGGCGCCCGAGTACGCCACCAGCACCATGCTGGACTTCGTGATCGCGTCGAGCGTCACCGCCACGGTCGAGCCCGCGGTGCCGGTCACCGCCGTCCGGGTGAAGACCCAGGAGACCAGGTCGGTGCCGTCGGACTTGGTGCCGACCAGCGTCCAGCCGGTCGGGGTGGTGGTGGTCGCGCCCCGGTTGCCGGACAGGAACAGCACCAGCCGGTCGCCGACCTGCACCGAGGCCGGCACGGTCACCGACGGGGTCTGCGTGTTGGCGTCGACGCCGGCCGAGGCCCGGAACGTGACCGCGCCCGGCGGCTGCGCGCTGACCGTGACGGTGTGCGTGACGGTGCCGGTGGCGCCGTCGTCGTCGGTGACCGTCAGCGTCACCGGGAAGCTGCCCGCGGCGGCGTACGTGTGCGCCGGGGCGGTGCCGGTCGCGGTGCCGCCGTCACCGAACGTCCACGCGTACGAGGCGATGGCGCCGTCCGGGTCGGCCGCGCCGGACGCGTCGAAGGTGCAGGCCAGCTGCGTGCACGACGAGGTGAACGCGGCCGTCGGGTCCTGGTTGGCGGGCGGGGTGGTGCCGTCGGGCTTCAGGATGACGGAGTACTGCTCGCCGCCGCCTCCGGCGACGGTCACGCCCGTCAGGCCGGGGACGGTGACGCCGCGGGTGCGGCTGGTCGTGGTGCCGTCGCCGAGCTGGCCGTTGGCGTTGTAGCCCCAGGTCATGACGCTGCCGTCGGCCATCGCGGCGATACCGTGGTCGCGGCCGGAGGCGATCGACACCGCCGAGGTCACCCCGAGCACCGGCACCGGGCTGGTGCGGTTGACGGTGGTGCCGTCGCCGAGCTCGTCGCGGTAGTTGCGGCCCCACGACAGCACCTGGCCGTCGGCGCGCAGCGCGTACGAGTGGTGCGCCCCCGCGGTGACCGCGGTGACCCCCGAGGCGATGACCCGCACCGGGGTGAGCCGGTCGGTGGTGGTGCCGTCGCCGACCTGGCCGTAGACGTTCCAGCCCCACGCCCACACCGAGCCGTCGGTCAGCCGGGCGACGCCGTGGTCGCGGCCGCCCGCGATCGAGGTGACGCCGCTGAGGGTGCCGACCCGGACCGGGCTGGTGCGGGTGGTGCGGGTGCCGTCACCGAGCTCGCCGTTGTCGTTGAGGCCCCAGGCGACCGTCCAGCCGTTGGCGCGTACGGCGTAGCTCATGTCGCGTCCGGCGGCGATCGACACCGCGTCGGTCAGGCCGGTGACCAGCACGGGCGAGGTGCGGGTGGCGGTCGAGCCGTCGCCGAGCTGCCCGGTCGTGTTCAGACCCCAGGTGTAGACGCTGCCGGAGGCGGTGCGGGCCATCGAGTGGTTGTGCCCGGCGGCGACCTCGACGACGTTGCTCAGGCCCGGCACCTGCTGCGGGGTGGACCGGTTGGTGAGGTTGCCCAGGCCCAGCTGGCCCTGCTCGCTGCTGCCCCAGGTCCAGACGTGGCCGGCGGCGTCGAGGGCGATCACGTGCTCGCGGCCGCCCGCGATCTGCACGATGCCGGTCAGGCCCGGCACCGCGCCGGGGGTGGGCCGGGCCGTGGTGGTGCCGTTGCCGAGCTGCCCGAACCCGTTGCCGCCCCACGTGTACGCCGTATAGGTGACCACCTCGGCCTGCGCGCCGGGCCCCGAGGTGAGGGTGGCTGCGACGAGCAGCCCCACCAGGGTCGCACGTAGGTACTTTGTGGACGTTCGCATCAAAGGCCTCCCAGCCGCGGTCGGCGAGAATCTAACCCGGGCGGCGGGCGCGCGGCAGCGTCGGTTCAGCCGATGATTCCGGCCGTACATATGGGATGGCCGCCGTGCCGGTCGCGGGCGGCGGCCATCCCGGGGCCGGTCACGGTTCGGCGGGCGCGGTCACCCTGCTCAGGGGTACGCCGTCGAGCGACACGCTCTCGGCCACGCGGATCAGGATCTCCCGCGGCAGGCGCAGCACGTCGGTCAGGCAGTAGACCGTGACGACGTGGCGGTCGTCGAGGTAGACGGCCACGCCCGCGGAGTAGCCGGTGGTGACGTACTGCGCGGGGTGTCCGGCGACGGTCAGGTCGGGCATCCCCTCGGCTCGCCCGCCGTAGCCGTACTGCACGGTCAGCTGCGGGTACTGGTGGTATCCGCCGCCGGTGTCCACCGCCCGGCCGTGGACGGTGACCTCGTTCTCGCCGTAGGTGAGCAGGTCCCAGCCGGCCGGGGCCAGCCCGATCCCGAGCCGGGAGGTCGACCCGAGCGCCGCCGGACGCAGGTTGGCGGCGAACGCGATCGCCTCGGTCTCGGTGAGCACCTCGCTCACGGTCAGTCTCAGCCACCTGCCGTCGCGCTGCCAGGACAGGTACAGGATCCGGCTGCCGTACTCGCCGGTGTCGGTCCAGCGGAAGCCGGTGGCGCCGCCGACCGTGACCTGCTCGCCACCCTCCCGGCCCGGGCCGTCGACACCCGCCTGGAGCTGCAGGTTGCGGCTCGGCCGGGCCGGATCCCAATAGGACAGCGTAGGCAGTAGGTAGCGCAGGCTGACCTCCCGCCTCAGGCCGTCGGGCAGCTGCGGTGAGACGCCGGGCTCATACGGGAAGGGCGTCGGCTGGAGGGTGGACGGGGTCAGGGTGACCGGGCCGTCCGAAGCGGTCGGCTGGGCCGACGGCGCCGGGGTCGGCGTCGGGCTGATGACCGGGGGCGGCGACACGCGCGCCAGCAGCGGCACCGCCAGCAGCAGGATGCCGACCAGCGCGGCGACCACCCCGGTCGCGATGCGGCGTCGCCGGTTGCGGTCGGCCCGGCGCCGGACGCCGTCCAGCGGCACGGCCGGCGGTGCGGGCAGCTCCGCCGGGGACGGCACGTGCAGCAGCGTCCGCAACCGGTCGAGGCCGCGGTGGGCGTGCACGCGCACGGTGACCGGCGAGCACTCCAGCAGCTGCGCGATGCGGTCGTCGTCGAGGTCCTCGAAGAAGCGCAGCACCAGGACGGTGCGCTGGCGGCGGGGCAGGGCCGCCAGCAGCTGCCACATCTCGGCCCGGTCGGCCAGGCGGCCGGCGAAGTCGGTCCCGGTGGGCGCGTCCGGCAGCTGGGCTGACGCCGCCTCGCGGCTGGACCGGCGCCGCCACCACGCCGAGTTCGCCCAGATCAGGCTGCGGCGCAGGTAGAGGTCGGGGTCGTATTCCCGGACGCGGCGCCAGCGCGGGTAGGCCTTCGCGAGCACCTCCTGCACCAGGTCCTCGGCGAGGTGGCGGTCCCCGCACAGCAGGTGGGCGAACCGCACCAGCGCCCCCGACCGGGTGCTGACGTACTCCTCGAACTCAGTCTGCACGGTGCTCCTCGTTCTCGCCCTGGGGATCTGCCCGGTACGAGGACTCTGCGGTGCCGAACTGTTTACCGCCGGCGCCGGGATTTCCAGAGCCGTTCCGTCCGGTCAGGACCGGGCGGGCCAGTGCCACAGCGGCTCGTCGAGCATGCCCTGACCGTCGACGGTCGTCTGCCCCAGCTCCTTGACCAGCTCGATCGTGTTGACGTCGGCCTGGGCCCGGTCCAGCGCCGCGATCAGGGCCCGCGAATGCGACACCAGGATCACCTGCGAGCGCCGCGCCGCGCCCACCACCAGTTGGGCCAGGGCGGGCAGCAGGTCGGGGTGCAGGCTGGTCTCGGGTTCGTTGAGCACCACCAGTTCCGGCGGCCGCGGGGTGAGCAGCGCGGCGGTCCACAGCAGATAGCGCAGGGTGCCGTCGGACAGCTCGGCGGCGGTGAGCGGGCGCAGCATCCCGGGCTGGCGCAGGCGCAGCTCGAACCGGCCGCCTTCGGCGGCGATCTCCCACCGGCTGCCGGGGAAGGCCAGGTCGACGGCGGCGTCCAGCACGTCGCCGTCGCCGATCTCGCGGATGGTCTGCAACGCGGCGGCCAGGTCGGCGCCGTCGTGGGCCAGCACCACGGTGCGGGTGCCGACGCGCGGGACGCGGGCGGGTGCGGCGGCGTCGGTGCGCAGGTGGTCGTAGAAGCGCCAGGAGCGTACGCGCTCGCGCAGCTGCATCAGCTCCGGGGCGTGGCGCGGGTCGGCGAGTTCGCCGAGCATGCTGTCGAACGGGCGCAGCACCTCGGTCAGGCGGTGCCGGCCGCCGTCGGCGTCGCGCAGCGTCACGGTGCTGCCGTTGCGCTGCGCGACCACGCCCGAGGGCCGCAGCACCGGCCCGGCCCACACCGCCTCCACCTTGATCTCGGGGTCGAGGGCGAACGCGGACGCGGCCACCGGGCCGTTCGAGACGGGCAGGCCCAGGTCCATGGCGTACCCGAAGTCGTCGCCGCCGAAGCCGAGCTTCAGGCTCGCCGGGCCGGTCGGGGCCGTCCCCTGCACCGGGTGGCGGCCCGCGCGCACGGCCTTGCCGAGCACGGCCGGTCCGGCCCACATGGTCGACTGGAGCCCGCCCTCGCGGGCCAGCGCGGCGACGGCGCCGTTGCGGGCGGAGTCGGCCAGCAGGCGCAGCGCGCGGTACAGGCTGGACTTGCCGCTGCCGTTGGCGCCGGTCACGACGTTGAGGCCGCGCAGCGGCAGGACGACCTTGCGCAGCGAGCGGTAACCCTCGACGGCGAGCACGTTGAGCATGCTGCGAGCGTAAGCACCACATCGGGAGATCCGGGAAGGACGCCGGGCCAGTCTCCTAGGACGCCGTAGGCGACGTGACTCCGGTCGTACCGGATGAAATTCCTTGATCACGGCGAAAGACCCACCAAAGCGTCCTGATCGCATCATGCTGGGCTTCAGAGCAGCAGATCAGCAGGCGTATGCGGGGGAGTGGTGGGGATGACCGCGGCGGTGGGCGCCGGAAAGAGGACGTTCACCCAGCGGATGCTGGACGGGGTCGAGCGGGTCGGCAACAAGGTCCCGCACCCCGTCATGATCTTCCTCTATCTGATCCTGCTGATCATCATCCTGTCGGCGGTCTTCGCGGCGTTCGGCGTCAAGGTGACATACGAGACGGCCGCCCCGGCGCCGATCGCGGCCGGGGAGACCTACCCCGGGGGCACGCTGGAGCCCTCGCTGGAGACTCCGCCGGAGGAGCTGTACCACCCCGACGTCAAGGTCCACACCGAGACCACCGAGATCAAGAGCCTGCTCACCGCGGACGGCATCCGGTTCATCTTCACCTCGGCGGTCAGCAACTTCACCAACTTCGGCGTCGTCGGCGTCATCCTCGTCGCCATGGTCGGCGTCGGCCTGGCCGAGCAGGCCGGGCTGATCGGCGCGCTGATCCGCAGGCTGGTGTCGGTCGCCCCGCCGTGGTCGCTGACGTTCATCATCGTGCTGGTCGGCATCCTGAGCTCGATCGCCTCCGACGCCGGCTACCTGGTGCTGATCCCGCTGGGCGCGGCCGCGTTCATGAGCGTCGGGCGGCATCCGCTGGCCGGACTCGCGGCGGCCTTCGGGGCCGTCGGCGGCACGTTCATGGTGAACGTGCTGATCACGCCGACCGACGGCATCATCACCGAGATCACCAACGAGGCGGTGGCGCTGGCCGACCCGACCAAGAAGATCGGGCTGACCGCGAACATGCTGTTCGCGATCGCGTCGACCATCTTCCTGGCGTTCCTCATCACGTTCGTCACCGAGAAGATCATCGAGCCGCGGCTGGGCAAGTTCACCGGCACCGTGTCGAACGAGCCCACCGACGTGCCCGACGCCGCCCCGGCCGAGGGCCACGCCGACGCGGCCGCGCAGGCGCGCGGGCTGCGGTATGCCAAGTGGGGGCTGCTCGCGGTCCTGGCCGTGCTCCTGCTGCTGTCGGTGCCGCCCCGGCCGTGGGGCATCCTGCGCAACCCCGTCACCGGCAGCCTGGTCGAGGACTCGCCGCTGATGGACAGCCTGATCTTCATCATCATGCTGGTGTTCCTGGTCTGCGGCCTGTGCTACGGCAAGGGGGCCGGGACGCTCAAGGGCAGCGCGGCGGCGATGAGCGCGATCACCAAGACGTTCGCCGGGCTGGGCGGCCTGATCTTCATGCTGCTGGTCATCGCCCAGTTCATCGCGTACTTCAACTACACCAACATGGCCACCGTCGCCGCGGTGAAGATGGCCGACGCGCTGGAACGGGCCAGCATCGGCCCGCTGTGGCTGCTCATCGGATTCATCGTGGTGGTGCTGCTCCTGGACATCATCATCCCGGGCGTCATCCCGAAGTGGGCGATCTTCGCGCCGATCTTCGTGCCGCTGTTCCTGCGGCTGGGCGTGGCGCCGCAGACGGTGCTGGCCGCGTACCGGGTCGCCGACTCGCCGATGAACGTGGTCACCCCGCTGATGGTGTACCTGCCGTTCATCGTGCTGCTGGCGCAGAAGTACAGGAAGGACGCCGGCGTCGGGACGGTGATCTCGCTGATGATCCCTTACACGATCATCATCGCGGTGGCGTGGACGCTGTTCTTCGTGGCCTGGTACCTGCTGGGCATCCCGCTCGGCCCGGGTGCGCCGGTCCACCTCGCGCCGTAGCGGCCCGCCGTGAGCCAGGCGGCGGTCGCGTTCGCGATCCTGGGCGCGGTGGTGGTGCTGTTCGTCTGGAACCGGCTGCCCGTCGAGGTCGTGGCGCTCGGGGCGGCGCTCAGCCTGTACTTCACCGGCCTGCTCGGCCCCGAGCAGGTCTTCGCCGGGTTCGGCGACCCGGTGGTCCTGTTCGTGGCCGCGCTGTTCGTGGTCAGCGAGGGGCTGGACGCCACCGGGGTCACCACGTGGGCCGGGCAGGCGCTGACGGCGTGCGCCGGGACCGGCCGCGCCCGGCTGCTGGTGCTGGTCATGCTGCTGGTCGCCGGGCTCACCGCCCTGATCACGGTCAACGGGGCGGTGGCGGCGCTGCTGCCGATGGTCGTCCTGCTCGCCGTACGCACCGGGCTGCCGCCCTCGGCATTGGCGATGCCGCTGGCGTTCGGCGCCCACGCCGGGTCGATGCTGGCGCTGACCGGCACCCCGATCAACGTCATCGCGTCCGAGGCCGCCCAGACCGCCACCGGGCACGGCTTCGGCTTCTTCGAGTTCACGCTGGTCGGCGTGCCGCTGCTGGTCGGCACGGTCGCGATCGCGGTGCTGGCCGGGCACCGGCTGCTGCCCCGGCGCACCGCCGAGACGATGCCGCAGGACCTCAGCCGCCACGCTCGCACCCTGGCCAAGCAGTACCGGCTGGACCGCGACGCGTACCGGCTGGAGGTGCCGCCCGGCGGCGGGCCGGTCGAGCCGCCGGACCCGGCCGCCCACCCGGGACTGGTGCTGGTCGGGGTGCAGACCGCCGACGGGCTGCCGCGCGGCACCGGCGCCGTCGGGCCCGGCGACGTGCTGGTCCTCAGCGGCGACGCGGCGTCGGCGGCCCGGTACGCCGCCGACCGGGGCCTGCCGGTGCTGCCCGGCGCCACCGCCGACCACGTCGTGGGCGCGCTGCTCAACCGGGAGTACGGCGTCGCCGAGGTCGTCGTCAGCCCGCGCTCCGCCCTGGTCGGGGCGCCCGCGTTCCCGGGCATGGTCACCGACAGCGGCGACCTGGTCGTGCTCGCGGTGCAGCGCCGGGGCCACACCCAGGGTCCGGGCCGCACCGAGCTGGCCGCCGGTGACACGCTGCTGGTGCAGGGCGACTGGGCCGCGCTGGAACGCAACGTCGACCGTGACCCGGACGTGCTGGTGGTGCACGCGCCCGCGCTGGTGCGCCGCCAGGCGGTGCCGCTGGGGCCGGGAGCCGGGCGCGCGCTCGCGGTGCTGGCCGCGATGGTGGTGCTGCTGGCGAGCGGGGTGGTGCCGCCCGCGGTCGCGGGGCTGCTGGCGGCGGGGGCGATGGTGGTGCTGCGGGTGGTGACGATGGCGCAGGCGTACCGGGCGATCTCGTGGACGACCGTGGTCATCATCGGGGCGATGATCCCGCTGTCGGTGGCGATCCAGCAGTCGGGCGCGGCCGAGCAGGTGGCGCGGGTGCTGGTCGGGGCGGTCGGCGGCGGTGGCCCGTACGCGCTGCTGCTGGGGTTGTTCCTGCTCACCGCGGTGCTGGGGCAGATGATCAGCAATACGGCGACGGCGCTGATCGTCATCCCGATCGCGCTGTCGGCCGCCGCGGAGCTGGGGGTGTCGGCGCGGCCGGTGCTGATGTGCGTGACGGTGGCCGCGGCGGCGGCGTTCCTGACGCCGGTGGCCACCCCGGCCAACATGATGGTGCTGGGGCCGGGCGGCTACCGGTTCGGCGACTACTGGCGGCTCGGGCTGGTCATGCTGGCCTGGTTCGGCGTCGTGTCGGTGCTGGTGGTGCCACTGTTCTGGCACTTCTGACCGTCAGTTCCAGACGGTCGCCTCGACGGTGACCGACCAGTGCCCCTCGCGGGTGTCCTTGGCCAGCACGCGCAGCAGAGCCAGGTGGCCGTCGGTCGTCTCGATGCAGACCAGACGCTTGGGCAGGATCGCCTTGCCGACGGCGAAGTTGCCGTACTTGGCGGCGGCGCACTCCTCATAGGTCCCCTTGGCGCCGACCGGCAGTGCCGCGGCGTGGGTCTTGTTGTCGTGGGTGAGGATGGCATCCTCGTCGATGGTCTTGTCCCAACTGGTGAAGCCGAGATCGGTGCCACTGAGCCAGTTGGACTGGTCCCACGCGTTGGCGCCCGGTTCGACGTCGAGGTTCCACCCGATGCCGTCGGCCAGAGTGAGGCGACCGGTGCGGATGATGCTGTGATCAGGCACGGGTGCGGCGCTGGCGGGTTCGGTCTCGGTCGTCGCATGCGACGGCGCGAGGGTGGGAGTGGGGCGTGGCGGCGCGGGGTCGGACAGCTTCAATGCGGCGATGACCACGGCCGTGATCACGCCGCCGATGACCACGAAGGCCGTGCCGACCACCTGCTTGGTCAGCCAGGTGCGCGGAGATTCCTGTCGGTCATTGTCCGGCATCGCGTTCCTCCTGCTCGCCAGTCATGAGGCTATCGACCTGCGGCAACTGGATGACAGATCCAATGTGATCGGTCAACGGCGCCGATCGCGGTGATGGGATCGCCGGTCGGACCGCCCGGGTGCCCGTTGGTGCCGCCGTGGCGGGTCCCGCAGGTGACCTCGCCAGTGGAGACGTGCTCTCACCCTCGCGTCTGGCGGCTGGAGCTGCCGACTCGTCCTCACGCTGGGCGCGCCAGGTTGTGCCACCCGAGCCGTCTGCGCAGAACCGGGTTGGGCGGGTCGTCTCGTCGACCGTATCGTCCGGGTGTGCCGCTGATGGATGACAGCCAGACCAGGGTGGGGTTCGAGCGGGCGGTGTCGGCGTGGCTGGCCGATCCGACTGATGGGCAGGCCCTCGACGAGGTGCTGATACCGCTGGCGCGGGCGGATCCGGCGGGCGCGTTGGAGCTGGTCAGGGTGCGGGCCGGGTCGCCGGACGCCGATGTGCGCGCGGTCGCGGCGTGGCTGCTGTTCCGGGTGGCCGATGTCGGCGACGCGCAGGTGCGGCACCGGGCCGCCGGGCTGGCGGCGGAGCTGTATCCGGGGGAGGACGATCCGGACGTGCTCGTCGGGCTGGTGCGGACGTTCGAGTTCGCCGGGGCCGGAACAAGGTTTGGGCTGTCGGTGCTGATCGCGCTGGCTGCCCATCCTGACTCGGCGGTGCGCTTCAGTGTCGCTTCCGCGCTCTCGTCGGTGATCGGAGCCGCGCCGGAGATGTCCGAAATCGTTGCCGCAGCGGCCGTGCCCGCCGACTCCGCGGCCGAGCCGGGCCCACTCTCGGACCGCAACCCGCGATCTTCTGCCGATGATCGGCCTTCTCGGTCAGAAGACGCCCGTCCAGCTCAGCTTCTGACCGTAAACGTCGATCTTCCGGCCTACCCGGCCGCGAACGCTGAGCTTCTGACCGTAAACGCCGATCTTCCGGCCTACCCGGCCGCGAACGCTGAGCTTCTGATCGCGAACGCCGATCTGGAGGCGGGGGAGTTGCGGCCGGGGGTGGCGGAGTTGATCGTGTTGATGGGGGATGTGGACCAGGACGTGCGGGACTGGGCGACGTTCGGGCTGGGGGCGCAGCTGGACGATGACGGGCCGCTGATCCGCCGGGCGTTGTGGGAGCGGACCGATGATCCGTATCAGGACGTGCGGGAGGAGGCGGTGCGGGGCCTGGCCCGGCGCGGTGACCGGCGGGTGCTGCCGCTGTTGGCGCGGTTGCTGGAGCTGGAGACGGTCGGGGTGGCTGTGTTCGACGCGGCGGCGGAGCTGGCCGATCCGTCGCTGGTGCCGCTGCTGCGGGAGTTCAGCGGGGCCGGCAGCGCGATCGAGGCCTGCGAGCGGGGCACCGCTGGTTGATCATTTAGGATGCGGGCCATGGCGCTGCTGCACAATGCGGAGATCCACCCGACCAAGCTGGAACTGCTGGCGGCCTGGCTGCCGACCCGCACCTGGTACGAGGGCCCGGCTGAGCCCGTACTGGAGCGGGTGGCGGCCTGCCGGTTCGACGATCCGGCCGGTGAGGTCGGGATCGAGACGATGATCGTGCGGGCCGGGGACGGTCCGCTGCTGCACGTCCCGCTGACCTACCGGGGTGCGCCGCTGGATGGTGCGCAGCGGTGGCTGGTCGGCACGACCGACCATTCGGTGCTGGGAAAGCGCTGGGTGTACGACGGCTGCGGCGACCCGGTGTACGTGGCGGCGCTGGCGCACGCGGTCTTCACCGGCGGCGAGCAGGCGCCGGAGTTCATCGAGGAGGACGGCCGGGCGGTGCCGCGTACGCCCGCGATGACGGTGCGGGGCACCGGCGTCGCGGTCGCGGCCCCGGTGGTGGGTGAGGTCGCGACGGTCGACGCGGACCCGACGCTGATCGACGCCGGTGCGGTCGAGCTGGCGGTGGCCCGGGTGCTGGATCCGGCGGCCGCGCCGGACGAGGGGCTGGCGCTGCACGGTCGGCTGCCGGGGCTGGTCGCCGAGCTTTCGCTGGCCTGGGTTCGCTGAATCACCGCGCGCCACGGTCCGCTGGTGCGGTCGGCCCGTGGCGCGCGGTGTGTCTCGGCGGTGCGTCTCAGGCGCCCCAGATCCGTTCGGCGTAGTCGAGGAAGTTGCGGCCCATGATCTTCTCGATCCGCTCGGAGCGGTAGCCGCGCTGTTCGAGCAGGGCGATGAGCTGCCGGAACTGGTCCACGCCGCGCAGGTCGACGACGAACGGGAAGGTGTCGGCGCGTTCGCCGGCGGCGCCGACTCCGGCGGCCTGGCGCTGGGCGACGTGCTCGGCGAGCTGGGCGCGGTAGCCGTCGAGGTCGTCGATGGCGGTGACGGTGCCGTCGGTGCCGATGCCGACGGCGTCCTCGCCGCAGACGTCGACGGCGTGGGCGATGTGCTCGACGACGTCGGCGGCGGTGGCGTGGCCGGTGGCGTTGAGGAACGGCATGAAGTAGATGCCGACGAAGCCGCCCTGTTCGGCGACGAGGCGCAGTTCCTCGTCGGTCTTGTTGCGGGGCAGGTCGACCAGGGCGCGGCAGCCGGTGTGGTTGATGGACACGGGCCGGGTCGCGGTGCGGATGGTGTCCAGGCAGGTGTTCTCGCCGCTGTGGGACAGGTCGACCATGATGCGGTGCTGTTCGAGGGCGGCGACGGTGTCGCGGCCGAACGGGGTCAGGCCGCGGTTGCCGGGGGCCATGGAGCCGTCGCCGAGGTGGTTGGCCTGGTTGTAGGTGAGCTGGATGACGCGTACGCCGCGGCGGGCGAACTCGGCGACGCGGTCGAGGTCGTCGCCGACGGCGACGGCGTTCTGGAAGCCGTAGACGACGCCGACCTTCCCGTCGCGGCGGGCGGTGCGGATGTCGGCGGCGGTGCGCACCTTGAGCAGGTCGTCGGGGTGGGAGTCGATGATGGCGTCCCAGACGTCGAGCTCGTGCAGGGTGTGCTCGTACGGGGGCATGTCGCCGAGGGTGTAGCCGAGAGTGATGTTGACGGCGGTGAGGCCGGAGGCGTGGGCGTCGGCGATGGTGCGCGCGTCGATGGTGAGTTCGTCGCTGGTCTGGATGAGTTTGCCGGCGGCGTCGGCCGAGTGGGGCGCGTTGGGGTTGTCGAGGGCGCCGAGCGCGTTGATGATCAGGTAGTCGGTGGTGCTCATCAGGCGGGCGTCCCCTTCGCGTAGTCGGCGCGGTCGTAGCGGTGGCCGCGCTTGACGGTGTACTCGATGGCGCGGATGTTCTCGAGGTCGGCGAGGGGGTCGGCGGTCAGGACGACGAGGTTGGCGAGTTTGCCGGCCTCGACGGTGCCCATGCGGTCGGCGGCGCCCATGCTCATCGCGCCGACGAGGGTGGCGCTGCGGATGACCTGCTCGGCGGGGATGCCGCAGCGGCGCCACAGGAACAGCAGCTCCTCGTGCAGCGACGGGTACGGCTGGCCGGGGTCGGTCTCGTAGTCGGTGCCGGTGCTGATCGGGATCCCGGCGCGGTAGGCGTCGGCGGTGAGCCGGATCGACAGGTCGATGTTGGCCAGGGCGCGCTGGCGGGCGGCGTCGTCGTCGGCCTGCTCGGCCATCCAGGTCCACATGCCGGCGGTGGCGTCCAGGACGGTGCCGTGGGCGAGCATGAGGTCGTACAGGGCGTCCAGGCGGGGGTGGCCGTCGCGGACGATGGCGGCGGTGTCGATCGGGGCCTTGGTCTTGTAGCTGGTCAGCGATTCGTCGGCGGTCTGCTGGGCGAGCAGGGTGACGTGGGAGACGGCGTCGACGCCGGCGGCGACGACCTCGGCGGGGGTGGCCGGGAAGACGGCGGCGTGGGCCCATACGGCCAGGCCCTGGCGGTGGGCTTCGGCGGTGATGGCGGCGACGGTGCGGGCGGGCAGGTCGGCGTAGACCTTGACGGCGACGGCGTGGGTGCCGCGGGCCATGGCGACGGCGAGCGGCAGTTCGGTGTGGTCGTCGACGGCCTGCATCCACGGGACGTGGCCGGGGGTCTCGCCCTGGGACACCTGCCAGGTGCGGGGGTCGTCGAAGAAGCCGGGTCCGGCCATCAGCGCGGCGTAGTGGATGTCGGGGCCGGGGATCTCGCCGACGCGGGTGGCGCGGGTGAGGTCGGCGATCTGGCGCAGGTCGTCGGCCATGTCGCGGATGGCGGTGACGCCGCCGTAGACCTGGCGGCGCAGCGCGGCCTCGGCCACGGGCCGGTTGGGCGGGGTGGCCAGGTGCTGGTGGGAGTCGATGAGACCGGGGATGACGTATCGCCCGGTGAGGTCGATCTCGGTGGCGCCGTCGGGGACGGGGGTGTCGGCGTCGGGGCCGACGGCGGTGATGACGGGCCCGTCGACCACGATCGTGGTCCCGGGCCGGGCCGGGCCGCCGGTGCCGTCGACGAGGGTCGCGCCGCGGTAGGCCACCACGGTGCCGGGTTGTGCCGGGGCGTAGGGCGTGGGGGCGCCCTCGTCCTCATGTGCCATCGTCGCCACCTCCGACTTGTTACAACTGTTGTAACACTTGTATCGTTCGCTGAAACCTCGGCGTACTGTACTCCCCGCCGGACCCGAAGCGAAAGGAGCGGCGATGCCACGCTCGGCCAGCTCCGCGGTGGACAAGGCGCTGGACCTGATCGAGGCCGTCGCCCTGGCCGCCCGCCCCCTGCGCCTGGGCGAGCTCGCCCAGGCCGTGGGCCTGCACCGCGCCACCGCCTACCGGGTGCTGCTCGACCTGGTCGCGCGCGGCTGGGTGCTGCGCGTCGGCGAGCACTACCTGCCCGGCGGCGCCGCGCTGCGGGTGTCGCGGGCCGCGGCGGCGGGGTCGCTGGCCGCGCTGGCGCACCCGGTGCTGGCCCGGCTGGCCGAGGCCACCGCGATGATGGTGAACCTCCAGGTGCTGGAGGCCGACCGGTCGCGGGTCGTCGGCGCGGTGCGCCCGCCCCGGTTGCAGATGATCAGCGACCTGCTCGGCGAGGCGCTGCCGGTGCACCGGTTCGCCGGGCCGCTGGCGCTGGTGGCGTGCCTGGAGGCGGCCGCGCGCGAGCCGTACCTGGCCGCGGCGCGCGAGGCCGGGTATCCGCTGGACGGCCCGCACGGTCTGCTCGCCGACCTCGACCGGGCCCGCGCCGACGGGTACGCCCTGGAACGCGGCCGCAACGACAAGCTCATCGCCTCGATCAGCCGGGCGGTGGTGTCGGCGCAGGGGGCGCCGCTGTGCGCGCTGACCGTGGTCGGCCCCGACGCCGAGTTCGACGACGCCCGGGTGGCGCGGCTGCGCGAGCGGCTGGCCGAGGCGACGGCGGAGCTGTACACCATCCTGACCACCCGCACCGGCGACGGGAGCCCCTCATGAACGGCCTGCGCATCCTCGACCGCGAGCAGACCCGGGCCGGGCTGGACCCGCTGCGGGTGCTGGACGCGGTCGCCGCCGCGCTGGTCGCGCTCAGCCGCGGCGAGGTGTCGGCCCCGCCGCGCATCGCCGCGCAGGCGCCGGCCGGGCTGCTCGGCGCGATGCCCGCGTACGTGCCGGGCCTGGGCCTGGCCGCGAAGCTGGTGTCGGTCTTCGCCGACCCGTCCCGGCCCGGCCGCAGCAGCCACCGCGGCGTCGTGGTGCTCTACGACGCGCACGACGGCACCCCGGTCGCGCTGATGGACGCCGAGCCGCTGACCGCGGTGCGCACCGCCGCGTCGGCGACGCTGAGCATGCGGGCGCTGGCGCCGGATCCGCGCCGGATCGCGGTCGTCGGGGCGGGCGTGCAGGCGCGCGCCCAGCTGGACCTGCTCGCCGCGCTGGGCCTGGACGTGCCGGTCACCGTCGGCGGCCGCGACGCCGAGCGGGTCGCGGCGCTGGCGGCGGCGTACCCGTTCGCGCGGCCGGGCGGCATCGAGGACGCGGTGCGCGGCGCCGACGTGGTGTTCTGCTGCACCGGCGCGGTCGCGCCGCTGTTCCCGAGGGCGTGGCTGGCCGAAGGTGCGCACGTCAGCTCGGTCGGCGGGTCGCACGGCTGCGAGGTGGACGCCGCCACGGTCGCCGACGCGGCCCTGTTCGCCGAGTGGCCCGGAGCGGCCGCCGCGCCGCCGCCCGCGGGGGCGTACGAGTTGCAGGGCGTCGACCCCGGCCGGGTGGTGCTGCTAGGGTCCGTTGTGGACGGTCGGCATCCGGGGCGCGACGGGGCCGCTTTGACGCTGTACAAGTCGACCGGGCACGCCGCCCTGGACGTGGCCGCGGCGTCGGTGGTGCACGCCTGGGCCCGCTCGACGGGGGCCGGAAACCTGCTCGCATCAGCGGATTAAGGTATCCACTTATTCGCATTCACCGTCTACGCTGTCGCGGGTGATCACGAGTTCACCGTGGAGCGCGGCCGAGGCCCTGGCGTACGCGCACGCGGGCGGACCGCGCCCGTACGACGAGATCGGCTCCCGGCTCCGCTCGGCCGCCCCGCAGACCGGGGCGGTGCCGCTGCGGACCATCACCGATCTGCGCCGCGAACGGGACGCCCGGACGCGCAGCCGCCTGCCCGCCCGGTTGCAGGGCCTGCTCGACCACGCCGACCGGCTCGCGCACCGGCCCATCGACCTGCCGACGGTCGCCGGCCGGATGGGCTGGCAGGTCCGCGGCGACGTGATCCACCTCAGCGTGCAGCCCGAGGGGCAGCCGCCGCAGCTCTGGTCGTTCCCGCTGACCACGCCGCCGACGCTGCTGCGCGAGCAGGCCACCGACGACGACGTGCCCGCCGGCCCGAACCAGACCCACCGCATCGACCTGCCCGGCGTGCGCTGGCTGCCGCTGCCGACCCTGGCCGCCACCGGCCGGATCCTGCGCATGCAGGACTGGCGCGACCAGCTCGTCGGCGGCGTCCATCCGGGACGGCTGTACCTGTTCGTGTCGCATCGTTGGCTGACCCCCGACGAACCCGACCCCGACGGCACCCAGGCGGGCGTGCTGGCCTGGCACCTGCTGGCGGCCGCGTGCGAGGCGGTGCGGGTGGCGCACCTGCGCGGGCTGCGCAAGCCGCGGCGGCGCAGCACCATCCTCGGGCTGCCCATCGGGATGGCCGGCAGCGAACTGGCCGAGGCGATCATCGTCAACGTGCTGCGGCCGCTGCTCGACGACGACGCGCTGGCGGTGCTGTACGCCGAGGCCGGCGCCCTGGACGCGCTGACGGCCGACCACGGGCTGACCGCCGCGCTGGCCGACCCGGGCCTGTCGCGGCTGCGCGAGCTGCTGGGCGCCTCGCAGCTGCTGCGCTCCGTCCTGGACCGGATCATGCTGTGGTACGACTACGCCTGCCTGCCCCAGCGCCCGCACGCCGACGCGCAGGAGGCGCACGCGTTCGAGCAGGGCCTGCGGGAACTGGGCGCCTACCAGCTGATCGGGCGCACCGTCGTCATGCTCGACGACGTCGACGCGCACCTGGCCAGCGCCTGGTGCACCCTGGAGGCGCTGGTCGCCGACGCCAACCACACCAGCATGCACCTGATGCCGGGCGGCCCGCAGCCCGCCGAGGCGGCCGAGCAGGCCGAGCGGTTCCTGCGCGAAGCCCTGGCCGACCGGCCCCACCTGGTGTGGCGGGCGCTGCTGGACACCGAGGTGTTCGCACTCCAGGACCCGGTCACCTGCATGGCCCGGCTCGGGCTGACCACCACCCGCCCCGGCGACCTGCCGCTGGTGTACCGGCACCTGCTCACCCTCGGCGCCCCGCCCGGGGTCCACGTCGACGACTCCGAGGTCGTCACCGGCGTGCTCGCACTGCCCGTGGCCGGGGCCGACGTGGTCGTGCCCGTCGACACCGGCCGCGGCCTCGGGCCGGTGCCGCCGGGCGTCGGCGGGCTCGACGCGACCGCGGCGCTGCGGCTGCTCGGCGGCCCCGTCCCCGACCCGGGGCACCGGCCGCCCTGGCAGCAGTGGGCCGGCGGCGCGCACGCGGTCGTCGTGGCCGGATGCGAGGCCGAGGCGGTCCTGATCGCCGCCTGGGTCCGCACCCATCTGGACGAGATCGCCGCCGCCGCGGGCGGCCCGGTCGGCTCGCTGAGCTGGCTGGCCAGCGACATCGCCCCCGTCGGTCACCTGCCGCAGGCCAGCCTGCGCACGGCCGCGGTCGCCGCCGACCGGTGGCTGCTGCTGACCACCAGCGCCCGGCTGCGGCACTGCGTCACCACCGCCGCCGTGCGCACGGCCGTGGCCGCGGCCGGACTGTCGCTGCTGCACATCGCCTTGGACCAGCGGGGCGGCAACCTGAGCCTGCTGCCGCCCGGCGACCCCGCCGACCGGCGCGTACGGCGCGTCCCGGCCGAGCAGGTGCGCCACGCCGACGTGCCCGGCGGGGTGTTCCGCGCCGGGCTGACCCAGCTGACCCTCGCGGTGGCCGGAGGGGACCGATGACCGCACCCGAGCAGGTCCAGCGCTGGCAGCACGCGCTCGCGCAGGCGCAGCGGCTGGCCGCGGGCGCCGACCACGCCGCCAGCAGCACGCTGCTGCGCGAGGTGCTGACCGAACTGTCCTGGGCCGACGCCGTGCCCGGCGGCCTGGCCGCGGCGGTGCACGGCCTGGCCGGGGCCAACGCCCTGCACCTGGGCCAGTACGCCGCCGCCGTCACCCACACCGAGCAGGCGCTGCGGCTGTGCGAGACCGCCGGCGACAGCGCCGGTGCCGCGATCTACACCGGCAACCTGGAACTGGCCCGGCTGGCCGAGGGCGCCGGGCGCGGCGACCCGGCGTCGCTGCGCGCCATCGACGTGCGGCGGCGTGTCGCCGACGCGCAGGACCTCAGCGACGGCGGCCGCTACAGCGCCAGCAACGGCGTGCTGCGCGGGCTGCTGGCCGACGCCGCCCCGGAGACGGTGCGGCACCTGGCCAAGGTGTACGGGCTGCTCGGCCTCAACCTGTACCGGCTCGGGCAGCTCGACGCCGCCCGCACCCACACCGAGGCCGCGCTGGCGCAGTGCCGCCGCACCGGCGACGCCGACGGCATCCGGATCTACACGGCGAACCTGGCCGTCATCGGGTAGGAAACCGGCAACCGGCTCCGCCGCACCCCGCCCTTGGGCAGACTTGCAGAGGTGAGCGGCCGCGCCGATGCCCGGGACCTGCCCGCCGACGTGGACCTGCTGGCCCTGGTGCGGCGCTTCGAACCGGTGCTGCGGTTCACCGCCGGTGAGCTGTTCTTCCCGATGACCGTCGGGCAGTACCTGTCCGGCGCGGCGCTGTGGCTGGCCCCGGCGCGCGGCCGCGGCCCGGCCGTGCTGCTGGTCGACCACGGGGCCCTGGACCCCGACGCCCTGGCCCGCGCCGCCCGGCAGCACCCGGTCGAGCGGCTGTTCCTGCGGTACGCGGCCCGGTCGCTGGACCGCCGCGAGCTGCGGCTGTGGCGGCGCCGCCCGGACCGGCCCGCGTTCCACGGGGTGTCGCGGCTGGCCGCGGTCGGGCTGCTGGGCCGGTTCATCGACTCGGGTATGCGGCTGTCGCTGGTCCTGCGCGGCCGGGTGCCGGGCGGGCTGGTCGCCGCCGGGCAGCAGCGCTACGCCGAGACCGGGCCGCCGTGCGAGGCGTACCACGCGCACGTCAGCACCGACGGCGGCTACGTCGTGATCCAGTACTGGTTCCTGTACGCGATGAACGACTGGCGGTCCACGTTCGCCGGGGTCAACGACCACGAGGCCGACTGGGAGCAGCTGACGCTGTACCTGGTCGACACCGGTGACGGTCCGTCCGAGCAGCGGTACGAGCTCGCGTGGGTGGCGATGTCGTCGCACGACGAGGTCGGCGACGACCTGCGGCGCCGCCCCGACGACCCGGACCTGACCTGGGTCGGCGGCACCCACCTGGTCGGCAACGCGGGCGCGGGCTCGCACTCGGGGGCCTACCTGCCCGGCGACTACCTGGTCCGGGTGCAGCCGCCCGCGCTGGCGCGCTTCATCGCCGGATACGTGGCGGTGCGCTCGGTGCTGTTCCCGTGGACCCGGGGGCGGGCGTCGGTCGGGGTCGGCATCCCGTACGTCGACTACCGGCGCGGCGACGGGGTGCAGGTCGGGCCCGGCACCGGCCGGGAGTGGACCCCGGTCCTGATCGACTCGCAGACCCCGTGGGTGCGCGACTACCGGGGTCTGTGGGGGCTGGACACCGACGACCCGTTCGGCGGGGAGCGGGCCCCGGCCGGTCCCCGCTACGAGCGCAGCGGCGCCATCCGCCAGTCGTGGGCCGACCCGGTCGGCTGGGCGGGGCTGGACCGGGTGCCGCCCGACGCGCAGGTGGACGCGGCCCGCACCGCGCGGGTGGCCGAACTCGACCGGCTCGTCGACGGCCTCGACGGCGAGATCGCCGACGGGCAGCAGGAGCTGCGGCGGGCCGGGGCGGGCGTGGAGGCGCTGCCGCGGTCGGTCACCGGCACCCGGCACGGCGGCGACGGCGCGGCGGCGCAACTGGCCGAGCGGGAGGCGGCGGTGGCGGGGCTGCGGGCCCGGCGCCGGGTCGCGGTCAACGAACGCGACCAGCTGCGGCAGGTCGCCGACGCGGGCGTACGGCCCGACCCGCACGCCCACCTGCGGCACCGGGCCGTGCCCGACGTCACCACCTCGGCCGGGGTGCTGCTGCGGTTCTGGACCGGGGCGTCGCTGTCGATCCTGCTGCTCCTGCTCGGCGTCGGGCTGCTGCTGGACCTGGGGCCGGTGCTGTGGGTGACCCTGGTGGCGGTGCTGGCCGTGATGGCGGTCGAGGCGGTGCTGCGCGGCCGGCTGCCGGTGTTCCTGCTCAGCCTGGCCATCATCGCCGCGATCTGGTACGTGACCTGGCTGCTGCTGACCAACCTGCGGGTCGCGTTCGGAGTGCTCGCCGTGGCCGCCGCCGTCGCGCTGGGCGTGGCGAACCTGCGCAGCCTGCTCGACCGGCGGTGAACCCGCCCGGCCGGCGACCGTGTGATCGGGTGCGAAAACCACCCCGGACGGTGCATTCTGGGATGGTCCGGGCGCGACGGAGGTGCCGGTGTTGCGATGGCGTGAGGTCTACGGCGGCAGGACGCCGCCGCCGGGCCGGGTCGTGGCCCCCGACGAGCGGCTGTCCTGGCCGCGCATGGCGGGCCTGGGCGCCCAGCACGTGGTGGCGATGTTCGGGGCCACGTTCGTGTTCCCGGTCGTCATGGGACTCAACCCGCAACTGGCGATCATGGTCAGCGGCGTGGCGACGATCTGCTTCCTGCTCATCGTGCAGGGCCGGGTGCCCAGCTACCTGGGCACCTCGGCGTCGTTCGTCAGCGCCGTGGCCGCGATCCGGGCCCAGGGCGGCGACTCCGCGCAGGTCACCGGTGCGATCCTGGTCGCCGGCGCCGTGCTGGCCCTGGTCGGCCTGCTGATCCACCTGCTCGGGTTCCGGGTGCTGCACGCGGTGCTGCCGCCGGTGGTCACCGGCGCGGTCGTCATGCTGATCGGGTTCAACCTCGCCCCGGTGGTGGCGAAGGTCTACTGGCCGCAGGACCAGTGGGTGGCCCTGGCCGTGATGCTGTTCGTCATCGTCGTCGCGGTCGCCGCCCGCGGCTTCGTCGGCCGCATCGCGATCTTCCTCGGCCTGATCTTCGGCTACCTGCTGTCGTGGCTGCTCGACCGGATCGCCGGTCCGATCACCTCGGTGCTGCCCGGTGCGGCCGGGCCCACCACGCACGAGCGGGTCGACTGGTCCGGAGTGGCCGCCGCGCCGTGGCTCGGGTTCCCGCCGCACACCGGCGTCGACGCGAACGGCAACGAGGTCGCCGGGTGGCACCTGCCGCAGTTCTCGTTCGGTTTCATCCTGCTGGTGCTGCCCGCCGTCGTCGCGCTGATCGCCGAGAACGCCGGGCACGTCAAAGCCGTCGCCGAGATGACCGGCCACGACCTGAACCCGGTCATGGGCCGGGCCATCGGCGCCGACGGCGTCGCGACGGTGCTGGCCAGCGCCGTCGGCGGCTCGCCGACCACCACGTACGCGGAGAACATCGGGGTCATGGCCGCGACCCGGATCTACTCCACGGCCGCCTACTACATCGCCGCCGTGGTGGCGGTCCTGTTCGGGTTCTCGCCCAAGTTCGGCGCGGTCGTGTCGGCCACCCCCGGCGGGGTGCTGGGCGGCATCACCGTCGTCCTGTACGGCATGATCGGCCTGCTCGGCGCCAAGATCTGGAAGGAGAACGGCGTCGACTTCGGCAACCCGATCAACCTCGTGCCGCTGGCCGCGGGCATCATCATCGCCATCGGCGACACGTCGCTGGTGTTCAGCTCCACGTTCACCCTCGGCGGCATCGCGCTGGGCACCATCGTCACCGTCGTCGGCTACCACCTGGCCCGCTGGCTGGCCCCCGAGCACCTGCGCGAGCAGCAGCGCCACGAACGCGCCGCGGCCGGCGAGGTGCCCTACGACGAGCGGCGCGGCATCGCCGACGCGTGATCCACTAGGCGGGAAACCGCCCCGCCCCGGTGCGGCGCCGCGGCTACCGTCGGGCCCGTGACCCTGACGACCTCCCTGGTATGGCGCACCGCCGGCCCCGCCGACGCCGAAGCCGTGGCCCGCCTGCACGCCGACAGCTGGCGCCGCTTCTACCGCGGCGCCTACGCCGACACGTTCCTCGACGGCGACGTCGTCGCCGACCGGCACGCGGTCTGGTCGGCGCGGCTGGCCGCACCCGGCCGCAGCACCACCATCCTGGCCGAGGACGGCCCCGCCCTGGCCGGGTTCGTGCACGTGATCCTCGACCACGACCCGCGCTGGGGCAGCTTCGTCGACAACCTGCACGTCACCGTCGACCGCCACCGCGGCGGCATCGGCACCGCGCTGCTGGCCCGCGCCGCCGCAGCCGTGCTCGCCGACGCGGCGGCGCCGTCGCTGTACCTGTGGGTGCTGGCGCAGAACGACGCCGCGCAGGCGTTCTACCGCGCCCGGGGCGGCATCGCCGCCGGCAGCGAGCCGGTGGCCCCGCCCGGCGGGGTGCCGGGGCGCCTGCACGGAACCCCGGCGAAACTGCGCCTCACCTGGACCGACGTCACCGGCCTGGCCGCGTCACCCGGCTGAGCCGGCCACGACGACCACGAACGACTTCTCCCACGAGACCGGCTCCTCGTACGTGTACGGCCGCAGCTGGTCGATCCGCGCCGAGAACAGCGGGGAGATCTCGTCCGCGAGGCTGGGGCTGGGGCTGGGCACAGCCGACGGGAGCCGGTCGACGGCGAAGGTGAACTCGGCCCGGACCTTCGCACCCGCCTCGGGGCCGAGCAGGGTGCACACCACGTTCACCCCGTCGGCGCCGAAGTCCTCGCGGGTGCAGCCGTCCCAGCCCGGCCCCGCCGGGCGCAGCCACGGTTGCAGGTGCAGCGTGAGCCGCAGCCGGTCCACGCCGAGCGTGCCGCTGTTGTCGACGACGACCGACAACTGGCCGGCGTAGCGGCCGCCCGCGGCCGGTCGCAGCGCCACGTGGGTGGTGTCGAGGGCCAGCGCGGCGTGCTCGGGGTGCGCCGGCCACGACGTCGGCCCGGCCACCTGCCGGAACGCGCCGTCCACCAGCCGGTACGTGCGCCGCTGGAACGGCACGTTGCTCTGGCCGGTGTCGGTGTAGTCCTTGGACAGCTCGACGGCGATCCCCGGGTCGGCGGCCTCGATGTGGTGGATCATCAGCAGCGTGGGGCCCGTCGCGACGACCCGGCCGACCGTGGCCAGCCGCCCGGCCCCGTCCCGGCGGAACGCGACCACCTGCGTGCCCGGCGACTCCGGCCCCTCGCCGCACATGAACGTCGCGACGGACTCCTTCGTGCCGTCGCCGTCCACGTCGGATGCGACCTGCTCGACCACCCATACCGGCAGCGCGGCGCTGTCGGCGACGCCGTCGCGGTCGAGCGTGATCCGCCCGGAGGCGCACTCGGCCGCCCGCGGCCCGGTCCACTCCGGCAGCGTCAGCGTCGCCGACGCGAACGGGCCCAGGTCGGTGGGGGCGGCCGCCGCGGGCGTGGGCAGGGCGGTCGGGGAGGGGGCAGCCGACGGCGTCGGGTTCAGGGGCGGCACGGACCCGCCGCCGCCGCGCAGCGCGAGGAAGGCGACCACGGCCACGACCAGCACCGCCGCGGCCGACGCGGCGGCGGCGGTGCGCCGGGCCGCCAGCTGCCGCGACGAGACCACCGCCCGCTCCCGCAGGTCGACCGGCCTGATCTCGTCGGCGGAGCCGGCGTAGAAGTCGCGCAGCTGCGGGGCGAGCACCCGCAGCTTGGCCAGCGCCTTGGCGGTCTGGCTCTTGACCGTGCCGACGGTCACCCCGAGCGCCTGCGCGGTCTGCTCCTCGGTCAGGTCGTCGAAGAACCGCAGCACCAGCACGGCCCGCTGCCGGGCGGGCAGCCGCAGCAGCATCGACCGCAGCGTGACCTGGAGCGCGGTCTGGTCGGCCGGGTCGGCGACGGCGCCGGTGCGGGCGGGCAGCTCGTCGGTCAGCGTCTCGGCGACCCGGCGCCGCCGCCACCACGACACCTGCAGGTGGTACATGGTCTTGCGGGTGTACGCGTCGGCCGCGCCCGCCGCGTGCAGGCTCGGCCAGCTGCGGTGCGTACGGGCCAGCGCCGACTGGACCAGGTCCTCGGCCAGGTGCCGGTCACCGGTGAGGAAGTAGGCCGCGCGCAGCAGTGCGCCGGTCCTGGCCCGGACGAACGCGTCGAACTCGGCGGGCAGCGGGGCAGCGGGCGATACCGACATGCCCCCCAGGACGCGTCCCGCCCGCCCGATGGTTGCCCGCCTTGCCGCCGCTGTCGTGAATCGATCAGGAACCCGTGCCCGCGACACACCGCCGAACCGTGCCACAGGTTCATGATCGACGGACTAGGGGGTCAGGGGGTGGCCGCCGTCGCCGTCGACGATGACGTCCATGGTGCCGTCCTGGGTCAGGTCGACCATGGTGACGTCGGGGTTGCCGTCGCCGTCGGTGTCGGACTGGAACAGGTCGGGTTTGCCGTCGCCGTCGGTGTCGATCGCCCACAGGTCGGGTTGGCCGTTGCCGGTGGTGTCCAGGGCCAGGATCTCGTCATGGCCGTCACCGCGGGTCTGCACAACGTCAGTCATAAGGCGGGCATACCCGGGGCGGGGCGGGTGAAACCGGCGGTCAGGGGCGGCGGTGGGCGAGCAGCATCGCGCCCAGCGTGCTCTCGGCCGAGGTCAGCGTCAGCTGCGAGCCGACGGTGAACCCGGCGTCGTCGAGCCAGGCGGCCACGCGGGCGGGCTGGCGGCGGTGGACGTACACGTTCATCGGATGGCCGCCGTAGCCCTGGGTCTTGTGCTGCGTCTGGTCGCCGACGTGGAAGCCGAGCAGCAGCGGGCCGCCGGGGCGCAGCACCCGCCGGAAGTGGGCCAGCACCGGGCCGACCTGGTCGTCCGGGACGTGGATGAGGCTGTACCAGGCCACCAGCCCGGCGACCGAGGCGTCGGGCAGGTCCAGTTCGGTCATGGAGCCGACCTCGAACCGCAGGCCCGGGTGGTCGCGGCGGGCCACCTCGACCATGCCGGGCGACAGGTCCACCCCGAACGCGTCCAGGCCAAGGCTGTGCAGGTGCGCCGTGATCCGGCCCGACCCGCAGCCGACGTCGGCGACCGGCCCGCCGTCGCGGACCAGGCCCGCGAACGCGGCCAGGTATTCGCGCTCGTGCGGCGTCTGGTCCAGCAGCGTGCGCAGCAGCTCGGCGTAGTCGGCGGCGACGGTGTCGTAGGAGGTCCGGGTCTCGGCGAGCCAGCTGTCGGCGGTCATGACCGGACACGCTAGTCCGGCCGCCGGGGGCGGCGCGAGGTTGGACCACCTAAAGGATAAACCAGTTCCGGGCACGGCACACTCGGCTGTTCAACCCCTCGCGACCTGCGGTTTCACCCGCATAAGCTGCCGGCTCACGCCCGCCGCCGGCAGCGGGCGTCCTTTCTGTCCGCAGAGCAACGGAGGCATGTTGATCGAGGCTGAGCTCATCGCGCGCACCATCGTCCTGTCGTCGACGAAGCTGCCCGAGGCGACCGAGGTGTGGGCGTACCGCACCCTGGCCGCGGGCAACCCCGGCTACCGGGGCCGCCTGGCCGACGCGCTGATCCGCCTGGAGCGGGTCACCGCCGACCCGGCGGACCGGCTGCGGATGTCGCAGGAAGCGGTCGCGACTGCTCGACTGATCGATCCCGTCCAGGACCACACCGCCACCGAGCTGCTGATCTGGGCCCTCGACGCCCTCCAGCGCAACCTGTACGCCGCCGGCCGCCCCGCCGAAGGGCTCGCCGCCCGCCAGGACATCGTCGCGCTGTACGGCCGCGGCCTGCACCAGCGCCGCACCTGCGGCGTGACCGACTGCTACGCCGACGCCGTGCTGCCCGCCGTCGACGAGTGGATCACCGACTACGGCCTGGCCGCCTGACCGCCCACCCGGTGGCCCGCGTGTGCGCGCGGGCCACCGGGCCGCTCACCGGTGGCGCAGGCGCCAGAGCACGGCAGCGGCGGTGGGGCTCAGGTCCAGTTCGGTCACCTCGGCGTACGGCACGAACCGCGCCGCCTCGCCCTCGCCCACGGTCACGTCCGCCGCGGCTGTCGCGTCGCCCCGGTACACGTGCAGCTCGACAGCGCTCGCACCGCCGGTGAGGTCGGGCCGCAGGTCGTGCCAGAACGGGTGCAGCGGACCGGCCGGGGCCAGCCCGGTCTCCTCGGCCAGCTCGCGCCGGGCCGCCTGCGCCGGGGTCTCCCCGGCCTCGACGTGCCCGCCGGGCAGGCTCCACTGGCCGGGTTCGGCCCGCGCGTCGCGGCTGCGCAGATTCAGCAGCACCGCACCGGCGGGGTCGACCAGCAGGGCCAGCGCGATCCGCACCGGCGGCCCCGGCACCGGCGCCGGTGCGGTCAGCTGCGCGGTGACCCGGTGCCGGAGCAGCTGATACTGGCCCCGGCAGCGCCGGGGCGCGTCGGGCGGCCGGACCACGACCGCGCCGTCGGTGACGGTCTCGGCCGGGCCGAACTGCTGCCGGGTGAGATCGACCTCGGCGCCGTCGGGCAGCCGGTTCCAGTAGTGGAACCCGGTCCGCCGACCGTCCTCGTGCACCTCGCCGAGCAGCAGGTCGCCGCCGAGCAGGTCGTGCAGGACCATGGCCGTGACACCGCACTGGCCGTGGGCCGGATTGTCGGCGCGCCAGTGGTCCAGGTCGGCCGGATCGCAGGTGTCCGGCCCCCACGCCTGCTCGATGAGCGGCCGCAGCAGCGGCAGGGTCAGCATGGCCGCATCATGCCGCGTACCACCGACAGCGGCCGCCCCCAGGCGAGCCGGTCGGGGCGGCTAGTGTCCTGCCGTGGCGATTGATGAGGTCCGCTGGGACCGGCTGCTCCACCCGTACGGCGTGGCGTCCGACATGCCCGCGCAGCTGGAGGCGCTGTGCGGGGTCGCCGCCGGCGCGGCGTTCGGCGCGCTCTGGCCGGTGCCGCCCGAGTGGCCGGCCCGGACCCGGGCCATGACCGCGGCCGCGCTGGTGGTGCTGGTGCGCGATCCTGCCCTGGCCGACCGCCGCGCCGAGATCGTCGCATACCACCGCGAAGCCGCCGCCGCGGCGGCGGACCGCTGGGAGTGCGCCTCCTACGTCATCGGCCTGGGTGACCTGGGTGAGGCGCCGCGCGAGTGGCTGGACGACCCGCGCCTGGCGGTGCGGGTCTGCGCCGCCCTGGCCCCGGCGCTGGCCGACGATCCGACGGCGGTGAAACTGCTGGTCAGGACGGCCCAGACGCCCCGGGCCCTCGACGAGAGTTTCTCCGAACCGTTCGCGCCCCGCTCCCGGCCACCGGCACCGTGGGAGGAGCCGCCGCACCAGGTGCTGCTGCGCACGGTCTGCGAGCGGGTGAGCGACTTCGGGCGCCTGTACCCGGCTGCGTGCGCCGCCGCGGAGCTGCACGGGTCCGTGGCGTTCGGGCCGTACCTGCCGGTGGCCTTTCCGGATGGGCTGCCGCCCGACCGGCAGGCGACGGGTCCGCAGAGCGCATTCGCTCAGCTGCTGGCCGACCGCGACGACCTCTGGGACGGCACCCGGCCGCAGGCTGCCGCGGTGTTCACGGCGGCGGGCCTGCCCGCCGACCGGGAGCAGTGGCGGGCGGTACGGGTTCCGGAGCCGGTCGACGCCCAGGGCAGGCCGTCGTACGACGCCGCGTTGATCGTCGTGCTGGAGGGTGCGGCGGCGATCCGAAGGCGTCCGTCCATGTACCTCGGGGCGGGTCGCACCAGCCCCGAACTGCTGCCGAGGTTGCTGGCGGAGTTCACCGAGAACGGCGCGGCGGTGCAGGTGGAGGAACCGCTGACGCTGACGGCCGAGATACCCGAGCGGCTCGGCAGGCCGTTCAGCGACGACGGACACGCGATCACGTGGCGCATCAAGCACGCGAGCAGCCTCGGCGTGCTGTTCGCCGCGGCTGTCAGCCTCCGGATGTCGATCCACCAGTGGATCGACGGGGTGGCGTACCGGCAGCAGTTCGTCGAGGGTGTTGCGCAGGGCCCGGCGGAGGTGCTGGGGCGCGTCGACCGTCCCGACGGGGTGCGGTTCGTGTTCGAACTGGACCCGGACTGGCTGCCGCCGGGCAGCCGCCTGCCCGGCGCCTGAGGCGGCCGCTTTTCCGGTTGACGGTGTGGTTAGGGTCGCGCCATGGCGACCTTCCGCGTCGACGACGTCGAGCCGGTGACCGGCGCGCTGCCCACCGTGCGGCTGTCCGGCCTGTACCCGGAGGCGCTGCTGATCGGCGGCGATCCGGACCGGGCGCTGCTGGAGCCAGACGGTGTCGACCCGCTGCTGTCCGCCGTGGCCAGGGCGTTCGCCGAGCACCGGCCGCTGGTGTTGTCGCCGGACGCGGTCTGGCTCACCATCGCCCGCGGGGTGGCCCAGCACGTACGGCTGCACGCGGAACGGCTGCGGCCGATGCTGGTCGGCCACCCCGGACGCAAGCGGCTGACCGTGCCGGTCGGCGGGCCGCTGCCCGTCGACGCCGCGTCGTGGCAGCACCTGGCCGAGCAGTTCGGCAAACTGCTCGCCGCCGAGGTCACCGACGCCGACCTGTTCGAGTGCGACTTCTCCACCAGCACCGACGTGGAGCGGATGGCCGGGCGGATCGTGCTGCTCGACGCGTACTCGCCCTACTTCTCGCAGTGGGCGGTGTGCGTGTGCGGCATCCCGTCGATCACCCTGACCGGCACGGTCGAGGACTGGCGCCGGATCAGGGCCCGCGTCGACCGGCTGGCGGCGTTCGACCTCGACGGGTGGTGCCGGTCGCTGGCCCCGATCGCCGACCAGTTCGTCCGGGCCGCGGGCGGCGACGTCGACCGGGCGTTCTGGCGGCGGATCTACAACCCCGGCGACGCGTACGGCGGTGAGGTGGCCACCGGCTGGGCGGCGCGGTTCTACCCGTACCTGGACCGGCTCGGGGTGCTCGACCATCCGAATCCGCTGCTGGAACTGCCGCTGGACGAGCCGCGCGACATCGCCGCCGACGAGGGCCGCTACCACGGGCCGGGGGTGCGGACGAGCGAGGTGCCCGCGATCCTGTCCCGCGCCGTCGTCGAGGTCAACGACCGGGTCGGCGGGGACAACCGGGCGGTGGCGCTGCACGGCGGCCTGGTCGGCGTGGTCCAGGACGGCGACGGGGCGCTGCGGCCGGTCGCGGGCTGGCACCTGGCTCCGGCACCGGTCGACATCGACGACGTGCTCGACCGGATCGCGGCCGAGCACGACATCGAGCCGCTGACCCACGACTGGTACACCGGCACGCGGGAGGTCGTGGCCCTGTACCGGCGCCTCGGCGCGGTGTCGCTGTTCGGCGGGGCGTGGCGGCTGGTGCCGCCGGAGCTGCTGCGTGTGATCGACTACGGTGCCGCCGACCGGTACGACTTCCTGATGGCGGTGTTCGACCTGCCCGACGGCCGTGTCCTGGGGTATCTCGTCGACGGCAGGACCGAGACGACGTACTGGGCCGCCGTCCGCCCGGTGGCGCAGCAGAACCCCGACGGCACCCCGGCACCCCTGGAGCGGATGGCCGAAGCCCCCGCAGCCGTCCCGGTGTACGGCACCTCCCTGGCGTTCCTGCTGAACGCGGCCCTCGACTCCGGCGGGGACATCGCCCACGTGGAGACCGAGCGCCTCGACGCGGTGCTGGCCCGCCTGAACTCCTAACGGCCGAGCCGATCAGGGCGCGGTCGGGACCGGGTCGGTGCAGCTCGCGAAGTCGATCATGCCGGGGCGCAGCACCGGGCCGGTGCAGGTCTGGGTGGTCAGCTTGGCGGACGTGCCGGCCCAGCGGTCCTGGCGGGAGTCGATCACCAGGATGACGGTGCCCGCGGTGGTCGACGTGTACCGCCAGGTGATCGGGTCGCCCTCGGTGGTCGGGCCGGTGATGACGAGCTCGGCGGCCCGGTGGGCGGTGGCCGCGTCGATCAGGCACTTCAGGGCCTGCTCGGGCGCCGCCTGGGACTGGGCGAGACGGATGTCGCCGCAGCTCGCGGCCGCGAGGCCGGACGGTGACGGGCCCGCCACCGCGGTGGCGCCGGTCGTGGTGTCCCTGCCGGCGCAGCCCGCGGCCAGCAGCAGCCCGAGCAGGACCAGCATCCGTGCGGTACGCATCCCCGTGTCCCTTCCCCGTGTCTGCGGGATGGGACGCGCCCGCCGCACCGCCGGTTCCGCCGACGGCGGTGGGGAAGGGCACCCCGCAGAGCGAGGTGACCTTCCTTCCCGAAGTCAGCGGCGGCGGTCGACGCGGCTCTGGCAGGGGACGCAGTGGGTGGCCCAGGGCATGACCTCCAGACGGCCGGGCGGCACCGGCTCGCCGCAGCGGTCGCACGTGCCGAGGGTGCCCTCGCCCAGGCGGGTCAGCGCGTCGCCCAGGCGGTTGAGCTGCTCCTGGAGCGCGGCCGTGACCAGGCCGTGCTCGGCGGTCTCCGAGACGGCGTTGCCCGCGTCGGCGGAGTCGCCGGGGCCCTGGTCGTGGATGTGCCGCAGCCAGGCGGCCTCCGCCTCGGTCTCGGTGCGCAGCTGCGCGGCGGTCTCGTCGTAGCGCTGCCGCAGCAGCACGCCGAGCTGGGTCAGGTCGAGGTGGTCGGCAACCGCGGTCATCTTCACTCCTCAATGGATCGCTTGCTTGTGCGGCTCGCCCGCCGGGTGGGCGGTGAACCTCCGGCAAGCCGGGGGCGATGGGCCCGATGCTGGCAATCGTGGCTGAGCTCCGGCTGAAAGCTTGCCGGGACAAAGGTGAACGCTCCACCGCGATATTGCGCTCGCGTGCGATGCTGGTCAGCGGTAGCCTCGTCCATCTAGCGAGGAGGCGGCGGCGATGACCGAGACCCTGACCCTGTGGCGTCCGACCGGGCCGCAGGAGTTGGCGCTGGTCGAGTCGTCGGGCTGGCGGGAGTGGCCGCCACGGCTGCCCGACCAGCCGATCTTCTACCCGGTCCTGAACGAGCAGTACGCCATCATGATCGCGCGGGACTGGAACGTGCCCGCCTCCGGCGTGGGATATGTCACGAGGTTCGAGGTGGAGCGGGAGTTCGCCGCCCGCTACCCCGTGCAGCAGGCCGGGGGCCGCGACATCCTGGAGCTGTGGGTGCCGGCCGAGGAGCTGGCCGAGTTCAACCGGCACATCGTCGGGACGATCGAGGTCGTGCACGAGTTCCGCTGAGTCAGCCCACCGCCCGGCTCAGCCACGGCCGCAGCACGGGCAGCACGGCGGCGGCCTGCATGGCGCCCAGATGGTCCAGGCCGTCGAGCACGGCGACGTCCCAGCCGTACGCCGCCAGCGCTGCGCGATCGCGCAGCACCGGTCCGGCGATGTCGACGACGACGTCGCCCCAGCCGGGTCCGTACGTCATCGTGTCGGCGGAGCCGACGACGCACAGCCGCGGGCACTCGACGTAAGCCTGCGCCGCGCGGTCGTCGAAATCTTGCAGCCGCTCGTACAGCGTGACGAACTGGCGGGTCTGGTCCTCGGTGGTGGTGACCTGCACGGTGTCCCAGTCGCCGGGGACGACCTCGCCAGCGGTTTCGGCCGGGGCGGCGGCCTTGGTGTGGGCGGCGGTGGTGACGGCGAGCATCTGCCGGTACGGCCCGCCGACCGGCGGGTAGCCGCCCATGACCAGCGCCGACAGCCGATCGGTGCGCAGGGCCAGTTGGAGCCCGGCCAGGGCCAGCCACGAGTAGCCGTAGTAGGCGAAGCGTGGGGCGGCGGCCGCGTCGGCGACGGCGAGCAGGTCGGCGGCAAGGCTGTCCGGGGTGAGCGTGCCGGGTCGGGGATGGCCCATGACGTGGCCCTCGTAGTCGAACGCGATCACGCGGAACCGGTCGGCGAGCCCGGTGATGAGGTTGCGGCCGAGGTCCGGGTCGGCGCCCCAGGCGCGCATCGCGTCGGCCTGCGGTCCTTCGAGCGGCTCGGGGTTGACGGGAAGTAGCAGGTCGGGGCCGTCGCCGGTGATGCGCAGGGGCAGGCGGGCGCCGTCGTGCAGCGACGCGTGGGTCATGGCGGCTCCTGATTCCGTACGGTGTAAAGTGATGTCTCGAGACGATAGCTTACGGCGTACGGAGATGCCACGTGACGGTCTACGGCGGCCAGGGTGACCCGGCCCGCACCATGGCGCTGCTCTGGCGCGCCGACGCGCCCGCGGCGGCCCGCACCGCCCCCGGCCCCCGCCCGGGGCTGACCGTCGACGCGATCGTGGCCGCCGGGATCGCGCTGGCCGACGAGTCCGGGCTGGCCGGGCTGTCCATGCGTGCGGTCGGCCAGCGGCTGGGCACCTCCGCGATGGCCCTGTACACGTACGTGCCGAGCAAGCGCGAACTGCTCGATCTCATGTACGACCAGGCCCACGCCGGCCTGCCCACCGGATACGCGGCTGCCGGCCTGCGGGAGGCGGTGCTGGCGTGGGCCGCCGACCTGTGGGACCGCTGCCTGGCACACCCCTGGCTGCTGCAGGTCTCCTACGCCCGCCCGGTGCTCGGCCCGCACGAGCAGGCGGTGCTGGAGGCGCTGCTGGGCGTCCTCGACCGGGCGACGCTCGGGGCGGCGGCCCGGCGCACCGCCGTCAGCGCGCTGCTGCACCTGGTCCGGGGCCTGGCGCAGACCGCCGCCGAGGCGCGGGAGGCGGCGCGGGCGACCGGCGACTCCGACGAGCAGTGGTGGCAGGCCCGTGCCGGGCAGATCGCGCACGTCGCCCCGGACTTCGCCGCCCGCTTCCCGCACTCGGCCGCGCTGGCCCAGACCGGTGCCCAGACCGGTGATCAGGCTGGTGAACAGGCCGCCTACGACCCGGTGGAGCAGGCCCGCCAGGCGCTGACGGGTGCGCTGAACCTGTTGCTGGACGGCCTCGGCGCCCAGAGCTGATCAACGAACGCAAGTTCTTTAGGCCTCGGACACAAAAATATTTCCATACCGCGTCGCTATCTTGCGTTGTGGTGTCTACCACGTTACGGTTCCGTCCGATCAGGCCGAACGCGACCGCTCCGCGCCCGGTGCCCACCGCCGTCCCCGGTGATCCCCCAGGAGTAGGTCATGCCTGCCGCCAGACGTCTGCATCGGATACTCGCCGCGCTGCTGCCCGCCGTGGTCGTGTCCACCGCCGCGCTAGCCCTGCCCAGCCCCGCCGCCGCCGACCAGACCACCATCTCGGTCGACAACCTGCGCACCGGCTGGGACGCCAACGAACCCGGCCTGTCGCCCTCGGCCGTGTCGGCCGCCGACTTCGGCCAGCTGTTCAACACCACCCTCAACGGCCAGGTCTACGCCTCGCCGATCGTGGTCAACGGCACCGTCATCGCCGCCACCGAGAACAACTGGGTGTACGGCCTCAACGCCGTCACCGGCGCCATCACCTGGTCGCGCAACGTCGGCCCGGCCTGGCCCGCCTCCGCCATCGGCTGCGGCGACCTGGTGCCCAACATCGGCGTCACCAGCACCCCGGTCTACGACCCGGCCACCGCGTCGGTCTACTTCACCTCGAAGGTCAACGACGGTCCGGACGCCGACCACCCGCACTTCTACATGCACGCGGTCAACCCGGCCACCGGCGTCGAGCGCACCGGCTGGCCCGTGACGATCCAGGGCAGCCCGTCCAACGACCCGTCCAACGTGTTCAACCCCAAGACCGCCGCGCAGCGCCCCGGCCTGCTGCTGCTGGACGGGGTCGTCTACGCGGGCTTCGCCAGCCACTGCGACTACGGCCCGTACGTCGGGTACGTCGCGGGCGTGAAGACGTCGGCGCCGCAGATGTCGACGCTGTGGTCCACCGAGGCCGGGCGCTCCAACGGCATGGCCGGGATCTGGCAGTCCGGCGGGGGCCTGGTCTCCGACGGGTCCGGGCGGATCATCGTGGCCACCGGCAACGGCGTGTCGCCCGCGCCGGGCCCCGGCACCAGCCCGCCCGGCACGCTGGCCGAGTCGGTGATCCGCTTGCAGGTCAACGGCGACGGGTCGCTGACCGCGCGGGACTTCTTCAGCCCGTACAACAACAGCCGGCTGGACCAGGACGACACCGACTTCGGCTCCGGCGGCCCGATGGCGCTGCCCGCCGGGTTCGGCACCACCGCCCACCCGAAGCTGCTGGTGCAGGTCGGCAAGGACGGCCGGGTGTACCTGCTGGACCGCGACAACCTCGGCGGCAACGCCCAGGGTGCGGGCGGCACCGACGCCTCGGTCGGCGCACCGGCGGGGCCGTACAACGGCGTCTGGGGGCACCCGGCGTTCTGGGGCGGCGACGGCGGCTACGTGTACACCGTGGAGAACCAGGGCTTCCTGCGGGCCTTCAAGTACGGCGTGAACGGCTCCGGCCTGCCCGTGCTCAGCTCCGCCGGAACCAGCCCGGCCACCTTCGGCTACACCTCGGGCTCGCCCCTGGTCACCTCGACCGGCACCACCTCGGGCACCGCGCTCGTCTGGGTCGTGTACAGCGACGGGTCCAACGGCGCCAACGGCCAGCTGCGCGCGTACGACGCGCTGCCCGTCAACGGGCGGCTCAACCTGCGCTACTCGTCGCCGATCGGCACCGCGACCAAGTTCATCACCCCCACCACCGACAACGGCCGCGTCTACGTCGGCACCCGCGACGGGCGGATCTACGGCTTCGGCCGCCCCACCACCGCCGCGCTGACCAGCTCGCCCACCGACTTCGGCAACGTGGCCGTGGGCAGCACCGGCAACGCCACGGTCACCGTGACCGCCACCCGCACCGTCACCGTCTCGGCGATCGGCACCGCGGCGCCGTTCGGCGCCACCCCGCCCGCGCTGCCCGTCACGCTGAACACCGGGCAGACCCTGTCGGTGCCGGTCCGGTTCACCCCGACCGGACCCGGCGGCGCAGCGGGCAGCCTGTCGTTCACCACCGACAGCGGCACCGTCGCGCTCGACCTGCACGGCAACGGCACGCAGGCCGGGCTCGGCGCGACCCCGGGCACGCTGGCGTTCGGCACCGTACCGACGGGTGCGAACAAGACGCTCAGCGTGAGCGTCACCAACACCGGCACCAGCACGGTCACCATCACCGGGTCCACCGCACCGTCCGCACCGTTCACCGCGACCGGGTTCCCCGCCAACGGCACCACCCTGGCGGCCGGGGCGTCGGTGACGGTCACGGTGAAGTACACCCCGACCGTGGCCGGCAACCACACCGGCTCCCTGGCCGTGGCCAGCAACGCCGGTTCGGTCACGGTCCCGCTGACCGGCACCGCCGTCACCGGTGCCGCCCAGCTCACCATCACCCCGAACCCGCTGAAGTTCGGGCAGGTGCCGATCGGGCAGACCGCCACCGGCACGTTCGACATCGCCAACACCGGCAACATCACGCTGACCATCACCAAGGCCGCACCCCCGGTCGGGGCGTTCAACACCACCACCCCGGTGTCGGAGGGGCAGCAGCTCGCCCCCGGTGACGTGATCCACCAGACCGTCACGTTCACCCCGCAGACCGCGGGCGCCCAGTCCGCCCTCTACTCGATCACCGGCGACGACGGCCAGGGCGCGATCGGAGTGCAGCTCACCGGTACGGGCGTGACCGGCGGCACCGGCACCACCAACGTCGCCGCCGGGCGGCCCACCTCCTCGTCGACGGCGCAGGGCGGCTACCCGAGCAGCAACGCGACCGACGCCGACGTCAACAGCTACTGGGAGAGCGCCAACAACGCGTTCCCGCAGTGGCTCCAGGTCGACCTCGGCTCGTCCATGGCCGTGGGCAAGGTGACCCTGCGCGTGCCGCCCGCGGCGGCGTGGGCGACCCGCACCCAGACCGTGGCGGTCTCGGGCAGCGGCGACGGCAGCACCTTCACCGCGATCACGGGTGCCCAGGGCATGACGTTCGACCCGGCCACCGGCAACACGGCCAGCCTCACCTTCACCCAGACCACGACCCGCCACCTGCGCCTGACGTTCACCGGCAACACCGGCTGGCCCGCCGGGCAGGTGTCGCAGTTCGAGGTGTACGCGGCAGGCACCAGCGGCCCGGCCACCCTCACGGTGAACCCGGCGTCGCTGGCGTTCGAGTCCACGCCCGTCAACGACAACAGCGACTGGCAGACCGTCGAAATCAACAACACCGGCACCGGTACGGCGACGATCTCCGCCATCACCACCACCGGCGACTTCACCCGTACCACCACCTGCGGGGCGACTCTGGCCCCCGGCGCCAACTGCATCGTCACGGTGACGTTCCACCCGTCGGCGGCGGGCAACCGCACCGGCTCGCTCACCGTCGCCAGCAGCGCGACCAACGGCACGCTGACGGTGGCCCTGTCCGGCACCGGCACGTCGACCGGCTCGGCGACGCTGTCGGCGAGCCCGACCGGGCTGACCTTCGGCGCGACCGCGGTCGGCGGGGCCAGCGCGGCGCAGACGGTGACCGTCTCCAACACCGGCACCCTCGCGGCGAACGTGTCGTCGATCGTGCCCGGCGGCGACTACACGCAGACCAGCACCTGCGGCAGCAGCATCGCCGCGGGCGGTTCCTGCACGGTCTCGGTGGTGTTCCGGCCGTCGGCGGCGGGCACCCGCACCGGCTCGCTCACCGTCACCAGCAGCGCGACCAACTCGCCGCTGACGGTGTCGCTGACCGGCACCGGCACCAGCGCGGTCACCAACCTGGCGCTCAACCGGCCGACCAGCCAGTCGTCCAACGTCCAGACGTACGTGTCCGGCAACACCGTCGACGGCAACGCGAGCACCTACTGGGAGAGCGCCAACAACGCGTTCCCGCAGTGGATCCAGGTGGACCTCGGGTCGGCCCAGCCGGTCGGCCGGGTCGTGCTGAAGCTGCCGCCGCCGACGGCCTGGGCGGCCCGCAGCCAGACCGTGGCCGTGTCCGGCAGCACCGACGGCACCAACTTCACCACCCTGAAGGCGGCCGCGTCGTACACGTTCGACCCGGCGACCGGGAACACGGTGACGATCACCTTCCCGGCCGGGACGGTGCGCCACCTGCGGATCACCATCACCGCCAACACCGGCTGGCCCGCCGGTCAGGTCTCCGAACTGGAGGTCTACGGGTCCTGACCGGGCCGTCGTCCCGTCATCGATCCGGCGGCCACACCACATGCGGTGTACGCACATCGCATGTGGTGTGGCCGTGCAACGGGACGACAACCGTGGCCGCCGTCGCGGCCGAGCACGCCCCGCTCGGCCGCGACGGCGGCCACCCCCTCCGGTCGCGGTGCCGACCTATTTGAGCGGTTTGCGGCTCTTGTGTGCGCTGGGCCCATGACCTGGCCTGTCCGGCCGTCGTTGATCCGGGCATGACGCATGTGAAGCGAATCGGTGCAGGTCTGCTCCTGGCCGGGGCGGCGCTGTCGCTGCCCAGCCCCGCCAGCGCCGCTCCGGCCCCGGTGCAGACGCAGCACACCCCCGAAGCAGGCCTCCCCATCGTCGGTGACCTGCTCGGCAACCTGCCGCTCGTCGGCCCGCTGCTCGGCAACCTGCCCATGGTCGGCTCGCTGACCGGGCCGGCCGGCGGCGCCGCCAGCCCGAGCGGTCTCGGTGGTCTCCCCGGTCTCAACGGTCTGCTCTGAGGAACCCGGCGCGGGCCGAGCGGCACTGTCCGCTCGGCCCGCGCCGGTCCATGAGGTCGTGGACTCGCCCTGCCGAAGGTCAGAGCAGGGCGAGCAGGGTCTCGATCCGGGCGGCCAGGACGTCGTCGATGCGCCCGCGCACGGACACGGAGACGCCCGTGCCCCCGACCAGCCGCGCCATCCTTACCGTGAGCTGCGGTGTTCCCACGAGCGGGTATTCGAACCACCGGTCGTCGGCCGCTTCGTCGGTGTCGTCGAGGGCGCCGACCAGGGCCTGCTCGTCGAGGTGGTCGAAGCCGTACCCGATGAAGCCGCTCAGGTGCTCCAGCAGCCTGGCCTCGCCGCCCTCGTGGATCCAGTCCGCGACCAGGCGTTCGGTGCCCCCGGCGCCGCCGCGCGCGGGCCGGACGGGCTGCTTGCGGTCCAGGCGGGCGAGCAGGCGGGCCCTGGCCGCGTCGAGCCGCTCGCCGTAGTCGGTGGCGAAGACCTCGGGCAGCGTGGTCTCCAGCACCCCGTCGAGGCTCCACAGCGGTGACCACACGGCGGGATCCTGCTCGGCCAGTGCGGTGAACGCCGGGTCGTCCATCACGTGGAAGAGCCAGTCGGACAGCACCAGGGCCTGATCGTGGCTGAAGGTGACGGTCATGTCGGTGCCGGGCATCGGGCCACGGTAGCCAGCGCTGTCCACAGGCCCCGTCCGGCCGTCGGCGCGCGCGGGTAGCCTGCTGGTCTACGGCGGAGAGGGGCGCGTGGTGGGCGGCGACGGGCGGCAGCTGGCGGGGTCGCTGACGTCGTGGCTGGGCGCGCTGGCCTTCAGCGGCGAGGACGCCGACCGGGTGACCGAGCTGCTGGTCGAGGCGGTGCTGGCGTGGGGGACCGCGAACGGCTGGCGGGTGTATCGCAAGGCCCGCAGCGTACTGCCGCTGCCGCCGCCGTATGCCGACCGGCACTCGTGGGTCGACGTCGGGATCGGGCGGCCCGGCGGACCGCCGGTGGTGGTCGAGATCGACCAGTCCGACCGGCGGCGCACGCTGGAGAAACTACAGGCCGAAGCGGCCGCGGGCCGGGTCGCGCTGTGGGTGCGCTGGGGCGCCGGGCGCTTCGCCGAGCCGCCGGAGCCGGTGCTGCTGGTGCCGTTCCCGGTCAGTGCCGCCACCGGGCCGGGCGGGAAGCTGTTCTCCGCACCCGTGCAGCAGCGGTCGGCGCCCGTGCACAGCGGCGCCGACCTGGGGCAGGCCACGCAGGACGACCTGTTCGGGGCGTGACTACCAGCGCTGGCGGCGCTGCGGGCGGTCCCCTTGGTCACCACTGCGGTCACCACGGTCACGATCGCGATCGCGGCGCACCATCACGCGCTTGTTCTTGATCGTGGCGCTGCGCAGCGCGTCGATGACGTCGTCGGCGGCGTCGGCGGGCACCTCGACCAGCGAGAACCGGTCGGCGATCTCGATGGCGCCGATGTCGCGGCCGGACAGGTTCGACTCGCCCGCGATCGCGCCCACCAGGTCCTGCGGCCGTACGCCGTTGCGCCGGCCCAGGCCGACGAACAGCTTCACCGTGCCCGCCGCGGCCGGTCGGCCGCCGCGCCCGGTGTCGCGCTTGCGCTCGCCGCGCTCGGCGGACTCGGACAGGTCCGGGATGACCTCGTCGTCGGGCGCGTTGCCCATGGCCTCGTGCGCGAGCTTGACCGCGGCCAGTGCCACCTCGACGATGTCGAACTCGTTGGCCAGCGTCTCCACCACGACCCGGAACTGCTCGTAGTCCTCCTCGAGCAGGCTCTCGTGCAGCGCGGACTTGGTCAGTTCCAGCCGCCGGGCGTGCAGGTCGGCGACGGTGGGGATCTTCTCCATGGTGATGCGCTGCTTGGTGACGCGCTCGATGGTCTTGAGCATGCGGTGCTCGCGCGGCTCGGCGAGGGTGACCGCGACGCCTTCACGCCCGGCGCGGCCGACCCGGCCGATGCGGTGCACGTACGCCTCGGGCGCCGACGGCACGTCGTAGTTGATGACGTGGGTGAGCTGCTCGATGTCCAGGCCGCGGGCGGCGACGTCGGTGGCGACGAGCAGGTCGGCGGTCCCGGCGCGCAGGCGGCTCATGACCCGGTCGCGCTGCTCCTGGCTCATGCCGCCGTGCAGGGCCTCGGCCCGGTAGCCGCGGCCGTTCATGGTCTCGGTGAGCTGGTCGACCTCTTCGCGGGTGCGGCAGAACACGATCGCGGCGGTGGGCGCCTCGACGTCGAGGATGCGGCCGAGCGCGGCCGGCTTGTGCGAGCGGGCCACGACGTACGCACTCTGGCGGACCTTCGGCGTCTCGCCGGGCGCCGTGGCCGCGCGGCCCATCTGGATCCGCACCGCGTTGCGCAGGTAACGCTGCACCAGCCCGTCGACCCGCGACGGCATGGTGGCCGAGAACAGCACGGTCTGCCGCTGCTCGGGGGTCTCCTGCAGGATCGCCTCGATGTCCTCGGCGAAGCCCATGTCGAGCATCTCGTCGGCCTCGTCGAGCACGACGGTGCGCAGCTCGCCCAGTTGCAGGGTGCCGCGGCCGATGTGGTCGATGGCGCGGCCGGGGGTGGCGACCACGACGTCGACGCCGCGTCGCAGGGTCGCGAGCTGGCGTCCGATCGGCTGCCCGCCGTAGATGGGCAGGACCCGCACGCCCAGTTCGCGACCGTAGCGGTGGAACGCCTCGGAGACCTGGACGGCCAGCTCGCGGGTGGGCACCAGCACCAGCGCGACCGGGTCGAGGCTGTCGCGGTCGGGGCCGAGCTCCGCCCACCGCTGGAGCACGGGCAGCGCGAACGCGGCGGTCTTGCCGGTGCCGGTGGCGGCCTGGCCGAGCAGGTCGGCGCCGGTGAGCAGCGGGCCGATGGCCTCGCGCTGGATCGGGGTCGGCTCCTCGTAGCCCAGGGCGCCCAGGGCCTTGAGCAGCTCGGGGCGCAGGCCCAGGTCTTCGAAGGTGACGGCTTCGTCGTCCGCCTGCTGCGTCGTCTGCTCGGTCATGGCCCGCTTCCTGCTAATGCGATAACGCGGCGGGCTCCCGGAACCCAGACAAACCGCCCTCAGAAGATCACATTACTACAAGCCTCAGGACCACTTGCAGGCGCATGCTGAGCTGCGGTTTCGGGGAAACGTGCGAAACAGGCGGCTGATCGCCGCGTTTTCCCCGAAACCGCAGCCAGGTTCAGCTGGTCTCGCCCGCGACCGAGAACGAGCGCAGGCGCTGGACCGCGAGCCAGGTCCCGGCCACCGTGATGACCGCGCTCATCACCGCCGCGACGGTGACCGAGATGGTGGTGCTGATCAGGGCGCTGCCCGAGATCTCGTGTGCGATCGCGATCACATAGTGCTGCACCGACGCCGACCGGGTCCCGGCGACCACGTTGCTGAGCAGACCTTCCCAGACGACCACGTACAGCAGGCCGAGCAGGACGGGCCGGCGGGTGACCACGCTCAGCGCCAGGAACAGCGCCGAGTAGGCCAGCGCCCCGATCGCGCACGCCGCGGCGAGCGCCAGGCCGAGCTCCGTGCCGTCGGTGATGACCGCGGCGACGAACATCGGCACCGCGCTGACCACGGCGCTGACCGTGACCGCCACGGCCAGCTTGGCCAGGATGATCCGGCTGCGCGGGATCGGCTTGGTGAGGATGTGCACGACCGTGCCGTCGTCGATCTCCGAGCCGAGGACGCCGGTGCCGACGATCAGCGAGATCAGCGGCAGCAGCACCGCCACGCCCAGCCCGATCAGCACGCCGTCGGCCAGATCGGCGGGCTTGGCGCCGAGGGTCCTGGCGATCTGGGTGACGCCGATCAGGATCAGCGGCATCGGCAGCAGGAGCAGGGACCGGCGGCGGCCGAGCAGGCCGCGCAGGGTGATCCAGGCGATTGTCAGGTTCATCGCGGGCTCCTATGCCGAGACCAGGTAGGAGAAGACGCTTTCCAGCGACTCGTCGGACGGGACCAGCGCGCGTACCCGTACGCCCTGCTCCAGGGCGATGCGGGGCAGCGCCCGGGTGAAGGTGCCGTAGTCGCCGGCGTGGACGGTCAGCCCCTCCTTGCCTAGCGTCACCCCGGCGACCGACTCCGAGGCCATCAGCGCCACGGCCAGGCGCCGGTCGTCGCTGGACCGGATCGCGAACACGTGCGGCCGGTGCGTCATCAGCCGCCGGATGGTGCGGAAGTCGCCGGAGGCGGCCAGGCGCCCGGCGACGACGACCTGCACCGTGCCGGAGACCTGCTCGACCTCCTCCAGGATGTGCGAGCTGAACAGCACCGTGCGGCCCTGCTCGCCGAGGCGGTGGAGCAGGTCCATCATGTGCATGCGCTGGCGCGGGTCCATGCCGTTGAACGGCTCGTCCAGCAGCAGCACCGCGGGCTCGTGCACCAGCGCGGCGGCCACCCGCATCCGCTGGCGCATGCCCTTGGAGTACGTGTCCATCCGCCGGTCCTGGGCGTCGGTCATCTCGACCAGCTCGATGGCGCGCCGGGCGGCCGCGAGCGGGTCGGGCAGCCCGTGCAGGCGGGCGCTGGCGCGGACGAACTCGGCGCCGGAGAGGAAGCCGTACACGGCCTCGCGCTCGTTGACCAGGCCCAGGTGCCGGTAGATGGCGGGGTTGCGCCAGGTCGCGGCGCCGTCGAGCAGGACCTCGCCGCGGGAGGGGGCCAGGAACCCGGCCATCATGTGCAGCAGCGTGGTCTTGCCCGCGCCGTTGGGGCCGAGCAGGCCGGTCACGCCGGGGCCCAGCGTCATGGTGACGTCGTTGACGGCCACGACGTTGCCGTACCAGCGCGAGACGCCGCGCAGTTCGAGGTCGGTCACAGCGAAACCTTCCGGTAGCGCAGCAGGAGCAGCAGGGTGCACCCGGCCACGAGCAGCACGGTCACGAGGGCGTAGAGCGGGCCGAAGCTGCCGATGTCGAAGCTGTTGGTGTGGTAGAGCCAGGTCCGTACGCCCTCGGGGAGCATGAACGGGCTGGCCATCGGGGCGAGCTGGGCCAGCCTGCCCTGGCCGCCCAGCGCCACGAACAGCCCGGCGATCGGCGTGGTGATCATGAAGACGACCACGATCGCGCCCGCGGCGAAGGCGCGGCGGCTGGCCAGCGACGCGATCAGCACGGAGAGGCTGCTGAAGATCAGGGCGTAGATGCCGGAGACGACCCAGCCGCCGAGCATGCCGCGGGCCTCGGCCCATACCCCCGCGCCGTCGCCGGTGGTGAAGGCCGAACCGGCGAACAGCAGGAACTGCGGCCCGGCCATGAGCAGCCACGACGCGGTGAGCAGCGCGGCCAGCCGGGCCAGCGCGTAGTCCGACCGCTGGATCGGGCGGGAGAAGTACAGCGGCAGGGTCTGGTTGCGCAGGTCGCGCGAGACCAGCTCGGGCGCGACGACGGCCAGGAAGACCAGCACCAGCAGGCTCGCCGCCGACGGCAGGTCCTGGTACGGCAGGAACGTCTCGCCGGTCTGGGCGCGCACCGCGATGCCGACCACCGCGAGCAGGGTGACCAGGCTGATCACGATCCACGGGAAGATCTTGGCCTTGGCGCTGCGGCCCAGCCCGAACGAGACCCGCAGGCCGTGCTCGAACAGCGACCGCACCGCGTACGCGCGCCCGAGCCGGGCACCGGCGTAGCGCTGGTAGCCGATGTCGTGGATGACGCTGGTGTCAGGCATGGACGGCCTCCTGGGCGGTGGAGAACAGCTCGGCGACCCGGTGGCGGCGCTGGTCGAGCCGGTGCAGCGGCAGGTCCAGGTCGGCGACGGTGCGCAGGATCAGGTCGTAGGTGGCCTCGTCGGCCAGCGCGACCAGCAGCATCCGGCCCTCCGGCGACACCTCCAGGCCGCGCTCGCGCAGGGCGGCGGCCAGTTCGTCGGTGCCCTCGGCGACCTCGATGGCCAGCACGTCGGTGCCGGTGGTCATCGCGTCGATCCGGTCGGCGCGCAGCAGGCGCCCGCCCTCGATCGCGATCAGGGAGTCGCAGATCCGCTCGATCTCGCCGAGCAGGTGCGAGCAGACCACGACCGAGATGCCGAACTCGGTGCCGATGCGGTGGATCAGGGCCAGCATCGCGTCGCGCCCGGCCGGGTCCAGGCCGTTGGTCGGCTCGTCGAGCAGCAGCAGGTCCGGGTCGTGGACCAGGGCCTGGGCGAGCTTGACGCGCTGCTTCATGCCGGTGGAGTAGCCGCCGATCTGCCGGTAGCGCTCCTCGTACAGGCCGACGTGGCGCAGCGCCTCGGAGGCGCGCTCGCGGGCGACCGTACGCGGCAGGCCGCTCATGCGGCCCATGTGCGTGACGAACTCGGCGGCGATCATGTCGGGCGGCAGGCAGTCGTGCTCGGGCATGTAGCCGACCCGGGCGCGCACCTGCTCGGGGGCCTTGGCCGGGTCGAGGTCGAGCACCCGCACCTCGCCGCTGGTGGGCGAGAGCAGCCCGAGCAGCGTCTTGATCATCGTGGACTTGCCGGCGCCGTTGGCGCCGACCAGCCCGATGATGCCCGGCTCGACGGCCAGGGTCAGGTCGGACAGGGCGGTCACCCCGCCCGGATAGGTCTTGGTCAGCGAACGTGTCGCGATGAGGGGCACGCCCGACAACCTAGCCGCGGGCGCGTACCCGGCAGATCAGGTGTTCACCCTGGGTTCGACCCCGAGAGTGCCGCCAATATCTCGGTAGGTGGACGTAGGGTGCGTCAGTCGCGACGGTGCGTGCGCGCTGCGCCGACCTGCGGGCCGGTGCGGGCGGGATGATCCGTAATCGTGGACGCTGGGTGTCGCTATAGCAGCACCCAGCGTCCACGATTACGGATCATCCCGCCCGGCGGCGAGCTCCGCGGCCCAGCGGGCGCCGCGGTCCTCGGGGGTGCGCAGCGGGCAGCGGGTGCAGTAGTCGCCGCCGACGCGGTAGTCCAGGCAGCAGGTGCCCCGCGCGACGAACCCGGCCGGGCCGGTCGGGTGCGCGAGCACGACCAGCGACCGCCGGACCCGTACCTGCGGTGCCTGCTCGGCGATCGCCTCGATGAGCCGCTGCGCGGCCGCCCAGGCGGCCTGCGGGTCGGTGCCCCGGTGTCGGGACTGGTCGACAGCGGTCCCGGCGATCACGTCGCCGAGCCCGCCCCACAGGGCGGGCCGGCCGATCCGCGTCCGGACCCGGATCGCGGCGAAGACCGGTCGCAGCGCGGTGACCAGGTCGGCGGCGGCCGTGCGGAAGGGATCGTCGACCGGCTGCGGGTGGGCTGAGGCGATCGCGACCCCGTCGCACCAGCCGCCGGGGTGCCGGTGCACGGCGGTGCCGGTCGCGCTGACCGGCCACGCGTGCCCGAGGGTGGCCAGGGCGACGACGAGCGGGTCGGCGACGGCGGAGCCGACGTACGCCGCGAGGCTGACGGCGGCGACCGGGAGCTGGCCGCGCGCCTCCCCGGCGAGCAGGTCGGCCAGCCAGGCGTCCAGCAGGCCGGGCTCGGTCGCGAGCTGGTCGAGGGTGGTCCAGCCCGGACCGTCGGGCGGTCCGGCGTGGAGGGTGAACGGGTAGCCGAGGTCGACGGCGGCGAGCAGGTCGGCTAGGCCGGAAGGAGGGGACTGCCGCACCAGATGAGCTTAGCCTATCCTTAGTCGGTGCAGACCTCGCTGCCCGTCCGGGCTCCCGCGCCTCCGATCCCGCAGGCCCCGGCGGTGACACCCGCGCGCTCGCGGCGCCTGGCCGGACTGCTGCTCATCGTGCTGGCCCTGGCGGCCGTGTGCCTGCTCAGCATCATGATCGGCACCCGGAACATCGCCCCGCACACCGTCTGGGACACGTTCGCCCACCCCGTGGACAGCGACGACCAGACCATCGTGCGGGAGCTGCGGCTGCCGCGCACCGTGCTGGGGCTGCTGGCCGGGGCGGCGCTCGGGGTGTGCGGCGCGCTGATCCAGGCGGTGACGCGCAACCCGCTGGCCGACACCCAGGTGCTCGGCGTCAACGCGGGCGCGAGCCTGTTCGTGGTCGTCGCGATCGGCCTGTTCGGCCTGACCAGCATCTGGGCGTACGTGTGGTTCGCCTTCGCCGGGGTCGCGGTCGCCCTGGTCGCGGTGTACGCGCTGGGCTCGGCCGGCTCCGGCGGGGCGACACCGGTGCGGCTGACCCTGGCCGGGGTGGCGCTGGGCGCGGTGATGGACGGCGTCTCGTCGGGCATCCGGATGGTGCGCCCCCGGGCCTTCGACTACCTGCGCTTCTGGGACGTCGGCACGCTGACCGGCCGTCCCATGTCGATCGCGGCGGTGGTGGCGGTGTTCATCGCGGCCGGGCTGGTGCTGGCGGCGGTCGCGGCGCGCTCGCTCAACGCGGTGGCCCTCGGCGACGACCTGGCCCGCTCGCTGGGCACCAGCGTGACCCGGACCCGGGCGCTGACCGTGGCGGCGGTGATGCTGCTGGCCGGAGCGGCGACCGCGGCGGTCGGCCCGATCGGGTTCGTCGGGCTGATGGTGCCGCACGCGGTGCGCTGGTTCACCGGCCCGGACCAGCGCTGGATCATGGCGTACACGGCGGTGGCCGCACCGGTGCTGCTGCTGGGCGCCGACGTGGTGGGCCGGGTGGTCATCCGCCCGGGCGAGCTGCGCGCCGGCATCGTCACGGCGCTGATCGGCGCGCCCGTGCTGATCGTGCTGGTGCGCCGGGCGAAGGCGAGGAACCTGTGAACGTCGGCTTCGGACGCCGGACGCTGGTGCTGCGGGCCGGACCGGTGTCGGTGCGGCTGGGCGTACGCACCTGCGTGAGCGTGCTGGTGCTGCTGGCCCTGGCCGCCGGAGTGGGGGTGCTGGCCCTGGGGACCGGGCAGTTCTCGCTGCCGCCCGCCCAGGTGGTGGAGGTGCTGTCCGGCGGGGGCAGCCGGGCGGCCCGGCTGGTGGTGCTGGACTGGCGGCTGCCGCGGGTGCTGCTCGCGCTGCTGCTGGGCGCGGCGCTCGGGCTGAGCGGGGCGGTCTTCCAGGCGCTGCTGCGCAACCCGCTGGGCAGCCCGGACGTGCTCGGGTTCGGCACCGGCGCGTTCACCGGGGTGCTGGTGACGATGGCGGTGGCCGGGCGCGGGTTCGCGGTGACGGCCACCGGGGCGCTGGTCGGCGGCCTGCTGACGGCGGGGGCGGTGTACCTGTTCGCATACCGGCGCGGGGTGCAGGGGTTCCGGCTGATCGTGGTCGGGATCGGGGTGAGCGCGTTCCTGACCTCGCTCAACCAGTGGTTCCTGATCCGGGTGAACCTCCAGACGGCGATGGCGGCGGCGGTGTGGGGGCAGGGCAGCCTCAACGAGCTCGGCTGGGCCCAGGTCGGCCCGGCGGCCGCCGTGATCGGCGTGCTCGCCGCCGGGCTGCTGGCGCTGGGCGGGCGGCTGCGCCAGCTGGAGCTGGGCGACGACGCGGCGGCCGCCCTGGGCGTACGGGTCGGACCGGCGCGCCTGGCGTACCTGGCCGTCGGAGTGGCGCTGACCGCCGCGGCGACGGCCGTGGCCGGACCGGTCTCGTTCGTGGCGCTGGCCGCGCCGCAGCTGGCCCGGCGGCTGGCCGGGACGGCCGGGATCGCGCTGGCCCCGGCCGCGGCCACGGGCGCGCTGCTGCTGGCGGGCAGCGACTTCCTGGCCGCCCGGGTGTTCGCGCCGACGACGCTGCCGGTCGGCGTGGTGACGGTGGCGCTGGGCGGGATCTACCTGGTCTGGCTGCTGGCCGCGCAGGGGCGCGGCGGCGGGCGGTGACGGGGCCGGCCTTGCCCCGTCTCTCGACTTTGGTTAGCCTAACCTTTGTTCGAGTCTAGGAGGCGCCCCATGTCCACCAACCCGTTCGACGACGACGCCGCGACGTTCTTCGTGCTCGTCAACGACGAAGAGCAGCACTCGCTGTGGCCCACCTTCAAGGAGGTGCCCGCCGGGTGGACCGTCGTGTTCGGCGCCGACGGGCAGACGGGCCGCCAGGCCTGCCTGGACTATGTGGACCAGCACTGGACCGACCTGCGTCCGCGGAGCCTGCGCGAGCGCATGGCGGCCGCGGCGACCGCGAACTGACCCCGGGGATGGCGACGGCTGTCGACTCCGGCGGGGCGGTCCTGCGCCGCACCGTCGTACGCAACCGGCGGCGGCTGTCGGCCGGTTCCGCCCTCATCGGAGCGCACCAGGTCTGCGAGTCCCTGGTCCCGATCCTGATCGGCGTGATCGTCGACCGGGCCGTGGCCACCGGGGACGGGTACGCCCTGGCCCGGTGGATCGCCGTGCTGGGGCTGCTGTTCACCGTGCTGACCATGGCGTACCGGTTCGGCGCCCGGCAGCTCATGCGGGCCATCGCCGACGAGGCGCACCTGCTGCGGCTGGACATCGCGGCCACCGTGCTGCGCCCCCGGGGCCTGCGCACCGAGCAGGCCACCGGCGACCTGCTCAGCGTCGCCACCGCCGACACCGACCAGACCTCGTACGTGCTGGACTACATCCCCCGCGTCGTCGGGGCGGTCACCGCCGTCGCCATCAGCGCGGCCGCGCTGATCACCATCGACGTGCCGCTGGGCCTGACCGTCCTGGTCGGCACGCCGCTGGTGCTGCTGGCCCTGCAAGCGGCCACGCCAGCGCTGACCCGCCGGGCCGAGACGCAGCAGGAACTCGCCGGGGAGGCCACGGCGGTCGCCACCGACCTGGTGTCGGGCCTGCGGCCGCTGGCCGGGATCGGTGCCACCGGCGCCGCCGCCGACCGCTACCGCGAGGTCTCCGGCCGGTCGCGGGTGGCGATGGTCCGCGCCGCCCGCGCGCAGGGCGCCTACGCCGCCGCCTCCGGCACCGGCAGCGCGCTGCTGGCCTGCGCCGCCGCGGTCCTGGCCGGATGGTTCGCGCTGCGCGGCGACATCTCGGTCGGCGAGCTGATCACCGTGATCGGGCTGGCGCAGTTCCTGATGGAGCCGATGGGCCTGCTCGCGGTCATCCCGGGCTGGGTCGCCCAGGCCCGCGGCTCGGCCAACCGGATCGCGGCCGTGCTGGCCGCACCGGCCGTGCTGCCCGAGGCCCCGGCCGATGCCGCCGCACCCGAGCCGGAGCTGCGGCTGACCGGGCTCACCTACGCCACGCTGTCCGGACTGGACCTCGACGTGCGCGGCGGCGAGTTCGTCGCCGTCGTCACCACCCGCGCCACCGACGGCGACGCCCTGGCGGCGGTGCTGTCGGGCCGGGTGCCGCCCGACGACTACCGGGGCCACGCGCTGCTGGGCGCCGCGCCGCTGGGGCAGCACAGCCCCGACGGCTGGCCGCTGCACGCCGAGCCGCACCACCCGGACCTGTTCACCGGCACGATCGGCAGCAACCTCACCGTCGGCGCCGACCGCGGCGAGCCCGACCCGGACGTGCTGGCCGAGGCGCTGCGGGCCTCGGCCGCCGACCAGGTGCTCCAGGCCGCCGCGGGCGGGCTGGCCCACCCGGTCGCCGAACGCGGCGCGAGTCTGTCCGGCGGGCAGCGCCAGCGCCTGGCGCTGGCCCGCGCGCTGCTGGCCCGGCCGCTGCTGCTGGTGCTGCACCATCCGACCACCGCCGTGGACGCGGTCACCGAGCACGCCATCGCCCGGGGCCTGCGCGCCCTGCGCCACCCGGCAGACCCGGCCGCGCCGGCGGCGCAGACCACCGTCGTCATCACCAGCAGCCCCGCGCTGCTGGCCGTCGCCGACCGGGTGGTGCTGGTCGACGGCGGCCGCGCGGTCGCCGCCGGTACGCACGACGAGCTGTCGCGCACCCAGGACGCCTACCGGCGGGCGGTGCTGCGATGAGCGGCGCACCCGTCCCCGCCGTGCTCCCGATCGCCTCGGCCCGCGACAGCCGCGGCTACCTGTTCGCGGCGCTGCGCTCGCGCTGGCCGGGCCTGCTCGGGGCGCTGGCCGCCGGAGCGGCCGGGGCCGCGGCCGGGGTGGCCACCGTGTACACCCTCGGGGTGCTCGTCGACCGGGTGCGGGCCGGTGGCCCGGGCGCGGAGATCGGCGGGGTCGCGGCGGTGCTGGTCGGCTGCGCGGTCGTCGGGGGCCTGGCGACCGGGCTCGGGACGTATCTGACCGGGCGCATCGGCGCGGCGGTCCTGGCCGAGCTGCGCGAGCGGGTGCTGGCCCGGGTGCTGACGCTGCCCTCGACCACGGTGGAGGGTGCCGGGCAGGGCGACCTGCTGTCGCGGGTCGGCAGCGACGCCACCGTGATCGGCAAGGCCGTCGCCGACGTGATCCCGATGATGGCGACGTCGGTGCTGCTCGGCGTGCTCAGCCTGGCCGCGATGGCGGGCCTGGACTGGCGGCTGGGCCTGGCCGGCGCGGTCGCGGTGCCGCTGTACGCGGTGGCGCTGCGCTGGTATCTGCCCCGGTCGTCGCCGATCTACGCGCGGGAACGGCGCGCGGGGGCGGACTCGTCGCAGCACCTGGTCGAGTCGCTGCACGGCGTACGCACCGTGCACGCCTACCGGCTGCTGGGCTGGCGCATGGGCGGGCTGGAGACCGCGTCGGCGGCCAGACGCGACCTGTCGGTCTCGGTGTTCACGCTGTTCACCAGGTTCGTGGCCCGGGTCAACCGGGCGGAGTTCTTCGGCCTGTCGGCGATCCTGGTGGTCGGGTTCCTGCTGGTGCGCGACGGCGCGCTGACGGTGGGGGAGACGGCCGCCGCGGCGGTGCTGTTCCACCGGCTGTTCAACCCGATCGGCATGCTGCTGTTCATGTTCGACGAGGTGCAGCTGGCCGGGGCGAGCCTGGCCCGGCTCGTCGGCGTGGTGGCCATCCCGGACCCCGCCGAGCCGGTCGCGGTGGCCGAGCCGGCCGACGCGTCGCTGGAACTGGCCGACGTGGTGTTCGGGTACGCCCCGGGGGTGCCGGTGCTGCACGGGGTGACCCTGCGCCTGGCGCCCGGGGAGCGGGTGGCGCTGGTGGGGACCACCGGGGCGGGCAAGTCGACGCTGGCGGCGATCGCGGCGGGGGTGCTGCGGCCGCAGGCCGGGACGGCGCGCTCGGGCGGCGTCCCGCTGGCGGGGCTCGGTCCGCTGCTGCGGCGGCGCATCGCGATGGTGACGCAGGAGACGCGGGTGTTCGCCGGGCCGCTGGCCGAGGATCTGCGGCTGGCCCGGCCCGGCGCGACCGACGGCGAGCTGCGCGCGGCCCTGTCCACGGTGGACGCGCTGGACTGGGCGGCTGACCTGCCCGAGGGGCTGGCCACGGTGGTGGGCGAGGGCGGGCACCCGCTGACGGCCGCGCAGGCGCAGCAGGTGGCGCTGGCCCGGCTGGTGCTGGCCGATCCGGCGGTCGTGGTGCTGGACGAGGCGACCGCCGAGGCGGGCAGCCAGGGGGCCAGGGTGCTGGAGCGGGCGGCGGCGGCCGCGACGGCCGGGCGCACCGCGCTGGTCGTGGCGCACCGGCTGACGCAGGCCGCGACCGCCGACCGGGTGTGCGTCATGGAGGACGGGCGGATCGTCGAGGAAGGACACCACGACGACCTGCTGGCGGCCGAGGGCCGGTATGCCGCGCTGTGGCGGGCGTGGCAGGCGCGGACACCGGCTTTCACTGAAACAAAGGTTAGGCTAACCTAACCTACATGACCTTCGGTGTGGCCGAGTTTTCCGCTGTCCCCAGTACCATCACGACCGTCCCGGACCTGTTCGCCGCCCAGGCGGCCCGCACCCCGGGGGCACTGGCCCTGGTCGCCGGGCAGACCCGGCTGACGTACGCGGAACTGGCCGCCACGGTCTGGCAACTGGCGCACCACCTGCGCGAGCGGGGGCTGCGTCCGGAGGAGACGGTCGCGGTCAGCACGCCCCGCTCCGCCGAGATGGTCGTCGCCGTGCTGGCGATCATGGCGGCGGGCGGGGCGTTCGTGCCGGTGGACCCGGCCTGGCCCGCCCAGCGCCGGGGGAAGGTCCGCGCCGACGCCGGATCGCGCCTGGTCATCGCCTCGCCGAGCCACCCGCGGGACGTGCCCGCCGCCGACCTGGTCGAGGTCGACCTGGCCGCCTGGGCGTACGCGGACCAGCCCGACCAGCCCCTGCACCTGCCCATTCAGGGCGCGGCGCTGGCGTATGTCATCTTCACCTCCGGCTCCACCGGCAGCCCCAAGGGCGCGATGATCCGCCACGAGGCGATCTGCAACCGGCTGCTGTGGCAGGTCGAGCAGATCCTCCACTTCGGCCCCGGCGACGCGTCGCTGTTCAAGGCCCCGCTGGCGTTCGACATCTCCGTCAACGAGATCCTGCTGCCGCTGGTCAGCGGCGGCTACGTCGTGGTCGCCGACCCCGGCGGCGAGCGCGACCCGCACTACCTGCTCGACCTGGTCTCCCGCGAGCGGGTGACCTTCGTCTACCTGGTCTCGTCCATGCTGGACGTGCTGCTGGAGATGTCGCGGGGCACCACCCTGCTCGACGGGCTGCGCCACGTGTGGTGCGGCGGCGAGGTGCTCACCCCCGAGCTGTTCGAGCGGTTCCGGCGCCAGCTCACCACCACGCTCTACCACGGCTACGGGCCCGCCGAGGCGACCATCGGCGTCTCGCACGTCATCTACCGGGACGAGGCCGAGCGCATCGCCACCTCGATCGGGCGGGCCAACCCGTACACGCAGCTGTACGTGCTGGACGAGCGGCTGGAGCCGGTGCCGGCCGGGGAGGTCGGCGAGCTCTACGCCGCCGGGTTCCTGCTCGGACGCGGGTACGTCAACGCGCCGTCGCTGACCGGGGCGCGGTTCGTGGCCAACCCGTTCGACGGCCGGGGCACCCGGATGTACCGCACCGGCGACCTGGCCCGGATCGCGCCGGACGGCAGCCTCGACTTCGTCGGCCGGGCCGACAACCAGGTCAAGATCCGCGGTATGCGGCTGGAGCTGGAGGAGGTCGAGGCGGTCCTGGCCGCGCACCCGGCGGTACGCCGCGCCGCAGTCGTCGTGTACACCGGCGGCGCCGCCGCCCAGCTCGCCGGATACGCCGTCACCGACGCCCCGGTCACCGCCGAGCAGCTGCGCACCTGGTGCGCCGGGCGGCTGCCGGAGTACATGGTGCCCGCCACCGTGACCATCCTGGACGCCTTCCCGGTCACCGCCAACGGAAAGGTCGACCGCCGGGCGCTGCCGGACCCGGTGGCGCCCGAACGGGCGCCCCGGCGTGCCCCGGACGGCCCGGTCGAGCGGCTGCTCTGCGACGTCTTCGCCGACGTGCTCGGGGTTGGCGGGATCAGCGCCGACGACGACTTCCTCACCCTCGGCGGCGACAGCATCACCGCCATCGGCGTGGTCCGCCGCGCCCGCCAGGCCGGATACCTGGTCCGGCCCGCCGACATCCTGGCCCGGCGTACGCCCGCCGCGCTCGCCCCGGCCGTGACCCCGGTCGACCCCGGCAGCGCCGCGACCCCGGCCGACGCCGACGGCCCGGTGCCGCCCACCCCGATCACGGAGTGGCTCCAGGATCTCGGCCCGGCCGTGCACGGCTTCTTCCAGGCGATGACGCTGCGCACCCCGGCGGGTCTCACCGAGGAGCAGCTGCACCTGCTGCTCGACGCGGTGCTGGCCGCCCACCCGATGCTGCGTACCCGCGCCACGGGCACGCCCCGCTGGACGCTGACCGTCCAGCCCGCCGGGTCGGTCACCGCCGCCGGGCTCACCACCCGCCTCGCCGCACCGGCACCGGCCGACCTGGACGAGACGCTGGACCGGGAGACCACCGCCGCCGCGAACCGCCTCGACCCGGCCGCCGGCCGGATGCTCGACGCCGTATGGCTCGCCGCCGGGCCCGCCGAAGGCCTGCTCATCCTGGCGGTGCACCACGTCGTCGTCGACGGGGTGTCGCTGCGGGTGCTGCTGGAGGACCTGCGGGCGGCCTGGGCCGACCTGAGCGCGGGACGGCCGGTGCGCCTGCCCGGCGACGGCACGCCGTTCCGGCAGTGGGCGCGGCGGCTCACCGAGGCGGTCCGCGACGGCGTGTTCGCCGAGGCGGAGCCATACTGGCGGCGGACCTGCGCCACGCCCGACCCGGTCCTGGGCGGCCGGCCGCTCGACCCGGCCCGCGACACCGTCGCCACCGAACGCGACCTGACCGTGTCCCTGCCCCCGGACGTCTCGGCCCGCCTGCTCGGCGCGGTCCCGGCGGCCGTGCACGGCGGGGTCGACGACGGGCTGGTGACCGCGTTCGCCCTGGCGCTGCGCGACTGGCGCGGCGGCGACGGGCCGATGCTGGTGGAGCTGGAGGGGCACGGCCGCGAGGACGTGCTGCCCGGCGAGACCGACCTGTCGCGCACGTTCGGCTGGTTCACCACCCTGTACCCGTTCGCCGTCGACCCGGGCCCGGTCGGCGACCTGGGCGCGGCGGTCCGCGCCGTCAAGGAGCAGCTGCGCGCGATCCCGCACCGGGGGCTGAGCTACGGGGCCCTGCGCCACCTGGGCCACCGGCCGGAGCTGTCCGCCGCACCGCAGGTGCTGTTCCACTACCTCGGCCGGTTCAGCGCCGCCGACTCCGGGCCGTTCGCGGCCCTGGACGGCGGCGACATCGTCGTGGAGCGCCGCGATCCGGCGCTGCCGCTGGCCCGGGTGCTGGAGGTCAACGCCGTCGCCGTCGACACCGCCGACGGCCCGGTGCTGCGCGCCCGGTTCAGCTGGGCCGGGCACCTGCTCACCGCCGAGCGCGTCGCCGAGCTGGCCCGTGCCTGGACGGGCACGCTCACCGCGATCGCCGCCGACCCGGGCGTGGCCGGGCACACCCCGTCGGACTTCCCGCTGGCCGCCCTGACCACCGAGGACGTCGCCGACCTGGACGCCGCCGTGCCGGGCCTGCGTGCCGTGCTGCCGCTGTCACCGCTCCAGGAAGGCCTGTACTTCCACGCCCGCACCGCGACCGGCGCCGACCCGTACGTGGTGCAGCAGCGCATCCGGCTCGACGGGCCCGTGGACCCGGCCCGGCTGCGCGGCGCCGCCGAAGGCCTGCTGGCCCGCCACCCGCACCTGGCCTCGGGGCTGCGTACGCTGCGCGACGGGCGCACGGTCGCCGTCGTCGCGGGCCACCGCCTGCGGTGGCGCGACCTCGACCTGTCCGGCCTGGACGGCGACACCGCCGCCCGGCTGCTGGACGAGGCCGCCGACGCCGACCGCACCACCCCGTTCGACCTGGCCGACCCGCCCGCGATGCGGTTCGTGCTGGCCCGGCTCGGCGACGGGCGGCACACCCTGGTGCACACCGTGCACCACCTGCTCGCCGACGGCTGGTCGGTGCCGCTGATGCTGCGCGAGCTGCTGGCCCTGCACGAGCGGCAGCCGCTGCCGGTCCCCGTCGGCTACGACACGTTCCTGCGCGCCGTGGCCGGGCTGGACACCGACCGGGGCGCCGACGCCTGGGCCGCGGCACTGTCCGGAGTCACCGGCCCGACCCGGCTGGCCTCGGCGCTGACCGGCGGCGGCGACGGCTACGCCCGGATCGCGCGGGCCGTGCCCGCCGAGCTGACCGAGCGGTTGCGCACCCTCGCCCGGCGGCACGGGATCACCGTCAGCGGCCTGCTCACCGCCGTATGGGGTCTGCTGGTCGGCCGCCGCACCGGCAGCGGCGACGCCGTCGTCGGCCTGACCGTCTCCGGCCGCTCCGGCGACACCGACGGCCTCGACGACATCATCGGGCTGCTGGTCAACACCGTCCCGGCCCGGGTCCGGTGGACTCCGGCGGAACCGCTGATCGACGCCGTGTCCCGGGCCGCGCGGGCCCAGACCGCGCTGACGGAGCACGAGCACGTGGCGCTGCGCCGCATCCACCGCCGGACCGGCGTCGCGGACCTGTTCGACACCCTCGTCGTCATCGAGAACTACCCGGCCGCGTTCGAGCAGGTCGGCGACCTGCGCGTGACCGGCGTCGAGACCGTCGAGGCGCCGCACTACCCGGTCACCCTGATGGCCAAGCCGGGGCGGCACCTCGACCTGCTGCTCACCCACGACCTGTCGGCAGTGGACCCCGCCGCCGCGCGGACGCTGCTGGACCAGTACGCGCTGCTGCTGGCCGCGCTCGCCGACGACCCGGCCCGCCCGGTCGGGCAGGTGAGCCTCGTGCCCGCCGAGCAGCGTACGGAGCTGCTGGCCGCGTCCGGCAATCCGCGCGCCGCGCAGCCCGGCGTGCTCGCGCAGTTCGCGCGGGCGGTCGCGGCGGCACCGGACCGGGCCGCCGTGGTCTGCGGCGCCACCGCGCTGAGCTATGCCCAGCTGGCGGCCCGGGTCGACCGGGTGGCCGGGCACCTGCGCCGTCACGGGGTGGGCCGGGGCGACGTCGTCGCCGTCGCGGTCGGCCGGGGCGTCGACCTGGCCGCCGCGCTGCTGGCCGTGGCCAGGGCCGGGGCGGCGTACCTGCCGGTGGACCCGGCGTATCCGGCGGGGCGGATCGAGTTCATGCTCGACGACGCGCGGCCGGTGGCGGTGCTGACCGACGAGGCGACCGCCCGTACGCTGCCCCCGCACGGGCTGCCGCAGCACACGGTGCGGGTCGCGGCGGCGGGCGCCCCGATCGGGGACCTGTTCGAGCCCGACCCGGACGACGCCGTGTCCGTCGTCTACACCAGCGGGTCCACCGGGCGGCCCAAGGCCGTCGTCGGCACCCACGGCGGGCTGGCCAACCGGCTGGCCTGGGCGGCCGAGCAGTGGTCGGCCGAGGCCGGCGCCCCCGACGTCCGGGTGGCCAAGAGCTCGCCGAGCTTCATCGACGGCACCACCGAGCTGCTCGGCGGCCTGGTCGCGGGCGCGACCATGGTGATCGCGACCGAGCGGACCGCCGCCGACGGCGCCGCGCTGGCCCGGCTGACGGCCGACAGCGGCGCGACGCAGCTGCTGGCGGTGCCGAGCCTGGCCGCGGCGCTGGCCGAGAACCCGCTGCCCGGCGTGCGGCGTTGGCTGCTGTCCGGGGAGGCCCTGGACGCCGACACGGTACGGGCGCTGGCGGCGGCGTCGCCGCGGGCGCGGATCGTCAACTCGTACGGCTCCAGCGAGGTCGTCGGCGACGTGCTCACGGCCGACGTGACCACGGTGGACGACGGCCCGGTGCCGCTGGGCACGCCCGTGCCGGGCACCCGGGTGCTGCTGCTGGACGAGACCCTCGATCTGGTGGCGCCGGGCGGGGTCGGCGAGGTCTACGTCGGCGGGGTGCAGCTGGCCCGGGGCTACCTGGGGCAGGGCGGCGGGACGGCGGCCCGGTTCGTGGCCGACCCGTTCACGGCCGGGCAGCGGCTCTACCGCACCGGCGACCGGGGGCGGCTCACGCCGTCGGGGCAGGTCGAGTTCCTGGGCCGCACCGACGACCAGATCAAGATCAACGGGTACCGGGTGGAGCTGGCCGAAGTGGAGGCGGCCCTGGTCCGCCGCATCGGCGTCGCCGAGGCCGTGGCCGCGACCCGCCGCACGGGGGCGGGCACGCACGCGCTGCACGCCTACGTCGTGGCCGAGCCCGGCGAGCGCCTCGACCCCGGCGCGCTGCGGACGATGCTGCGCGCCGAGCTGCCGCCGTACCTGGTCCCGGCGACGGTGACGGTGCTGGAACGCATACCGCTGCTGCCCAACGGCAAGCGCGACCGGCGGGCCCTGCCCGACCCGGCGCCCGCCGCGCGACCGGGCGGCGCGGCCCGCACCCGCCGGGCCGAGACGATCCGCCGCCACCTGGCCGAGGTGCTGGCCAGCACCGACCTCGGTGCCGACGACGACTTCTTCGCCCACGGCGGCGACAGCATCCTGGCGATCCGGGTCGTCAACCGGCTGGCCCGCGAGAGCCTGGAGGTGACCGTCGAGGCACTGTTCCGGCTGCGTACGGCCACCGCGATCGACGCGGGCCTGGCCGGGGCGGCCGCGCCCGCCCCGGCCGCGCTGACCCCGGCCGACCTGGAGACGGTGCGGCTGGACCAGGCCGAGATCGACCGCATCGTGGCGGCGGCGCCGGTGCCGGTGCAGACCATCTGGGCCCTGTCGCCACTCCAGCGCGGCGTCTACTACCAGGCCGCGTACGCCGACGGCGCCAACACCTACATCGCCCAGAACGTCTTCGACCTCGACCGACGGCTCGACGTGGACCGGCTGCGGGCGGCGTTCGCGTCGCTGCTGGCGGCCCACCCGACGCTGCGCGCCGGGTTCGGGGGCGACACCCCGGTGCAGTACATCGCCGCCGAGCTCGACCCGGCCGTGGCCGTCGCCGACCTGTCCGGCTTGGACGGCGCCGACCTCGACGCCGCCCTGGCCCGCCTGCACGAGGCCGACCTCGGCGAGCCGTTCGACCTGACCCGGCCGCCGCTGATCCGGCTCACCGCCGTCCGCCTGCCCGACGGCCGCGACCAGCTCCTGCTGACCGCGCACTTCCTGCTCTGGGACGGCTGGTCGCGCGAGCTGGTGCTGCGCGACCTGTTCGCCCGGTACGCCTCCGCCGGTGCCGCCGGCGGCCTGCCGCCCGCCGGCAACGGGTTCCCCGAATACCTGACCTGGCTGGCCGGACGCGACCAGGACGCCGCCGTCGCCGCGTGGCGCGGCGAGCTCGCGGGCGTCACCGAGCCGACGCTGCTGTGCCCGGCCGCCGTCGGCCGCGAACCGCTGCCGTCGCACCGGCTGCTGGCGGCCCTGCCGTCGGCGGTCACGCTGCGGCTGCGGGAGCAGGCCCAGCGGCGCGGGGTCACCCTGCACTCGCTGCTCACCGCCGTGCTCGGCCTGCTGCTCGGGTACGAGTCCGGCCGCACCGACGTCGTCTTCGGCACCACCGTCGCCGGGCGCCCCACCGAGCTGCCCGGCATCGAGCACACCATCGGCCTGTTCCTCAACACCGTGCCGGTCCGGGTGAGTCCGGCGCCCGCCGAGACGGTGGCGCAGCTGGCCCTGCGCGCCCAGCAGGACCGGCTGCGGCTGGCCCCGCACGAGCACCTCGGGCTGGGCGACATCCACCGCGCCACCGGCCACGACCAGCTGTTCGACACCCTGTTCGTGCTCCAGAACTTCCTGGCCGACGACACCTTCGCCGACCTGGAGCAGCAGCACGGCATCACCGGGGTCGGCTACACCGACACCACGCACTACCCGTACACCTGGGTGGTCACGCCCGGGGCGAACCTGCACGTCAAGCTGGAGTTCCGGCCCGACGTCATCGGGGCGGCCGACGCCCGGCGCCAGCTCGACCGCTTCCTGCGGCTGCTGACCCGGGTCGCCGACAGCCTCGACGTGCCGGTCGGGCAGCTCGACCCGGTGCTGGACGCCGAGGCGCAGCGGCTGCGCCGCGACTGGGCCGCCACCGAGCACGCGCTGCCGGAGGCGTCCATCGCGGACCTGCTCGCGCAGCGGGCCGCACTGATCCCGGGCGACACCGCGCTGGTGTTCGGCGCCCGGTCGCTGACCTACGCCGAGCTCGACGCCGAGGTCGACCGGGCCGCGCGGCTGCTGCGCGGGCGGGGGGCCGGGGCGGGCACGGTCGTGGCGCTGGGGCTGCCGCGCGGCGTGGAGATGGTGGTGTCGCTGTTCGCGGTGCTGCGCTGCGGGGCGGCGTACCTGCCGATGGACCTGGACCACCCGGTGGCGCGCCTGGCCGACATGCTCGCCGACGCCCGGCCCGCGCTGCTGCTGTGCACCACCGGCGCCGCCGAGCTGGCGGCGCGGCAGCGCGACCTCGGCGGGCAGGCCCTTCAGCTGGACACCCCGGAGCTCGCGGCCGAGCTGGCGGCGCTGCCGGACGGGCCCCCGGCCGACCCGGGGCCCGGCTCGCTGGACGCCCCGGCGTACGTCATCTACACGTCCGGTTCCACCGGTCGGCCGAAGGGCGTGGTGACGCCGTACCGGGGGCTGACGAACATGCAGCTCAACCATCGGGCCGAGATCTTCGACCCGGCGGTGGCGCGGGCCCGCGCGGCCGGGCGCGGCCGGCTGCGGATCGCGCACACGGTGTCGTTCTCCTTCGACATGTCGTGGGAGGAGCTGCTCTGGCTCGTCGAGGGCCACGAGGTGCACGTGTGCGACGAGGAGCTGCGCCGCGACGCGACCGCGCTGGTCGCGTACTGCCGCGAGCACCGCGTGGACGTGGTCAACGTGACGCCGACCTACGCCCACCACCTGTTCGAGGAGGGGCTGCTCGACCCGGCCGGGTATCCGCCGAGCCTGGTGCTGCTCGGCGGGGAGGCGGTCAGCGACGCCGTGTGGCAGCGGCTGCGCCGGCCCGGCGGCCCGATCGGCTACAACCTGTACGGGCCGACCGAGTACACCATCAACACCCTCGGCGCGGGCACCGACGAGAGCGCGACCAGCACGGTCGGCCGCCCGATCTGGAACACCCGCGCGTACGTGCTGGACCCGTGGCTGCGCCCGGTGCACGCTGGGACGGCCGGTGAGCTGTACATCGCCGGGGCGGGCCTGGCGCACGGCTACCTCGACGCGACCGGCCTGACCGCGTCCCGGTTCACCGCCGACCCGAACGTGCCGGGCGGGCGCATGTACCGCACCGGCGACCTGGTGCGGCTGCGCCCCGACGGGCACCTGGACTTCCTCGGCCGCACCGACGACCAGGTGAAGATCCGGGGATACCGGGTCGAGCTCGGCGAGATCGAGACGGCCCTGTCGGGGCTGCCCGGCGTACGCCAGGCGGCCGTGGTGGCGCAGCTGGAGGACCCGGTCACCGGCCGCAAGCGGCTGGCCGCGTACGTCGTGCCGACCGGCGCCGCCGACGGGGTGTTCCTGGCCGGGCTGCGCGACGCGCTGGCCGAGCGGCTGCCCGGCTACATGGTGCCGCAGCGCTACGCGACCGTGCCGGTGCTGCCGCTGACCGTCAACGGCAAGCTCGACACCGCCGCGCTGCCGGAGGCGGCCGTCCCCGACACCGGCGCGACCGCGCAGCCGCGCACCGACGCCGAACGCACCCTGTGCGCGATCTACGCCGACGTGCTGGCCCTGCCCCGGGTCGGCATCGACGACGACTTCTTCACCGTCGGCGGCGACAGCATCTCCTCGATCGCGGCTGCCGCCCGCGCCCGGCAGGCGGGCCTGCACGTCACCCCGCGCGACGTGTTCCGCCGCCGCACCGTGCGGGCGCTGGCGGCCACCGTCGCCGCCGCCCCGGCCGCGCCCGCGCTCGCGCCGGTCGCCGGGGACGGGACCGTGCCGCTCACGCCGATGCTGGCCGAGACGTTCCAGGCGGCCACCCCGCTGTCGCGGTTCCACCAGACGATGCTGCTGCCGGTTCCGGCCGGGCTGGACCGCGCCGGGGTCGGCGCGGTGCTGCGGGCGCTGGGCCGGTGCCACGACCTGCTGCGGGTCCGCGTCGACGGGGACGTGCTGCGGGTCGGGGCGGTGTTCGAGCCGGACCTGACCGTGGTCGAAGGCGCGCCCCCGGCCCGGCTGGACGGGGCGGTCGACGCGCTCGCGTCCCGGCTGGACGCCCATGCGGGCCACATGGCCGCCGCGACCTGGTTCGACGAGGGGCCGCGGCGGCCGTCGCACCTGCTGCTCAGCGTGCACCACCTGGTCGTCGACGGGGTGTCGTGGCGGATCATCGCCGACGACCTGGCCCGTGCCTGCGCCGCCGTGCGCGACGGCCGGGACGCGGCGCTGCCGCCGGTGCCGGTCCGGTTCCAGGACTGGGCCGCGCGGGTGCGCGCCGTCGCCGACACCGGCCGGTACGCCGCGCAGGAGCCGTACTGGCGGGCGGTGCTGGACACCCCGGACCCGCTGTTCGGCGTACGCGAGCTCGATCCGGCGCGCGACACCGCCGCCACGGTCCGCTCGGTGACGGTCACGTTGGCCGCCGACGTCAGCACCGCCCTGCTCACCGCCGTCCCGGCCGCGCTGCGGGGCGGGGTCAACGACGGGCTGCTGACCGCGTTCGCGCTGGCCGTACGGCAGTGGCGGGCCACCCCGCGCCCCGGCTGGACCGGGTCCGGGGCGGACACGCCGGTGCTGGTCAACCTGGAGGGGCACGGCCGCGACGGCGGGCACGTCGGCGCCGCCGACGCCGACCTGTCGCGGACGGTCGGCTGGTTCACCGTGATCCACCCGGTCGCGCTCGACCCGGGCACGGTCGGCTGGGCCGAGGTCGAGGCGGCCGGACCGGCCCTGGCCGGAGCCGCCCGCGCGGTCAAGGAGCAGCTGCGCGCCGTGCCGGACAGCGGTTTCGGCTACGGCGTGCTGCGCCACCTGACCGGGGGCCACTGGCCGCGCCCGCCGCGCATCCTGTTCAACTACCTGGGCCGGTTCACCGGCGGCGAGTCCACCGGCGTGCTGCACGAGGGCGTGCACCCGGACAACCCGGCGCAGGCGCTGGAGGTCAATGCGCAGGCGCAAGACGGCCCGCACGGCCCGGTCCTGTCCGCGACGCTGAGCTGGCCGGCGGGGCTGATGGGCGAGGACGACGTACGGGAGCTGGCCCGGCTGTGGCTGGCGGCGCTGACCGCGCTGACCCGCTGCACCGGCCTCGACGGGCACACCCCGTCGGACTTCCCGCTGGTCGCGCTCACCCAGGCCGACGTGGACCGGCTCGCCCCGAGCGGCCGGGTGCGCGACATCCTGCCGCTGCTGCCGCTCCAGCAGGGCATGTACTTCCACGCCGCCTATGCCGAGTCGGAGGTGGACACCTACCGGGTGCAGCAGGTCGCCGAGCTCGGCGGGGCGCTGGACCCAGCCGTGCTGAGGGCCGCGGTCGCGGCGACGGTGCGCCGCCACGACGCCCTGCGGGCATCCTTCGCCGAGCTGTCCGACGGCCGGATCGCGCAGGTCATCGCCGCCGACGTCGAGCTGCCGTGGCAGGCGTTCGACCTCGGCGGCGCCCCGGACCCGGACGCGGAACTGGCCCGGATCGCGGCGGCGGCGCTGGCCGAGCCGTTCGACCTGGCCCAGGCGCCGCTGGTGCGGTACACGCTGGTGTCGCTGAGCCCGACCGAGCACCGCCTCATCGAGACGATGCACCACATCGTCGCCGACGGCTGGTCGTACCCGCTGGTCTTCGCCGACGTCATCGCCTCGTACGAGCGCGGCGGCGCCGAGCTGCCCGCCCCGGCGGTCACCTTCCGCGACCACGTCGAGTCCGTGCTCGCGCAGGACCCGGCGGTGGTCCGCGACACCTGGGCCCGCGCGCTGGCCGGGGCGGTGCCGACGCTGCTGGTCGGCACGTCCGGCGAGGTGGGCTGGCACGACAGCGTGTCGGCCGGCCTGTCGCCGCAGCGCACCGAGCAGGTCGCCGCCGCCGCGCGGCGCCACGGCGTGACCGTGTCGACGCTGCTGCACGCCGCGTGGGGGCTGCTGCTCGGGCAGCTGCTCGACCGGGACCGGGTCGTGTTCGGCTCGACCGTCTCCGGCCGAGGCGGGCAGCTGCCCGGCGTCGAGTCGATCGTCGGCCTGCTCATCAACACCATCCCCGTCCCGATGGCGTGGCGGGCCGACCAGCCGCTCGGCGAGGTGGTCGCCGGGCTCCAGGAGCAGCTCACCGACCTGCTCGACGTGCAGCACGCCGGGCTCGGCGAGCTGGCGCGGCTGGCCGGGGTGCGCGAGTTCTTCGACACGATCGTCGTGGTGGAGAACTTCCCGGCCGTCGACGGCACCCCGGGCGCGTCGGGCCTGCGGGTGCGCGGGTTCACCGGCACCGACGCGCCGCACTACCCGCTCGCGCTGGTGGCCTTCCCCGGCGAGCGGCTGACCCTGGAGATCGTGTACGACTGCGAGCTGATCGGCGCCGACCGGGCGCGGCAGCTCCTCGACCGGGTGGAGCACATCATCGACCGGCTGCTGACCGAACCGACCGGCACCGTCGCCGAGCTGAACGACCTTTCTCCGGCGGCCACCGCGACCGTCGCGCCACCCGGGGTGGCGTCGCTGGCGCAGGCGTACGCGGCGGCCGACGCCGACCCGGCCCGCACCGCCGTCTCCGCCGGCGACCGGCGCCTGACCTACGCCGAGCTCGACGCCCGCGCCGACCGGCTGGCCCGGGAGCTGCTGGCCCGGGGCGTACGCCCGGAGAGCCGGGTCGCCCTCGCCCTGCCGCGCGGCCTGGACCTGGTCGTCGCGGTGCTCGCCGTGGTGAAGGCCGGGGGCTGCTACGTGCCGCTGGACACGGCGTCCCCGCCCGCTCGGCTGCGGCACATCGTCGCCGACTCCGCGCCCGTCTGCGTCATCACGGACACGGCCACCGCCGGTGCCCTGCCCGGGGCCACCGAGCTGCTGGTGCTGGACGACCCGGCCACGGCCGCCGCGATCGCCGCACACCCGGCCGGTGTGCCGCAGGCGGCGGCGTCCGGTCCGGACGGTGCCGCGTACGTCATCTACACCTCCGGGTCGACCGGGCTGCCCAAGGGCGTGGTCATCACGCACGGCGACGTGCTGGCGCTGTTCGGCGCCGGGCGGCAGCGGTTCACGTTCGGGCCCGACGACGTGTGGACCCTGTTCCACTCGATCGCGTTCGACTTCTCGGTATGGGAGCTGTGGGGCGCGCTGCTGCACGGCGCGCACCTGGTCGTCGTACCCGAGGACGTGGCCCGCGACCCGCACCGGTTCCGGCGGCTGCTGTCCGACGAGCGCGTCACCGTGCTCAACCAGACCCCGTCGGCGTTCTACCCGCTGGCCGCGGCCGACGAGGAGGCCGACGGCGAGCTGGCGCTGCGCTACGTCGTGTTCGGCGGCGAGGCGCTGGACCTGTCCCGGCTGCGGTCCTGGCACGACCGCCGCCCCGCCGCGCCGACCCTGGTCAACATGTACGGCATCACCGAGACCTGCGTACACGTGTCGTTCCGGGCGCTGGCGCCCGCCGACGCGCACGGCGACCGGGGCAGCCTCATCGGGGCGGCCCTGCCCGGTCTGCGGGCCCACCTGCTCGACGAGCGGCTGGAGCCCGTCCCCGACGACACCGTCGGCGAGCTGTACATCGCCGGTGACCAGCTGGCCCGGGGCTACCACGGCCGGTCGGCCCTGACCGCGACCCGCTTCGTCGCGGACTCCGGCGGCGGCCGCCTCTACCGCACCGGCGACCTGGCCCGGCGCACCCCGGACGGGGAGCTGGTGTACGTCGGCCGCGCCGACGACCAGGTGAAGATCCGGGGGTACCGGATCGAGCTGGGCGAGGTCGAGGCGGCGGTGCTGGCGCTGCCGCAGGTCGCCAACGCCGCGGTGACGGTCCGCGAGGACGAGCCCGGACGCAGGCGGCTGGTCGCCTACGTCGTGCCCCGGACCGGCGCCCCGGTCGACGCCGAGAGCATGCGGTCGGCGCTGTCGGCGGCGCTGCCCGCCTACATGGTCCCGGCCGCGTACGTGCCGCTCGCGGCACTGCCGCTGACCGTCAACGGCAAGCTGGACCGCGCCGCACTGCCCGCGCCGCAGCCCGCCGCGCCCGCCGCGCCCGCCGCCGACGCGGCACCGACCGGTGCGGACGCGTCCACCGTGGACCAGCTCCGCGCCCTGTACGCCGAGGTGCTGCGGCTGCCGGACGCGGCGGTCGGGGCCGACTTCTTCACCCTGGGCGGCGACAGCATCATCGCGATCCAGCTCGTCAACCTGGCCCGGCGCCGGGGCCTGCGAATCTCGCCCCGCGAGGTGTTCACCCTGCGTACGCCCGAGGCGCTGGCGGCGGCGTGCGCCCCGGCGCAGCCCGTGCCGCAGCGAGCGATCGCGGCCGAGGCCGCCGGGGACGGGGTGGGCGAGGTGGCGCTGCTGCCGATCGTGCACCGGCTGGCCGAGCTGGGCGGGCGGATCAACCGGCTGCACCAGGCGGAGCTGCTGCTGACCCCGGCGGGCCTGACCAACGGGCAGGCGAACGCGCTGGTCGGGGCGCTGGTCGCCCGGCACGACGCGCTGCGGCTGCGGCTGGACCGCCCCGACCCGCTGCTGTGGTCGCTGACCGTCGGCGCCCCGGACACGGCGGCACCGCGCGTCAGCACCCTCGACGCGGCCGGGCTGTCCGACGACGACCTGGCCGAGATGGTCCGCGCGGTCGCCGAGGGCGCCGCCGACTCCCTCGACCCCGACGCGGGCAGGCTGCTGTGGGCGGTCCACTTCGACCGGGGCCCCGCGCAGCAGGGCAGGCTGCTGCTGGTGGTGCACCATCTGGCCGTCGACGGGGTGTCCTGGCGCGTCATCGGCGACGACCTGCGGGCGGGCTGGGACGCCGTGGCGGCCGGGCGGGCGCCGCGGCTGGAGCCGGTCGGCACGTCGCTGCGGGCGTACGCCCGGACCGCCGCCGAGCAGGCCACCCGGTCGGACCGGCTGGCCGAGTTCGGGCACTGGACGGCGACGCTGGCGCCCGGTGCCGACCTCGACCCGACGGCGGTGACGGTCGGCCTGACCGTCGGCGCCACCCGCGAGCACCGCATCACGGTGCCCGCCGAGGTGGTCGCGCCGCTGCTGACCACCGTCCCGGCGCGGGCGGGCGCGGACGTGACGCAGACGCTGCTGGCCGGGCTGCACCTGGCGGTGGCGCGGTGGCGGTCGCGGCGCGGCCTCGACCCGGCGGCACCCCTGCTGGTGGACCTGGAACGGCACGGCCGCGAGCCGCTGGCCGACGACACCGACCTGTCGCGCACGGTCGGCTGGTTCACCGCGATCGCCCCGGTGCGGCTGCCGGGCGTGACCGGCGGCGCGGCGCAGGTGCTGGCGTCGGTGCGGGACACGGTCTCGGGGGTACGCGACGGCGGGCTCGGCTTCGGGCTGCTGCGCCACCTCAACCCGCGTACGGCCGCCGCGCTGGGCCGCCTCGGCACGCCGCAACTGCTGTTCAACTACCTGGGCCGGTTCCCGGTCGGCGGCACCGCCGACTGGGACGGAGCCCCGGAGGAGCGGGTGCTGCACGCCGCCCCCGACCCCGACCTGGGCACGCCGTACCTGCTGGAGGTCAACGCGGCCTGCCGTGACACGGCGGCAGGCCCGGAACTGGTCGCGGTGCTCACCTACGCCGACGAGGGTCTGGACGTCGCAGGCCTGGCCGCCGACTGGACGGCCGCGCTGGCCGACCTGGCCGCCGGAGACGACCTGCTCCCGGCCGGCGTCGACGCCGCCGAGGTGGCCCGGATCGCGGCCGCGGCCGGGGTGCGCGCCGAGGCGGTGTGGCCGCTGTCGCCGTTGCAGGAGGGCCTGTTCTTCCAGGCCCGCTACGCCGGGGACGCCGACGTGTACGTCGCCCAGAACGTGTTCGACTTCGCGACCCGGCTCGACGCGGCGGCCCTGGCCACCGCGTTCGCGGGGCTGTTCGGGCGGCACGAGGCGACCCGGCTCGGCTTCGCCGCCGTGACCGGGCGGCCGGTCGCGTTCGTCGGCGCGGACCTGGCCTTCGACGTCCCGGTGGTGGACCTGTCCGATGACGGCGGTCCGGACCGGCTGGCGGGGGTGCTGGCCGCCGACCGGGCGGCCCCGTTCGACCTGGCCCGGCCGCCGCTGGCCCGGCTGACCGTGCTGCGCCTGCCCGGCGGCCGGGACCGGCTGCTGTTCACGTACCACCTGCTGCTGTGGGACGGGTGGTCGCGGGAGCTGGTGCTGCGCGAGCTGTTCGACCGGTACGCCGCCGCCCGCGACGGCCGCCCCGAACCCGTCCTCGCCCCGCCCGCGGCGCGGTTCGGCGACTACCTGTCGTGGCTGTCCCGGCAGGATTCGGCCGCGGCGACCGCGGCGTGGACCGGGCACCTGGCCGGGCTGGGCGAGCCGACGGTCCTCTACCCGGCCGCGGCGGGCACCGCGCCGGTGCTGGCCACCAGCCTCGCCCACGACCTGACCGCCGAGCAGACCCAGGCGGTGACCGACGCCGCCCGCCAGGCCGGGGTGACGCTGAACGCGCTGCTCAGCACGGCGCTCGGGCTCGTGCTGGCGCACGCGACGGGCCGGGCCGAGGCCGTGTTCGGCACGACCGTGGCCGGACGGCCGACCGAGCTCGACGGTGTGGACGAGGTCGTCGGCGTCTTCCTCAACACGGTGCCCGCGCTGGTGCGCTGCGCCCCCGGCGAGCCGGTCGCGGCGGTGCTGCGGCGGGTGCAGGACGACCGGGTCGCGCTGATGCCGTACGAGCATCTCGGGCTCGGTGCGATCCATCAGGCGCTGGGCCGCGACGTCCTGTTCGACAGCCTGTACGTGCTGCAGAACTTCCTCGGCGACGACACGTTCACCGACCTGGAGCAGGCCCACGGCATCGTCGACGTCAGCGCCGTAGACGCCACCCACTACCCGCTGACCTGGGTCGTCACTCCGGGACGGCGGCTGCGGCTGCGACTGGAGCACCGGTCCGACGTCGTGCCCGCCGAGCAGGCCCAGGCGCTGCTGGACCGGCTGCGCCAGGTGCTGCTGGCGATCGCCGCGCGGCCCGGCTCCCGGGTCGCGGACCTGCCGCTGGGCCTGCCCGGCGACGTCCGGGAGCTGACCGGCCCGCCGGGGCCGACCCCGGACCGCACGATCGCGGAGCTGCTGGCCGAGCGGGCGCTGCTGGTGCCGGAGCGCACCGCGCTGACCTGCGGCGCCGAGTCGCTGACCTATGCCGAGCTGGACCGGCGGGTGAACCGGTTCGCGCGGTGGCTGCGCGCGGCCGGGGCGGGCCCGGAGGCGATCGTGGCGCTGGCGCTGCCCCGGTCGGTGGCGGCGGTGGTGGCGCTGTTCGGGGTGCTGCGCTGCGGCGCGGCGTACCTGCCGCTGGAGCTGGACCACCCGGACGGGCGCCTGACCGAGATGCTGGCCGACGCCGACCCGCTGCTGCTGGTCACCACCTCGGCGGTGGCCGGGCGGCTGGCCGGGGCGGGTGTCCGGACGCTGCTGCCGGACGATGCCGAGGCGGCCTTCCCGGACACGCCGCTGACCCCGGCGGAGCTGGGCGGGTTCGCCCCCGGCACACCGGGCCGCCTGGACCACCCCGCGTACGTCATCTACACGTCCGGTTCGACCGGTCGGCCCAAGGGCGTGGTGACGCCGTACCGGGGGCTGACGAACATGCAGCTCAACCACCGGGCTGAGATCTTCGATCCGGTGGTCGCGGCGGCCGGCGGCCGGGTGCTGACCATCGCGCACACGGTGTCGTTCTCCTTCGACATGTCGTGGGAGGAGCTGCTCTGGCTGGTCGAGGGCCACCACGTGCACATCTGCGACGAGCAGCTGCGCCGCGACGCGATGGCGCTGGTCGCGTACTGCCGGGCGCACCGCGTCGACGTGGTCAACGTGACCCCGACGTTCGCGCAGCACCTGCTCGACGCGGGACTGCTCGACGCGGCCGGGCACCGGCCGGGGCTGGTGCTGCTCGGCGGCGAGGCGGTGCCGCAGGCGCTGTGGGCGGCGCTGCTCGCGGCGGACGTGCTCGGCTACAACCTGTACGGGCCGACCGAGTACACGATCAACACGCTCGGTGCGGGGACGGCCGACAGCGCGACCACGACGGTCGGCCGGCCGATCCGCGACACCCGGGTGCGGATCCTGGACGGCTGGCTGCGGCCGGTGCCGGTGGGCGTGCCGGGTGAGCTGTACATCAGCGGTGCCGGGCTGGCCCGCGGCTACCTGCGCCGCCCGGGGCTGTCGGCGGCCCGGTTCACCGCCGATCCGCAGGCTCCCGGCGAGCGGATGTACCGCACCGGCGACCTGGTGCGGCTGCGCCCCGACGGGCACCTGGACTTCCTCGGCCGCACCGACGACCAGGTGAAGATCCGGGGGTATCGCGTCGAGCTCGGCGAGATCGAGACGGCCCTGTCCGGGCTGGCCGGGGTGCGCCAGTCGGCTGTCCTCGCCGCGCCCGACCCGGCCGGGGGCAGGCGCCTGGTCGCCTACGTCGTGCCCGACGACCCGGCCGCCGACCCGGCCGACCTGGTCCGGGACCTGGCCGACCGGCTGCGCGACCGGCTGCCGGGCCACCTGGTGCCCAGCGCGTTCGCGGTGGTCGCGGCGCTGCCGCTGAACGTCAACGGCAAGCTCGACACCGCCGCGCTGCCCCCGGCGCTGCCGCCGCGCAGCGGCTCGCGGGCGGCGGCTACCCCGGCGGAGCAGGCGCTGTGCGAGCTGTTCGCGCAGGCGCTGGGCCTGCCCGAGGTCGGTGCCGACGACGACTTCTTCGCCCTGGGCGGCCACTCCCTGATCGCGCTGCGGCTGCTCGGGCTGCTGCGCCGCGACCTGGGCATGGAGGTGTCGGTCCGGGACCTGTTCGACGCGCGCACCCCGGCCCGGCTGGCCGCCCGCACCGCTTCGGCGGCCGCCGCGACCGAGGCGGTCACCGCCGGAGCGCGCCCCGCCCGGCTCCCGCTGTCGGCGGCGCAGGAGCGGTTGTGGCTGCTCAGCCAGCTGGAGCCGGAGTCGACCGCGTACCACTACCCGCTCACCGTGCGCCTGGGCGGCGCCGTGGACCCCGCCGCGCTGGCGGCCGCGCTCGGCGACGTCGCGGCCCGGCACGAGGCGCTGCGTACCGTGATCGAGGTCGATGCCGACGGACCCGCGCAGCGCATCCTGCCTGAGGCACCGGTGGAGCTGTCCGTCCACCACTGCTCGGCGACAGCCGAAGCGCTCGCCGAAGCCGTGGCGCGACCGTTCGACCTGGCCGGGCAGCCGCCGCTGCGCGCGGTGCTCTTCGCCGACCCCGACGCCGACGAGTCGGTGCTGCTGCTGGTGCTGCACCACCTGGCCATGGACGAATGGTCGGACCGTCCCCTGCTGTCCGACCTGGACACCGCGTACGCCGCCCGCCGCGCGGGCACGGCGCCGCAGTTCACCCCGCTGCCCGTGCAGTACGCCGACTACGCCCTGTGGCAACATCGCCGCCTCGGCGACCGCACCGACCGGGCGAGCCGCCACGCCCGCGAGCGCGCCTACTGGCAGCAGCGGCTGCGGGCGCTGCCGCCGGAGACGGCGCTGCCCGCCGACCGGCCCCGGGCGCTGGCCCGCTCGGCGTCGGCGGCGCTGACCGTCGCGGCCGAGCTGCCCGCCGCGCTGGTCGACCGGCTGCGCGAGCGGGCGTCGGCGGTGTCGGCGAGCCTGTTCATGGCCCTGCACGCGACCGTCGCGACGCTGCTGGCCCGGCACGGGGCCGGGCCGGACGTCCCGATCGGCAGCCCGGTCTCCGGCCGGGGCGACGACGCGCTGGCCGACCTGGTCGGGTTCTTCGTCAACACGGTGGTGGTCCGCTCCGACGTGGGCGGCCGCCCGACCCTCGGCGAGCTGCTGGCCCGGGCCCGCGACACGGTGCTGGGCGCGTTCGACCACGCCGAGCTGCCGTTCCAGGACGTGGTGGAGGCGGTCAACCCGGTCCGGGTGCCCGGCCGCAACCCGCTGTTCCAGGTGATGCTCGGGGTGCTGCGCCATCCTGAGGGCGGCGACCGGCTGCTGGGCCTGCCGACCCTGGCCGCCCCGGCCGCCGAGGCCGCGCCGAAGGTGGACCTGAACTTCACCTTCGTCGAGGACGGTCCCGGGCGGCCGGTGTCGGTGGCGCTGGAGTTCGACCCGGACCGCTTCGACCCCGCCACCGCGCGGCGGCTGCTGGACCGGCTGGTGCTGCTGGTCGCGGCGGCCGGGGCCGAGGGCGAGGTGCGGCTGGACGACGTGGACCTGCGTACCGGCGCGGACCTGGCCGAGCTGGGCGCCTGGCAGGACGGCGGGTCGCCGGTGGCGGGGCCGCCGCCGTGGCTGGACGCGGTGCGGTCGCACGCGGCGCGTACGCCGCACGCCCCGGCGGTTACCTGCGGCGGGACGACCCTCACCTATGCCGGGCTGGAGGCGGCGTCGGCGGTGTTCGCGCGGCGGCTGACCGGGCTCGGCATCGGACCGGAGTCCCTGGTCGCGCTGATGCTGCCGCGCTCGGTGGACCTGCTCGTGGCGCTGCTGGGCGTGGTCCGGGCGGGGGCGGCGTACGTGCCGCTGGACCCGGCGTACCCGGCCCCCCGGCTGCGGTTCATGCTCGACGACGCCCGGCCCGCCGCGGTCGTGGCCGACGCCGCCACACGTCACCTGGTCGCGGACGCGGGCTGCCCCGTCGTGACCGTAGGGTCGCCCGGCCCGGCCCCGGCCGGGTCGGCGGACGTCGCGGTGTCGCCGGACGCGGCCGCCTACGTGATCTACACGTCGGGTTCGACCGGGCGCCCCAAGGGCGTGGCGGTCACCCGGGGCGACGTCGAGGCGTTCCTGTCCGCGATGGACGGCGCGGTGCCGCTGGGCGCCGGCGACCGGTTCCTGGCGGTGACGACGCTGTCGTTCGACATCGCCGTGCTGGAGCTGCTGGGCACGCTGCGCGGCGGCGGGCACGTGGTGCTCGCCGACGACGTCCAGGCCCGCGACCCGTACCTGCTGGCGGACCTGGTCCGGGCGCACGGGGTCACGGTCCTGCAGGCCACGCCCGGCATGTGGACGATGCTGACGGAGGCCGACGCGGACCTGGCCGGGGTGCGGGCGCTGGTCGGCGGCGAGGCGCTGCCGGTGCCGCTGGCCCGCGAGCTGTCGCGTCGGGCCGCGTCGGTGACCAACCTGTACGGCCCGACCGAGGCCACGGTATGGGCGACCGCGGCGCCGGTCGACGCCGCGTGGTGCACCCGCCCGTCGATCGGCCGCCCCCTGCCCGGCACCACGGCGTACGTGCTGGACGAGCGGCTGCGCCCGGTGCCGCCGGGCGTGGCGGGTGAGCTCTACCTCGGCGGCGCCCAGGTGGCCCGGGGCTACCTGGGCCGGGCGGGGCTGACCGCGTCGCGGTTCACCGCCGACCCGTGGTCCCCGGGCGGCCGCCTCTACCGCACCGGTGACCTGGCCCGCTGGTCGGCGGCCGGGGAGCTGGAATACCTGGGCCGCACCGACCACCAGCTGAAGGTGCGCGGCTTCCGGGTGGAACTGGGCGAGATCGAATCGGTCGCGGCGGCGTGCCCGGCGGTGTCGCGGGCGGTCGCCGTCGCGGTGCCGGACGCGGCCGGGGTGCCCCGGATCGCGCTCTACACGGCCACCGCCGACGCGGTGGTGCCGCCGGACCTGGGCGGGCTGCTGGCCGAACGGCTGCCCGCGTACATGCTGCCGTCGGCGGTGGTGGCGCTGATCCGCCTGCCGGTGACGCCGAACGGGAAGATCGACCGGGCGGCCCTGCCGCCGGTGGACTTCGGCTCCGGCCCGGCGTCCACCGCCCCGCGTACGCCCACCGAGCAGCGGGTCTGCGCGCTCCTGGCCGATCTGCTCGGGCTGGCCGAGGTCGGCGTGGACGACGACTTCTTCGTCCTGGGCGGACACTCGCTGCTGCTGGTGCGGCTGTCGGCGGCGCTGCGGGCCGCGTTCGGGGTGGCCGTGCCGCTGTCGGCGCTGCTCACGCAGCCGACGGCGGCGGGCATGGCCCGGCTGGTGCAGGCTCCGGAGCCGGTCGGTGACGCGCTGGCGCGGGTGGTGGCCCTGGAGCCGTCCGGTACGCGGCCCGCCGTGTTCTGCCTCCCGCCCGCCAGCGGCCTGAGCTGGCCGTTCGCGGCGCTGAAGCGATACCTGCCGGACACGCCGCTGATCGGACTCCAGGCGCCCCGCCTGAGCCGGTCGTCCGATCTGCCGACCACGCTGCCCGCCCTGGCCGCCGAGTACGCCGACCACATCGAGCAGGCCGCGCCCGCCGGACCCGTCCGGCTGCTCGGCTGGTCGTTCGGCGGTGCGGTGGCCCACGAGACCGCGGTGCTGCTGACGGAACGGGGTCGGCAGGTGTCGTTCCTCGGCGTCCTGGACACCTACCTGGACCGGCCGGTGGCCGTCGACAGCGGCCCCGAGGCGCTGGCCGAGCTGCTGCGCGAGCTCGGCCACGAGGTCCCGCAGTCGGACCTGACCGTGGCGGTGGCGGCGCGGCTGCTGCGCGAGCGGGACCCGGCGATGGCGGCCTTCACCCAGGCCCAGGTGTGCACCGTCGTGGAGAACTATCTCGACAGCGACCGGCTCGCGGGTGGCTGGACGCCCCGGCCGTACCCGGGGGAGCTGGTCTTCGTCGAGGCGGCGCGACCGACCCCGGGGTTCCCGGGCGGCGCGGGCGTGGCCTGGTCGCCGTACGCGGGACGGGTGGTGGTCCATCCGGTCGCCTCCGGACACGGTGAGCTGCTCGACCCCGGGCCGCTGCGGGAGTGGGCCGCGCTGCTGGCCGGGTATCTGGGCCGGTAGCGAACGACGAAGGGGGCGGCCTCATGGCCGCCCCCTTCGTCATGACCTCAGGTCAGTGCGACAGGTCCTTGACGGCGGTCGCCGGGCTGCCGTCGGCCGCGGCGGCCAGCTCCGGCACGAGGATGTCGAGCGCGTACAGCAGCGCCTTGGGGCCGCTGTAGGACAGCGCGCCCGCGAGCGGCGTCTCGAAGGTGGTGTAGAGGGTCCGGTCGGTCTTCACCACGGCGAGGCGCGAGAACACGGCGGACTTGGCGCTGTCGGCCCTGGTCGCGCCGATGACGACCAGTACGTCGCGGTCGAGCAGGTCCAGCCGCTCCTCGCTGATCTCGTCCTTGGCGTCCTGGGTGGCGAAGCCGAGGGCGTCGAACAGGGCGCGGCGCGGGTCGCGGGCGCCGATCAGCCAGTGCTGGCCGTTCTCCGGTCCGTAGTCGACGACCAGGGTCTTGCCCGCGAACTCGGGGTGCGCCTTCTTCGCCGCGTCGACCTTCGCGTTGACCTGGTCGACGAGCGCCTGGGCCTCGGCGGCCCGGCCCAGCGCCCTGCCGGTGGTCAGCGTCTGCACGTCCCACGGGGTCTGCTCGTCGGGGTACGCGCTGGACTGCACGACGGTCGGCGCGATCTGCGTCAGCTTGTCGTACGTCTCCTTGGTGACGGTCTCGTAGATGGCGATGATCAGGTCGGGCTGCTGGGCGAGGATCGCCTCGTAGTTGATCTCGGCCGAGAAGGTCGGCAGCTTGACCCCGCCCAGCGCCTGCGCCACCCACGGGTACGTCGGGTACTCGGTGAACCACTCGCGGGTGCTGACCGGGGTGACCCCGAGTGCGAGGACGAAGTCCTGGTCGTTCCAGCCGACGGTGACGACGCGCTTGGGCTGCGCGGCGATGGTGGTGGCGCCGAACTTGTGGTCGATCGTCACCGGGAACGCCGCGGTCGCCGCCGACGCGGTGGGCTCGGCCTGGTCCGGGGTGGACGAGCAGGCCGTCAGCAGGCCGGTGGCCAGCAGCGTCGCGGCGGCCAGGCGCGCCATCGTGCCGCGCCGGGTGAGGGTGGAACCCATGTGGTGACTCCGTTCACGGGGGTGGTCAGGGAGTTGAGGGGGAACTTAGGATAGCATTACCTAACTTGCGATCCACGGAGGATGTTTCATGCAGCGCACACTGCTCGGCGGCAAGATCCACCGGGCCACGGTCACCCAGGCCGACCTGCACTACGTCGGCTCGATCACCATCGACACCGAACTCATGGCCGCCGCCGACCTGGTCGAGGGCGAGCAGGTGCAGGTCGTGGACGTCACCAACGGCGCGCGGCTGACGACCTACGCGATCGAGGGTCCCGCGGGCTCGGGCGTCATCGGCGTCAACGGCGCCGCCGCGCACCTGGTGCACCCCGGTGACCTGGTCATCATCATGTCCTTCCAGCAGATCGACGCCGCCGAGGTGGCCGCGCACCGGCCGCGGGTGGTGCACGTCGACGGGCAGAACCGGATCGTGGCGCTGGGCGCCGATCCGGCCGAGCCCGTGCCGGGCGCGCTCGACCAGCGCAGCGGCGCCCTCGTCTGACCTGCTCCGTCGGGTGTGGGCGGGCACCCGGCCGGGTGCCCGCCCACACCCGTCAGGGGGCCTGGGTCAGGTAGCCGCCCATGGTCCGGAAGACCTCGGCGGCGGGCAGCTCGGTGCCGTCGTCCAGGCGTACCCGCTCGATCCGCAGGCCGCGGCTGGTGCCGTAGCGGGCCTGCGCCCCGGCGACGATCACGACGCCGCCGTCCTCGGGGATGAAGACGCGCCCGGGGGTGCCGCCGTAGACGCCCCGCGACACCGAGGCTTCGATCACCCGCAGCCGCTGCCCGCGGTAGTAGGTGAACGCGTTCGGGTACGGATCGGACTGCGCCCGGACCAGCCGGTCGAGCTCCTCGGCCGTCCAGGTCCAGTCGATGCGGCTGTCCAGCTCGGACCGCTTGTGGTAGAAGCTGGCCTGGCCGCGGTCCTGCGGCGTCCAGTCAGTGCGGCCGGTGGCCAGCAGGGCCAGCCCGTCCACGGTGATCGGCCCGAACAGCGCCAGCGTCTTGTGGAACAGGTCGGTCGTGGTGTCGCGCTCGCCGACCGGGACCGCCCGCTGGAGCACGATGTCCCCGGCGTCGAGCTCGGCGTCCATCATGTGCGCGGTGACGCCGACCTCCTTCTCGCCGTTGAGCAGCGCCCAGATCAGCGGGGAGAAGCCGGCGTACCGGGGCAGCAGCGAGTCGTGCACGTTCAGGGTGCCCAGGCGCGGCAGCTCGAACACCTGCGGCGGGATCCAGGTGCGCCAGTTGGTCGCGACGATCACATCCGGCTGGGCCTGCGCGAGGCGTTCCAGCAGCTCAGGGTCGTCGGGCCGGTTGCGCAGCAGCACCGGTACGCCGTGGTCGGCGGCGAGGTCGGCCACGGAGTCGCTCCAGATCCGCTCGTACGCGTGGTCGCTGGGCGGATGGGTGACGACCAGCGCCACCTCGTGCTCGGGCGCCTCCAGCAGCGCTTTCAGGGTCCGGTGACCCCAGGTCTGGTATCCGAACATGACGACTCGCATGGCACCCCTCTAGACGCGGTATGCAGGCAAGGCTTACCTTGCTTAGGGTAGCCTAATCTAGCTCCCGCTGGTGGTACCTGGAAGGGACCCATGTTTACCTCGGCAGACGAAGTTCACGATCTCGTCGGTGTCGGCTTCGGGCCGTCCAATCTCGCCCTCGCCATCGCGTTACGCGAGCGGGGCGAGCACGGCAGCGCCGTCTTCTTCGAACGGCAGCCCGCCTTCGCCTGGCACCCCGGTCTGCTCATCGAGGGCACCACCATGCAGGTGTCGTTCCTCAAGGACCTCGCGACCATGCGCAACCCGTCCAGCGCGTTCAGCTTCCTGAACTACCTGCAGGACAAGGGCCGCCTGGCCGACTTCATCAACCACAAGACGATGTTCCCGTCGCGGGTGGAGTTCCACGACTACCTCGAATGGGCCGCCCGCCGCTTCACCGACCAGGTGCACTACGCCAGCGAGGTGCTCGCCGTGACCCCGGTCCGCGCGGGCGGCACCGTCACCGCCTGCGACGTCGAGGTCCGCCAGCACGTACGCGGGGGCACGCCGGTGGTGCGCCGCGTGCGTACCCGCAACCTCGTGGTCGCCACCGGGCTGCAACCGAGGCTGCCCGAGACGGTGACGTCCGGTCCGCGCATCTGGCACAGCAGCGAGTACCTGCACCGCGTCGACCGGCTGCGCGACCCGCGCCGCATCGTGGTCGTCGGCGCCGGCCAGAGCGCCGCCGAGGTCACCGACCACCTGCACCGCACGTTCCCCGGCGCCGAGATCTGCGCCCTGTTCAGCAAGTACGGCTACACCCCGGCCGACGACACCCCGTTCGCCAACCGGATCTTCGACCCGGCCGCGGTCGACGACTACTACGGCGCCCCGGACCAGGTCAAAGAGCTGCTGCACGGGTACCACGCGGGCACGAACTACTCCGTCGTGGACACCGAGCTGATCGTCGAGCTGTACCGGCGGGCGTACCAGGAGAAGATCCACCACACCGAGCGGCTGCGCATCATGAACGTGTCCCGGCTCGTCACCGCGACCGGCGACCACGACGGCGTGACCGCGGTGATCGAGCACCTGCCCACCGGCGCCCGGACCGAGCTGGCCGCCGACGCGATCATCTGCGCCACCGGGTACCACAGCGGCGACCCCCGGCGCCTGCTCGGCGAACTGGCCGACGAGTGCCTGACCCGGCCCGACGGGCGGCTGCGCATCGAACGCGACTACCGGGTGGCCACCACCGGCGCGCTGGCCTGCGGGATCTACGTGCAGGGCGCCACCGAGCACACGCACGGCCTGAGCAGCACCCTGCTGTCCAACGTGGCCGTGCGCGCGGGCGAGATCGCCCAGTCCATCGCGGCCCGCCCCGCGCACCGCCTGGTCGCCGCCGCCGCGTGACCGGCCGGCCGGCCGGGACGCTTCCTGGCCGGCCGACAGCTCGCATCGAATCCGCGCGAGGCTTGGACGGTCCGATCGCATCGAGTACTGTCACTGTGCCGGAAGTCGGGCATTCGCGAGGGCGGTCGGCGAACGGTCATGTCACAGGTGCTGGACACCGGCGGGGTCGCCGCCGCAGACCGGTTCCCGATGTGGAACGAGTTCCTCGCCCAGGCGGCCATGCCGGTGTCGGTCCGCACTTCGCACACAGCCGACTTCGACGCCACACTCCAGCTCCGCCGGGCCGGTGCGGTCGAGCTGCTGGAGATGCGGCATCCGCCACTCGACGTGGACCGGACTCCGAAGCTGATCCGCCGGTCCGACCCCGACGTGTATCACCTCGTGCTGAGCTCCGCCGGCGACCAGTACCTCACGCAGGACGGCAAGGAGGTCGTTCTCCGTCCGGGTGACATGACGCTCTACCACAGCTCGCGGGCCTTCAGCAGCCGTACGGATCCCCGGCTGGCGCGGGAGTCGGCCACCGTGCTGATGATCCCGTCGGCGGTGCTGCCGCTGCCGCAGCGGGTCGCGCGGGAGGTGGTGGCCACCCGGCTGCCCGGCGACGACCCGCTCACCGCGTTCGTGATCGACCACCTGCGCACCCTGCGCGGACACCTCGACCGGCTGGATCCGGCCGACGGCGTCAGGCTGTCCACGGTCACGCTCGACCTCGTCGGCCACCTGCTGGCCCGCCGGTTGGACGCCGAACGCCTGCTGCCGCCGGACACCAGGGATCGGGTGCTCTTCGCCCGCATCATCGCCTTCGCCGAGCGGCGGCTGGCCGACCCCGAGCTCAGCCCGGAGATGCTCGCGGCCGCCCACCACCTCTCGCTGCGGTCGCTGCACCGGCAGTTCGCGGCGCGAGGGCTGACGGCGGCCGGGTGGATCCGGGCCCGGCGCCTGGAGAACTGCCACCGCGACCTCGGCGACCCGCTGCTGGCCGACCGCCCGGTCGCCGCCGTCGCGGGCAGGTGGGGTCTCGGCCATCGCACGCTGGACCGGGCCTTCCGCAGGGCCTACGGCATAAGCCCGGCAGAGTACCGGCACGCGATGTCCACCTCCTGGCACGCGTTGTCGTAGCTGCTGTGCAGCGCCTTTCCGATACTTGCATCCACAGGTATCACTTCAAGGAGAGGTGTCTCGTGAAACGACTCTTCCGGGCGCTCGCCGTCGCCGCCGTCGGCATGGTTGCCGCGACCACGCTGGCGGCCACGCCGGCTCACGCGAGCGGGTACGGCGTGGGCTGGTACGGGATCTGGGCCTCCAGCGTCAACGTCCGCAACAACGGCGGCGACGCCTGCTACAACTACCCGGGCCCCGCCAACTGCCCGACCGTCCTCACCACGGTCAGCGCCCCGCAGCAGGTGTACGTCTACTGCCAGAAGGCGGGCGAGACCATCGGCGGCAACCCCTACTGGGTCTACGCCTACGCCAACGGGATGTACGGCTGGCTGGCCGGCTACTACACGGACAACGCGACCAACTGGATCGACGGCGTGCCGACCTGCTGACGGCGATCGCTGCGCGACCGGGGCCGACAGACCTCGGGGGTCTAGATCTTGTGCACTTTCCGTTGCCCCGGCGACAGAAAGTGCACAAGATCTGGACGGCCCCCGGTACGCGGACGCGCGGACGCGCGGCTCCGCTACTCGCCGTAGACCCTCCGTAGTTCGGTCAGGGTGGCGGGAGTGCTGGTGTGGTGCCACACCGCCATGCCGCCGGCCCGCGCGGGCTCCAGGTAGGCGGCGATGTCGTCGATGAACAGACACGCCTCGGGCGGCTCGGCGAGCCGGTCCAGCACGAGATCGAAGATCTCCGGGTCCGGCTTGCGCATCCCGACCTGGTCCGAGACGACCACCACATCGGCCCGCTCGTGCAGCCGCCACGGGGCGTACGGGTCGAAGTGCCCGGTGCCCCAGGAGTTCGACAGGATCCCGATCTTCACTCCGGTAGCCCGGATCCGGGCCACGGCCGCGAGCATCTGCTCGTCGGGCCGCAGCTCAGCCGCCATGCGAGCCAGCAGGCCCGGCGCGGGCACGCCGAGCCGGGCCGACACCTCCCGCTCGAACCGCGCCTGCCCGATGCCGCCGCGTTCGAGCGCGCGCAGCAGTTCGACCCCCTCGGCGTCCCTGGTCACCAGGTCCACCAGGGCGTCGTCGGCCAGTCCCTCCCGGCGCGCGAAACCGCGCAGCGCCTCCCAGAGGTCGCTGGTCAGGACGCCGCCGAAGTCGAGCACCAGCGCGGTCACGACAGCGCGCCCCGGGCGTCGGCGGCGACGGTGACGACATCGCGCCACAGGCTCTTGGCGGTCGGGGAGCCGGTGTCCGCCGCACGGCTCGACAGGGCGCGCAGCCGTCGGAGGTTGCCGGTGTGCTGCACCCGGGACACCAGGTCGAGCGCGGCCGAGGCGTCCGCGCAGGCGCCGTCGACCTCGTCGGCGCCGAGCCTGGCCTCCGCCCGGTCGATCAGCGCGGTGCAGCGGTGCCGCTGCATCGACGGGTCGAGCCGGGCGATGGCCAGGTCCAGCACCGGTTCGGCCTCGCGGTGGCGGCCGAGCCGGACCATGTCGCCGCCCTCGTACGCGGCCAGCTTGCCCAGGTTGAACACGCCGATGCCCAGCGACGCCGTCTCCGTCGGCTCGGCGGTGAGGGCCGTGCGCGACATCTCCAGCAGGGCGCGGCATGCCGAGAGGCGGCCGAGGGAGGCCGCGCGCTCGGAGGCGACGGCGGCGACCCAGCCGCGGGTCTCGTCGCTGGCGCCGCGCCGGGCCACCTCGCAGGCGTACTCCGCGAGGTCGAGGCCGGTTCGGTGGTCGCCGGAGCAGTAGGCCACGCCGAACGAGCGGCCGCCCAGGATGATCGCCTGGAGCTCCGCGTTGCCGGCGGCCTTGGCGGCCTCCCAGGCGAGGTCGACGTAGCGCCAGCCGTTCGCCTGGTCGCCCCGGTCCAGCAGGTAGAGCACGCCGATCAGCGCCGCCATCTCACCCATCACGGTGAGCAGCGAGGTGCGGACGGGTTCCGGTTGCAGGGCCGGGTCCACCGCGCCGGTCAGCCTCAGCTGCGCGTGTGCCGCTCCGAGCAGTTCCTCGGCCGGCATGTCCTGGTAGCTGCGGCGGTAGGCGGCGGCGACCGCGGACAGGTCGGCCACGCGCGCGGGGTCCACCCTGCCCGAGCGCCGCGCGGGTGACACCGAGCGGAGGACGCCCGAAAGGTCGTCGACCGGCCCCACCGCGGAGATCGCCGCGGCCGCGGTGACGAAGGTACGTCGGTACATGCTGCTCCCCGGCAGGTCCGCCGCGACGGACGGTGAGTAGTCACGGGCGAAACCGAGCTGGACCGGGCCGGTCTGGAACAGCCGGCACAGCAGGTCGCGGTAGTCGGCTCCGGCCCGGCCACCGGCCTCCCACTCCTTCCAGGACCGCTCATGCAGCCCCCGAGGACCGAGGCCGTGCCCGCGGCACAGCGCATGGACCTCGCGTACCCCCTGGGCGACCGTCCACCGGTGGGCGAGACGGAACGCCTTGAGCGGCCGGTGTCCGCAATGGTCGATGATCGCGGCCGCTACCGCCGCCAGGAGCCCGGCGGGCGGTGGGTCCGGCGCGCCGTGCGCCCGGAGCAGCTCGGCACGGATCGAGAACGCGCACTCGGCTTGATGGGTGCCGATGCCGGCCATCTGCCGCTCCCGGGGTGCGATCCTCGAACCCGACGCCTTCAACGCTAGTGGATGCGGCGCGTACGCGGTCGGTGTGAGCTTGTCTCCCTTCGGGTGAGCTTTGCTCTCACTGTCGGGCCCAGCGCGGCTCGCCCACGATGAACGGTGGTGGTGAAGAAGGCGATGTGATGGACGAGTGGAGCGGAATCCGCGCAGGTCTCGATGATCCTCCGATCGCCCCGCCCGAGGGGTGCATCGACCCGTACCTGTGGCAGTTGGCCAGGCAGCTGCTCAGCGACCACAGCCGGACCCCGTCCGGCGAGTGCGTCACGTGCCCCGGCTGGAAGCCGTGTCCCGGCCTCGCTCTGGCCAGGGACGGGCTGGCCACCGCGCTGGGGCAGTCGGTGCGCAACTCCGCCTACTGGATCGCGTACGCGCAACTGCACCGGCCCCCGGTCTCCCACGCGAGGTGAGGAAGTCCTCGGCGGTCCGGCCGCCTTCGTGCTGGCCGGGGTCACCGCACTGGTGGCAGCCGTTCTTCTGCGCGCCCGTCTCGTGCCGGAGCCGCAACCGCGTCCATGACCGGCCGCCGACCGTGCCGGCGAGGTCGGGCCCGTCCATCGCCGCGCAGTCGGACTGCCTCCCGGTGATCGTCGGCAAGCCGACTCCGCAGCGATGGACGTGATTCATGCGCGCTCCGTACGCTGTGCCCGCCCGAGGATCGTCCTCGATGGAGGGACCTGCGATGCGGTGGCTCACGATGACGGCGCGCGGGTTCACCGCCGCCCTGCTGTTCGGCTCGGCCATGCTGGCCACGGCCGCCCCGGCGCACGCCTCCGACGGCGGCCTGACGGTCGCGGTACGCGCCACCGATCCGCTAGCCCCGGTCGTCACCCTGACCAACGGCGGCATCGAGCCGTGCCAGGTCGCCGCGACCGAGCTCGGCACGCTGACGATCACCGCGCTGGCCCAGAGCGGTCAGGCTGCGGCCCCGATCGTGTTCAGCCCGGGGTTCGACGAGCCGCTGGCGACAGCCATCAGGCAGCAGTTGCGGACGCTGGAACCCGGCCAGTCCGTCGAGCTGAGACCGGCGGTCGTGCCGCTCGGGCCGACCGGCCACGCGCTGGAGAACATCGCCTACACCGGGCCGGTCGCGCCCACCGGGCTGCTGTACCCGGTCCGCGCCGGTGTCCCGCTGGAGCTCGCCGTCACCTACGCGATCCCGATCCCCGTCGGATCCGGACCGCCGCCGTGCGTCGTCACCGGTGCCGCCGTGATCGCCGCCCCGGCCGCTCAGCCGCAGGCGGCGGGCACGCGCGGCCGGCTGCTGTGGGCCGCCGTCGCCGTCGGGGCGCTGCTGCTGCTCATCCTGGTCGTCTGGCTGCTACGCCGCCGCCGCCGGGGCGCGGCCGCCGCCACGCTGATCGTCCTCGCCGTGCTGTCCGCGCCGGGCTGGTCGCAGCAGCCGGCCGAGGCGGTGGTCGTCATCCGCGACCCGTCGATCCAGGCGGCGTACGACGGCTGCATCGGTGTGCTCCAGCAGCCCGGACATGACCCGGCCGGGATCCTGCCGACGGTTCTCGGGGACGGCGTGACCGTGACCATCTTCCCGACGAGCGGCAGCAACCACGAGGGCGGCAGCAGCACGTCCGAGATGTACATCTTCTGGAACCCCGACGACCGCCACACCTACGAGGGCGCGGGCGGCAGCGCCGACCCGTGCACCACGCTCTACCACGAGCTGTTCCACGCGTGGGAGGACAGCCAGGGCGAGCACGGCATCCAGGACCTGCACGAGTGCATCACCCCGTCGGGCAAGCACACCGGGATCGGCATCAACGAGGTGCACGCCACGCAGGCGCAGAACCTGCTGCGCCGTGCGCTCGGCATGCCCCCGCGCAACTACTACGGCGACCACATCCTGCCGCCCGAGTGCCGCCCGTCGCAGCCGACCGACCCGGTGTGCAGCTCGGATGGTGAGTGCCCCGCCTCGACGGGCGAGCCGCACGTGCTCACGCTGGGCGGGCGCCGCTACGACTTCCAGGCGGCGGGGGAGTTCACCGCGCTGCAGGATCCGGCGGGCGGGTTCACGGTGCAGGTCCGGCAGCAGCCGTACCGCGACTCGAAGCATCTGGCCGTGAACACGGCGGTGGCGATGGACGTGGCCGGGGACAGGGTCGAGGTGCAGCTGACCCCGGCCGATGTCGCGGTGCTGGTCGGCGGGGTGCCGCGCCCGGACCCCATGACCGGGCTGGACCACGGCGGGCAGGTGCGGATCGGGCAGGGCGACGGCGGCCCGGTCGTCTCGGTGACCTGGCCGGACGGCTCCACGGTGTACGTCTCCGCCGTCGCCGGCGTCGGCCTCGACGTGTCGGTCGACCCGGTGCCCGCGCACGCCGCGTCGGTGGGCCTGTTCGCGAAGGAGCTGCGGGTACGCGACGGAGCGGCGCTGCCCGACGGCGAGCCGCCGTACGAGGCGCTCTACCCCGCCTTCGCCGACAGCTGGCGGGTCACCGACGCGACCTCGCTGTTCACCTACCCCGAGGGCCGGAGCACGGCCGGCTACACCGACCGGGCGTTCCCGCAGCGGGAGTCCGGCCCCGAACCCGACCCCGCCGCGGCGCAGGCGATCTGCGCCGGTGCCGGGGTCACCGCCCCGGCCGCGCTGGCCGACTGCGTGTACGACGTCAGCCACACCGGCCACCCGGCCTTCGCCCTGTCGGCGCGGGCCGGGCAGGCGTTCGCGGCGGGCCCGCGGCCGGGCGGCACCGTGCTGCTGCCCGCCACCGCCGACGTGTACCTGGGCGGCTCGGCCGCGGTGCCGTCGCTGCCGGGCGGGGCGGGCACCCGTCCGCTGGTGCTGCCGGTCTCCGGTGGCAAGGTGGCGACGTTCCCGCTGGTCACGGGTGCGCTCGGCCCGGCGGGCGGGGAGCCCGCCGACGGCCCCGACGGCGGCACGCAGTACCCGGACACCGAGATCACAGGCCTGAACGGGATCTCCGGCATCGTGCACCACAACCGGACGCTGTTCCTGGTCGGGGTGTTCCTGCCGGCCGGGGCCGCAGGCCAGAGCCCGCCCGCGGTCGACGTGACCGGGCAGGGCGAGCTGGCCGAGCTGCGGCCGGGCCTGGGCGAGCTGTTCGCGATCGGCGACGGGCGCACCGGCACCGGCACGTTGCAGCGGTTCGTCGCCCCGGCGGGCGCCGGTGTGCTGGTCGTCGGGTTCGCCGACGCGTCGTCGTTCCACGGCGAGCCGGGCTTCTACGCCGACAACACCGGCTCGCTGGCGGTGCGGACCGAGATCGGATGAGGCGGACGTGACCGCCGGGCCACCGGTCTGGCGGTCACCCGGTGCCCGCTACTTGCAGGAGACCTGCTGGCCGTCGATGGTGCACTGCTGGAAGTCGCCGAACGGGTCGTTGCCGAACGGGCCGTTGTCGAAGTCCGTCGAGTTGCCCATGTCGTTGCGGAAGTCGTCGAACTCCCGCTGCGCCGAGCAGGCGAACGTGGCCATCAGCACGAGCACGACCACGCCGATGACACCGACGACGATACCGGCCACACCGCCGGAGCCCCGGCCCTGGCCCGAGGTGATCTCGATCTGCTCGGGCCGGTCGGGGTGCACCCGCAGCGGCACGGTGGAGCCCACGATGAACGAGCGGTTGCTGGCGGCCGGGCCGACCGCGGTGACCTCGGTGCCGTCCTGCGCCCGGTAGCGGACGACCGGCCGGAACGTGATGCTGGTGCGGTGGTGCCCGTCGTGGTGGTGCGAGTGCGACTCCATCTGGTTGTCCACCACGGTGCCGGTGGTCACCCGGCCCACCTCGCGCAGCTCCTGCGAACGGGCCACCTTCCGGCTGCCCTGGATCGCGCCCCAGACGACGACCCCGCCGATGACCAGCAGCACCACGAAGAACAGTGCGAAGAACGGCCCCGTGAATTCCATGACCGCGTACGGTAGCGGAGGCCCGCAACAGCCGCTGGCCCGTTGCGTGACCAGCGCCGGATCACGGATCGGTGTCCCTGGCGGCACGGATGCGGCAGACCGGGCAGGTCCCCGTGTCGGCGCAGGTGCAGGGCTCGGCGGCCAGGGCGGTGTCGACGGCGGTCAGGGCCGCGCGGGCGGTGCCCAGTGCGTGGCTGACCTGCCGTACGCGGGCCAGGGCGGCGCCGACCTGGCGGCGGGACGCGTCGAGGCGCTCGTACTCCTCGGGGCTGAGCAGGATGAACTCTTCGCCGTCCACAGTGGCGCGGCGCGGGGGCGGTGCTTTGGGCATACCCACTCGTGGTTTCCGCTCATGGGGTGGTCGGCGGCGCGGGACGCCGCCGACCACCCGCCGGTCAGGGTGCGGTCAGGGTGCGGTGATGGACGGTGCCGCGCCCGCGCCGAAGGCCCAGCCCTCGACGGTGCCCGGCGCCGGGTTGTAGCTGCTGGCGCCCGACGAGCTGTACGTCCAGGCGGCGCCGTGGGTGCTGGCGTGCCAGTACGACCAGTACGCCGTCGCGGGCGGCGTGTTCACGCACGCCTGCTGCGCGGCGGTCGGGAGCCCGTTGATGCGGCAGACGAACGCCAGGCCCCAGCGCTGCGTGCCGGCGACGGTGAACCCGCCGCCGGTCAGCGCGGTCAGGCCGCTGGTCGGGTCGCCGGGCGCGCACGCGGTGACGACGCCGCCGCCCAGCGAGGCGAAGTCGACGACGACGGTGACGCCGGTGCTGCCGGAGCAGGCGGCCGCGTGCGCGGCGGGAGCCTGCACCAGCACGGCGCCGGTGGACAGGGTGAGCATGCTGAGCAGGGCGGTCAGCGCCCGGCCGAGACGGCGGTTCATGACGGGTCCTTTCACGGGCAGGCGAGGGTGGGGGCGGCCGGGCTGGAACCCGCCGCGTCGAGGTCGGCGTAGCCGCGGCCGGTCAGGCCGAGCACGGCCTGCGCGGTCGCGCGCGGGGCGGTCGCCGGGTCGAAGGCCCCGGCCGTGTACGCGATCGCGCCCCGGTCGGCGGCCGCACCGGCGCAGCCGACCTGGAGCCCGCGCAGGAACGTGCGGGCCTTGGCCGCCGCCAGCAGGCGGCCGCTGGACTGCAGCGCCTGGGCGGCCAGACCGGTGCTGTTGGCGTTGGCGACCCCGGCCGAGGCGAAACCGCCGTCGGCCTGCTGCTGGGCGACCAGCCAGGTCAGGCCGCCGTACGCGTGGACGTGGTCGCCCGCGGCCCGCAGCGCCTGCACCGCCAGCGCGGTCGCGTCGACGTCGCCGGTGCAGACCGGCTGCTCCAGGTAGAGCGGGAAGCTGCCGTCGGCGCAGGCGGTCCCGGCCAGGTACGACACCGCCGAGGCGGGTGCGCCCGCGGCCGTGCGGTCCAGCGCGATGACGGCCAGTGACTGGGTGAACGAGTTGCTGAAGTCGCCCCAGGCAGACCGGTCGCTGAACCGGCCCGAGGTCGCCTGGAGGCCGCGCAGCCGCGTGACCAGGTCGACGCCGCCGAACGCGGCCGGATCGGCGCCGGTGACCTCGGCGGCCAGCGCGAGCTTGGCGGTGGCCCCGGCGTACGCCTCGGTGCCGTCGCCGATGTACCCGGTGAGCGTGCCCGGCTCGGCCAGCCACGACAGGGCGGCGTCGCGGTAGCTGCCGCCGGTCTTCGAGGCGGCGAACGCGAACACCGCGTCGATGGTCAGGCCCTGGTCGGCGTAGGCGACGCCGTCGAACACGACCTCGAAGCGCTCGCCGTCGACGAGCTGGCGGGCCAGCCAGCCCGCCGCCGCGTCGGCCCGGTTCAGGGTCGGGGCGGCGGCGGCCGGAGCGGTGGCGACCAGGGCGAGAGCGGCGGTGGCGGCGGTGAGCACGGCTAGCCGCCGCACGATGGTGCGGATCATGGGTGTGCCTTTCCGGCCCGCGGCGGCATGCCGGGGCCAGTGTCGAAAGTGGAGTCAGGCGCCGTGGGTCATGCCGCCGGCCGGGGCCGGCTGATTGCCTTCGTATCGCTGCCGGCGGCCCGTGGCGGCCGGCGGTACAAGCCTGGCACCGGGCCAGGAGGGCGAGGGCGATCGCGAGGCCCGCGCCGGCCCGGCGCACGCGGCGGCCGGGACGTGAAAGGGGGACATGGCACTCCTTCTGGGCGCCATGGGAGCGGCGTGCCTCGCCCGGTCTTCGCCAGACCTGGAGCGAGGCGGCCGGGCCCAAGACGCGTGGACGGTATCCGCAGGGTGGAGCGTCACCGGCAGGTGTTCGGGCTCCGGACGTGATGGTGGTCGCGTCCATACCGTTGCGCGTCAGCCCCGGGCTCACACCGGGTTCCCCTACGCGATGACGACCTCACGCTAAGCCATGCCCCCGGTTTCGCGCGAGTTGCGTACGTGACACCGCCCCCGCGTTGACGCTTGCAGACCACATGTGGTCGGATGGCTGCGTTCCAGCACCTCAGGGGAAGCCGGTCGAATCCCGGCACTGGCCCGCAGCCGTAGGTCCTTTTTGGACGAGTCGGATTACCTGGCTGGAACGCAGCAAACCACCAGCGTCGTCGTGGTCCACGGCGCGGAGCCTGAGCACCCGGGGCAGCGTTTCCGCGGGCGGTCGGTGTCCGCGCCAGCGCCGCTCACCCCCGGGAGCCCTCATGCCCGTCATCCGCCGCCGCGCGGCCGCCGCCCTGCTCGCCGCCGTCGCCGCGTTCGCCGTCGCGGCCCCCGCCGCCGCCCGCCCGCTCGCGCAGGCCCCGGCGGAGTCCGGCCCCGACCTGGCCAAAGGTGTGGCATACCTGGTCGCCCCGGCCAATCTCCAGGACGGCCGCTACTACGAGTCGTTTCCCGGGTTCCCCGACTTCGGCCTGAGCATCGACGGGGCGTTCGCGCTGGCCGCGACCGGGTCCGACGACGCGCGGCTGCGCGCGGTCACCGAGTTCATCCGCACCGGCGGGGTCGTCGGCGACGGCGGGTTCACCGTCGACGCCTGGCTCGGCATCGGCACCGAGTTCGCCTCCGGCGGCGCCATCGGCAAGGTCGCCGTGCTGGCGCAGGTCACCGGGTACGACCCGGGCGCCTTCGGCGGTCACGACCTGATCGCCGCCCTCAAGGACGTGACCTGCGCGAAGACCGACGAGGCCGCCGGCTGCGCCGGACCCGGCAACTACGCCTGGGCCACCTCGACGTTCGGGCAGGTCCTCGGCGTGGTCGCGCAGTTGCGCGCCGGGCGGGCCGCCGACGCGGCGAGCCCGGTCACGTTCCTGCTCGGCCTCCAGCGCGCCGACGGATCGTTCCCGAGCCTGATCCCGGCGACCGACCAGGACCGCGACGTCGACAGCACCGCGATGGCCGCGATGGCCCTGGTCCTGGCGGGCGGCCACGACTCGGCGGTGGACGCGGCCCTGGCCTGGATCGCCGGGCAGCAGAAGGCGCACGGCGGCTTCCCGGGCGCGGCCGGTGACTCGACCAACTCCACCGCGCTGGCGGTGCAGGGCCTGTCGCTGCGCGCCGACACGTACGCCGCGCAGCTCGGCAAGGCACGCGCCTTCCTGGCCCAGCAGCAGAACAGCGACGGCGGATTCGACGTCGCACTGGGCACCGACGGCTCGGACCTGCGCTCCTCGACGCAGGCGGTCAGCGGCGCGACCGGGATCTCGTTCGGCACGCTGCTGCGCGACGTCCACACGCCCGCCGCCTCGCCCTCGCCGTCCGCCGCGTCGCCGTCGCCGTCGCGTGCCGGCAGCTCGCCGTCGCCGTCCGCGGGCTCGCCGACCCCGTCGCGGACCGGCGGCTCGCCGTCGGCGTCGCCGACCGGTGCCGGGGGAGGGCTGCCGGTCACCGGCCTGCCGCTGACGGCGATCGTCGCGGTCGCGCTGGTGCTGATCGTGGCCGGGATGGCGCTGCTCATCGGCCTGCGGCGCCGGACCGAGGGCGGCGGCCGGTGAACCGGCGCGGCTCGGTCGCGGCGCTGGTGCTGCTCGCGGCGGTGATGCTCGCGCCCGGCGCGCCCGCCGCGGCCGCGCCGCAGCCGGTCGGGAAGTGCACCACCAGTTCCGGGGTGATCCTGGCGGTGGACTTCAGCCACTGGGGCGGGCCGCTGCTGCGTGCCTGCGGCACCACCCCGACGACCGGATACCAGCTGCTCAACCAGGGCGGCTGGAAGACCGCCGGGACCCAGCACGACGGCCCGGCGTTCGTGTGCCGCATCGGCTACTCCGGTTACCAGGGCGGCACGCAGTATCCGACCTCGGCGACCGAGAAGTGCGTGCTGACACCCCCGGCTACGGCGTACTGGTCGTACTGGCACGCCGATCCGGGGCAGGACTCGTGGTCGTACTCGCAGCTCGGCGCGATGGGCTACCACCCGAAACCCGGCAGCGTCGACCTGTGGACGTTCGGCGCCACGGCCACGGACGGCAGCCAGGGCAGGCCGAGGTTCAGCCCGGACAGCGTGCGCGCCCGCAACACCAGCCCCATCGGCTCGCCCACCCCGAAACCGCGCCCGACCACGGCCCGGCCCTCGGCGTCCACCGCGCGACCGTCCGCCTCGGCCGCCGCAGCGTCCACTTCGGCCGGACCCTCGGCCCCGGCCGCGATGCCGAGCGCCTCGGTGAGCGAGACCGCGGCACCGACCGAGGACGTCCCGCCGATCGTCGACGCGGCGCCCACCGGGGCCGCCGCGCCGCAGGACCCGGGCACGGCGGTGCCGCTGCTGGTCACCGCCGCGATCGTGCTGCTGCTCGGCACGGGTGCGGTCGTCGCGGTACGCCGCAGGCGCGCCGCCGCCGATGACTAGCCTGGCCGCCGCGCGGCTGCCCCGGGCGCTGCACCCGGTCGCGTGGTGGCTGTGGGCGCTGGCCCTGGCCACCGCGGCCAGCCGCACCGGCAACCCGCTGCTGCTGGCGCTGATCTTCGCGGTGCTCGGGCTGGCGGTGACGCTGCGCCGGGGCGACGCGCCCTGGGCCCGCGCCTTCGGCTACTACCTGCTGCTGGCGCTGACCGTGATCGCGATCCGGGTGCTGTTCCGGGCCGTGTTCGCCTCCGGCACCGGCCCCGGCGACCACATCCTGCTCACCCTGCCGCAGGTGCCCACCCCCGACTGGTACGCGGGCATCCAGCTCGGCGGCCCCGTCTCCGCCGAGGCCGTGCTGTCGGCCGCGCTGGACGGCATGCGGCTGGCCTGCCTGCTGTGCTGCATCGGCGCCGCGAACACGCTGGCCAACCCGAAACGGGCGCTGCGGGTGCTGCCCGGTGCCCTGTACGAGCTCGGCGTCGCGGTCACCGTCGCGCTGACGGTGGCCCCGCAGCTGGTCGAGAGCGTGCAGCGGGTGGCCCGCGCCCGCCGCCTGCGCGCCGGGCGCACCCGCGGCCTGCGGGCGCTGCGCGCGATCGCGCTGCCGGTGCTGCACGACGCCCTCGACCGGTCGCTGCGGCTGGCCGCCGCGATGGACTCGCGCGGCTACGGCCGCACCGGTTCGGCCACCCGTACGTCGCGGCTGGTCACGGGCGCGCTCATGCTCACCGGGATGACCGGCCTGTGCGTCGGCGCGTACGGCCTGCTCGACCCGACCGTCCCCGGCGCCGTCGGCACGGCCGGGTTCGCCGCCGGGGCGGTGCTGTGCACCGGCGGGCTGATCCTCGGCGGGCGCCGGGTCTCGCGCACCCGCTACCGCCCCGATCCGTGGCAGTGGCCGGAATGGACGGTCGCGGTCGGCGGCCTGTCCGCCGCGTTCGTGCTCGCGGCGGGCACCGGCTACGACCCGGCCGCCGGCACGGACCTGCTGCACTGGCCGACCCTGCCCGCGCTGCCCGCCGCCGCGATCCTGCTCGCCGCCGCGGCCGCGCTGGCCGCGCCACCGCCACCGCCGCGCCACCGTCCCGTCCCCGCCGGAGCCGTCGCATGATCCGATTCGACCGCGTGTCCGTCACGTACGACGGGGCCGCCGTGCCCGTGCTGCGCGACGTCGACCTGCACCTGGACGAGGGCGAGCTGGTCCTGGTCGTCGGGCACACCGGCACCGGCAAGTCGACGCTGCTCGGGGCGGTCAACGGCCTGGTGCCGCACTTCACCGGCGGCACGCTCACCGGCCGGGTCACCGTCGCCGGGCGCGACACCGCCCACCACCCGCCGCGCGAGCTGGCCGACCTCGTCGGCGTCGTCGGACAGGATCCGGTCGCCGGATTCGTCACCGACACCGTCGAGGAGGAGCTGGCGTACGGCATGGAGCAGCTGGCCCTGGACCCGAGGGTGATGCGCGCCCGGGTGGAGGAGGCGCTCGATCTGCTCGGGCTGGCCGAGCTGCGCCACCGCGGCCTGCACCAGCTGTCGGGCGGCCAGCAGCAGCGGGTCGCCATCGCCGCCGCGCTCACCGCCCACCCGCGGGTGCTGGTGCTCGACGAGCCGACGTCGGCGCTGGACCCGACCGGTGCCGAGGATGTCCTCGCCGCGATCACCCGGCTCGTGCACGATCTCGGCATCACCGTGGTGCTGGCCGAGCACCGGCTCGAACGCGTCGTCCCGTACGCCGACCGGGTCGTCCACCTGGCCGGTGACGGCACCGTCAGCTGCGGCGACCCGGCCGCGCAACTCGCCGCGTCGACTGTCGCGCCGCCCGTGGTCGAACTGGCCCGGCACGCGGGCTGGACGCCGGTCCCGCTGTCGGTCCGCGACGCCCGCCGCCGCGCCGCGCACCTGCGCGACCGGCTGCCCGCCGACCCGCCCCCGCACCGCACCAGCCGCGCCACCGAGCAGGTGGAACTCGCCGCACGGGGCGTCATCGTCCGGCACGGGCCCGTCGTCGCGGTGCGCGGCGTCGACCTGGACCTGCGGCGCGGCGAGGTGACCGCCCTGATGGGACGCAACGGGTCCGGCAAGTCCTCGCTGCTGTGGGCGGTGCAGGGCTCGGGGCGCCGCGACGGCGGCACGGTGGCGGTGCGGGACGGCTCGGGGCGTACCGACCCGAGGTCGGTGTCGGCCGCGCGTGCCCGCGCCCTGGTCGGCCTCGTCCCGCAGACCGCGACCGACCTGCTCTACCTCGACACCGTCGGCGCCGAACTCGCCCAGGCAGACCGCGACGGCGACGTGCTCGGCAGTCCCGGCGCCGCCGCGGCGCTGCTGGACGCGATCGCGCCCGGCATCGACCGGGCCGCCCATCCGCGCGACCTGTCCGCCGGGCAGCAGCTCGCGCTGGTGCTCGCGGTGCAGCTGGCCGTCACGCCGGGCGTGGTGCTGCTCGACGAGCCGACCCGGGGCCTGGACTACCGCGCCAAGCAGGCCCTGGCCGCGACCGTCGACACCCTGGCCGCGCGCGGGCACGCCGTGGTCGTGGCCACGCACGACGTCGAGTTCGCCACGCTCGTCGCCGACCGGGTCGTGGTGATGGCCGACGGCGAGGTCGTCGCCGACGGACCGGCCGCGGCGGTGCTCACCGCGTCGCCGTCGTTCGCGCCGCAGGTGGCGAAGATCCTGGCCCCGGCGCCGTACCTGACCGTCGGCCAGGTGCGGGCCGCGCTGCCGGAGGAGGGGGTATGACCACCGTCCGCGCCGTCCGCGTGCCCGTCCGCGCCGTCGCCGTGATCACGATGGCGGCGCTGCTGGGGCTGGTCGCGTTCTTCTGGCCGTTCGTCGTCGCGCCCGGACGGCTGGGCTCGACCCAGACGCCGCCGCTGCTGTTCGGGGTGCTGCTGCTGGTGGTGCTGGCCGTGGTGCTCGCCGAGATCGCCGAGAAGCGGATCGACGCCAAGGCCCTGGCCATGCTCGGCGTCCTGTCGGCGGTCAACGCGGCGCTGCGGCCGCTGGGCGCGGGCACCGCCGGCATCGAGACCGTGTTCTTCCTGCTCGTGCTCGCCGGCCGGGTGTTCGGGCCGGGGTTCGGGTTCACCCTGGGGTGCACGTCGCTGTTCGCGTCCGCGCTGCTCACCGGCGGGGTCGGGCCGTGGATGCCGTACCAGATGTTCGGCTGCGCGTACGTCGGCATGCTCGCGGGCCTGCTGCCGAGAGTGCGGGGCAAGGCCGAGATCGCGATGCTCGCCGCGTACGCCGCCGTCTCCGGCTACCTGTTCGGGTTCCTGCTCAACCTGTCGTTCTGGCCGTTCTCCCTGGACCCGAACAGCTCCATCGCGTACGAGCCCGGCCTGCCGCTGCTCGAACAGCTCCAGCGCTACCTGGTGTTCTTCACCGTCACCTCGCTCGGCTGGGACACCGGCCGCGCGATCACCACGGCCGTCCTGGTGGTCCTCACCGGACCGGCCGTGCTCGGCGCCCTGCGCCGCGCCGCCCGCCGCGCCAGCTTCCACGCCGCTGCGGGCTTCGACCCGCCACCCTGACCCGGTTGCGGGGTCACACCGCATACGGTGTGGGCACACCGTATGCGGTGTGGGTCGCCGCCGGTGGGTAAGCTCGCGGACCGTGGATGATCTTGTGCGTCGGCTGTCGGAAGTGCGCGGAGTGGTGGCGGTGGTGCTCGGCGGGAGCCGGGCGCGCGGCGAGCACCGGCCGGACAGCGACTACGACTACGGCCTGTACTACCGGGGCGAGCTGGACGTCGATGCGCTGCGGGTGCTGGGCTTCTACAGCCACGCCTACGCGGGGGAGCTGGCGCTGTGCCAGGTGCTGGCCGACCCGACCGGCGAGGTGTCGGCAGTGCGGGAGCAGGCGCAGTACTACCCGCAGCCGCTGGCCGAGGCGCTGGTCGCGGGGCTGTGGGAGGCGGACTTCATGATCGGGGCGGCGCGCAAGGCGCCGCTGGACCGGGTGTACGTCACCGGCTGCCTGTTCCGCGCCGTCGGCGTCATGGCCCACGCGCTGCACGGCCGCGCGGGCCGCTGGACGGTCAACGAGAAGGCATCGTCGCGTCGGCGGCGAAGCTGGCGATCGCGCCGCCCGGGTTCGCGGCGGCGGCCGAGGCGGCCGTCACCGATACCGACGCTGCGGCCGAACTGCTGGACCGGGTGCGGGCCGCGACCCGCTGACGAGGCGAGACAAGGATTTAACACGCGGTTCAGTGCCATTTTCCATTCATAAACTTCCATTGTTGGTACGTCCGCGCAACGATGGCGCCTGATCGCCAACCCGCTGCGGAGGTACCCCCATGACCCTCGCCCTGCGCACCCCGGCCCGCCTGTCCTGGCCGCTGCGCGCCGCCCTCGTCCTGGCCATGCTGCTCACCGCCCTGGTCGTCCCCGCGACCAGCGAGCCCGCCTCGGCCGCCGTCTACAGCACGTGCACCATCTCCCGCTGCGCCGACGCGCGCACCGCCCGGTCCGGCTGGTCGGCCAAGGGCTTCCCGACGACCTCCGGCTGGTACTCGTGGAGCGGCGGGCTCTACAACTACACCGGCGGCCAGTTCTTCAACCGCGAGGGCCAGCTGCCGGCGGGCGCCACCTACTACGAGTACGACGTGTACCCGCGCACCAAGGGCGCCGCCCGCGACGCGTACCGCATCGTGGTCAACCGGGCGACCGGGGTGACCTGGTTCTCGCCGAACCACTACACCGACTTCTACCGGCTCTGAGACGAGGTCGCCGTGCCGACGCCCGATGCCCTGCCGCGCTGGCTGGACCTGCGCGACGGGCCCGCGCCCGCCGGTGACCGCACCGTCGGCGGACAGGCCTGCCGCACCCGGGCGGGCCTGTTCGCCGAGTTCGCCCGCGCGCTGGCCTTCCCGGCGCACTTCGGCGCCAACTGGGACGCCTTCGCCGACTGCCTGCGCGACGCCGTCCAGGCCGATCCCGTGCTCACGGTCGCCCACGCCGAGGACCTGCTCGTCGCCGAGCCGCACCACCTGCCCGTACTGCTGGACATCGTGTCCGTGCTCGCCCAGACCACGGCGCCGGTGACCCTCATCCTGCACGCCGTGCCGCCGTCCACGCAGCTCGTGGCACGGTTGCACGCGGCCCTGCCGCGCTGACCCGGACCGCGTACGCGGCGCGGTCCAGGTCGGCGCCGGTCAGTAGCCGGTCAGTAGCCGGACGGCAGGCGCGGGGTGTAGTGCTCCTCCAGCAGCCGGGCCTGGTCGTCGGTGAGCACGAGGTCGAGGGCGGCGGCCGCGTCGGCGAGGTGGTGCGGCTTGGTCGGGCCGACGATCGGGGCGGTGACCACCGGGTTGCGCAGCACCCAGGCCAGCGCGACCTGCGCCATCGGCACGCCGTGCGCCTGCGCGACGGCCTGTACGGCGTCGACGATCGGCTTGTTGAACTCGCCGTCGTAGCGCGACTGGAGCGGGTCGGTGGCGGCGCGCTGGGTCGTGTTCTGGTCCCACGGCCGGGCCAGCCGCCCCTTGGCCAGCGGGCTCCACGGGATGCTGCCGACGCCCTGATCGGCCAGCAGCCCGAACATCTCCCGCTCCTCCTCGCGCTGCACCAGGCTGTACTGGTTCTGCATGGAGACGAACCGGGTCCAGCCGTGGCGCTGCGCGGCGTGCTGCATCTTGGCGAACTGCCACGCCCACATCGACGACGCGCCGAGGTAGCGGACCTTGCCCGCCCGGACCACGTCGTGCAGCGCCTCCATCGTCTCCTCGACCGGCGTCTCCGGGTCGAACCGGTGGATCTGGTAGAGGTCGACGTAGTCGGTGCCCAGGCGGCTGAGCGAGGCGTCGACCTGCTCCATGATCGCCTTGCGGGACAGGCCGGAGCCGCCGGGTCCGTCGTGCATCTTGAAGAAGACCTTGGTGGCCAGGACGATGTCGTCGCGGCGGGTGTACTTGCGCATCGCGCGGCCGACCACCTCCTCGGAGCTGCCGACGCCGTACGCGTTGGCGGTGTCCCAGAAGGTGATGCCGAGCTCGACGGCCTGCCGGAACACCGGCTCGGCGGCCGCGTCGTCCAGGGCCCACTTGTTGAAGCCGCGCGAGGTGTCGCCGAAGCTCATGCAGCCGAGCGCGATCCGGCTGACCTTGAGACCCGACGTGCCCAGGCGTGCGTACTGCATGAGGATGATTCCCGTCTGCCGTGGTGGACGAGCCCGCCCGGCTCCGCGCTGTCGCGAGCCTGGACGCGGGCCACACCTGGACATTATCCGTCGTACCGCACAGTGATCACCTCACCGGCCGCCGGGGCGGGGCGGGATGGTGCCGGGGCGGTCGCAGCCGCTAGGGTGTACGCAGGAGCGCCGGGAAGTCTGGTCGGCACGGTATTCGCCGTCGACCAGAGAGGTTTCCTCCCATGCGCGCGTCTGATCTGGCCGTTCCGTGGCCGACCGTCGAGCTGTCCACTCCCGCGCTGGCCGCCGCGCGCATGCTCGCCGACGCCGACCTGCCCGGACTCATCGTGGTGGACCGCTCCGGGGCGCCGTTCGCGGTGCTGCCGGGCACGCAGGTGCTGCGGCTGGCGGTCCCCAGCTACTGCCAGGAAGACCCCACGCTGGCCCACCTGGTCGACGAGGCCGCCGCCGACGTGTTCATGCGCGGGCTCGGCGACCTGTCCGTGCGCGAGTGCCTGCCGCCGCAGCCGCATGAACTGCCGGTGGTCGAGCCGTCGGCGACGGCGCTGGAACTGGCCGCGCTGATGGCCCGCACCCGCAGCCCGCTGGTCGCGGTCGTCGAGCGCGGGCGGCTGCTCGGCGCGGTCACCCTGCACAACCTGCTGGACCGGGTGCTGCCGGTATGACCCTCCAGGCATGGCTGGCCGTGGCCGTCTTCGTCACCGCGTACGTGCTGATCGCGACCGAGTGGGTACACCGGGTCGCCGCGGCGCTGGGCGGGGCGGTGGCGATGGCGCTGATCGGCGCCACCGACGCGCACACGGCGTTCTTCTCGCCGGAGTCCGGCGTGGACTGGAACGTCATCGTGCTGCTGATCGGCATGATGCTGATCGTCGGGGTGCTGCGGCGCACCGGCCTGTTCGAGTATCTGGCGATCTGGTCGGTGAAGCGGGCGCGCGGGCGGCCGTACCCGGTGCTGGTCCTGCTCGTGGTCATCACCGCGGTGGCGTCGGCCGGGCTGGACAACGTGACCACGGTCCTGCTGATCGCGCCGGTGACCCTGTTCGTGTGCGACCGGCTCGGGCTGCCCGCGGCCCCGTTCCTGATCGCCGAGGTGATGGCGTCGAACATCGGCGGGGCGGCGACGCTGATCGGCGACCCGCCCAACATCATCGTGGCGAGCAAGTCGGGGCTGGGCTTCAACGACTTCCTGTCCGTCATGGCGCCGATCGTGGCGATCATCCTGGTGGTCTTCCTGGCGCTGTGCCGGTGGCTGTTCCGCGACGCGCTGCACCCGAACGCGGAGAAGGCGGCGGCGGTGCTCGCGATGCGCGAGCGCGACGGGATCCGCAAGCCCCGGCTGCTGGCGGTGAGCCTGGTGGTGCTGGCGGCGGTGCTGGCCGGGTTCGTGCTGCACCCGCTCCTGCACCTGGACCCGGCGATCGTGGCGATCATCGGCGGCCTGGTGCTGCTGGCGGCCTCGCGGCTGGACCCGGACGAGGTGGCCAAGGACGTCGAGTGGCACACGCTGCTGTTCTTCGTCGGCCTGTTCGTGATGGTCGGCGCGCTGGTCGACACCGGGGTGATCGACCGGCTGTCGCAGGCGGCGGCCCAGGCGACCGAGGGCCGGCTGTGGGGCACGACGATGCTGCTGCTGTGGGCGTCGGCGGGCCTGTCCGCGGTGATCGACAACATCCCGTACGTCGCGACGATGAGCCCGATCGTGGCCGACCTGGTGCACAGCGGCGGGCAGGGGCACAACGTGCTCTGGTGGGCGCTGCTGCTCGGCGCCGACCTGGGCGGCAACGCGACCGCCATCGGCGCCTCGGCCAACGTGGTGATGCTGGGCGTCGCCGAGCGCGCCCACCGCCCGATCACCTTCTGGCAGTTCACCCGGTACGGCCTGATCGTCACCGTGATCACGGTGGCCGTCTGCGTGCCGTACCTCTATCTGCGTTTCTTCTGACGGGGGAGGGCCGCTCCCCCTCAAGACGGGGGAGCGGCCCTCAATAGGTCACCAGCCGACGGCGATCAGCAGGTACTGCGGGTTGCCGTGGGAGATGAACGAGGACTGCTCGGTGACGTCGTCATAGGGGAAGCCGTACGCGAGCTTGTTGATGGCGTGGTCGTGCCAGAACCGGGCGTAGTAGTTGGCCGGGGCGGCCTGGTAGAAGTTGCTCACCGTGCCCCACTGCGACTGCGGCAGGTGCGCCACGTGCCGGTTGAGCGCGGCGCACATGTTCGGGTTGCCCGCCAGGACGCCCGCGCAGCCGGTGATGTCGGAGGTGGTCGCGGTGATCCCGACCGACGCCGCGTAGCTGCTCAGGTAGTTGGCGTACTGGCCGCCGGTGCGGAAGTCGGCGTCGCTGCCCGGCGTGATGATCCGGTACGGCGCCTGCACGGTGGCCAGGTGGTCGAACTCGGCCGGGACCTCGTTGACGAACTTCTGGAAGGTCACCGCCCGGTCCTCGGCGAAGGTGGCATAGTCCTCGCCCACGGACGCGTCGTAGCCGTCGTGGGCGTGCAGCCGCATCGCGAGCTTCAGGCCGAAGGCGTCGACGCGGGTGGTGTTGCCGTTGAACACCGACGGCCCGACCGTGAACTCGATGAAGTCGTAGTACAGGCTGTTCGGGGTGCCGAGGTAGAAGTACATCCGGCCGGCGGTGTTTACCGGCATGTCGAAGTACGGCTGGTCGGCGATGGAGTGGACGGTGCCGTTGTAGCTCCAGAACACCTGGCTGTCGGGGTACTTGCCGTTGGTCCGGTTGAGGATCTTCAGCATGACCACGTTCTGCGCCGCCGGGATGCTGCTGGTGTCGCCCCAGAAGTTGTTCGGGTCGGTCGGCGACGGCGACGTGCTCGGCTGCGGGCTCGGGCTCGGGCTGGTGGCGCCGGAGCCCAGCCGCACCGCGAACTCGAACAGCGAGTAGCCGTAGGCGGTGTTGCGCGCGGTGCCGTTCATGCGCACGTACCGGCCGTTGCCGTTGACGTCGAGGGTCTGGGTGCCGCCCGCGCCGGTGGTGGTGGAGTAGAGGTTCGTCCACGGGCCGGTCGCCGAGTTGGAGACCTGGAGCTGGAACGACTTGGCCGAGGCCGCCTCCCAGGTCAGCACGACCTGGCAGATCGGCTGCGCGGTGCCCAGGTCGACCTGGATCCACTGCGGGTCGGCGAACAGGCTGGACCAGCGGGTGGTGGTGGCGTTGCCGTCGAACGCCGCCGAGGCCGAGAACGTCGCGTTCTCCGCCGACGAGGCGGTGGCGGGCCGGTTCAGCGCGGCGTTGGCGGTGGTGCAGCCGCCGCCGGTCGGGAACGTGCCGAACACCTGGAACTCCCACAGCGAGTAGCCGTAGGCGGTGTTGCGGACGGTGCCGTTCACGCGTACGTACCGGCCGCTGCCGCTGACCGCCAGCGTCTGGACGCCGCCCGCGCCGGTGGTGGTGCTGTAGATGTTCGTCCAGGGACCGGTCGCCGAGCCCGCGACCTGGAGCTGGAACGACTTGGCCGAGGCGGCCTCCCAGTTGAGCACCACCTGGCTGATGGTGGCGGTGGCGCCGAGGTCGACCTGGAGCCACTGCGGGTCGGCGAAGGCGCTGGACCAGCGGGTGCCGGTGTTGCCGTCGACCGCCGCCGAGGCCGGGCTGGCGGCGTTCTCGGTGGAGGAGGCGGTGGCGGGCTTGCCCTGCGAGATGAGCGGGTCGGCGGCGCGGGCGCTGCCGGTGGCCAGGGCGAAGATGTACGCGGCCAGTAGCACCATGGTCGCGGAGATGACCGCGAACAGGTACGCCGGCCGCCGTCGGACGGTCGGTCGGAGCTCGATGGGCATGGAGGTCTCCCTGTCGTGCTGGACGTGCGGCACGGCCGGCCGGGAGGCCGCGTCGCGGCGGGTGCGGATCGATCATTCAGAGAGCGCTCTCTGGCAAGATTCGACCCGGATCGCATGTCTGTCAATACGATCGGCGTGCCACAGTTCGGGCGTCGATCCTCGACCGACTGTCGCGCAAGGATGGGCATGTCTCCTGGCCAGGATATTTGTTGTCGGCGACACCATTGCCGACCGTGGATCCCGCCGAAATCTCTCGGACACGATCCGGCAACGATGCAAATCGATATATGGCAATGGCGTGGATAGGGCAGGATGAGCGGTATGCCAGTCGTACAGGCCGTCGTGGTCGTCCCCGTCACCCCGGCTGTCGCGTTCGCGGTCTCGCAGACCACCGGCGCCGCCCGCTACCGGTGGGACCCGTTCGTGCGCGAGCAGCACCTGCTCGACGGCGCCGTCCGCCCCGCCAAGGGCGTGCGCACCTTCACCCGGTCCCGCCACGGCCTGACGATGACCAGCGAATACGTCTCCTACAACCCGCCCACCAACGTCGGCATGCGTATGGTCGACGGGCCGTGGTTCTTCGCGATGATGGCGGGCGGCTGGCGGTTCGCTCCCGCCGAGCAGCCCGGCCACACCGTCGCGACCTGGCGCTACCACTTCCGCACCCGTCCCGCGCTGATCCGGCCGATCGCCGACCGCATCGGGGTGTGGCTGCTCGGCCGCGACATCCGCCGCCGCATCGAGGGCTTCGCCCGCGGCTGCCAGGACCCGGCCGTCCTCGCCGCCACCGTCCCGCCCGCCGCCGTCCCGCCCGCCGCCGCCAAGGGCCGGGGCGCGGTCGGTTGATCGCCGCCTGCGGTCAGAACCTGACCTAAAAGCGCACCTTCTGACCTCAAACGGCGATCTTCGCGGGAAGATCACCGTTTGAGGGCTGAAAAGGTGGTGTCGCTGGGGCGGCGCCGGTAGGGAAGTGGCCGGACTTGGCGATCAAGGTCGGCCCGGGTCGTGTCGGCGGGTGGGGGCCGGGTTGGGTCAGTCGTGGTTTCCGTTGTCGCGGGGGAGGGCGGCGACTAGGGCGCCGGACAGCTCGGCGAGGCGGTCGTAGGCCTCGGGGGAGAGGCGGCCGTCGCGCCGCAGGTCCTGGAGCCGGTCGATGAAGTCCTCCGCCTGGCTGCGTCCCTCGCCCGCGTCCTTGCGGAGCCTCTTGTCGAGATCGGACAGCCGTTTGCGCAGGTCCCGTGCCGTTCGGTCGTCCACGGCACCGGAGTCGGCCAGCCGGTCGACCTCCTGTGTCAGCGAGCGCAGCAGCGCGTCGGGCCGGGCGGCCGCCACCGGCGACGCGGCCACCGAGCGGGCGGGGCCGGAGGTCGCCCCGGCCATCGGCACCCCGGCTCGCTGCCCGGCGGACTGGAGCAGCAGCAGGCCGAGCATCACTGCGGTGACCGCGCTGACCAGCCCGCAGGCGACCAGCACCGGCCGCAGCCAGCGGTTGCCGCCGCGCCGCCCGACCGGCACCGCGGGCAGGTCGACGGCGGTGGCGGGGCCCGGCACCGGCACCTGGGCGCGTCCGGCGGGCGGCTGCGCCGCCATCACCCGGGTCGTCGCGGGGCCGGCCGCCGTGAACAGCTGCGTGGCGGCGGTCTCGTCGGCGCGCAGCCGGTCGAGTTCGGCGGCGACCTCGGCCGCGCTTTCGGGGCGGTCGGCGGGGTCCGGCGCGGTCAGGCGGCCGATCAGGTCGGCCAGGGCGGGCGGTGCCGGGTGGGGCGGGACGGCGGCGGGTCCGGGCGGGGCGCCGGTGATGAGGGCGTACAGGACGCAGCCGAGGCCGTACAGGTCGGTGCGGGCGTCGACGGGGCCGCCCCGGGCCTGCTCCGGTGCGGTGTAGCCGGGGGTGCCCGCGACCAGCGCCGGGTAGGCGTCCTGCTCCCAGGCGGCGATGCCGAAGTCGCACACCTTCAGCGCCCCGGAGCCGGCCAGCAGCAGGTTGCCGGGGGTGATGTCGCGATGGACCACCCCGGCCGCGTGGGCGGCGGTCAGCGCGGCGCAGGTCTGCGCGGCGATGTCGAGGGCCTGCGCGACCGGCACCGGACCCGACTCCAGCACCTGCGCCACGGAGGGGCCGTCGACGAGTTCCATCACCACGTACGCGCGGTCCTGGCCGACGGAGACGTCGTATACGGCGACGATGGCGGGGTGGGCCAGCGCGGCGATGGTCTGCGCCTCGCGCCAGAACCGCTGGCGCATGTCGGGGTCGTGCAGCATCGCCGCGCCCAGCGCCTTGATCGCCACCGGGCGCCGCAGGCGCAGGTCCAGGCCGCGCCATACGGTGGCCATGCCGCCCTCGCCGATCTGCTCCAGCAGCTGGTACCGCTGGTCGAGCACTGTGGTCATGGCACGTCCCTCCCGGTCTGCCAGCCGTTTCTACCCGGCGGGCGGGTGGATGCAACAACAGAGGCGGGTTCTGTTGAAATGCCCACATCCGGGTGACGTTTGCGACCGCTGCGGCGCTGCTTGATCGGGGCCGTCGAATAGCTGGAGTGACCGGGCGCGGGGGTGCGTCCCTTGCTTCGGGTCGGCGGCCCACCCCTGCCTAGCATCGACGCTGGCCTATCAAGAGGACGGATCTTGGAAAATTGTCCTCTGGATAGGCCAGCGTCAATTTAAAACGGGGTGGGGAGGCGGGGCGGGGGTCAGCCGGTTATGTCGACCCGGTCGGCGACCACGAAGGTGTCGGTCGCCGACGGGCTGGCGGTCGCGGTGACCCGTACCCGCAGCGTGTGCGATCCGGCGGTCAGCACCGGGCTCGTCCACACCAGCAGGTTGCCCTGGCGGGCGCTGCTGTAGAAGTCGACCGCGGTCTCAGCCCCGCCGTCGATCGACACCATGGCGATGCCGTGCCTCGGATCGCGTACGCCGTACAGCCTGATCTGGGTACCGGTGAACGCGACCGTGAACTGGCTGTTCGCGGTGTTGCTCCAGCTGTTGGTGCCCGAGTAGAGGTCGGCGCCGCAGTTGGTGCACGACTGCCAGGTGCCGGTGTAGTTGAACTGGTTCTGCCCGGTGCCGGTGGCCCGGTCGTCGACCGTGGTCGTGCTCACGCCCGAGGTGCGGATCTTCAGATCGGCGATGCTGGCGTACTGCCCGTCGGACGAGCTGAGCACCCGCAGCCGCACGTACCGGCCGGACCTGGCCGTGAACGACACCGTCTGCGCGGCGGTGCTGTTGGCGAGGGTGCCGGTGGCCGCGGCCGAGCCCCAGTTGCTGCCGTCGGCGCTGACATAGAACTCGTACTGGCCGATGCGCCCGTTCGCGCTGTCCTGCCGGGGCAGGTACGTGAACCCGGCGACCGGGTAGCTCGCCCCCAGGTCGAGCTGGAGTTCGTGCGGGAGCGGGTCGATCCCGGTGGACCACCGGGTGTGCCAGAACGTCTTGGTGCTGCCGTCGAACGCGCTGATCGCGGGGCCGGACAGGGTCTGCCCGTCGCCGTTGAAGTCCTGGCTGTCGACGTAGCGGACCGAGTAGCGCGACTGCGGGATCACGTCGGGGCTCGCGGCGACCGGCGCGGACACCACGGTGGGCGCCGCGGCGAGCACCGTGGCCCGGTCCAGGGCCACCGGCCCGTTGCCGACGACCCGTACCCGCAGCGTGTGGCCGCCCTGCGCGAGCGTCGCACTGCTCCACAGGGCGGTGTTGGCCCGGCGGGTGCCGGTGAACGACACCGTCTGCTCGGTGCCGCCGTCGACCGACACCGCGGCCTGCCCGTGGGTGGTGTCGAGGATGCCGTAGAGGACCACCCGGGTGCCGGTGAAGGCGAGGGTGGCGGTGTCGTTGGCGGTGCCGCTCCAGCTGTTGTCCTTGCTGAACGCGTTGGCGTCGCCGCCGTTCTGCCAGCCGGTGCCCGCGTAGTTGAACTGGTTCTGGCCGGTGCCGGTCACCCGGTCGTTGACGTCAACCGGGAACCCGAACGTGTACGCGCCGCTGACCGGCACGATCGGGTCGGTGAACGCCGCCGCGGTGACGGAGGCGGTCGCCGAGGCCAGGCCGGGGGAGGCGGCGGTCGCGGCGATGGTGCCGGTCTGGCCGAGCGCCGTCTTGACGTACACGGCGCCGACGCCGCCCTCCAGCACCAGCGGGCTGCTGCCGACGACGGCGCCGGGGCCGGTGACGCTGAACGTGACGGCCGCGTTGCTGGTCGGCACGACCTGGTTGTTGGCGTCCAGGGCCTTGACCACGACCCGGGTCATGTCGCCGCCGTCGGCCTTGAGCGAGGCGTCGTCGGCGGCCAGGCTGAGCTTCACCGGCGCGCCCGGGGTGTACTGGGTGTCGGTGGCCGCGATCGCCCCGCCGATCCAGCAGTCGGCGCGCAGGCTGCCCGCCGCCCAGGTCACGTTGTCGAACTGGAAGAACGGGTGCGGCAGCGACGTGTACGCGTTGGGGCTGATCCGGCCCTTGGAGACGCCGTTGGCGAACAGCTCCACCTGCTGGCAGTTGCCCGCGACGTACACGGTGGTCGAGGAGCCCTGGGCCCAGTCGTGGGCGATCTGCACGAAGGCGCCGTACTTCGCCGGGTCGCGCTGGGAGGTGAAGGCCGACGCGGCCGGCTTGGCGATGCGGAAGATGTCCGATACGCCGTGGTAGCAGGTGGAGTCGATGCAGCTCTCGGTGTCGAAGGTGGTGTTGTAGTCGAACGCCGCCCAGCCCAGCGCCCCGGCCACGTTCGTACGCGAGGCAGCCTGGTTCTGCACGTTGAGGTGGGTGAGCATGGTGTGGGTGAGCACCTGCTCGGGGTCGTTGCTGCGGTCGGGGTCGGTGTGCCCGACCGACTCGGTGACCAGCCACGGCAGCACCGTCGGGGCGATGGAGCCGCCGGAGAAGTCGTTGAACGTGTAGACGTCCTCCAGCTTCTCGCTGCCGGTGAAGTTGCGCACGCCGCCGGTGGGCCGGGACGGGTCCAGCTGGTGGGCCAGCGCGTTGGTGCGGGTGTAGAAGTTGTGGTTGTCGCCGGACTCGTTGATGCGTACGCCCCACATGATGATCGAGGGGTGGTTGCGGTCGCGGGTCACCATCTCGCGCACGTTCTCCACCGCCACGTCCTGCCAGGCGGTGTCGCCGATGTGCTGCCAGCCCGGGATCTCCTCGAACACCAGCAGGCCGATCTCGTCGGCGCGGTCGAGGAACTCGGGGTCCTGCGGGTAGTGCGAGGTGCGCACGAGGTTGGTGCCCAGCTCGTACTTGAGGATGTCGGCGTCCTTGGCCTGGAGGCGGTTGGGCGCGGCGCGGCCGATGAAGGGGTACGACTCGTGCCGGTCCAGCCCGCGCAGCTTGACCGCGGTGCCGTTGAGGTAGAACTTCCCGTCGGTGGCGTTGAACGCCACCGTGCGCACGCCGATCCGGGTGCGGTGCTCGTCGACCCAGGTGGAGCCGTCGCGGACCTGGGTGTAGACGGTGTACAGGTACGGGTCGTCGACGTCCCAGCGGTGCGGGTCGGCGATCGCCGAGGTGTTGTAGTTGAACTCGAACGCCGAGTTCGCGGCGATGGTCTGGGTGCCGGTGCCGGTGGCGACCACGTTGCCGCCGGTGTCGACGACGCTGGTGACGACGGTGACCGACTTGGACGCGCCACTGTCGTTGCGGACGCTGGTCCGTGCGTTGACCGTGGCGCTGGACGCGCTGACGCTCGGGGTGGTGACGAACGTCCAGTCGGTGTGCAGCGGGTCGGCGACGATCATGTTGACGTCGCGGACGATGCCGCCCCAGACGAAGTAGTCGACCGCGCCGCCCTCCGGGGGCAGGTCGTTGCGGGTCATCGAGTCGACCTTCACGGCGACAACGTTGTCAGCACCGCCCACGGTGACGTACGGCGTGACGTCGACCGTGAACGAGGTGTAGGCGCCGTTGTGCTGGCCGGCGAGGGTGCCGTTGACGTACACCTGCGCGGCCTTGGCCACGCCCTGGAACTCCATCAGCACGCGGCGGCCGCTGTAGCCGCTCGGCAGCGCGAAGTGGCGCCGGTACCAGGAGGCGGGCACCTCGAAGTCCCCTCGGGGGAACCCCTTGTGCGGGTGGGTGCGGAAGTAGGGCAGCGTGACCGGCACGAACGCCGCTTCGCTCAGCCCCACGGCCTGGCCGTTGCCCGCGGGCACGTCGCCCGCGAACAGCCAGTTGGTGTCGAAGTTGAGGACCTGCCGGTTGGACGGCTGCGGGACATAGGGCGCGGCCCAGGACGTCGTCGGCGCGCCGACCAGGGCGATGGTCGCCACCGGTGTCAACAGCGCCAACAGGGCCGCCACTCTTCGCCTGCTCACATGGACTCCCTCGGGGACGGGTAAGGGACTTTGTTCGACCTTGTGTGATCGTGGTCGATCCCGTTCTACCCCGATACATGCCCATGGGTCAATGAAGGCGGCCCTGCGGCCTGCTGTCAGCCCTTCACACAGATGATCTGCTTGAGGCGGGCCTCGATCTTCACCAGGTCGGACTGCTGGGCCATGACCTGGTCTATGTCCTTGTACGCCGACGGGATCTCGTCGACCACGCCGCTGTCCTTGCGGCACTCCACGCCCTTGGTCTGCTCGGCCAGGTCGCGGGCGTTGAACTGGCGCCGCGCCTGCATCCGGCTCATCTTGCGCCCGGCGCCGTGCGAGGCCGACCGCAGCGCCGCGTTGGAGCCGAGCCCGCGCACGATGAACGACGACGCGCCCATCGAACCGGGGATGATGCCCAGCTCGCCGGAGCCCGCCCGGATCGCGCCCTTGCGGGTGACCAGCACCTCCGTGCCGTCGTGCACCTCCTCGGCCACGTAGTTGTGGTGGCAGGAGATCTCCGGCTCGAAGCTCACCTTGCGTACGTGCTTGGCGATGACGCCGCGCAGCAGCGACATCATGACCGCGCGGTTGCGCCGGGCGTACTCCTGCGCCCAGAACAGGTCGTTGCGGTAGGCGTCCATGGTCGGTTCGCCGGTGACGAACACGGCCAGGTCCGGGTCGGGCAGGTCGGCGTTGTGCGGCAGTTCCTTGGCCTTGGCGATGTGGTACTGGGCCAGGTCGTTGCCGATGCCGCGCGAGCCCGAGTGCAGCATCAGCCAGACCCGGTTCTCGGTGTCCAGGCAGATCTCGATGAAGTGGTTGCCGCCGCCGAGCGTGCCGAGCTGCTGCATGACGCGGCCCTTGCGGTGCAGCACGTGCTGGGCGGTCAGGTCGTCGAAGCCGGTCCAGAACCGGTGCCAGCCGCGCAGCCCGGTGTCGAGGTGGTCCACGTCGACCGAGTGCTTGTGCGCGCCCTGGCCGACCGGGATCGCCTTCTCGATGTCGGAGCGCAGCTTCGACAGGTCGTCGGGCAGCTGGTCGGCGCGCAGCGAGGTGAGCTGCGCGGTCATCCCGCAGCCGATGTCGACGCCGACGGCGGCCGGCGACACCGCGCCGCGCATGGCGATGACCGAGCCCACGGTCGCGCCGATGCCGACGTGCACGTCGGGCATCACGGCCACGGCGTGCGTCCATTTCAGGTCGGCGACGTTGCGCAGCTGCGCGAGCGCGCGCTCGTCGACGGTGGCCGGATCGGCCCACAGGCGCAGCGGTGCGCCGGTATCGGTGATCGTTTCGAAAGGCATGTCGTTCCCCCGGTCGGTGCTGCCGAGGAGGAAGTGTGCTCGATCGGCCCCCTCGGCGCGACCCGATATCCACTGTCGCGCGGCCAGGCTGCCCCCGTCCACCCCCGCCCGCACGGCGCGCCGAACGGCGGGGTGCGTGTTAGTTTGATGCCCACGCCCGCCGACGGCGGTCGCGCTGGCGGTGTTCGCAGCGATGCACGGCAAGGGGTTCCCGGATGCTCGATCAGCCCCGGCCCCGGGAGTGCGTGTCATGAGGACCGGCGCTGCCGCGGGCCACCCTGGCTTCTACCACCAGACCGCGTTGTACGGCTCCGACGAGGAGTTCCTCGGGTTCGTGGTGCCGTTCCTGGCCGACGGGCTGGCCGCGGGGGAGACCGTGGTCGCGGCGTTCGCGGGGCGGATGCAGGAGCTCGTGCGCGACGCGCTGGGCAGCGGCAGCGGCGTGCTGTTCCTCGACGGCGACGGGCACTACGGCAAGCCGGCCCAGGCGGTCCGGCGCTACCGCGAGCTGTTCGAGCAGCAGACGGCCGCCGGGGCGGCGCAGATCCGCGTGACCGGGGACGTGCCGCATCCGGGCGTCGGGGTGCCGTGGGAGTGGTGGGCCCGCTACGAGGCGGTCGTCAACCGGGTGTACGACGACTGGCCGGTGTGGGGGCTGTGCCCGTACGACACCCGCACCACCCCGCCCGAGGTGCTCGACCACGTGCTGGCGACCCACCCGCGGCTGGCCACCGCGGACGGCGACCGCGCCAACGGCGCCTACGAGGGACCCGAGCGGTTCCTCGGCCGCCAGCCGGTGGTGTGGCGCGACCCGATCGAGCAGGAGGCGCCGCACCTCATGCTGCGCGACCCGTCGCTGGCGGACACCCGGGCGGCGGTGACCCGGCTGGCGGGGCGGACCGGACTGGCGCCCGACGACGTGGACGCGATGCAGCTGGCCGCCTCGGAGGCGGTCACCAACGCGATGACGCACGGGCGCGGGCAGGTGCAGGTGTGGCTGTGGGCGGCGCCGCGGCGGCTGGTGGTGACGGTGCGCGACCACGGTCGGGGTCCGGCCGACCCGTGCGCGGGGCTCGTCCCGACCGGCGCGGACGTGGGCGGGCTCGGGCTGTGGCTGGCATACCAGGTGTGCAGCTACGTGTCGCAGCAGCGCGACGGGGACACGTTCACGTTGCGGCTGGTGACGGGCGAGCTGCCGCGGATCTGACCGCGGTCACCCCGGGGCGTTGCGGTTGGCCGGGCGCCGCGACCGCCGCCAGCGCCCGGACCGGCCGAGCCGGGGCGCTTGCAGCGTACGCCGCCGCACGCGGTTCACGCCGGTGCGCAGCACCCGTACCCCCGCGGTCACCGTGCGGCGCCCGGAGCCCGCGCGTGCCGCCCGCCACCACCTGCCCAGCAGCATCCCGCACCCTGCCGCGACCGCGACCACCGCCAGTACCAGCCCTGCCACCCGCACCTCCCCTCACCGCACCTGTCCCTGCCCTGCCAACGACAGACGTCGCTGCACGGCGCGGACGGGTTTGCGCGATCGCGTCCCGGCAGGTCAGCGACGTGAGCCGGACGGGCGGGACGAACCGCCGGGACGGGGGAGGGCCAATGCGCCCCGGCGTACAGGCGGACGTGCTACAAAGGCCGCGTGACCGCAGCCGTTCCGCCGCTTCGCCACGACGTCCGCGTGGCCGGGGACAGCGTCACCGCGGTCCTCGCCGGGGAGATCGACTTCGCGTCGGCGCCCGGTCTGCAGGAGTGGCTCGGGGCGCAGATCTCCGCCCATCCCGGTGCCCAGGTCCTGGTCGACCTGGGTGAGGTCGGGTTCATCGACTCGTCGGCCATCCACGTGTTCGTGCGGGCCCGCAAGCTGGCCGACACCGCCGGCGGCGGGCTGCGCCTGGTCAACACCGGCGGCATGGTCCAGCGGGTGCTCCAGGTCGCCGGGGTGTACGCGCACCTGTGCGGCGGCCCGGCCGCCTCCTGACCGGCCGAGCCTGACAGGTCCGTGGCCGGCGGCCGCGTTTACCGCCTCGGCGGTCGGGTATCGGGGAGCCGTTGCCCCGACCTACGACCGCTGCCGACAGGCAGGAGGCGAAACGATGATTCTGCTGGGATTGCTGCTGGTGCTCGGCCTGAGCGGGCTCGCCCTGACGGCCTTTCTCACCAATGACGGCCTGTTCACCACTCCGGTGGGTGCCGTCGAGTTGTTCGGCTACCACGCCGAGCCGACCGTCGGGCAGGTGTTCTCGGTCGGTGCCGCCGCCGGGGCGCTGGTCCTGATCGGTCTGATGATGATGTTCGGCGGTGCGGGCCGCCGTGCCCGCCGCCGCGTGGCGTCGCGCCGCGAGCAGCAGGCGCAGCGCGCCGAGCTGCGCGACCTGCAGCGCCGCCACGACAGCATCCAGTCGGAGCTGGCCGCGAAGCGCTCGGAGGATGCCGCCGACAGCGCGGAGCGTGCCGACGCCGACGCCGAGGCGGAGAAGGTCGCCGTCCGGTAACGGAAACAGCTGGTCAGGACAGGGGAGGGCCCGGCGGGTCCGCCCCTGTCGGCATCACGTCCGGCGTACGTTGGTGCCGGGCTGGCGTACGGACTGGACGGTCGCGTCGCTCTTGACGTCGGCGCCGACGACCTGGGCGATGGCGTTCTGCACGTTGACGCCCAGCGCCTCGACGGCCTTGGCGACCTGCTCCCAGGCTTTGAGCACCTCCTGCTCGTTGACCCGGTAGCCCTTGTTCTGGCCGCCGTCGCCGACCTCGACCTGCTTGCCGATCTTGTCCATGCTCCAGGGCGGCCCGGCCGACAGCGTCTGGATCAGGTGGCCGATGTCGCGGTGCAGGTCGGCGAGGTCCTGCCCGGCGAAGGCGATCTCCTTGCCCGCCCGCACCGCACCGGTCGTGTCGACGACGATCTGGCGCTCGTCAGCCATTGCCGTTCTCCTCTGCGGCCTGCTCGACGGCCTCGTCGGCCCGGCGCAGCAGCGACCCGAAGTCGCCGGTGCGCACGAACTCGGCCGCGCCGGTGTCCGGCGGGATGAACTCGCCGAGCAGCTGCTGCATCTGCTCGGCGGCCTGCGCCGCCGCGGTGTGGGTCAGGCCGGTGATCACCGAACCGAGTTCGCGGGCGGGGTAGCGGCGGTAGGCGTCGTCGTGGATGACCAGCTCCAGCAGCTGGCCCTGCGGGCCGACCTTCACCTGCACCAGGCGGTCCCTGGTCGCGGCCGTGCCGTGCAGGTCCTTCATGCGCGCCTGCAGGGTGCCCAGGCCGCCCCGCAGTCTGGTGTACCGGTCGTACACCTCGTCGAAGCGGGCCATCAGGTCGTCGTTGGCATGCCGGTCAGCGAAACGCACCGCTCAGATCCCTTCCAGTCCGATCAGTTCCAGCGTGCCGTCCTCGCGCACCCGCCGGGGCGCCTGCCCCAGCGTCAGCGCGGTCGCGGCGACGTCGAAACCCTCGCCGTAGCACCATTCGCCGCCCTGGTCGGCGGCGAAGACCCTGCCCGCCGCGTCGACGGCCAGCACCGCGCCGCAGTCGTCGCGCCCGATCGGGAACACGGCCCGGCCGAGCCGGTGCCCCAGGTCGGCCAGCACGGCGCCGACCCCGGCCAACCCCGCATGCCCCACCTGGTACGGCGTGATCCACTCCTTGACGCCGCGGCCGCGCACCGACACCGCCAGCGACGGCCCGAACTCGGCGAACACCTGCCGGGCCGCGGCCAGCGGCGGGAGCCCGGTCTGCTCGGCGATCTGCTCGACCACGGCCTCGGCCAGGTCGAGGCGCTGCGCGGGGTCGGGGAAGGCGCCCCAGCCCCCGGCGTGCAGCGCGGCCGAGACCAGGCCGGGAAAGCGGGTGCCCGCCAGCTCCAGGCGCGGGTCGGGCGCGACCGGATCGGTCAGGCGCAGCAGATCGGGTTCGAGCAGTCCGAAGTCGACCCAGGCGCGCAGGCAGCCGGCGCAGGGCGTGGCCAGGTCGGACTCGTCGACGGCGCCGTCGCGCACCTGCCGCAGCCGCACCCGCGCCCCGGCCAGCCCGGCGCGCGCCTGCTCGGCGGTCAGCCCCGGCCGGCCCGACGCGGCCCGCACGGCGTCGGTGCGCAGCAGCCAGTCCGACAGGACGATCAGCTCGGCGTGGCGGTCCTGGCCCCGCACGGCCATGCCGGTCGGCTGGGCGGCCAGCCACGCGCCGACGAGGCGGTGGTGGGCCGGGGCCCGGTCGACCTTGCTGCCGACCGCGGTGTGCACGCCGCCGTCGGCTGTCTGCAGCACGACGCTGCTGGTGAACGCGCTGTCGCGGCCGCCGGTGCGGCCCAGGCGCGCCACCGCGCCCACCGCCCGCCGGGCCGCGGTCGCCCGCCCCTGCGATCGCCACCGGTCGTGGGCCTGCTCGGCGCCGATGGAGCCGAACGCGACCTCCGCGCCGGTGGCCCGCTCGTACAGGGTCTTCGCGCCGCTGCCGGGCACGGGCGGCTGCCCGTCGGCGGGGGTGGTCCAGACCACGAACGCGTCCGGGAACTCCTGCACCCAGCCGCGCCACGGGCGGCCCGCCGGATCGGTGTACGACCGGGCCAGCCCCGCGGCGACCAGTTCGGCATCGTGCCGGGTGAACGCGCTCACGGCGCGAATCTACCGCGTACGCCCGGGACGCGCCGCACCGCTGCGGATGCCGGACCTGCCCGGGGCGGTCCGGGACTGCGACGGGGCGCCCGTTGCGATAGTTTGCAGGTTCGCGACAGGCGAGGGTGTCCGGTCAGGAGGGTGGCGTATGTCCGTTCTGCCGTCCCCGATTCCGAACCCGATGGAACTGCTGCACGTGCCCAGCGAGGTCCGCCCGCTGCTGGAGTGGGTGATCGGCGCCGACTGGCCCGACGGCAACGAGAAGACCATCTGGGATCTGGCCGACCAGTGGTTCCACGCCGCCGAGAAGGCCGCCACGCCGCTGCACGATGCCGCCGCGCAGGTCACGAACGCCGTCTACGCCACCGGCGGTACGCAGACGCAGCTCGGCGAGGCGATCAAACTGAGCTGGGACAAGCTCGGCGCCACCGAGGAGGCGGCGCTGCCGCAGCTCATCATGATCCTCGGGGTGATGGGCCAGGTCGTCGAGGGCGCGGGGCAGGACATCCAGGCCGCGAAGATCGAGTTCTACATCGAACTGGTCCTGTTCGTCATCGAGGTCATCTCCTTGATCGTCGCCGCGTTCTGCACCTTCGGCGCCGCGTCGGCGGGCATCCCCGCGGTGCAGGTCGCCACGCAGATGACCATCAAGGAGATCGTCAAGAAGCTGCTGAAGAAGCTCGCCGAGAAGGGCATGAAGGAGCTCACCAAGCAGGCGCTCAAGAAGATGATCAAGGAGGGGGCCAAGGAGGCCCTGGAGGAGCTGGTCACCGAGACCGCGATCCAGGGGGCGCAGATCGCCGACGGCCACCGCGACGGCTTCGACGTCACGCAGATCGGCATGTCCGGGGTGGCCGGGTTCGCGGGCGGTTTCGCCGCGGCGGGCGTCGGCCTGTCCATGGGCCCCGGCAACGGCTTCGCCCGTACGCTGCGCAACGACGTGCTCAGCGAGGTCACCGGCGACGTGGCGGGCAACCTGGCCACCGGCAACGTCCCCGGCTGGGACGACGTCGGCATGGCCGCCACCTCCGGCGCCCGCTCCAGCGTGCTCGGGCAGGGCACCCATTCTCTCGACGGGCTCACCAGCAACATCAACACCCAGGTCCAGAACCTGAACACGGCCGTCAACGGCGCCGACGGGTCGCTGTCGGTCGACACCGGCACCGGGCCGGTGCCGACCACCACCACGACCACGTCCGGCAATCCGGTCACGACGGTGAGCACGACCACCGGCAACGGCGGCAACCAGGGCGGACACACCAACACCGGCGGGTCGGCCGACCCGAGCTTCGGTCCGTCGCTGAGCGGCATCGCCCCGGCGACCACCGCCGGGGCCGGGTTCGACGCCACCGGCGCGGGGCCGGTGCGGTTCGACACCGTCGCCGACGCGACCCCGCCGTCGCAGCAGGCCGCCGCGCAGCAGGCCGCGATCCAGCAGAACGCCGCCACGCAGCAGGCCGCCTCGGGCGCACCGAGCCTGAGCCAGACGTCGACCGGGCAGCAGCCCGCCGCCGCACCCGCGCCGGGCACGAGCGGCAGCCAGCCCGGCTCGCCCCCGGCGGGCCGCCCCGCCTCACTGGCCGGACCTTCCGTGAGCACCACCGGCAGCCTGGCCGTTACCACCGGCACGAACCCGAACACCGGCCCTAGCGGCAGCACCGGCGTCAACACCGGCACCGGCACGAATACGAACACCGGCACCGGGACGTCCGCCCATCCCGGGACCTCGTCGCCGAACACGGCCACGAGCCCGGCCAGCACCGCGCCGCATCCGGGCAGCACGTCGCCCACCTCGCCCGGAACGCAGGCCAACCCGGGGAGCACGGGCACGGCGCCGACCGGCTCCACCGCGACGACGCCGGGTGGCCCGGCCTCCACCGACAGCCGTCCGCCGGGCACGAACACCGCGACGCCGGGGCAGGGCGGGCCGCAGTCCCCGGGCTCGGGCCGCGACGGGCATCCGGCGACGACCGGGAACACCGACACGCAGAGCCCCGGCCAGCTGTCCGAACACGACGCCACCCGGATCGCGCGTGCGGCGAAGATCACGGCGGCGATGCAGTGGGTGGCCACGCACCGCGACGCGCTCAGCCCGCACCACCTCGCCGGGCAGCTCGTGGACCTGGCCCGGGTGCGCATCCGCGCCCAGACCGACGTGCAGGCGCTCTACGCCGACCGCCGCACCGGCGACGCCGACCCCGACATCGGCGAGAACATCGTGCACAGCCGCCAGATCCTCAGCGACGCGCTGCAGGACGCGCACGACCGCACCACCCCGGCGCCGGGCGGGCTCGACCCGGCCGCGCAGCCGACCGGCGGGCCGCCCCCGGGGGTGGAGGAGAGCCGCAACTACGGCGACCCCGACGGCCACACCATGCCGACGGCCGCGCAGCAGCGCGACCTGGAGGGGTCGCTGCCGCGGACCGCCGACGGCTCGTTCGCCGCGCACACCGACCCCGAGACGGGGTGGGGTGACGCGTTCGACCCGGTGTCGCCCAGCGACGACCCGACCCGGGCCACCGCCTGCGTCGACCGGGCGCTGTCGTTCGCCTCGACGTACGCGGGCCAGCCGCGCGTGGCCGCCGGCCGTACGCCCACCCCGGACGGCAGCATCCCGCCGCCGCAGCCCGACGGGCACGTACGGATCCAGGACTTCCTGGGCGCGCAGTTCCAGCAGCTGGCCACCGGCCTGTCCGACACCGACCCGCAGCATGCCGCGGACGCGCTCACGGCCGGGTTCGACCGGTTGGAGCAGCAGCTGCTCGGCAACGGCCCCGGCTCGCAGGCGATCGTCTGCTTCTCCCGCCCGGACGGCACCGCCCACGTCGTCAACGTCATCAACCACCAGGGCGAGATCCGCTACTACGACGGCAGCGAGCGGATGGGCCGCCCGCCGTTCACCGGCGGCGTGGTGCAGATGGACGGCGTCGTCGTCGATTCGGACCTGCGGGCCACGCCGATCCCGGACGCCCCGCCCGGCCACTGGGCCGCCGACCCGGGCACGCTCGACGCCCCGGTGCCGGTCGCCCCGGGCTCCAGCACGCCGCCGCCGGCCAACGTGCCGCGCTTCCAGGCCGCCGACCTCCAGGGCACCGGCCAGTACGACTCGATGACGCAGCGCCGCGAGCTGATGCGCGGCGCCGACGGCTACGACCACTTCCCGGGCGACCGCCACGGCACCTACCGCCTGGCCACGGGCCAGCTGCAGAACATCGTCGGCGGCGGTTTCGCCTACGACGACAACAAGCTGCCCCCGCCCGGAGTGGTCGGGGCGGTCCTGCCCGCGCCGACCCCGGTCACCGTCGATCCGGCCACCCCGGAAGGGGCCAGGCTCACGGCCGAGGCCGCGGCGAACCGGCAGCTCCAGCTGGACAAGGACAACCTCTGGACCAGCCGCATCGCGGCGCTGCTGCCCGCGATCCAGGCGGCCGGGTTCGACCCCGACCGCAACGACTTCGGCGCGGAGAGCCAGAACACCGAGCAGTTCCGCGCCACCATGGAAGGGCGGCTGTCCGACGTCGAGTACGCCGAGCTGCTCGCGACGATGGCCGAGTACCGGGCGCTCAGCGACGACCTGGTGCGCTCCAGCGAGCGGCTGGGGCTGTTCGCCGGCGACTACCTGACCGAGCACGTGTACAACGGCAGCCGGCTGGTGACCGGCGGGGTCGACGAGCGGGGGCGCCCGGACAACTTCGACCGCATCCTGGTCGAGGCGGGCGACGTGGGCATCCTCATTCTGGAGGAGAAGGGTGCCGGGGCGAGCCTGGGCACCCGGTGGGTGCCGAACCCCGACCGCCCGACCGGGCCGAAGATCAAGAGCCAGCAGACCTCGCCGGAGTACGTCCACGGCGTGCTGGAGATCGACTACAAGCTCGCGGAGCAGCTGGCCGCCGACCCTGAGCTGGCCCGGCAGATGCAGGAGCTCGCCGAGGCGGGCAAGATCCGCTGCATCGTGGTCCGGGGCAAGGACGACGGCACGATCACGATCCAGGAGGCCGTGCTCGACCCCGACCGGCTCAAGGCCGACAAGATACGCTTGGCCGGCTACCAGGAATAGGAGCAGCAGTGACCCTCGTGCAGCCCATCGCCTCCCCGGTCGTGCGCGACGTGCTGACCACGGTGCGGGACTGGCGCTGGACCTGGTCGTCCGACGAGGTGCCCGCGTTGCTGGCTCAGCTGGGCTGGACCGTGGCCGTGGAGGTCCCCGGCGGGGCGATCCTGGCCGAGCCGCCGTGGGGCGTGCCGGGGCTGAAGCACTCCGTCGCGATGGCCCGCGGCGGCGTGCAGTACGTCGACATCAAGCTCAGCACCCGCGCCCCGGAGCAGTCGGAGCAGACCCTGGCCGACCTCAACGACGCGTTCGTGCAGGTCATCGCGGACGCCACCGCCGTGCTCGGCCCGGCCGACGAGTCCCGGCCCGGCCCGGCCCCGGCGCAGCGCTGGCAGCTGGACAACGGCGTGCTGACCGTCGTGCGCACCTCGTGGACGGTCGGGGCGACCTGGGCCGACGCGCGGTTCGCGCAGGAGCCGCTGACGGCGGGTGCCGCGTGACGGGCTGGGACGGCTTCGCCAAGCGGCTGCGCCAGGATCTGGCCCAGCTGTCGGCCGGGGACACCGTGCTGCTGCGGCACGGCTACCGGATCGTGCAGTTCCAGCAGCTCCCGCGCCTGCTGCGCGCGGAGGTCGTGAGCAACGCGTTCCTGCCGCCCGAGGAGCAGCTGGACCAGGCCCAGCAGGCGCTGCTGACCGCCGACGGGTGGCACGCGCCCGCGGGCCGCAACGACCCGAACTGGTCGTTCGACCTGCCCTGGCCCGCCACCTCGGCACAGTACGACGAGCTGACCGCGCGCCTGGTGACGGCGCTGCGCGACGTGATCGGCGCGGCCGCTCCGGCCGACCTGACGGTCGAGGCGTGGAACGACGGCCCGACCGAGCCCATCCCGCTCGACCTGGCCATCTGCGGCTGAACCGACGCCGGGCCACCGCCCGTGACCGCCACCACCCGTGACCGCCACCACCCGCTTTCCATAGACGTTGGCCTATTACATCGACTTCGATCTCGATTCAGTCGATGTAATAGGCCAACGTCTATCTGAAGGTGCCGCCGGTCAGGACACGTCGCGGGTACGGGTCAGCAGCGTGCCGAGCAGCCCGGTGACCACCGCCCAGGCGAGCAGCACCACCGCCCCGACCCAGTAGTGCGGCTGGTCCGGCAGGTCGGTGCCGCTGGTCATCAGGGTCGACGCCAGGGACGGCATCGCCCACTGGATGTTGTCGACCCAGGGCCAGTCCAGCACGTTGTGCAGCACGGTCACGATGATCGACACCGCGATGGTGCCGACGGTGTAGACGACCATCGCGGTGATGGTGGCACCGATCTGGCTGCGGATCAGCACGCCGATGCCGATGCCGATCAGCGCCCACAGCGCGTACGCCAGGCCGTTGAGCAGGATCGCCCGCACGACCTCCCACTCGCCCAGGGCCGGGGTGATGTCCTCGGCGTTGAGGAAGATCACCGTGGCCGGGATCGTCAGCGCCGTGGTCACCAGCCACAGCACCACGCCGAAGAAGCCGCCGACCGCGGCCTTGGCCAGGATCACCGAGCTGCGGTGCGGGGTGGCCAGGAACGTGGTGGTGGCGGTCTGGTGGTAGAACTCGTTGGTCACCGTGATGATGCCGATGAGCATCACGAACATGAGCCCGAAGTACTGGCCCGAGGTCACCATGTACGAGGTCAGCGCCTTCGGGGCCGTCATCGCGGCCAGCTGCGCGGCCGTCGCGGGGTCCATGCCCTCGGTGCTCTCGGGTGGCGCGTGCAGCACGCCGAAGTGCATGTTCAGCGCGTTGACGGTGAAGGCCAGCACGAGCAGGCCGAGGGCGCCGAGGGAGAACAGCCACCACACGTTGGTGGTGCGGATCTTCAGGAACTCGCTGCGGATGAGCCTCACCGGATCGCCTCCTTGCCTGCCGTGAGGTCGAGGAAGACGCGCTCCAGGTCGGGGCGCTCGGTGACCAGTTCGTGCAGGGCCACCCCGGCGCGCAGCGCGGCGTCGCCGACCTGCTCGGCGGTGACGCCCGACAGCACCAGCGCGCCGTCCTCGCCGGGCGTGCCGGTGATCCCGTCCAGGGCGGCGAGCAGGGCGTCCGGGTGGGGCGTGCGTACGCGCACCGTACCCGCGCTGCCCGCCTGGCCGATCACCTCCTCGACCGTGCCCTGCGCGACCAGCCGGCCCGCGGCGATGATGACGACGTCGTCGGCCAGCAGCTCCATCTCCGACAGCAGGTGGCTGGAGACCAGGACGGTGCGCCCCTCGCCCGCGAGCTTCTGCAGCAGGTCGCGCATCCAGCGGATGCCCTCGGGGTCCAGGCCGTTGGCGGGCTCGTCGAGGATGAGCACCCGCGGGTCGCCGACCATGGCGGCGGCGATGCCCAGGCGCTGGCGCATACCCAGGGAGTAGCCCTTGAACTTGCGGTTCGCGGCCGAGGTCAGCCCGACCAGCTCCAGCGCCTCGTCGGCGCGGGAGGCCGGCAGGCCGGCCGCGGCGCAGACCACCCGCAGGTGGTTGCGTCCGGTACGTCCCTTGTGCGCGCTCGACGCCTCCAATACGGCACCCACGGCGCGCAGCGGATCGGCGAGGTCGGCGTAGCGTGCGCCGCCGATCGTCGCCGCGCCCGCGGTCGGGGTGACCAGGTTCAGAATCATGCGAAGAGTCGTGGTCTTGCCGGCGCCGTTCGGACCGAGGAACCCGGTCACCCGACCGGGCCTGACGGTGAACGAAAGCCCGTCCACGGCCCTGACCTGCTTGTAATGCTTGGTCAAGCCGGAGACGACGATCTCACCAGTGGTGATCTCATTGCCCATCCGGCCAGTGTGGTGGTGCGGGTCAAGTCCGCCATCGGGGATTTCCCTGATAACGGGCCACATGTTCGAAACATTCGCGAAAACTAGGGACGACGTCTTCGCGGCGAAGTTAGCGTGCGTGCACTCGGCGCCGCTCCACTTTCGACTACCCGGAGATGTGATGTCCCGTTCCCTCACCGGCCGCGCATTGGCCGCAGCCGTGGCGGTGGCCACGGCCGCCGCGTTGACGCTGCTGGTCGCGCCGCCCGCCCAGGCGGCCGTCAGCGGTCGCAACCTGCCGGCCAACGGCAAGATCCGCATGTTCATGGGCCAGGACTCCAGCACCCTGGCCGACTACAAGCGCGACGTGCTCGACCCCAGCGCCTCGGTGCCCCGGCCGGGCGGCGTCACGCTGTACACCAACCTGCTGCTCGGCGGCACGCCCGGCCCGCTGGCCGGCTTCTACGGCGCGGTCGACTACGGCTCGGGCACGGTCGACTTCCCGGCGACCCTGAGCCAGTACCCGGGTGCCGCGCTGGCGGTGGGCCTGTACCTGTCGGACGCGACCAGCGGCTGCGGCAACCAGCCGCTGCGGGCCATCATGGGCCGCAACGACGCCGACGTCACCTCGGGCAACCCCAGCCTGATCACCTCGTACCGGGCGAAGGTCGACGAGATGGTCAACTGGCTGAAGAACACCGGCCGCGAGGTCTTCCTGCGCATCGGCTACGAGTACGACGGCCCGTGGAACTGCTACAGCGCGGACTTCTACAAGGCGGCGTTCCAGTACATCAAGGGCCGGATCGACGCCCTCGGCGCGGCGAAGGTCGCCACGGTGTGGCAGTCGGCCGCGTGGCCGATCAATGAGAGCCCGAACAACCCGGAGTACAACTACATCGTCACCGCCGCCAACCACTTCGACGTGTGGTACCCGGGTGACGCGTACGTCGACTGGGTCGCGATGTCGGCGTTCTACGGCGCGACGTACAACCAGGTGCAGTGGAGCTGCAAGACCCCGGCGACCTCGCCGCGGGCGCTGCAGGACCGGGTGCTGTCGTTCGCCCGGTCGCACAGCAAGCCGGTCATGATCGCCGAGGCGTCGCCGCAGGGCTTCACCACCGGCGCCAAGACCTCCAGCTGCATCTTCACCAAGAACCCGCAGCCGACCACCGGCGACAGCATCTGGAACATCTGGTACGCCGACTTCTTCGGCTACATCGCGGCCAACGCCGACGTGATCCGGGCGGTGGCGTACATCAACACCAACTGGGACGCCCAGACCCAGTGGCAGTGCAACGGTGCCCCGGCGGGCCAGCCCGGCTGCGCCAACGGCTACTGGGGCGACTCGCGGGTGCAGGCCGACGCGACGATCAAGAGCCGGTTCATCACCGAGATCGGCAACGGCCGCTGGGTCAACGGCACCGGCACCACCGCGCCGGAGCGCACCATCCGGGGCGTCGGCTCCAACCGCTGCCTGGACGTGTCGGGCGGGCGGACCGCCGACGGCACCAAGGTGCAGCTGTGGGACTGCCTCAACAACGGCGCCCAGAAGTGGCGCGTGGAGTCCGACGGCTCGCTGGTCAACACGAACTCGGGCAAGTGCCTGGACGTCGCGGGCGGCGGCACCGCCAACGGCACGATCGTGCAGCTGTGGACCTGCCTGGGCAACGGTGCGCAGAAGTGGACGGTCAACGGCAACGGCAACATCGTGAACCCGGCGTCGGGCAAGTGCCTGGACGCCGACGGCTGGGGCACCGCCAACGGCACCCAGATGATCATCTGGACCTGCGGCAGTCCGGTCCAGTCCAACCAGAACTGGGTCGTGTCCTGATCCGAGCACGACCCTGAGGCCCGGCCGGGACCGATCCCCGGCCGGGCCTTCCCCCGTCCGCGCCGCCGCGCCTGCGTCCGCGTCTGTGCGTTCGTGCAGTTTCGGGGAAAGTGCACGAATCTTGGGCGGCATTCGTGCAGTTTCCCCGAAACTGCACTCTGATCAGGACGGTGGATCCGCCGGGACACCGCTGGTGAGTATGGTTTCGGGCGTGACGGACCCCTCCCCGGAACTGCGCCGAGCCGACTGGTTCGAGCTCTTCTTCGACCTGGTCTTCGTGGTGACCGTCGCGGTGCTGGCCCACGGCCTGCACGGCGATCCCGGCTGGCGCGACCTCGGCACCTTCCTGGTGCTGTTCTTCCCGGCCTGGTGGGCCTGGGTCAACCTCACCCTCTCGGTCAACCTGTTCGGCTCCGACACCGGCTGGAACCGGACGGTGCTGGTCGCGGCCATGCCCGGTCTGGGGCTGATGGCGGCCGCCGCGCCGGAGGGGCTGGGCGCGCGGGCGTGGGTCTTCGCGCTCGGCGCGGCCTGGGTGCGGGTCGCCGTGTTCGCGCTGTGGTGGCCGCAGGTCGGCCGGTCCCGCTGGGAGTTCCCGGCCTGGCGCCCGATCGTGTACTGCCTGGTGCCGGCCGCGATCTGGGCGGTGTCGGCGTTCGCGGACGGTCCGGGGCGGTTCGCGCTGTGGGGCCTGGCCGTCGCGCTGGAGGTCGCGCTGCTGAGTTTCGGCACCGCCCAGTCACAGCTGATGTACCGCCTGCTGTCGGTCGATCACCTGATCGAGCGGGTCGGCCTGTTCATCGTGATCGTGTTCGGTGAGAGCGTGTTCGCCGTCGTCACCGGGCTCGCCGAACACCTCAGCGGCCCGGCGGCGGCCGCGGCCCTCGGCGCCTTCGTCGTGGTGGCGTTGCTGGCGATCACCTTCTTCCGCTGGAGCACCCCGAGCGCGGAGCGCGGCTTCGCGCGGGCGCAGGCGCTGGGGGCGCGTGCCAACATGCGCGAGGCGGTGCTGTATCTGCCGTTTTTGCTGGTCAGTGCGATCACCGTGCTCGCGGCGGCGCTGGGTACGGCGGTCGCCGAGCCCGACCATCACCTGCCGTCGGGCAGCATGGCCGGGCTGGTCGGCGGCATCGTGGGCTACTACGCGGTCACCGGCGCCATCGCCCAGCGGCTGGGCGAGTCGTGGCGGTCGCTGCTGCGCTGGCTTCCGGCCAGCCTGCTGCTGCCGGCCGCGGTGCTGGTCCCGGCAGGTCTACTGCTGCCCGCCTGGGCCGCGACCCTCACGGCCGCAGCGGTCGTGCTGGCGCTGTTCGCCATGTCGAAGCTCACCGAGGGGAAGGCCGTGCCCGCTCAGTGACCCGGGTAGCCGAGTCGCGCAAGCGCAGCACCGACCTCGGCCAGCCCGACGGCCGGGTTGAGTGCACGCACCATCGTTTCCGTGAGGGGGCACAGCTCCACCACGCATTCGACGGCGGCGCGGTCCGGATCGGCGTCGTACACCGTCTGGGCCAGGTCGAGGTACCAGTCGGTGACGCCGTCGCAGACCGGGCGCAGCAGCCACGAGCCGTCAGCTCCCTCCTCGTCGTCCTCGGCGGGTGAGAGGTCGATGTCTCGGCCTGCCGACCAGCGGTCCGCGCCGTCGAGGCGCCACAACACGAACGTCGCCACGAAGGACTTCGTCCCGGAGTGGAAACGCGGGTCGAGCAGGTACGGGACGAACGCCGTGGGGAGCCCGTCGAGCAGGCCGGGCCAGGTGGCCTGGTGGTACGCCGACATCGACGACTCGTGATAGACGCCCCGGATGAACACGCCTGCGGACGAGAACACGATGTCGTACTCGTCGCCGCAGCCGTCGTCCATCCGCGCCGTGGTCTCGCCGTCGGACTGAGCGAAGGTGAAACGTTCGCCATCTGCCACGACGGCGTCCAGCGCGGCCAGGGCCAGGCAGTGGCGGCGCAGCACGTCGACCGGCGGGAGCGCTGCCGCGATGTCGTATACGTTCATCGCGGCAGCGTAAGGCAGCGCCGGTCCCGGTCAGGAGACGACCATGTTGCCCATCATGGCCATGTCCTCGTGTTCGAGGTTGTGGCAGTGGAAGACGTACCGGCCGGGGTAGCCGTCGAAGCGGGCCGCGATCTCGACCAGCTCCGCCGGGCGCAGGTCGACGGTGTCCTTCCAGCCCAGGTCGTATGGCCCCGGCCCGCCGCCGCCCCGGCGCAGCACCTGGAACGGGGCCAGGTGCAGGTGCACCGGGTGGTGCAGGTCGGAGACCAGCTGCCACACCTCGACGGTGCCCAGCTTCGGCGCCGCGTGGACGGCGCCGGGGCTGAACCCCAGCCCGTTGATCTTCCAGCCCGCGACGTGGTGGCCGACGCTGTTCTCGACGTTGCCCGCCCCGAACCGCATGGTCCGGGTGACCACCGCGTCGGCGGCGCGCAGCGGCGTGATCTGGCTCAGCGTCGCCGGGACCGAGCTCGGGTCCTCGGCCCGCGCGCCGACCCGGAACCGCATGACCTGCCCGGTGCGGCCGCCGCCGAACTCGTTGACGAGCTCGACCAGGGTCCCGGCCGGATACCGGGCGAAGTCGACGACGACGTCGAAGCGCTGCCCCGGCGCCAGCTCGATCGCGTCGTGGGCCACGGGTTCGGCCAGCAGGCCCTGATCGGTGCCGATCTGCACGAAGGCGTCGCCGCCGGGCGGCGCCGGGTGCAGGGCGAGCCGGAACCGGCGCGCGTTGGCGCCGTTGAGCAGCCGCAGCCGGTGGCGCGCCCCGGGCACCTCGGCCTGCGGCCAGGGCGCCCCGTTGACCAGGATCACGTCCCCGAGCACCCCGGCGACGTGGTCGCCGCTGACGCCGGGCTCGGCCAGCAGGGTCGGATCGAGGCTCGGGTAGGCGAACGAGCCGTCGGCGGCGAAGGCCCGGTCGGCCAGCAGCAGCGGCAGGTCCCGGTCGCCGGTGGGCAGCGGCAGGGCCTGCTCCTCGTCGTCGGTGTGCAGGTGGAACCCGGCCAGGCCGCGCCAGACCGCCGGGCCGGTGAAGTCCATCCGGTGGTCGTGGTACCACAGCGTCGCGGCCCGCTGGTCCATCGGATAGATGTAGTCGCGTTCGCCGTGGCGGATGTCGCCGGCGTGGTCGCCGTGCGGGTGCGGCAGGCTGCCGTCCGCGGGCATGACCAGGTCGATCGGGTACCCGTCGTGCTGGGCCGGGGTGCGGCCGCCGTGCAGGTGCACGACTGTGGGCACGGGCAGCTCGTTGCGGTGGCGCACCACGGTGGTGCGGCCGCGCCGCGACCGGATCGTGGGCCCGGGGAAGGTGCCCTGGTAGCCCCAGACGGTGGTGTCGAGGCCGGGCAGGATGCGCACCTTCGCGGCGCGCTGGGTGATCTCGTAGTAGTCGGTGGTGGCGTCGCTGCGGGTCGGCGCGAGCTGCGCGGGTCGCGGCAGAGCCATCGTGTACGGCTCGGGCAGCGCCGCCTCGCTGCGCAGCTGCACGCCGGTGGAGCTGGCCCCGCTCATCCCGGCCAGCCACGGCACCCCGATCGCGGCGGCCGCGCCGGTCACGCCGACGGCGCCCAGCACCCGGCGCCGGGTGTGCCCGCTCATGCCGCGACCTGCGCTTCCTGCCGGACGGGTGCCCCCGGTGCCGCCGCGCGGGCGGGCCGGTAGCGCCAGCTCCAGACGGTCAGGAAGGCCGCGAGCAGGATCACCGACACGCCGAGCGGGATGTGCACCGCGAGCAGGCGGGCGTACCCCATGCCGATCTGGAGTCCGGTGAGCAGGAACAGGCCGGCCGTCGCGAGCATCGGCCACCACGGGCCGCGGCCGGGCCAGCGCAGCAGGATCGCGGCGAACGCGGCGGCGAGCAACGCGAACCCGGCGAACGTGGCGTTGGCGGCATGGGCGGCCAGGGAGGCGTAGATGCCGGACAGGAACTGCCCGGCCAGCACCGCCTGGAGCAGCAGCAGGACGGCGGTGAGGGAGATGAGCAGCCGGTACGGCCACACGGGCCAGCGCGGGGGCACTTAGGGCTCCTGAGGGGTGAGGGAGCGGCTCCCCTAAGGGTTAATCCCTTAAGAGATAATCTCGTTTGAAACTGTTCGGCGCCGACTATAGTAGGCCTCCGTGACCACGCCCATCGGGGATCCCGCCGACTACATCGTCGGGATGCTGCTGCGCCGGGCGCATCGGCGGGCCTCGCGCGTGTTCGGGCAGGCGCTCCAGCCGCTGGGCGTCGAGCCGCCGCACTTCGGCGTGCTGCTCACCGTCGACCGGCTCGGGCCGATCAGCCAGCGCCGCCTCATCGACGAGCTGGGCAGCGACAAGTCGGCCATGGTGCGCATCGTCGACGAGCTGGAGCGCCTCGGCTACGCCCGCCGCCGCCCCGCCGAGGGCGACCGCCGCGCGTACGCCGTCGAGCTGACCCCGGCCGGGCGCCAGGTGCTGGCCGACGGCATCGCGGTGGCCCAGGTGGCCGCCGAGGAGATCCTGACCGGCCTCGACTCCGCCGAGCGCGCCACCCTGAAGTCCCTGCTCCGCCGCATCCTCACCGACCCCGAGCCCTGACCCGTCCGCCGCCTGGGCGGTGAGGTGCAGTTTCGGGGAAAGTGCTGGAATCTTGCCCCGAATTCGTGCAGTTTCCCCGAAACTTCAGCCACCTCCATCCATTGGGGACGGATGCAACCTGGGGTGTAGGTGGGGGTCAATCCGCCGGTAGATGTGAGCTGCGCCGGGGCGGTTCTAGGGTGGGCTGGACGAGGGGAAAGCGGGGGCGTGCGCGGGTTGGTCCGCGCATGCTCCCGCGCAGTCCGGAGCGGCACCGCTCGCCGCGCCGTCCGGGGTGGTCGCGTACGTCGGCCGTACCCATGGGGCAGCCCGCCGTCCGCCGCCGGAGGCTCTGGATCGCCGGCCGTGGACGGCGGGTCTGGGTGGCCGTCGGCTGTCCACCCCGGCCCGCGTCCTATCGGCCCGCGCCGCGACCGGGCGGCGGCGCGGGCCGCGACAAAGCGTCCTGCGGCCCGTATGACGAGGAAGGGACTGCCGATGACCGACGGACTGCTGCTGCGCGGCGGCGAGGGCGAGCTGATGGGTGTTCGTGCGGGCACCGGTCGGTCCGTGCCGCCGCCCGCAGCGGGGCTGCGGTTCGGGCTGACCGGGTGCCCGCACGCCCCCGATCGCCGCCACCACTGGTGACGGCAGGGCTCCATCCTGTCAGGCCGCAACCGTCCGCGCATTGTTCTCAGGAAGGGTGTCCGCCTACAACCAGCGCGGTAGGCGGACTACAACCAGCGCGGTAGGCGACGGGTCACGACCGGGGGCCACCTGGCGTCACCAGGCCCGTCTCGTACGCCACCACCACCGCCTGCGCGCGGCTGGACAGCGACAGCTTCGACATGAGCCGGTTCAGGTGCGTCTTGACCGTGGCCTCGCTGAGGAACAGCTCGCCCGCGATCTCGGCGTTGGACAGCCCGCGCGCCACCAGCCGCAGCACGTCCAGCTCCCGGCTGGTGAGCACGGCCAGATCCGGCGCGACCGTGCCCGCCGCCGACGAGACGACGTGCGCCTCGATCAGCCGCCGCACCACCGAAGGGGTGAACAGCATGTCTCCGCCCGCGATCGCCGTGATCGCCGCGAACAGCCGCTCCGGACTGGTGTCCTTGAGCAGGAACCCGCTGGCCCCGGCACGCAGCGCGGCGTACACGTACTCGTCGAGGTCGAAGGTGGTCAGGATGAGCACCTTCGGCGGCTCGCCCTCGGCGTCGCCCAGGATCTGCTCGGTCGCGGCTATGCCGCTCATACCCGGCATGCGGATGTCCATCAGGATCACGTCGGGCCGCAGGCTCGCGGCCAGGGCCACGGCCTCCTCGCCGCTGGCGGCCTCGCCGACGGCAGACAGCCCCGGCGTCGCCTTGATCATGGCGACCAGGCCTGCCCGGATCAGCACCTGGTCGTCGACGACCAGCACGTCAATCATCATCACGCTCCCGCAACGGCAGAGAAAGCGACACCAGGAAACCCCCCTCGGGGCGCGGACCGGCCGACAGCGTGCCGCCGTAGATCCGGGCCCGCTCGCGCATACCGATCAGGCCGTGCTGAACCGTATCCGGTTCGGACGGCGCAGGCGGCCGCCGCCCGTCGTCGGCGACCAGCACCGTCAGCCGCGACGGCGCCCACCGTACGGTCACCGTCGCCTCCGGCGGGTCGGCGTGCTTGAGCACGTTGGTCAGCGACTCCTGGATCACCCGGTACACGCACAGGCCCAGGCCCGGCGGCAGCGGCAGCTGCTCGCCCTCGACGACCAGCTCCACCGCCGCGCCCGCCGCGCGCACCCGTTCCAGCATCTGCGGCAGCCGGTCCAGGCCCGGCGCGGCGTCGAACGGGGTGTCCTGCGTGGACACCCGCAGCACGGCCAGCATCCGGCGCATCTCGCTCAGCGCCTCGTGCGCCGTCTCCGCGATGACCTCCAGCGACCGGCGGGCGGTGCCCGGGTCGGTCTCCAGGACATACCGGCCGAGCCCGGCCTGCACCGAGATCACCGACATGTGGTGGGCGACGACGTCGTGCAGCTCGCGGGCGATGCGCCCCTGCTCGTGCGACACCGCCTGGTGCGCCCGCTCCTGCTGCTCGCGCCGCAGCCGGGCGGTCAGGTCGGCGAGCTGGCGACTACGTTCGGACAGCCGGTTGGCGTTGTCGCCGAACACCCACCCCACCAGCACCATGAACACCGCGACCAGGGCACCGACCAGCCGTTTCTCATTCGCGACCAGATGCTGCGCGTAGACGAGCAGCGCCATGGCCAGCAGCGCTCCCGGCACGGACAGGCGGCGCGGGCGCAGCTCGGCGACGGTGAACACGGCCAGGGCCAGCGTGAACGTGACGACGGAGTGGTAGTAGCCGATGGCCAGGTAGACGGTGGAGGCGGCGAGGCTGGTCGCCAGCGCGGCGACCGGGGCGGAGGCGCGCACGTACAGCGGCGCGACGTACGCGACGATCAGCACGATGCCGAAGGCGTCGAGCCGCTGCCAGTGGCCGCCGTCGTCCGGCCAGTTCGCGGCGAGGAACAATGCGGCCACCAGCAGCCACGACACCACGATGACATCGCCTATTCGCCGCCAGCGCATCCGCAGAACGTAGCCGGGCGGGACCGCGCTGTCATCAACCCGTGGCGGTTACCCGATACCGCAGAAATTCGAGCCCGCGGACCCGGGGGCCAGCGCAACCTCAGACCGGCTGGTCAGCCCGGACGGCGTCCCCACGCCGAGATCAGCGGTGCGAGGGTGAGGTCGAGTTCGCCCGCGTCGACGGCGGCCAGGTGCGCGTCGATCTCGGCGTCGTCGGCCAGCCCTGCGGCGAGCAACTCGGCGCGGACCATGCGCACCGTCGCCGCCTCCAGCCGGTCGCAGGCCACCCCGCCGAACGGGAAGCAGCCGGCTGCCGCGACGTCGACCAGGCCCGCCGCCCGCAACACCCGGGGCAGCGTACGGCCGAAGCGCAGGTCGGCGCCGCGGCGGGTCATCAACTCGCGGACGGCGCGCCGCATCCGGTTGGCGCGCTGCTGCGCCGGGCCGACCTCGTCGAGGCAGGCCAGCGGCTGCAACTCGGTGTCGGCGTCCTCGATCAGCAGCCAGCCGCCGGGCCGCAGCGCCGCCACCATCGTCGCCAGCGCCCTGGCACGGTCGGGCAGGTGAACGAGCACGAGCCGGGCGTGCACCAGGTCGAACGTGCCCGGCTGCGGCGGCGGGTCCGCCACGACGTCGTGCCGGAGCACCTCGTAGCCGCCGTGCGGGTCCAGCCAGGACGGATTGATGTCCGTGGCCAGCACATAGCCGGTCGGTCCCACCGCCCCGGCGAGCGCCGTGGGAACGCTGGGGCCACCGGCGCCGACCTCCCAGCAGCGCGAGCCTGCCGTCACGCCGAGCCGGTCGACGTGCCCGCGCGTGACACCGTCGAACAGCTCGGCCAGCCAGGTGAACCGCTCGCCCGCCTGCACCCGGGCGTTGTCGAGCAGGTAGCGGTGATCCGGAGAGGAATCGGGGCCGAACCCGGCCTGCGTTGAACTCATGCCCACATCCTCACGATCCACGCCGTGCGGTGCCAGCCCGACACGGACCTGTCCACGTCCTGGCCCCGTAGCGCTCCGGCTCGGTGACCTGCTACCAGGGCACGCCCTTGCCGTGGGTGCCCTTGGCCGACTTCGTCATGGTCTTCGGGTACACGTAGACGTAGCAGCGCACGTCGCGAAGCTCCGGCCAGGCCTTCTTGTCGCGCATCGGCGAGCTGTAGAGGTTCCGCACCTGGTTCTGCGACACCCCGACGAACTTGGCGACCACCGCGCGGCAGCCTTCGTGGATGACGTTCCAGGTGCGGTCGTTCGACGGAAACTGGGTGCCGGCCGGGAACACCATCGCCCCGGCGTACTCGGCGTTGTGGGGTTTGGCGCAGTCGACCGCGACCACACCGAAGATCTGGTCGCCCGTCTGCTTGGTCGTCTGGCAGCCGCGCCGCAGCGACCTGGGGATGCCTCCCGACATGTCCTCGGTCGACGTGGTCGCGATGTAGAACTCGTCCTGCGCCAGCAGGACGCACTCCCACCAGCGGGAACCGTCGCCGTCGCGGGCGGTCAGGCCGTGCACGACCCGGATCTCCAACCGGCCATTGCGCCAGTCCTCATGGAGAAAGCCTGTGGCCATCGCATCGCAGTCGCGGTAGGCCTTGGTCTCCGCGGCGTCGGTCGCGCCGTCGGGCCCGAGGTCGCCGACTCCGGCGATCTGGACCTCGTGCCGCTCGGTGCAGGCGACCACCGTGTCGTCGAGCCGGTTCTTGGCGGCGGCGGTGTAATCGCCGGAGACGTGCAGGCAGGTGCCGACCTTCGGCTGGTACGGCTCGGGCGCCGCGACCGCGGCCCAGTTGTTGCCCAGGTCGCCGTCGAGGCTGGGCGGCAGGGCGGGCGTACAGCCCGCGGCCAGCAGCATGGTGGCGAACGTGATCGTTGCTAGGCGGCGACGCGCCATGGTTGTCCTCCCCGTGAAACAGACGTCGAGACTGTACGGGACAGGCCAGGGCACGAAGATCGGGCAGCCGCGCCCACGCACGCCGCTGAGGAAGGCCCCGGCGCTTCACGTCAGGGGCCTTCCGATTACGCGGGTGGTCATTGCGGAGGATGGTTCTCCCGGATTCGCGCGATCACCTCGCGGTAGCCACCGGTCGGCTGCAACAGCCAGGCAGGTACTTCGGCTGGCGTGACGTACGCCTGGGCCTGGTCGTCGCGGATGCGCTGGGGGAGTGTGTATTCCTCGGTCGGAATATCGGCCCAGGACGGCCTGTCGCCGGTCATCCGGTGGCCTCGATGACACGTTCAGCCCAGAGGTAGACGGTGCACGGCCACCACGTGGTGACGCTGAGGGTGCCTTCGGGTGCGAAGAAGCAGCCGCAGCAGATCCCCTCGAAGTCAACGTGAGCCGCCATCACCGCGACGGCCGAATCGATGGCCGGTTCCAGCTCAACCGCGCCAGTGAGCATCGTTGATCCCTCCCCAGTGTCCGCGTACGGTCGTTAGTGGCTACGAGGCGGAAGGTCTTGGACGGCTCCCCCGCCCCGCGCCTGAAACCAGCGTCCGCGTTCCGTGACAGGCCAGGTAGGCGTTGCCTGTGGCTGCGGAGGCCAGGCAACGCGCGAGATCGAGGGGAGCGAGGGCCTTGGACGAGACCTTCGGCCAGGTTTTGGCCCGCATGCGGGCGGCGTCCGGCCTATCTGTGCGGAGCCTCGGCGCCGCGGCAAAGGTGGACCCGGGTTTCATCAGCAAGATCAGCAACCACAATGCGACCGTCTCGCAGAGTGTTGCCCAGGCGCTCGACGTGGCGCTCAGGGCGGGCGGCGAGTTGATGTTGGCGTGGCAAGCTGAGGACGCGCGACGGCGGATGGCAGAGGTAACGTCGGATGCCATGAGGCGTCGCACTTTGATGGCCGGAACCACCGGCCTTATCCTCGGCGGACTGCTGCCGGGACGAGCGGAGGCCGGCCACCGCCTGGGCCTCGCCGACGTCACTCAGATCCAGCGCCACATCGATCGGCTCATCGCGATGGACTATCAGTTCGGCGGCGAGGGCCTGTGGCAGGCGGCCGTCGGCTACGCCCGCGAGGCCTACTGGTGGCTGGACAACGGCATCTTCACCGATGAGGTGGAGGCGGCCCTGCTCAGGGTTACCAGCCGCGTCCAGATGTGTGCCGGGTGGCTCTCCTTCGATTCCGGTCAGCACGACGTGTCGCGAAACAGCTTCAACGAGGCGCTGGGGCTTGCTCAGCAGGCGGATGACGCGGAAGCGGAGACGCACGCACTGGCCAACCTCGCGTACCTGTCCAACTACCTTGGGAGCCCGAAGCAGGCTCGACGGTGGGCCGACGCCGCAGGGCGCGCCGCCGCACCAACGGGCGAGCACGCCAGATTGCCGGTTCTTCCGCTGCTGCGCGTGGCGATGTCATCCGCGCTCACTGCCGACAAATCTGCCTTCGAGAAAGCCATGACCAGCGCGCGAAGGCACCTCAACCGGGACGTGGATCAGCCCGTGGCCGAGTGGCGGGCCTTCGTCACCTGGCATGAGCTGGACGGCGTCGAAGGAACCTGTGCGATGGAGCTGGGTGAGACCGAGCGGGCCATTCGGCTGCTGCACCAGGCCATCGAAGCCCACCCTGACGGGTTCGCGCGCAACCGGGCGACCTACAAGGTGCGTCTGGCACGAGCGAATCTGGATGCCGAGAACGTGGAGGAAGCGGTGTCAGCTGCGGACTCCGCGCTCGATGACGTCTCCAGCAATGTGACGAGCTGGCGTCTGGGCGCCGAACTGGGCACGGTCGCACAGCGGATGGCGGCCTACCACGACATGCCGGCCGTCGAACGATTCCTCACCAGGTACAAGGCCCTGGTTTAGCCACCACAAGGAGCAAGGCTTTGAGCCAGTACCCGGACCTGCGCATCACCACCCACGATGCCGCCGGTCTCGCCGCAAACATGGACGCCGTCCTCGCCACCTTCGCCGAGGTCTACGTCCATGAGGTCGCCACCGACCCCTTCTACTCCCTGCCCCGCTACCAGGAGCGGCTGAACGCGTACGCCTCACGCGCCGGGTTCAGCCTCGTCATGGGCCACCTCGACGACGAGCTGGTGGGCTACGCCCTCGGCTTCCGGCTCCCGTCTGGTTCCGGCTGGTGGAGCGGGTTACAGGACGACGTCGACCCCGAGCTGGTGACCGAGGACGGCACACGCACCGTCGCCATCTGCGAAATCATGGTCAGGGAGCCGTTCCGGCGACGCGGCTACGCCCGCCTGCTTCACGACGCCTTCCTGCGCGACCGCACAGAGGCGCGCGCCACGCTCCTGGTCGACCCAGACAACACGCCTGCCAAGACCGCGTATCTGTCGTGGGGATGGCAGCGCCTCGGTGGCGTCCGCCCGTTCGCCGACTCGCCGACATACGACGGGATGTTGCTTGCCCTTCAGGAGGCGGCGCGGAGCTGACCCGGCCGAGGAGCCACCCGCTCGCTGCGTCACGCAGGCGGGTGGTGTCCGAGGCACGAACTGCGCTTGCCCGCGTGGCTAGCGCCCTGCGGCTGCGCTGATCGTCTGACCGGCGACTGGATAGAGTCAGCCTGTGTACCCAGTCCTGATTCAGGGCGAGCGGATCGGCCTGCGTGAGTTCAAGGAACGCGACCTCGATGCCTCCATGGCCGTCGTCGGTGATCCGGATGTGACCGTTGCGCTCAGCTTCGACACCCGCACCCGCGAACAGCAGGCCGAACGCCTTACCGCCGACATCGCACGCGCAAAGACCGATCCACGACCGGACTACTACCTCGCCATCGCGGACAGGCAGACCGACGAACTGATCGGCTTCATCCGCATCGGGATCGGTGGCCACCGCAGCGGGGAGCTGGGCTATGCGATTCGGAAGGATCGCTGGCGTCAGGGCTACACCGCAGAGGCCGCTCAGCTGATGCTCAAGTTCGGCTTCGGCGCACTCGGCTTGCACAGAATCCAGGCGGCATGCGGGCCTGCCAACGTCGCGTCACAGGCATTGTTAGATCGCTTGGGCTTCGAGTACGAGGGCCGCATGCGAGACCATGTCTTCACGAATGGCACCTGGCGAGACTCGCTGCTCTACTCGCGTATTGGAGATGCTGAGTCCGCCTAGACCGATTGGTCGACTGCGCCGACCGCTCGCGGTGGGCTTCCCCATCGGTGGCGTCCGACCGATCGCCGACTCGTACGACCGGATGTTGCTCGCACTTCATGAGGCAGCCCGGAGCTGAACCGGCCGAAGGTGCCACCCGCCTGCTGCGGTGTTCGCGGCGGGTGGCTTCCCTTCATCGTGGTTCCGGACACCCTGCTGTCATCCGCGTGGTCAGCAGCCTGCCTCGTGCCTCAGGTCCGGTTCCAGCGTAGGGACAGGCCGACGGCGGCGAAGGCCAGCAGCGCGCCGAACAGCACGAACCACACGGTCAGCTCGACGTCGCGGCGCTGGGTGATGATCGTGTCCGGCAGATCCCCGAGCACCTTGCCGAGCTGCTCGGCGTCCTCGGCCCGGTAGTACTCGCCGCCGGTGGCGTCGGCGACGGCCGTCAGCGTCTCCTCGTCGATGAGCTGGGCCCGCCGCCCGCCGCCACCCCCGAACCGCCCGTCCGGCGGCCGGATGATGGTGCCCTGGTCGATCTGGTCGACGCTGCACACGATCGGCGCCGGGTCGGTGGTGCCGAAGCCGATGGTGTAGATCCGCAGCCGCCGGGCCTTGGCCTGCTCGGCGGCGGTCTGCGGGGTGACGCCCTGGGTGTTGGCGCCGTCGGTGAGCACCACGATGGTGTCCGGGGCGTACTGTCCGGCGACGTCACCGGGGTCGGGCAGGTCCACCCCGGTGGGCAGCACCTCGGGATTGATCTCGGCGATGGCGTCGATGGAGGTCAGGATCGCCTGCCCGATGGCGGTGCCGCGCGAGGTGCGCAGGCTGTCGATCGCGTCGAGCAGCACCTGCTTGTCGGCGGTCGGCTCGACCAGCAGGCCGGAGATGCCGGAGAAGGCGACCAGCCCGATCCGGGTGCCGTCGTCCTGGGCGAGGACGAACTCGCGGGCGGCCGCGCGGGCCGCGGTGATCCGGTTGGGCGGCACGTCGGTGGAGCACATCGACTGCGACACGTCGATGGCCAGCACGATCGACGTGGAACTGGTCGGCACCAGCATCGAGGCGTGCGGGCGGGCCACGCCGACGCCGAGGGCGGCCAGCGCCGTCAGGAACAGCAGCACCGGGATGCGGCGCCGCCACGCCGACGGGCCGGGCACGGCCGCGCGGATGAGGGCGAGGCTGGACACGCGTACGGCCAGCTTCTTGCGCCGTCGCCGCAGCAGCCACCGGGCGAGCAGCAGCAGCGGCACGGCCAGCAGCGCGGCCAGGGCCCAGGGCCAGGTGAGGGCCATCAGACGATCCTTCCGTGCCAGCGGATCATCAGCAGTGCCCCGGCCAGGAGCAGCAGCAGCGCCGCCCCGGCGAGCAGGGCGGTGAGTTCCACCTGTTCGGGATGGGTGGACACGCGCAGGTCGATCGCGTCGGACAGGTCGTGCAGCGCCTGCGCGTCGGCGGCCGGGTGGTACGAGCCGCCGGTGATCGCGGCGACGCCCGCCAGGGTCTGCTCGTCCAGGGCGGTGGCGACCTGGTAGCCGTCGACCTCGATGGTGGTGCCCTCGGCGGTGCCGATGCCGACCGTCTCGATGTGCACCCCGGCATCGGCGGCCAGCTGCGCGGCGGACGCGACGTCGGTGCCGGGCCCGGGGGTGTCCTGGCCGTCGGAGAACAGCACGATCGTGGCCGAGCCCCAGTAGCCGAGGTCGGGTGCGGCCGTGTCGGGCGGCGGCAGCGCCACCGGGCGGCCGACGATCGCGCCGAGCGCGGTCAGGATCGCCTGGGTCAGCGAGGTGCCGCCGCTGGTGGTGAGCCGGGAGATGGCGTACACGGCGGCGTCGTGGCGGTCGCTGGGCGGCAGCGTGATGAGGCCGCCCTGGCCGAAGATGACCACGCCGACGTCGACGGTGTCGGGCTGGGCCTGCACGAAGTCGGTGGCGGCAGCCTGGGCGGCGGCCAGCCGCGACGGGGTGACGTCGGTGGCGGCCATGCTGTTGGACACGTCGAGGACGAGCACGACCGTGCTGGACAGGTGCGGGATCGGCAGCTCGGCGCTGGGCCGGGCCAGCGCGGTCAGCAGCAGCGGCAGCGCGGCCAGGAACAGGGCGTACGGCAGGTGGCGGCGCAGCCCCGCGCGGCGGCCGGGGGCGGCCAGGCCGTAGCCGCCGGTGCGGCGGGCGGCGGCGCGGCGGCGCTGGACGTGGACGTAGGCGACCATGGCTGCCGCGGTGAGCAGCGCGGCGGCTACGGCCAGCAGCGGGTACATGATGGTCATCGGCGCCTGCGCTTCGTTCGCCATACCATGTCGATCAAGGCTGTGACCAGGTCCTCGTCGGTGGTGACCCGGTGGGCGGCGGCCGTGCCGCGCCGCAGCGCCGCGTCCAGACCGGACTCGCGGGCCTGGGCCTGCTCGGCGAAGCGCTGCCGCAGCAGCGGGTCGCCGGTGTCCAGCATCAGCTGCTCGCCGGTCTCGGCGTCCTCGACCAGCACCAGCCCGAGGTCGGGCAGTTCCAGCTCGGCCGGGTCGACGATGCGCACCGCGACGACCTCGTGCCGGTGCGCCAGCATCGCCAGGGCCCGCTCCCAGCCCGGGTCGCCGATGAAGTCCGACAGCACCAGCACCAGGCTGCGGCGCCGGGCGGTGGTGGCGGCCAGGCGCAGCATCGCGGCCAGGTCGGTGGTGGCGCCGGGCGGCGGCGCGGCGCGGCCGATCTCGTGAGCCAGCCGCAGCGCCTGAGTACGGCCCGTGCGCGGCGGGATGATCCGCTGGGAGGCGTTGTCGAACAGCACCGCCCCGACCGGGTTGCCCTGCCCGGTGAACAGCCGCGCCAGGCAGACCGCCAGGTCCCGCAGCACGGTGTCCTTGCCGTGCTCGGCGGCGCCGACGCGCATCGACGCCGACCGGTCCAGCACCAGCCACGCGGTGAGGTCCCGGTCCTCGGTGTAGCGGCGCACGTACGGCTCGTCCAGCCGCGCGGTGACGTTCCAGTCGATGTGCCGTACGTCGTCTTCCGGGGTGTATTCGCGCAGGTCGGCGACGTCGATGCCGACGCCGCGCCACAGGGTGCGGTGGGCGCCCTGCACCCGCCCGTCGAGGCGGCGCAGCACCTGCCACTCCAGGCGCCGCAGCAGCCGGTCGGAGGCGCCGGGCGGCCCGGCGCCGATGGTTGCCCCGCCCACGGTCAGCGGCCCTGGAGTGCGAGCACCGGCTGCGGCAGCGCGGCCAGGATCCGGTCGAGCAGCCAGTCGGCGCTCACCTCGTCGGCCAGCGCCTCGTAGGACAGGATCAGCCGGTGGCGCAGCACGTCCGGGGCCAGGTCGAGCAGGTCCTGCGCCAGGGCGTAGTCGCGGCCCCGGATGAACGCCAGCGCGCGGGCGGCCAGCACCAGGTTGATCGAGGCGCGCGGGCTGGCCCCGAACGTGACGTAGCGGGCCAGGTCGCCGAGGCCGACCAGGGCCGGTTCCCGGGTGGCGTTGGTGAGCCGGACGGCGTATTCGATCAGCGACGGGTCGATGTAGACGCGGTCGGCCTGCTGCTGGAGTGCGATGAGCTGCTCGGGGCCGGTGATGGCCTGGATCGCGGCGGTGGCGCCCAGGGCCCGCTCGACGATGACGAACTCCTCGGTCGGGTTCGGGTACCCGACGATGATCTTCATCATGAACCGGTCGACCTGTGCCTCGGGCAGCGGATACGTCCCGTCGGACTCGATCGGGTTCTGGGTGGCCAGCACCAGGAACGGCTCGGGCACCCGGTGCGTCTCGCGCCCGATGGTGACCTGGTGCTCCTGCATCACCTCCAGCAGCGCGCTCTGCACCTTCGCCGGGGCCCGGTTGATCTCGTCGGCCAGCAGCAGGTTGGTGAAGACCGGCCCGAGCGACACCTGGAAATCGCCGCTGTGCTGGTGGTAGATCCGGGTGCCGACGATGTCGGCCGGGACCAGGTCGGGGGTGAACTGCACCCGCTGGAACTGCCCGCCGACCGCCTCGGCCAGCGACTTGACCGCCAGCGTCTTGGCCAGGCCGGGCACGCCCTCGACCAGGATGTGCCCGCGCGCCAGCAGCGCGACCAGCAGCCGCTCCAGCAGCAGGTCCTGCCCGACGATGACCTTCTTGACCTCGTAGAGCACCTGCTCGACGGTGGTCGGGCCGGGGGCGGCAGCGTTCATGTGTGGTTCCGTCCTCATCGGGGGTTCGGGGGTGCGTGCTAGAGCAGGGGCGGGCGGCTGCCGCCGGCCACGGCGACGCCGATCGGCACGGCGAAGCCGACGCCGATGAAGGTGCCCGCGTCGGTCGGGTTGGCCAGCGCCACCACGATGCCGATGGTCTGGCCGCGCGCGTTGACCAGCGGGCCGCCGGAGCTGCCCGGGTTCACCGCGGCGTCGAACTGGATCAGGCCGGCGAGCTTGCCGCTGTCCTCGGTGGTGATGGTGCGGTCCAGTCCGGACACGACACCGGTCGTGGTCGAGCCGGTCAGGCCGAGCTGGTCGCCGATGGCCACGACGGTGTCCCCGATCGCCGCACCGCTGCCGAGCACCGCCGGGACCAGCAGGGACGGCAGCTCGGCGGGCAGCAGGGTGGCGATGTCGCGGCCGGGGTCGGTGCTCGTGATCGCGGCCTTGCTGCGCGTCCCGTCGGCGAACACCACCTCGATCGCGGTAGCGCCGCGTACGACGTGCAGCGCGGTCAGGATCGTGCCGTCGGCGTTGGCGACCACGCCCGTGCCGCTGGCCGACTCCGCCTTGCCCGCCTTGTCCTTGCCCTGGACGTACACGGAGACGACAGACGGCACCATCGCGGCGTGGATCTCGGCGATGGTCGGCGGTCGTTCGGCCGACTTCGACGGCGACGGCCGGGCCGCCGGTTCGCCCGATGTGGACGCACCCCAGCGGAACGCCGTGATCGCGGTCAGCACCAGCGCGGCGGCGGTGACGGCGGCGAGCAGGGCGCGGGAATGCCGCCGATACCAGGGGATCGGCGCGGGCTCGACCGCCACCGGGCTCTCCGGCGCGGGGGAGCGGGGCGGGGCGGGCTCGACGGGGGGCCGGCTCAGCATCACCCGAGCCTATGGGTGTTTGCTCGAAACACGGTAGGAGTCGCAGACCCCCTTGGTGCTTCCCGCGGCGGGCCTGCCACGCTGTCGCCATGGATCAGCTGCGTATCGGTGTCCTCGGCGCCGCCCGGATCAACCGCAACGGCATCGTGAACCCGGCGCGGGCGGTCCCCGAGGTGACGGTCGCGGCGGTGGCGGCCCGCGATCCCGGCAGGGCCCGCGAGTTCGCCGCCAAGCACGGTGTGCCCGTGGTGCACCGGGACTACGAGGCGCTGCTGGCCGATCCCGAGCTGGACGCGGTGTACATCCCGCTGCCCAACGGGCTGCACGAGCAGTGGACGCTGCGGGCGCTGGCGGCGGGCAAGCACGTGCTGTGCGAGAAGCCGCTGACCAGCAACGCCGAGCAGGCCCGGCGGGTGCAGGCGGCCGCCGACGGGTCCGGGCTGGTGGTGATGGAGGCGTTCCACTACCGGTATCACCCGCTGATCCGGCGGGTCGAGCAGCTGCTGGCCGAGGGCGCGATCGGGCCGGTGCGGCACGTGCGCTCGGCGATGTGCTTCCCGCTGCCGCGCTTCGGCGACATCCGGTACAACCTGGCCCTGGCCGGGGGCGCGACGATGGACGCGGGCTGTTACGCGATCCACGTGCTGCGGCTGCTGGGCGGGGGCGAGCCGCAGGTGGTGTCGGCGGCGGCGAAGCTGCGCTCGCCCGGGGTGGACCGGGCGATGACGGCGCAGTTCCGGTTCGAGGGCGGGGCGACCGGGCAGATGACGGCCAGCATGTGGTCGTCGAAGCTGCTCGACTTCGCCGCCTTCGTCGAGGGCGAGCGCGGTTCGATCCGCATCCCGATGTATCTGATGCCGTCGGTGTGGCCCCGGTTCACGCTGGTGCGCGACGGGCGGCGCACGGTGGAGAAGGTGCCGGGCGAGGCGACGTACACCCACCAGCTGCGGGCCTTCGCCGACGCGGTCCTGCGCGGCGCCCCGGTGCTCACCCCGCCCGCCGACTCGGTCGCCAACATGACCGTCATCGACGCCGTCTACCGGGCTGCGGGCCTCGACCTCCGGCCCTGACCCGCCGCACCCCTCAAGATCAGCTGACTTGCCGGGCAACTGGGCGAATCCGGGGCTGTTCAGTGCCCGATTGCCCGGCAACTTGGCTGGTCTTCGGCGCGGCGGTGAGGGCGCCGGCGGCGGTGGCGGTCAGGGCCAGGGCCATTCCCGCGAGCTGTACGGCGGTCAGTGACTGGTCCAGCACCAGCCAGCCGACGGTGACGGCGGTGACCGGGCTGAGCAGGGCGAGGAACGCCGCCGAGGCGGCCGGGATCCGGTCCAGCCCGCGCCACCACAGCCAGTAGGCCACCGCGGTGTTCACGGTCGCGAGGTAGCCGTACCCGGCGAGGTTGGTGGTGGTCAGGTGCGGCGGCAGTCCTTCGACGGCCAGCGCGAGCGGGGTGATGAGCAGGCCGCCGACGGTGAGCTGCCATGCGGTGAGGGTCAACGGGCCGACGCCGTCGGGCCTGCCCCAGCGCTTGCCCAGCACCGTCCCGGCGCCCATGGCGGCGGCCCCGGCCAGCCCGGCGACCAGGCCCAGGGCGTCGAACCCGGCCGACTGCGGCCGCAGCACCACCAGCGCCACCCCGGCCACGCCGAGCAGCCCGGCGGCCACGGCGCGGGGGCGGGCCGACTGGCCGAGCAGTGCGGCGGACAGTCCGATGACGATCAGCGGCTGCACCGAGCCGAGCACCGCGGCCACCCCGCCCGGCAGGCGGTATGCGGCCAGGAACAGCAGCGGGAAGAACGCGCCGATGTTGAGGGTGCCGAGCACGGCGGCCCGCCACCACCAGGAGCCGTGCGGCAGGGTGCGTACGGCGGCGAGCAGCAGCAGCCCGGCGGGCAGGGCCCGCAGCGCCCCGGTCAGCAGCGGCCGGTCGGGCGGCAGCAGCTCGGTGGTGACGATGTAGGTGGTGCCCCAGGTCAGCGGCGCGAGGGCGGTCAGCAGGAATCTCATCGTGCCGCTCCGGCCAGGGTGCGGACCGTCACGGCCACCGGTGCGGGCGCTGGGACGGGCGCCGGGACGGGTTGTGGGTCGGTGTACACGGCAGCCTGCGGCAGGGTGCGCTCCAGCCGGACCAGGACGGCCGCGCCCAGCGCGGTGCTCGCGGCCAGGACCAGCCACGGCAGCCGCCCGTCGGCGGCCAGCAGCGCGGTGAACAGCGACGGCGCGATCGTCGACGACAGCGCCCAGGACAGCTGGTAGGTGGCCAGGTAGCGGCCCCGGGCGGCCTCGGGAGCGGCGCCGACCGACAGCGCGCCCGCGCTGGGGCTGTGCACCAGCTCGCCGGCGGTGTAGAGGACGAGCATCGCGACCAGGCCGACCGGCAGCGCCGGACGGGGGAGCAGCTCCAGCAGGGCGTACCCGAGGAAGGCGGCGCTGAACAGCAGCGCTCCCGCGGCGGCGACCCGGGTGCGGCGGGCGTACCGGCGGGTGAGCCGCCCGACCGGCACCCCGGCGAACGCGCACAGCGCGGTGTTCACGGCGAACAGCGGCCCGGCGATGGTGGCGGGCAGGTCGAGGCGGCTGACGGCGTACGCGGGCAGCAGCAGCGTCAGCGCCGCGTAGCCGAGTGCGATGAGGAAGTTCGCGCCGGTCAGTGCCGCGTACGGCCGGTCGCCGAACACGGTGCGGTAGGTGGCCCGCGCCCGGACCGCCGGGGTGGCCGCCCGCGCGCTGCGGACCCGGGCCGACAGGAGCGCCGCGACCAGGAAGCTGGCGGCGTTGAGCCAGGCCGCGAGGACGAAGCCGCGGTCCCCGGCGAACGCGACCACCCCGGCGGCCAGCAGCGCTCCCGCGCCCAGCCCGCCGTTGCGGACGCTGCGGGTCAGCGCCATCAACCGGTCGCGGTGCGCGCCCTGCGCGATCTCGCCGACGAGCGCCTGCTGCACTGCGGGGAAGGCGCGGTCCCCGGCGGCGGTGAGGGTGGCGATCGCGGCGAACGCCGGCAGGCTGGTGCCCAGCGGGAACGCGGCGAAGCCCAGCGCTCGGAGCAGGTATACGGCCTGGCGGCTGCGGTGCGCGCCGAACCGGTCGACAGCCAGCCCGGCCAGCGGCAGCCCGGCCATGCCGACCAGGCCGGCTCCGGTCAGCACGGCGCCGATGGCGGTCAGCGGCAGGCCGGTCACCCGCTGGAAGAAGATCAGGCTGAACGGGACGTACATCCCCGAGCCGACCGCGTCCACCAGCATGCCCGCGATCAGCGCCCGCTCTCCCGGCACCCGTCTCACGACGTCCTCCCCAATAGGTTGTCTGCAAGTAACTTAGCACTAAGCTAGTTAGCGTCAAGATACTTACTTGACTGTGAGGCATGGCATACTGGCCGCATGCACGCAGACGGTGTGGACGCGATCGGCGACCAGTGGCGCGCCGAGCGCCCCGACCTCGGCGAGCTGCTGCCGATGGAGCTGTTCGGCCGCGTCTACCGCATCGCGGCGGCGATGGGGGAGCGGGTCGAGCGGGTCTACCAGCCCTTCGGCATCAGCCGGGCCGAGTTCGACGTGCTGGCCACGCTGCGGCGCTCGGGCGAGCCGTTCACCCTGTCGCCCAAGCAGCTGTCGGACACGCTCATGCTCACCACCGGCGGCATGACCGGCCGGCTGGACCGGCTGGAGCGGGCGGGGCTGGTGGAGCGGCAGCCCCACCCCGACGACCGCCGCTCGCTGCGGGTGCGGCTCACGCCGTCGGGGAAGGACACCGTCGACCGCGCCGTCGCGGCCGGGCTGGAGCTCCAGCGGGAGATCCTGGCCAAGCTGCCGCCCGCCGACGCCCGCCGCCTGGCCGAGCTGCTGCGCGACCTGCTCGCCGCCGTACGCTGAGGGCGCATGTGATCAACAGGACGTGGACCGCCCCGGTCCGCGCTGCCTAGGCTGGCATCCGTGACGAGCGTGCTGATCCTGCCCGGTTTCGAGAACTCCGGCCCCGCGCACTGGCAGAGTGCCTGGGAGCGCGAGCACGGGTTCGTCCGGGTCGAGCAGGACGACTGGTTCACGCCGCTGGTGGCGGACTGGGTGCGTACCCTCGGCGCGGCGATCGCGGCCGCGACCGGCCCGGTCGTGCTGGCCGCGCACAGCCTCGGCTGCGTCACCGTCGCGCACTGGGCCGCCTCCGGCGCCGACACGGCCAAGGTGGCCGGTGCGCTGCTGGTCGCCCCGGCCGACATCGACACCGCCGACGTCCCGCCGCTGTACAACTTCCGGCCGATCCCGCTGGCCCGGCTGCCGTTCCCGAGCATCGTGGTGGCGGGCGACGACGACCCGTGGGCGGCGCTGCCGCGCAGCGAGCAGTTCGCGGCCGCGTGGGGCTCGCGACTGGTCGTGGTCCCCGGCGGCGGCCACCTCAACGCCGACTCGAACCTCGGCTCCTGGCCCGAAGGCCTCGCCCTGCTCCACGCCTTGCACCCCTGACCCACCCACCCCAGCCCCTCCGCCCCGCCCGGCGTGAGCGCGGTGCGCGGCCGTCAAGATCGCGCAAGTTGCCGGGCAATCGGGGGTATCGGGCCCCGGATTACGCCCGATTGCCCGGCAACTTGGCTGATCTAGGACGGGCAGCCGGCGGTGGCGAGGCAGGCCTCGTTGCCTTCGGGGTCGGCGAGTACCCAGTGGGAGGGGGCGTGTTCGGCGGTGAGCAGGTGGCCGCCTGCCGCCAGCGCCGCCGCGAGGCGCGATTCGGCCTGGTCGTACGGCACCCACACGTCCACGTGCACCCGGTTGCGCTGCGGCCGGGGCGTGTCCATCTGCTGGAAGTAGAACGGCGCGCCGCGGCGGCGCGGGTCGATCAGGTCCTCAGGACTGCCCGCCCGGTCGGCGTACCCGAGCAGTGCCCGCCAGAACGGCACCACCTGCGGCCCCACCAGCGCGTCGATCGTCACCTGCACCGTCTGCGGCGCGGTCGGATCGGCGACGGCGCCCAGCTCGCGGGCCAGTTCGGCGATCAGGCGGGCGGCGGCCAGGTCCGCGTCGGTCAGACCGTAGTAGTCGTCGGTGACGGTGATGAGCCGGACCGTCAGCTCGCCGCCGCGCAGGTCCAGGTCGGGGACGAGTCCGCCGAGGTCGAGCGCGCCGATGGCGGTGGCCAGGCGCAGCGCCTCGGCGAGCGAGCCGGTGCGGTAGCAGGCGCAGGCGCCTTCGCCGGTGACCCGCCAGTCGCCGGTGCCGTCGGCCTCGTGGAACTGCCGGGGCCGGATCGGTGCGCCGGTGACCTGGACCATGTCGTCTTCCCTTCCGTCGAGGCACCGGATCCGGTGCCTTCGCGGAGAACTATCGCCCGGATACCCGACATCTTTTGTCGTATACGTGCGAACATCGGCGGATGCGTGCGGCCCGGATGATGACCCTGCTCCTGCACCTGCAAGTCCGCGGTCAGGCCAGCGGCGGGGACCTGGCCCGGCTGCTGGAGGTCAGCGAGCGCACCGTGCAGCGCGACGTCGAGGCGCTGCTGGCCAACGGCATCCCGGTGCGCGCCGTACGGGGACCTGCGGGCGGGTACCGGCTCGACGGCGGCTACCGCACCCGGCTGACCGGGGTCGGCCTGGACGAGGCCGGGGCGCTGGCTTTCCTCGGGCTCGCGGGCCCGGCGCGGGAACTGGGGCTCGGCGAGATGCTGGAGGGCGCCCGGATCAAGGTCTGGGCCAGCCTCACCGGCGCCGCCCGGGAGCGGGCCGCCCGCAGCGTGGAGCGGTTCCACCTCGACCCGTACCGCTGGTACGGCACGCCCGAGCCGGTGCCCTGCCTGACCGAACTGGCCGAGGCGGTGTGGCGCGACCGGCGGGTGCGGATCAGCTACGTGCGCGCGGGCGAGGCCGCCGACCGGGAGGTCGATCCGCTGGGGCTGGTGCTCGCCGCGGGCGACTGGTACCTGGTGGCGCTGCGGGACGGGCGGCGGCGGACGTACCGGGTGTCGCGGGTGGCGACGGTGGAGCCGCTGGACGGGCCGGTGGTCCGCCCGGACGGGTTCGACCTGGCCGAGGTCTGGGCGCAGGCGCGCCGTGAACTGGAGCGGGAGGTCACGGCGGTCGAGGTGACGGTCCGCGTCGAGCCTCGGGCGCTGCCGCGGCTGCGGCGGGCCGTGCCGGTGCACGGGCAGCCGCTGGTGCCGCTGACGGCCCCGGCGGAGCTCGACCTGACCGTCCCGTTCGAGAACGAGCACTGGGCGTGCGCCGCCCTGGTCGGGCTGGGCGCCGCCGTCGAGGTGCTGGCGCCGCCGGAGATCCGCCGCCGGGTCGCGGCGGAACTGCGCGCGGCTGCGGACCGCTACCGGGACGCGCCGGGCTGACCGGCCGAGGTCAGGCGGCGGTGGTCTGGCGGCCCAGGGTGGAGGCGCGTACCCGCAGCTCGCAGGGGACGCGGATCAGTTCGTGCCGCTGCGGCTCGCCGTTGACGGCGTCGAGCAGCCGCTGCCCGGCGACCCGCCCCATCTCCAGCAGCGGCAGGGCCACGGTGGTGAGCGGCGGCCGCTGGTGCACGGCCAGCGACCGGTCGTCGAAGCCGACGACGGCGACGTCCTCGGGGATGCGCAGGCCGCGCTCGTGGATCGCGGCGAGCGCGCCGATGGCGAGGTCGTCGCTGGCGCCGAAGATCGCGTCGGGGGGCTCGGGGGCGTCCAGCAGCGCGTTGGCCAGGGCGTACCCGTCCTCCGGTGACCAGGAGGCGGCGTGGCGGACGAAGGCCGGCTCCAACGGGACTCCGGCGGCGGCGAGGGTGGTGGTCAGGCCGTCGAGCCGGTCGGCGGTGGCCTCCCAGGAGGCGGGTCCGTTGATGAAGCCGATGCGGCGGCGGCCGAGGTCGACGAGGTGCTGGGCGGCCAGCGCGGCCCCGCCCCGGTCGTCGGGCAGCACGCTGGGCACGGGTTCGGCGGTGCCGTACTCGTAGAGGAAGACGTACGGCGTCGCGGGCAGCGGCAGCGCCGGGCCGGAGCGGGGGCGGACCCGGTTGCCGGACATGATGATGAGCCCGTCGACCTGGCGGTCGAGCAGGCGGCGCAGGTGCTTGCGCTCCTTCTCGGGGTCGCCGTAGCTGTTGGCGAGCAGGACCGAGACGTCGTACGCCGAGGCGGCGTCCTCCACGCCGCGCATGAGCGCGTTGGTGAAGATCCCCTCCAGGTCGTCGGTGAGGATCGCGATGGTGTCGGTGTGGCGCGAGCGCAGGCCGCGCGCGACGGCGTTGGGGCGGTAGCCGAGCCGCCCGATGGTGTCCAGGACCCGCTGGCGGACCTCGGCGCCGACGTCGGGCCGCTCGTTGAGCACCTTGGAGACGGTGGCGGTGGAGACGCCCGCTACGGACGCCACGTCGCGGATCGTCACGCGGGCGGATGAGCTGTGCGCTGCGGCCACCGGGCTCCCTAATCGGTTTCGTAAACAGGACAGGCCGGGACTGTAGCAGAAACTCCAGCCCATGCTCTTGACATCGGATGGACGCACTGCTGTAACGTTCGGCCAACGAAATCGATTAAGTAAACCGGAAGGCGAACGATGGCGCTGAGTGTATCGGCCGGAACCCGGCCGCGGCGGCGCGGACCGCAGGCCCGCCGCCAGCGGCTCGGGCTGCTGTTCGTGCTGCCGGCCGTCCTGCTCGTGCTCGGCATCTTCGTGGTGCCGGTGATCGTCACCGCGGTGATGTCGTTCTACGACTGGTCGCTGCTGGGCGACCGCACGTTCGTCGGCCTGGACAACTACACCCGCCTGGCCGGGGACACCCAGTTCTGGCAGAGCCTCGGCTTCACCACGCTCTACACGGTGATCGTCACGGCGGCGCTGCTGCTGGTCGGGTTCGCGCTGGCGCTGGCGGTGCGTCACCGCAGACGCGGCGTCGGCCTGCTGCGTACGGCGTTCGTGATGCCGGTGGTGATCGGCTTCGCCACCGCGAGCTACCTGACGCTGTGGCTGCTCGACGACCGCATCGGCATCGTGCCCGACCTGTTGCGCCGGGTGGGGCTGGTGGACGGCAACGTCTCGGTGTTCAGCGACTTCTCCAGCGCGCTGGCGGTGGTCGTGGTGCTGGTGGTCTGGAAGACCGTCGGCCTGACCATGCTGCTGCTGATGTCCGGGATGCAGGCCATCTCGAAGGACTTCTACGAGGCGGCCCAGGTCGACGGCGCCCGCCCGGCCCGGATGTTCCGCTCCATCACGCTGCCGCTGCTGCGGCCGACGATCGGGCTGGTCCTGATCCTGACCGTGATCGGCAGCTACCTGGCGTTCGACCAGTTCTTCATCCTGACCCAGGGCGGGCCCGACAACAGCACCATCCCGGTGGTCTACCTGATCTACCGGGCGGGCTTCATCGACTTCAACCTGGGCTACTCGGCCGCGATGTCGATCGGGCTCATGGTCATCCTGCTCATCCTCACGAGCATCCAGCTGCTGATCGTGCGTACCCGGGAGGACCAGTGACCACGCCGACCGCCGTGCTGACCACGCCGCGCGAGCAGGCGCGCCCGCGCCGCCGCCGGGGCCGTCCGGAATGGCTGCCCGCGACCGCCTTCTACACCGTCTGCGGGCTGCTGGCAGTGCTGTTCGTGGCGCCGCTGGCCTGGCTGGTGGTGTCGTCGTTCAAGACCGGCGCGGAGTTCGCGCAGACCCCGCCGACGCTGCTGCCGACCCGGCCCAGCCTGGAGAACTACCAGCGGCTGCTGGACGCGGGCCTGTGGCGCAACGTGGTCAACAGCCTGCTGGTCACCGCGGGCACCGTGGTCGCGGCGACCGCGCTGGCGGTGCTGGCCGGCTACGGCTTCGCCCGGTTCCGGTTCCGCTTCCAGGGCCTGCTGTTCCTGATCGTCCTGTCCACGCTCATGATCCCGTTCCAGTCGATCGTCCCGTCCCTGTACGTGATCCTCGACGACCTGAACCTCACCAACTCGCTGTTCGGGCTGGTGCTGGTGTACACCGTGTTCGCCCTGCCGTTCGGCATCTTCACGATGCGTGCCGCCTTCGCGGCGGTCCCGGCGGCGGTCGAGGAGGCGGCGATCGTCGACGGTGCCGGAGCCCTGGCCACGCTGTGGCGGGTGCTGGTGCCGATCGTCGCGCCGGGGGTGGCCACGGTCGCCCTCTACTCCTTCTTCACCGCGTGGAACGAGTTCCTCGCGGCGCTCATCTTCACCACCCGGCAGGAGCAGTACACCCTCCCGGTCGTACTGGCCAACCTGCAGACCGGCGCCGGCGGCACCCTGAACTGGGGCGTGCTGGAGACCGGCGCGGTCTTCGCCGCGGTGCCCTGCATCGCGATCTTCCTCATCCTGCAGCGCTACTACGTCGCCGGGCTCACCGGCGGCGCCGTCAAGGGATAGCACTTCCACAGAGGAGCAATAGAGATGTACGCAACGCCCCGGCACCGCCGGCTGGCGGTGATGGCGGCCGCCCTCGTCGCGGCCAGCCTGACCGCCTGCGGTAACACCAGCACCCCCGAGGCCTCCGCCCCGGCCCAGCTCACCGGCTCCGGCCCCGCCACCCTGTGGGTCCGCGCCGCCGACGAGCCGATGGACAAGGCCCTGGTGGCCGCGTGGAACGACGCCAACCCCACCCGCAAGATCACGATGCTGACCGTGCCGGACGCGCAGTACGTGCAGAAGTACGTGCAGGCCGTGCGCAGCGGCGACGCCCCCGACCTGGCCGCAGTCGACATCGCCAACGTGAAGTCGCTGACCACCCAGCACCTGCTCACCGACATCACCGCGCAGGTGGACGCGCTGCCGTACAAGGCCGCGCTCGCCCCGGCCGGGGTCGACATCAGCAGCGTCGACGGCCACGTCTACGCGCTGCCGCACCAGCTCGACGTGTCGCTGCTGTACTACAACAAGACCCTGTTCACGAAAGCAGGTCTCGATCCGGCCAGGCCGCCGGCGACGCTGGACGAGCTGGTCGCCGCCGCGCGGAAGATCACCGCGCTGGGCGACGGCACCTACGGCTTCTCCTTCGCGGGCAACTGCGCGGGCTGCAACGCCTACACCCTGCTGCCCTACATCTGGGCCAGCGGCGGCGACATCATGAACGCCGACGGCACCAAGGCCACGCTCGACGACCCGGCCGTGGCCGCCGCGCTCAACGCGCACAAGACCATGTGGGACGAGAAGCTGATGCCCGCGGCGGTCAAGGACGACAACGGCGCGACCTGGCTGTCCGGCTTCCAGTCCGGCAAGATCGGCATGATCGCGCTCGGCAGCTTCGCCGTCAGCATCTACAAGGCGCAGGCGGGCCTCGACTTCGGCGTCACGCCGATCCCCGGCACCAAGGGCACCTCGTCCTTCCTCGGCGGCGACGTCATCGGCATCTCCAAGGGCGCCAAGAACGCCCAGACCGCCTGGGACTTCATCGCCTGGAGCATGTCCGAGGACGTGCAGAAGACCGTCGTGGCCAAGACCGGCCAGCTCACGGTGCGCACCGACACCGCCGACAACCCCGCCACGCAGGCCGAGCCGCGGCTGCTGACCGCCAACCAGCTCATCGCGCAGGCGAAGGTGCCGGTCACCGCGAAGTACAACTCGCTGTTCATCGACCCGACCGGCCCGTACCTGCAGTTCATCCGGGACTGGGTGTTCGTCGGCGACCCCGCGAAGGCCGTCGCCGACGGCCAGAGCGGCTTCGCCAGCCGACTCGGGTCCTGACCCGCAGCACCCGCCCGTACGCCAGACAAACGCACGTCGAGGAGAACGAACCATGCAAGACCTGAGCTTCCGGTGGCCGCACCAGCGGTTCGACACCCCGCTCGGCCCGGTCAGCGTCCGGGTGCACACCGGCGAGAACGTCTACGGACTGGACCCGGACCGCCTGAACACCGTCCGGCAGGGCGACACCACGACCGTCGTCGCCGACGGCCTGGTGTGGGCGGGCGGTCAGCAGCGCGGCTCCGGCCGGGTCACGGTCGAGTTCGTCGAACAGGAGTCGGGCGTACGGGTCCGGGTGCGCGCCGAGCACCTCGACGGCATCCGCTGTGTGGCGGTGGTGCTGCACGACCAGCCGACCGGTGACGTCACCGGCCTGCGCGAGGGCGACCTGCCGGTGCCCGGCACCGGCCGGGTCGTGCAGTACCCCAACGGCTGGTTCGACCTGGCCACGCCGCTGCTCGGCCTGCGCCGCCCGGACGGGGCGATCACCGTGGCACGCAGCCTGGACACCCAGGTGCGGGCCAAGCGCTTCGCCGTCGTGCCGCACTTCGACGCCCCGGAGCTGTGCGAGTTCGAGCTGATCGCCGACGCCGACGCCAGCCGCCCGAGCGCGGTGTTCGAGGTGCCGGAGTGGGACCTGCGCCGGGTCGGGGACCTGGGGCAGGTGCTGGCCGAGCACACCGAGCACGTGCGGCAGGCCTACGACCTGCCCAGCTGGGAGCAGCGCGCCGACGTGCCGGACTGGCTGCGCCAGACGTCGCTGGTCCTGTCGCTGAACGGCATGCACTTCACCGGCCGGGTCTTCCTCGACTACGACGGCATGCTCGACACGATCCGGCGCCTGTCGGAGCAGATCGACCCGCAGCGCATCCTGGCGTACCTGCCGGGCTGGGAGGGCCGCTACTACCGCTGGTACGGAAAGTTCGGCACCGACGAGCGGCTCGGCGGCCCGGACGGGTTCCGGCGCCTGATCGAGGGCGCGCACTCCCTCGGTGCCCGGATCATGCCGATGTTCGGCGCCAACGTGGCCGCCCGGGACCTGCCCGGTTTCGAGCACTGGGCCGCGCCCGGCCAGCTGCTCAACGCCAGCGGCCACATGCCGATCGGGTCGGTCGACTGGGACGCCTCGCGCCACTTCGACCACTCGTGGGGCTCGCTGGTCAACCCGGCGTACGAGCCGTGGCGCCGCCACCTGGCCGAGCAGATCGTCCGGCTCTACCAGGAGTTCGGCTTCGACGCCGCGTTCCTGGACATCTCCGCGATGTACAACAACGACCCCCGTGGCAGCACCACCGCCGGGCTGCGCGCCCTGGTGGAACTGATCCGGCAGGACAGCCCGGAGCTGCTGATCGCGGGCGAGGCCTGGTTCGACGGGATCGGCGGGATCATCCCGCTGGTCCAGGACGGGCACCGCGACACCGTGCCCACCCACCACGACCAGCCGGACCAGGCCCTGTTCACCGGCACCAACCGCTCCTTCGGGCACGTGTGCCTCGGCGATCCGGCGTTCGGATCCACCGGCGTGCACGAGGCGGGCTACAACCGCCACTGGCGGCTGCCCGTACGCGAGGGAGTCATCCCCACCCTGACGGTCGTCGACGGCACGCTCGACGCCGCCCCCGAACGCGTCGCGCTCGTCGTGCAGGACGCACACGAGTACGCCGCGAAGTTCCTGCACTGACCCCCGGGCGGGTTCACCGGCGGCTACCGGCTGACCCAGTACAAGGCGGTCGCGTACGAGGTGTACACCGACCAGACCGTCACCGGCCTGGCCAACGGCACCTACACGCTCACCGCGCAGGCGGTCGGCGGCGGCGGCCAGAGCGGCGCCTACCTGAGCGTCAAGAACTACGGCTCGGGCGTGCCCGAGCTGACCGCGCCGATCCCCGGCACCGGCTGGCCGAACTGGCGGCAGGTGGTGATCTCCGGGATCGTCGTCACGAACGGCCAGCTCACGGTCGGCCTCTACTCGGCCGGCAGCGGCGGGCAGTGGCTGTCGGTCGACGCGTTCACCCTGGTCCGCCAGTGACGGCGGACCGGTCCCGGCACGCGGACCCCACCTGGCGGTAGGTGGAGGCTCCGCTGAGAGAAGGGCACCTTCAGTTCGCTTCTTGCGAAAGAAGGTGCCCTTCTTGACATTGTCTCGTAAGAAGCGTGCGTAAATCGCTCCGACAGACGATCATGTACGGATGACCGACTTCATCCCGCCGCCCGCGCCGCGCCCCACGGTGACCTACGCCAACTGCACCGTCGCCGACCACGCCGGCTTCCGGCCGCTGCATCTCGACCTGCACCTGCCGCCGGGCGAGGGCCCGTTCCCGGTGGTGCTGTGGGTGCACGGCGGCGGCTTCTTCAGCGGCAGCCGGGTCTGGATGCCCGATTCGGTCGCGCCGTACGACTTCCACCAGCGGCTGCTGGCCCGCGGCTACGCCGTGGCCGACGTCGACTACCGGCTGGCGCTGGAGGCGCCGTTCCCGGCCCAGCTCGTCGACATCCAGGCGGCCATCCGCTGGCTGCGGCACTACGCCGACCAGCTGAAACTGGACCCGAACCGGTTCGCGGCGCTGGGCGAGTCCGCGGGCGGCTTCGTGGCCGCGCTCGCGGGGCTCGTCGGCGAGGGCGACACCGCGTTGCAGGCGGTGATCAACTGGTACGGCGTCGTCAACCTCTTCGCCTTCGAGCGCGAGGACGAGGACGGCGACCCCGACCCGATCACGGTGCTGTTCGGCGGCCCGATCCGGGGGCGCCGCGAGTTCGTGCGCTGGGGCGACCCGCAGTCGCGGGTGCACGCGGGCGCGCCGCCGTTCCTCAGCATCCACGGCGACGCCGACACGCAGGTGCCGCTGTCGCAGAGTGAGGGGCTCACGCAGGTGCTGCGGGAGCACGGCGTACGCGCCGAGCTGCTCACGGTGCCGGGGGCCGACCACTGCTTCGTCGGCCACGACGACATCGGCGGCCTGATCGAGGCCGGGGCCGACTTCCTCGACGATGTGTTCAAGGCGGGCTGAGGCGCGACACGCCCTCCCCGTACCGGCGAGATCCGGCCTTTTCGCGCGGTTGGCGACGATTCCGGGCGATGATCGACGGGAGTACGCCACCACCGGCCCGGATATGCCACCGGGCGGGTACGTCGAGCCGGTCGGGGAGGGGGCGGGCATGGTCGACACCGAGGATGCCGAGCCGATGCGGGCGGCCTTCGACGCGTTGCTGGCCAACGAGGAGATCCGCCCGCTGTTCCAGCCGATCGTGGAGCTGCGCTCCGGCGCCGTCGTCGCGTACGAGGCGCTGGCGCGCGGCCCCGCGGGCAGCATCTTCCACCTGCCCGCCGCCCTGTTCCAGTACGCGGTCGCAGCCGGGCGCCTGGCCGAGCTGGACTGGGTGTGCCGGGCCGCGGCCTGCCGCGCGGCGGTCGGGCGGCTGCCCCGCGAGCTGCCGCTGTTCGTGAACGTGGAACCGGCGACGCTGTCGATGCCGCCGCCGCCGTCGGTGGTCGAGCACGTCACCGCCGCGATGCGGGACCTCCAGGTCGTCTTCGAGATGACCGAGCGCGCCCTGTCGGGTGGGGAGGCCGAGCTCGTCGCCGCGGTCGACTGGATCCGCCGCCGGGGCGGGCGGGTCGCCCTCGACGACGTCGGCGTCCACTCGGAGAGCCTCGCGGTGATGGCGCTGACCTCGCCCGACATCGTCAAACTCGACCGGGGCGTCATCCACGCCACGGACAGCCCGCAGGCCGCGTCGGTCATCGCCGAGGTGCGCGCCCACACCGACCGCACCGGCGCGGCGGTGCTGGCCGAGGGCATCGAGACGGCCACCCACCTGGCCCACGCCGTCCAGCTGGGCGCGACGCTCGGGCAGGGGTGGCTGTTCGGGCGGCCGCAGCCGCTGCCGGAGAAGTTCGCCGAGACGGAGTACACGCTGCCGCGGATCACGTGGGCGGCCCAGATGCACGAGGTCCGGGAGCCGCTCAACGGCCGGTGACCTGTCCGGTTGCCGCTCGTCGGGTCGCGTCGGCGGCGGCCGGACTTACCGTGTGCCGCATGAGGCCTCCGCTGCGCCGCGCCGCCGCCGTCTGCACGCTCGTGATCGGACTGTGGTGGGGCGCCGCCCCGGCCCACGCCGAGACCGGCGGCCTCGGCGTGGCGGTCGCCGACGGTCCTGCCGGAATGGTGGCCCGGTTGACCAACGGCGCGTCGGCGCCCTGCCAGGTGGCGGCGGGCGGGCTGGGCGCGGTCTCGCTCACCTCGGTCATGCAGGACGGGCAGCAGGTCGCGCCGCTGGGCGGGCCGACCGCCACGACCGAGGACTTCGGCTACTACCTGCGCCAGACGCTGCGGGTGTTGGGGCCGGGCGAGAGCGTGGACGTGCCGCTGCCGACCGTGGACTGGGACGGCGGACGCGCGGTGGAGACCGTGCTGTGGACCCGCGCGGGCGGAACTTTCGGCCGCCTGTACCCGCTGAAGAACGGCTCGGCCGCGCAGCTGGCCGCGGTCTACGTCGCCCCGGACCTGGCCGTCACGGGCGCCCCGCTGTGCGTCGCCGCAACCGCCCCGGTGGGGGCTGCCGCGATCGCCGCCGACCCGAAGGCGGGCTTCCCGCGGCTGCTGGTGATCGCCGGTGCCGCGCTGCTGCTGGCAGCACTGCTCGTCGTGCTGCTGGTGCGTCGGCGGCGCCGGCCGGGTGCGGCCGCCGTCGTGCTGCTGCTACTGGCGGGCGCGGTCGTGGTGAGCTGGCCGCCGAGCGGCGCGCACGCTTTCGTCGTGCCCGACAAGAGCTTGGAGAACGACTGGGCCGAGTGCCGGACCTACTTCCAGCAACCCGGCCACGACCCGATGGGCATCATGCCGACGATCCTCGCGCCCGACTTCAAGGTCGAGCTGCGCCGGGTCAGTCCGGCCCCGAACGACCCGCTGCCCACCCGCACCGACGCGATCAGCCCGAACTGGGTGCTGCTCATGTGGGACCCCAACGACCACCACAAGTTCGTCGGCAAGGGCGGCGAGGCCAACAAGTGCAGCTCGCTCTACCACGAGCTGTTCCACGCGTACGAGCACCACAAGCGCACCTTCAGCTACCACCAGTGCGTCACCAAGGAGGAGGGCGCCACCGGGCTGTCGATCGCCGAGGTGCGCGCCACCCTGGCCGAGAACAAGTTCCGCAAGATTCACAATGACCCCGAGCGCGACCACTACGGCGACATACCGCTGCCCAAGGGCGAGTGCCTGCCGCCGCCCGAGCCCGGCTGCACCGACCCGGCACGGCTCAAGGAGATCCACAACGCCGACTTCGTCGCCGGGCTGCCCGCCACGTCGGTCCTGGCGAAGGCGTGCGCGCTGACCTCCGGCGATCCGCACCTGCTCACCTTCGACGGCACCCGCTACGACTTCCAGGGCGCGGGCGAGTTCGTGCTGGCCCGCGACGGCACCGGGGCGTACGAGATCCAGGTGCGCCAGGAGCCGTGGGGCGGCCAGCGCATCGTCACCATCAACACGGCCCTGGCCATGCGCGTCGGCGGGAACGTGGTCGAGTTGCGCGCCGACCCCGGCCGCGCGGTCACGCTGCTGGTCGACGGCACCGCCCAGCCGATGCGCACGTTCACGCTGCCCGGCGGCGGCCGGTTCGTGGTCGACCTGGGCGCCAAGCGCCATGTGGTGTGGCCCGACGGCTCCGTGCTCACCGTCGACACCTACGGCGGGCAGCAGCTGACCGTCGAGGTCCAGCCTGCCTCCACCCTGTTCGGGAAGCTGGAGGGCCTGCTCGGCGACTTCGACGGCGACCCCGCCGACGACGTACGCCCGCGCGGCGGCGACCCGCTGGCCGTCCCGCCCGCCTTCGCCGACCTGTACCCGCGCCTGGCCGACTCCTGGCGCGTCGACGCCGCCACCTCGCTGTTCACCTACGCCCCGGGCCTCGGCACGCAGTCCTACACCGACCGCACCGTCCCCCAACGGCCGGTCGACGCGGCGGACCTGCCCGGCCGGGCCGCCGCCGAGACCCTGTGCCGTGCGTACGGCGTCGCCGACGCCCCGGTGCTGGCCGCCTGCGTGCTCGACGTGGCCCTCACCGGCCAGCCCGAGTACGCCGCGGCCGCCGTGCACAGCCAGGGCGTCGGCGGCGGACCGGGCGGCATCGGCGCGACCGTGGCCAGACCGGGCGACACCGCCCGGGTCCAGTTCCCGGCCCGTGCCGGGCAGCGGGTCTTCGTCGACGTCACCACCACGCTGCCGGACCAGTGCACGCCGCTGCGGCTGCTCGACCCGCAGGACAAGGTGCTGCGGACCGGCTGCGTCGCGGGCGGCCGCGGCTACCTCGACGCCACGGACCTGCCCGCCGACGGCACGTACACGGTCCTGGTCGACCCGGCCGACCGGCCCGGTGACGTCGGCGACGTCACGGTCACCGTCATCGAGCTCGCCGACCAGCACGGCACCATCACCGTCGGCGGACCCGGCGTGGTCGCGCGGATCGACCAGCCGGGCAAGACCGCCGAGTTCACGTTCACCGGCGGCGCGGGCGACACCGTCACGCTGGAGCTGAGCGAGGTGTCGCTGCCCGACGAGTGCAACAACGTCGCCCTGTACGGGCCGGACGGGGTGCTGCTCGCGTACGCGTGCACGCTCGGCGGCAGTGGTGCCACCAAGCCGGTGACGCTGCCGTCGGCGGGCACGTACCGGGTGGTGGTCGACCCGGTGGACCGGCACGTCGGCACGGCGGTGCTGCGCCTGGTGAAGTGACGGCCGCACCCATCGCTGACAGCGGGTTTACCCGGTCCGAACCTGCGTGGCGGAGACTGGCCGGCATGCGGGCACGAGTCGTGGCACTGGCCGTCGTGGCGGCCGTCCTGCTGGCGGGCTGCCAGCCCCGGCGCGGGGCGCAACCGCCCGTGCCCGCCGGGGCGTCGGAGCACCGGATCAGCATCGACGGGCGCGAGCGCACGTATGTGCGTGTCTCTAAAGGACCTACTCGGCTCATACTTCGGGGTTCCAGCGTCTTCGCAGCTCAGGAGGGGCGCGGGCTGTGGCTGGCTGATTGAGCCATACCGCGATCTACTGGTCTGTGCTGGGCTCGGGAGTCGTTGCAGCCTAGACCAACGCGAAACGCTTTGAAAGTTGCTCAATCGCGCAGACAATGCTCAGGTGGCCGATTCGATCGCATGGGCAGGCAAGGAACTTGGGTTCCAGATCCGCAACGGCGAGGACGAGTACTTCATATCGGACTCTGGCGGTGGCGACTTTGTAGCGGTGCTGAGCGATGTCGCCGATCTCCGTATTGGCGATCTCCATGCGGCGATGCGCGAAGTACATAAAACCGCGATCGATACCACCGCGACAATTATCGATGGCGACGCCGACGCGCTAGCAAGCTTTATCGTGGACGCGCTGCCCACTAAGAAAATGCGCGTATTCGATGAAGTCTGGTTTCATATTATGTGCAACGGCGACCTTTGGTTGTTTATGAGCGTTCCAACGCCATCGTTCGCGTCAGACAAGATCTGGAATGCGATCCTCGTGCCAATAGCCGAGCGAAATGGTCTGCGCCTCGTTCAGGTTAAAGAGGTCGACGACGTTGGAGGATGGCGTTGCAGAATATTTCTCGACGCTACCAATCCAGATATGACGATTGGCGACGCCATGCGCCTACGCAGCACGATTGCCTACGTTGTGCATATCAGATTGTATTCTGAGCCTTCCGTCAACCGACCGGCATCTCTTGATTGGGAAACGGCCCGAGACCTGGTACTTTCCGGCCACCCAGACTACCTGATTGGACATGCTGAATCATCGTGGCTTGATTCTGAGCCAAGATCTCACCATCTCCGGTCCCCTTAGAAACACTGGAGAAGGTGAGATCTTGGCTCAGATTGGCTCTCGGCGGGCCGTAAGGACGCATTCGATGCGCCCGACCCCCCGCGCGCGCCGCCACCGGCACACGGACCGCGCCCCGTCCGCCCGCGCTCGCATCGTCGCGCACCCGCGCCGAATGCTGGGCAACCTTCTGGACCATCACGCCAGTTTAACTGAGAAATATGTTTAGAACTGCTAGCGCACTCACGTATAGAAGCGGGGAAATCAATAAGAAGAAATTCCAGAAATCCCGTTTTAGTATCTGCCTGTAGTTTTTGTTGGAATATCGGGGCCTATTCTCTCTCGAGTCCCGCCAATCATAATATAAGGCAAGGACTGTCGTCGTTAACACCAATGGCCAAGCGAGCAAGAGTCCCAACGCCCTAATCGGCATCGGGGCCGATTTATCGGTTACATAGACTTTGTTTACCCGCAGACCGGAGGACATGAAAATTAACCCGATTGCCATATAATCGCGAAGCAATTCAGGAAAGCTTATATGCAAACCAATCCAACCAAGCGGATATACGATAAGGAGATCGAGTATCCACTTTTCCGCTGGGCGGACTGTGTCATCCCAGAAGCCCGCGATGTTAAGTAGAAAGCTATGCCAACTTACGTCGAATGCGCTCTTTATTGTCGCCATCAGCCCGATGGTGGCGAGAGCTGCTGATACGTGTTGGCGGACATGCCGCAAGCTGCGCACGAGCGTAGATACCTGATCGGCCGTGTCGTCACTGTGCACGCTCTTCCTCTTACTGCTCGCGCCAGCGTCTGGGCTCATGACGTGCATGGTGTCATCTGATCGCTACATTTACATCAACCGTTGACAGGTGAGGCCCGCAACTACCTCGACCATGCGTGTGAGCTGCCCAGTTTGGGCGGTCCTTTAGAGACACGCACATACACGCTGTACGTGCCGCCGAACCTGCCGGAGGGCGCGGCGGTGCCGCTGGTCGTGGTGCTGCACGGCGGGTTCGGCACCGGGTCGCAGGCGCGCGGCTCGTACCGGTGGGACGAGCAGGCCGACCAGGGCGGGTTCGCGGTGGCGTACCCGGACGGCCTGGTCCGGGCGTGGGCGGTCGGCGGCGGCTGCTGCGGCCGCCCCGGTGAGCAGGGCGTCGACGACGTCGCGTTCATCGCGGCGATGGTGGCGCGGGTGGGGGAGACGCTGCGGGTCGATCCGGCGCGGGTGTACGCCACCGGCATCTCCAACGGCGGGCTGATGGCATACCGGCTGGCCTGCGACACCACGCTGTTCGCCGCGATCGGGCCGGTCGCGGCGACCCGGCTGGGCGGCTGCGACCACCCCGCGCCCGTGTCGGTGATCCACGTGCACGGCGACGCCGACCACAACATCGCGCTCGACGGCAGCCCCGGCGACGGCTTCGCCACCATCGACGGGCCGCCCGTGCCGGAGGTGATCGACGGCTGGCGCGCGGTCGACGGCTGCGCCGCCCCAGCCGTCACCACGGCGGGCGGGGTGACCACGGCGCTGTCGTCCTGCCCCGACGGCCGCGCGGTCGAGCTGATCGTCGTCGCCGGGGCCGGCCACCAGTGGCCCGGCTCGGTCCCCAAACCCGTCCTGGAACGCGCCCTCGGCCTCGACCCGCCGTCGACCGCCCTCGACGCCACCGCCGCCATCTGGACCTTCTTCGCCGCCCACCCCCGCCCCACGTCGCGCTAGGGCGCCGCGGCGTTCGTGCAGTTTCGGGGAAAGTGCTGGAATCTTGGCTCGGATTCGTGCACTTTCCCCGAAACTGCACAAACCTCATCGCCCGGTCGGCGCGCGATCGGACGGTGGGAGAGGATCTCGTGTGTGGAGACCCCTGCCGGCACCGGCCGTTCGCAGCCGTCGGTGACGGACCATTACGCGGTCTACCGGCATCTCGCGCTGCGGGAGTTCGGTACGGACATGCGGCTGGGGCTCAACCTGGCGTTCTACCGGACGTTCGCGGTGCCCGCGATCGCGCGGCTGCTGCTGGACACCGGCGAGCTGACCGAACGCACCCGCAAGCGGGCCGACGACACCGGCCTGATGATGTACGAGCTGATCGCCCACGGCCCCGACCACCCGCGCGCCCGCCACGTCATCGCGATGCTCAACCGCATCCACCGCGTCTACGACATCAGCCCCGACGAGTACCGCTACGTCCTGGGCACGTTCGTCTTCATCCCGACCCGGTGGATCGACCGCTACGGCCCGCGCCGCCTGCGTTCCGAGGAGCGGGCGGCGACCTGGCACTTCTACCGCGCGGTCGGGCGGCTGATGAACATCGGCGACCTACCCGCGACCTGGGCGGAGTTCGAGACCTGGTTCGACGCGTACGAGCGCGCGAACTTCGCCCACGACGACGCCGCGACCAGGCTGATCGACGCGACCCGCGACGTGCTCGCCAACCGGTTCCCCAAGCCCCTGCGCCGCTTCGCCGCCGCCGCGGGCGACGCCCTGCTCGACGAGCCGGTGCGCCGGGCGCTCGGCGTGCCCCGGCCGAACCCCGCGATCCGGGCGGCGGTGCACCTGCTGCTCAAGCTCAGCGCCCTGGTCCGCCGCCTGCGGCCGGTGCCGGAGCCGTTCTTCGTGCCGGGCCGGCCGTCGCGGACCTATCCGGACGGATACCGGCTGGCAGATCTCGGCCCCGATCCGATCAGGCCGGTCGCACGGCGGTGATCAGTTCAGGGCGAGGGGCACTGGCGGACGGGCCCTAGCATCTGGCCCGTGGCACAACGGGGGACCTGGTGGCGCCGCCACCGCCGGGCGGTATGGGTGATCGCGGCCCTGGGCCTGCTGGCGGGCGGGCTCGGCGCCGTGCCCGCCGTGGACATGGCGCTGGTGCCGCCGCCGGAACCCGGGCCGGTCTGCCCGCTGCTGCGGGCTGAGCTGCTCGACCTGATGGTGCCCGGTCGGGTCTCGGCCGAGGAGGGCACGGTCGACCTCGATCCGGACCGGCCCTTTCGCGGTGCCTGGTGTCTGGTCCGCACGGCAGGAGAACCCGGGACGGACCCTGGGGCGGTGTCCCTGGGGGTGACCGTGTCCGCGACCGGCCGGAAGGGCTGGGACGGTCCGCTGGCCCTGTCCGAGCTGGCGCTGGCGGATCGGGGCTTCCTGAACTCGCGGGTCTTCCGGTTGCCGGAACTCGGCCCCGGGTCGCGCTACTGGACCGGCCGCGACGGCACGGTGTACGTGGCGACCCGGCTGGCCACGTACGTGATCGTGGTCGACTACCTCAATCTGGATCTCCCGCCGCAGCGGCGGGTCGAGGCGGCGGTCCTGGCCGCGCGGGAAGTGCAGGCAAAGCTGTGATCAACGATGGCACGTCCCGGGCGGGCGCCACCGCATGGGCCCTGGCCCAGACCCGCATCGACCGCCCGGCGCCGAACTGGTTCGTCCGCAACCTGATCGCGGCCCTGGTCATGGTGGTGTGCCTGTTCGGCGGCTACCGGCTGGCCGTCAACCTGGTCGAGCCGGTGACCCGCTGGCAGATCGAGCAGGCCGACCGCGACGCCGTACGGCCCCCGCTGCCGCCCCTGCCGACGGCCCCGTTCAGCGGATCGCGTTGATCAGCGGATCGCGTGGACCGGTCAGTGGCAGGCGGCGGTGCCGGTGTCGGTGAAGGTCTTCCCCTCCTCCGGCACGAACCTCCACTCGTAGCCGTCGGTGTGCAGCGTGAACGCGATGACGCCGAACGTGGCGTTGTCGCGCACCTCGCTGTTGGGCTGGATGGTCCCGAACTGGTACAGCCCGCCCCCGCCCGTCCCGACCACGAAGGTGCGGATGCCGTGGGCAGGGTCGGCCCGCCCGGCCGGGTCCATCGGCGCGAAGCGTTCGTACTGGTGGTTGTGTCCGGCGAGGACGACCTCGGCGCCGCTGTCGTAGAGGGCCTGGAACAGCGGCAGGGTCGAGGTCTCCGGGGCGTGGTTGGCGCCCGAGGTGAACAGCGGATGGTGCCAGTACGCCAGCGTGCAGTGCCGACCGCTGGCGGCCAGGTCGGCGCGCAGCCACCGCTCCTGCGCCGACCCGGCTGCCATGTCGATGTTGGAGTTCAGCGACACGATGTGCCAGGTGCCCAGGTCGTAGGAGTAGTAGCCGAGTCCGGGCGGCCCGGCGGCGGCACCGAAGTAGTCGTAGTAGGCGCTCGCGCCGGGGGTGCGGTAGTCGTGGTTGCCCGGGGTGGGCCGGGTGCGGGTCTTGTGCCGGCCCCAGGTCGGGCCGTACAGCGACGCGAACTGCTTGGCGGTGCCGCTGTCGTACGCGTTGTCACCGAGGGTGAACACGGTCCCGCCGATGCCGTCGAGCAGCGCCGCGGTGGCGCTGTCGCCCTTGCCCGAGGTGGCGATGTCGCCCGCGCCGACCAGCACCGGATCGGCGGCCCAGCCGGGCGGCCCCGTCGGTGTGCCGTCCGGGCCGCAGCCGGTCAGGCCCAGCAGCAGCGCGGCCAGCGCGGCGAAAACGTGTCTGCGCATGATGGGGCGATGGTAGGCAGGCCAGGCTGAAAGCACGCTGAACGCGGTACGCGCAACGGGTGACGTCAGCGCGGCGTGTTCTCGTCCGGCACGAACGGGGACCCGTGGCCGGGCACGATCAGCGACGGCCGCAGCGCGAGCACCCGCGCCCGTGACGCGGTCAGCGCGTCGGCGTCGGTGGCGCGCGGGTCGTGCACCGGGCCGCCGGAGTGCCACCACACGTGGGTGAGCGCGACCAGGCCGTCGGCGGTGTCGACCAGCGTGGTGATGTCCTCGGCGGTGTGGCCCGGGGTGCGGATCAGCCGGATCGAGTCGGTGAGCGCGAACCCCTCGGCGTCGCGGCTGACCCACTGGTCGTCGAGGTAGTAGGCCCAGTGGTCGTGGTAGCGGGCGTTGAGGAACAGCGCCGCGTTGATGGTGTGGTCGGGGTGGTGGTGGCTGAACACGACGTCGGTGACGTCGCCGGGGTCGATGCCCAGGGCCCGCATCGGCGCCAGGATCTGCTGCCGGTCGGCGACCATGCCCGGGTCGACCACGGCCAGGGTGCCGCCGTCGCGCAGCAGCACGACCGAGCTGGCCACCCGGTCGCCGACGTAGCCGTTGTTGAGCACCCACAGTTCCGCGGTCACCCGCGTAGGCTATCGCGATCATCGTGCGGTACGTGCATCGGTATCCGGTTGGCCCCGATTCGCCGCTGCCCGCGTGGCTACGATGGGCGGGTGTGGGGCGCTGACCAGCCAGCACCGGCCGCGGGTCGCGCCGACGGCGGCCGTACATGAGCGCGGTGCGGCGGTGGCTGGCGGCACTCGCGGCGTGGTGGCGTGACGGCGGGCCGCTGCTCGACCGGTTCGCCCGGCTCGGGCCGCGGCTCATCTTCGCGTTCCTGGCCGTGTCGCTGCTGCTGCCGCTGGTGGGGCTCGTGGCCGTACGCGAGCAGCACTCGGCCGGCGCGCGCGCCGCGCAGGCCGAGGGGGAGCGGGTGGCGCGGCACATCGCGCACAACATCGTCCGCCCGCTCGGCCCCGGCCAGCCCCGGATGTACCAGCGGCTCGACGAGTTGCAGCAGTACATCGGCGACCTGCACCAGGATCTGGGCCGCGACGTCGAGGTGGTCGACCGCGACCTGCGCATCCTCGCCGACGCGGTGCCCGGCCGCCAGGGACAGCTGCTGCGCGACGATCCGCTGGGGCAGGTCGCCGCGACGATGCGCGACGGCGTGCCGCGGGCGTTCACCGAGCGGGGAGACGACTACCCGCACGGCATCGAGGTGGTCGCGGTCCCGGTCCGCGGCACGAAGAACGCGATCGTCGGGGCGGTGCTGCTGGAGTACACGTCCACCTATCGGGAGCTGACCGGTGCCGGGGTCCACATCACCCGGGCGATGGCGGCGGCGAGCATGCTGGGCATGACGGCGGCGCTGGTGCTGGGATACCTGCTGGCGTACGGCATCGTCCGTGACGTGCGCCGGCTGACCCGGGCCGCGGACCTGCTGGCGGCGGGGCACGACGACGTACGGGTGGCGGTGGGCTCGCGTGGGGAGCTCGGACGGCTGGCGGCGGCGTTCAACACGATGGCCGAGCGGATCAGCGAGCAGAAGGCGATGCTGACCGACCTGGCCACCAGCGACCCGCTGACCGGGCTGCGCAACCGGCGCTCGTTCCACGCACAGCTGGAGACCGAGCTGGACAAGGCCCGCGCGCTGGGCAGCGCGCTGTCGGTGCTGATGCTGGACCTGGACGAGTTCAAGTCCATCAACGACCGGTACGGGCACCTGGCCGGGGACGCGGCCCTGAGCCAGGTGGCGGCGGCGATCCAGCAGCAGCTGCGCGCCGACGACGTGGCGGCGCGGCTGGGCGGCGAGGAGTTCGGGGTGCTGCTGCACACCGGCAGTGAGCGGGCGTTCGAGGTCGCGGAGCGGCTGCGGGCGGCGGTGGCGCGTACACCGATCCGGTACGAGGAGCTGGAGCTGTCGATCACGGTGAGCATCGGGGTGGTCAGCTGCCCGGTGCACGGGCAGACCAGCGCGGCGCTGCTCCAGCGCGCCGACGAGGCGCTGTACCGGGCCAAGCGGGACGGCCGCGACCGGGTGTGCGGGCCGCCGGACGCACCGGCTTAGGCGTTTGCGCCGGTATCGGGGTGTAGCGCCCATAAGCTGGGCACCGAGGAGGCGGCGATGGAGTTCGGGGTCGGCTACTTTCCCACGCACGACGGGATGCGGCCGGGCGAGGTGGCCCGGCTCGTCGAGGAACGCGGCCAGGACGCCCTGTTCTTCGCCGAGCACAGCCACATCCCGGCCAGCCGCGAGTCGCCGTACCCGTTCGGCGAGATGCCGCCGAAGTACTGGCACTGCTACGACCTGTTCGTGGCACTGACCGCCGCCGCCGAGGCCACCTCGCGGCTGCGCGTGGGCAGCGGCATCTGCCTGGTGATCCAGCGCGATCCGATCCACACCGCCAAGGCGGTTGCCAGCGTCGACCACCTGTCCGGCGGGCGCTTCGAGTTCGGCGTGGGCGCGGGGTGGAACCGCGAGGAGATGCGCAACCACGGCACCGACCCGAAGGTGCGCATGGCGGTGCTGCGCGAGCGGGTCGAGGCGATGAAGGCGATCTGGGCCGATCACGAGGCCAGCTACCAGGGACAGCACGTGTCGTTCGACCGGATCTGGTCGTACCCGAAGCCGGCCCAGTGGCCGCACCCGCCGGTCCTGGTCGGCGGCACCGGCCCGACCGTGCTGGAGCGGGTGCTGTCCTTCGGCGACGGCTGGCTGCCCAACTACGGCGAGGACCCGGGCGTGTTCGCGCGCGTCGACGAGCTGCGGGCGCGGGCGCAGCGGCCGGTGCAGGTGCAGTTCCTGTCGGTGCCGCCCGACCCGGCGGTGCTGGAGAAACTGGCCCGCGCCGGGGTGCACCGGGCGATGGCCTGGCTGCCGTCGGGCCCGCGCGGCCCGGTCGAGCGGGCGCTGGACAAGTGGGAGAGCGCGATCGGGGAGTTCACGGTCGGGTGACCCCCGCGCAGCGATTCGCGACGGTACGCGTGGCCCGGCTGGCCACCGTCGCCGAGTCGGGCGCGCCGCGCCTGGTCCCGATCGTGTTCGCGCTCGACGGCGACACGATCTACAGCGCCGTGGACCGCAAGCCCAAGCGCACCACCGCGCTGCGGCGGCTGGCCGACGTCGCCGCCCGGCCCCGGGTCGCGGTGCTGGCCGACCACTACGAGGAGGACTGGTCGCGGCTGTGGTGGGTGCGCGCCGACGGGGCGGCCCGGGTGCTGCCGCTGCCCGATCCGGAGGCCGCACACGCGCTGCGGCTGCTGACCGCCCGCTATCCGCAGTATCTCGACGAACCGCCGCCAGGCCCGGTGCTCGCCGTGGCCGTGGACCGCTGGACGGCGTGGGCTGCGAGCCGTTGACAGCCTTTCGAACATGTGTACTAGTATGCAGCGTATGCGGAGCGTGGCGTCGATCCTGCACGCGGATCTCGACTCGTTCTACGCGTCCGTGGAGCAGCGCGACGATCCGCGGCTGCGCGGACGGCCGGTGATCGTCGGCGGCGGCGTGGTGCTGGCCGCCAGCTACGAGGCGAAGGCCTGCGGCGTGCGCACCGCGATGGGCGGCCGCGCCGCGCTCGCCCTGTGCCCGCGGGCGATCGTGGTCGAGCCGCGGATGGCGGCGTACACCCAGGCCAGCCGGGACGTGTTCGAGGTCTTCGACGACACCACGCCGATCGTCGAACCGCTCTCCATCGACGAGGCGTTCCTCGACGTCGGCGGCCTGCACCGCATCAGCGGCAGCCCGGTCGAGATCGCCGCCAGGCTGCGCCGCGAGGTGCTGGAACGGGTCGGCCTGCCGATCACCGTCGGCGTCGCCCGGACCAAGTTCCTGGCCAAGGTCGCCAGCCGGGTCGCCAAACCGGACGGGCTGCTGGTCGTGGCGCCCGACGACGAACTGGCCTTCCTGCACCGGCTGCCGGTCGAGGTGCTGTGGGGCGTCGGGCAGGTCACCGCCGCGAAGCTGCACCAGCGCGGCATCCGCAAGGTCGGGCAGGTCGCCCGGCTGGGCGAGGCGGCCCTGGTGTCCATGCTCGGGCAGGGGTCCGGCCGCCACCTGCACGCCCTGGCCCACAACCACGACCCGCGCCCGGTCGTCACGGGCCGCCGGCGGGGCTCGATGGGCGCCCAGCGGGCCCTGGGCCGCGGGCCGCACGGCGCGGAGTTCCTGGACGCGACCCTGGCCGGGCTGGTCGAGCGGGTCACCCGCCGGATGCGCCGGGCGGAGTGCCCCGGCCGTACGGTCGTGCTGCGGCTGCGCTTCGCCGACTACACCCGCGCCACCCGCTCGTTCACCCTGGCCAAGGCGACCGACCAGACCGAGGCGGTCCTCGGCGCGGTGCGCGCCCTGCTGGCCACCGCGACGCCGCTGATCGCCGAGCGCGGACTGACCCTCATCGGCGTATCGGTCGGCAACCTCGACCGCGACGGCCACGTCCAGCTGGAACTGCCGCTCGCCCAGGTGCACCGCGACGCCCTCGACACGGCCGTCGACGCGGTCCGCGAACGCTTCGGCACGGCTGCCGTCCAGCGCGGCACCCTGCTTGGCCGAGACCCCGGCCTGACCATGCCGATGCTCCCCGACTGACGACGGCGAAGCGCGCCAATGCCGCCGTGCCCCGCTATCGGAGACGGTCACGTTCCTGAGCTGATCGGCAACCCGCGACCCGATGGCCCGGTCGGTACGGATACCCGCCGAATGATCAGGCCACGACGTCGAGTATGACGCGGCCGAACGTATTTCCCAGCGGTACGGGGAGGGATCGGCCGCCCTACGCGCATAGGTTCGTGGGCATGACCGACGTGACGTACACCCGCCTTGGCGCGGATGCTGCTGCTGGCGTGATGGATCAGTTGTGTGAGGTCTACGCCGACGCGTACGGCGAGGTGTCTGAGGAAGACACGACCGTCAAGAGCAGCGCGTTTCGCGACCGTGCGACCAGCGCGCTGAGCGCGCGCAACTACGAGCTGGTCACGGCGCGAGTGGAGGCCGAGCTGGTCGGGTTCGTCTTCGGGTACAGCCTGCGACAGGACCGCGACTGGTTCGCCGGTCTCACCCCCGATCCCGAGCCGGGGTTCACCGATGAACTCGGCGGCGAGCGCACCGTGGTCCTGGCCGAGGGTCGGTTCCAAGCCCGGACGGCCCGGTGCGTACTACCGCGAGTACGCCGTGTTCATCCACCCGCTCCGCTAGCGGACCGGAGCTCCGCGCCTATCGACCGGAGGCGCTGATCTCTGCGCGAAGATCGGCGTCTGCGGTCAATCCGTGCACTCCAGGGCTACATGCCGACCGGAAACAGCGATCTTCGCCCGCCGCCTGCCTGCGGCAGCGGCGTCTCGGCGGTGGAACGGGCGAACGCGCCCCGGGCGGGGCCGGGGCGCGTTCGGTGGGGGCGGTTTTGGGTCAGTCGACCCGGTGGTATGCCTGGGTCAGCAGGCCCACCGCCGTCGACGGGTTGCCCAGCAGGAGCTGGTGTTCCGCGTCGGCGGTCAGCGAGGCGGTCAGCGGCATCCCGGCCGGACCCGCGTCGACCACCGCGGCCTGCACGATGTCACGGGCGACCGAGACCAGCGGTTCGTCGTAGCCGAACCCGTCGCGCGCCGACCGCTGGAGCGAGCGGGCCGCGTCCTGCAACGCGCTCAGCACCTGCCCGCCGTTGCGGGCGCTGCCGTCGGCCCGCCAGTTGCCGGGCACCAGTGCCCGGTCCAGCGAGCGGACCGCCGCCGCGGCGTCGCGGTCGTCGCCGAGAGCGGCCAGCGCGGCACGCAGCGACTGGAGCCGCGCCCGGCCGCTGTCGGTACGCAGACCCCAGCCGTACGCGAACAGCGGGTCGTAGTACCGGTCGCCGAGGTTCAGCGGGAGCTGGCTCTCGCTGAGGAACCAGCTGACCGGCAGTCGCCCGGTGAACGGCTTGTCGCCGAAGAGGACGTCGGCCACGCCCGCGCCCTCGCTGCCGGGCAGCCACGACGCGACCACGCCGCTCGCGCGCGGCACCACGCCGGTGAGGTCGAGCGGCCGCCCGGAGACGGTCAGCACGACGCAGCGCAGCGCGCCGCACACCTTGTCGACCGCGGCCCGGTCGGCCGTGGACAGCTGGAGGGTGTGCCCGTTGCCGACGTCGCCGATGCCTTCGGCGTACGGGGTCTCGCCGACCACGACCACGCCGACGCTGGACCCGGCCATGGAGGCCGAGGCGTCCTTGCTGTACGTGATGGTCGCGCCCGGGGCGACCTGCCGCATGCCGTCGAGGATGCTGGTGCCGGTGCGCTGGTCGCCGGAGCCGCCCTGCCAGCTCAGCGTCCAGCCGCCGGTCTGGTTGCCCAGGTCGTCGGCGTTGGACCCGGCCACGTAGACCTTGGCGTTCTTGGCCAGGGGCAGCACGTGGTCGTTCTTGAGCAGCACCTGCGACTTGGCCGCGGCCTGGCGGGCCACCTGCCGGTTGGCGGCGCTGCCGATCGCGGCCAGGTCGGTGCGGTCGGCGTACGGGTGCTCGAACAGGCCGAGCGCGAACTTCTGGGCCAGGATCCGGGTCACCGCGTCGTCGATGCGGGCCGCGGTGACGTCGCCGCTGGTGGCGAGCTCGGTCAGCGCGGTGGTGAAGCCCTGCACGTTGAACGGCACCATCACCATGTCGATGCCGGCGTTGACGCTGACCTTGACGTCGTTCTTGTAGTCCGGGCCGAGCTGGTCGATGCCGGACCAGTCGCTGATCACGAAGCCCTTGAAGCCGAGCTGCTGCTTGAGCACCCCGGTGAGCTGGTCGGCGCGGCCGTGCATCTTCACCGGCGCGCTGTCCTCACCGAGGATCTGCAGGCTGGAGTAGGACGGCATGACCGTGGCGACGCCCTTGCGCACCGCGGTCTTGAACGGGGCGAGGTGGATCGCCTCGATCTGGTCGCGGGTGCCGTAGGTGACGCCCTGGTCGGTGGTGTACGACCCGTTGGTGGAGGAGCCGTAGCGGGTGCCGCCGTCGCCCAGGTAGTGCTTGGCGGTGGCCAGCACGGCGCCGCGGTCGGCGAGGTTCCCGTCGTGCTGGAGGCCGTCGATGATGGTCTCCAGCAGCTGCACCAGCGCCGGGTCCTCGCCGAACGACTCGTACGACCGGCCCCAGCGCTCGTCGCGGGTCACGCACAGGCAGGGCGAGAACGTCCACGGGATGCCGGTGGCCCGGGTCTCCCGCGCGGTGATCTCGCCGTCGCGCTTGACCAGGTCGGGGTCGCGGGTGGCGCCCATGCCGATGTTGTGCGGGAAGACGGTGGCGCCGTCGAGGTTGTTGTCGCCGTGCACCGCGTCGATGCCGTAGAGCAGGGGGATCTGGAGCGGGGTGGCGCGGGCGTGCAGCTGGAAGTTGTCGATCATGTCGGCCCAGGCGGCGGGCGTGTTCGGGTTCGGCACCGAGCCGCCGCCCGACAGCAGCGACCCCAGCCGGTACGTGATGATCGGGGTGCCGTTGCCCACCGCGCCCCGCTCGGCCTGGGTCATCTGCCCGACCTTCTCGGCCAGGCTCATCCGCGACAGCAGGTCGGCCACGCGCTGCGCGACCGGCAGGCTCGCGTCCAGGTACGGCAGTCCGTGCGCGTTGACGACCACGGTGGCGGTGTCGGCGCCGAGCGTGGCGCCCTCGGCGGTCAGCTTCACCGGGATGGTCTTGCCGACCGAGGCGGGCGTGCCGCCGACGGTCGCCACGCTGATGTGCTGCACCGTGCCGGAGGCGGTCCCGGCTGGGAAGGTCAGCGTGCCGGTGGCGGCGTGGAAGTCGGTGCCGTCCACGGCGGTGCCGCCGCCGGTGGCGTAGTGGACGGTGATCGCGTTGCTCAGCGGCCCGTCGCCGGGCTGGGTGGCGGTCACGGACACGTCGACCGAGCCGCCCGCGTCGGTGGTGTACGCGTCCTGCGCCAGCCCGACCCGGGGCTGGGCGCTGCCGTACAGCGAGATGTCGTCGATGAGCAGTTCGCCGGTGACGTTGCTGCCCAGGTTGACCGCGTAGCCCCACATGTTCGTCAGGGTCAGCGTGCCGTCGGTGGGGGCGCCGCCGGGCTGGTAGTCGGTGCGCTTGGTGAAGCTGCCGAACGGGATCTTCACCTGCTGCCAGTCGGCGGTGTCGGCGAAGTGCGACTCCCACAGCTCGGAGTGCTCGCCGTCGGGGCCGCCGTCCTTGACCTCGACCTGGATCTGGCGGCCGGAGCCGCTGCCCTTGGCCCAGAAGCTGAACCCGCCGTAGGCGGTCCAGTCCTGCGAGGCGGGCAGGTTGTGCGAGTGGCCGCCGTACGCGGTGGTGGTGTAGACGACCTTGAGCGCGTGGTTGTCCATCCCGGCGCCGGGCCGGTCGCCCGCGGCGGCCTGGGACAGCTGCGGGGTGCTGGCCGCGTCGTTGCCGAACGGGAAGATGCCGGGGCTGGACGTGGTGATGGGCAGGTCGCCCTCGTAGTCGGCCACGATCGGCAGGCCCGCGGCGTACGCGGGGCCGGGGGAGGCCGACAGCAGGGACGCGGCGAGGGCGGCCGCTGCCACGGCGGCCAGATGCCTTCGGCGCGGGATCGGGAACATGCCGGCTTTGCCTGACATGGGGGACACCTCCGAGAAGCAGTTCGAAGGACGCCGACCAGTCGACCGAGCGGAGCCGAGCTGCGATCCGGCGCGCGTGCCGGACCAGCGACCATCATCGATTATGACGATCGGACAATAACGATTTTCGCCGATGCCAGTCAAGCATCCGGCGGGCGGTCCGGTGGTCAGAGAGCGCTCTCCTGCATCTGGCCGTGAAACAGAGCGGAAACCTCGTGGTCAGCGGTACGGAGTCCGGATCGGCCAGTCGGCGGGGTGTCGACGCGCGCCGAAAGGCCTTATCGGGCACTGGCGTGGCCCATATGAGCAGCACATATCAGAGTGGGCTGGGTGATACGCCGGAAAGTTCGGAGTTGGCGGTCGGCTGCCAAACTCGGGCTGTCCATATTGACAAGGTTGTTTGCAGAAGTGGACCATCCACCGGAGAGCGCTCCCTCTCCGGTCGTCTCCCGGCTGCCCGCCGGGGGCGGACCGCCTGCCCGCTCCGTCCCCACTAGAAGGGCAACCCCATGACCGTTTCCCGCACCGGCTGGCGCCGGCTGCGCGTGGCCGCGATCTCGTTCGCGGTCGCTGTCGGCGGCGCCGTCGTCGCCGCGCCGCCGGACGCCCACGCGGGCCTGCCCGCCGTCCCGGCCGGCTGGACCCAGGTGTACGGCGAGGACTTCAACGGTGCCGCCGGCTCCGGCCTCAACACCGGCAACTGGCTGTACGACCTCGGCCACGGCTACCCCGGCGGCGCCGCCAACTGGGGCACCGGCGAGATCGAGAACATGACCAACAGCACCCAGAACGTCTACCTCGACGGCAGCGGCAACCTGGTCATCAAGCCGATCCGCGACGGGGCCGGCAACTGGACCAGCGGCCGGGTCGAGACCCAGCGCACCGACTTCGCCGCCCCCGCGGGCGGCAAGCTGCGCCTGGAGGGCCGCCTCCAGCAGCCCAACGTCAGCGGCGCGGCCGCCGCCGGGTACTGGCCCGCGTTCTGGACGCTGGGCGCCGCCGCGCGCGGCACCGGCGCCAGCGGCTGGCCCGGCATCGGCGAGATCGACCTGATGGAGGACATCAACGGCCGCAGCTCCGAGTTCGCCACCCTGCACTGCGGTGTGGCCCCCGGCGGCCCGTGCAACGAGTACACCGGCCTGGGCAGCGGCGAGCGCGCCTGCGGCGGCTGCCAGACCGGCTTCCACACGTACGCGATGGAGCTGGACCGCAGCACCTCGCCGGAGCAGATCCGGTGGTACCTGGACGGCAACAACTTCTTCACCGTCAACGCCAACCAGGTCGACGCGACCACCTGGAACAACGCCACCCACCACGGCTTCTTCATGATCCTGAACGTGGCGATCGGCGGCTCGTTCCCGGGCGCGTTCGGCGGCGGCCCCACCGGCTCGACCGTGTCGGGCGTGCCGATGATCGTGGACTACGTCGCGGCGTACACCGCCGGTGGCGGCGGTGGCGGTGGTGGCGGCGGCAAGGCCGTCAAGAACGCCAACGGCCTGTGCCTGGACGTCCGCTCCTCGGGCACCGCCAACGGCACGCCGATCCAGATCTACACCTGCAACGGCACCACCGCCCAGCAGTGGACCTACGTCGAGGCGGGCACCACGCTGCACGTCCTGGGCAAGTGCGCCGACATCTCCGGCGGCGGCACCGCCAACGGCACGAAGATCCAGCTGTGGGACTGCAACAACACCGGGGCCCAGGTGTTCATCCACCGGGCCGACGGCTCCTACTACAACCCGCAGTCCAACCGGTGCCTGGACGACCCCGCCGGGTCCACCACCCCGGGCACCCAGGTGCAGATCTGGGACTGCAACGGCCAGAGCCCGCAGAACTGGACCCTTCCGGTCTGACGGCGGAGCCTGACCGTACGGCACCTTCCGGCAGCATGAGAGCCGGGCGCGGCACCCCGCCGCGCCCGGCTCCTGCTCATCCGACCGGTAGCAGCCCGGACAGCACGGCGCGGCTCCACGCCGCGATGGTGAAGCCGTCGTTGAGCTCGCCCGACCGGATCAGCTCGGCCAGCTCGGCCGGGGTGACCCGGACGGTGCCGGTGATGCCCTCGGCCGCCTCGCCCGCGGCGTCGTAGAGGTCGATCTCGACATAGAACAGGTGCACCGTGTCCGAGGTCAGGCCGGTGTCGGGCTGCACCACGCCCAGCGCGTGCGTGCGCACGGCGGCCGCGCCGAGTTCCTCGCGCAGCTCCCGCTCGGCGTTCTGCTCCGGCGTCTGGTCCTTCTCGCCGAACCCGCGCGGCAGCTCCAGGTGCCACTGCCGGGTGCTGTGCCGGAAGTGCCGGACCAGGATCACGTGGTCGCCGTGGCGGGGCAGGACGACGACGCCGTCGGTGTTGCGCGCGACGCGCCGTACGTACGTGCCGAGGTGGCCCGACGGGGTGCGCACCGGATCGCGCAGGATGATCTGGAACGGGTCCTCGTAGACCACCCCGTGCAGCGCCCACGCCGCGGGCATCCCGTGCGCCTCCAGCTGCTGCCCGAACTGCGCCTCGGCCGCGGCCACCTCGTCCGGCTCGGAGAGGATCGGGAACGGGGCGCCGGGCGGGTTGGTGAACAGCTCGGGTCGCTCCTCACGCAATTTCCGGTAGCGCGCGACTCTCGCCTCGTCGTCCAATGGGGACTCCGTTCGTCGTGGTCCTGATCGGCTGCGCGAGGATGGCAGGGCAGCCCGTTCGGGTGGTGACGTTAGCGGGCCGCGTCCATAGTGTCGTGTCGGTCGGTCCGGCGTACGTGTCGAGGTGGTGCCGTGTACAGCGATCGCATCAAGCAGTTCGCCGAGCAGTTCACGATCGAGGAGCTGATCCGCCGGTACGACGCGGACTTCGACGTCCCGCTGCGCCAGCGGTACGCCGTGGGCATCCTGCGCATGCTCGGTGCGTTCGACCCGGTGCCCGGCGCGGACGGGCACGCCCGCGCCTGCCGCGTGGGGGCGCACTGGTGCGAGATCGTCCGCTGCGACATCGGCTACGACCTCATCGAGGGGCTGCGGTTCGTCGACGCGTCCAGCGCCGATGCCGAGCTGCTGGTCGCGGGGCTTGCGGCCGACCCGGGGCGCGGGTTCGACCGCTACGCCGCGGCGCGCTGGCACGACGGTGCCGGGAAGATCCGGTACCGGCTGGGCAGCTACGCCCGTGCCCGGATGGGCTTCGAGACCGCGGTCGCCCTCGCCGAGGGCGGCGACCTGTGGTGGTGCCTGCCCGACCTGCGCAGCAACCTGCTGCGCGCCTCGTTCGACGAGGAACGGCAGGCGGCCGCCGCCCGCCAGGACGCCGACAGCGTCGGGGCGCTGCGCGACGAGCTGATCGACCGGCTGCACGCCGAGATCGAACGCGTGCGGGCCCTGGCCGCCGCGCGCGGGCTGGACCTGGCGAGGACCGACTCCCGCCACCCCCACGAGCAGCGCGAGTTCGCCCGCGGCTACTCCAGCGTTCTGTACAACCTGGCGTACGCGCTGCGCGAGCGCAGCCAGTCCGAGCAGTCGCTGCAACTGGCGCGGGAGTCGCTGCGCGAGTCGCTGGCGGTCTCGCTGCGGCTGGGCGACCGCTACCGCATCGCGCAGTCGCGCAACCAGCAGGCCCTGGCCGGGGCCGACGACGCGCTGGAGCTGTTCGAGCAGGTCCGGCAGGGCGACTGGCCGCGCGGGCGGATGATCGCGCGCCAGCAGCTGGCCGACCGGCGCGGCGGCGAGCCCGGCGCCGACGACCTGCGGCTGCTGCTGTCCGAGCTGGCCGCCGGCGAAGCGGCGGCGTTCGGCGCGGGCACCGACATCGAGCTGCACGCGTACACGGTGCAGGTCTACGAGAAGATCCTCACCCGCGACGCCGGGCAGATCCCGGCGCAGCGGGCCGGTGAGTTCAGCCAGGACCTGGACGGCCAGTACGAGAAGATGGAGCGCTCGGTGCGGCGCGCCGTCGCGATGCCCGCCTACAAGCGGGCGTACGCCAAGGCGGTGCGCCCGCGGTTCCTCGCCCGGATCCACGACCTGGTCGGCGGCGCGTCCCCGACCCCGGGCCAGGTGGAGGAGGCGTTCGGCCTGGCCGAGGAGTCCTCGGCCCGCGAGCTGCTGGACATGCTGGCCTCGGCCGGGCTGCCGCAGCTGGACACGCCGCCGTCGGTGGCCGCGCCGCTCGCCGAGGGCGAGCCGGACCCCGCCCCCGCGCCGGTCGCGGTCGAGCACCCGGCCACCCGCGGCGGTGCGGCGGTCGCAGCCGCGGCCGCCGACGGGGCCGACGACGCGGACGATGACGAGGCCGACGATGAGGCCGGGGACGCCGGGCGGCGGGCGGTGGTCCGCAGCGCCGACAGCGGTCCCGACGACGAGCGGCTGCGCCGGGAGCTGGCCGCCCGCGAGACCGAGTTCGAGCAGCAGTTCCTCCAGCGACCGCTGGAGGCGGCGCCGCACGACCCGGAGATCGCGCACCGGGTGCGGATGTACACGGCCAACAACCCGGGCACCTGCGTGGTCCGGTACGTCGCCTACGGCCCGCGCCAGGCCGCGCACGTCGGCGCGTTCGTGTTCCGCGGCAACCGGCTGGTGTTCGTGCCGGTGGCGTCGTACGCGCAGGTGCGGGAGCTGGCCGGGCGGATGCCGACCGACCACGGGCCCAGGCTCGCGGAGTGCCGCGCGATCTGGGACGTGCTGATCGCCCCGGTCTGGGACGCGGTGAACTCCGGCGGCACCCCTGACCACCTGGTGCTCGTGCCCACCGACGACGTGTTCGCGGTGCCGCTGCACGTGGCCACCGAGCCGGGCACGCAGGTGCCGCTGGCGGCGCGGCTGCCGCTGTCGCAGTCGGTCAGCGCCACCGCGTACGTCGGGCGCGGGCGCCACCTGCTGCGCCGGCAGCCGGTGAGCCCGCAGGACGACCTGGCCGCGATCGTGGTCAGCGACGGTGCCGCCAGCGGCCGAGAGCTGGCCCGCGCCGGCTGGCCGGCCGAGCACCTGATCGTGGTCGGCGAACGTGCCGGCCGGGGTCGGCCGGGTCAGCAGGCACTACGTCGCCGATCTGGGCGGGGTCACCGCGATCACCGAGGCCAAGCCGGAGTTCTTCGTGTACGCCGGGCACGGCCAGTTCCACCCCGCCTTCGCCGAGCTGGGGCCGTACCTGATGCTCCAGGACGGGCACCTCACGCAGTACGACGTGGCGCTGCGGCTGCGGCTGCCGCGCAACAAGCTGACCGTGCTGGGCGCGTGCCTGGCCGGGCAGGGCGCCCAGACCGCGGGCGGGGACGTGGTCGGCTTCCTGCGTTCGCTGATCGCCACCGGAGCCGGGGCGGTGGGTGTTCCACTGTGGAGTGTCCAGGATAGAGCGGTGGTCGACACGGTCGGTACGCTGCTGTCGGCCAGCCGGCGCGCCCTGAGTGACGCGGACAACCCGATCTTCGACGTCGTCGGCGAGCTGCACCGGCACTACGAGTCCGTCGTGGACGACAACAAGTCCTTCACCCGGCGGGTCGAGCGCATGCCGATCAGCCTTTACCTCTGACCGCGAGGAGCTCGACGTGGCCGAACTCGACGACATACCCGACCTGCTGGCCCGGCTGGAGCAGGTGGAGCTGACCGACGACGTCTGGGAGGCGGTGGACACCGCGCTCCAGGAGCTGAGCGACGCGCTGCGTGAGGGCGACGACGACGCCGCGCAGGCCGCCGTGGAGGACCTGGAGGACAGCCTGGGCGGGCGGCGCCTGAGCCGCGGCGTGCAGCCGCAGCTGGCCGCCCGGCACACGCTGATCCTGGTCAACCGGGTGCTCGACCAGATCGGACTGTCCAGCCCCGCCGAGCGGGCCGACCAGCCGCGGCCGCGCGCCGACCAGGAGCGTTCGTGACCGGCCCGGTGCGCCGCCCTGCGGTGCTCGCGCACGGTTTCCTCACCGCGAAGGCGGCCGCCGACCCCGCCTCACCCGCCGGGCAGGCCCTGGCCCGGACCTGGCAGCGCATCCGCGACAGCGGCATGACCGCGCCGGTGCACGGCTGGCCGACCGAGCTGTCCACCGACTCGCCCGGCTACGCCGAGCGGGAGGTCGTGCTCGCGGCGGTGTGCCAGGTGCTGCCCGACGGGCTGCGCGAGGCGTACGTGTACCGCGCCCACGACGTCATCGGGATCTCCGTCGTGCAGTCCGAGGGCGACGCCCGGACCGACTGGTCCGGGCTGGACACGCCCTGGTTCGACGGCTGGCCGCACGGCGGCTCCGGCGTCCTGGGCACGGCCACGGTGTACCTCGGGCTGCTGCCGGGGCTGGGGCCTGCCTCGATGCCCTCGGCGGATGCCGCCGCGCTGGCGGCGCAGTTCGCCGCGGCCGTGCCCGGCGGCGACGGCTGGGCGTCGCACTGGTGGCGGCCGACCCGGGAGCTGATGCTGTGGGAGCTGCCGCCCGGCGACGACGCACCGGTGCCGACCGACCGCCGCCTGGCGGCCGTGGCCGCCGTGGACGACGAGCCGGCGACCGACGAGTTCTTCTGGGGCGCGACCGCGGCCGGGCTGCCCCCGCTGACCCGCTACCTGCTCCAGGTCGCGAAGGTCCGCTACGAGTCGGGCGTGCTCCAGTCCCGGCTGGCCCGGCTGCACCTGCTGATGGCGCAGGCCGCCGAGCGCTGCGACGAGCTGGCGTCACTGGTGCATCGCGACGAGCTCGACCTGGCCGGGCTGCGGGAGGCCGACGGGAAGCTGCGCGAGCTGCGGGTAGGCCGCGACGGGCTCGTCGCGGCGCTGGGCGACGTGCGCGCGATGGCGGGCACGGTGCGCATCGCGCAGGCCAACATGCGCGCCGCGCTGGAACCGGGCGGGCGCGGCTCGGCCGCCGGACCGCTGGAGAACGACCGCCAGACGGTGCGCTGGGCCAACCACCAGCTCCAGGTCGAGCAGTCGTACCTGTCGGCGTCGCTGGCGCAGGTGACCGAGCTGGGGCAGGCGTTCGGCCGCAACCTGGAGGAGCGGTTCCGGGTGGTCGACGAGAAGGTGCGCGAGCGGCAGGAGAACCTGGTCTGGTTGCAGACCGTCGTCATCGGCGCGCTGCTGATGATGCTGGCCGGCATCCAGAGCGTGGAGTACAAGGTGCCGCTGCCGGGGGCGCTGCTGGCCCCGTCGGTGTGCCTGCTGGCCGCGATCGCGCTGCTGCTGCCGTGGGCGCTGCGCCGGGTGCGGGTCCGCGAGCGCCGCTGGGTGGCCGTCGACGTCGCCTTCGTGGTCCTGTTCGGCGCGACCGGCGGGTGGCTGGCGACCTCGCTGGTGGCGCAGGCCGTACGCGGTCACGGCGCCCCGTGGCAGTGGTCGCTGGCCGCGGCCGCGTTCGGCAGCATCGTGGCCGTGGCGGTGCAGCGCTGGTGGCCGGGTTCGGCGCAGCCTGAGCCGACGCGCTGACCTCAGCCGGCCTGGGCGAGCTGGAGCAGGAACTCGGCGTTGCTGGAGGTCCTGCTCAGCCGCTCGACCAGCTGCTCGCCCGCCTGCTGGCCGTCGAGTCCGCGCATGGCGCGGCGCAGGCGGCGGACGAGTTCGAGCTCGTGCGGGTCGAGCAGCAGCTCCTCCCGGCGGGTGCCGGAGGCGTCGACGTCGACGGCCGGGAAGATGCGCCGCTCGGCCAGGGCGCGCAGCAGGCGCAGCTCGGCGTTGCCGGTGCTCTTGAACTCCTCGAAGATGACGGTGTCGCCCAGCGAGCCGGTCTCGACCAGGGCGGTGGCGATGATGGTCAGCGAGCCGCCGCCCTCGATGTTGCGGGCGGCGCCGAGGAACCGCTTCGGCGCGTACAGGGCACCGGCCTCGATGCCGCCGCTCATGATGCGCCCGCCGGGCGGCGCGGCCAGGTTGTAGGCCCGGCCCAGCCGGGTGATCGAGTCGAGCAGCACCACCACGTCGCGACCGTGCTCGACCAGGCGCTTGGCGCGTTCGATGGCCAGTTCCGCCACGGCGGTGTGCTCGGCGGGCGGCCGGTCGAACGTGGAGGAGACGACCTCGCCGCGTACGGTGCGGCGCATGTCGGTGACCTCCTCGGGGCGCTCGTCGATGAGGATCGCCATCAGGTGGCTGTCGGGGTGGTTGACGGACACGGCGTGGGCGATCGCCTGGAGCATCTGGGTCTTGCCGGCCTTCGGCGGGGAGACGACCAGGGCGCGCTGTCCCTTGCCGATGGGGCTGACCAGGTCGATGACGCGGGTGGTGAGCACGTTCGGCGCCGTCTCCAGCCGCAGCCGCTCCTGCGGGAACAGCGGGGTGAGCCGGTAGAAGTCGGGCCGGTCGGCGGCCTGCTCCGGCGCCAGCCCGTTGATCGTGTCGACGGCGGTGGCGGTGGGGCGGCGGGCGGCACGGTCGGCTGTGCCGGCCGGGGCGGCCATGGTGCCGGTGACGGCGTCGCCGCGGCGCAGGCCGTGCTGGCGGACCAGCGCGGGCGGCAGGTACGGGTCGTGCGCGTCGGGCAGCCAGCCGCGCAGGCGTACGAAGGCGTGCTGGTCGCGGGTGTCGACGATGCCGCTGAACGCCGTGACGGCGTCGTCGGGCCGGGGTGCGGCCGGGGCGGAGGTGCTGCCGCGGCGGCGGGACCGCGCGGCTGGTTGGGGCTTCTGTGCCAGTTCGGTCACGGTGGTGCTCCTGGTGGATGGGCTGCTGCGGGCACGGTCGTGCCGCGGCGGTGACAGCGCGCGACGCGGGCTGCTGCGGGTACGCCGAGTCGGGAACTCCGGGTACTGCTGTGCGCGTCGGTGGCGCGGTGGAAAGCCGTGCGGGAACGGAAAGTTTCGCCGCTGCGACTGGTTGATCGGCAATGCCCGTGGGGTCTACACCTCCGGCATGGGCTGCTGAGGCCAACGTAGCTCATCGCGGCGCGGGCGGCAAGCGCATACCGCGACCTGCGGCGTGTCCCACGGCTTACATCGACTCTTGTGGCATTCCGCCCTCGCACCTACTCTCTGCGGTTACCGCAGACTCCTCGAAGGTCGATGGAGATCACCTGGGTTCGGGATGGGAATGTCCATGGACGCTGACGACATCCGCGCTGCCACCGAAGTGGAGAACGCGCACTGGTGGTACCGCGAACGTCGCGCGATCATCGCCCGCGAGCTGCGCCGCATCGGCACGCCGGGCAAGGCGATCGAGATCGGAGCCTCCGGCGGCGGCAACAGCCAGACGCTGCGCGACATGGGCTGGGACGTGCTGGTCACCGAGTACATCCAGGAGGGGGTGGAGATCGCCCGGGAGCGCGGGTTCACCGCGATCCAGGCCGACGCCCGCGACCTGCCGCTGGACGACGAGTCGTTCGACCTGCTGGTCGCCTTCGACGTGCTGGAGCACATCGAGGAGGACCACCAGGCCGCGGCCGAGATCAGGCGGATCCTGCGTCCCGGCGGGACGGCGCTGATCGCGGTGCCGTGCGACATGGCGCTGTGGTCGAAGCACGACGTCGCCACGGGGCATTTCCGCCGCTACGACCGCGACAGCCTGCGCAAGCTGCTGGAGGGCGCGGGGATGGTGGTCGAGACGCTGTGGAGCTGGAACGTGCTGCTGCGCCCGGTGGTGAAGATGCGGCGCAAGAACGCCAGCGACGAGCAGAACGAGCACGACATCGTGGCGGTGCCGCCGCTGGTCAACTTCGCGCTGAGCGTGATCATCAAGATCGAGCGGCTGCTGCCGGTCAAGTCGCTGCCCGGCGTGTCGCTGATGATGCGGGCCACCAAGCCCGCGTAACGGCTCGTCCCGGCCTGATGGCATCGACGATGGTCGACGGTGACGGGTCGGGCCGGGGTGGTGCCGGTCGGCGGCCTGCGTCACAATGCTGCGGTGGGTCTGCGCCCCGGCCGCCGAGGCCGGCGCGGCCCCGGCGGCGGGGCAGCGCCGCGACCCGGCTGACCCCGTCCGCGGCGTGCGGACCCCTGGAGAATCGGAGCAGGTAGTGTCCGACGTCGATGTCGAAGCGGTGCCGACCCCGTCGGAGGACGCCCCGCGGCACCCCGACCAGCAGGCACCGCCCTGGTGGCAGGTGCGGCTGCCGAACGCGCTGACCGGACTGCTTCTGCTGCTGATGTCGTGGTTCGTGCTCGCGCAGGGGCGCTTCCACGGCCGCACCTACGACGAATACATGCAGGACGACTACGGCGCCCGGGTGCTGAAGTTCTACCTCACCTGGGGCGAGGACCGCTCGTTCCTCGACTTCCCCGACTACATCTACATGCCGCAGCACGGCTCCGGCGCCGAGGTGATCATCGCGTTCTTCCAGCACCTCACGGGTGAGGTGTGGCAGACGCGCACCGTCGTCGGCGGGGTCATGGGCGTGCTCGGCATCCTGATCATGGCGCTGGCGGGCCGGGAGATGGCCGGGCCGTGGGGTGGCTTCGCCGCCGCGCTCGGGCTCGCGCTGTACCCGCGATACACCGGCCAGCTGACCAACAACTCCAAGGACATCCCGCTGGCCGCGGCGATGCTGCTGGTGCTGTGGCTGGTGTTGCGGCTGATGCGCCGCTGGTCGCAGCCCGACCGCAAGCACGAGGTGCTGGAACTGGCCGCCATCGGCGCCTCGATCGGGTTCGCCGCCTCGATCCGGGTCACCTCGCTGCTGTGGTTCGGCCTGCTCGGCCTGCTCGCGCTGGGCTACTGGGTGCGGCACGGGCGCAGGCTGCGCGGTGCGGCGCTGCGCACCGAGCTGAGCAACCAGTTCAGCGCCGCCATCGTCATCGCGCCGACGGCATACCTGGTCATGTCGCTGATGTGGCCGTACCTGCTGACCAACCCCGGCGACGGCCTGAAGTCGTCGATCGAGTCCATGTCGAAGTACAACTGGGACCACGACATCATGTTCGCCGGTGAGATGGTCCGCTCCACCGACCTGCCGTGGGACTTCGCGCCGCGGTGGCTGGTGGTCGGCTCGCCGCTGCCGGTGATCGCGCTGACCGTCGCGGCCGCGGTGGCGGCGGTGGTGGCGCTGGTCCGGCGGCAGCGTCTCGACGGGCGCCTGCTGCTGATCGGCGCGTACATCGTGGTGCCGATCCTGATGGTGGTCGTCGCGCACGCCACGCTCTACAACGGGCTGCGGCACTTCCTGTTCGTGGTGCCGGGCATGCTGCTGCTGTCGGCCACGGTGCTGGTGCGCTGGATCCGGCAGTCGTTCGACTCCGGCCGGGCCGTGCTGGCCTTGGCGCTGATCGGCGCGGCCGTGCTCGGGCAGGCGGAGGTCGTCGTGTCGTCGGCGCGCATCTACCCGTACGAGTACTCGTACTTCAGCCCGCTGGTCGGCAGCTACGACCGGGGCCACCTCAACTACGAGAGCCTCTACTACGGCTCGTGCACCCGGGCCGCCGCGGTGTGGCTGAGCGAGAACTACGCGAAGTACACCAGTGAGACCAACCCGACGTTCCGCGACGAGAACCAGTGGAACTCGCTGGCCAAGGCGGACATGCCGGACAACTTCGTCGACATCGGCGACGGGACGCCGCTGTTCCGGATCACCTCCGGCGAGCCCGGTGCCGGATACCGCGAGATCCATGCTGAGGTGCTGCTCGGCGAGAAGATCTGCCGCGTCTCCGTGCTCGACCCGACCGCGTACTGACCCGGAGTGCGGGTCACCGGCGCCGCGCCGGTGACCCGCACCCGGTCACTCGGGTTCGGGCAGGTCGTACTCCTTACGCAGCTTGCGGGCCAGCCGGGCCTCGCCCTGCTCGTCCAGCGCGCGGGACAGCCAGCCCGCCGCATCGCGGCGGCCGCCGTGGTCGCGCGGCAGCGCCTCCAGCACCCGGCGCAGCACCGGCTCGGCGGCCGCGGACTGCCCCGACACCACCAGCACCTGGCCCTGGCGCAGGTCGCACATCAGCGCCTCGCCGTAGGCCTCGATCGACCGGAACAGCCCCGCCGCCGTGGTCACCCGGGCGACCGCGGCCAGATAGTCCGGTTCCTCGTTGTTGGTCAGGATCTGCGCCGCCTCGTAACCGGCCATGGCCCGTTCCCAGGTCAGCTCCGCCTCCTGCTCCTGCGGCACCTCGGTGACGGCCATCAGCTCCTGCAACCGCGCCGCGGCCGCCCGCGCCTCGTCGGGGCGCCCGGCGTGGAACAGCGCCATCGCCTGGCGGCGGCGCGCGTGCACCGTCGCCAGCGCCAGATCGGCCTGCCCGTACGCCTGCGCGGCGGCGTCGAACCGCTCGGCCGCCTCGCCGTCGCGGTCGACCTGCCACAGCAGCTCACCGGCCCGTGCCAGCAGGTGCGCCCGGTAGGCGAGCTGCTCCACCCCGGTGACCAGCGGCAGCAGCGCCTCGATCTGCCCGACCGCGACGTGCGGCTCGCCCAGCTCGGCGTAGACGCGCGACAGCAGGTCGCGCAGCTCGGCGAGGATCTCGGTGCCCTCCTCGTCCTGGTGCCGGACGAACCAGGCGACCGCCTCCTCGCCGACCTCGGCCGCCTCGCCGAACCGGCCCGTCGTCGCCAGGGCCAGCGCCAGCCGGTGCCGGGTGTAGGCCGCCGGGCGCGCGTGGCCAGCCGCCTCGGCCAGGCAGATGTGCTCGACGATGTCGTCGATGACCTCCCCGGCCCGGTCGGTGGTGACCAGCATGAACGCGGCGTCGGTCCGGGCTTCGCGGCGCAGCCGCGGGTCCTGTGCCACCGCCGCCGCCTCCTCGAACGCCGCGATCGTGGCCTGGTTGTCGCCCCGCTCGCCCAGCGCCCGCGCCAGGCCCATCAGCGCGTTGGCGAGCTGGTCGCGGTGCTCGGTGCCGCGCAGCAGCCCGACCACCTCGCGGATGCGCGCCAGCGCCCGGTCGCCCTCGCCCAGGTGGTGCAGCACCGCGGCGTGCAGCTGCATCAGCTGCACCCGCCGGCCCAGCGACACCCGCCCGGGCTCGGCCTCGGTGCGGGCGATCAGGTCCTGCGCCCGGTCGTGGTCGCCGGTCATCGCCGCCACCCAGGCGGCGCGCCCGAGCGCACCGTGGCGCACCTCCGGATCGCCGGACACGGCCAGGACCTGCTCGGTCGCCTCGTACGCGGCGCGGATGTGCGTCTCGTCGCCGGTCAGCCGCAGCATGGTGATCGACCACTGGGCGCGGGCCGACCACTCGCGGGCGAGGTCGCCCGCGCGCACGAACGCGTCCACAGCCTCCTGCAGCGCCTCCGCCGCGCCGGGCAGGTCGTCCTCGCCCAGGTGCGCGGCGCGCAGCCGGGCCAGGCGGCCGCGCTGCGACTCGGTCAGCCCGGCCGGGCCGTACGCGGCCACGATCCGCTGCCCCAGCGCCTTGGCCTGGGCGTCCCGGTCCTGCCGCGACCACTCGTCGACGAGGTCGAGCTGCTCGTCCAGCGGCGCGTCGGCGGGGGCCGCCGACAGGTCGACCACCGCGTCGGCCGGGGCGGGGTCCGGGGCGGGGGTGTGCGCGGCGGTGACCGACAGCGGCAGGTAGTCCACCAGCGGCGCGGCGTCCATGAGCGCGGCGACCCGGCCGCTCTGGAACGTGTTGCCGTTGCGGGCGTCGAAGCGCCGCGCCAGCCCCTCGGCCCGTTCCCGCAGCTGCGGCAGCAGCTCGGCGACCGTCACCGGCCCGGCCGGCCGCCGCACCGGCAGGCCGCCCTGCCCGTCCTCGACCAGCCGCCGCAGCACCAGGGCGGCCGAGGCGGCGAACTCCATCTCGGTCTTGGGCGTGGGCGCCTGCTCCAGCCACGGCAGGTGTCGCTCGACCAGTTCCAGGCCGCGCACCTGGTTGCCGGTCAGGCCGCAGAACTCCAGGTGCGTGGCGATCCGGCCGAGGTCGGCCTTGTTCTGGCTCAGCGCCCGGTATGCCCGCCGGTGCGCGTCGCGCGCCAGGTCGTGCCGCCCGGTCCGCACGTACGGCAGCAGCAGGCTGGTGAGGATGCCGTGCGGCTGCTCGGCGCAGGTCGACCGGCCGTCCAGCGCCGGCTGCGCCACCGCGATCGCGTCCTCGTCGCGTCCGCGCCAGGCGTGGTAGTACGCCTTGGACGACGGGTCGCAGCCCGCGCAGTCGGACAGCTGGTCGCGCGGGGCCGCGTCCCACATCCGGAACCAGTGGTCGGCCAGGGTGGTGTCGCCCAGGTGCCAGGCGACGGTGTGCCGGTAGGCGTACACGGCGTGCAGGCTGTGGCCGGCGGTCTGGTAGCGGCGCTGCATGTCGTCGAGCACCGCCTGCGCGCGGGCCAGCGGCATCTCCGGGAACAGGGGCAGCGCCGAGACGACGAACTTGAAGTGCCACAGCAGCAGGTGCGCGTCGCGCTGGCTGCGGCGGCCGGGGTCGGCGTCGTACACCGACAGGCAGCGGGCGAACGTCACCATCGCCTTCATCGGCTCGCCGCCCTGGTGGTAGGCCGTGGTCGCCAGCGCGTTGGCCGCGTAGTCCAGGTCGGCGTCGCCGAGGGTCTCGGCCCCGGCCAGCGCCTGCTCGGCCAGCACGATGCGGGCCGGGCCGTCCTTGGTGTCCCAGGCGCGGTGGATCAGCTCGTGCAGCTGGTCGTGGGTCGTCATGAGTCCTCCCGGGGGATGTGCGGCACGGCGAGGTCGATGAGGTCGAGGAAGGAACGGTTGAGCAGGGCGGTGTCGGCCGGGCGCAGCGGGTGGTGGCCGAACAGCAGCGCCTGGCCGTACAGCGACTGCACGGTCAGGCCGACCAGCTCCGGCGTCGGCAGTCCGATGACGCGGCGCACCAGCGGGTTGCGGTGGTTGAGCACCAGTTGCGGGCGCACCTGCGCCTCCGCCTTCTCGAACGCCGACAGCACCCCGGCCCACAGCTCGTCGGCGCTCTGCGCGGTCTCGCGCAGCCGCCGCTGGAACGTGGCGTCGCGGTCGGTCAGGTACAGCGCGGGCATGCTCGGCGGGTCGAACGACCGCAGCACCACCTCGCAGCCCAGCGGGTCCAGCGTGCGCTGGGCGGTGGCCAGGAACGGCCGCAGGTCCAGCTCGGTGCCGGGGTCGAGGGTGTCGAACCGGGTCGACAGGTCGCTGGGGTCCAGCCGGTCCACCAGGATCGACGGGTCCAGCAGCGGCAGCCGCTCGATCAGCTCGGCGTCGTAGGTGTAGCCGGCGTTGACCACGAGCAGGCCCTGCGCCGCGGCGACCGCGGCGAGCTGCCGGAACTCGTCGATGTTGGCGCTGTAGCGGACCACGTCGTGGCGGCGGCGCACCTCGCTGAGCGTCATCCGGCCGAGGTTGGTCTCCATCGGCCACCACTGGTCGACCAGGCGCAGCATCTCCTCGTCGTGCATGGCCAGCGCCTTCACCCCGAGGTGGTGCACGGCCAGGAACCGGTGCATCCGGTCGGGGTCCTGCCGGGCCAGGTTCACCAGCCAGCCGCGCAGCTGGTCGCCGAGCTGCTCGCGGACCGACTCCAGCAGGCTGTCCTCGTACAGGGCCTCGCGGCTGGCGGTGGGGCGCAGCTCACTGGCGTCGACGACGCAGCGGGCGAAGAACGCCCACGGCGGCAGCACGTCCTCGGCGCCCTCGGCCAGCAGCATCCGCTTGAGGTAGACCCGGTGCCCGGACTTGGCGGCGGGGTTGACGGCGGTCGGCAGCACCAGCGCGACGCCGGTCAGCCCGGCCTCGGGCACGTTCAGCTCGATCACGTCGAACGGGGTGAACCCGAACGTCTGCTCGGCCAGGGCGGTCACCGCGGCGCGGCTGCCCGCCTGCCAGGGCAGGGTCTCGGCGGTGACGAGCTCGCTGTCGACCCGTACGGGGTAGGGCAGCATCTCGCCGTAGAGCCGGGCCAGGTCACGCACCCGCTCCGCCTCCAGCCAGGCGACCGCGTCACGGCGGGGGAGCAGCGTGACCGTGGTGCCGGTCTCCTGCCGGTCCGGGCCGGTCGCGACCTGGTAGCGGCCGTCGGAGTAGCCGGTCCAGTACACCGTGGGATGGCCCTCGTGGCGGGTCTGCACCCTGATCTCGTCGGCGACCAGGAAGCACGACAGCAGGCCGATGCCGAACTGGCCGAGGAACTCGTGCCGGGAGAAGCCGAGCTCGTCACGCTTGCCGCTGCGGCCGATGGTGGCCAGCAGCTCGTGCACCTGCTGCTCGGTCAGCCCCAGGCCGGTGTCGTGGACGCGCAGGGTGCCGTCGCCGGTGGTGGCCGGGGTCTCCAGCCATACCGAGGCGGGAGCGGTAGGGACGTCGGCGCGGCGGGCGGTGATGGCGTCCACGGCGTTCTGCATGAGTTCGCGCACGTAGACGCGCGGGCTGCTGTAGAGGTGATGGCTCAGCAGGTCGACGATGCCGCGGAGATCCACCTGGAAGGACTGGCTCACGAGCCCGAGGCTACCGGCGGCCCCCAACGTGCGGGGACCGGGCTTTCGGCCGAATGATCATGCCGCCTGGTACGGGCCGCGCCCGCGCCACCCGCCTCACCCGCCCCCGCGTCGCCCGTTGTTTCGTGCAGTTTCGGGGAAAGTGCACGAAACCCGGCCATGATTCCTGCACTTTCCCCGAAACTGCACGAACTCAGGGCCGGGTCGCGGCGGCGCGCGGGGCCTGTGTGAGAGCTTCGGCGGGGGTCTGGCCGCGGCGGTACACGACCAGCAGGATGATCGCGAACAGCGGCATCAGGATGTCCGACGGCAGCGCCCACACGTTGGACGGGGCGTGGTTGCCGTGGAGGACGAGCTGGTTGAAGTGCCCCCAGGCGTCGCCCCAGAACGAGATCGCCAGTGCGGTGACGGCGGCGGTCAGCCAGGTGCCGCGCAGCCGCCGCCAGGCGCAGCCGATGCCGAGCACGCTGACGGCGATGTCGTTCCAGCCCACCTCCCACTGGAACATCGACCGCGTGTAGCCGATCTGGTCGGCGAGCTGACCCGACTGCGGCCCGATGTGGCCCAGCCCGGCCAGCACGCCCCAGGCACCGCCGCCCACCATGATCCACAGTAGGGCCAGCTCGACGACGCGATGCCTGGTACGGCGCCCCGGATGCTTGTCGAGGGCCACGTGGATCAGCCAGCCGACGACGATGGTGAACCAGATGGCAGCGAAGAACGGCATGACTCACCTCCCGCAGTCCTGACGGTACGCCGGCCGAGGCCGCGACCGGCCCCACTCCGACGGCTCCGCCGCCCGCCCCGTTTGTAATCGACGCTGGCCTATCTAGAGGAGGATTTTCCGAGATCCGCCCTCTAGATAGGCCAGCGTCAATGCAAAACGGGGCGGCGGGCACCGTGCGCCGGTGCCCGACCGCCCCGTCGGCTGGTGGACGCTCAGGCGTCGATCCGCTCCCGGGCCGGGCCGGGCTCGACCGGGGCGAAGGCGGCGCTACGCGGCGTGGTCCGGGCGTGCACGAACCCGGCGATCGCCAGCAGCGCCATGACCAGGGCGGCCAGGTACGCGACCAGGGCGGCCTGGCCTGCCTTGGTGCCGAACTCGCTGAAGCCGTACGTGGTCAGCAGCAGCCCGCGCAGGGTCTCGCCCTTGAACACCGTCTCCCGTTGCGCGTTGACGTCGGCCAGCTGCTGCTGGAGTGCGGCGAGGTCCGGGTCGTTCGCCTTGGCCGCCGCGGCCACCTTGTCGCGCAGCTCGGCCTGCGGGGTGCCGAGGTCGGCGTAGGTCCTGCCGCCCGCGATGCCCTTGAGGTGCAGGCCGATGAACTCGTTGGCGTAGACCTCGGCCTGCTTGCCGGTGCTGAGCTGCTGCCCGGCGTACTCGACCAGGCCGGGCTGCCTGCGCTCCTCCTCGGTGAGGGTGTCGAGGGTCTTGAAGGTGATGTGCTGCTCGCGCAGCTGCGCGGCGACGTAGCCGTCGGCGAAGTCGGCGTTGGCCTTGAGCACGAAACCGGCCACGGCCAGCAGCACCGCGATGAGTACGCCGCCGAGGCTGAACATGATGTCGAGGGTCCGGCGCTTCACTGTCGTCTCCTTGGGACGCTGGGGGTCTGCACCCAGCATTCGCCGCCCGCCGGCGTCCCGGCAGAGTTGCTGGACCCGTCCCGTCAGGACCAAAGGCCTTGCCGCGCCGTGCCGGGCGGCCCACTCCGTCCCTAGTGGACGTCACCGTTCCGGCTGGTGGCGGCGGTGACGAGCGCGCGGGCGGCGGCCTTGGCGGCCTCGGCCGCGGCCGGGTCGGCGTCGAGGACCCCGGCGGACAGGCCGCCGTCGAGCAGCAGGGTGAGCTGGCGGGCGAGCAGGTCGGGGTCGGCCGCCCCGGCCCGCCGGGCGAGGTCGGTGATCCAGGCGCGTACGACCCGCTTGTGCTCGACGGTACGGGCGTGCACGTCGCTGCCCGCCACCGACTCCGCCGCGGTGTTGATGAACGCGCACCCGTGGTAGCCCTCGCGCCGGCAGGCGCCGGCCAGCGCGTCGAACATGCCGACGAGCTGGTCGCCGGGGTCGTCGCCGGCCGCTCGGGCGGCCGCCCGCAGCCCGCCGAACCACGCCTGGTCCACCCGCTCCAGGTAGGCCAGCACCAGATCGTCCTTGCGCGGGAAGTGCTTGTACAGCGTCGCCTTGGCCACGCCGGACTCGGCGATGACGGTGTCCACGCCCACGCCGCGCGGCCCGTGGGCGTAGAAGAGGCGGAACGCCGTGTCCAGGATGCGGTCCCGGGCGGGCTGAGCGGCGGTCTGCTGGGCGGTGCGGTCCATGGGTCCACCTCCGTGTCGGCACAGGTCATCGTACAGACAAGTCCGTCTGTACGGCATCGTCTGGTTTGATGAGGAAGGCATGCTTGCCAGCGGTATGGCAGTAGACAGACCTGTCTGTTAGTCTCGGCGCCGAGTCCGATGTGGGAGGGGCAGTCGATGAAGATCGCAGTACTGGGAACCGGATCGGTGGGCCGGACGCTGGCGTCCGCGTTCGCCCGGCTCGGGCACGAGACCGTCGTCGGCACGCGCGACGTCGCCGCCACCGTGGCCCGCACCGAGCCCGACGGCATGGGCAACGCGCCGTACCGGACGTGGGCACAGGCGAACCCCGCGGTGGGGCTGGCCGGGTTCGCCGAGGCCGCGGCGGGAGCCGAGCTGGTCGTCAACGCGACCTCGGGTGAGGCGTCGCTGCCCGCGCTGCGGGCCGCCGGTGCCGGCAACCTGGCCGGCAAGGTCGTCCTGGACGTCGCCAACCCGCTGGACTTCGCGCAGGGCTTCCCGCCCACGCTGTCGGTGCAGAACACCGACTCGCTGGCCGAGCAGCTCCAGCGCGCGTTCCCGCAGGCCCGGGTCGTCAAGGCGCTCAACACCATGACCGCCTCGGTCATGGCCGACCCGCGTGCGCTCGCCGACGGCGAGCACACCGTCTTCGTGTCCGGTGACGACGACGCGGCGAAGAAGCTGGTGACCGGCCTGCTGGAGCAGCTGGGCCACCGGGACGTGATCGACCTGGGCGGCCTCGCCACCGCGCGCGGCGCCGAGATGCTGCTGCCGCTGTGGCTGCGCCTCTACGGGGCCCTGGGCACCGCCGACTTCAACATCAAGGTCGTCCGCTGACGGTCCTCGCTCCAGGCGAGTTGCCGGGCAATCGGGGGAATCGGAGGCCCGCATTCCCCCGATTGCCCGGCAACTCGGCCGAAGGGGCGGCGGCCTGATCCGGCCGCCCGCGTCAGGGGCCGCCGTACGCTCATTACGATCGGGCTGTGGAACCGCAGTGGTCGTCGCTGGGCTTGTCCCCGCTGTCGCGCGTGCAACTGGATGAGCTGCTCCAGGAGCTGCTGGACCGCGTCTCGGAGGTGATGGCCAGCCGCGAGCGGCTGCGCAGCCTGCTCGACGCGGTCGTGGGCATCGGCACCGACCTGGACCTGCGCTCGACCCTGGAGCGGATCGTGGTCGCGGCGTGCCAGCTGTCCGGGGCACGCTACGGCGCCCTCGGGGTGCTGGGCACCGACGACCGGCTGGTCGAGTTCATCACGCACGGGCTGTCGCCGGAGCTGCACGCCGCCATCGGTGACCTGCCGACCGGGCATGGCGTGCTCGGCCTGCTGATCTCGCATCCGGAGCCGGTGCGGGTGCCCGACATCTCGGCGCACCCCCGGTCGGTGGGGTTCCCGCCGCACCACCCGCCGATGCACAGCTTCCTGGGCGTGCCGATCCGCATCCGCGAGCAGGTGTTCGGCAACCTGTACCTGGCCGACAAGGCCAACGCGCCGGAGTTCACCGACGACGACCAGGAGATCACCATCGCGCTGGCCGCGGCCGCGGGCGCCGCGATCGAGAACGCCCGCCTGTACGCGGTCGCCCAGCGGCGCCAGCGGTGGCTGGCCGCGACTGCCGAGATCATCACGTCGCTGGGCGAGGACACCACCACCGCCGACGCGCTGGACCTGGTCGCCCGCCGCACCCGCGAGGTCGCCGAGGCGGCCCTGGTCGCGATCCTGCTGCACGACGAGCCGACCGCCACCCTGCGCGTGGCGGTGGTCGACGCGGCGGAGGCCGTGCCGGGGCTGGCCGGGTCGGTGCTGCCGGTGGCCGAGACCGGGTTCGCGCCGGTGCTGGCCGGGCAGCAGGTCGTGTCGCTGGACCACGTGGCGAAGTCGGCGCCGTGGCCCGCGGGCATGCCGGACCTGCGGGCGGTGGCCGCGCCGTTCGCCGCCGGCCAGGGCGTGCTGCTGGTGGCGTACTCCGGCCCGGCCCGCGCCGATGACACGCTGCTGCTGACCGCGTTCGCGGGACAGGCCGGGCTGGCGCTGCAACGGGCTCGGGCCCGCGAGGACCGCGAGCAGCTGCTGGTGCTGTCCGACCGCGAGCGCATCGCGCGCGACCTGCACGACGTGGTGATCCAGCGCCTGTTCGCGACCGGGTTGCAGCTCCAGATGGCGGCCTCGATGCCGTCGGTCCGGCCCGAGCTGGCCGACCGGATCGGCGCCGCCGTCGACGAGCTGGACAGCACCATCCGCGACATCCGTGGCGCGATCTTCGAGCTGCGCAGCCCGGCCGGGCAGTCGCTGCGGGCCGAGCTGCGTGCCCTGGCCGACGGGGCGGCCGACTCGCTGGGGTTCCGGCCGGACCTGGTGCTCGACGGTCCGCTGGACAGCGCCGTGCCCGACGAGCTGCGCGCGGACCTGCTCGCGGTGGTGCGCGAGGCCCTGTCCAACGTGGTGCGGCACGCGCACGCGACCCGCGTCGGCGTCCACGTCAGATTCGGCGGCGGCACCCTGTCGGCGGCGGTCTCCGACGACGGGCGCGGTGGCGCGGTGGCGCGCGGCGGCCTGCGCAACCTGGCCGAGCGGGCGGCGCTGCGGGGCGGCACGCTGGCCGTCGAGCCGGGGCGGCCGTCCGGCACGGTGCTGCGCTGGAGCGTGCCGACGGACTAGGGGCGGCCCTGGCCGCCCAGTCTCACCGCGAACACCGCCGCCTGGGTACGCCGTTCCAGGCCGAGCTTGGTGAGCAGGCTCGACACGTAGTTCTTCACCGTCTTCTCCGCCAGGAACATCTCGGCGGCGATCTGCCGGTTGGTCAGCCCGTCGGCGACGTATCCGAGGATCTTGCGTTCCTGGTCGGTCAGCGCCTTGAGCTGGTCGGGCTCGTGCCGGGGGTTGCGGATGCGGTCGAGCACCCGCGCGGTGACGGCCGGGTCGAGCAGGGACTGGCCCGCCGCGACCCGGCGTACGCCGTCGACCAGGTCGGTGCCCTTGATCTGCTTGAGCACGTATCCGGCGGCGCCGGCCATGATCGCGGCGAACAGGGCCTCGTCGTCCTCGTACGAGGTGAGGATCAGCCCCTGGATGGCCGGGTCGACCGACCGGACGTCACGGCACACGTCGATGCCATTGCCGTCGGGCAGCCGCGCGTCGAGCACCGCCACGTCGGGGCGCAGCGCCGGGATGCGCCGGGTCGCCTCGGCGGCCGAGCCGGACTCGCCGACGACCTCGATGTCGCCCGCGGCCTGTAGCAGGTCGCGCAGACCGCGCCGGACGACCTCGTGGTCGTCGAGCAGGAACACACGGATCACTCCTGCATTCTGCGCCCCCAGCAGCCACGCCGGGCAGGGACCAAAGTCCCGCCCTGGCAGGACCTGCGGCGCCGCACTCAGGGCCCGCGCCTCTGCCGACCAGGGTCTCACCGGGTCGACAGTGAGGTCAGGAGCTCGCGTGGGGTCGAGCGGCCCGTGCCACACCAGGGGGAAGACATGATCACCACCAGTCGCACCGGTGCGCGGCCCGGCACGCGCGGCATCCGCGTGGCCATGAGCACCGCACCGGTATGCGTGCACGCCACCGCGCCGCTGGCCCAGGCCCTGGCCATGATGGGCCGCAACCGGCTGCGCCACCTCATCGTCCTCGACGAGGCCGGGCGCTGCGCCGGGGTCCTCGACGACCGCAGCATCGTGGCCGCCTGGGCCGCCGACCCCGGCGCCCTGGACCACCTGCGGGTGGCGGCCGTGCTGCCGGCCCCGGCCGCGATCCTGGGCGACCGCGCCACCGTGGTCGACGCGGCCAGGCTCATGGGCGACCTCGCCGTCGACGCGGTGGCGGTCGTGGACAGCCGCGGCGTGCCGATCGGCATCGTCACCGGCGGTGACCTGATCGGGCTGCTGGGAGAGCGGTGACGCCATGTCGCTCACGTACGCCACCGCCGAGGACGCGCTGCGCGGCGCGGTCCGCACCGCGCTCGCCGCGCCGTCGATCTTCAACACGCAGCCCTGGCAGTGGCGGCTCGACCCGCCCCGCGCCCGCCTGTACGCCGACCGCAGCCGACAGCTGCTGGTGGCCGACCCATCCGGGCGGCTGCTCACGGTCAGCTGCGGCGCGGCGCTGCACCACGCCCGGACCGTCCTGGCCGCCGGCGGGATGATCGTCGACACGGTCCGGCTGCCGGACCCGGCCGACCCGGACCTGCTCGCGGAGCTGACCGTGGACGGCCGCGGCGAGGCGGACCTCGACCACCTGCTGGCCGCGGGCGCGATCCGGCGGCGGCGCACCGACCGCCGCCCGTTCAGCACCCGGCCGGTGCCGGAGGCGGTGTGCCGCGGCCTGATGCTGGCCGCCGCGCGTGAAGGCGCCCACGCGGTGGCGGTGGGGCGCGACCACATCGCCGTGTTCGCGCTGGCCGCGGTCCGGGCGAGCGCGACGCAGCTGTCCGACCCCGACTACCGGGCCGAACTGGCCGACTGGACCCACCGGCCGCCGTGGAGCGGCGACGGTGTGGACGCGTCGGGGGCGGTCCGCGCGGTGCCGCGGCGGGTCCCGGTACGCGACTTCGCGCCCTTCGGCGGCGCGGGCCTGCTGCCGGGGCGCGAGGACGACCGGGGTGCCCGCTACCTGCTGATCCATACCGACACCGATACCCCGCTGGACTGGATCCGGGCCGGGGAGGCGCTGTCGGCGGTGCTGCTGGCGGCGGTGTCGGTCGGGCTGGCCACCGCGCCCGTCAGCGACGTCACCGAGCTCGCCGCGACCCGTGACCAGCTGCGGGAGCTGCTGCCGGGCCTGGGCCACCCGCAGGTCGCGGTGCGCATCGGCTACCCGCCGCAGGGCGAGCCGCCGCCGCGGACCGTCCGGCGCCTGCCCGAGGAGGTCATCGACCCGCGGGGGCGCTGACCTCCACGGCGGACTGTCGCGTTCCACGGCCGGGCGGCCGCCACCGGCGGATAATCGGGGAGTGCGCCGATATGCCGTGCTGGCTGCCGTGGTCGTGCTCGCCTGGAGTGCCGCACCGGGTGTGGCCCGGGCGCGGCCGGACGGCGCACCGCCACCACCGCCGAGTCCCCGATGCGCGCCGTTCCCGGCGGCGTTCGATCCGGCCCGGTTCCCCGGCACGGCGGTGACCAACACCTGGCTGCCGCTGACGCCCGGGGTGCGGCGCGTCTACCAGGGCACCGCCCGCGACGACAGCGGGCATCCGCAGTCGCACACCATCGTGTCGACGGTGACCAGCCTGACCAAGACCGTCGCCGGGGTGCCTACCGCGGTGCTGCTGGAGCAGGACGTCCAGGCCGGTGAGCTGGACGAGCAGGAGCTGGCGTTCTTCGCCCAGGACAGCGACGGCAACGTGTGGGGGCTCGGGGAGTATCCGGAGGACTTCGAGAAGGGCAAGTTCGTCGGGGCGCCGGACACCTGGATCGCGGGCGTCGACGGCGCGAAGGCCGGGGTGGCCATGCCCGCCGGCCCGGAGCTGGGGCAGACGGCGTACCAGCAGGGCGACGCGCCCGACATCGACTTCCTCGACTGTGCACGGACGCTTCAGACCGACCAGAGGCTGTGCCTCAAGACCGGCTGCCACGACCACGTGATGATCGTCGACGAGTGGAGCCCGCTCGACGTCGCCAGCGGCCACCAGCGAAAGTACTACTCTCCGAACATCGGCAACATCAAGGTGACCGCGGCCGGCGACCCCGAGGGGGAGACGCTGGAACTGGCGAGCGTCGACACGCTGGACGCCAGGGCACTGGCGACGGTGAACGCCCAGGCCCGGGCGATGGACCGCAACGCGTACCAGACGACCACCGTCTACGCGGACACGCCGCCGGTGTCCTGAGCCGCCGCGGGCACGCCTGCCCGCCCGGTATGCTCCCTCGTGGTCCGCGCGGTGGGGGAGGCTCGATGGCTCGTCAGCCCACGATGGCCGACATCGCCGCCCGCGCCGGTGTCTCCCGGGTGGCCGTGTCCTACGCCCTCAACGGGCGTCCCGGCGTCTCCGACGAGGTCCGCGAGCGCATCGTGCGGATCGCGCGGGAGGTCGGCTTCAGCGCCAACGGCCCCGCCCAGGCCCTGCACGGCACGGTGGTGCGGGCGGTCGGGCTGACCATGCGGCGGCCGTCGGCGGCCTTCCACATCGAGGTCTTCCGCCGCGAGCTGATCAGCGGTGTCCAGGCGGAACTGATGACCCGGGGCATCGGCCTGGCGCTTCAGTTCGTCGACAGCCTCGACGCCGAGCTTGAGGTGTACCGCAGGTGGGGCGCGGACCGCCGGGTCAGCGGGGTGCTGCTGTGCGACCTGGTCGCCGACGATCCCCGGGTCGACCTGATGGCCGCGCTGGACCTGCCCGCCGTGGTCGTGGGCGGTCCGGTCAGCGGGCCGCGCCTGAGCAGCGTCTGGAACGACGACGCCGCCGCGGTGACCGAGTCGGTGCTGTATCTTGCCGCGCTGGGCCACCGCCGGATCACCCGGGTCGGCGGCCCGGCCGAGATGCTGCACACGAGGCAGCGCAACGAGGCGTTCCTGGCCGCGTGCGCGCAGGCCGGGGCGCACGGCCTGGTGCTGGCCTCCGACTACACGGGCGAGGCCGGTGCGCAGGCGACCCGGCGCATCCTGAGCGCGCGCGAGCAGCGGCCGACCGCGATCTGCTACGACAACGACGTGATGGCGGTGGCGGGCCTGGCGGTGGCGGCGGAGATGGGCCTGGCGGTGCCGGCCGACCTGTCCATCGTGGCGTACGAGGACTCGCCGCTGTGCCAGGTCGTGCACCCGCCGCTGACGGTGCTGCGCCGCGACATCGTCGCCTACGGCGCGCACGCGGCCCGGCTGCTGTTCGACCTCATCGCGGGGCTGCCCGCCCGGTCGGTGCTGGACCACGTCGCCACCCTGGCCGTGCGCGAGAGCACCAGCCCGGCCCCGGCCTAACCGCCGGTCGTGCGCGCGGCCCGCCGGTGCGGGGCGGCAGCCCTGGCCGGTGGGGGAGCGGTGCTGCCGCGCGGGCTCAGGTGTGCGGGCTCGTCGTGCAGGTCGGTGACCGGCTTGCCGTCGATCGCGGCCAGCAGCAGCCGTGCGGCGTGGGTGCCGTACGCGGAGATGTCGCGGGTCAGCGCGGTCAGCGGCGGGTGCACCAGGCGGCAGATGGGCGAGTCGTCCCAGGCGATGATGGACAGGTCGGCGGGCACCGCCAGGCCCATCTCGTGCGCGACGGCCAGCCCGGCGATGGCCATGATGTCGTTGTCGTAGATCAGCGCGGTGGGACGGTTGGCGGAGCTGAGCAGCCGCCGGGTGGCCCGCGCGCCGTCCTCGCCGGTGTAGTCGGTGGAGACGGTCACCGCGCTCTCCAGCCCCAGCTGCTCGGCGAGCCGGGCGAAGGTCTGGCTGCGGATCGCGGTGTGCGACAGCTCGGGCAGGCCGCCGACGCGGGCGATGCGCCGGTGCCCCAGGGCCGCCAGGTATTCGACCGCCTCGACCAGCGAGACCCCGTCGTCGGACCAGATGCTGGCCAGGGCGCCGCTGGCGGCGGGAGGTCCGATGACGACGGCGGGCAGGCCCAGCCGGGTCAGGGCCTCGACGCGGGGGTCGCCGTCGCGTACGTCGCAGACCAGGACGCCGTCGACGCTGCGGTCGCTCCACCAGCGCTGGTATGCGGCGATCTCCTGGTCGCTGCCCGAGACCATCTGCAGCAGCAACGCGTACGAGTGGATCGACAGTTCTGCCTCCAGGCCGCTGACCAGCTCCATGAAGAACGGCTCCACGCCGAGGGTCTTCGCCGGGCGGTGCAGGGTCAGGCCGACCACGTTGGACGGTGCCCCGGCCAGCGCGCGGGCGGCGCTGTTGGCGCGGAAGCCCAGCGTGTCGGCGACGGCCAGGATGCGGCTGCGGGTGGTCTCCGACACGCCCGGCTGGCCGTTGAGGGCGTAGGACACCGCGCCCTTGGACACGCCCGCGGCCTTGGCCACGTCGGCGATGGTGGGTCGTTTCAACGGTGGTCCTCGTATCCGGTCGCGTCGCGCGGGTGGGCAGTGCCGCACGAGGCGGAACTTTCTCGGTTCACCAATCCTAGCGCAGCAGCGGCGTACGCATAGACCTGCGGACCGGCATTCCCGGGCGACCCGCTCGCGCCGGGCGGACCGCAGCGGGCTGCGCCGACCTGTTGCGGCAGTTCAGGTCTGCCGTGGCTGCGACACCGACTGACGGGGCCGCGTCGCCGCGTTGACAGCCCTGAAACCCGGTCGTAAAGTCTGGGCACTTACTCGGTTCAGTAAGGAAAGTTCGATTGACGAGCAGGGCGCCCCCGGCCGCATCTCGGGCCTGCGCGGGTGCTCCTGGAGATGGAGTTGTGGACATGAAAAGACGTGCGCTCGCCGCGGTGCTGCTGTCCGCAGCGCTGCTGGCCGCCGGCTGCTCCAGCGGCGGCGGGGCCGCCACGGGTGACGACAGCGCGCTGTCCCCGGCGGACCCGGCGAAGGTCTCCGGTGACATCACCGTGCTGACCAACCGCACCGACCTGGTCACCGACGGGACGATGCAGAAGTACGCCGACCTGTTCAAGCGGGACTACCCGAACGTCAACGTGAAGTTCGAGGGCGTCACCGACTACGAGGGCGAAGTCAAGATCCGGATGAACACCGACAAGTACGGTGACGTCCTGCTCATCCCGAACTCGGTCGTCACCACGGACTACCCGAAGTTCTTCGCCTCACTGGGCGCCGTCGCCGACATGGACGGCAGGTACACCGCGGCGGGCACCGGCAAGGGCCGGGTCGGCGACAAGGTCTACGGCCTGGCCGGGTTCTCGTTCATCAACGGGTTCGTCTACAACAAGGACGTCTGGACCGCCGCCGGGGTCACCGAGTGGCCGAAGACGCGCGCCGAGTTCGTCGCGGCCCTCCAGGCGATCAAGACCAGGACCGGCGCGACGCCGTACTACACCAACTACAAGGACGGCTGGCCGCTGAGTTCCTGGTCGTCGGTGCTCGGCTCGGCCACCTGCGACGCCAAGGCCAGCGACAACCTGCCCACGACCAACCCGTGGGCGGCGGGCGGCGACCTCAACGCGGGCGACACCCTGCTGTACGACATCGTGAAGAACAAGCTGTCGGAGTCCGACCCGACCACGACCAACTGGGAAGACTCCAAGGGACTGCTCGCCACCGGCAAGATCGCCACGATGTGGCTGGGCTCCTGGTCGCTGGTGCAGATGCAGGACGCGGCGAAGAAGGCCGGCAAGAGCCCCGACAGCATCGGCTACCTCCCGTTCCCGGCCCAGGTCGGCGGCAAGTTCTGCTCGGTGGTGGCGCCCGACTACCAGTCGGCGGTCAACATCCACTCGCCGAACAAGGCCGCCGCGCGCGCCTGGATCGACTGGATCCTGGAGAAGTCCGACACGGCCGCGGTCAACCAGGCCGTCTCGGCGATCAAGGGCGCCCCGCTGCCCAGCGCGCTGAAGCCGTTCACCGACGCCGGGGTGCAGTTCATCGACCTGGCCCAGGTCAACGCGGCCAAGGTCAGCGAGATCGACAACCAGTCCGAGGTGGGCATCGGCAAGCCCGAGTACCGCCAGCACCTGATCGACGTCGCCCGCGGCGCCGCCAAGGGCGATCTCGACGCGATCTTCGCCGACCTGGCGAAGCGGTGGTCGGAAGCGGCCAAGAACGTCGGCTGACCCGATCCCATCCGCGGTGCGGGGCGCCGGAGCCGGCCGAAGCGGGGCCGACCGGCCCCCGCACCTCCCAGCACATACGCGGGCAATCTCGGAAGGTGACTGCCGCATGACCGACCTCAAGAGCGGCCCCCGCGCCGAACCGGCGCCCGTCCCGGCGGCGGCCGCGCGGACCCCGGCCGCCGCGCCGCCCGCGCGCCGGGTGTCGTGGGCCGACCGGCTGACGCCGTGGGCATACCTGGCCGCGGCGCTGGTGCTGCTGGTGGCCTTCACCTACGTGCCGGTCGCGAACATGATCTCCTACAGCTTCACCGACTGGGACGGGGTCAGCCCCGACCGCGACTTCGTCGGCGTCGACAACTACGTGGAGCTGTTCACCCGCCCAGACCTGTTCCACGTCTTCTTCGTCAGCCTGTTCTACCTGGCCGCGGCCGCCGTGCAGATCGTCGTCGCGCTGTACTTCGCGACGATCCTGACCTTCAGGACGAGGTTCCGGAACCTGTTCAAGGGACTGCTGTTCTTCCCGTACCTGATCAACGGGGTCGCGGTGGCGTTCGTCTTCCTCTACTTCTTCAAGGAGGGCGGCACCCTGGACTCGGTGCTGGCCCTGCTCGGCGCGCACCCGGGGCAGCTGTGGCTCGGCGACCCGGACCTGGTCAACGTCTCGCTGTCCGGCGTCTCGGTGTGGCGATTCCTGGGCCTGAACTTCGTGTTGTTCCTCGGGGCGATGCAGTCGATCCCCGCCGAGCTGCACGAGGCGGCCGAACTCGACGGCGCCACCCGGTGGCAGGTGTTCCGCAGCATCATCGCGCCGAGCATCCGGCCGATCATCGGCCTGAGCGTCATCCTGGCGATCTCGGGCTCGCTGTCGGTCTTCGAGATCCCGTTCGTCATGACCCGCGGGTTCGGCGAGAGCAAGACGTTCGTCATCCAGACCGTCAAGCTCGCCTTCGACTTCAACAAGATGGGGCTGGCCTCGGCCATGGCCGTGGTGCTGCTCGCCATCATCCTGCTGATCACCTGGGTGCAGCGGCGCCTGGTGCCGGACGAGAGGGCCGACCGATGACCGCACCGACCACGGCCAGGGCCGCCTTCGACCGCCGGGAGCGCCGCGCCGCGCTCCTGCGCCCGGTCGCGGTGACCCTCAAGTACCTGTCCCTGGTGGCCGCGTCGATCGTGGTGCTGCTGCCGCTGCTGACGATCTTCCTCACCTCGCTGAAGACCGAGCAGGAGATGGCGGCCGGCGACACGCTGTCGCCACCGCGGAACTGGTTCAACCTCAGCAACTACGCCACCGCGTTCACCAAGGGCGAGATGCTCGCGGCGTTCGGGAACACGGCGTTCATCCTGCTCTTCTCGATCACGGGAACCGTCGTGATCGGCTCGATGGCCGCGTACGCCATCGAGCGGTTCACCTTCCGGTTCAAGAAGCTCGTCGTGGCGGCGTTCCTGGTGGCCACGCTGGTGCCCGCGGTGACCACGCAGGTGGCGACGTTCAAGGTGGTCGACGCGCTGGGGCTGTTCGACACCAGGTGGGCGCCGATCCTGCTGTACATGGGCACCGACATCGTGGCGATCTACATCTTCCAGCAGTTCATCCGGGGCATCCCGGTGTCGCTGGACGAGGCGGCCCGCATCGACGGCGCCGGCAGCTTCAAGATCTACCGTACGGTGATCTTCCCGCTGCTCAAACCGGCCGTCGCCACCGTTGTGATCATCAAGGGCATCACCGTCTACAACGACTTCTACATCCCGTTCCTGTACAACCCGTCGCCGGAGCTGGGCACCATCTCCACCTCGCTGTTCCGGTTCAAGGGGCCGTTCGGCGCCCACTGGGAGACCATCTCGGCGGGCGCGGTGCTGGTCATCGTGCCGACCCTGGTCCTCTTCCTGGTGCTGCAACGGTTCATCTACAACGGCTTCACCACCGGAGCCGCCAAGTAGGCGCCAGCAAACTTTCTCGGTTCAGCCCTCGCCTACCCGGCGCGCGGCGACCCGCGTCCTTGCGCGAGTTGCCGGGCAATCGGGCGTAAGAGTGCCCAAGATACGCCCGATTGCCCGGCAACTCGGCGGGGGGGTGTGGGCGCTTTACATTGATGAATGTCGATCATTGACACGTTTTGGGTGACGGCTTTACAGTCGGTTTACTTACACGGTTTTGTAAATAAGGTTATCTGGAACCTCCCCGGACCGGGGGCGTTCGTCGAAGGAGTACCACTGTGAGCAACCACCGCAGCCTGCACGACGGCTGGACCCTGTCGGCCGTCGCGGGCGTCCGCGACATCACCTCCGTCCCCGCGACCGTGCCCGGCTGCGTGCACACCGACCTGCTCGCGGCGGGACTCATCGACGACCCCTACCGCGACGACAACGAGAAGCGGCTGACCTGGATCGGGCGTACGGGCTGGAGCTACCGCACCGCCTTCGACTGGCGCCCCGACGGCGCCGCCCGCACCGACCTGGTCTTCGACGGCCTGGACACGGTCGCCACCGTCCACCTCAACGGCGTGCGCGTCGCCGAGACCGCCAACATGCACCGCAGCCACCGCGTCGACGTCGGGCCGGTGCTGGTCGAGGGCGCCAACACGCTGGAGGTCGCGTTCCGGGCGCCCTACGAATACACCGACGAGCGGCAGGCCGCCTACGGGCCGCTGCCGGGGCCGTATGACGAGCCGTACCAGTTCATCCGCAAGATGGCCTGCAACTTCGGGTGGGACTGGGGTCCGACCCTGGTCACCGCCGGGATCTGGCGGCCGGTACGGCTGCACTCGTGGTCGGGCGCGCGCATCGCCGAGGTCCGGCCGCACGTGCGCGCCGACGGCGTCGACGTCCACGTCCGGGTGGAGCGCGAGGGCGACGCGGCCGTCACCGTGGCGGCCGAGGTCGCCGGGGTGCGCGCCGAGGTGGCGCTGACGGCCGGGCAGCGCGAGGCGGTGCTGCGGCTCGACGTCGCGGACGTACGGCTGTGGTGGCCGCTCGGCTACGGCGACCAGCCGCTGTACCCGCTGACGGTCACCGCCGGGGACGACACCTGGACCCGCCGGATCGGTTTCCGCACCGTGGAGCTGGAGCCGGACGCGTTCCGGATCAGCGTCAACGGGCGCCCGGTGTTCGTGAAGGGCTTCAACTGGATCCCGGACGACTGCTTCCCGCACCGGGTCACCTCCGAGCGGCTGGCCGAGCGGTTCGGCCAGGCCATCGGCGCGGGCGCCAACACGCTGCGGGTCTGGGGCGGCGGCCTGTACGAGTCCGACGGCTTCTACGACCTCGCCGACGAGCTGGGCCTGCTGGTCTGGCAGGACTTTCCGTTCGCCTGCGCGGCCTACCCGGAGGACGACCTGATGCGGGCCGAGGTCGAGGCCGAGGCGCGTGAGAACGTGGCCCGGCTGGCCAGCCACCCCAGCCTGGTCGTCTGGTGCGGCAACAACGAGAACATCGAGGGCCACCAGCACTGGGACTGGCGCGAGCCGCTGGCCGGGCGCGACTGGGGCGCCGGGTTCTACTTCGACCTGCTGCCGCGGGTGGTCGCCGAGCTCGATCCGACCCGGCCGTACTGGCCGGGCAGCCCGTACTCCGGCGCCCCGGACCGCGACGTGCACGACCCGTCGACGGGCACGATCCACATCTGGACCGTGTGGGGCAGGGAGGACTACACCTTCTACGGCACCTACACGCCCCGGTTCGTCGCCGAGTTCGGGTTCCAGGGCCCGCCCGCGTATGCCACACTGCGCGCCGCCGTCTCCGACGACCCGCTGGCGCCGGACTCGCCCGGGACCATGCACCACCAGAAGGCGACCGACGGCAACGCCAAGCTGCTGCGCGGCCTCGGCGAGCACCTGCCGCGGCCGGAGTCCTTCGACGACTGGCACTACTACACCCAGCTGAACCAGGCCCGAGCCATCGCGTACGGGGTGACCAGGTTCCGGGCGCTGATGCCGTACTGCATGGGCACGATCGTGTGGCAGCTCAACGACTGCTGGCCGGTCACCTCGTGGGCGGCCGTCGACGGCGACGCCCGCCGCAAACCGCTGTGGTACGAGCTGCGCCGCGCCTACGCCGACCGGCTGATCACGTTCCAGGACGGCGACGTCGCCCTGGTCAACGACACCGACGAGCCGTGGCGGGCGGACCTGGCCCTGACCCGCCTGGACGTGGACGGCCAGCCCTTGGCCAAGGACGCCGCGCCGGTCGAGGTCGCCGCCCGGTCCGTCGCGCGGGTCCGCCTGGCCGACGCCGTCGCCGTGCCCGCCGATCCGGCCCGGGAGCTGCTGCTGGCCGAGGCCGACGGCCTGCGCGCGCTGCGGATGTTCGCCGAGGACCCGGCCATGGTCTACCCGGTCGCGGCCTTCGACGCCACTGTCGAGCCGACCGCCGACGGCGTCGACGTGCGCCTCACCGCGCTGACGCTGCTGCGCGAGCTGGCCCTGTTCCCCGACCGGCTCGACCCGGCTGCGACCGTCGACGAGCAGCTGGTCACGCTGCTGCCGGGGGAGAGCGTCACCTTCCACGTGACCTGCGACCGGCCGCTGGACCCGGCCCGGCTGCTGGCCTACCCGGTGCTGCGTACCGTGAACGAGGCGAGACCGTGAGCGCCGTGCTGGCCGTCGACATCGGCGGCACCACCTTCGCCGCCGCGGCGATCGGCGCCGACCGCGGCATGATCGCGCGCGTCGAGGTGCCGATCGGCACCGACCCGACCGCGACCCTCGCCACGCTGATCGGCGGGTTCGCGCCGGACGGGCTGATCGGTGTCGGCATCGGATCGGCCGGGCCGCTGGACCCGGCCTCCGGCTCGGTCAGCCCGGTCAACATCCCGGCCTGGCGCCGCTACCCGATCGCCGCCGCCGTCGCCGACCTGACCGGGCTGCCGGTCGGGCTGGCCGGCGACGCCCAGTGCATGGCGCTGGGCGAGTACTGGCACCGCGCCGCCGCGCCGTCGATGCTCGGGCTGGTCGTGTCCACCGGCATCGGTGGCGGCCTGGTCCTGGACGGGGAACCCTACTTCGGGCGTTCTGGCAACGCCGGGCACATCGGCCACATCAGCATCGACCCGGCCGGGGCACGCTGCCCGTGCGGCGGCACCGGCTGCGTGGAGACCGTCGCGTCCGGCCCGAGCATGACCGCGTACGCCCGGTCGCGGGGCTGGACCGGCCCCGACGCCAGGGCACTGAGCACCGACGCCTCCGCCGGGAACCCGGTCGCGCGGCTGGCCTTCGCCCGCGGGGCCGCGGCCCTGGCCACGGCCATCCTCACCACGGCCGCCCTGGTCGACATCGACACGGTCGTGGTCGGCGGCGGCGTGGCCGCGGCGGGCGAGGTCCTGTTCGGGCCGCTGCGGCAGGCCCTGGCCGAGCAGGCCGGGCTCGGCTTCCTCCAGCACGTCACCGTCACCCCGACCACGCTGGCCCGCGACGCCGGCCTGTACGGCGCCGCCGCCCTCGCCTTCGCCCTCGCGGGCGTTCCCGTCTAGCCGCCCCGCGCGCGGGCAGCCGGTGCTCCTGCCCGCGCGCCACGACTCCCTCGCCGTCCGCGGTGAGGGCACGGCGTTCCACGCCGAACCCGGAATCCGATCCTCCCCGTCCCCCACAAGGAGGTTCCACCATGCGCAACCGCACCGACCGAACCGGACCACCGGCCCTGCGCCGGGCCCTGGCCGCGCTCGCGGCCCTGGCCCTGGCCCTGGTGCTGGCCCCGACCGCCCCGGCCCAGGCGTTCCCCGCCTCGACCCGGGCCCAGCTGATCAGCTTCCTGAACGGCATCTCCGGGCAGAACATGCTGTCCGGGCAGCACAACCGCGAGCCCAACGCCGACCCGACCAAGTACACGCGGGTCGCGCAGTCGATCACCGGGCAGACGCCCGGCCTGTGGGGCGGTGACTTCCTGTTCGACGCCGCCGACGTCAACGCCCGCCAGACGATGGTCAACGAGGCGATCCGGCAGTGGCAGGGCGGCTCGGTCGTCGCGCTGACCTGGCACATGTGCCCACCCACGATGGGCTCGACCTGCAACTGGGACAACAACATCAAGAGCCGTCTGTCCGACGCCCAGTGGAACGAGCTGGTCACCAACGGCACCGGGCTCAACAACGCGTTCAAGAGCCGGCTCGGCGAGGCGCTGCCGTACCTGCGGCAGTTGCAGACCGCCGGAGTGCCGGTGCTGTTCCGGCCGATCCACGAGATGAACGAGGGCTGGTCGTGGTGGGGCGGGCGCCCCGGCGCCAACGGCAGCCGGAAGCTGTACCAGATCACCTATGACTACTTCACCGGCCAGGGCCTGAACAACCTGGTCTGGGTGTGGAACGTCAAGGACGTCAACATGGGCTCGATCGCCGACTACTGGCCGGGTGCGTCCTATGTCGACGTCGCCTCGCTGGACATCTGGGTCAAGCTGGAGCCGAGCCAGTCGGACTACCAGGCGATGCTCAACATCGCCGGGGGCAAGCCGATCGCGCTGGCCGAGGTCGGCCGGGTGCCGAGCCCGACCGTCATGAACGCGCAGCCCCGGTGGGCGTGGTGGATGGTGTGGGCCGAGTGGCTCACCGACCCGGCGTACAACAACAACGCGGCCGTGCAGGCGTCGTACTTCCACTCCCGGGTGTTCAACCGGGGTGAGTTCAGCATCGGCGGCGGTGGCGGCGGCGGTTCCCGCACCGGGGCGATCACCGGCGCGGCCAGCGGCCGGTGCGTCGACATCCCCGGCGCGACCACCGTCAACGGCACCCAGGTGCAGCTCTACACGTGCAACGGCACCAGTGCGCAGTCGTGGACCGTGGGCACCGACGGCACCGTGCGCGCGCTGGGCAAGTGCCTGGACGTCAACGGCGGCGTCAACGCCGACGGGACCAAGGTGCAGATCTGGGACTGCCTCGCGGGCAACACCCACCAGCAGTGGACCTACAACAGCACGGCCCGCACGCTGGTGAACCCGGAGACCGGCCGATGCCTCGACGCCACCGGCCAGGGCACCGCCGACGGCACCAAGCTCCAGCTCTGGAGCTGCAACGGCCAGACCAACCAGCAGTGGAACCTGCCCGCCTAGCGGCCTGACAGGCACCCGGTCGGCGGGCGGCTGCCCCGCCGCCCGCCGACCGGCCCACTCAACCGACAGGACCAGTCCCGAGTGGCCGCGTACCCGTGCGGCCGGGCACCGCCTGTCCCGATGAAGGAGAATTATGCTGAAATATAGGTTCAGCGCGGCCTCGCTGGGCGCACTCGCGTTGCTGGCCACGCTGCTGGTCGCGGGTGCGGCCCCGGGCGCCGCCGCCGACCCGGTCGGGCCGATCATCGGCCTGGGCGGCAAGTGCGTCGACGTGGCCGGCGCCAATCCGGCCGACGGCACGCAGGTCCAGCTCTACACGTGCAACGGCGGCACGGCCCAGGCCTGGACGATCGGAGCCGACGGCACGATCCGCGCGCTGGGCGGGTGCCTCGACGTCAGTGGCGGGACCAGCACCGACGGGACCAAGGTCCAGCTCTGGGCCTGCGTCGCGGGCAACGCCCACCAGCAGTGGACATACAGCAGCACCGCCGCGACCCTGGTCAACCCGCAGACCGGCCGCTGCCTCGACGCCACCGGGCAGTCCGGCGCCGACGGCACCAGGCTCCAGATCTGGGCCTGCAACGGCCAGGCTAACCAGCGCTGGACCCTGCCCGGTGCCCCCACGGCCACGACCGGTCCGATCACCGGCGCCGCCTCCGGCCGGTGCGTCGACCTGCCCGCCACCGCCAACGGCACCCAGGCCCAGCTGATGGCCTGCACCGGTGGCGCCGCGCAGGCGTTCACCCCCGGCTCCGGCGCCACCCTGCGCGTGCTCGGCAAGTGCCTGGACGTCAACGGCGGGATCAACGCCGACGGGACCAAGGTGCAGCTCTGGGACTGCACCGTGGGCAACACCCACCAGCAGTGGACCTACGACACGGCGGGCAGGACCCTGGTGAATCCCGAGACCGGCAAGTGCCTCGACGCCACCGGCCAGGGCACCACCGACGGCACCAGGCTCCAGCTCTGGACCTGCAACGGCCAGGCCAACCAGCAGTGGACCGTGCCCGCCGGCACGTCCGGCCCGCTGCCGTGCACCCGTGCGTTCGGCTCCGGCGAGCGCACCGTGCCGGTCACCCTCAACGGCACCACCTACCAGGTCACCGTGTACGTCCCCGCCGGTGCCGCCGCCGACGCGCGGCTGCCGCTCGTGCTCAACCTGCACGGCACCTCCGGCACCGGCGGCAACCAGCTCGCCTACAGCGAGATGCGCGGCGCCGCCGACGCGGGCCGGTTCCTGGTCGCGGCACCGAACGGCGCGTTCGTCAACGGCGGCGGCTACGCCTGGAACGTGCCCGGGGTCGGCAGCCCGCCGCCCGGCCGGGACGACGTCGCCTTCCTGGCCCAGGTGATCGCCACCATGACCGGCACCGCGCTGTGCGCCGACAGCAGCCGCGTCTACCTGACCGGCTACTCCGGTGGCGGCCGGATGACCTCGGCGTTCGCGTGTGCCCGGCCGGACCTGGTCGCGGCGGTCGCCCCGGTCGCCGGGCTGCGGGCCGGGCGGCCCGACCCGGCCGACACCTCCCGGCCGGACCCGGCGTCGTGCCGGCCCGCGCGGGCGGTGCCGGTGATCGCGTTCCACGGGCAGCAGGACGCCACCAACCCGTACTCCGGCGGCGGGTCCGAGCTGTGGCAGTACTCCGTCCCCGTCGCGCTCGCGCGGTGGGCGGCGGTGGACTCGTGCGCGGGCTCGCCGGTGGCCACCGCGGTGTCGGCGCACGTGTCGCGGACCGCCTACCAGGGCTGCCGCGACGGAGCCGACGTGCAGCTGTACGTGATCTCCGACGGCGGGCACACCTGGCCCGGCACCGCCCAGGCCTCGCCCGGCAACGGCAACACCACCCGCGAGATCAGCGCCAACACCCTGATGTGGCAGTTCTTCCAGCGCTTCCGCCTGCCGACCGCCTGACCGCAGGCGGAGTCCCCGGCCGCGTCCCGTCGGCCGGACATCCGCACCTCCGCATCCGAAAGGCGACCACCACCATGGCTTCACGCCGACTCACCCGGCTGCTGGCCGCGGCGACCCTCGCCGCCGCCCTCGGCCTGACCTCAGCACCGGCCCAGCCGGCGCTGGCGGCACCGCCCGGCGCGCCGGGCGTCACCCGTACCGACGTGATCAACTATTTCCAGGGCATCAGCGGCCGCAACTGGCTGTCCGGGCAGCAGGACGGGCCCAACAGCAACCCGACCCAGTGGACCAACAAGGTCCGCGACATCACCGGCCTGTTCCCGGGGGTGTGGGGCGGCGACTTCGGGTTCAGCCAGAGCGACATCGACAACCGGCAGCGCGTGTTCGACCAGGCCAAGGCGGCCTGGGCGGCCGGGACCATCCCGGCGATCACCTGGCACGCGTGCGTGCCGCTGGTCGCCACCTGCAACTTCGAGGGCGGCACCTGGCCGGTGAAGGGCAGCTGGCTGTCCGACAGCCAGTGGAACGAGCTGGTCACCGACGGCACCACGCTGAACACCTCGTGGAAGCGGCGCCTCGACCAGACCGCGCCCTACTTCCAGCAGCTCAAGGACGCCGGGATTCCGGTGCTGTTCCGGCCCTCGCACGAGATGAACGAGGGCTGGGCCTGGTGGGGCGGGCGCCCCGGCGCCACCGGCAGCCGCAAGCTGTTCCAGATCACCCACGACTACCTGGTCGGCCGGGGCTTCGACAACATCGTCTGGGTCTGGAACGTCAAGGACGTCAGCGGGGGCGCCGCCCGGGTCGCCGACTACTACCCGGGTGACAACTATGTGGACCTGGTGACCCTCGACGTGTGGGTGCAGTACTTCCCCTCGACCGAGTGGTACCAGGCGATCCAGAACATCTCCCACGGCAAGCCGATCGCGCTGGCCGAGGTCGGCCGCACCCCCACCCCGGCGCAGCTGGCCGCCCAGCCCCGCTGGACCTACTTCAGCGTATGGATGGACTGGCTGACCAAGCCGGAGTACAACACCGACGACGGGGTCAAGGCCACCTACTACGACGCGCGCGTGCTCAACCGGGGCGAGATCTCCATCCCGGTCGGCGGCGGTGGCGGATCGGGCGGCACCGGGCCGATCGTCGGCATCGGCTCCGGCCGTTGCGTCGACGTTCCGGGCGCGGCCACCACCAACGGCCTGCAGGTGCAGCTCTGGACCTGCAACGGCACCACCGCGCAGAGCTGGACGGTCGGCACCGACGGCACGGTACGGGCGCTGGGCAAATGCCTGGACGTCGCCGGCGGCGGCAGCGCCGACGGCACGAAGATCCAGATCTGGGACTGCACCGCCGCCAACCTGAACCAGCAGTGGACCTACAACGCCACCACCCGGCGCCTGACCAACCCGGCCACCGGCAAGTGCCTCGACGCCACCGGCCAGGGCACCGCGGACGGCACCAAACTCCAGCTCTGGACCTGCAACACCCAGACCAACCAGCAGTGGACCCTGCCCGCCTAGCGGGCCGGGACAAGACGATGCCGGGCCGGGAGGCGTCCGGCCCGGCATCGGGAAGGGCTCCCCGTGCCCGTTCGCGGCTGTCCGGATCGTTCGGTCCGTTGCCCGTTTCGGGTTCGGGGCATCGGTGGCGCACCTAGGGTGGACTGGGGGGTGTGCCATGGGTGAGGCGCAGTTCAAGGGCGTCATCAAGCTGGACGTGCGGGACTCGGTGGCGGACTGGACGCCGTACGAGTCGCCGAAGGCGCCGGACGGCGCCCCGAACGTGCTGATCGTGCTGTTCGACGACACCGGCCTGGCCGCGTGGGAGCCGTTCGGTGGCCGGATCGAGATGCCGACGCTCAAGCGGCTGGCCGACAACGGTTTGCGCTACTCGCAGTGGCACACCACGGCGCTGTGCTCGCCGACCAGGTCGGTGCTGCTGACCGGCCGCAACCACCACCAGAACGGCATGGCCTGCATCACCGAGGGCTCGATCGGGTTCCCCGGTGCGAACGGGCACATCCCCGACGAGTGCGCGACCATGGCGCAGGTGCTGCGGGACCGGGGCTGGAACACGTACTGGGTGGGCAAGAACCACAGCGTTCCCGTCGAGGAGGCCAACCCGGGCGCGAGCAAGCGCAGCTGGCCGCTGCGCAAGGGCTGGGACCGGTTCTACGGGTTCATCGGCGGCGAGACCAACCAGTGGTATCCGACGCTGGTCGAGGACAACCGCTACATCGACCAGCCGTACCCGCCGGAGGACGGCTACCACCTGTCCAAGGACCTGGCCGACCGGGCGATCCAGATGCTGCGCGACAGTCGCGCCTGCGCGCCGGGCAAGCCGTGGCTGATGTGGTTCAACCCGGGCGCCAACCACGCCCCGCACCACGTCGCCACCGAGTGGGCCGACCGGTACCAGGGCAAGTTCGACGACGGGTACGAGTCGTACCGCGACTGGGCGCTCAAGCGGATGACCGAGCTGGGGATCATGCCGGCGGGGACGAGGCTGACCGGCCTGAACCCGATGCCTGAGGGCACGTTCGACCCCAACGACACGGTACGGTCCTGGGACTCCCTATCCGGCGACGAGAAGAAGCTGTTCGCGCGGATGGCGGAGGTGTACGCCGGGTTCTCCGAGTACACCGACCACCAGATCGGGCGGATCGTCGAGTTCCTGGAGCAGACCGACCAGCTCGACAACACCCTGATCGTGTACTGCGCCGACAACGGCGCCTCGGGGGAGGGCGGCCCGAACGGGTCGGTCAACGAGAACAAGTTCTTCAACGGCTGGCCCGACGAGATGGCCGAGAACATGCGGCACCTCGGCGATCTGGGCAGCCCGAACACGTACAACCACTACCCGACGGGCTGGACGGCGGCGTTCAGCACCCCGTTCAAGATGTTCAAGCGCTACTCGTACGCGGGCGGCACCGCGGACCCGCTGGTGATCTCCTGGCCGAAGGGGATCAAGGCGCGGGGCGAGATCCGGCACCAGTACCACCACGTCACCGACATCGTGCCGACGATCCTGGACTGCTGCGGGGTGGAGTTCCCGGACACCGTGAACGGGGTGGCGCAGGTCCCGCTGCCGGGCGTGTCGATGAGGTACGGCTTCGACGACGCCGAGGCGGCCACCACCAAGCGGCAGCAGTACTACGCGATGCTGGGCACCCGGGGCATCTGGCAGGACGGCTGGAAGGCCGTCACCGTGCACGGTCCGACCTCGGGTCTGGGCAACTTCGACAAGGACGTCTGGGAGCTGTACTACACCGACGACGACCGGGCCGAGGCCGTGGACGTCGCCGCCAAGCATCCGGACAAGCTCGACGAGCTGAAGGCGCTGTGGTTGTCGGAGGCGGAGAAATACCAGGTGCTGCCGCTGGACGACCGGTTCCCGCGCGACATCCTGGCCGACCCGCGCCCGCAGCCGTTCCCGCCGACCGACTCCTACGTCTACTACCCGGACGCGGCCGAGGTGCCGGAGGCGATCGCGGCCAACATCCGCGGCCGGTCGTACCGGCTGCTGGCCAGTGTCGACGTCGCCGAACCGGACGCGTCCGGGGTGATCTTCGCGCACGGCTCGCGGTTCGGCGGGCACGCGCTGTTCCTCAAGGACCGCCGGGTCCACTACGTGTACAACTTCCTCGGGGTGCCGCCGGAGCAGCGGTTCGTCTCCGAGCCGCTGGCACCCGGCCGGTACGTGTTCGGGGTCGAGTTCGCCAAGCAGGGCGAGGGCGAGCACCACGAGACGCTGGGGCACACCAAGCTGTGGGTGAACGACACGATGGTGGCCGAGGGTCCGATGCGTACCCAGATCGGGATGTTCTCGCTGTGCGGCGACGGCCTGTGCGTGGGGCGCGACAGCAGCGACCCGGTCAGCGCCGACTACCCGCAGCCGTCGGCGTTCCGGGGCGGCACCATCCGCCAGGTCGAGGTCTACGTCGGCCAGGACCAGTACCTCGACCTGGAGAAGGAGGCCTTCGCGGCCCTGGCCCGGGACTGACCCGCGGGCCGTCGCCCTGCGCGCTAGCGTCTGCGGGCATGAGATCACGATTGCTACTGGCCAGTGCCGCCGCGGGGGCGGTGCTGCTCGCGGGCTGCGCCGCCCCATGGAACCGGGGCGCGCAGCCCGAACCCGCGCCGGTGTCCACGGAGGACGCGACGGCGACGAGTGAGGCGCTGGCCCTGCTGCGCCTGGGCAACAACTTCGTCGAGACGAGGTTCCGGACGGACCTCGACGTCGGCGGCCTGGTCACCACGGTCGCCTGGACCGACAACCCGCGGAGGCGCTTCGAGGCCACCTTGAAGGCGTCCGGCCGGGTGATCGAGCTGCGCGGGGTCGGCGACGCGGTCTTCCTCAAGCCCGGCGGGGCGGTGCCCGGGGTCGCGGACGGCTGGTACCGGCTGGACCCGGCCAGGGTGCCGCGGAACTTCGCGATCGACTTCACGCCCGGCCACAACGATCCCGGCGGCTCGGACCGCCTGATCGACGCGATCGTGTCGGCGCAGGTGTCGGGCCGGGTGATCAGCGGGACCATCGACCTGGCCAAGATCGGGGTCGGGATCGGCATCAGCATCCCGACGCCTGACGGCGGATTCCCGGAACGGGCGCACCACCAGCTGTTCGACGCGACGCTCGACGACCGCGGCTACCTGATCCGCTTCGAGCTGCCGATCAGCGACTCCGCCGACGCCGTGCTCCAGTACGGGGACTTCGGGACACCGGTCGACGTCGAGGCGCCGCCCGGTGCGCCGTCCGCGCCGGAAGCGCTGTACGCGCTGCTCGGCTCGCCCGGGGCCTGACCGGGTGCCGCCGCGGCCGTCGCCTGCCGGGGCGGCCGTGGCGCATCGGAGTGGCGCGGCGTGCGGGTGGTGTGCCACGATGGGCAACAGTTCTAGAACAGTTGGAGGAACTGTGGGAACCATCGCTGCTCAGAGCCTTGCCGTGCTGCCCGCCGCCGGGCTGATGCCCGACCCTGGCAGCGCCGGCCGGTTCGGCGAGTACGGCGGGCGCTTCGTGCCCGAGTCGCTGATCCCGGCCTGCGCCGAGGTGGAGGAGGCGTTCCGGCAGGCGTGGGCCGACGCGGGCTTCCGCCGCGACCTGAACCGCCTGCTGTCGGTGTACGCGGGCCGCCCCACCGCCCTCACCCCGGCCTGGCGGCTGTCGGCCGAACTCGGCGTGACGCTGCTGCTCAAGCGGGAGGATCTGGCGCACACCGGCTCCCACAAGATCAATAACGTGCTCGGCCAGGCCCTGCTGGCCAAGCGGATGGGCCGCACCCGCCTGATCGCCGAGACCGGCGCCGGGCAGCACGGTGTCGCCACCGCCACCGCCGCCGCGCTGCTGGGCCTGTCCGCCACCGTGTTCATGGGCGAGAAGGACATGGCCCGCCAGGAGCTGAACGTGCACCGCATGCGGGTGCTCGGCGCCGAGGCCGTGCCGGTCACCAGCGGCAGCCGCACGCTCAAGGACGCCACCAGCGAGGCCATGCGCTACTGGGTGACCTGCGTCGACGAGGCGTACTACTGCCTCGGGTCGGTGATGGGGCCGCACCCGTACCCCTGGATGGTGCGCGAGTTCCAGCGGGTCATCGGCGACGAGGCGCGGGCCCAGTGCGCGGCCGAGCTGCCCGCAGCCATCCCCGACTACGTGGTCGCCTGCGTCGGCGGCGGCTCCAACGCCGCGGGCACCTTCGCCGGGTTCGCCGACACGAAGGCGCAGCTCGTCGGGGTCGAGGCCGCCGGGGGCGCCGCGATCGCCGACGGGCGGGTCGCGGTCATGCACGGGCACCGCTCGTACGCCGTCCAGGACGAGCACGGCCAGATCCTGGAGGCCGAGTCGATCGCCGCCGGGCTGGACTACCCCGGCGTCGGCCCCGAGCACGCCCACCTGCACGACATCGGCCGCGCCCGCTACGTCACCGTCACCGACGACGAGGTGCTCGCCGCCGTACGCAGGCTGGCCCGCAGCGAGGGCATCCTGCCCGCGCTGGAGTCCGCCCACGCCGTGGCCTGGGTGATCCGCGCCGCCGAGGGCGGCGAGCTGCCGCAGCACGCCACCGTGCTGCTCACCCTGTCCGGCCGCGGCGACAAGGACACCGCGACCCTGCTGGAGGTGGCCCGGTGACCGCGACCATCGCCGGCACCGCGCTCGGCCCGCACCTGCGGCGGCGCCGCGACGCCGGGCGCAAACTGCTCGCGCCGTACCTGACCGCCGGGGTCTGCGAGAACTGGACCGACTACCTGCGGGCCTACGCCGACAACGGGGCCGACGCGATCGAGATCGGACTGCCGTTCTCCGAACCCGTCGTCGACGGGCCGACCGTGCAGGAGGCGTCGCACCAGGCGCTGCGCCGCGGCGCCAACGTCCGCGACATCCTGGCCGAGCTGCGGCGGGTGCGCCTGGACGTGCCGCTGGCGGCCATGACCTACTACCACCTGGTGCAGCGCGACGGCCTCGGCCCGTTCTGCGCCAACCTCGCCGAGGCGGGCGTGCGCGGGCTCATCGTGCCCGACCTGCCGCTGGACGAACTGGGCGCGTTGGAGCACGCCGCCGAGGCGGCCGAGGTGGACCTCGTGCTGGTGGCCGCGCCCAGCAGCACCCCGGCCCGGCTGCGCGACATCGCCCAGCGCAGCCGCGGCTTCATCTACGCGGTCAGCGTGATGGCCCCGACCGGGGTCCGCGCCGAACTCGCCGACACCGCCGGGCAGCTCGCCGCCCGGCTCAAGCAGTCGACCGACCTGCCCGTGGTGCTCGGCTTCGGCATCGCCACGCCCGACCACGCCGTGGCGGGGGCGCGCGACGCCGACGGGGTCGCGGTCGGCTCGGCGCTGATGCGCGCCATCCTCGACGGGGACACCCCGGCCCAGGTCGGGGCGCGGGTGGCGGCGCTGCGCGACGCGCTGGACCGGGCGTATCCCTGAGCGGTGCGGCGGGGACGCGATACTGCTCGCGTCCCCGCCGCACCGCCGACAGGAGTCCCCGCGCATGCCAGGTCCCCGCTACCGGGCCATCGCCGCCGACCTCGCCGACCGCATCCGCCACGGCGAGTACGCCCCGGGCACCGCGCTGCCCGCCCAGCGCGAACTGGGCAGCCGCTACGACGTGGCGCTGGCGACGGTGCGGCAGGCGTTGCAGGCCCTGGTCGACGACGGGCTGATCGTGGTCGAGGCCGGCCGGGGCACCTTCGTCGCGCCGACCCGCCCGGCATACCGGCTGGACACGCTGCGCAGCTTCGTCGACGACCTGCGCGACCAGGGCCACCAGGTCGCCACCCGGGTGGTGTCCTGCTCGCTGCGGGCCATGCCCGCCTGGGTCGCGGCGCTGTGGGACGAGCGCGACACCGCCGCCCGCGCGCTGCGGCTGGAGCGGCTGCGGCTGGTCGACGGGGCACCGGCCATCCACCAGGTGTCCTGGGTCGACCAGCCGTACGCCGACACCGTGCGGACCTGCGACTTCAGCCAGACCGCGCTGTACGCCGCGCTCGCCGACGCCGGGATGCGGATCGCCTCGGCGGGCGAGCAGATCGCCGCCCAGGCCCTGCCCGCCGCCAGCGCCGCCCTGCTGGGCCGCCCGGAGGGGACACCGGTGCTGGTCAGCGAGCGGGTGACCCGGACGGTCGCGGGGACGGTCGGCGTGGTGGACCGGGCGGTCATCGCCGCCGAACTGGCCATCCGGGCCCAGCGGACGATGCACCAGGTCTCGGTCCAGTGGGGCGCCCCGGCCCGCGCCTGACCACGGGACAGCGACGCCGCCGCCGACCGCATACGATCCCGCCCGTGTCCCACACGTCTCAGCTAGACCTCCGGGTGGCCCAGCCGTTCGACCGCGACCGGGTACTGGCCAACCTGCGGCTGGTGCACGCACCCCGCCTGCACAAGAACAGGTCGTTCGGCATCGCCGCCGGGCTCGTCGGCGTCGGCGGCGCGGTCCTCCTGCTCGTGTACGACCGGATGAGCGTGTACGTGGTCCTCCTGCTCATGCTCGCCGCGTCCGGCTGGTACCTGCGCTGGGCCACCGAGCGGTGGTTCACCACGGGCATCGACGACCTGCCCGCCGTCTGCCGGGAGGACGGCGTGCTCACCCTGACCGAGGACCGGATCATCCAGGAGTTCCCCCAGCTGCGCAGCGAGCTCGCCTGGAGCGCCGTCGTCAGGGCGGTCGAGACCCCGGCGGGCTGGCTCCTCTACTACGGCCGGTGGCACACGGTGTCCGTGCCCCGAGCCGGGCTGACCGACGAGCAGATCGACCAGCTCCGGGCCTTCCTCACCGCCCGGGGTCACCTCGGCTGACCCCTGACCTGGGAAAATCTGCTGCCGATCGCTGATGGCGCCGGTCACATCAGGGCGGTTGCGGGCGCTCGGCGTCAGTACCATGCCGCGCATGCTCCTCCCGCCCACCCCGGCACCCGGCCTTGCGGCCGAGCCTGCCGCCGACCCGCGGCCGCCGGGTCCCCGGTGGCGGACCTTCCTGGCGCGCAGCGGCCGGCTGTTCGCACCCCTGGCCGCGATGCTGCTCGCCGCTGCGATCAGCCAGGTGATCGGCCTGCCGCACTTCTGGGCCGTCGGCGTGCTGGCGGCCGCTCCCATCGGCGCCGGGTGGGTGGCCTACCGCCTGGGCCGCGCGTGGGGTGTCCGGAACCTCGCGGTGGCCACGGCGGTCGTGGCCGGGCTCGGTGCCGTCGGCGCCGGCTATGCCGCACCGCTGACGGCGCTGACCGAACGCGGTGTGCCGACGGTGGCGGTGGTCCAGTCGAAGGAGCGCGACTCGCGATGGCTGAAGGCGTCCCGGTACGGCACCCACAGGTCGTGGCGCTACCGGCTGGTCGCCGCCGACGGGCGTCCGATCGCGGGCGAGCTGGTCCGCGGCCCCGGTGAGCTGCGCGTCGGCGACCGGGTGGAGGTCGTCTACGACCCGCGGGGCCGGATCGAGCCGCAGTTGCCGGCTGCCCTCTCCGGTGCCGGGCCCGTCATGACGGCCTCACTGTCGCTGGTGCTCGCGGCGGTGCCGCTGGGGTCGTGCGCGGTCGGGCGCAGCATCCGTCCCGACGCCGACGAGCGGCTGCGGGCGGCGCTGATGCGCGCCGAGGCGGCCAGGTCGAGGCGTCGCCCGTCGCCGCCGTGGTTCCGCCCGCTCGGGCGGACCCGGCGCGTCGTCGGCCGGGTCTGGTGCGGGCTCGGGCTGGTCGTGGCGGGTGCAGGGGTCGCCGCCATCGTCTGGGGCGGCGGCCGGGGGAGCGCGGGTGACGACTCCACCGGGCCGGTCCTCGCGGTGGGGGGCGGCTGGTTCGGGGCGATCCTCGGCGTCCTCGTCGTGCTGCTCAGCCTGGGGCCCGCGTTCGGCCGGGACACCCGGACCCGCTAGGTCGGTCCACCGCCTGCCGGTCTAGATCTTGTGCACTTTCTGCTGTCAGGGCGACGGAAAGTGCACAAGATCGCCGGGTCGCCGGTCATGCGCCGCCGGGCAGGCTGGCGAGCGCGCGCACCGCGTACGCGACGGCGGCCGTCACCTGCGCGGCGAAGTCCAGGTCGAGCGTGTCGACGGTGTCGCTCGGGCGGTGGTAGTGCGGGCTGCGGAACTCCGTCGTATCGGTCACCATCACGCCCAGGCGGCCGCTGTCCCAGTACGGCACGTGGTCGCTGCGCGCACCGTCGCCCGCGTGGTCGGCGGGCAGCGGCAGCGGCAGCACCGGCAGCGGCGGGTGCTGCGCCCGGCCGCCGGCGAAGATCGCGGCCAGCCAGTCGCCGGCGTCCTCGTCGCCGATCGCGGCGATGAAGTCCGCGCGGTGGAACGCCGACAGGTCCACCCCGAGCTCGTCCCCGACCTCCGGGAACGTCTGCGAGTGCGGCCGCGGGTCGCGGAACCCGATCGACTCCAGCACGATCACGCCCTCGACGTCCTCGCCCGTCGCGTCGAGCCGGGCCACGTGCGCCGTGCTGCCGTTGAACGGCTCCGGATCGCACTCCTCCCCGCCGAAGAAGCAGAACCGCAGCGTACGGGCCGGGGCGGGCCCGGTGGCGAACAGCCGCGCGAGCTCCAGCAGCCCGGCCACGCCGCTGGCGTTGTCGTCCGCACCCGGGCTGCCCGCGACGCTGTCCCAGTGCGCGCCCAGCTCCAGCACCGGGCCGCCGTCCGTGCCGGCGCGCTCGGCCAGCAGGTTCACCTCGTGCGGCGCGTCACCGTAGCGCTCGGTCACGACCTGGTAGCCGTACCCGGTCAGGTGGGCGGTGACGTGGTCGAGTGCCGCCCGCACCGCCTCGGAGTTGCGGCGGTGCCGCGGCCCGTACGCGGTCAGCTGCTCGATGTGCTTCCGCAGCGCCGCAGCGTCGATGATTCCCATGCCGACGGTTCTATCGACCGGGTGCAACAGGACATCCGGGTCGGCTCTAGGCTGCTTGCATGATCTTCCGGGAGGCGACGCGGGCCGACCTGCCCGCCGTCATCGCGCTGCTCGCCGACGACGTGCTCGGCAAGGCCCGCGACTTCGCCGAGGTCGACGACGCGTACGAACACGCGTTCGCCGCGATCGAGGCCGATCCGCGCAACCTGCTGATCGTCGCCGACGACGGCGGCGAGGTCGTCGGCTGCTTCCAGATCACCTACATTCCGGGGCTGGGTCGCCACGGTGCCGAGCGGTCCCTGATCGAGGCGGTGCGGGTGCGTGCGGACCGGCGCGGCCACGGCCTCGGCGCCCAGATGATGCAGTGGGCCATCGACCAGGCCCGTGCCCGGGGCTGCGCCCTGGTCCAGCTCACCACGGACAAGTCCCGCCTCGACGCGCACCGCTTCTACGAGCGCCTCGGCTTCGTCGCCAGCCACGAGGGGATGAAACTCCCGCTGACCTGATCGGCGCTCGGTGCCGGGTCACGCGGCTGCGATGTGCAGGACCTCGTCCATGTAGCGCCCGGCGGCGGCGGAGGCCTCGTCCGAGGTGCTCCCGTGCTGGCGCGCGTCCAGGTACGCGGCGTACCAGTCCCACCAGTTGTGGGGCGCGTGCGTCTCCTCGTAGGGACCGTGGTGCTCGGACGTCTCGTGCAGCAGACCTGCCAGGGAGGCGATGTCCATATCAGCTGACGCTATACCCGTTTCGGGGGCCGCGGGCCTGGTCAGCGCAGGTGGCGGGCCAGGGGCGACCACAGGGTCAGCTGGACGAGGGCGAGCAGGGTCGCGAAGGGCAGCAGGGTCCAGGTGCCCGTGGTCTGGGCGAGGGTGCCCGCCAGCCACGGCAGGGTGGCGCCGCCCAGGGTGGTCAGGCCGTTGGTGATGCCGATGGCGGTGGGCACGAGCCGCTGCTCGGTCAGCCGGGGCATGACGGCCATGGTGGTGGGGAAGATCGGGCCGAGGAAGAACCCGAGCAGGCCCATGCCCGCGGCGGCCGCGGCCGGGTGCGGCACGGCCCAGATCAGCAGGCAGGCCGTGGCGGTGCCGCCGAGGCAGCCGTACGCCATGGCGGCGGTGCCCAGCCGCAGCCGCCCCGCGATCGGGCTGATCAGGAACCGGCCGAGGGTGAGCCCGAGCCAGTAGCCGCTGACGGCGTACCCGGCGAGCAGGTCGGACAGGGCCCGTTCGGTGCGCAGGTAGCTGAAGCCCCAGCTGCCGACACTGATCTCCAGTCCGACGTACACGGCCAGGAACAGGGCGGCGACGATGACGCGCGGCTGGCGCACCGTCGTGGACAGCAGGCCGGGGCCGGCGGCCTGCTCGTGTCGGCGTTCGGGGCGTGGCGTGCGCGGGTGCGCTCGCAGGAAGCCGATCAGCAGCGGTACGCAGATGAGGGCCTGCACGGCCCATACGGCGGTCCAGTCGGTGCGGGTGAGCATCCACGCGGCCATGAGCGGGCCGAGCAGCGCGCCGACGCCGAAGAACGCGTGCAGCCGGTTGATCCGGTCGGTGGCGTGCGGCAGTTCGGCCAGATAGCTGTTCAGGGCCGATTCGAGCAGGCCGGTGCCGGTCCCGGCGAGCAGCGCCACGGCGACGAAGGCGGGCAGCGGCGGCCGGGTGGCGGTGTAGACCGCGGCGGCCGCGAAGGCCGCGGTGCCGAGCAGCAGCGTCGCGCGTACGCCGAGCCGGTGGATCAGCACGCCGGCCCCGGTGGCGCCGAGCAGGAACCCGGCCCCCGAGGTGAAGAAGGTCAGGCCGATGGTGGCCTTGTCGACGCCGTAGTCGGCGATCTGCGCGGGCAGCAGCACGCCGCCGACGCCGGAACTGATCCCGACCAGCAGGAACGCCGCGTACGCGAGCACCACCGCGGCCTGGGCGTCGGGGCGTGCCAGCGCGGGCGCGGCCTGCTCAGCCACGCGGGGCGCAGGCGCTGTCACGGATCACCAGTTCGGTGGCGAGTTCGACGCGGGGGCTTTCGATCTTCTCGCGTTGGGCCAGGCGCAGGACGGTGCGGGCGGCGAGCAGGCCCATCTCGGCCAGGGGTTGGCGGACGGTGGTCAGCGGCGGCGAGCACCAGCGGACTTCGGGGAGGTCGTCGAAGCCGACGACGCTGACGTCGTCGGCCACGCGCAGTCCTTTGCGGCGGATCGCCTCGTAGACGCCGAGGGCCATCTGGTCGCTGGAGGCGAAGATCGCGGTCGGCGGCTCGGCCAGGTCCAGCAGCTGGGTGCCGCCGGTGTACCCGGCCTCGTGGTAGAAGTTGCCCGGGTAGATCAGCTTGTCGTCGAGCGGCAGGCCGGCGGCTTCGATCGCGGTGCGGTAGCCGTCGAGGCGGGCTCGGCTGCACAGCAGCTGCGGGGGCCCGGCGATGAATCCGATCCGCTGGTGTCCCAGGCCCAGCAGGTATTCGGTGGCGCGCAGGGCGCCGTTCCAGTTGGTGGCGCCGATGGTGGGCGCCTCCTGCGGCGGTACCCCGGCCGGGTCGACGATGACGACCGGGATGTTGAGGCGGCGCAGTTCGGCCTGCAACGGCGGCTCCAACGTGGACGTCACGAAGATGACGCCCTCGGTCGAGCGGGAGCGCATGTTGTCCAGCCACTGCTTGGCCGACGAGGCGCGGCGGTGGATCGCCGAGACGACGGTGCCGACCCCGGCCGCGTGTGCGACGTCCTCGACCCCGCGGATGATCTCGACGGCCCACGGGCTGTCCAGATCGTTGAAGACGAGGTCGATCAGACCGGACGTGCTGCGTACGGAGGTGGTGCGGCGCTGGTAGCCGTGCCGGTTGAGCAGCTCCTCGACCCGTTGCCGGGTGGTGGGGGAGACGTCGCTGCGGCCGTTGATGACCCGGGAGACGGTGGGTACGGAGACTCCTGCCTCACGGGCGATCGCCGCGATGGTGACCTTGCGGTTGTCGTCCACGCCGGGGGTGCTCCTTCGGTGCTCGGGTTCGGCCGCGCGATGGTCGGCCTCGGGGAGGACGCTGTCGGCCCTCCCCGGTGTTGCGGGGGTTGGTTGACCTTGAAAGGTACCGGTCGGCCTGAGCGGTCAGCCCTTGACACTGCCCGCGAGGCCGCCGACCAGTTGTCGTTCGGCGATGGCGTAGAAGGCGAGTGCGGGGAGCATGGAGAGGATGACGTAGGCCAGGACGCGGGCGGTGTCGTCGGCGTATTGGCCTTGGAAGGCTTGGACGCCGACGGGCAGGGTCCACCAGTTCTGGTCGGTGAAGACGACGAGGGGGAGCATGAAGTTGTTCCAGCTGGCGACGATGGCCAGGACGGAGACGGTGGCCAGGGCGGGTCTGGCCATGGGCAGCAGGATGCGCCAGAAGAAGGCGAAGGGTCCGCAGCCGTCGAGGGTGGCTGCTTCCTCTACTTCGGCGGGGATGGTGCGGAAGAACGAGCGCAGGATGATGATCGTGGTGGGGAGTCCGAAGGCGGCTTGGGGCAGGATGACGCCGAGGGGGTTGTCGAGCAGGTCGAGGCTGCGCAGCAGGATGAACAGGGGCAGGATCGCGACGGCGAACGGGAACATGAGTCCGACGGCGAACAGGGTGAACAGGAACTCCCGGCCGCGGAAGCTGAATCTGGCGAAGATGTATGCGGCGGCGGCGGATGCGGCGACGACGACGATGACGGTGGCCAGGGCGATGAGGGTGCTGTTGGCGAGTTGGCGCCAGAAGACTTCGCTGCCCAGGATGCCGGTGTAGTTCTCGGGGTGCCAGGGGTGGGGTAGGCCGATGGGGTTGGTGGAGAGCTGGCCGTTGTCTTTGAAGCCGCCGAGGATGCCGAATCCGATCGGGATGACGATGAGTGCGCCGATGGTGATGGAGATCAGATGTAGGAGTGTGCGGCGGGCGCGGGTGGCCATGGTGGTTTTCATCGCTGGACTCCGCGGGTGGTGAGTGCGCCCTCGAGGTCGCGGCGGAGTACGAACCGCTGGTAGAGCAGGGCGAAGATGAGGCTGAGCAGGAACATGGCGATGCTGATGGCGCTGGCGTAGCCGACTTCGAAGCGGCGGAAGCCGTACTGGAACATCGTGACGGCCATGGTTTCGGAGCTGTGGATGGGTCCGCCGCCGGTGAGGACCCAGACCATGTCGAACAGCTGGATCGTGCCGATCACCGACAGGAACAGGCTTACCCGGATGGTGGGTCCGAGTAGCGGCAGCGTCACGTGCCGGAAGACCTGCCAGGGTCCGGCTCCGTCGGTCGTGGCCGCCTCGGTCAGCTCGCGCGGGATGCCCTGCCGCCCGGCGAGGAGGAGGATCATGTGGAAGCCGAAGTACTTCCAGGAGATGACGAAGAACAGGGCGTAGATGACCTGTTCGGGGTCGGCGAACATGTCGCCGCCGAACGCCAGTCCCCGGTTGGGTGAGAAGACGAGGGTGAACAGGACCGCGGTGGTGACTTCGGAAAGGACGTAGGGGGCGAAGAAGACGAGGCGGTAGACGGCGCGTCCGCGTAGGGGCTGGTTGAGCAGCATGGCCAGGGCGAGTGAGACCGGTAGCTGGACCAGGACGGACAGGGCGATGAGCAGGCCGCCGCGGCGCAGGTCGCCGAGGAAGGTGGGGTCGGCGAATGCGCGGGTGTAGTTGTCGAGGCCGACGTAGTTCTCGGGCAGGTTGAAGCCGTTCCATTTGAACAGGCTGGTGTAGCCGGCGACCACGATCGGCACGAGCACCAGCAGCAGGAACAGGATCAGGGCCGGGGCGAGGAAGACGGCGATGGTGCCCAGTCGGCCGACACGGGGCCGGGCGCCCCGGGCCGGGGCCCGGCGGCCACGCGGAGGCGTGACCGCCGGGAGCGCCGTCAAGAGCTCGGTCGCCGTGTCTTCGGGTCGTCGTCCGGTGTTGGTCGACAGGGTCATCGGTCCAGCTCCAGCCGGTCGTCGTACACGGAGGCGGGTTCTTGAACGGGGCGCATTACTGGCTCTTCGCGACCTGGGTGATGTCCTTGACGATCTGCTCCGGGGTCTTCGACCCGGCGATCAGCTCGGCGACGCTGTCGTTGACCTGCTGCCCGACCGCGGGCGGGTACGCCTGGTCCAGGTACAGCTGGAACCCGGTCGCCGCGGCGAGGCTCGTGGCGACGACCTTGCTGTTCGGGTCCTTGACCCCGTCCACGGCGTCCTTCACCGTCGGCAGCACCGCGCCGGTGGCCGCGCTGGTCCGCTGGTTCGCCGCGGTCATCAGCGACTTCAGGAAGTCCGTGGTCGCCGCGGGGGCGTTCTTGCCCACCACGAACCCGTTGCCGCCGCCGAACGCCTCCGCGACGGTGCCCTTGCCGCCGTCCACGGCCGGGAACGCGAAGAACCCCAGCTTGTCACCGAGACCCTTCTTGCTGGTCGACGACGACGCCTGGACCGACGGCGCCCACTGGCCCATCAGCTCCATCGCCGCGCCGCCGTTGCCCATCGTCGCCGCCTGGCCGTCCGGGCTGCCGTACTCGGCACCGAGGAACGCCTTCTGGAACGGGGACAGGGCGACGAGGTCCTTCAGCGCCTTACCGGCGGCGATGAAGTCGGGGGTGTCGAAGTTGCCGTCCTTGGCCGCCTGCTGCAACGCGCCCAGGCCGCCGATCCGCATCGCCAGGTACGCCCAGTAGAAGTGGCCGGGCCACTTCTCCTTGCCCGCCAGCGCGATCGGGACGATGCCCTTGGCCTTGATCGCCGACACCGTCGTGAGCAGCTCGGCCCACGTGGTCGGCGCCGCGGTGATCCCGGCCTGGGCGAACAGGTCCTTGTTGTACCAGAACCCGACCATGCCCACATCGAACGGAATCCCGTAGATCTTCCCGTCGATCGTGAACGGCTGCACCGCCGCCGGCAGCAGCGTCCCGATCCACGGCTGGACGTCGGCCGTGATGTCCTTGACCAGCCCCGCGTCGACCTGCTGCTTGAGCACGCCGCCGCCCCAGGACTGGAACAGGTCCGGCGGCGACCCGGCCTGCGTCGCCGTGGTGAGCTTGGCCTTGAACGCCTCGTTCTCCAGGGGCTGGATCTCGATCTTCACGTTCGGGTGCGCGGTCGTGTAGTCCTTGGCCATCGCCGCCCACACGGGCAGCATCGGCTCGGTGTTCTGGATGTGCCACCAGTTGATGGTCTGCGCGCCATCCGGGCTGGCGGGCTCGTCGTCGCCGCACGCTGCGAGCAGAAGCGCGCCGGCGGAGGCACCGGCGATACCCAGCAGCGATCTGCGGGAGAGGTACGCGGTCATAGCCGTCCCTTCGAGGTACTGGCATGTACTCGGGGTGCCGACCTTGGTCGGCCGTGGGGGATGAGCTGAGCAAGTACCGGTTCCGAAACTTTCAGCATCGAGCCGGTCGTTTTCAAATGATGGCGGGCACGTTACGACCCTTGTACGCCAACGGTCAAGGGCTGTTGCGGCGCGGGCTTGGGCGCTATGGTGGCCGAGAATTCCGAGCGATCATCCCCGAAACTTCCGGGGACTGGGCCGGAAGTGGGACTGCCAGAGGAGATTCAGCATGTCGACCGACTTCGCAGACGTGGTGACGGCCGCGCGGTCCATTCGCAACCCGGTCCTGCCCGGGTTCCACCCGGACCCGTCGATCCTGCGCGTGGGCGACGACTACTACCTGGCCACCTCGACGTTCGAGTGGTATCCCGGCGTACGCGTGCACCACTCCCGCGACCTGGTCCACTGGCGCCCCCTGGGCGGCATCATCGACCAGAAGCGGCTACTGGACCTGCGCGGCAGCGGCGACTCCAACGGCGTCTGGGCACCAGACCTGTCCTGGCACGACGGCGTGTTCTACCTCGTCTACAGCGACGTCGCCAGCTTCGCCTCCGGCTTCTGGGACCCCCAGAACTACCTCACCACCGCCACCAGCATCGACGGCCCGTGGTCGGACCCGGTCAAGCTCCACTCCCACGGCTTCGACGCGTCCCTGTTCCACGACCCCGACGGCACCACCTGGCTCCTGGCCATGTCCGCCGACTGGCGCCCGGGCCGCGACCGATTCGCCGGCATCGAAATCCAGCGGTACGACCGCACCCGCAAACGCCTGGTCGGCAACGCGCAGACGATCTACACCGGCACGGCGGCCGGCCTGACCGAAGGCCCCCACCTCTACCATCACGACGGCTGGTACTACCTGCTCACCGCCGAAGGCGGCACCAGCTGGCAGCACCAGGCGACCATCGCCCGCTCCCGCACCCTCCACGGGCCCTACCTCGCCGATCCGCGCGGTCCTCTGCTCACCTCGCACGGCCGCCCCGACCTGGCCCTGCAGAAAGCCGGACACGGCAGCCTCGTCCAGACCCAGACCGGTGACTGGTACCTCGCCCACCTCGTCGGGCGCCCCTACACCCCGCTGGGCAACTGCGTCCTCGGCCGCGAGACCGCCATCCAGAAGGTCGACTGGCCCACCGGCGGCTGGCCGTCGATCCCCGGCGGCATCCCCGCCGACGAAGTCCCCGCCCCCGACCTGCCCATCCACGAGTGGCCGCCGGAGCCCGCCACCGATCACTTCGACGCCGCGACCCTCGGCCCCGCCTGGTCCACGCTGCGACGGCCGGCCACCCCCGACTGGGTCGACCTCACCAGCCGCCCCTCCCACCTGCGCATCCACGGCGGCCAGTCACCCGTCGGCAGACAGGCCCCCAGCCTGGTCGCGCGTCGGGTCGGCTCGGTCCACTGCTCACTGGAAACCGTGATCGAGTTCGACCCCGCCGACCACCGCCACCTCGCCGGCATCACCGCCTACTACAACACCGCCAACTGGCATCACGCCTACCTCACCCGCAACGACGACGGCCGACGCACCCTCGAACTCCTCACCAGCAACCACGGCCGCCTCACCACCCATCCGCAGCTGACCGTCGACGCCACCAGCGCCGACCGGGTCGGGCTGCGCGCCACGTTCGACGGCCCCGCCGTCTACTTCGCCTACAACCTCGGCCACGGCTGGCACGACATTCCGCACCAGTTCGATGCCACCATCCTGTCCGACGAGCACGCCGCCACCGTCATCGACGGCGAACCCGCCGCCTGGGGCTTCACCGGCGCCTTCCTCGGCCTCTGGGTCCAAGACCTCGGCGCCGACGGCATCCACGCCGACTACGACCACGCCACCTACCAAGAGCACTGACCCCCGCCTTACGCACCGACCCACCCCGGACCTGGACCCACCCCAAGATCGGCCAAGTTGCCCGGCAAACGGCCGAAAACAGGGCACTCAAACGCCCGATCGCCCGGCAACTTGGCCGATCTTGGAGCAACGGCGGGCACCTCGCGTACCTGCACCAACGCCGTACCGGAGCGGAATCCGCCGCTCCGAGCGGGCGTTCGTTCGCGCAACCCGACGCGCAGTCAACCAGGAAGGACCCTTCCATGAACGTCAGACGGTGGTTCACCGTCGGCGCCGTCGCCCTCGTGGCAGCCGGTGCTCTCAACGCCATGCCCGCCACGGCCGGCCACATCCCGGACCCGGCCGACCAGAGCCTGCGTACCCTCGGTATGCGGCACGACCTGTACATCGGCACCGCCGTCGACATGGCGGCCCTCGACGACCCGGCCGACCCGCAGTACCGGGAGAAGGTCGCCTCGGAGTTCTCCACGGTCACCGCGGAGAACGTGATGAAGTGGGAGAGCCTGGAGCCCACCCGAGGCACGTACGACTGGGCGGCGGCCGACCAGCTGATCGCCTTCGCGAAGCAGAACAAGCAGCTGGTGCGCGGCCACGTGCTCGTGTGGCACAACCAGCTGCCGAGCTGGCTCACCGCCGGGGTCGCCGACGGCACGATCAGCGACGCCGACCTGCGAGGCATCCTGAAGAACCACATCACGAACGTGGTGCGGCACTTCAAGGGCAAGATCTGGCAGTGGGACGTGGTCAACGAGGCCGTCAGCGACCCGTGGGACAACCCGCCGACCCTGCACTACAAGGGGTTCTGGGCCGAGCACCTGGGCGAGGGCTACGTCGCCGACGCGTTCCGCTGGGCGCGGGCGGCCGACCCGAAGGCGCTGCTGTTCTACAACGACTACAACATCGAGGCGTTCGGTTCGGGCGACCCGGCCAACGACAAGACCCAGTTCGTGTACGACATGGTCAAGGGCCTGCGTGACGCGGGCGTGCCGATCGACGGCGTGGGCAGCCAGGGCCACCTGGGCACCCAGTACGGCAACTACGACACGTTCCAGGTGGCCGACGCGCTCAAGCGCTTCACCGACCTGGGGCTGGCGACGGCGTTCACCGAGGTGGACGTGCGCAGCCAGTTGACGGACAAGGTGCAGGCGGGCGACTCCAACGAGGTCAACCCGCGGCTCCAGGCGTCGGCGTCGAACTTCAGCGTGCTGCTCCAGGCGTGCCTGGCCAACCGGCACTGCCTGTCGTTCACGGTGTGGGGCTTCACCGACAGGCACTCGTGGGTGCCGACGTGGTTCAAGGACCCGCCGGAGGGCCTGGCCACGCTGTACGACGAGAACTACCAGCCCAAGCGGGCATACCAGATCGTGAAGGCGGACCTGGTGTTCGCCGGTGCGCCGTACGTGCTGCCGCGCATCGCGCAGAAGCCCCGGCGCTGACCCGGGTGGCGGCGGTGGGGCCGGACCGGTCCCGCCGCCGCGTTCACGCCGGGGCGAGCTGCGCCAGTTCGGCGGCGATGCGGGAGGCGTCGCGCGACCCTAGTTCGGCGTACAGCGCCAGCGCGGCGCGCAGATGCTCGCGGGCCGCCCCGGCGTCGCCGAGGTCGAGCGCGCACCGGCCCGCACCCTCCTGGCCACGGGCCCGCTCGACGCGGCTGTCGACCTCGGCGGCCGGCCGCAGCGCCAGTTCATGCTGTTCCCGGCCCTGCCGCGGCCGCCCGGCGGCGCGGTGCAGCTCGCCGAGGCTGTTGCGCACCTCGGCCTCGCCGAGCCGGTCGCCCAGATCCTGGAACGTTGCCAGGGCCTGGTCCAGGGCGGGCTGCGCCTCGGCGAACGTGCCGAGGCCGGACCAGGCGCGGCCGAGGCAGGCCAGGCTGGTGGCCTCGCCGTAGCGGTCGCCCATGTCCCGGTAGATGCCCAGCGCTTCGCGCAGCGCGGTCAGGGCGGCGTTCGGGTCGCCCGCCTGGCGGTGCACGTCGCCGAGGCAGGTGAGCACGTTGGCGGTGCCCAGCCGGTTGCCGAGTTCGCGGAAGACCGACAGGGCCTGTCGCGCGGCGTGGACGGCGGCGTCGTGCTCGCCGGTCATGCGGTGCAGCTCGGCCAGGTAGGTCAGGGCGTTCGCCTCGCCGAGCAGGCTGCTCAGCTCGCGGTACCGGCCGAGGGCCTGTTCCAGCACCTGGGCCGCACCCGGGTAGTCGCCGCTGAGCTGGCGTACGTTGCCGAGGTTGAGCAGCGCGTGGGCTTCCCCGAGGCGGTGGCCGAGCACCCGGTAGCGCCCGAGGGCTTCGGTCAGGGACCGGTCGGCGGCGGCGTAGTCGTCGACGAGGTACTGCACCACGCCCTGGTTGGTGTACGCGCCCGCCTCACCGAGCGAGTCGCGCAGGTCACGGTAGATCCGCAGGGCGTCGGCGGCGGCCTGGGCCGCTTCGGGGAAGTCGCCGGTGAGCTGCCGGACCATGCCGAGGTAGGACCGGACGTTGGCTTCGCCGAGCCGGTCGCCGCCGGTCAGACACTGCCGCAGCGCCCGCTCCAGCAGCGCGGTGGCAGTGGCGTAGTCGCCGGTCAGGTAGCGGATCACGGCGAGGTCGAGCAGCGCCGCCGCCTGCGCGACGCCGTCGCCGAGCCGGGTGGCGGCGGCCACGGCCGCGGTGTGCACGTCGACGGCCTGGTCCCAGGGGCCGTCGCTGTGCAGGAGGTAGGCCAGGCCGGCGGCGATGCCGACGTAGCGGGCGTCGTCGCCGGTGTCGGCGGCGTGCGCGAGCGCGGCCAGCAGGTTGGCGCGCTCGGCGCGCAGCCAGGCGACGGCCTGTTCGTGGCCGGTCGGCTCGGGCACGGTCACGGGCGCGGGCGGCACGGTCGCGGCGGTCGGGCGTACGTGCCTGGTCAGCTGGCTGTCGGCCCGGGTGGCGGTGTAGCGGTGGTAGTCGAGCAGGCGCCGGTCGGCGGCGGCGCCGTCCGCGGCGGTGTCCTCGGCGGCGGCCAGCTCCGCGGCGTACCGGCGCATCAGGTCGTGGATGGTGTAGCGGCCCGGCTTGTGCTGGCTGATCATGCTGGCCTGCGCCAGTTCGGCCAGCAGCGGGCGGATCCGGCCGAGCGGCAGGTCGGCCAGGTTGGCCGCGGCCGGGGCGGTGAGGTCGTGCCAGGGACGGCGGCCCAGCAGCCGGAACAGCCGGGCGGCGGCGGGGCTGAGGCGATGGTAGGACAGCCAGAAGACGCTGCGGATGTCGACGGCGGTGTCGTCGGCGGACCAGCCGGTCAGGCCGGGCCCGTCGTCGCGCAGCTGCGCGGCGAAGACCGACAGGTCGAAGTCGGGGTGGGTGGCGGCGCGGGCGGCGACGATCGCCAGCGCGAGCGGGAGCCCGCCGCAGCGGGCCACGATCTCCTGGACGCCGGCCTGGTCGGCCCGCAGCCGGCCGGGGCCGAGGCGGGCGGCGAGCAGCAGTTCGGCGTCGGCGGCGGTGAGCGGTGCGACCCGCAGGGGATAGGCGCCCTCCGAGACGATCAGGCCGGGCAGCTCGTCCCGGCTGGTCACGATCGCCATGCAGGTCGGCGAGCCGGGCAGCAGGGGCCGGACCTGGTCGGCGTCGCGGGCGTTGTCGAGCACGACGAGCACGCGCCGCTCGGCCAGCAGGCTGCGGTACAGGCTGACCTGCGCGTCGTGGTCGGCGGGGATGCGGGCGGCGGGCACGTCCAGTGCTTCGAGGAAGCGCTGCACCGCCTCCCCGGCGGGGGTGGGGCTGTGGGTCGGGTCGTATCCGCGCAGGTTGGCGTAGAGCTGCCCGTCGGGGAAGTGGGCCAGGACGCGGTGCGCCCAGTGCACGGCCAGCGTGGTCTTGCCCACGCCCGCGTTGCCGGACAGCGTCGCCACGTACATGGCGGTGGGGTGGGCGTCGGCTTCGGCGCGCAGCCGGTCGAGGCGGTGGAGCAGGTCCTGGCGCCCGCTGAAGCCGTTGACGTCCAGTGGCAGCTGCGCGGGGATGCGGCGGGGCGCGGGTGCGGGGGCGGGCTGCTCGCGGTCGCCGCGCAGGAGCTGCCGGTGTACGCGGGCCAGGGCCGCCCCCGGGTCGCTGCCGAGTTCGTCGGCGAGCCGCCGGCGGATCAGCCGGTAGTGGGCGAGGGCGTCGGCGGGTCGGCCGCTGCGGGACAGGGCGTGCATGAGCTGTGCGGCGATGCGCTCGTCGAGCGGATGCGCGTCGGCGGCGGCGGTGAGCCGGGGCAGCAGCCGGGCGTGCTGGCCGCAGCCGAGGGCGACGTCGTTGCGGTCGAGTTCGGCCGCGCGCTGCTGCTGGTGCAGGGTCTCGCGGACGCCGTTGAGCCAGGGGGTGTCCAGCCCGGTCAGCGCCGGTCCGGTCCACAGGGCGAGGGCCTGCTCGAACAGGTCGAGCGCGCCGGGTCCGGCGGCGGCGCGGGCCTGGCCGACCAGGTGGTGGAACCGGTGGAGGTCGAGGGCGTCCCGGTCGACGGCCAGGCGGTAGCCGCTGCGGCCGCGTTCGATGCGCGAGCCGCCGTCGGCCAGCACGGTACGCAGCCGGGACAGGTAGCTGTAGAGGGCGGCCCGGCGTTCGCGGGTGGGTCCGGCCCAGACCCGCTCGGTGAGGGTGTCGGCGGAGACGCTGTGACCGGCCTCGACGAGCAGGACGGCCAGCACGCACCGCTGCCGGGCGTGCCCGAGGTCGAGCGGCTGCCCGCCGCACCGGGCGGTGACGTCGCCGAGCAGCGTGAACTCCACCGCCATGTGCACCCCAGAACCCCGACTGATCGAAAGATTCAAGGTTCTCACAAGATTTCGGTATGGTCGCGCCGTCATCCTCGGAACTGATCCGGTTCCGGTCTCGGCGACGGCGTCCGCCCCAGGTCCCAGCGTGGGCGCCGTCGCCGTTTCTGCTGTCCGCCCCGCGATGTACGCCGGGCTTCTTGCGGAATCTTTCATACAGCACTGCCGATCAGCGCCAGATTACGGGCGTGCGCGCGTGCTTCATGAACCGTATCAGTGCAGTACAGCAGCCATTTTAGGCGATCTGCACGGACCGAAACTTTTCCGGAAGTTGTTGACGGTGTTACGGCGACGTGCCCAAAATGATGACCGCGAATCGAACGATCCGCCCTCCACAAAGGAATCGGCAGCTCCGCCCGGCTGCCGACCTCGTCCGGCGCGGCGGCTCCCACTGGCCGCGCCGGACGCGCCCACGGAACTCCCTCACTGCCCGAGGAGGTACCCATGTCATCCGTACGACCTCTGCGCCGCCGCGCGCTCGCCGCGCTCACCACCGCTGCGGCCGTCGCCGCGGGCGCGGTCGCGGTGCTGGCCGCAGCCAGCCCGTCGGCGGCCGCGAACACCTGCAGCGCCGGGTACGTCGCGCTCACCTACGACGACGGCCCGATCGCCGGCAGCACCACGAACCTGATCAACGCGCTCACCTCGAACGGCGTCCGTGCGACGTTCTTCGACATCGGCCAGAAGGCACAGGCCAACCCGTCCCTGGTGCAGGCGCAGAAGAACGCGGGCATGTGGATCGGCAACCACAGCTGGACCCACCCGCACCTGACGCAGCTGTCCACCGCCCAGATCACGTCCGAGATCAGCCAGACCCAGCAGGCGATCCAGCAGGCCACCGGCACCGCTCCCAAGCTGTTCCGGCCGCCGTACGGCGAGACCAACGCGACGCTGAAGTCCATTGAGGCGCAGTACGGCCTCACCGAGGTGCTGTGGAGCGTCGACAGCCAGGACTGGAACGGCGCCAGCACCGCCCAGATCGTCCAGGCCGCGAGCACCCTGACCAACGGCGGCGTCATCCTGATGCACGACGGCTACCAGACCACGGTCAACGCGATCCCGCAGATCGTGGCGAACCTGAACAGCCGCAACCTGTGCGCGGGCATGATCTCCACGGCGACCGGCCGGGCCGTGGCCCCCGACGGCACCACCCCGCCCAGCGCCAGCCCGTCGCCCGGCGGAGGCGGCGGCAGCTGCACCGCCACCTACCGGGAGACGCAGCGGTGGGGTGACCGGTTCAACGGCGAGGTGACGATCCGCGCCGGGTCGACCGCGATCACCAGCTGGACCGCGACCGTGACGGTGCACGCGCCGCAGAAGGTGTCGACGGTGTGGAACGGCAGCCCGAGCTGGGACAGCAGCGGCAACGTGATGACGGTGCGCCCCAGCGGCAACGGCAGCCTGCCCGCCAACGGGTCCACCACGTTCGGGTTCACGGTCATGGCCAACGGCCAGTGGGCCGCGCCGACCGTTTCCTGCCGTACCCCCTGATGAACTCGCCCGGTCGGCGGTCCGGTCCAGGACAGCGGATCGCCGGCCGGGCGCCCTCGCCGACGAAAGGCCGACCACATGTTCCTGCCGAACCGGGGCCTGTCGCGCACCGCGATCGCGCTGGGCGCGCTCAGCCTCGCGCTCGGCGCGGCGAGCCCCGCCGCAGCCCATCCTCAGGCCACCGCCGACATCGTCGACACCGCGCGCGGGAACGGCGACACCGTCAGCTTCACCTTCGACGACGGCCCGAACCCGGCCGACACGCTGCGGCTGCTCGACGTGCTGCGCCGCCACCACGTCAAGGCGGTCTTCTGCCTGTGGGGCGACCATGTCGTCGAGCACCCCGACGTGGTGCGGCGCATCGTCGCCGCAGGCCACACCCTGTGCAACCACAGCATGCACCACGACGACCTCAGCGTCCTGACGCCGGCGCAGATCGAGGCGGACCTGGCCGAGACCAGCGCCGCGATCCGCCGGGCGGTGCCGGGCGCGCGCATCCCGTACTTCCGCGCCCCGTTCGGGGCCTGGGGGCAGGCGCCCGAGGTCGCCGCGCGCCTGGGCATGCAGCCGCTCGGCTGGCGGCTGGCCATCACCGACTGGGAGCCGCCGGGCACCGACGTCCTGGTGCAGCGGCTGCGCGACGGCATCACCCCCGGCGCGGTGGTGCTGATGCACGACGGCGGCGGCGACCGCAGCCAGACCGTCGACGCCGTCGACCGTGTCATCCCGGAACTGCGCGCCCAGCACTGGCGCTTCACCCTCCCGCAGCCCCCCGGCCACGCCGCCTGATGCCGCGTCCGGGCGCGGACGGCCCTGCCCACCGCCCGCGCCCGGCCGCTCAGTGGGCGTGGTGGGGGTTGGGGCGGGGGTGGAGGGTGGTGGGGGAGGGGGCGCGGCGGGCTACCGCGAACGAGAGCAGGCCCAGCAGCAGGGCGATCAGCGAGGTCACCGCGTACACGGTGGGCAGGGTGATGCCCGCCGCGAGCACGGGGCCGACGCCGAAGGCGGCGATGCCGTACCCGAGCTGGTAGAACGCGATGACGCCGCCCGCGACCGACCCGGAGAACCCGGCCAGCTCCGACTGGCCGAAGCTGATGGTCAGCGGCAGCAGCGCCGAGCAGCCGATGCCCGCCATCGCGAACGCCAGCACCGCCAGCGCCGGCTGCCCGGCCGGCAGCAGCGCGATCAGCACGAACACGGCCGCGAGCAGGAACGGCAGGCTGTGGTACACCGTCCGGGGGCCGATCACGCTCTGCGCGGCGGCGAACCCGACCCGGCCGAGGGTCACCATCGCCCAGAACGCGGTCAGCGACAGCGCGGCGACGGTGGCCGAGGCGCCGAGGCTGCCGGTGACGTCGAGGGTGGCCCAGTTGCCGTTGACGGTCTCGCAGACGCCGTACGCGACGGCGAAGCCCGCGTAAACCCAGAACCGCGCCGGGACCGCCGCGCGCCCGTCCGTGGCCGCCGGGGTCGCCGCGGTGCGCATCGCCAGCGGCAGGCTCACCAGCAGCAGCCCGACCAGCAGCAGCGTCGACAGCACGGGCAGGCCCCACCAGAACCCGAGCCCGACGAACAGCGCCACGAACACCGGCGCCAGCGCGGTGCCCAGGCCCAGCAGCGCGTTGAGCACCAGCACCGCCGAGTCGACGCTGCCCGGATGGAACGCGGCGGCCAGCGAGTTCAGCGCCGGGACGGTCAGCCCGAACCCGGCGCCCAGGGCCGCGGTCGCGGCCAGCAGCAGCGGGTACGCCGCGGCCTGGTGCATCACCGGGATGCTGGCCAGCAGCAGCGCCATGGACAGCAGCGAGCAGGCCAGGCCGGTCAGGTACACCGGCTTCGTGCCCCAGCGCCGCGACAGCCACGCCCCGACCAGCGACGCGGTGATGGCCAGCACCACCTGCGGCAGGAACATGGCGCCGTAGCGGCTGGTGGACAGGCCGTACTCGGCCGGGTCGGTGAAGATGGTGCTCGCCGCCGGGATGGTGACGAGCACGATGCCCTGCACGACGCCCGCGACGTCGACGACCAGCCCTTCGGTGCGCGAGGCCATGGCGCCGGCTCAGCGGGCCTGGTCCGGACCGCCCGCGGTCGTGGCGACGGATTGGACGCCCAGGCGTTGCAGCAGGTGGTCGCCGACGCGCAGCGCGTTGGCCATCGCGGTCAGCGCCGGGTTGACCGCGCCGATGCTCGGGAAGCAGCTGGTGTCCACGATGTACAGGTTGTCCAGCTCATGGGCCTTGCAGTTCGCGTCGAGCACGGAGCTGTTCGGGTCGGTGCCGAACCGGCAGGTGCCCGCCTGGTGGGCCACGCCCGCGATCGGGATGTCGCTCTTCATGTACGCGAACCGGTGGATCAGGTGGCCGGAGTGCATGCCCAGGTGGCCCAGCATCGACTTGAGCTGCCGGTACAGCCGGTCGGCTGCGGTCGGGTTGCTGTTGCGGTAGGTGAGCTTGATGTTGCCGTCGGAGCTGAGCGTGACCCGGTTCTCGGGCAGCGGCAGGTCCTCGGTCGACAGCCAGAAGTCGACGGCGTGCCGGGCGACGTCGGCCAGCGCCCAGGTCGGGGCCAGCTTGGTCGCGAGCGGCTTCTCGCCGCGGAACATGTCGGGCTGCGACTTGCCGATCATCTGGATGTTGCCCATGGGGTAGTCGAAGTCGGGCCCGCGGAAGTAGAAGTCGTTGACGCCCAGCGTCTTCTGGAACACGGTCGGGTTGGGCTCCTTCGACAGGGCCAGCACAGCCTGGCTGTCGTGGAACATGTAGTTGCGCCCGACCTGGTCGGAGCCGTTGGCCAGCCCGCGCGGGTGCTGGTCGGTGGCCGAGGCGAGCAGCAGCTTGGCCGAGTTGGCGGCACCGGCAGACAGCACCACGATGTCGGCGCTGTAGCGCTCCTCGTGCCCCTCGTGGTCGACGACCACGGTGGTCACGGCGGTTCCGGCCGCGTTCGTCTCCAGCCGCACCACCTCGGCGTGGGTGAGCAGCTCGACGTTGGGCTGCTGGAGTGCGGGGCGTACGCCGAAGACCTCGGCGTCGGACTTGGCATGCAGCGGGCACGGGAACCCGTCGCAGCTGGCGCACCGTACGCACACGCTGTAGGGCATGTTCGTCTCGGTGAGCCGGATGCCGCACGGGGCGTGGAACGGGTTGTACCCGGCCGCGGCCAGGTCGTCGGAGAGCTGCTGGATGCGCGGCTCGTGCGACACCGCCGGGAACGGGTAGGGCGCGCTGGCGGGCGGCTCGGTCGGGTCCTCGCCGCGCGTGCCGTGCACCTGGTACATCTGCTCGGCCAGGGTGTAGTAAGGCTCGATCTGGTCGTACGTGATGGGCCAGGCCGGGGAGACGCCGTCGTGGTGCTGCAACTGGCCGAAGTCCTCGCGGCGCAGCCGGTACAGCGCGGCGCCGTACAGCTTGGTGGCGCCGCCGACGAAGTAGTGCACCTGCGGCTGGAACGGCTTGCCGTCCCCGGTGTACCAGGTGTCGGCCGAGATGTACCTGTTGTCGATGAAGACGTCGGCGGCGCTCCAGTTCGCCGGTTCGCGGGGCAGCCAGTCGCCGCGCTCCAGCAGCAGGATGCGCTTGCCCGACCCGGCCAGGTGCCGGGCGAGCGTGCCACCGCCCGCCCCGGTGCCGATGATGATGACGTCGTAGCTGTCCACGGCTATAGCTCCTCGAGTATCTCGGCCAGGATGATCCGCCCGGCGGCCTCGATGAGCGCCAGGTGGGAGAACGCCTGCGGGAAGTTGCCGAGGTGGCGGCCGGATTCGGTCTCGAACTCCTCGGCGTACAGGCCCAGCGGCGAGGCGACGGCTAGCAGCCGCTCCATCATGTCGCGGGCGCGGTGCATGTCCCCGACCGCGGCCAGCGCCGACACCAGCCAGAACGAGCAGATGAGGAAGGTGCCCTCCTTGCCGCTCATGCCGTCGTCGGTCTCGTCGGTGCGGTAGCGCAGGACGAACCCGTGCTCGCTCAGCTCGTCGGCGATGGCCGTCACGGTCTTGCGCAGCCGCTCGTCCTCGGGCGGCAGGAACCCGAACAGCACCGCCAGCAGCGTGGAGGCGTCCAGCGAGTCGGTGGCGTAGTGCTGGCGCAGCACGCCGCGCTCGCTGACACCGTGGGCCAGGATGTCCGCGCGGATCTCCTCGGCCACCGCGCGCCAGGCCTTGCTCTGCTCCTGGTCGCCGCGGATGTCGGCCAGGGTCGCAGCCCGGTCCAGGGCCACCCAGCACATCAGCTTCGACGACACGTAGTGCTGCGGATCGCCGCGCGCCTCCCAGATGCCCTGGTCGGGTTGCTTCCACACCTTGATGGCGCATTCGGCCTGGGACTGCACGATCGGCCACAGCCGCCGGGGCAGGCGGCGGCTGTGCCGGGTGTGCAGCAGGATCGAGGCGAGTACGGCGCCGTAGACGTCGTTCTGGCGCTGGTCGAACGCGCCGTTGCCGACGCGCACCGGGCGGGCGCCGTCGTAGCCGGACAGGTCGTCGCGGGTGGTCTCGGGCAGGTCGCGGCGGCCGTCGATGCCGTACATGATCTGGAGGGAGCCGTCCTCGGTCGCCTCGACGTCGGCGACGAACTGCATGAACTCGTCGGCTTCCCAGTTGAGGTTGAGCCAGTGCAGCGCCTTGAGGGTGAAGGTGCTGTCGCGCATCCAGGTGTAGCGGTAGTCCCAGTTGCGCTCGCCGCGCGGCGTCTCGGGCAGCGACGTGGTGAGCGCGGCGACGGTGGCGCCGGTCGGCATGTAGGTCAGGCCCTTGATGACCAGGGCGGAGCGCTGGAGCGGTTCGCGCCAGCGGTGGTCGGGCACGCGCGCCCCGGCCAGCCAGGTGCGCCAGTAGTCGGTGGTCGCCTCGATCATGGCCTGGGCCTGCTGCTCGTCGGGCACGCCGGTGGTCGACGAGCCCCAGGACAGCGCGCAGTAGGCGCGCTCGCCGGCCTGCAGCACGTGCCTGCCGCGGACCCGGCTGCCCTCGATGCCCATCGCGAGGTCGGAGCGCAGGCGCAGGGTCTGGCCGGGGCCGGTGGTGGCGGCCGAGGAGCAGTCGCCGTCGGCCAGGGTCCATTCGGCGGGCGTACGGCCGTAGTCGAACACCGGTTCGCAGATCAGCTCCAGCTCGACCTGCCCCTTGAGGCACTGCGCGGTGCGCACCAGCACGTGGGCGGCGTCGTAGTCGGCCGGTGGCCGGGTGTGCGGGGTGACCTCGCAGTCGCCGGAGCGCTCGGTGACGATCAGGGCGTCGGTGATCAGCAGCCAGCCCGACGGGGTGCGCCACGTCGTCTCCAGCACGTTGGTGCCGGGGCGGTAGAACCGGGCCGTCGGGTGGGCGATGCCGTACGGCGCGAACCGGAACGTGCCCGCCTCGCGGTCCAGCAGGGCGCCGAAGACGCTTGGGGAGTCGAAACTGGGCACGCACAGCCAGTCGACCGAGCCGTCGGCGGCGACGAGCGCGCCGGTGTGGCAGTCGGACAGGAAGGCGTACTCGGCGATCGGCGGGAAGGGCGAGACCGCTCCGGCGCTCGGTGGTGCGTCGGCGACCGTGTCGACAGCGGTCATGACTTCGCCCCCTGCCTGGCGTTATTCATGCGCACGGCGCCAGCGTATGACCGAGCGTGTGTCGACAGTGACGGATTGCTGATTCCGATACCCGGCGGCGGGCTAGCGTGGGACACGCGGAACCGTCGCTGGAGGCTGGCGTTGGACTTGATCCATCTGCGGCTGGTGAGCCCGCCGGGGCGGACCGGTCAGATCATGGCCCTGCTCGCCGCCGATGCGTGCACGGTGAACGTGGCGCTGCATCGTGCGGCGGTCACCGACCCCACCGCGGACCTGGTCGAGTGCGACGTCGTGCCGGGTGGCGTGGACTCGGTGCTGGCCGGTCTGCGTGACCTGCAGGTGCACCGGTACGGGTCGCTGAGCGCCCAGCCGGTGGCGCTGACCGTCTCCGACCGGGCCGAGGCCGCCGCGGCGGCGCTGCCCCGTGCCATGGCGCGGGGGCCGGTCTGGGCGGCGGTCGAGGCGCGCATCGCCGCCGACGCGACCTACGCGCCCAGTTTCTACCTGTACCTGGTGATCGCCGGGGTCATCGGCGCGGTGGGCCTGCTGACCAACTCGCAGATCCTCATCGTGGCGGCGATGATCCTCGGGCCGGAGTACGGCGCGATCGCGGGCGTGACGCTCGGGCTGGACCGCCGGGCCGGTTGGCGGGTGCGCCAGGGGCTGCTGGCATTGGCGGCAGGTTTCGGCCTGGCGATCGTCGCGGCGTACGCGTTCACCCTGGTGGTGCGCGGTCTGGCCATGATTCCGCCGGCCTACGCCGCAGGGGTGCGGCCGGTCTCGCACCTGATCGACACCCCGGACTTCTTCTCGGTGGTGGTCGCGGTGCTGGCCGGCGTCGTCGGGATGGTCGCGCTGACCCACATCCGCACCAGCACCCTGCTCGGGGTCTTCGTCTCGGTCACCACGATCCCGGCCGCCGCCGACGTCGGGGTCGCGCTCGCGACGGGCAGCCTCCGGGCCGCGCGCGGTTCCCTGCTGCAACTCCTGCTCAACATAGTGCTGCTGGTCGTGGTGGGCTTCCTGACGCTGCGGGCACAGCGCGCCATCTGGGCCCGCATCACCCGCAGGACCGCATCACGCCGTTCCTGATACTCAGCCTGATTTGCCGAGCTTCATATGATCTGCGGTTTTCATCCTCAACGGTGTGTGACGATGACCTGCGGGGGCGGAGGCATCGCCTCCCCGGACTCAGCACGGGGCGATGATGGATGCGGACGTGAGAGTGGTCATCGTTGGCGGCGGTTTCGCGGGCGTCGCCTGCGCGAAGCGGCTGGCCAACGAGTCGGGCGTACGGGTCGATCTAATAGACCGAGCTGGATACCACCAGTTCCAGCCCCTGTTGTACCAGGTGGCCACTGCGGAGCTGACCTCCGAGGACATCCGGTTCGACCTGTGCCGCCTGTTCCGGGACAGTCCGAACGTCACCGTACGCAAGGCGGTGGTGGCCGCCGTCGACCCGCAGGCCCGGACGGTCACGCTCGACGACGGGCAGGTCCTGGCAGCCGACCACCTCGTCCTGGCCGCCGGTGCCCAGCCCAACTTCTTCAACACCCCCGGCGCGGCCGAGCACGCGTTCCCGCTCTACAGCGTCGATGACGCCCAAGCCGTACGCGGCCGCATCCTGACCATCCTGGAGGACGTCAAGCAGCGCCCGGAGCTGGTGGAGCAGGGCGCGCTGAACTTCGTCATCGTCGGCGGCGGGCCGACCGGCGTGGAGACGGCCGGTGCGCTCGGCGAACTCATCCACGACGTGCTGCCGCACGCCTACCGGGGCCTGCCGCTCGATCGTGCGCAGGTGATCCTGGTCGATGCCGGTCCCGCCCTGCTGACCGCCTTCTCCGCTCAGGCGGGTGGCTACGCCGCCACGCAGCTGCGCAAACGCGGCGTCGAGCTGCGGCAGAACACCAGCGTCAAGCAGATCGACCCCGATCAGGTGACGCTGTCCGACGGCGAAGTGATCAAGACCAGGCTGGTGGTCTGGGGCGGCGGTGAGAAGGCCGCCGCCGTCGCCGCCACGGGCGGCCTGCCGACCGGCCACGGCGGCCGGGTGACCGTCGGCGGCGACCTGACCGTGCCGGGCTTCCCGCACGTGTACGCCCTCGGCGACGTCGCCAACATCCCGTCCGGCGACGAGCCCGCGCTGCCGCAGCTGGGCAGCGTCGCGCAGCAGTCGGGCCGGTGGGCCGCCGACAACATCCTGGCCGAGGCACGCGGCAAGACACCGCACCCGTTCCACTACCGGGACAAGGGCATCATGGCCATGATCGGCCGGAAGGCGGCGATCGCCGAGGTCGGCGCCCACCGTCACGAGATCCACGGAGATTTCGCGTTCGCCGCCTGGCTGGGTGTGCACATGCAGCTGCTGGACAGCATCGGCGCGCAGCTCAAGGCGTACGCGGCCTGGGCACAGGAGTTCTACCTGCGGCCCGACCACCGCTCGGCCGAACTGCTGGAGCCGTCGCGCGTCGACAGCCCCCGCATCGACTGGGACCAGAAGGGCTGACGGTCGGCGCTGCCACACCTCACCCGGCGAACACGTCGACATCACACGGCGAAAAGGACTGCGACATGCGTGTAGTGGTGGACCTGACGAAGTGCGAGGGGTACGCGCAGTGCGCGTTCCTGGCGCCGGAGGCGTTCCGGATGGTCGGCGACGAGGCGCTGATGTTCGACCCGTCGCCGCCCGATGAGCTGCGGGAGAAGGTGCTGCGGGCCGCCGCGGCCTGCCCGGTGCAGGCGCTGCAGGTCGACATGGCCGATCTGCCGCCGCAGCCGCAGGCCGAGACGACGGCGGTCCACGGCGACGACCGGCTGCGGCACGACGGCCGCGTCGTGATCGTGGGCGCGTCGCTGGCGGGGCTGAAGGCGGCCGAGCAGTTGCGGGCCGAGGGGTTCGCGGGCTCGCTGACGATGATCGGCGACGAGCCCGAGGAGCCCTACGACCGGCCCCCGCTGTCCAAGCAGGTGCAGACCGGCTGGGTCCATTCGGCCGACACCACGCTGCCGCGGCGCCGCGAGATCGACGCCGAATGGAAGCTCGGTGTCGCCGCGACCGGCCTCGACCTCGACCGCAACGTGGTGACCCTGGCCGACGGGCAGGAGGTCGGGTTCGACCGGCTGCTCATCTCCACCGGCGTACGGGCCCGGCCCTGGCCCATCCCGGAGGAGGCGGCGCTGGACGGCGTGTTCACCATCCGCACCCGCGCCGACGCGTCCGGGCTGCGCGAGCGGCTGATGAACAAGCCGTCGCGGGTGCTGGTGATCGGCTCGGGCTTCACCGGCTCCGAGATGGCCTCGGTCTGCGTGGAGCTGGGCATCCCGGTGACCGTGGCCGAGGCGGGGCCCGCCCCGCTGTCCGGGGCGCTGGGCGGCGTGATCGGCCGCATCGCCGGCGGCATCATGCGCGAGCACGGGGTCGACCTGCGTACCAACACCATGGTCACCTCCCTTCAGGGTGAGGACGGCAGACTGCGGCGGGCGCTGCTGTCGGACGGCACCACCATCGACGTCGACGTGGCCGTGGTCGCGCTGGGCGGCATCCGCAACGTGGAGTGGCTGGAGAACTCGAACCTGGCGGTCGGGGTGTGGGGAGTGGCCTGCGACGCGGGCTGCCGCGCGTTCGACGCGAACGGGCTGGTCACCGACGACGTCTTCGTCGCCGGGGATGTGGCGCGCCAGCCGCAGCCGATGTTCGGCTACCAGTTCCTGGCCATGGAGCACTGGGGCAACGCGGTCAGCCAGGCCGAGGTCGCCGCGCACAACATGATCAGCAGCGAGAGCGACCGCTGGCCGCACCTGGAGGTGTCGGCGTTCTGGTCGCTCCAGTTCGGCAACAACATCAAGTCGGTGGGCGTGCCGACCTTCGCCGATCAGGTCGCGATCACCCAGGGGTCCGTGCACACCCGGCAGTTCGTCGCGGCGTACGGCTACAAGGGCCGGATGGTCGGCGCGGTCAGCTGGAACCAGGGCAAGTGGCTCGACTTCTACGAAGACCTGATCGAGCAGGCTGCCCCGTTCCCGCCGCCGTACGAGATGACGAACCCGCCCGAGGACCGCACCCCGGTGCCCGCCGAGTTCCCCGAGCGCACCTACCCGGGCCGGGAGGCCACCGTCGTGGTCACCGGCCACGACCCCAGCGAGCGCCGGGCCACTCTCGTCCGCAACGCCCGCCGACGCTGAGCAGGAGCGACCGCGATGACCGAACCGAGCCTCTACGACGAGATCCTCGACTACGCCAACCGGGCCAACCCGTGGCCGCTGTACGAGAAGCTGCGCTCCCAGCCGGTGTGGCAGGAGGCCGACGGCACCTTCGTGGTCAGCACCTATCGCGAGGTGCTCGCGCTCCAGCACGACCCGCGGCTGAGTTCCGATCCGAGCAATCTCCTGCCCGAGTTCGCCGCCATGCGCCCGCCCGCTGAGGCGGGCGGAGGGGCGACGGGCTTCATCCGCACGGATCCGCCCCGGCACGACGTCCTGCGCCGCATCGCCATGCGGCAGTTCGGGCCGCCGCACCGGCCCGACTACGTCGACAGTTTCGTGCCGGCCATGCAGGGCATCGTCGGCAAGCTGGTCGACAAGCTGGCGGACAAGCAGGAGGCCGACGTCGTCGACGACGTGGCCTACCCGCTGCCGGTGGCGGTCATCTGCCGGATGCTCGGGGTGCCGCCCGAGGACGAGCCCACGTTCAGCGCGTGGGTGGAGCCGATCGTCAACTCGCTGGGCAATCCCACGCCGGAGCAGTTGAAGGAGCGCGGCGACGCGGTCCAGGCGATGGCGAACTACATGTTCGAGCTGGCGCAGCGCCGCCGGGCCGAACCCGGCGACGACATGATCTCGGGGTATGTCCAGGACGACGGCCCGGACGGGCGGCTGGAGGGCGCCGACCTGTTCGGCACGCTCGTGCTGCTGCTGATCGCCGGGCACGAGACCACCGTCAACCTGATCACCAACGGCTGGCTGACCCTGCAACGGCACCCGGACGTGCTGCAGCGGCTGCGCACCGAACCCGACTTCAGCATCCGGCTGGTCGAGGAGCTGCTGCGCTACGAGCCGCCGGTGCACATCCTGCCGTTCCGGACCGCGACCGACGACATCGAGCTGGGCGGCGCGACCATCCGCAAGGGACACCCGATCTCGGTGATGCTCGCCTCCGGCAACCACGACAGCACCTGCATCCCGCACGCCGACCGCTTCGACCCCGACCGGCGCGACAACGTGCACCTGTCGTTCGCCAGCGGGGTCCACTACTGCTTCGGCGCGCCGCTGGCCCGGCTGGAGGCCCAGCTGGCCCTCACCGAGCTGGCCAGGCGGCTGGACAACCCGCGCCTGCTGGCGGACCCGCCGCCGTACCGGCCCAGCCCGGTGCTGCGCGGGCCCGTCCACCTGCCGATCGCCTACGACGGCGTCAGCCCGGCCTGACCCGGGCACACCTCGAACCCTGTCCGAGCCAGAAAGGCTGACCGCCATGACCGCACCAGCGGCACCGGCCGCGGCACCGGCCGACGTCTTCGTCATCTTCGGTATCAGCGGCGACCTCGCCAAGGTGATGACGTTCCACTCGCTGTACCGGCTGGAGGCGCGCAACCTGCTGGACTGCCCGATCATCGGGGTCGCCGCCGACCCGTGGACCGAGCAGGACCTGCGCGAGCACGCTCGCGCCGCGATCGAGGGCAAGGGCGACAAGGTCGACGAGGACGTGTACGAGCGCCTGATGGGCCGCATGTCCTACCTCGCGGGCGACTTCGCCGACCCCGGCACGTACGCCGGGGTCGGGGCGGCGATCGGCGACGTGCGCACCCCGGTGTACTACCTGGAGATCCCGCCGTCGCTGTTCGGGATGGTCATCAAGGGCCTGGCCGACGCGAAGCTGGTGCGCGGGGGCCGGGTGGTGGTGGAGAAGCCGTTCGGCCACGACCAGCAGTCCGCGCGGGCGCTGGCCGACGAGCTGCACCAGTACATCGCCGAGCCGCAGCTGTTCCGCATCGACCACTTCCTGGGCAAGATGGGCCTGGACGAGCTGCTCTACCTGCGGTTCGCCAACACGTTCCTGGAACCGGTGTGGAACCGCAACTACGTCGACTCGGTGCAGATCACGATGGCCGAGGACTTCGGGGTCGAAGACCGGGGCCACTTCTACGATCCGGTCGGCGCACTGCGTGACGTGGTCGTCAACCACCTGATGCAGGTGGTGTCGGCGGGGGCGATGGAGGCCCCGGCCGGACCGGACCCGGACACCATCAAGAACGCACAGGTCGCGCTGTGGAAGGCGGTCAACACCGCCGCCCCGGCGCAGTACGTGCGCGGCCAGTACGAAGGCTATCTGGGCATCGACGGGGTCGCGAAGGACTCGGCTACGGAGACGTACGCGGCGCTGCGACTGGACATCGACAACTGGCGCTGGTCGGGGGTGCCGTTCTTCATCCGTACCGGCAAGTGCCTCTCGACGACGCAGACCGAGTTCCGGCTGATCTTCAAGAAGCCGCCCCGGCTGGGGCTGCGGCTGCCGTTCGAGCGCAAGCCGGAGACCAACGAGATCGTGGTGCGCCTCGATCCCGGCACGGGCATCCGGTACTGGTTCGACGCCAAGCGCGCCGACTCCGCCGAACCGCAGGCCGTCAGCGCCGACGTCGAGTTCGCCCGCGAGGGCGGCGAGGGAGCCACGCCGTACGAGGTGCTGCTCCAGGCGGCGCTGGTCGGCAACAGCATGCGGTTCACCCGGCAGGACGGGGTGGAGGAGACGTGGCGGATCATGCAGCCGCTGCTGGACTCGCCGCCGCCGGTGCACCCGTACGCCAAGGGCGGCATGGGCCCGCAGGCCGCCGACGCCCTGGTCGCCGAGGTCGGCGGCTGGCGCGACCCCTGGCTGTCCTGACCTTTCCGCTGTCCTGACCTTTTCCACCACATGGCCATCTCTGTCCGCCTAACGCCGATATCGTGAGGCTATGGGCGAATAATCGCCTGAGGACGGGGGAGACCATGCGTGACTGGCTGCTGTCGGACCAGCCCGCGCAACTGCTGCCGGCGCGCCAGCAGATGGCACTGACGCTGATGTTCCACATCGTCTTCGTGCCGCTCGGGGTCGCGCTGCCCACGCTGATGCTCATCGCCCACCACAAGGGCCTGCGCCGCGACGACCCGGTCGCGCTGCGGCTGGCCCGCCGCTGGTCGCACGTCGCCGGGCTCACCTTCGCCGTCGGCGCGGTGTCGGGCACCGTGCTGTCGTTCGAGATGGGCCTGCTGTGGCCCGGCCTGACCGGCGTCTTCGGCGACGTGTTCGGGCTGCCGTTCGCGATCGAGGGCATCGCCTTCTTCCTGGAGGCGATCCTGGTCGCGATCTACATCTACGGCTGGCGGCGCCTGAAGCCGTGGACCCACTTCAAGCTCGGCCTGCCGATCCCGTTCATCGCCCTGCTGGGCATGTTCTCCATCATCTCGGCGAACTCGTGGATGAACACCCCGGCCGGGTTCACCATGGGCTCCGACGGCCGCCCCACGAACATCGACCCGATCGCGGCGATCATCAATCCCGCGCTGCCGTACGAGTTCACGCACTTCCTGCTCGCGACGTACATGGCCGCCGGATTCCTGGTCGCCTCCGTGTACGCGGTCGGCTGGCTCAAGGGCCGCCGCGACCGCTACCACCGGCTCGGCTTCCTCATCCCGTTCACCGTCGCCGCGATCGCCACGCCGCTGCAGTTCATCGCCGGTGACACCATCGCCCGCTGGCTGCCCACGGCCCAGCCGGCGAAGTTCTCCGCGATGGAGGTGGTCACCCAGTCCGGCACCCACCAGCCCGAGGTCATGTTCGGCCGGTACGACCCCGCGACCAACACCGTCAGCGGCGGCATCAGCATCCCGGACCTCAACTCGATCCTGGTCGGCTTCAGTCCGAACACCTACGTGCAGGGGCTGAACGCGGTGTCGCCCGCCGACCTGCCCTCCAACATCAACATCGTGCACTGGGCGTTCGACATCATGGTCACCATCGCGTCGCTGCTGATGGTGCTGGCACTGTGGTACGCGTTCCTGTACTGGCGCAAGCGCGAGGTCCCGAGCAGCAGGCTGTTCCTGTGGTGCGCGATCGCGGCAGGTCCGCTCACCGTCCTGGCGGTCGAGTCGGGCTGGATCGTCACCGAGGTCGGCCGCCAGCCGTGGATCGTCTACAACGTCATGCGGACCTCGCAGGCCGTCACCGACTCCGACGGCGTCTGGGTCAGCCTCACCGTGGTCGCCCTGCTCTACCTGTTCCTGGCCGCCGCCACCATCACCGTGCTGCGCGCCATGGCCCGCCGCTGGCGGGAAGCCGACCACGCCGACGACACCGCCGCCGTGTACGGCCCCCGCCCCGGCCTCGACCGGAGCACCGCCGCATGAGCACCGCGGGAGCCGTCGCCGCGGTCCTGGTCATCGCGATCACCCTGTATGCCTGGTCCGGCCTGGCCGACTACGGCGCCGGGCTCTGGGACCTGCTCGCCGGCGACCGCGACAGCGGCCGCCGCCCCCGCCAGCTCATCGACACCGCGGTCACGCCGGTGTGGGAGGCCAACCACGTCTGGCTGATCTTCATCGTGATCCTGACCTGGACCGCGTTCGGGATCGCGTTCGCCTCGATCATGACGACGCTGTTCATCCCACTGTGCCTGGCCCTGCTGGGTGTCGTGCTGCGCGGGGCCAGCTTCGCGCTGCGCAAGGACGCCGCCCGTGCCGGACGCCGCCACCTGGCGGGCTGGCTGTTCGGCCTCGGCTCGATCCTCACCCCGTTCTTCCTGGGCGCCGTGCTCGGCGGGATCGTCGCCGGGCGGGTCCCGGTCGGCAACGCCGCGGGCAACGAGATCACCAGCTGGTGGAACCCGGTCTCGGTGCTGACCGGCGTGCTCGCGGTGGCCACCGGCGCGTTCCTGTCGGCCGTGTACCTGGTCGCCGAGGCCCGCCGCCGCGACCTGCCCGACCTGGAGCGCTACTTCTGGACCCGGGCCGTGGTCATGGCGGTGGTCGGGCTGGCCGTCGGGCTGGCCGCCGCGATCGCGCTGCGCGGCGACAACCGGCAGATGTTCGACCGGCTCGTGAGCCGCAGCATCCCGTTGCTGCTCATCGGTGTGATCGCGCTGGGCGCGACGATGTGGCTGGCCCGCCGCGCGGTGGTGCGCGGGCTGCGCGTGGTCGCCGCCGCCGGGGTGGCCGCCCTGATCTGGTCCTGGGCGGTGGCGCAGGCGCCGTACCTGCTGCCGTTCACGCTCACCATCGCCGACGGCGCGGGCGCCCCCGCGACGCTGCGCTGGCTGCTGATCTGGGCGGTGATCGCGCTGCTGCTGGTCGTCCCGGCCCTGGCCCTGCTGTACACCCTCGACCAGCGCACCACCGACCTCGGCGAGGACCCGACCACCTCCCGCCCCGAACCCGACCTGACCCGTTAGGCGAGCGCATGGACTCCCTGCGTACGACCGGCGCGAAAGCCTGGTCCCTGGTCGGCATCGGACTGGTGGCCGCCGCCGTCGTCTTCCTGATCATCCTGCTGAAACCGCTGGCCGTCGCGCTCGGCGCCGCGCTGTGCGTGTCGCTGGCCCTCACCCCCGCCGTGGACGCCCTGGCCCGGCGCGGGCTCAAGCGCGGCATGCTGGCCGGGCTGGCGATCCTGCTGCTGCTCCTGGTCGCGGTCGGGGTGCTGCTGCTCGTCGTCAAAGGCCTGGCCAGCCAGTGGAGCGAGCTGTCGGCGGCCCTGAGCAAGGGCGTCGCCCAGCTGCGCGACGTGCTCGCGTCAGTGGGCCTGGCCGGCTCGCTGGCCGAAGCGGCCCGCACGTCGGTGTCCACGCACGCGGCGAGCCTGATCTCCGGCCTCGGCCCGCCGCTGGGCAGCCTGCTCGGCGGCCTGGCGAGCCTGTTCATCATCGGCTTCGTCTTCCTGTTCACGACCTTCTTCATGCTCAAGGACGGCCCGGCCATGGCCCGCGCGGCGGTGCCGTGGGTGCCGCTGGGCCCGGCGTGGCTGGCCCAGATCGGGAAGATCATCCGGGGGTACGTCGTCGGGCTGACCCTGCTCGGCGCGTTCAACGCCGCCGTGGTGGCGCTGGGCGCCTTCGCGCTGGGCGTGCCGCTGATCGGCACCCTCATCGTGATCACGCTGCTCGGCAACTACGTGCCGTACCTGGGGGCGTGGGTCGCCGGGGCGTACGCGGTGCTCATCGCGCTGGCGGCGGGCGGCGCCCAGACCGCGCTGCTCATGATCGTGGTGGTGTGCCTGGCCAACGGCACCCTCCAGACCATGCTGCAACCCTTCGCGTACGGCGCCGCCCTGCGCATGCACCGCTCACGATCCTGCTGTCCACGGTCGTCGGCGGCCTGCTCGCGGGCATCATCGGCGTCATGATCGCCGCCCCCGTCGCCGCGATCATCCAGCACACCGCCCACATGCTCCGCCACCCCCCGCCGGTGGCCGGACCCAAGACCGGCCGAGTTGCCGGGCAATCGGGCGAATGAGGGCCCTTCTTTCCCACGTTTGCCCGGCAACTTGGCCGATCTTGAGGGTGTTCGGGCGAGCGTGGTGGAGCGGCCGGGGCTGTTGCGGTGTTGGGCGGGTGGGCGGGGGCGGTGGGCTAGGCTGGGTGCTCGTTCTCGCTGCCGGGAGGTCGCTGTGCAGGGATCGGGCGCCGCCGCCCTGGCCGCCACGGACGCCGTCGGGCGGCCGCTGCTGGTCTACCGGGACGAGGCCACCGGTGAGCGGATCGAGTTGAGTGCCGCGGAGCTGGCCGACGGGGTCGCCCGGACCGCGAGCCTGCTGCGCGACGGGTGCGGGCTCACCGCCGGGGATCGGATCGCGGTGCTGCTGCCGCCGCACTGGCAGACCGCCGCCGTGGTGCTCGGTGCCTGGTCGATCGGTGTCGCGGTGTCGTACCGGTCATGGGCGACCGCGGGCCTGGACGACCGCGGTGGCACCGAGCCGCTGGACGCCGTGTTCGCGGCCCGCGACCGGGTGGGCAGCTGGCTGGAGACCGTGCCCGAGGCGCGGCACCGGTACGTCCTCGGCCTCGGCGCCCGGGACGCCGCCCTGGCCGAGGTCCCGGACGGCTACCTCGACTACGCCGCCGAGGTGGGCCGGTTCGCCGCCCACACCCCGGCATACCGGTCGATCGCGGGCACCGATCCGGCCACCCCCGACGGCACGACCTTCCAGGAGTGGGCCAGGTTGGCCGGCGGCATCGCGCACTGGCTGGAGCTGCGGCCCGGGGACCGGCTGCTGGTGGACACCGCCAGGCACGCCGACCCGGTGAGCTGGCTGCTGGCGCCGCTGGCGGCGCGGGCGACCCCGGTGATCGTCGCGAACCTCGGCCCGGACGCGGTGGACCGGATCGTCGCGGCCGAGGGCGTCACCCGCGTGCCCTGACCGGGCTCAGCCGAGCTTCACCTGGTACTGGTCGTGCCGCGCCCAGAACTCGATCCATTCCTCCTCGCTGAGAGTGCGACCGGACGCCCCGATCTCGGCCAGCTCCCGGAAGAACGCCTCGCGCGGCGGCGCCGGTGCGAACAGCACCAGCATCGACGCGAGCTCGTCGGTGTCGTTGCGGAACCCGTGCGCCACGCCCTCGGGTACGTGCAGGAAGTCGCCGCTGCGCGCGGTGATCCAGTGCGCGCCGTCATAGAGGGTCAGCTCCCCGGAGGTGACGTAGAACGACTCCGAGAAGGTCTTGTGCAGGTGGGCGTCGGTGGCGCCGGTGCGCGGCGCCGCGACCCATTCGAACAGGCCGAACCTGCCCTGGGTGGCGGTGCCCGGGGCGATGAACCGGGCGGTGCTGCCCGTGCCCATGGTCACGCCTTCGATGCTGTCGGCGGGGTGGAACCCGGCTCGGGCCGGGGTGGCGAGGTCTGTCATCACTGCGCTCCAGGTGGTGTTCGACTCATGGGTGTACGGGTGCGACGTCCGCGAGGTAGTCGGCGACCTGCTGCTCCAGGTGGCTGCGGCAGGCGCGGTACAGGTGCGGCCCGAAGCTGATGCGGGCGACGCCGAGCGCGGCCAGCCCGCCCAGCCCGCCGCCGCTGCGGGCCAGGATGTTGACCGGTGCCCCGGCCGCGGCGACGACCTCGGCGACGGCGTCCGGTGCCGACAGCCCGATCGGGTACACGCAGTCGGCCCCGGCGGCGTGGTAGCGGCGGGCCCGCCGGACGGTCTCGTCCAGCAGCGCCGCCGGGTCACCCGCCGGGCGCAGGTACGTGTCGATGCGGGCGTTGAGCACCAGGTCGATGCCCTGGTCGTGAGCGGCGGCGCGTACCTCGGCCAGCAGGTCGGCCTGCCGCCCGGCGTCGACGAGTTCGCCGGTGCCGGGGTCGGAGTCCTCCAGGTTGCACCCGGCGGCACCGGTGGCGGCGAGCCGTTCGACCAGCTCGGCGGGTGTCATCCGGTAGCCGCGTTCCAGGTCCGCGGTGACCGGGACGCCCACCGCGGCGGCGATGCGGGCGATCGCGTCGAGCAGCAGCCCGACCGGCGCCGCCTCACCGTCGCGGTAGCCGAGGCTGTCGGCCATCGCGGCGCTGCTGGTGGCCACGGCGGGCAGCCCGGCGGCGACGACCGCCCGCGCCGACGAGCAGTCCCAGACGTTCGGCAGCAGCAGCGGGGTGCCGGGCCGGTGCAGCTCACGCAGGGTGGCCGCGTGCCGGTTGACCGCGGCCGCGGGGTCGCTGGTCTGCCCGCCCGCGGCGGCGGGAGACCAGCGACCGTGCGGCTTCACGACAGCGGCCAGGGCCGGGCGGCGGCGCCGAGCCGGTTCCAGGCGTTGATCACGGTGATCGTCCACATGAGTTCGGCCAGCTCCGTCTCGCCGAAGTGCTTCGCGGCCGTGTCGACGACGTCGTCGCCGACCGGCGCCTCGGTGAGCCTGGTCATCGCCTCGGTCAGCGCCAGGGCGGCGCGCTCGCGCTCGGTGAAGAACGGGGTCTCCCGCCACACCGGCAGCGCGTACAGCCGGCGGGGGTCCTCGCCGCCGTTGACGGCGTCCTGCGAATGGGTGTCCACGCAGTAGGCGCAGCCGTTGAGCTGCGAGGCGCGGGCCCGCACCAGCTCCAGCAGCCCGGCCTCCAGGCTGACCTCGCGGGAGGCGGTGTCGAGGGCGTTCATGGCCTTGTTGATGTGCGGAGCGAGCTTCCCGACGGCGACGCGGACCGGGATGTCGAGGTAGGTGTTCGTCATGACCATTAATTTACGAGGAGAGTGGCTCCATACTAAGGTCCAATCGTGTGAGTATCGAGTGGGCCAATTCTGTCGACCTGCATCTGGACCTGGACGCTGCGGGCGGCCGCCGCCAGGCGCTGGAACACGCGCTGCGCGAGGCGATCCGGTCCGGGCGGCTCGCGCCGCAGACCCGGCTGCCGTCGACCCGGGCGCTGGCCGCCGGGCTGCACCTGGCCCGCAACACCGTCGCCGCCGCGTACGAGCAGCTCACCGCGGAGGGCTACCTCAGCGCCCGGGTCGGTTCCGGCACCGAGGTGGCCGGTGCGCCGGCGCGGCCCGCGCCCGCCGCCGCGCCCGCCGCACCCGCCGCGCCGCGCTACGACCTGCGCCCGGGCAGCCCGGAGGTGGGGACCTTCCCGGTCGACGCGTGGCTGCGGGCCACCCGCCGCGCCCTGGCCGCGGCTCCGGTGTCGGCGTACGACTACGGCGATCCGCGCGGCCGCCCCGAGCTGCGCGCCGCCCTGGCCGCCTACCTGGGACGCGCCCGGGGCGTGCTGGCGGACCCGGAGCACATGATCATCTGCTCCGGGTACGTCCAGGCTCTTGGGCTGCTCGCGCGCACGCTCGGCGGCCCGATCGCGATGGAGGACCCGGGCCTGCCGTTCCATCGCGAAGTGGTCCGCCACCACGGCGCGGACGTGCTCGCGCTGCCGGTCGACGACCTGGGCGCCCGCACCGACCTGCTGGGCCGTGACGGCCTCGCGGCGGCGCGGGCGGCGGTGCTGACCCCCGCGCACCAGTACCCGCTGGGGGTGACCCTGCACCCGGCCCGGCGCCGGGCCGCGGTCGCCTGGGCCCGGGCGCACGACGCGATCGTGATCGAGGACGACTATGACGGCGAGTTCCGCTACGACCGGCAGCCGGTCGGCGCACTCCAGGCGATGTCGCCGGAGCAGGTCGTCTACATCGGCACCGCGGCCAAGACCCTGGGCCCGGCACTGCGGCTGGCCTGGATGGTGCTGCCCGAGCGGCTGGTCGGACCGCTCGCGGCGGCCAAGCGGCTGTCCGACCTGCACACCGAGTCGATCGGCCAGCTGGCCCTCGCGGACCTGATCGGCACCCACGACTACGACCGGCACGTCCGCTCCTGCCGCCTGAACTACCGGCGCCGCCGGGACCTGCTGATCGACCGGCTCGGCCGGCATCACCGGCTGCACGGCATCGCCGCCGGGATGCACGCGCTCGTCGGCCTGCCCCCGGACGGCCCGAGTGAGGCCGAGGTGGTGGCGGGCGCCGCGGCGCGCGGCCTGGCGGTGGGAGCGCTGGGTCCGCACCGGCACCACCCGGCCGAGGGCGCCGCGCCGGGCCTGATCATCGGGTACGCCACACCGAGCCGGGCGAGCTATCCCGCGGCCGTCGACATCCTGGCCCGCACACTTCACACACTCTGATCCCATTCCGGGGCAGGGGGTGCGTCGGCCGGTGGGTAGCCGCAGTCTCGGGGAAACTGCTGTGTCGAGGCTCCGAATTCCCGCAGTTTCCCCGAAACTGCACCCAAGCCCGGCGCGCGGCGGGCGCGTCAGGCGGTGGCCCGGGGCGGGGTGAGGCCGGCGAGGAGCTGGCGGGCCTGGTCGGCGTGCTCGGCGGTGACGCTGACGGCGTACTCGCCGGCCTGGAGCGACTCGGCCGAGCTGAAGTCGCGGGTGCCGCGCGTCATGGCGTGCGCGACCGCGCCGAAGATCGCACCCCAGATCGCCGCGATGACCACGGCGGCGACGATGATGGCGAGCCAGTTCCCGTGGACGAAGATGCCGAACAGCAGACCGATGAACAGGCCGAACCAGGCGCCGCCGCCCGCGCCGTACAGCGCGGCCCGGCCGGTGGTCATCCGGCCGAGGATCTTCTCGACCAGGCGCAGGTTGGTGCCGACGATCGCGGAGTGCTCGACCGGGAACTTCTGGTCGGAGAGGTAGTCCACCGCCCGCTGGGCGTCGCGGTATTCGGTGTAGGTCGCGACGGTCACCATCGCCCGGGTGGGATCGGTGGCCTGCGTGGGCGGCAACGGTGTAGTCATGTCCCGATCTTCACATTTTCCGATGTTCTGACGGGAAGGTTCGTGGAAGTCCGGGCGGTTCGTGGAAGTCCGGGCATGGGGCGGCCCCGGAGCCGCGGGAGGAGGTCGCGGCGTCCGGGGCCGAACGCCCGTCAGCGGTGCCGGTCACCCCCATGCCCGCCGCCGCCGAGCACCCCGGCCTGTGCCGCCTTCACGATCGCGTCCGCCTCCGCCTGGGTCAGCTTGCCGTCCTTGACCGCCTGGTCCAGCCGCTCCTTGAGCTTCGCGGTCCGATCGGCCTGGTTCTGGTCGTCGGACTTCGAGCCGTGCTCGGCCCGCAGCTGCGCACGCACCTTCGTGAGCGCGTCGGAGACCTTCTGCTGGTCGATGCCGAGTTCCTTGGCCAGCGCCGCGGCGAAGGCGGCCTGGCCCGCCTCGCGGTCGTTCTGCGAGGAAGACGTCGACGAGGACGCCGACGGCGACGGGCTGGGGTCGTTCGCGTACGCCATGCCGGGCACCGCCACCGCGAGCGCCAGCGCGCCGCCGACCCCGAGTGCCACCAGCTTCTTCTTCGTCAGGTTCACCATCGGTCTCACTGCCCTTTCTGAGTCGCCGGCCGTGTCGGCCGCCGGTCGATCGGTTCGGATCCGACAGTGGCCCGCCAGCCTCGAAGAATTGCCTGGTCAGCCTGGGAAGATCCTGGCAACTGATCCGGGTAGGTGGAGGTATCTCCGCGTTGACGGCGGGGTGTCCCAGGTGTGCCGGACCGCACCATCGGGTACGAATGCGGCGGAGGCGCGATGACCGGCACCGAATTCGACGCCGTGGTGGTCGGCACCGGCCCGAACGGGCTCACCGCCGCGGTCACCCTCGCCCGGGCGGGGCTGCGCGTGGCCGCGTACGAGGCGGCCGACACCGTCGGCGGCGGCGCGCGCACCGAGTGGCTGACCCTGCCCGGCTTCCGGCACGACCCCTGCTCGGCGGTGCACCCGCTCGGCGCGGGCTCGCCCGTGCTGCGCGGCTGGCCCCTGCACGACCACGGCCTGACCTGGCTGGACCCGGACGTGGCGCTGGCCCACCCGTTCCCGGACGGCTCTGCGGCGGTGCTCGACCGGTCCGTGACGCGCACCGCCGCCTCGCTGGGCGCCGACGCCGAGCCGTACCGCCGACTGGTCGGGCCGTTCCTGCGCGACTGGGACGACCTGGCCGCCGACGTGCTGCGCGCCCCGCTGGACGGGCTGCCCCGGCACCCGCTGCTGCTGGCCCGGTTCGGCCTGCGCGCGGCGCAGCCCGTGGCGCTGCTGGCGCGCCGGTTCGGCGGGCCGCGGGCCCGAGCGCTGCTGGCCGGGCTGGGCGGGCACGTCATGGCGCCGCTGACCACCCCCGCGACCGGCGGCGTGGCGCTGCTGTTCGCGCTGGCCGCGCACCGGTTCAGCTGGCCGGCGCCGCAGGGCGGGTCGCGCCGGCTGTCCGAGGCGCTGTCGGGCTACCTGCGGGTGCTGGGCGGCAAGGTGTTCACCGGGCACCTGGTGGCCAGCCTCGACGAGCTGCCGGCGGCGCGGGCGTACCTGCTCGACGTGACCCCCCGCGCGCTGGCGGCACTGGCCGGAGCCCGGCTGCCGGACCGGTACGCGCGGCGCCTGCGCGCCTACCGGCCAGGTCCGGCCGTGTTCAAGCTCGACTACGCGCTGGCGGGACCGGTTCCGTGGACGGCTCCGGAGTGCCGCCGCGCGGGCACCGTGCACGTCGGGCCGTCGTACGCCGAGATCGACGCGTCGCTGCGCGCCGTGCACCGCGGCCGCGCGCCCGAGGTTCCGTACCTGATCGCGGCCCAGCCGAGCCTGGCCGACCCCACCCGCGCCCCGGCCGGGCAGCATGTGCTGTGGGTCTACGCGCACGTGCCCAACGGCTGGACCGGCGACCTCACCGGGCCGGTCGAGGCGCAACTGGAGCGGTTCGCGCCGGGGTTCCGTGATCTTGTGCTGGCGCGGGCCGCCGCCGGCCCGGCCGAGGTCGCGCGGCGCAATCCGAACAACCTCGGCGGCGACATCGGCAACGGCCGCGCCGACGGCCTGCGGTTGCTGCTGCGTCCGGTGCCGGTACCGGTTCCGTACGCCACCCCGGACCCGGCCGTGTTCCTGTGCTCGGCGGCCACCCCGCCCGGCCCCGGCGTGCACGGGATGTGCGGCTACCACGCCGCCCGCACCGCGCTGCGCCGCGTGTTCGGCGTCGACGGCGGGCCGTGACCGTGGACTGGTTCACCGCGCCGGACTACTGGTGGGGCAGGCTGCTGTTCCAGCGCGGACTGGCCGCGATCTACCTGGTCGCGTTCCTGGTGGTGGTGAACCAGTTCCGGGCGCTGCTGGGCGAGCGCGGGCTGACGCCGGTGCCGGAGTACCTGGCGTACACGCCGTTCCGGCGCGCGCCCAGCCTGTTCCACTGGCGCTTCAGCGACGGGCTGGCGGCGGCGGTGGGCTGGACCGGGGTGGCGGTGTCGGCGGCGCTGCTGGCCGGGGTCGGCGACCTGCTGCCGGTATGGGCCGCGATGGCGCTGTGGCTGCTGCTGTGGGCCCTGTACCTGTCGGTCGTCAACGTCGGCCAGGTCTGGTACTCGTTCGGCTGGGAGAGCCTGCTGCTGGAGGCCGGGTTCCTGGCCGTGTTCCTCGGCAACGCCCGGGTCGGGCCGCCGGTGCTGGTCCTGTGGCTGCTGCGCTGGCTGCTGTTCCGGCTGGAGTTCGGCGCGGGTCTGATCAAGATGCGCGGCGACCGGTGCTGGCGCGACCTGACCTGCCTGTACTACCACCACGAGACCCAGCCGATGCCCGGCCCGCTCAGCCGGTTGTTCCACCACCTGCCCAGACCGCTGCACCGGGCGGAGGCCGCCGCCAACCACGCCGTGCAGCTCGTCGTGCCGTTCGGGCTGTTCCTGCCGCAACCGGTCGCCACGATCGCGGCGGCGTGCATCATCGTCACCCAGCTGTGGCTGGTCGCCTCCGGCAACTTCTCCTGGCTGAACTGGATGGCCGTCATCCTGGCCGCCTCCGCGCTGGACCTGTCCGCGCCGCTGGGCACCGGTCCGACCGCGGCCGCCCCCGGCTGGTGGGCCGCGCTCGTGCTCGCCGTGACCGTGCTGGTGCTGGTGCTGAGCTACCGCCCGGCCCGCAACCTGCTGTCGCGGCAGCAGCTGATGAACGCCAGCTTCGACCGGTTGCACCTGGTCAACACGTACGGCGCGTTCGGCAGCGTGACCCGGGTGCGCCGCGAGCTCGTCCTTGAGGGCACCGACGCCACCGAGCTCACCCCCGGCACCGTGTGGCGCGAGTACGGCTTCAAGGGCAAGCCCGGTGACCTGCGCCGCCTGCCGCCGCAAGTCGCGCCGTACCACCTGCGGCTGGACTGGCTGATGTGGTTCGCGGCCCTGTCACCCGGTTACGCCGAACCGTGGCTGCTGCCGCTGCTGCACAAGCTGCTCGACGGTGACCGGGCGACGCTGCGGCTGCTGCGCACCGACCCGTTCCCGGACAAGCCCCCGGTATACGTCCGCGTCCTGCTGTACCGCTACCGGTTCACCACCCGGGCCGAGCGCCGCCAGACCGGCCACCGCTGGCACCGCACCCTGATCGGCGAGTTCACACCCCCGATCGCGCTGCGCCGCCGGTGACTCCCGGCCGCACCCCGCCCGCGTCCACCGGTTCGTGGTCGTCCACGGGGGCGAACCTCGCGCGGCGGCACGCCCGCGCCCACCCGGATGCCGGGGCGCGGCGGCCGTGCTGGCTAGGGTGCAATCCATGACCGACACCGACGCGCGCAAACGGGCCGCCGGCGAGCTGGAGGCCGAGGTGATGGGCGTGCTGTGGTCCGCCGGGTCGCCGCTGACCCCGGCGCAGGTGCAGGAGCGGCTCCAGCCCGGACTGGCGTACAACACGGTGCAGACGATCCTGACCCGGCTGGCCGACAAGCGGCTGGTGTCGCGGGCCCAGGTGGGGCGGGCGCACGCGTACCAGCCGGTGCTGGACGAGGCGGCCTCGGCGGCGGCGCGGCTGCGGGCCACCCTGGACGCCGCGGGTGATCCGAGGCTGGTGCTCCAGCGCTTCGCCGAGACGCTGGACGGCGACGAGGCGCGCCTGCTGCGGGAGCTGCTGGGGGCGCCCGGGGACCGTCCGTGAGGACGTGGGTGTACCTGCCGCTGCTGCTGTCGGCGGCGGTGCCGTGGCTGGCGAGCTGGGCCGGGGCCCGGGTGTCCCCGGCGGCCGCGGTGCGTACGGCCGCGACGGCCGCCGCGGTCGCGACGGCGGCGTGGGTGTGCTGCCTGTCGCTGCTGGCGCTGACGCTGTTCGACGACCTGCCGCCGCTGTCGGCCTTCGACGACCGCGGCCTCGGGCTGCCGGAACCGGTCCCGGGCCTGGTGGCGCTGGCGGCCGCGGCGGTGCTGGCCGCCGGTGCGGTCCGGCTCGCGCGCGAGGTGGCCCGGCGGCGCCGGGTGCTGCGGGAACTGCGCGCCGTGGGCTGCCCGCACGACGGCCTGCTCGTCGCGGACTGGGCCGAACCGTTCGCGGTCGCGGTGCCGGGACGCCCCGGGCACCTGCTGGTGACCTCGGGCATGCTGCGGCTGCTGGACGGCCGGGAGCGGCGGGTGCTGTTCGCGCACGAGCGGTCGCACCTGAACCGGTGCCACCACCGGTGGGTCGCGGTCGCGGCGTGGTCGGCGGCGCTGAACCCGCTGCTGGCGCCACTGGCGGTGCAGGTGGCGCACGCGGTGGAGCGCTGGGCCGACGAGGACGCCGCGGCCGAGGTCGGCAACCGGGAGCTGGTCGCGCGTACGGTGGCCAAGGCGGCGCTGGCAGGTGACGCGAAGCGGCTGGAACCGGCGATGGCCCTGCACGGCTCCGGGGTGGTGGCCCGGGTGCGGGCGTTGCAGGCGCCGTGCCCGGCGGGCGACCGCCGGGTCCTGGCCGGGCTGGCCGCCTGCTGCACCCTGCTGCTGGCTGCCACGGTCATCGCGGCGGGCGATTTCGTGTCCGTCGCCCAGGCCTGGCTCTCCCAACTGAGCTGAACGCCCCACCCCGCCCCGCCCTGAGCGTGGGTGGGTCAGTGGGGTACGCGGTCGGGGGTGGTGTGGGCGGGGCGGTGGGGGTGCGGGCGGGGGCGGCGGGGTGGAGTGGCCGGGGCGGGGCGGCCGGACGGGTCGTGGCCGAAGGACCGCAGCAGCAGCGCGTCGTAGGCCAGGCCCAGCACCGCTGCGGTGACCAGCGGCGTCACTGCGGCGGCCAGGGGTGCGAGGGTCAGTGCGGTCGCGGCCAGCGGGCTGGTGGTGACCGCGATGCTGCGGGCGGCGCTGGTCAGGCTGGCGGCGGCGGTCCGCTGCGACGGGGCGACGAGCGCCGCCGTGAACGCCTGCCGGGCTGGAACGTCGATCTTCGACAGGGCGCAGCGGCTGACCAGCAGCGCGGCGGCGGCCGGGAAGGTCGGGGCGAAGGCGGCGGCCAGCAGCAGCAGGTTGGAGGCGGCGTGCGGCCACAGCATCGCGGGCAGCAGGCCGCGCCGGGCGGCCAGGGCGGGGGCGGCGAGCTGGGCCAGCGCCGCGGCCAGGTTCATGGCGAAGAACAGCAGGCCCAGGCCGCTGAGGGCGATGCCGTACCGCTCATGCAGCCACCAGGCCAGCAGTGACTGCACGACCAGCCCGCCCGCGAACGCGTCCAGTCCGAACAGTGCGGCCAGCGTCCGGACCCGGGAGGGCACGGGCTGGGCGGCGGTCCGGGTGCCGGCGCGGCGGGCAGGGGCTTCGGCCTGGTCGGACAGGCACGCCGCGAGCAGCCCGATGGCCAGGGCCAGCACCGTGTACAGGACGAACGCGTACTGCCCGGCGCGGGTGCCGCCGGTGGCGGCCAGTCCGGCGGCGGCGAGGCCGCCGAGCGCTCCGGCGAGCTGGGCGCTGACGTTGTACCAGGTGAACACGCGGGTGTGGTGGCCCGGTGGGGTGGTGTGGGCCAGGATCGCCTGCTCGATGCCGCTGAACGGGGTGTTGTCGTTGGTGGAGGGCGACACGGTGCCGACGAACGCCGCCGCCAGCAGCAGCGGGTAGCTGTGGCAGGTGGCGAAGACGGCACCGGCGGCGGCCATGAGCAGTGCGCTGACGGCCAGGCTGGCCCGGCGGCCGCACCGGTCGGCGCAGGCGGCCATGAACACGGTGCCGGTGACGCTGCCCGCGCAGGCGACGGCGATGAGCGCGCCGATCTGGGCGGCGGTGCAGCCGTCGGCGGCGAGGCGGTCGGCCAGCAGGACGCTGGTGCAGCCGAAGCCGAAGGTGCGCAGGGCGCGGGCGGCGATGATGCGGCGGCTGTCGGGGTGCGGCGCTGGGGTCCTGGCCGGTACAAGCATCAAATGATGATGAAACACCAGCTATCCGGACAAACTCCGACACGCCGTAGGAGGTGCCGCCGCGTCCGGGCGGCACCTCCCGGTGGAGGTCACAGCTCGGTGCGTTCCTCCACCCGGTAGTCGACCGGCTCGCGGGTGACCACGGCGCGCCGGCGCGGGCCCCAGATGAACGTGGTGAGGATCAGGCCCACCGCACCGCCGATCATGAGGATCCAGCCGACGACGTCGATGTCGAGCCCGCCGATGTGGAAGTCCACGGCGAACGCGAGGATCGCGCCGAGGACCATCAGGAAGATGCTGGCGCCGATACCCATGGCGGCCTCCTTTGCTGACTGCGAGCGTTGGCTTGCGGTCATTCGGATACCCGCCCGGCAGCCCGGGAAACGGATCGCGGCCGACGTGCTGCCCGCGAGGTCAGGAAGCGGCGGTCGGCGGCGGGGTGCGCGGCAGGCGCGTGGCGACCAGCAGGCCGACCAGCGCGACGACGCCGAGCACGGCCATGGCCAGCCCGTACGACCGCTGGGGGGTCGACGTGATCCCGGCGACCAGGATCGTGCCCGCCACGGCGGTGCCCAGCGAGGAGCCGAGGTTGGAGACGCTGCGCGACAGGCCGGAGATCTCGCCCTGTAGCGAGTCGCCGAAGCTGGACTGCACCACGTTCACCGACGGGGTGAGCATCATGCCCAGGCCGAGGCCGATGAGCAGCAGGCCGGGCGCGAACGCCCACGGGCTGGGCGAGCCGGTCACCAGGGCGAGCAGGGCCGCGACGCCGACGGCGGTGAGCACGAAGCCGACCTGGATGAGCAGGCGCTGCGGGCGCCTGCGGGCGAACCGCTCGGCGGCCAGGGAGGAGGCGAGCAGGCCCGCGGTGGTGGCGGTGAAGACGATGCCGGTCTGGATCGGGTCGTAGCCGCGGACCACCTGGAGATACGCCGAGACCACGAACGAGGTGCCGGTGAGCAGCAGCCACTGGGCGTTCTGGGTGACCAGGCCCAGGTTGGAGGTGCGGTTGCGGAACAGCGCGGTCGACAGCAGCGGCTCCTGCCCGGCGCGCTCCTTGGCGCGTACGGACCGGAAGAACAGCGCCAGCAGCAGCACGCCCGCAGCGATCAGGCCCAGCATGACCCAGCCGTTGTTGTCGGCGGCCAGGATGCCCGCGACGATCAGCACCAGCCCGCCCGCCGACAGCACGGCGCCCTTGGTGTCGAACGGCCGGGTCGGGTCCGCCGGCAGGGGGTCGGTGATCCTGCGGCTGAGCAGGACGATCGCGGCGATCACCACGGCCTGGAACACGAACGCCCAGCGCCAGCCGAGTGTCGAGGCGATGAGGCCGCCGATGAGCGGGCCCGCGGCGGCGCCGATGCCGCCGAGGGCGCTGATCGCGCCGAAGGCGCGGGCTCGGTTGGTGACCCCGGTGAACACCAGCGTGGTCAGGATGTAGACGGGTGGGATCAGCAGCGCGGTGCCGACCCCCTCGAAGATCGAGTTGCCGAGGATGAGGATGCCCAGGCCCGGCGACACGGCGCTCATCAGGGCACCGATGCCGTAGAGGATCAGGCCCGCGAGGAAGCAGCGCTTGCGGCCGTACCGGTCGGTCAGTTTGCCGCCGGGGATCATCAGCGCGGCCATCACCAGCAGGAAGATCGTGATCGCGATCTGCACGCCCTGGACCGTGGTGTTCAGGTCCTTGCTGATGTCGTTGATCATGACGTTCATGTTGGAACCGGCGAAGCTGCAGATGAACTGCGCCAGCGCCAGCGGCACGAGGATCTGCCGCAGCGCCGGGGAGAACCGCCCGGCCGGCAGGGACTCAGCCGCGGCCATGGCAACCTCCCGAGTGATCTGGTCTTCAGTCCAGGATCACCGCAGAACGGCCGCAACGTCGCCGGAACGCCCACATTCGGCCGTCAGCCGCGCTGCTGCCACATCTGCGCCTCGGCCCGGTGCTGGCTGCCCTGCCAAAGCAGCGCCGGGCCCGCGCACAGCGAGATGAAACCGGCGAAGAAGCTGATGCCCAGCCAGGGGTCGGACGGGGCGTCCTCCTCGACGGTCTCGAAGGCGTGGCCGAAGAAGTAGACGGCCGACACCGCGAGCACCGCCAGCAGTGCCAGGCCCAGCAGGATGTACACCGTCGCCTTGACCCCCTCGCGGCGGGCCCGCTCCTGCGGCGGCAGGTCGGCCACGCCGCTGAGCTGCTCGCGGTGGGCGGCGAGGATCTCCTTCGCCTCGGCGCCGGTGAGGCCGAGCTCGGCCAGCAGCCGTCGCTGCGGCATGAGCAGCAGCAGCCCGATCAGCACGCCGACCCCGGCGCCCAGGCGGGCGTCGATGTCGTTCTTGATGAGCACCACGGCGACCAACACGATCGCCGCCAGGGTGATCAGGAGGGAGAGCTTGAGGCGGCGGTTCGACCGGACCAGGCGGTCGAGGTCGTGGGGGTTGAGTTTTCGCACCGGTCGACATCCTTCGTTCGGGAGACTCCTGTGATTGTCCTCTATGGACGGCACCTGCGGCGAGCCGCGTACTCACGGTGACGCCAGGACGCCGGGGCGGACGTGCCCGGTCGGGTTACCTCCCCTGGGCCGCGGCGCGGCGGCGCTTGCGCTCGGCGGCGAGGATCTCCTTGGCCTCGGCGTTGGTCAGGCCGAGTTCGGCGAGCAGGTTGCGGTGGGGGATGAGCAGCAGCAGCCCGATCAGCACCCCGAGGCCCGCGCCGCAGCGGAAGTCGATGCCGACGGCCACCAGCACCCCGACCAGCACGAACATCAGCAGCACCACGAACAGGGCGGAGAGCTTGAGGCGGCGGCCGGACTTGACCAGGCGGTCGAGGTCTGCCGGGCTGAGGTCGCGCATGATGGTCATCACCTCTCGACGGTCGGAAACGGCTTTGATAGACGTTGGCCTATGACATCGAAGATGATCTCGGTTCAGTCGATGTGATAGGCCAACGTCTATCGAAAAACGCGGACCGCGCAGCTGGTCCGCTGCGTGCGACGGTAGGGGCGCGCCGCGATCCGCCGTAGTGCCGGTGCTCGATGTCATGCCGGTATCCGCAGGCCGGAAGGCCTCTCCTGCGGCGCGCGGAAGTCCCCGGTGCGGCCCGGTCCGGCACGGCGGCGGCCGTCGGCCGTACCCCCTCGCGGCACCTAGAATCGTGATCAGACTGTCGTCGGAGAGAAAGTCGCGGGTGCGGGATGGCGCAGCGCAGCGACGGCGGACCGGCCGATCCCCGGGCCGCGTTCGCGGCCGCGCTGGCCCGGCTGCGCGCCGCCGTGCCCGACGCCTCCGACGAGGTGCTCGCCCGGCGGGCCAGCGCGACCGCGCTGCCGTCCGGGCGGCGGATCACCGTGAACGCGCGCCGCCTGGGTGAATGGTTCAACGGCCGGTCGGTGCCCCGGGACTTCGAGCAGGTCCTGGCCGTGGTCCAGGCCGTCGCGGCGATGACCGCGGCGGCGGGCGTGGCGGCCGGGCCGCCGCCGCAGCAGTGGCGGCGGCTGTGGCGCGACGCCCACGAGCACCGCGCGGAGCGCCCGGCCGGGCCGGTGCCCACGGCGGCGGACCTGGTCGTCGGCCGCCCGCCCAGCGACGCGGTGGCGCTGCGGGAACGGACCCCGCTGGCCGACGCCATCGACGCGGCGCTGGCCGACCCGGCGGTGCGCCAGGTGGTGCTGACCGGGCCGGGCGGCTCGGGCAAGTCGCAGCTGGCCGCGGCCGCCTTCCACCGCTGCCGCAGCGACGGCGGTGTGCACGTGTGGGTTCCGGCGTCCTCGCGCCAGTCGGTGCTCACCGCGTACGCCCGCGCCTGGCGTGCCCTGGCCGCCGACCGCGACGGCGGCGGGTACGGCCACGACGAGGAGACGCAGGCGGACCTGCTCGTGGCCTGGCTGCGCACGGCCCAGCGGCCCTGGCTGGTGGTGCTCGACGACGTCGACGATCCGGCCGACCTGGACGGGTTGTGGCCGATCGGCGACCGCGGCCGCAGCGTCGTGACCACCCGCCGCCGCGACGCCCCGGTGCTGCGCCCCGACGCCCGGATGGTGCCGGTCGGCATGTTCAGCGCCGCCGAGTCGGTCGACTACCTGCGCAGCCGCCTGTCGGTCGCCGACCCGGCGCAGGCCCCGGCCGACGCCGAGCTGGCCGACCTCGCCGAACGGCTCGGCCACTTCCCGCTGGCGCTGTCGCAGGCCGCCGCGTTCCTGCTCGACAGCCGGACGAGCGTCGCGGCGTACCGGCGGCTGCTGGACGATCGGCGGGAGCGCCTGGTCGACCTGTTCCCGTCCTCGTCTCCGGCCGACGGGCACGCCCGCACCGTGGCCAGCACCTGGCAGCTGGCCGCGCAGCGTGCCGCGGCGCTGGCCCGGCCCGGGGTGGCGCAGCGGATGCTGGAGCTGGTGGCGGTGCTGGCACCGGAAGGGGTGCCGCAGGAGGTGGTGCTGACCGAGGCCGCCTGCGAGTGGGTCGGCGGCACCGCCCGCGAGGCGCTGGCGGCGCTGCGGGCGCTGCACCGGCTCAGCCTGGTCAACCACGACGGCGCCACCGTGGCGACCCACGCCCTGGTGCAGCGGGCCGTGCTGGAGGCCGCGCCCGACCAGCCTGGCCTCGCCCGCGCCGCCGCCGACGCGCTGGAGCAGGCGTGGGCCGTCGACGGCGGCAGGCACCTGGCCGCGCTGTACGACAGCGTCACCGCGCTGCGCCGCGCCGCCGGCGACCACCTGTGGCACGAGCGGATGCACCCGGTGCTGCGCCGCATCGGCGACCACCTCGCCGGCCTCGGCCGCGTCGCCGCCGCCCAGCAGGCCACCGCCCAGCTGCTGGCGCAGGCCCGCGGACACCTGGGCGAGCAGCACCGCGACGTCCTGTTCCTGCGGATGCAGGCCGCCCGCGCCGACGGGGAACTGGGCCGGGTGGCCGAGTCCTACGCCGCGCTCACCGGCGTGCGTCAGGACGCGCAGCGGCTGCTCGGGGCGGATGATCCGGAGACCCTCGCGGCGCGGGTGCACGAGGCCCGGCACCGGCTGGAGCTCGGGGCCGCCGCGGCCGCGCTGGCGGACCTCGTCCGGGTGGCCGACGACGTGACCCGGGCGCTGGGCGCCGGGCATCCGACCGCGCTGACGGTCCGTCGCCACGTCGCGCTGTGCCGGGGGCTGTCGGGCGACGCGGCGGGCGCGCGGGCCGACTACGCCGCGCTCGCCGAAGACCTGGCCCGGCTGCGCGGGCCGTCGCACCTGGACACCCTGATCACGCACTCCGAACTGGGGCGGTGGATCGGGGAGACCGGGGACGCCGCCGGGGCGGTGCACACGTACGAGGGGGCGGTGGCGGGGCTGGAAGAGCTGCTCGGGCGGCTCCACCACCAGACGCTCCAGGCGCGGCACAACCTTGCCTACTGGCGGGCCCTGGCCGGGCAGCCGGCCGCGGCGGTGCCCGAGTTCGCCGTGGCGGCGGGCGACGCCCGGCAGGCATTAGGGCCGAGGCATCCGACCACGCTGACGTTCCAGGCGAACCTGGCCTACTGGCGGGGCCGGTCCGGGGCGGCGTCGGCGGGGGCGGAGCTGGCCGAGGTGGGTGCGGTCGTGGCGGAGGTGCTGGGGCCGGACCATCCCCGTACGCTGCGGATCCGGCAGCAGCGGGCCGAGCTGGGCCACGGCGGCGGCGACCGGGCGGCGGCGGTGGCCGAGCTCGCCGGGGTGCTGGCCGACATGCGGCGGGTGCAGGGCGCGGAGCATCCGCGTACCCGGGAGGTCGCGGCCCTGCTGGCGGACTGGTCCGGCGAAACGGCCTAAGGCTGCTGCGACCTCGGCCGGGCGCGCAGGTGCGCCCGCTCGCCCTGGCGGCCGAAGAGGCTGAGGAACTCGACCGGCTCGTCGTCGGCGGCGCCGAACCAGTGCGGCACCCGGGTGTCGAACTCGGCCGCCTCACCCGGGGCGAGCACCAGGTCGTGGTCGCCGAGGACCAGCCGCAGCCGCCCGTTGAGGATGTAGAGCCACTCGTAGCCCTCGTGCGTCTGCGGGTCGGGTGCCGCCGATCGGCTCTTCGCCGACAGGACGATCTTGTATGCCTGGATGCCGCCCGCCCGCCGGGTCAGCGGCAGCATCGTCATCCCGTACCGGGTGACCGGTCGCAGGTGGATGCGCGGATCACCGGTCGGTGGGGCGTCGACGAGCTCGTCCAGCGTCACCCCGTACGCCCGCGCCAGTGGCAGCAGCAGTTCCAGGGTCGGCTTGCGGCTGCCGGACTCCAGCCGCGACAGGGTGCTGACCGAGATGCCGGTCTCGGCCGACAGGTCGGCCAGCGTGACGTCGCGCTGGCGGCGCAGGGCCCGGAGCCTGCCGCCCACCGCGTCCAGGGCCTGATCGAGATCTCCGGCCACGGTCCCAGTTTGCCAGATCGGCAACAGGGTTTGCGGGTCTGTGCCGACAGCCCGCATGGTTGCCGCGGAGGTGGTCGTGATGACCGACGAGCTGGCAGGCAGCTATGACGTGGTGGTGGTCGGCGGGGGAGCGGCGGGACTCAGCGGGGCGCTGATGCTGGGCCGCTCGCGCCGGGCGGTGGTGGTGCTCGACAGTGGGCAGCCGCGCAACGCCCCGGCCGAGGGGGTGCACGGGCTGCTGGCCCGCGACGGCATGCCGCCGTCGCAGCTGCTGGAGCTGGGCCGGGCCGAGGTGCGCGGCTACGGCGGCCACGTGGTGTCCGGCGAGGTCGCCGCGCTGACCCACGACGGCGACGGGTTCACGGTCGCCCTGGCCGACGGCCGCACCGTCGGCGCGCGGCGCCTGCTGGTCGCCACCGGCCTGGTCGACGAGCTGCCGCCGGTGCCGGGGCTGCGTGAGCGCTGGGGCCGCGACGTGGTGCACTGCCCGTACTGCCACGGCTGGGAGGTGCGCGACCAGGCCATCGGCGTGCTGTCCGGCGGCCCGTTGTCGGTGCACCAGGCGCTGCTGTTCCGGCAGCTCAGCGCCGACGTCACCTTCTTCGCGGGCACCGATGAGCTGTCGGCCGAGCACGCCGGGCAGCTGGCCGCGCGCGGGATCGCGGTCGTGCCGGGCGAGGTGGCGGGGGTCGAGGTCGCCGACGACCGGATCACGGGGGTACGGCTGGCCGACGGCACCGTCGTCGCCCGGCAGGCGCTGGCCGTGGCGAGCCGGATGGTCGCCCGCGCGGACCTGCTCGCGGCGCTCGGGCTGACGGCGGTGCCGCACCCGTCGGGCATGGGCGAGCAGGTGCCGACCACCGACCCGACGGGCCGCACCGAGCTGCCCGGAGTATGGGCGGCGGGCAACCTGACCGACCTGTCCGCGCAGGTCGGCGCGGCCGCGGCCGCCGGTGCCCTGGCCGGGGCGGCCATCAACATGGACCTGATCGCCGAGGAGACCCGGGCGGCGGTGGCGGCGCTACCGGGCTGAGGCCGGGCGGGCCAGCGCGGCGAGGAAGTCGTCGGTCAGCCGGGTCTGGCGCGCCGGGGTGAACCGGTCCGGGTCGAACAGCGCCTGCACGACCAGCCCGTGTGTGAACGACAGCGCGGCGGTGGCGAGATCGTCGGGGTCGCCCGGGGGCAGCTGGCCCAGCCCCTGGGCGTCCACGGCGCAGCCGCGCAGCACGTCGCGGATGCGCTGGTAGCGCGCGGTCTGGGCGGCGTACAGGGCCGGATCGGACAGGGCGACGTCCCAGGAGCCGACCCAGATGCGGTTCATCGCGGCTCCGTCAGGGGTCAGCGGCAGGATGTTGAGCAGGTGGGTGCGCAGCGCGGGCAGGCCCGGCCCGGGGGCGGCCTGCCGCGGCCGGTCGGTGGTGCGCGCCTCCAGGATGTCGAGGGCGTGGGCGATGAGCTCCCGCTTGCCCGCGAAGTAGTGGGTGACCAGGCCGGTGGAGGCGCCCAGGGCGGCCGCGACCGCGCGCAGGGTCAGCCCGCCGAAGCCGTGCTCGGCGAGCACCTGCCAGACGGCGGCGGAGACGTCCCCACGGCGGGCGTCATGATCGGCTCGGGCGGGCATGTGTGCTAGCGTACATACCAAACGTTTGTTATGCACACGGCTGTCATGTACACGGGAGACCTGATGTTCGCCCTTCCCCTCACCGCGACCGCGCAGCTGCGCCCGCTGGAGCCCTGGCACGACGAGCAGTTCCTGGCCAACCTCGACCGCTGCCGCGAGCACATCTCGCCGTGGGTCGGGGCGTCGTTCGTGGCCAAGGACCTGGCCGAGGCCCGCCACGTGCTGGAGCGCTACGCCGACCGGCGCACCCGCGACAACGGCGGCATCTGGGGCATCTGGGAGCAGGACCAGCTCGTCGGCGGCGTCATGTTCGTCTCCCTGGACGTCCGTCAGGGCGTGTGCGAGGCAGGCTGCTGGCTGGAGCCGTCCGCCGAGGGCCGGGGCCTGGTGACCCGGGCCGCCACGCAGATCCTCGACTGGGCGATCCGCGAGCGCGGCATCCAGCGCGTCGAGTGGCACACCAAGGCAGGCAACGTCCGCAGCGTCGCGGTCGCCCAGCGGTTGGGCATGAGCCGCGACGGCGTGCTGCGCGCGACCCACCCGGAGGAGGACGGCGGGCGCAGCGACACCGAGATCTGGTCGGTGCTGGCCCACGAGTGGCTGGCCCGCACCGCCGCGGCCGACGCCGACCGAGCCGAGCTCGACCGGCTCGCCGCGGCCTTCCTCGCGCTGTTCACCAACACCGGCGGCACCGAGCCCGACGTCGGCGCGATCCACCGGCTGTTCACGCCCGGCGGCGTCGTCGCCAACGGCGGACCCCGGCAGCAGGTCTGCGACCTCGACGCGTTCGCCGCCCCCCGCCAGGCGCTGCTCACCTCGGGCGAGCTGACCGACTTCAGCGAGCACGAGACCTGGTCGCAGACCGTCGTGTTCGGCGACGTCGCGCAGCGGCTGAGCCGCTACCGCAAGAGCGGCGTGCTGCGCGGCGAGGCGTTCACCGGGGGCGGCACGAAGAGCATGCAGTTCCTGCGTACGCCGGAGGGCTGGCGCCTGACCGCGGTCAGCTGGGACGACGACCGTCCCGGCCGGTGACCCATGATCGCTGCGCCCGCCGGCTTCCTGGTCCTGCCGCCCCGCCCCGACCGCACCGCTGAGCTGCTCGCCGGAGCGGCGCGGCGGCGGGGGCTGGCGGTCGAGCCGCTGTCCGGTCCGGCGGTGCCCGACCGGCTGCGCAGCGTCTCGGGCGGCCACCTCTACGGCGGGCCGCTGTTCGCCGCGGCTGTCGCCGCCGACCTCGACCTGGCTCTGCTCGAACCGGACGACGACTGGCTGACCGGGCTGCCGTACGAGTACACCCGCCGTGACATCGTCCTCACCACGCTCGGCGAGGCGCGCTGGTCGCGTACCCCCATGTTCGTGAAGCAGCCCCGCGAGAAGGCCCTGCCCGCCGGGGTGTACGCCGACGGCTCCCGCCTGCCCGGCGACGACCGGCACCCCGCCGACACCGAGGTGCTGGTCAGCGACATCGTGACGTTCCTGGCGGAATACCGGCTGTTCGTCCTCGACGGCGCGGTGCACACCGCCAGCCGGTACGCCGTCAGCGGCCGCCTGGACCCGGCGCCCCTGGACGCCTGCGCCCACCGCGCCGACGTGCTCGCCTTCGCCGCCGACCTGCTCGGCACCTGCGCCGGCACCCTGCCCGGCGCGGTCGTCGTCGACGTCGGCCTGGTCAGCGACCCGGACCGGGGGCACGAGCACTGGGCGGTGGTGGAGGCGAACATGGCCTGGTTCAGCCTGGCCTACGCCGCCGACCCCGACCGGGTTCTGGACGTCGTGCTGCGCGCCGCCGGCCCCCGCAGCCGCCTGACCTCGCGCGACGCGCCGTTCATCCGGGGTGTCGGCGAGCGTTGAGCGGGTGGATGTGATCGTGTCGGCACAGTCCGGCACATCGTCTCGGCGGGAAGGGTTGACTGATGACCGAGACCTACACCGTCACGGCCGAGTTCTACGACCTGCTGCAGGCCGCGCAGCACCGGGCCGTCACCGTCCCGCTGCTCGACCGCTGGCTCGGCCGCCCCGTGGTCGGGGTGCTCGACGTCGGCGCCGGGACCGGCCTGGACACGGTCCTGTTGGCCGAACGGTGCGACGTTACGGTGCACGCCGTCGAGCCCTCGTCGACAATGCGGGCGGTGCTGCTGGGACGGCTCACCGCCCGCGCCGACCTGCTGGCCCGGGTGCGGGTGCACGCCCGCGAGGTGGAGCGGCTGGGGCTGGCCGGGGTCGCCGACTTCGCCTGGTGCCGCAACACCGTCAGCGGGTTCGACACCGCAGGCCGCGCCGCCGCCCTGGCCGCGATGGCGACCGCCCTGGTGCCAGGCGGACGCCTGGTGGTGCAGCGGCCCCCGGCCGTCGCCCTGCCCGACCGCGGTGACCTGCCGTCGGTGCTGGTCGGCGGCGATCTCTACAGCGGCGAGCTGACCACGACCCCGGTCGGTGACCAGCGCGTCCGGTGGCGGTTCGCGTACCGGGTCAGCCGCGACGGCGCGCTGGTGCGGCAGGAGGACGAGACGTTCGAGGGCCACGTGGTGACACCCGAGGCGTTCGCGCGGGAGCTGGCCGCGGCGGGGTTCACGGTCGAGGCCGAGGACATCGGCGACACGGTCGTGGCCCGGCGCGTCGCCTGACCGGCCCGGCACCCGGCCCGGGACTGAACCGCCCCCGACCGGGTATGCGCTCGGCATGAACAAGCAGACACTGGTCTACAAGCCGATCGGCCTGATCGGAGGCGCACTGGCCGGTGTGGTCGCGGCCGCGGCCTTCAGACGGGTGTGGGCGGTGGCTTCGGGCTCGTCCGAGGCCCCGCACGCCACCGACCCGACGCGGGGCTGGGGTGAGATCCTCGCCGCCGCGGCGGTGCAGGGTGCGATCTTCGGGCTGGTCAAGGCGACCGTCGACCGCGGCGGCGCCCACGCCGTCAGATCACTCACCGGCCGCTGGCCCGACTGACCCGAGCCCTTCTTCGCCGAGTTGCCGAGCAGTCTGCGCCGAGTTGCCGGGCAATCGGGGGAATGCGCGGTGCCGATTCCCCCGATTGCCCGGCAACTCGACCAGAACGTGCCCGGCAACTCGGCCAGAACGTTTCCGGGGCTCAGGTGGCGAGTGCGGGGTCGGGCGGCTGCGGGGCATCGGCGGCCGGGCGCAGGCTGGCGAGCGCTGCGGCGGCGGCCAGCAGCATGATCGCGGTGCTGGTCCAGACCGCGACGTGCATGCTGGCCACGAACGCGTCGCGGGCGGAGCGCAGCAGCTCGTCGGCCGCGGGCGGGGACAGGCGGGCGGCGGTGGCCATGGCTCCGCCCAGGGTCTCGCGGGCGGCAGCCGGCACCTGCTCGCCGAGGCGGGTGCGGTAGACGGCGGTGGCGACACTGCCCAGCAGGGCGATGCCCAGGGCGCCGCCGAACTCCGTGGCGGTCTCCATCAGGGCCGATGACACTCCGGCCCGTTCCGGTGGGACCGTGCCGATGGCCAGCTCGGTGGCGGTGGACAGCACGACGACCAGGCCGGCCGCGTAGATTCCGGAACCGATCAGCCACACCACCAGGCCCGACTTGACCGGCACCGTGCTGAGCAGGGCGAAACCGGCGGCCGCCACGACGAACCCGGCAGTGACTATCTTCGTGCGGTGCACGCCGCGCCGGGCCAGGGTCGACGCGATCGGGGCAGCCGCGCCGACACCGACGGTCGGCACCAGACTCCACATTGCCCCGCGCAGCGGGCTCAGGCCGAGCACCAGTTGCAGATACTGGGTGGACAGCACCGCGAAACCGACCATCGCGAACGTCGCGAGCAGGCTCGCCAGCACCGACCCGGCGAACGCGGAGCGGCGCAGGACGGCGAGGTCCAGCATCGGGTCCGGCCGCCGCCGCTGGCGCCGGACGAACTGCACCGCGATCACCAGACCGGCCACGACGGCGGCGGCCCGGAGCGGGTCGGCGCCGTGTGCGGCGATCTCCTTGATCCCCCAGATGGCCGGCAGCACGGCGGCGACCGAGAGACCCGCGCCGGCCAGGTCGAACCGACCCTGCCCGGGGGTGCGGTACTCCGGCAGCAGGACGGGGGCCAGGGTCAGCAGCAGGACCATCGCCGGCACGTTGATCAGGAAGACCGAGCCCCACCAGAAGTGTTCGAGCAGCAGGCCGCTGATGATCGGTCCCAGCGCGATGCCGGAGGCCATCACGGCGGTCCAGACGGCGATGGCGGTGGAGCGCTGCTTCTCGTCGTGGAACATGTTGCGGACCAGGGCCAGTGTCGAGGGCATCAGGGCGGCGCCGGCGACGCCCAGGACCGCCCGCGCGGCGATCAGCATGGGCGCGCTGCCGGAGTACGCCGCCAGCGCGGAGGCCGCGCTGAACCCGAGCGCCCCGAGCATGAGCAATCGGCGCCGCCCGACGCGGTCACCGAGCGAGCCCATGGTGATCAGGAGACCGGCCAGCACGAACCCGTAGCTGTCGAAGATCCAGAGCTGCTCGGTGCTGCTCGGTGCCAGGTCGCGGCTGATGAACGGAACGGTGAAGTAGAGAACCGAGACGTCCATCGAGACCAGCAGCAGCGGCAGGATGAGGACGCCCAGCCCGATCCACTCCCGCTGCCCCGCTCGTGGCGTCGCTGCCTCCGGCATGGCGTGTCGCACGGCTTCCCCCCAGCATGGCGGCTTACTGCGTAAGGCTTACGCGTAATTGCTTAAGGTATACGCGGTAATAGGATGGGGGTCAAGCCCGAAGGAGAAGCAGCGTCGATGCCCGAGACCAACCCCGTACCCGGTGCCCTGCAACGGGCTTGGGGTCTGCGGGAGCGCCCCACCCGGGGCCCGAAGCCGACACTCAGCGTCGACCTGATCGTGACGGCGGCCGTCGGGGTCGCCCGCGCCGAGGGCTTCGCCGCGGTGTCGATGCCGCGGCTGGCCGCGGAGCTCTCGACCTCGGCGATGACGCTCTACCGGTACGTCGCCAACAAGGACGAACTGGTCCTGCTGATGCTGGAGGCGGCCGCGGGCGAGCCGCCGCACCCCAAGGCGCCGGACGAGGCGTGGCGGGCCGCGGTCGAGCGCTGGGCCCACGCGACGTTCGCCCTGTACCTGGCGGAACCGTGGATTCTGCAGGTCCCCATCGCCGCGCCCCCGGCCACGCCGCGCCAGCTCGCCTGGATGGAGACCGGCCTGCGCGCCCTGGCCGGCACCAGGCTCGCCGAGCGGGAGAAGCTTTCCCTGCTGATGCTGGTCCTCGGCTACGTCCGGTACGACGCCATGCTGCGCGGCCAGATGGTCGAGGCCGCACGGGCACAGGGAGGGTCCGTCGAGGCGGTGAACGCCGAGTTCGGCGGCCTCATGCGGCATCTGGTGCGGGCCGACCGGTTTCCCATGCTGCGCCAGGCGATCGACGCCGGTGCGATGGACGAGCCCCAGGATCCGGCGGCCTATTTCGGGTTCGGGCTGGCCCGCATCCTCGACGGCATGGCCGCCTTCATCGACGTGAAGAACGGCTCGGAGACAGGCCTATTCATCGAGGACGCCGGCTAGCTCGGGGTCGGCGGCGGTCTGGGCGGGTATGTGGCCCGGTGGTGGCAGCGGGGTGCGCAGCTCGGCGAGCACGGCCTTGGCGGTGGCGGCGACCGGGATCGCCATGAGCGCGCCGATCAGGCCCAGCAGCGCCGCGCCGATCAGGCCCGCGAGCAGCACGGCCAGCGACGGCATGTCCAGGCTGCGGCGCATCACCCGCGGCACGATCCAGTAGTTCTCCACCTGCTGGTACACCAGCAGCCACACCACGATCGCGACCGCCGCGGGCCACAGTCCGACGGCCATCGCGGCGACCAGGCCGCACACCGCCATGCCGAGGGTCGCCCCGACCAGCGGGATCAGGTCGGTGACCGCGACGATCAGCGCGAGCGGCAGCGCGAACGGGATGTCGAGGACCACCAGGCCGGCATACGCGACGGCGCCGGCGATCAGCGACACGACCACATTGCCGATCATGTACGAGCCGACCTTGTCGACGGCCGTGTCGACGATGCGCCGCACCCGCTCGCGGTGCCGGTCAGGGGCCATGAGCTGGGCGCGGCGGCGCAGCCGGGGCAGGTCGGCCAGGAAGTACAGCGACACGACCACGACCGTCACCGTGGTGGCCAGTCCGTCCAGAAAGGTCTGGAACAGGCTGAGCAGGTTGACGGCGATCCACTCGGGCACCGAGGAGGCCAGCTCGTTGAGCCGGTCGCCGAGCCCGTAGCGGGCGCTGAGCTCGCCGAAGACCGGGGACCGCTCGTCGAGCCCGGCGATGTAGCCGGGCAGGTCCTTGACCAGGTCGCCGGCCTGGCGGGCCAGTGGCGGCCCGACCCCGGCGGACAGCACGGCGGCACCGGCCAGCACGAGGACGAGGATCGCGGTGACGGCATAGGGGCGGCGTACGCGGTGGCGGACCAGCCAGCGCACCGCCGGGTCCAGGCTCACCGCGACGAACAGCGACACCAGGACCAGGACAAGCACGCCGCGTACGGCCCACAGCACCGCCGCGGCGGCGCCCACCGCCGCGACTCCGCACGCTGCCGCCGCCGACCAGCGGAACATCTCCGCCGAGGTGACCCGAGGTCTGCTCACCTGTTGCGGGTTGCCCCGGCCCACGCCCCGGCAAACGTGCCGGTTCCGGTCGCGCCGAGGTTTGCCCGCCCCGGCCGTGGGCATCGCTGGCGGGAGCGGCACCGGCCGCGGCGGCGACGAGCACCCCGGAGGTCTGACCGATGAGCCTGTACGCCCGGTTGGTGGTGTGGCTGCGCTGGCCGGTGGTGCTCGGGTGGCTGGCCGTGACGGCCGCCGCCGTGGTCAACCTGCCCGCGCTCGGCCAGGGCGGCAGCGACCTCGGCCAGCTGGTGGCGGTGGACAACCCGGCGATCCGCAGCGAGGTCCGCTCGTTCGAGAAGTTCGGGCTGCCGCTGCTGAGCCGGGTCGCGGTCGTGCAGCGCGACCCGAAAGGGCTGTCGGCGCAGGTCCAGGCCGAGGCGATCGCGCGCGCCCAGGCAGTCACCGACGGGACGTTCGCCGACGCGAAGCCGATCCTGGCCGCCGTGCCGGTGATGAACACGCTGAAGCTGGTCCCCGGTTCGCACGAGGACGGCACCACCATCGTCACGATGCTGTTCACCGCCCCGGACGTGGACTTCGCCGACCAGGTCGAGGCCGCCCGCCGGTTCGCCGCGGCGCACTACGACGCCGACGACGCCGTCATCGGGGTCACCGGTTCGGTTCCGGCCCGGGTGGAGCAGGGCGAGATCGTGCTGTCGTCGCTGCCGTGGCTGGAAGCGGTCACCGTGGCGGCGGTCTTCATCATCGTCGCGCTGGCGTTCCGGTCGCTGCTCGCGCCGCTGCTCGCGCTCGGGGTCGCCGGGATCGCGGTCATGCTCACCATCCACGTCGGCGGCGCGCTGGCCGAGCGGCTCGGCACGCCCGTGCCGCAAGAGACCCAGCCGCTGCTGGTGGCCCTGCTGCTCGGCGTCGTGACCGACTACGTCGTGTTCTACCTGTCGGGGTTCCGCAGCCGCCTGGCCGCCGGGGAGCACCGGCTGGACGCGGCCACGCAGGCCGGAGCCAGGTTCACCCCGATCATCGCCACGGCGGGCGCCACCGCGGCGGCGGGCACCGGCGTGCTGATCGTGGCGGGGTCGGCGGCGTTCCGGGCGTTCGGCCCGGGTATGGCCGTGGCGGTGCTGATCGGGATGGTCGTGTCGGTCACGCTGGTGCCCGCGCTGCTGGCCATCCTCGGCCCGGCGGCGCTGTGGGCGCCGGGGCGGCCGGTCGCCGAGCGCGTCGAGCCCGAGCCGGGCAGCGGCCGGTGGGCGCGCCTGCTGACCCGCCCCTGGGTCGCCCTGCCGGTGCTGCTGCTGTGCGTCGGGGGCCTGGTGGCGGCGACCCTGCCCGCCCGGCACCTGGGGCTGGGAGTGTCGTTCGTGGAGGCGCTGCCGGCCGACCAGCCGACCCGCCAGGCGGCCGCGCAGGCTGAGCAGGGGTTCGCGGCCGGAATCCTGTCGCCCACCGAGGTGCTGCTGGAGGGCGACGGCGTCGCCACCCGGCAGCAGCAGCTCGACCGGCTTCAGCAGCTGCTGGCCGAGGTGCCCGGCGTCGCCGCGGTCGTCGGGCCCGCCGACAGGTCCGTGCCCACCGAGCTCAACCTGTTCCGGGCCGAGGACGGGTCTGCGGCACGGTATCTGCTGGTGCTGGCCGACGAACCGCTCGGTGCGACCGCCGTGCGCACGCTGACCGGGCTCGAACGGGAACTGCCGGGGCTGCTGCGGTCCGCGGGCCTGTCCGGGGTGCGGGCGAGCCTGGGCGGCGACACCGCGATCGCGAAGGTGATCGTCGACCAGACCGTGTCCGACCTCGGCCGGATCGCGCTGGCGGCGCTCGCGGCCAACCTGCTGTTCCTCATGCTGTTCCTGCGCGCGCTGGTCGTGCCGCTGGCGCTACTGGCGTGCAGCGTCCTGGCCATCGGCGCGACGCTCGGCGCCACCACCTGGCTTTTCCAGGACCACCTGGGAGCCGACGGGCTGACCTTCTACGTGCCGTTCGCCGCGGCCGTGCTGCTGGTGGCGCTGGGATCGGACTACAACATCTTCGGCATCGGCCCCGCCTGGCGGGAGGCCCGCAGGCGCCCGCTGCGCGAGGCGCTGGCGATCACGCTGCCGCAGTCGGCGCGGGCCATCCGCACCGCCGCGGTGACGCTGGCGGTCAGCTTCGCGCTGCTGGCGGTCGTGCCGCTGCGGCCGTTCCGGGAGCTGGCGTTCGCGCTGTCGGTCGGGATCATCGTGGACGCGTTCGTCGTCCGGTCGCTGCTCGCCCCGGCGCTGCTGTCGCTGATGGACTGGGCGGGCGACGCGCGGCGGGTACGCCGGGTGGTGCATACCCGCCACGACCCCGCCGAGCAGCCGCAGGCGTCCTGACGTGGCGTCCACAACAGACGGTTGACTGACTCACGTGGATCGATAAGCTGGGCGGCGGTGCGTCGCGGTGGTGGGCCGGGCGCTGTCCGACCTGTGGGGGTACACGATGCCGCACGTGACCTTGCCGACCGACCAGCCCGGCATCCGGGGTCTGTTCCGGTTCCGCCCCGAGACCGCCGGGCCGCTCAACGCGCTCGTCGAGGTGCTGCTGTGCGGGCCGAGCACGCTGACCAGGGGCGAGCGCGAGCTGATCGCGGCGTACGTGTCGGGGCTCAACGAGTGCACCTACTGCTACTCCGCGCACGCCGCCTACGCCGCGGCGCAGCTGCCGGACGGCATGGCGCTGGTCGAGCAGGTGCGCGACGACGCCGGGGCCGCCCCGGTCTCGGCGAAGATGCACGCGCTGCTGGCGATCGCGGGCGCGGTCCAGCGCACCGGCCGCGCCGTGACCGCCGAACTCGTCGCCGCGGCGAAGGCCGAGGGCGCCTCCGACGTCGAGATCCACGACACGGTGCTGATCGCGGCGGCGTTCTGCATGTTCAACCGGTACGTCGACGGCCTGGCCACGACGCTGCCGGAGGACCCGGACTTCTACAACGAGCGCGCCAGGCTGATCGTCGCCAACGGCTACCTGGGCGTCCTGTCCCGCGAGGCCGTCCCGGCGGCGTCCTGACCGCCGGTCAGGCCGCCGGTTCCGGGGCGATCAGGCGCAGGCGGGCCAGGTCGCTCACGGCGAAGCCGAGCAGCACCGTGCCCGCGACCACGCCGGTGACCGTGCTCGGTGCGACGTCGGTGGTCGCCGCGACGGTGAGCGAGACCAGCGCGCCCGCCGTCAGCACGGCCGCGAGCACCCGGTAGCCGCCGTAGCCGAAGATCGGGACCAGCGGCAGGAAGTGGACGCCGACCACCGCGCACACCCACACCGGGATGTAGTCGGCCTGCCCGAGCGCGGCCAGCAGTCCCGCGCCCGCGCCCGCGGCGGCGAACTCGATCCCGACGACGACGCCGAACCGCCGCCACGTGGCCCGTTCGCGGGGCGCGGTGTCCCGCGAACGCAGCCCGAGCACCAGGCCGGCCGCGGCGACCAGCCAGCACAGCCCGCTCGCGGCGCCGAGCCATGCCGGCGCCCACGCGGGCGGGTCCGCCTGCGCCCACCCGAACCAGGACGCGGCGAAGAAGCCCAGTACGGCGGCGGAGAGCCCCGCGTCACGTCGTGACATTCCCCAAGTCGCGCTCACGTTCGAAGAGACTACGCATCCGGCGGCGATCCGGGTTGCCCGGAGGCTCGCGGCGAGGACCGGTGGTCGCGGGCCTGCTCGCCGGACATGGGGCGGGCGAACAGGTAGCCCTGGCCGTAGGGGCAGCCCGCGCGCAGCAGGTGGTCCAGTTCGGACTGCTGCTCGATGCCCTCGGCGATGGCGTCCAGGTTCATCCGGCGGGCCAGCGTGAGGATGCCCGCCACCAGGTCCGCCTGGTACTGGGAGGTGGTGATGCTGCTGGTGAAGACCCGGTCGAGCTTCACCACGTCCAGGGGCGTGTGGCGCAGGTAGTTCAGGGCCGAGTAGCCGGTGCCGAAGTCGTCTATGGCCACGCGTATGCCCGCCTGCCGCAGGCTGGCCAGGTCGTGCCAGACCTGCTCGTCGTCGCGCAGCAGCAGGGTCTCGGTGATCTCCAGCAGCAGCCGCCCGGCGGGCAGGCCGGTGGCCCGCAGGGTGTGCAGCACGTGCGCGGCGAATCCGCTGGTGCGGAACTGCCGGGCGGAGACGTTGACGCTGACGTACGGCGCGGTGCCGTCGACGGCGGGCCAGGTCGCCGCCATCGCGGCCGCCTCGCCGAGCGCCCAGTTGCCGATGGCCACTATCGCGCCGGTGTCCTCGGCGATCTCGATGAACTGCCCCGGCATGAGCCGGCCGCGCGCCGGGTGGTTCCAGCGCAGCAGCGCCTCGAAGCCCACGGTGGCGCGGTCGGCCAGCCGCACGATCGGCTGGTACTCCAGCAGGAACTGGCCGCCGGGCAGGGCCTGCTCCAGCTCGGCGCGCAGCTGCATCCGCTCGGCGGTCTGGGTGTCCAGGCTCGGGTCGTGGCGGCGCCAGCGGCCCTTGCCCTCGGCCTTGGCGGCGTAGAGCGCGACGTCGGCCTGGCGCAGCAGGTCGGCGCCGTCGTGGCCGTCGCTGGTGAACGACACCCCGACGCTGGCCCGGCCCGACACCAGGCGCCCGTCGAGGTCGAACGGCCGGGCCAGCGCGGCCACCACTCGGTCGGCCACGCCGTAGACGGTCTGGCGCGACGGGGCGTCCTCGACCAGCACCGCGAACTCGTCGCCGCCCAGTCGCGCGGCCGTGTCGTACGGCCGCAGCGCGTGCACGATCCGCTCGGCCACCAGCCGCAGCAACCGGTCCCCGGCCTCGTGCCCGAGGGTGTCGTTGACCAGTTTGAAGTCGTCGAGGTCGAGGTAGAGCACGCCCGCGAGCGCGCCGACCCGGTGCGCCCGCGCGGTGGCGTCGGCCAGCCGGCGCCGGAACGCCGTCCGGTTCATCAACCTGGTCAGCGAGTCGTGGTAGGCGTGGTAGGCCATCTCCCGCTGGAGCCGCCGCTGCACCGTCACGTCGCGCAGGGTCACCACGATCCCGGCGATGGCAGGCTCGGCGCGCAGGTCCCGGCAGATCGCCTCGGCCTCGGCGTGCTGGCCGTCGCAGCGCAGCACGGCCCAGTCGGCGACGCTGCCCGCCGGGCCGACCGGCGCGGTCTTGAGCTGGTCGCGTACGGCCGAGCGCCCGTCGGGCCCGGTCTGCTCGACCAGGTCGGCGCCGAGCAGCTCGCACGGGCCGAACAGGCTCGCCGCGGACGGGCTGGCGTAGCGGATGCGCAGGTCGTCGGCGTCGACGATGAGGATGACGTCGGTCGCGTTCTGGACCAGGGCGCGGAAGTACTGCTCGCTGTCGCGCTGGGTGATCTGGCGGGCCAGCGCGATCCGGTCGAGGGCCAGCACGGCCTGAGCCGAGAGCGTCTCGACCGGTCCCTGGAGCAGTTGCAGCAGTTCGAGGTCGCCGCCGACCAGCACCGCGCCGTGCTCGGCGGTGGCCTCGGCGTCGCGGCCCAGGTCGATCGGGCACACCAGCGCGTGCGGGAACGGGGTGATCGCGGCGGCGGCGACGGGCGGCAGGGCCGCGGTCTCGGTGAGGGCGCAGGCGGCGACGCCGTCCTGGCGGGGCCAGGCGTGCGCCCCCATGATCATGCGGAAGGTGTGCGGTTCGCCCCCGGCCAGGCGGCCGACCGCGTCGGCGAGGCTGGTGCGCACGCTGTGCACGTCGTGGGCGGCGACCAGGCTCGCCGAGGTGGCGCGCACGATGTCGGCACGGGCGGTGTCGCCGCGCCGATCGCCGATCATGGTGTAGAAACGGGCGCCGACCAGGACGGTGGTGACGCTGGCGCAGACCGCGATCGCCGGGGTGTGCAGGACGCCGCCGCGGGCGGCCTCGTACACCAGCAGGGCCGAGGGGAGCAGGGCGGCGGCCAGCAGCGACACCTGGCGGGCGGTGCTGAGCCGGCGCGGGGCAGTCGGCGGCCGGGTCAGCTCGACCATCGAGGGGTGCAGCGCGGCGGCGGCCCAGCCGCCGTAGAACAGCAGCCAGCCGAGGTCCACGGGGCCGCCCGCCGGGCCGTGGCCGCGCAGGTGGGACAGGGCGTACAGGAGGTCGGTGACCAGCAGCCCGGCGGCGCCGACGACGATCAGGAGCACGGCCGGGGTGAACCGGCGCACCACGATGAGACGGCCGATGGTGGCCAGCACGAGCACGTCGCCGACGGGGTAGGCGACCGAGAGCAGTCGCTGGACGGCGGTGAGGCCGGGGTCGGCCAGGTGCGGCGTGATCAGGAAGATCCAGGTCAGCAGTCCCAGGCCGCTGACCAGGATCATGGTGTCCAGCGGGATCGCGGGCCGTCGCCGCCGGCCGCGCGGCCCGGCCAGCCCCAGCAGCCCGGCGGCCAGCACCGGGTACATGGCCAGGTAGAACAGGTCGGCCGCCGAGGGGAACAGCTCGGCGACGTGCCGGGTATCGGTCAGCGCGGCGTAGACGGTGTCGCCGAGGAACAGCAGGGACACCGCGGCGCACAGCAGCCACCAGGGTCGCGCCGGGACGGGCCGGTGGTGCGCGACGCCGTACGCCATGGCGGCGGCGGAGCAGGCGCCGACCGCTGACCACACCACGTCGTCGGCGGGAGCGGGCAGGACGAAGAACCCCACCAGCCCCACGATCCACAATCCTGCATAGATCACGATCGCCCTCGGGAGCATGTCCCCCTCCCTCGCGCGGGTCTGACTGCTGCCGGGCTGTCCTCCGCGTCCCGCGCGACCGGTTACCACGCCCCTGACCTGCGGCGCCGGTGGATGCCCACGGTCAACCTGTACCCCAAAATGCTGTGAGTAATCTGAGAGTCACGAAATGTGCGCGTCGTGCGCGGTCCCTCGGGGCGGCGCGGCCGCCGAAGGTGATCTACCCTGTGGCCGATCTAGGAGGGTGTTGTGCCGTACGCGAGTTGGCCCCTGCGGGCCGCCGCCTTCGTCATCGACGTCATGCTCGTCACGGCGGTGGTGGCGGCGGTCGGGCTGACCGGCGCCGCCGCGCAGGACAGCGTCGCGGCCGATCTGGCCACGCTGCTCGTACTCGTGGTCCTGGGCGCCAACCGGTGGTACCTCGGCGGCCGCACCGGGCAGTCGCTCGGGCGCAGGCTGGCCGGGATCAGCCTGGTGTACGACCGCACGCACGACCCCATCGGGGTGCTGCCCGCGGTGGTGCGCGACGCGGCGCACGTGGCCGACAGCCTCGCGCTGCACATCGGCTGGCTGTTCCCGCTGTGGGACGCCAAGCGGCAGACGCTGGCCGACAAGCTCATCGGCACCGTCGTGATCAAGGCGGCGAAACCGGCGGTCGCCCGCGCCTGACCGAGTCGTGATCCGCGATCGTGGACGCGGGGTGCCGCTCCGGCAGCACCCCGCGTCCACGGCATCGGATCACACCCGCTGGAGCTCGTGCATGAAGCAGCCGAAGCCGACCGCCCGGACGTGGACCACGGCCACCGCCGGATCGGCGAACAGCTCACCGGCCACCGCGTCCGCCGTGCCGGCGTCGAGCACCTGCACCAGCTCGCCGCGCAGGATCCGGCCCTGCCCGTCATAGGCCCGCAGCACCCTCGGCCCGGCGTGCATATGCGCCGGGAACCGCGCGTCCGCCGGGCCCGCGCACTGCTCCGCGTGGATGAACACCGGACCCACCTCGTCGTACGGCCCGGGATCGGCGCCGGTGCCGGCCGCCCAGCGGCGCAGCGGCGCGTACGACACCAGCGCCAGCGCCTCACCCGGCTCGCTGCGGCGCAGGCAGCACCGTAACGGCGCCCCGCCCTCGGCGTCGATCGACAGCCGGGGCGGCCGCCTCGCGTCGTCGAACCGCCGCAACTGCGCCACCACCGCCGGGCTGATCGCCCGCACCACATAATCCGTCGTCATGCCTCCAGCCTCACCGACCCCCGCCCCGATCTCCGGCGGAGATCGGACACGGCATCCTGCCCCTGCCCCCGCCCCGCACTCCCATGCCGGGGCCCGCACGGCGCGGGGTTCGTGCAGTTTCGGGGAAAGTGCGGGAATCTTGGGCGCCTTTCGTGCAGTTTCCCCGAAACTGCACGCTGACCTGCGGCGGGGCCGCGGCGAGGCGACGATGGGTGGGGCGACGGCGCCCATGAGGTGGACCCGATGGTCGCCCCGTCGGCGCGGGCGTCCACTATCAAGCTCGTCCGCTGAGCAGGCGCGGCCCCAGCCGAGGAGGACGTGATGAAGATCGTCGAGCAGGCCCCGTCGGTCAAGGGCCGGGCCGAGTGGTTCACCGGCGACGTCTGGTTCGACGTGATCGCCCGGGGTGAGCCGCCGTCGCGGCTGCGGGTCAACAGCGTCCACTTCGCCCCGTGCGCGCGTACGGGCTGGCACCGGCACGCCGTCGGCCAGACCCTGTACGTCACCGAGGGCACCGGCCTGGTCCAGGCCCGGGGCGGGCAGGTGATGGCCATCCGGTGCGGCGACACGATCCACACCCCGCCGGGGGAGTGGCACTGGCACGGTGCCGCACCCGACCACTTCATGACCCACCTGGCCATGTGGGAGGGCCCCGACGACGGTGCCGGCCCCGAGACCGAGTGGGGCGAGCTGGTCACCGACGAGGAGTACGGCTCCGGGGCGGCGCAGGCGGGCGTGGCCGGATGACGGCGGCACCGGCGCAGCCGGCGATGACGCGCGGCCTGACGTTCCTGTTCGCGCTGGCTGCCGGGGCGGCGGTCGGCAACCTGTACTGGGCCCAGCCGCTGCTGGGGTTCATCGCCGCCGACCTGCACGCCTCCGCCGCTCGGGCGGGCTGGCTGATCACGGCCACCCAGGTCGGCTACGCGACCGGGGTGCTGCTGCTCGTGCCGCTCGGCGACGTGCTGGACCGGCGCCGGTTCATCCCGGCGATGATGCTGTGCGCGGCCGCGGCGCTGACGGCGTGCGCGCTGGCACCGACGATGGGCGTGCTGCTCGCGGCCCTCGCGGTGGTCGGCATGACCACGGTGTCGGGGCAGATCCTCACCCCGCTGGCCGGGGATCTGGCCGACGACGCCAGCCGCGGCCGGGTCGTGGGTGTCGTGGTGTCGGGCATCCTCACCGGCATCCTGGCCTCGCGCACCGTCAGCGGCCTGGTCGCGGGCGCGGCGGGCTGGCGCACCGTGTACGCGCTGGCGGCGGCGGCCGCGGTGCTGCTGGCGGTGCTGCTACACCGGGCGGTCCCGTCGCTGGCGCCGAAGGCGAGCATGTCCTATCCGGCGCTCATCGCCTCGGTGGGCCGGGCGGTGGCCCGCGAGCGGACCGTGCGCTGGACGCTGGTGCTGGCCGCGACCGGGTTCGGGGCGTTCACCATGTTCTGGACCTCGCTGACGTTCCTGCTCAGCGGGCCGCCGTTCGGATACCCGGTCTCGGTGATCGGTCTGTTCGGCCTGTTCGGCCTGGCCGGGGCGGTGGCCGCCCAGCGGGCCGGGCGGTGGCACGACCGGGGCTGGTCGATCCCGGCGACGGGTGCGGCGTGGGCGCTGGCGCTGCTGTCGTTCGTCGCGGCGGCGTTCGCCGGCCGGTCGGTGCTGCTGATCATCGTGGTGATCGTGGTGCTGGACGTGGCGGTGCAGGCGCAGGGCATCCTCAACCAGACCCGGGTGTTCGCGGTGTCGCGGCAGGAGCGCAGCCGGCTCAACACCGCGTACGTCACCTGCACGTTCATCGGCGGCGCGCTCGGTTCGGCCGCGGCGACCGTGCTGTGGTCGGCGGGCGGGTGGACGGCGACGTCGCTCGCGGGCGTGGTGCTGTGCTGCTTCGCGCTCGGGGTCTGGGCCTGGGGCAGCCGGGGGCCGCTGGTGGTGCCGCGACCGGCACCGGATGCCGCCGCGCCGTCGGCCTGACGGGTGTGAGCCGGGCCCCGGGCGCGGCTATCGCGTTGCGGGCGGGTCCGGGCGGCGGGTACCGTCGACGGCGATGTGATCCGTTGACACCTTCCCGCACCCGCGCCCGAGGCTCCGCCCGGCGGGTGGTCGAACCGAACCTTCCTCGGTGGTGTCAACCATGTCTGCTCCCTTGCTCGCCCATGACCTCGTCCGCACCCTCGGCACGCGCCGCGTGCTCGACGGGGTCAGCCTGACCGCCGCCCCCGGCCGCCGCATCGGCCTGATCGGGGAGAACGGCACCGGCAAGTCCACCCTGCTGCGCCTGCTGGCCGGGGTGGACGAGCCCGACGGCGGCTCCGTCGTACGCCCGGCCGACCTCGGTTTCCTGCACCAGGAGATGCCGTTCGAGCCCGGTGCGACCATCGCCGACGTGCTCGACGACGCGCTGCGGGAGTCCCGCGACGACCTCGCCGCGCTCGACCGGCTCAGCCGCGACCTGGCCGACATCCCGCCGGACGCGCCGAGCTACCCCGACCTGCTGGCCGAGTACGGCGAGCGGCTGGACCGGGCCGAGCAGCACGACGCCTGGGACGCCGACCGGCGGGCCGGGCTGGTGCTGGCCGGGCTGGGGCTGGGCGCGCTCGGCCACGACCGGGCGCTGGGGACGCTGTCGGGTGGCCAGCGCGGGCGCCTGGCCCTGGCCGCGCTGCTGGTGCGCCGCCCGGCCGCGCTGCTGCTGGACGAGCCGACCAACCACCTCGACGACGACGCGGCGTCCTTCCTGGAGGAGCAGCTGCGCGGCCTGCCCGGCGCGGTGGTGCTGGCCAGCCACGACCGGGCGTTCCTCGACGCCGTCTGCACCGACCTGGTCGACCTCGATCCGTCCGCCGACGGGCCGGTCCGCTTCGGCGGCGGTTACACCGCATACCTGGCCGAGAAGCGGGCCGAGCGGGAGCGCTGGCAGCGGCGGTTCGAGGCCGAGCAGGACGAGCTGGCGCAGCTGCGCCGGGCCGTCGACGTCACCGCGCACCAGGTCGCGCCGGGCCGGGCCAGACGCGACAGCGAGAAGATGGGGTACGGGCACACCGCGGGCCGGGTGCAGAACCAGATCTCGCGCCGGGTCCGCGACGCCGCCCGCCGCCTGGACGAGCTGGAACGCGACCAGGTCCGCAAACCGCCGCAGCCGCTGCGGCTGCGCTCGGGCGCGCTGGCGGCCGAGGCCGCCGACGGGCTGCTGCTGTCGCTGCGGGACGTGGCCGTGCCCGGCCGGCTGGACCTGGCCCGCCTCGATCTGGTCGCGGGCGACCGGCTGCTGGTCACCGGCGGCAACGGGACGGGCAAGTCGACGCTGCTGTCGGTGCTGGCCGGGCGGCTGGCGGCGGCCGGGGCGGTGACGCGGCGGCGCGGCCTGACGGTCGGGCTGCTCACGCAGGACACCGCGGTCGGCGACCCGGACCGCACCGTGCAGCAGGAGTACGAGCTGGCGCTCGGCGCGCAGCGGGCGGAGGCCGTGCCGCTGCGGGGGCTCGGTCTGCTGGCCGCGCGCGACCTCGGTGCCCGGGTCGGCGACCTGTCGGTGGGGCAGCGGCGCAGGCTGGCGCTGGCGCTGCTGGTGGCCGACCCGCCGGAGCTGCTGCTGCTGGACGAGCCGACCAACCACCTCTCGCCGCGGCTGGCCGACGAGCTGGAGGAGGCGTTCGGCACCGGGCCGGGCGCGGTCGTCGTCGCCAGTCACGATCGCTGGCTGCGCCGCCGGTGGCAGGGCCGCGAGCTGCGGTTGGGTGACGAGCACGGATCCGTGCCGGATGAGCTGCCGTAGGCGCGGAAGTCCGGATGCGAGGGCGCCGATGTCGGGCGCGGGGCCCCGGTTTCGCGGGTTGACAGCTGGTCTTGAGGTTCGCGGCTCATGCTGTGGGCATGGCTGACTCCGCTGCCGACCCCGAGGCCACGACGGCCTCGGTGCCACCGGTACCACCCGCACCACCTGCACCACCGGGTCCGCCCGTCCCGCCGCCCGTGCCGGTCCGCCGGCACTGGGCGATTCCGGCGGTCCTCGCCGGGCTGGCGGGGCTGATCCTGGGCTGTCTGCTGGGCGCCTGCTTCGTGGGCGCGGTCGCGCACATGCACGGCGGCGACCGCGGCGACTGGGGCAGGCACCACCGCGGCTACGACCGCGAGGACCGCGGTCCGTGGTCCGACCGCGAGGACCGCGGTCCATGGTCCGACCGCGATCACCGCTTCCCCGGCCAGCCGGGCTATCCGGGCCAGCCCGGTTTCCCCGGCTATCCCGGCAACCCCGGTTACCCCGGCTATCCGGGTAATCCCGGGAACCCGCAGATGCCGCCGCAGGTGCCGGTGCCGCAGGCGCCGACCGTGCCGCAGCAGCCGTCACCGACGCCGTCGCGGTGACCGGGTGGTCGTGCCGTACCCGTGCGGTGCGGCACGACCACGCACACCACCTGCATGTTCATTCGGCCGCGTCAACGGTCAGCGCGACGCTATACGCCGATAATGGCCTATATGTACGGCAGTGTGGTATGGGACGACCGCGAGCGGGAGCTCGCCGCGGCACTGCACGCAGAGATCGACGTGATCCGTCACGGCACCGATCTCACCCACCGGCTGTGCCGGGTCCGGTTCGCGGTCGAGCGCATCGACCGGGTCCTGCTCGCGCTCGCGGGTCACGGCGGACCGCTGGCTGAGGCGTGCCGCCGCACGATCGACGAAGGCGAGCTGCGGGAACTGGGCGAACTGACCGACGACTTCTGGTCGGACCAGGTGCTCTACCAGGCGCATCCGGATCTCGACGCGGAGCTGGCCGACGCCGAGCGCCGGTTGGACGCGTTCCTGCACCTGCTGGCGCGTACCGCCGCGCTGACCCCGGCGCCGCCCAACTGAAACAGTGAAACGGGCGTAGCATCGTAATCGGTGTGAATCGCCCGGAGCAGCGGCGGGGGAGAGACGATCGGGCCGAACATCTTCGACGACGTCGCGCTGGCCATCGCCGACTGCGACTCGGCGGTGCGTGCCTGCAACACGGCCGTATCGATCCTCAACGCGCACACCCGCAGCCCCGTCGACGCGCTGCTGGTGTCGGGCACCCACCTGTCGCTGGTCGCGTGCAGCGGCGCGTGGCAGGCGCCGCAGACCGTGCCGGTGCACTACGGCATCGTCGGCCGCGTGCTGGCCACCGGCCGGGCCGTCTCCATCGGCGACGCCTCCATCGAGTACGCGGGCCTGCACCAGCGCCTGCCGGTCGGGTCCGTGGTCTGCGCGCCGATCCGCCGCCAGGCCCAGTCCCCGATCGGCGTGCTCAACCTGGAGTTCGACCGGCTCATGCCGGGGCTGGACGAGTGGCGCAACGGACTGGTCGACCTCGGCCTGCGGCTCGGTGAGCGCATCGCCGAACTGGGCGGACCGCCCGTGGAGTCGCGGGCGGAGCGCACGCTGCGATACACCCTCGCCTTCGCCGACGCCCGCGACCGGCGCGAGCTGGCCGAGCTGGCCTGCGAGGCGGCCGTGGACGTCTCCGGCCTGGGCAGTGCGGCGCTGCTGGTCCGGCGGGCCGCCGACACGACGGAGTGGCTGGTGCCCGACCTCGCCCTCGCCGCCGGGTACACCGCCCCGGACACCCCCGACCTGGCCGCGCACGTGGCGGGCCTCGAACCGCACCGGCTGTCGGAGATGATCGACGCGGTGTGCCGCCACGGTGCCGGGCACACCCTGGGCGATCCGGACCTGCTGGACGCCAGGGGCTTCGAGCCGCTGATCGGGGCGGGCGTGCGCACGCTGGTGGCCGTGCCCGTACGCGGCACGGCCGAGAGCCCGCTCGCCGACGCGGCCATGCTGATCATGGATCGGCTCGCCGTCCGGGTCGGCTCCGGCACCGTCAGCGTGCTGCAACTGCTCATGGCCAACGCCGCCGTCTGCTACGAGCGGCTGTCCACGCTGGACCATCTGAAGTCGATGGCCGACTCCGATCCGCTGACCGGCCTGCCGCACCTCGGCCCGTTCACCGAGCGCCTGGCCGCCGCCCGTGCCGGGCGCACCGCGCTGCTGGTCGTCGACATCGACGACTTCAAGAAGGTCAACGACACGATGGGCCACGCGGCCGGGGACCGGTTGCTGATCCGGCTCGCCAAGGCCCTGCGCGGGACGCTGCGCGCCGGTGACGAGCTGTTCCGGGTGGGCGGCGACGAGTTCGTGGCGGTGCTCGACGTCCCGGACGAGACCGAGGCGACACGGGTCGCGCGGCGGCTGGCCGCGGCCGCGCGGGAGGTGGGGAACGCGATTAGCGTCGGGGTCGCCGTACGCCGCCGCGGCGAGCCCGCCGAGGTGACGCTGCGCCGCGCCGACGACGCGATGTACCTGGCCAAGCAGGAGGACCAGATCGAGGTGCGCGTGTCGGCCTGAGCACCCGTACGGGCTGCTGCTCGGCGACGACAGGATCACCGATCCGGTGATCCTGTCGCAGCTCGACCGGTCGACCTGACGGTCAGGTCAGGCAGGCGGCCACCTCGGAGTGGTCGTACACCAGCACCGCGAACGTGCCCGTGAACACCCAGCGCTTGACGTGCCAGTAGTGGTAGTCGTACTCCAGGTACCAGGACAGGAACGGGACGAGGCCCGTGTGCGACCCGACGTACTGGGACAGCGTGGTGGAGGTGGTGCCGCAGTGGTCGGCGTCGCCGCTGGTCGGGGTGAGGTCGGCCGACCAGGCGATGGTGTCGCCGCTGCACCGCACGACGTAGCTGCGCTGGTACAGCTCGCCGCCCGAGGGCAGCACCACGTGCCAGTAGCGGTAGCTGCCGACGGTGCCCACGAGCCAGAAGGTGGTGGGGGTGCCGCCGATGACCTTGCTGTAGCTGCCCGCGGCCGAGCAGGCGATGGAGTCGGGGGCGGCGTGCGCGGCGGCGGGCGCCACGAGGATCGATGCGAGCACCGCGACGGTGCTGGCGAGGGCGATTCGGAGCCTCATACCGGTGGATGTTAGGACCGCGTCCGGCGTCCGCCCGCCGCCGAGACGCCATGCCGACACCTCAGCGGGCCAGCCCGGAGAACAGGTTGATCGCGCCCGCGACGATCACCACGCCGAACAGGTACGCCAGCAGCGAGTGCACGATGATGGTGCGCCGGATGCGCGGATCGCGGATGGTGGTGTCCGAGACCTGGTAGGTCATGCCGATGGTGAACGCGACGTAGGCGAAGTCCAGATAGGTGGGGTGTGCGCCGGTGGCCGGGCCGAAGTCGATGCCGTCGCTGCGCGGCGAATACTGCAGGTCGGCGTAGCGCAGCAGGAAGACGGTGTTGACGACGATCCACGACAGCAGGATCGTGAGCACCGCCACCGCGATCAGCGCGCCCTTGCGCAGCCCGTGCTCGTGCGCGGCCGACGGCAGGGTCGCCACGACGCCCAGGATGCTGCCGACACTGGCGGCGAGCAGCACCAGCGTGGCCGCGGTGCGGGTGTCGTCCTCGGTGGAGGCCATCTCCTCGGTGGCTTCGGCGTCGCTGGTCAGCACCATCGGCCAGACGGCGATGAGGAAGGTGAGGGCGGTGGCGTCCCAGCCGGCGACCAGGGCCAGCTGCCAGGACGCGAAGGTCGTGACCGCCAGCGCCGTGATGATCCCCAGGCAGCCGGCCACGACGGCGCGGCGCAGCGCCGGTGCGTGGCGGCCCATCAGCCTTTGCGAGGCCTTCATATGCCGCTGACTCTAGGCGCTGCGGCCGCCGTGGGTGACGGTTCGGCCAGGTCAGGCGACCGGCAAGGTGACATGCAGCCTCGAACCTGGTCACCGCGGTGCCTCACGCGTTCGGCTGGCTCGGCCCCTGCGGCGGGACCTCGCGGCCCCGGCTGCGCGACTTGTACGCCGCGTTCGACGACGAGTACTTCGCCGCCCGCGCGAGGTCACCCTGCTCGGTCTGCTCCGCCAGGTACGCCAGCGACGACGACTCCTCGACCAGGTCGGCGCGCAGCGCGTCGGGCGCGGCCGCCATCGCCGCGTCCACCGCGCGCTGCGCCTGGCGGATCTCGTCCAGCGCCGCCCCGGACGCCCCGGTGCTCAGGTGCCGCGACGCGCGCCGCTTGGCCTGCTGCACCTGGAGGTACACCAGCTCGGTGCGGACCGTCGCGTCGGGCACCCGGCCCGCCGCCTGGTCGCCCGGCACCACGTTGACGTGCAGCGGGACCCGTACCGTGTGCTGGGTCAGCGACGGCAGCTCGACCCAGGTGAACTCGCACACCGCCACCTCGGCCAGCCCGAGGGCCGCGATCGCCGGGATGTCGAACACCAGCAGCAGCTTGCGCGTCTCCTCGGCGTAGAAGCTGCCGAGCTCGGCCAGCACCGCGTCACCGGCCGCCGTCACCGGCAGGTCGTTGACGATCTGGACCGACCGCACCTGCGGCGACACGGTGATCCGCAGCGAGGCCGCCTGGGCCGTCTGCGACAGCAGGCCGTCGACCTCCCCGGCGATCAGCGCCCCGGCGGTGTCGGCCTCCTCGGCGAACAGCTCGTTGCCGGACCCGCCCCGCGCGATCGCCGACAGCAGCCGCTCGTCGTAGCCGAGCCCGAACCCCAGCGTGGTGGAGGTGATCTTCCCGGCGTACGCCTTGGCGGCGACCCCGGCCAGGGTGTCCGGATCGGTCACCCCGGCGTTGGCGTGCCCGTCGGACACCAGCAGCAGGCTGCCCCCGCCGGGCCCGGCCACCCGCTGCGCCTCCTGGAGCCCGCGCAGGTATCCGGCCGACAGGTCGGTGCTGCCGCGCGGGGTGAGCTGCTCGATCGCGCGCTTGGCGGCGGCCTTGTCGGCCAGTGGCCCGGCGGGCACCGTCACCTCGACCCGGTCGTCGAACGCGACCAGGCCGAAGTTGTCCTGCGGCGACAACCGGTCGATCAGGCCCAGCAGCGCGGCCTTGGCACCGTCGAGCCGGCCGCCCCGCATGGAGCCGCTGCGGTCCAGCACCACCTGCAGCGTCGACGGCTGCCTCGGCGTGCCGTCGTCGGCGGCGGGCGGGGCGGTCAGTTCGATGAGCACCGACAGCTGGTCGTCGGTCTCGACGGCCACCACGTCGACGTCGAGGTGCGCGGAGATGTGCACAGGCTTCTCCTTCGGACGCTACAGATTCGGCAGCGACAGTAGGAACCCGTGTCCAGCGCTCGTCGCGCCCCGTGGCGAAGCCCATGTCACCAGAAGGTCGCGGCACCCTCCGGCATCATCCGCCGCAGCAGCGGCAGGGCGGCGGCCAGCACCGTCGCCCGGTCGTAGGTGAGCACGTAGTCGTACTGGCCCGGGTCGCGCTCGGTGGCGAACAGGCCGCCCGCGAAGTGGGCGCCCACCACCACGACCGTCCATTCGCGGGTCAGCGGATCGTCGTCGGCCAGCCGTACACCCGAGATGCTGTCGCCCGGTGCGTCGGCGATGCCCCGCGCGAAGACCGCGGTCAGGGCCGACCGCTCCGCCAGCGGCCGGTACCGCTCACCGGTCGCCTCGTCGAACCGGTCGGCCTGCTGGAACGCGGCCAGCAGCACCGGCGGCTCCGGCAGGCGCGGGCACTGGTTCTCCAGGTGCCGGCTGAGGTGGCCCAGGGTGTCCCGGTCGGCGCGGTGCACCGGACGGCGTCCGGCGGCGATCTCGTACGGCGTGCCGCCGTCCTCGGCCACCGGCACCCGCGGCAGGTCGGCGCCCTGGGCGGGCAGCTCGGCGGGCAGCGGCTCGGGGCGGCCGAAGAACCAGCCCTGGCCCAGGGTCGCGCCCATCGACCGGGCGGCCGCGAGATGCTGCTCGGACTCGATGCCCTCGGCCACCACCGTGGCGCCGGTGCGCTCGGCCTCGGCCAGCACCGCGTTGACCACCGCCGACACCGACGGGGTGGTGCGGTCCTGCACGATCTCGCGGTCGAACTTGATCACGTCGGGGCTCAGCAGCGGCAGCATCGACAGCACGCTCTCGTCGCCCACGTCCTCCAGCACGACGCGCAGCCCCGAGGCTCTCACCCCCGAGACCGCCGCGAGCAGCCCGGCCGGGTCCTCGGCCAGCGTCCGGGCGGAGATCTCGACGACGACCTGCAACTGCTGCGCCGCACCCTGGAACGTCTCGATGAGCTGGGCCGGGGCCGGGGTGAGCAGCGCGGCCGGCTCGGTGTTGACGAACAGCGGCACATACCGGGGCAGGCAGGAGGCGATCGCGGCGCGGCATACGGCGGCACGGCAGACCCAGTCGAGCTCGGCCAGCCGCCCGGCCTTGGCGCCCTGCCGGAACAGGCGCTCCGGGGTGGCGAAGGCGGTGCCCGACGGGCCGCGGATCAGCGCCTCGTAGCCGACGGTGTCGCCCGTGCTCAGGTCGACGACCGGCTGGAACACCGGATAGAGCGCGGCGCGCCGCATCAGCGCGTCGAACTCGGCCTCGGACGACCGACCGTCGGCCATGGACGACTCCTCTGGGGCGTGCCCGCCCTGCTTGTTGATCTTTGCGGCCTTCCGCTCGTCCCAGGGTAGTGCCCGACACGGCACGATTCGCACCTTTCGCGCTGATATGTGCGATCGGCGGCGTGGGGGATGATCGCCGTCTGTGGTCCGAGCGCGCGCCAGGACGGCAGAAAACGACCGCAGACCGCGATCATCCCCCTGCGCCGACGACACATACCGACCGGTCAGTATTGACAACCGGGCGGCGGGCGGGTGGGATCGGGGCGTCACCACCCCGCCCCTGGGAGATGCCGCAGATGAGCCACTACCGCAGCAACGTGCGCGACCTCCGCTTCAACCTGTTCGAGGTGCTCGGCACCGGCGCCGCCCTCGGGCGCGGGCGCTTCGCCGACCTCGACGGGGACACGGCCGCGACCATGCTCGACGAGGTGGACCGGCTCGCCACCGGCGTCATCGCCGACTCGTACGCCGACGGCGACCGCAACCCGCCGCGCTACGACCCCGCCACGTTCTCCGTGGCCATGCCCGAGTCGCTGCGCCGGGCGTACCGCGCGTACATGGACGCCGAGTTCTGGCGCCTGGACCTGCCGGTCGAGGCCGGGGGCACCGCCGCGCCGCGCGCCCTGTGGTGGGCGCTGATCGAGCTCGTCCAGGGCGCCAACGCGCCGGTCTACATGTACGGCGGCGGCCCCGGCTTCGGCGGCCTGCTGCACACCATGGGCACCCCCGACCAGCGCCGCATCGCCGAACACATGATCGAGCAGGGCTGGGGCGCGACCATGGTGCTGACCGAGCCCGACGCGGGCTCCGACGTCGGCGCCGGGCGCACCCGCGCGGTCGCGCAGCCCGACGGCTCCTGGCACCTCGAGGGCGTCAAGCGGTTCATCACCTCGGCCGAGCACGACATGGCCGACAACATCATGCACTTCGTGCTGGCCAGGCCGGTCGACACCCCTGGCGCGGGCGGTCCGGGCACCAAGGGGCTGTCCATGTTCCTGGTGCCGAAGTTCCACGTCGACCCGCAGACCGGGCAGCTCGGCGAGCGCAACGGCGTGTTCGTCACCAACGTCGAGCACAAGATGGGCATCAAGGTCTCCACCACCTGCGAGCTGACGTTCGGCGCCCACGGCGTGCCGGCCAAGGGCTGGCTGGTCGGGGAGGTGCACGACGGCATCGCGCAGATGTTCAAGGTGATCGAGTCGGCTCGGATGCAGGTCGGCGTGAAGGCGATCGCCGCGCTGTCGACCGGCTACCTCAACGCGCTGGACTACGCCCGCCAGCGGGTGCAGGGGGCGGACCTGACCCGCATGACCGACAAGACCGCGCCCCGGGTGACCATCGACAACCACCCGGACGTGCGCCGGATGCTGATGCTCCAGAAGGCGTACGCCGAGGGCCTGCGCGCGGTCTACCTCTACACCGCCGACTGGCTCGACCGCGGCCACGAGCTCGGGGCCAGCGTCAACGACCTGCTGCTGCCGATCGTCAAGGGCGTCGGCTCGGAGCGGTCCTACGAGCTGCTGGCGCTGTCCCTCCAGACGCTGGGCGGATCGGGGTTCCTCCAGGACTACCCGATGGAGCAGTACCTGCGCGACACCAAGATCGATACCCTGTACGAGGGCACGACCGGCATCCAGGGGCAGGACTTCTTCTTCCGCAAGATCGTCCGTGACCGCCGCGTGGCGTTCGACCTGGTCACCGGCGAGATCGAGGATTTCGTCAGCGGCCTGGAGCAGCGCGGGGAGCTCAAGACCGAGACCGCCGCGCTGCGCGAGGCGCTGACCGAGGTCCGCACCATGGCCGCCACCATGCTCGGCTGGGTGCGCGACAGCGCCGAGAGCCCCGCCGAGATCTACCGCGTCGGCCAGAACACGACCCGCCTGCTGATGAGCTTCGGCGACCTGCTCATCGGCTACCTGCTCACCCGGCAGGCGGCGGTGGCGGCTGCGGCGCTGGCGCAGGCCGGGCCGGACACCGCCTTCTACACCGGCAAGCTCGCCGTGGCCCGGTTCTTCGCCGTCACCGTGCTGCCGGGGCTCGCGGCCCGGCGGGCGGTGCTGGAGCGCACCGACAACGCGCTGATGGACGTCCCCGCGGACGCTTTCTGATGGACGACGCGCGCTCGCGCCTGGTCGCCGCCGCCATCGGCGTCTTCGCCGAGGCGGGCTACGACGGCGCGTCCGTGCAGCAGGTGGTGACCCGGGCCGGGCTCACCAAGGGCAGCTTCTACTACTACTTCCCGTCCAAGGAGGAGCTGCTCTTCGAGATCTACGGCTCGGTGCTGGCCGCGCAGCTGTCCGCCCTGGAGGCGATCCTCGCCCGGGGGCTGGCCCCCGAAGCCACGCTGCGCGCCGTCGTCGCCGACGTCGTGGCGAGCACGGCCGACAACATCACCGCCGCCGCCGTGTTCAGCCGCGAGTCCAACCGCCTGGACCAGGCGCACTGGCAGACCCTGCGCGAGCACTGGCGCCGCTACCTGGACCTGGTCCGCGGCGTCATCCGCGCCGGTCAGGCCAGCGGCGACTTCTCGGCCGCCGCGTCCCCGGAGACCGTCTCGTGGATGATCTTCGGGGTCACCACCAGCATGCCGACCTGGTATCGCGCCGACGGCCCGAAGACCCCCGCCGAGATCGCCGACGAGATGTGCGCGGTGGTGTTCACCGGCCTCACGCGCGGGTCAGCAGCTCCGGGCTGAGCTCGGCCGTCGACGCGCAGCCGGACAGCGCCATCGTCAGGTCCAGCTCGGCGCGCAGGTTCTGGACGACCTCGCGTACGCCCTGCTCTCCGGCCAGTGCCAGGCCGTAGAAGTACGGCCGCCCGACGCAGACCGCCCGCGCGCCCAGCGCCAGCGCCTTCACCACGTCCGCGCCGCCGCGCACGCCGCTGTCGAACAGCACCGGCACCCGCCCGCCGACCGCGTCGACGACGCCGGGAAGCGCGTCCAGCGAGCCGGTCGCGCCGTCGACCTGCCGTCCGCCGTGGTTGGACACGATCACGCCGTCCATCCCGGCGTCCAGGGCGCGGCGGGCGTCGTCGGGGTGCTGGAGGCCCTTGAGCAGGATCGGCAGCTTCGTCAGCGTCCGCAGCCGGGCCAGGTCGCCCCAGGTCAGGTCCTGGCGCGAGAAGACGTCCAGGAACGTCTCCACGGCGGCGCGCGGCAGCGGCGAGGCCACGTTGCGCAGCGTCTTGCCCGGGTGCCGCCGCGCGATCGAGATCAGCGACCCGATCGCGGCCGGGGTCACCTGCGGCTTCGGTCCGGTCTTCGGCTGCCGCGCCCGCTCGGCGGCCAGCCGCAGGAACACCGGATCGCTGGTGTACTGCGCGATGCCCTGCCCCCGGCTGAACGGCAGCGAGCCCAGGTCCAGGTCGCGGGCGCGCCAGCCCAGCAGCGTCGTGTCCAGGGTGACCACCAGCGCCTCGCACCCTGCCGCCTCGGCGCGGGCCAGGAAGCTGGCGACAAGCTCCTCCGACCGGCTCCAGTAGAGCTGGAACCAGCGCGGCGCGTCGCCCATCGCCGCCGCGACCTCCTCCATCGGCCGCGACGCCTGGGTGGACAGGATGTAGGGCACCCCGACGGCTGCCGCCGCCCGGCCCACGGCCACATCGGCCTCGGCATGCGCCAGCTCCAGCACCCCGATCGGGGCCAGCAGCAGCGGTGAGCTCAGCCGCCGCCCGAACAGCTCCACCGACGTGTCGCGCGCCGAGGTGTCGCGCAGCATCCGGGGCACGATCCGCCACCGGTCGAACGCGGCCCGGTTGGCCGCGTCGGTGGCCTCCATCCCGGCGCTGCCCGCGACATACGCGTACGCCTTGCGCGAGAGCACCCGCTCGGCCCGCGCCCGCAGCTCCGGGTACGCCGTCGGCACGGCGGGGCGGCGCCCGCCGACCCCGTCGCGGTAGATCGCGCCCTGCCGCACCCGCCCCCACCCGCCGCTCGCGGCGACTGCCGTGTTCACCGGATTACTGGTGGGTGCTGCGTCAGCCATCGCGGGATCCTCAGGGTCGTGGGGTGGCGGCCATGTTAACCGCGCGTCAGGCCGGTGCAGTAGGCGGCCGTGGCGTCGTCGGGGGACTCGCCCGGCCACGGCTCGGCCGCGCGCACCTGGCGGATCAGCCCGCCCGGGCCGTGCGCGGCGAGCAGTGCCAGCAGTTGCGTCCAGTCGGCCAGGGCGTACCGGTCGACCAGGCGGCTGGCACCGTTGCTGAGCAGCGCGGCGGCGGCCAGCTCGGTGACCGGGAGGCTGCCGGCGACCGCCTGCGCGACGGCGGACGGGTCGTCCTTGGCGACGAAGAAGCCGCCCGGCTGGTTGCGGCTCGCCCGCATCACGCCGACGGCCCGCGCGCGGGCCTGCGTGTATTCGGGTGTGTCCGGTGCCAGCGCGTCCAGCATCCGCCGCAGCGGCGTCGCGATCTCGACCTCCCGCCGGTCGGTGACGGCCAGCGGTGCCACCCCGATCCGGTCCAGCACCAGGATGCTGTCGCCGAGGACCAGCCAGTCGGCGCGGCCGTCGCGCACCCGCAGCATGGCCACGGTCGCCGACGGGCTGCTCGGTTCGGCGAGGTCGCAGGTGCCGCGGTGGCTGTCGGCCACCTCCGCGATCGCCTCGGCCAGCAGCATCGCCAGCTCGCGGCCGTCGCCGAGGGACAACCGGTGAATCAGCGCGCCGCCGAGCCGGTGGGTGTACCAGGCGACGCCGTGGCGGCAGATCGCCTCGGCTCCCACGATCCCGGCCCCGTCGAGCAGCACCGCGGCGCCGGGCACGGCGGCGGCGAAGTCCTCGTTGACCCGGTCAGGTGGCGCGGCACTGGTCGCCATGCTGATCTGCACGGTGCACCTCCTGCGGTAGGCGTCACCGACCATCATCGGTCCGCCGGGATCGGGCGGCTAGCGCCGCGCGGTGCGCAGGCACCAGTCGACGGCCTCGGCGCGGGTGCCGAACACCGGCCGTACCGGCGACGACGGGCCCACGGACGCGACCGTCAGGCCGTGCGCGCCCAGGTAAGCCAGGTCCTCGCGCAGCATCCCGGCCGACACCTGGTCCACGGCGGTGACCTCGGCCAGGTCCAGGACCAGCCCGCCGCCGGTGTCCCGCAGCGGCGCGACCGTCTCGGCCAGCGCCGACAGCAGCCGCTCGGTCTCGGTGAACTCCAGCGTCCCGCGCGCGGCCACGGTCGCGACCCGGCCGTCGCACCGGGCCAGCGACACCGTGGCCGCGCCGGGTTCGCGGTGGTGCATCAGGTGCAGGGCGTAGCGTTCGGACAGCTCGCGCAGCGCCAGCACGCCGCGCACCGGGTTGCCGACGGCGTCCAGCGGCGGGCTGAACACGCCGATGCCGAACCGGGACGGGCTGCACGCGATCAGCGCCCCGGACACGCCGCTCTTGGCGGGCAGGCCGACGCGCAGCAGCCAGTCCCCGGCGGCGTCGTACATGCCGCAGGAGGCCATCACGGCCAGGGTTCGTTCGGCGGCCAGCGCGGGCACGACGGGTTCGCGCGTCACCGGGTTGATCCCGCCCCCGGCCAGCGTCGCGGCCATCACGGCGAGGTCGGCGGCGTCGACCCGCACCGCGCACTGCCGGAAGTACGTCCCGGTGGCCTCGGCGACCGGGACGGTGAGCACCCCCGCGCCGTGCATCAGGTACGCCAGGGCGCGGTTGCGGTCGCCGGTGGCCAGTTCGGAGTCGTAGACGGCCTCGTCGACGTCCAGGCGGCGCCCCGCGAACGCGGACAGGCCGGCCAGGATGCGCTCGAACCGCTGCTCGGGGCCGTCGCCCGGCACCAGGGCGGTGGTCGCGATCGCACCCGCGTTGACCATCGGGTTGGCGGGGCGGCCGGTGACCGGCTCCAGGCTGATCGCGTTGAACGCCTCGCCGCTGGGCTCGGCGCCGACCCGCTCGGTGACCGCGTCCAGGCCCAGTTCGGCCAGGACGAGGGCGTACACGAACGGTTTGGACACCGACTGGAGGGTGAACCGGGTCGCGGTGTCGCCCGCGGCGTACCGGTGGCCGTCGACGCCGGTCAGGGCCAGCCCGAACGCGGCCGGGTCGGCGTGGGCCAGCTGCGGGATGTAGTCGGCGACCGCGCCCTCGCGTACGGCCGACAGCCGCTGGTGCAGTTCCGCCAGCGCCAGGGTGACCGCCCGGGCCGGTGCCAACGCCGCCTCCACTGCCGTGACCTGTGGTTGTGTCCAGCCTAAGGGTGCCCGGCGGGGTGTCGCCCTAGACTGCGAGGAATGGAGCTGACAGGGGAGTACGCACCCGGGACCTGGCCGATGTCCGTCAAGCAGGTCGCCGAGTACGAGGCCAGTGACGGCGCCCGGGGCAACACGATCATGGGGATGCCGGTCGTCATCGTGACGATGCGCGGCGCGAAGTCCGGCAAGATCCGCAAGACGCCGCTGATGCGGGTCGAGCACGACGGCAGCTACGCGCTGATCGGCTCGGTCGGCGGCGCGCCCAAGCACCCGGACTGGTACCACAACATCGTCGCCCACCCCGATGTCGCGCTACAGGACGGCCCGGTGCGCAGGAACTACACGGCGCGGCTGGTCGGCGGCGCCGAGCGCGCGCAGTGGTGGGACCGGTCGGTGGCGGCGTTCCCGAACTACGCCGAGTACGCAAAGAAGGCCGGGCGCGAGATCCCGGTGTTCGTCCTCGATCCGGCCTGAGGGCAGCAGGCGCCGGCCTCCGCCCCTATCCTGGCCGCCATGGACCTGCAATTCAGCGGCGAGATCTGGTTCTGGCGGGGTCCGGCGCCGTGGCATTTCGTCACCGTGCCCGACGAGCAGTGCGCCGCGATCGAGGCGGCCGCGGCGCTGGTCACCTACGGCTGGGGCATGATCCCCGTGTCGGCCCGGATCGGGGCGACCGGCTGGACGACGTCGCTGTGGCCCAAGGACGGGCGCTACATCGTGCCCGTGAAGACCTCGGTGCGCCGCGCGGAGGGACTCGACCTCGGTGACACGGTCACCGTGCTGCTCACCGTCGACACCTGACCGTCCGGCGCACAGTCGCGGTTGGACGCGGCGCGTGCATTGACGTCGCGGCCCGCCGGACACACCATGGACGATGGTCTCGATCCAGTCGGGGCCGGTGCGACGGGAGCAGCAGTGGAACAGCAGGGCGGCATGCAACGTGGCATGCGGCGGCCGGGGCAGGACGCGCCCGGACCGCGGGAGGCGCAGCGGCTTGCCGTGGCGGCGGAGTCGGCGGCGGGGGAGACCCGCGTGGCCGCGACCCCGGCCACGGTGAAAGCCCTGGTCGACCTCGGGTACGAGGTGGAGGTCGAGACCGGTGCCGGTGCCCGGTCGAGCTTCTCCGACCAGGCCTACGAGGCGGCCGGTGCCGCCATCCGCGGCCGCGACGAGTGCTGGCACGCCGACGTCATTCTCAAGATCAATCCGCCCGCGCCGGACGAGATCGAGCGGCTGCGCCCCGGCGCCACGCTGATCAGCCTGATCAGCCCGGCCATCCGCCCCGAGCTGGTCGAGGCGCTCGCGCGGCGCCCGATCACCGTGCTGGCGATGGACGCGGTCCCGCGCATCTCCCGCGCCCAGTCCATGGACGTGCTCAGCTCCATGGCCAACATCGCCGGATACCGGGCCGTGGTCGAGGCCGCGCACGCGTTCGGGCGGTTCTTCGCCGGCCAGGTGACCGCCGCGGGCAAGGTGCCGCCCGCGAAGGTGCTCGTCGCCGGGGCCGGGGTCGCCGGCCTGGCCGCGATCGGTGCCGCCAAGAGCCTCGGCGCGGTCGTGCGCGCCACCGACCCGCGCCCCGAGGTCGCCGAGCAGGTCCGCTCGATGGGCGGGGAGTTCCTGTCCGTCGCCGCCGTGCAGGAGTCCGGCAGCGACGGCTACGCCCGGCAGACCTCCGCCGAGTACGACCAGCGGGCCGCCGACCTCTACGCCGAGCAGGCCGCCGACGTCGACATCGTCATCACCACCGCGCTGATCCCCGGCCGACCGGCCCCGAGGCTGCTGACCGCCGAGCACGTGGCGAGCATGCGTCCGGGCAGCGTCATCGTGGACATGGCCGCCGCGCAGGGCGGCAACGTCGCGGGCACGGTCGCGGGCGAGGCGGTCGTCACGGCGAACGGCGTCACCATCATCGGCTACACCGACCTGGCCGGCCGCCTGGCCACCCAGGCCTCGCAGCTGTACGGCACCAACCTGGTCAACCTGATGAAGCTGCTCACCCCGAACAAGGACGGGCGGCTCGCGGTCGACTTCGACGACGTCGTCGTGCGCGGCATGACCGTGGTGCGCGACGGCGAGAAGACCTGGCCGCCACCGCCGGTGCAGGTGTCGGCCGCGCCGCCCGCGCCCGCCGCCGCGCCGCCCGCCGTGCAGCCGAAGCCGGCCCGGTCGCCGGGGCGGACGTACACGCTGGTCGGGCTGGCCGCGGTGCTGCTGTTCGCGGTCACCGCGTTCGCGCCGCCGCAGTTCATCGGCAACTTCACCGTCTTCGCCCTCGCCGTCGTCATCGGCTACTACGTCGTCGGCAAGGTGCACCACGCGCTGCACACCCCGCTGATGTCGGTCACCAACGCCATCAGCGGCATCATCGTGGTCGGCGCCCTGCTCCAGATCGGGCACGGCAACCGCGCCGTGACCGTGCTGGCCTGCGCGGCCATCCTGCTGGCCACCATCAACATCGTCGGCGGGTTCGCCGTCACCCGGCGCATGCTCGGCATGTTCTCGAAAGGCTGATCACACCATGACCGCCGCCATCGCGGTGCAGGCCGCCTGCATCGTCGCCGCTCTGCTGTTCATCCTCAGCCTCGCCGGGCTGTCCCGGCACGACAGCGCCCGCTCCGGGGTCGTCTTCGGCATCGGCGGCATGGCCATCGCGCTGACCGCCACCATCGCGCTCGCCACGCGCAGCCTCGACGCCGTCGCCGGGGGCGTGCTCGCCGCCGCGATGGGAGTCGGCGGCGCGATCGGCCTGTGGCGGGCCCGGGTCGTGCAGATGACCGGCATGCCTGAGCTGATCGCGATCCTGCACAGCTTCGTCGGCCTGGCCGCCGTGCTGGTCGGCTGGAGCGGCTACCTGGAGGTCGAGGGCGCCGACCACACCGACCTGACCGGGGCGATGCTGCGCATCCACCACGGCGAGGTGTTCGTCGGCGTGTTCATCGGCGCCGTCACCTTCACCGGCTCGATCGTGGCCTACCTGAAGCTGTCGGCGCGGATCTCGTCCAGCCCGCTGATGCTGCCCGGCCGCAACCTGCTCAACCTGGCCGCACTGGCCGGGTTCGGGGTGCTCACCGGGTTCTTCACGGCCGGGCCGACGCTGGGCCTGCTGATCGCGGTCACCGCGCTGGCGCTGGCGCTGGGCTGGCACCTGGTCGCCTCCATCGGCGGCGGGGACATGCCCGTCGTGGTGTCGATGCTCAACAGCTACTCCGGCTGGGCCGCGGCCGCGTCGGGCTTCCTGCTGGACAACAACCTGCTCATCGTCACCGGGGCGCTGGTCGGGTCGTCGGGCGCGTACCTGTCGTACATCATGTGCCAGGCGATGAACCGGTCGTTCATCTCCGTCATCGCGGGCGGGTTCGGGATCGAGGCGGGGCCGGTCGACGACACCGACCTCGGCACGCACCACGAGACCAGCGCGGTCGAGACCGCGGCGCTGCTGCGTGAGGCCACCTCGGTGATCATCACGCCCGGGTACGGCATGGCCGTCGCCCAGGCGCAGGGGCCGGTCGCCGAGCTGACCCGGCTGCTGCGCGCCCGCGGCACGCGGGTGCGCTTCGGCATCCACCCCGTCGCCGGGCGGCTGCCCGGCCACATGAACGTGCTGCTGGCCGAGGCGAACGTGCCGTACGACATCGTGCTGGAGATGGACGAGATCAACGACGACTTCGCCGGGACGTCGGTGGTGCTCGTCATCGGCGCCAACGACACGGTCAACCCGGCCGCCGCCGACCCGGGCAGCCCCATCGCGGGGATGCCGGTGCTTCGGGTGTGGGAGGCCGAGCACGTGGTCGTCTTCAAGCGGTCCATGGCGGCCGGGTACGCGGGCGTGCAGAACCCGCTGTTCTTCCGCGACAACAGCTCGATGCTGTTCGGCGACGCCAAGGCGCGGGTGGAGGACATCGTCCGGGCGCTCGGCCCGGCCGTGACCGCCCAGCGCGACACGGCCGAGCCCGCCCGCCAGAAGTCGCTGGCCGGAGTCGGATGACGTTCGAGCAGGACAAGCGGCGGCTGATGGCGGCCGGCACGCCCAGCGACGGCGACAACCTCACGGGCATGAGCATGGACTTCGACGCGTACCTCTTCATGTCGGAGCTGTTCGCGCACGTCGAGGTCCGGCGGACCGGCGACCCGGACTGCCTGCTCGTCGCGACGTGCACGGCCGCCCCCGGCGCCACCCCGACGAGCGTCGCCGAGGGGCTGGTCGACGTCTGGCTGCGGCACCTGCAGTACCACCACCGGTCGGCCCACCGCCTGCGCCAGGACGCCCAGAAGGTGTACCTGGACGTGGTGACCTTGATGAGCGCCGGCGGGATCTACGTCACCGGCCTGATCGAGGCGGGCTGGAAGCGCGACGGCGGTGACGGCCCGGTCGTCGGCTGATCCGCTCCGCCCCCGGGACCGGCTCAGCCCGGCCGGCCCCGGGGGTCACCCGCCCCCGGGCGATCGCCGCGCGGCGCCGCCCCGGCGACTATCGTCGATTCCATGACCGAATCGGTGTGGGACTACCCGCGCCCGCCCAGGGCGGAGCGCACCCCGCGGCGCATCGTGGTGACCCACGCGGGGCGCCTGGTCGCCGACAGCCGGGGCGCGGTGCGGGTGCTGGAGACCTCCCACCCGCCGGTCTACTACGTTCCGCCCGGCGACGTCCGGGTGCCGCTGCGCCGCGTCGACCACGGATCGTTCTGCGAGTTCAAGGGCGCGGCGACCTACTGGGACGTGGTCGTCGACGACGAGGTCGTACGCCGGGCGGCCTGGTCCTACGAGCAGCCCGCGCCCGGATACGAGCAGCTGACCGGGCTGCTCGCCTTCTACCCGTCGAAGTTCGACCGCTGCACCGTCGACGGCGAGCCGGTCACCGCGCAGCCGGGCGACTTCTACGGCGGCTGGATCACCACCGACCTGGCCGGGCCGTTCAAGGGCGCGCCCGGCACCATGGGCTGGTGACCGTGTCCGTCGACCCCGCCGAGACGATGTCCGCGCTGATCCTGCTGCACGGGTACGGCGACGACCGCGACGGCCTGCTCGCGCTGGCCGACCTGCTCAGCGCCCCGGACCGGATGGTGGTCGTCCCCGACGCCCCGCAGCCCAGCCCGGTCGGCGGCCGCCAGTGGTGGCCGCTGGACGGCGACGACCGGCCCAGCTGGGCCTGGCACGGGACCCCGCCCCCGTCCGGCCCGCGCCATCGCGGGGTCGAGGCCGCCCGCGCCCGGGTGGGGGAACTGGTCACCGACCTGCGCCACCGGTACGACGTACGCCGGGTGGCCCTGGCCGGGTTCTCGCAGGGCGGCATGCTCGCCCTCGACGTGGCGCTCGCGCCGGACTCCGGCGTGGACCGGGTCGCGGCGCTGTCGGCGGTGCTGCTCGCCGACACCGAACGGCACCTGGCCGGCGGCTCCCGCCCGCGGATCCTGCTGGCGCACGGCGAGCACGACGACCAGATCCCGTTCGCGGCCGGGGAGAGCACCCGCGCCCTCCTGGTCGAGCACGGGCACGCGGTCGACTGGCTGCCCTTCCCGGGTGGCCACGACATCCCCGACGAGGTGGTCTGCGCGCTGGCGGCGTTCCTGGAGCTGTGACCGGCGGCGATCAGGTCGCCGGGTAGACGTAGCCCTCCAGCCGCACCCGGACGTAGCCCCGGGCGACGGCCTCGTTCATCGTCGCCGGATTCGCCACGGTCAGGTTGTCGGCGTTGGCCGCGTTCCAGTACGTGTACAGCGGCACGGACGCGGCGACCTGCGTGGTGAAGACGCGGCCCTCGACGCGGACGTACTGGTAGCCGTACGCGATCGCGCTCTGGATGCCCTCCTGGGTCGCCGTCGTGTAGTTGTCCTGCCGCCACGGGTTCCAGAACAGGTACAGCGGCACGGTGCCCGCCGTGTCCGAGGTGATGACAGCGCCCTCGACCCGCAGCTTGGCGTAGCCGTTCTGGACCGCGCTGAGGTTGCCCACTTCGGTGCCCGCCGCGTAGTAGTCACCGCGCGCGGCGTTCCACCACTGGTAGAGGCTGGTGCCGTTGACCGGGTCCGGCGGCGGTGCCGCCGCGACCGGACCTGTCGGCACCAGCACCGCCAAGCACGTCGCCACGGCCGTGACCCATCGCCGAACGCGCATCGCCTTCTCCTGCCTGGAAATCGTCCACACCGGACTCCCGATGATGGTATGCATCCGTGGCGGCCCGGCCCGCCGTGCCGCCGTGATCCGACAGCGGGTGCGTGACGCCCAGGTCAGCCGTCGGCGCCGGATCGGGCCGCCGCGATCCAGCGCAGCACGCCGTGGGCCTCGGCCTCGGCGGCGGTGCGCTCGGCCTCGTCCAGCAGCCGCTCCCGCTCGGCGGCGTCGCCCGCCTGCCCGGACAGCTCCGCCAGCGCGAGCAGCCCGGCCGCGACCCCGGGCTGGTGGCCGACCTCGCGGCGCAGCGCGACCGACTGCTCCAACCGCTGCCGGGCCCGGTCGAGGTCACCGTCCTCGTACTGGTGGACGAACCCGAGGTGCCGGACGATGTACGACAGCAGCAGCCGGTCCTCGGCCGCCTCGGCCAGGCTCTCGGCGTGGCGCAGGAACGGCCACGAGCCCCGGCCGTCGTGCTCGATCACCTGGTAGTAGGTCCCGATCCAGAACATCGCCTCGGCGTAGCCGCGTTCGTCACCGAAGCGGTGGTACAGCTCGGACGCCCGCAGGAACAGCTCCAGTTCGGCGGGGTCGGCCTGGTCGCGGTCGCGCAGGAACTTCGCGTGCAGGATCTTGCCGCGGGCGAGCGCCAGGTCCGCCTCGACCCGGTCGAGCAGGGGCAGCGCCTTGTCCACCGCGTGCTCGTCGCCGTAGAACATCGAAGCCTCGTACAGCGCGTGCGCGTCGTCCAACCGCGGATCTCGTCGACTCATGTTGATCCAATGTAGTGGGTCGGTGCCGCGTGCGGGTCCCCGCCGGCCGGGCTGGGGGCGGGCCGTCCGGGGCAGGGCCGCGAGGATCGTCGCGGTGGCGCATAATCCCTCGTCATGAACGACCCCGCGCTGATCGACAGTCTGCGGGCGGCTGTGGCCGCCCGGCCCGACGACCACCGGCTCCGGCTGCACCTGGCTGAGCTGCTCCTCGGCGCGGGACGTGGCGCCGAGGCCGTGGGCGAGGCCGCGACGGTGCTGGCCGGCGACCCGCAGAACGCGGCCGCCCGCGCGGTGATGGCCGCGGCGATCGGCGCCCCGGCAGCCCCGGCAGCTCCGGCCGACCCGGCGCCCGCGGCAGACCCGGCACCGCGGCCCGGCGCTTCGCCCGACTGGGCGGCCTGGGAGCGCGACCTCGGCGAGGTCGTCCCGGCCGGCTATGCCGTCGACGACGACGCCGAGCCGGTCGCCGGGGAACAGGACCGCATGTTCGACGTGGAGCAGTCCGGGGTTCGCCTGTCCGACGTCGGCGGCCTGGTGGACGTGAAGAAGCGGCTGGAGCTGTCGTTCCTGGGCCCGCTGCGCAACCCGGAGCTGCGCAGCCTGTACCGCAAGAGCCTGCGCGGCGGCCTGCTGCTGTACGGGCCGCCCGGCTGCGGTAAGACGTTCCTGGCCCGCGCGGTGGCCGGGGAGATGGGCGCCCGGCTGATCAACCTGTCCATCGTGGACGTGCTGAACATGTGGATCGGCAGTTCCGAGCGCAACCTGCACGAGATCTTCCAGGCGGCCCGGCGCAACGCCCCGTGCGTGGTGTTCCTCGACGAGATCGACGCGCTGGGGCACAAGCGGTCGCAGATGGCCTCCTCGGCGATGCGTACGCTGGTGAACCAGCTGCTGGCCGAGCTCGACGGCATGGACGGCGACAACGAGGGCGTGTTCGTGCTGGCCGCCACCAACGCCCCGTGGGACGTGGACCCGGCGCTGCGGCGGCCGGGCCGGTTCGACCGCACCGTGCTGGTGCTGCCGCCCGACGCCCCGGCCCGGACCGCGATCCTGCAGCGGCTGCTGCGCGACCGGCCGATCGAGGGCATCGACCTCAAGCGGATCGTCGCGGCGACCGAGGACTACTCCGGCGCCGACCTGTCGCACCTGTGCGACACCGCCGCCGAGTACGCGATGCACGACTCGATCACCTCCGGTGAGGTGCGCCAGATGCGGCAGGGCGACTTCGACCACGCGCTGCGCGAGGTGCGGCCGTCCACGGGGGCGTGGCTGTCGTCGTCGCGCAACGTGGTGGCGTACGGCAACGAGGACGGCACCTACGACGACCTGGCGGCGTACCTGAAGAAGCGCAGGATGCTGTGAGCGACGACGTCGAGGACGACCTGCGCCGGGCCGAGGCGCTGCTGTCGGTCGGGCGGCACGACGCGGCCGGGGAGGTGCTGGCGCGGGTGCTGGCCCGCCGACCCGACTCGTACCAGGCGCTGTGCCAGCTGGCGCGGGTCGAGTTCGAGCGCGGCGACTACGCGGCGATGCTCGCGGCGGCCGACGCCGCGGTGGCCGCGGCCCCGGGCAGCGACTGGGCCCACCGGCTGCGTTCGATGGCGCTGCGCCACAGCGGCCGGGTGGCCGCGGCGGCGGGCGCGGCGGCCGAGGCGGTGCGGCTGGCCCCAGGGAACTGGGCCTGCCACGTCAGCGTCGCCAGCTGCGAGCTGGCCTACCCGAGCGAGTCGGGGGTGCGGGCCGCCTACCGGGCCGCGGCGCGGGCGGTGGTGCTGGCCCCGCACCAGCCGGACACCCACCTGACGCTGGGCCGGGTGCACGCGGCCGCGTTCGACTCGCCCAACGCGCAGGCCTGCTACGGCCGGGCGCTGGCGCTGGACCCCGACTTCGTCGCGGCCCGCAACGACCTGGCGGTGGAGCAGCTGCGGACGGGGCGTTACTCGGCGGCGGGCCGGCAGCTGATCGACGTGCTGGCGGGCGACCCGCATCTGAAGGTGGTGCAGCACAACCTGGGGCTGGCGGTGCGGGCCTGGCTGGGCCGCTGGGCCGACCTGGCCGCGGCGGCGTGGGTGGTCGTCCTGGTGCTCACGATGACGCTGGACAACACCGTCGACCGCGTCGCGAGCGGGGTGCTGGCCGCGGCGCTGGGCGCGGGCGCGGTGTGGTCGTACCGGCGGCTGCCCGCGACGATGCGGCGGATGGTCCGGCGGCGGCCGGGCCGCGGCGAGTTCGCCCTCGCGATGGTGTGGGTGAGCTCGGTGCTGCTGTTCGCGGGCCTGGTGGTGCGGGCGGTGGCGGCCACCGACGGGCTGCGCAGCGCCGCGGGCCTGCTCGTGGTGTTCGCGGTGGGCCGGGTGTTCGCCACGGGGGTGCGGGCGTACCACCGGCTGTTCGAGGCGGCGCACCGGCGCACCAGGCGCTGGCGCCACCGTGCCTTCCTGCGCCGCCACGCCGCCGAGCCGGGCTTCGCGGCCGAGCTGGCGCCGGGGCGCGGCGCCGGGCTGTCGGCGCGGGTCCGGATGGTGCCGCCGACCGCACTGACCTGGGGCAGCGTCGCCGTGATCGTGCTGATCCTGGTGGCGGTCCGGGTGGTTCGTATGCTCTGACGGCAGGACATGCGTCCCGGTGGATTCCGGATCGGCCACTCTGCCGCGACTTGTCGCACGGCGCCACAGTGGAGGCGACACCTCGACGGCTGAAAGGACAACGCCATGCGGCGCGTGGCCCCGGCGATCGCCCTCTACCTGCTGGCTCCGTTCGTGGCCGAGTTCCTGCTCGGCGACTTCCCGATCACGATGATCCTGCTGATCCTGCCGCTGTCGACGATGTACGGCGGCGGCGCACTGTTCATCCGCGAACTGGCCCGCCGCACCGGACGCGGCTGGCCGACGATCCTGCTGCTGGCGCTCGCGTTCGGGGTGGTCGAGGAGGGGCTGCTGACCCAGTCGCTGTACAACCCCGACTACGTCGGGGCGCACCTGCTCGACGAGGGGTTCGTCCCGGCTTTGGGCATCGCGGTCCCGTGGACCCTGTTCGTGCTGGCCATTCATGTGATCTGGAGCATCGGCGCCCCGATCTCGCTGGTCGAGGAGGCGGCGGGGGACCGGCGGGACCAGCCGTGGCTGCGGGGGCCCGGGTTCGCCGCGTCGATCGCGGTGTTCGCGGCCGGGTGTGTGGCGATCTTCTCGTTCTCGTACGCCGATGGTCAGTTCATGGCTTCGGCCGCGCAGCTGGCCGCCGCGGCGTTGGTCGCGGTCGCGCTGGTCGTCGCCGCGTTCGCGGTCCCGCGCCGGGTCCGGCCGGCCACGGGCGCGGTGCCTGGTCCGCGGGCGGTGTTCGCCGCCGCGATCGGCGCGGGGCTGGTCCTGTTCGGAGCCGAGCTGCTGCCCACCTGGGTGGGCGTGGCGGTGGTGGCCGTGGACCTGGCCGTGTTGGGCTGGCTGGTGCGGCGCTGGTCGGCGCGCGATTCGTGGGGCGCCTGGCACCGGTTCGCGCTGGCGGCGGCGGCGCTGCTCACGTACGCCTGGCACGCGTTCTTCCAGCTGCCGGTGCAGGGCGGCCAGGCCACGGTCAACCTGGTCACCCACATCGTCTTCGCGCTGGTCGCGCTCGGCGTCATCGGGTACGCCGCCCGCCGCGTCCACCGGACCGCGCGCTTCCCCGCCGGGCAGCCGCGACCGGCCGCCATACCGTGACGTCCGTTGTGTTCTTGACGGGTGCGGCGGCGGCGCATACGGTACGCGGCGTACAACTGAATATCTCGCCGAACGACTCGCGGCGGGAGAGTCCCGGCACCACCGGGACGCCGAAGGAGCAACTCTCCCCGGAATCTCTCAGGCCCATGTACCGCCGCGGCTAGGCGAACTCTGGAAAGTCGGGACCCGACGGTCCCGCGCCCACGGTGCAAGCCGTCCACGCGACGGCGAAGCTCTCAGGCAGCGATGACAGAGGGGGAGGCCCACCACCCACGGTGCCGCCTGTGCGGTGCCCGGACCAGGGAGCCTCCCGTGAGCGCTACCGCGCCGCCCGCTGCCCGTGCCTGCCCTGACGACGGCACGGCCGGGCCCGAACCCGCCCTCAGAACCACCCCGCTGCACGAGGTCCACGTGGCGCTCGGTGCCGTGCTGACCGCGTTCGCGGGCTGGACGATGCCGCTGCGCTACGGCAGCGAGCTCGCCGAGCACCACGCCGTGCGCAGCAGCGCCGGCCTGTTCGACCTGAGCCACATGGGCCAGCTGGAGGTCACCGGCGCCGACGCGGCGGCCTTCCTCGACTACGCGCTGGTGGGCCGCCTGTCGGCGGTCCAGCCGGGCCGGGCCCGGTACACGATGCTGTGCGCGCCCGACGGCGGCGTGCTCGACGACCTGGTCGTCTACCGGCTGGAACCGCAGCGCTACCTGGTGGTCGCCAACGCGGCCAACACCGCGGCGGTGCTCGCCGAGCTGGTGGCGCGGACCGCCGGGTTCGGGGCCGACGTGGCCGACGTGTCGGACCGGTGGGCGCTGATCGCGGTGCAGGGCCCGCGCGCGGCCGCGATCCTGGCGCCGCTGACCGGTGCGGACCTGCCGTCGCTGCGCTACTACGCCGTCGACGTGGCGTGGCTGGCGGGGCGGCCGGTGCTGCTGGCCCGCACCGGGTACACCGGCGAGGACGGGTTCGAGATCTACTGCGCGCCCGCCGACGCGGCCGCGATCTGGACCGCGGTCACCGCCGCGGGCGCCGGGCACGGCCTGGTCCCGGCCGGGCTGGCCTGCCGGGACACGCTGCGGCTGGAGGCGGGCATGCCGCTGTACGGCCACGAGCTGACCGCCGAGGTCAGCCCGTACCAGGCGGGGCTGGGCCGGGTGGTGGCGCACGACAAGCCCGGCTTCGTCGGCCGCGAGGCGCTGGCCGCCCGCCGCGAGCAGGCCGCCGACGTGCTGGTCGGGCTGGTGTCGGGCGGGCGGCGCGCCCCGCGCCCCGGCTACGCCGTGCTCGACCCGGACACCGGTGCCCGCGTCGGCACCGTCACCAGCGGCGCCCCGTCGCCGACCCTGGGCCGCCCGATCGCCCTGGCGTACGTCGCCGCCGACCGCTGCGCGGTAGGCACCGTGCTCACCGCCGACATCCGCGGCAGCCACGAGACCGTCACGGTCGTGGAGCTGCCGTTCTACCGCCGCACCCAGGAAGGCCGCCGATGAGCATCCCGCAGCAGCTGAAGTACACCCGCGAGCACGAGTGGCTGGCCGCCGACGGCGACACGGCCACGGTCGGCATCACCGCGTTCGCGGCCGACGCGCTCGGCGACGTCGTCTACGTCGAGCTGCCCAGGCCGGGGCAGCTCGTGGCGGCAGGGGAGCCGTGCGGCGAGGTGGAGTCGACCAAGTCCGTGAGTGAGCTGTATGCCCCCGCCGACGGCGAGGTCGTCGCGGTCAACGAGGCGGTGGCGGCCGACCCGGGTCTGCTGAACACCGACCCGTACGGGCAGGGCTGGCTGTTCCGGCTGCGCCTGGCCACGGCGCCGGACCTGCTCGACGCCGCCGCGTACGCGGCCCTGACGGGGGAGGCGGCATGAGCGTGCTGGACCGGCCGCTGGCTGAGTTCGACCCCGAGGTGCACGCCGCGCTGCGCGCTGAACTGGACCGCCAGCGCGACACCCTGGAGATGATCGCCAGCGAGAACTTCGCGCCGCTGGCGGTGCTTCAGGCCCAGGGTTCGGTGCTGACCAACAAGTACGCCGAGGGCTATCCGGGGCGGCGCTACTACGGCGGCTGCGAGCACGTCGACGTGGTCGAGCGGCTCGCGGTCGAGCGGGTCAAGGCGCTGTTCGGGGCGGCGTACGCCAATGTGCAGCCGCACTCGGGCGCGCAGGCCAACGCCGCGGCGATGATGGCGCTGATCCAGCCCGGGGACACGATCCTGGGCCTGGACCTGGCCCACGGCGGGCACCTGACCCACGGCATGCGGATCAACTTCTCCGGCAAGCTGTACCGCGCGGTCGGCTACCGGGTCCGTGAGGACGACGGCCTGGTCGACCTGGCCGAGGTCGAGCGGCTGGCGCACGAGCACCGGCCCGCGCTGCTGATCGCCGGCTGGTCGGCGTACCCCCGCCACCTGGACTTCGCCGCGTTCCGGCGGATCGCCGACGCGGTCGGGGCGCGGCTGATGGTGGACATGGCGCACTTCGCCGGGCTGGTCGCGGCGGGTCTGCACCCCAATCCGGTCCCGTACGCCGACGTGGTCACGACCACGACCCACAAGACGCTGGGCGGCCCGCGCGGCGGCGTCGTGCTGACCGACCGCGAGGACGTGGCGCGCAAGGTCGACAGCGCGGTCTTCCCCGGCCAGCAGGGCGGACCGCTGGAGCACGTGATCGCGGCCAAGGCGGTCGCGTTCAAGATGGCCGCGCAGCCGGAGTTCGCCGACCGGCAGCGGCGCACCGTGGCCGGGGCGCGGCTGCTGGCGGCGCGGCTGGCCGCCGCCGACGTCGCCGCGGCCGGGGTCGAGGTGCTGACCGGCGGCACCGACGTGCACCTGGTGCTGGTCGACCTGCGCCGCTGCCCGCTGGACGGGCGCCAGGCCGAGGACCGGCTGCACGAGGTCGGCATCACCGTCAACCGCAACGCCGTGCCGGGCGACCCCCGGCCGCCGATGGTCACCTCCGGCCTGCGGATCGGCACGGCGGCGCTGGCCGCGCGCGGGTTCACCGAGCCGGACTTCGCCGAGGTCGCCGACATCGTGGCGCAGGCGCTGCTGCCGTCGTACGGCGAGCAGACCGCGCGGCTGCTGCGCGACCGGGTCGCCAAGCTCGCCGCCGCGCACCCGCTCTACCCGGGGTTGTAGGCGTCACCGGTCCGGGCGGCGGGACAGCGACCGCCGCCCGGGCCGACTAGCGTGTGGCCGATGCGCAGACCACTGGACCGCATCGCGCTGATCTCCGACGTGCACGGCAACCTGACGGCGCTGGAGGCGGTGCTCGACGACATCGACGCCCGCGGCATCACCCGGATCTTCAACCTCGGCGACTACGTCGGCAAGGGCCCGCGCGGCCGCGAGGTGATCGACCTCTGCCGGCAGCGGTGCGAGGTCAACATCCTCGGCAACTGGGACGACGCCCTGCCCGACCCGGCCCGCACGTTCGACTCCCCGGCCCTGGCCTGGTGGCTGGCCCAGCTCGCACCCGGCCAGGGTGAGTGGCTGCGGGCGCTGCCGTTCAGCCACGACTTCACCATGAGCGGGCGGCGGGTGCGGCTGTTCCACGCCTCGTCGACGTCGGTGCACACGCGGATCCGGTTCGACCACGACGAGGCCCAGTTCCTGTCGCTGTTCGACAACACCCCCGCCACCGGCGACGGGCCGCCGCCGACCGTGGTCGGCTACGGCGACACCCACGACCCGTACTACGAGGTCGACCGCTGGCGGCGCACCGTGTTCAACACCGGCAGCGTCGGCAACAGCATGGACGACCCCACCCCGGTGTACGTCATCCTCGAAGGCGCCTTCGGCTCCGAGGCCGAGGCCCCGTTCTCGATCCAGTTCGTGCGCGTGCCCTACGACGCCGAAGCCGAACTCGCCGTCGCCCGCGAGCTGGGCATGCCCGAGTACGGCGGCTGGGAGTCGGAGCTGCGCCACGGGATCTACCGGGGCGAGGCGGGCGATCCGGCCGGGCCGAGCTACCACCGCAGGCCGTACCCGGCGTAAAAAGTCCGGCCGGCGGCACAACCGGACGCCGCGGTGCCCCGATCGAAGGGAGGACGAGCAAAGAGGAGTCACATGCGGGCCGACCGAGAACGCGCCTTCACCGAGTACGCGCAGGGCCGCGCCCTGGAGCTGCGGCGTACCGCGTACCGGCTGTGCGGCAGCTGGGACGAGGCGCACGACCTGCTCCAGACCGCGCTGGTACGCCTGTACCGGCACTGGGAGCGCGTCGCAGCCGCCGATTCACCCGACGCCTACGTACGCCGGGTCCTGGTCAACGTCTACCTCCAGCAGCGCCAGTCCTGGTGGAGCCGGGTCGTGCGCGCCTACGCCGAACCACCCGAGCAACCCGCCCCGCCCGACGGGGTCGACGGCCGGCTCGACCTGATGGCGGCCCTGGCCCGCCTCGCCCCCGGCCAGCGGGCCGTACTGGTGCTGCGCTACTGGGAGGGCCTCGACGTGGCCGAGACCGCCAGCGCCCTGGGCTGCTCGACCGGCACGGTCAAGAGCCAGTCCGCGTACGCCATCGCCGCCCTGCGGCGGCTCATGCCCGATTACGTGGGAGGCAGCAAATGAGCGACCAGCAGATCGCGGCGCTGTTCGCCGCCGCCCCGTCCGCCGCCGAGCCGCCGCTGCCGCCCGGGCACCTGGAGCAGGTGCTCGGCGCCGCCCGCCGCGACCGGCGCCGCCGCCGCGTCACCGCCGCGCTCACCGCGATCGTGGTGCTGCTGCTCGGCGGCACCGCGGTGGCGTTCGTGCCGGGCGGGTTCACGCCGCCGGTCGAGCCTGCCGTGGGCCCGGCGGGCCTGCCCGACGAGATCGCCGGCTACTCGCCGCTGACCGGCCTGGTCAGCCAGTCCCCACCCGGCCGGGCCCTGATGCTGTACGGCTACGGCAACAGCGAGCTGTTCAACACCTACCAGACGCTGGTGCTCGGCGCCGACGGCGACGTCTACCGGCAGGTCGACGCCGCCCGCGACACCTCCGGCATGTGGCTGCTGTCGCCCGACGGGCGCTTCATCGTGCTCGGCGACGACACCCGCGTGACGTCGGCGGTCACGGTCGTCGACCTGGCGACCGGCGACCCGCACGAGGTGCCGCTGGGCCGCTCCGGCGGGGTCATCCCGCTGGCCCTGTCCCCGGACGGCGACATCCTGGCCTACTCGCTGTCGGACGCCAAGCCGCTGGAAGGCGACCTCAACAACCGCGTCAGCGGGGTGCTCCAGCAGTACGCCTCCAACCACAGCACCCTCATGCTGCTGAACCTGCGCACCGGGCAGACCACCGCCACCGACACCAGCCCCGTCGCGGCCGTGTCGTTCGCCCCGGACGGGCAGCGCATGGCGGTGCAGTCGCGGTCGCAGACCTGGCTGCTGGGCCGGGACGGGCAGCGCATCGAGCAGGTGCCCGTGCCCGAGAACTACGGGATCACCGCGCAGAACGCCTGGTCGACCGACGGCACCAAGCTGGCGCTGAACTGGTGGGCGCACGACAGCTGGGGCACCGACGAGTCCTTCTACCCCGACCTGAGCCCGAGCGGCGGCTTCGGCGTGGTCAGCCTCGACCGGCCGGGCACCCTGGTGCGGCCGCAGGCGCAGGTGGAGCACTTCCTCGGCTGGCTGTCGGGCACCGAGTGGCTCGGCCTGTCCTGGGACTACGGCGCCGACACGGGCGCCCTGTGGGCGATGCCCGCCGACGGGGCTGAGGGCCGGGTGCTGAGCCGGTTCGACAACGCCAAGCGCTGCGAGTTCGGCACCCAGCGGTGCGTGCCGTGGGAGCCGGTGGTCGCCGCCGGCCTGATCGCGGGCATCACCGTACGCGAGGCGGGCTGGGCCGAGCGCGGCCCGTGGCCGGTGCCGTACCGGTGGGCCGCGCTCGTGGGGCTGCTGGTGGTCGCCGGGGTGGTCCTGCTGGTCCGCCGCCGCGGGCGCCGCCGCCGCGCGCGCCGTCCGGCCGCGAGCTGACCTGGCGTGGTGCCGGCCCGGCCTGACCCGGCCGGGCCGGCACCACGTGGCTCAGACCAGGGACGGGCGGCGCGGGTCGAGGCACTCGCTCACGCCGCCGCGGTCGAGCAGGGGCAGCAGCGCGTCCGTGCCCTCGGTGACCTTCAGCCGGATCTCGGCCGCGTGCAGCGGCACCAGCGCGAGCAGGTTGATGTGCGTGCCGTCGCCGACGTCGATGGTGCGGGCCTGCTCGGGCACCCGGACCGGCGGCGCGATGAGGACCCCGGCGAACGGCGTGTCCGGCGCGTACGGTTCGGCCGGGTCGCCGTTGGGGACCGAGTGCCACTCGCCGATCCAGGTCAGGTATTCGTGGGGCAGCCGCGCCACGTACTTGAGCACGTGGACCGGCCAGCCGGTCCGGTCGTCGCGCAGCGCGCCCTCGCCCACCGGCCAGTCCGCGGGCAGGCAGATCATCAGCTCCGCGTACGGGCTGATGTCGTGTCCCTCCGGCAGCGACATCGGCAGGTCGCTCATCCCCGAGGTGATCAGCACGTGGTACGGCCGCTGCGCGGTGGCCTCGACGACGTGCACGTGCACGGGGACCAGGTGGGACAGGAACTCGTGCAGCACGAACGCCACCGGCCCGAAGTACTCGGCGATGTGCCGGTCGATCGCCTCGGCGAAGTCCTGCCGCTGCCCGTCCGCCAGCACGAAACCGTCGTGCTGCGACTCGTGCCGGGTCACCCCGGCGCCCGTTGGCGTCTCCATGGCGGTGCAGCCTAGCGGCCCGCTGTTTCGCGCCCGCTCCGCGCCTGCCGCGCCTGACCTGCGACCAGGGCGACAGCGTGACATGCTCAGACGATGGCGCGTATTCGATCGATCGTCCTGCACGTCGGCGACACCGGCCGCGCGGCGGCCTTCTGGACCGGAGCCCTGGGTTACGAGCGCTCGCCCGACAATCCCGAGTTCCTGGTCCCGCCCGACGGCGACGGCCCCCGCCTGCATCTGGACAGCGGCGACCGCACCCACCTCGACCTGTGGGTCGACGGCCCCGACGAGCAGCGGGCCGAGGTCGAGCGGCTGGTCGCCCTCGGTGCGTCAGAGGTCGCCTGGCAGTACCCGGACGGCGCCGACTTCGTCGTGCTCGCCGACCCCGACGGCAACCTGTTCTGCATCGTCGACACGTCGAAGTGAACCCGGCCCGGCCGGCCGGCGACCACCTTCTGCGGCGGGTCACACCTCCTGTGGTGTAGCTACACCACAGGAGGTGTGACCCGCGGCGAGAAGAACCCGGGCCGGCGGCTGCACCGGCCCGGGACCTGATCAGGCCAGGTCGAACCGGTCGAGGTCCATGACCTTGGTCCAGGCCGCGACGAAGTCGGCCGCGAACTTCTCGTGCGCGTCCCGGCTCGCGTACACCTCGGCCAGCGCCCGCAGCTGCGAGTTGGAGCCGAAGATGAGGTCGACGGCGGTGGCCGTCCACTTCACCTGGTCGGTGGCGACGTCGCGGATCTCGTACACGTGCTCGGCCGACTCCGACGCCTTCCACCGGGTGCCCGGCGACAGCAGGTTGACGAAGAAGTCGTTGGTGAGCACGCCGGGCCGCTCGGTGAGGACGCCGTGCCCGGCGCCGCCGACGTTGGCTCCGAGGCCGCGCAGGCCGCCGAGCAGGACGGTCATCTCCGGCGCGGTCAGGTTGAGCATGTACGCCCGGTCGATCAGCAGCACCTCCGGCAGCAGCTTCTCGCCCGGCCGCAGGTAGTTGCGGAACCCGTCGGCCCGCGGCTCCAGAACCCGGAAGGACTCCACGTCGGTCTGCTCCTGGGTCGCGTCGGTGCGGCCCGGGTGGAACGGCACGGTCACCTCCACGCCCCCGTCGCGTGCCGCCTTCTCGACGGCGGCCGACCCGGCCAGCACGATCAGGTCGGCCAGCGAGATCTTCGCGCCGCCGGACTCGTTGAACTTCCGCTGGATGCCCTCCAGCGTCTCCAGGACCCGGCCCAGCTGGTCCGGCTGGTTGACCTCCCAGCCGCGCTGCGGCTCCAGCCGCAGCCGGGCGCCGTTGGCGCCGCCGCGCTTGTCGGTGGAGCGGAAGCTCGCGGCCGACGCCCAGGCGGTGGAGACCAGCTGGGCGGTGGTGAGGCCGGAGTCCAGGACCGCCGACTTGAGGGCGGCGATGTCGGCGTCGCTGACGAGTTCGCCGTCGGCGGCCGGGACCGGGTCCTGCCACAGCTGGGCCTCGGGGACCCACGGGCCGAGGAAGCGGCTGACCGGGCCCATGTCGCGGTGCAGCAGCTTGTACCAGGCCTTGGCGAAGGCGAGGGCGAACGCGTCGGGGTCGGCCAGGAAGCGGCGGGAGATCTTCTCGTACGCCGGGTCGACCCGCAGCGACAGGTCGGTGGTGAGCATCGTCGGCTTGTGCTTGCGCGACGGGTCGTACGGGTCGGGGATGATCTCCTCGGCGTCGCGGGCGACCCACTGCTTGGCGCCGCCGGGGCTGGTGGTCAGCTCCCACTCGTGCCCGAACAGGATCTCGAAGAAGCGGTTGCTCCACCGCGTCGGCTGGTCGGTCCACGTCACCTCCAGCCCGCTGGTGATCGTGTCGCCGCCCTTGCCGGTGCGGTTGCTGCTCAGCCAGCCCAGGCCCTGCGCCTCCAACGGCGCGCCCTCGGGCTCCGGGCCCACGTGGTCCTTGGCGACGGCGGCGCCGTGGGTCTTGCCGAAGGTGTGGCCGCCCGCGATCAGGGCGACGGTCTCCTCGTCGTTCATCGCCATCCGCGCGAACGTCTCGCGGATGAAGTGCGCGGCCGCGGCCGGGTCGGCGTTGCCCTGCGGGCCCTCGGGGTTGACGTAGATGAGTCCCATCTCGGTCGCGCCGACCTCGGCCGCCATCTCCTTCTCGGAGACGTAGCGCTCGTCGCCGAGCCAGGCGTCCTCCGGACCCCAGAAGATCTCCTCCGGCTCCCAGACGTCCGCTCGGCCGAAGCCGAAGCCGAAGGTCTTGAAGCCCATCGACTCCAGCGCGACGTTGCCCGCGAGCACGAGCAGGTCGGCCCACGAGACCTGCTGGCCGTACTTCTGCTTGACCGGCCACAGCAGGCGCCGGGCCTTGTCGAGGTTGGCGTTGTCGGGCCAGCTGTTGAGCGGCGCGAACCGCTGCCCGCCGTCACCGGCGCCGCCGCGCCCGTCGTGGATGCGGTAGGTGCCCGCGGCGTGCCAGCTCAGCCGGATCATCAGGCCGCCGTAGTGGCCGAAGTCGGCGGGCCACCAGTCCTGCGACGTGGTCAGGACGTCGGTGATGTCGCGCTTGAGCGCCTCGACGTCGAGCTTGCCGAACTCCCTGGCGTAGCTGAAGTCCTCGCCCAGCGGGTTGCCCTTGGGCGAGTGGGCGTGCAGCACCGACAGGTCGAGCTGGTTGGGCCACCAGTCCCGGTTCGTATGCGGGCGCCCGCCGGTCTTCGGGGTCGGCGCGGCGATCGCCGGGTTCTCGCTCTCGCTGCCGTGCGCGGTCGCGGAGTCGCCCGCGACCGGGCATCCGGTCTGGTCTGGGGTGTTGCTCATGTGCTTCCTCCGAACTGGCGGATCATCGGGAACTGCGGGCGGCCGCGCAGCCGGGGCAGGTGCCCCAGTAGACGACCTCCGCCTCGTCGACCCTGAAGCCGTGGTCGTCTGAGGCGGTGAGACAGGGAGCGGCGCCGACGGCGCAGTCGACGTCCGTGATGACGCCGCACCAGCGGCAGACCGCGTGGTGGTGGTTGTCGCCCACGCGGGACTCGTAGCGGGCGGTCGCCCCCGCCGGCTGGATGCGCCGGACCAGGCCCGCCTCGGTGAGCGCCCGCAGGACGTCGTACACCGTCTGGTGGGACACCGCGGGATGCTCGGCGCGGACCAGGGCGATCACCGTTTCGGTGTCGATGTGCGGGCGGTCGCGCAGCGCGGCCAGCACGGCCAGGCGATGCCGGGTCACCCGCAACGAGACCGTCCGAAGCTGCGCCTCGAAGTCGGACGTCATGCGATCGATATGCCACTCATCTGGAACGGTTCAAGTTTACTTTCGGGAGCTTACCCGCGACGCCGGAGTTTCAGCCGACTTTTCAGTATTTTTACGGCACGAGTATGCGCCGACGGCCCTCGGACACGCTCATACCCGCGAAGTCTTTATGTGCCGGTCCGGCCGCCGCGAAACACGAAGCCCCGCCCGGACCAGGCCGGACGGGGCTTCGTGCGGATGCGGGCTACGCGGTCGGAGTGGTCACACAGACCCAGGCGCTCGTCGCGGCCGGATCGTAGGCGGACACCCCCGCCGCGTTGAACGCCCGGACCTTGAAGCACATGTAGGTGCCCGGAGCCAGACCACTCCAGTCGTAGGACGTCGTCCCGGCACCGACGTTGCGCGAGGTCGAGCCGTTGATCACGGTGAAGCCGGCCTCGTCCGCCGAGTTGTCGACCCATTCCAGGTGTACCGTGCCCGAGTCGACCGCCGCCGCCGTCAACCCGGTCGGCGCCGTGGGACCCGAACCGTCCAGACTCACGGCGCACACCCACTCGCCCTGCGCGGCCGGGTGGTACGCCGAGACCCCGGACGCGTCGAACGCCCGGACCTTGAAGCACGTGTACGCCGACGGTGCCAGCCCCGTCCAGTCGAACGTCGTCACGTTCGCCCCGACGTCGTGCGACGTCGCCCCGTCGATGACGGTGAACCCCTTCTCCCCGGTCGACCGGTCCGACCAGCGCAGGCGGATCGTGCTCGCGCTGATCGGCGTGGCCGTCAGGTTGCCCGGCGCCGTGAGCGACGTCGTCGCCGCCCCCGCCCCCGCCTTCAGGCTGGGGACACCCGCACTCGGCACGGCCGTCGGGACACCCGGACTCGGCGTCGCGGCCGCGACGGGACTCGCCTGCACCGCCACCGCGCTCGTGGCAGGACTCGCGGTGCTCGCCGCCGGGCTCTCCCCGAGGCTCTGCGGCCGCTCCGGATCCGAGCCGCTCAGCCCGATCCCGATCGCGGCCGCGGCCACCAGCACCACTGCGACCAGGGCGGGAACGAGCGCTCGCGACCGGCGGCGGCGTCGCCTGACGACCTGGTGGTCCCGGGTCGGGACCGGGACCGTGCCCTGCGGCCGGGTCGGCACCGCCGACGTGGGCTCCGGCCGGGTCGGCACCGCCACCGTCACCGGCTCGGGCCGCAGCGACACCCGCCGCGCCTCATGGGCGAGCACCGCACCCGACGGCCAGCGCAGCGCCGGGTCCTTCGCCATCGCCCGCGCCACCAGCGCCCGTACGCCCGGCGGCACGTCCGCCGGCAGCGGCGGCGGCTCGTCGTGGACGTGCCGCATCGCGATCTCGACCACGCTGTCCCCGGGGAACGGCACCTGCCCGGCCAGGCACCGGTATGCCACGATGCCGAGCGCGTAGACGTCCGAGGCGGGCGTCGCCGGGTGGCCCATCGCCCGCTCGGGCGCGATGTACCCGGCCGTGCCGACCAGCGACCCGGTCGCGGTGTGCCCGGTGCCGTCGGTCGACCGGGCGATGCCGAAGTCGGTGACCAGCGTGCTGCCGTCCGTACGCAGCAGCAGGTTGCCGGGCTTGACGTCCCGGTGCGTCACACCCTTCTCGTGGGCGGCGTGCAGGGCGTCGGCGGCCTCGGCGACCAGCCGCATCGTCGCCGCCGGGTTCAGTCGCCCGACCCGGCCCAGCGCCTGCGCCAGCGACTCGCCCTCGATGAACTTCATGACCAGGTACACCCCGGCGGCGGGGTCGTCGCCGAAGTCGTACACCTCCACCACGCCGGGATGGCTGATCGTCGCCATGATCCGTGCCTCGGCCCGGAACCTGCTGACGAAACTCAGCTCCTCCGGCGACCCGTGCAGCAGGCATTTCACCGCGACGGTGCGGCCGAGCACCAGGTCGACGGCCCGCCACACCTCGCCCATGCCGCCGCTGCCGACGCGCTGGTCAAGACGATACCGTCCGGCCAGCACCGTTCCCGCTCGCAGCAACGCGACCACCTTCGCAGCCAGACAGACCAATCCCGACTCGAAGAGGGTACGGCGCCCCGCATCGATCTTCGGCGAGGGTGCTCCTCCGGTGCCGGGACGCGGGACCCGCGCTCGGTGGAGGTCCGCGGCGCCCGGCCGCAAGGGTCTGCCGAGTCGACGGGTTGCGGCCGATCTCGCAGGTCGCGCACTCTCAGAAGGTGATCGCCGAACACTTTCCTCTGCTCGGCCTGCGGATCGAGGTGGCCGATCTGGAACTGCGGCTGCCGAGCCCGGAGGAACTGGGACAGCTTGCCGACGCCGCCGCCGACGGCGTGCACGAGCCGGGCATGATGCCGTTCATCGTGCCCTGGAGCGCGCAGAGCCCGGCGGACCGGGGCCGGTCGGTGGTCACGCACCACTGGTCGGTGCTCGGCCGGTGGGCGCCGGATGCCTGGTCGCTGCCGCTGGCCGTGCTGCGTCGCGGCGCGGTCGTGGGCCAGCAGGCGCTCAACGCCAAGGAGTTCGCGATCACCACCGAGTGCACCACCGGCAGCTGGATCGGCCTGCGCCACCAGGGCCAGGGCATCGGGACGCTCATGCGCGCCGCCGTGGCGCACCTGGCCTTCGAGCACCTCGGCGCGACCGACCTCGTCTCGGCGGCCTACCTGGACAACCCGGCGTCGCTGCGCGTGTCGGCCAAACTCGGCTACCAGCCCGACGGCATCGCACGCCACGCGGTCCAGGGCCGCCTGCGGATCTCCCAGCGGCTCCGCCTGACCCGCCAGGACTGGCAGCCCTCCACCCGCCCACCCGTGACGGTACGCGGCCTGGAGCCCTGCCTACCCCTGTTCGGCCTGCCCGACCCGCAGCGGGCATGAACTGGGCGTGGCGCTCTAGCCGAATGACGCCAGATCTGAACCGCCTGAGCGCGCGACCGCAGAGCACAGCCCCGCGCCCGCTCAGCGGAGGCTGGCGGCCCGGTTCTCGAGTCGTTGAGCCGCGGCGAGACCGCGGCTGCGGTAGGCGGCCAGCCGGGCGCGCATGGAGCTGACCGCGTCGCGGGTGCGCGCGGAGTGGATACCGGTCATGCCGTCGAGTGCGGTGTTCCAGGTCTGGCAGGCGGCCTCGACGTTGCCCTGCGCGCACTGGATCTCAGCGAGGTCGGCCATGGTGAGCGCGTGGATGCGCGGGTGGGTGGTGGGGTTCCAGCAGCGCGCTGAGCGGCGCAGTTGCTCCTCGGCGGCTTTGAGATCGCCCATCGCCTGGAGGGCCTTGCCGGACTGGTTGGCCAGCCTCGCCTCGGCGGGTCCGCCCAGCGACGCCCACTCCGGCGCGGCGTCGCCTCGGGTGCGTTCGAGCAGCCGCCCCGCTGCGGTCAGCGCCGCGAGTGCCTGACGGCGGTCACCGGCGGTGGCGTGAGCGCGGGCGGCGGTCAGCCAGAACAGGCTCTCGGTGTCGGGGTCTACGCGACCCTTCACCCGGTCGAGTGCCGCGTCGGCCAAGTCGACGCAGTGCTCGTGTCGTCCGAGATCCATCGCCTGGTGAGCGAGAATCCGCAGCCCGTACGCGGCGTGGGCGTAGGGGTCGGCCTCGGCGGCGAGCTGGTACGAATGCAGGTAGTAGCGCTGCGCCAGACCGGGCAGTCCCAGGTCATGCGCTTTCCAGCCGGCCAGGTAGGACAGCTGCGCGGCGGCGGCGAACATCGATCGGCGCAGCGTGTCGGTGGCGAACGAACCGCGCAGGTAGGCGGTGACGTCGGTGGTGAGGTATTCGACGACGGCACTGCGGGCGTGGCCGCCGCCGAGCCGTTCGTCGGCGGCGTTGAACGCGGCGGTCATCTGCCGAACCGCATCGATCTCCCCCTGCCCGACGGCGACCGTGGTGCGGGTCCGCGCGGCGTCGGCGCGGGCGGCCAGGTCCGGCTGTTGCAGCGGAAGCAGGAGTGCTGCCACCGAGTACGCGGAGCCGGAGATCAGCGTGCGACGGTCCACGTCCGCCCGTCCCAGATGCGCGACCGCTGCCACGGGGTCGTTCGACAGGGATGCCGGGTCGTAGATCGGTTCATCGCCCGAGCGTAGCCCGAGATCTGCCGGTGTGAGTGGACGCGCCAGCCGCCGTGACAGAGCTTCGGCAAGGTAGCGCGCGGTGCGTGGTTGTGGGCGGGTCCCGGAGACCCAGTGCGCCACCGCCGACTTGTTCGCCCGCAGCGCGTTGTCACCGTTCTCGGCGGCGATCTGGCGAACCGATCGGGCCAGCGCCTCGTAGGACACGCCAGCCTGCGCTATCAGTAGTAACAGCTGGTCGTTGGGTGCGGATTTGGGGCTCACGCGTCTACCTCTCGTGAATCCGGTTCATCAACGTGGTTAAACCCGTGAAACGTCCGCACCTGCTCCTAAGCCTACAAGCCGTCCGTGCCCGGCGGTTGACTGTGGGTGGGCGATCGCACCCGCCCCGAACGGCGCGGCGGCCGGATTCATCCCATGGCTCCTGGCCGCCGCGCTCCGATCGCGATGTCAGGAGAGGACGGGGTCATGGGGAGGTCGCTGACGGCCGAGCAGTTCACCGCGTACGCCCGCCGGCAGATCCACACCGCGTGGGACATACTCGATCGCCATCGCGCGGGCCTGTTCGGGTTGTGTGACTGCGGCCGGGCTCAGCCGTGTTCTGTGGCTGTCACCTGCCACGCGGCAATTGCTCGGTACACGGCCAAGCTGGCCCTTGTCGAGGCGACCCAACCGCTCCCGCCCCTCGCGTTCACGGCCGGTCGTGCATCTCGCAGGGGAGTCGCGCTGCCACAGATCGACTCCTGACGCTCGACCACCCACCATCCGGGGGGCTACGTCGGCGGGCCGGAGATCGTCGTCTGCGGCCAGAACGTGAAGTCTGAGGTGAGGAAACGACCGGAGAAGCCGATCATCTCCCCGCGACCGGTGCGCGGGCGACGGTGCGTACCGCGATCGGGCGGTGGCCGGCGCGGGGCGGGTCCGGTGCCGGGAACCGGGCGGACCCGCCCCGCGCTGGCGGACAGGGTCTCAGCAGGTGGCGAGCATGCTGTTCAGGGCCGACTTCTCGGCGCTGTCGACGGTCAGGTTGTAGTAGTACTTCACCTGGATCCAGGCGCGGGCGTACGTGCAGCGGAACGACGCCAGCGACGGCTGCCACTCGGCCGGGTCCTTGTCGCTCTTGGACTGGTTCACGTTGTCGGTGACCGCCCACAGCTCGGGACCGCCCAGGTCGTTGGCGTACGTCTGGCGCTGCGCCGTGGTCCACGCCCATGCGCCCGAGGCCCACGCCTCGGCCAGCGGCACCATGTGGTCGATGTCGACGTCGGCGGAGTTGGTCCAGGTCGCGCCGTCGTACGGGCTGTACCAGGAGCCGGAGGTCGGGGCACAGCTGCTGTTCACCACGACGCCGGAACCGTCGCGCTTGAGGACCTGCTCGCGGGTGTTGCAGGCACCGCTGATGGTGATCCAGTGCGGGAACAGGTCCCGGTTGTAGGTCGAGCCGTGCGACTCGGCGGCGACGGTGAGGCCGGCCAGGCGGCTCACCGCGGTGCTGTACGACGGGATGTTCGGCGGGGTGGCGTGCGCGGGGCTGGCCGAGGCGGCGACCACGGCGACCACGGCGGCCGCCACGGCGACGGCCGCCTTGAGGGTGCGGACCACGGGGGCTCCTGACTGTCTGCCGTCGCGGCCGGTGAGGGTGGCCGGCAGGGGGCGCGGCGGCATGACGGATAGACGATCCCGCATATCGCGGACCCCGGCGCGATCTTGTTACGAAGTTGGCATGAACGTCGTGTGAAGACAGCCCGCCGAACGTCGCGCGATCCGGCCCGCCCGAGCAGACCCGGCTATTCGGTCGCCCGCCCCCGCACCCGGCCGCTATCGTCCGCCGTATGCGACTGGAGCAGGTCACCCCGGAGAACTACGAGGCGGCGCTCGCGCTGTCGGTCCGCCCCGATCAGCAGGACCTGGTCTCGCCGGTGGTCAAGTCGCTGGCCGAGGCGTACGTCTTCCCCGACCACGCCTGGCCGCGGCTGATCTTCGAGGGCGACCGGCTGGTCGGCTTCCTGATGGCCTTCTTCGACTTCCGCTGGGGCGGCAACCCCGACGACCTGCGCTCCGGCCTCTGGCGGCTGAACATCGCGGCCGACACGCAGGGACGCGGCTACGGCCGGTTCGCCGTCGAGGCCGTCGCGGACGAGATCCGCGCTCGCGGCGGCAGCCGGATGTTCGTCAGCTGGGAACCTCGTGAGGGCGGCCCGGAGCAGTTCTACCTGAAGCTGGGCTTCCGGCCGACCGGCGAGCAGAGCGGCGGCCAGACCGTGGGCGTCCTGGAGCTCTGAGAGGCCCGTCCAAACCGCTGCCCGGTGCCCCGCAGCCCGCAGGGGAACTCCCTGATGTGGTCGATACCGAGCGATACATATGGTCGTACTGCCCAACCCGGATCAAGAGGAAGCGGGGGAATGCGGTGCGGAAAGTCCTGTACGGCCTGGGCCTGGTGATGGGCCTCTACCTGATCGGCCGGGCGATCGCCGAGCCGTTCAACATCGACATGAGCGACCCGGCGACCTACCGCGACGACTGGGGCGGTCCCGGGCTGCCGGGTGTGCTCCTGGCCCACTGCGGCCCCGGTGTGCTCTCGGCGATCATCATCGTCGCCGTAGTGCTCCGCCGTCGGTCGCGGCCGGCTTCGTCAGGTCGTTGACGGCCCGAAACCTCGTTGCGGTGCGACAGGCGTGCCGGTCCCGACCGAGGGTTCGAATCCCTTCTGGCCCGCGCATTTCCGAAGTAACTTCTCCAAAATGGCCCGAAGTGGCAGCGCGCAGCCGGATGGTCAGCGCTTATTCCCGGGCGCCGCCGACCGGGCAACTTCGGAGAACCCGCCGCACCGCCGCGCCCGGTACTTGTGGAGGTACATCCGACCCCTGAGCGAGGGAGTACACCGTGCACAGGCGAACACTGGTGGCCGCGGCGCTGGCCGCGCCCATCGGAGCCGTCATCGGTGCCAACGCGGCACAGGCACACCGCCCCGGACCGTCCCGTCACCTCCCGGCCACCGTCGGCCTCCCCAACGGCTTCTGCCCCGAGGGCATCACCCGCGGCAGCGGGACCAAGGCGTACGTCAGCTCGATGGGCGACGGCGCCATCTACTGCACCGACCTCTCGACCGGCCACGGCATGCCGCTGGTGCCGGGCACCTCCGGTGGCAAGGCCACCGGCCTGGCGTTCGACGACGAATGCCGGATCTGGGCCGGGTGCGGCACGATGGGCGGCGCCGCCGTCTACAACGAGTCGGGCACCTGCCTGGCCATGTACCACCTCGGCGGCAACGTCCACGGTGTCGCCGCCACCGCGAAGAACGTCTTCTTCACCGACGCCGACCAGGGCAAGGTCTACTGTGTCGGCCTCGGCCGCCACGGCCGGCTCCCGGGGCAGGAGGGCGTGCAGACGCTGTCGCTGCCCGGCGGCCTCGGCGAGGCGGGTGCCTGCAACAAGGGCGTCGTCGCGGCGTGGAACGGCTGCCTGATCATCGTGCAGGCCGCTGCGAACCGCCTGTACGCGTTCGACCCGGTGACCTGCATGGCCAAGCGCATCGACATCGGCCGGGCCTCCGTGGCCGACGCCGACGGCCTGCTGCTGCGCGGCAACACGCTCTACGTCGTGCGTACCAAGAAGAACAAGGTGTCGAAGTTCCGCCTCAACCACGACCTGTCGCGCGCCACGCTGGTGGAGCGGATCACCGACGCCGACCTCGACTGCCCGTCGACGGTCACCGCGTTCGGCGGCCACCTGTACGCCGTGAACGCCCGGTTCAGCACCCCGCCGACCGCGAGCACCGAGTACTGCCTGGTCCGCCTGTCCGACTGACGGCTGGACCGCGGGAGCGGGCACCCGGCGACGCGGCCGGGTGCCCGCTCCTTGCCGTCAGCGCCCAGCAGATGGTGGACGGCGGCGATCGGGCCGTTCATACTGCGACCCGACCGTCTGGGAGGTCGGCTGATGATGTGGCAGAACCTGCTGTTCAGCGCGCTGGCCGCGCTCGCGGTGGTGCTGGTGGCGTTCGCCGTGGGCGCGTCGCGCGACCTGCACCGGGTGGTGGACGTCGCGTGGGGCCTGGGCTTCGCGGCGATCGCGGTCACCACGTACGTCCTGTCGGCCGGGCACGGCGATCCGGTGCGGCGCGGGCTGGTCACGGCGCTGACGGTGATCTGGGGCGTACGGCTCGCCGCGCACATCGCGTGGCGCGGCCGCGGTCACGGCGAGGACCCGCGCTACGAGAAGCTGCTGTCCCGCGCCACCGGCAGCCGCACCTGGTACGCGCTGCGGATGGTGTACCTGCTCCAGGCCGCGGTGATGCTGTTCATCTCGCTGCCGGTGCAGTTCGCGCAGTACGACGCCGCCCCGCCGGACTGGTGGCTGGCGCCCGGGGTGGCGCTGTGGGCGGTCGGCCTGTTCTTCGAGGCGGTCGGCGACGCGCAGCTGGTCCGGTTCACCGCCGACCCGGCGAACCGGGGGAAGGTGCTGGACACGGGCCTGTGGCGCTACACCCGGCACCCGAACTACTTCGGCGACACGTGCGTGTGGTGGGGGCTGTGGCTGCTGGCGGCGGCGGGCGGCTGGGCCGGGGCGGCCACGGTGCTGTCGCCGCTGCTGATGACATGGCTGCTGGTCGCCCGGACGGGCAAGCCGCTGCTGGAGGCGGGCCTGGTCCGCCGCCGCCCCGGCTACGGCGCCTACATCGACCGCACCAGCGGCTTCATCCCGCTCCCGCCCCGCCGCCGGTGATCCACCCCCCACGCGCGCGCCGAGTTGCCGGGCAATCGGGCGAAAGAGAGCCCAAGATACGCCCGGCTGCCCGGCAACTTGGGTGATCTAGGGGCGGGTGGCGGGAGCGCGGGGCGTGCTCTGGGAGAGTGCCGGTATGCGGATCGTGTCGTTGCTGCCTGCCGCCACTGACATCGTCGCCTCGCTGGGCGCGCTCGGCCAGCTCGTGGGACGGACCCACGAGTGCGACTGGCCGCCCGGGGAACTGGACCACATTCCGGTCGTGACCCGGACCGGGTTGGCGCACGGCCTGGCCAGCCGGGAGATCAACGCGGCCGTGGCGGGCGCGCACCGGGGCTCGGGCATCTACGACCTCGACCATGAGGCGATCGAGGCGCTGCGGCCGGACCTGATCCTCACCCAGGACCTGTGCGACGTGTGCGCGGTGTCGTACCGGACGGTCAACGAGGCGGTGCGGGTCATGCGGCTGGACACGACGGTGGTGTCGTTGCAGCCCGCGACGATCGAGGAGGTGCTGACGGCGGTCACGACCGTGGGCGACCTGATCGGCGCGGCTCCTGCGGCGGCGCGGGTGGTGGCCGGGGCGCGGCGGCGGCTGGCGGCGCTGCCGGGCCCGGATCCGGCGGGGCCGCGGGTGCTGTTCGTCGAATGGCTGGACCCGCTGATGCCGGGCGGCCACTGGGTCCCGGAGCAGATCGCGTACGGCGGCGGGCGCTCGCTGCTGACGTCGGCGGGCGAGCACAGCACGCCGTACCCGGTGGAGACGGTGGTGGCGCTGGACCCGGACGTGATCCTGGTGGGACCGTGCGGGTTCACGCCGGAGCAGACGCGCGCCGAGCTGGCGGGGCTGGCGGCGGTGCCGGGCTGGGAGTCGGTCGCGGCGGTGCGATCGGACCGGGTGTACGTGGTGGACGGCCCGGCCTTCTTCAACCGGCCCGGACCACGGGTGGTCGACGGCGCGGAGCTCGTCGCCGAGCTGCTGGCGCGGTGACCGGCCGCGGTCAGGAGGGCTGGGTCAGGCCGGGTCGAGGGCTCCGCTGCGCAGGGTGTGGGCCACGAACTCGGCCGCGTTGGCGGCGGCGAGGAGGTGGTGGTCGTCGGTCTTGTGGCTGGCGAAGTCGCAGATCGCCTTGACCATGCCCCACTCGACCTTCGCCCGGGTGGCGAACGGGTACACCCCGGCCGCCTCCATCTCGCCGCCGATCGCCTCCGGGAACCGGGCGCGCAGCTCGTCGCGGTAACCGGGATCGTTGACCAGCACGCTCTCGGAGATCATCGGGCCGATGTGCACCCGCGCCGGGCCGGGCCAGGTGCTGCTGGCGCGGGTGAAGCGGTTGATGAGCTTGGGGGAGGGGTGGACCGCCCCGCCGCGCTCGGTCAGGACCTCGGCCCGCTTGTGGTGCGCGGCGACGTAGAGCAGGTCGGCCGCCAGGATGTCACCGTAGTACTGGGAGCCGTGCGGGGCCGGGCCGCGCAGGCCGTAGCAGATGCCGACCAGCACGATGCAGTCGGGCTTGATCGCCTGGATCAGCTCGGCGGTGGCGGGGCCCGCGGAGTGGGGCGTCTGGGTCCCCTGCCCGACCCGGCTGAGCAGCACCTCGCTGCGGCTGACGGTGCCGAGCGCGGTGACGGTCTGGGTCGGCAGGAAGCGGTCGGCGGGGGTGGTCCGGGTGAGGGCGGTCACCGCCCGGATGACGGCTGCCTCCTCAGCCGCGGTGACGGTGAGCAGCAGCGTGCGGCTGAGGCCGGGCGGGGCCGCTGCCGGTGCCGAAGGAGGGCTCGCGGCGTCGTTGTAGTTGTTGGTGATGGTGCCGCCATCGCCGAAGATCGCGCCTCCGGTCACGTTCATCGAGCCGATGGAGTACCGGTCCGGGTGGGACATGGGGGCTCCTACTGCTGTTGGGGCGGCTGCTGGCCACCCGGTCCCTGGGTCTGCTGCTGCGGTGGCACGGCGTTGTTGTTGTTGATCGTGTTGTTGCTGCCGAACGTGACGCCGCCCTGGCTGTTGATGGTGCTGATGATGTACTGCTGCATGTTGACGATCGTGGCGGCCGACTGGCGTCTGAACTCCGACGCGTCGATGCCGGCCTCCTCCAGGTAGGCGGCGACGGCGTCCACGACGCGTCGCTGGAGCCGGTCGGCCTGGGTCAGCATGTCGATGAACGCGTTGTGGTGCTGCAGCTTCTTGTTCATCGCGAGGTCTTCGCGCAGCGAGGCGTTCGCGCCGAAGTCGAAGTCGCCGCGCTCCATGCCGCGCCGGTCCCGCCATGCGGTGACCTTGCGCAGCCCGGGGCGCAGGATCGCGAGCGCCGTCCGGCTCGGCGCCGCGAACAGCACGGACGGCGTGCTCCGCGTGCCTGTCACCAGCCCGTGCCATACGGCGTGGAACAGGTGCGGGGGTACGTGGACGGTGCGTGGCTTCTTCTCCTCCTGCGGGTGGATCAGCAGGGGGGTCTCCGGCTTCTCCTGGCGTGGCCAGGTGACCTCGGGCAGCGCGTTCACACTGACTTCGAGCTGAAGCCGCTCGCCCTCCCGGATCGCCCGCACGAAGACCGTGACGATGACCTCGCCGTCGGGTTCCTCTGCTTGCAGGCAGAGGTAGCCCCGCTGGTACTTGGCGGGACGCGCGACCCGGGTCATGATCTGGTGGTCGGGCAGGACGGTCGCCGGCGGTTCGTCGCCGCCGTCTCGCCGGAGGTCGGGGAGGTACTGCTCGGAGCGGCCGTCGACGTACACGCGGTGGCGGCAGACCACGTTCGGCAGCCCGAGCTCCGCCACGGCCGCGACCAGCCGCCGGTGCAGTGCCAGGACGTCCACCGGCCGGACGATGCTGCCTTCCATCGGCACGGTCACGTCGACCGGGTCGCTGTTCCACCTGGTCAGCAGATGACCGGCGCCCACGAACGGTCCGAGGGCGGAGCGTGCCCGCTCGCGGTCGTAGACCAGGACCGTGGCGTCGCTGATCGCTTCGGCACGTTTTTCGAGCGTGGCCGGTATGCGCGCGCCGAGCCGGGCCAGCTCGCCGGTCGCGGTCAGCACCCGCCGGGCCCGGAGATAGGCGATGACCTGCACCGTCGTGTTGGCCAGCCACGCGGCCACGGCCGCGGCGGTGATGACGCCGACGACGACCTGCGCCGTCCGGTGGTACGCGACCACGACCGCCAGCGCGGCCAGCGCCAGCGCGCCGACCAGGACGCGCTGGAGGAACTGGTCGCCCTGGCGCCTGGCGTAGCGGAACAGCGTGCGCAGTGCCTGCCGCGCCGAGATCTTGCGTCGGCGCAGGTCCCACCGGAGCACGGACACGGCCACGACCAGGCATACGGCGACGGACAGCGCGAGGGCGAGCGAGCCGGTCCACAGCACGGCGGCGGTGGCTGCCGTGAGCAGCAGCCCGGTCAGCACCGCGTCTCTGAGGTGCGCGAGCCGGGCGGCGGAGCGGTTGTGGCGCAGCAGCGCGACCAGGTCGATGCCGTAGCAGGGCGCCCAGGCGCGGGCGCGCCACGCGGGGAAGTGCTCGTCGACGACGTCGCGCAGCTCCTGCTCGACGTGGACCAGGGTGCACAGGTACCGGGTCGGCTCGCTGGTCTCGACCCCGGTCAAGGACATGGGGCCGGCCGGTTCCGCGGCCGGACGCTGCCGGGGGATCCGGGCGGCGCCGGGCCCGGCCATGTCGACGGGCCGGGGGTCGTCGGCGAAGAGGCTGCTCACGGCATGTCCTGGGGTGCGGTTCCCGCGTCCGTGCCGCGGTCGGCGTTGGCGACGATGGCCCAGGCCAGGGTGAGCAGCCCGGCGACCTCGGTGGCCGCCAGCGTCGCGAGGCGGGCCGAGCCGATGGCGGCGGAGACGTTCGCGCCGACCGCGATCAGTCCCGGGGCGCAGAAGGTCAGCAGCGTCACGGTGATCTGGACCCGGCGGCGGCGGCGGTAGCCGGTGTCGGCGCGGTGCACCGTCTCCCAGGCGAAGGCGGGCATGCCGCCGGTGGCCAGGCGCGGTGCCAGGTGCTGGCGGATGTAGCGGCCGATCTCCCAGACCTTGCGGTCGTTGCCGGCATGGATCCAGCCGAGGATGACGCAGACCGGTGGCAGCACCAGCAGCATCAGCGGGCTGGACTGCAACGCCGCCGCGCCGACCGCGCCGACGGCCACCAGCGTGGCGTAGACGAGGTTGTCGCGGCTGGCGATGCGGGCGCGCTGCTCTTCCTTCAGCTGCTCGTACTCGACCACCAGCAGGTCGGAATAGGTGAGTGGGGCGTCGGTTCGCTGACGGGCCACGGCTCCTCCGTTCGACGTGGCGAAACATCGACGACCGTACGGGCGTGCCACTATTATTGTCAAGGTGACATTTAATTGTGGCACAAGGGTTTCCGGGTGACGGCGATCCGATGAGGACGATTGGGTGAGCTGCTTCCGGAAGCGGGCGCCTGTCAAAAATGACACACGCGTGTTATTTTCTCGCGCATGTCGATCGGCACCGTCGCCGCACCCCGCACCAGCTGGCGCACCAAGGTCGCCTACGGCTGGGGCAGCCTGGGCAACAACATCGTGTACGGCTTCATCGCCACCTACCTGGCCGTCTTCTACACCGACCACTACGGCCTGGCCCCCGGTGCCGTCGCGGTGCTGTTCTTCGTGGTGCGCACCGCCGACGCCGTGCTCGACCCGGTCATGGGCGCCCTGGTCGACCGCACCAGCACCCGCTGGGGCCGGTTCCGGCCATACCTCATCTTCGTGCCGCCCGTGCTGGCCACCGCGACCGTCGTCTGCGTCAGCGGCCCGGAGCTGGGCACGGGTGGCAGACTGGCCTTCGCCTACCTCAGCTACCTGCTGTGGGGCATGGCGTTCAGCGCGATGGACGTGCCGTACTGGTCGATGTCGGCCGCGCTGAGCAGCGACGCCCAGGACCGCACCGCGATCGTGATGGTGCCGCGCACCCTGGCCAGCGTCGGCTACATCGGGGTCAACATCGTGACCCTGCCGCTGGTCGGGCTGCTGGCCGGGGGCGACGACCGGCGCGGCTGGCAGCTGGTGGCCGTCCTCTACGGCGCCGTGGCGATCGGCCTGACCTGGCTCACCGCCGCGTTCGTCCGCGAGCGCCCCGCGCCGCCGGCCGAGCCGTACGGCCCGCGCACCATGGCCCGGCTGCTGGCCGCCAACCGGCCGCTGCAACTGCTGCTCGCCGCGATGCTGGTCACCGAGGCGGTCTTCGCCCTGCGCAGCATCGTCCCGGTGTACTACCTGACCTACAACTTCGACGCGCCCGGCCTGGTGCCCGCGTTCATCGGCGTGTTCGCGGTGGCGACGATCGCCGGTTCGCTGCTCAGCCCGGTGCTGGCCCGGCGGGTGGGCAAGCGCCGCCTGGCGGTGGCGGGCATCGTGGCGACGTCGCTGACCTCCGTCGCGGCCTGGTTCACCGGGTACGCCTCGCTCACGCCGGTCATGGCGTGGACGGCGCTCGGGGGCGTGGGGTTCGGGCTGGCCAACATCACGCTGCTGTCGATGCTCACCGACACCGTCGAGTACGGCCAGTGGCGCACCGGCCGCCGGACCGAGGGCCTGGTCTTCTCGCTGAACATCGTCAAGACCAAGATCGCCTCGGCACTCGGCGCGGCCGTGGCCCTGGCGGTGCTCGGCGCGGTCGGCTACGTCGCCAACCAGGAGCAGACCCGGGCCACGCTGGACGGCCTGCACCTGCTGATGACGCTCGCCCCGGGGCTGGCCGGGCTGCTCGCCGTGGTGTTCCTCGCGCGCTACCCGCTGTCGGAGCAGCGCCACGCCGAGATCGTCGCCGAGCTGCGGGAGGCGGCCGCGTGAGCGCCTGGCGGGACGCGCTGCGCCGCGACGTGGAGGACCCGGCGACGGTCGGGCGCGGCAAGCTGCCCGCCCGTGCCGAGGCCGACTGGGCCGACGCGGCGCGCTGGACGGCGAGCCTCGACGGGCGCTGGCGGTTCCACTGGTCGCCGCGCCGCGACCAGGTCCCCGAGGGGTTCACCGCGCCGGGGTACGACGACGGCGGCTGGGACACGATCGCGGTGCCCGGCGTGTGGGAGTTGCAGGGCCACGGCACGCCGTACTACCTGGCGTTCGGGTTCCCGCCGTCGCTGGGCGTACGGGGGCGGCGGCTGGGCACCGTCGATCCGGCCGACAGCCCCACCGGCGCGCACCGGACCTGGTTCCAGGTGCCGCCGGAGTGGACCGGCCGGCGCGTCGTCCTGCGCTTCGGCGCGGTGAAGTCCGCGATGCACGTGTGGGTCAACGGAACCGAGGCCGGCTACAGCGAGGGGTCGATGACCCCGGCCGAGTTCGACGTCAGCCACCTGGTGCGCCCCGGCGCCAACCTGCTCGCGGTGCTGGTGCACCGCTACAGCACCGGGTCGTTCCTGGAGGGCCAGGACATGTGGGCGCTCAGCGGGATCACGCGCGGGGTCAGCGTGACCGCCGAACCCGCGTACGCCCCCTGGGACGTCGCCGTCGCGGCCGACCGCGATCCGGCCACCGGCGACGGCGCCCTCGACCTGACCGTCACCGGCGGCAGCGGGCGCTGCCGGGTGCTGCTGACCGACCGCCGCACCGGCACCACCGCCGAGCTGGGCACGGGCGAGCTCGCCGGGCCGCGGACGGTGCTGAGCTTCCGGGTCGCCGCCGCGGCCGCGTGGAGCGCGGAGACCCCGGACCTGTACGACCTGGCCGTCGAGGTCGCCCACGGCGGCGGCACGTGGCGCAGCACCCGCGCCGTCGGGTTCCGGCGGGTCGAGATCGTCGGCTCCGAGCTGCGCGTCAACGGGCGGCCGGTGGTGTTCCACGGCGTCAACCGGCACGACTTCCATCCGCGCCGGATCTGGGACGTGCCGTCGGAGGTGCGCCGCCAGGACTTCACCATGATGAAGCGCGCCAACGTCAACGCGGTGCGGATGTCGCACTACCCGAACCCGGTCGAGGTCTACCGGCTCTGCGACGAGCTGGGGCTGTACGTCGTGGACGAGGCGGAGATCGAGTCGCACGGGGTGCGCCGCCGGGGCCTGCCCGGCGACGATCCGCGCTGGCACGCCTCGGTCGCCGACCGGGTCGAGCGGATGGTGCGGCGCAGCGGCGGCCACCCCTGCGTGGTGATGTGGTCGCTGGGCAACGAGGCGGGCGACGGCACCGCGTTCGACGTGGCCCGGCGCACCGTGCTGGCGCCGGACCGGACCCGGCCGGTGCACTACGAGGGCGACACCGACCTGCGCAACAGCGACGTCCTGTCGATGATGTACCCGACCCCCGACGACGAGCGGGTGCTGGGCGAGGGCCGCGACCTGCGGGTCACCCTGCTCCAGCGGGCGCTGAACGCCGTCGCCGCCGACCACAAGGCGTTCCGCGCGGACCAGTACGCCGGGCGCCCGATCGTGGCCTGCGAGTACGCGCACTCGATGCAGAACAGCCTGGGCAACCTGGCCGAGCACGTCGACAACTTCCACCGCTACCCGAACTGGGCGGGCGGGTTCATCTGGGACTGGGTGGACCAGACCATCGACGTGGACCTGCCCGACGGGCGGGTGCGCCGGGCGTACGGCGGCGACTTCGGCGACCGGCCGCACGACCGCTACTTCTGCGCCAACGGGCTGGTGGCCGCCGACCGCACCCCGCATCCGGCGCTGGCCGAGGTGGCACGGGTCTACCAGCACGTGGTGTTCGAGCAGGCCGACGGCGGGGTGCGGCTGCGCAACCGGTACGCCTTCGCGGACCTGTCCGGGTTCGCGCTGCGCTGGCGGGCCGACCGCCACGGTGAGCCGCTGGCCGAGGGCGAGGTCGGCGAGGTGCGGACGGCCGCGGGCACCGATCGCCTGGTGCCGCTGCCGGACCTGCCCGAGGGCGCGACGACGCTGACCGTCAGCCTGGTCCACCGGGCCGCGACGGCCTGGGCACCGGCCGGGTTCGAGCAGGCCTGGGCGCAGTTCCCGCTCGGTACGGCCGCCCCGGCGCCGCTGCCGCTGGACCGGGCCGACGGCTCGGCCTGGCGGCTGACCCGGACCGCCGGGCTGGTCACGTTCACCGACGGCGACCGGAGCCTGACCCTGGACCCGCGCACCGCCGCGATCACCGGGTTGCGGGCCGGCGGCCGGGAGCTGCTGGTGGAGCCGCTGCGGCTGAACCTGTGGCGGGCCGAGACCGACAACGACCGGGGCTGGGCCAACTTCAAACCGGCGCTGGCCCCGCTGATCCCGGCCCGGCGCTGGTTGCGGGCCATGGGCCGGGTGCGCGGCCGGGCCACGGCGGTGCGTGCCGACAGTCCCGAGGCGACCGTGCGGCTGTCCGTGCCGGGGCTGCGGGGGACGCTGACCGTCGCGGCCGGCGGGCCGGACGTGCTGCTCACCCTGGACGTGGTGCCCCGGCGGGCGCTGGTGCGGCTGGGCTGGCTGGGCACGTTCGCGCCGGAACTGACCCAGGTCGACTGGTACGGCCGGGGGCCGCACGAGAACCACCGCGACCGCAGCACCGGGGCGCGGCTGGGCCGCTGGTCGGCGCCGGTGGCCGAGCTGCCGCACGCCTACGCCCGGCCGCAGGAGAACGGCAACCGCGCCGGCCTGGACTGGCTGCTGCTGCACGGCGCCGGTGGCGCGGTCGGGTTCGCGCGGGTGGCCGGGGAGCCGTTCGAGGCGTCGGTGCGGCCGTACCCGCAGGAGGCGCTCGCGGCGGCCGAGCACGCCGACGAGCTGCCGGTGACCGGGGCGCCGACGGTGTCGCTGGACGTCGCCCAGCGCGGGGTCGGCGGGGACCAGCCGGGCGAGCTGGCGCTGCGGGAGTACGCGCGGCTGCCGAAGGGGCGGCGCTACCGGCTGACGGTGGCGCTGCGCTGGCGGCAGGCGCCGTGACCGTACCCTGGTCGACGTGTCCGTGACCGACACCCGTGTTCCGATGGAGAACGCCCGGCTGCGCGCCCGCCGCCGGGCGGAGCTGCTGGCCGCCGCGCGCACGCTCTTCCTGGCCCGCGGTGTGGACGCGGTCACGGTGGAGCAGATCGCCGAGCACGCCGAGGTGACCCGGCGCACCGTGTACCGGTACTTCCCGAGCCGCGACCACATCGCGCTGGCGATCGAGGCGCAGATCCTGGACCGCTGGGCCGGGCTGGCCGAGCAGGCGGCCGCGGCGGCGGCCGGCAGCGGGGCGCAGCGGCTGGCCGGGTACCTGGACCGGGCGGAGGCGCTGGTGGACGCGGCCGCCGAGGAGATCGGGTTCACCCGGGTGTTCGACGCGACCTCGCTGGGGGCGCTGGACGACTCGGCCGAGGCGCAGCTGTACGCGCAGGCCATCCGGCGGCTGCACGCGCCGCTGGTCGGCATCCTGCACGAGGGCGCGGCCGACGGGTCGCTGGCGGTGCCGGAACCGGTCGAGCTGACCGCCGCGACCATCTCCAACGGGTACCTGGCCCTGGCCCAGCGGGTGCACGGGCGGGGTGACGCGATCGCGGGGGAGCAGGGGGTCGCGGCGCGGGGCATGCTGACCGCGTACGCGGTGCTGATCCAGCGCGGTCTGCGACCCTGAGCCCTATACGCATAGTAGCCTGACGGTGACTTTGCGTTGCCGTCGGCCGGGCCGGCGGTCCCAGGAGGGCGTGGAAATGGATCTCAAGTTCGAAGCTGTGGTCATCCCGGTCTCGGATGTGGACCGTGCGAAGGCCTTCTACGGCGAGAAGCTCGGCTGGCGGGAGGACATCGACTTCTCCGCCCCGACGTTCGGCGAGGCCGTCGGCTTCCGCAACCCGGGCGCCGACAGCTACCGCATCGTGCAGTTCACGCCGCCGGGATCGGCCTGCTCGATCCACATCGGCAAGGGTGTCAGCGCGGCCCAGCCCGGCTCGTTCAAGGGCATGCACCTGGTCACCTCGGACATCGTGGCCACGCGCGAGGACCTGGTCTCGCGCGGTGTCGAAGCCGGCGAGCCGTTCCACTTCGGACCCGAGGGCAGGATCCCCGGTCTGGAACCGGCGCGCGCCGACTACAGCAGCTACCTGACCTTCGACGACCCCGACGGCAACACCTGGGTCGTACAGGAGATCGTCAAGCGCCTGCCCGGCCGGTGAACCCCGGTGGAGTTCCTCGTCGACATGGTGACCACCGTCCCGCCCGGCACGACCGACGGCGAGATCGCCGACATGCGCGCCCGGGAGGCGGTCCGGGCCGCCGAACTGGCCGCCCAGGGACACCTGGTCCGCCTGTGGCGCCCGCCGCTGGCGCCGGGGGAGTGGCGCTCGTGGGCACTGTTCCAGGCCGACGACGCCGACCAGCTGGAGACGGCCCTGGCGTCGATGCCGCTGCGGGTGTGGCGGCACGACACCGTCACACCGCTGACCCCGCATCCCAGCGACCCGGGGTCGGCCGGGCGGCTCAGCGGAACGGGTCGTCCTTAGGGAGCCAGACGTCGGCGCCGTCCAGCCCGAGCGGGCCGACGTCGCGGGTCAGCGCCTCGGCCACCGCCCGCACCGCGATGCGGGCCTCGTCGCGCCGCCACACCAGCGACCAGGTCCAGCACGGCTCCGGCGCCACCACCTGCCGCCGGGCCAGGTCGGAGGGCACCGGGACCGTCTGCCCCTTCGGCGAGTTCACCACCGGCCGCCGCAGCCGGCGGACGCGGTCGAAGAAGCCGGGCCCGGTGACGCCGCCGTCGTCGACGCGGACCAGGGTGGCGCCGGTGTCGGCGGCGAACCGCTCGGCATATCGGTTCCACGACGACCAGCTCGCCGTGTCGGCGTCCACCAGCACGACGGTGTCGGCGGCCGCGACGGGGGACATGTCGGCGCCGGGGGCGACCGCGTACAGCCGGTCGGCGCCGATCACCCGCCCGTCCAGGCCCAGCTCGGCCAGGTCGGCGAGCTGCACCCAGCACACGGCCAGGTCGATGCTGCCGTCGGCCACCCGGCGCGCCTGCGCGTGCGAGGGCATCACCCACGTGTCCACGTGCAGCTGCGCGATGCCCGACACCCGCGCGGCCAGGTCGCCGGGCAGCCAGTTGACGTAGCCGAGCCGGACCGACTCGTCGGCGGCCAGCCCGGCGGCGGTGCGGCGCAGCTCGTCGGCCTGGTCCAGCAGCGCCCGGGTCCGGCCGAGCAGGGTCTGGCCGCACGGGGTCAGGGTCACGGTCCGGCGGTCGCGCTCGAACAGGCGTACCCCCAGGTCCCGTTCCAGGGCCTTGATCTGCTGCGAGAGGGAGGGGCCCGCGATGCGCAACCGGGCGGCGGCCCGGCCGAAGTTCAGCTCCTCGGCCACGGCGACGAAGTACCGCAGCTGGCGCAGCTCCACACCCGCATCGTAGTGCGCTGGGAGGCTGCGCCTACCAGCAGGGAGCAAACCGGTCGTGGCGGGTGGGCCCGGCGCGGCGCAGGCTTTGACCTGTACATCGGCGGAGGTGCCGGGACCGGCTGACCGGCCGGGACACCACCGCCCGGAACAGAAACGAGAGACTCTGATGAACACTTCGAAGGTCGCCGTCGTCACCGGCGCGTCCCAGGGCATCGGCGCGGCGCTGGTGGCCGCCTACCGCAAGCTCGGCTACGCCGTCGTGGCCAACTCCCGCACCATCGCCCCGTCCGACGACCCGATGGTGCTGACCGTCGCGGGCGACATCGCCGCCCCGGGTGTCGGCGCCCGGGTGATCGAGCAGGCGCTGGCGACGTACGGCCGGGTCGACACGCTGGTCAACAACGCCGGCATCTTCCTCGCCAAGCCGTTCACCGAGTACACCGACGCCGACTACGACCTGGTCACCGGGGTCAACCTGCGCGGCTTCCTCGAGATCACCCAGCGGGCGGCCGCCGCGATGCTCGAACAGGGCGGTGGCCACATCGTCAACATCACCACCAGCCTCACCGACCACGCCAACAGCAGCGTGCCCTCCGCGCTGGCCTCGCTGACCAAGGGCGGCCTCAATGCGGTGACGAAGTCCCTGGCCATCGAGTACGCCACCCGCGGCATCCGTGTCAACGCGGTGTCGCCGGGCGTCATCCGCACCCCGATGCACCCGGACGAGACCCACGGGTTCCTCGCCGCCCTGCACCCGGTCGGCCGGCTCGGCGAGGTCGCCGACATCGCCGACGCGGTCATCTACCTGGAGCAGGCCGGTTTCGTCACCGGCGAGATCCTCCACGTCGACGGCGGCCAGAGCGCGGGACACTGAGCCTGCCCCACGCGCACGGGCGGCGCCCGGGGGCCGCTGCCCGTGCCACCCTCCGAACGAGACAGGACGAAGATGCGCACCCTGCTGCGAGATCTCGGCGTCACCCTGCCCGTGCTGGCCGCGCCGATGGCCGGTGGCGCGGGCACCCCGGAGCTGGCCGCGGCGGCCGCCCGCGCCGGGTCGCTGGGCTTCGTCGCCGCCGGATACCGGACGCCGGAGCAGTTCGCCGAGCAGCTGACCGCGACGGCCGCGGCCGGGGTCCCGTTCGGGGCCAACCTGTTCGCCCCCAACCCGGTGCCCGTCGACCCCGCCGGGTTCCGCCGGTACGCCCAGCTCATCGCCCCGGAGGCCGAACACCTGGGCGTCGTCCTCGACGCGGCGGCGCCGGTCGAGGACGACGACGGCTGGCAAGCCAAGCTCGACGTGCTGCGCGCCCACCCGGTGCCGGTCGTCAGCTTCACCTTCGGCATCCCGGCCCGGCCGGACCTCGCGCTGCTGCGCCGGACCGGGGCGCTGCTCGTACAGACCGTCACCAGCGTCGACGAGGCCAGGGCCGCCGCCGAGGCCGGGGTGGACGCGCTGGCCGTGCAGGCCGCCGCGGCGGGCGGGCACTCCGGCACGCTAACCCCGGCCCGCCTGCCGGCCGACGTGCCGCTGCCGGACCTGGTCGCAGCGGTACGTGCCGCCGTCGGCCTGCCCGTGCTGGCATGCGGCGGACTGGGCACCCCGGCGGCGGTCGCCGCCGCCGTACGCGCCGGCGCCGACGCGGTCGCGGTCGGCACCGTGCTGCTGCGCAGCCACGAGGCGGGCACCTCGGCACCGCACCGGGCCGCGCTGGCCGACCCGGCCCGGACCGAGACCGTGCTGACCCGGGCGTTCACCGGCCGCCCCGCCCGCGCCCTGCGCAACGGGTTCACCGACCGCCACAGCGCGCAGGCGCCCTCCGGCTATCCGGCGCTGCACCACCTGACCAGCCCCATCCGCAGAGCCGCCGCGGCCGCCGGTGACCCCGAGCGGCTGCACCTGTGGGCCGGGACCGGCTTCGCCCACGCCACCGGCGAACCCGCCGCCGCGATCCTCGCCCGCCTGTCCGCCCAGCTGTGACCAGTCCGCACCGAATCCTGGGAGAGCCTCATGACCAGCCACGACACCGAGATCCTGCGCCCGCTGCTGGAGGACTGGAAGTCCGGCGTGGACGCGCACGACCCCGAGGCGGTGGCGGCGGTGTTCGCCGACGACGCCATCTTCCAGGGGCTGCACCCGTACAGCGTCGGGCCCGACGGGGTGGCGGCGTACTACGCGGCGCAGCCGCCGGGGCTGGGGGCCGCCTACGAGATCCGCGAGACCCGGCGGCTGGCCGAGGACGTGGTCCTGGGCTACCTGAGCGTCGAGTTCACCTTCACCGACGGCCGGGCGCCGCTGCCGGTGTTCCTGAGCGTGATCGCCCGCCGCGCCCAGGACGGCTGGCGCCTGGCCCACTACCAGGTCTCCAAACTCGGCTGACCTGACACGCCCGGCCGCGACCAGGCACTCGTCCGAATGAAGTGTGTTCGTCTGATATCGACGTATGAGGGCAGGACACCCTAGATTTCCGGGTATGGCTACGGAGATGCAGCTACGGAAACTGGACAAGGCCTTCAGTCACCTGGACGCCGACGGCAGCGGCTACGTCGAGCAGCAGGACCTGCACAACCTCGGCGTGCGGCTGCTGGCGAACTTCGGCGTCGACGGCGACGCGCCCAAGGCCCGGCGGATGGCCGAGGACTTCGGCATGTTCTGGCAGGAACTGGCCAAGACGCTCGACGTCGACCACGACCGGCGGCTCAGCCTCCAGGAGTGGCGCGCGGGCATGACCTCGGCGTTCGTACACGGCGACGCCTTCGACCGCAGCTTCCGCCCCGGCGCGCTCGCGGTGCTGCGCCTGGCCGACACCGACGACGACGGCCTGGTCAGCCGCGACGAGTTCGCCACCATGCAGCGCGCCTTCGGCACGCCCGTCGGCGAGATCAGCCTCGCCTTCGACAAGCTCGACGCCGACGAGGACGGCTTCCTCACCGTCGACGAAATGATGGTCGGCGTCCGCCAGTTCTACATCGGCGCCGACGAGACCGCCCCCGGCAACTGGTTCTTCGGCACCGTCTGAGCCCCCGGCGGCACGGCACGGCGCGGCGCGGACCGTCCGCGCCGCGCCTTTACCCGTGGTGCCGAGGCGGCCCCGCAGCGGGCACCGAAACTTCCGACCGTTCCGGTCGAGTCATGTCGATCACTGCGTGCTTGACATTCCCGGAATTGTTTCAAGGTCTAATGGGCCACGGGCGCCATTGGCGCGCTCGCATATCGATTGTTCAGGCATTATGCGGAGATGGGGCCCGCGCCGGGTTACCGCAGAACTTCCGGAAGTTGTTGACAGTCCCGTCGGGACGGTCCAATACTGCGTGCATCGATGAAAGTCGACGCTCGTCGGACCTCGGCCGTAGCCACGACCTGGCACTCAGCCGTCGACCGGATCACGCCCACACGTCCCTGGCATGATCCGCTGCCGCGTGACGGCCGACCGCCCCGGCGACCCGCGACAGCATCGAGTCGAGTCCCGCAGCCTGGCCCGCCGGCTGCCCTCCCGAGAAGGATGCACTCGCGTGAACGATCACCCCTCCCACCCCCGGCCCCGCAGGCGCAACCTGGTCAAGCCGCTCATCGCCGGCCTGGCCGCCATCGCGCTGGCCGCCGCCTCGATGGCGCTGTCCGGCACGGCCCACGCCGAGGCCGACCGGACCATCACCTCGAACTCCACCGGCTTCCACAACGGGTTCTTCTACTCGTACTGGAAGGACAACGGCAACGTCACCATGAACCTGGGTGCGGCCGGCCAGTACAGCGTCCAGTGGAGCGGCATCAACAACACCGTCGTCGGCAAGGGCTGGAACCCCGGCTCCAACCACACCGTGAACTACTCCGGGAACTTCAGCCCCAACGGCAACGGCTACCTGGCGCTGTACGGCTGGACCACCAACCCGCTCATCGAGTACTACATCGTCGAGAACTTCGGCAGCTACAACCCGAGCACGGGCACCACCCGGCTGGGTTCGGTCACCACCGACGGCAGCACGTACGACATCTACCGCACCCAGCGTGTCAACCAGCCGTCGATCATCGGCACCGCGACGTTCTACCAGTACTGGAGCGTCCGCCAGCAGCACCGCACCGGCGGCACCATCACCACCGCCAACCACTTCAACGCCTGGGCGAGCCTCGGCCTCAACCTGGGCACCCACAACTACCAGATCCTCGCGACCGAGGGCTACCAGAGCAGCGGAAGCTCCAACATCACCGTCAGCGAGGGCAACCCGCCGACCAGCCAGAGCCCGTCGGCCAGCGCGAGCCCGCGGCCGAGCCCGTCGACCTCGCCGGGCACGGGCGGCGGAGGCTGCCGCGTGACCAACGCGCTCAACCCGTGGAACAACGGCCTCACCGACAACATCACCATCACCAACACCGGTTCGACCGCCGTCAACGGCTGGTCGTTGCGCTTCACCCTCGCCTCCGGCCAGACCATCACCTCCGGCTGGAGCGCCACCTACTCGCCGGCCAGCGGCCAGGTGACCGCGACCAACGTCAACTACAACACCGCGATCCCGCCAGGCGGATCCACCACCATCGGATTCCAGGCAACCCACACCGGCAACAGCTCCGCACCCACCGGATTCTCCCTCAACGGCACCGCCTGCAGCTGATCAGCAAGACCGCATAGGCGCAACCCCTGAGGGCGGCTGCCCCGGCAGGCGGGACCAACCGCCGGCCGGGGCAGTCTGATGCTCGTTGACATCACACATCATATGACTTAGCTTTGGCTGCATTCAGCGAGGGCCGGGCCGTCGGCCCCTTCCCGAGAAGCGAGCATCGATGAAGCAGCGAGCATTCTGGTCGGTCGCCGTGGCGGCGACACTGGCCTTGGCCGGCTGCGGAAGTGCCACTGGCACAGACTCCTCCAACAGCACGAGCGGCAAGCTCGTCGTGTGGGACTGGAAATCCGGTGACAAGACCGCGACCGCGTACGTGGCGAAGGCGAAGGCCGACTTCGTCAAGAAGCACCCAGGGGTGACCGTCGAATTCGTCGCCCAGCCGTTCGATCAGTACTACACGCTGCTCGGTGCGGCGATCCAGGCCGGAAAGGGTCCGGACGTCATGATGTTCAACGGGGGCGGCCAGATTCGCGACCGGGTGGACGCCCTGGTGCCCCTGGACGGGTTCGTCGCACCGGACCAGCAGCGCCTCACCGGATGGGATGCCTTCGCCAAGGACGGCAAGACCTACGGCGCGCCCGTCACGCTGCAGGGCTACCCCGTCTACTTCAACAAGACCCTGTACAAGACGGCCGGGCTCGACCCCCAGCGTCCGGCCACCACCTGGGACGGGTTCACCGCCGACTGCGCCACCATCACCAAGGCCACCAAGGCCAGCTGCTTCGCCCTGGGCAACAAGGAGGGCATCGGCATCCAGTTCTTCCTGTCGGCGTTCGGGTCGGGCATCCTCACCCCCCAGGAGTACGACAGCTGGATCGCCGGGCAGCGTGACTGGACGTCCCCGCACGTCAAGCAGGTCTTCCAGCTGTGGAAGGACGTCAACGACCGGGGCCTGAACAGCAAGGGCGGCAACTCGACCACGCTGTTCACCGACGCCTTCGGCATCTTCCAGTCGGGCAAGGCCGTCAACATCATCGGCCTGATGTCCGACATCGGGCACTGGAAGGACTTCAACGAGTTCCTCGGACCCGACAACGTCGGTGTCATGAAGTCCCCGGTCATCGCCGCGGGCGCCACCCCCAGCCTGCCGTTCGACGGCGGCATCGGCTACGCCGTCGCCAAGTGGACCAAGGACCCGGCCCTGGCCGCCGACCTCGTCCGCTCGCTGACCTCGACCGAGGCCCTCACCGCGTTCTATGCCGACGCCGGTGCGGTGGTCTCCGACACCACCGTGCAGACCTCGAGCGGCGGAGCGGCGATCAGCGCCATCGTGGCCGACCTCAAGACCGGCAAGCCGGCCCTGCACGTCGCGCTGTCGTCGAAGACCATCGAGCTGATGGGCCGGCTGTCCCAGCAGATCCTCGAAGGCACGGTCAGCGTCGACGACGCGCTCAAGCAGCTCGGTGAATCGGACCGGAGCTGACACGTGCAGCTCGGTGATTCTCCGCCGCTTTCGGCCCGCCCCGCCCCGCTGGGGCGGGCCGATGGAACAGGACACGCCCACCGCAAGACGCGACGGGCCGGTCTGCTGTCCGGGGAACGACTGTCCCCGTTCGTGCTGATGGCCCCCGCCGTCCTCGTCATCGTGCTGTTCAGGTTGTGGCCGCTGCTGCTGGGAGTCAACTTCTCCCTGACCGGTGACGGCGACCGCAACGGTGTCGTCGTCGGCCTGGACAACTACGTCGAGCTGTTCGCCGATCCGCTGTTCCTCGGTGCGCTGCGCAACGTCGGATGGCTGGTGCTGCTGCTGCCCGTCGCGGTGGCGATCCCCGGCATCCTGGCGACCTTCATCTACCTCCGGGTGCCCGGCCACCGGTTCTACCGCAGCGTCTACTTCTTCCCCGCGGTGCTGTCCCCGGTCATCGTCGGTTCCATCTTCAACCTCCTGCTGTCGTTCGGCGGCCCGCTCAACCGCCTCCTGGACGTGCTGGGCATCGGCCCGGTCGACTGGCTGGGCGACTCGCACGTCGCGATGTTCACCGTGGTCGGCGTCCACATCTGGGCGACCTTCGGCATGGCGCTGGTGGTCTTCCTGTCCGGGTTCGCGACCCTCGACCCGGCGCTGCTCGACGCCGCCAGGTCGGACGGCGCCACCCTGCCGCAGGTGATCCGCCACGTCATCGTGCCGGGCCTGTCGCGCACCATCCAGTTCGTCTTCGTGACCACCATGATCGGCATGCTGACCTCCATGTTCGGCCTGATCTACGTGATGACCAGCGGAGGCCCGGGCGGGTCGACGTACCTGCCCGAGTACTACATCTGGATCCAGCAGGGCCAGATGAACCGCCCGGCCTACGCCTCGGCCGCCTCGACAGTGCTCTTCCTGGTCATGCTCGTCGTCGGGCTCGCCCAGGTCAGCATCCTGCGACGTACCGGAAGGGAGGACTGATGCGAGGCGCCCGAATCAGCCGGTGGCTGATCGCAGCCCCCATGGCACTGCTCGCGCTGGCCACGATCTACCCCCTGGTCTTCACCGCCAACGCGGCCATGAAGACGCGCCACGACTACGTCCTCGACAGGTTCTCCCTGGCCGACTCGCTGCGCTGGGACAATGTGGTGACGGCGTGGACCAGCGCCGGCACGGCGCGCTATTTCCTCAACTCCGTCATCGCGGTGACCGGCGCCGTGGCTCTGCTGCTGCTGTTCGGCTCGATGGCCGGGTTCGCGCTGAGCCATCTCCGCTTCCGCGGCTCGCGGGCGCTGCTGCTCGGCTGCCTGGCGGCGCTGTTCGTGCCGTTCCAGGTCATCATGGTTCCGCTGGTGCGGACCATGGCCGACACCGGGCTGGTCGACACCTATCCCGGACTGATCCTGGCCTACGTCGCGCAGTTCCTCCCGTTCACGATCTACCTGATGGCCAGCTACTACAGTGCCATTCCGGCCGAGATCGTGGACGCGGCGCGCATCGACGGCAACACCACCTACGGCGTCTATCTCAGGATCATGCTGCCCATGGGGCTGCCGGCTCTGCTGTCGGTCGGCGTGCTCAACGCGCTGTTCTGCTGGAATGACGTGCTCATCGCCCTGCTGCTGATGCCCTCGGCGGAGCACCGGACTCTCATGGTCGGGGTGACCTCGCTGAGAGGGCAGTACTCGGCTGACATTCCCACGTTCGCCTCGGGAGTGCTGATCGCCGCGGTGCCCGTACTGGCGGTCTACCTGTTCTTCCAGCGCCGGATCGCCGACGCTGTCACCGCCGGTTCGACGAAAGGCTGACATGCGCATCACTGGGTTTCGCGCCCTGACCACCGTCCAGGAATGGGGCCGCGCTGTCGGTGACGCCAACGGTGTCTTCGCCGACGGCGTCACCGAGGTCCCCATCGTGCTGGTGACCACCGACGAAGGCATCACCGGTGTCGGCATGGGCTCGCACGTGCAACTGGAGGCCGTCTTCGCGGCGATCGAAGGCGAGGACCCGCGGAGTGTGACGGCACTGTACGACCGCATGCAGCGGCAGACGTTCAAGGCGGGGCATGCCGGGGCGGTGTCCGGCACCATCGGAGCGTTCGACACCGCGCTGTGGGACATCAAGGCCAAGGCGGCGGGGGAGCCCCTGTGGCGGCTGCTGGGCGGACGGGACCGGGCAGTGCCGGCGTACGCCTCCGGTCTGGATATCGGCCTCGACGACGAGGAGCTGGTCGCCGCCTACCAGGCCTACGCCGAACGCGGCATGCGTGCGGCCAAGCTGAAGGGGGGCCTGGACGTCGAGCGCGACCGGCACCGCCTCGCCCTGGTGCGTGATGTGCTCGCCGACACCGGCGGCGTCTCGCGGCCGGGCCTGATGCTCGACGCGAACGAGTGCTGGAACCGCAAGCAGGCAGTCCGCTACGTCAGCGAGCTCGAGCGCACGCTGGACCTCATCTGGGTCGAGGAGCCGGTGCGCCGCTGGGATGCCGAGGGCCTGGCCGCGGTGGGATGCGGGGTGCGGGCGGCGGTGGCCGGCGGTGAGAACCTGAGCGGCCTGGAGCAGTTCCGCGGCCTGCTGGCCGCCGGCGCACTGGACATCGTGCAGACCGCGTCGGTGTGGGGCGTGACGCACTTCCTGCGGGTGGCGGCCCTGGCCCATGCCCACGACCTGCCGGTCAGCCCCATCGGAACCCACCCGGTCGGTCTGGTGCACGCCGCCACGTCGGTGCCCAACCATCTGTCCACCGAGCTGCAGATCATCCAGCCGCCGGTCGGGGTGGCGGTGGACGTCCGGGTCGAGGACGGTGCCTTCGTCCTGGGAGACAGCCCCGGCCTGGGCATCGTCGTGGACGAGGACGCTGTCGCCGCCTGCTCGGCGCGGCCCACCACGGTCGCCTACGACGGGCCGGGCGTCCGGCCGGAGCGGGCTGGCCAGCGGATGCCGGCGGCAGCCTGATCGCGGGTGTCGTGGCAGACGCGTCCACCGGGCGAAGTCTCGCGGTGGACGCGCCGCAGGGCGCGGACAGGCTCACCTGAGTGGTGAGCGGCTCCCGCCGATGGCCACGCATAACACTTTTGTGCGAGAATTATGGCTCTGCGCGGTGAGCTGGCAGGTAAGTGACATATGACATCTTACCTGTGACGTCCTCGGGGGCATACCATGTCCCGTGTCGGGGCAGGCGATTCTGATTCATGTTCCAGGGGGCTTCGTTGGCACGGCAGGTTGCGGCTGGTCCGTTCGGCATGGCCCATGCCGCGTCCGGTGAGGTCGTCCCGCCCCGGGTGCGCGGCACGAAGCTGGGCATCAACGTGGTGCAGCAGATCGTCAACGACATCGTGCGCGGCGCGCTGCCGCCGGGCTCGACCCTGTCCCCGGAGAACGAGCTCTGCGATCAGTTCGGCGTCAGCCGCACGGTGATCCGCGAGTCGGTCAAGGTGGTGCAGGAGAAGGGCCTGGTTCGGATCGAGCACGGCCGGGGCACCCAGGTCACCGACCCGCGCCAGTGGAACCTGCTCGACGACGTGGTGCTCACGGCCATCATCGCCCACGACGCGAACCTGTCGTTCCTGGACGAGCTGGTGGCCACGCGCACGGCGCTCGAGGCTGACATGGCCGCCGCGGCGGCGAGGTCGCACACCCACGAGGACAGGCTGCGCATCAGCGGGGCACTCGAGCTCATGCGCTCCAAGATCAACAATGTGCCGGAGTTCGGCGCGGCCGACGCCCACTTCCATGACATGGTCATGGCGGCCTCGCGCAACCGCCTCGGGCGGGCCATCGTGAACAGCATCCACGACAAGGCGCGCGGCAGCATGCGCTACCACGGGGAGTACAACGAGGCCGTCATGCTGCGCACGCTGGCCGAGCACCAGGCGGTGCACGACGCGGTCCTGGCCGGCGACGCCGAGGGTGCCGCGGCGGCCATGCGCGCACACATCGTCGGCTCCTGGAACCGCCGCCGCCCGAACCTGGACGCCGACCAGCCCGCGACCGCCGCGCGCAAACGGGCACGCTGATCGAGCCACTGCCGGCCGGCGCGTCGGACGTGCGTCGCCCGGGCGGTTCGACACAGCGGACCACCCGGGCGCGGCCCGTCATCCGAAGGCGGCGGCCAGACGCCGCTCATCGATGCCGTAGACGCGCGCCGCGGTCGCCGCAAGGATGTCGTTCCATCCCGCGTCGTCGAGGTCGGGCAGGCTGTGCCGGACGATCTCCAGCGTCCGGCCATAGGGTTCGTGGAGCAGGCAGATCGGCCAGTCGCCGCCGTACATGAGCCGGCGCGAACCGAACAGGTCCAGCGCCGCACCGATGCACCCGCCGACCCGCGCCAGCGCGGACCGGTCCGGGTCCCGCCTGAGGTACAGCCCCGACAGCTTGGCGCAGGCCAGCGGGTGCTCGGCCAGCGCCTCCAGCGAGCGCAGCCACTGCCGCGACGGGGAGGCGTCACCCGACACGGGCGGCGAACCCAGATGGTCCAGTATCAGGTGAAGACCGGGATGCCGCCGTGCCACCTCGGCGGCGACGGCCACCGCCTGCGGCCCGGCCGTCACGAAGTCGAACGGGATCCCGGACTGCTCCAGCAGATCCAGGCCCGCGTCCACCTCGGCACCCAATATCCAGTGCGGGTCCGGTCGCTCGTGGATGAGGTTGCGCACCCCGACCAGGAGGGGGTTCTCCCTCAGCCGCGCCAGCCGGGCCGCCGCGCGGGCCGGCTGGTCCAGGGGGACCCAGCCCACCACGCCGACGACCTGCGGATGTGCGTCGGCGGTTTCCAGCATGAGGTCGGTGTCGAAGTCGTCGTCGGCCGACTGCACCAGCACGACCGCTCCGACACCGTGCCCGGCGAGGCCGGGAAGCAGCTCGCTCAGCGTCATGGTGCGGTCGATGGGAGAAAGCTCCGGCGTGAGCCAGGGGTATCGGCCCCGCGACGGATCCCACACGTGGATGTGTGAGTCGATCACCTTGACATTGCTGATGTCCGGCATGAAGTGACTCCTGAGCAGCGGTTGGCTGACGTCGCGTCCGCAGTGGACGCGAGTCCGGGCGGCGGGTGGGAGCTGACCTTGTCAACTCGCTAAACATATGATGTCATATGTGCGCCGCCAGCTGAAGCCCCCACCGCATGGCGACGAGCCGGCGGCAACCGGCCCGAGTTCGGCACGAAGTGCTCCGCCCTGGAAGGAACGTCATGCAGCAGGCCATATATCAGGGCACCGGGCGCATCAGCGTCGTGGACGTGCCCGAGCAGCCCCCGGCCGCCGGCGAGGTGCAGATCGACGTCGCCTATACCGGCATCTGCGGCACCGATCTGCACATCCTGCACGGCGCCATGGACCACCGGGTCGCCGTCCCCGCCGTCATCGGCCACGAGATGTCCGGAACCGTCGCGCGACTCGGCGAAGGAGTGCACGGCTGGGCCGTCGGCGCTCCCGTCACCGTCCTTCCCGTCCTGCCCTGCGATGACTGCCCCACCTGCCGCGCCGGTCACGGCAACGTCTGCCCCCGCCTGACCTTCATCGGCATCGACAGCGTCGGTTCGATGCAGCAGCGCTGGAACGTGCTCGCGCGAGCGCTCATCGGTCTGCCCGACGGGCTGGACCTCGCCCACGGCGCGCTGGCCGAGCCGACGGCGGTCGCCGTGCACGACGTGCGGCGCAGCGGACTGGCCGGGGGCGAGCGCGCCGTCGTGGTCGGCGGCGGCCCGGTCGGCCTGCTCATCGCGGTCGTCGCCCGCCACGCCGGTGCCCAGGTCCTCATACTGGAGCCCAGCGCCCCACGGCGGGCGACAGCCGACCGGCTCGGCTTCACCACCATCGACCCCTCCCGCGGCGACACGGCCGATGCCGTCCGTGACTGGAGCGGCGGCCACGGCGCGGCCGTCGCGTTCGAGGTCTCCGGCGCGGCGGCAGGGGTGAACGTCGCCGTGGAAGCCCTGGCGCCGCGCGGCAGGCTCGTCATGGTGGCGATCCACCCCACCCCCCGAAACGTCGACCTGCACCGGTTCTTCTGGCGCGAACTGACGATGCTGGGCGCCCGTCTCTACAGCCAGGACGACATGCAGACCGCGGTGGCGCTGGTCGCCTCCGGACAGATCCCGGCCGCCGACCTGATCACCCGGATCGAACCGCTGGGGCAGGTCGACGGCGCCTTCGCCGCCTTGGCGTCCGGAGCAGGAATGATGAAGATCCTCCTCGACTGCGGGGGGCAGCGGTGAGCACGATGTTCGACCTGAGCGGAAGACTCGCCGTCGTCACCGGCGCTCGCCGCGGCATCGGGTTGGCCATCGCCGATGCGCTGGCAGCGGCCGGTGCCGACATCGTCGCCGTCAGCGCGCAGCTTGAGCACGAAGGCAGCGAGGTGGCCCGCCGCGTGACGCGACACGGCCGGCACTGCGAGGTGCGGGCCGTCGACTTCGCCCGCAGAGACGCGGTCGCCGGCCTGGCGGCGGAGCTGACGCGGCGGCACCGGCCCGTCGACATCCTCATCAACAACGCGGGCACCATCGCCCGGGCTCCGGCGGCCGAGCACAGCGACGAAGACTGGGACCGAGTCCTGGCCGTGGACCTGACCGCCCAGTTCGTCCTCGCGCGCGAAGTCGGCCGGGCGATGCTGGCCCGCAGCACCGGGAAGATCGTATTCACCGCCTCGCTGCTCAGCTTCCAGGGCGGTATCACCGTCCCGGGCTACGCCGCGGCGAAGTCCGGCGTGGCGGGACTGACTCGGGCGCTGGCCAACGAATGGGCACCGCACGGGGTGAACGTCAACGCCATCGTGCCCGGCTACATAGCCACCGACAACAACCAGGCCCTGCGCGACGACGCCCGGCGCAACACGGCGATCCTCGACCGCATCCCCGCCGGACGGTGGGGGACGCCGGCCGACCTCGCCGGCGTGGCGGTGTTCCTTTCCTCGGCGGCATCGGACTACGTGCATGGAGCGCTCATCCCGGTCGACGGCGGCTGGCTGAGCAGGTGAACGGGCCGGGCTCCCACCCGCCGTCGCGGACCGGCAGCCGAGCGTCACACACACTGGAGGAACCGTGCAGGTCATCGGCTTACACACCCGACTCCGCCCTGGTCTCGAAGAGACCTACGAACGGATCCATGCGAGGCTGTCGCCCGAGCATGAGCAGGCCCTACGCGACAGCGGTGTGCACTCCTGGCACATCTGGCGGGACGGTCTCGACCTGTTCCACACGATCGTCTGCGCGGACTGGGCAGGCATGGAGGAGGCGATGGGCAGACTGGAGCTGACGCACCGGTGGCACGACGTCATCCACCCGATGCTCGACCTGGCGGTGTCTCAGCGAGGGCCGCTGCCGCTGGTCTGGAAGCTGCCCGAACATACCGCCGCCACGCCGGCCGACGACCGGACAGGGGAGGCCGCGTGACCGGAGCCGATCACCGGATGCCGCAGCGTCCGCTCGGCCGTACCGGCATCGACGTCACCGTGCTGGGCTTCGGTGCTTCCGGCATCGGCAACCTGGGCTATGCCACCGCGGACGGCGACGCCGCAGCTGCCGTCGGCGCGGCCTGGGACGCCGGCATCCGGATGTTCGACACCGCCCCCCACTACGGCCTGGGGCTGTCCGAACGCCGCCTGGGCGAGGCACTGCGACGGTACCCCCGCAGCGAATACGTGCTGTCGACCAAGGTCGGCCGGCTACTGCGCCCCAACCCGGCACCCACCGGATCGGACCTCGCTTCCGGCGGCTTCGCCGTCCCCGACGACCTGACCAGGGGATGGGACTTCACGGCGGCCGGGGTCGAACGCAGCCTGGAGGAGAGTCTGCGCCGGCTCGGCGTGGACCGCATCGACATCGTCTACGTCCATGACCCCGACGATGCCGTCGACGACGCGGTCAGGCACGCGATCCCCGCGCTGGTGAAGCTGCGGGACCAGGGAGTGATCGGTGCGGTGGGCGTCGGCATGAACCAGTGGCAGGCGCCGCTGCGCATGGTCGGGGAGACCGACCTCGACGTGGTCATGCTCGCCGGCCGGTACACGCTGCTCGACCGGTCGGGGACGCGGCTGCTCGACGAATGCGCCCGGCGCGGGGTCGCGGTGGTGGCCGCGGCTCCCTTCAACTCCGGCCTGCTGGCCCGGCCGTGGCCACCCGACGACGCGCGCTACGACTACGGCCCCGCCCCGCAGGACGTGTTGCGGCAGGCCCGGCGCATAGCCGGGACGTGCCAGGCGCACGGCACCGTGCTGCCCGCCGCGGCGGTGCAGTTCCCGCTGCGCCATCCCGCGGTGGCATCGGTCGTCACCGGGATGCGGTCGGCGCGTCACGTCGACTCCGTGGTGACGGGCGCGTTCGCCCGGCTGCCGGACGCTCTGTGGCACGCGGTCGGCTGATCGTCGGCAGGAGACGACGCGGTCCGTCGGACAGGGTCGACGCCCTGCCCGACGGACCGCATGGGGCGGTCATGGAAGATCCGCACCCCCCGGCCCGGCCGCCCCGGTGCGGCTGGGCCGGGTGATCAGGGCGTCAGCCTCGGCTCCACTTCTGGTCGTTGCCGCCGGTGCAGGTCGCCAGGACGATCGGGGTGCTGTTGGCGCCCCCTGCGCCGCTGGGAGCCAGGCAGATGCCGGACTGGACGCCGGTGATGGTGCCGTTGGTGTTGACGTTCCACTGCTGGTTGGCGCCTCCGTTGCAGTCCCAGATGATGACCTTGGTGCCGGAGCCGGTGCCCTGCGCGTTGGCGTCCAGGCACTTGCTGCCGTACACCTGCAGCTGCTTGCCTGCCGTGTAGGTCCACTGCTGGTTGGCGCCGCCGTTGCAGTCCCACAGGGTCACCTGGGTGCCGTTGGTCTGGGCCTGGCCGGGCACGTCCAGGCACCTGCCGGAGTTGGTGTTGAGGACCGGACTCGTGCTGCCGCCCGGCCCGCCCACCACGGACAGGTTGTCGAACTGGGCGGTCTCACCCTGGCTGGTGCCGAACCCGACCTGGCCGGTGCCGAAGGTGGAGTCGGTGGCGGTGCCGACCGTGGTGCCGTCGACGGCGGCGGTGATGCTGCCGTTGGAGAAGGCGAGGGAGAGGCTGTGCCAGCGGTTGGTGCCCAGCGCCGAGACCGTGCCGCTGCGCAGGGTGGTCAGCTGTCCGCTGGTGTTGTTGCGCAGGATCGACCAGGAGCCGGTGTCGGTGACCCGCAGGAAGTAGGCGTTGTAGTTGCCGATCGGGTCCAGGTTCGTCGACCCGACGTGGCCTTCCAGCTGGGCGTATCCGGACCGTTCGAGCATGACCTCGGCGGAGACGGTGTAGTTGCCCCAGTTCAGGTTCCCGCCGTAGGTCGCGGGGTCGGCGAGGGTCTTCCAGGTGATGGGAGCCTGCTGCGACATCTGGCGCAGGCACATGCCGGACCGGCCGCCACCGCAGGAGACGACCTCGAAGGCGCCCTGCATGTCCTGTAGGTACCTCGGCATCCGGCCGGTGGCGTACCCGTCGAAAGTGTCGCTGTACGGGAGGTTCAGCGAGCCCTGCCCCGGGCTGGTCGCGGTGCCCTTGCCCTGTCCGGTGGTCGTGGTGATGCTGTAGAGGTAGCCGGGCTGTACGGTCAGCGAGAAGGCACCGCCCGACGGGGTGATGTCGCTCGTGTGCACGAAGAAGTCGCCGGTGTTGTTCGAGTTCAGGTTGGTCGCCCAGACGTGTACCTGGCCGGTGGACAGGCCGCCGGTGACGTTGAGGTTGAGCTGCTGGGCGCTCGTGGCATCCATCGTCTCGATGATCGTGCTGTAGTCGGTGTTGTTGGTCGACTTCAGCGACACGTAACTGCCGTTGTTGCGGTTGCCGCCGAGGTAGCCGCTGGAGGAGTCCAGGTACTTCCAGCCCGGCGCGGTGAACTGGGTCGTGTGCGCCAGGGCCCAGTTGTTCTTGCCCACGGAATACCAGCCCGACCACGGCTGGTTGGCCAGGATCAGCCCGACGGTGGCCCACGGGAGGTTCGGGGTGATCGCCGCGATCAGGTCCCAGTTGAGGTAGGCGACCATCCTGCCGTCGATGTAGCCGCGGTTGATGCCCCGGGCCAGTGGCTTGGCGCCGTCGTTGTAGTCCTGCGAGCCGCCCTCGCTGTTCCACAGCGTCTTGCCCGTGCCGGTGGCGGTCGACGACACCGGGCAGGAGCTCTGCGCGCTGAGGTAGCCGCACACGTAGTGGGCGCTGAGCACGTCGATGCTGCTGCGCAGGGTGGAGTTGCCGGCGACCGTGTTGGCCGGGCCCCAGCTGCCGGGGTAGTCGTCACCGAAGATGATCTTCACGCCGCTGTAGCCGTTGCTGTTGAGCGCGGAACGGAGGTTGATGGTCCAGGTCGCGTCGGTGCGCTTCTCGTTCTGCGCGGCGGTGATGTAGTCCATGGTCAGGTTGTGCTGCCGGGCGCAGCCCAGCCAGTCCAGATAGTAGTTGATCATGTCCTGGGACATGAAGTTGCCGTTGCCGATCCAGCCCGGGGCGCCCCAGGGCAGCGCGGCCAGCCTGATGTTGGGGTTGCGGGCCTTGGCCTGCTCCATGATCCACCACTCGTAGCCGCGGTTGCAGTCGAGGTCCCCGCGGACGTGCTCGTGGCTCGGCTCGGAGCCGCTGGTGGAGTTGGTGTCGCCGCCCATCTCGACCTTGAGGATCTGCAGGGCGGCACCGTAGCCGGGCTTGAACAGGTAGTCGAGGATCTGGCCGCGCTGTGGCTCCGGGTAGTCGATGAGCAGTCGGCTGTTGCCGCCGCCGCCGCTGACCGCCCCCACTCCGTCGAACGTCTGTCCGCCGGAGGAACCGTTGATGGTGATCGACGTGGCGGCCTGCGCTGGGTCGGCGGCCACCGCCACCAGGCCCGTGGCCGCCAGGGCGGCCGCGGCCAGTGCTGCCGCCGGCCGCGACCAGTGAAGAATTCGTCTCGTTCTCAGCATGGAATGGATCCCTTCGGGAAGCGGAACGGATGCGCCGGACCGGGCACGGCGCCGGTGCTGCGGACTCCGCCGTCCGCGCCGGCTCGCCGACGCGGACGGTGCGGACGATGCAGACGTCAGCGGTAGCCGGCGGCCACGATGTTGGCCTGAACCGCGTTCTCGGTCGCGTCGGACGGGTAGCCGGCGACGATCGCGCCCTCGTAGAAGGTGCCGGCGCTGAGGTTCGCGCCGCCGCCCGGCTTGCAGCAGTCGCCCCCGCTGCCGAGGATGATGGCGCCCTGCTTCTTCATGGGGCTGTACCCGCCGGGCAGGCCTCCGTCCCACAGGGTGAACAGGCTGCCGGACTGGGAGTTGCTGCCCTTCATGGCGAAGCGCGAGGTGCCGTTGTTCTTCAGCGTGGCGGTGACGAACTTGCTCGTGAACGCCCGCTGGTTCGAGTTCCAGGACTGGCTGCCACCGGAGTACAGGCCCCACTCGAGGTCTGCCTGGACCCACGGACCTGCTCCGGAGCAGCCGCCGAACCAGCACTGCGTGCTGAAGTTGATGGCGTCCATCGCCCCGGCGGCGTCGGCGCTGCGGGTGGTCTCGCTGTTGCCGTAGTCGAAGCAGCAGCCGCCGTTGGCATGGACACCGCTGGTCACCATGTACATGCCCTCCGGCGCGCTGCCGGTCGGCACGCCGGTCAGGTGCCCGTCGCGCCAGTAGCTGTTGCCCGGATTGATGTACAGCGAGTACGCCTTGCTGCCGCCGACCGTGAGCGACTCCGAGGTCGCTCTGGCCGGACTGCTCTGGCTGGAGCCGGGCACGACGCTGGAGCCCTGGTACCACAGGTCGTTGCCGCGACCGGACTGGTCGTACACGACGGTGATGACACAGGTCGTGCCGGCGCAGAAGGAGTCCTGGGTGCCGGCGTTCGCCACGCCGCCGGTGCTCAGCACGGCGATGTTCCTGGTCGTGTTGTCCGAGGACCGTCGCACCTGGTAGAGATTGCCGCTGTACGACTGGTAGAGCGCCCGGGTGGTGCTGTGGGCGGCCACGCAGGGCGTCCCGCCGGCGGCGTAGATGTCACAGGGGCCCGAGCCGGGCGGCGGTGTGGTCGTCGTGGACTGACTCCACTGTTGGTTGGCGCCGCCGCCGCACGACCAGATGATGATCTTCGTGCCGTTGGCGGTGGCGGCGCCGTTGGCGTCCAGGCACAGCCCGGACTGCACGCCGGTGATCGTGCCGTTGGTGTTGAGGTTCCACTGCTGGTTGGTCTGGCCGTTGCAGTCCCAGATGATCACCTGGGTGCCGTTGGTCGTGCCGCGGCCGCTCGCGTCGAGGCACTTGCCGCCGTACACCTGCAGCTGCTTGCCGGACGTGTAGGTCCACGACTGATTGGCCTGACCGCTGCAATCCCACAGCTGGATCTGGACTCCGTTGTCGGTGCTGGAGTTGGGCACGTCCAGGCAGCGGCCGGACTGGCCGCCGGTGATCGGCGTGGGTGTGCCGACTGTCGCCGCCGAAGCGACGCCACCAGCGGCCAGCAGGGTCAGGCTGCCGATGAGGAGGGCGACGAGCGTGGCGCCCGATGCGGGCGACCATCGCCTCCGCTGGGCACTTCGCTGATTCGAATAGTCCATGGCCGGGTTCCTTGAGTTCGTTGGGCCGGGTGAAGACGTCCGGACTGCGGTGCTTGTCGAATCGATTCAGAGCGATGGTAGCGCTCACATCGGCAAGGTCAATACGGCAGACTTCAGCGTCATGGCCTGTACCGGAGTGCGACTCCTGAGGTAGATGGGCGATAACAGAACGGGCACGACTCTTTTTTGGATCAATGCGAATGACATTGCTTGTCGCCCGCGACGGAGGTTGGGCCGAGAACGTTTGTGGACAGTCGTTGACACCGGATTAATGTGGCGGGAATGATGGCCGTGGAGCCCGATAGGCGGCGCCGTGGGTGAGGGCAGAACCATCCGACGGCGGCGGCTTCGTCATGGCACGCCTCTGTAGCAGACAGATCCGGGCGGTACCCGATCCTGCACGCACAGATCCTCCAGGAGATGCGTTGAAACCCGATCTCATGTCCTCGCCCCGGCGCCGGATCCTCGCCGCCGCGGTCTCCGCGGTATCCGTCGTGGCCGCCGCCACGGCCGGGTTGCTGCTCGGTGCGGGTGAGGCCGCGGCCGGCACCCTGTCCGGCAGCTTCTACCGCGATCCCACCTCGGCCGTGAACCAGTGGCTGGCCGCGAACCCCAACGACTCGCGGGCCTCGCTGATCAGCCAGCGCATCGGCAGCCAGCCGCAGGCGCGGTGGTTCGCGTCGTACAACCAGAGCACGATCCAGTCGCAGGTCGCCTCGTACGTCGGCGCCGCCAACGCGGTGAACCAGATTCCGGTGCTGGTGGCGTACATGATCCCGAACCGGGACTGCGGCGGCGCCAGCGCCGGCGGCGCGCCGAGCTACTCGGCGTACCGGACCTGGGTGGACGCGTTCGCCGCCGGTCTGGGCAGCCGTACCGCGGTGGTGATCCTCGAACCCGACTCGCTGGCGTTGCAGACGTGCCTGTCGGCCAGTGAGAAGTCCGAGCGCAACTCGGCGCTCAGCTACGCGGTCGGCAGGCTCAAGCAGGCCGACCCGAGTGTGAAGGTGTACCTCGACGCGGGGCATTCGGCCTGGAACAGTGCCTCCGACACCGCGTCGCGGCTGCAGGCCGCCGGTGTGGCCAACGCCGCCGGGTTCTTCTCGAACGTGTCCAACTTCCACTGGACCGCCGACGAGGTCAACTTCGGGCGCAACGTGCTCAACGCGCTCGGCAACGGGAACCTGCACCAGGTCGTCGACGTCAGCCGCAACGGCAAGGGCGCGCTGGGCAGCGAGTGGTGCGACCCGGCCGGTCGCGGTACCGGTGCCGCGCCGACCACGGCGACCAACGAGTCGACCGTGGACGCGCTGCTGTGGATCAAGCCGCCGGGTGAGGCCGACGGCTGCGCCGCCGCGGCGGGCACGTTCGTGCCGGACCTGGCGTACTCGCTGGCCCAGAACGGTGTGGTGACCAGCCCACCGCCGAGCACGTCGGCCTCCCCGTCCCGGTCGGCCTCGCCGTCAGCCTCCCCGTCGCGGTCGGCCTCCCCGTCGCCGTCGGGGAGCACTCCGGCCGGGGCCTGCACGGTGGCATACCGGGTGGAGAACCAGTGGGACAACGGCTTCACCGCCTCGGTCACCCTGACCAACCGCGGCCCGGCCATCACCGCCTGGACCGTCACCTGGTCCTACGCGGGTAACCAGCAGGTCACCAGCGCCTGGAACACCGTGCTGACCCAGAGCGGCACCGCGGTCACGGCCAAGAACGTCGGTTACAACGGCTCGGTCGCCACCAACGGCAGCACCAGCTTCGGCTTCCAGGCGACCTACAGCGGCACCAACACCAGTCCGACCGTGTTCAAGCTCAACGGCACCACCTGCAGCTGAACCGTGCCGGAGCCCGGACGTCGCCCGACGTCCGGGCTCCGGTCATCCCGTACGGCGAGCCGGACCCGCTCGCCGCCGACCTGGCCGCAGCCCCCTCCTGCCGAGTTCCGGATCGTGCGAGCCTCCGCATCGGGCCGCCGGGGAATCCCACTGCTACCGCCGCAAGTCATGTGATGTGTAACCCACGACTTTCGCGTAGAAAGTCCGCCCTGGCCATGGCATCGCCCTCGGTCGGGCCGCCCGTGCCGCTGCCGTGAAGTGGGTCTGATCAGGTAATTCCCGACCGCGCGGCGGTCGATAGGCAGTCGTTGACATGTGACGTGATATGTCGCTACCGTGGTGCTGTCCCTTGGGGACATACGGCCCAGGGCAGAGGGCCGAGCGCCGTCGAAGCAGCCGTGTGGTGAAGAACGTCGGGCCACCCGCGGCCGCGCTCCTGGACTCATCGCCCAGGTCGGCTCCACCTGCCGACGACATCGACCAGCCGCTGCCCGCCCGGGTACGGCGGTCCCGGCCGTGCTGTCGGAATGCACCAGCCGCACGCGGCCACCGGCAGGGCCGCCCCCGCTCCCAAGCAAGGAGACAGCATCGTGACAACAGTCCATATCCGAAGGCCGCGGCACCGATGGCTGGCCGCACTCGGCACGGCCGCCATGGTCGTCGCGGGCGCCCTGGCGGTGACCGCACTGACCGGACCGTCGGCGTACGCCGCGACGACCGCGGGCTGCGGCAAGGCCCCCACGCTGCACAACGGGACGTACACCGTCCAGAGCAGCGGCCAGAGCCGCAGTTTCATCCTGCGGATCCCCGACGGTTACAGCAACACCCGGCCATACCGCCTGATCTTCGCCTACCACTGGCGGGGCGGCACCATGAACGACGTCTCGTCCGGCGGAACCAGCGGCACCACCTGGTCGTACTACGGGATGCAGGAGCAGTCCGACAACAGCGCGATCCTGGTCGCCCCGCAGGGCATCGGAAACGGCTGGGCCAACACCAACGGCGCGGACCTGACCTTCACCGACGACATGGTCCGGATGATCGAGAACGATCTGTGCGTCGACACCGCCCAGCTGTTCGCCATGGGCTTCAGCTACGGCGGTGGGATGAGCTACGCCGTCGCCTGTGCCCGCGCGACCGTCTTCCGGGCCGTCGTGGTCTACTCCGGCGCCCAGCTGTCCGGTTGCAGCGGCGGCAGCCAGCCGGTCGCCTACTTCGGCATCCACGGCGTCTCCGACAACGTGCTCAACATCTCGCAGGGCCGGTCGCTGCGGGACACGTTCCTGCGCAACAACGGCTGTGCCGCGCAGAACGCCCCCGAACCGGCTCCGGGAAGCGGCAGGCACATCACGACCACGTACTCCTGCCGCGCCGGGTACCCGGCGCAGTGGGCCGCCTTCGACGGCGGCCACGGCCCGGCGCCGGTGGACGGATGCTCCGGCTGCGAGGACGGCGTCAGGACCTGGAGCAAGGGGGAGGCCTGGCGATTCCTGTCCCAGTTCGGTGCCGGCCCGGCACCGAGCTCGCCGCCGCCGAGCAGCCCCGCACCCGGCCGGTCGAACGTGCTGATGGTGGGCCAGCAGTCGGGCCGCTGCGTCGACGTGCCCAATTCCGCCACCGCGAACGGCACCCAGGTGCAGCTCTGGGACTGCCATGGCGGAACCAACCAGCGCTGGACCTACACCGCGAGCCGGCAGCTGACGGTGTACGGCAACAAGTGCCTGGACGCCAATGGCAGCGGTACGGGCAACGGCACGGCCGTGATCATCTGGGACTGCAACGGGCAGGCCAACCAGCAGTGGAACGTGAACTCCAACGGCACGATCACCGGCGTCCAGTCGGGGCTGTGCCTCGACGTCAGCGGCCAGGCGACCGCCAACGGCACGAAGATCCAGCTGTGGAGCTGCCACGGCGGCGCCAACCAGCAGTGGACCCTGCGTAACTGATCACCTGACCGGTGGCGGCGGCGAGCCGCGGTACGGCAGCCCACGCCGCCGCCACCCCTTCCCCCATCACTACCCGATAACGGAGTCGAACAGTGAGAATCACCTTGCGGCGGGCGTCGATGCGCGCGCTCGCCCTGGTCGTGGGCCTGTCGTGCCTGGCGGTAGCCGCTCCACACACGGCCCGCGCGGACAACCCGATCGTGCAGCACATCTACACCGCCGACCCGGCGCCGCTGGTCTACAACGGCCGGGTCTACCTGTACACCGGACACGACGAAGACGCCTCGACCTACTTCACGATGCGCGACTGGCGCGTGTGGTCGTCGGCGGACATGGTGAACTGGACCGACCACGGTTCGCCGATGAGCCTGGCGACCTTCAGCTGGGCCAGCTCCGACGCCTGGGCGGGCCAGGCCGTCTACCGCAACGGCAAGTTCTACTGGTATGTGCCGATGCGGATGTCCAACGGATCGCAGGCGATCGGCGTCGGGGTGTCGGACAGCCCGACCGGACCGTTCCGCGACGCCCTCGGCCGTCCGCTGATCCAGGGCTCCGAGATCGACCCGACCGTCTTCATCGACACCGACGGGCAGGCGTACCTGTACTACGGCAACCCGCACCTGTGGTATGTGCGGCTCAACGCCGACATGATCTCGTACTCGGGCAGTCCGACGCAGATCCCGCTGACCACCTCGGGCTTCGGCACCCGCAGCGGAGACGCGAACCGGCCGACCCTGTACGAGGAGGGGCCGTGGTTCTACAAGCGCAACAGCCTCTACTACATGGTGTTCGCGGCGAAGTGCTGCTCTGAGTTCATCGCCTACTCCACCTCGACCAGCCCGACCGGGCCGTGGACCTACCGCGGGACCATCATGCCCACGCAGGGCGGCAGCTTCACCAATCACCCCGGGGTCGTCGACTTCAACGGCGGCTCCTACTTCTTCTACCACAACGGCGCGCTGCCCGGCGGCGGCGGCTACACGCGGTCGGTCGCCGTGGAGAAGTTCAGCTACAACAGCGACGGCACGATCCCGACGATCAACATGACGGCGACCGGTGCGCCGCAGGCCGGCACGCTCGACCCCTACGTCCGGCAGGAGGCGGAGACCATCGCGTGGGGCAGCGGCATCGAGACCGAGGCCGCGGGCGAGGGCGGGATGAACATCGGCTGGATCGAGAACGGCGACTACGTCAAGGTCAAGGGCGTCGCCTTCGGCACCGGTGCCAGCTCGTTCACCGCCAGGGTGGCCTCGGGAGCCGGCGGCGGCCGGATCGAGGCGCGGATCGACAGCGCGACCGGGACGACAGTCGCGACCTGCACCGTCGCGGGCACCGGCGGCTGGCAGACCTGGGCGACGGTGTCGTGCCCGGTGACCGGCGCGACCGGCACCCATGACCTCTACCTGCGCTTCACCGGCGGCAGCGGGTACCTGTTCAACATGAACTGGTGGCAGTTCACCACCGGCCAGGCCACCGGCTACCCGACCGGCTACCACCCGCTCGTCATCGGCAACAACGGCCTGTGCGTGGACGTGAGCGGCATGTCGACCGCGGCCGGCGCGGCGATCGTCCAGAGCACCTGCGGCGGCCAGAACAGCCAGAAGTTCCAGTTCGTGCCGGTGTCCGGCGGCTACGGCCGCCTTCAGGCGCAGCACTCGGGCTACGACGTGGCCGTGGCCAACAGTTCCACCGCCGCCGGAGTCCTCAACATCGTCCAGCAGGTGCCCAACAGCGCGTCGAACAGCCTGTGGCTCCCGGTCCAGCAGTCGGACGGCTCGTACTCGTTCCGGAATCAGAACAGCGGCCTGTGCCTGGACGTGTACGGCGCCAACAGCACCGTCGGCCAGCAGCTCGACCAGTGGCAGTGCAAGAACGCCCCCGGCAACAACCAGGACTTCTCACCGCGCTGACAGCAGGGGCGCATCCCGCCCCCGGCAGGCAAGGAGCTGCTCATGAAACGAACATTCGCCGCGGCGGCGGCCGCGGCACTGGTCACGCTGGGCTTCGTGGCCGTGGCCGCCCAGCCCGCGTCAGCCGCGACGCTGACACAGGTGGTGAACTTCGGCAACAATCCCACCAACCTCAACATGTACGTGTACGCGCCGGACACGACGGCATCGCGCCCGGCGCTGCTGGTGCTGGTCCACTACTGCGGCGGATCGGCGTCGCAGATCTTCGGAGGCAACGGCCACGACTACGCGACCGCCGCGGACCGGTACGGCTACGTCATCGTCCTGCCGGAGGCCACCCGCTCAGGCCACTGCTTCGACGTCTCCACGGCCCAGGCGCTGCGGCGTGACGGCGGTGGCGACTCCACCGGCATCATGTCGATGGTCAGCTGGGCACGCACGCGGTACAACGTCGACTCGTCCCGGATCGTGGTGAGCGGCTTCTCGTCCGGGGCGATGATGACCAACGTCCTGGCCGCCGAGTACCCGGACGTCTTCGCGGCCGCCTCGGCGTTCTCCGGCGTACCGGCCGGATGCTTCGCCACCACCGACGGTTCGCTGTGGAACAGCCAGTGCTCCGGCGGCAACATCAGCAAGACGGCGCAGCAGTGGGGAGATGTCGCGCGTGCGATGTATCCCGGCTACACCGGCCGCTACCCCCGCATGCAACTGTGGCACGGCACCACGGACACCACGCTGGCCTACCCGAACTTCAACGAAGAGGTCAAGCAGTGGACCAACCTGAACGGGCTGGGCCAGACGCCGTCGTACACTGACAGCCCGCAGGCGAGCTGGACCCGGGCGCGCTACGGCAACACGGGCACACAGGCCACTGTCGAGGCGGTGAGCATCTCCGGCACCGGGCACACGCTGCCGCAAGCCGGAATGCTGGCCTATTCCATCTCGTTCCTCGGTCTGGACGGCAGCGCACCACCCAGCAGCCCGCCCCCGAGCAGCCCGCCCCCGAGCCGCTCGAACGTGATGATCGTCGGGACCGAGTCCGGCCGCTGCCTCGACGATCCGAACGGCTCCACCGCCAACGGAACCCAGATGCAGCTGTATGACTGCTGGGGTGGCAGCTCACAACGGTGGACGTACACGTCGAACAGGCAGTTGACCATTTCCGGCAAGTGCCTGGACGCCAGCGGCCACGGCACGACCAACGGGACCCAGGTGATCATCTGGGACTGCAACGGCCAGGCGAACCAGCAGTGGAATCTCAACGCCGACGGCACCATCACCGGGGTCCAGTCGGGGCTCTGCGCAGACGCGGCAGGCGCCGCCACCGCCAACGGGACGAAGATCCAGCTGTGGAGCTGCCACGGCGGCACGAATCAGCGATGGAGCCTGCGCACCTGACGCGAAGGGCGCCGTGACAGGCTGCTTCGCCACCGTGGCCGGTATCGCGGCGGTGGCGAAGCAGCCGCCAGACGCTGCGCGCACAACCGGGGCAGAAGCTAACTCCCGGACTGGAGCCCGCCCACGCCGTGCAGGTACGGCTCGAGCATCTCCTTGACGAGACCTCGAACGCCGTCCGGCGGGACTCCGTTCTCGATCATCTGGGATCCGGTCCGCACCACTGCCTGGATCAGCTCAGCCATGTGCGGTGCCTGCGTCGCTCCCGACCGGGCGAGCGCGTCGACGAGCGGCACGCGCAACTGATCATGCAGCACCCTGCTCGACTCGGCCAGGGCGGCTCCGGGCGCCGCCATGGCCAGGCCGCGCATGACGGCGTGCTCGCCCTGGGCGACCAACTCCAGGTTGGCGTCGGCGTATGCCAGGACCTGCTCAGCCGCGGTCGCCGCACTGTTCATGCGCTGGGCGACGAAGCTCGCCCAGCGGGGGAACATGTCGGCGATGACCGCTTCGAGCAGGTCTTCGCGTGATCTGAAGTACTGGTAGACGCTCGAACGCGCCAAGCCCGCCCGCTGCGCGACAGCGGACAGGCTCGGCGTCTCGGGCGCGCCCGAGGCCAGGATGTCACGGGCAGCGTCCAGCAGAGCGCGGTGCTGCAACGAGCGGTGCTCGGCGACCGTAGCGGCCTGAATCCTCGGCACACACCCTCCCGGCGGTCAAACCCTGCTCAGTGCGCCGTCCATCATCTCGTAGACGGAGTCGCAGTACTGCAGCACCTCGGTGTCGTGCGTGACCATCACCGTGGCGACCCGGTGCCGGCGGGTCTCCCGAGCGAGCATCTGCACGATGTCGCGGCTGCGCGCCTGGTCCAGCGCGGCGGTCGGCTCGTCGACCAGCAGCAGCCGCGGCCCGGTGACCAGCGCGCGAGCTATCCCGACGCGCTGGCGCTCGCCGCCGGAAAGCTGGTGGGGCCGCCGGTCGGCCTTGCCCGCCATACCGACCTCGGCCAGCAGTTCCATCGGATCGCGCGGCACGGTGCCCGCGGAGGCGAAGCGGATCGGCAGGCGCAGTTGGTCGACGGCGGTCAGCGCGGGCAGCAGGTTGCCCGACTGGAAGACGAAACCCACCAGGTCCCGCCGCAGCGTGGTGCGGGCCCTGCGGGAAGCCGTCGTCATCGGCCGCCCGGCGACGGTCACCGTCCCCGACGCCGGGACGGCCAGCCCACCGGCGACTGCCAGCAGACTGGACTTGCCGGATCCGGAGGGGCCGACGATGGCCGCGAACTCGCCCGCGGCCACGGTGAGGCACACGCTGTCGAGCGCACGCACGGTGTCCTCGCCATCGCCGAGCAGCATGGTCACGTCCCTCATGACGAGGCCGTCCTGCTGCGCGGTGTCGTGCGGGTCTCCAGCGAAGGCCTGTCGGGTGGTCACGGTGTCTGCGTTCATCGGTTTCCTCCCAGTGCGGTCGCCGGGTCGACGGCGGCGATGCGGGCTACGGCCACTGCGGCTCCGGTCAGTCCCAGGCCCACCAGCAGCGCGGCGGCGACCGCCACGGCCTGGACGTCCAGCGCGAACGGCACGCCGCCGCCGACCAGGGAGCCCAGCCCGACTCCGGCCCCGATACCGACGGCGGCAGCGGCCAGCAGCAGCACCAGCGCCTGCGCCAGCCCGTCGCGCAGCAGGTAGCCGGTGGGCGCGCCCAGGGCGCGCAGTACGGCGAGCTCGTGCTTGCGCTGGATGGTCCAGACGGTGAAGAACGCGCCCGCGACGAGTGCGCAGATCAGGTACAGGAAGACCTGGATGAGGCTCAGCGTCGACGTCTCGGCGGTGTAGCCGGGCGAGGCTCCGTACGACTCGGACAGGGTCATGCTTTCGGTGCCCGCAGCGGCGTCGCCCGCGGCGAGGTCGACGCCGGTGCCCCGCACCGCGACCGCGGTGATCTCCTGACGGGCGCGATCGGGGACGGGCTCGCCCGGACCGGCGCCCGCGTGGATCGCCTGCCAGGCGGCCAGCGGCAGATACGCGACGTCGACGTGGCCGAAGGTGTGCTGTCCGGCCAGCACGCCGACGACGGTGAGCCGGGTGCCGAGCCGGTCCACGGTGACGATGTCACCGAGCCGCAGGCCCGCGTCAGCGGCGGTGCTGCTGACCACGATGCCGTCGGCATCTGCCAGCACGGACCCGCTGGCGACCTTCGGGTGCGAGGAAAGAGTCCGGCTCGACCCCGAACAACGCGAGGTCGATCTCGACGCCGGAGCCGCTGCGGGCGTTGATGAGGGCGCTGCCGAAAGGGGCGGCCTGGGTGACGCCCGGCTGCCGGGACCAGCTGTCCACGGTGTCGAGGCCGATGACGCTGCGGGTGAACGCGGCGTCGCGCGCGACGCCGTGGCTGAAGGCGAGGGAGGTGACCGGCAGCTGTTGCAGCCCGGACACGCCGTCGCGGACCAGGCCCTGGGACAGGCCGGAGAGGAGGACCATGAGCACGGCGATGAGGGCGATGACCGCTCCCATCAGTGCGAAACGGGCGCGGGCGAAGCGGAGCTCGCGGACGGCTAGGAACACGGGCATCGCCCAGCATTTTTTACTGACATCATGTCGGCATCTTATCGACATGGTGTCGGCAACATGTGGGGCACCCCGCAGCGCGCTGTCCCGGCGCTCGGACCTGCGGCGGCCGCCGTGCCGACCGGTTCGGTCCGCACGGCGGCTGCTGTCACGGCGTCGCGATGCCGACCCTGGTCAGCCGCGCAGGCTCCACTGCTGGTTGGTGCCGCCGTGGCAGGCCCACAGGTGGAGCAGGGTGCCGTTGGCGGTGCCGTAACCACTGGCGTCGACGCACAGGCCCGACTGCACGCCGGTGATCGTCCCGTCGGCGTTGACGTTCCACTGCTGGTTGGTCTGGCCGTTGCAGTCCCAGATCACCAGGCGGGTGCCGTTGGCGGTGCCCTGCCCGGTGGCGTCCAGGCACTTGTTGCCGTACACCATCAGCTGCTTGCCCGTGGTGTACGTCCACCGCTGGTTGCCGGCTCCGCCGCAGTCCCACAGCTGGACCTGGGTGCCGTTGGCGGTGCTGGCGTTGGGCACGTCGACGCAGCGGCCGGAGGGCACCCCCACGATCGTGACGGACTGCTGGGTGGAGGTCTGCAAGCCGGCCGACGTCATGACGGTGCGGGCGGCTGCCGGCCAGTTCCCGCCGGTGACCACGACGGTGCCGGTGTTCGTGTTGCCTCGCGAGCCGGACGTGATGTTGGTGTTGGTGCTGGTGGTCCAGTTGTTGGTGAGGGTGAGGTTGCCGGTGTTGTTGTTCGCCCAGTGCTGCCCGTAGGCCCACTGCCCGATGTTGTCGAACACGTTGTTCGTGGCGGACATGTAACGGGAGCCCTCGTCGAAGTACAGGCCCAGCCAGCCGTTGGTGTTACGGAAGTAGTTGCGGTCCACCGTGGTCCCGGGCAGCGCGGACAGGGCGTAGAACGCCGCCCCGTCGGTCATCTGCGACATCACGTCGTGGACGTGGTTGGCCTGGACGCGATAGTTCTTCGCGATGGTCGCGGTGGTGTACTTCGGCTGGTAGTTGTAGAGGCCCCGGTCGACGTAGTCCTGGGCGCCGCCGGCGTCGTTGGCGCCCCAGCCGTACCCGATCGAGATGCCGGTGTAGGGCAGGTTGTAGACCTCGTTGTTGGACATCGTCGAGTCGGCCAGGTAGGTCATGAGCAGGCCGACGTGGCTGCGGTAGTCGATGGCGACGTCGTGTACGACGTTGTTGCCGTAGGTGATGGCCCGGTTGGTCATCCGGCTGTCGCCCGGGTGGTGCGCGTCGGCCTGCACGCCGCCGGCGATGACGGCGCCGGCCGCGATCTGGTCGAAGGTGTTGCCGAGCACCTTGATGTCGCTGGCCCCGAGGCCGACGCCGGTCGCGTGCGCGTTCGCGTCGTTGCCGATGCCCAGACCGACCTGCCCGAGGTTGGTGAACCTGTCGTTGCTGAAGGTGATGTTGTTGGCGGCCGAGACCTGTACGGCCGCGGGCATCTGCTGCCAGTGCGGCCGGGCGGCCTCGAACGCCTGGCAGCCCGACTGGCACGAGGTGAGCCAGTCGCCCGGCCTGGACCAGGTGCCGTAGATGTACGCGCCGGTCTGCTGGTCGGCGTAGCCCTGGCTGCTATTGGGCTGCAGCCAGCTGGTGTGGGCGAACTGCAGGCCGGAGAAGGAGATGTGGTGGGCGGGCCCGGCATAGGTGCCGCCCACCCTGAGCAGCGACTCCAGCCGGGGGAGCTGCACGTCGGCCGTGGCCATGTTCTGACCGCTCAGCGGCTTGTAATACAGCGCGCCGGCAGCGGTGTCGAGATACCACTCCCCGGCGGTGTCGAGGAATTCGCGCGCGTTGACGAGGTACAACGGCCCGCTGCGGAAGGGCTTGCTCAGCGTGTCATAGCCCCAGGTGTTGTTGTTCCAGGCGGGCTGCTCCATGGCGATGGTGTTGTTGTTGATCGACTGGACCGGCACGTAGCGATCGGTGAACGAGTTGACCGACTCCAGTTCGACCCGGTCCTCGGCGGCGATGTTGTTCAGGTACGCCAGCGCGCCGTTGGTGAAGGTCATGCCGCTGGTCGTGAACGTGAAGTCGCCGCGGTTGACCTGCGTACGAGCGCGCGTGGCGAGGCGGCCGTCGACGTACAGCTGCCGGGTGTCGAAACCGCCGCTGACGCTGGCCCGCCAGATGTTCTGGCCGGAGTCGGCCACGGTCCAGCCGGTCACCCGCTGCCCACCGGAGATGACGGGGACCGCGCCCTGCGCGGCCGTCCAGGACACGGTGTACCCACCGGTCCCGGAGTCGGCGGCGGTGAAGGTCAACGGCGAGCTGAGGGCATACGTGCCGCCCGCCAGCTGCACCACGATGTCACCGGTCATCGTGGGGGCGATCCCGCGCACCGTGGACTGCGCCTGGCCGAGGGAACAGGGCTGGGCGGACGAGCAGGCCGTCCCCGAGCCGGTCGGGGAAACGTACACGGTCGTCATCACGGCGGCGTGCGCCGGCGCGGCGGCGACCAGCGATGCCGCTGCGAGCAACCCGGCGGCACAACTTGAGAACAGGGCGGAGCGGCGCGGCTTTCGCCGACTGCTGCCGCTGCGATCGAGGGCCACGATCTGGCGTCCTTCCTGGAGGGGGATGGGCTCCGGCCGTCCGCTGGGCGAATCGGCCCGCGGAGGTCGGCGGGAGCGGTCATCGCGTGGAAACACCGGTAAAAGTGGAGACACCGGTAAAACCCGTGAATGCATCACATCATATGTATGACGTCATAGCAATGTCGCGGAAACACGGAACTGCCCAGCCTGCTAACGGTTCTCAGCAAACTTCAGCACGCCCGCATACGGCAGGTCATGTGATGTCTGATGTGGTTCAGCGGGCTGGGCAGCGGGGTGGAGCGGGTGTCTGCGAGGGCCTATGCCCGAGTCCACCGCTGGTTCGCGGCGGTGGTGCAGGTCCACAGGATCACGGGTGTGCCGTTGGCGGTGGCGGCGCCGGAGACGTCCAGGCAGAGCCCGGAGCCGGCATTGCTGACGGTGCCGTTGGCGTTGAGGGTCCACCGCTGGTTGGCCGCGCCGCTGCAGGTCCAGATCTGCACCTTCGACCCGGGCGAGGCCCCCGTGGGCGCGTCCAGGCATTTGCCGAGCGACTGGATGGCCTGGCCGCTGACGGTCCACTGCTGGTTCGGGCGGCCGCTGCAGTCCCAGATGATGGGCTGGACACCATTGGTCGTGCGGCTGTTGGGCACGTCGAGGCAGCGTCCGGAGGCCGCGCTGACCAGTGTGGACGACGCCGGGTCGGTGCCGCCCGTGCCGATGCTGCCGGATACCGAGCGCAGCGCGGCGTACCAGGTGGCGGCCATCTTGTCGTAGCCGGTCGCGGTGGGGTGGATGCCGTCGATGAGGTCGGCGGTGGTGAGCGCGCTGTGCATGTCCACGAGGTGGACGTGCTTGCCGGCGTTGGCCTTGTTCTGCACGATGCCGGGGATGGCGGCGTTGTACGTCCGCGCGGCGGACTCCTGGCCGCTGTTGCTCAGGGGGATGATGGTCGCGACGAAGACCTCCGCGCTGGGCGCCGCGGCGGTGACGCGATCGATCAGGGTCGACAGTCTGCCGGGTGCGCCGGACAGGTTGTAGTTCTGCAGCACGTCGTTGGTGCCGATGTGCAGCAGCACGGTGTGCGGGGTCGTCGTCTGGAGCCAGCCGGTGATGTTGGCGTCGATCTGGTCGATCCGCCATCCGGGGTGTCCCTCGTGGTCGTGGTCGCCGAGGCCGGACGGCCCGTTGAACTGCGAGCCCACCAGGTCGACCCGGTAGCCGCCCGCGGCCATCCGCTGCCACAGGCCCGTCCGGTAGCCGCCCGGCACCTGGGTCCCCTCGGTGATGGAGTCACCCAGCGGCATCACCCGTACCCCGCCGTTGGACTCGGCTACGGCGGCGCCGCTCTGTGTCGCGACCACCGCCGCGGTCAGCGTCAGTGTCGCCGCTGCCGCGACGAGCCAGCGTTTATACGTGTACATCTCAATCCCTTCGCTGTGATCAAACGGACTCGGTGTGGCGCTTCGAACGAATCGGCTGCTCCCGCGGAGAGCGGAAGCGGCTGAGCCGGTGCGCGGCCGGTGTCCGCGCACCGGCGTTTTCAGCGGTGAGAGCGTGTCTGGGGCAGCAGCGTGGAACCGCCGCCGCTGCGGTTGATCAGCTGTGGGCGGCCGTGGCCGGGCTCACGACCTCAGCGCTGGAGGGTGAGTACGCCGGGTCGGTAGGGCAGTAGGCCGTAGTCGCCGCCGGAGTTGGTGGCGCGGCCTTGGTAGAGCAGTTGGAGGTTGCAGGGGTCGATGGTCATGGTCTGGTCGGCGGTGTTGCGGATGATTTCGCCGTGGCTGATGTCGTTGGTCCAGGTGGCGCCGCTGTTGGTTTTGCCCGCGAAGGGGTTGCTCTCGGTGGCGGCCTGGGGGGTCCAGGTTCCGTTGAGGGTGGTGGTGGTGAAGGAGCGGAAGTAGCGGCCGTTGTTGCCGATGGCTTCGACGATCATGAGGTATTGGTTCTGGCCGGCGATTTTGTAGACCTGGGGTGCTTCGAAGAGGTTGTTGGTGGTGTCGGTCAGGATGGTGGTGTAGGTGGTGCCGAAGTTGCCGGGGAAGTTGGCGATGGGCATGCTGGCGCGGTAGATCTTGCCGTTGTCGCCGGCGAAGAACAGGTACATGTTGGTGTTGTCGCCGATGATGGTCTGGTCGATGGGTCCGGTGCCGGAGCCGGTGATGGTGCCGGTGAACAGGGGTTGTGCGGCGGACCAGCCGTTGGCGTTGGTGGGGTCGCTGGTGGTGCGGTAGGAGAACGCGGTGGGGCCCCATTGGTAGGTGAGGACCCAGGTGTTCTTGGGGGCGAAGTAGAACAGGTGGGGTGCGACGGTGCCGGATGTCATGGTGTTCTGGGTGGCGGTGGCCATGTCGGTCCAGTTGGTGAACGGGCTGAAGTTCATGGAGCCCCAGGTGGAGCCGTTGTCGTGGGTGGTGGCGTAGACGAGGTGTCTGCCGTTGTAGGGGACGGTGGTGAAGTCTTTGAGTGAGGCCCAGCCTGATTTGGGGGTGGCCAGGGCGCCGGTGGAGGTCCAGCGGTAGCTGGACGGCAGCGAGCACTGGCCGGGCGGGGTGGACGTGGACGGGCTGGGGGTCGCGCCGACGGGGACGAGCTGCCACTGCTGGTTGGTGCCGCCCCAGTCGTCGTACTGGACGATGTTGCCGCCGTCGGCGGTGGAGGCGCCCTGGACTTCGAGGGCCTTGCTGCTGTTGCGGTTGATGAACCGGACGTAGCCGTCGGGGGAGTCGGCCAGGCGCCACTGCTGGTTGGTGCCGTTGAGATCGGACCACTGGACGATCGAGCCGCCGTTGGCGGTGGAGAGGTTGTAGACGTCGAGCACCTTGCCGGAGTGGCGGGACTTGATGCGGTAGTAGCCGCCGCCGGAGTCGACGAACTGCCACTGCTGGTTGTTGGCGGTGCTGCGGGTCCACTGGGTGATGCGGCCGCCGTCGGCGGTGGAGAAGTTGTAGACGTCGATCGCCTTGCCGCTGTTGCGGTTGACCAGGTAGTACCAGGCGTTGGTGTCCACGGTCGCGGCCTGGGCACTGCTGGTGCTGACGGCTGCCATGCCCGCGGTGGCCAGGGCGGTGACCACGGCCATGGTCAGCGCGGCACGCCAGCCTCGCCGGCGGGTAGTGGGCGGTGTGCTGATGCCGGTCACGGCATCCTCCTTCGGGGATCGGTCAGGGCACGACGGGACGGTCCAGGGCGCGACGTATCGCCGTGATCGGCCGTCGTGATGCGTCGGACGGCCGACCACTGTGGTGCTGCCCGGAGACGGGGTCGTGGGTGCGCCGTGGAGCACGTCATGGAAGACGCCGCCCGCTCCAGGCGGTCACTGTGGCGCCACGTTGCCTGCGCGCCGGACTGTCCCGCTCGTCGAATGTGACCGATAACATGGGCGCTCGTCAAGGGTTACGAAAATGTTTCAGGCCCCGTCTCTGCTGCATGCCTTCAGGGCGCGCTGATGTCGAGCCCTATCGGGGCTGCGAGCGCTCACACAAAGCTGGCGATCGGCGCGGGAGGCGGCGATGCGGCTGCGTCAGTCGGCGGATGTCGCCTATCCGGCCAGCGCCGACCGGACCCGGAAGGAACCGGCGGCACGGAAGGCGGCCGAGCCGTCACTCTGGTCGACCCACATCTGGGCGTCTCGCCGGTGCATGAACCAGCCGGGGTAGTTCGACGCCTCGAGCAGGACCGTGCCGGGGAGGGCTCCCGCCCGTACACAGAACGTCGCGTCACCGCGGAACAGCGCGGTGTCGATCCTGGGATCCAACCGCAGCCGCCACGACGAATGGCGGAGATAACGTCCGTCAGCGGCGCGGAACGAGAAGCACCTCGGGTCGGCCAGACCCGGCACCACCTCGAAGGTCGCCTGCTGGCGAGCCGTCATGACGCTGGTGGCCGACAGCGGCTGCAGCACGCCGAACCCGTCGGCGGTGGTCACATACCGGCCGGGGGAGTCACCGGCCTCCAGCGACACCGGCCCGGTCGCCAGCAGTCCAGCCGGGCTGGGCAGCGGCCGGGGCCGTGTGGTGCTCGGGGTGGGGCGTACGGCTGAAGGGCTCACCGTGGCGGTCGCCGCGGGCGCGGCCGTCGCGGCTGACGGCCGGGGTGTCTCGACCGCGGCGGGTGGCGCGGGCGCGGGTGCCGGCCAGGCGATCGCGGTGACGACGGCAGCCGCCGCCACGGACCCGGCTACCGTCGAGGCGACCGGCGCGGCCGCGAACGCCTTCGCCACACTGCCGAGCAGCCCCGTCTTCGCCGCACCGGCGAGGGGCGCCGCCGACGCGGCTGCGCCGATGCCCTTGCCGATCACCGCGGCCGTGATCGCGGCCGGGACGGGCAGCAGGGCGAGCCCGATGAGCAGCTGCTCGGCGGGCAGCAGGTCGTCGGCTGCCTGATCGCAGGTCTGGCAGGCACGTACGTGCCGGATCAGGCGCTTGCGCCACGCCGAGGTCGGCGTGCCGTCCCAGCCGGCCGTCAGACTCTCGAGCGAGGCGCACCGCGGCTGTTGGTCGAGTGCCGCCACGAGGGCGCGGCACAGCTCCAGTTGTCGGCGCATACGCTGAACGCGTACCCCGGCGTGGGCGACGCTGACACCGGCGGCCGCGGCCAGTTCGGTGCGGGTGAGCCCGCCCGCCACCTCCAGCCACCACAGCGACAGCAGTACGCGGTCGTCGTCGTCCAGCCAGTGTGCGGCCCGCGTCGTCTGGCCTCTTTGTGCGGCCAGGTCCAGGCGCAGCATGGTCAGCTCTTCGAAAGCCGGGTCCGCGTCCGGCACTTCGACCAGATCGTTGAGGCCGTCGGCGCGTTCCGGCGAGGTTCGCCGTCGATGCAGGCAGGTGCTGACCTGCCGGACGGCGATGGTGCCCAACCAGGCCCGGAAGGTGTGCGGCTCGCGCAGTCCCCGCAGCTCGCGAACGGCCCGGACCATCGTGTCCTGGACGACGTCGTCGACGTCGTCGGAGTCGAGCGCTCGGCGCGCGATGGTGTAGACGAACGGCAGGTACGCCCGGAACAGGGTTTCGAGGGCGCGGCGGTCGCCGGCTTGGGCCGCGATGACGAGAGCGGCGTGGTCTGGGCTGGTGGCTGGCATGGTCCGTATCGCTGTCGGCAGTGGATGGAGGGGGTTGACTGTCGCCCAGGATCGCTCCGGCGTCAAGACGCGGCGGGGCGGGCACGCCGTGGCACGTGGGCGACTTCGCCGCCGGCACTGTGTAACGGATTCTGATGACAATCCTTCACCGCGCGAGGACGGTGGATTTTGGCGGCGATAGTGTTATGGCCGTCCTGCCGAGATGGTCGCAGGCACTCACTTCCTGCGGCGTTGGATTCTGCCGGGCATGACGACGTGCCCTCTGCCTCTGGAAACGGCGCAGGAGAGCCGACCGGGGGAGGTGGCCGGAGCAGTGCGCTGGCCGGTCGATCGTCAGTGCCCTCTTGAACGTGGGGTGACACTCTGGCAATCTCCTCGGTTACCGAATGGGTGCGCCCGGCGCCCGCCTCGGGCACATGCCGCCTCACGGTCCGCAGCCTGGCCTGTAATGTGAGCGCTAACATAGATTTGTACGAATAAGCGAAGGGTCGAGGCGCGTCGCCCCGCACCTCGGCTCGTTGCTGCCACCCACGCCCGGCGCCTCGACGGCATCGCCGGGCGAATCCACCGCGCTCGTGAAGAGGAGCCTTGTTGACCCTCGGTGGCAACTGGCAGTAATTTGGCTGCCACTCCCGAAGGCCGGAACTGCCGCCGCGGACACCGGCCCCGGACGGTAGTCGAACGCCGCCATGCCGCAGGCGGTCTGCGGCGCCGCGTCGCAGGGGGCATGGGCAGAGGTGGGGCGGTTGACGATCAGGGACCTGGACCACTCGGAACTGGTCATCGCGGCGCGCGACGGCGACCGGCGGGCACAGGGTGACCTGATCTCGGCCTACCTTCCGCTGGTCTACAACATCGTCGGGCGCGCGCTCGGCGGCCACGCCGACGTCGACGACGTCGTCCAGGAGACGATGCTGCGCGTCGCGCGCGACCTGCCGAAGCTGCGCGAGCCGGACAGCTTCCGGTCCTGGCTGGTCGCGATAACGGTCCATCAGATCAGTTCCTACCGGCACCGGCGGCGTCGGCGGGCTGCCGTCGACACCGCGGTCGCCGGCATGGAACAGTTCGCCGACACCGACGCCGGTTTCGAAGACACGGCCGTCCTCCACCTGCAGCTGGCCGGCCAGCGCCGCCAGGTCGCCGAGGCGAGCAACTGGCTGGACCCCGAGTACCGCCTGGTCCTCTCACTGTGGTGGCAGGAACAGGCCGGGTTGCTCACCCGCGGTGAGGTGGCCGCCGCGATGGGACTGACGATCGCCCACGCCGGCGTGCGCCTGCAGCGCATGCGTGAGCAGCTCGACACCGCGTGGGCGATCGAGGTGGCCCTGACCGCGCAGCCCCGCTGCCCCCAGCTGGCCGCGGCCGCGGCCGGCTGGGACGGCGGCCATACCTCGGTATGGCGCAAACGGCTCGGCCGTCATGTCCGCACCTGCCCGGTGTGCACGGCCGGCACCGCCGACCGCGTGCCGCTCGAGCGCCTGCTGCTCAGCGTGGCACCACTGGCCGTTCCCGCCGCGCTCACCGCCGCGCTCGCGGCCAAGGGCCTGCTGGCAGGCGCAGCCGGGTCGTCCGGTCAGGCACTGATCGGTTCCGTGGCCGCGGCGTCGGCCGTCGGCCCCCGCACCTCGGTGATCGGCAAACTCGCGGCGGGCGTGTCCGCTCACCCGCTGCCGAGCCTCGCCGCAGGCCTGGCACTCGCGGTGGGCGCCACCGCGGTGTATGCGAACTGGCCACCGTCACCACAGCCGCCGCAGGTCGTCGCGGACCCGAGCCCTGCCGCTCCGACCCGCTCCCCGTCGCCGGCCGCGGTGTCGCCCTCGCCGACGCCCTCGCCGTCGCCAGGACCGGCCAGCCCGTCCGCGCCGCAGCACAGTCCATCTGCCGGCGCGTCGCCGGGACCCACCCTGCCGTGGGGAACGTGGTCGCTGGAATCGGCAGGTGCTCGCGGCACCTACTTGACCTACGCCGGGATGTACGCGGCGCTCGGCGCCGTCGACGGATCGAGTAGCGAGCAGGTCCGCAGGCAGGCGACGTTCACGGTCGTCAGGGGGCTCGCGGACGCGAACTGTGTCACCCTCCGTGCCGCCGACGGCCGCTATCTGCGCCACTACGAGCTGCGGTTGCGGCTCAGCCCCGAGGACACCACCGCGCTGTTCCGGGAGGATGCCACGTTCTGCCCCCGGCCCGGCCGGATAGCCGGGTCGGTCGAGTTGCAGGCGCACAACTACCCCGCATTGGTCATCCGCTTCCGCGACGGTGCCTTCTACATCGATGTGCCCGACGGCAGCGCCGAGTTCGCCGGGCAGAGTTCCTTCATCAGACAACCCGCCTGGGCGGGCTGACACCGCACTCGTATGTCGTGGTTGTCACCGCGCAGTTTCCGTTACGGCACCCCCGGCTCGAAGCCTCCTGCCCACGAGGGCACCCTGACTCTCGCGTCCTAGCAGATGGACGGTGCGGAGAGCGCAGGCGTGTCCGACGACCGCGGCCGCCCGGGCCCGGATGCGAAGGAGGCGCGATGGACGGACGTGTGGCCAGAGCCAGCTCGCGGCGGCGGGAGGCGGCGTCGGCCCCGGGGGCCGCCGCTGCCAGGGGCGGGGCCATGCTCAGCGCACGGCCGTCCCGTCGGCTGCAGCCCATGCCCCAGGGCCGTACCGGCCGACACCGAGACCTCATCGGGGTGGTCGCGTTCGATGCCGTCAGGTACAGCACGGCCGTGACCATGCGAGGCGTCGAACAGGCGGCCAGACGCGCCGGATACGGCACCTGCATCGTCGAACTCGCGCGGCCGGACGACGTCGGCATGGCGGAGGCGATCGGCCGACTCGCCCGCCAGCCGGTGGTCGGCACCGTGATCATCGCCCCCCTGACCCCGGGGGTGGCAGCCGGCATTCTGCACTCGGCTGTTCCCACCGTCGTCGTAGGCGCCGGTACCTTCGGGCACGTCCAGGTCCCCACCGTGGACCACGCGCTCGGTGCGCGACTGGCTGTCGAACACCTGCTGGACCTCGGACACGAGACGGTGTGGCACCTGTCGGGACCTCAGGACTGGCAGCAGGCACGACACCGCGCTGACGGATGGCGTGCCGCGCTGCGACAGGCCGGGCGGCGCATACCGCCGATCATGCTCGGCGGCTGGGGCGCGGAGTCCGGATACGAGGCGGGCCGGCTGCTGGCCGAGCGCGCCGACGTGAGCGCGGTGTTCTGCGCCAGCGACCAGCAGGCCATGGGCATGCTGCGCGCGCTGTGCGAGCGCGGCGTGCGGGTACCCGACGACGTCAGCGTCGTGGGCTGCGACGGCATCCCCGAAGGCGAATACCTGACCCCGTCGCTGACCACCGTCCGGCAGGACTTCGACGCGCTCGGGCGGTCGTGTCTGACGACACTGCTGGCAACGATCGAGCAACGCGAACTGCCGACGGCGGCAGGGTGCCCGTGGGCGGTGCCCACGCTGGTCGTCCGGGCCAGCAGCGGGCCGCCGCGGTCGCAGAGCCGTTGACCAACGTTGATGTGACCGTTAACATTTCAGACGGCCTGCCGCACCCGCTGTATCCAGGTGCGGTGAGTGGCATGCAAGCCCGGTGCCCTTGTGAGCGATCACGAACGCTCGAACCGTGGGCCGGTGGACGCGCCATGCACCGACATTCATCCCTGACCCGGAGGGACCGCAATGCACACATCTCCCTACAGCCGTCGGGCGTTCCTGGCCGCCTTGGGCGTCGGCGGCGCGGCCGCCGCCGGACTGCCGGCCGTCCTGCTCGCCGAGTCCGCGCAAGCCGCGATCCCCGGACCGGCCTTCTACACCACCACGTGGGCATCGGTGAACCAGCACCCGGCCGCGGCCGAATGGTTCCAGGACGCGAAGTTCGGCATCTACTACCACTGGGGAGTCTTCAGCGTCCCCGCTTACGCCAACGAGTGGTACCCGCGCAACATGTACTACGCGGGCTCCAACGAGAACAACCACCACAAGAGCGTCTACGGAGACCCGTCGGCGTGGCCGTACCACAACTTCATCAACGGAGCCGACGACCGGGCCGGCAACTTCGTTCAGTTCGCCCCGAAGCTCAGGTCAGCCGGTGGGAACTTCGACCCTGACGAGTGGGCGCAGCTGTTCGCCGACGCCGGAGCCAGGTTCGCCGGCCCGGTCGCCGAGCACCACGACGGCTTCTCCATGTGGAACAGCACCGTCAACGAGTGGAACTCGGTAGCCAAGGGCCCCCGGCTCGACCTGCTGCGGCTGCACGCCGACGCGATCCGCGCCAAAGGCCTGAAACTGCTGGTCGCGATGCATCACGCGTACAACTTCACCGGGTTCTACGACCGTGTCCCGCAGCAGTCGACGACCAGCCTGCGCAAGCTGTACGGCCAGCTCGACACCGCCACCCAGGAACAGCTCTGGTACGACAAGCTGCGCGAGGTCGTGGACGGCTACCAGCCCGACATCCTGTGGCAGGACTTCAACCTGTCGCGCATCAGCGAAGCGCAGCGGCTCAAGTTCCTGGCGTACTACTACAACCGCGCGGTCGCCTGGGACAAGGAGGTCGTGGCCACCTACAAGGACGGGTTCAACACCACCGGCGAGGTCGTCGACTACGAGCGCGGCGGCCCTGCCGCCATCCAGACGCCGTACTGGCTCACCGACGACAGCATCTCCAGCTCCAGCTGGTGCTACACGGTGGGCATCGGCTACTACTCCCTCAACGCGATGCTGCACTCGCTGATCGACCGGGTGAGCAAGGGCGGCAACATGCTGCTCAACATCGCGCCGATGGCAGACGGGACGATTCCCTCGGGCCAGCGGACCGTGCTGCTCGGCATGGGCGACTACCTCAGGCGGTTCGGGGAGTCGATCTACTCGACCCGCGCCTGGGGCCAGTACGGCGAGGGCCCGACGCAGATGGGCGGCGGCTCGTTCGTCACCCCGCGTCCCGGCACGAACACCGACATCCGGTTCACCCGCAACAAGGCGAACACCGTCCTCTACGCGACCGTCCTGGGCTGGCCGGGCGCCAGCCTCAACATCACCACCTTGGCCGCGGGACGTGTCAACCTCGGCGCCCTGACCTCGGCGCAGCTGCTCGGCTCCACCGCCGGCTCGTACATCGACCTGCCCACCCGCAGCCAGGACGGCTTCGGCCTGCACCTGTCGATGCCGTCGTCGACCGCACCGTTCAGCGCACCGGCGTACGTCGTGAAGCTGACCTTCTCCGGCCAGATCCCGGTCCTGGGCGGCGCCGCCATCCCCACCGGTTGGGTCCGGCTCACGAACGTCACCAACGGCCTCGCCCTGGACGGCGGCGGCAGCGTGGGCTACGGCTCGGTTGTCAAGGAGTGGACCTGGGACGGCAGCACCAACCTCCAATGGCAGCTCGTCGACTCCGGCAGCGGGTATTACCGCATCGTCAACCGCACCAACGGCATGGTGGTGGACAGCTGGGGCAGCACGACCAACGGCGCCAACGCGCTGCAGGCGCCCTGGAACGGCGGCGTGAACCAGCAGTGGCGGCTCAACAGCATGGGCAACGGCCGGTACCAGCTCGTGAACCGCGGCTGCGGCATGGCCCTCGACGGCCGGGGCAGCATGCCCTCCGGCACCACGGTCGGCCTCTGGGCACCCGACGCCAGCACGAACCTCCAGTGGACCGTCACGGCGATCTGATCCGGCGCCGCTCGCAGCCCTGCCCGGCCATACGACAGCGATCGATGTGGCCGGGCGTGGTCGCGGGGGATGGGCGCCCGCGAGAAACCCCGGCGGCGCCACGATTCTGATGTTAGCGATAACAGTAGACGGCTCTGCGCTGCTCGTGGCGCGGGTCGGGGTGTTCCGCGAGCTGTTGTCGCCACTCGGTGGCCCGGCTTGCACGGTGATCCGGCGAAGCGTATGTTAACGATCACATCGCCGCGCCGGAGATGTCACTTCGAGCCGCCCATGAGAGGGATGCCGTAAATGCTGCGCACACGCCTCATCCATCCGCCGCTGCTTGCCGCACTCGCCGGGACGGGGCACGGATCGCGGATCCTTCTCGCCGACGCCAACTACGCCCACGACGTCAACGTCAGGACCGGAGCGACGGTCATCCATCTCAACCTCCGGCCGGGCATGGTCACCGTCGACGAGATACTGGGGCTCATCGTCGAATTCGTGCCGCTCGAATCGGTGTCCACAATGCGGCCTGACGACGGCTCGACCCCCGACGTGTGGAGCCGCTATGCGGATCTGCTCGGGCCGGATCTCGCGCTGAATCCCATCGGCCGCCAGGACTTCTACGCGGCGGCGCGCGCGCCCGAACTGGCCGTGGCCGTCGCCACCGGCGACGAGCGCCTTTACGCCAACCTGCTGCTGACCGTGGGCTACATCGCGCCACCTGCGCACTAGCCGACCGGCTGCTGAGGCGTGAAGGGCATCGAATGCGACGGCTCAGCGCTTTCCGGGGTCACCTGGGACATCTGGTATCTGTTATCGATAACATCTGAGCGCCGCTGTCCGGCATCGTTTTGCGGCTGATCCGGTGCGGACGTATATCATCGCATAGACCGGTTCGTATTTAAAATATCGATTGCCGAAGATGGCTTCCCGCTGCGGTGGGGACGGGCCGCTCGCCTCGCGGAGGCGGGCGGCTCTGTTCGTTCATGGATGTGGCCAGGTAATACGGTGTGCGTCCCGGTCGCGCCCGTGCCGTCGTGCGCGAGGGGCCGGCTCGGAGTTTCCGGTCTGGGCAGACTGGGCTGAGTGTTGTAACCCAACCGTTACAGCCGTGCCATTGACCGTGCCAGGCGGTCGATCGAAAGTGTGTGAGCGTTAACAGTCGCCGGATTGCCACGAGATGTCGGTCGCTCGCGGTCGTCCAGCCGGCGACAAGGGATCTTCCGGCCCGCGGGCCGTTCATGTCGTAGGGAGTGAGATGAAGATCGTGAAGCTGGCTGCCGCCACGGTGGGCCTGATCGTCGTCATGGGCCTGGCCGCCTGTGGTTCGAGCACCAAGACCGGGGACCAGGAGCAGACCGGCGGTGGTGCCGCGCTGGTGGGCGTGACGATGCCGACGAGGTCGTCCGAGCGGTGGATCCACGACGGGGACAACCTCAAGAGCCAGCTGGAGGCGCTCGGTTACAAGGTCGACCTGCAGTACGCGGAGAACGACATCCCGACCCAGGTCAACCAGATCGAGAACCAGATCACCAAGGGCGCCAAGCTGCTGATCATCGCGTCGATCGACGGCACGGCCATCACCACGCAGCTACAGGAGGCGGCCGACAAGCACATCCCGGTCATCGCCTACGACCGCCTGATCCGCAAGTCGGCGAACGTCGACTACTACGCGACGTTCGACAACTACAAGGTCGGCGTGCAGCAGGCGACCTCGCTGCTGGTCGGCCTGGGCCTGAAGAAGCAGGACGGCTCGGACGGCACCGCGAAGGGCCCGTTCAACGTCGAGCTGTTCGCCGGCTCGCCCGACGACAACAACGCGACGTTCTTCTTCAACGGCGCCATGGACACGCTCAAGCCCTACCTCGACAAGGGCACGCTGGTGGTCAAGAGCGGTGAGACGGACTTCAAGACCGTCGCGATCCTGCGCTGGAACCCGGAGACCGCGCAGAAGCGGATGGAGGACCTGCTCACCAAGACCTACGCCAAGGGCGCCAAGGTCCAGGGGGTGCTGTCGCCCTACGACGGTCTGTCCATCGGCATCCTCTCCGCGCTGAAGAGCAGCGGCTACGGCACCGCCGGCCAGCCGTACCCGATCGTCACCGGACAGGACGCCGAGGTCGCGTCGGTCAAGTCGATCATCGCCGGTGAGCAGTACGCCACGATCTACAAGGACACGCGCGAGCTGGCGAAGGTCACCGTGAAGATGGCCGACGCGGTGCTGAAGGGCGGCAAGCCCGAGGTCAACAACACCAAGGACTACGACAACGGCGTCAAGGTCGTGCCGTCCTACCTGCTGGAGCCGGTGATCGTCTACAAGGACAACTACAAGGCGGCCCTGATCGACACCGGTTACTACACCGAGGACAAGCTGAAGTAGGCGCCCGCGCCCGGCCGGTCACGACCGGCCGGGCGCCCGTTCCGGAGGAGGACGACCTTGACCGACGTGGTCCTGCAGATGCGCGAGATCACCAAGACGTTCCCGGGCGTCACCGCCCTCAAAGACGTCAATCTCACGGTACGCCGCGGCGAGATCCACGCGATCTGCGGAGAGAACGGCGCCGGCAAGTCGACCCTGATGAAGGTGCTGTCCGGCGTCTACCCGCACGGCTCCTACAGCGGTGAGATCAGCTTCGACGGGCAGCCGTGCCGCTTCTCCGGCATCCGTGACAGCGAGCACCTCGGCATCGTCATCATCCACCAGGAACTGGCGCTCTGCCCGAATCTGTCCATCGCGGAGAACATCTTCCTGGGCAACGAACGCGCCGCGCGTGGTGTCGTGGACTGGAACCGCACCCACGCCCAGGCGGCGCAGCTGCTGGAGCGGGTGGGGCTGCGCGAGAACCCGGCCGCCCTCGCGATGGACCTCGGCGTGGGCAAGCAGCAGCTGGTCGAGATCGCCAAGGCGCTGTCCAAGCGGGTGCGGCTGCTCATCCTCGACGAGCCGACCGCGGCGCTCAACGACGAGGACTCCGCGCACCTGCTCGACCTGCTGCGCGGGCTGCGCGAGCAGGGCATCACCTGCGTCATCATCTCGCACAAGCTCAACGAGATCGAAGCGATCGCCGACTCCACGACGATCCTGCGCGACGGGCGCACCATCGAGACCCTCGACATGAAACGGGACCAGGTCACCGAGGACCGCATCATCTCCGGCATGGTCGGCCGGGACCTGGAGCACCGGTTCCCCGAACACGAGCCGAACATCGGCGACGAGGTGCTGCGGATCGAGGACTGGACCGTACACAGCCCGACGCAGCACGGCCGGGTCGTGGTCAGCGGTGCGAACCTCAGCCTGCGCCGGGGCGAGATCGTCGGGTTGGCCGGCCTGATGGGCGCCGGGCGCACCGAACTCGCGATGAGCGTGTTCGGCCGCAGCTACGGCATCGGCATCTCCGGCCGGGTCTTCAAAGACGGCCGCGAGATACACCTCCGGACGGTGCGCGACGCGATCCGTCACGGCATCGCGTACGCCACCGAGGACCGCAAGCGCTACGGCCTGAACCTGATCGAGGACATCAAGCGCAACGTGTCAGCGGCGGCGCTCGACAAGCTCGCGACCGGCGGGTGGGTTCACGACAACGAGGAGTACCGGGTCGCCGACGGATTCCGGGCCAGCATGAACATCAAGGCTCCCAGCGTCTCGGCGGTCACGGGCAAGCTTAGCGGCGGCAACCAGCAGAAGGTCGTGCTGTCGAAGTGGCTGTTCACCGACGCTGACGTGCTCATCCTCGACGAACCCACCCGCGGCATCGACGTGGGCGCCAAGTACGAGATCTATTCGATCGTCAACCAGATGGCCGACCAGGGCAAAGCCGTGCTGGTCATCTCGTCCGAACTACCAGAACTGCTGGGGATCTGCGACCGCGTGTACGCGATGTCCGCCGGTCGCATCACCGGCCAGCTCACGCGTGCGGAGGCGACCCCCGAGCGCCTCATGCAATACATGACCAAGGTGAAGGAGCAGTAGAAGCGATGACCGGTGTCGGACCCTATGCCGTGACGACCGCGTCCGCCGACCAGCCGGCCGAGCCCGCGGCGCCCGGCCGTCTCGGCGGCCGGCTGTTCTCGGCCAACCTGCGCCAGAACGGCATCTACATCGCGTTCGCGCTGATCATCGTGCTGTTCTCGATCCTCACCGGCGGAGACCTGCTGGCACCACAGAACATCTCCAACCTGGTGGTGCAGAACTCCTACATCCTGATCCTCGCCATCGGCATGATTCTGATCATCATCGCCGGGCACATCGACCTGTCCGCCGGTTCGGTCGTCGCCGTCACCGGCGCGATCTCGGCCGTGCTCATGGTCGACAACGATGTGCCCTGGCCGCTGGCGATCCTCGTCACGCTGGTCTGCGGCGGGCTGATCGGCGCCTGGCAGGGCTACTGGGTCGCCTACTTCGGCATCCCCGCCTTCATCGTCACCCTGGCGGGCATGCTGGTGTTCCGGGCGCTGACCCTGGCCGTGCTGGGCAACCAGGGCATCGGGCCGTTCCCGACCGAGGTGAGCACGATCGCCAACGGCTTCATGCCCACCTACCTGGGCAACATCGGCCTCGGGCCGCTTGACGGCGCCGACCTGTTCACCCTGCTGATCGGGCTGATGTTCGTCGCGGGAATCGGGGTCGCGCAGTGGCGCACCCGGGCCGGACGGGCCCGCTACGGCCAGGGCGTCGATCCGATCGCCCTGTTCGTCGCCAAGCTCGCCGTCGCCGCCGTCGTCGTCATGACCGTCATCGTGCAGTTGGCCCGGTTCAAGAACCTGCCATGGGTGCTGGTGCTGCTGGCCGTGCTCGTGCTCGCGTACTCACTGCTCACCGACCGTATCGTGTTCGGCCGCCACATCTACGCCATCGGCGGCAACCTCAATGCCGCGAGTCTGTCCGGCATCAAGGTCAAATCCGTCACGTTCTGGCTGTTCGTCAACATGGGAGTGCTCGCCGCGATAGCCGGCATGGTGTTCGCCGGGCGGCTCAACCAGGCCGGGCCGACCGCCGGAAACGGGTTCGAACTCGACGCCATCGCCGCGGCGTTCATCGGCGGGGCGGCGGTGCAGGGCGGCGTCGGCCGGGTGACCGGCGCGATCACCGGCGGGCTCATCATGGGCGTCATCAACAACGGCATGTCCCTCATCGGCGCGCCGACCGAGCAGGTCATGTTGTTCAAAGGGCTGGTACTGCTGGCTGCCGTCGCATTCGACGTCTACACCAAGCGCCGGGCCGGAGCCGTCGCGGGATGACCCCGGCGGACCAGCGGGCGGCGCCGGACAGCGCCGCCCGCTGCCGCGCGTTTCGGCGTCCTGCCTGGACACCTCATCGACGGAGGCGGCAGCCGAGGCGCGTTCACCGATGAGGTTCTCCGGTGTCCGGGAGTCTTGCCCCCTTGGCCGGCGAGAGGCGACGGCATCGGCGTCCGTGCGCCCGCGACGATGGTTGGAGCGGGCGGGGATGCCGCTCTCACCGCATGAAGGTGCACCCCCGCCCGCAGTCGAGTGCCATCGCCGAACGGGCTTGCGGCGACGGTCTGCCGCCATCCGCTGGGAGCCGGCTCGCGTCGGGCGACTCAGTGTTAACGCACACATGGGGCGGCGTCAAGACGTTGCGTTACAGGCATTGCACATTGGACGCACGCACGAAAGCTTTCGCACGTTTTCGGACTGAATTTGGCTGCTGACCGTTACCTAGACGTTGCCGACTCATATCTTGACGAGTACTTGTGTTAGCGCTAACACTGTTGGCGGCACAAGAGCTGGAGGATGAGATGAGCATTGCCGCAGACCCGCGCGACCGGTACGTCGTCGGCGTCGACTACGGCACCCTGTCGGGCCGGGCGCTGGTGGTGCGCGTGTCCGACGGCGCCGAGGTCGGCACGGCGGTGCACCCGTACCGCCACGCGGTGATGGACACGGTGCTGGCCGCCGACGGGAAGGCGCTGCCGCCCGACTGGGCGCTGCAGGACCCCGACGACTACCGCGACGTGCTGCGCCACGCGGTGCCCGCCGCGGTCGCCGCCGCCGGGATCGACCCGGCGCGGGTCGTGGGCATCGCCACCGACTTCACCGCGTGCACGGTGCTGCCCGTGCTGGCCGACGGCACGCCGCTGTGCGAGCTCGACGGGCTGCGCACCCGGCCGCACGCGTACGTCAAGCTGTGGAAGCACCACGCCGCCCAGTCGCACGCCGACCGGATCAACGCGGTCGCCGCCGAGCGCGGCGAGCCGTGGCTGGCCCGCTACGGCGGGAAGATCTCCTCGGAGTGGCAGTTCGCCAAGGGCCTGCAGCTGCTGGAGGAGGACCCGGAGGTCTACCACCGGGCCGACCGCTGGATCGAGGCGGCGGACTGGATCGTGTGGCAGCTGTGCGGCGCCGAGACGCGCAACGTCTGCACCGCCGGCTACAAGGGCATCCGCCAGGACGGGCAGTACCCGTCGGCCGACTACCTGGCCGCGCTCAACCCCGGCTTCACCGGTTTCACCGCCAAGCTCGACGGTCCGCTGCTGGAGCTGGGGGAGCGGGCCGGATCGCTGACCGCGCAGGCCGCCGCCTGGACCGGGCTGCCCGAGGGCATCGCGGTCGCGGCCGGCAACGTCGACGCGCACGTCACCGCGGCCGCCGCGCAGGCCATCGAGCCCGGCCGCCTGGTCGCCATCATGGGCACCTCCACCTGCCACGTCGTCAACGGCGAGAAGCTGGCCGAGGTGCCGGGCATGTGCGGCGTCGTCGAGGGCGGCATCAGCGCGGGTGCCTGGGGCTACGAGGCGGGCCAGTCCGGGGTCGGCGACATCTTCGGCTGGTTCGTCGAGCACGCCGCGCCGGCCGGACACGACTCGCACGAGACGCTGTCCGAGCTGGCCGCCGCGCAGCCCGTCGGCGCGCACGGCCTGGTGGCCCTGGACTGGTGGAACGGCAACCGCTCGCTGCTGGTCAACCACGAGCTGTCCGGCCTGATCGTCGGCCTGACCCTGGCCACCCGCCCGCACGAGATCTACCGCGCGCTGCTGGAGTCCACCGCGTACGGCACCCGCATGATCATGGAGGCGTTCGCCGGGGCGGGCGTGCCCGTGACCGAGCTGGTCATCGCGGGCGGCCTGGCCGCCAACAGCCTGCTGATGCAGATCTACGCCGACGTGACCGACCGGCCGCTGAGCCTGATCGGCTCGGCGCAGGGCCCGGCGCTGGGCTCGGCGATCCACGCCGCGGTCGCGGCGGGCGCCTACCCGGACGTGGCCGCGGCCTCGGCGGCGATGGGCAGGGTCGAGCGCGCGGTCTTCCGCCCCGACCCGGAGCGCGCCCGCGCCTACGACGCCCTCTACGCCGAGTACCGCGCGCTGCACGACCACTTCGGGCGCGGCGGCGACGACATGATGCTGCGCCTGCGCGCGGTCCGCAACGCGGCCCGGGGGGAGAAGGCATGAGCGAGCCGGTCCTCAAGCTGCGGGAACAGGTCGCGGCACTGCACGCCGAGCTGACGCGCTACGGCCTGGTCGCGTGGACGGCGGGCAACGTGTCGGCCCGCGTGCCCGGCGCGGACCTGATGGTGATCAAGCCCAGCGGGGTGTCCTACGACGACCTCAGCCCGGCCAACATGATCGTCTGCGACCTGAACGGCACCGTCGTCGAGGGCGAGCTGTCCCCGTCGAGCGACACCGCCGCGCACGCCTACGTGTACCGGGCGATGCCCGAGGTCGGCGGGGTGGTGCACACGCACAGCACGTACGCCACGGCGTGGGCGGCGCGCGGGGAGGCGATCCCGTGCCACCTGACGGCGCAGGCCGACGAGTTCGGCGGGGAGATCCCGATCGGGCCGTTCGCGCTGATCGGCGGGGACGACATCGGCAAGGGGATCGTGGCGACCCTGTCGGGGCACCGGTCGCCGGCCGTGCTGATGCGCAACCACGGCGTGTTCACCATCGGCAAGGACGCGAAGGCAGCGGTCAAGGCGGCGGTGATGTGCGAGGACGTGGCCCGTACCGCGCACCTGGCCCGCTCGCTCGGCCAGCCGCTGCCGATCGCCGGCGCCGACGTCGACGCCCTCTACCACCGCTACCAGAACGTCTACGGCCAGTCGGCCGAGCCTGCCGGTAGCTGATCCTCCGACGACAGGCCGCCCCGAGGCGGACCGTCCCCTGCACCTCTCACCGCAGCAACACCGCTCCACAGGAAAGGCCGCGCACCGTCGTCCCTTCGGCGCGCGGGGGTAGGCCCACATCATCCAAGGAGATTGCATGCTCACCAAGAGCTTTACCCGCCGCGGCCTGGCCGTGGTCACCGCGGGGCTGCTCGTGGCCGGTATGGCCGCGTGCGGCAACAGCGACACCGGCGACAAGCCGGCCGACGACGGCAAGCTCACCCTCGGCTTCTCGCAGGTCGGCGCCGAGAGCGGCTGGCGCACCGCGAACACGAACTCGATCAAGGAGTCCGCCACGGCGGCCGGGATCGAGCTGAAGTTCGACGACGCGCAGGGCAAGCAGGAGAACCAGATCAAGGCCATCCGCAACTTCATCCAGCAGAAGGTCGACGTCATCGCCTTCTCGCCGGTGGTGTCGTCGGGCTGGGACACCGTGCTCAAGGAGGCCAAGGACGCCGGCATCCCGGTGATCCTGACCGACCGCTCGGTCGACTCGGCCGACAAGTCGCTGTACAAGACGTTCATCGGGTCGGACTTCATCAAGGAAGGCAAGCTCGCCGGCGAGTGGCTGGTGGAGCAGACCAAGAGCGCGACCGCCCCCGTGAACATCGTCGAGCTGCAGGGCACCACCGGGTCGGCCCCGGCCAACGACCGGAAGAAGGGCTTCGGCGACGCCATCGCGGCCAACCCGAACCTGAAGGTCATCGCGTCGCAGACCGGTGACTTCACCCGGGCCGGCGGCAAGGCCGTCATGGAGCAGTTCCTCAAGGCCAACCCGAAGATCGACGTGCTGTTCGCGCACAACGACGACATGGGCCTGGGCGCGCTTGAGGCGATCACCGCGGCGGGCAAGGTGCCCGGCAAGGACATCACCATCATCACCATCGACGCGGTCCACGACGGCATGCAGGCCCTCGCCGACGGGAAGTTCAACTTCATCGCGGAGTGCAGCCCGCTGCTCGGGCCCCAGCTGATGGACCTGGTGAAGAAGGTCAAGGCGGGCGAGACCATCCCGACCCGCATCGAGACCCAGGAAGGCACCTTCACCTCCGAGCAGGCCAAGGCCGCTCTGCCCAACCGCAAGTACTGATCCACCTCCGGGTCGCCGCACGGCACTGTGCGGCGACCCACCCCCAATGACCGGGGCCGCCGCGGACGGTCGCGGCGGCCCCTTCCTCATGAACCCAGTGAAAGGTCTGATGGGATGTCGGGTAGGCAACCGGTCCTGACGATGACCGCGATAAGCAAATCGTTCCCCGGCGTCCGGGCTCTGGACGACGTCGACTTCCGGCTGTTCCCCGGCGAGGTGCACGCCCTCATGGGCGAGAACGGCGCCGGCAAGTCCACCCTGATCAAGGTCCTGACCGGCGTGTACAGCAATGACTCCGGCACGATCAACCTGGCCGGAACCGACGTCTCCTTCAGCGGCCCGATGCAGGCCGCCTCCCACGGTGTCAGCACCGTGTACCAAGAGGTCAACCTCTGCGCCAACCTGTCGGTGGCCGAGAACATCTTCATCGGCCGCGAGCCGCGCACCTTCGGCGCCATCCGCTGGGGCGAGATGCGGCGTCGTGCCCGTGACCTCCTGGCCCGTCTCGACATCCACATCGACGTGACACAACTGCTGGGAACGTACTCCCTCGCGGTCCAGCAGATGGTCGCCATCGCCCGTGCCATCGACATCCGGGCGCGGGCCCTCATCCTCGACGAGCCCACGTCGAGCCTCGACGCGGGCGAGGTCGAGCAGCTGTTCCGCATCATGCGCCAGCTGCGCGACGAGGGTATCGCGATCCTGTTCGTCACCCACTTCCTCGACCAGGTCTACGGCGTTGCCGACCGCATCACCGTGCTGCGCAACGGCCGCCTGGTCGGCGAGTACCCGACCGCCGAGCTGCCGCAGCTGGCCCTGGTCGAGAAGATGATCGGCAAGGACCTCGACGTCCTGGAAGGCCTCGACGAGCAGCCCAAACGAGAGCTGGCCGCGATCGAGGCCAGCACGCCGTTCCTGCGCGCCGAGCAGTTGGGCCGCAAGGGTTCGGTCGCCCCGTTCAGCATGACGATCCATGCCGGGGAGGTGGTCGGCCTGGCCGGCCTGCTCGGCTCCGGGCGTACGGAGGTCGCGCGACTGCTGTTCGGCGCCGACCGCGCCGATCACGGCGGTGTCGTCATCAACGGCAAGCCGTCCGCGCTGCGCAACCCCGTCGCGGCCATCGGCCACGACATCGCCTTCTGCTCGGAGAACCGGCGCACCGAAGGTCTGGTCGGCGACCTGACCGTGCGCGAGAACATCATCCTCGCGATGCAGGCGGCCCGTGGCTGGCTGCGGCCCATTCCGCGGCGGCGCCAGGACGAGCTGGTCGAGAAGTACATCAGCGCGCTGAGCATCCGGCCCGCCAACCCGGAGATGCCGGTGCGCAACCTGTCCGGCGGCAACCAGCAGAAGGTGCTGCTGGCCCGCTGGCTGATCACCGAACCCCGGCTGCTCATCCTCGACGAGCCCACCCGCGGCATCGACATCGGCGCCAAGGCCGAGATCCAGAAGCTCGTCGTGCAGCTGTCCGACGGCGGCATGGCGGTGCTGTTCATCTCCGCCGAGCTGGAGGAGGTGCTGCGGCTCAGCCACAAGATCGCCGTCATGCGCGACCGGCAGCTGGTCACCGAACTGGCCAACGACCACACCGTCGACGCCGCACGAGTCATGCAGACCATCGCCAGCGGCGCCCACCACGAAGGGCCGAACGCATGAGCACCTGGACCGCACGCCGCGATGCGATCGCCGGCCATTCGCTGTTCTGGCCCGCCCTCGCGCTCATCGCGTTGGTCGTCGCCAACACGGTCTACCGGCCCGGGTTCCTGGCCGTCGAGATGAAGGACGGCCACCTGTACGGCAGCCTGGTCGACATCCTTCGGCTGTCGGCGCCGCTGATCCTGGTGGCGCTGGGCATGACCCTGGTGATCGCCACCGGTGGGATCGACCTGTCGGTCGGCTCGATGTGCGCGATCAGCGGCGCCGTGGCCTGCCTCTACATCAGCAAGCAGCCGGATCAGAACGCCGTCGGCGGCGTGCTGATCTCCCTGGTGCTGGGGGTCGGTCTCGCACTCGTCCTCGGTGCCTGGAACGGGGCGCTGGTCGCGGTGATCGGCATCCAGCCGATCATCGCCACGCTGATCCTGATGGTGGCGGGGCGCGGGCTGGCGCAGCTGATCACCGAGGGTCAGATCATCACGATCAACTCCGACCCGTACAAGGCGATCGGCGTGGGGCACCTGCTCACGCTGCCGCTATCGATCTTCATCGCGGCGGCCGTGACGGTGCTGATCATGCTGGTGACCAGGCGTACGGCCCTGGGGCTGATCATCGAGTCGGTCGGTGGCAACGCCCAGGCCAGCCGGCTGGCCGGTATCCGGTCGGGCCGGATCATGTTCCTGGTCTACGTCATCAGCGCGGTCTGCGCCGCCATCGCCGGATTCATGATCACCGCGAACGTCTCCAGCGCCGACGGCAACGCCGCCGGTCAGTGGATCGAACTGGACGCCATTCTCGCGGTCGTCATCGGCGGCACGTCACTGGCCGGTGGCCGGTTCTCCCTCGGCGGCACGATCCTCGGCGCGCTGATCATCCAGACCCTGACCACGACCGTGTACGCCATGAACATCTCGCCGCAGACGTCGCTGCTGTTCAAGGCGGTCGTCGTGATCATCGTATGCCTGGTCCAGGCCCCCGCGTTCCGGGCCCGGATCGTCCCCCGCCGAGCAGCCGGTCCCGCCGCGCCGGCCGTCACCGACCAGCCGAAGGAGCAGGTGCCGGCATGACGACCACCACCCCGTCGCAGATCTCCGGCCGCCAGCGGTGGCGGATCCCGCAGCGGCACGTGCCGGTGCTGGCCACCCTCGCCCTGCTGCTGGTCATGTACGCCGTGGGCGTCTCGCAGTACCGCGCCTTCTCCAACGTCCAGGTCGTCTTCAACGTCTTCATCGACAACGGCTTCCTGCTGGTCGTCGCGGTCGGCATGACGTTCGTGATCCTCACCGGCGGCATCGACCTGTCGGTCGGGTCGGTGGTGGCGATGACCGCCATGGTGTGCGCCTCACTGCTGCAGGCCGGAACGCCCGCACCGCTGGTGCTGGTGATCGCGCTGCTCATCGGCCCGACGCTCGGGTTCCTGATGGGCCTGGTGATCCACTTCTTCGAGATCCAGCCGTTCATCGTCACCCTCGCCGGCATGTTCTTCGCCCGCGGCATGTGCACCCTGATCAGCAAGTCGTCCATCCCGATCACCGACGAGTTCTGGACCGTCGCGGCCCAGCAGCGCATCGGCGATCCGCACGGCAACTTCGTGTCGATCAGCGTGCTGATCGCGTTCGTGGTGGTCCTGGTCGCGGCGTACGTCCTCGCGTACACCCGCCTGGGGCGCAACGTGTACGCCATCGGCGGCAACCCGCAGTCGGCGCTGCTGATGGGCCTGCCGGTGGCGCGGACCCGGATCGCGGTCTACACCATCAGCGGCCTGTGCGCGGCGATCGGCGGCATCCTGCTGTCCTTCTACACCCTGTCCGGTGCCCCGCTGATCGCCGTCGGGATGGAACTCGACGTCATCGCCGCGGTCGTCATCGGCGGCACCGTGCTCACCGGCGGCTCCGGCTATGTCTTCGGCACCGTGCTCGGAGTGCTGGTGCTCGGCGTCATCCAGACGCTGATCACCTTCGACGGCACGCTCAGCTCCTGGTGGACCAAGATCGTGATCGGTGGCCTGCTGTTCGCGTTCATCCTGCTCCAACGCCTCATCGGCATCCGCAAGAAGTAACCCTCGACCCGTAACGCGGAAGGCAGCCCCCATGACAACGCACGCTCACCCCGAGGTCTGGTTCCTCACCGGCAGCCAGGGCCTGTACGGTCCCGAGACCCTGCGCCAGGTGGCCGACCAGTCGCGCGAGATCGCGCGCCGGCTCGACGAGTCGCCGGACATCCCCGCCCGTGTGGTGTGGAAGCCGGTCCTCACCTCCAGCGCGGACATCCTGGCCGTGTGCCGGGACGCCGCGGTGCAGGGCGCCGTCGGGGTGATCGCGTGGATGCACACGTTCTCCCCGGCCAAGATGTGGATCTCGGGATTGGATGCGCTGCGCACCCCGCTGCTGCACCTGCACACCCAGGCCAACGTGGTGCTGCCCTGGGACGAGATCGACATGGACTTCATGAACCTCAACCAGGCCGCGCACGGCGACCGCGAGTTCGGGTTCGTGCAGACCCGGCTCGGGGTCGCCCGCAAGACCGTCGCCGGGCACGTCAGCGACCCCCGGGTCACCGCCCGCATCGGCGCGTGGACCCGGGCGGCGCTGGGCTGGTCGGCGATGCGCTCGCTGCGGCTGGCCCGCTTCGGCGACAACATGCGCGACGTGGCGGTGACCGAGGGCGACAAGGTCGAGGCGGAGCTGCGCTTCGGCGTCTCGGTCAACACGTACGGTGTCAACGACCTGGTCGCCGCAGTCGACGCCGTCGCCGACGCCCAGATCGACGCCCTGGTCAAGGAGTACGACGACAGCTACCGCCTCGCCCCCGAGCTGCGGCCCGGCGGCGACCGGCACGACTCGCTGCGCTACGCCGCCCGCATCGAGGCCGGCCTGCGCGGCTTCCTGGAGGCAGGCGGCTTCCGGGCCTTCACCACCAACTTCGAGGACCTCGGCGGGCTGCGCCAGCTGCCCGGCATCGCGGTGCAGCGGCTGATGGCCGACGGCTACGGCTTCGGCGGCGAGGGTGACTGGAAGACGTCGGTGCTGGTCCGCACGCTCAAGGCGATGGCGGTCGGCACGACCGGCGGCACCTCGTTCATGGAGGACTACACCTACGACCTCACCCCCGGCAACGAGCTGGTGCTCGGCGCGCACATGCTGGAGGTCTGCCCGTCCATCGCGGCCGACACCCCGAAGGTGGAGATCCACCCGCTGGGCATCGGCGGGCGGGAGGACCCGGTCCGCCTGGTCTTCGACGCCGCGGCCGGTCCGGCCGTGGTGATGGGCCTGGCCGACATGGGGGAGCGGTTCCGGCTGGTCGCCAACGAGGTCGACGTGATCGCCCCGCCGCAGCCGCTGCCGAAGCTGCCGGTGGCCCGCGCCGTGTGGCGGCCCCGCCCCGACCTGCCCGGCTCGGCCGAGGCCTGGATCACCGCGGGCGCCCCGCACCACACGGTGCTGTCGCAGGCGGTGGGGGTCGAGGAGCTGCACGACCTGGCGGAGATGAGCCGGACCGAGCTGGTCGTCATCGACGCCGACACCACCCCGCGCCGGTTCGCCGACGAGCTGCGATGGAACCAGGCGTACTACCGCCTGGCCCGCGGATTCTGACGCCGGTCTGACAACGCGACGGATGCGTGCCACGCCAAGCGTGGGCCACGCATCCGTCGCGCTTTCAGTCACCGCACCAAGCCAGATGATCATATTGCGCTATGATGTGCCGTCAGGGGAGACGCAATGAGCCAGCAGCCGGCCGCGCGCGCCGCGGTCATGAACGACGTGGCCCGGCTCGCGGGCGTGTCGCACCAGACGGTGTCCCGGGTCCTCAACAACCACCCGAGTGTGCGCGAGGAGACCCGTGAGCGGGTCCTGCGCGCGGTGGCCCAGCTCAACTACCGGCCCAACGCGCTGGCCCGGGGGCTGGCCGGGCGGCGCTCGCGCGTCATCGGCGTGGTCAGCTTCGACACCATCCTGTACGGTCCCGCCGCGACCCTGCTCGGCGTCGAGCGGGCGGCGCGGCGGGCCGGATACGGCATCAGCATCGTGGCCCTGGAGCAGCTCGACCGCGCCGGGGTCGCCGCGGCGGTGAACCGGCTCACCGAGCAGTCCGTCGCCGGAGTCGTGATCATCGCGCCGCTGATGACCGCGGCCGCCGCCGCACACAGTCTCCCGACCGGTGTGCCGGCGGTGGTCGTGGAGTCCGATATGGCAGGTGACCTGCCGACCATCTCCGTCGACCAGGTCGCGGGCGCCCGCCTGGCCGTCCAGCACCTGCTCGACCTGGGACACGAGACCGTGTGGCACCTGACCGGCCCCCGGGACTGGCTGGAGGCCCGCGACCGGGTCGACGGCTGGCGCCAGGCACTCGAAGGAGCCGGGCGCCGTGTGCCCGTCGCGATCCCCGGTGACTGGAGCCCGAACTCGGGCTACGAGGCGGGCCACCACATCGCCGAGCGCCCGGATGTGACCGCCGTCTTCTGCGCCAACGACCAGCAGGCCCTGGGAATGCTGCGCGCCCTGCACGAGCGCGGCATCCGCGTCCCCGAGGACGTCAGCGTCGTCGGCTTCGACGACATCCCGGAAGCCGCCTACCTGTCGCCCCCCCTGACCACCATCCGCCAGGACTTCGATGAGGTCGGACGGCGATGCCTGGCCGCGCTGCTGGACATGCTCGACGCCCAGGGGCCGGACTCGCCGCTGCGTCATCCGCGCGTGCCGCCGACCCTGGTCGCGCGAGCCAGCAGCGGCCCACCGCCGTCCCGGCGAGGCCGGTAGGGGTCACGAGGCGCAAACGACGTCGGCGGGCCGGGGTGACCCGGCCCGCCGACGTCGGCATCGGACTCTGTTCGCTGCCGCCCTGCGCCGATACGGCGTCGTCAGGCTGAACTGGCTGACTCCCACGGTTCCGCCAAGCGACTGGCTCGCGTAGTTGAAGATGGCGAACCGGTAGCCCATGAAGAAATACCACTCGTTGTTCAGCGTGAGGGCATTGCCGAGCGGCGTGAACGTGGTGCCGTTCGTACTGTAGGAGAACGTCGCCTGACGGCTCGCCGAACCCGGCCGGATGTCGGCGGTGGCCCGCAACCAGATGCGGCCGCCGGACACCGCGGCCCCGGCCTGCTCGGATCCGGTACCGGACGTGGCCCAGTTGTTGTTGCGGTCCATGGAGAGCCCGTTGGTCATCACGACTCTGGTGGTGCCGTTGTCGCGTTTGACGCCGATCCACGCCGACGAGTTGCGCAGCACCGCCAGCCCGGCGCGGTCACCGTCCTTCATCGTGGAATAGTCGAGTTCGATCGTGGCGGTCGACGTCGGCCCCTGGATGCGGTGGGTCAGCGTGTTGCGGGCCGCGTAGAGGTCACCGGTGACGGTCGCGGTCTGCAGGCGCAGGCCGTTGTTGACCGACCACTTGGTGTTGTCCGGGTTGTGGTTCCACTCCCACTGCGGGCCGAGCGTGGTGCCGGTGAACGTGTCGGTGCCGGTCATCGGCTTGACCGCGCGGGGAGGTGCCGGCAGATTCGGGCGCGGGTACGAGGCACCCCAGGCGTTGTTGACCAGCTGGATCTGCGGCCAGCCGTCGGCGGTCCACGTGACCGGCGCCAGCACCGGGATCCGGCCGCCGGGGTAGGAGTCGACGAAGGCCATGTAGTACCAGTCGCCGTTCTGCGTCTGCACGAGCCCGCCCTGATGCGGCACCCCGCCGCCGGAGACCGGTCCGGACAGGTTCAGCAGGACCTGCTGCATCGTGTACGGACCGAACGGGCTGGTCGCCCTGAGGATGTACTGGCCGTTCGCCGGCTTGGTGACGAAGATGTAGTAGTAGCCGTTGCGCTTGTAGAACCGGGAACCCTCAAGCGTGCCGACGCTGGACGGCGTGGTGAAGACCTGCTGGGTCCGGACCTGGCTGAGCCCGTCGGCCGACAGCTGCGCGACGCTGATGGTGGTGTTGCCGTAGGCGACGTACATCGTGTCGTTGTCGTCGACGAGCAGGCCGGCGTCGTAGTAGCAGTTGTTGATCGTCGACCGCTTCGACCAGGTGCCGTCCACGGTGGTCGACGTGTACACGTACGTCTGGTTGAAGTCGATGCAGCCCAGCCAGTAGAACGTGTTGTTGCTCGGCCGGTAGTTGAACGCCGAGGCCCAGATCCCGTCGACGTAGCCTTGGCCGCTGCCGTTGAGGTTGTACTTCGCGCCGAAGTCGAGCGACGGTACGGAGTGCCCGGCGTACTCCCAGTTCACCAGGTCGTACGAGCGCAGGATCGGGGCACCGGGGGAGTAGTGCATCGTCGACGCGGAGTAGTAGTAGGTGTCGCCGACCCGGATGATGTCGAGGTCGGCGAAGTCCTGCCAGACGACGGGGTTGCCGTACGGCGAGTTGTTCGACGGCGAGGTCGACGGGGTGGGGCTGGCGCCGCCGACTTTGACGAGTTGCCACTGCTGGTTGTTGCCGCCCCAGTCGTCGTACTGGACGACGTTGGCGTTGTCGGCGGTGGAGGCGTTCTGGACCTCGAGGGCCTTGCTGCTGTGGCGGTTGATGAGGCGGACGTAGCCGCCGGTGGAGTCGGCCAGGCGCCATTGCTGGTTGTCGCCGTTGAGGTCGGTCCACTGGACGACGGCGGTGCCGTTGGTGGTGGAGAAGTTGTAGTCGTCGAGGACCTTGCCCGAGTGGCGTGACTTGAGGCGGTAGTAGCCGCTGCCGGAGTCGACGAACTGCCACTGCTGGTTGTTGCCGTCGTTGCGGGTCCACTGGGTGATGCGGGCCCCGTCGGCGGTGGCGGAGTTGTAGAGGTCGAGGGCCTTGCCGCTGGTGCGGTTGACCAGGACGTACCAGGCGGTGGTGTCGACGGTGGCGGCCTGGGCGCCGCTGGTGGTGACGGCGACCAGGCCCGCGGTGGCCATCGCGGTGACGACGAGGGCGGCGATCGCGGTGCGCCAGGCTCGTCGGTGTGGGGCGGATCGGGGAACGGTGCTGATGCCGGTCAAGGCATCCTCCTTCGCTGGAAGGCCAGGCCGGGCCTGGCCGCGGGCTGTCTCAGGCGTGGCCGTGCCGCCACCGCCACCGCGGCGGCGGCACGGACGGCAGGCAGGTCGGCAGGCTTACAGGAAGCGCCAGAGCCGGTCGTCGGAGCCGGCGTCGTCGGCGGTCACGATCTGAGCACCCTGACCGGTCGATCCGCCGCTGACGGCCAGGAGCCTGCCGCCGTTGGCGCACTGGATACGGAAGCAGCCGTTGCCGCCGTGGCGCAGCCGCCAGCGGTGGTCGGCGGTGCCGTTGTCGGACCACTGCAGGACCCGGGCGCCGGCGGCGGTCGAGGCGTTCTCCACGGCGAGGACCTTGCCGCTGTTGGCGTTGCGCAGCCGCAGGTAACCGCCGGTGTCCACGACCGCGGACCACAGGTGGTCGGCGGTGCCGCTGTCACCCCACTGGATGACCAGGCCGCCGTCGGCGGTGGACATGTTCTGGACCCCCAGCACCAGGCCGCTGGCGACGTTCTGGATGCGCCGCGCACCGTCGGGGATGAGCCGCCACAGGTTGTCGGCGCCGCCGTTGTCCGGGTCCTGGACGGCCTGGGCGCCCTGTGTGGTCGAGCCGCTGAGGATCGCCAGCAGCTTGCCGCTGTTGGCGTTGCGGATCTTGTGGGTACCGTCGCCGACGTCGACCAGGGTCCAGTTGTGGTCGGCCGTGCCGTTGTCGGTCCACTGCAGCACGCGGGCGTTGTCGGCGGTGGACATGTTCTCCACGCCGAGGACCTTGCCGCTGTTGGCGTTGCGCAGCCGCAGCGCCGAGCCGCTGACCAGCAGCTCCCAGTCGTGGTCCGCGGTGCCGCTGTCGGCCCACTGAATGGCCAGGCCGCCGTCGGCGGTCGACATGTTCTGCACGCCGAGCACCAGTCCGCTGGCGGCGTTCAGGAGCCGGAAGGCGGCGTTTCCGCCGGTCGAGCCCTGGCCGGTGGCGTTCCAGTAGACGGTGTAGTTGTAGCCCTGAGCGTCGTGGAACGGGCCGAGGTTGACGCTGGCACCGTTGGCGGTGGCCGTGAAAGCCAGGGCGGTGGTGCTCGTACGGGTCACCGAGCTGGTCGTCAGCACCGGCAGCGACGACAGGGAGGTGTTGCCGTAGTTGCCGGCGAGCACGACCGGACCGTAGGTGACCGCGGCGACGTTGGCGTCGTCGTTGGCGGCCCGCATGACCACTCGCATCGGCAGGGTCACCGTCACCGTGTCACCGGAGGTCCAGGAGCGGGTGAGGGTGGCATACGTGCCAGGGGTGGTGGTGATGCTCTGCGCCGTGCCGTTGACGCTGATCGTGGCGCCGGTGGTCCAGCCGGGGATCCTGATGCGCATCGACCAGCTGCCGCTGACGCTTCCGGTGACCGTCAGGGTGGTGGTGTCGCTGACCGGGAAGGCCGTGTTCTGGGTGACCGTGATGCCCCGCTGCGACCAGTCCAGCACCGACGGGGTGAACAGGTTCACCGTGAGCGTGGTGCCGTTGTAGAAGTAGATCGAGTCCATGAGCTTGGTGTTGGTCTCGATGCCGGTGCCCTGGCAGCACCAGAAGGTGCCGTAGTCGGTGCTCCAGGTGCCGCCGCCCCAGGCCGGACCGACGCCTCGGCGACCGCCGGGGTTGAGCGGGGTGAAGTAGGTGACGTGGCCGTGGCTGTCGGCCGGGTTCTGCTGGCCGAGCAGGTGGTTGAGCAGGGCACGTTCGTAGAAGTCGAAGTAGGCGGCCTGGTCGGGGTTGAGCAGCCACAGCTCCCGGGTCAGTTTCAGCATGTTGTACGAGTTGCAGGCCTCGCACGCGTCGCTGTTGAGGTATCCGGCGATGGCGTTCGGGGCCCGGAAGTGCTCGGCCTGGCTGTTGCCGCCGATCACATAGGTGTGCGCGTTGACGGTGATGTTCCAGGCGTTGACGGCGATGTCGCGGTAGCGGGTGGTGCCGGTCGCCTTGTACTCGCGGGCGGCGCCGATCCACTTGGGCACCTGCGTGTTGGCGTGCAGTCCGTTGAGCTGGTCGGAGTTGGCGGCCAGCGGGTTGAACACGGCGGCGTGGTCGAAACGCTGCGCGGCGGTCAGCCAGCGGCTGTCGCCGGTCTGCTGGTAGAGGTCGGTCAGCACCGCGTTCATGCCGCCGAACTCGGTGCCGAGCTGCGCCTGCATCTGGGTGGAGGTCAGCCGCGCGGTTCTGGTGTCGACCCAGCCGGCCAGCGCGAGCAGCACGTCGCGGGCCTGCGTGCTGCCGATCAGCCGCCACACGTCCAGGAGGCCTGCGAGGGTCTTGTGTACGGCGTAATACGGCACGTTGCCGTTACTGAGGGTCCGGTTCTCCAGGGCGGTGAAGTCGGACTCGGGGAAGCCGGCCAGGTAGCCGGCGCTGAACCCGGCCGCGCTGTTGTTGGCCTGGCAGGCGGCCATGGCGGCGACCATCTGGGTGGCCTTGTCCCGGCAGGTGGTGTCGCCGAGCACGGCCCAGGCCTGCGCCCAGGCGGTGAGGAAGTGCCCCTGGCTGTGGCTGCGGAACGGGAACGTCGGCGCCTCCCAGCCGCCGGTGGCGGCGGCGCCGTTGGTCGACAGGCGGTGGTTGGCCCGCAGCACGTACAGCAGCCGGTCGACGTCGACGAACCGCAGGTATGCCAGGGTCCGGTTCTGGTTGTCCAGCCACCGGCTACTGGTGAGCCGGACCTGGCCGAGGTCGAACGGGTACGCCGAGACGCCGAGGTCGGCGCGCGCGGGCGGAAGCGCCGCCGCCGCCTCGGTGGCGGTGAGGGCGGGCAGGGTGGTGGCTGCTGCCGCCACCCCAGCAGCCTGTAGTACCCGGCGCCTGTTGATGGACGATGACATGGGCTCTCCACAAGATGGGGAAGGCGGGACAGGGAGGGGTGCGACGCCGAGCCGGGAGGCCGCGCCTCCTGTCTCGAACCGCCGGCGCCACACCGCCGAACGCGGGCAGGCGCCCGGCGATGAGACCGTTAACATAACCGACCTGAAAAGCGCTCGCAATGATCGGTCGATTTCCAAAATTCGATCAGAGAAGTGTTATCTGATCATCTCCTGATGAGACGCATTCGCACATACGGTCATCCACATGCGATAAAACAAACGCCTGACTCATCTTGATGAATGGAAGCCGTCTAAGGTCGGCGCCTGGCGGTGAATGCGGAGCGGTCGTCCGGGCCATGCGGGCGGAGCTCGACGAAGGCCGGCGATGACCGCGCTGTTATCGTTAACATTCTGCGCTTGGCTTGACCTGCGGCCGGAGTGGTCCGCTATGCGGAGTGCCGGTCGCCAGAGCTGATCCGGAGCAGTCGATCCGTTGGCCGCTCATGGCAGGATGGCGCAGACTGACCCGACGGCAGTCCCGTCGGCGCGGTCACCGGCTCAGGACCACCCGGGACGGCGGGCTGCTGCTGGCACGCACCATCAGGGTCGGCTGCACGCGAAGGTGACGTGAAGTCGCGGTGGCCGAGCCTGCCTCGATCACTTCGAGAAGCGTTCCCAGGCAGCGTCGACCGACCTCGTCGAAGTCCTGGCGCACCGTCGTCAACGGCGGAGACAGGTAGCGCGATTCGGGGATGTCGTCGAAGCCGACGACGCTGACGTCCTCGGGCACGCGGACCCGGCGCTCGTGCAGTGCCCGGAGCAGACCCAGCGCCTGGTGGTCATTGGCGCAGAACACCGCTGACACCTCCGGCCGCTGGGCCAGGTCCAGCCCGACCTCGTAGCCTGAGCGGGGGCTCCAGTCACCCGCCAGGACCGGTGGGACTCGCCGCTGCGCCGCCTGCAACGCCTGACGCCATCCGTCCTCACGGCTGCGTGCCTGCGACCAGTTCTGCGGCCCGGACAGGTGCCAGACCGTCTCATGCCCGAGGCCGAGCAGATGCTCGACCGCCAGGTGCGCGCCGGCGACCTGGTCGACCGCCACGGTCGAGAGGTGGGCTTCCGCGTCGGGCTCGACCAGGACCGCGGGGACGGCGGCCAGCAGAGTCTGCGTCGCTTCAGAGACGCTCAACAGGGGCGCGATGACGGCCACACCGGCGACAGCCTGTGCGGTGAGCCGGTCGAGTGCCTCGACGACGGCATGGTGGTCGAGCTGCTCCAACGCGACGACACTGACGCCGTAGTCTGCGGCCCTGGCTGCCCGTTCGACGCCGAGCAGGGTTGACGCCGGGCCGAACAGCAGCGGCTCGAAGCTGATGACGCCGATCAGACGCGAACGACGATTGGCCAGGCCGCGGGCGTTCGCATTGGGCCGGAAGTTCAGCTGGTGAACCGCCTTCATCACGCGGTCACGTGTCTCCGGCCGTACGCTCGGATGATTGTTCATCACGCGGGAGACGGTCTGGTGCGACACCCCGGCGAGCCGCGCGACGTCCCGGATGACCGCACTGCGTGGCTGCTGGCTCATGGCGACCCCCTGAGACGGCATGCTAGCGCAGGTATGTTTCCGGGCCGCCATGGAACTGCCAGTTCAGGGTGCGGTCACCCGCACGCGGATGCGACGGCTGGCGGTGGCCGGTCGCAGGGCACCTGGCGGTGCCAGGGCGAGCGGGTGCGTGACCGACGGAGGTGGACCTCCCCGGCCGGTCTTCGCCGACCGGGGAGGTCCAGCGCGTGCCGCCTGCGGCGGGGTCTGACAGACCCGTGCGGCGGCATCGCGACCACGAAGCCTGGGCTGCCCGGCCTGGCGCCGTGGTTGTCGGGTAGCGCCATGTTAGCGGTCACCCTACAGATGTCAATCATTGATCAAGATGGACCTCTGGGGCTCGTGTACGTGCAATTTCGTCGTTACGTCTTGACGATTATGGATGTGATCGCTCACAGTCTTGTCGAGTGAGTCGCCGAGGCGCCCGCTGACCGGGCGCGGCGCGGACCCGCGCGACGGCGGCGCACTCGCGAAGCGCACCCGGTGGCGATGGCGGTCGCGGTTTCCGCAGGCAACCCATCGACGGGCAGACCGGTCGCCTCGCGTCCGTTTCCGCCCGAACGACGCAGGAGAGACTGATGGATCACCGACCCCGCAGGTGGCGCACCGGCGCCGCCATGGTGGCCGCGCTGCTGGCGGCTGCCGCCGTCGGCTGGCAGGCCACCGCCGTCCAGGCGTTGGAGAACGGCGTCGCCCGAACGCCACCGATGGGCTGGAACTCTTGGAACACCTTCGGCTGCAGCATCAACGAGGCACTCATCCGCCAGATGGCCGATGCGATGGTCAGCTCCGGCATGCGCGATGCCGGCTACCAGTACGTCGTCGTCGACGACTGCTGGTTCAACCCCAACCGCGACGGCTCGGGCAACCTCCAGGGCGACCCCGGCCGCTTCCCCAGCGGCATGAAGTCCCTCGGCGACTACCTGCACGGCAAGGGCCTCAAGTTCGGTCTCTACCAGGTGCCGGTCGACAAGACATGCGCCCAGTACTTCGGCTCCTACCCGGGAGCGACGGGCAGCCAGGGGCATGAGGCGCAGGACGCCCGCCAGTTCGCCGCCTGGGGTGTGGACTACCTCAAGTACGACTGGTGCTCGCCCAGCGGCACGATCGACCAGCAGGTCGCGACCTTCGCCAAGATGCGCGACGCGCTGGCGGCCACGGGACGCCCGATCGTCTACAGCATCAACCCCAACAGCATCCATGCCAAGACCGGACCCCAGCGCAACTGGGGCGACGTCGCCAACATGTGGCGGACGACGGAAGACATCACCAACGCGTGGGACACCGGCCAGACCAACGGCTACCCGATGGGTATCCAGAACATCGTCAACGTCACCGTTCCCCTCGCCTCGTATGCCCGGCCGGGCGCCTTCAACGACCCGGACATGATGGAGGTCGGCCGTGGCGGGATGACCGACACGGAGATGCGCAGCCACTTCGCCCTGTGGGCGATCATGGCGTCACCGCTGATCGCGGGCAACGACCTGCGATCGATGACGGCGGCCACCCAGACCATCCTGAAGAACCAGAACCTGATCGCCGTCAACCAGGACTCGCTGGGACTGCAGGCGACCCAGGTCAGCAACGACGGAACGCGCCGGGTGCTGGCCAAGCGCCTGGCCAACGGCGACGTCGCGGTGGCGCTGTTCAACCAGGGAGGCGCCACCACGACCGTGTCGACCACGGCGGCGGCCATCGGCAAGAGCGGCACCTCCTTCACGCTGCGCGACGCCTGGACCGATACCACCAGCACCTCGACCGGCTCGATCGCCGCGAGTGTCCCGGCGCACGGCACGGTGGTCTACCGCGTCAGCGGCGGAGCGGTCGTGTCGCCGTCTCCGACGACGAGCAGCGCCCTGGTCAGCGCGGCCTCCGGTCGCTGCCTGGACATCCCGCAGAGCAACACCGCCAACGGCACGCAGCCGATCATCTGGGACTGCAACGGCGCGGCCAACCAGCGCTGGACCGCGACCGGCCAGTCGCTGCAGGTGCTCGGCAAGTGCCTCGACGCCCCGACCGGGGCCGCGGCCGGCAGCAAGGTCCAGATCTGGGACTGCAGCGGCTCGACCAACCAGCAGTGGACCCTCAACGCCTCCGGAACCATCAGCAGCAGCAGTTCCGGGCTGTGCCTCGACGTCAACGGGAACGCGACCGCGAACGGCACCACCGTCATCCTGTGGACCTGCGCGGGCGCGGCCAACCAGCGATGGACCAGGCAGTGATCCGGCACGGCTGACGGGCACGGACGGGAAACCGGCCCGATCGGCCGAGGACCCGAGATCTCCGCGGGCCTGTACCAGCCGGCTTGGCGGTGCAGGTCAGCGGCGCCCGACCCCCCGACCGGAACGGGGGGTCGGGCACTCTCGACACCGCGCCACCGCGCAGCGCCGCCTGGGTGCCCAGAGGCGACAGCGCGGACGGCATACGCGGACATGCGTTCGGCCCGGCGATACCGCCGGGCCGAACGTTGCCGCTGGTCGGCGGCTTGATTGGTCAGTCTGACGGGACTGTACGACCCGTGTCAGGGGGCGTGGCCGGGACATCGCGGGTCACCGCGGCAGCCCTGCCGATGGTTCCGTCACCTCCTGGACGAGCCCGGTCGCTGCGCATGACCGGTCAGCTGGTCGCGGTGCAGGTCGGGCTCATGGCCGCACCGTTGCCGTCGGCCTGGAAACCGAATTCGGTGTACTGGCCGGCGGACACCTGGCCGTTGTAGGACACGTTGGAGAACGAGACGGTGCCGCTGGTGCCGCTCGGGGCGGCATTCCAGGTGTTGACGATCACGGCACCCGAGGGCAGCGTGAGCCGCACCGACCAGGACCGGATCGCCGTCGACCCCGCGGTGACCCGCACGGTGGCGTTGAAACCGCCGGTCCAGGTCTGGAGCGACACCGTCGCGGTGCAGCCGCCCGGAGCCGGGGAGACCGACGGCGAGGGCGAGGCCGGGCTGCTCGGCGAAGGCGAGGCCGGGCGGCTCGGCGACGGGCTGATGATCGGGCCGCTGTTCAGGGCGTTGAGGACCGACGTGTAGGCGGCCTTCTTGTTGCCGGAGGAGTCGAACAGCAGCGGGTTCTGGCCGGTGCGCCACGAGTCGCTGTCGCGGATGCCCCACACCGTGATGCCGGTGCAGCGCGACACCGCCAGGCAGGCACGGGTGACCGCGTCGTAGGCGCCGGCCTGCGTGGAGCCGGCGATGTCGAGCTCGGTGATCTGCACGTCCACGCCGAGATTCGCGAAGCGCTGCAGGTTCGCCTGGTAGTCCGACGGCGCGGAGTTGGTCAGGTGCGATTGGAAGCCGACGCAGTCGATGGGCACGCCCCGGGCCTTGAAGTCCTGCACCATGTTGTAGATGCCGGTCGACTTCGAGTTGATCCCGTCGGTGTTGTAGTCGTTGTAGCAGAGCTTGGCGTTCGGGTCGGCCGCCCGCGCGGTGCGGAACGCGACCTCGATCCAGTCGTTGCCCGTACGCTGCAGGTTCGAGTCACGCCGTCCGCCGCCGCCGCCGTCAGCGAATGCCTCGTTGACCACGTCCCAGGCGTAGATCTTGCCCCGGTAGTGGGTGGCGACCTGCGTGATGTGGTTGACCATCGCCGAGCGCAGCGCGCTGCCGGACAGGTTCTGCGCCCAGCCCGGCTGCTGGGAGTGCCAGGCCAGCGTGTGGCCGCGCACGCGCATGCCGTTGGCCTGGGCGTGGTTGACGATCCGGTCGCCACCGGACCAGTTGAAGCTGCCCTGCGAGGGTTCGGTGGCGTCCCACTTCATCTCGTTCTCGGGCGTGATGGCGTTGAACTCGCGGTTGAGGATGCTCACGTACGTGGAGTCGCCGAGCTTGCCGGCCGCGACGGCGGCGCCGTAATAGCGGCCGCGTTCGGCGGCCGAGGCGCCCAGCGTGGTGCCGGCGCTGGCCGAGGTGGCCAGGACCGTCGCGGCGGCTGTGGTGACGGCCATGAGCAGTGCGGCCGTCGCCGTGGCCCGCAGAACGCGGGCAGGCGGCATTGTCATGTGTTGGCTCCTGGGAACGGAGGGCCCGGATCAGCGGCCGGACCGGGTGGATGCGGTGGTGCGGGAACGCGGCGGCTCCCGGGCGGGCGCGCCGGACTGCTGCGAACGGTGCCGTCGGCGGCACGCCGGCCCAGTCGGCCGGTGGCCGGACGAATCGCCCATGAACAACCCCGCCCAGGCCACCGGACACGGCTCCATGTGAACGCACCGCATGGGTCACTGCCCTGCTCCATGCGGCGACAAGGTGGCCTGATGAGGCGAGCACGTCGCTTGCCCGCCAGTCGAATGTGACCGATAACATTCAAATAGTCAATGGGGCGGCGAAATGTTTCGGATGCCGCAGGTCAGGCGGCCACCTGGTCGTGTCGCGGTCGCCGCGGGCGGCGCCGCTTCGGCTCCGAGCCGAGGTGGCAGCCGCGAGCACCCGTCACACCGGCGTACTAATCGGCACGTTCGACGATCATCTCGTTGAACGCCGGCGCGAGAACGGGCTTTCTGTCGAGCCTGGCTCCGCGGCGAGCGCGGACCCCGGTACGCAGGATGTCGCAGCAGAGAACCGCGGTCAGTGTCGCGGACAGGAGCAGTTCGGTGACGGGATCGGGCAGGCGGACCGCGTCATCGTAGGCCGGGGGGTCGTTGTGGCTGACGAAGCCCGTCAACGCCGGCAGCACCCACGAGATGACCAGGAAGATCATTAAGGAGCTGAAGGCCGAGGAGATCAATTGCGGCCCGCAGCCCGTGCCTTCCGTCGGCACGTGACAACACCGCCACGACCAGACCGGTGGCCGCGACGGCGGCCAGCGCCGAAGCGTCGCCGGCCGCAAGCGGCACCGTGATCGCGAACATGGCCCAAACCGCTGCGCCGGTGACCGCGGCCAGGCACGCTGGCGCCGCGATCCGCAGGGCCGAGGCCGACTGCGGCCGGGTCGCCCACAGGATCGCCGCGAACTGCAGGGCGATCAAGAACGTCCACGCGGTTCGCGCGGGCATCCCGTCGGCCTGGGAGGCGATCGCCGTCACCTCGGCGGCGAGGACGGCGAACCCGGCGACGCGGGCGGACATGCGGATCGTCACCGCCAGACGATAACGGCTGCACGCGGGGAGTCGCGGAACGTGCACCGGTCACCAGATGTCACCACCTCAAGTGATCGGTCACATGGCGCCTCCTCTGCTCGCCCGGTCCGCCGTGGTTACAGACGCGGTCGACAACTCCGTTCGCCGAGCCGGCCTGCCTGCTGGCGATGACGCGATGGCGTCTTGCCGCTCGGTCGAGGTGATCGATGCTTGTGGTTGTATGTCTGGGAGCGCTCCCGTAACATGCTCGCTACTACTGTTAGCGGTCACATTTCAGGCGCTGGAACCTGTGGACCGCGAGATGTCAGGAGGTGTTTGATGGCAAGGACCAGATCGACCCTCGCCGGCCTGGTGGCAGCGGGTGCCACGATGCTGGCGTCGGCAACCGTTCTCGTGGCGCTGCCCGCCGGTGCCGCCGCCGCAGGCTGCTCGGTCAACTACGCCGTGTCGTCGGAGTGGCCGGGCGGATTCGGCGCCAACGTCACCATCACCAACCTGGGCGACCCGGTGACCAGCTGGACGCTGACCTGGTCGTTCGGCGCCGGTCAGACGGTCACCCAGGCGTGGAACACGACGCTGACCCAGAGCGGTTCGGCGGTGACCGCCAAGAACATGAGCTACAACGGCTCGATCGCGACCAACGCCGCGGTGTCGTTCGGCTTCAACGGCTCGTCGACGGGCAGCAATCCGCTTCCGACGAACTTCGCCATGAACGGCGTGACGTGCAACGGCGTCCCGACGCCGACATCCTCACCGTCCACCGGGCCGTCGCCCTCGGCCTCGCCGTCGCCGTCACCCTCGACGTCGCCGCCCGGTCAGTGTTCGCTGCCGTCCAGCTACCGCTGGACCTCCACCGGCGCCCTGGCCACCCCCAAATCAGGCTGGGCCTCACTCAAAGACTTCACCACCGTCCCCTACAACGGCAGACACCTCGTCTACGCCACCACCCACGACAACGGCTCCACCTGGGGCTCCATGAACTTCAGCCCGTTCACCAACTGGACCGACATGGCCACCGCCACCCAGAACACCATGACATCCGGCACCGTCGCACCCCACCTGTTCTACTTCGCCCCCAAGAACACCTGGGTCCTCACCTACCAATGGGGCCCCACCGCGTTCTCCTACCGCACCACCAGCGACCCCACCAACGCCAACGGCTGGTCCGCCGCACAACCCCTGTTCACCGGCACCATCACCGGCTCCGGCACCGGACCCATCGACCAGACCATCATCGGCGACAACACCAACATGTACCTGTTCTTCGCCGGCGACAACGGCAAGATCTACCGCGCCAGCATGCCCATCGCCAACTTCCCCGGCAACTTCGGCACCACCTACACCACCATCCTGACCGACACCACCAACAACCTCTTCGAAGCACCCCAGGTCTACAAAATCGCCGGCCAGAACCAATACCTCATGATCGTCGAAGCCATCGGCAACAACGGCCGCTACTTCCGCTCCTTCACCACCACCACCCTCAACGGAACCTGGACCCCCCAAGCCGCCACCGAGAGCAACCCCTTCGCGGGCAAAACCAACAGCAGCGCCACCTGGACCAACGACATCAGCCACGGCGAAATCATCCGCAACACCGCCGACCAGACCATGACCATCGACCCCTGCAACCTCCAACTGCTCTACCAAGGCCGCGCCACCAACTCCGGCGGCGACTACGGCCTACTGCCCTACCGACCCGGCCTACTCACCCTCCAGCGGTAGTGCTCTGACGCCGGTCCAGGCCGTGTCTTCCTGACATTCAGGATGGCCCACACCACCTTCGGCAGGCGGTGTGGCGAGAGTTCCGAAGCCGAGCTGGGCGGACTCGTCCAAGAGCGAGGCCGCCCAGCTCACGCACAGTTCAGCGCAACTTGCTGCCCGCACCGGGGTCTCGTCCGGTGACCGCGGCGCGGGCAGCCGCCGAGCACGGCAGTCACGTTGTCCGACATGGCGGCCGGACGGCAGCCGGGGGTTCGCACCGGATGTGCCGGTCGTCCTTCATTTCGAGGAGCTCCCATGAGAAAACGCAGCATGCCCCATGCCGCCTGGGTGTCAGCCGGCGCTGTGCTACTGGCCGCGGTCGCGGTCGCGCTGCCGGCCGGGGCCGCAGCGGCAGGATGCGCGGTGGACTACACGGTGTCGTCGCAGTGGCAGGACGGCTTCGGCGCCGACGTCACCTTCACCAACCTCGGTGACCCGATCACCGGCTGGACCCTGACCTGGTCCTATGGCGCCGGTCAGGCCGTCACGCAGGCCTGGAACACGACGTTGACCCAGAACGGTGCCGTGGTCACCGCCAAGAACGTCGGCTACAACGGGACTGTCGCGACCAACGGCACCGCCTCGTTCGGCTTCAACGCCTCGTGGGCCGGCAGCAATCCCGCGCCCACCAGCTTCGCGCTGAACGGCGTGGCCTGTACCGGCGGCACTGCGCCGACGTCGCCGAGCGCCTCCCCGAGCGCGTCGCGGAGTCCTTCGCCGAGCGTCTCACCCAGCACCGCGCCTTCCAGCGGCCCCGCGGACATCACGGTGAACAGCGCCACCACGTACCAGACGATCGACGGGTTCGGGGCCGCCGTGTCGATCTGGGGGAGTGCCTGGTCGACCGCCGAGACGCAGACGCTGGTCGGGCTGGGGCAGAACCAGCTGGGCCTGTCGATCGTGCGTACCGGCATCTCGCCGGTCTCCGGTGAGTGGGCGACTCAGGTGAACGCGCTCAAGACGGCGAAGTCGTACGGGTCGGGGGTGAAGATCCTCGCATCGCCGTGGACGGCGCCCGCGGCCTGGAAGACCAACAACAGCCGCACCAACGGCGGCAAGCTGAAGACCGACTACTACGACGACTACGCAAACCATCTCAACAGCTACGTCCAGTACATGCGCAACCAGGGCGTCACGATCGATGTGACGTCGGTGCAGAACGAGCCGGACTGGCATCCTGACTATGACTCGATGGACTGGAGCGGCACCGAGCTGCAGAACTGGGCATGCACCCAGGGCGCGAAGGTGCAGAACACCAGGCTGCTGGTCGCCGAGGCGGTGAACCTCAACTACGGCTACACCGACCCGACCCTGAACGACTCGTGTGCCCGCAACAACATCGGCTACATCGGCGGTCACCTGTACGGCACGGAGTCCGCCGGTCGGCTGACGCCCTACGCCCTTGCCAAGCAGTACAACAAACCGGTGTGGATGACCGAGTGGAACCTGCACGCCGCCGACGGCAACGGCTCCAACATCTGGGGAGACCCCGGCAACCAGGCTGTCTGGAACGAGACGCTCGACGACATCATGCGCACCGTGCACAAGTCCATGGAGTCCGACTGGAGCGCCTACATCTGGTGGTACGGCAAGCGCTACTACTCCTTCATCGGTGACGGCGAGGCCGCCTACGGCACCACCGCCGGAGCTCCGCTGAAGCGCGGGTACGCGTTCTCGCAGTTCGCCAAGTACGTCCGCCCCGGCTACCAGCGGGTCGCCCTGACGAAGAGCTCGAAGGCGTCGCCGCTGGAGGTGACCGCCTACCTGGGCGGCGGGAAGGTCACGCTGGTCATCCTCAACCGGTCGACCAGCGCGGTGAACAACGCCGTGATCCAGGCGCCGCAGAACATCACGAAGGCCGAGTACTACCTCACCTCGCAGAACGCCAACGCCGCCGGCCAGCCGACCGGGGTGAACGGGCGCCAGGTCACCGTCAATGTCGCCGCCCGCAGCATCTCCACCGTGGTGATCACTCTCTGACGGGTGCCGCCGAACTCGTCGAAGCGCCGGTCGGGCGTGGGGTGCTCGCTGCGCCCACACGCCCCGGCCGGCGCCTACACGAGCCGGCGGCTCACGGGTTCCTTCGACGACACTCGATGTTGCGTAAACATTTCGCCCCGAGTATGTTAGCGCTCACAACTGGCCGCGCCGTTGCCCTGCGCGCCTGGCCATGCTGCGTCGGCGTCCCCGCCGAAAGGAGGTTCGGCAGTCCCGCCGCCGCACCCGTTGACCCCTCAGCTCTCGCCGCAGCGACCCCTCCTGACGGACCAGTCCCAGCCCGCCGCGCGTCGCGTCCCGACGTGCCGGTGCACCCTGCCCGGCGACGGTCCCCAGCTCCCCACCGCAACGGAAGAGGAAGCAATGGCACTCCACCCCAGGCACCGTCACCTGCGCACCGCCGCGCTGGCGGTCGTCAGCACGGCGGCGCTCATCGCGGGCGTCCTCACGGGCGCGGGCACCTCGCTGGCCGCCACGACCGGCCCCTGCGACATCTACGCCTCCGGCGGCACCCCCTGCGTCGCCGCGCACAGCACCACCCGGGCCCTGTTCGGCACCTACAGCGGCTCGCTCTACCAGGTGCGGCGCTGGTCCGACGGCGCGACCACCAACGTCGGGGTGCTCAGCGCCGGCGGCTACGCCAACGCGGCGACGCAGGACAACTTCTGCTCCGGCACGTACTGCACGATCGTGCGGATCTACGACCAGACGTCGCGTCACAACGATCTGACGATCGCTCCCGGCGGCGGCGCCAACCCGACCGCCGACCAGGGTGCGAACGCCGCCGCGCTGCCCGTGACCGCGGGCGGGCACAAGGTCTACGGCGTCTACATCTCGGCGGGCAACGGCTACCGCAACAACGCGACCAACGGCATCGCCACCGGCAGCCAGCCCGAGGGCCTGTACATGGTGACCGAGGGCACCCACGTCAACGACCGGTGCTGCTTCGACTACGGCAACGCCGAGACGAACAACCTGGACACCGGCAACGGCGACATGGACGCGATCTACTTCGGCAACCTGTGCTGGTTCTCGCCCTGCTCGGGCGGCCCGCGCGTCGCGGCCGACCTGGAGAACGGACTGTTCGCGGGCGGCAACGGCTCCTGGACCGCGAACACCGGCCGCAACAGCGCGTTCGTGACCGCGATGCTGAAGAACAACGGCACCACCACGTACGCGATCAAGGACGGCGACGCGCGGTCCGGCGGCCTCAAGACCCAGTACAACGGCGGGCTGCCGACCCAGTCCGGCTACAAGCCGATGACCAAGCAGGGCGCGATCATCCTCGGGATCGGCGGCGACAACAGCAACGGCTCGGTCGGCTCGTTCTTCGAGGGCGTCATGACCAGCGGCTACCCCAGCGACGCCACCGAGAACTCGGTGCAGGCCAACATCGTGTCGGTCGGCTACAGCAAGAGCGTGACGTTCCCGGTCGACGGGGCGACCTACCGGCTCACGAACCTGGCCGGCGGCAAGGTCCTCGACGCCGTCAACTGCGGCACCGCCAACGGCACCGGACTCCAGCTGTGGCAGTCGCTGGGCAACACCTGCCAGCAGTGGCGGTTCAACAGCGTCGGCGCTAACAAATGGACCATCACCAACGTCAACGCGGGCAAGGTCCTGGACGCGGTCAACTGCGGCCAGGCGCTGGGCACGGCCACCAACCTGTGGCAGTCACTCGGCAACACCTGCCAGCAGTGGGCGGTGATCCCCGCCGGCAACGGCCGCTACGAACTGGTGGTCGAGAACAGCGGCATGGTCCTGGACGCCCAGAACTGCGGCACCGCCAACGGCACCAAGGCGCAGCTGTGGATGTGGCTCAACAACACCTGCCAGCTCTGGTCCATCGCACCGTAGGCCGCGGGCTGTGGCGCGGCCGGAACACCGCGCCACAGCCGGGCCGGTCGATGCCGGCCCCGCTCAGGTGACCCGGTAGGCGGTGTAACGGACCTGGTCGGCGTCGCGGACCGCGGCGGCTACGAAGATCGAATGCTCGAGTTCGACAAGCGTCGGTGCGGAGGTCTCCAGTTGGACGCCGATGCGGAAGTAGTACTCCGACGGGTCGACCGGGTCTCCGCGCAGCAACGCCTGCAGCACCTCGGGCCGGCCGCTGCGGACCCCGAACGTGCGCAGGTAGACGTACTCCCCGGCGGGGGTTCGCGCGGTGTAGCGGGTGTCGATCTCTACGGCGCCATCCGGGCGGACGAGTTGCCAGTCCGCGCCGCCGGGCAGGATCTGCGCGGCGAACAGGCCCGACACCCGTCCGCCGACGATCGGCACGACCCGGCGATGCCCCGCGCGGGTGATGCCGTGGTCTTCGAGCCGGCCGAGCCGGACCGCGACGTCGAACGCCGGGGCCAGGCCCGGCACGGGGAGTGCGCCGGTCACGGCTGCCACACCGGCAGGTCGACGCGCGAGGCGCGGGCGGTGTCGTGGGAGATCTCCTGCTCGGCCACCCGGGTGACCGTCGCGGTGGCGGCGGGCTCGCCGATGCCGGTGTTGCGGGCGTAGCGCGGATGCGCGCCGGAGCTGACCTGCACGCCGATGCGGTGCCCGGCGTCGAAGCGGTGGAACGCGGGCCACAGCGGCACGTCGACCTCGACGAAGCCGTCGCCGTCGGGACCGGGGTCGGTGGCCGCGGTGCCGGGGCTGCCGATGCGGCGGATGCCGTCGCACACCGTCATCGACCGGCCGTCGGGGTGCACGTCGCAGATCCGTACGAACACGTCGGCGGTGGGCTGCGACGAGCGGAACCGGATCCGGGCCACCGGCTCGCCCGCGAGCACGACGGCGGCCTCCAGCGGGGTGCTGCGGAAGACCGCGACGTCGGCGCGGGTCTCGTGGACGGCGTTGTCGACGGGTTCGCAGTCGCGTTCCAGGCTGGGGCCGCCGACGGCGGGGGTCGGGTCGGTCGGGTCGTAGGTGTAGGCGGTGACGCCGCCGTCGGGGGCGGCGGGGTCGAGCAGCCCGGAGGCGTGCAGGTGCCAGGGCGCGGCGGCGGAGCCCGGCGGTGGCCAGGTCGGCAGGTCGTGCCAGCGCTGCTCGCCGGTGAGGAACGCGCGTACCGGCATTGCCCGGTCACCTGCTGCGCCGGTGAAGTGCTCCTTGAGGAACTCGACCGACTCACCGACGGCCGGCACGCCCATGCCGGGCGAGACGTGGCCCCACGGTCCGATGGTCAGCCGGGGTGGGCGCCCGGCTGCGGCGAGCTGGGCGTAGTTGCGCAGCTGCCAGGGCAGGAAGATGTCGTACCAGCCGGTGATCATGTAGACGGGTGCGGTCACGTCGGTTACCGAGGCGGTGTGCGACTGCTCGGTCCAGTAGTCGTCGGTGAGCTTCTCGAACGTGAGCCAGTCCTGGTACCAGCGGATGGGGCGCCCGGCGGCGGCGGTGTCGCCGTCGCGCAGCGGCAGCACCTCGAAGGCGCGGCGGAGTCTGGGCGTGCCGCGCAGCTGTTCAAGGATCAGCCGGTGGAAGGCGCGGCGTTCCATCCAGTCCATCATCTGCGACCAGCCGAGCGCATTGCGCAGCGAGAACGCGCCGTTGTCCCAGGTGATCGCGCCGAAGTCGGGCATCGTCGTGATGAGGCACAGCGCGTCGGGCGCGTTGTCGGGGTCGTCGCGCTGCATCCGCCCGGCCACCGCCCACTGCGTGTACCCCAGGTAGCTCGGCCCATAGGTGGCCACCACGCCGGTGAACCACGGCTGGCGGCGCACCCACCGGTGGGTGGCGATACCGTCGCGCTGCTCGTCGACCTGCGGAGTGAACACCCCCGCCGACCCCCACGTGCCGCGGCAGCTCTGGATCAGGACCGTGAAGCCTTCCCGCGCCAGCGCGCCGGCCTGGGTGGCGAAGGCACGTCGCCCGTACGGCGAGCGCATCACGATGGTCGGCAGCGCCGGGGCGACCGTGCCGACGGGTGTGAACAGGTCGGCGAGCAGCTCGACGCCGTCGTCCATCGGTATGCGCTGCTTCGCGCTCACCTCCACGGCGTACGGGCCGGGCGTCAGGCCGGGCAGTGACCTGTTCTGCAGCCACCGTGACAGGCGTCCGAGTCTTCTGGTCATCGCTGGTCCTCCGGTTCGGGGGCGGGGTCTGTCGCGCGGGCCAGGCGCTGGGCCGTGATGGCGTCGCGCAGCCGCTCCAGAGCGGGCAGGGCGGCGGCGAGAGCCTGGCGGTCGCTGTCGGGCAGGGTCGCGGCGGCGTCGGCGACCAGGGCCGTGCCGGCGCGGTCGAACCGTTCGAACAGGTCCAGTGCCGTGGCGGACGCCGCGATGCTCACCTGGCGGCGGTCGGTGTCGCTCGGGGTGCGGGTGATCAGCCCGGCGGTGTCCATGGCGCGCAGCAGGTTGCTGACCGTGGGCCGGCTCAGGCCGAGCCGGACGGCCAGCTCGCCAGGGGTGGCGGAAGTGCCCCGGGGCAGCGCGCGGATCACTTCGATCTGTGCGTCGGGGATCTCGGGCAGGTGCTCGGCGGCTCGCGCGGCGGCCAGCAGGGTGCGCCGCAGCGGGGAGATGACCGCGGCGAGCTTCGCCGGGTCGAGGGCGCTCACCGGGCCGTCCGCGGCGGGGTCAGCGACGGCCGCTCGTTGAGGGCGTCGGGATGGAAGCCCGCCGCGCGCTTGTACGAGGCGGCGATCTCGGCGAGTTCGCCTGGGGCGAAGACGTCGCCGATGTCGGCGAAGCCCGCCGGGGCGCGTTCGTGGGCCAGCACCATGACCTGCTCCGGGCCCTGGCGGCGGTTGCTGAGCACCAGCGCGCTGGTGGCCGGGCGCCGGTCGGTCTCGTACGCGGTCAGGGCCTGTGCGACGGTCGGCGCGGTCGCCAGGTGGAAGGCCAGGGTCCGGGCGTCGATGATCGCCTGGGAGGCGCCGTTGGAGCCGTTGGGGTACATCGGATGGGCGGCGTCGCCGAGCAGGGTGCTTCGCCCGAACGTCCACCGGTCGACAGGGTCGCGGTCGACCATCGGGTACTCCAGGATCTGGTCGGCGGCGGCGATGACCGCCGGGATGTCGAGCCAGTCGAAGCGCCAGCCGGCGAACAGGTCGATGATCGGGGCGGGGTCGACGGCCCGGTTCCAGTCGGCGTTCTGCTCGGAGGTGCCGTCCTGCCGGCGTTCGGCGATGAAGTTGAGCCGGCAGTGCCCGTCGGCGTCAGGCGGCCCGACCGGGTAGGCCACGAACTTCTGCTCCCCGTCACCGGCCATGATCATGGTTCGTCCGTCCAGGTAGGCCGGTACGCGGGCGGTGCCGCGCCACAGGGTCAGGCCGTTCCAGCGGGGTGCGCCCTCGTGCGGGTGATGCTGGCGACGCAGCGCCGAGTGGATGCCGTCAGCCCCGACGACCACCTCGGCCTCGACCCGGACCTCACCCCCGACGGTGTCGAAACAGGCGGTGCCGGTGTCCGGGCCGTGCTCGACTCCGACCAGGCGGTGACCCGTGCGGATCGCGTCGGCCCCGAGCCGCTCGGTCACCGCGTCCAGCAGTGCCGCCTGCAGGCGGCCCCGGTACAGCGACACCTGCGGCCACCGGTACCCGGCCTGCAGGCCCCGTGGCTCGCTCCAGATCTGCTGACCGAACCGGTTGAAGTAGGCCAGGGCGCTCGGCGCGACGCCGAGCTGGGCGACCTGCTCCCCGAGGCCGAGTTCGGTCAGCTCGCGTACGGCGTGGGGGAGCAGGTTGATCCCGACCCCCAGCGGCTGGAGCCGAACGACGCGCTCGTAGATCCGGATGTCGCTCAGGCCGGCTTCATGCAGGCTCAGCGCCGCGGTGAGGCCGCCGATGCCGGCGCCGGCGATCACGATCGTCATATGTCCCCGCTCCGCTCGGATGAAAGTAGTTTTGGAACAAAACCAATTCATGTCAAGCGGCGAGTGGAAATCCCAGTGATCGTGCCGGCCCGGCTCGGCGGCAGTTGACCGCCCTACGTTCGCGGCCGTGCGGTCCCGTCGCCACAGCACTGCACAGCCGCTCTCGCGCGTACGGCGGCGACCCGAGGCGTGCCGCTGCTGCCAGGCGTGCACGAGGACTCGGCCGGGCACCGGGCCATGCTCGACGCGTACGCCGAGTCCGGTCCGGACGCCGCCGAGCGGCTGCACCGCGCCGTCGAGGCCACCGGGGTGCGGGGACTGGTGCTGATGGTCGAGGCCGCCGGCAGCCCGGCCGAGGTCGCAGACACGATCGGCGACCTCGGTGGCCGGGTGCTGCCCGTGCTGCCCGTGCTGCGCCCGGGGCGCTGATCCGCCGGGCCTACTGGAGCGTGGCCAGGTCCGGCGGCACGTCGACCGAGTGCTGGCGCAGCGCCTCCAGCGGGATGACCTCCAGCGCGCGCGCATGGGTCGAGGCGAGCACCACCGGCGCGGCCGCCCCGTCCTGGTAGGCCTGGAGCCAGCGCACGGCCACCACGCACCAGCGGTCGCCGGGGCGCAGTCCGGGGAAGTGCCATTCCGGGCGCGGGGTGCTCAGGTCGTTGCCGATGCGCTGCTGGTGGGCCAGGAACTCGGCGGTGACCACGGCGCAGACGGTGTGGCTGCCGAAGTCGTCCGGTCCGCTGCTGCAGCAGCCGTCGCGGTAGAAGCCGGTCATCGGGTCGGTCCCGCACGGTTCGAGCTCGCCGCCCAGCACGTTGCGATCGGTCATGTCCACAAGCGTCGCATCCGTGACGAAGCCGCCCGCCGCCAGGTGGCGGCGGGCGGCGTGCGATGCGGCTCTCAGCCGGCGACGGTGCGCGCGAAACGGTGCTCAGCTAGCGACGGTGCGCGCGAAACGGTGCTCAGACGGCGGCGTGCGATGCGGCTCTCAGTCGGCGACGGTACGCGCGAACGGTGCTCAGACGGCGGCGGCGACGGCCGTTGCGAGGAAGACCAGCTGCAGGAGGGTGCGCTGCGGCAGCGGGGTGACCGGCTTGCCGCCGAGGCTGAGCCCGCGCCGGGCGGCCGAGACGTTGGCCGGGAACATCGCGACCATCAGCAGCGCCAGGCCGATCGCGGCCGGGCGGGCCAGCGGGGCGATCAGCAGCCCGGCGGCCCCGGCCAGCTCCAGCACGCCGGTGAGGGTCACCAGCAGGCCGGGGGCAGGCAGGCGCGGCGGGATCATCGCGATCATGTCGCGCCGGTACGCCGGGACGAAGTGGACCACGCCGGTGACGACGAACATGAGGGCGAGTCCACCGCGCAGGGCGGGCTGCCAGGCGTCGAGCGCGTCCACTCCGGCCAGTCCGAGCAGTCGCAGCACGACGGAACCGGCGATCAGGGCGATGAGGGGAGCCATGTCGTGTTCTCCAATCTTGTCACTGACAAGATTGCGTCACACACCCAAACTTGTCAACGACAAGATTGGTGACCTGCGGCACGTGCGCGGGGCGCGCTGCACGCGCAGCGCGCGTGGGGCGCGTAGAGCGCGTGGGGCGCGTAGAGCGCGTGGGGCGTTCCAGGATCGGCTAAGTTGCCGGGCAACTGGGCGTATCTTGGGGCCTCGATCGCCCGATTGCCCGGCAACTTGGCCGATCTTGGGGGCGTGGTCGCCGCGCGGTGGCCGGGTCATGGTGGGCGTTCGGGCCGGGGTGTGCCGGGGCGTGATCGTCGTTTGCGGTCATGAACATGGCCGCCTGTTCGTCTTTTGACCGACAACGACGATCACCGGGCGCACACCCCCGTAAGGACGCCGCGCAGAAGGTGGCCTTCGGACCGAAGCTGCTGATCTTCAGCCCTTGGGTGCCCAAGATCGCTGTTCTCGGTCACTACGTCCTCTGCAAACGCTGACCCTGACCGCAAACGGCGATCATCACGGAAGCGCCGACGCGCGGCAGCGGAAGCGCCGACGCGCGGCAGCGGCAGCGGCAGCGGCAGTGGCAGCGGGAGCGGGAGCGGATGGGCCCGCCCGCGGGGTGGCGGGCGGGGCGGGGGTCGGGAGCAGGGGGTCAGGAGCAGGGGATGGTCAGGACGGTGCCGGTGGCGGGGGGTGGGGTGGCCGGGACCAGGACCGTGATCACGGTGGTGTTGTTGGACTCGTCCAGCTCGTACACGGTGTTGATGGGGTCGATGGCGGCCGTGAGCAGCACGGTGTGGCCGAGGAACGAGTTGCCTGCGGTGGGCTCGCCGCCGATCGCCCACCGGAACGGGGCCGCCGAGGTGACCGGGCCGCCCGCCGTCCGCTTGCCGTAGTTCGAGCGCATGTTGAACGCGTTGCTCGGGAAGATCTTGCCGGTCCAGTTCGCGGCGAGCACTGGGGCGATCCAGAGGTTGGCGCCGGAGTCCTGGTACCACTCGCAGGTTCCGGCGCGGTGGATGGTCAGGTCGCCCGCGGGCATGGCGGCGGCCGGGGCGGCGGCCACGAGGGTCGCCGCGGCGAGTCCGGTGCAGACGAGTGCTGAGGTCAGTCGACGCATGCCCTGACGGTAGGTTCGCCACCCGTGCTGTGCCATGACGGATTCGCGACTGCCGCTGGTCAGTGGGCAGGCGGGCGGGGTGCGGTCCGGCGGGGCTGTGCCGCCGGACCGCACCACGGCTGTTACGGCAGGGCGTACTTGGACTTCAGGTAGTTCTGATTGGTGGTGCGGTCGGTGTCGCTGAGGGCGCTGGGGTAGACCAGCAGCTCGGCGAGGTCGCCCAGCATGAACGAGGACGAGTAGTAGGCGCCGATCTGGTTGATCGACCACCCGCCGCTGGCCGCCACGGCGGTGGAGCTGTACAGCGTGCCGTCGCGGTAGACCTTGAGCGTGCTGCCGTCATACCGGATCACCAGGTCGTGGAAGACCCGGGTGTTGCCGATGGTGCTGGTCGTGGTCCCGAGGCCGTTGGACCCGTACACCAGCGACTTGGTGCCGCTCTCCCAGCGCAGCTGGTTGTTGGCGTTGTTGCCGCCCGGCCCGAGGATCATGCTGTACGACTCGGCGGGGTTGGAGTTCTTGCCCACCACGAACACCGTGAACGCCGTCGGGTTGATGGTGACCAGGCTCAGCGACTGGCTGCCGCCGAACCGGATCACCGGCTTGCCGTTGACGACGCTGCTGACCAGGCTCGGCTGGCGGGCGGCGACGGTCATGCTGGCGTGGTGGCCGGTGCCGCTCTGGTCGGCCCAGTTGCTGACCTTGCCCGCGCTGCTGGTGACGCCCGCGTCGGCGCGCAGCCAGACGAGGCTGCCGGCGGTCGGGCCCGTGACGCACGGGTCGGCGCCGGTGACGGCGACCGCGGCCCAGGCCGCGTGCACGGCCTTGTACTCGGTCGAGCAGGAGCCGTACAGGTCGGCCGCGGCGGCCAGCGTGTGGGTGCGGGCCTGCGCGTACGTCTCGCTGGAGACGAAGTACACGTCCAGTGCCCGGTACCAGATCTTCTCGGCCTTGGCGCGGCCGATGCCGACCACGGCCGGGGCCGAGCCGCAGACCGGGCTGGTGCCGTACGCGGTGGCGCCGGTGCCCTCGGCCAGGTCGAAGAAGAAGTGGTTGCCGACGCCGGAGGAGTAGTGCGGGTCGGCGCCGGCGACAGCGGAGGACCAGCAGCCGTACGACGCGCCGTCCAGCGGCGGGTTGTACATGTAGCGCAGCGGCTGCCCGGTGCCGAAGATGTCGATCTTCTCGCCGACGCTGTAGTCGCCCGGGTCGGCGGCCACGCCCGCGTAGAACTCGACCATGTTGCCGAAGATGTCGCTGGTGGACTCGTTGAGGCCGCCCGACTCGTTGGCGTAGACCAGCCCGGCCAGGGCCTCGGTGACGCCGTGGCTCATCTCGTGCCCGGCGACGTCCAGCGCGGTCAGCGGCTTGAGGTTGCTCGAACCGTCGCCGTAGGTCATCTGGGTGCCGTCCCAGAACGCGTTGACGTAGTTGCTGCCGTAGTGCACCCGCGAGACGACGCCGTTGCAGTCGCCCCAGATGCCGCAGCGGCTGTGGACGTTCTTGAAGTAGTCGTAGGTCTTGGCGGCACCGAAGTGCGCGTCTACCCCGGCGGTCTGCGTGTTGCTGGCCGAGCCGTTGCCCCAAACGTTGTCGGCGTCGGTCATGACGGTGCAGCTGGTGCCGGTGCCGCCGCCCATGCTGCACACCCGGCCGTTGCCGTGCGACGGGTCGATCAGCGAGTAGGTCACCGGCGACGACGAGGTCAGCGTGGTGTCGATCGAGACGGTGCCGGAGTACATCGAGTTGCCGGTGCCCAGCACGTTCTCGATCTCGTCGAAGCTGCCGCGGACCGCGCCGGTGCGCGCGTCGGTGATGACGTGCAGCACCGAGGGGGTCTGCCCGTCGCGGGCCCACCCGCGCACGACCGTCTCCCAGGCCAGCGCGGGCGCGGCCGGGGTGCTGGCGTCGACGAACAGTTCGGCGGAGCCGACCGAGGTGACCGTGCCCGTGAACGCCTTGGCCGCGCTCGCGCCGGCCGCGCTCGCGGTCACCTTCGGCAGGACGCCGAGGGTGAGCGGGGCGGTCAGGCCGGTGTCGGCGCCCGCGAACGCGCCGCCGGGGGCGGTGTGCACGACGAGGTCGCCGCCGTACACGCGCAGGCCGTGGTAGGTGCGCTGGTAGCGGACGTGTCCGGCGCCGCTGGGGTCGGCGATGGTGCGCCCGACCGTGTACGTCTCGGCCGCGGTCCCGTGGATCACGTCGAGGTGCTGCGCGAGCGCGGCGCCGGCGGTGGCGGCCAGCGTCGGCGCACCGGTGGGTGCGGCCGCTGACGCGGCGGCCGACAGGGGAGTGAGCAGGGCGGCCAGCAACAGTGCGCCGGCTGCGCCCGCGAGGGTACGTCTCATGAGTGTCCTCTCCGAACTGCGTCGACTGCCATGAGCTAATCGATGGCAGGCTATGCTTATCGAATTGAGCGACGATTGTAAATATTGACGAAAGACGATTGATTGGCTACGGGGCCGACGGCGCCCGGGGACCGGGCAGGATGAGGGCGTGGAAGCATCGCAGGAACCCCGCCGCGCGCGGGAGCTGGACATCGTCGTCGGCGAGCTGCCGCCGGGCCCGCTGAACGCCGTCACCGACGTGCCCGGCATCCGGGTCGGCCACACCACGCTGGTCGAGGGCGCCGACATCCGCACCGGCGTGACGGCGATCGTCCCCGACCAGCTGGCCACCCGGAGTTCCCTGCCCGCCGGGCTGTACGTCGGCAACGGCTACGGCAAGCTGGTCGGGTCGACACAGGTGGTCGAACTCGGCGAGATCGAGACCCCGGTCGTGCTGACCGCGACGCTGTCGGTGTTCCGGGCCGCCGACGCGCTGCTCGACCACGTGCTCGCCCAGCCGGGCCGCGAAATGGTCCAGTCGCTGAACCCGCTGGTCGCCGAGACCAACGACGGCTTCCTGTCCGACATCCGGGCGCGCCCGATCCGGGCCGAGCACGTCCTGCACGCACTGGGCTCGGCCCGTGGCGGCCTGCCCGCCGAAGGCGCGGCGGGGGCGGGGACCGGGACGGCGGCGCTCGGGTTCAAGGCCGGCATCGGCACCGCCTCGCGGCTGGCGGCCACGCGGGGCGGCCCGGTCACCGTCGGCGTCCTGGTGCAGGCCAACTTCTCCGGGGTGCTCCGGGTGCTGGGCGTGCCCGTGCCCCGCGAGGCGGTCGGAGTGCCGACGGGGCCGCCGCTGCCGCCGTACGTTCCCGAGCATCCGGGCAACTCGTGCGTCATCGTGGTGGCCACCGACGGGCGGTTCGACGCCCGGCAACTGGGCCGGGTGGCGCGGCGGGCGGTGTTCGCGATGGGGCGGGTCGGCTCCGACTTCGCCGGTGGCAGCGGCGACTACGCCCTGGCCCTGTCGACGGCGGAGGTGGACGGCCCGGCGGCGGCGGAGTCCGAGCTGGAGCCGGTGTTCGCGGCGGTGCAGGAAGCGGTGGAGGAGGCGTTGCTGAACTCGCTGTTCATGGCGCGTACCACCGTCGGGTTCCGGGGCCGCGTCAAGTTCGCGGTGCCGCACGACCGCCTGCTGAACCTGCTGGGCCGGGGCCGCGGTCACTGACCTCGGATGACGGTCGGCGGGCCGTGCCGTCGGCGCGCTCAGTTCTCCGCCCGGCCCGGCTGCCGTCGCCGGAGGGGAAGCCGGTGTCGTTCCCGGTGCCAGGGGCGGCGCGTGCCTGCGCGGCCGCCCCCGGCACCGGGAGTCAGGGCAGGCTGCTGATCAGCCCGGCGAGCAGCGCGACCCGGGGCACGACGCTGCCGAGGTCGAGCCATTCGTCGGGGCCGTGGTCGCCGCCGCCGACCGGGCCCAGCCCGTCGAGCACCGGCTTGCCGGAGGCGGCCAGCAGGTTCGCGTCGGCGCAGCCGCCGGTGGCGGCGTGCGAGACCGCGATACCCAGGGTCGCGCCGACCCGCGCGGCGATGTCGAGCAGCGCGACCGTCCCCGGGCCGCCCGGCCAGGGCGGTGTGGGCGCGACCACGCGCAGTCGCGCGGTGACCCCCTCGACCAGCGGCCGCGCGGTGAGCCGGGTGATGTCGGCCAGCGCGGCGTCGTAGGCGGCCGGGTCGGTCGCGCGGACGTCGACGACCAGCCGGGCCCGGTCGGCGACCACGTTGGCGCGGGTCCCGGCCTGCACGATGCCGACGTTGACGCCGGGCAGGGCCTGCAACGCGACGGTCAGCCGGGCCGCGGCCAGCGCCGCGTTGGCGCCGCGTTCGGGCTCGATCCCGGCGTGGGCGGCCCGCCCGTGCAGGTCGATCTCCACGTCCGCGACGCCCTTGCGGGCCGAGACGAGGTCGCCGTTGTCGCGGGCGCACTCCAGGCACAGGATGGTGTCGGCCTGCGCGGCGAGTTCGGCCAGCAGCGGCCTGCTGCCGATGGAGCCGATCTCCTCGTCGGGGGTGGCGACCAGGACGACCTCGCCGAACCCGGTCGCGTCCAGGGCGGTGAGCGTCTCGACCGCGGCGAGCCCGGCGAGCAGCCCGCCCTTGTCGTCGCACACGCCGGGGCCGAAGGCGCGGCCCGCGGCCCCGTCCACGGTCAGCGGCCGGTCGGCCGCGGTGCCGGGCGGGAACACCGTGTCCAGGTGCGCGGCCAGCAGCACGCGGTGGGTGCCGGACCCGGCCAGCCGGGCGACCACCGCCTCGCCCAGCGGTTCGCCGCCGTCGGCGACCGGGACGCGGGCGACCGTAAGCCCGGCTTCGCGGCAGTATCCGCCCACCAGCTCGGCGACCTCGCGCAGGCCGCCGAGGTGGCGCGAGCCGCTGTCGACGGCGACGAGTTCGGCCAGCCGGGCCAGGAACGCCGGGTAGCGGCGGCCGGCCGCGGCCAGCAGCGCGTCGGGGGCCGGGGCGCGGCTCACAGGACCTTCGCCAGGAAGGCTCGGGTGCGCTCCTGCGTCGGCGCGCCCAGGACCTGCGCCGGGCTGCCGGACTCGACGACCGCGCCGCCGTCCATGAAGACGACGGTGTCAGCGACCTCGCGGGCGAAGCCCATCTCGTGGGTGACCACGAGCATGGTCATGCCCTCGGCGGCCAGGCCGCGCATGACGTCCAGGACCTCGCCGACCAGCTCGGGGTCCAGCGCGGAGGTGGGCTCGTCGAACAGCATCAGCTTGGGCCGCATGGCCAGCGCGCGGGCGATGGCCACGCGCTGCTGCTGGCCGCCGGAGAGCATGGCCGGGTACGCGTCGGCCCGGTCGCCCAGGCCGACCCGGTCGAGCAGGGCCCGTGCGCGCTCGCGGGCGGCGGCGCGGGACTCGCCGAGCACCCGGACCGGCGCCTCCATGATGTTGCCGAGCGCGGTGAGGTGCGGGAACAGGTTGAACCGCTGGAACACCATGCCGATGTCGCGGCGCCGGGCGGCGATCTCGCGGGGGCGCAGCTCGTGGATGCGGTCGCCGCGCTGGCGGTAGCCGACGAGTTCGCCGTCGACCCGCAGCCGCCCGGCGGTGACGGTCTCCAGGTGGTTGACGCAGCGCAGGAAGGTGGACTTGCCGGAGCCGGACGGGCCGAGCAGGCAGCAGACCTCGCCGAGGGCGACGGCCAGGTCGATGCCGCGCAGCACCTCCAGGTGGCCGAAGCTCTTGCGTACGCCCTCGGCCTCGATCATGGCGGTCATCGGATTCCTCCCACGACGGGGCGGTGGCCCCGGCCGAACCGGCGCTCGACGAACCACTGCACCACCGACAGGGCGCTGACCAGCGCGAGGTACCAGATCGCGGCCACGCACAGCAGCGGGATGACCTTGTAGTTCTGGGCGTAGACGGTCTGCACCGCGGTCATCAGGTCGCGTCCTGCGATGACGGACACCAGGGAGGTGGACTTGAGCATGGTGATGACCTCGTTGCCCATCGGCGGCGCGATGACGCGCATGGCCTGCGGCAGCACGATGCGGCGCATGCTCAGGGCGGGGGACATGCCCAGCGCGTACGCGGCCTCGGTCTGCCCGGGGTCGACGGACAGGATGCCGGCGCGCACGATCTCGGCGGCGTAGGCCATCTCGTTGAAGGACAGGGCGAGCACGGCCGGGACGATGCCGACCATGACGGCGTTGGTGGGCTGGTCGAACAGGACGATGCCGGTGAACGGCACGCTGAGGGTCAGCCGGGGCAGCAGCGCGCCCAGGAAGCCGAAGAAGACGATCTGGACCAGCAGCGGGGTGCCGCGGAAGAACCAGACGAAGGCCGCGGCGACCGCCCGCAGCACGGGGTTGTCCGACAGCCGCATGACGGCCAGCAGGACGCCTCCGGCGACGCCGAAGGCCATGGACAGCGCGGTGAGCAGCAGCGTGGTGCGTACGCCGTCGAGGACGAAGTCCTTGAACAGGTAGGCGCCGATGGTGTGCGGTTCGAGGTTGGGGCTGGCCAGCACGGTGGTGGCGTAGAGGTAGGCCAGGGCGAGCACGGCGGCCGCGGCGATCCAGCGGCCGTAGTGGCGCACCGGCACGGCCTTGACCGGTCGGTTCGGTGTGGTCATGAGGGGGCTCTCCGGTGGTGGGCGGGGCGCGGCGGCGCGCCCCGCCCGGGGCGGGCGTCGGTCAGTCGATGGCCTTGTCGACGGTGATGGTCACCAGGCCGATCGCCTGCTGCTGCCAGTGGGCCAGGATCTTGCCGTAGGTGCCGTCGTCGACCAGGGACTGGAGCGCGGCCTGGTACGCCCCGGCCAGGTCGGGGTGCGACTTGAGGAAGCCGAAGCCGTTGGGGCTGGCCAGCCACCCGTTGGGGTTGGCGCTGTCACCGGCGACCACGACCTTGTCGGCCAGCTGCGCCTGGGTGTCCATCAGGTTGACCTTCGTCGCGGCGACGACCTGGACGGCCCCGGCGAGCAGGGCCTGCACGGCCTGCGGGTTCTCCGGGTACTCCTTGACGGTGATGTCCTTGCCGCCGCAGCTGGCCTTGCTGTACTCGGCCAGGTTCTTGGCCTGGTTGCTGGCCTTCTGGACGCCGACGGTGCGGCCGCACAGGTCGGCGACGTCGTCGATGCCGAGCGGGTTGTCCTTGAGCAGCAGGAAGCCGGTGCCCGACGCGGAGTAGTCCACGAAGGTCGCGACCTCCTGGCGGGCCTTCTTGTCGGTGACACCGCCGACGATCATGTCGTACTTGGCGGCCTGGAGTCCGGGCACGAGGCCGTCGAAGGGCTGCTGGCTCCACTGCGGGGTCAGCCCGAGCCGGGCGGAGGCGGCCTGGACCAGGTCGTAGTCCAGGCCCTTGAACTTCGTGGTGTCGCCCTCGCTCTGGAAGTCGATGAACGGCTGGTACGGCGCGTTGGTGGCGACGGTGACGGTGCCCTTGGCGCGCCAGTCGGCGGGGACCTTGGCGGCGAGCTTCGGGTCGGTCGTGACGGCTCCGGCGCCGTCGATGGTCACGGTGACGGTGCGGTTATCAGCGGAGCTGGTGGGGGCGGCGCTGTCGTTGGTGCCGCAGGCCGCCGCCGCGAGGGCGGTGGCCAGGACGGCGGTGCCGAGCGCGATACGGCGCAGGCGCATGGGAATCCTCCCGGTCGACGTGACGTCAGTACCGGGGAATGTAATAGCTATTACAGAAAAGTGGAAGTTACGTTTTGATGTAACGAAGAGGTCAGTCGAGTAACCCGTACCGCTGCGCGGCGGTCTCGATCGAGCTCAGTCGTTCGCCCGCGGCCGCGCCCAGGCGGGCGATCATGCCGTCGATCAGCGTCTCCAGCACCGCGACGGTGGGCACGAAGCTGTCGTACGCCGACGGCGAGTCGACCCGGCTCGGCAGCACCACGTCGGCCACGCCCGCGATCGGCGAGAGCCACCGGTCCGTGAGCAGGATGATCTTGCAGTCGTGCTCCCGCGCCGCCTGCGCGATGGTCAGCGTCGGCTGCTCGTAGCGGCGGTAGTCGAACAGCACCAGCAGATCGCGGCGGCCCAGCTCGGCCAGCGCCCCGGCCCGCTCCACCTGCCCGGCGGGCAGCAGCCGGGCGTTGCCGCGCACCTGGATCAGGTGCATCACCAGGTAGTGCGCCAGCAGCCCGGAGAACCGGCCGCCGTGCGCGGTCACCCGCAGATGCGGGTCGGCCAGCAGCTTCACCGCCGCTTCCACCTCGGCCTCGGGCAGCTCCGCCAGGGTCGCCTCGACGGCGGCGGGCAGCACGCGGCGGGCGCGCTCCAGCGCCCCGCCGGGTGCGGCGGGCGGCTCGGCGGTGAACGCGGCCAGCGGCGAGGTGTCGCGTTCGGACAGTTCGTCGCGCAGCGCCTTCTGGAACTCCGGGTAGCCGCGGAAGCCGAGCCGGTTGACGAACCGGAGCACCGTCGGACCGCTGACGCCGGCCCGCTCGGCCAGCACCGCCACCGTCTCCAGCGCCGCCGTCGGGTAGGCGGCCAGCAGCACCCGGGCCACCCGGCGCTCGGCCGGGCTGCACTCGGCCAGCCTCGCGTGGATCATTCCTGCGACGCCGTGCTCCACTGCGGTCATCTGCCACCTCCGCGGCACAGCGTAGCCAGCCGGGTGCGCTGCGGCGGGTTCCGCCCGGCGGGTGCCGGGCGGAACCCGCGGGTCTCACTTGGCGACGGTGCAGGTGTAGGCGGCCGAGCCGGAGCCGGAGTAGGCCTCCAGCTCGACGTAGACGGTGGCGCTGCCGGACGCGGTGCGGGTGTACGACAGCGACTCGTCGATCCCGGCGCCGTTGTTGACCGAGCGCACCAGGGTGCTGCCGCCGCTGTCGAGCAGGTACAGGTCGGCGTCGTAGGCCGTTGGCACGGCGCAGTCGACGGTGATCGTCTGGCCGCTGCTCAGCGTGGTGGCGAAGTAGTCGCGGTCGGAGGTGCTGCCCATGCTGCCGGTGACGGCGGCCGGGTAGGTCAGGCCCGCGATGCTGTTGGCGGTGGTGCGGGAGTTGTTGGCCTCCACCTCGGTGTAGCTGGAGCCGCCGCCCCCGCCGCCGGGCGGGGGACAGGTGGTGACCGGCGTGCCGCTGTAGAGGTTGGCGTCGGCGACGCCGCCGGTGACGCTGCGCAGGTAGTAGCCGCAGGTGGGCCGGTTGGCGAAGTCGTAGCTCTGCCCGCTGGTCAGCCGCCAGATCTTGTAGTTGCTGAAGGTGAGCGGCTGCCCGGAGACGGCCTTCTCCGGCTGGTGGTCACCGAGCACGATGTACGCGTCGGCGCCGGACAGTGTCGCCCTGCCCGCGGCGTCGATGAACAGCGAGCCGCCCTCCTCGACGCCGACGCCCCAGGCCGCGCCCCCGGTGGTCAGCCCGTCCTTGATGGCGCGGGCGACGAAGGCCATGGTCCGGCCCATCCGGTCGCGGGTCACGAAGTGCGAGTCGTTGATCGTGTTGGCGTAGTTCGGCCAGCTGAACATCCCGGTGGTGAAGCTGATGTAGCCGTCGTACGGGTTGGCCAGCGCCTCCGAGGACAGGACGCTGCCGTTGCAGGCGTCGTACACGATCGCGCTGTTGATGTGGTGGCCCGCGCTGCCGCCGCCGGAACCGCCGCCCTTGGTGATGACGGACTGCACGGACGCGCGCAGCGACGTGGTCTTCCAGGCGGCGTAGCGGCACTGGTCGCCGCCGGCGAAGTAGACGAACTCGGCGTTGCGGATGTCGGTGTTGACCTGGCTGTTGTTGCCGTCGTTCGTCGCGGTCAGGGTCAGCGTCGTGCACGAGTTGACCCCGGACAGTGCGGTGATCGCGTCACACTCGGGGGTCTTGCTGCCCGAGGTGGGCGCCGATCCGGCCAGGACCACGACGTCGATGCTGCCGGTGCCGCCCCGGATGGCGTCGATGGCCTTGGTCATGGTGGCCGGGATGATCGCGCCCGACCCGTTCATGGTGAACGCCGGGCCGCTCCAGCTGCTGCGGCTGACGTCCGTGGTGCTGCCCTGCCGGACGCGGGTCACGGCGGCGTGGGCGGGGGTGGCGACCAGAGTGGACGCCGCTACGACGAGGGCTGTCGCGGCGGCTAGGCGGGGAACAGGGGGCATTGTTTCTCCTCACGAGAGTCCCACCACGCTGTGATGTACCGCACAGTACAAGCCGCCTCTAGATCTGTACATCTGTATTTTCTATTACTTACAAGACTGTAACATTCATTACATCTAGACGGAGAGTTCGGCCTCTTGTAACGTCGCCTCCCATCGCCCCACCGGGCGTGCGTGTCACCCCAGACCGGCTCCGCCCGCCGTCGGAACCCCACCACGCTGCGACGGGCGGAGCCTTCCCCCCGCCGGGAGGCATTCCCATGACCCATCGACGTTCCGTGCTGGCCGGCGCCCTCGGCGCCGCCGCACTCACCGCGTTCGGACCCGCCACCGCCGCCGGCGCCGCCGGCCGCAAGGGCCCGCTCATCCTCGTCGGCGGTGCGCTCGCCGACGACAACACCGACGTCTACGGCGAGATCGTGCGGCGTGCGGGCGGGCCCCGGGCCCGCATCGGCGTGCTCACCGCCGCGTCGGTGCCGCCCAGCCAGGACCCCGACGCGGGCACCCCGGACGCCAGCAACAGCGAGGCCAACGGCACGTTCTACCGCGACCTGCTGCTGTCGCACGGCGCCGGCGACGCGGTGTGGATCCCCGTCGACCTGGACAACGTCGCCGCCGCCGACGACCCGGCCGTCGCCGCGCTGGCCGCGGGGTGCACCGGGTTCTTCTTCGGCGGCGGAGACCAGTTCCGCTACGTCACCACGCTGCTGCACGGCGACGCCCACACCGACACGCTGGTCATGGCCGCCATCCGGCGGCGCCACGCTTGCGGCGCGGTGGTCGCCGGGTCCAGCGCGGGTGCCCAGATCCAGCAGGGCGCTGACATGGTCACCGGCGGTGAGAGCTACAACGCCCTGCGCGACGGCAGCCACCCCGGCTACTTCGACGACCCCGACGCGAGCGGTTACTGGCCCGCGGGCGGGTTCGGGCTGCTCACCTCGGGGCTGATCGACACGCACTTCTCCGCGTACGCCCGCCTGGGCCGCGCCGTCACGCTCGCCGCCACCACCGGCCACGACCGCGTCTACGGCCTCGACCCGGACACCGCGCTGCTCGTCACCGATCCCGGCGGGGCCGACGAGCGCGGCCGCGTGCTCGGCACCGGCGGCGTCAACATCCTCGACCTGCGCGACGGGATCCGCTGGAGCCACCTGACGGCGCGCTTCGACTACCGGCCCCGTACCTGGCACGAGCACGCCCCGGCCGGGCTGCGCGACCTGCGCCCGGCCGGCCCGGCCGCGATCGAGGGCGGCGACGACGTCCTCGGCGACGACGTCGCCACGGCGCTCGCGCTGCGGCTGGCCGGGTCCGCCGCCCGCACCGTCACCGGCTACTCCCGGCAGACCGGCCCGCGCTTCGCGGTGACCCTCGCCAAGGGGCGCGGCTACGCCGCCTACACGGCCGACGGCACCACCGCCGTGGCGTTCCGCGGCCTGGGCGTCCGGATAACCCAGGCCTGACCTGCGGTGATGCGGGGTGGGCCGCACCTGGCGGCCCACCCCGTGCCGGGACGCGTCAGGGGCAGGGCTCGGACTCGATCGTGTAGTACGAGGTGTAGGCGCCCCAGTGGTAGCTGGGATCGCCGGGGCACTCGCTGAACGTGGACCCGCCGACGAGGTTGCTGTGGGCGGCGTCGCTGAAGTAGGCGACGAAGGTGATGGTGCCGTTGGCGTGGGCGGGCACCGCGGTGCCGACCAGGGCCAGGCACGCGGCCGCGGCGACGGCGGCGATCCGACTGACGGTTCGTGACCTGCGCATCATGCCTCCAAACTGGGGGAACAGCATCATACATCGAGATACGCAGATGTCTGCTGTCTCGTGCGCCGGTCCGACAGTTTCGGGGAAAGTGCTGGAATCTTGGCCGGGATTCCAGCACTTTCCCCGAAACTGTCCGATAGGCCCGCCCGCCCCCGCCCCCGCCCCCGCCCGCGTTCGCTTCCACGTATGTGGACGGTAGGTTGCATCTTGGCTGGGCGGTGGCGGGCTGGCTATGCTGCTGGCCATGGAGCGAATCTTGATCACTGGCGGCGCCGGCAAGGTCGCCACGCTGCTGCGTACCGGGATGAGGCGCCCGGACCGGGTGCTGCGGCTGCTGGACATCCGCCCGCCCGCGCCGCTGCCCGACGACGGCGGCGGTGCCCGCGAGGAGGTGGTCATCGGCTCGCTGACCGACCCGCACGTGCTGGCCGACGCGCTGCGCGGGGTGGACGCGGTGGTGCACCTGGGCGGCCAGAGCCGCGAGTCCGACGTGCGCGACGTGCTGGAGTCCAACATGTTCGGCACGTACCAGCTGCTGGAGGCGGCCCGCGCCGCAGGGGTGAACCGGCTGGTGCTCGCCTCGTCCAATCACGCCGCCGGGTTCCAGGACCGGGGCCAGACGGGCGCCGACGGCCTGCTCCCCGCCGACCTGCCCGGCCGCCCCGACACCCTGTACGGCTGGAGCAAGGTCGCGATGGAGTCCTGCGGGCAGCTCTACGCCGACCGGTTCGGCATGGACGTGGTCTGCCTGCGCATCGGGCTGTGGTTCCCGAAGCCGCCGGGGCTGCGCGGTCTGGCGCTGTGGCTGTCGCCCGACGACGGGGTGCGCCTGGTCGAGGCGTGCCTGACCGTACCGTCGCCGGGGTTCCGGATCGTGTGGGGGATCAGCCGCAACACCCGCCGCTGGTGGTCGCTGGCCGAGGGCGAGGCGCTGGGCTACCACCCGGTCGACGACGCGGAGGTGTTCGCGCAGGAGCTGATCGCCCAGCACGGCGAGCCCGACTTCGACAAGGACCCGGTGCTGACCCGGGTCGGCGGCCAGTGGTGCGAGATCCCGCTGGGGGTGGCGTACTGACGGCGCGATGACGGGGCGGCCCGGCGGGCCGCCCCCGCGGGTCAGCGGATGCCGTGGCGGCGCAGCGTGCCCGCCAGCGCGCCGGCGGCCCGGACCACGGCCGCGGCGACCCGCGCGACCTCGGCCTCGGTGGCCAGCTCGGCGGGCATCGAGCAGCTGATCGCGTCGGTGGCCGGGATGCGGTAGTGCACCGGCGCGGCGACGCAGGCCACGCCGGTGGTGCCCTGCTCGTGCTCGGCGGCCCAGCCCCGGTCGCGCACCCGCGCCAGCTCCTCGTGCAGGGCGGCCAGGTCGGTGACGGTGCGCGGCGTGTACGCCTCCAGCTCGTCGGGCAGCACCTTGTCCACCTCGACCGTGGTCAGCTCGGCCAGCAGCGCCTGGCCCAGCGCGGTCAGGTGCGCCGGCAGCCGCCGCCCGACCCGCGACACCACGCGCACGGCGTCGCGCGACTCGCGGCTGCCCAGGTAGAGCACGTGCCCGTCGTCGCGGCGGGCGTAGTGCACGGTGTAGCCGATCTCCGAGCGCAGGTCTTCGAGGGCCTCGTACACGTGCGGCAGGGCCGGGTCGCGGTCGAGGTAGGCGGTGCCGGACAGCAGGGCGTGCGGGCCGACGCCGAACGTCGAGCCGCTGTCGTCGGCCTCCACCCACTTCAGCTCGCGCAACGTCCGGACCAGGGCATGGAGGCTGCTGCGGGGGTACCCCATGAGCTCCTGAAGCTCGGAGATGCTCAGCCGCCTCGGCGACGCGGCCAGCGTCTCAAGGATGCGCACCGTGCGCTCGGCTGACTTGACCAGCGAGCTGTCGGACTGGCTTGACGTCATGGGTCCACCGTCCACGCGAATTGTTTCAGCAGTGTTGACGGTCATAGTAGCGGACGCTAACTTGTCGATGCACCACTTGCACAAGACAAGAAGCCGTCCACATATGTAGACAGGAGGCAGCGTCCGATGCTCAGTCGTAAAGCGACCAGGCTCGTGGCGGCGCTGGCGGTCACGTTCGCGCTGGCGACCGTGACCGGCTGTGGTGAGGACCAGCCGGCCGCCGACAGCAAGGCGCCGCTGGAGATCTGGGTCCGCAAGCCCCCGGGCTCGCCGACGGAGAAGACCCATCAGGACCTGGCCGCGAAGTTCACGGCGGCCACCGGCGTCCCGACCAGGGTCACGGCCGTGTTCGAGGACTTCGAGACCAAGTTGCAGCAGGCGGCGGCGCAGAAGAAGCTGCCCGACATCGTCGTCAACGACACCGCCCAGCTCGGCACCCTGGTCAAGCAGGGCCTGGTGCGCGACGTGAACCAGGCCGACATCGCCGGCGGCGACCAGCTCACCCCGGCCTCGTGGGACGCGGCCAGGGGCGCCGACGGCAAGCTCTACGCGGTGCCGTTCTCGGCGCAGTCGTTCGCGCTGTTCATCCGCAAGGACTGGCGCGAGAGGCTGGGCCTGGCCCAGCCGACGAGCTGGGCCGAGCTGGACGCGCTGGCCACCGCGTTCACCACGAAGGACCCCGACGGCAACGGCAAGGCCGACACCTACGGGTACGTCATCCCCGGCTCCACCAAGCGAGGCTACCTCGACTGGTATTTCAGCAGCTTCCTGTGGGCGTCGGGCGCCGACTACTTCAGTGGCAGCCCCGGCAGCCTGACCCCGGCGATCGGCTCCGACCAGGCGGTCGGCGCGGCGACGTGGCTGAAGAGCCAGTTCTGCACCGCCAAGAGCGTCGTACCCGGCGCGGTCACGGCCGAGACCACCCAGGCGCACCCCCTGTTCGAGACCGGCAAGGGCGGCGTCTACTTCACCGGGCCGTACAACATGGCGCGGTTCGACAAGAGCCTCGGCAAGGACAAGTACGAGGTCGTCGCGCTGCCCGCCGGGCCCGGCGGAAAGTCGGCGTCGCTGGCCGAGGGCGAGAACGTCTACCTGATGGCCGGTTCGGCCAACCCCGCCGGGCAGGAGCGCTTCGCCGAGTTCCTGATCAGCGAGCAGGGGCAGACCATCGGCATGGCCGGGGACACCGACGGCAACGTCGTCCGGCTGCCGGTCAACAAGAACATCGACCTGGCCAAGGTCCGCACCGACGCCCGCTGGCTGGTCTTCGACAAGGTGTACAAGGAGGTCGGCCGCTACGCGCCGGTCGTGCCGGAGTGGACCCCGTTCCGCACCGCGTCGGCCGAGGCGCTCAACGCGATCGTCTCGAACTGCGCCTCCGACCCGAAGGCGGAGCTGGCCAAGCTGGCCACTGAGTTCGGCGCCGAGCTGAAGAAGCAGGGAGCGGGCGCATGACGCGGCCGCTCGGAGGCTGGAGCCGCTGATGTCGCACACCGGTTCCGGGGCGGCGGCCACGGCCGTACGCCCCGGCCGGCAGGCAGGGCGCAGCGCCCCGCCGCCGGACCCCGCCCCGCGGCCCCGCCGCCGCCTCGACCTGACGGGCGCGCTTAGCCCGTGGCTGTTCCTGGCCCCCGCACTGACGATCTTCGCGCTGTTCAAGTTCTGGCCGATGGCGCAGGCCGTGGCGATGAGCCTGCACGAGGTGCGGCCGTACCTGGGCGACCGGTGGGTGGGGCTGGACAACTACACCCAGGTGCTCACCGACGAGGACTTCCTGTCCGCGATCGGCCACACGGCGGTGCTGGCCGTGGGCCAGACCGGCGGCTCGATCCTGCTCGGGATGGCGCTGGCCCTGCTGCTGGAGGGCTCGGCCAAGCACCTGTGGGTGGTCCGCACCGCCGTGTTCCTGCCGACCGTCGTGGCGATGGCGGTGGTCGCCGAGGTGTGGCGCATCCTGTACTACCCGGCCCCCGACGGCACCGTGAACACCGTGCTGGGCTGGCTCGGGATGGGACCGTCGCAGTTCCTCAACAGCCAGGACAGCTCGCTGCTGAGCGTGATGGCCGTCGGGATCTGGCGCGGCGCGCCGTACGACATGATGATCTTCCTGGCGGGCCTGGCCGGGGTCGACCGCAACCTGTACGAGGCCGCCGCCGTCGACGGCGCCAGCGTCGCCCGCAGGCTGTGGCACGTCACGTTCCCCGCGCTGCGGCCGGTCTTCGCGATCCTGTTCACCCTGGCCGCGATCCGCGGGCTGCGCGTGTTCACCGAGATCTTCCTGCTCACCAACGGCGGCCCCAACGGCGCCACCGAGGTCATGATGACCCTGATCTACAAGCTCGGCCTGGAACGCGGCGAACTCGGCGTCGCCGCCGCCGGATCGATGCTGCTGCTGGCCGCGACCGTGCTGCTGACCCTGGTCGTGCGCCTGCTGCGGTCCCGCGCGGAACGGAAGGTGGCGTGATGGCCTCCGGATTCGACAGCGCGCTCGGCTTCACCGCCCGGCGCGGCCCGCTGGCCCTGCTGGTCAAGACGATCGTGTACGGCCTGCTCGTCATCGTCTTCGCCGGGCCGCTGCTGGCACTGATGATCGGCGCGTTCACGAAGGTCAACGACCCGACCTCGCTGGTGTCGGGCGGCGGGTTCACCCTCGACAACTTCACCCGCGCCTTCGACCGGGGCGTGCTCGGCTACCTGGCGAACTCGTTCATCGTCGTCGGCGGGGGACTGCTGCTGCAGATCGCGGTCAGCGTGTCGGCGTCGTACTCGCTGGCCCGCAAGACGTTCCCGCTGATGAAGCTGGTGTTCCTGCTGGTGCTCTCCACGATGATGCTGCCCGAGGAGGTGCTGGCGATCCCGCTGTCGCTGGTGCTGTCGCGGGTCAACCTCACCGGCACCCTGCTCGGCATGATCATCCCGGTCGGCGCGTGGGCGTTCTCCATCCTGGTCATGACCGAGTTCATGAAGGAGATCCCGGTCGAGCTGGAGGAGGCGGCGCGCCTGGACGGCGCGGGCGACCTGCGCGTGTTCTGGTCGGTGGTGCTGCCGCTGTGCCGTCCCGCACTCGGGGTCGTCGGCATCTTCGGCTTCACCATGATCTGGGACCAGTACCTGCTCCCGCTGCTGGTCGCCACCGACGCCCAGCAGTTCACCCTGCCGCTGGCCCTGCGCACGCTGCGCTCCGACGAGCAGGTCGGCATCGGCGTCCTGCTCGCCGCCGCGCTGCTGGCCCTGCTGCCCAGCGTGCTCGCGTTCATCGCCATGCAGCGCCAGTTCATGCGCGGCCTCACCTCCGGCGCCGTCAAGGGCTGAGGCCGCCACCCGAAAGTCCGCACCGCCACCACCGAGGAGAACCACCATGCGCCTGCAGGGGCTGCTCTCGTTTCCGCTCACCCCGTTCACCGGCGACGACAAGGTAGACCTGGCGGTCTTCGCCGAGCACGTCGAACGCCAGATCGCCGCCGCCCCCACCGCGCTGTTCGTCGCCTGCGGCACCGGCGAGTTCACCGCCCTGTCCGCCGACGAGTACCGCGACGTCGTGGCCACCGCGGTGCGGGTGTCCGACGGCCGCCTGCCGATCTTCGCGGGCTGCGGCGGCGGGCCCCAGCAGGCCCGCGAGTTCGCGCAGATCGCCGCCGCGTGCGGCGCGGCCGGGCTGCTGCTGCTCCCGCCGTACCTGGTCTCCTCGACCCCGGCCGGGCTGGTCGAGCACGTGCGCTACGTCGCCTCGGCCACCGCGCTGCCGATCACCGTCTACCAGCGCGCCAACGCGGTGCTCGACCCGGCCGCGGCCGTGGCGCTGCTGGACATCCCGACCGTAGCCGGGATCAAGGACGGGCGCGGCGACGTCGACGCGATGCTGCGCCTGGTCACCGCCGTACGCCAGTCCGGCCACCCGCGCGCGGCCGGGTTCGGGTTCCTCAACGGACTGCCCACCGCCGAGATGTCGGTCCAGGCGTACGAGGCGATCGGCGTCGACAGCTACTCCTCGGCCGTGCTCTGCTTCGCCCCCGACATCGCGACCGCGTTCTACCGTGCCGTACGCGCCGGGGACCAGGCCCTCGTCGCCCGCCTTATCGCCGCGTTCTACCTCCCGCTGGTGACCCTGCGCGACCGGGTCCCCGGCTACGCCGTCGCGCTGGTCAAGGCCGGGGCGCGGCTGGACGGCCAGCCGATGGGGCCCGTGCGCCCGCCGCTGGTCGACGTCACCCCCGAGCACGAGGCCGAGCTCGCCGCGATCATCGCGCGCGGCCGCGCGGTGCTGGCCGAGGCCGCCGCATGAGGATCCGCGAGGTCGTGCTCACGCCGGTGGCGTTCCCGGACCCGCCGCTGCTCAACTCCGCCGGGGTGCACCAGCCGTGGGCGCTGCGCGCCGTCGTCGAGCTGCGCTGCGGCGACGGCCTGATCGGGCTGGGGGAGACCTACGGCGACGCCCCGCACCTGGAACTGCTGCGCGCCGCCGGGCCGACCCTGGTCGGGCTGGACCCGTTCGACACCAACGGGCTGTGGCGGCGGGTGTGCCAGGCGCTGGGCGGCGCCGACTCGCCCGACCGGCACGGGCTGACCGGCGGCTCCAGCCCGCAGAAGACGGCGCTGCGGGTGTTCGCCCCGTTCGAGGTCGCCTGCCTGGACCTGCAGGGTCACCTGACCGGGCGGCCGGTCGCGGACCTGCTCGGCGGGAGGGTGCGTGAGCGGGTGCCGTTCTCGGCGTACCTGTTCTACAAGTGGGCCGCCCACCCGGCCGCCGACGGGCCCCCGTCGCTGGTCGGCGGGCTGCCGCCGGTCGACGACCCGTATCCGGCCGCACTCGACCCGGCCGGGATCGTCGCCCAGGCCCGGCAGCTGATCGACGCGTACGGCTTCGGCTCGATCAAGCTCAAGGGCGGCGTCTTCCCGCCCGACGAGGAGATCGCCGCGATCCGCGCCCTGCGCGAGGCGTTCCCCGACCTGCCGCTGCGGCTGGACCCCAACGCGGCCTGGAGCGTCGAGACCTCGATCCGCGTCGCGCGGGAGACCGAAGGCCTGCTGGAATACCTGGAGGACCCGACGCCCGGCATCCCCGGCATGGCCGAGGTCGCGCGGGCCGCGCCGATGCCGCTGGCCACCAACATGTGCGTGGTCAGCCCCGCCGACATCCCGCCCGGGTTCACCCAGGGCGCCGTCGGCGTGGTGCTGGCCGACCACCACTACTGGGGCGGGCTGCGCCGCAGCGCCGAACTCGCCGCGATCTGCCGCACCTGGGGCGTCGGGGTGTCCATGCACTCCAACAGCCACCTGGGCATCAGCCTGGCCGCGATGACGCAGCTCGGCGCGGCCCTGCCGGAGCTGACCTACGCCGCCGACACGCACACGCCGTGGCAGTGCGGCGTGGACGTGCTCGAACGTCCGCTGCCGATCACCGGCGGCGCGGTCACCGTGCCCGACACCCCCGGCCTCGGCGTCAGCCTGGACCGCGACGCCCTCGCCCGGCTGCACGAGGACTACCTGCGCTGCGCCGTCCGGGAACGCGACGACACGTCGTACCGGCAGCTCTTCGAGCCGGAGTACACCAAGCGGAGGCCGCGATGGTGACCAGCGTGCACGCCTTCCCCTGGGACGTGCTCGGCGACCCGGGGTTCACCGACCGGTTCGAACAGACCGGGGCGGACGCGGTGACGCTGGCGGTGACGTACCACTCGACCCGGGCGGCGACCCCGCTGCACCCGTCGCGCCGGCTGGTCGACGCCCGGTATGCCGCGCTCTACCGGCCCGTACGCGAGCAGGCGTGGGCCGGGCGGCGGCTGGTGCCGCAGGCGCCGGACTGGCTGCCCGGCCACGAGGACCCGGCCGCCGAGGCCGTCGCCGTGCTGCGGGCGGCCGGGATCGCGGTCAACGCGTGGATCGTGCTGGCCCACAGCACCCGGCTGGGCCTGGCCCACCCCGACCTGACCGTGCGCAACTGCTTCGGCGAGCGTTACTCCTACGCCCTGTGCCCGGCGCAGCCGCAGGTCCGCGAGCACTGCGCGGTGCTGGCGGCCGAGGCGCTGCGCGGGCTGCCGGTCGGCGGCGTGTCGCTGGAGTCGGCCGGGCAGATGGGCGTGGCACATGTCGGCTGCCACGAGAAGACCGACGGCGCGTTCCCGCCGCTGGTCCAGCGGGCGCTGAGCGTCTGCTGCTGCGACGCCTGCGCGACGGCCTGGACCCTGCGCGGCCTCGATCCGGCCCGCGTGGCGGCCGCGCTGCGCGAGTCGATCCAGACCGGGTCCTGGCTGCCCGACGACCTGGGCGCCGAGCTGCTCGCGGTCCGCCGGTCGGCGACGGCCGAGCTGATCGACGGCGTCCTCGCGGCGGTACGGGAGCAGGCCCCGAACGCCGCGATCACCCTGCACGGCCACCCCGACCCGTGGGCGGCCGGGCCCTCGCCGGGCCTGGCGCCGGAGCTGCTGTCCAAGGTGGACAACGTGCTGGTGCCGTGCTGGCCGACCGACCCGGCCACCGCCGGGCTGGTGTCGGCGCTGGCCGGGCAGACCACGGTCGACGCCTACGTCACCGTGCTCCCGCCCGCCCACCCCGACCACCTCGCCGACCACGTGGCCCGGTTGCGCGACGCCGGAGCGGCCCGGCTCAGCCTGTACCACCTCGGCCTGGCCCCCGCGGACCGCCAACCCCACCTCGCCACCCTGACCAGGCACTTCCGCCCCTGACCCCCACCCGTCCCGCCGCCGCTGCCGCCCGCCCTGGCACGGAGGGTGCAGTTTCGGGGAAAGTGCGTGAATTCGCGGTCCGATTCCTGCACTTTCCCTGAAACTGCACGCAAGGCGGCCGGGTCGGGATCGCGATAGGAGATTCCGATGAATGTCATGGACGTTATGAAGGCGGTGGCGCGGGCCGTGCAGGCTGCGCCGACGATGGCGGCGACGGGTGCGGGCGCGCGGCGGGACATGCTGCACGCGTGCGCCGATGCGGTGCTGGCCGCCGGGGACGAGGTCGTCGCGACCGCGCTGGCCGAGACGGGGCTGACCGAGGCGCGGCTGCGCGGCGAGCTGGACCGCACCGCCAACCAGTTCCGGCTGCTCGGCGACCACGCGGCCAAGCCATGGCGGCGGGTGTCGGCCGGGGTCGCGGCGGGCGGGGCGGACTTGGTGACCGTGCCGGTGCCGGTCGGCCCGGTCGCGGTGTTCGCCGCGTCGAACTTCCCGCTCGCGTTCGGGGTGAGCGGCGGGGACACCGCGTCGGCGCTGGCGGCGGGCTGCCCGGTGGTGGTCAAGGCCCATCCGGCGCAGCCGCGTACGGGGCGGCTGCTGGGCCGGTTGCTGGCCGCCGCCCTGCCCGATGGCGCGTTCTCGCTGGTGGCGGGCGGGCCCGAGGTGTCGCTGGAGCTGGTGCGCGCACCGGGGGTGAAGGCGGTCGGGTTCACCGGCTCGTTGCGGGGCGGCCGGGCGCTGATGGACGCGGCGTCGGCCCGCCCCGACCCGATCCCGGTGTACGCCGAGATGGGTTCGCTGAACCCGGTGCTGGTGCTGCCGGGGGCGAGCGGCGACGCGACCGTCGCCGCGCTGGCGGCCGCCGTGACCGGTTCGGCCGGGCAGCTGTGCACCAAGCCGGGGCTGGTGCTGGCCGGGTCGGCGGCGTTCGCCGACGCGCTCGCGGCAGCGGTGGCGGCCGCCCCGGTGCACCGGATGCTGACCGAGCCGATGGGCCAGGCACATCAGGGCTGGCTGGCGGCCGCGTCGGCCCGGCACCGGGTGGTCGCCGGCGCGGGCGAGCCCGTCCCGTTCGCGGTCGTCGTCGACGTCGCAGAACTGGCGGGGGAGCTGCTGGAGGAGCACTTCGGACCATCGGTGGTGATCGGCGTCGGCGCGCCCGAGCAGGCATTGGACAGGTTGGACGGATCGCTGACCGCGTCGGTGTACGCCGCCGACGGTGACCGCGACGCGGCCGCCGCGCTGCTGCCGGGGCTGCTGGCCCGAGCCGGGCGGATCGTCTGGAACGGCGTGCCGACCGGGGTCGCGGTCTGCGACGCGATGCACCACGGCGGCCCCTGGCCCGCCACGTCGGCGCCGTGGTCGACGTCGGTCGGCACGGAGGCGGTCGAGCGGTTCCGCCGCCCCGTCGCGTTGCAGGGACTGCCGCCTGAGCTGCTGCCCTGAGGGTGCTGCCCTGAGCTGCTGATACGTGATCCCTCCAGCACGGCGTCCATATACATGGACGCCGTGCCAGTTTGTAGCAGGCTATTGACCTGTTGGAAACGTGTCAGCAGAATGGGCGATCACAGGAATCCACAGCAGACACCCGTCCCCCTTCGGAGCAGTGATGTCTCGACGTTCCGTCCCCGTACCCCTGCTGGCCGGCCTCACCGTCGCCGCCCTGGCCGCAGGCACCCTGGCCCTGGTCCCGGCCCGCCCCTCGCTCCACCCGGCCGCCGCCCTCACCACCCTCGACCTGTCCGCCGCCAACCGCCGCGCCCCCGTCGCCGGTCTCTACGACTGGTCCAAGGCCGGCTACCGGGGCGGCGCCAACCTGCCCGGCGCCGCCGAGACCAACCCCGACGCCGCCTGCCAGCTCACCCCCGCCGAACTGGCGAGCCAGTACGCCGTCACCCCCGACGACGGCGCCGACGACTCGGCCGGGCTCCAGGCCGCCATCGACGCGATCCGCACCGGCTGCTCGCCCACCGCGAGCTACACCAAGCTGTCCCTGATCACCCTGCCCGCGGGCACCCTCAACGTGTCGCGGCAGCTCGGCGTCGACGCCGACTACCTGATCATCAGAGGTGCGGGCAGCGGCGCGGGCGGCACCAAGCTGGTGTTCCGCCCCGACGCGAACACCCGCTACGACGCGCTCACCGACGACGGCTCGGACTGGGACGAGGACGGGATGACCTCGGGCTCGGCCAAGGGCGGCTGGATCTGGCCCGGCCGCGGCCTGTTCCGGGTCCAGTCGCGGGGCGTGCACTCCAGCTACGCCAGCGAGTACGCCGCAGCGCCCGCCAACCGCAAGGACCTGTTCGAGGGCACCGTCAACGTGCACTGGAAGGCCGGGCTGAAGCTGCGCGGCAAGACCGGCGACACCGGGTTCGCCGCCCGCACCGGCGACACCGTCGTCTACCTGGCGACCAGCGGCTCGATGAGCGCGTTCACGGTCGGCGGCCTGGTCAACGTCCGCGCCGCGAACTCGCTGAACTTCTACGCCCAGCAGGACGTCACGCCCGCCGACGGCACCCTGCAGAACATCCACATGCGCCAGCAGATCTTCACCATCACCGCCGTCGACACCACCAACCGCACCATCACCCTGAACAAGCCGCTGGAGTACGACGTCCCGGTCACCTCGACCTCCGACGGCTCGGCCGCCATCGACGGCGCCGTCTACGACTCCAAGGCCGCGCCGCTGGTGGACCCGGTGGTCGGCGTCGGCTTCGAGAACTTCGCGCTGACCCAGGACATGCCCGGTCTCAACCCGAGCAACGCCGTGCACAACTACGGCAACATGGCCCCGGCCGACGAGATGCACGGCATCGTCTTCAAATGGGCCGCCGACTCCTGGGTGCGCGGCATCAGCGCCACCATGACCGGCTCGCACCCGATCGTCTCCGAGGAGGCGTACCACCTGCAGATCGTCGGCAACAGCTTCGACGGCTCCTGGAACAAGGGCAAGGGCGGCAACGGCTACTTCCGCGGCTCGCGCGTCTGGGACTCCCTCTACGCGGGCAACACCTCCCGCAACCTGCGCCACTTCACGTTCCAGTGGTCGGCGTCGGGCAACGTCGTGATCGGCAACGACTTCGACTCCGACGTCAACCTGCACGGCGGCTGGGAGCGCAACAACCTCATCGAGCTCAACACGGTGACCGTGCCGTACGAGCACCGCTCCGGCAGCTGCTCCGCCAACTGCGGCGAGGAGGGCGGCGGCGGTCCGGACGCCTCGACCTGGTTCCCGATCTGGTGGGCGGCGGGTAAGAAGGCCGTCAAGTGGTCCGGGTCCAGCGGGCCGCGCAACGTCTTCTTCAACAACACGATGAGCAAGCAGGTCACCGCGGGGGCGGCGTACACGCCGTACTACGCCGACCACCAGCGCATCTACCAGTTCGGCTGGAACGGGACCGGGTGGAAGCACCTGGACAGCGGCGGCACGGCGATCCCGGACTGGTCGGGGCGCGAGCAGCTCGACTACACCGGCGGACACGGCGTCGACGCGACGCGTACCGATCCCGGCCCGTCGCTGTTCCTCAAGTCCGTGACCGGCGCACCCAGCCCGTCCGCCTCGGCCAGCACCCCGGCCTCCCCGTCGCCCTCACCCTCCCGCTCGGCGTCCCCGTCTCCGTCTCCGTCCCCGTCTCTGTCCCCCTCCCGCTCGGCGTCCCCGTCGCCGTCGGTCTCGCCGAGCGCCCCGGCCGGGTGCCTGAGCGTCCGGACCGTGCGGACCTCCTCCTGGAGCACCGGGTACGGCATGGACGTGTTCATCAAGAACAACTGCGCCCAGACGACCCTGACCTGGACCGTCGACTTCGACCTGCCCTCGGGCACCACCGTCAGCAGCTCGTGGAGCTCGGTGCGCACCTCCACCGGCCAGCACCACAAGTTCGTCAACGTCTCCTACAACGGCGACATCGCCCCCGGGCAGGAGGAGAGCTTCGGCTTCAACGCCGCCGGCACCGGCCTCCCCCTTAACCTCACAGTCCACCAATAGCTGGCGAGGAAGGGCATCTTCTTATCGCGTTAGGGGTCGACGTGGATCCGCGCAGAACCAAACTGCGGGCACCCTCACGCTCGATGAGGAGGTCACGATCGGCTGGTATCACGGCTTAGCCGGCTGCCAATAGCGTGATTCAGTGATCGTGGTCGGCACCGAACGATTGCGAGTTCTGTGCCGACCACGATAGATCGCTGCTCCTACGGATTGAACGAGTCGGAGGTTGGTTCACATTTGTCCTCGGATTCGGGCTTTGGCCTCCCTGCTTAGTGCGATATCACGTTTCTCCTGGTAGTAGGTGACGCCTGCCGTTCCAACGGCTGCCGTGCTGGGGTCATCTGATCCTGCGTATTTCGTGAATTCATCGACGAGCCGCGCGGCTCGTTCAGAGTCCTCGCCCCAGCTGACGCCGAGCTCGGCAAGGACGGCGATTTCGATGGGTTCGACACCTCTGGGAATGAGCAGCTGTGCCATTTCGGTGAGGGTTGGCTCAGGGCCGATCAATCCGTCACGCGCTTTGAGTGCGTCTGCCGTGGTCATCAGGCCGGCATCGAGCATCTCGCCAAGCCAGGTCACGTCGTTGCCAGCGATGGAGCGGGCGAGGAACCAACCTTGATTCGTTGGGCGGTATGTCTGCCACACCCTTGTCTTGTGCGCGCGGGTCAGGTGGCGGATCCCGTTGGTGAGCAGCTCGTTGGGAGACCACCACTCATCGCGGGACGCGGCGGCGTCCAAACAGTCGATGACGTAGGAGTAGAGGGTGTCAGGAAAGCGTTGGCCGAGAAACCTTGCTAGGCGGTCGAGATCGTGCGAGGCGGCTTCCGGAACGGTCCCGGGGTCGAAGTGCCTGATGGCCTCAAGCCAATGCTCCTCGATCTCGGGCGGCGGCCAGTTGTCGTCGTCTTCGTGGACAGGCCGGGCCATCGCGAACGTTGCCATGCCTCGGGCGGCGTCGGGCGTGGCGGTAAGCAGCAGGTGTAGGCACTCGGACGTCAGTTGCCGCCGAAACGCCATGGCCTCCAGAGTCCGGTAGTCGGAGGGTCGTAGCGTGGCAAGGACCAGCATGAGGTGCTCGCTGCCAGGATCACTCAGCACGGCGTTGATCACAGCCCAGCGCGCAGTCGGCATGTCGAGGCAGCGGGCGATCTGGTTTGCCGCTGCCTCGATGTCGAGGCTTCTACTGACCATTGCGTTGACGAAAGGTTCAGCTTCAGGGAACAACTGCATGTCGAGCGCGACCGCGGTCCACAGAGTCGGATTGTCGACTTCCGCGGCTATGGTGCGGCACGCCCACTCGATGCGGTTTGGCCAGTCCATGCCAGCGTCGTGCAGCTCAGTCTTGAGCTCCCTGAGACGTGCGATAACGACCCACGGCTCTTCGCCGACCCACGGTTGGACGGCTCGCGCGACGCCTGCTTGCGCTACTGACAGGCGGCTGATGACATCGTCGTCACGATCGAGTCCTACGAAGAACTCTACGTGGCCAGTCAGCGGGGCGAGAGTGATCTCGATTCCGAGGCGCGCGGCGGCGTTGTTGACGTAGATGGTCAGACCCGGTCTTCCGTTGACGAAACTGGTTAGGTCACGGAGGAGTGCTTCGCCGAGTTCCCTGGCTGCGGTGATGCTGTCGTGCGGGTGCTCGGCGTTGAAGGGGCGGTCATATCCATGGCCAATGCGTAGCCAGTCCAGGGCCACATCAACGACGTTCTTCACGACGTTGGAGGGTGCCGCCGCAAGCCGCTCCTTGATCTGTGGCCACGTGTCGATGTACACGACGCGAGCTTCGTCGGGTGTCAGAACAGTCTCGACCATGTGTAGCTGACGACGGTGCACGTGGTCGAGATAGCGGCTGCTTACGTGAAGTGACAGCACATAGCGGATAGTGGCGCCATACACTGCCCAGGCGGTGTTATCGCCGATGCGCTGGGCGATCCACACGCCTGCTGTGTCGGCGATGACGTTGCGAGGGTTCACCGACTTAATAATGTCTGGGTGTTCGTGGCCGATCAGATCCTCAAGCTTGCGCAGGGGGTGGTCGGAGTGCTGATGGGGGGTCCGGGAGTCGATATACGCTGCGTCAAGTAGCAGCTTCACTGCGTCGCGGTTGAGGTACCTGCCAGCGACGATCGTAGCGATCTCAACCACTCCGGCTAAGCCGGAAGTAGCTGATGCGCTGAACGCGGAGTCGGCCTCCTGGCGGGCCCAGCTGAGCATTTCGGCCCCAGTGTGACGGTCAATGCAGGCGTAGCGGGCCGCGAGCGCTTTAAGAGGCCGCTCGTTCAAGCTGTTGGCGCGGAAACGGTGGATGAAGTGCGAGGCTACGGGTTTGGCCTCGTCGGCGCCGAGCAAGGCGCTGTTGATCGCGGCGAGGGCAATGTACGTCACCGGTCCTGTCCACCGGTCCGCGAGGTCGAGCAGGTCAAGCGAGGGCACAGGGGTGCGAAAGGCTTGCTGGGCAACGAGCGCATCGGCCAGCATCGGTGGCCGTACTGTGTAGCAGCGCTGGCGTACGTCGCCTTCGGCCCATACGGACTCTACGTCGATGAGGCCGCTGTGGGCGGCGATCTCAATCGATCTTCGCACCGCGGTGGGCGACAGGGCTAGGATGCTGGCCAGCATGTTCATCTGGTCGTGACGAATACCCCCCAGGGCCGCGATGGTGGCAATGACGTCCTGGGTCTCAGCAGCGATACTGGAGCGTTGCAGGTATCGCTGCGCCTCCGCGATCAGAACGGTTCCGCTGAACAGGGAATCCCAGCGGTTGGTCTGCGTGAGCATAGAGGCCAGCGCTACCGCCCAGCCGGGCCTTCCTTCGGCCTGGTCGAGGATCTCGCTGCGGGCGAGTCGGTTACGAACGCCCATTTCAACGATGATCCTGTCCATGCTGGCGCGGTCGAGCAGGCCGACCTCGACGGGTTGTGCCTTGGCCAGCAGATGGCAGAGTTCGGTGGTCTCGTCGGGCCAGCCGATGGCGATGATCCGATAGCTGAGCAGCTCATTTTCGTGCCGCCGGAGCTTGACCAGCGTACGTAGCAGGGCCAGGTGTTGGCCGGCGTCGTCGACGACCACGGTGCGTGGCTGGATCCAGCGCAGGTCGTCGGCGAGGGAGCCCGTTTCGGCGAAGTCGGGGTCGACGAAGACGACGTCTTCAAGTTCGGCGACCAGCCGGGTCTTACCCACCCCAGGCGGCCCTGCGACGACAACGTCGCACGTCAGCGAGTTCAGCACCTGTAGTTCCGCCTCGCGTCCTATGGAACTTAGCTGTGTCCAGGGTCGCTCGGCCAAGTCTGCCGGTATACGGGTGAGGCTGATCGGATTACCCGGGATGCCGAGCAGAGCGGCCCGCCAGGCACCGTCTCGACGAAGACGGCTGGCGAAAAAGCCGTGGTCGTAGAACGCGGTGATCGTCGCATTGAAATCCTGCGCCTTTATGCGAAGGCTCGCCCGCTGCCGTTCGTTGAGGGTGGCCCGGTTGGCCAGGATGATTCGATCGTAGGCAACAGAGTGCTCCGTCATGCTTTTTAGGCTCTTGACCATATTCGCCTGTACCCCCTTTGGGGTACAGGCGGTGGTGATCATGATGCGTGTGGGAACCGTCTCACCTGGCACGTACAAGTCGGCATCACGGCCGTGGTCGGTCCCCTCGGGAACTGGCGACAGCCCCGGGTACTGATCGGCCAGTATGTCGGTGACACACCGTTCGAACAAGGCTGGGTCGAGCCGCTTGGTCGCCAGCGCGAGTTCGATACGGTCCAGCTCTCCCATGGCAGTTTGCATGGGTTTTTGTGTGCCTGCATCGGCCATCCACGGATGGTAACGATCTGCTGCGACATCCTCCGTGGGTTCGACGCTTGGAATGGCGGGACGTACGACGTGCGGTGAGTCGCGGCCTCGATCCACCGACGCAAGGTGCCCGGCGGCGAGCTGGGGCGTCGGGTGATGGTCGAACGCGGCGTCCTATGCAGTTGCGGTTCAGATCATGGCGGAGGGTGCGAGTCGCTTGAAGCGCTCCGACGATACGAAGTCGAGCAGGACGGGTCGGGCGTTGTCGGCCAGTGCAATGCTGGCCACCTTGTCGGCGGGCACGAATTCCATAGCGCGTCCCTCGCCAACCACGATCTCCTCCTGGCTGGCGTCCGTGGCGGCGCAGTAGACATGGGCGGTGAGCCTTTTGTCGGCGGTGGCGCCTGTCCAGAAGAGGGTCAGCTCTGTGTTGATGACGAGGCCAGTTTCTTCGAGCAGCTCCCGACGTGCGGCGGCTTCTGGTGTCTCGCCTGGGTTGACGAGTCCGCCGGGGATGCCCCAGCGGTTGGCGTCGGTTGGCGCGTGGTCGTCGCGTAGCTGTAGTAGCACGGAGCCGTCGGGGCGCACGAGCAAAATACCTGCGGCCTGCATACCTCGATCTTTCCAGGCCGTACAGGGAATTGTGCGCCGGGGCACTTCCCGAGCATGCCGGGTGTCCGTTCAGGGTGGTTTAGATGACCGTGAATGTGGTGCGGAGCCTGTAGGTCGTCGCCATCGAAGCCAGACGTCAGGGCCTGTTCGGCCCGCACCGTTGCCATGTGCTGGATCTTGACCGAGGGGGCAAGCCGTGCGCTATGCGGCGCCCGCGACCCTGTTCGCGGGCACGGAAGAGGATTACTCGACCTATCGTCCACCGCATCCTGCGGTGTTCGTCAATCATGTTGCCGGTCTCCATCCGGGTGGAGCCGTGCTGGATCTGGGGACAGGTCCCGGTTCGCTCGCGCTGGGCCTGGCCACGCGGGACCGTCACGTCGTCGGCATCGACGCTAGCCCGAAAATGATCGAGATTGCCCGGAATCGGGCGGCCGAGGAGGGGTTCGGTGATGAGGTCGAGTTCCGTGTCGGTGACGTGCACGAATTGATTGGGCTACCGAAGGTTGCGGGCGTCGTGATCGGCGACGCGTTTCACTGGTTCGATCGTGCGAGCGTCGTGCGCCAGCTTGACGAGTTGGTGGTGCCGGGTGGCTTCGTCGCGATCATGATGTCGTTCGCGGCAGGCTCGGCCAAGCCATGGTGGTATCCGCTGGCCGATCGAGTCATCCATCGCCACCTCGGCATTGTTCGCCGCGCGGGGCCGGACGCCCTGCATCACGAGCAGCCCGGAGGCGACCACGAGACGGTCCTTCGATCCTCGGCATTCAATGCGCTGACCGTGATGCGCACCGACGTGAGGCTGTCGATGAGCCTCGACCAGGTCATGGGTCTGCAGTACACGCAGGCCTACAGCTCGCCGGCCGTGCTGGGCGACCGGCTGGCCGAGTTCGATGCCGACCTTCGCCGCCTGCTGCTGGCAGCCGAGCCAGGCGGCATGTTCACCGCCACCATCCAGCCGGCAATGATCATCGCGCGTCGCGGGGAGGACTGAATGAAGATCACTGTCATCGGGTGCGGGAGGCTCGGTGCACCCTACGCTGCTGGGCTCGCCGCGCTTGGCCATCAGGTGCTGGGGGTGGACACCAACACCGAGACCGCCGCCCTGCTGCACGCCGGAAAGCCGCCGTTCGCCGAGCCGGGCCTGGCCGAGGCGATCACAGACGGCGCGGCGACGGGGCGGCTGACGTTCACCTCGTCGTACGCCAACGCCGCAGCTCACGCGGACCTCCACTTCATCGCGGTGCCGACACCGCAGGCGGCCGGTTCGGCGCATCACGATCTCGGTGATGTGTTCGCCGCCGCCGAGTCGCTGGCCCGCGAGATCACCAGGGACACACTGGTGGTGGTCAAGTCATCGGTCCCGGCGGGCACCACCGCGAAGGTGAAGGCCCGGGTGATGGAGCTGGTCCCGGCGGGTGTCTCGGTCGAGGTGGCCGCGTCGCCGGACTTCATGCGCGAGGCGCACTCGATCGCCGACGTGCGCCGCCCGACGCGGATCGTGCTGGGCGTGGAGCCCGGTGGCCAGGCGGAGACGATGCTGCGCCGGGTGTGGGCGGAGTGCCTGGCCGATGGGGTTCCCCTGGTCGTCACGGACCTGGTCACGGCGGAGCTGTGCAAGCTGGCGGCGAACGCGTTCCTGGCCACGCGGGTGTCGTTCGTCAACGCGCTGGCCGAGTTCTGCGACGCCGCTGGGGCCAGCGTCGAGGACCTGGCCGCGGTGATGGGCCACGACGCGCGCATCGGCAGCACGTACCTGCAGCCCGGCCTGGGCTACGGCGGGTCGTGCCTGACCAAGGACACGCGGGGGTTCGTGGCGTTGGCCGAGTCGCTGGGGGTCGGGCGCTCGCTGGCCTTCCTGACCCACGTGGACGAGATCAACCAGCGGCGCCGTCAGCGGGCGGTCGAGCTGGCAGTCCAGGCTGTCGGCGGTGACGCGACCGGAGCCCGGGTCGGGATTTGGGGAGCGTCGTTCAAAGCCGGGATCGACGACATCCGCGACTCCCCGGCCCTGGATGTGGCTTCCCGCCTGCACCGGGCCGGGGCGGTGGTCACCGTCTACGACCCGCAGGCCATGGACGGCGCGCAGGCCGAGTTTCCCGAGCTGGCGTACGCGGCTGATCCGGAGGCTGTGGCCGAGGGTGCCGCTGTGCTGCTGCACCTGACGAACTGGCCCGAGTTCGGTCGCGTCATCCCGGCGCAGCTCGCACCCGGCCGGCGGCCCACGCTGATCGACGCGCGGCGAGGCCTGCTGCTGCACACCGATTGGCGGGTGGCGGGTTGGTCGGTGCAGGTGCTCTGAACTGATGGCAGGCGAAGGGGCGGCCCGCTTAGGCCGCCCCTTCGCCTGTTCGTGAACACCTGTCAGGACTGGTAGCCCAGGCCGTGGACGGTCCACCCCGCGGCGCGCCAGCGCTGGCCGGAGATCACGCCGCGGGTGTCGAGCAGGTTCCGGGCGGCGACGCTGTTGGCGATGGCGTACGGGTCGAGCGCGCCGAACTCTGGCCATCCGGTGCCGACCACGATCAGCTCGGCGTCGGTGGCGGCCTCGGTCGCGCTGGCGGAGTACGTGAGCTGCGGCGCTGCCTGGCGGGCCATCGCCAGCCCTTGCGGGTCGTAGACCGTGACCGTAGCGCCCGCGTCGTGCAACCGCACCGCGACGTCCAGGGCCGGGGAGTCGCGTACGTCGTCGATGCCGGGCTTGAACGCCGCACCCCACATGGCGATGCGCCGCCCGGCCAGGTCGCCCCCGAGGGCGGTGGCGGCCACCTCGACCGCGCGGGAGCGCATGTGCAGGTTCAGAGCGTCCACGCCTCTCAGGAACCCGGCTGCGGCGGTGACGCCGCTGCGCTCGGCCTGGCGGGTGAAGGCGTGCAGGTCCTTGGGCAGGCAGCCGCCGCCGAAGCCGAGGCCGGGATGGAAGTAGTGGTGTCCGATGCGCGCGTCGTGGCCGATCGCGTCGGCGAGCTCGGCGACGTTGGCGCCCACTGCGGCGCACATCTCCGCGACGGCGTTGACGAACGAGATCCGGGTGGCCAGGTAGGCGTTCGCGGTCGCCTTCACCATCTCGGCGGTGATGCGGTCGGTGACCACCAGGGGGCAGTCGTGGCTGCTGGTGATCGGCTCGTACAGCAGGCGCAGGGTCTTCTCCGCCTCGGTGGAGGCCACCCCGAGGACGATGCGGTCGGGGGTCAGGGTGTCGGCGACAGCGGTGCCTTCGCGCAGGAACTCGGGGTTCCACGCCACCTCGACCGAGTCGCCTGCGGGGGCGAGCTTGCGGGCCAGGGTTTCGACCATCGAGGCGGTTCCGGGTGTCACGGTGGACTTGCCGACGATCAAGCACGGGCGGTTGAGATGCGGGGCCAGCAGCTCGATCGCTCCGGTGATCTGGGCCAGGTCGTATGTGCCGTCCGGGCCGGACGGGGTGCCGACGGCGAGGAAGTGCACGTCGCCGAAGTCTGCGGCAGCCGCGAAGTCGGTGGTGAAGCGGAGCCTGCCGGTGCCGATGTTGCGGGCCAGCAGCACGTCCAGCTCGGGTTCGTGGAACCAGCCCCGCCCGGCGTTCAGCGTCTCGATCTTCGCCTGGTCGATGTCGACACCGATGACCTCGTGCCCGATGTCGGCCATGCCGGCGGCGTGCGTAGCGCCTAGGTGGCCCGATCCGATGACAGTGATCTTCAACAGCCTGCAACCCTTCGCGAGTGATCATCATCCGTCGATGACCAGCGGACTGTAACCCTTCGTGTGGCATGATTCGTGCCGGAAAGTGGCTGCTGAGCGCATTTCCCAGCGCCACGGGGAAGGATCGGCAACCATACGCACGTAGGGTCGTGGCATGACCGACGTGACGTACACCCGCCTCAACGACGAGGCTGCCGCTGGCGTGATGGATCAGCTGTGCGAGGTCTACGCTGACGCGTACGGCGAGGTCCCCGGAGAGGACACCACCGTCAAGAGCAGCGCTTTCCGTGACCGTGCGACCAGCGCCCTGAGTGCCCGCAACTACCAGCTGGTCACCGCGTCGGTGGACGGCGAGCTGGTGGGGTTCGTCTTCGGGTACAGCCTGCGGCAGGACCGCGACTGGTTCGTGGGTCTCGCCCCGGCTCCCGAGCCGGGGTTCACCGACGAGCGCGGCGGCGAGCGTACGGTGGTCCTGGCTGAGATCGAGGTGCGCAAAGCCTGGCAGGGCAAGGGCGTCGGGCGCGGCCTACACGATACGTTCCTCAGCGGCCGGCACGAAGAGCGTGCGACCCTGTCCGCGAACCCGGTCGCGACCGCCACCCACGCGCTCTACGAGGGGTGGGGATGGCAGCGAGTCGGTTCCAAACCTGGACGGCCCGGCGCGTACTACCGTGAGTACGCCGTGTTCATGCACCCGCTTCCGCTAGCTGGCCGGAACTGATCCGGTAGGCGCGGATCGCCTGGTCGAGCTCCTTGACGGCCCGGGTACGCCGCCACGGGTCAAGCCCACGACGCAACTGCTGCACCCGCTGCTCGATGCGGCGGGTGGAGTTCACCGCCGTCAGCTCCACCACTTCGGTGATGGTCTGGCAGGCCAACCCGATGCTCTGCTGGCGCGCGAACGCCTCAGCCCGGTATAGCAGCCGGAATGACCGGTTGTGCAGGTTGGTCTGGTCGCTGAGGCCCAGTGCCTTGTCCGTGGCCGCGATCACCTGGTCGGCGCCGCGGAACTTCAACGCGTTCTGGGCGCTGGTGCTCCAGAAGAACGACTCGTCGTAGAAGTACCACCACGACTGGCGGGGGCCTCGTCCGCTCAGAGCCGTCTGCAGGGCGTCGTACTCTCGGTCGAGCGCCTCCCTCGACCGGTCGGCTTGACCGTCGGCGGTCAGCGCCCGTACGGCCACGTCGGCGGCATAGGCACGGGCGTACGGGCTGCCACTCTGCTCGGCCCACGCAGCAGCGGCGACAGCGTGATCGATACCGACCCGGGGCTGGCCCTGCCAGGTCGCCAGGTGGCTCATCGTGCACAGGATGTAGGTCACCAGCTCCACGGCCCGCGCTTCATGGGCGGCGGCCCGCGCGTCGTCGTAGAGCCGCTGCGCCGAGCCATAGTCGCCCATGTTGAAGCACAGCCAGCCCGACAGCTGGGTCAACTCGGCGTACACGGCGACCGCGCGGTCACGCGCAGCACCGGTCGGGGCGGCTTTGGCCTGCTGTTCGGCTATGCGCCGGTACTCCAACGCGCTGGGCAGCGTCGAACTCGCCCCGAGCACATCGCCCTGCTTACGCAGGTTCGGCATCATGGCCTCGCAATGTGCCAGCGTGGCCGGGTCGAATCTGCCGGAGTCCGGGACCGGTGCGGTACCAGCCCGCCCGGCCGTGCCTGCCAGTTCGGCCAATGGCGCCGACGCGGCGACAGCAAGCGCGGTCGTCAGCTTGCCCAGCATGTCCCTGCGGGCCTTGGAATGCGGTAGCTGCTGAATCCACTTCACGATGACCTGCGCCAAATCTCCGAAGTCGACCTCCCCGGGCAGGCGGCACAGGCTGGTGACGTCCGCCGGTGGCGGAGCAGTCGCCTCGGCACCAGGGCGCCGGCCGAGCAGGTCGCGAAGCAGGGACTCCGCCTCGCTCCGCACCATGATTTCACCCTCAAGAGCAATTGCCGTACCCCGAGGCACCACCAAAGTCGCCCCAGAGGCGGAGTCCAGGTGGCGGAAGCTGGGTAAGTCGGCCAGCAGGTCAGCCACGCTGCACTCGTAGATCTCGGCCAGCCGAACCAGGTTGTCCTGCGAAGGCGAATAGCCGCCCCTGCCCGGCCAGATCTCCCAATAGGAGAAGCTTTTGAAGGTCTTGGGCTCGTTGGGCCAGCGCCGGTTCCACTCCTCGGCGGCATGTGCCTGGCTCCATCCCCTCACCGACCGCAGCGCCACCCGTGGGTTGAGCCGGAACCTCGTCTGGAAGGCCTCCGCTGCCTCCACCCAGGTCTTGCCGCCGGCCCGCAACTCGGCCGACAGCCGGGCCTGCTGCCGTCGCAGGCTCTCCGGCCGACCCTCGCCCATGTCATCCCCCACAAGATCAGTCACGCGCGTCGATCAATTGTCTAGACGGTACGCAACCGACCCCACCAGGGGAACTTCCCCGCGACACGAGGAGATGACGCCACGAAACATCCATATGACACCGGGTAGTGAATGAACATACTGTCGATCATCGTGGATGAATGACAAGCGCGCCGCCATGGCTGAATCGCTCACCAGCCACACCATCTTCGGTCGGTAGCGCGGCGGACTGCCCGGCCGGACGTGACAACGACTCCGTCCGGTCGGGCGCACCCGCAACGACCGCCCGCGCACGTGGCGTCGTCCGGCTGCCAGCGACCGTTGCCGAGGCGCAGGATCTAATCGACGCCCACATCGACAGCGATATGACCGGGCGCTGCCGTACATGTCGCGAATTCGCGCCATGCCGCTTCCGTGAACTGGCACATGCGGCGTTTCGGCAGCTCGCCGGGCTACCGCAGCGTCAGCGCCGCTGAGACCGGGGCGGCGGCACCGCACCGCCGCCGCCTCAACCCAGTCCACATGCCCGGGGTCCAACCTCGCTGCGAAATTTCTGCCGGATGTCGATGTGCGCGGCGCTCGTTCGACCAATAGTCAGAGGGGCCGCAGCGGCCCCGTGTTGACCGGGGAGTGATGACGATGAGCAAGGTGACCTGCGACATGGCGGTGTCGGTGGACGGCTACACGGCCGGGCTGAACCAGCGCCTGGACGCGCCGTTCGGCGACGTCGACGACGTGCTGACCCGGTGGATGTTCGAGGCGCCCGAGGAGAACGCCGAGGAGCGGGCCGCGATCGTCGCCGCGGGTGCGTTCATCATGGGCCGCAACATGTTCAGCCCCGATCGGGGCGCCTGGGACCTGGACTGGACGGGCTGGTGGGGCGACGAGCCGCCGTACCACGCGCCGGTGTTCGTCCTCACCCACCACGAGCGGGAGCCGATCACGATGCAGGGCGGCACCGTCTTCCACTTCGTCACCGGGGGCGTCCACGAGGCGATGCGGCTGGCCCGCGCCGCCGCCGGGGACCGCGACGTCGCCATCGCGGGCGGCGCCGCCACCGTCAACCAGTTCCTCGCCGCCGGGCTCATCGACGAGCTGCGCCTGCACGTGGCCCCGGTGCTGCTGGGGCGCGGCGAGCGGCTGTTCGAGGGCATCGACCGCATCGACCTGGTCCCGGCCGGCGTACGCCGCACCGACCTGGTCACCCACCTGCGCTACCAGGTGGCCCGCGCCTGACCGGCCGCGGAATCGCCTGAATCTGCGCTGGCCGGCGCCGGTCGGTGGGATTCTGAGGTGTCCGCTCCACGCCAGTGGCCGCAGCGCCGGTTCGGCGACTGATCGCGCTCCGGAGATACCGATGAAAACCACCCGAACGACGACACGGACCCCATCGGTGCAGGACGAGTACTTCGTCGACGTCCTGACCGTGGTCAACGGCAGCCCGCACCAGTGGCGGGTCGACACCCGCACGACGCTGCTGGAGGCCCTGCGCGACACCGCGGGGCTCACCGGCACCAAACGCGGCTGCGACCAGGGCGCCTGCGGCGCGTGCACGGTCCACGTCGACGGCGTGCGCGTGCTGGCCTGCCTGATGCTCGCCGCGCAGGTCGACGGCTGCTCGGTCACCACGGTCGAGGGCCTGTCCGACGGGCCCGACCTGCACCCGCTCCAGGAGGCGTTCCTGCGCCACGACGCGTTCCAGTGCGGCTTCTGCACCCCGGGCCAGCTCATGTCGGCCGCGTGCCTGCTCCGGGAGGGCCGGGCGGGCAGCGACGCCGACATCCGCGAGTTCATGGCGGGCAATCTGTGCCGCTGCGGGGCGTACGACAACATCGTCGCCGCGGTCCGCGAGGTGGCCGCGCAGAGTGAGGGCGGTGCGTGATGCGCGCGTTCGCCTACGACCGGCCCACGCAGGTCGAGCAGGCGGTCGCCGCGGTGACCGCCGACCCGCAGGCGGCGTTCCTGGCCGGGGGCACGACCCAGCTCGACCTGATGAAGGACGGGGTGTGGACCCCGGACCGGCTGGTCGACATCACCCGGCTGCCTTTGCGCGGTGTCATGGCCGAGGGGCAGCTGTTGCGGGTCGGCGCGCTGACGACGATGGAGCAGCTCGCCGCCGAGCCGGTGGTCGCCCAGCGGCTGCTGTTCGTACGCGAGGCGCTGCTGGCGGGTGCGTCGACGCAGTTGCGCAACATGGCCACGATCGGTGGGAACCTGCTCCAGCGCACCCGCTGCCGCTACTTCCGCGACCCGTCGGTGTCGGCGTGCAACCGGCGCAGCCCCGACTCCGGCTGCGCCGCCGTGGCCAACACCGCGCGCATGCACGCCGTGCTCGGCGTGGACGAGCGGTGCGTGGCCCTGCACGCCTCCGACGTCGCCGTGCCGCTGGTCGCCCTGGACGCGTCGGTGACGGTCACCGGGGCCAAGGGGCAGCGCGACATCCCGCTGACCGCGTTCTGGGTACGCGCCGACGAGGGCCCGTCGATCGAGAACGTGCTCGGCCACGGCGAGCTGATCACCGAGGTCCGGATCCCGCTGCTGCCCGAGCGGTGGGTCTCGGGCTACCTGAAGGTCCGCGACCGGGCCTCGTACGAGTTCGCGCTGACCAGCGCGGCCGTCGCGGTGCGGATGGACAGCGGCGTCATCGGCGACTGCCGCATCGCGCTGGGCGGCGTCGGCTCGGTGCCGTGGCGGGCCCGGGAGGCCGAGGAGCTGCTGCGCGGCACCCGCCCCGACCCGGCGCTGTTCGACCGGGCCGGGCGGGCGGTCATGGCAGGTGCCTACACCCTGCCCGGGACCGCGTTCAAGGTCGAGCTGGCCGTGCGCACGCTGACCCGGCAGCTGACCGTGCTGATGACGGAGGCGACGCGATGACCGCCACGCATTCGCGGCCGGGCTCGCGCGGCCCGTGGGTGGGCCAGGGCCTGGACCGGGTCGACGGCCCGCACAAGGTCACCGGCAGTGCGCCGTACTCCAGTGACGTCACGCTGCCCGGGATGCTGCACGCGATCGTGGTCACCGCGACGATCCCGGCCGGGACCGTCACGAAGATCGACACGAGCGCGCTGCTGACCCTGCCCGGCGTGCGCGCGGTGTTCACGCACGAGAACTTCCCGCGCCTGCACCAGCCGCCCGTCGTGATGTTCGGCGACGCCCCGGCGATCCCGTTGCAGGACGCCCGGGTCAGCTTCCACGGACAGGAGATCGCGCTGGTCGTGGCGGACACCGCGCAGGAGGCGGTGGAGGCGGCCCGGCTGATCGAGGTCGTGTACGCGCCGGAGCCGGCCCGGCTCGACTGGTCCGACGGGGCGGAGGAGCCGCTGCCGTACCTGCCCGACGTGCACCGCGGCGACACCGCCGCCGCCTGGGCGCAGGCGGAGGTGCGGGTCAGCGGCACCTACACCACGGCCGAGAACGTCAACAACCCGCTGGGGCTGATGGGGGCGGTGGCCGCGTGGGACGGCGACCACCTCGACTTCCACGACTCCACCCAGTGGCCGGTGGCGGTGCGCCGCATCCTGGCCGGGATGTTCGGGGTGCCCGAATCGGGGGTACGGGTGCGCGTGCCGTACCTCGGGGGCGGGTTCGGGGCGGGGCTCAACACGTGGCCGTACAAGATCCTGTGTGCGGGCGCGGCGCGGGTGCTGGGCCGCCCGGTCAAGCTGATGCTGACCCGGCCGCAGATGTTCAAGCTGGTCGGGCACCGGCCCGACTCCGAGCACCGGGTGCGCCTGGCCGCCCGCCGCGACGGCACGCTCACCGTGATCGAGCACCGGGCCCGGTCGATGGGCGCGCTGGACAAGCCCGCGCTCGGCCTGCTCACCGCCGCCACCAGCCAGCTGTACGCCTGCGACAACGTCACCACCGTCGAGCGCACCGTACGGCTGCACCGCCGCTACCCGGCCGCGATGCGCGGCCCCGGCGAGGCCGAGGGCAACTGGGCGATCGAGACCGCACTCGACGAACTCGCTTACGAACTCGGCATGGACCCGCTGGAGCTGCGGCTGCGCAACATCTCCGCCGACGTGCACCCCGGCTCCGGCCTGCCCTGGTCCAGCAACGCGCTGCTCGACTGCTGCCGCATCGGCGCCGAGGTGTTCGGCTGGTCGCGCCGCGACCCGCGTCCCCGCTCGACGACCGAGGGGGACCTGCTGCTCGGCTGGGGCATGGCCACCGCCTTCTACGGCGCCTACCTGCCCATGTCCACCGCCCGCGTCACCGTGTACGCGGACGGCACCGCCGCGGTGCGCGCCGCCGCGACCGACATCGGCACCGGGACGTACACGGTCATCACGCAGCTGGCCGCCGACCAGCTCGGCCTGCGCCCACCGCAGGTCGACTTCCAGCTCGGCGACAGCGACCTGCCCGACTCCGCCCAGTCCGGCGGCTCGGGCCTGGCCTCGTCGCTGTCGGCCGCCGTCATCGACGCGGTGGCGAACCTGCGGCGCGGCCTGCTCGACCTGGCCGGCGACGCCATGCACGGCGCCACGGCGGACCAGGTCGTCTGCCGGGGCGGCGCGCTGTGCCGCGACGGCGACCCGGCGGCGCGGGTCTCGTTCAGCGATCTGCTCGCCCGCGGCGGTCTGAACCAGCTGTCGGCCGAGGGCCGGGTCCGGCTGCCCGACCCGCGGACGGCGGGGATGCATCAGGCGGGCGGGTTCGGGGCCCGGTTCGTCGAGGTGGCGATCGATCCGCTGATCGGGCGGCTGCGGGTGCGCCGCGTCGTCAGCGTCAGCGACGCCGGCCGGATCCTGAACCCGAAACTGGCCCGCAGCCAGATCCTCGGCGGCACGGTCGGCGGCATCGGCATGGCGCTGTTCGAGGAGACGGTGACCGATCCGGACACCGGTCGCGTCGCCAACGGGACGTTCGGCGACTACCTGATCGCCTCGTGCGCCGACGTCCCCGACGTCGAGGTGCTGTTCGCGGGCGGCCCGGACCGGTTCAGCCCGGCGGGCACGAAGGGTGTGGGCGAGATCGGCCTCGTCGGGGTGGCGGCGGCCATCGGCAACGCGGTCTTCCATGCCACCGCCCGCCGCCTCCGCTCCCTCCCCATGACCATCGACCACCTCCTCCTCTGACCCGCCCCGCCACCTCTGGGCGAGTTGCCGGGCAATCGGGGCGATGAACGGCGTTCATGCGCCCGATTGCCCGGCAACTCGGTGGAGCTGTTACCGCGTGGGCGTCACGGGGTCCAGGGGGCGGTGACGACCCAGCTCACGTCGTCGGACCACAGGCCGGTGGCGTCGAAGGCGTTCGAGCCGCCGTTGCTGGCGATGTAGACCAGGTTGTTGTAGTGGCGGATGTAGCGGGTCGAGAAGTTGACCGAGGCGAGCGAGATGCCCTGGCCGTTCATGCCGGCCTGCGGGCAGAACGTCGCGTCCGAGGCGAACAGCGAGCTGCCGTCGTTGGCCTGCAGGTAGACCTGGTAGTTCTGGTGCCGTAGGTAGCTGCCCGCGGTGTTCTTGGACTCGAACGAGACGCACGAGCTGTTGGCCAGGCCGTTGCGGACGATCCAGGACGCGTTGGCCTTCTCGGTCGACGTGCTGGACGCGCTGACCACCGCGGTGGAGACGCTGCTGCCGGAGTGGTTGATGTAGCGGGTGGTGCAGCAGGCGGTGGTGGCGCGCAGCGAGACGGTCGCGCCGGGCGTCAGCCCGGTGCCGCCGGACGCGCCGGGGGCGTAACCCGCGGCGACGATGTTGGCCTGGACCGCGTTCTCGGTGGCGTCGGACGGGTAACCGGAGGTCATGACGCCCTCGTAGAAGGTTCCGGCGGCACCGACGCTGTTGTCGCCGCCGATGCCGAGGATGATGGCGCCCTCCTTCTTCATCGGGTTGTACCCGGCGACGTTGGGCCGGGCGCCGTTGTAGAAGGTCGACAGGCTGCCCGACTGCGCGTTGCCGCCCCGGATCGACCAGTGGTTCGGTTCGCCCTTGACGATCGCGGTCAGGAACCGGTGGTTGATGGTCGGGTCGTTGGCGTTGTAGCCGGCGTTCACGCCGGAGAACAGGCCGTTCTCCAGGTCAGCCATGATCCACGGGCCGTTGCCGGTGCCGTAGCCCCAGACCTTGATGTTGCCGAAGTAGATGGCCTCCATGGTGCCGTTGCCGTTGTCGCGGCTGTTGGTCTCGGCGTTGCCGTAGTCGAAGCAGCAGCCGCCGTTGTAGTGCGTGCCGTCGAAGATGGCGTACATCCCCTCCGGCTGGTCGCCCTTGGCCACGCCGTTGGTGTTGTTGTTGCGGTAGCCGGTGCCGGGGGCGACGAAGACGCCGTACGCCTTGTTGCCGTTGACCGTGATCGGAGCGGCGGTCGCGTTGGCGAGGTTGTCGTAGCCGCCCGCGGCCGGGCCGTTGAACCCGCCGGGCGGGGCCTGGGTGAGGTGGTTGCCGCGGCCGGACTGGTCGTAGATGACCGTGATCAGGCAGCTGGTGCCGGCGCAGAACGAGTCCTGCGTGGCGGCGTTGGCGTAGCCGCCCGCGCTGAGCAGCCCGATGTCGCGCGTGGTGTTGTCCGATGCGCGCCGGACCTGGTAGAGCGCGCCGTTGTAGGCGCCGTACAGCGCCCGGGTGGTGCTGTGCGCGGCGACGCACGGGGTGCCGCCGGAGGCGTAGATGTCGCAGGGCTGCGTGGTCGCGGCCTGCGAGGTGCCCGCGCCTGTGAGAACGCCCGCGACGAGCGCCACCGTGCCGGCCAGCGCCAGGGCGGCGGTGCGCAGGGGGTGGCGCTTTACGTGCAGTGTCATTGCTACCTCTTCCGATGCGGTGGGACCGGGACCGTCGCCAGGGCACGGTGCATCGGCGCGCCACCGGGCGGTGCGCGCGAGCGGGCCAGGGCTGGTCCATCAGGACAGGGTTCGCGGCGGCGAGAGCGAAGAGGACGACGGTGGTGCGGCTCGGCTGTCGGCTGACGCTCCTCTCGGGTACGGGGGTACCGGCGCACCACGGCGCGGGCCCGGTTCGGGGCACGGCCATGTGTGAGCGTTAACATAACCGACCCGAAACCCTTTCGCAATGATCAGCTTATGTCGATGTGCAGCGCCCCATCCCGCCGGGTCATCCGCCGTACGCGGCGCAGCGTGAGGTGACGGCTCTCGGCCAAGATTCCTATTACCGCTCACATCATGATTGGTCTGCCGGTCGGAACCTTCGGTGAAGGAGCGGTTCCTCCTGCGCTGGTTCAGCCGAGCGGGGTCAGTCCTCCGCGACCACGATGACGCTGTCGGCGCCGGTGAAGGTGACCAGGTCCGCCTTTGGCGGATTGAGCACGACCCGGTCGCCGGACTCGGTGTCGGCGTGGGCGATGCGGTAGCCGATGGGCGTCTCACCGCGGCGGCGGGCCGCCTCGATCACCGTCGCGTACGTGACCGGGGTGTCCGTGGTGATGTAGTCGGCGGCGGGCTTGAGGTGGATCTCGCAGCCCTCGGGGTCGAACAGGTCGGCGAAGACTGCCTGCAGGTGCGGGTTCTCCGACAGCTGCGTCATCAGCAGGCTGATCAGCCGGGCCGAGACGATGAAGTCGTCGGCGCGGGTCACCTGGGCGACCTCGCGGTTGGAGTCGTCGTTCATCTCGGTCACGATCGAGTACGGATCGCCGAGCTGGATCTCGATGTCGCGCAGGTGCAGCAATGTCACCAGGGTGCGGTCGTCGGCGCGGTCGGGGTCGGCGCCGTCGTCGGCCAGCACCACGATGCGGCTGTAGCTGCCCGGGTCCAGGGTCTCCAGCGAGCGGCGGCTGGCCGGTTCGCACCGCTTGTAGCCGACGGTCAGGTTCTTCAGCTCGCCGAAGGCGTTCTCCGGCGGCTGCGGCGCGGCGATGTCGACGACGGACTCGGCCAGCGCGTTGCGGTCCAGCAGGCTGATGATCTTCGCGGCGCGGTCGTTCCAGCCGACGAACAGGGTGCGGTCGGGCTGGGGGCGGCCGACCGGCTCCGCGACGATCGCCGTGGCGTCGACCGGCACCGGCTCCAGCGCCGGGTCGATCAGCAGGTCGTCCTCGGCGATCACCACGATCTGGTCGCCGGCCTCGATGACGGTGTCCATCGGCGGGTTGAGGGCGACGTCGCCGTCGGCGCGGCACAGGCCGATCGGCGCGCCCAGCGCGAAGTAGTCCAGGCACTCGCCGTAGGCGCGGCCGGTCAGCCGGGGCTCGGCGCGCAGGTAGATCTCGTTGCCGGCGAAGTCGAGCAGGTCGGTGCAGACCGCCGACAACCCCGACTGGCGGTGCGACTGGGCGACCATGCGTACGGCGATGTCGTCGGCGTCGATGATGTGCGCCTGCGGGCCCCCGGCGAGCCGGGCCGCCGCCATGTTGGCCGACTCCTGGACCGCGGCGACGACGTGCGGGCGGGGCCCCAGCCAGCGGCGGTTGTTGAGCAGCAGCAGCGCCTTGATGACGTCGATGTCCGGGTCGCGGCCGGGCGGGGTCAGCACGATCACCGACCGGGCCGTGTCGAGGCTGGTCAGGTCGAGGGCGGCCCGCTTGAGCGGGCTGCCGGACCGGCAGATCACCCGGGTGCGGCCGGTGTCGCCGACCCGCGTGCGGATCTGCTCCTCCATGTCGAGCTTGTCCTGGTCGGCCAGGACCACCACCGCCGACCGGGTGCGCCCGGCGTTGGCCCGCGCCAGCTCGGCGATCACGGTGAACACCTGGTCGGACCAGCCCAGGATGACGGTGTGGCCGCGCTCGATCACCCGCGAGCGGCCGCGCCGCAGCTGGGTGATCTGGTTGTCCAGGCCGGTGGTGAGCACGCCGATCAGCGACGAGACCAGGAAGATGCCGCCGATCGTGACGACCAGCATCAGCGCCAGGAACGGGGCGCTGCCGTCGTCGGCGCCCATCGTCCCGGGGTCGAGGGTGCGCAACAGGCTCATCCACGCCACGGTCAGCCAGCCGCCTTTGGCGGCGACGTCATCGCCGCTGAGCAGCCAGGCCGCGAAGGTGACCACCAGGATCAGGGCCAGCGACGCGATGCCCAGCCAGCCGATCAGCGCCGGGGTGCCGCGGTCCATGGTGGAGTCGAACCACGACCGCAGGCGGTCGCGCCACCGCATCTTCACTTCGCCTCCTGCGCCGCTGGCTCCCGCTGACGACTTCCCAGGAGGATCCAGGCGCGCCACGACCGCAGCAAAACCTATCAACACGGTCCTGTGTGGAAAAGACGAGCAGCTCAGGTTAGGTGTCTGCGCGATGGTAGCCGGGCTTGAGCAGGTCGCGCTGTCGCGGACCCGACTGGACGATCATCGCGGCGGCGCGGGGCCATATCGTGCCTTGACCCCGACGTCTTCGCCGTGAGGAACCACCCATGCCGCACCTTCGCCTGCGCACCGGCCGCCTGCTGGTCGCGTCGGCTCTGCTGCTGAGCCCGCTGGCCGCTTGCAAGAACTCCGAGGAGCCCGCGGCCGCGCCGAGCGCGGTCACCGTGGTGAGCGAGCCGCCCGCGGCCTCGCCGAGCCCGGCGGCGGTGCCCGCCCCGACCTGCGCCGAGGTCCGCGACGCCGTGGTCCGCGGCCTGATCGACCCCTACTACGCTTTCGGCGACGCCGGGGCGCCGCTGCTGGAGGGCATGCACTCGGGAGAGGACGGCCTGGTCCTGGCCGTGCAGAAGCCGTGCGCCACCGGGGACCTCGGCGGGGAGCTCGGCACGGTCACCGTCGGCACCATCATGAGCAGCGTCGTGGACACCACCGGCCGGTTCTGGGCGGTGATGGTGTGCACCAAGCCCGCCGACCGCGCGCAGTGCATGGTGCACTTCATGCTCGACGACCGCGACCCGATCGAGTCCGTCGCCATCGCCGACAAGAAGCTCACCCTGGTCTACCTGACCCGCCCGGCGGACGGGCCGTCGGCGGGCACGTCCGTCAAGCGGACCGCCGTGTACGCCGCGAACGGCGGGAACCTCAAGGAGCTGTCGCACACCGACGAGCCGTACACGCCGTGACGCCCGCGGCCCGGCCCGCCGCGCGGTGGGCCGGGCCGCGGTTCGCGCGCTGCCGCTACGGTGAGCGCATGCCGGTGCGCCATTCACACTGCTCCTTCTGCGGCGACGCGTTCGCCCCCGACCAGCCGTGGCCGCGGCAGTGCGCCGGGTGTGCCCGGTTCACCTACCTGAACCCGACGCCGGTCGCGGTGGCCGTGCTGCCGGTCGGCGGCGGACTGCTCGGCGTGCGCCGCAGCATCCCGCCGGGCGTCGGCGAGGTCGCGCTGCCGGGCGGGTTCGTCGACATCGGCGAGTCCTGGCAGGAGGCGCTGGTGCGGGAGCTGTGGGAGGAGACGGGGGTACGGGCCGACCCGGCCGACGTCCGCCTGTACGACACGCTCAGCGCCCCGGACGGCCACCTGCTCGTGTTCGGCCTGCTGCCCGCACGTGACCTGGCCGAGCTGCCGCCGTCGGTCGCCAACGACGAGTCGGCCGGCTGGGAGGTCGTCACCGCCGCTACGCCGCTGGCGTTCAGCCTGCACACGGCCGTGGCCGAGCGCTACTTCACGAGCGGCGCGGGCGGTCCCGCCGACCGGCAGACCGCCGCGTAGGCCGCGGGCGGCATCCCGACGGCGGCGGTGAAGTCGCGCACCAGGTGCGCCTGGTCGGCATAGCCGAGCTCGTCGGCCAGCCCCGCCCAGTCGACCTGCGGCGCCGCGCGCTCCAGCGCCTCCTGGATCCGGTATCGCAGCAGCACCCACTTCGGGCCGACCCCGACCCGGTCGAGGAACAGCCGTTGCAGCGCCCGTACCGACAGCCCGGCCGCGCGGGCGACCTCGTCGACCCGGCGCAGCGACCGGTCGGTGCGGACGCGGTCGGTCACCGCCGCGGCCAGCAGCGTCGCCTCGTCCGGCAGCGGGCGCAGGTCCAGCAGCAGCCGGTCCAGGGCGCGGGCCGCCGCGTCGTCGGTGGCGGCCCCGGCCACGGCGGGCACCGCCGCCTCGGCGGCCGGGAGCACCCGTGCCAGCGGCAGCCGCCGGTCGGTCAGCGGGGCGGGGGAGCGGCCGGAGAACGGGTGGAACCCGCCCGGACGGAACTGCACCCCGCGCACCCAGCCGCGGCCGGACAGCGTGATCGAGAACGTGGCCCGCGCGATCCCGGCGACCTCGGCGGTCACGGGTGCTCCGGCATCGGCTCGCATGATCACGAGATTGACCGCCGGGTGCCCGAGCACGTGCTGCGCGTACGGCTCGGCCAGGTCCCAGTCGATGAACCAGTAGTGCTCCACCAGGTCGGCCAGGGCCGGGGCCGGGGCGGCGCGCCGGAACGCGACCTGCCGGAGCAGTGTCGCGGGGTCGACGATGCCGCGGGTGTCGCGGCGCGGCTGTCGCATTTCTTCAAGAGCTCCTGCCGGGGCCGGGTTAGCGTGGCCCGTTGACTTCCTCCCCGCCCTGAAGGACGGGGATTCCCTTGGTCGCCCTCGGGTCTTCCTGTTTCGCCGACGACTGCCCTGTCCGAGAGGTTCCTCGTTGAGGTCTTACATCGTCTCCGCAGGCTGTCACCGCCAGTCCGGCGGCCAGGGGGGACGCCGGTCCGCCCCGGCGGCGGATCGGCTTTGCCTGTCCTGCTCCGCATGGGCTCCGTTTCCTCTCCGGCCTGAAGGCCGGAATATCCACGGAAGGAATCTGATGACCATGACCGTAGCGAACCTGCTGCGCCGCAGCGCCGACGCGGCCCTGCCCGTGCTGCGCGGCATCGGCGACGACCAGCTGGATCTGCCGACCCCCTGCACCGAATACCAGGTCGGCGACCTGATCAACCACCTGTTCCTCGTCGTCGTGAACTTCCAGCACCTGGCGCGGCACGAACCGGCTGACTTCTCGGCCACCCCCGACGTGACGGGAACCGACTGGCGGGCCCGGTTCGCGGCCGAGTCCGACGCGCTGGTGGCGGCGTGGTCGCAGCCGTCGGCGCTGGAGGGCGTGTCGGCCGGGATGGGGCTGCCGCAGCCGGTGGTCGGGCAGCTGGTCCTGCTGGACCTGACCGTGCACGCCTGGGATCTCGCGGTGGCCACGGGGCAGCCGTACCGGCCGGACGCCGACGCGGTGGCCCGGCTGGGCGAGCTGGTCGAGATGATGGACGAGCAGGCTCGCGCGATGAAGGTGTTCGGCGACGAGGTCGCGGTGCCCGACGGCGCGGACCCGTTCACCCGGCTGCTGGGCCGCGCCGGTCGCGACCCCGGCTGGTCGCCCGCATAACCCAGCTGCACGGTAGGCGAGGCGAAAAGGCCCAAGATCAGCCGAGTTGCCGGGCAATCGGGCTTATCGTGACCTGCGGAGTGCCCGATTGCCCGGCAACTCGGCTTCTCGGCGGTCGAGCTGGCTTCTCATCGGGTGGCGCAGGCGGTGGCGAGGCGGGGCTGGTGGGGCGGGTCGGCGGGACGGGTGGCGGTGGTCGCGGCGACCAGCGCCGGGATCTCGGCGGCGGGGACGGCGCGCGACAGCAGCCAGCCCTGCATCAGGCCGCAGCCCGCGGTGCGCAGCTGGCGGCGGGTCTGCTCGTCCTCGATACCCTCGGCGACGGTACGCAGCCCCAGCTTGCGGGCCAGCGCGATGACCGAGGTGACGATGGCGTCGTCGTGGCGGTTGCCGGCCATCCCGGCCACGAACGACCGGTCGATCTTGATCTCGTCGAGCGGGATGCGCCGCAGGTGCTGCAGTGACGAGAAGCCGGTGCCGAAGTCGTCCAGGGCCAGGCCGACGCCGACGTCGCGCAGCGCGGTGACGGTCCGCATGGCGCGGGTCGGGTCGGACATGAGCGCGCTCTCGGTGATCTCCAGCTGGACCGCCCCGGCGGGCAGCCGGTGCGCGGCCAGGCTGCGCCGCAGCGACGCGACCAGGTCGTCGCGGAACAGGTCGCGGATGCTGACGTTGACCGAGGTGCGCAGGTCCATGCCGTCGGCGCGCCAGCGCGCCGTCTGCGCGAAGGCGTCGTCGAGGACGCGGTCGGTGAGCTGGTGCATCACCGGGCTGTGCTCGATCATGGCGATCAGCGCGTCCGGCGGCACGGGGCGCCCGTCCGGGCCGGTCCAGCGCAGCAGCGCCTCGACGCCGACGATCCGGCCGGTGGCCAGGTCGGCCTGCGGCTGGTAGTGCAGCGCGACGGCCTGCCGGTCCTTGGTGGTGACCGCGTGCCGGACCTGGTCGAGGACCTCCAGCCGCTGGGCGTGGCGGTCGGTGCCGGGCTGGTACAGCGCGACGCCGGCATGGTCGCGCTTGGCGTCGTACATGGCGATGTCGGCGTGGCGCATGAGGGCGGCGAAGTCGCACCCGTGCTGGGGGCTGACCGCGACGCCGACCGCCGCGGCGACCTCGACCTCCAGGCCGCCGAGCTGCACCGGGCCGTTGACGGCGGCGCTGATCTGCTCGGCGGTCTGCTGGGCGGTCGCGGTGTCGGCCTCGCGCAGCAGCACGCCGAACTCGTCGCCGCCGAGGCGGGCCGCGAGCGCGCCGTCGGGCAGCGCGTCGGTCAGCCGCCTGGCGACGGCGGTGAGCATCTGGTCGCCGGTGTCGTGGCCGAGGGCGTCGTTGACGTACTTGAAGCCGTCGAGGTCCATCAGCAGCAGGGACGGGCCGCGCCGGTGGCGCGGGCGCTCGGCGCGGGTGCTGGCGAACGCGGCCTGGAGGCTGGCCCGGTTGCCGAGGCCGGTGAGGGCGTCGGTATGGGCGGCGCGCTGGCGGTCCTGGGACAGCCGGGCCATCCGCTGCACCGCGTACAGCGGGATGATCACCAGGGGCACGAAGCCGAGGCTGACATGGCCGGTGACGGCGAGCACCGGGCTGAGCATGGTCAGCGCGGTCAGGTGGACCACGGGGTCGCGCAGGCCGGCGAGCCGCTCGCGGATGCCGCCGAGGCCGCCGGCCTGCGGGGCGGTGGCCAGCACGGTCCAGCCGTAGACGGCGGTGAAGACCAGCGAGGCGATGGTGACCGCGGCGGTGTCGTTGGCCAGGTCGGTCAGCGAGCCGCTGTGGAACGGGTCGGGTTCGCCGATGAGCAGCACGACGTATGCCGCGCCGAGCGCGCAGGTGAACCGGGCGGCGCTGAGCACCGCCTCGGGCAGGCTCTGGCGGGCGCGTACGGCGATGATCGCGACGGTGAGGGTCTGCACCGCGATCGCGGGGCCGAGGTCCCAGCACAGCAGTATCGCGAAGGTGAAGCACAGCGACGGGCTGACCACCATGCCGCGCACCGGCCTGGTGGTGGGCAGGTAGGTGACCGCGGCGGCGGCCAGCGCCAGCACCGTCATGACCCAGAACGGAACCTTGTGCAGGGCGGGCTGGATCTGGTCGAACGTGATCGCGGCCAGGATGACCGCGGTCGCGGTGAGGCCCACCGGTATGGCCGCCCGGCGTGCGGCTGTCGTCCGTTGCGTGCGTGGCGTAAGCGCCACAGACAGCGGAGTCACATCGCCTCCTCCGGCGTCGGCTGGTGACACACGAGCCGCCAGCCTATCCGACATAAGCGAGAAAGCGAGCAAATCACGCGTACCGGATATTTATTCCCATGACCGGAAGTTTCCAGTTCAGGGTGCGGCGCGCGGCCCGGCGGCGGGGGCCACCGGGCCGCGCGACCGGTCACGGCAGTGTGTACTGGACCCAGTACTGGCCGCCGTCGCCGACGTAGTGGGCCCACGAGCCGCCCGCCGACGCGCTGCCGGTCGCCGTGGCGACCAGGTCGTCGTTGGTCAGGTACATGTCCGTCGTGGACCGCAGCGTGCTGCGCAGCTCCGACAGCATCGTGGACTGCGACTTCCAGAACGAGATCTGGTACTGGTTGTACATGTTGTTGCCGATGCTGGTGATCTCGGACGCGGTGAGGTCGTTGCCGTCGTCCTCCTCCAGCATCAGCGACACGATGATCCAGCCGCTGCCGACGCCGCTGACGACCGCGCCGTTCGGGTGGTAGATGTCGCCGGTGGCGACCGCGTTGTCCCAGGCGCCGGGGCCCCACTTGCCGAACGCGGTGGCGTTGGGGTTGGTCGTGCTGGCGGCGAAGACCACGAAGTACGGGCTGTCGTCGCCGATCTCGTCGGTCTCCTCGTCGCACTGGACGGTGGCGACCCGCAGGGTGCTGGCGGCGTGCGCGGGCACCGCCGCGGCCAGGCCGCCCGCGACCGCGACGCCGGTGAACGCGCCGAGCAGGCCGATCCGGCGGGTGAGCCGGGTGAGCGTGGACATGGGACTCCGTTCCGCCGCGGCGGGTGGCTGCCGTGGCTGACAGGGGACGGGCCGGTGATCCCGGCCGCGGCCACAGCCAACGCCGCGGTGGCTGTCACGCGGTTGTGGCAGGGTTGTGGCCGACTCGAACGCGCGGCGGCCACCAGGCGGTATCGGGTTTGCGCCCGCGCGCGGCACCCGTACAAGATCGGCGCGTGGAACGGAACCCGTGGCCCTGGCCGTCACTGCTGCTGCTCAGCTCCGCCGTGTTCGTGTCGGTGACCACCGAGCTGGTCCCGACCGGGCTGCTGCTGGGCATGAGCCGGGACCTGGGCGTGTCGCCGTCGCGGCTCGGGCTCCTGGTCACCGGGTACGCGGCGATGGTCGCGCTGTTCGCCGCCCCGCTGGGCACCCTCACCGCCCGGCTGCCCCGGCGTGAACTGCTGGTCGCGGCGCTGGCGGCGTACACGGCCAGCAACGCGGTCATGCTGGTGGCGCCGAACTACCCGGTCGCCTTCGGGGCGCGGCTGCTGGGCGGGATCACCCACGGGCTGTTCTGGGCGGTGGTGGGCGGGTTCGCCGCGCGGCTGGTCAGCCCGGACCGGGTGGGCCGCGCGGTCACCGTGGTGTCGGCCGGGGGCGGCATGGCGGTGCTGATCGGCGTGCCCGCCGGGACTAGCCTCGGCACCGCGCTGGGCTGGCGGGCCGCGTTCGGGCTGCTGACCGCCGTCGCGGTCGGGCTCACGCTGCTGGCGTGGCGACTGCTGCCGCAGGTGCCGGGCAGCACCGCCGCGGTGCGTACGCCAATGCGGGCGGTGCTGCGGCTGCCGAGCTTCCCGCCGGTCGTGGCGATGACCGCGGTGACGATGCTCGGCGCGTACCTGATGATCACCTATACGGCGCCGCTGCTGCACCGCGCGGGCCTGGCCGAGACCCAGCTCGCGCCGGTGCTGCTGGCCAACGGCCTGGCCGGGACGCTGATGCTGCCGGTGGCCGGCTGGGTGGCCGACCGCCGGCTGCGCATCGGGGTCGTGGCCGCGGGCGGCCTGCTGCTGGCGGGGCTGGTGCTGCTGTGGTGGCAGGGGACCGCGATGTGGGCGGCGATCACCGCGGTGGTGCTGTTCGGGTTCGGCATGGGCCTGCTGCCGATCTTCATGCAGGCCCTGACGCTGCGGGTGGCGCCGGAGCACACCGAGCAGGCGTCGGGCATCAACGCCAGCGCGTACAACGTCGGGGTGGCCGGTGGGGCGCTGATCGGGGCGTTCGCGCTGGACACGTGGGGCCTGGGCGGGATCGCGCCGCTCGGGGTGCTGCTGGTCGCGGCCGGGATGGCCGTGTACGTGGTCGGTTCGCGGCGGACCGGGCTCGCCGCCGGGTAGCGCTCAGCCGACCGCGACGACGACCTTGCCGGGCGCGTGCCCCCGCTCGACGAAGTCGACCGCCTCGGGCAGCTCGGCGAACGGGTACCGCCGCGCGATGACCGGGCTGACCTTGCCGCTGTCGCACAGTTCGGTGAGCTCCCGCAGGTCGCGGGCGCTGGCGGCGCCGATGCCGAAGGCGGTGGCGGCCACGGGCCGGCGGGCCAGCCTGCCCATCAGCTGGGCGGCGACGAGGTGGTCGATGGGCCGGACCCAGCGCCCGGCCACGCCGCCGACCACGACGTAGGTGCCGCCGGGCCGCAGCACCCGGCGCGCCGACCACACCGACGGGCTGCCCGCCACGTCCAGCAGCGCGTCGAAGCCGCGGGCGGCGCGGGTGAAGTCCTGGGCGGTGTAGTCGATCACGTGCGTGGCGCCGAGGGAGCGGACCAGGTCGGCGTTGCGGCCGCTGCACACCCCGACCACCTCGGCCCCCATGGCGCACGCCAGCTGCACGGCGAACGTGCCGACCCCGCCGGACGCGCCGTTGACCAGGATCCGGTGCCCGGCGGCGATCTTGGCGTCGCGCAGCGCCACCAGCGCGGTCACCGCCGCCATCGGCAGCGCGGCGGCCTGCTCGAAGCTCAGGCTGCGCGGCCTGGGCGCCAGGTTGGCGGCCGGGACGCGGGCGTACTCGGCGTAGGAGCCGTTGCGGACCAGGGCGTAGACCTCGTCGCCGGGGCGCCACCCGGTGACGCCGGGGCCGACCGCCGCGATCTCGCCCGCGAGGTCGCAGCCGAGGACGGACCGGTTCGGGCGGCGGCCGAGGCCCTTGTCCAGGTATCGCGCGACGACCGGCTCGCCGCGCATGTGGTGCCAGTCGTACGGGTTGACCGAGGTGGCCCGGACCCGCACCAGCACCTCCCCGTCCCCGGGGACGGGCGTCTCGACCTCGGTGAGCCGCAGATTCTCCGCCGGCCCGAACTCGCTGAGCACATACGCCTTCATCGATCACTCCAAACCTTACGCCGTAAGTCTCCCTTACGCCGTAAGGTAGCCTTACAGCGTAAGGGAGTCAAGCGGGTGCTTGAGGGGTGAGCGAGGTGACCGGAAGCCGTGATCTTCGTGGGGAACCGGTGGGTGATCGCGGTTTGCGGTCAGAACATGGCCTCAAACGCGATGATCGGACCGCAAACCGCGATCATGTCCCCACGCGCCCAGGCCGACCCGCGCCGACCCGCGCCGACCCGCGCCGATCCAGGCCGACCCGCGCTCAGCGGCGGCGGTCGAGGCCCTCCAGGAGCAGGTCGAGGCCGAATTCGAACTCGCTCTGGTCGTCGCACCAGCCCAGCGTCGAATCAGGATCGTCGTGGGCGACCTCGGCCAGCATCCCCATCAGGTTCGGCAGCCGGGGCGCCATGCCGACCACGACCGGGTCCGGCTCACCGTCGGCCGGCCCGTCGTTCGGGCTGAACAGCTCCTGGCTGAAGCCCAGCGCACGGCTGCCCAGCGCGTGCATGGCGTGGTGGGCCAGGTCGTTGGAGAAGCCCCCGGCGCGCATGATGCCGATCAGGCCGTCGAAGTACAGCAGCACCTGCGGGCTGGTCGCCGTACGCGATGCGAACACCGCCGGGGCCCATCGGTGGCGCAGCAGCACCTGCCGCGCGGTGAGGATGCGCCGGCGCGCCGCGCTCTTCCAGGCCGCGCCGTCCACCGGTGCGTCGACCCGGTCCACGGCGGCGTTGATGTCGGCGGTGATCACGTCGACCACGCCGTCGAGGACCTGATCCTTGTTGGCCACGTGGTGGTAGAGGGACATCGCCTCGGCGCCGAGCTCCTCGGCCAGCCGCCGCATCGTCACGGCGGCGATGCCGCCCTCGTCGGCGAGCTTGATCGCGGCCCGCAGCACCAGGTCCCGGCTCAGCGGGGCCCGCGCCTCCACGCCCCTGCCACGGCCAGCCACCGGCATCAGACCCTTCGCTCCCAGGTCGCAGGCCGCGCGGCCGAACCCGACTACGCGACCTTACCGGCTCGGGCCGCGACCGAGGCGGCCGCGGGGCGCACCACATGCTGCGCGGGTTACACCTCCTGCGGTGTGACGACACCACAGGAGGTGTAACCCGCGGCATGGCATGCCGGCCGAGCCGGGCTGTCCGGCTCAGCCGGCGGTGCAGCGTACGGCGGGGATCTCGTTGGCGGTGTTGTTCCAGTTCGCGAGGAACCCGAAGGTGGTCGACGCGCCCGCGGCCAGGGTGCCGTTGTAGGTCACGTTGCGGGCGGTGACGGCTGCTCCGCTCTGGACCAGCGTGGTGTTCCACGACTGGGTCACCTGCTGGCCGTTGGCGTACGAGAAGGCGACCGTCCATGCCGAGATGCCGCTCGTGCCGGAGTTGCGCACGCTCACCTCGCCCTGGAACGCCCCGCCCCACTGCGACGTGATCTGGTAGGTCGCGGCGCAGGCGCCGCCCGCCGACGGGCTGGGGCTGGCCGACGGCGAGCTGCTGGGCTTCGGTGAGGGGCTGGGCGACGCGCTCGGCGACGCGGACGGGCTGGGCGAGGCCGACCGGCTGGGGGAGGCGCTGGCCGAGGGCGAGGGCGGCACCCCGCCGTCGAGCACGCGCGCCAGTGCCGGATACCACCGGGCGGCCATCTTCTGGAAGCCGCCGGTGTTGGGGTGCACGCCGTCGCCGGTGTCGGCGGCGGCGTCGAAGCCGGTCCACTGGTCCACGACCGTGATCGGCGACTGGGCCGTGGTCAGCCCGGCGGCCCAGCCCGGGATCGCGCTGTCGAACTCGACGATGTCGGCCGGGCAGGTGGAGCAGGCGGCGGCGGTCATCGGGATGATCTGCGCGACCAGGATCTTGACGTTCGCGTTGGCGGCCCGCATCTGGCCGACCAGTTTCGTGAACGCGGTCAGCTTCGTCGCGGTCGGGATGTAGTGGCCCCACATGTCGTTGGTGCCCAGGTGCACCAGGACGATGTCCGGCCGGGCCGCGGCCAGCCAGGGCGGGAGCTGGTTGTTGTCGGCGATGCCGGTGGCCGAGTAGCCGCCGTGGCCCTCGTGGTCGAAGTCGTAGGAGTAGCCCGGGTTGCAACCGCCGCCGTCGGACACGCCGCCGACGAAGTCGATGTTGGTGTATCCGGCGGTCTGGAGCTGGTGCCAGAGCATGGCCCGCCAGCAGCCGGGCCCGGCGGTGATCGAGTCGCCCAGCGGCATGATCCGCACCGGCGCCGGGGCGGCCGACAGCGCGGGGTGGGCGACGGTGACGGCGACCGCGGCGAGCACCGCGGCCAGGATCGCGTACAGGAAGGATCTGCGGAACATGACAGCTCCTCAGCGAAGTGGTCGGGACGGCGCGGGCGGGCCGGGCACTGCGCCCCGGCCCGCCCGCGGTCGTGGTTCAGCTGGCGGTGCAGGTCACCGCGGGGACGCTGTTGGTGCCGGTGGATGACCCGAGGAAGCCGAAGCTGGTGCTCGTGCCCGCCGCGAGGCTGCCGTTGTAGCTGACGTTGCGCGCGGTCACCGCCGCTCCGCTGCTGGTCACCGTCGCGCTCCAGAACTGCGTGACGGCCTGCCCGTTGGCGTAGGTCCAGTTCGCGGTCCAGCCGGTGATCGCCGATGCTCCGGCGGTCACCTTGACCTCGGCCTGGAACCCGCCCGGCCACGAGTTGGTGATCGTGTACACGGCGGTGCAGGTGCGCCCGCCCGGCGACGGGCTGGCCGACCGGGACGGGCTGGCCGACGGCGACGGGCTGGCCGACCGCGACGGGCTGGCCGACGGCGACGGGCTGGCCGAGCGCGACGGGCTGGCCGACGCCGACGGGCTCGGCGAGGAGGTGCCGCCGTAGATCGTGGCCTCCTTCGCGGTGGCCGTGATGCCGTTGGGCCCGTTGAAGATCCGCAGGCCCCAGGTGGTGAGCTGGCTGGCGTCGAAGTTGTTGGTCATGTCCAGGTACGGGTCGTTGTTGCCCGCCCAGGACCAGCCCAGGTAGCCCAGGCCCCGGGCGTTCGCCTCGGCGATCAGGGTCTGGTCGTCGACGTTGCTGGACGAGCGCTGCCAGCCGAACTCACCGATCACCAGGGGCCAGCCGTTGGTCTGGAACCGGTTGAGGTAGTCGGTGATCGCGGTGGCGGTGTTGAAGACGTCGTACATGTGGATCGACAGCACGGTGTTGTGCTTGCTGTCGGCGTCCAGCACGGTCTGGGCGTTGTCGCGCATCACGTACTGCCAGTCCTGGCCCCAGTTCGGGGCGTCGACCATCAGCAGGTGCTCGAAGCCGTTGGTGCGCAGCTTCTGGATCGCGGCGACGGTCGCGGCGGTCCACTGGCCCGGGTTGGTGTTGCCGATCGGCTCGTTGCCGATGTTGATGACGACGTAGCTCTCCTGGCCGACCAGGTTCGCCTTCTGGCTGATCCAGTAGTTGACGGCCTCGTCGAGGGTGGCGGCGGCGCCGTCCTCGCCGTACCCGGTGGTGTCGTGCACCTCCAGGACGCAGATCAGCTTGTTCTGCTTGCACAGGGTGATGATGTTCGGGACGTCGGTGGACGGTCCCCACCGCTTGCCGCTGCCGAGCACGACGCGGACGGTGTTGGCGCCCTTGGCCTTGATGTTGGCGAACGAGCCGGTCTGGCCGGTGAACCACACGTGCTCGTGGTTGACCCCGCGCATGATGAACTTCTGGCCGTTGGCCTCGACGATGTCGCGGCCGCTGATGTGCAGGCCGACGGCGGCGTTGGCGGGACTGGCCGATACGAGTACGGCGGCGACGAAGGCCACGATGGCCGTGACGATCGCGGTGAGCAGTCTTCTCATGACCTACCTCAGGCAGGAAGGCCCCAGGACAGGGGCGGTGACGATGACGGTTCGAAGGCGTGAACGCCTGACCGCTGGTCGCTGCCCAACTCACCCGCGCGGAAGCCAGCCTAGGTGTATTCGTTTAGACATGCAACTATAACCATCGAGCGGTGTCTCAGCCCTGGCCGGGCTGCCGCACGTCGCGGCTCAGGTCGTCGGCGGGTCCTGCGGCGCGGGCTTGCGCAGGAGGAAGCCCAGGCCGTTGCGCACCGCGTCGACCGCGACCGCCCCGGCCACCCCCAGCACCAGCCAGCGGCCCAGCTCGCTGGCGGTCACCGCGTTCCACAGCGCCAGGCCCGGCCGCGCGAGCAGCCCGGCCAGCCGGGCGAACAGGCCGCTGACCGCGTCATCGCCGAAGAAGTCGCCCAGGTGCGCGGCCAGGGCGTCCGCCGACAGCCGGGCGCCGGAGTCCCACCATGCGCCGAGGTCGTCATCGCCGGGCCGCCCGAATCCGAACGCGACGACCAGCGACGCCAGCATCGCCAGTGCCAGCACGCGCAGCACGGCCCGGGAACGGGGGGTCATCGCCATGGCCACGAGTATGGCGTCCCCGCCACACCGGGGCAGGCCCCGGTGTCCACCCGACCGTTCGGCCACCGGTCGGATCGCAACGGTGTGGGGCACCGGGCCGAACGGCTGCTGGAAGCGCCCGCAGAGGCGAATAAGATTCGCGATCACTATGGCCGCACTCACCTCCCCGCGCCCCGCCTCCGGGCGCACGCCGTTGCCCCACCGCCCCGAGCTGCGCGCCTGCGCCGCAGCAGTCCTGGCCGTCCTCGCCGTCGTCGCGGCGGCCGCCGTATGGGATCCGAGCGGACTGCTCGCGCCCGTCGGCGGCAGCGGGCTGCCCCTGGCCGGGACGGGAGGCGTCTACCGCTGGGCGCCGCTGGCCGTAGGGCTGCCGGTCCTGCTCCTGGGCACGGGCCTGCCGATCGCGGTGCTCGGCCGCGCGTCCCGCCGGGTCTTCCTGGTCGCATGGACGGCCGTGGTGGGCGCCGCCGCGACGGCCGCCGCCGCGACCGGCACGGCAGCCGTGATCCCGCTGCTGGACCAGCACCTGCCGGTCGGCGCCGCGCTGCGGTTCACGTTCGCCACCAGCGGCTTCGCGGCCATGAAGTTCCTGCTCGCCGGACCGCTGGTCGCCGCCGCGGCCGCGCTGGCGCACCGCGTCGGCCCGCGCCCCGCCCCGGACGGCCCGGCCGCGACCGGCCCGGCCGTGGCGACCGGCCCGGCCGTGGCGACCGGCCCGGCCGTGGCGACCGGCCCGGCCGTGGCCACCATGTTCGCCGTGGTGACACTGGTCGCGGCCGGGTTCGGGGCACGCTGGTGGCGGGGCGGGCCCGTCGGCTACGCCTTCACCGGGCCCCTGATCGCGCCCACCGCGAGCGCCGGGATCGCCGGGTTCCTCGCCGGAACCGCGCTGTTCCTGGGCGCCTTCGCCCTGGCCGTACGCGCGCTGCACCGCAGGGTCGCGCACCCGGCCGCGCCGCTGCCCGCCGCCGCGGCCACCTGGCTGGCCGCGATCGTCGCCGGGCTGGTCCTCGGTCTCGTCGACGCCGCCATGGCCGCGCTGCCGGTCTCGGCCCGGCTCGACCACGCGGGCGCCGACGACTGGTGGATCGCGACCACCCTGCTCAGCATCGGCACCGGCCTCGGCTACGGCGCCACCGTCGGCCTGCTGGCCGCGACCGCCACCGGCCTGCTGCGGCGGCGGGGCCGCGTACCGGCGCAGCCGCGCCGCACGCCGCGCCACCGCCTCGCCGACGCCGTGCTCGCCGTGGTGCTCGTGGCGGTCGCGCTGGCCACCGGCACCGCCGCCGCGCCCGGCCCTGACGCGGGCGCCCCGGTGGCGGCCGCCGGCGGCATGGCGCGCCTGCGGCTGCTGCCCGCCCCCGACCAGGCGCAGCCGCCGGTCATCGGGGACGAGACCGGCCGCCAGGTGATCCTGCGCGGCGTCAACGTGAACCAGTTGATCGACTACTACCTGCGCGATCCGGCCGTCCCGGCGGTCGCGCCGCTGACCGACGCCGACTTCGCCCAGATGGCGGCGATGGGCTTCAACGTCGTACGGCTGGGCATGTCCTGGTCGCGGCTCGAACCGCAGCGCGGCGTGCTCGACCAGGCGTACCTGGACCAGATCGCGGCAGCGGTCGCCTCGGCCAAGGCGCACGGCCTGTACACCGTGCTCGACATGCACTCCGACGCCTGGGGCAACGCGCTGGCCGCGCCCGGCGAGCAGTGCGGGGGCGGCACCTCGCCGACCACCGGCTGGGACGGCGCGCCCGCCTGGGCCACCGTCACCGACGGCACGCTGCACTGCCAGTTCATGGCCCGGGACCTGGCCCCGGCGGTCGCCACGGCGTACGGGAACTTCTACACCGACCGCGACGGCATCCAGAGCGAACTGGTGCGCACCTGGGCGTTCGTGGCCCGCCGGTTCGCCGGGGAGTCCGCCGTGGCCGGCTTCGACCTGCTGAACGAACCCGGCATCGGGGCGAATCCGCCGGTCAGCTCCGGACTGCTGCTCGGCCGGTACTACGACGCCGCCATCACGGCTATCCGCGAGGCCGAGCGCGCCGGTGGGGGATACCCCCACCTGGTCTTCTTCGAACCGAGCGTGCTCTGGTCCGGGCTGGCCTTCGACGTGACCCCGCCGCCCGGCTTCACCGCCGACCGCGACCTCGTCTTCGCGCCCCACCCCTACAGCGAGTCGATCACGATGGACCAGGGCCTCGGGTTCACCATCGCCTCCATCGAGCGCAACCTCGCCGTCTCCGCCCGCGCCGCCGCCGCCTACGGCGCCGCGCTGTGGGCCGGGGAGTGGGGCTGGTTCGGCGATCCGGACGTGGACGGGGCGAAGGTGCGGCGGTTCGCCGCCGCCCAGGACCGGCTCGGCATCGGCGGCGCGTTCTGGGTGTGGCGGCAGGGCTGCGGCTCGCCGGAGACCGGCCCCGACGCAGAGGCCTCGGGCAACCTGGTCCGCGTCGACTGCCACGGGTCCACCGTGTACGCCCCGCGGCCGGGGTTCGCCCGGCCGCTGTCGCGGGCTTACCCGCGCGCGTTCCCGGGCCGGCTGGACCGGCTGGAGTCCGACCCGGCCGGGGCCGGGCTGGTGTTCACCGCGACCGCCGCCGACGGCGGCGACTGCCACCTGGACGTGTGGGTGCCCGGCGACGCGAAGCCGCACCTGAGCGCCGACGGCGTACGCGACGCGGCGATGGTGCAGGTCCCGGGCGGCTGGCAGGTCACCGGGTGCGCCACCGGCACGTACACGGTCACGGTCGTGCCCTGACCCCGGCGGCGGGCGGCGTCCCCGGCGCCGCCCGCCGCCGATGGCCAGATTCGCCTTCAAGGTCCACCATGGACCGATGAGCGAACCCACCCCCGCCCCGTTCTCCCCGCCGTGGCCGCCGCCGCCCGTCGCGCCGGTGCGCTCGCCCGGCCGCCGGGCGCTGCTCGCGCACGGCGTCTGGGAGGCGCTGCTGGCCGTCGCCGCCCTCGGCGTGACCGCGTACGTGGCGATCGGCTACCCCTCCAGCCTCGCCCTGACCAATCTGCTGGCGATCGCCGGCACCGCCGGGCTGGCCGCCTCGGCGATGTCGCTGTCGCTGCGCACCGGCACCCCGAACCTGTCGCTCGGCGCGCTGGTGGTCGTCGCGAGCACCATCACGGCGCAGGCGATGACCGACGACACCCCGATCGTGGTGGCCGCGCTGCTGGGGGTCGCCGCCGCCACCGTCATCGGGCTGGTGAGCGGGCTGGTGGTCGCGTTGCTGTCGGTGCCGTCCTGGGCGGCGACGCTCGGCGTCGGCGCGGCGGCCGACGCGATCGTGCTCGCCACGACCGAGGGCCAGATGGTGCCCGCCACCGCGTTCGACCTGCGCGAGGGCTGGGTGTGGTTCGTGCTGTTCGTGCTGGTCACGTTGGTCGGCGGGGCGCTGTGGCTGATCCCGGGGGTGCGGTCGCGGCTGAGTGCCGACCGGGGTCCGGCCCGGATCACGGGCGGCTGGGCCGGGTTCGGCCCCGGCCTGGGCGCCGTGGTCGGGCTGACCGGGTCCGGGCTGCTCGCCGGGATCGTCGGGGTGGCGATGACCGCCCGGCTCAACAGCAGCTTCCCGGTGGGCAGCGGCGCCACGCTGACCCTGGGCGCGCTGGGGGTGGCGCTGCTGGGCGGGGTCAGCCTGTTCGGGCGGCGCGGCGGGGTCACCGGCACGCTGTTCGCCGCGCTGCTGGTCACCGGTGTCGGGCAGATCCTGCTCCTGGAGGGTGCGGCGTTCTGGCTCCAGCTGCTGCTGTACGCCGTGGCCGTCCTGCTGGGCGCCGCCGTCACCCGCGCGATCGAGTCCATCACCGGCCCCCCGCCCCAGCCCCCGTCCCTGCCCGCCCCGGCCGACCCGTTCAAGGTCGGCCAAGTTGCCGGGCAATCGGGCGAATAAGTCCCCAAGATACGGCCGACTGCCCGGCAACTTGCGCGATCTTGAACGGGTCGCCCGGGACGGTGGGGAAACGGCGACGGCGCGGTGCGCGGCTCAGGGGCCGTGCGCCGCGCCGTCGGCGCGTGGTGCGTGACGCGGGTCAGTCGGTGCCGGACTCCATCGCCGAGACGCCGAGCAGGCCCTCGTCGCTGGCCTCCTGGCCCCGGTCGGCGATCGCCTCGGCGCCGCCCTCGGGCAGCACGCCGATCAGCTCGGTGGTGCCCTGCGGGGGTCCGGCGGTCAGGGCCGCGTGCTGGCTGCTGCCGACGATCCCGAGGCGGGCGTACTGCTCCAGCTTGGCGCGCGAGTCGGCGATGTCGAGGTTGCGCATGGTCAGCTGGCCGATCCGGTCGACCGGGCCGAACGCGGCGTCCTCGGTGCGCTCCATGGACAGCTTGTCCGGGTGGTAGCTCAGCGCCGGGCCGGTGGTGTCCAGGATGGAGTAGTCCTCGCCCCGGCGCAGCCGCAGCGTCACCTCGCCGGTGACGGCCGAGCCGACCCAGCGCTGGAGCGACTCGCGCAGCATGAGCGCCTGCGGGTCCAGCCAGCGGCCCTCGTACAGCAGGCGGCCCAGGCGGCGGCCCTCGGCGTGGTACGCCGCGATGGTGTCCTCGTTGTGGATCGCGTTGACCAGCCGCTCGTACGCGGCGTGCAGCAGGGCCATGCCCGGGGCCTCGTAGATGCCCCGGCTCTTGGCCTCGATGATCCGGTTCTCGATCTGGTCGGACATGCCCAGGCCGTGGCGGCCGCCGATGGCGTTGGCCTCCAGCACCAGCTCGACGGCGGTGCCGAACTCCTTGCCGTTGATGGTGACCGGGCGGCCCTGCTCGAAGCCGATGACGACGTCCTCGGGCAGGATCTCCACGGACTGGTCCCAGTGCCGCACGCCCATGATCGGATCGACGATCTCGATGCCGGTGTCGAGCAGTTCGAGGGACTTGGCCTCGTGGGTGGCGCCCCAGATGTTGGCGTCGGTGGAGTATGCCTTCTCGGTGCTGTCGCGGTAGGGCAGCCCGTGGGCCAGCAGCCACTCCGACATCTCCTTGCGGCCGCCGAGCTCGGCGACGAACTGCGCGTCCAGCCACGGCTTGTAGATGCGCAGCGACGGGTTGGCCAGCAGGCCGTAGCGGTAGAACCGCTCGATGTCGTTGCCCTTGAAGGTGGAGCCGTCGCCCCAGATCTGCACGCCGTCCTCGAGCATCGCGCGCACCAGCAGGGTGCCGGTGACGGCGCGGCCCAGCGGCGTGGTGTTGAAGTAGGCGCGGCCGCCGGAGCGGATGTGGAACGCGCCGCAGGCCAGGGCCGCCAGGCCCTCCTCGACGAGGGCGGTCTTGCAGTCGACCAGCCGGGCGAGCTCGGCACCGTACGCGGCGGCGCGTCCCGGGACGGACTCGATGTCGGGTTCGTCGGCCTGCCCGATGTCTGCGGTGTAGGTGCAGGGCACCGCTCCCTTCTCGCGCATCCACGCGACAGCTACGGAGGTATCGAGGCCGCCGGAGAAGGCGATTCCGACGTGTTCGCCGACAGGAAGGGAGGTGAGTACCTTGGACACGCAGGAAGTATATGCATGGCGAGGCATTGTTATGCAACCCGCCGTGCCCTGCCTCACCCGATCGGGGTCGGAGCGCCCGACGGGCGCTGCCGGCGGGCGGCGGGTGGCGGGCGGCGGAAAAGGGTTGGCCAGCGGCGGCGGCGGGGCCATAGCATCGGCGGGCCGGGTCGGCTCCCAGGTGCGCTTCCTTCTCGTACTCTTCTGACGAATTAGCGTTCCGACTCACCGACCCGGCCTTTCCTTGCCGGTCATCCGGCGCCCGTCCGCAGGTCACGGAGGAACTGCCATGGACGCGCTCGCCACGGTCCTGCTGCGCCGCGCCGGCGCGGTCGCCCTGCCGCAGGACGCCGCCGGGCAGCCGCCCGCCGACGGCGACCAGTGGGTACGGGCGTTCGAGGCGGATCTGGCCGCCCGGGGCTGGCTGCTGGACCCCGCCCTGCGCCGGCGCTTCGCCGCGCTGGCCGCCCCGACCCGGCTGAGCTGGGCGGACTGGATGTCCGCGGTGGCCGACGAGGCCGTCGGCGCCGACCGGGAGCACGCCCCGCTGTTCCGCGACTTCCCCGACATCCCGGTCTCGCCGGACAGCCTCTACGTCCAGCGCCTGCTGGCGCACCTGTTCCAGGCCGCCGGGGCGCCGTGCGCGCTGTGCGGGATCACCGGCGCGGTCCGGCCGATGGACCCGTGCGGGCACCTCGCGTGCACCGAGTGCTTCGACCCCGCCGCATACTCCGGGTGCCCGATCTGCGGGCAGCGGCTCACCGCCGACAGCCCGTACCTGGTGTTGGCCGAGCCCGCCGAACCGGCGCCGCCGGGTCCGGCGCTGCGCCTGCGGCGGATCACCCTGGACGAGGCGCCCGCCGCGAGCGCGGTCCGGCTGCGCGACGAACTCGTCGGCCGCACCGCCGCGCTCGGCGCCGCCGACCGTGCCGACCTGGAGATCCTGGTCGCGGCCACCGCACCGGGCCGCCTCGACTGGCTGCCGCCGACCGTGCCCGCCCGCGAGACGCTCGCGCTGCTGGTGGCGTGGGCGCTGCACGCGACCGCCCTCACTGACGGGTACGGCCCGGTCCTGCGCGAGGCCGCGGGCCGGTGGTCGACGGCCACCGACGCCGCCCGCGCGCTGTGGGCGTACTCCGGGGGCGACCCGGGCCTGATCCTGCCCCGCAAGCCGGTGACCGGTGGACCGATGGAAGGGTTCCGGCCGGTCGGCGAGCCCCGGCTGACCGTGGCCGTGCCCCGGGTGCGGGCGCTGCCCCGCGTGCTGCGCCGTGCCGTGCTCGCCTTCGTCGACGGGCTCGACCCGGCCACGGCCGCCGAGGACGTGGCCCGGCACCCGGTGGTGTGGAAGCGGCTGGGCGAGCGCCTGCACCCGTACGAGGCGGTCGGGGCGCACCCCCGCGCGGCCGTGGTGTTCGCGACCCTGCGCGGCACCCGCACCCCCGTGGACGGGCCGCTCGGACTGGCCATGGCCGAGGCGGCCGCGCGGCGCCCGGAGCGGCTGATCGTCTCCTACCACCGCGGCACCGCCTCGGTGCGGGTGCGCAGCTTCGCGGCCCTGGTCGAGGAGGCGATCGCGTACGGCGACGCGTTCACCGCCGCCGCGCTGCTCGCCCACCGGCCGGGCGACCTCTGGCGGCGCGCCGACCACCTGCTGCGGCTGGCCGCCGACGACCCGGACGCGCCGGCTGTCGTCGCCGACGCGATCGCGCAGGCCGCGGCCCGGGTGTCGCCGAACGTCCTGGCGGTCGCCGCCGCCGCGCTGACCGGCCGGGACGGCGACCGCGCCCGCCCGGCCACGGCCGCGGCGTCGGTGCCCGTCGGCGCGTCCGTCACCGAGGCCGTCGGCGCGGCCGGGTCGGCGCCGGTCGGCGCGCTCGGCGCCGCCCTGCGCCGCGCGGCGGGCCTGAACATCCGCGTCGCGACGCCGACGGGCTATGCCGTGCAGGTGCCCGGCACCCCGCGGCGCACGTTCTTCCCCAAGGGCGACGTCGTGCGCGCCTGGACCGCCCCCGAGCAGCGCGCCCCGCTGCCGGCCGAGCTGACCGCCCGGGTGCGGGCCGTCGCCGACGCCGAGCTGACCGCGCGCGCCGCGCGGCTGGAGCGGTTCGACCTGGCCGTGCTCGATGCCGCGCTGGCGCAGGTGCCCGCGCCGGGCCGGGACCGCGCCGGGTCCGCGCAGCTGGCGGGCTGGCCGCGCGGCAGCGTACGGCCGCTGCCGGATGCGGCGACGGTGCGCCTGTTCCTGCACTGGGTCGACAGCGGCAGCCACCGCGTCGACCTGGACCTGTCCTGCGGCTTCTACGACGAGGGCTGGAACCCGGTCGGCCACTGCGACTTCACCCAGCTCCGGTTCCGGCACGACGCCGCGGTCCACTCCGGCGACCTCACCTCCGCCCCGGCGCCGTTGGGGGCCACCGAGTTCCTCGACCTGAACCGGTCGGCGCTGCTCACGGCAGGGGTGCGCTGGGCGGTGCCGGTCGTGCTCAGCTACAACGACGTGCCGTTCGAGCTGCTCGACGCGGCCTTCGCCGGGTTCTCGCTGCCGGGGCCGCGCAGCCGCGGCCTCGACGCGGGCCGGGTCATGCAGAAGTTCGGGCTGCGCGGCGACGCCAAGTCGCTGGCCCCGCTGGTCCTGGACGTGGCCGCCGGGTCGGTGATGTGGGTCGACGCCAGCATGTCCACCAAGGGGTACGGCCACAGCATCGGCGCCCACGGCGCCCGCCTCGGCCGCCTGGCCGCCGATCTGTGGGACCACTTCCAGGACGGGCACCGGCCGACCCTGCTCGACGTCGCCGCCTGGCACGCCGCGGCCCGCGCCGACCGCGTGCTGGTCGTCCACGCCGACGGCACCGCGACCGAGATCGTCGCGGCCGACCCGGCTGCCACCGTCGCCGCGGTCCGTGCCGCAGCCGTCGCGCCGACCGGCGACCCCGCTCCCGAGCGGGCAGGCCGGATTCTGGCGGCCGCGGTCGACCCGACTCGGCTGGCGCAGCTCGCGGGAGCTGAGGTCACCGCAGGCAGCACGGCGATCCTGGTGGATGGTGAGGCGGCGCCGCCGTGGACGGCGGTGACGGCGGCCGACCTCATGGCCGCGCTGATTCCGGCGCCCGAGGACGACTGACTGCGGTGCCTTACACCTGTGGTGGTGTATCCACACCACCACAGGTGTAAGCCGCGCAGGGACAAGGCCTGGCAGGTAAAGCCGATCTTGTCCGTATGGAATCGGGCCTCCTGCCCGGCAATGCCGTTCCCCTTGTCGAGCCGAACGGACATCTTGTTTCCATAACGACATCCTTGGCAGGATGCGTCCGTGTCAATACTCGAAGTCGTTGATGCTTCGTCGGCTGTGCTGTCTGCTTTGGCCTCGGTGATTGCGACAGTTCTGGCAGTGCTGGCATTCAGGCGCCAGACCCCGCAGCAGCCTGAGGCCGGCCGTATTGCGGAGCCAGCGGTTTCGAGTGATTTCTGGCGCCGGTTGATTTCGCGTATGGCCCCGTTGTTTCGAGCGCCCACTGGCGGCGATGTCGAAGTGCAACGCCGGTGGCGGCTCCGCGCGGGTCTGGGCCTTCTGCTCGGTGGCGTACTGGTCGCAGCAATGGGCGTGCTTCTGGCCGTCGGTCTCGGTCTGTTCGTCGGGCCTCTGCTTCTGGCCGTGGTGGGCTGGGGGTCCATAGCCACCGGCCTGGTCCGGCTCGGTTCCATCATCTACAGGTCACGCGCAGCTGGGCGGCGATACCGTCTTCGCCGGACCCGCCTGACGCTCGGAACGCTCCTTGCGGTGGTTGTGCTTCTCTACGCTGTCGGCGGCACGGTGGCCGCGTTGGTGCAGGGCCATAACACGCAGCTGCCAGACGAATGCGTCGCCGGCGACTGGGAGATCGCGTCACATATTTTCGAGGGCACCGAGCCGTCGACGACATTCGTGGGAGGCGGCGGCTCACTCCACCTTGGTTCCGACGGAACCGGGGCATTCACCGGCAGAGAGGTCGAGTATCTGGGTACGGCGACCGTCAGCGGGGTGAGTCGGTCCTTCAACCGGCGGGCGACCTTCGCGTTCACGTTCAGATACTCGGCTAGTAGCGGAGAACTCGCGCTGCGGGAGGTGTCGAAATCGGGAGCGGCTGAACAACGGGAAGATGACGGACCGTGGAAGAAGACCAAGGTAGACGACCTTCTTCCGTCGCGCGGGTACTCCTACCTGCCCGACTGGGTGGCAGGTTATACGTGTAGTGAGAAGTCCATGTCCGTGTCTGGGGACGGTGTCGGTTTCGACCTGCGCAGACAGTAGTCAGTGCTTGAGATCGCGCAGGGTGTGGCCGGTGGCCTGCTTGAACAGGTATTCGGCGCGCTCGTAGGACAGGCGGCCGCGGCCGGTGTCGGGGCAGCGGTCGGCGGCGGCGGGGGTGCGGGCCGGTCCGGGCCGCCGGTCGGCGAGGAAGACCGGTCCGCGCGTACGGCCCGCGAGCAGCTGCGGCAGTAGCGCGGCCGTGCGGGCGCGCCAGCCGATCCACCGGCCGCCGACGCGGGCCCGGCGGTCGTCGAGGTCCAGGTCCGCCACGTCGAGGGCCAGTGCCGTGCGGGCCGAGACGCCGGACTCGTGCAGCAGCCGCCACAGGGTGTGCTCGCGCAGCGGCAGGTCACGGGCCCACAGCGGGTCCAGGTCGAGGACCGGCCTCGGGGAGGGCTCCGGCGTGCGCAGGTCGAGCCGCGCGGCCGGGTCGGCGAGCCCGGCCCAGGTGCCGAAGGAGCGGACCGCGGCGCGGTGCCGGTTCCAGGTGCGGGCCGCCGCGTCACCCCAGGACGCGGTGAACACGCCGCCCACCCGCTCCGGTGTCAGCGCGGACAGCGGGAGGCTGTCGCCGAGGTCGAGGCACAGGCGGCGCAGCGTCTGGGCGTACGAGCGGATGGTCTGCGCATCGAGGTCGGTGCGCAGCAGGAACTCCCGGGCCGACTGCCCGAGGGTCGGCCCGGTCGCCGGGGCTTCGGGCAGTGCCGCCGCGCGGCGCAGCAGGAACTCGCGTTCGGCGGCGTTGCGGGCGGCCGCCGCGGCCCGCTCGAACTCCCGCCGGGCCTGCGCGGGCCGGTCCAGCCTGGCCAGCAGGTCGGCGCGGACGGCGGGCAGCAGGTGGTAGTCGCGCAGTGCCGGGTCGCCGGTGAGCGAGTCGACCAGGTCGAGCCCGGCCTGCGGGCCGCGCGCCATGCCGATCGCGACGGCCCGGTTGAGCTGCACGACCGGGGTCGGCAGCAGCCGGACCAGGACGTCGTACAGGGAGGCGATCTGGGCCCAGTCGGTGTCCTGCGCGGTGCGGGCCTGGGCGTGGCACACCGCGATCGCGGCCTGCACCACGTAAGGGCCGGGCGGGGCGCCCAGGTCGCGGGCGCGCAGCATGGCGGTGAAGCCGCGCCGGATGAGCAGCTGGTCCCAGCGGGCCCGGTTCTGCTCGGGCAGCGGCACGGGTTCGCCGTCGGGGCCGGTCCGGGCCGCGGCGCGCGACGCCTGGATCTCCATCAGCGCGACCAGGCCGTGCACCTCGGGTTCGGCGGGCGCCAGCTCGGCCAGCAGGCGGCCCAGCCGCAGGGCCTCCAGGCAGAGATCGGCGCGGATCAGGTCGTCGCCCGCACTGGCCGAGTAGCCCTCGTTGAAGACCAGGTAGACCACTTCGAGCACCGACGACAGCCGGTCGGCCAGTTCCGCCCCGGCGGGCAGCTCGAACGGCACCCGCCGGTCGGCGAGGGTCTGCTTGGCGTCGGCGATCCGAGCAGTGATCTTCGATTCGGTGGTGAGGAAGGCCCGGCCGATCTCGGCGGCACTCAGGCCCGCGATCAGCCGCAGCGTGAGCGCGACCCGGGCGGGGGTGGGCAGCACCGGATGGCAGGAGATGAACATCAGCCGCAGCACGTCGTCGGGCTCGCGCTCGGGCTGCTGCTCGGCCTCGCGGGCCAGCTCCTCCTGCTTGCGTTCAAGCAGCTGCGACCGCCGGATGTGGTCCACCGCCCGGCGCCTGGCGACAGTCGTCAGCCAGGCGCCGGGGTTGTCGGGCACGCCTGCGACCGGCCACTGTTCGAGGGCCGCGACCAGGGCGTCCTGGGCGATTTCCTCGGCGAGTCCGACGTCGTGGACGAGACGGGTCAGCCCGGCGATGAGCCGGGCCGACTCGAGTCTCCAGACCGCGTCGACGGTGCGGTGGATGGCGGTGGACATGCCGGACTACGGCCCGAAGACCTGCTGGATCATGCTCACGCCGTCGCCGACGATGCTGCGGAAGCGGCGACCGAGCTCGATCGCCTCCTCCCGGGACCGGACCTCGATCAGGGCGAACCCGGCCACGGCCTCCTTGGCCTCGGCGAACGGCCCGTCGGTCACGGTGATCTCGTCGCCGGACGAGGTCAGCCGCACGCCGCCGCGCTCCAGCCCGCCGGTGGCCAGCAGCACGCCCGCGGCGGTCATCTCGTCGATGAACTTCGCCATCTCGGCGAACAGCTTCTCGTCGGGGGCCTGGTCGGTGGCCATGGACGTCATCAGGAAGCGCATGTCTGTCTCCTTCGTGGAGTTGTCGGGACGCCCATACGTCGGCTCGGCGATGTGACAGGGAACGAGTCTATTCCCTGTCAGATCGCCGAGCCGACGTACCGGCGGACACACACTTCGAACACAGGAGCCCGGACATGACCGCCGTCGCCACCACGACCGCCCGCCCGACCGTCACCCCCGCCCCCGCCGCCGCCGGCACCCGTACGCTGCTGGCCTGCGCGGCCGTCGCCGCCCCGCTCTGGGCGGTCGTCAGCCTGGTCCAGGCGGCAACCCGTGCGGGCTTCGACCTGACCCGCCACCCGCTCAGCATGCTGAGCACCGGCTCGCTGGGCTGGCTCCAGATCACCAACTTCCTCGTCTGCGGCCTGCTCACCGTCATCGGGGCCACGGGCCTGGCCCGGGTCATGCCCAGCCGGTGGGCGCCGCGGCTGGTCCGTGTCAACGGGCTCGGCATGATCGCCGCCGGGGTCTTCTCGATGGACGCGGCCGACGGCTTCCCGGCCGGCACGCCCGCCGGGGTGCCCGCGTCGCTCAGCTGGCACAGCTACGCTCACTTCGCCTCCGGGACCGTCGCCTTCGCCGCTCTGATCGCCGCCTGCTACGTGCTGGCCCGCCGGTACAGCCGCGCCGGTGACCGCGCCGTCGCCGTCACCTCCCGGATCGCCGGGACCGCCGCGCTGGTGGGCAACCTGTGGGCGATGTCCGGCGGCAAGGGCGGCTCGCTCACGCTGGCCGTCGGTGTCATCAGCGCGATGCTGTGGATCTCGGTGGTGGCCGCCCGCCACCTGCGCGCCCGCTGACCCCTTCGCACCACATCGGACATATGCGGCCCCGCCCTCTCCGGGCGGGGCCTCGCCGCGTTCCGCTCCGATCACGACAGCGTGGCGCGCATCGGCTCCGCTTGACGCCGGGTAGGATCTGCCGTCATGCGCGACGCCCCGCGCTTCATCGGCCGTGAACCGCAACTGGACGTGCTGCACCGCGCCTGGACTGCGGCCCGTCAGGGACAGACCCGGGTCGTCGCCGTCGAGGGCGAGGCCGGGATCGGCAAGACCGCCCTGCTGCGCCACTTCCGTACGCTCGCCGCGCCGCACGCCCACCGGTGGGTGTCCGGCGACCCGGACGAGACCGCGCTGCCCTGGGCGGTGCTGGGCCGGCTCGTCCCGGGCGTCGAGGCCGCCGACGTCGCCTACGCCGGCCGCGCCGTGGCCCGCGAGCTGGGCCAGGCCGGGGAGCTGCTGATCGTCGTCGACGACGCGCACTGGGCCGACCAGCCGTCGCTGACCGCGCTGCGGCTGGCCCTGCGGTCGATGACCGCCGACCCGGTGCTGGTCGTGCTCGCCAGCCAGGCCGACACCGGGGTCGCCGCGGACGACGGCTGGCGCCGGATCGTCGACGGCGACCGCGGCGAGCGCCTGGTCCTGCGCGGCCTGGACGCCGCCGAGCTGACCCGGTTCGCGCTGGCCGGCGGGCATCCGCTGTCGCCCGCGGGCGCCGCGCGCCTGCACGAGCACACCGCCGGGCACCCGCTGCACGCCCAGCACGTGCTCGACCGGGTGCCGCCCCGGGTGCTGGCCCACGGCGACGGCCCGCTGCCCGCCCCGGCGGGCGTGTCGGCGGTCATCGCCGACCGGGTCGCCGCGCTCAGCCCGGCGGCGCGGCGCCTGGTCGAGGCCGGTGCCGTGCTCGGTACGGAGTTCCCGCTGCGCCAGGCCCGGGAACTGGCCGACCTCGCCCCAGCGGCCGGCGCCGTCGCCGAGGCGGTCGCGGCCCGGCTGCTCAGCGAGGTGCCGGGCGCGGGCGGGCACGAGCTCGCGTTCACGGCGACCCTGTCCCGGTCGGTCGTCTACCACGGACTCGACCCGAGCCGCCGCCGGGAGCTGCACCGCCGCGCCGCCGAGGTCGACCATGCCCGTGCCGTCGCGCACCTGGTCGCGGGCGCCGACGGCCCCGACGAAGAGCTCGCGCAGCGGGTCGCCGCCGAGGCGGCGGCGCTGGCCGGGCAGCAGGCGCCCGGACGGCAGGCGCACCAGGCGGCGGCATACCTGCGGCACAGCGCCGACCTCACCCCGCCCGGCCCGGCCCGGACCGTGCGGCTGTTCGCCGCGTGCGAGGCGCTGCTGGTCGCGGGCGACCTGCGCGCCGCCGACGGGTACGCCGCCGAGATCAGCGCCCTGCCGCCCGCACCGTGGCGGGACTACCTGTGCGGATACCACGCCATGGTCAGCGGCCGCACGGCCGAGGCCAGGCAGCTGCTGGAACGGGCGCTGGCCGGGGCGGACGGCGAGCTGACGGCCCGGGTCGCGGTCCAGCTGGCGGTCATCGCGATCGTGGACACCGACTACGACGCGATGATCGGCCACGGCCGGACCGCGCTGTCGGCGGCCCGCGAGCCGTCGGTGGCGTCGTTCGCGTGGTTCGCCCGGTCGGTCGGGCTGACCCTGACCGGCGCCGGGCAGCAGGCGCTGGCCGAGCTGCCGGCGCAGCCGCCGGGGCTGGACGGGCTGGTGGCCCGGGGCATGATCCGGCTGTGGACCGACGACCTCGCCGGGGCGTACGCGGACCTGTCCGGCGCGGTCGCCCGCGCGGTGCGGGGCGAGGCGCTGCGCGTCGGCCAGGCGCCGGCATACCTGGGGGAGACCGAGTTCCGGCGCGGCAACATCGCCGAGGCGGTGCTGCACACCACCCTCGCGGTCGGCGACGCCGAGGCCAACGGGCGGGTGTGGGACTTCTCGCTCGTGCACGCGCTGGCCGCGTACCCGCTGGCGGCGCAGGGCGACCCGGCCGCGGTGGAGCACGCCGAGCAGGCCCGGACCTGGGCCCGGCGGATCGGTTCGCGGGCCGCGCAGACGTACGCGGCGCTGGCCCAGGCCGCCGTCAGCGACGCCGCCGGGGACCTGGACGGGCTGCTGGCGGCTGCGACCGCGTTCGAGCGCGTCTACGACTCCCGCGAACCGGGCACCCACCTGTTCGGACCGCTGCTGGCCGACGCGCTGGCCCGGACCGGCCGGGCCGAGGCCGCGCAGGCGGCGCTCGACCGCTTCACCGCCCGGCCGGTCGTGCGAGTGTCGGCCCGTGCCGCCGTCGCCCGGGTCCAGGCCCGGCTCCTCGCCGCCCGGGGCGATCTGGCCGGTGCGGTGGCGCGCTGCGCCGCGGCCCAGGCCTTCGCCGAGACGGCCGGGCTGCCGCTGGAGGCGGCGCGCGCCGCGGCGCTGAGCGCGGGCTACCTGGTCGGGGCGGGCCGCCGCGCCGCGGCCGAACGGGCCTGGCGGTTCGCCCACGACCGGTACGCCGACCGGGGCGCGCACGCCTACGCCGACCGGGTCCGGGCCGACGCCGACGCCGCCGGGCTGCCGCTGACCGGCGGCGCGGTGTGGCAGAACCTGACCCCGGCCGAGCGGGCGGTGGTGAACCTGGTCTGCGAAGGACTGTCCAACCGGGAGATCGCCGCCCGGCTGGTGCTCAGCCCCAAGACCGTCGAAACGCATCTGAGCAGCGCTTTCCGGCGGCTGGACGTCACCGGGCGGGCCGAGCTGCGGTCGCTGGCCGCCGCCGGGCCGGGGTGGTCGCCGCCGAACTCCGGGGTCGCGCCCTGAGGCACGGCATCGGCGGCCGTCCCTACGCTGCCGGGCATGCAGATCTCAGCCAGAGTACTGCCGTCGCTGGTCGCCGCCGTGGTCCTGGTGGCGGGCACGGTGGTGGTAACGCCCACTCCGGCCGCCGCCGGGCACCGCCCGGCGCCCGTCAACGGATTCGCACGGTCAGGGCCGTGGAACACGAAACTGCCCCGCGACGTGCCGCTCGATCCGCGCTCGGCGCAGATCGTGCACAACATCGAACTGGACAAGGAGAACAACTACGGGACCTGGGCGATCAACACCGACACCTACTCGACGCCGATCTTCACCGTCGACCGGCGTACGCCGCGGACCCGGTGGACGTTCTCGGACTGCCTGAACCTGCCCGAGGGCGGGCCGGTGATCGCCGACAGCCTGGCGGCGGTGCCGACCCCGCCGGACCTGTTCGCCTCGCTGGGCACCGACGCCGCCGTCACCATCTACGAGCCCGACACCGACACGTACTGGGACTTCTGGCGTGCCGAGAAGGACGCGGCGGGCCACTGGTCCGCCTGCTGGGGCGGAAAGATCGACCACTACTCGCGCAACCCGGGGATCTTCCCCAACCCGCTCGGGGCCACGGCCACGGGCCTGCCGATGGGTGCGTTCACGATCCGGATCGACGAGCTGCGGCGCGGCCGCATCGACCACGCGATCAACATCGCCACGGTACGGACGAAGGCGGGCTGCCACTCGTGGCCCGCGACCCGCGACGACGGCAACACCGCCGGCGACGACCTGCCCTGCGAGGGGCAGCGGTTCCGGCTCGACCCGGCGTTCGACGTGAACACGCTGCTCAGCCCGGCGGCCCGGACCATCGCCCGCGCCATGCAGGAATACGGCGTGATCATGACCGACAAGGCCGGGGCGGTCGTCACGTACGCCGAGGACCCGCGGATCGAGATGGCCCGTAACGGTGGGGTGGACCCGTACTCCCTGCTCATCGACCCGCACGACATCGTGCCGGACGGGTCGGAGAAGTACCTGCTCTTCTACGACCTGCCGCTGGAACGACTGCAGGCCCTGCCGCTGGACTACGGCAAGCCCTGCCCCTGACCGGCACCACCGGTACGCGCCGGTCCACCCGGCGCGTACCGGCCCGGTAGGACCCGCCTGACAACTGCCGTCCCGAGCCAGGGGGCGGCAGGCTCGGGAGATGTCCCTGCCGCTGCATGAGTTCATCGCGCCGCAGTCGCTGGCGGTCCCGTTCGCCGTCGACACGTTCGCCGCGTACGGGCCGATGTCGCACGCGCCGTTCGCCCACCGGCACACCTTCTACGAGGTCGCCGTGGTCCGGGCGGGCACCGGCAGCCACGTGGTGGACCTGGCGGCGTATCCGCTGCGGCCGCCGCAGCTGGCGGTGGTGCTGCCGGGCCGCAGCCACCACTGGCAGGACGTGTCCGGGCTGGACGGCTGGCTGGTGCTGTTCGACGAGCCGTTCCTGGCCGGGTGCCCGCAGGTGCGCGAACTGCTGCACCAGCTCGGCCGCCGCCCGTGCGTGGCACTGGACCCGCAGGACGCCGACGAGGCGCTGGCGGTCTTGGCGCGGATGCGCCGGGAGTACGTCGCACCCGCCGCGGGTTCGCTCGGGGTGCTCCAGGCGTACCTGCACATCCTGCTGGCCAAGGCGGCCCGCACTGGCGGTGCGGCGCCCGTGGCGGCCGTGGCGGGGCAGCGGGCGGAACTGGCCGCGCGCTTCCTGGACCTGCTGGCCAGGCCCGGCGCGGGGCGCTGCTCGGTGCGCGAGTGCGCGGCGGCGCTCGGGGTGTCGACGGGCTATCTGGGTGAGGCGGTCCGGGACGCGACCGGCCGCCCGCCCAGCGAGCTGTTGCGGCACGCGCTGGTGGTGGAGGCGATGCGGCTGCTGGCGGGCACCGGGTCGAGCATCGCGCAGATCGCGCGGGAGCTGGGGTTCGCCGACCAGGCCTACTTCTGCCGGTTCTTCCGGCGGGAGACGGGGTCGAGCGCGGGGGAGTTCCGGCGGTCGGTGTCGTGGACGTGGCGCGGCGATGGCGAAAACACCACGATCACCTGAACAAGTCCATCGATATCAGGCTATTTGGGCGGCTAGGGTTCCCGGCAAGGCCATCACCAAGGAGACCGCCATGACCGAGGAGCAACCCCGTCCGCCGGGGATCTCACGCAAGACCCTGCTGCGCGCGGCGATGGTCGCGCCCGCCGTGCCGCTGCTGGTGGGCGCGGTGCCCGCACTGGCCCGCACCCCTTCCGGGCAGCCGCTCGCGGCCACGCCGGAGGCCTGCGACGACGACGACCTGACGCCGCCGCAGATGGAGGGGCCGTACTTCAAGCCGGGTTCGCCGCTGCGCACCTCGATGGTCGACGGGCCCGGCACCGCGCTGACGCTGACCGGCTACGTCGTCGGCCTGGCCTGCCAGCCGATCGCCGGGGCGCTGCTGGACTTCTGGCAGGCCGACAACGGCGGCAACTACGACAACGTCGGCAACCGGTTCCGCGCGCACCAGTTCAGCGACGCGCAGGGCCGGTTCACGCTGACCGCGATCGTGCCGGGGCTGTACCCGGGCCGTACCCGGCACATCCACGTCAAGGTGCAGGCGCCGGGCCGGCCGATCCTGACCGCGCAGCTGTACTTCCCGAACGAGCCGCGCAACGCCACCGACACCCTGTACGACCCGGCGCTGCTCATGAACGTGCAGACGGTCGGCTCGGGCCGGCAGGCGACGTTCGACTTCGTGCTCAACGTGCCGGGCACCCCGTCGTCGCCGTCGCCCAAGCCGCCCGCGTCGCCCACACCCACCACGCCGAGCGGTGGCACGTGGCAGCCGTACGTGTCCTACTCGGTCGGTGCGCAGGTCACCTACGGCGGCGCCACGTACGCCTGCCAGATCGCGCACACGTCGCTGCCCGGCTGGGAGCCCCCGAACACCCCAGCCCTGTGGCGCCTGCGCTGAGCCACCCCTTCACCCGAGTTGCCGGGCAATCGGGCGTATTCCTCCCCGACATACGCCCGATCGCCCGGCAACTTGCGCGATCTTGACCGGTCCGGCGGGCCGCGTCGCGCGGGGCGGCGGTCCGGTCGGTCACTTGACCGCGAGGCCGCCCCAGAAGGCGTCGGGGACCTGCTCGGCGGGGCCGTCGGGGCGCCACTGCGCCACCGGGACGATGCCGTCGGCGGTGACCTGCCAGCGGCCCAGCAGGGCGCCGAAGTCGGCGGGCTCGCGCATGTGGAAGCCGGGGCCCATCATCGCCAGGGCCTCGGGGTAGCCGGTCAGCTCCATCGCGTCGAAGTCGAATGCGAGCAGGCTGCCTTCGGGCACCAGGTCGTACATCTGGTCCAGGGCGCGGGCCAGGGTCGGGTCGTCGAGGAACGCGGCCAGCCCGAGGAAGACCAGCCCGACCGGGCGGGTGCGCCACTGCGGCAGCGCCCGGTCGAGCGCGCCGGGGTCGATGCCGCGAGGGTCGGCGGCGTCGCCGGGCGCGTAGCCGACGTTCGGCAGCCCGGCGACCAGCTCGCGGCCCGCCGCGACGATCTCGGGGTCGAAGTCGGTGTAGAGGACGTGGGCGCCCGGCACGGTCTCGTGCACGTTGCCCTGCGCCGGGATGCCCGCGCCGAAGACGAGGAACTGGTCGACGCCGTCGGCGGCGATCTGCCGGGCGGCCCGGCCGGAGAAGGCGCGCAGCGACCGGAAGATGTCGGCGCAGGGACCGTACGCACCCTCGAACGCCTGCGCGGCGGCGACGTCGACCGGGTGGTGGTTCGTCCCGCCCAGCCAGTAGTCGATCATTCGAGCGGTGCTCGGGGCCTGCGGCTCGGTCATCGCCACTCCTGTTCCACGGATCTTCGGTCGTGACCGGACGGTTCCGGCCGACCCAGTTGTAGCACGCCATGGACCGGGCGGGCCGCGACGCGAAACGTGTTTACGATCTTCTATCTCCTATAAATCCGGTAGGAGATGTTGAGTATCCGTCCGGTCCCTGCTACGGTCCTCTCATGACCCGCGCACCCCGATGTCCTCGGTGACCCAGGCCGCGAGCACCCCGCCCGCCAACGACGGCGGCCCTCTGCCCGCAGCCGCCTGACCGGCTGACAAGGCACCCCCCACTTCGCACGGCGATCCCCGCTCGGCATGCCCGCCGCAGGCTGCGGCACCGAGGCGATGCCGCACACCCGAAAAACCCCTCAACGCGCCGGCGACGACCCTGCCCGGCGCGCATCGAAAGGCACCCATGAACAGGCGAACCTCTCTGCGACTGCTCGGACTCACCGCGCTGGCGGGCCCGCTGGCCGCGTGCGGTGCGGAGGCCGCCGCGGGCGGCAGCGAGCTCAAGCAGCTCAAGTACCAGGGCTCGGTCGGCGCCGTCACCCTGCCGGAGCTGGCGGCCGACCTGGGCCTGCTCGGCGACCTGACCCTGCAGTGGGTCGGCAACACCATCAGCGGCCCGCAGGACATCCAGGCGGCGACCACCGGCGACACCCACTTCGGCGGCGCCTTCAACGGCGCCGTCATCAAGCTGGCCGCCGCCGGAGCCCCGATCAAGTCGGTGATCAGCTACTACGGCACGGACGAGAGCACGTTCATCGGCTATTACGTGCTCGACGGCGGTCCGGTCCGCACGGCCCGCGACCTGATCGGCAAGAAGGTCGGCATGAACACCCTCGGCGCGCACGCCGAGGCCGTGCTCAAGACCTACCTCAAGCGCGGCGGGCTGAGCGACGACGAGATCAGGCAGGTCGAGCTGCTGGCACTGCCGCCGGTCAACACCGAGCAGGCGCTGCGCGCCGGGCAGATCGACGTGGCCGCCCTGGGCGGCATCCTTCGTGACAAGGCGCTGGAGCGCGGCGGCGTCCGCAAGCTGTTCAGCGACTACGACCTGATCGGCGCGTTCAACGCGGGCACGTACGTGTTCCGCAAGGACGTGCTGGCCAAGAACCCGACCACGGTGCGCACCTTCGTCGAGGGCGTGGCGCAGGCGATCGAGTGGACGAAGCAGCACCCGCGCGAGGAGGTCGTGGCCCGGTTCACCGACATCATCGGGCGGCGCGGGCGCACCGAGGACGCCTCGGCGCTGAAGTTCTGGAAGAGCTTCGGCATCTCGGCCAAGGGCGGCGTCATCGCCGAGCGCGACTTCCAGACCTGGCTGGACTGGCTCAACCTGACCGGCGAGCTGAAGGGCAAGCAGGTCAAGGTCGCCGACGTGTACACCAACGAGTACAACCCGTTCCGGGACGGTGCCCGATGAGCAGCGCCATCAGCCTCACCGGCGTGGGCAAGACGTTCCCGGGCGGTCCCGGCCGGCGGGTGACCGCGCTGGCCGACGTGGACCTGCAGATCGCGGCGGGGGAGTTCTTCGTCCTGGTCGGGCCCAGCGGTTGCGGCAAGTCGACGCTGCTGGACCTGCTCACCGGCCTGACCCGGCCCGACACCGGCGAGATCAGCGTCGGCGGCCGCCCGGTCACCGGTCCCGGTCTGGACCGGGGGATCGTGCTCCAGCAGTACGCCCTGTTCCCGTGGCGCACCGCGCAGGCCAACGTGGAGTTCGGGCTGGAGGCCAAGGGGCTGCCGCGGCGGCGGCGGGCGCAGCTGGCCCGCGAGTACCTGCACCTGGTGGGGCTGGGCGGCGCGGCCGACCGGTACCCGCACCAGCTGTCGGGCGGGATGAAGCAGCGGGTCGCGATCGCGCGCAGCCTGGCCTACGACCCCGACGTGCTGCTGCTGGACGAACCGTTCGCGGCCCTGGACGCCCAGACCCGCGACCAGTTGCAGGAGGAGCTGCTGCGGATCTGGCGGCGTACGGGCAAGACGATCGTGTTCATCACGCACGGCATCGACGAGGCGGTCTACCTCGGGCAGCGGGTGGCGGTGATGACGTCCAACCCCGGCCGGATCAAGCAGGTCATCGACGTCGCACTGGACCGGGGCGGCGACGACGTCCGCTCGGGCGCCGACTTCCGCCGGTACCGGCACGAGATCTGGACCCTGCTGCGCGACGAGGTCCTGGCCGCGCAGCAGGCCGAAGCCGACCGGGCCGGTGCCCGTGCCGCGGCGGAGGTGGCCGCATGACCGCGCTGCTGCCCGCGCCCACCGCCCAGGCCGAACGGGCCGAACGGGCAGCCCCGGCCGCCCGCACCGCGCCGGTCCGACCGCGGCTGACCGTCCGGGGCCTGCTCGGCTCGGTGACCACCCGGTCGGCCGCGCTGGTCGCCCTCGCCGCCGTCTGGGAGGCCGCGCCCCGGCTGGGCCTGGTGGACGCGGTGTTCCTGCCGCCGCTGTCGCAGGTGCTGCAAGCCTGGTGGCAGCTGGCCGCCGGCGGCGAGCTCTGGGTGCACCTGGAGGCGAGCCTGGTGCGCACCGTGGCCGGATTCGCCCTCGCCGTGGCGGTCGCGGTGCCGCTGGGGCTGCTCATCGGCGGGTACGGTCCGGTGGCCCGGCTGCTCAACCCGGTGCTGGAGGCGCTGCGCAACACCGCCGTGCTGGCCCTGCTGCCGGTGTTCGTGCTCATCCTCGGCATCGGCGAGACCTCCAAGATCGCGATCGTCTGCTACGCGTGCACATGGCCGATCCTGCTCAACACCGTCAGCGGCGTACGCGGGGTGGACCCGCTGCTGCTGAAGTCGGCCCGGTCGATGGGGCTGCGCGGGCCGCGGCTGTTCACCAAGGTCGTGCTGCCCGCCGCCGTGCCCGCGATCTTCACCGGCGTCCGGCTGGCGGGGGCGGTCAGCATCCTGGTGCTGATCGCCGCCGAGATGGTCGGCGCCAAGGCCGGGCTCGGCTACCTCATCAACTACGCGCAGTACAACTTCGCGATCCCCGACATGTACGCCGGCATCATCACCATCTCCGCGCTCGGCGTCGCGATCAACTCCGGGTTGCTGCTGCTGGAGCGGCGCCTGTCACCCTGGCGAAAGGACACCCCGTGACCACCCGACGGCAGCTCCATCTCAACGCGTTCCTGATGGGCGTCGGCCATCACGAGGCCGCCTGGCGCCTGGACCGCGCCGACCCGAGCAAGGTCGCCGACGTACGCCACTTCCAGCACCTGGCCCAGACCGCCGAGCGCGGCCTGCTCGACTCGGTGTTCCTCGCCGACGGGCTCGCCACCTGGAACAACGTACGCCGCAACGTCTCCAGCGTGTTCGAGCCGCTGACGCTGCTGGCGGCCATCGCGGCGGTCACCGAGCACATCGGCCTGATCGCGACCGCGTCGACGACCTACAACGAGCCGTTCCACCTGGCCCGCAAGTTCGCCTCGCTGGACCACATCAGCGGCGGCCGGGCCGGCTGGAACATCGTCACCTCCGGCACCGAGCGGGAGGCGCAGAACTTCAACCGCAGCGTGCTGCCCACCCACGCCTGGCGCTACGAGCGGGCCGCGGAGTTCGTCGAGGTGGCGCTGCGGCTGTGGGACAGCTGGGACGCCGAGGCGCTGCGCTACGACAAGGACGGCGGCGTCTTCGCCGACACCGACCTGGTCCGCGAGGTCAACCACGTCGGCGACCACTTCGCCGTACGCGGGCCGCTGAACGTGCCGCGCTCGCCGCAGGGGCGGCCGCTGCTGGTGCAGGCGGGCTCGTCGGAGGACGGCAAGGACTTCGCCGCCCGGTACGCCGAGGCCGTCTTCACCGCGCAGCAGACCCTCGCCGACGGGCAGGCGTTCTACGCCGACGTCAAGGCACGCGCGCTGGCCCTGGGCCGCGACCCCGACCAGCTGCTCATCCTGCCCGGCATCGCCCCGGTGCTCGGCGCCACGCGGGCCGAGGCCGACGCCCTGGCGCGGGAGCTGGAAGAGCTGATCATCCCGGAGTACGCGCTGGCGCAGCTGTCGTCGCTGCTCAACACGGACCTGTCCGGGCACCCGCTGGACGGCCCGCTGCCCGAGCTGCCGGACGAGACCTCGACCGAGGGCATGCAGAGCCGCTACCGGCTGGTGGTGGACCTGGCCCGCCGGGAGGACCTGACCATCCGGCAGCTGCTCGGGCGGCTCGGCGGCGGCCGCGGCCACCGGGTCGTCGCGGGCACGCCGGTGCAGATCGCCGACGAGATCGAACTGTGGTTCACCCAGGGTGCCGCGGACGGGTTCAACATCATGCCGCCGCACCTGCCGGGCGGGCTGGCCGAGTTCGTCGACCAGGTCGTGCCGATCCTGCAGGAGCGGGGGCTGTTCCGCACCGCGTACACGGGGACGAACCTGCGCGAGCACTACGGCCTGCCGCCGGTGCCGAGCCTGATCCGCCAGGAGGCCCTGGTATGACGGTCACCGCGCCGTACGGCATCGACCCGCACCTGCTGCTGGGCGCGCTGCGCCGGCACGCGACCACGGTCACCGTGGTCACCGCGCCCGGCGGGCCGGGCCTGCCCCCGGCCGGGTTCACCGCCACCTCGTTCACCTCGGTGTCGCTGCGCCCGCAGCTGGTCTCGTTCTGCCTGGACCGCGACTCCACCAGCTGGCCGGCCGTCCAGCAGGCCCGGCACGTCGCCGTGCACCTGCTCGCGGCCGACCAGCAGGAGCTGGCACGCACGTTCGCGACCAAGAACGTCGACCGGTTCGCCGACCTCGGCGCGTGGACGCCCGGCCCGTACGGGATGCCGCTGCTGCACGGCGTCATGGCGACCCTGGTGTGCGAGGTCGACGCCCGGGTGCCCGCCGGTGACCACGTGATCGTGCTGGGCCGCCCGGTCCACGCCGAGCACCGCGACGCCGAGCCGCTGCTGTACCACCAGGGCGCCTACCGGTTGCTGGACCGGGCCGAGCCGTGACCGCGCCGAACGTGACCGCGCCGCCCGTCACCGCGCTGCCGGAGCAACTCCAGGACCTGCTGTTCCGGCAGCCCCGCACCGCGCACGCCTTCGCGGCCGAACCGGTCACCGAGGAGCAGATCCAGCTGGTGCACGACCTGGCCCGCTACGGGCCGACCGCGTTCAACTCGCAGCCGCTGCGGGTGGTGCTGGTCCGCTCGGCCGCGGCCCGCGAGCGGCTGCTGCCGCACCTGAGCAGCGGCAACCGGGCCAAGACGGCGGCCGCGCCGCTGGTGGCGGTGCTGGCCGCCGACACCGGGTTCCCGCAGCGGCTGCCGGAGCTGTTCCCGTACGAGCCGCGGGCCGCCGAGTGGTTCGCCGACCCGGCGCAGCGCGAGCACCACGCGCGGCTCAACGCCGCGCTACAGGCCGGGTACTTCCTCATCGCGGTGCGCGCGGCGGGGCTGGCGGCCGGGCCGATGAGCGGCTTCGATCCGGCCGGGGTCGACGCGGCGTTCTTCCCGGACGGGCGGCTGCGCTCGTTCCTGGTGGTGCTGATCGGCCATCCGGCGGCCGGCCCGGGGCGCGAGCGGCCGCCCCGGCTCGGTTACGACGACGTCGTCAGCCAGGTCTGACGGCGCCGCACCCGGGTGGGGTCGTACACACGACCCCACCCGGGCACGGCCCACGGGCCGGGCGCGCACCGGAGGCGGTGGGGGTGCGCGCCCGGCCCGCCGGTCACGGCGTGACCACGCGGCCGCCGAAGGTCACCACCAGGTGGCCGTCGGCGGCGAAGGACCAGCCCAGCGCACCGGTGTACGACGAGCACCGGGAGCCGTTGGCGCCGCTCCAGAACTGGTTCGAGCTGTCGGCGTCGCCGATGATCCGGTCGTTGGTGCCGCTGCCCGAACGGCAGGACGTGTCGCTGCGGAACACCGAGGTCCCGGCGTCGAAGTTGAAGTTGCGCTCGGCGTTGTCGATGCTGACGTTGCTGGTGATCGTCATCGAGCCGGGGTTGCTGTTGTAGGTGAAGCCGTGCTTGCCGTTGTGGTAGGCGATGCTGCGCCGCACGATGTGGTTGACGCCGATGTCCTCGCCGCCGAGCTTGTAGCCGTTGCGGTCGCCCGCGCCGGCCTGGCCGCCGTTGCTCAGGGTCCCGTTGTCGTACGACAGCGAGTCCTCGATGGTCACCGGGTCGATCGCGCCGGTGTCGGGCTTGGTGTAGAGGTCCCAGCCGTCGTCGATGTTGTTGTGGGACACCGCGTACCGGAAGATGTTGCCGGCACCGACGGTGAGCTTGGCGGCGAAGCCGTCGGCGTCCTCACCGTCGGAGTCGGCGTTGTCGTGGGACTCGGCGCTCAGGATCAGGTTGTCGGCCGGCCACTGGGCGCGCGGGGTGTCGGAGGCGATTCGCGACAGCTGTAGCCCGGTGTCGTGGTTGTAGCGGGTCACGGTGCGCTCGATGATGTTGTGGCTGCCGCCGACGAAGATGCCGTTGTCCCCGGCCCGCTCCACGACGACGCCGAAGACGTGCCAGTACGACCCGTTGACGGCCAGACCGCGGTTGGCCGGGTCCTCGGGCATGGCCGAGAAGTTCAGCACCGGCGTCTCGCCGGGATAGGCCGACAGCTTCTTGCGGGCGCCGGAGGTGCCGTTGTTGCCGGGCGCGATGGTGACGGTCTGGGACAGGTTGTAGGTGCCGCCGCGCAGGTAGATGGTGCCGCCCGCGGCGACGCGGGTGATCGCCGACGGCAGCGTGGTGGGGTCGGCCTGGGTGCCGGCGGCGCTGTCGCGGCCGGTCGGCGACACATAGACGGTGCCGGACGACGGCGAGGTCGACGGGCTCGGCGAGGCGCTGGCCGACGGGCTCGGGGACGCGCTGCGCGACGGGCTGGCCGAGGCGCTGGGGGACGGCGCGGCCCCGTCGGTGACGGCGACGTCGTCGAACCGGGCGCCGGCGTAGTACGTCGCCACGCCGACCTGGCCGCTGGCGAACTGGGTGTCGGTCGCGGTCAGCGGGGTGGCGCCGTTGACCGAGGCGCGCAGGGTGCTGCCGGAGACCTCCAGGCTCAGCGTGTACCAGGTGCCGGTGGTGAACGTGGCGCTGCCGGTGGCCAGGGTCGTGGACGAACCGCCGACCAGCTTCTTCAGCTCGACGGTGTTGTTGCTGCGCAGCGCCACGTAGTAGTAGCTGGTCGCGGACTGCACGCGGGCGAGCAGGGCGACGAAGCGGTTGCTGCCGTTGACGGCGGTCGGCTTGACCCGCGCGGTGACCGTGTAGTCGGTCCAGCCAGTGGATCCGGCGCGGGCGCGGGCGTCGGAGCTGGTGCCGGCCTGCTGGTAGGCGGGGGTGCCGTCGGTGGCCACCGACCAGGTGCCGCCGGAGGTGGTCCAGCCGGTGGCGTTGCCGTCGTTGAAGTCGTCGCCGAACAGGGGCGCGGCGGCGGCGGCGGGGGAGGACAGGGCGAGCACGACGGCGGCCGCCGCGGTGAGCGCGCCGGTCGCCGCGGCCAGCAGTCCTTTGTGCCGGGTCTTCTGATGCATGGTCGTTCGCCTCTCCATATCGGGGCCGAAATTGATCGACATGTATGCGAAACAACGCCAGCGTATGGAAAGCGCTTTCCTCGAACAAGGCTTCGCGTTTGCAGGTTTGTTGCAGGTTTCAGCCGGTTCGGGGGCCCGAGCGGCCTAAGCCGAGCGGGGCGTCCGCGGGCAGTGGATCCTGCCGCCCGCGAACGCCCCGCCGCTACCGCCCTATCGGGCCGCGGCCGCGCTGGTGGCCGGCGGCGCGACCCCGCGTGCGACCGACTGCCAGTTGTCGTGCTGGACGAAGTCGGCCAGGTGCGGCTGCATGAGGTCGATCTTCGGAAGTTCCGAACACGACAGCAGGTTGAGCGTCAGCGGAACCCCGGCCAGGCCGGAGAGCACCGAGTCGAGGTCCGAGCGCCAGGAGCCGTCCAGCGGCGCCCAGGTCTGCATGGTGATGTTCACCCAGTAGCACGGCGGGTCGTCCCCGCCGCCCAGCTGGATGTTGGGCGCCGCCGTCGTCGGCCCGATCACCGGCGGCGGCGGGTTGTACTGGGCGATCTCCATCCGGATGCGTTCGTCGGAGACGCCGGGGTCGTCGTACAGCAGTTGGACCAGCCGGGCCGCGTCGAAGGGGTACAGCTTGGTGCCGAAGTTCCACCGGTACTTCAGCGTCTGGCCCTCGTTGACCGTGAACCGGCCGCCCGGGTCCTGGACTCCGTGGCACAGCAGCAGCATTTCCATGGCATTGCTCCGTATCTCGGGCGGCGTGCCGCCCGCTGGATCGGTGATGAGGTCGTCGTGCTGGCGGGATGCCGGCGGCGGGCGCCGCGGTCGGGGACGCGGCGCCCGCCGCCGACGGCTGAGGTTCGCGCGCTACACGAGCGCGAACTGGTTGATCGCGGCGTTGTAGTGCAGCGACTGCGCGGTCTTGGTGGTCAGGTCGACCTCCAGCGCCGAGCTCTGCACCTTGCTGATCACCAGGCCGTTGTCGTGGTAGCTCGACGCGAACACCTGCACCACTTCCTTCGGGATGAAGGTGGCGGTGTCGAGGTACGGGACGGCCACGGCGTTGATCGCGCCCTGGTGGGGCGTGCCGTTGACCGTCGCGCTCTGGTAGAGGCCGCTGGTGACCATCCGGACACCGTTGACCTTGCAGTTGATGTCGCCGTTGATCACGCTGTAGGTGTTCGGGTCGGCGCTCGCCGCGGCGAGGCCGAACTGCCCGCCGAACAGCTCGTAGGTGCTCCCGGCAGCGGCGGCCTGGGTGGACATGGTCTCGATCAGCGCGCCCTCCTGGATCTGCGTGGTCGAGGCGTAGACCGAGTACGACTCCGTCCAGGTGATCGTGTTGCTCCGCATCGGACTGAAGGTGATCCACGACAGCGACTTGCTGCGGGGGATCGTCTTGACGATCGTCACGAACTGGTCGGCGGCCTGGAGGGTGGTCAGGCCATCGCTGTCGAAATCGATGGAAAGCTGGTAGGTCGTCATTTCGTGCTCCTTTTACGCGTGGCTCCACGAGCCTGTGAATGAGGCGGCCGACACGATTCATGACGGCCGAAGGCACTGCTTGGTGGTGTGTACCGGCAGAAATTCTTCTATCCCTCGCCAATGTCACGGACTCCACCGGACCCTCCTTTTCGCTCGGTCTCCCTCTGTTGTGGAAAGGCCGTTTCCGTTGCCTTTCCTTGAGATCGAACCTAGGTTCCGCCGGGATCGGCGGTGACGGAGACGGCATGATTCGTCAGGATTTCCTGACGAATCGAAGTAAAAATCACCATCAAATTGCACGCACTCTGCCAGGATGGATAGCCGTGAATCAGGGAGAAGACCCCCGCTGGCCCTATCTGTCACCGTCATTCGTCGCCTGGGACTGGGTTCCCGAGCCCCGCGCAGGCCTTCGCCGCCTGCTGCTGCCCGCGACGGCCGCGCACGCCCGGCCGCTGGCGCGCACGAACGCCGTGCTGGACGTCCTGGAAGGACTCGACGCCGCGATGCGGGCGATGGAGGACGACGCGCTGCTGCTCATCACCGAGGCGTACCGGCGGGGGGCGTCCTGGGCCCAGATCGCCGGGCGCCTGGGCCGTTCCAAGCAGACGGTCCACCAGCGATACCAGAACCGCGTCGGCGCCGCGCAGACGGAGAAGCTACTGCTGGCGGACCTGGCGCACGCGCACGGCAAGGCACGGCGCATCTACGAGCACGGCGGCAGCCCCGACGACCGGGCTCGGGCCACCGCTTTCCTGCGCCGACATCCGCGGCCGCGCCAGAGCAGGCGGCCGGGCGCGGGCGGCAGCCAGTGACATGCCGGGGATGCATCCGCTGGCCCGGCCGTCAACGAGAGGGCAGAATGCCGGCGTGAAGCTGCACGAGGACGAGGTGCCGGTCGACGAGACCGTGGTGCGGTCGCTGCTGGCCGCGCAGTGCCCGCACCTGTCCGGCCTGCCGCTGGCACGGGCCGGGGCGGGCACGGACAACACCATGTTCCGGCTGGGCGGTGAGCTGCTGGTGCGGGTGCCGCGTACGCCCGACAAGGCGCGGTCGCTGCGCAAGGAGCAACAGTGGCTGCCCCGGCTCGCGCCGCTGCTGAGCCGCCCGGTCCCGGAGCCGGTCCACGCCGGGGCGCCCACCGCGGAGTTCCCGTTGCCCTGGTCGGTCTACCGCTGGATCGACGGCGAGCCGGTCCGGCCGGACACCGTCACCGACTGGGCCGCGTTCGGCACCGACCTGGCCGCCTTCGTCCGCGACCTGCACGGCATCGACCTGATGGGCGCCACCCGCACCGGCGACCTCAGCTGGTACCGGGGCGGCAGTCTGTCCGCCAGCGACGGCTGGATCAGCGAGTACTTCGCCGAATGCCTGGCCTTCGACGACCTCGGCCTCGACGTCGCGGCTCTGCACCGGCTGTGGCGCGACGCGCTCGCCCTGCCTGAACCGGCCGGGCCGCACGTATGGCTGCACGGCGACCTGCGGCCCGCCAACCTGCTGGCGGCGGGCGGCGGGCTGGGGGCGGTCATCGACTTCGGGGCGCTGTCGGTGGGCTGGCCGGACGCGGAGCACTCGACCGTCTGGGACCTGCCGCCGCTGGCGCGCCAGGCGTACTGGGCCGAGGTCGGCCTCGACGAGCCGACCTGGCTGCGCGCCCGCGCGTGGGCGGTCGCGGTCGGCGTCAGCGGCGTCGCCTACTACCGCGACACGTACCCGGAGTTCGTCGCCGAGTGCCTGGCCAGGCTGGAGGCGGTGCTCGCCGACGCCGCGACGCGGTGATACCTGCCTACATGACCTGCCCGGCGCGGGCGGACGAGGCGTAGTCGCGCAGCTCTTGCGGGGCGTCGCGGTTGCGGGCGAGCCGGCGGCGTCGCGGTCGTGCGCAGGACCACCGGGAGCTGCCGCGGCAGGTACGGGTCAGCGCGGTCCGGGCACCCGGCTCGTGTCGCGCACGATGAGCTGCGGGCTGATCCGCACCCGGTGCACGGGCCGGTCCGCGCCGCCCTGGATGCGCTTGGACAGCAGCTCCATCGCGGTCTCGCCGATGGTGTACTTGGCCGGGCGGATCGCGCTCAGCGCGGGGTTGGCCAGGCCCGCGACCTCGTCGTCGTACGCGACGACGGCCAGGTCGCGCGGGATCCGGATGCCGCGCTCCTCGCACCGGGCGATCAGCGAGATCGCCTCGCGGTCGGAGTGCACCAGCAGCGCGGTCGTCGCGGTCGCGGCGCACGCGTCGATCGCGCGGTCGACGTCGTCGCCCCAGCCCGGTTCGCGATGGTCGGAGGAGATGACCTCCGGGGTTCCGTCGAGGTCCAGGCCCAGGTCGGTGCAGGTGCGCCGCCACCCGCGCCGCACCGCGGCGGTCGTCGGGCTGCTGGCCGAGGCCAGGAACCCGACCCGGCGGTGGCCCTCGGCGGCCAGGTGCCGCACCGCGAGGCTCGCCCCGAACGCGTGGTCGGTGGAGACGGATTCGACGTGCTCCTGGTACGGGCCGACCGTGGCGGTCCGCTCGACGAACACGACCGGGACCGCGAGCCCCGCCAGCCAGGAGATCAGGGCCGCGGCCTCGTCGCCGACGGTCGGCGGGGCGATCAGCAGGCCCTCGACCCCGACCGTCTCCAGCAGCCAGGACGCCTGGCGGCGCACGTCGGCGACGTCGTCGTAGGAGGAGCCGCGCAGCACCACCCGTACGCCCGCGTCGGGGGCGGCGTCGCGGGCCCCGCGGATGATCTCCGGCCAGTAGTAGTCCAGCGACGGCACGACCATGCCGACGGCGGGCCGGGTCGCCTCGTCGCCGCCGGCCGGGCGGCCCGGGTCCTCCACGGCGGCGGGCAGCGGCGGCGGGGTGTCAGCGCCGCGCGGCAGCCGGATGCCGCCGTGGACGCGCTCGATGGCGCCCTCGTCGGCGAGCTGGGCGAGGTCGCGGCGCACGGTGACCGTGGTGACGCCCAGGGCGCGGGCGATCTCGCTGACCCGCAGCGTCCCGTGGGTGCGCAGGTCGGCCAACAGCCGCTCGCGGCGCTGGGCGGGCAGCAGCGCGGGCTCGGACAACGTCACGGATGTGCCTCCACGGTGGTGTTCGCGCGTCGGGCTCGATTGTGCACGGGCGGTTCGCCGGACCCGGAGGGCGGCGCAGCCTCGGCCGTCAAACGAACATTTTCGTACACAAAGATAAGGCCTGGTGGGCGACGGTTCATATTACAGCTCGGTAACGGAGCCTTGTCGTGCCGTTCTGTCGCCTGTTCTACTCTCTGCGCCCTGTTCGAAAGAACAGAAACGAACATATCAGCAAGACAACGAACGGGAGGGCAGCCCCGCATGTACCGTCCGCAGGCCCTGCTCGTGATGCGGCCCGAGACGTTCCGGATCCAGTTCGGTCCGCAGGAGCTGGAGCGGCTGCGGTCGCTGGCCGAGCTCGGCGACCCGGTGTGGTCCGACGACATCGACTCCCCGCAGACCCGGGCCCGCCTGGCCGAGACGGAGGTGCTGCTCACCTCCTGGGGCTGCCCGCCCCTGACGCCGGCCCGCCTGGCGGCCGCCCCCGCGCTGCGCGCCGTCCTGCACTGCGCGGGCAGCGTGCGGCACCTGGTCTCCGACGAGCTGTGGCGGCGCGGCATCCTGGTCACCAGCGCCGCGGCGGCCAACGCCACGCCCGTCGCCGAGTACACCCTCGCCGCGATCATCTTCGCGGGCAAGAAGGCCCACGTGCTGGCCGCCGAGTCGCGGCTGCGCCCGGCCGACTGGGACGCCGTGCACCACCGCGAGGACCTGTCCAACCACGGCCGCACCATCGGCATCGTCGGCTTCTCCCGGATCGGCCGCCGCGTGGTCGACCGGCTGCGCGCCCTCGACACCGCCGAGGTCCTGGTCACCGACCCGTACGGCGATCCCGCCGCCGTCGCCGCCGCGGGCGCCCGCCTGGTCGACCTCGACGTGCTGCTCGCCGCCTCGTCGATCGTGTCCCTGCACCTGCCCGAGCTGCCGCAGACCCGGCACGCCATCGGCGCCCGCGAACTCGCGCTGCTGCCCGACGGCGCCACGGTCATCAACACCGCGCGCGGCGCCGTGCTCGACACCGCGGCCCTGGAGCGCGAGTGCGCCACCGGACGGCTCAACGCGATCCTCGACGTCACCGACCCCGAGCCGCTGCCCGCCGGGTCGTTGCTGTCGCAGCTGCCCAACGTCATGATCACACCGCACATCGCGGGCTCGCTCGGCTCGGAGACCCGCCGGCTGAGCGCGCACGCCCTCGACGAGCTGGAACGACTGGTCCGCGGCGAGCCCCCGCTGGACGCGGTCACCAGCGAGGCCCTGGAGGTCAGCGCATGAGCGAGCGAATCATGGGCTCAGTGCGATCGGAGCCTCATGCTGGTCGCCCGCGGAGCGGGGAACCAGCATGAGCATCTCGCCGTACACCGGCTGGACCCGCACCGAGTGGGCGGGGCTGGCCGACCGCATGCTCGCCGCCGCGTGGCGGCACGCCTCGCCGACCGGTGCCCGGATCACCCCGCCGGGAGCGCCCGGCGGATACGGCACCGCCGTCGACGGGCTGGAGGGGTTCGCCCGCACATTCCTGCTCGCCGGGTTCCGTGTCGCCGGTGAGCAGGGCCGCGACCCGGACAACCTGCTGGAGCGGTATGCCCGCGGCATCGCCGCCGGCACCGACCCGGACAGCTCCGAGCGGTGGGTGACCCCGCGCGAGCACGGCCAGGCGAAGGTGGAGGCGGCGTCGATCGCGCTGATCCTCGACCTGACCCGCCCGTGGCTGTGGGACCGGCTCGACGCGGGCGTGCAGGAGCGGGTCGTGGCCTACCTGGCCCAGGTAGTCGGCGACGACACCTACCCGCGCAACAACTGGGCGTGGTTCCGGATCGTGGTCGAGCAGTTCCTCGCCTCGGTCGGCGGCCCGTGGTCGCGCGGGGACATGGAGGCCGACCTGGCCCGGCACGAGTCGTTCGCCCGCGCGGGCGGCTGGTACAGCGACGGCGACGAGCGCAGCTACGACCACTACGTCGGCTGGGCGCTGCACCTCTACCCGATCATGTGGGCGCGGATGGCGGGCGCGCAGGAGCTGGCCGCGCCCCGGCTGCCGGAATACCGCCGCCGCCTGGACGGCTTCCTGCTCGACGCCGTACGCCTGGTCGGCGCGGACGGCTGCCCGCTGGTGCAGGGCCGCAGCCTGGTCTACCGGTTCGCGGCCGCCGCGCCGTTCTGGGCCGGGGCCGTGGCGGGCTCCGACGCCCTCGACCCCGGCCTGCTGCGCCGCGCGGCGTCCGGGATCGTCAAGCACTTCACCGACCGGGGCGCCCCCGACGCCGACGGGCTGCTCACGCTCGGCTGGTACCACCCGTGGCGGCGCATGGCCCAGCGCTACTCCGGGACCGCCTCCCCCTACTGGGCGTCCAAGGGCATGCTCGGCCTGGCGCTGCCCGCCGACCATCCGGTGTGGACCGCGGTCGAGCAGCCGCTTCCGGTCGAGCAGGAGGACCAGCTCGCCGTGGTCGCCGCGCCCGGGTGGGCGCTGGCGGGCACCCGGGCCGACGGGGTCGTGCGGGTCTACAACCACGGCACCGACCACGCCCGCCCCGGCGACCGCACCACCGACTCGCCGCTGTACGCGCGGCTGGGCTACTCCACCGCGACCGCCCCGGCGCTGGACGACGACGGCTGGGACCAGCCGTTCGACCAGTCGGTGGTGCTGCTGGACGCGACCGGTCAGGCCACCCACCGCAGCGGCTTCACCACCCTGGACGTACGCCTGAGCGACGGCGGCGAGGCCGCGGTGCTGGCCTCGCGCGCCCGCTGCCGCTGGATGCGGCCCGACCGCGCCGCCCCCGACCACGGCTCCGGCCTGCCCGGCGAGGCTGTCGACGCGGCCACGGTCACCACCGTGTCGCTGGTGCGCGGCGCCTGGGAGGTCCGGGCCGTACACGTCGACCCCGACGGTGCGCCCGGCTGGGACCAGGTCGTCGGGCTGCGGCTGGGCGGCTGGCCGGTCGCCGTCGCCGGACCGGGCGGCACCGGATCGAGGCCGCTGTACGCCGAGGCCGAGGGCACCGCCCACACCTCGACCGCGGCGGGGCTGCACGGACTGACCGCCGCCGGGGTGCACCTGGCCCGCGACGCGGGGCCGCTGGGGGAGTGGACCGCGATCCCGTGGCTGCGGGCCGTACCCGCGCCGGGGTCCTGGCACCTCGCGGCCCTGGCGCTCAACGGCGGCGCGCGAGCACCGCTGGCGCAGCTCGACGGACCCGAGGACGCGCCGGTCGTCCAGGTCACCTGGCCCGACGGGGCCCGCACGACGGCGGCGCTGCCCCTGCCGCCGACCGAAACGCACCACCACGCACAGAACCGATCCCGCGCCGCGTGAGCGGCCGTCCTGTTGGAGGAACGTTCGTGATCAGAAGGAAGATGCTGGCCGCGGTGGGTCTGGCCATGGCCGCCCTGCTGCCGCTGAGCGCCTGCGGCTCCGGCGACGACAGCGCCGAGAGCGGACCCGTCGAGCTCACCGTCGCCGTGTGGAGCCTGGCGTCCACGCCGGAGTTCCAGACCCTGTTCGACGCCTTCCACAAGGCCAACCCCGACATCACGGTCAAGCCGGTCGACATCCTGGCCGCGGACTACCCGACCAAGGTCACGACGATGCTCGCCGGCGGCGACACCACCGACGTGATCACCATGAAGACCTTGGCCGACTACGTACGCTTCTCCGGCCGGGGCCAGCTCCAGGACCTGACCTCGCTGGCCACCTCGCCGACGGGGGCGAACCTCGCCGGGCTGGACGCCTACAACCAGGGCGGCAAGTACTACGCGCTGCCGTACCGGCAGGACTTCTGGGTGCTGTACTACAACAAGAAGCTGTTCGACGCCGCCAAGCAGCCGTACCCGGCGAACCTGACCTGGGACCAGTACACCGACCTGGCCAAGCTGCTGACCTCCGGCAGCGGCGAGAACAAGGTCTACGGCGCCTACCAGCACGTGTGGCGGTCGGTCGTGCACGCGATCTCGGCCGCGCAGACCGGCGGCGACCAGCTCGGCGGCGACTACAAGTTCCTCGCCGACCAGTACCGGACCGCGCTGGCGCTGCAGAACGCCGGGTCGACGCTCGACTTCGGCACCGCGGTCACCCAGAAGACCGGCTACGCCTCGATGTTCGAGACCGGCAAGGCGGCGATGGTGCCGATGGGCACCTGGTTCATCGCGAAGGTGCTGGCCGACAAGAAGGCCGGGACCACGAACGTGGACTGGGGCATCGCGCCCATGCCGCAGCGGCCCGGCGCCGACAAGGTCACCACGTTCGGGGCGCCGACCGCGTTCGCGGTGAACAAGAAGGCCAAGCACGCGGCGGCGGCGCAGAAGTTCGTCGAGTTCGCCAGCTCGCTCGAAGGTGCCAAGGCGATCGCCGGGATCGGCGTGGTCCCGGCCTACCAGAGCGCCGAGATCCGGACGCAGTACTTCACGCTGCCCGGCATGCCCACCGACGAGCTGGCCAAGAAGGCGTTCGCGCCCGACAAGGTCAACCCGGAGATGCCGACCAGCGACAAGACCGCGAAGGTCGACACGATCCTGGCCGAGGAACACCAGCTGATCATGACCAAGGAGAAGTCGATCGACGACGGGATCAGGGAGATGGAGACCCGCGTCAAGAACGAGGTCAACTGACCCAGGGCCCAGGTTCGCGGGCGGCGCTGCCCGGCGCCGCCCGCGAACCCCCGGAAGGACGACATGGCAGACCCGCTCACCGCCCGCCCCAGGCGCGGCCGGCGCGACGCGCTCATCGGCTGGAGCTTCATCCTGCCGAACTTCCTCGGCTTCGCGCTGCTCACCCTCGTACCGATGATCGCGGCGTTCGTGCTGTCGTTCATGGACTGGGACTCGTACAACCCGCCGGAGTGGATCGGGCTGAAGAACTTCCAGCGGCTGCTGGACGACGACTCCACCAAGGTGGCGCTGCGCAACACCGCCCTCTACGCGCTCGGGCACGTGCCGCTGACGGCGCTCGCCGCGCTGGGGCTGGCACTGCTGCTCAACCGGAAGGTCGCCGGGATCGGGTTCTTCCGGGCCGCGGCGTTCTTCCCGTACGTCACCTCGATGGTGGCCGTCGCCGTCGTCTGGAACATGCTGTTCAACCCGAGTTTCGGGCCGGTCAACCAGTTCCTGCACCTGCTCGGCGTCGACCAGCCGCCCGGCTGGACCACCAGCACCGACTGGGCCATGCCCGCCGTCGTCCTCACCAGCGTGTGGCGAGACATGGGCTACTACATGGTCCTGTTCCTGGCCGGCCTCCAGGCCATCCCGCAGGAGCACTACGAGGCCGCCCGGGTCGACGGCGCCGGGCCCTGGCAGCGCTTGCGGGCCGTCACCCTGCCCGGCCTGCGGCCGGTGACCTTCCTCGTGCTGATCCTGCTGACCGTGCAGAGCTTCAAGGTCTTCGACCTCATCGTCGTGATGACCGACGGCGGCCCCGGCCGGGCCACCCTCGTGCTCTCCCAGCAGATCTACCGCCAGGGCATCATCGAGGGCGAGTTCGGCTACGCCTCGGCCATCTCCCTCGTGCTGTTCCTGCTGGTGCTGGTCCTGACCCTGATCCAGTTCTGGTTCAACAACCGAGGGGAGCGCCGATGACCACCGCCGCGCCGCGCCCGGCGCGCGGGCCGCTCCCGCTGCTGCGGCGCGTCATCCTGTACGCGGTGCTGCTCGTGCTCACCGGGGCGATCCTGGTGCCGTTCCTGTGGATGGTCGGCGCCTCGCTCAAGCGCAACAACGAGGTCTTCACCATCCCGGTCCGCTGGATCCCCAGGGACTTCCAGTGGCACAACTTCGCCGACATCTGGGACCGGATCCCCCTGGGCACCTACCTCGGCAACACCGTGCTGCTCAGCCTGGCGATCACGCTGCTCCAGGTGCTGACGGGCAGCTTCGCCGCGTACGGCTTCGCCAAGGTGCGCTTCCGGGGACGGGACGCGCTGTTCCTCGCGTACGTCGCGACGATCGCGGTGCCGTGGCAGGCGTACATGATCCCGCAGTACATCCTGATGCAGAAGGCCGGGCTGACCGACACGTTCTGGTCGCTGATCCTGCTCCAGGCGTTCGGCGCGTTCGGGGTCTTCCTGATGCGCCAGTACTACCTGACCATCCCGGACGAGCTGTGCGAGGCGGCCCGCGTCGACGGCCTGAGCGAGTACGGCATCTGGGCGCGGATCGTGCTGCCGCTGTCGAGGCCGGCCCTGGCGAGCCTGGCCCTGCTCACCTTCGTCAACACCTGGAACGACTACATGGGGCCGTTCATCTACCTGACCAGCAACGACCTGTGGACGATCCAGCTCGGGCTGCGGTCGTTCGTCGGCCAGTTCGACGCCGACTACGCGATGATCATGACGGGGTCCGTGCTGTCCGTTCTGCCGATCACGATCATCTTCCTGCTCGGCCAGCGGTACTTCATCCAGGGCATCGCCACCTCCGGCATGAAGGGATAGGCCGTGCGACTGCTGGCCCGCCTGCCCTACGACACCGTCTTCAACACGGTGTACGCCGGGCTGAAGCTCAATCTCTGCCTGGTCGCGGCCTGCGCCCCGCTGCTGGCCGCGCTCGCCGCCACCGACCGGCCGCTGGACGCCTGGCCGTTCTTCGTCGCCCTGGCCGCCGTCTGCGGACCGGCCGCGGCCGCCGCCTTCGCCGCGTTCGGTGCCCTGGCCGACGGGGACCAGCGCGTCGGCCGGGTCTTCCGGGCCGCCTACCGGGCGTCGTTCGGGCGGGCGCTGGCCGCGGCGGGCATCGCGGCCGCGCTGGTCATCGTGCTCGCCGTCGACTTCCGGCTCGCGCTCGGCGGCCCGTTCGGTGCGACCACCCCGCTGCTCGCGCTGCTGATCGCCCTGGTCGTCGCGGCGACCACGGCGCTGCTGGCCACGGGTGCCCGGTGGACGCCCAGGGGGCTGCTGGCCTGCGCGTACCTGTCGGTGCGCCGCTGGTATCTCAGCCTGGCCAACCTGGCGATCCTCGGGGTGCTCGCCGCCGCGGTCGTCACCCGGCCCGCGATCGGCCTGCTCCTGCTGCCCGCCCCCGCCCTGTACGTCGTCTGGGCCAACACCCGCCACCTCACCGCACCCGCGACCGGCCATGTCGGCGCGGCCTGAAGTGCCGGTACGTACCACGGCCGGGCCGGTCGTTCGGGCGGTAGTCCACAAACGATAGTCTGCTCGGCCTGGGTGGCCGCTTCATGTGACACTGCGTACGACCCGGTCGTGAGGGAGCGCACGTGAGTCGATGGAGAGGCGGCCGCTGGCGGCATTCGCCGACGGCCGTCCTGCTGCTCGCCAGCGCGCTGGCACTCGTGGGCAACCTGGCCACCAGCACCGTGGCAGTCGACGCCCGCTGGTGGCCGTGGCTGCTGTGGAGCCTCGTGATCGTGCTCGTGTCACTGGCCGTGCTCGTCGAGACCCGGCCGCGTCCGGCCGACCCGGAACAGGAGAGGCAGGCGGCAGAGGCCCTCGCCGACCGCCTGCTCAAACGGTACCGGGACCAGGAGTGGCGCCACGGGGTCAGCCAGACCTCGCTGCCGTTGCAGGTGCGCTTCCGCGCCAGCGGCGGCGACGGCGAGCTGCTGCCGTACGACGGTGAACTTGAGCGGATCGTGGAGGCGTTCCAATCGCTGCCACACCGCCAGCTGCTGGTGCTGGGCGAGCCCGGTTCCGGCAAGACGGTGCTGGCTCTGCTCTTGTCGCGGCGGCTGCTGTCCGAGCGTCCCGCCGGGGAACCGGTGCCTGTCCTGCTTCCGATCTCCTCATGGGATCCTGGTGCCGAGTCGGTCGACCAGTTCGTGGTTCGGCGCCTGTCCGAGGAACACCCTCGGCTCTTTCCCGGCCGTGCCGGGGCAGGGTTCGCCCGTGCGCTGCTGCGCGAGCGGGCCGGCGGCGGATACCTGCTGATGCCGGTGCTCGACGGGCTGGACGAGCTGCCGGCCGCGCTGCGGCAGAAGGCGATCACGCAGCTGCACAGGTTCACGGCGGCGGGCCATCCGCTCGTGGTGACCTGCCGCGCCCGCGAGTACGCGCTCATCGTGAAGGCCGCCCGCGGTCCGCTGCCGTCCGCAGCGGTGATCGACATCAAGCCGGTCGAGATCGAGGACGTCGTCGGGTACCTCTCCCTGCCTGCGGCTCAGCGTTCCCGGTGGGTCGACGTCTTCGGCAAGCTGCGTGCCGACCAGCACGGCATCCTCGCTTCGGCGCTGACCACCCCCCTGATGGTCGCGATGGCGCGGACCGCCTATCAGGCGGCGGCCGGGTCGCCCGGCGAGCTCCTCGGCCTGAAGACGAAGACCGAGATCACCAACCTTCTCATCGACCGCTACGTGCAGGCTGCCTACGACCAGGAGGATCCGCGGCTGGTCGCCGCCACGTCGGCGGCGAGGCTGCGCCGTTATCCGGCCGAGTATGCCGCGCGCTGGCTGGGCACGCTCGCCTACCGCGCTTACCAGGCGGGCACCCGGGACATCACCTGGCACGGCCTGCCGCTGGAGCTGCTCAACGCCAGACCTGTCCTCTTCCAGGCATGGGTGTCGGCGGTCGCGGTGGTGTCGGCCACCACGGCGGCCTATCTGCTGGGTTCCGCGCGGACGGCGCTGGCAACCCTGATCATGGCAGTCCTGCTGGCCCTCATGTGGAGCCCGTCCGAGGAGGCGTACGAGTTCTGGGGGCGCTACGTGGGCATCCCCCTGCTCGCCGCGTTTCCGGGGGCGGCTTTCGGCATCCTGGTCGGTGCGCCCGTCACCGGGCCGGTAGCGGGCCTCGGCATCGGAGCCGTCTACACGCTGCTGACGGTGCGGGTGCGGCCTGAGGGCATGGCACGGGTGCTCCTCTGGGTCGCCCTGGCCTCAGTCGGCGGGGCCTGTGCTGCGCTGTGGCGAGCGCCAGCAGACGTCGCGCGCTGGGCGGGCCTTGCCGCCCTGGTCTTCGGCACCAGCGTGCTGATGTCAGAACTGGGTCGGCCGCGAGCACTTGCCGCGGCTGCTCACCTTCGCCTGGTAGTGAAGGGGTGGCTGCCGCTGCGGGTGAGCGTCTTCATGGCAGACGCTCACGCCCGAGGGGTGATGCGGCGCAGCGGATCGGTCTGGCAGTTCCGGCATGCCCTGATCAACGACCGGCTGCGGGCACCCCTGCAGCGGCTGGAGCTCTATCTCGCGGCCGCGGCGGGACGCCAGTCCGCGCAACGTCAGCTGGCCTATTCCGGAGGGACCGGTCGTGAGATCGAGGAGGCGACGGCGGTGCTGCACCGCCGGGCCGAACGCGGCGACGGCGGCGCGGTTCGCGCACTGGCTCTGCTGAGGTACCAGCAGGGCGACCACGCAGCGGCGATCTCGCTCCTGCTCGAACGCACCCGGCGTGGTGACCGGGGCGCCGCCGACGACCTGGCCGACCTGTACCGGCAGCGGCGGGATGAGGACGGACTGCGCGCGCTGGCCGAGCAGGGGTTCGCCTATCCGGCGCGGATGCACTACGCATTACTCCGGAGCCGAGGCGACGAGGCTGCCGCGGTGGCCACGTTGCGAACGGCGCTCGCCCGCGCCGACGCGTTCGAGCCGATCGCCCTGGCTGACCTTCTCCGCGTGGTGGACCCCGAAGGAGCTGGGCAGCTGCTGCGGGCCAGGCTCGGCGGGTGGCGCCACCGCCGCTGGGTCCGCAGGCACGAGGTACTCGACGCGGCCCAGTCAAGACGCAGCGATTCCGGCGCCGAATTCGTTTCTCTCTCCGAGCGGGTCGATCGGCTGGTGCGGCAGGGCGATCTGGATGGATTGACACGCCTTGCCGATAGTGGTGTCTATCTCGCGCAGGAGCAGCTGGCGCGCATACTCGGGGAGCGCGGGGACTTCGAGCAGCTTCGCCTGCGCGCTGCTCATCGCGACTTCCCGGCGGCTTTGGTGCTGGCTCGTCTGTATCGGTTGGCGGGTCGGCCGGCCGAAGCGGAGGAGGTGCTGCGCAAAGGATGTCGACGCGACGCGAGTCTGGCGATCGAACTGGCCCTGCTCCTGGAGGCCCAGGGCCGCCCGGGTGCGGTGCCGATGCTGAGGGGCTGGGCGAAGCGGAGTGAGCCGGCCGCCCGTGCGCTGGTGGACCTCCTCAAGAGCCAGGGCGGCGTTACCCGTGAGATCGGTGTCCTGAAGCCCCTGTCCTCCTCGAGCGATATCGCAGCGGTCCGGTTGGCGGAGATACTCGTGGATCTCGGGGAGATCGGCGACGCGACCGCGGTGCTCGAACGCCGGGCGCTCAAGGGCGGCGGCCCGGCCCGGAGCCGGCTGCTTCGCCTGCTGCACGAGCAGGCCGACGTGCCACGGCTGCGGTTCTGGTCTTTCCGCTCCGATGAAGGCCTCGGGCATTTCGTCGACCTGCTGTGTGACCTGGGAGATTTCGACGGTGCCATCGCCTACCTGCGTCCACGGGCGGACGGCGGCAACGTGATGGCCAGTAGCCGGTTGGCGCGGATGCTGCGGGAGCGTGCAGAGATCGACGAACTACGTGACAGGGCCAGGCGAAGGAACGGTGACGCCATCGACGAGCTCGCCACGCTGCTCGCCGACCAGGGCGACATCAGTGGTGCGGTCGCGTTGCTCGTCGAGGGACTCCGCGAGTCGGCCGCCGGTGGCAGCCGCACCCATGACCCGGATTTCGGTGCCGCTGCCCGTTCGTGGCGTTGGACGATCCAGACGTTGCAGGCCGAGCGGACAGATGCTGCCGATCTGCGAAGGCGCGCTGTCGACGGGGACATCTTCGCCGCAGCGGCTCTGGCGGACCGGCTCTTCCAGGATGAGGGTCTGCCCGCGGCGCTCGGGGTGCTGAGGATCAATCCGGCGTGGTTGCGCGAACACGGCGACCAGCTGGAGATCGTGGTGTCCGACGAACTCCGGGCCGAGCTGCGACGAGGGCGCCACATTCCGTGGTGAGGCGGTTGCCCTACCGCACCGGCGTCGTACGGATCGAGGTGGGGTGGGCGTTACGGCCGGGGCCGCCGCGTCGTTGCCAGGGCATGCGTAGACACCTGCCCGTGCTGCTCGCCGCGCTCGCGGCCACCGGCGCACTGCTGGCCGCCGCGACCGGGCACGCGTACGCCGAGCCGTCGCCCCCGGCCCTGGTGAGCGCCGACCCGGTCGACTGGACCCCGCACATCACCGACGGCGAGGTCTGGGCCCTGGCCCGCGTCGGCGACGTCGTCGTGGTCGGCGGCCACTTCACGACCGCGACCAGCGCCGACGGCAAGACCACCTACAAGCGTAAGAACCTGATGGCCTTCCGGCTGTCCGACGGCACCGTCGTCGACGACTTCGCCCCCGACTTCGACGGCCCCGTGTACGCGCTGACCACCGGCCCCGACGGCTCCGTCATCGCGGGCGGCGACTTCGACGAGGTCGACGGCACCGACCAGCGCGCGATCGCCCGGATCGACGTGGCCACCGGGCACGCCGTCCCCGGCTTCACCGCGCCGGTCAAGGGCGAGGTCTTCACCCTGGCCCGCAGCGGCCGCCAGCTGTACGTCGGCGGCCGCGTCTACGTCGAGGGCCGGTCCGAGGGGCGCGGCATGATCCGGCTGTCGGCCGTCACCGGCGAGGTCGACGACACCTTCGACCTCGACCTGGCCTCGCCCGACGACCGGCCGGTCAAGGTGCAGGACCTCACCGTCTCCGCCGACGGCACCCGCATGCTGGCCCTGGGCACGTTCGTCTCGGTGAACGGCAAGCCGCGCTCCCAGGCGGCCATGCTCGACATCTCCGCCCCGGAGGTGAAGGTCACCGGCTGGCACACCGACTTCTACGGCGTCGACAAGTGCAGCGACGACTTCAACACCTACCTGCGCGCCGCCGACTTCGACCCGACCGGCACGTACGTCGTGATCGTCACCAGCGGGCACGAGTCCCGGGTCGGGCTGCCCTGCGACACCGCCGCGCGGTTCGAGACCGGGGCGGCGACCCGCAAGCCGACCTGGATCAACTACACCGGCGGCAACTCCCTGTACGCCGTCGAGGCCACCGACGCCGCGGTCTACGTCGGCGGGCACCTGCAGTGGCTGGACAACCCGCACGGGCACAAGACCATGGGTGCCGGGGCGGTCGTCCGCAAGGGCATCGGCGCCATCGACCCGGTCAGCGGGCGGGCGCTGGCCTGGAACCCCACCCGTACCCGGGGCGAGGGGCTGCGGGCCTTCCTCACCAGCGGCCGCGGCCTGCTGGTGGGCTCCGACACCGACCAGCTCGGCCACGAATACCACGGCCGCGTGGGCCTGTTCCCGTACCCGTGACGGGCGGTCAGGCGGCGGGCAGGACGCGGGCGATCCGGATCGAGGTGGCGGTGCCGCCCGCCGCCGGGTAGGCGGCGCTGCCGTCGGGGTACGACTTGAACGCCTGGTAGTCGTGGTCCTTGACGCCGATGGTGAACCGGTCGCCGACGGCCTTGCCGGTCGCGGAGTCGTACACCTGCGCGGCCGTCGCCGACCCGGACGACCAGGCCAGCAGCATCCGGCCGGTGCCGTAGCCGACCAGGTGCGGATGGCTCGACCCGGCCCCGGTCCGGACTGTCGTGTCGGCCGCGCCGGTGCTGAAGTGCGCCAGGCGCACCTGCCCGCCCTGGCTCCACGCCGTCCAGTAGCCCTTGTCGCGGGCGAGCACCAGGTCGCCGCCGAACAGGGTGCCGTCGCACGTGCCCGCCGCGACCGTCCGGTACGGCTGCGGGCGGGCGATGCGGCAGCCGTTGTCGGTGGCGCAGACGGTGACGTACCGGCTGGTGCGCGGATCCCACAGCACGCGGGTGGTCCAGCTGTGGCTGCAACCGACCTCGAAGCTGTCGCGGTGCCGCCCGACCAGGTTGCCCTTGGCGTCGACGACCTGCATCCGGTCGCCCTCGTGGATGTCGACGCAGCGGCCGTTCTGGACGGTGATCGCCACCCCGAAGTAGGCGGCGAAGGTCTTGCCGTCGGAGGCGAGGCGGCCGTGGTGCTGGTACCACCAGACGAACCGGGCGCCGTCGTCGTAGCCGTCGCGGCCGCCGCCGAGGTTGGTGACCTGCCGCTCCCACACCTGGTGCCCGGCCAGGTCGAACCGGATCATGTGCATGGTGTTGCACGGGCTCGACGTGCCGCCGCACAGCGGGCCGTCGCCGCAGGTGCCCCGGCGGGTCAGCAGCAGCACCCCGCCGTCGGCGTCGGCGTGCAGGTCCTGCAGGTCGATGCCGGTGAAGCCGGTGGGCTTGCCGACCAGGTGGTCGTCGCAGTCGAGGGCGCCCAGGTAGACCTTGCCGTCGGTGCCCAGCCACGCCAGCCACGAGCCGCCGTCGGGCCGGGCGGCGATCGCCATGGGCAGCGGCTCGGTGTCGGTCTCCCGGCCGTAGCCGGTCACCCGTACCCCCACCTTGACCTCGGTGATCCGGACCGCGGGCTTCGGGCCGGCCGGGCGGGCGCAGCCCGCCGACGGCTGCGGTGACGGGGTGGCGGAGGCGCCTGCGGCGCCGGTGGCCGGTGCGGTCGCGGGCGCGGTGGCGGACGGGTCCGCACCGGCCTGGACGTCGGCTGCCGGGGACGACAGGGACAGGGTCACGGTCGTGACCGCGGCGACGGCCACCAGCACGAGGGCCAGCATGACCGCGATGCGCCGCCGGGCGGACCAGCGGCGTGCGTGGCGGCCGGGCCGGGAGCGAGGGCCGGTGCTCGTGTCCATGCGAATCCTCACCAGACTCGTCGCTGCGTACGACCGGACCCATCGTGGAAGACGAATTCCGTTCCCGTCCGGGCGAACCTACCGGTAGCGCTCCCAGACGCCGACCCCGGTCCCTCCCCGCCGGTACCACACCCGCCCGATCGTTCGTGCAGTTTCGGGAAACTGCACGAATCCAGCCGCTTTGGCGGCAGTTTCCCGGAAACTGTGGCCAGGGCCGTGCGCAGGAGGCGCCCGGGTAGGATCGACCGTACGGCGTACTGCCAGGGGAAATGGTGCGGCTGGACTTCGAATCCGAGGTGCTGGACGAGGTCGCGGCGGCGTTGGCCGACTGCGACTCGCCGGCACGAGCGTGCAACGCCACGGTGTCGGTCCTGAACGCCCGCACCGGCGGCGCGGCCGACGCGCTGCTGGTCTCGGCGGGCCAGCTGGCCGTGGTGGCGTGCAGCGGGGCGTGGCAGGCCCCGGCGGCCGTGCCGACGCACTACGGCATCGTGGGAAGAGTGCTGGCCACGGCCCGGACAGTGGTCATCGGCGACGCCTCGATCGAGTACGCTGGAGTTCATCCGGGCCGCCCCGTCGGCTCGGTCGTGTGCGCACCCGTGCCCGGCCCCGCCGAGGGCGCGATAGGTGTCCTGAACCTCGAATTCGACCGGCTCGTGGGGAACCTGGCTCCGTGGGGCAGCGGGCTGGCCCAGATCGGCAGCCGCCTCGGCGCCCGGATCGGGCAGCTCGGCGGGCCGCCCGAGCAGTCGCGGGCCGAGCGGCTGCTGCGCCACACCATCGCGTTCGGCTCGGCCGCCAACGGCACGGAGCTGGCGGTGCACGTCTGCCAGGCGGCGGTCGAGGTCGCCGGCCTGGCCAGCGCGATCATGCTGCTGCGGGGCTCGCCGTCCTCGCCCACGACCGGGGTCCACGTGCTGCTGGCGGCCCACACCGCCGCCGGGGCGGCCGACCTGCCGGCCCGGGTGGCCGCGTTCGAACCGTCCCGCCTCTCCCAGATGATCGACACGGTGTGCCGGCTCGGCGCGTCGCACACCTTCGGCGACTCGGGCAGCGCCGACACCCGCGGCTTCGACGCGCTGGTGCGGGCCGGGGTGCGCACCCTGATCGCGGTGCCGATCCCGCTGGGCGGCCGGATGTCGGAGGTGCCGCGGCTCGAAGCGGCGCTGCTGGTCATGGACGAGGCGGCGGTGCGGGTCGACGTCGCGACGGTCAGCGTGCTGGAACTGCTGATCACCAACGCGGTCATGTGCCGCGAGCGGCTGGCCGCGCTGCACCGCCTCCAGCAGCTGGCCGACTCCGACCCGCTCACCGGGCTGCGGCACCAGGGACCGTTCACGCAGCGGCTGGCCGCCACCCGCGCGGGGCGTACGGCGCTGCTGGTCGTCGACGTCGACAACTTCAAGCAGGTCAACGACACCGCCGGGCACGCCGCCGGGGACCGGCTGCTGGTCGAGGTCGCCGAGGCGCTGCGCGGCGCCCTGCGCGCCGAGGACGAGGTCTTCCGGGTCGGCGGGGACGAGTTCGTCGCGGTCCTCGACGTGGTCGACGAGGTCCAGGCGGCGGCCACGGCCGCGCGGCTGGTCGCCGCCGTCGGCGAGCGCGGCTGCGCCGTCAGCGTCGGCGTGGCGGTCCGGCGCCGGGATGAGTCGGCCGAGTCCGCCCTGCACCGTGCCGACCGGGCGATGTACGCCGCCAAGCACGACGAGCACGAGCGCGTGCACGTCTGGCGCGACCTCGCCTAGCCCGGCCCCAGGTCAAGGGTGCGGCTGCGGCGCTTGAGCCGACTTGCGGCCGACTTGAATCCCTGGTTCCAACCCTGTTCCAAGTGGACGCCAAGTGCCCCGGCCGAAGCTCGCCTCACACAGGCAGAGTCCGACCGTTGGGGGCACATCATCATGTCGACGCCAGATCCGGCCGCGCTGGGCGCCGCCGACTGGAAGCTCGCGGGGCGGCTGGCCGCGATGCCGTCGGTGCTGGCGGGGCCGATCCTGCGCCACACCGGCGACACCACGGTGACCGTATGGCTGGCGTTCAAGGAGCCGACCGCCGTGAGCCTGACCGTGTACGACGACCCCGACGGCGCGGGCACGCCGACGGCGGTCACCGCGGTCCCGGCGCCGACCGTGCGGGTCGGCAAGAACCTGCACGTGGTCGCGGTGACCGCGGCCGTGCTGCCGCCGCACCCGCCGCTGAGTGCGGGGGTCACCTACTACTACGACGTGCGGCTGGCCGACGGGCGCACGTTCAAGAGCCCCGGGGTGCTGTCCACGCACGCCGACGAGGCCGAGCGGATCAAGACGATCACCTTCGGCACCGAGAAGCTGCCCAGCTTCGCGATGCCGCCGTCGGACCTGGGCCGGCTGCGGGTGCTGCACGGCTCGTGCCGCAAGCCGCACGCCGACGAGTACGACGGCCTGGCCGCCGTGCACCACCTGATCGAGGCGTCGTACTGGGAGTCCACCGAGGCCGACCCGTGGCCGCTGGTGCGCCCGCACCTGCTGCTGATGACCGGCGACCAGATCTACGCCGACGACGTCGCCGACAGCGTGCTGGCGATGTGCACCGACTTCGGCGACGCGCTGCTCGGCTGGACGCCCGGGGAGCAGCTGCCGAGCCTGGGGACGAACACCCCGGCGGCGTACGCGCCCGGGGCGCGCGCCGACCTGGTCACCGACATCGCCGGGTTCACCGGCTCGATGGTCGACAAGCCGGAGCTGGCCAAGAGCCAGCTGATCGGCTTCGGCGAGTACGTGGCGATGTACCTGCTGGTCTGGTCGCCGGTGCTGTGGCCCGACCGGCTGCCGACCTCCAACGCCTTCTACGACGCGGGCGAGCGCAAGCGGGTCGAGCTGATGCGGACCACGCTGCCGCAGGTGCGCCGGGCGCTGGCCAACGTGATCACGTACATGAGCTGGGACGACCATGAGGTGACCGACGACTGGAACCTCAACCGGCAGTGGTGCCGCCGGGTCTGGGGCGAACAGGGCGTCACGGTCGGGCGGCCGCTGGGGCGGCGCATCGTCACCAACGGCATGCTCGCCCACGCGATCTTCCAGAGCTGGGGCAGCACGCCGAGCCAGTTCACCGGCGACGCCCCCGGCGCGCGCCTGCTCGCGCAGCTGCCGCAGTGGGACGGCAACCCCGCCAACCAGGCCAAACTGGACGGTCTCGCGTCGCTGCTGGGCGTGCCGACCGGCCCGCTGCCCTCGGGCGGGGTCGACAGCCTGCCCCGGGCCGCCGACTCGCTGCGGTACCACTACCGGCTGACCTGGGCCGGCCGGCCGTACGAGATCCTGGTGACCGATCCGCGCACCACGCGCTCGTTCGACCCGCAGCCGATGGAGCCGCCCGCGGTCATGTCCGACGCCGCGATCGCCGAGCAGCTGCCCGCCGCCAACCCGCCGTACCTGACGCTGGTCGTGGTGCCGGGGCCGGTCCTGGGTGTGCCGTGGATCGAGGAGCATCAGGAGGAGCGCACCCCGGAGATGATCTGGGGGCACGACGCCGAGGCGTGGGGGCTGCGGCAGAAGACGTTCCACCGGCTGCTCGGGCAGCTGGCGCGGCGGCCCCGGGTGGTGCTGCTGTCCGGCGACGTCCACTACGGCTTCACGATCCACATGAGCGTGTGGAACCGGCAGCCGTACGGCACCGCGTCGCCGCTGGCCACCCCGCTGCGCAGCGAGATCGCGCAGTTCACCGCCAGCGCGTTCAAGAACGAGACCAACTCCGAACTCGACCTGACCACCGACAAGCTGCAGGGCGGCGGCTGGAACGTGCTGCCCCTGGGGGTGCCGGTGGCGTCGGGCAGCCTCGCGCACAACCCGGCCGACGAGGTCGGCTGGGCGGTGCCGCTGGAGTACTGGACCGAGTACCGCTCGCGCAACAAGTCCGGCCACCCGCACTTCCAGAAGACGCCCGCCCGCCTGGACGTCAGCGACAGGTACGACATCCCGTACTACTACGTCGAGGAGCACTGGCGGCACCGGACCCGCTACGGCATCGGCAAGCGCAGCGGTGCCCGGCCCAAGACGACCCCGCTGACCCGGCCCGCGCCCGGGGCGCCCAAGGGCGCGGTCGCGGCCTGGTTCCACAGCGTGGGCAGCGCGGTCGTCGACTTCAAGCGCGGCGACGACGGCACCGAGCTGGTCGGCAACAACAACCTCGGCGAGGTCCGCTTCGCCGCGGGCAGCTCGCCGAGCAAGGCCGCCCTGGCCGCGCAGCACCGGATCTGGTGGCAGATCACCACGACCGGGCAGCCCGCCTACTGCACCACCTTCGACGTGACCCTCAACCCCGAGGACGCCGACGCCGTCCCGCCGACCCATGTGGAGCGCCGCCCCAATGACTAGCCAGCCTTCCTCCGCGCTGGACACCATGCCCGCCCCGACCGCCACCGCGGTCGACGTCCGGGCCGAGCTGATCCGCGAGGTCAGCCTGCTGCTGGCGCCGCTGCGGGCGGCCGCCGACGATCCGATCTGGCGGGCCGAGCTGCTCGCGAAGATCGGGTGGAACCTCGACGGGATCGCCGGGTTCCCGACCGCGAAGCTGGAGACCCTGTTCGGCGCGGTGCGCGCGGCCGTCGACGCGCTCAAGCCGCTGATCGAGACGCCGACCACCGACCTCAAGGCGTACAAGCCGGCGTTCGCGGCGCTCAAGCGGTGCTTCGACGCGGTGCGGGCGCTCAAGACCGCGTTCGACGGCTGGGGCGGGATCAACCTGCCCGACGCCCCGGCGCTGGGCACCGACCTGGTGAACCTGCTGGTCGTCACATACCTCCAGCGGCACCGGCCGGTGCTGGGCGCGGTGCTGTGGGCGCTGGCGCTGGTCGACGGCCCGGCGCCGCAGATCGACCCCGTCGTGGACCCGGCCACCGGCAAGCTGGTCCGCTTCTCGTCCGACACCGCCCGGGTACGGCTGGACCGGCTGCCCGCGCTCGTCGGCGACCCGGTCGGCCAGCTGCGCGAGCACTACCTCACCAAGGAGGGCCTGGCGACCCGGGAGGCCACCGACGCCGTCGCCGACCTGCTGCTGCCCGCCCTCGGCGGCATCCTGAACCGGCTCGGCAGCCCGATCACCGCCGTGTACGGCAGCGACATCCCCGACCTCGGGGACAGCGCCGCGGCGGCCGAGCACCTGCTGCACGTGTTCGTGCGTACCGCCGAAGGTGCCTTCGCCGACGGGCAGGCCGGGTTCGAGCTGGTCGTCGGCCTGGCCGGCGAGCAGGACGGCGGCCTCGGCCTGATGCTCGCGCCCAAGGGCACGGTGGCGTTCCAGGACACGTTCGGCGACTGGACCGCGACGGTCACCGCGGCGCTCCAGTCGGCGAGCGTGATCGCGGTCGGCCCCGACGGGCTGGTCACCGACCTGCCCGACGCGACCGCCCTCAACCTGCGCGCCGACCTCGGCCTGGTCCGCACCGGCGAGATGATCCGCATCGGTGGCACCACCGGCACCCGGCTGGAGATCGACGGCCCAGTCCAGGTGACCGCCTTCGCCGAGCTCACCCGCGACTATCAGGACTTCGGGGTCGAGTTCGGCTGCGGCAAGGCCCGGCTGATCGTGTCGGGCGGCGACGGCGACGGCTTCCTCGGCAAGGTGCTGCCCGACGACGCGAAGCTGGAGTTCGACCTCGGCATCGGCTGGTCGCGGCGGCGCGGGCTGTTCCTGACCGGCGGCGCGGCCCTCAAGGCGCACTTCGACGTCCGCGCCGTGCTCGGCGACGTGGCCAGACTCGACTCCCTCGACGTCGACCTGGTGCCGTCGCCCAAGGACGCCGCCGTCAAGGCTCTGGTCCTGCGGGCGGTCGCGTCCGGTCAGGTGCGCCTGGGCCCGGTCGGGGTGACCGTGCAGGGCGTCGGCATGAGCGCGAAGCTCAGCTTCCCCGACGGCGGCGGCAACCTCGGCCCCGCCGACCTGGACCTCGGGTTCCAGCCCCCGCACGGGGTGGCGCTGCGCATCGACGGCGGCGCGGTCACCGGGGCCGGGTTCCTGTCCTACGACGCCGAGGCCGCCAAGTACGCCGGCGGCATCGACCTGGAGTTCGCCAAGCTGCGCCTGTCCGCGCTGGGCCTGCTGGCCACCCGGATGCCCGACGGGCGCCCCGGGTTCTCGCTGCTGGTCGTCATCAACGCGCAGTTCCCCAAGCCGATCCCGCTCGGGTTCGGCTTCAACCTGGCCGCCGTCGGCGGCATCGTGGGCGTCAACCGGGCCGTCAACGTCGACCGGATGCGCTCGGGCCTGCGGTCGGGGTCGCTGGGCGCGATCCTGGCGCCCGGCGACGTGCTGGGCAACGAGCGGCGCCTGCTCGACGACCTCGACGCGCTGTTCCCGGTCACCCCGGGCCGGCATCTGTTCGGCCCGACGGCCCGGCTCACCTGGGGCGTGCCGACCGTGGTCACCATCGACCTCGCGCTGGCGCTGGAGCTGCCGAAACCGCTGCGGTTCATCGCCGCGGGCCGGGTCCGCACGCTGCTGCCCGACGAGCGCAAGGCCGTCGCGGTCATCAACATGGACGCGCTCGGTGTCCTGGACACCGGCGAGGGCACGCTGTCGCTGGACGCGACCCTGTACGACTCGCAGCTGGCCGGGTGGCGCCTGTCCGGCGACATGGCGCTGCGGGCGCGGTGGAGCGGCCGCAGCGAGTTCGTGATGAGCGCGGGCGGGTTCCACCCCCGGTTCACGCCGCCGGTCGGGTTCCCGGCGCTGCGGCGGATGACGATGGAGATCGGCGAGGAGAAGTTCTGGCTGCGGTTGCAGGCATACCTCGCGCTGACCTCCAACACGCTCCAGTTCGGCGCCCGGGTGGACTTCCACGCCGAGACCGGCGACTTCACCGCCGACGGGCACTTCACCTTCGACGCGCTGGTGCGGTTCTCGCCGTTCGGGTTCGAGCTCGACCTGACCCTGGCGGTGGCGATCCGGTGGAAGGGCAAGCTGCTGCTGGGCATCACCGCCGACCTGTACGTCACCGGGCCGGGCCGCTGGCAGGTGCGCGGGCACGCCGAGATCAAGCTGCTGTTCCTCAGCGCCACCGTGCGGTTCAAGGCGGCCTTCGGGCAGCAGGCCGCGCTGCCCCCGGCCCCGCCGGAGGACGTGTCGGCGCTGGTCCGGGCCGCGCTGGCCGAACCCGGCGCGTGGCAGGTCGAGGAGCGCGCCGCGCTGCCCGCCCTGACCATGCGGGCCGGGATCACCCTGTCGGAGCTGCTGGTGTCGCCTTCGGCGCGGGTCAGCGTACGGCAGAAGATCGCCCCGGTCGGCGGCATGCGGCTGGACCACTACGGCCAGGCGCCCATCGACGGCGCCGCCGAGCTGCGCATCGACTCGGCCACCCTGGGCGGGGCGCTCGCGCAGCTTGCCGATGTGAAGGACGAGTTCGCCCCGGCGCAGTTCTTCGAGCTCAGCGACGACCAGAAGCTGACCGGGAACGCGTTCGACCTGCTGCCCTCCGGGGTCAGCTTCACCGCCACCGACACGGTCGGCTACGACCACGCGGGGCCGTCGGCCGTCGTCATCACGTACCAGACGAAGGTGATCGACGAGCCCGACCCGGTGGCGGCCGGACTGGCCGCGGTCGGCCTGCCCAAACCGGACCCGACCTGGGTCCTGGGCGGCGCGCACCTGAACCGGCTCGCCTACGGCGGCGCCGCCGGGCGGGCCGCCACCCGGGCCACCGGCCTGGCCCGGTTCGCCGGACCCGGCCTCAAGCTCACCGTCCGCGACCCCGGCTTCGTGATCGTCGCCAAGGACACGCTGCGCCAGGCCGGGCCCGTCCCGGCGACCGGCGAGCGGTGGAGCCGCAGCGAGGCCGCCGACCGGCTGCGCCGCTGGGCGACCGCCCACCCCGACCACGCCCTGATGATCGTTCCGGCCCACGAGGCCGTCACCGGAAGCACGGTGTCCGCATGACCAGCCAGACCGACCTCGCCGCCGCGCCCGCGCCCGCCGTCGCGCAGCGGCACCTGCTCTCCTGGGTCCGCGACGGCCTTGCCGGGCGGCTCACCGAGACCGACCCGGGCAGCGGCCCGATCCGGGCCCGGGCCACCCTGGCCACCGGCCTGACCGTCAACGGCGCCGCCGTGACCGGGCCGAAGCTGGCCCTGCACGGCCCCGGCGACGTCACCGGCGTCGACCCGCGCCAGATCGTGCGCAGCGACCCGGCGCCCGGCGCGAAACACTTCGAGTCCACCCACTTCGCGCTGGTCGAGTTCGACGACCCCGGGCTGCCGTGGCGGCTCACCCCGGCCGCCGCGCACCCGCAGAAGGGACTGCGGCCCTGGCTGGTCCTGGTCGTCGTCGACACCGCCGCGGCCGGGGTGAGCCTGGAGACCGACCCGCGCCGCCCGCTGCCGGTGCTGAACACGCCGCTGGCGGAGCTGCCGGACCTGTCCCACGCCGCGTCCTGGGCGCACGCCGAGGTCGTCGCCGCCGAGGGCGAGGACATCGCCAAGCTGCTGGCCGAACGTCCGGAGCGGACAGTGTCGCGGCTGATCTCACCGCGCACGCTGGCCGACGGGCACACCTACCTGGCCTGCGTCGTGCCCGCGTTCGAGCACGGGCGCCTGGCCGGGCTCGGCGACCCGGTGCCCGCCACCGAGCTGACCGACCCGGCCTGGACTGGCACCACCGGCAGCGTCCGGCTGCCGGTGTACCACCACTGGACCTTCTCCACCGGCGCCGACGGCGACTTCACCGCCCTGGCCAAGCGGCTGCGCCCGGCCGTCGTCGACCCCGGCTGGAAGAAGCTGTACTACCGCGACGCCGACCCCGAGCTGGCCAAGGCCGTCGGCGCCGACCCCGGCATCGCCGACACCCTGCCCGCCCTCACCGCCCCCGGTGCGGCCATGACCGGCCCCATCGCCCCCGGCTTCGCCCCGGCGATGGCCACCATCCTCGGCCGGACCAGCACCGTCACCGCACCGCTGTACCTCGGCGCCCACATCGGACACGGATCCGGCTGGACCGGCACCGAACCGCAGTGGCTGCGCCAGCTCAACACCGACCCGCGGCTGCGCGCCGCGGCCGGGCTCGGCGCCGAGGTGATCCGCATCCACCAGGAGCCGCTGATGTCGGCAGCCTGGCAGCAGGCCGCCGAGCTCGCCGAGGTCAACCGGGAGCTGCACCAGGGCCAGGTCGGCCGCGCGGTCAGCGAGAGCCTGCACCGCCGCTACTTCACCCCGGCCGGCACCGCTTCGGCGGCCGGGCTCGCCGCCGACGGTGCGGCCCAGCTCGCCGCCGCCGCCGAACGGGCCGACACGGTCGTGGCGCGCACCGCGCGGGCGCTGGGCCGCATCCCCAGCGCGCAGGGCACCGTGGCGGCGCAGGTGGACACACACGAGTCGACCGCCGCCATCGCCTCGGCCGACGTGCAGCGGGTGGTCCGCCCGACCGGCCCCACGGCCCGTGCCGCCGGTGCCACCCCGCTGTCGCCGCTGGCCTCGGGACTGAGCCCGGCCGCGGCGGGCACGATCGTGCCCGCGCCGCCGGTGCAGGCCAGCTCGGACGCGGGCGTGCTCGACCGGTACACCGGCGGTGCCGCCCGCTACCGCGACATCACCGCCGAGGTGGCCGCGGCCGCCCCGAAGTGGTGGACCGACCCGTACGCCTCCGCGCTGCCGCTGGTCACCCCCGGCCCGCTGGGGTACCTGACGGACCTGGTGGTGATGCAGGAGAACGCCGCGCACAGCCAGGTCACGGCGACGCTGCTGCGCACGGTCGACTTCGACGGGCGGGCGCGACAGCAGAGCTTCCCGTTCCCTGTTCCGGCGGACACCGCGCTGCCCGCGGTCAAGCTCGTCGGCGGCGTGGTGCACCGGATCGAACGCACCCGGCCGGTGACGATGCTGCTCGGCGTCCGGCCCGGGGTCTCGATGGACACCTGGGACCCGTGCATCCGCGCCATGCCGTTCGACGACAGCGGGACGCCCGCCCCGACGCCGTACACGGTGCTGCCGTTCTTCCGCAGCCGCGGCCTGTACGGCGCCGACGTGACGCTGCGCCGCCGCGCCGGGCAGCCCGACACCGCCGCCGAGCTCGTGCTGCTGTGGAGCGGCGCCGACCCGGACGGCGCCGGGGCGATCAGCACGTGCAGCTACCAGCTCGACACCCGGGCCGTGCTGCGCCCGCAGCGCAACATCCGGGTCTTCACCGGGTACGTCCCGTCCGATCTGGCCGCCGACCTGATCCCGATCACGGTGCGGGCCGGGCAGCCCTACGCCGAGCCCACCGACGTGGCCGTGGCGTTCCTCAACGCCACGTACTCGTCGGAGCAGGGCCCCGGCGGCCCGATCGTCAAGCCGATCTGGGAGATCGACTGGGTCGTCGGCCGCAACTTCGGCACCGCGCAGGAGAGCTGGACCGACAAGCGCTCGCTCACCCTCGGCGACCGCGTCGACGACGACACCACCAGCGGGCAGCTCAGCCTGTCGGTGACCGATCTCGACGGCGACGGCGACCCCGAGCTGGTGGTGCACCTGACCTTCGACGAGCGGCAGGCCACCGGCCCGGCGCGGCGGGTGCACCGCCAGCGCATCGGGTTCGGGCTGCACCCCGACGGGACGGTCGAGCACTGGGAGGCGCCGATCGACCTGCCGATCACCTCGCTGGCCCCGGACTCGACCGTGGCGGTGTTCTTCGGCGACCTGGACAACCAGCGGCTGGGCCGGGTCAAGGGCATCGGCGACACGTTCCAGCGGATCGCCGAGGCGCACCAGAGGCTGCTGATCCGCGACGCGACCCGGGGCGTCGACCCGCCGATGCGGGCCGCGTACGAGATCGGCAGCGTCGCGGCGTACGTCAGCGACTCGGTGAACCCGGCCGCGACGATCCCGGCGGCCGTCGCCGACCGGATCGGCCCCCTGCCGACCTCGAAGACGTCGCTGGCCGCGACCGGCACCCCCGACCCGCTGCGCCCCCGCCTGTACGAACCCGACTTCGCCCAGGCGATGGCCGAACCGCTGCGCGAGCTGTTCCCCGACCTGGTCTTCCCGGGTGCCGACGGGCTGCCCGACGACAGCGTCGCGCTGATGGCCGGCAACGGCCCGCTGATCGCGGCCTATCTCGCCGGACTCAACCACGAGTTCGGGCGGGAGCTGCTGTGGCGCGGCTTCCCGTCGGGCGGGCGGGCCACCTGGTTCCGCCGGTTCTTCGACGCCTCGGCGGCCGACCCGGCGGCCGCGCCCGGCGACATCACCGACATCGCGACCTGGGGCACCACCGGCGGGCTCGGCGCGAAGGTGGTCGGCCCGGCCGCCACCGACAGCGTCATCCTGCTGGTCCGCGGCGAGCTGCTGCGCCGGTACCCGGACGTGGTCGTCCAGGCCGCGCCCGCGATCACGACCGCGCAGGGCCGCCGCCCCGACGACACCGCGGTGCAGCTGCCGGTCTTCACCGGCCGGGCCGGGGCCGACGTGACGCTGTTCAGCTTCAACATCGCGTCGGGCAGGGTGCGCGGCGACAGCACCCAGCCGGGCTGGTTCTTCATCTTCGCCGAACCGCCGACCGAACCCCGCTTCGCCGGGACCTCCGACTGGACCCAGGCGGGCGCGCACACGGCGGCGTCGCTGCTGCGCATGCCGTTCCGGGTCGCCGTACACGCCTCCGACCTGATCGATCCGACGACCGCCGCCCTCACGCCTGGAGCCGAGAAGTGACCGCCCCCGCCACCCCGACCGCCGCCGCGCCGCCGCTGGCGCTGCCCGCCGACGTCCCGATCGCGCTGCTGCCGGTGCGGCTGGAGACCCGCTACCACGACGGCAAGCTGCTGATCCGGATCTACCCCGACGTGCTGCACGTCGACACGCACGAGACCGACCTGACCGCGGCCGAGACCGACCACGGGGTGCGCTACTGGGCCGAGGTGACCGCGGCGGGCACCGACACCGACCGGCTGCTCGGCGCCTGGCAGGCGCTGACCGCCGAGTACGGCATCGAGCGCGCCGCCTGGATCGCTCGTCGCACCCGCAACGGCGCCCCGGCCGGGACCCCGGCGACCGGCACCTGGAACCGGGCCCCGCTGGCCCGGCTGCTGCCGACGCGGTGGCGGGTGGCCGGCTACCGCGAGTGGAGTCCGGGCCAGTCGACGCTGCACTTCGACGTCGCGGGCAAGGACATCGCCCGCGACCTCGCGGTCGGCCCGGACCCGCGGGCGCTCGCCGACGCCGCCGACTCCGACGAGCAGGCGCTGGTCACGCCCGGCATGCGCTGGATGGTCGACTACCAGGCGGCCGTCGAGGCCGGGATGGCGATCACCATCACCCGGGCCGAGGACGCCAACATCGGCATGACCCTGACCCGGCTGATCGTGTACGGGGTGGACGAGGAGGGCCAGACCGTCACCGGCGCGGGCCGCCTGGCCGGGCTGCTGGAGGCGCACCACTACACCGACGGGCTCGGGTTCGCCGACCCCGGCACGCCCACCAACAACACCGAGCTGGCCCGCTCCGGGCTGGACGCGCGATCCGAGCAGGTCAGCGAGCGGTACCGGCTGGCCGACGGCACGCGTACCGCGCCGGCGGCGGTGCCGGGCGAGGCGGTCGGCGGGCAGCTGGCCGCGGCGCTGGGCTTCGACGCCGCCGCGGCGGCGGTGCTCGGCCGCGACCCGGCCAGCCGCCGGACCGACCTCCAGGCCGACGCGAACGCGCTGCTGTGGCCGTCGACGTGGGGCTACTTCCTGCTGCACGTGCTCGACGGGATCGACCAGCCCAGCGTCCGGCAGGTGCGGCGCCACTTCATCGACTTCGTCCGGGCGGGCGGGGCGCTGCCGACGCTGCGCGTGGGCGACCAGCCGTACGGTGTGCTGCCGGTGATGTCGCTCAAGCACTGGGCCGACCGCGAGGGCGGCACCGCCGCGCACACCACCATGGTCCGCACCATGCGGCAGGTCCTGCCCACGTTCACCGAGGCGAGCTGGAAGGCCACGGTCGTCAAGCGGTGGGAGGGCCAGCCCGGCGTCGACCCCGTCGACCGCTACCACCGGCTGCTGGCCACCCAGCCGCAGGCCGTCGACTACGTGGGCCGCAGCGCGCTGGGCCCGGAGTACGTCGGGGACCTGTGGCGGTTCCTGCGGCTGGACTTCGACTCCGCGTGGCGGCAGGCGCCGCGCCAGCAGGCCAACGAGGTGCTGACCGCGCTGGGCCTGCCCGTCGACCAGCGCCACACCGGCGCGGTGTTCGCGGGCGAGTCCTACGCGGTGCCCGGTGCCCTGACCGGCGCCGACCCGGCCACCTACCTGGCCGAGCTGCTGGACATGACCCCGGCGCGGCTCAAAGCGGCCCGGGAGCGGGGGCAGACCCCGCTGCTGTACCGGCTGGCCCGCCACTCGGCGCTGCTGGAATGGTGGAACGCCGCCGTGGCCGCGTACGGCGGCAGCCGCGCGCTGCTGGAGAAGGAGCTGGTCGACGTCGACCCGCTCGCCCCGCCGACGCTGACGCTGTGGCGCGGCCTGGCCCAGCAGGCACCGGGCCACCCCGGGCAGACGGTCGAGCAGTACCTGACCGGTGCGCCCGCCACCGACCCGAACGTGGCCGACCTGCGCGAGTTCACCACCCGCACCCGGCACCTGGCCGACGAGATCACCAAGGGCCACCTGCCCGCCGACGCGCTCGACGGACTGGTGCGCGGCGGGCTGGACCTGGCCGCGCACCGCATCGACGCCTGGGTCGGGTCGTTCGCGAACCGGCGGCTGGCGCACGTGCGCACCCGGCAGCCCGGCGGGCTGGCCGTCGGCGGGTTCGGCTGGCTCAGCAACGTCGGCCCGGCGAAGCTGACCGAGGTCGCGACCCTGCCGCCGAACGAGGCGGGCCCGCTGTACACCGACGCGGCCAACGCCGGGCACGTGCTGGCCCCGTCGCTCCAGCACGCCACGACCGCGGCGATCCTGCACGCGGGCTACGTGGCCCGAGGCGGGCGGGCCGGGCGGCCCGGTGCGGTCGCGGTCAACCTCAACGCCGACCGGGTCCGCCTGGTGCAGCACCTGACCGAGGGCATCAGCGCCGGTCAGCCGCTGTCCAGCCTGATCGGGTACCGGTTCGAGCGGGCGCTGACCGAGGGCGGCACCGCGGGCGCACCGGCGATGATCCTGCCGTTCCGGGTGCTGGCGCCGTACACGGCCCAGGTCCTCACCGCCGACGGCACCGCGACCGAGGTGACCCGGCCCGGCAGCCTCGCCGGAGCCGTCGCCGACGGGGTCGAGCTGGTCCGCCGCCTGCACGCCGGGACGATCCCGTGGGGCAGTGCCCCCGACCCGGCGCAGCCGACCGTGAAGCTGCCCGCCAAGGGCACCCCGGTGTACGACGCCTGCCTGGCCGCCCTGGAGTCGGCCGCCGACGCCCTCGACGCGCTGGCCGACGCGACCCTGGCCGAAGGCGTGCACCACCTGGCGGCGGGCAACCCGACCCGGGCCGGTGCCGTCCTGGACGCCCTGGCCAAGGGCGAGACGCCGCCGCCGGAGCTCGACGTCGTACGCACCCCGCGCAGCGGGGCCGTGCACACCCACCGGCTGATGTTCCTCGGCACCGTCGACATCGCCGCCGATCACAAGGTGTGGCCGACCGACGGCCGCCAGCTGCGCGCCGACATCGAGCCGACGGTCAACGGGTGGGCCGGGCGCCTGCTCGGCGACCCGGCGCGGGTGCGCTGCAAGGGCGTCTGGCACGGCGCCGACGGCGCGGTCCTGTTCACCGGCGAGACCACCCTGGACCAGCTGGCGATCTCGCCGCTGGACCTGATCGCGCTGGTCGGCGAGGACCGCTCCGGCGGCCTGTACGAGCTGAAGCAGCGCTTCATCGACCGGCTGCGGCTGCTGCGCCCGCCGACGGTGCCCGACGAGATCATGCCGGAGCCCGACTTCGGCTGGCAGCCCGGCTGGACCGCGCAGACCCTCAGCGTCGAGGAGTTCCTCCAGCTCGTCGGCGCCGTCCGGGCGACCCTGGCCGGGGCGCGGCCGGTGCGGGCCGAGGACCTGGCCGGTCCCGGTGGCACCCGGCAGGTCCAGTGGGGCGTGGCCGACATGGCCAACCGCGTCACCGCGACCCTGGTCGGGTTCACCCAGACCCGGAGCCTGCTGGCCACCGCGGTCGAGGCCGGCGACATCGGCGGCATGGGCGGCCACCTGGTGACGTTGGCGTTCCGGGGCCTGCCCGGCGCCTACCCGCAGACCGGCCACGCGTGGACCGACGCGTGGCGCGACGAGCTGCGCACCAAGGCCCGCGGCGTGCTGGCCGAAGTGGACCGGCGCCTGGCCGAGGAGGCCCGGCTGCGGGCGGCGTTCACCGACGCCACCGCCACCGACGAGCAGCGGATCGAGCACCACACCGCCCGGCTGCGCAGCCTGCTCGGCCAGGACTTCCCGGTGGCGCCGACGTTCCGGGTCACCGACCAGGCGGGCCTGCGCGACCTGTTCGCCCACTCGGCGGCGCTGACCGGCGGCGACGTGCTCGCCCCGGGGACCTGGCTGGACCGGCTGGCCCGGGTCCGCAGGGCACCGGCCCGGCTCCAGTCGGTGTTCGGGCTGGCCGAGGCGACCGGCGCGGCCGTCTCCACCGACCTGGTCGTCGCCCAGCTGCCCTACCGCGACGGCGAGAAGTGGGCGGCCCTGCCGGGCGCACCCGCGACCGGGCGTACGGCGCTGGCCGTGCACGTGATCCGGCCCGTCGACGCGGCCGCGTCCCTGGCCGGGCTGGTGTTCGACGAGTGGACGGAGATGGTGCCCGGCGAGTCCGAGGTCGCCGGGCTCACGTTCCACTACGACGCCCCGAACTCGCGGGCGCCGCAGGCGGTGCTGCTGGCGGTGCCGCCCGCGGCCGACGGCCGGTGGACCGCCGAGCAGCTGCGCGACACCGTCGCCGAGGCGTTCGACCTGGCCCGTGCCCGTGCGGTGACCCTGCCGACCCTCGACCAGTACGGCCACTTCCTGCCCGCGGTCTACCTGGGCCTCAACGACGCGGGCGCGACCGTCTCGACCGACCTGACCGGCGCGGCCGGACTCGAAGGAGCAACCCGATGACCACCCCCGAGCAGCCGACCCCGTCGGCGACCACCTGGACGCGGCTGGAACCGCAGCACGCGGCGGCCGACGAGCGCCTCGGCGCGGCCGCCCGGATCGCCGACCCGGCCTGGCTGCTGGCCCGGCAGTGGCAGTTCGGCGAGTTCACCGGCAGCGACGGCGGCTCCCCGGCGTCGGCGCGGATGCGCATGCACGCCGGGACCATGTCCGGCTACCAGGGCAAGGGCATCGACGGCGACACCGACCGGGCGGAGCGCTACGCCCAGCAGGCGATGCCGCTGGAGGTGCTGGTGGAGCGGGAACCGGCCGGGGCGGTCGACCTCAGCCTGCGCGCCGACGGCGGGCGCCGGTTCGCCCGGCTGCTGGCCAAGCATGGGGCCGGTGCGTACCGGCAGGCGTTCGTCGACGCGTACAAGCTGCCCGCCGCGGTGCCGGGCGCCCCCGCTCACGCCGACAGCGCCGCCCTGCTGGCGGTGCTGGCCGGGCGCCTGGCCGACGGGCAGACCCTGGCCGCCGCCTGCACCTCGCCCGCCGGGCAGGCGGTGCTGCCGGCGACCCCGGCGGTGGCGGCGGCCGACCGGCCGGCGGTGCTAGCCGCGGTCACCGAATACCTGGCGTGGTGGACGTCGTTCGCGGACCGTCCCGGCCTCGGCGGGCAGGCGTGGGTGCCGACCCGGATGGAGCACGCCTTCGGGGTGGGCGCGCGGATCGGGCCGGGCAACGACCAGGTGAACCTGGTCGCGGCCGAATACCCGGGCGGCACGCTGGACTGGTACGACCTCGACGTCGCCACCGACGGCACCTGGGTCTACGCGCCCGATCCCGGCCGGGAGATCGTCCACACGGGGCTGCCGACCCAGGTCCGCTACCCGGGCATGCCCGCCGGCCGGTTCTGGGAGTTCGAGGACGCCCGCGTCTACCTCGGCGGCGTCGAGGCGGGCCGGACCGACCTCGGGCGGATGCTGCTGGCCGAGTTCGCGATCCTCTACTCCGACGACTGGTTCGTCATCCCGGTCGAGCTGCCGGTCGGCACCGTCGCGAAGGTGACGTCGCTGGTGGTGACCGACACGTTCGGGGTGAGCACGCTGATCGGGCCGTCGGCCCACGGCGACTGGGACATGTACCGGCTGCGCGCCGCCGGTGCCGACCAGGCCCTGTTCGTGCTGCCGCCGACGCTGCCGCACAGCCTCGACGGCGACCCGGTCGAGGAGGTCGTGCTGCTGCGCGACGAGGCCGCCAACGTGGCCTGGGCGGTGGAGCGGCTGGTGCAGAGCGCGACCGGGCGCCCGGCCGACCGGCACGAGCAGTACCTGGCCCAGCTGCGCGCGGCCGGGGACCCGGCCGCCCCCGTCGTCCCGAGCGGGGTCGACTTCGACTACCGGCTGCGGACCGGGCAGCCGCCCGAGCACTGGATCCCGCTGATCCCGCAGGCCGACGCCGACGGGCTGCGGCTGCGCCGCGACGCGCTGACCCGGCCGGGCACCGGGGAGCCGATCCCGCCGCTGGGGGAGCTGCTCGCGGCGGCGCCGTGGATCGCGGCCCAGGAGGTGCCGCGCGAGGGCGCCCGGATCACCCGCGCCTGGCAGCTGGCCCGGTGGAGCGACGGCTCCACCCACCTGTGGCTGTCGCGGCGCAAGCAGACCGGTCGCGGCGAGGCGTCCAGCGGGCTGCGCCACGACGTGCTGTCGCGCGCGAACACCGGCTCGTAGACCGTTCCGTGGCGGGCCCGCCGGCGGGCCCGCCACGGATCACTCCCCGGTGAGGTCGCGCAGGTTGGTCTTGGCCAGTTCCACGATCTCCTCGGCGTTGCCGGACAGGATGGTCCTGGTGGCGTACAGGGTGAAGCCCTTGAGCTGCGCCAGCGTGACCTTCGGCGGCAGGGACAGCTCCTGCCGGGCGGTGCGGACGTCGACCAGGGCGGGACCGTCGTGCGCGAACGCCGCACGCAGCGCGTCCCCCAGCTCGCCGGCAGTGTCGACTCGTACGCCGAACAGGCCGATCGCCTTGGCCACCTGCGCGAAGTCGGGGTTGTCGAGCCCGGTGGCGTACGTGACGATCCCGGCGGCCTTCATCTCCAGCTCCACGAACGACAGCGCGCCGTTGTCGAAGACCACCACCTTCACCGGCAGCCGCTGCTGGTGCAGCGTGATCAGCTCGCCGAGCAGCATCGCCAGGCCGCCGTCGCCCGACAGCGTCACCACCTGGCGACCGGGCTGGGCGGCCTGCACCCCGATGGCCTGCGGCAGCGCGTTGGCCATCGACCCGTGGTTGAACGAGCCGATCAGCCGCCGCCGCCCGTTCATCCGCAGGTAGCGGGCGGCCCAGATGCAGGGCGTGCCCACGTCGGCGGTGAACACCGCGTCCTCGGCCGCGATCTTGTTGATCATCGCGGCGACGTACTGCGGGTGCAGCGGCGAGTCGGCGGCGCCGCTCTGGGTGAGCTTGTCCAGGCGGCGGCGGGCCCGCCCGTAGTGGTCGAGCATCTGGTGCAGGTGCGCCGACTGCTTCTTGGTGACCAGGTACGGCATCAGCGCGTCGACGGTGTCGCGGACGGTCCCCACCAGCGGCACGTCCACCCGCGTACGGCGCCCGATCTGCTCGCCGCGCACGTCGACCTGCACCACCGGCACCCCCTCGGGATAGAACTGCCGGTACGGGAAGTCGGTGCCCAGCATCAGCAGCGCGTCGCAGTGCTCCATCGCGCGGTAGCCCGAACTGAACCCGATCAGCCCCGTCATGCCGACGTCGTACGGGTTGTCGTACTCGACGAACTCCTTGCCGCGCATCGCGTGCACGACCGGGGCCTGCAACGCCTCGGCGACGTCGAGCAGCTGCCCGTGCGCCCCGGCGCAGCCCGCCCCGGCGAGGATGGTCACCCGCTCGGCCGCGTTCAGCACCTGCGCCGCCGTGGCCAGCGACGCCTCGTCCGGCCGTACGATCGGGGTCACCGCCCGCACCGCCACCGGCGCGGCACCGGACGGCGCGTCGGCGAGGAACACCTCGCCCGGCACCACGATCACGGCGACGCCGCTGCGCGCCAGCGCCGTGCGCATCGCGATCTCCAGCGTGCGCGGCAGCTGGCTGGGAACGCTCACCAGCTCGGCGTAGACCGAGCACTCGCGGAACAGCTCGTGCGGGTGGGTCTCCTGGAAGTACCCGGAGCCGATCTCGTCGCGGGGGATCTGCGCGGCCACCGCCAGCACCGGGACCCGGCTGCGGTTGGCGTCGAACAGCCCGTTGATCAGGTGCAGGTTGCCGGGACCGCAGCTGCCCACGCAGACGGCCAGCCCGCCGGTGACCGCCGCCTCCCCGGCCGCGGCGAACGCGCCCGCCTCCTCGTGCCGCATCAGCTGCCAGCTGACCGTGCCGTCGCGGCGCAGCGCGTCGGTCAGCCCGTTCAGCGAGTCGCCGGGCACCCCGTACACCCGGCGCACCCCGGACGCCTTCAACGTCGCGACCATCAGATCGGCCACCGTGCGTGCCATGGGTCGGCCCCCGTCCGGGCGGCCGCGGCGTGCCCGGGTGAGTCCATCGGCACCGCCCGGCCCCCGACCGATTATCGCCCGCCCGCGCCGGGCGGACGGGGCAAAGCCGCTGCCGGGGCCGGGAACGGGCCGTGCGGTGATCGGCGGTTTCGGCACAGCGCGGGGCCGCGCCGCCGGATACTGGTCGGGGGAGAAGCAGTCGTGATGGACAGACGAACCTTCGGCAGGGCCACGGTCGCGGGTGCGGCGGCCGCCTTCGGGCTGGCCCGTCCCGCCCCGGCGCCCTTCGGCCCGGTGCGGCAGATCCACGCAGGTGAGCTGGACGTCGGCTACATCGACGCCGGTCCGCGCGACGGGCAGGCGGTCGTGCTGCTGCACGGCTGGCCCTACGACATCCACAGCTACGAAGACGTCGCGCCCGCGCTCGCGGCCAGGGGATACCGGGTGGTCGTGCCGCACCTGCGCGGCCACGGCACGACCCGCTTCCTGTCCGCCGACACCCGCCGGGGCGCCCAGCAGTCGGTGTTCGCCCTCGACCTCATCGCGCTGATGGACGCCCTCGGCATCGACCGGCCGGTCCTGGCCGGGTACGACTGGGGCTCGCGCACCGCCGACATCGTCGCCGCGCTGTGGCCGCAGCGCTGCAAGGCCCTGGTCTCGGTGACCGGCTACCTGATCACCAACCGGGAGGCCAACAAGCAGCCGCTGCCGCCGCGCGCGGAGTGGGCCTGGTGGTACCAGTACTACTTCGCCACCGAGCGGGGCCGGCTGGGCCTGGACCGCAACCGGCACGACCTGGCGAAGCTGATCTGGGCGTTCAACTCCCCGACGTGGAAGTTCACCGACGCCGTGTTCGACCGCACCGCCGCGTCGTTCGACAACCCGGACTACGTGGCCATCGTGATCGACAACTACCGGTGGCGGCTGGGCCTGGCACCCGGCGACCCCCGCCACGACGACCTGGAGAACCAGCTGGCGCAGGGCCCGGTGATCACCGTCCCGACGATCACGCTCGACGGCGAGGCCGACCCGTTCACCCCGCCCGGCGACGGCGCGGCGTACCGGGCGAGGTTCTCGGGCAGGTATGAGCACCGGACCCTGCGCGGGATCGGCCACAACGTGCCGCAGGAGGCACCCGGGGCGTTCGCCGCCGCGGTCGTCGACGTCGACCGCGGCGGCTGACGGTCAGCTGCTCTTGTCGCCGTGCCAGGAGCGCCACAGCGCCGCGTACGCCCCACCGGCCCGCACCAGCTCGTCGTGGCTGCCCAGCTCGCTGATCCGGCCGTCGGCCAGGACGGCGACCCGGTCGGCGTCGTGGGCGGTGTAGAGCCGGTGCGCGATCGCGATCACGGTCCGTCCCTGCAGGACGGCGGCCAGGGACCGCTCGGTGCGGCGGGCGGTCGTCGGGTCGAGCGCGGCGGTCGCCTCGTCGAGGATCAGCGTGTGCGGGTCGGCCAGGACCAGCCGGGCCAGCGCGAGCTGCTGCGCGTCGGCCGGGTTGAGCTGGCGGGCACCGTCGCCGAGTTCGGTGTCCAGGCCGTCGGGCAGGTCGGCGTACCAGTCGGCGCCGACGGCGAGCAGCGCCGACAGCATCTCCGGCTCGGTGGCGCCAGGCGCCGCGAAGGCGAGGTTGTCGCGCAGCGTACCGATGAAGACGTGGTGCTCCTGGGTCACCAGCGCGATGCGGCGGCGCCGCTCGGCCGGTTCCAGCGCGGTCACCGCGACGCCGCCGAGGCTGACGGCGCCCTCGCGGGGCGCGTCGATCCCGGCCAGCAGCCGGGCCAGCGTCGACTTGCCCGCCCCGGACGGCCCGACGACGGCGAGCCGCTCACCCGGCTGGATCTCCAGATCGATGCCGTGCAGCACGTCGTGGCCGCCAGGGTAGGAGAACCGGGCGCCGCGCACGACCAGCTGCTGGCCGGGCGGGGCGGCGGCGACCCCGCGCGGCTCCGGCGGGACCAGGCCGATGCCCAGGACGCGGGCCAGCGACGCGATGCCGCGCTGGGCCTGCTCCATGAATATCATGATCCGGTCGACCGGATCGATCGTCTGCTGGGCGTACAGGGTCGCCGCGACGACCGCGCCCAGGGTGACCCAGCCGTGGGCCAGGAAGAACCCGCCCGCGAGCAGCATCGCCGCGGCGGGCAGCGCGTACGAGGACTCGACCACCGGGAAGAAGACGGTGCGCAGCGCCAGGGTCGCGCGCCGGGTCGCCCACTGCCGCGCGATCCGTTCGGTGCCGTGCCGGATGCGCTCGTCGGCCAGCCGCAGCGCCTCGACGGTGCGGGCGCCCTCGGCGGTCGCGGTCAGCGACTCGGTCAGCTCGGAGGTGGCCTCGCCCTCGGCCAGGTACGCCTGCGGAGCGCGGCGCAGGTACCAGCGGCCGACGGCGGCGGTGGTCGGGACTCCGGCCAGGACCGCGATGCCGAGCAGCGGTTGCAGCAGCAGCACCGCACCGATGATCAGCACCAGCTGGATGGCGGAGATCAACACGGTCGGGACGACCTCGCGGACGGTGTTGCCGACGGTGGCCACGTCGACGGAGCTGCGCGTGGCCAGGTCGCCGGTGCCGGCCCGCTCCACGACCGAGATCGGCAGTCCGAGGGTACGGCTGACGAAGTCCTCGCGCAGCCGGGCGTTGGCGCGTTCGCTGATCCGGTTGCCGACGTTCTGCGCGGTGCGCGACAGCAGGATCTGGACCAGGACACAGGCGCCGATGGCCAGGGCGAGCCGGTCCACGTCGGCGGCGGTGGCGCCGCCGCCGACCCGGTCGACGATGCGCCCCACCAGCCACGGCGCGGCGAGCCCGGCGACCGCGGCCGCGATGTGCAGCAGCAGCGCCAGGCCCAGCGCCCGCTTCTCGGCGCGGGCCAGTTCGGCCACGGAGCGGCGGACGGTGGCCGGATCGGCGACGGGCAGCGCCTTCATCGCAGTGCTCCCAGCGGCGCGGCGTCGGTGTCGGACTCGTCGGCGTGGCGGGCGACCAGCGCCCGGTAGCCGGGTTCGGTGTCCAGCAGCTCGTCGTGGGTGCCGACGGCGACGACCTGCCCTTCGCGCAGGTAGGCCACGGTGTCGGTGCGGTGCAGCAGCAGCGGGGAGGTGGCCAGCACGACGGTGGTCCGGCCGGAGCGGTGGGTGTGCAGGCGGTCGGCGATCCGGGCCTCGGTGTGGGAGTCGACGGCCGAGGTCGGGTCGATGAGGATCAGCACGTCCGGTTCGGCCAGCAGGTGCTGCGCCAGCCGGATCCGCTGGCGCTGGCCGCCGGACAGGTTGCGGCCGCGGGCCTCGACCGGTGCGTCCAGGCCGCCCGGCAGCGATGCGACGACGTCGTCGGCCGAGGCGGTGTGCACGGCGGCCGCGATCTGCGCGTCGGTCGTGCCCGCGCGCAGCCGCAGCAGATCGCGCAGCGGCCCGGCGAACAGGTGCGAGTCGTGGTCGGCGACCAGGATGCGTGCGCGGACCTCGGCGGGGTCGACCCCGGTGATCGGCTGCCCGCCCCAGGTGACGTCGCTGGGCACGTAGCGGCCGAGCCGGTCGGCCAGCGCGATGGCGTCGGCGGGGTCATCGGCGGCGACGCCGATCATCCGTCCGGCCGGGACGGTCAGCCCCGACCGCGGGTCGTGCAGTTCGGCGTGGCCCTCGGGGCCGGGTCCGCCGGGGGTGTCGGTGTCGGGCCGGATGCGCAGCACGGCGATGATCCGGCGGGCGGCGACCAGGCCGCGTACGGTCAGGTAGCCGCCTTCGAGCAGGAAGAAGACCGGGACGGAGAGGATCGCGACGTAGCCGTACACGGCGACGAGCTCGCCGACGGTGATCTGCCCCTCGGCTGCCATCCGCGCCGACAGCCACACGATCGCGGACAGGAACAGGGCGGGCACGCCCACGCTCAGCGCCTGGACCCAGCTGGTGATCGAGCCGACGCGGTAGCCCTGGCGCAGCAGGCTCTGCGACCGGTCGGCGTAGCGGCGGGCGAACAGGTCCCGGCCGCCGACCCCGGCGAGCACGCGCAGCCCGGCGACGATGTCACCGGCGCGGGTGGTCAGCACGCCGAGCTCCTGCCGGAAGCTGGTGTCGGCGTTCTGGAGCCGGTTGAGCAGCGGCCCGATCGACAGCGCGATCACCGGAACGCCGAGCAGCACGCACAGGGCCAGCATCGGGTCGACCCGCCACAGCACCACGGCCGCGGTGCTGTACGCCATGATCGCGCCGACGCCCGGCCCGGTCATGGTCAGCGCCCAGGACGCCTGCGTCACGTCGCTGCCGGTGACGGTCGCGACCTCGCCGGCAGCGACCTTGCGCGGCAGCGCGGCGCCCAGCCGGGCGATGTGCCGCAGCAGCACCTGCGACGAGCGCGCCGTGGCGTCCTCGCGCAGGAAGGTCATCGTGCGGTGCCGGTGGATTCCCAGCGACGCCACGACGACGCCGGTGAGCAGGATCGCGCCGACCCAGGTCAGCAGGGCGGCCGTGTCGCCGGTGCGCAGCCCGTCGTCGATCGCCCGCGCGATCAGGTACGGCCGCACCGTGAGCCCGATCATCCAGGCCGTGCCGACGGCGCTGCCGCGCAGTGCGCGCGGCCACTGGCAGCGTACGAGCCACCAGAGATACCGCACGGGGCCTCTCGTGTCCGGAACGCCGGGATCGGGGTGGGGCAACTGCGGGGGCATGCCGCCAGGCTACCGACGCGCCCATCGCCCTGGCTTGCCGTTTATGGGCGAAAGAATCACTCCTACGTGGACGTGACACGGCGGGGCCACGGGTCTATCGCAGCGGGCACGGCTCCCTCGGCCTGGCAGCGCAGCGCCTCGGCGGCGGCCCGGCGGCCCGCCTCGGTGAAGATCGATTCGGTGGAGTCGACCTCGTGCCACCGCGCGTCGCGCAGGCGCACCCGTACCGGCGCGGGCGGTGCGCCGTCGGCCCCGGCGGCGCAGAGCTGCTCGTGGACGCCGCGTTCGAACGCCTCGGCCAACTGCCAGGGCAGCCTGCTGTCGGGCAGCTCGCAGGCGAACTCGAACAGCAGGTCCGAGGTCGCGGGCAGCGGCTCGAAGTCGGTGGTGGCGACGGCGTACACGCCGCAGGCGGCGGCGGTGACCAGGCGGACCCGGACGTCGTGGACCGGCTGGAACGCGAGGCCCACCGCCGCCGTGCCGCCCGCCCCTTCGCCTGGGCGGCGGGTGTACCGGCGCGGGCGGCCGCCGTCCTCGACGCAGCGGACCGCCTCGTGGACGGCCCGCCGCCCCGCCCACGCGAACCCGGCCTCGGTCGACCCCTCCGCGTGGCACCCGTCGCGCAGCCGCACCAGCAGCGAGTAGACGGGCACGTCCCGGTACGTCCAGGAGCGCAACTGGTCGAGGGCGCCGGCGCCGAAGGCGTCGGCGTACGCCGACGGCAGCCGGTCGGCGGGCACCTCGTTGACGAAGGCCAGCAGCTCGGACCCGGTGTCGCCGGGCGGCTCGAAGTCGGCGACGGCCATGGCGTAGGGCCGGGTCCCGCCCTGAGCGGACAGGTACGCCTGCACGCCGCGCACCGGCTCGGCCAGGCGGTGCGGGAGGTCGCGAGATCGGGGCATGGCGCCAGGCTAGAACCCGGCCGCACCGGTGCGGCGGCCACGTGCGACGGCCGGTACTGCCCTGACGTTCTCCTCAGCCGTTGAGCAACTACTGCGCGGGCTCACACGTGTGGAGGTGTACGTACACCCCCACACGTGTGAGCCCGCGCGGCCGGTCAGGCTGGGGCCGGGCATCGGCGGGGAGCCGGTCGTGGGTCCGTCGAAAGCCGCCTGTCGGCGCCGGGTCGGCAGTAGCGTCGGAGGAAGCCAGGCACCGCGGCCCGTCCGGGTTCGTCGTCGCGCCTGGCGACGGAGGCGATCCGATGGGTACCGCGACACCGGGGGCGCGTGCACCGAGACTGGCCGGGCAGACCGTGGTCCTGCTCGGTGGCAGCGCCGGCATCGGGCTGGAGACGGCGCGGCTGGCCCGTGCCGAGGGCGCCGACGTGGTGCTGGTGGGACGGGACGCCGGGCGGGTCCAGCAGGCCGCCGCCGAGGTGGGCGCGACCGGCAGCGCGGTGTTCGACGCGACCGACGGCGAGCGCCTGGACGGGTTCTTCGCGCAGCTGGCGGGCCCGATCGACCACGTGCTGGCCACCGTCGGCGGCAACTACTACACGCGACTGGCCGACGTGGACTTCGCGCAGGTCCACGGCCTGGTCGACGACCATCTGATCCTGCCGCTGCGGCTGGCCCGCGCCACGCGGGAGAAGATGCGGCCGTCGGGGTCGCTGCTGTTCATGGGCGGGACCGGCGGGCGGCGGCCCGCGCTCGGGCAGCTGGTGTCCGGGGCGCTCACCGCGGCGGGGCCCGCGCTGGTGGCCAATCTGGCGCTGGAGCTCGCGCCGGTGCGGGTCAACCTGATCGCGGCCGGGTTCGTGGACACGCCGCTGTCGGCCCGGCTGCTCGGCGACGACCTGGAGCACCGCCGCGAGCAGCTGCGGGCGACGCTGCCGATCGGGCGCGTGGTCGGGCCCGCCGACGTCGCCGCGCTGGCGCTGGAGCTGATGACCAACACGGCGCTGACGGGCGCGACGTACGACATCGACGGCGGGCAGCAGCTGGTCTGACCGCCGCCGGTCAGCGCGGCGGGGCCGGGCTGAGCGCGATCTCGTCCTCGGGCACGGTGTGGCCCCGGGCGCAGACGGGCTGGACGGTCACCGGGGCGCCGCAGCCGCGGTGCTCGGCGTGCAGCGCGGGGCCGCGCTCACCGGTGCGGTGCCGGTCGCCCCACTGCATCAGCGCCAGCAGTACGGGCGCCAGGTCGGCTCCGGCGGGGGTCAGCACGTACTCGTGGCGGGTGCGGGCGCCGGGCTCGCGGTAGGGGCGGCGTTCGAGCAGGCCCGCCTCGACCAGCTCGCGCAGCCGTCCGGCGGCGACCTTCTCGGTGATGCCGACCCGGTTGACGAAGTCGTCGAAGCGGGTGGTGCCGTAGTGGGCCTCCCGCATGATCAGCATGCCCGACCGGGGCCCGACCACGCCGAGCGCGAGGTCGATCGAGCAGCGCTCCGCCGTCCAGGAGTCCCGGTCGGCGAGCCTGCCGGTAAGGGTCATCGTCGGGGCAGCCACGGGACGAGCGTACCCCTGGCTTCCCTTTTTCCTGGTCAGGTGTGCACCGCGTCACTCTGACTGGGTATCAGGGAAGTCAGCGGTCCGGTCCCGGCTTGAGCCCCGTGCAAGGTCAGGCGAGGTCGGCAGCGGCCGCGCCGCGCCGCACCCCACCCGTCGAAAGGGCCCGCGAATGCTCACCATCACCAGCCCGGCCGCGTACGCGCCCGCCGACAGCGGCGGCACGCAGCCGTCGGCGGCCCCGCCCGCCCCGGCGCCGAGCGGCGGCCGGCACGCGGCGCCCCGCCGCCCGATCCGGCCGTGGCTGCAACCGGCCGTCATCGGGCTGGTGCTCGTCGCCGCGTTCATCACCTGCTACGTCGGTCTGCAACGCGACCCGCGGCCACACCGCGTCCCGATCGCCGTCGTCGGTGACAGCCTGGCCGCCGACCTGCGCACCGCGCTCGGCGACAGCGCCGAGGTCCACCCCGTGGCGACCGTGGCCGCCGCCCGGTCGGCGCTGACCGGCCGGGATGTCGTCGCGGCCGTCAGCGCCGACGGCGGCGGCCTCACCCTCCAGGTCGCCGGGGCCAACGGCCGCTCCACCACCGGCGCGGTCCAGCGCCTGGTCGGCGCCTATGCCGCGGGCACCGGCCGCACCGTCGCCGTGACCGACGCGGTGCCGCTGGCGGGCCACGACGCCAACGGGCTGGCCGGGTTCTACCTGGCCTTCGGCGTGAGCCTGGCCGGGTTCGTGCTGGCCCAGAGTGCACTCGGGCTGACCGCCCAGCTGCGGCTGCGGCATCGGCTGACCCTGCTGTTGGGTTTCGCCCCAGCGGCCGGGCTCGTCGCGGCGGTCCTGGCCGGCCCGGTGCTCGGCGCCGTGCCCGCGCCGCTGCTGCCGCTCGCCCTCGCCCTGAGCCTGCTGACGGCGGCCGTCGGGTTGACCACCAAGCTCCTGGGCACCTACCTCGGGCCGATCGGGATACCCGTCGCCACGGTGCTGCTGCTCACCGTGGGCAACGCGACCAGCGGCGCGACCGTCGGACCCGACCTGCTGCCCGGGGCGGCGCGGGCGGTGTCGGCGCTGCTGCCGCCGGGCGCCGCGGTGCGGGCCATCACCGACCTGACCTACTTCCACGGCGCGCACCTGGCCCTGCCGCTGCTCACCCTGGCCGCGTGGGTGGCGGCGACCGGGCTGCTGCTCGCGGCCCGCGCCCGCGGCCCGCGCCGCGGCGTCGCGTCGGGTGGGGCGGCGCGACCGGCCTGAGCCGGGCTCAGGCGTTGAACCGGGCCAGGGTCCAGCGCGGTGGCGGGAACGCGGCCGGGTCGGCGTCGGTCAGCCACTCGGTCACCGCGGCGTTGCCGACGGTGGTCAGGTCGAACGGGTGCCAGTGGCCGAGCAGGCCGAGCGCGGTGAACGACGCGGCGACCGTCTCGGCGTGCGCGACCACCACCGCGGTCGACCCGCGATGCCGGGCCGCGATCTCCACCAGTGCCCGGCTGATCCGCGTGAGCAGCTCTGCCGGGGACTCGTTGCCGTCCTGGAACGGCCGGAACACCCCGCCGCCCGGCGCGTCGTGCTCGCGCAGGAACTGCTCAAGCAGCATGCCGTCGGCGTAGTCCGGCACGTGCCAGGTGCACAGCCCGCATTCCTGGACCGCCTGCGCCCCGAAGGCCGCGGCCACCGCGTCGGCGGTCTGCACCGCCCGCAGCCGGGTCGAGGTGTACACCGACACCGGCCCCTCCCAGCCGTCGCGGTGCGCCCGCACGGCGAGCGTCGCCGCGACCGTCCGGGCCTGCTCGAACCCGCGCTCGGTGAGGCCGCCGCAGCCGCGCGGACCGCCGACCACCCCGTCGGCCCTGTGCATCGAGTCGCCATGCCTGACCAGCACCATCCGGGTACGCACGGCCAAGACTCTAAGCGATCCGAGCCGGATCCGTGGGTCCTGGTAGGACACCGCCCGGGTCGCCGGCCACCGGCTCGGCCCCGCGCACTTCCGCCAGGCGGCCGATGCCTGGTACGAAGAGAAGGATCAAGTCCGTGGTCTGCCCGGACCGCACCCCCGCGACGCTGGAGGTCTCATGCACGACGACCGGCTGCTGGTCGAGGCGCGGCTCAAGCGCGTCCTGGAGGAGCGGATCCGCCCGGCGGTCTACCCGGAGTCGGTGCCGCTGGCGGTGACGATCTGGACCGCCCCGGGCGAGCCCGTCCCCGTCGCCGAGGGCCTGGCCGCGACGGGCATCCCGATCGCCGTCGGCGACCAGTGGGGAGCGCCCTGGGGCACCAGCTGGCTGACCGTCTCCGGCACCGTGCCCGCCGCCTGGGCGGGCCGCACCGTCGAGGCCCTGCTCGACCTCGGCTTCGACCCCAACCGGTCCGGCTTCCAGTGCGAGGGCCTGGTCTACCGCCCCGACGGCACCCCGGTGAAGGGCCTGCACCCGCGCAACCAGTGGGTCCGCATCGGCGCACCCGCAGCGGGCGGCGAGCAGGTGCTGCTGCACGTCGAGGCCGCGTCCAACCCGATGATCCTGGACTACCAGCCGTTCCGGCCCACCGACCTGGGCGACCTCGCCACGGCGGGGGACAAGCCGCTGTACCGGCTGGAGCGGATGGACCTGGCCGTGTTCGACACCACGGTGTGGGAGCTGGTCCAGGACCTGGAGGTCCTCGGCGAGCTGCTGGCCGAGCTGCCGACCGACGGCGCCCGCCGCTGGAACATCGTGCGCGCCGTGGACCGGGCGCTGGACGTGCTGGACCTGCAGGACGTCAACGCCACCGCCGCGGCCGCGCGCGAGCAGCTGGCCGAGGTGCTCGCGGCCCCGGCCGAGCCGTCGGCGCACCGGATCAGCGCGGTCGGGCACGCGCACATCGACTCGGCGTGGCTGTGGCCGCTGCGCGAGACCGTACGCAAGGTGGCCCGGACGACGGCGAACATGACGGCGCTGCTGCGCGCCGAGCCCGAGTTCGTCTACGCCATGTCCCAGGCCCAGCAGTACGCCTGGGTCAAGGAGCACCGGCCCGAGGTGTACGCCCTGGTCAAGCAGGCGGTCGCCGAGGGCCGGTTCGTGCCCGCGGGCGGCATGTGGGTCGAGTCCGACACGAACATGCCCGGCTCGGAGGCGATGGCCCGCCAGTTCGTCCACGGCAAGCGGTTCTTCCTGGAGGAGTTCGGCGTCGAGAACGAGGAGGCGTGGCTGCCCGACACGTTCGGGTTCGCCGGGGGCCTGCCGCAGATCATCAAGGCGGCGGGGTCGAAGTGGCTGCTGACGCAGAAGATCTCGTGGAGCCAGGTGAACAGGTTCCCGCACCACACGTTCCAGTGGGAGGGCATCGACGGCACCCGGATCTTCACGCACTTCCCGCCGGTCGACACGTACAACTGCGCGATGCTCGGGCGGGAGGTCGCCCACGCCGCCCGCAACTTCAAGGACAAGGGGCGGGCCAGCCGCTCGCTGGCGCCGACCGGCTACGGCGACGGCGGTGGCGGCACCACCCGCGAGATGATCGCGAAGGCGGCCCGGCTGCGCGACCTGGAGGGTTCGGCGGTCGTGCGGTGGCAGCGCCCGGCGGACTTCTTCGCCGAAGCCCAGGCCGAGTATCCCGAGCCGCCGGTGTGGGTGGGGGAGCTGTACCTGGAGCTGCACCGGGCTACGCTGACCAGCCAGGCCCGGACCAAGCAGGGCAACCGCCGCAGCGAGCACCTGCTGTACGAGGCCGAGCTGTGGTCGGCGACCGCGGCGGTGCGGGCCGGTCTGCCGTACCCCCATGAAGAGCTGGACCGGTTGTGGAAGACGGTGCTGCTGCACCAGTTCCACGACATCCTGCCCGGCTCGTCGATCGCGTGGGTGCACCGCGAGGCCGAGGCCACGTACGCGGCCGTCACCGCGGAGCTGTCGGCGATCGTCGACCGGGCCCAGCGGGCGCTGGCCGGGGACCCGGCGGGCGGCCGCGAGGTGGTCTTCAACGCCGCGCCGCACGCCCGCGCGGGCGTGCCCGCCCGGTCGGGCCGGGTCGCGGCCGGCACCGGCGGCGGCTGCTCGGTCACCGGTGCGCCGGACGGCGGGTGGCTGCTGGACAACGGCCTGCTGCGGGTACGCGTCGACGCGCGCGGCCTGGTCGTGTCCGTGTACGACGTCGCCGCCGACCGGGAGGCGCTCCCGCCCGGTGCCGCCGCGAACCTGCTGCAACTGCATCCGGACTTCCCGAACAAGTGGGACGCCTGGGACGTCGACCAGTTCTACCGCAACACCGTCGTCGACCTGACCGGCCTGGACGAGCTCGCGGTCGCCGCCGACGGACCCGGTGCGGTGGCGGTGCGGGTGGTCCGCTCGTTCGGCGCGTCACGGGTCGTGCAGACGCTCACCCTCGCCGCTGGCGGCAACCGCCTGGACGTCGAGACCGAGGTCGACTGGCATGAGCGGGAGAAGTTCCTCAAGGCCGCGTTCCCGCTGGACGTCCACACCGACCGGTACGCCGCCGAGACGCAGTTCGGGCACCTGTTCCGGCCGACGCACACCAACACGAGCTGGGAGGCGGCGAAGTTCGAGGCGTGCAACCACCGCTTCGTGCACCTGCAGGAGCCGGACTGGGGCGTCGCGCTGGTGACCGGGTCCACCTACGGCCACGACGTCACCCGCACCGTGCGCCCCGACGGGGGCACGACCACCACGGTACGGCTGTCGCTGCTGCGCGCCCCGCGCTTCCCCGACCCGCACACCGACCAGGGTCTGCATCGCTTCAGCTACGCCCTGGTGCCCGGCGCGCGCATCGGTGACGCCGTACGCGAGGGCTACGGCGTCAACCTGCCCGAACGCCGCGTGCCCGGCGGTGCCGACGTGGCGGCGCTGATCAGCCTCGACGCCGAGGCCGTGGTCGCCTCCGCGGTGAAGCTGGCCGACGACCGCGGCGGCGACGTCGTGGTGCGGGTGTACGAGTCGCACGGCGGCCGCGCCAGCGCCCGCCTGACCGCGTCCTTCGACGTCGCCGCCGTCACCGTGTGCGACCTGCTGGAACGCCCGCTCGGCACGGGCACCGCCCCCGGCGTCGAACTCGCCGACGGGGTCGTCCACCTGCGCCTGCGCCCCTTCGAGCTGGTCACGCTGCGGCTGCGGCAGGGCTGAAGGATTCCTCCGGCCATCTTCATATTGATGAATATTTATGGCAGCATGTGCGCACCCCACCCGCACTCCGGACGGAGCCCGCCTTGCCTCCTCCACGCCGTGCCGCCCTACCCCTGCTGGCGGCGCTGATCCTGCTGCTGCTCCCGACCCCCGCCCATGCCGCCGGACCCGGCTACACCGCCCTCGGCGACTCCTACGCCTCCGGCACCGGCACCCGCGAGTATTTCGACACCGGCTGCCAGCGCTCCAACTACGCCTATCCGGTGCTCGACGCCGCCCGGCTGGGCGCCACGCTCACCTTCGCCGCCTGCGCCGGGGCGAAGATCCCCGACGTGCTCAACGGCCAGCTGGGCAGCCTCAACGCCCAGACCCGGTACGTCACCGTCAGCGCGGGCGGCAACGACATCGGCTGGTCGTCGGTGATCGTGCAGTGCGCCAAACCGTGGCCGTACACCTGCTGGGGCGACATCGACAAGGCCGAGACCTACATCCGCAACACGCTGCCCGGCAAGCTCGACGAGCTCTACAACCGCATCCGCGCCCTGGCGCCCGGCGCCACCGTGGCCGTGGTCGGCTACCCCCGCCTGTTCAACGGCGAGGAGTGCAACGCCATCGCCCGGATCTCTCCTGGCGAGCAGGCGGAGCTGAACGCCGCCGCCGACCTGCTCGCGACCACCATCGGCGGCCGGGCCGCCGCGCACGGCTTCGGCTTCGTCGACGCCCGGGGCCCGTTCACCGGCCACGCCGTCTGCGACGATGTCGAATGGCTCAACGGCACGTCCTGGCCGACAGGGGAGTCCTATCACCCCAACCGCACCGGCCACACCGGATACGCCGCGATCGTCGAGGCCGCGCTGCGCGCCTGAGCTGGACGCCGTCCCCCGAACGCGTTCCGGCGCCGCCAATTCCGTTGGCAGCGCCGGAACGAGCTCGTTAGCCTACGCAAATGAGTGCAATCCGGCAGGCAGGCCCGTGGCTGGAGTTCCTCGCCGACCCAGGCGACTTCCTGGCCGCGGCGGGCGGGCACCTGGCCGCCGAACCCGTGCTCAGCACCGTCGTGGCCACGGGCGCCCACCGCAGGCTGACCCAGCAGGCCGTCGGGATCACCCCGCCCGGCCCGGACTGGTGGCTGGTGGTCCGGGACGGCTCGGGCACGGTCATCGGGACCGGGATGCGCTCGGCCACCGCCGAGCCGTACCCGCTGTTCCTGCTGCCGATGCCCGACGAGGCGGCCGTCGGCGTCGCCAGGGCGCTGCACGCGCGCGGCGAGCAGGCGCTCGCGGTCAACGGGGCGCTGCCGGCGGTGCGGCTGTGCGCCGACGAGCTGGCGCGGCTGAGCGGCGGCGAGGTCCTGGTGAACCGCCGGACCCGGCTGCACGAACTCACGGAGCTGGTGCCGCCGCGGCCCGTGCCCGGCACCCTGGTCGCCGCCGTCGAGCAGGACCTCGACCTGGTCACCGCGTGGTTCCACGCGTTCGTGACCGACGCCGACGAGCAGGCGGGGCGGCCGCGCGGCGCGGGCGAGCACGAGCTGCCCGACCAGGGCGAGCTGCTGCGCCGCATCCGCAGCGGCCAGTACTGGTTCTGGACCGACGAGTCCGGCCGCCGGGTGCACCTGACCGGCGCCAACCCGCCGTCGTTCGGGGTGGCGCGCATCGGGCCGGTCTACACCCCGCCCGAGCAGCGCGGCCGCGGCTGGGCCAGCAACGCGGTGGCCGAGGTGTCGCGTCGGCTCCAGGCGGCGGGAGTACGGGCGTGCCTGTTCACCGACCAGGCCAACCCGACGTCCAACCGGGTCTACGCGGCGCTGGGCTTCCGGCCCGTCATGGACACGGCCAACCTCGTCATAGCTCACTCACAGCACGCCGTGGCATGATCCCGCCTGCCCATGTCGGACTACTGCGCGACCAGGACGGACGCGAACTGGAGGTCGTCCACGTCGAGGACCGTCGGCCCGGCGCTGCGGCGTAGCGCCGCTGCGGGCGTCAGCGCAGCACCAGCAGGTCGAGCAGGTCGACCACCGGGCCGCTGTCGGTCTCGGCGGCCCGCTGGAGCCGGGCCGTTCCGGCGGCGTACGCGTCGTCGCTGATCAGCTGTAGCGGCGTGTGCGCCTCGCGGCGCAGGTTGGCCGCCAGTTCGCGCAGCGACGACGCGGTGACCTGGGGAACCGGCTCGCAGGCCGCCAGCGTGAGACCGGCCGTGGCGAACGCGGCTTCGACCTGCGCAACGCTGGGGAAGGTGTCCAGGACGGCAGCAGCCTCGGGGAAATACCGGACCAGGTTCAGCCCGTCTAGGCGGCCCGGGAAGGCGGACCGGATCAGCACCGGGCCGCCGGGGCGTACGACGCGGCGCAGCTCCCGGGCGGCGGCGGCCAGGTCCGGGATGTGGTGGACGACGGTGGACAGCCAGGCCGCGTCGACGTGGCCGTCGGGCAGCGGGACCGCCTCGGCGTCGCCCGCCAGCACGGGCTGGTGGCGGCAACGGTCCCGCATCGCGGCGGACGGTTCGACGGCGACCACCTCGATGCCGTCGTACCAGGAGGTGAAGGCCTGCGCCCAGATGCCGGTGCCCGCACCCAGGTCGAGCAGGCGGGTGCCGGGGCGCGGTGCGAGGTGCCGCGCGACGGCCTCACGCCAGGCGGCCAGGTCCTCGCTGCGCAGGTGGCGGCTGGTGGCGTACGCCGCCGCGTCGGTGTCGTCGTAGGCGATACGGGCCATACCGTCGACCCAACAGCTTTCCCGGTGGCGCTACAAGCACGGCTGCTGTGAGATATCCATCAATGCGGACATGTCGGCAGGTGGGAGGTGCTACCGACTGCCCGCCGGAGCGGAGAAGATGAGGCGGACCTCGGTGTTGCGGTAGCCGGCCCGGTCGAACGCCGCCGCCATCGGACGGTTGCCCAGGTCGGTGGTGGCGGTGATGCGGTCGGCTCCGTCGGCGGCGTGCTGTCGGGTGATGGCGGCCAGGATCTCGCCCACGTAGCCGCGGCCGCGCAGCTCCGGCACCACGCCGAGGTAGCCGACGTTGCGGTGGTAGGGCGTCGCGGACGGGATGGCCAGCCCAACCAGGGCGCCGTCCTGGGTGTACGCCAGGCGCCACCACTCCCGCAGGCCGGGCCGGTCGCGGTAGAACGCCAACGCCTCGCGGGCGGTGGCCAGCGCCCCGTGGGCGTTCTCGTTCTCGCGGGTGTTCGCGTCGAGGGAGCCCTCGGCCACCCGCAGCATCGCCGCCAGGAACGCATCGTCGTCCGGTTCAGGGGCGAACACCAGCCGCTGGGGCGCGTCCGGCACGCCAGCCTCGGGCGTCCACGCGTACTGGAGCCGCTCCACCTCGACGGTCAGTCCCGCCCGGCGGGCGGATTCCTGCCGCCAGGCGACCGCCGCCGCGTGTGCCGGGTCCTGGCGCCAGTCACGTGGCAGCTGCATGAGGTTGTACAGCGGCGGCTGCGGTGCACCAGCCTCGCGGAAGGCGGCGTGCGCGGCGTCCAGCAGCCCGGCCGCCAGGGCGGCGCGGTCGTCGGCGGGCACCTCGTCCGCGGCCGTCAGGCAGTCCAGGGCCAGCGGATGCGTACTGTCGCCCTGGCCCCACCACAGCGCACGCGCGAGCACACGGCCTTCGCCGTCCTGGGCGATCCATGTCCACTCGGGGCGGTACTGGCGCTCGGCCGCCTCGGCCCGGTAGCGGTCGGCGGGCAGCCGCCACACCGGCTCGCGTGAGGTCAGGCTCAGGACCCGGTCGAGGTCGGCGTCACCTGCGAGCAGCGGGTGAAAACGTACGGCCGTCTTGGGGTCGGGGAGCACGCCACTCGCCTTTCGGGGGCTGGTATCTGCAGGGAAGTCGCCATGATCCAAGTTATGATCATTTGGGGTTTGTCCAGGTGAACGCAGTGTACCGAACTGGCTGAGCGAGCACGGCCGGGCGGATGGCAAGGCGGGGGTCGGCGGCGGACCTCTTCTACCTGGGCATGTATCCGCCGCTGCTGGGCGGGCTGATCGGGCTCGCGCGCAGCTGGGCGCGTACGCGCGCGCCGACGCTGCCAGACCGATGGGCACACCCCGGCCCGTCCTGCCTGACCGCGTCGGATCGCGAGCGCGCGCGTTCCACGATGGTCGATATGCCGAGTTCGGCGGGCTGTACGCCGCACAGTCCATATTGGGCGATCGTCGGGTACGGTGGTGTCGCGACGGGGGATGTAACAACTGCATGGCAAGGCAACCGGTGTGACGCGTCCGGCCACTGGGGCCGGGTGCCGTCGACGGGCGTCGTCACGAGGGGACGGCCCGGCCCGCGTGCTGCCGTGTGATCTTCGCTCGTCGTGAGGTGAGCGTCGATGACATGTCGCGGACGGGGGAATGCGATGGAATACCGGCTGCTCGGACCGGTCGAGGTCTCGGCCGACGGGGCCCAGGTGCCGCTGGGCGGCACCAAGCCGCAGACGCTGCTGGCCGCGCTGCTGCTGGAACACGGGCGGGTCGTGCCCCTGACGCGGCTGATCGACATCCTGTGGCCGGAGGACCCGCCCGAGACCGCCAAAGCCGCGATCCACACCTACGTCCGATCGCTGCGCCAGGCGCTGGCCGGCCACGGCGGCGACGCGGTGATCGTCACGAGGGCGCCGGGCTACCTGGCCGAGGTCGTGCCCGAGTCGCTGGACGCCTACACGTTCGAGCGGCTGCTGGCCGAGGCCCGCCGGACCGACGCCGCCGAGGAGGTCTCCGAGCTGCTGACGGCCGCGCTGGCGCTGTGGCGGGGCCCGGCCCTGGCGGGTCTGGGCGCCTCGCTGCTGGCCGGTGAGGCCGACCGGCTGGAGCAGCTGCGCACGGCGGCGACCGAGCAGCGGGTCGCCGCCGATCTCGTGCTGGGGCGGCACGGCCAGGTCGTGGCCGAGCTGGCCGCCCTGGTGGCCCGCCACCCGACCAACGAGCGGCTGCGCGGCCAGTACATGACCGCCCTGTACGCGGCCGGCCGCCAGTCCGACGCGCTGGCGGCGTACCAGCAGGGCCGCGACGCCCTGAGCGAGGAGCTCGGCGTCGATCCCGGCCCGGAGCTGGCCGCGCTGCACCGCGCGATCCTGCGCGGCGACCCGTCGCTGGTGTCCGCGTCCCCACCGGAGCGGGCGCCGAAGGCGGCGCCCGCGCAGCTGCCGGTCGCCCCGGCGGACTTCACCGGACGCGCGGACCAGACCGAGGCCCTGCTCGCCGCCCTCGCGCCGGCCGCGGGGCCCGGCGTCCAGGTCATCGCCGGGCGGGGCGGCAGCGGCAAGTCGGCCCTGGCCGTGCACGTCGCCCACCAGGTGAAGGCGTCCTTTCCCGACGGCCAGCTGTATGCCGAGCTGCGCGGGATGAGCGACACCCCGGCTGAGCCCGGCGAGGTGCTGGGGCGGATGCTGCGCGCGCTCGGGGTCGACTTCACGGCCGTGCCCGCGTCGGCCGCGGAACGGGCGGAGCTGTTCCGCGGGCTGCTGGCCGGGCGGCGGGTGCTGCTGGTGCTGGACGACGCCGCCGACGAGCAACAGATCCGGCCGCTGCTGCCGGGCGAGCCGGGCTGCGCGGTGCTGGTCACCGCCCGCAACCGGCTCGGCGGCCTGTCCGGGGCCCGGCGGATCGACCTCGACGTGCTCGATCCGGGAGAGGCGCTCGAACTGCTGGGCCGGATCGCGGGCGCGGACCGGGTGGTGGCCGAGCCCGACGCGGCGCTGGCGATCGCCGACCTGTGCGGTCACCTGCCGCTGGCGATCTGCATCGCCGGTGCCCGGCTGGCCACCCGGCAGCGCTGGCCGCTGGGGCTGCTGGCCGACCGGCTGGCCGACGAGCAGCGCCGCCTGGACGAGCTGACCATCGCCGACCTCCAGGTCCGGGCCGGGTTCGAACTGAGTTACCGCAGCCTGGGGGAGGCGGCGCGGCGGACGCTGCGGCGGCTGGGTCACCTGGGCGTGCCGGAGTTCTCGTCGTGGATTGCGGCGTGGCTGACCGATACGGCGGAGTCTGCTGCCGAGGACGTGGTCGAGCAGCTGGTGGACGCGCACCTGGTGGACTTCAGCCACGTCGACGAGCTGGGGCAGCTGCGATACCGGCTGCACGGGCTGGTGCGGGTGTTCGCGCGCGAGCGCGCCGAGGCCGAGGAACCGGCCGAGGACCTGTCGGCGGCGGTGAGCCGGGTGCTGGGCGGCTGGCTCATGCTGGCCGACCAGGTCACGACCGACGCGCCGTCGGATGCGATCGGCTGGCTGCGGCCGGTGGTGCAGGCAAGGCCGATGGCGGCGCGGCTGCTGGCACAGGTGCGGTCCGCGCCGCACACGTGGTTCGATCTGGAGCACACCGCGCTGGTGGTGGGGTTGGAGCGAGCGGCGGTGCTCGGTCTGCACGACCTGGTCTGCCAGTTCGCCTCGGCCCGGCTGGGGCCGTCGTTCCTCGGCGTCAACCGGTTCGCGGCCCGGGAGCGGATCAACCAGGCGGCGCTGGCCGCGGCCGTGCGCGCGGGGGACCGGCACGGCGAGGCGGTCATGCTGGCGGAGCTCGGGCACCTGCGCTACCTGCAGGACCGGTTCCCGGAGGCCCGGCAGCAGTTCACCGAGGCGCTGGCGGTCTTCCGGGACCGCCGGACGGGCGCGGCATGGCGGTGGCGCTGATCGGGCTGGGCGCCGGATGCCGGGAGGCCGGCCGCCTGGTGGAGGCGCTGCACTTCCTCGACCAGGGTGGCGACCTGGTGCGTGAGCTCGGCGACGACGTGGCCGTCGGCCACCTGCACCGGCTGGCCGGTTCGGTGCGGCTGGAACGCGGCGACTACCCCCGGGTGCGGTCGGATCTGCACGAGGCGCTGGCCGCGTACGAGCGGGCGGGCAGCCAGCGGGGCGAGGCGCTGACGCTGCGCACGATGAGCATGTACCACCGGGCGGTGGGCGACTACGACCAGGCCGTGGCGACGGCGCTGCGGGCGCGCGCGATCCTCGGCGGGCTGGGCGACGCCCTGATGGAGGCGTATGCCGTCCGGGCGCTGGCCAAGGCCCGGTTGCGCCGGGGCGAGTCCGACGGGGTGCTGGCGCAGCTGGAGCATGTGCTGACGGTCTGCGACGCCATGGGTGACCGGTTGGGCCACGCCGTCACGCTGCGCACCGTCGGTGAGCTGCACCTGGCCGAAGGCCGCCTGGACGAGGCATACCTGCTGCTGGCGGCGGCGCTGAGGCAGTGCGAGCAGATGGACGTGCCGCTGTGGCAGGGGCGCACCGAACGCGACCTGGCACTGCTGCACGAGGCCCGCGGCGAGTCCGATGTGGCCGCGGCCCTGCGGGCGAAGGCGGTCAAGACCTTCCGGGACCACGGCGCACGGGAGTTCGACGAGCTCACGGCCGAGATATAGGTGCGCTGAAAGGGCGCCGCAGCGAGTTTTCAGAGCAGTTTCATCGGTCCGTTCGAATCTTTCATCGCAAGGGCGAGCACCTCCCGGCGATGAAGGGAACACCATGAAACTCCACCGTCTGATCTCCGGTTCACTCGCGGTGGCCGTGGCGGCGGCGGTCGGCGCGGCGGCGGCCGTGGCCGGCTCGGCCACCACCCCGACCGCGGCCCACGCGGCCTCCACCCTCGGCAGCCCCATCACCCGATCGGAGGTGATCAGCCGCGCCGCGTACTGGAAGAGCACCAACCCGGTCGACTACGACACCACCATGCGGGACAAGTGGGACCAGGCCCACAGCCGGCAGTACCGGCGCGACTGCTCCGGTCTGATCGACATGGCGTGGCACCTGAACTCCGACCCCGACTCGGTCAACCTCGGCAGTTCGGGCTACTCGGTGCCGATCGCGAAGAACAAGCTCCAGCCGGGCGACATCCTCACCTGGGGCGGCTCCGGTTCGAGCGGCCACGTGGTGCTGTTCGTCCAGTGGGCGCCGTCCTACCCGAACTTCGAGTACTACTCGTTCGGCAGTGACAACATCAAGTACAACTCGGCGAGCCTCACCTCGGGCACCATCGACAGCCACACCGCCGTCAACTACAGCGCCTTCCGCTACAAGAACATCATCGACGACCTGGGCGGCGCGAACCTCGGGGTCCTGAGCTTCCTGGAGTCGGACAGCCGGACGTCGCACGTCAACACCAGGCCGGTCATCGCCTACGGCAACAGCCCGATGATCCCGATCGCGGGCGACTGGGACGGTGACGGCATCGACACCCCCAGCTCGTACGACCCCTCCACCGGCAGGTTCTACATCAGCAACACCCCGCAGACGGGCGCGGCGCAGTACCAGTTCGTCTACGGCAACGCCTACTCGGTGCCGGTGGTCGGTGACTGGGACGGCGACGGCAAGGACAACGTCGGGGTGCGCATGGGCGGCAACTTCGCGCTGCGTACCAGCCCGGTGACCAGCGCCACCGAGACCACCGCGGTGATCGTGTACGGCAACGGCAACGACACGCCGATCATCGGTGACTTCGACGGCGACGGCCGCGACGACGTCGCCGTGTACCGCCCCTCGAACATGACGTTCTACCTGCCCAACGCCACCGTCGTGTACGGCGACCCGTACTCGGTCCCGCTGGTCGGCGACTGGGACGGCGACGGCAAGGACAACATCGGGGTGCGTATGGGCGGCACGTTCTACTTCCGGACCGGCGCCGTGACCAGCGCCATCGAGAACACCGAGTCGATCGGCTACGGCGACGGCGCCAACGAGGTGCCGGTGATCGGCGACTGGGACGGCAACGGTCAGGACAGCCAGGCCGTCGTCGTCTGACGGCGGGCGCAGGTCTTCCGGGACCGACCCGGAGGAGTACGGAGAACGCGGCGGTGCCGGTGACCTCGTCACCGGCACCGCCGCCGTGGTCCGGAAGGAGCAGATATGGAGGCAAGATGACGCAACCGTCACAGGACGACCAGGGCCCGGCCGTCGAGGTGCGCGAGTGCGGTGAGCCGCTGGTCGACCTGCGGCACCAGGAGGCGCTGCTGGTGGACCCGGCTGTCGCCGCCGCACTGGTCCGGGTCGGGGTAGCCGATCGCCTGGTCACCGCCCAGACCCTGCTGCCGATCGGGATGCGGCTGCTGGTCGTGTCCGGTCGCTGCCCGGTCTGGCTGCACCACACCGGAGCCGCCGCCGACCTGCGGATGTGCACCGGCGACGGTGCCACCGTGGTGATGGACGCCGCTACGGCCGCGCGGCTGGGCGCCGCACTGGTGGCGGCGGGCCTGGTCGGCGACCCGGACCGGCCGTGGCACTGGTCGTACGGCGACCTGGCCTGGGCCCGCCACCGGGGTGCCGCGTACACCCGGTACGGCCCGGTCGCGGACCTCGCCGGGCCGGGGGTCTAGGGGGGCGGCGGGCCGGTGCCGCCCACCAGGACGGTGCCGGCCCGTCCCGCCGCGCGAGTGGCTGGACCTGCTCGGCGGCGCGGGTATGATCGCGGCTCGCGCCGGGGGCCGGCGCCGCGTGGAAGGTGATCATGATGTACCGCTTCGTGCTCTTCCCCGGCCGCCACCACCTGCTGACCCGCTTCCAGGCCGACTACCTGCACCGGCTCGCCGCCGACGGCGCCACGATCATCTGGGCGGTGACCTCGGCCAACCACGAGAACACCAAGCGCAACCCGGTGCCGTACCACCGCCGCGAGGCAGCGATCGAGCGGCTCAGCGTGCTGAGCGGGCTCCGCTCGATGGTCGTGCCGATCTTCGACACCGCGCCCACCGACGCCTTCGCCGAGGTCACGCTGAAGACGATCACGGTCGCCACCGGGCTCGAACTGACCCCCGACGACACCCTGGTCGCCTGCTCCACCCCGCAGGTCGCCAAGCTCTACGAGCAGCTCGGCTTCGCGATCGCCCAGGTGGAAGCGGACCCCGACCTGCCCGCCGCCCCCGAACGGCCGTGGGACGTGCTGCTGCGCCTGGCCGAGGGCGACGAGAGCTGGCGCGACCTGGCCCACCCGGCCACGATCGACGTGTACGAGCGATACTGCCTGGTCGACACGGTTCGATCGGTCGTCAACGACCCCGTCGTCGGGGACGAGGGCGGCCTCACCGCCACCCGCGACTACCGGACCTACGCGGAGGCGTTCGCCGACGCCGCCGAGCGCAAGTGGGCGGCCGTGCGCCAGTACGTGCAGCCCGGCCGCATCGTCGACATCGGCTGCGGTGCGGGGGCCGTCCTGGAACTGGCCGACCGCGAAGCGGGCCTGCGCGAGAGCGACCTCATCGGCGTCGAGGTCGCCCGCCACCTCTACCAGGAGTGCGTCCACAAGAAGGCGCAGGGTTTCTTCAGCAACGCCAACGTCTACTTCTTCCAGCGCAACGTGCTCGGTGGCGCGATCTTCAAGGACCGGTCGGTGGACACCACGCTCACCTTCGCCCTGACCCACGAGATCTGGTCGTACGGCCGGCAGCGCGAGTCGCTGCTCCAGTTCGCCCGCCGCATCCACGACCACACCGTCCCCGGCGGCGTATGGATCAACAGCGACGTGTGCGGCCCCGCCGACCGCCGCCGCCCGGTGCTCCTGCGGCTGGCCGACGACGACGGCGACAACCCCGGCTCGCCCCGGCACGACCTCGCCGAGCTCACCTCCGCCGAGGTCGCCGAGCACGTCGGCGCGCTGTCCACGCGGGCGCGGCTGGACCAGTTCGCGGTCGACTTCGCGTTCCCGTTCCCGTACGAGGCGCTCGCGGACGGGTCCGTGCGGCTTGAGCTCGGCTCGGCGATGGACTACCTGACCCGCAAGGACTACACCGACAACTGGCTGTCGGAGACGAAGGAGCAGTTCTGCGGCCTCGGGTTCACCGAGTGGGCCGACCTGCTGGCCGAGGCGGGCTTCGAGATCGACGCCGCCTCGGCGCCGATCCGCAACGACTGGCTGATCGACAACCGGCTTGCCCCGGTCGCGGCCCTGGCTGACAGCGACGGCACCCCGCTGGACTGGCCGACCACCCACATCCTGACGATCGCCCGCCGCCCCCGGAACGGGTGACGGACCGGGCGGACCACCCTCGTGCAACTTATGGTTGCGTGTTGGGCCGACTCGATCTAGGCTTATGAGCAACCGATGGTTGCGCGATGAGAGTGGGGCGACATGGAGTACGGCATCATCGAGCGCGAGATCCACGTGGAGGCGTCACCGGACATCGTCTACGACGTCGTCAGCCGCCCGGAGCACCTGCGCGAGTGGTGGCCCGACGACGTCAAGCTCGACCCCGTGCCCGGCGCGGTGGGGGAGCTGATCTGGCACGGCGACGACGGGGTTCCGGCAATGGTCGTCCCGATGACGGTGGTCGAGGCGGAGCCGCCGCGGCGGTTCTCGTTCCGCTGGGTGTACGACGCCGACGCCGTACCCGACGAGTCGAACTCGTTCCTGGTCACCTTCGACCTCGTGCCGACCGACAACGGCACGACCGTGCGGATGACCGAGACCGGGTTCCGGGAACGGGGCTGGGAGATCGCCGTACTGGAGGCGGCCTACAACGAGCACATCGAGGGCTGGAACCGGTTCGTGCCCCGGCTGGCGGACTACATCACCAGGCTGGCGACGACGTGATGACCGCGACCGAGGTCGACGACGATCTCTGGTCGGCGATCGGCGACCCCACCCGGCGGCGGATGCTCGACCTGCTGCTGGCCGCCGGCGGGGGCACCGCCACCTCGCTCAGCGAGCAGCTGCCGGTGACCCGGCAGGCCGTGGCCAAGCACCTGCTCGTGCTGGACCAGGTCGGGCTCGTCCGCGGGACCACGGCCGGGCGGGAGCGCCGCTACCAGGTCGACCAGGCGCAGCTGGCCCGCGCCGTGGCGCAGCTGGCCGCGGTCGGTTCGAGCTGGGACGCACGTCTTCAGCGCATCAAGCGGATCGCCGAGGCGATCCAGCGCCAGCGCGACGCCTGAGCGCCCGCTGAAACACCGCAGAGCTCGCCGCGCACCGCGCGGTGGGAGAAATCCGTGCGCCCTGGGCAAGTCGAGGGCGCACACGGGGGAAGGACAGGCGAATGGCGGACATCCTGCACCGCATCGGGGTCGAGAAGGCGTCGCCGGACGACGTCTACCAGGCCCTGACCACGATCGACGGACTCTCGGCGTGGTGGACTCGCGACACCACGGGGGACACCGAGACCGGCGGCGTGATCGCGTTCCGCTTCCCGCCCGGCGGCTTCGACATGAAGGTGGTCGAGCTGGTGCCCGGTAAGCGGGTGAAGTGGGAGGTCGTCGACGGCCCGGCCGAGTGGATCGGCACGCACGTCAGCTTTGACCTGCGCCAGGACGGCGACTACACCATCGTGCTGTTCGAGCACCGGGGCTGGGCTGACCAGGTCGAGTTCATGTACCACTGCAGCACCAAGTGGGCGACGTACCTGCTCAGCCTCAAGCAGCTGCTGGAGACCGGGCAGGGCGCGCCCTCCCCGGTGGACCTGCAGATCAGCGACTGGCACTGAGCACGGCGCTGAGCCGGATCGGCGTCGTCCCGGCCGCTGCTGCGGCCGGGACGACGCATCGTCATTTTCCGCGCCGGGACTGGAGCTGGGCGTGGGCGATCAGGTCGCGCGCCCGGCGTACGTCGGGGACGTCGGCCAGCAGCGGGGTGGCGCTCGGGTGGGGAGACCACATCCGCCACGACTGCCGGCGGCTCATGGCGCCCGAGAACATGTCGCCGATGCTCGGCATCGCGCCGAAGGCGAGGGTGCCGCTGCCGTCGGGGCGCTCGCTGATGACCGGCGGGGGCAGCGCGTCCAGATAGGTGGATTCGGCCCGCCCGCCGGTCAGCCCGCCGATCACGATCACCCGGTGCTCGGTGACCGCGAAGCGGATACGCCGGGAGACCACGGCGCGCACGACGAAGCGGCCGACCACCAGGTAGCCGCCGACCGCGACGAACATCGCGCCCCAGATCGCGAAGAAGCCCGGGGCGCCGTCTGCCACCGCCGACGCCTCCATGAACACGGCGAAGCCGCACCAGACGATGCTGAACGGGATGAGGAGGGCGTCCGGCGGCCACACGAGGCGGTGCCGGATCGGGCTGCCCTGCCACAGGACCTGCTCGCCGGGGAGCAGGTTTAGTGAAGCCGAGTCCATGGCGCACATTCTGGGCCCGGATCCCGAACGCCGCTGCCCCGTGCGCGCCGACGATTCGATGTATCGAAAACCGGCGGTTTTTCAGGATGTGCGTTCTTAACCTGGCGGCACCATCCACGCTCCCGCTCGGAAGGTTCCCATGAGACGTCTCGCCATCCACCTGGCCAGCGCGCTGCTGGTCGCCGGTGCCCTCGTCGTGGCCGGTCCCGCCGCGTCGGCCGGTGCCGCGACCTTCGCACCCGCCAACGGCAGGCTGCTGTTCATCGGGCAGTCCACCCAGTCCTCCTGGAACGACTACACGTCGTTCGCCGCCCCGCCGGAGGGCGGCTCGGTCTACTACGAGGTCAAGTCCGGCACCTGGGTCAACAACGGCCACCGCGACTACGCGACCGCGCTGGCCCAGCAGGGCAAGATGATCCAGGTCGGCATCAGCTGGAAGGACAACCCGCCCGGCTTCACCGGTGGCGATGAGAACGCCAAGGCGGCCCGGTCCCGCGCGGTCACCCAGGAGCTCGCCAACGGGCAGTACGCGTCGCAGTTCACGACCCTGATCAACTTCATGAACGCGTACCCGCAGGCGAAGTTCTTCCTGCGCCTGGACTACGAGGTGTCCAGCTTCTACCACTGCACCGACAGCACCTGCTCGTCGTACAAGAACGCGTTCGCCCGGCTGCGCAGCCTGATCAACGGGGCGAAGGCCGCCGACAACGTGACCTACGTCTTCCACCCGGTCCGGGGCGAGTACGAGAAGCTCTACCCGGGTGTCGCGGTGGTCGACTGGATCGGGGTGTCGGTCTTCGCGCACGAGCTGTGCATGCCGATCTACGACAACGGCTACCTGTACAACGGCACGCCGCCGCAGAACTACGACACCGGTGCCCTACAGTGCCGCAACGCGTACATCGGCAAGGACGCCAACGGCAACGACGCCGCGGTCTGGCGCAACTGGGACCACGACGGCAACGTGCTGAAGATGATGAAGTTCGCCAAGGACCACGGCAAGCCGATGATCGTGTCGGAGTCGGGGATGATGAACTTCACCGACGACGGCGGCAACACCTCCGGCCTGGAGGCGTCGCGCGGCGACACCTGGGTGCGGCGCCTGTTCAGCCTGATGAGCTACAACGGCCCGATCCCGAACCTGTCGGGCAGCTACGACCTGTCCAACGTGATCAAGGCGGCCGTCTACATCAACCTCGACTTCCGGTACGGCTGGGACGGCGTCGACGACGGCAGCTTCGACTTCCCGGTCAACTCGACCTGGTTCGTCGACGGCAAGCTGTCGCACTACAGCGGGGCGAGGACCTCGTTCTGCCAGGGCCTGGCCGATCGCGGCTTCACGACGGGCTGCGGCGCGGTGCCGGTGCGCACGTTCGTCAACGTGGGGTCGAACCGCTGCCTGGACGTGTCGGGCGGCCGCACCGCCGACGGCACCAAGGTGCAGCTGTGGGACTGCCTGGGCAACACGGCGCAGCAGTGGCGCGTGGCGTCCGACGGTTCGCTGGTCAACACGAACTCGGGCAAGTGCCTGGACGTCGCGGGCGGCGGCACCCCCAACGGCACGCTCGTGCAGCTCTGGACCTGCCTGGGCAACGGCGCGCAGAAGTGGACCATCAACGGCAACGGCAACATCGTGAACCCGGCGTCGGGCAAGTGCCTGGACGCCGACGGCTGGGGCACCGCCAACGGCACCCAGATGATCATCTGGACCTGCGGCAGCCCGGTCCAGTCCAACCAGAACTGGCGGTAGCCGCACCGGGATCGGCGGACGACGGGGCGGCACCATCGCGGTGCCGCCCCGCGTCCTTTCGCGACCCGGCGATCGGGCAACGGGTTTCGAAATCAATTGAGGTATGTCGACACGTGCGTACGCTGCCAGGATGAGCCCATGGGAGCCCTCCCATACGGGCGCGCCGTTGCCCGCGGCGCATTCCTCCGCTCCTAGGGAGTACACCTATGCAGTGGCGACTCCGCCCACTCGCCCTGGCGGCCGCGCTAGGCACCGCCGCGGCGGCCTGCCTGCTGACCGTGGCAGCCAGCCCGGCCGCCGCCGCCCCGGTCATCTGCGACCAGTACGGCACCGCCACGGTCCAGGGCGGCAAGTACATCGTGCAGAACAACCGCTGGGGTGCCAGCACCACCCAGTGCATCGACGTTTCCAACGCCGGGTTCACCGTCACACAGGCCGACCACAACAACGCGACCAACGGGCCGCCGGCCTCGTACCCGTCGATCTACGCCGGCTGCCACTACGGCGCCTGCACGGTCAACAGTGGCCTGCCCGCCCGGGTCAGCGCGCTGAGCAACCCCCGCGCCACCTTCAACATCAGCACCCCGAACTCCGGCGAGTGGGACACCGCCTTCGACATCTGGTTCGACGCCAGCCCGAACCCGCCCGGCCAGAACTACGGCGCCGAGGTCATGATCTGGACGAACCACCGCGGCCGCCCGCAGCCGATCGGCAGCAGGATCGCCACCGTCAACCTCGAAGGCGGCACCTGGGACGTCTGGTTCGGCAACATCGGCTGGAACGTCATCTCGTACGTGCGCACCGTGCCGAACAACGCGTTCCCGAACTTCAGCCTCAAGGCGTTCATCGACGACTCCGTGTCCCGCGGGAAGATCAGCACCGCCTGGTACATGACCAGCGTGCAGGCGGGCTTCGAGCCGTGGATCGGGGGAGCGGGCCTGGCCGTGAACCTGTTCGACTTCAACGTCAACGGCAACGCCGCCGGCGGCGGCAGCGGCGGCGTCTCGGTGATCCGCGGCGTCGCGTCCAACCGGTGCGTCGACGTGGCCGGCTGGGGCAAGACCGACGGCACCCCGGTGCAGCTGTACGACTGCTTCCCCAACAACGGCAACCAGCAGTGGCGCCGCGTCGGGAACACGTTCGTCAGCGTCGACTCGGGCAAGTGCCTGGACGTCTCCGGCGGCCGCACCGCCAACGGCAGCGTCGTGCAGCTGTGGACCTGCCTGAACAACGGCGCCCAGCAGTGGGTGGTCAACAGCAACGGCTCCATCGTCAACCCGAACTCCGGCAAGTGCCTGGACGCCGTCGAGCTCGGCACCGCCAACGGCACCCGGCTGCAGATCTGGGACTGCGGCAACCCGCTGGGCGGCAACCAGCAGTGGCGCCTGGGCTGACGCCCGCACGTGAGTGCGCCGATCCGCGCGGCCTGCGGATCGGCGCACTCACGCGTCGTGTGCCGACGTGGTGGGTGTCGGGCATCTAGCGACATACGTCGATTGTGTGGTAGGAAGTCTTCCTCCGTTCCAGAACGGATGGCAATTAACTCCAGCCCCCCGGGAGACCCCCATGCTCCGTACCGTCCGCCGCGGGATCACCGTCCTCGGCGCCACCGCCGTCGCCGTGGTCCTCGCGTTCGCCAGCCCCGCCCACGCCGCCACGTTCCTCACCCACGCCCAGGCCGCCTCCCAGCTCAGCGCCGCCGGCATCACCTGGTCCTCCAGCGGCGGCTGCTCCAACCGCAACGTCGCCAGCTGCACCTCCTTCGACCAGATCCGCCAGACCACCATCAGCGGCGTCAAGACCCTCAAATCCGCCAGCGGCTGCGCCATCAACATCACCGCCGGCACCGAGACCGGCCACGCCGGCGGCACCTACAGCCACTGGAACGGCTACAAGGTCGACATCAGCAAGTACAGCTGCATCGGCAGCTACATCCAGAACACGTTCACCTACGTCGGATACATCTCCGGCTGGGGCTACCAGTGGAAGTCCGGCGCCGGCAACCTCTACACCGACGAAGGCAACCACTGGGACATCACCTACTACAACTGCGGCGGCTGCTGACCACTGCCCGCCTCGTCCGGCGCCGCCACTCGGCGCCGGGCGGGATTCCTCCGTCAGGCTGGGCGGCCGTGCCGAAGGGCTCGGCCGACAGTCCATGTAGGACCTGTTGTCGCAAGTGGCGGCTTGCCATGATGTACCAATGCGGTGGCGGGGGTGGGGAACGACGACAGCCGTCGCCGTGGCGGCGGCGGCACTGCTGGCGGCTTTGTCCTGGTGGCTGGTCGGTCAGGGACGCGAGGCCGCAGATCAGACCGCGAGCGTACTGGCTCTGCTCGTGGCAGTGGCGCTCGCGGCCGCCTCCGGGATCCGACTCGTCTGGCAGTGGTCACACCGTCGCACCACAAGACCCGGCACCAGCGTCGACCAGCTCGTAGCCGAAGCCGTCCCGCGCCCGGAGAAGCTCGACGAAGTAGTGCGCCTGCTGCTGGGCAAACCCAGGAACGGCGTCGCCATTACGACCGCCCTGCACGGTGAGGGCGGCTTCGGCAAGACGATGCTCGCCCATATGGTCTGCGACGACCCGCGCATCCGGAAGGAGTTTCCCGGCCGCACCGTACGCATCGAGATCGGTCAGGAGAAACGCGGCCAAGCCCTGGCTGCGGAACTGTCCGACGTCGTCGCCCAAGTCACCGGCCAGCAGCTCAATTTCAAGAGCGCCGAGGAGGCCGGAAAGGCGCTGTGCCGGGCACTCGACCAGGATTCGGACTGCGTCCTCCTGCTGGACGACGTGTGGTTTCCCGACCAGCTCAGGCCGTTCCGGTATGGCAACAGCCGGTGGCAGATCCTAGTCACCACTCGCGTGCCGAGCCTGCTTCCCGAAGCCGAACAGGTCAAGGTCGACCAGATGACCGAAGACCAGGCTCTCGCACTGCTGACTCGGAGAACACCCGGCCTGCCCGTCGCGCTCGCCGCACAACTGGTGAAAGCCTGCGGCCGCTGGGCGCTGCTTCTCGAGAACGTCAACGGTCAGCTGCGCACTGCTGCCGCGCAGGAAGCCTCAGATCTGGTCGATGTCGGCGGTGAGGTGCTACGTCGGCTGCGTGAGCACGGGCCTGCCGTCTTCGACGTCGCTGACATGGGACAGCGTCGCCGTGCGGTGAAGGCCACCATCGATGCCGGTATTGACATGCAACCCCCACTCGACCACGATCGGCTGCGCGAGCTGGGAGTGTTCGCCGAGGATACGCCGATCCCGCTCGATGTGGTGATCCAGTTGTGGGCCGCGACCAGCCAGATCACCGGCGACCCCATGACCGCCGAAGAGTGCAGGAAGTTGATCGAACGGGCTGCTGGCAGATCACTGTTCCGCTTCGACGTCCGCGCCCGGACACTGCGGTTGCACGACGTCGTCCTGCACCACTTCCGCTCCGAGCTCACCCCCGAGGGCCTGCGCCGCACCAACAGCGCGCTGCTGGACAGCCTGGCCGCATCGCTTCCGGCACCGGGTGGTGCACCTGCCTGGTGGGCTCTGCCGACTGAGCAGACTTACCTCTGGCGGCACCTGACCTGGCATCTCGCCCAGGCTGGCCGGTCCGACGCGCATGGCGCGCTCACCCTCGACCTGCGGTGGATCAGCCGCAAACTCGAACTCGTCGGGGCTGCTTCACTGGCCGCCGATCTGACCGGTGTCCAAGGCGAACGTGCCGCGCTACTACGGCAGGTGCTGGAGCAGTCCGCGCACCTCCTGTCACACGCCGATCCGCCCTGGGCTGTGGCCGATGTGCTGGTGCGGCGACTGGCGTCGCATGACTGCTGGTCAGCGCCAGTCGCCGCGTTCCTGGCCAACCGCGATGTCCCCCGGCTCGAGCCGCTCTGGCCGATGGTCGACGCCCCTCACCCCTCGCTACGGCGGGTCCTGACCAGCAGGTCCGGGTCATTGTGCGGCGTGGCGATCTCGCAGGATGGTATGCGGCTCGTCACCGGCAACGTGGTCGACGAGGTGGAGATCTGGGACACGGCCGTCGGTGATGAGCCACGGGTCCTGCGCGGAAATGACTCCACCTGGGCGACGGCCGTGGCGATCTCTCCGGACGGCACGTGGGTGCTCAGCGGCAACTTCGAAGGCATCGTGACCATCCGCGACATGAGGACCGGTCGCGTGCGCCAGGCTCCGTACAAGCATCGAGGCGGAGTCAACGCCGTTGCGATCAGCCCCGATGGCTCCTGGACAGCGACCTGTGGCGACACGACGATCGTTCTGTGGCAAGTCGGCACAAAAAAGATCCGCAGGCTCAGGCATCCGATGTTCATCGGTAATCGAGCGCTGGCCGAGAAGGTCTCATTGATCTTGCGGGGTGTGCGATGGGTTCTGCGCCGCAGCAGAGCCGACCGCTTGACCACCATCGTCATCGCCGCCGACGGCACCTGGCTTGCCGGCGCCGACAACGATGGTCAGATCGTGACCTGGAACGCTTCGACCGGAGCAAGGCGCGCAACGATGTACAGCGAGGGAGGCGCAACTGCGCTGGCCATTTCGCCGGACGGCACCTGGCTGGCTGTTGGCGCCATGGGAGGCGAGGTGGAGCTGTGGGATATCGCCACGTGTGAACTTCGGTCCGTGCTCGCCGACCGCAGGACCTGGGTGAACGCGGTGGCGATCGCACCGGACGGCACCTGGCTGGTGAGCGGAGCCGGCGACAGAACCGTGCGCGTGTGGGACGTAGGCTCAGGCGCCCTGCGTTCCACTCTGACCGGCCACACTGCCGCGGTTCAGGCAGTGGCGATCGCGTCGACCGGCAGTTGGCTGGCCAGCGTCGATGACGACACGGTGCGGATATGGAACGTGGGTCAGACGTCACCTGACGGAGAACCTGAGGACACCCTCGAACAAGCCGAGGTGGTCGCCGTCGCTCCCGACGGCCGACACCTCGTGCTTCGCAAGGATGACCAGGTGTGGATTAGGAACACCGTCACCGACGAATTCAGCCGGCTGCGGGAACCGCCAGGTTCGCTCGGAACCGTCGCCATGACAGTCGACAGCGCGGGCGAGCGGGTCGTCCTTGCGGGCTGGAGCAGCACAAGCGTTGTCAGTCTGGCGACGGGCGAACAGCTTCCCAACCTCGCTCGACTTGGCGGCACCGGGCGGCCGTCGCATTTCGAGTTCTCTCCCGACGGGCGCTGGCTCGCCGGCGGGGCCAACGGATCGGTGACCGTGTGGGACACGCTGGACGGAACCGAGCGCCAGGTGCGGGCTGCGGCCAGCGGCATGATCTATACGTCGTACGTCGCGTGGTCTGCCACGGGCGAGGTGCTGGCGGTTGCTGACGAGCACCCGCTATTGCTATGGGATGCGCGCACTGGCGAGAAGGTACCTGTGGAGTTCGGCGATGACACCAAGTTTGCGCGAGCAGTCGCGTTCGCTCCTGACAGCAGCTGGCTGGCGGTCGGGAGAGGCGACGACATCTGCATCTATGATCGGATGCTCGGTCGGGAACTGTCTGTCCTGTCGGGTCACGGCAGCCCGGTCACCGGCATTGCGATCGCGCCGGATTCCTCATGGCTGGTCAGCATCGGTGACGACAACACGGTCCGGATCTGGCTGCCGGACGGGACCAAGGTGACAATGCTGCGGACCGACTCACACCTCACTGGGTGTGCGGTCCGTGCCGACGGCCGCATCTGCGTCGGCACCAATCGAGGCGCCTATCTCTTCGAGCTGCACATCCCGAGCCCGTCATCGCAGACATGACAGCCGCATCGGGTGCGATCGGACGGCTCTGCATGACGGAAGTCCCGGCAGCAAGGGTGTACGCGGTGCCGGATCGCGGATGCGCCATCATGGCGCGGTGAAGACGAACCTGGCGGTGCTGTGTGGGCTCGCCGCCAATCCGGTCACGCCGGAGCAGCTGCTGGTGCGCCTCGCCGCCCTGCCGGACGGCGGCCTGCTCGGGCCGACCGTCGCTCTGCTCGAACGCGAGCACCTGCCCGCACCGGTGGCCGAGGCACTGCTGAGGCATCCCCACCCCGAGATCAGGCGGCGGCTCGCCGGGCACAGGCCGCTCCCCGCCCGTGTGCTGCTGATCCTGGCCGAGGACCCCGAGGCCATCGTGCGAGCGCAGGCTGCGGCGTCGTTCACGATCACCGGCGCCGCCGATCAGGCAAGCTCCGAGAATGTCGTGGATCCCTCGACAGCCGACGTCCTCGGCCGCCTCGCGCGAGACGTGTCACCGCAGGTGCGCGCCGAGATCGCCAGGAACCACGGGGTTCCGGCCGACATCAGGGCCACCCTCGTCGAGGACCCGGACCCCGAAGTGCGCCGCTGCGTCGCGCTCCGGGCGCTGCCGGACGCGGCGCTGTACCGGCTGATGCACGACAGCGCCGCCCAGGTGCGGCAGACCGCGCTGATGACGGCGGTGGTCTGTTCGCCGCACGCACGCTTTCCGCAGGACCTGTTCGACAGGTTCGCCGCCGGTTCCGCCTACACCCGCCAGTCCGCCGCCACGCTGGTCATACTGACCCCCGCGCTGCTCGACCGGCTGTGGGCGCAGCCGGACCTGCGCGGCGGGCTGGCCGCCAACACGAGCCTGCCGGTCGAGCAGATGCGCGCCTGCCTGGCCGATGCCGACCTGGCCGCCGAACTCGCCGGCAATCCGGCCCTGCCTGCCGCGCTGCTGGACGAACTTGTCGACACCGGCTGGCCCCAGGTCCATCGCGAGCTGCTGGAACGGGTGGACCTGCCACCGCGGCTGCTGCGCCGCCTGGTCGAAGCCGACGAGCGCAGATGGCCGATGCCCCTGGTCAGCTCACTGCTGCCAGAACATGCGAGCCTGGCGGAGCGGCTGTCCTACCTCGACCATCCGCACCGCGCGTTCCGCCGTACCCTCGCCTTCTCGTCGGATCTTCCGGCCGACGCCGTGGCGCGTCTGGCCACCGACTCCGACTTCTCCACCCGGCTGCTGATCTGCGAGCGGTACCGCGACGTGCCGCCGCAGGCGCTGGTGGAGGTCCTGGCTCGCTGGAAGGGTCACAGCCGCGAGAAGCTGCTGCGACACCCTGCACTGCCGACGGCGGCCATGGCCGGCTACGCCGCCGGTGACAGTCCTCGTGACCGGGCGGCGGTCGCCTCGCGCCCGGATGCGCCGGTCGAGGTCCTGCAACGATTGCTGGCCGACCCGGTGCTGCACGTACGCACGGCGGCGGCGGCCAACCCGGCTCTGCCCGACGAGGCGTTGCAACGGCTGCTCACCGACCCCGATGCCACGCTGCGCGAGGCTGCGGCGAGCAACCCGGCCCTGCCGGTCGAGCAGCTCGAACGCCTCTTCGCCGACGGTCTCGGCTGACGGGATACGCGCTCAGCCGGCGGTGCCGGGCGGGGACTTCAGCAGTGCCGCGGCGTCGGCCAGGAAGCCGCCGCGTCCGCTGCGTCGGGCACTGGCCGCCATCCGGATGAGGTCGATGTTGACCCCGGCGGCGCCGCTCGGGTCGTGGACCTTCAGCTTCACGTCGAGGCTGACCGCCATCTCGCCCCAGCTCTGCGCTTCGAGGTTGAGGTGGGCCACCTTCACCGAGCCGAGCTGCGACAGGTAGCCCAGCGGGGCCATCTGGACCTTGTCGGTCGACGGCAGCGCGTTGAGCTTGGACTGCTTCTTGGTGTCGGGGTTCTCGACCAGGTTGCGGAAGTCCTCGGTGCCGCCCAGATTCACCTGGTACGAGCTGACCAGCGTCAGGCCGCGCTCCTCCAGCAGCCGCAGCAGCGCCTTGTGCACCACCGAGGTGCCGAACTGGCTGGCCAGGTCGTCGCCGATCAACGGCAGACCCGCCGCCTCGAACTGCTCCACCACCGTCCGGTCGCGAGCCACCGGGTCGGAGGTCGTGTTGACGAACGCGACCCCGGCACGGCGGGCTGCCTCGGCGTACGCCCGGGCCGTCGCGGGGCGGCCGCTGGGTGCCGAGTAGAGCACCACCTCCGCGCCTGCCAGTGCCGCCGCCACCCGGTCCACTTCCGACGCGTCGACGAGGCCCCTGGTGACCGGGACGTCAGCCTTGGGCAGGTCGCAGCGAAGCCGGGGGAAGTTGTTGGGCGGCATGAAGATCGCGTCGGTGAGGTCGCTGCCGATCTTCGCCTCGGACATCGCGAACGCGGCGGTGAAGTCGATGTCGCCGACGCCGATGCCGTCGATCGCGGGCCGGTTGATGCCGACGAGGCTGCCGGTCTGGCGGTAGAAGGCGATCCCCTGGACCAGGGCCGACGTGTTGTTGCCGACTCCGACGACCGCGACCCGCACCTTTTCGATCATGGAAAGGAGGATACGGGACGCCGACCGGTCGGGCGCTGCGCCCGTCTGGCCATGCCTTACCTGAGCTCACGCACCTTGTCGGCGGCCGCCCGGCCTACCGCCTATCGGCGGGCGGCGTGCAGGTCCGCCGGCGCGGCATCCACGCTCTTGGGGCCGAGGTCCTTCTCCGCGATGACGGCGTCGCGGCGGTTGCGGCGTCGCAGCGCGGCCGCCACCCCGGCCGCGGCGACGCCCGCGAGCACCGTGAGGATCGCCACCCGGGCACCCACCGACATCCCGTTGCCCTGCGTACCGTTGCCGGACATGGCACACCTCCTGTTTGTGCAGCATAGGGGCAATCTTGGCCGCCGCGGCCGTGTTGTCGCGACATCCACATGCCATATCTGGCGGACAGCTCGCACCGCGAGAGCCCCGCCGAGTTGCCGGGCAATCGGGCGTTCGGCGGCCCAAGATACGCACAGTTGCCCGGCAACTCGGCTGATCTTGGGGGACTCTCGGCGCCTAGGGTTTGGCGGCTTGGAACTTCAGGGCGGTCCGGGCGGTGGCGACGGACGCCTGCGCGAACCCGGCCGCCTCCAGCCGTCCCGGCAGGGTGGCCGGGTTCACCGGCACCCCGATGTCGCCGACGTGCAGGATCCGCCAGCGCAGCGTGGGCCGGCTGTCGCACCCCGCGAAGACGCCGCCGCCGCGCAGCACCCGGAACGCCTCGCCGAACAGCCTGTCCTGCAATCGCGCCGACGGCACGTGGTGCAGCATCGTGAAGCACACGACGCTGTCGAAGCTCTCGTCGTCGAACGGCAGCCGGGTCCCGTCGCCGTGGACCACCGCCACCCGGTCACCGTGCTGCTCGCGCAGCCGCCGCGCGAGCAGCACGTCGATCTCCACCGCGGTCAGGTCGGGCACGGTCCGGGCCAGCACCCTGGTGGTCGCCCCGAACCCCGGCCCGATCTCGAGCACCTTCGAGCCGAGGTCCAGGCCGTCGAGTGCCCACGGCAGGGTCTGCTGTTCGACCTTGGCGAACCAGTCGGCGGACTGGCAGATCCGATGATGTATGCGGTTCATGGGCTCGACGCTAGGCGCCCGCGCCGGTGGCCGAAATGAGCTACCGTGCCAGGTCATGTCGCGACACGGACAGGTCGGGTACGAGCCCGGCCACGTACGCCCCGGCTTCAGCGCCGACCGGATCGCGGGGTCCGCCGCGCTGGCGGTGGCCTCTTTCGGGCTGAGCACGGGCTCGGGCTTCCCCGCGCACACGCACGCCGAGCACCAGCTCACCTGGGCGGCCACCGGCGTGCTGACCGTCCACGCCGACGGCCGCAGCTGGGTGCTGCCGAGCAGCCTGGCCCTGTGGATGCCCGCCGGGATGCCGCACGCGATCGTGTCGGCCACCGGCGGCACCATGTACGGCCTGTACCTGCCCGCCGCGACCTGCCCCGTCGACTGGGCCGCCCCCACCGTCGTGGCGGTCGACGACCTGCTCCGCTCGCTGAGCGTCCACCTCGGCCGGTCCGACCTCACCCCGCAGGCGCGGGCCCGCGCCGAGGCCGTGTTCTACGACGTCCTGCGGCCGGTGTCGGTGACGACGGTGGCCGTGCCGATGCCCGCCGACGACCGCGCCCTGCGGGTGGCCGACGCGCTGCTGGCCGACCCCGCCGACAACCGTCCGCTGCACGCGCACGCCCGGGTGGCCGGGGCGAGTTCCCGTACGCTGGCCCGGTTGTTCCGCGACGAGACCGGGCTGAGCTTCGCCGAATGGCGCGCCCAGGCGCGGCTGCGGGCGGCGCTGGCACTGCTCGCCGCCGGCCAGCCGGTGACGGCCGTCGCGGGTCGGGTCGGGTTCGCCAACGCCAGCGCGTTCGTCGCCATGTTCCGCCAGCGCACGGGCACGACTCCGGGCGCCTACTTCAAGGCGGGCCAGGGCTGACCGGCAACCGCTGACCTGGGAACCGTCATGGAACCCGGCCCAGGCCGTCGAACAGGACGGTGAGCATGCGTTCGACCACCGGCTCGGGGTAGTCGCCGGTCTCGGCGGCCAGGCAGGCGGCCCGCAGCAGGGCGAGCAGTTCCGGCAGGTCGAGGTCCCGGCGCACCGCGCCGGCATGCTGGGCGTCGTGCAGGAGCCGGTGTATCGCCGCCCGCATCTGCGCCGCCTGGCCGGTCTGGGCGGCCTTGATGTCGATCCCGGCGGTGTGCAGCGCGTCGGTGAGGGGCTTCTTGCGCCCGGCGTCGGCGACGATCCGCGCGAAGAAGACGTAGAGCGCGGTCTCCGGCGCGGCATCCGAGATCAGCCGCTGTGCCTCCGCCAGCAGCAGGTCGGTCCGGGCCGTGACGATGGCCTGGTAGAGGGCCTCCTTGGTGGCGAAATGGCGGTACAGCGTGCCGACGCCGACCCCGGCCCGGCGCGCGATCTCGTCCATGCGGGCCGACAGCCCCTGCTCGCCGAGCACCGCTTCTGCCGCCTCCAGCACCTTCGTGCGGTTGCGGACCGCGTCCGAGCGGATCATGCGGCGACCGTCGGCTTTGACAAGCGGAATCGAGGTTCCGTATATTCAAGCGGAATCACGGTTCCGATTCTACGGGGGAGCAGTGCAACACGTGACATTGGGCCGCTCCGGCCTGCGCGTCTCCCAGGCCTGCCTGGGCACCATGAACTTCGGCACCGACCCCTCGGCGCCGACGCCCGAAGCGGAGGCGCGCCGCATCGTGGGCGAGTTCCTGGACGCCGGGCACAACTTCATCGACACGGCGGACACCTACCGCGGCGGCACGAGCGAGGAGGTCACCGGTCGCGCCATCGCCCATCGCCGCGACGACGTCGTGCTGGCCACGAAGGGTGCCGCGCCGCAGGGGGCCGGGCCGAACCAGCGGGGCCTGTCCCGGATCCACCTGACCCGGGCGCTGGAGGCGAGCCTGCGGCGGCTGAACACCGATCACATCGACCTGTACCAGTGCCACATGCCCGACGCGGGCACCCCGGTCGAGGAGACCATGGCGACCCTCGACGGTTTCGTACGCTCCGGGAAAGTGCGCTACCTCGGCTGCTCCAACTTCACCGCAGCGGGAATCGTCAGTGCCCAGTGGGCGGCGCAGCGCGGCGGCGGGACGCCGTTCATCAGCCTCCAGGCCAACTACTCGCTCATCGCCCGCGCGATCGAGGCGGAGATCGTGCCCACCTGCCAGCAGCTCGGCCTGGGCGTGCTCGCCTACAGCCCGCTCGGCGGCGGCCTGCTGGCCGGGCGATACCAGCGCGGCACCGACCCGGAGCCCGGGTCGAGGCTGGCGCAGTGGGCGGCCATGCCCAGCCCGGTCGCCCGCGCCTACGTCACCGGCCTGCTCGCCGACCGCCACTTCGACATCGCCGTCGAAGTCGCAGCGATCGCCGCCGAGCTGGGCGTGTCCACCCCGGCGGTCGCTCTCGCCTGGCTCGCGGGCCGGCCCGGCCTCACCTCGGTGATCCTCGGCCCCCGCTCCGCCGAGCAACTCGCGGCGAACCTGGCCGCGCTGGCGTCCGGCCTGCCGGAGGCGGTCGCGGCCCGCTTGCAGGACGCGACCCGGTTCCTGGCCGCGCCGGCAGTCGACGGCCGGCACCACGCCACCTGAGCACAGGCCCGGCAACCGCGCGATCAGTGCGAGCTCACGAGCCGGTAACCGACGTCGGCGGTGCCCGCGGAGTCCGGCCGGCCGTGGCGCTCCTGCCAGCGCCCGCTGGCGAGGTCGGCGCTCAGCCGGCTCGTCGCCTCGGCGACGCGGGCCGGGTCGAGCCTGGCCAGGGTGGAGATCGAGGCGCGTACCGCCGGATCGAGGTAGGCGTGCGGCCGGTTCCAGTAGGCGGCCAGGAAGCCGTCGGTGCAGTCGTGCGGCACCGGCAGCTCCGCCACCCGTACCCGGCCCAGCTCGCGGCCGATGAAGCCGCAGTCGGGCAGGTCCTGCTCGGCTTCGGCGATCTCCGGCAGGTAGTCGGTCACCAGCCAGAACCGCGACATCACCGCGTGATCCCAGGTCAGCACCACCTGGCGGCGCGACACGCGGCGCAGCTCGGCCAGCCCCCGGGCGGGATCGGTCCAGTGGTGCACGGTCAGGATCGCCAGGGCGGCGTCGAAGCTCCCGTCGGCGAACGGCAGGTGCTCGGCCACCGCCTGCACCACGGGTGCGCTGCCCGGCGGCCGCTGCGCGATCATCACCGGTGACGGCTCGACCGCTGTCACGGTCCGGTCGGCCGGTTCGTAGGAGCCGGTCCCCGCACCGACGTTGACCACGCTTCGGGCCCCGCCCAGGGCCTGCTCGATGATCGCGGCCACGCGCGGGTCGGGGCGGCGGCGCGTGGCGTAGCCGGTGCCCAGCGTCCGGTAAGGATCGGTCATGCCGTCCTGCCTACCAGCCGCGCCGGGCCACCGACAGCGAGATTCGCGTCCGCGCGGCCCGGTGTTGGTGCCGGCTCGCCGGGCAGGTCATGGCGTCGGCAGCTCGTCGATCCGCGGCGGGCGCGGCGCCCATTTCACCTGTCCGCTGCGACGCAGGTCGGGCAGGGTGAACAGGTCGGTGCCCGCGGCGGTGTGCTCGGCCAGCCACCGTGCGGTGGCCCTCGGCCGGACCAGTCCGTCGACGAACCGGGAGTCGGTCGGGTCGAGCTCCTCCAGGTCGTAGCCGCCCCGGGTCGGGTCGGCGAACTCCGGCCCGGTGCGGGCCGTCTCGTCCCAGGTCTGGATCCGGGCGGTGAAGATGGCGTGGGCCTGATCGGCGAAGCTGTCGATGTGGACGAGCCGGTGCAGCTCCGGTCGGCCCCCGGTCTCCTCGAAGACCTCCCGGATCGCGGCCGCTTCCAGGCTGGGGTCCTCGGGTTCGATCCCGCCGCCGGGCAGGGTCCAGTACACCGGGACGCCCGGTCTGGTGCGCCGGATCGCGAGGATCCGGCCGGCGGGAGTGAACAGCAGCGCCCGCACCCGGTGCACGACCTGCCCGTCGACGATGCTGTGGTGGCGCGGGCTGTCAGCCATCAGTGGTCACCATCTCGGGTCGGGTACGCGGGTCGGCAGGACACATTGTCCGGCAGCGCCGCCCGGTTGCCGTGTTCCGACGCGGAGCGGCCCCGGTGGCCGATCGGGGCGGTGCGTGGCAGGCTGTGCCGGTGATCCACTCGTGAAGGCCGCTGCGGTGCGGGTCCGTGGCGGCGGACCGGTCGCGCCAGCAGGAGTCGGCGCACCCGGTGCGGTGGCGGACACGCCCGGCAGGGCCATGGCGCTTGGGCTGCTCATGGTCTTCATGATGGTCAACTTCGCGGACAAGGCGGTGCTCGGGCTCGCGGGCGGCTCGGTCATGGCCGAGTTCGGCCTGTCCAACACCGGGTTCGGCCTGCTGTCCAGTGCCTTCTATCTGCTGTTCAGCCTGTCGGCCGCGGCCGCCGGCTGGCTGGGCGACCGGCTGCCGTCCGGCAGCCTGCTGGTCGGGCTGGCCGTGACCTGGTCGGTGGCGCAGCTGCCCATGCTGCTGCCGACGGCCGGCGTCGCAGTGCTGGCGGCCTGCCGGATCGTGCTCGGGGCCGGTGAAGGGCCGGGTATCCCGCTGGCCACCCACGCCGCGTTCAGCTGGTATCCGCGCCGGGCGCGATCGCTGCCCGCCACCATGATCGTCGCCGGTGGCGCCCTCGGCGGCGTGGTGGGCCTGCCGCTGCTGGCCCTGGCGATCGACGGCTGGGGCTGGCGGATCACGCTGGGTGCGCTGGGCGCGGCGGGGCTGCTGTGGGTGCTGGCGTGGCTGCGCTGGGGCGGGACCGGGCCGCACCGGGCGGCAGGGCCGGAGGCGGCCGCCGGGCTGCCGTACCGCCGGATGTTGCGGACCGGCACCTGGCTGGGCAGCACCGCCTCGGCGTTCACCGTGCAATGGGCACTCGCGCTGATGACGGCCTGGCTGCCCCGGTACCTGGGCCAGCAGCGCGGCCTCGGCACGGCGGCGATCGGTGTCCTGGCGGCACTGCCGATGGCGGGTTCGGTCGTGCTGGCGCTGGGCGGGGGTGCCGTCTCGCAGTGGCTGCTGCGCCGGCGGGTGCGCGGTCGGCTGGCGCAGGGGCTGCTCGGCGGCGTCCTGGCCGTCGCCGCGGGCTGCGGGCTGCTCCTGGTCACCAGGGTCGACGCGACACCGGTGCTGATCGCGGTGCTGGTGGTCGGGTTCGCGGCGGGCAACGCGCAGACTCCGCTGAACAACGCCGCCATCGCCGACGTGTGCCCGCCGGGACGGTCGGGCCTGATGCTGGGGTCCTCCTACGCGCTGGCCGCGGTCGCGGCCCTGGTCGCGCCCACGGTGACCGGCCGTCTCATCGACCTCGCGCCGAGCCCGGCGGCGGGGTTCGGCACCGCGTTCGACGTGGCGGGACTGCTGCTGGTCGCGGGCGGGCTGGTGGCGGCCGTGACCGTCGATCCCGAGCGCGACCGCGCGCGCCTGGACCGCGCGGCAGGCAGCGGCCGCTGACCCGGTGCCGTGCTCATCTGCGCGGACGGCGCAGGTGCTCGACGGCGGTGCGGGCGACCGTACCGATGACCGCGTCGGCGCGCGGCAGCATCAGCGCGGTCGACGCGCTGCGGGTGAACACGGCGATCGCGTAGCGGCCGCCGTCGGGATACTCCACGACCCCGATCTCGTTGCGGACCGTCGGCAGGGTGCCGGTCTTACCGGCCACGCGTACGTCGTCGAAGGGGAAGCCCGAGGCCAGCCGGTGCGGCCAGACCTGAAGCGACAGCAGGCGGCGCACCGCGGCGCAGGAGCCCGCCGAGGCGAGCGCATCGTCCCAGATCCCCGCCAGCAGCACCGTGCAGTCGCGCGGCGTCGTCCGGTTCGACACGGCGACGTCCAGGGTGGACAGCCGTGACAGCGCCACCGGGTCGGTGAGCAGTCGTGCCAGCTGCTTCGGGTCGGCCGTGCCCAGCGAGGCGACGGTCCGGGCGGCGACGTCGCGGCATACCTCCACGACCCGGGTCGCCGCCATCCCCGCCGCCGCGACCGCCGCGGCGACGGCGTCCAGGCCCAGCCGGTCGGCGAGGGCGTCGGCGGCGGCGTTGTCGGAGACGCTGACGGCCAGGTGCGCCAGGTCGCGCAGGGACATGGTGACCGGGTCGGCCATGGCGCCGATGCCGGTGGGCCCGGCGGTGCGCGTACCGGGGGTCAGCGTGATCTGCTCGGCCGGGTCCACCAGCCCGGCGTCGGCCGCCCGGTACAGGGCCAGCACCAGCGGGACCTTGAACACGCTGGCCATGAGCACGGCGGCGTCGGCGCCGACGCCGACCTCGCGGCCGCTGGCCAGGTCGATCGCGTGCATCCGGCCGGCCACGCCCGCGTCGGCGAACTGCGCGGCGATCACCTCGCGGACGTCTTCATGAGCCATCGGCTGCTCCATAGGGTGTGGCGAGGAACTCCGACGCCGGCCGGGTGTGCGGGACCGGCCCGGCGGGCGGTGCGGCCGCGGCACCGAGGACGCGCACGACCGTACGCGCGAACGCGCCGACCTCGGGGTGGTGGCGCTCGCGCGGCCATACGACGGCCATCCGCTCGGCCAGCGGCTGCCCGGCCAGGGGCCGCCACACCACGTCGGCCTGCTGCGGCACCGTGCCCGGATCGAACGCGACCGCGGTGCCGGCCAGCACCAGGCCGACGGTGAAGCTGCGCCCGTCGGCCTGGTGCACCGTCGGCGGGTGGTAGCCGTGCCGGGCACAGGTGTCCAGGATCTCGTCGAAGCGGGCCGGGGCGGCAGTTCGGGCGAACGTCACCAGGTCGTGGCCGGACAGGTCGGACAGCAGCAGCTCGTCGGGCAGGTCCAGCGGGCCGCCGGCGGCCACGAGCACTCCCAGCGGCCGGTGCACGACCGGGCCGATGACCAGGTCGGCGGGGTCGAACGGCAGGTGCAGCAGGCCCACGTCCAGCCTGCGCCGGGCCAGGTCGTCCTGCTGTCCGGCCGTGGCACTCTCGCGCAGGTCCAGTGCCGTGCGGGGGCGGCGGGCCCGGAAGTCGCCCAGCAGCGCCGCCACGGTCGTGCCCTCCAGTTCGGGCGGCAGCCCGGCCCGCAGCACTGCCGCCTCCGACGAGTCGATCCGCGAGGCGAGGTCGAGGATCGCGTCCGCCCGGGCCAGCACGTCCCGGGCCTGCGGCAGGAGCAGCCGGCCGGCTTCGGTGAGGGTCACCTCGCGCGGCGAGCGGTCGAACAGCCGTGCCCCGAGTTCCCGTTCCAGCCGCTGGATGCGCTGCGACAGCGGCGGCTGGGACATGTGCAGGCGGCTCGCCGCGCGGCCGAAGTGCAGTTCCTCGGCGACTGCGACGAAATATCGCAGATGCTGCACGAGGTCCATGGGCTGCGACGATACCTGATCCGATATCGGCCCTCGGGCCAATTGATGTTGGACCGCAGGGCGGGCACGCGGGTTGGCTGGTGATCAGCAGCCGACGAGAAGGGACCTGTGTTCCGATGTGCCACAACTGTGAGAACCGATCCGACGGTATGCAGCGCCGCGCGCTGCTGCGCCGTGCCGTCCTAGGTGGAGCCGCCGTCGGCGCCGCCGCCGCGGGCCTACCGGCGGTCGCGGCTCCGGCAGCCGCGGCGGCGCCGGTGCGGGCCGGGTCCGGACCCGCCGCAGGCGTCTCGATGCGCTGGCTGGGCGTGTCCGGCTGGGAGATCGCCTTCGACGGCCGGGTCCTGTACTTCGACCCGTTCCTCAGCCGCTTCGACTACCGCCTGCCCGGCGGGCCGCTGGCGGTGGACCCGACCGTCGTCGACCGCCTGCTGGCCACCGGCCGCCTGGCCGGACCGCCCGAGCTCATCATGATCAGCCACGGGCACTGGGACCACCTGTCCGACGTGCCGTCGCTGCTCGCCCGGCCCGACTGGGCGGCCACGACCATCCGCACCGTCAGCACCGAGACCCACCGCCACCTGATGCAGGCCATGGGCGTGTCCGACGCCCGCCGCAAGAACAACATCGTCGCCACCGGCGGCGAGGACCTCGACTTCGGCGACGGCGCCTACCGGGTACAGGTGATCCGCAGCCTGCACAGCCAGTCGCTGGGGTACGGCTTCTTCGCCCCCGGCACGCGGGTGGCGCCGCCTCCCGCGCCGACCAGCATCAACGACCTGGTCGAGGGCGGCACGCTGGCCTACCACGTCACCATCGCCGACCGGCTGAAGGTGCTGCTGTTCGGCGGCACCAACTTCGTCGAACGCGAGCTGGCCGGGCTGCGCCCGGACGTCGTCGCGGTATGCATGACCGACCACAGCTCGCTGCACCGGTACCTGGAGCGTCTGCTCACGACCCTGGGCGGTCCCCGCTATGTCATCCCGGTGCACCACGACGACATGATCACGGGGTTCGACGACCCGAACCTGGCGGACACGGTGAACCGGGCGGCGGTCACGCAGCTGAAGGACGCCGTGCGCCAGCTGAGACTGCGGACCGAGGTGATCGAGGCCGAGCATCTGCGGCCGATGCTGTTCTGACCGGCCGGGCGCACCGCCGGCGCCGGGGTCCGGCCGGGCCTCGGCCCGGCCGCCCCCCGGCGCCGGTCAAGATCGTATGGTGGATTCATGATCGAAGACACGCCCGCCGTCGGCGCACCGTTCCCGCCCGTCCTGACCCGCCACGCCGAGGCGGAGATCTGCGCCGACCCCAGCAGCGTCATCAGGCTGCTGGCCGACTCCGACAACACGGCCGACGGCTTCACCAGCTACCGGTCCACGTTCGCCGAGGGAGCCGTCGGGGCGCCGGCGCACTTCCACACCAGAGCGACGGAACTGTTCTTCGTGCTCAGCGGCTCGCTGCGGGTGCTGGTCGGCGAGGAGATCACGGTCCTTGCGGCGGGCGACTTCCTGGCCGTGCCGCCGCGCACCCCGCACGCCTTCGCCGCGGCTGCGGGCTGCGAGGCCGACGTGCTGTTCGTGTTCACCCCAGGCATGGGCCGGTTCGACTACCTGCGGCTGCTCGGCCGCGTGATGCGCGGTGAAGCCGACGCGAAGGAGATCGCCGAGTCCGCGGACCGCTTCGACAACCACTATGTGGACAGCCCGGTCTGGCGCGCCGCCCTGCAGGCCGCGTCATGATCGACCCTGCTGTCCACGTCCGGATCGCCCGGCCGTCCCGGGACCTCGCCGCCGCCGAACGCTTCTACGTCGACGGCCTCGGCCTCGCGGTGCTGTGGCGCACCACCGAGCGGGTCTCCGGCGAGCACGACCTGGTCATGGTCGGCACCAGCGGCGCCGCCTGGCACTTCGAACTGACCCGCGACCCGGAGCACCCGCTGGAACCGACCCCGACGGTCGACGACCTGTTCGTGCTCTACCTCGGCCGCCCCGTCGACGAGGAGGTGATCGGCCGCCTCGTGGCGGCCGGCGGCACCCGCGTCCCGGCGCACAACCCGTACTGGGACGAGCACGGCGTCACCGTCACCGACCCGGACGGCTACCGCCTGGTGCTGTGCTCGCGCACCTGGTCCTGACTCCGTCGTGCCGTCCACGCCGCCGGTGCGGCGTGGACGGCACGGCTCAGTCGCCGGAGAATCCCCAGAAGTAGATCTCCGCGGGCTGCCCGGTCGCGTCGTGGAGGACCGCGCAGCGGCCGTGCCAGCGCTGGTCGGCGAGGCCGTCGATCGCGGCGACGTGGTCGCGGGTGAGTTTCTCGACGCCGGTCCGCGCCATCGCCTCCGCGCGGCTCACCGGCTGCACCATGGCGAAGTCGGGCCGCTGGCCGTCGGCCTGGACGCGGTACATGTCGAGGATCGAGTGCGTGCCCGACTCCTGGACCGCCTCGTCGGCGATCAGCTCCTCGAAGCTGGCCGGGCGGTTGGCGTAGTCGGCGGCCGACGTGCCGAACCCGCCGTGCACCCACCAGTAGTCACCCTCGGCGAACACCCGCTGCTGCAACCGCGTCAGCGCCGCGTTGAGATCCTCCTCGTACGGCACGTAGTAACTCCAGCCGGATGCGCCCATGACCGCTGTCCTCCCGTGATCGTCCGCTTCGGCGCGTACGTTAGCGCGACCCGCCGACACCCGCCGTCGCGTTGCGACAGCCGCCCGGGTGTCCGCTTCGGACCGCCGCGCTCCCGTCGTCCGTCACGCCCGCGCCTGCTGCTCGCCCGCGCGCCGTCCGGTGACGGCCGAGGAGGGCAGCCGACCCGCCTTGGCCTGGCCGGTCATGGTGTCGCCGTCGACGGTGACGTCGAAGGCGAGGTTCAGCCGCATCGGCTTGGTGATCGACTGGGCCCAGGTCAGGCGGGCGCCGTCCTGCCGCAGGCCGGTGAGGTCGACCTGCTCGCCGTGCCGGACGTCGCGGATCACCCCGGACAGGTGCGGACCCTGGCGGGTCAGGGTGAGGACCGCGTGCTGGCGGCCCAGCGGGGTCTGGATCGACAGTTCCCAGCTGCCTTCGACCAGTGGCTCTGCCATGTCACACCGCCGTCGGGGTGGTCGGACGGCGCCAGGTGGTGCCGCGCCGCTCGTAGGCGAGCAGCCGTTCCACGGCCAGGGCCGTCTGCGCGCCGAACCGGCGTTCGAGCAGGTACAGGCCGAGGTCGAGGCCGGAGGTGACGCCGGCAGCGGTGACGAGGTCGCCGTCGTCGACGACGCGGGCGTCGACAGGCACGGCGCCGGTGGCGCCGAGCAGGTCCATGCCGAGGTGGTGGGTGGTGGCGGGGCGGCCTTCGAGCAGGCCCGCCATGGCGAGCAGCGCCGATCCGCCGCACACGGTGGCGACGGTGGTGCCGTCGCGGCCGAGTGCTTGGGCGAGCAGCGCGGGCAGGTCGGTGGCGAGGGCCCGGCTGAGGATCATGGGAATGGCGTCGTCGGCGGGCTCCGTGTCGGCGGGTTCCGTGTCGTCGGGCAGCCGTCCGGCGGCGCCGGGGACGACGACCAGGTCGGCGCGGTGCGGGTCGAGCCGGGCGGTGGCCCGCAGCGTCAGCGGCGCGAGGCCGCTGGGCACTTCGCGGGGGCCTTCGGCGGTGACCAGTTCGACGTCGATGATGTGGTCGGCGACGGCGTCGGTGGCGCGCAGGACCTCGTACGGGGCGATGACGTCCAGCGGATCAAATCCGTCGAACAGTACGAACTGTGCAAGCATCGTGAATCAGACCTCCTCGGGGTGCGGATTGACGCTAACCAGCAGCGCCGATCGCGGGAAGTGGCTGGATTGCCAGCTTGCAACAGAATCTCGCCAACGGCTTTCAAGCGTGCTGAAGCAAGGAGAGTGCTGTTCATCGGCGTTGGCTGGAACAGGCTCGGTGCCTATAGTTACGGCCATGCACACCGTGGCTGTGCTCGCGCTGGAGCACGTGATCCCGTTCGACCTGGCCACGCCGATCGAGGTGTTCAGCCGCACCCGGCTGCCCGACGGCCGCACCCCGTACCGGGTCCGCGTCTGCGGGTTGACGCCGACCGTCGACGCGGGTGCGTTCACGCTCCAGGCGCCGTGGGGGCTCGACGCCCTCGCGGCCGCCGACACGATCATCCTGCCGGGGCGGACGGAGCTCGATCACGTACCCGAACAGGTGCTCGACGCGCTGCGGGCCGCCGCCGCGCGCGGCACCCGCATCGCGTCCATCTGCTCCGGCGCGTTCATCCTCGCCGCCACCGGACTGCTCGACGGGCAGCGCGCCACCACCCACTGGATCGCCGCCGGGCTGCTGGCCGAGCGCCACCCCGACATCGACGTCGATCCCGACGTGCTCTACGTCGACAACGGCCAGCTGCTCACCTCGGCGGGCGCGGCGGCGGGGCTGGACCTGTGCCTGCACCTGATCCGCCGCGACCACGGCTCGGCGGTGGCCGCCGACGCCGCCCGCCTGTCGGTGATGCCGCTGGAGCGCGAAGGCGGGCAGGCGCAGTTCATCGTCCACGACCTGCCGCCCACCCCACGCGGCTCCCAGCTGGAGGCCGTCCTGGCCTGGATGGACGACAACTGCGCCGACGACCTCAGCCTCGACGACATCGCCGCCCGCGCGGGGATGAGCACCCGCTCGCTGAACCGGCGCTTTCGCGAGCAGACGGGGACCACGCCGCTCCAGTGGCTGCTGCGGGCCCGCATCCGCCGCGCCCAGCACCTGCTCGAAGCGACCGCCCACCCGGTGGACCGGATCGCCGCCCAGGTCGGGTTCGGGTCGCCCACCGCGTTCCGGGACAGGTTCAAGCGGATCGTGGGCACCGGCCCGCAGTCGTACCGGGCCACCTTCCGCAACCGCGACCCGCAGCGCGGACCGGCTGCCTGAGCCCGCCCGCCGGGCAGCAAACAGCCCGGTCCGGGACGTTCGGTGACGAACGGGATCGCCCCCGCCTTCCCCCGGCTGCGGGTGGCCGAGGTGACACCGCCACTACGTTCCGGCGTAATACGATTACTGATCGTAAGGAGGTGGGGTTGATGAAGGTCCTGATGGTGCTGACCTCACATGACCAGCTCGGCGACACCGGCCGCAAGACCGGCTTCTGGCTGGAGGAACTCGCCGCGCCGTACTACAACTTCCGCGACGCCGGATGGGAGGTCACGCTCGCATCACCGAAGGGCGGCCGGCCCCCGCTGGACCCCAAGAGCAACGAGCCGGAGTTCCGGACCGAGCTGACCCACCGGTTCGAGGCCGACGCGGCCGCCGAAGCGCAGCTCGACAGCACGCTGAGGCTGGACTCGGTCTCCGCCGACGACTACGACACCGTCTTCTACCCGGGCGGGCACGGTCCGATGTGGGACCTGGCCGAGGACCCCGTCTCGATCGCGCTGATCGAGCACGTCGTACGGTCGGGCAAGGCCATCGCGCTGGTGTGCCACGCCCCGGGCGTGCTGAGGCACACCCGGACACCCGACGGCACGCCCCTGGTGGCGGGGCGCGACGTCACCGGCTTCACCAACACCGAGGAGGAGGCCGTCGGCCTGACGAAGGTCGTGCCGTTCCTGGTCGAGGACGAACTCGTCGCCAAGGGCGGCAAGTTCAGCAAGGCCGACGACTGGCAGGTGTACGTCGTGACCGACGGGCTGCTCATCACCGGTCAGAACCCGGCGTCGTCGGGCCCGGCCGCCAACGAGCTGATCGCCCTGGTCGAGAAGGCGCGCACCTGACGGCGGGGGCCGGGCCGAAATTCACTTGACCCGGCCACGGGCCGACGCTGCACTGTGGCGCGGCACCACGGGTCGTGGTGCCGCGTATCGCGGAGAGGCGGCGGCACCAATGGAGATCCGTCCTACGACCGATCAGGACCTCGACGTCTTCGTCGACACGCTCCACGCCGCGTTCGGGCTCTTCCCCGAAAACCCGGCCGGCGGCCGCGGGGTCTGGTGGTCGGCCCTCGAAATGGACCGCAACCTGCTCGCCGTGACGGCGGACGGGCGGCCCGTCGGCACGGCCGGTGCGTACTCCTTCGAGCTCACCCTCCCCGGTCAGGTCGTCGTCCCGGCCGCCGGAGTGAGCTTCGTCGGCGTGCTGCCCTCGCACCGGCGCCAGGGCGTGCTCAGCGCGATGATGCGGCATCAGCTGGCCGAACTGCGGGCCCGAGGGGAGTTCCTGTCCGTGCTGCTGGCCTCGGAGGCCCCGATCTACGGCAGGTTCGGCTACGGCCCGGCGACCTACACGCAGCGGCTGACGGTGCAGCGCCACCGGGCCGCCCTCACCCCGCCCCGGGCGCGGCCGGCGGACCCGGCGAACGGCTCGGTCGAGGTGCTGCGCCGGGCCGGGTGCGGCGAGATCCTGGAACAGGTCTACGACCGGTACCGCCGGGCACAGCCTGGCGCGCTGTCGCGGCCGCGCCGCTGGTGGGAGCTGGGCGCGGGCCAGCCCCCGGTCGCCTCGGCACCGCGCTACGTCGCGGTCCACCGCGACGCCGACGGCGTCCCGGACGGGTACGCCAGCTACTCCCTGGGCGAGCAGAGCACCCTGACGGTCGACGAGACCGTCGCCGTCGACGACGCCGTCTTCACGGCCCTGGCCCGGTTCGTGCTCGGACACGACCTGGTGAAGAAGGCGGTGTTCAAGCACGTCCCGCCCGGGCACCCGCTGCGCTGGCAGCTCGCGGACTACCGCGGCGCCGAAGTGAGCGACGACACCGACTGGCTCTGGGTACGGCTGCTGGACGTTCCGCGCGCGCTGACCGCGCGCGGCTGGTCCACCGACGGCGACCTCGTCCTCGGCGTCGACGACCCGTTCCTCGGCGAGCACAGCCGCTATCTGCTGACCGTCCGCGACGGCAAGGCCTCCTGCGTCCCGGCGGACCGGGAGCCCGACCTGTCGCTGGACGTGCGGGACCTGGGCTCGGTCTACCTCGGCGGCACCGCTCCGAGCACCCTCGTCCGCGCCGGGCACATCCGCGCCCACCGCCCGGACGCGGCCGCCCGTGCCGACGCCCTGTTCCGCACCGAGCGCCCCCCGCACTGCCTGCACTGGTTCTGACGAAGATCACCGTCGGCGGCCGGTTGCCGGGCCAGACCGGGCTTGCCCTCGCGGCCCTGTACCTCTACGACCGTCCGGCCGGGGCGTGGCAGGGCCGTCGGCTGGGTAGAGGCAGGGCAGCGGTGGCGCGGCACCCGTCGGCTCGTGCCACCGGCACCGACTATGGTTCCCCCATCCCCGGTACGGCGAGTCTGGAACGAGGTCGTGATGGTCGCCGCTGCTCGCAGCGCTCAGGCGCGTGCCCTGGTCACCGACGCCGCCCAGGCGCAGCAGGCCGCCCGCACCCTGCTCGACGCCGAAGACCAGCTCGTCACCGGGATCCGCGAACTCGCCGACACCCACCGCAGGCGGCTGCTCGACGAACGCCTCCACCAGGCCGACCTGGCCCGGCTGCGGGAGGCGTCAGACGGCCGCCTGCGCCTGGGGTCGTTGCAGGCGGCCGGGCTGACCACCGTCGGGCAGGTCATCGCCCAGCGCCAGCACCTGCACCGGTATCCCGGGCTCGGGGCCGCCAGCATCGCCCAGATCGAAGCCGCGATCGAGTCCCTGGCCGCGTCGGTCGAGGCCGACACCGTGCTGCGGCCCGACCCGGACCGGCGCTCGCCCGCCGACACCTACCTGCTGCGCTCGCTGCACCGGCTGGTCGTGACCCGCCGCCGAGTCCGCCCCGTCCTCGGCCGGGCCCGCGAGCTGCACGACGCGGTCGCCGCCCACCTCGGTGGCGCGCGGACGGCCAATGACTTCTGGCGCAGCCTGTTCCGGGGCAGGCAGGGCCGCCGGGCCGACCGGGCGGCGCTGGCGGCGCTGGAGGAAGCGCTGCGGTCACCGCGCCTGGAGACGGCCCGCACCAGGGTGCTGGCGGCCGAGGCCGCGCTGGCGAACGAGCCGACCGACGCCCAGCTGTGGCGCAAGTACCAGGCCGACGCCGCCACCTATCTGACCCTGCTGGCGGAGGTGACCGGGCCGCAGGGTGGTGAGCACGGTCCGGCCGGGCACCTGTCGTCCGACGCCGCCGACCGGATCGACCAGCTGCGGCTGGATACCAGCCTGCTCAAGTCCACATTGCGCGGCTACCAGTCGTTCGGGGCCCGGTTCATGATCGTTCAGCGGCGGGTGATCCTCGGCGACGAGATGGGCCTGGGCAAGACCGTGGAGACCCTCGCCGCCATGTGCCACCTGGCCGCGCAGGGCGAGCGGCACTTCCTGGTGGTCTGCCCGCCGAGCCTGGCTGGCAACTGGATGCACGAGATCCGGCGGCACTGCAAACTGACCCCACGCCTGCTGTACGGCGGCGACGCCGCCAAGAACCTCGGCGCCTGGCGTGCCCAGGGCGGCATCGGCGTGACGTCGTACACCGCGCTGGAACGGCTGGACCTCGGCGATGCCACGATCGCCATGGCCGCGTTCGACGAGGCCCACTACATCAAGAACCCGGCGACCAAGCGCACCAGGCACAGCCGTGCTGTCATCGACCGTGCCGAGCGGGTCACCCTGCTCACCGGCACCCCGCTGGAGAACCGGGTGGCGGAGTTCGCCGTGCTCACCGAGCACATCAACCCCGCGGTCGCCCAGCAGGCCGCCGCCGCGCCGTCCCCCGACGCGTTCCGGGAGGCCATCGCCCCGGCGTACCTGCGCCGCAACCAGTCCGACGTGCTGTCCGAACTGCCCGACCGGATCGAGACCGTGCAACCGGTGTCGCTGTCGCCCGGCGAACTCGTCACCTACCGCAAGGCCGTCTGGGAGGGTCACTTCATGACGATGCGCCGGGCCACCTTCGGCGACCCGGCGCGGATCTCGACCAAACTCGACCACATCCGCCAGATCGCCGACGAGGCGCTCGCGGAGGGGCACAAGGTGCTGGTGTTCTCGTACTTCCGCGACGTGCTCACCGCGGTCGCCGCGGCGCTGGGCAACCGGGCGCACGGGCCGCTCACCGGCACGACACCGCCGCTGCAACGCCAGCAGATCGTCGACGCGTTCACCGCCAGCCGCAGACCCGCGGTGCTGGTCAGCCAGATCGAGGTCGGCGGCGTCGGGCTGAACCTGCAGACCGCCTCGGTGGTGGTGCTGGTCGAGCCACAGTGGAAGCCCAGTATTGAGGAGCAGGCCATCGCGCGCTGCCACCGGATGGGCCAGGTCCGGCCGGTGCAGGTGTTCCGGCTGATCGCCGAGGACACCGTGGACACGAGCATGCGCGAGCTGGTCGCGGGCAAGGCCGCGCTCTTCGACGAGTACGCCCGGCCCAGCGCCGCCAAGGACGCCAACGCCCAGGCTGTCGACGTGAGCGACAACGACGGCCCGCGTACGTCCGAACGGCAGATCATCGAGCAGGAGCGCGCCCGCCTGCGCGAGTCCGGCGACGAGTGGCACTCCGACAGCCGCCGGTGACGGCGGCAGCGCGTTCAGGACGCCTGGGTCGCGTTCTGTCCGGCGGACGGCCCCGCAAGGTGATATGACCCCGGAGGCCCTGCGGGAGGGTGGCTGCGGAAGGAAAGGCGCCCCTTCGTCGGCACATAAACTATGCCGGTGGATTTCACATCGACAAGTGTTGAACCATTGCCGTGGAGTGTGCGGATCGTCGACTGGCAGGGCGATGTGCTCGGTGCGGGGGTCGTCGTGACGAGGGATTCCATTTTGACCTGCGCACATGTGATTCGCGCCAACACCGGCGAAGTTGCGGCGGATGCTGTGGTGCGGGTCGAGTTCGTCGGACGGCCCGATCTGCCCGCCCGCGAAGCCCGTGTCTTACGTTGGTTTCCGCCGCAGGCAGACCATACCGGTGACATAGCCGTGCTGCGCCTTGCGAAGGCCGTGCCCGCCGACATCGTGGGAGAACTCCGACGGCGGCCGGTGAAGCGCGCGACGAAGGTCCGAGCCGTCGGGTTTCCCGTCGGAGCTCCGACCGGACTCGAAGCCACGGCGAGCGTGCGTACTTCGCATGGTCCACGCAACGAATGGGTGTTGCTCACGCCGTATGAACCGGGGCCGACCATCAGGCAGGGCTACAGCGGTGCCGGCGTGATCGACGCCCATGGCGACCTCATCGGCATCGTCGTGGCGGTCTATGAGGCGGACAACGCGTCTTCGATGATTCCGGTGGAGACGATTCTGAAATACGTCCCGCAGTTGGACCTGCAGATCACTGGCGAACCGAGGCTCGACCAGTCTATTGTAGACAGAGTTCGGCCGGAGTTCGGCGATGCCGCCTTCGGCCGGGCGGTCGCGGCCTTCCTGTCCGGTGTGAGCGACAAATCCCTACTCTCTGTCTCGATGGACGATGCGCCCACCGAGCGCTATGCGGAGCTGGCGCGGATGCTTGTACTGAGTGATCGTGAGCGCAGCCCACGCGAAGCCGACGGGGCCCCACCAGTTCCCCTGGACTCGGTGGCCGCTGCACTCGACGTTTCGGGCATGGACACCGATGAGGTCCACAGACGGCTCGCCGATCGGTTGGGACCTGCGCCGGCCGGCTCGGACAATGACCTTGACCCTGCGGGCCTGCTCATCGTGCTGATCGGGGTGGACGAGGCGCGCACCCCTGAGTCCCTGGTTCCGCGCATCGTCGAGCCCTTCGTGCAACAGGGCGCCAGGATCCTGCTGGTGTTCCGCCACGCGGGATCGCGGGTACGGGCGCTTGCCGACGCCTTTCAGTCGACACTGCATGACGGCGCACCGTTTCCAGAGCTGGCAGCGAAGATCGATCAGGTGCGGGCCGCCGAACGGATGGCGCGCGGGCAATACCGGGTCACGGCGCGCCTCGTCAAGGTCGATGTGCGGCCATCGGACAGCAGTTCGTCCTTGCGAATGGACCTCAGCGGGCTGCGTGCCGCCAGGAGCAAGGCCAGCGCCGCTCAGCTCGAGCAGGCGCGAGCGGCGTTGGCCGACCGGGCCCAGGCCGCACTCGAAGCGGCTGTCCGGCTGACCGGCTTTCTGCGTAAACAAGACGACCGCCTGACCGAATTACTGGGGAGGCTCGATTCGTACCGGGCGATGGCGGACAGCCTGTCCGGAGCCCTGCCCAACGCCCTCGGCACCCGCTACCGGCTGGCCGAGGCCGCGCTGATGGCCCGGCCGGTCGACCTTGCCGAGGCTGAGGCACTGGTCGAGGCGTATGCGGCCGCAGTCCGGGACAGAAGACCGAGGTGACAGCGATTCCCAGGTGCGAGTTCGAGGGATGCGACAGCACAGTCGACGAGACGGGCTTTTGCGAGGACTTCGGGCATCCCTCGGCGACGGCCACACTACCCACGCCGGGCGCCGCCGGCAGGGCGCAGCGGTCGGTGCTGTGGCGCGAGACGGACCGCACCTGGCTGGTCGCCGGCATCGCACAGCTACCCATTCTCGATCTTCCTGCGCCCGCCGAGGCGATCAAAGGTCCAGGCAGCCCCTCCGCGGGTCGCGAATGCGGGGTCCGTGGCTGCACGCAGAAGGTCGGACTCTCGAGCGACGGCCGTACGCCGGTATCGGCCGGAAAGTGCCCGCGCTGCAATGAACCGTTCTCTCAGATCGTTCTGACGCCGGGCGAACTGGTCGCCGGTCGGTACGAGGTCCTCGGAGTCATCGGCGAGGGCGGCCTGGGCACGGTGTACCTGGCGCGAGACAATCGATTCCAGAACGCCTACGTCGCGCTCAAAGGCCTGCTCAACGACCGGCATACGGTCGCGGCGGAGCTGGCTGCCCGTGAGCGGGAGACGCTGCGCCTACTCGACCATCCGAACATCGTCCGCATCTTCGACGCGGTGTCGCATCCAGCGCCTTCTGGCGAGGCGAGCCGCTACACGGTCATGGAGTACGTCGAAGGCCTTTCGCTGGAGAACATCGTCGAGCAGGCGGCGCACGGTGCGCTTCGGCTGCCGATCGAACACGTGCTCGCCTACGGTCACGAGATATTGACCGCACTGTCCTACCTGCACCAGCAGGGCTGGCTCTACTGCGATCTGCATCCCGGCAACGTCATGCGCGGCCGGGAGGGAGTCAAGCTCATCGACCTGAACGGCGTGCGCCGACACGATGACAAGACGTCGCCGCTGGTCGGCAGGCCGGGTTTCGCAGTAGAGGACCAGGAGGCGAAGTCCCACGGCCTGTCGGTGCAGACGGAGATCGTAACCGTCGGCAATACACTGCAGAAGCTCTTCGATGTCTGCGACGACAGCCGGGGGTCGGCGGCGATGAGCGTCGCCGTCGACTCGTTCCGGCTGCTGGTGGAGCGCGCGACCCACCAGCGGCGTGAACGGCGTTTTGCCAGCGCAGCCGAGATGGCGGTGCAGCTCGTGGGTGTGCTGCGCGAGGCGATCGCGCTCCGCACCCCCCGGGAGCGAACCGAGCAGTCGAAGCTCTTCGACCAGACGCCGTTGCTGGCCGATGCGGACATGTCCGCGGCGCCAGAACCCGGGCGCTGGATCGAGCACGGGCTGGACGTGGTGAACACGATCGACCAGCCGCCGCCGCCGTGGGTAGTCGCCACGAGCCTTCCTGTCCCGGTTCCTGCTGCGGGTGACGCCGCGGCCGACATGCTCGCCCAATTGGGCGCCCCAGACGCTCGGAGTCTGCTCGCGCAGCTGGAGCAACTGGAGATCCAGGGACATAGGTCGGTTGAGGTGTCGCTGCGGCGCTGCCGGGCCCACATCGAACTGGACGACGCTGATCAGGCGCAGCAGTCCCTCGACGAGGCCAGGAACCAGCACCTGAGTGGGGCGGCCGGCCGTCGGTCCGACTGGCGATTCGACTGGCACGAGGGGCTCATCCACACCCTGCGAGGTGACCTCGAGAGCGCGGCCGCGGCCTTCGGGGCAGTCATGTCGGAGCTCCCGGGCGAGGTGGCGCCCAAGCTGGCGCTCGGACTCTGCCAGGAGGCAACAGGTCCTTCCGCTGAGTGCGAGCGGCACCTTACGGCGGTGTGGCGCCGCGACCGTAGCCAAGCCAGCGCCGCGTTCGCGCTGGCGCGTGGCCGGCTCATCCAGGGAGATCGTCAGACGGCGGTAGCCCTGCTCGACGAGGTCCCCCCGATCTCACGCCACTACGTGGCGGCCGGTGTCGCTGCCGTGCGCGCACTGTGCGAACCGCTGCCCGCTGGGCGGCCGAGCCCCGACCAGGTCCGAGCCGCGGCCGCGCGGCTGGCCGGCCTGCGGCATCTGGACGGGCGTAGCGAACGCGACTCATCCCGCGACCGGCGACCCGAACGTGGCACCTCCCGCGACCGGCAACCCGAACGTGGCGATTCCCGCGACCGGCTGACGGTGGTCATCCAGCAGGCAGCGCTGCGTCTCATCGTGGACGGCATCACCATCCCGGATCGGCACGACCCGGTGCTGGGGCTCCACGCGACCGAGGCTGAGGTCCGCCGACGTCTCGACCAGTCGCTGCGCCGCCTCAGCCGGCAAGCGGCCTCCGAGGCCGGCCTGGCCGAACTCGTCGACCTGGCCAACTCAGTCCGGCCGGTGACCTTGCTGACGCTGTGGTGACACCCGCTGCGAATCCGGGCCGCCGAAATCAGAAAGGGCTTGAATGCAGGTACCTCTAGAGTTCGAAGTCACGGTGAGCCACAACCCGTATGTCTCACGGGAGGCGAAGGCGGTGGACGCCATCGTGGCTGTGACCGCGCGTGAACCTGGCGGACCTGCCCAGCCGCGCCGCGGATCAGCAGGCAAGGATGGTGCCAGCCTCGCCGTCGTCATCCTGGTGGACTGCTCGCACTCGATGGCAGTCCCGATAGAGAAGATCGAGTCGGCGAAGAAGGCGACCAAGGCGGCCATCGACGCGCTCCCAGACGGCAGCCGATTCGCGGTGGTGGCGGGTCGCCATGACGCGGTCATGGTCTATCCGCAGCACATTCCGATGCTCGAGTCGGCCACCTCAGCGAACCGCACCGCTGCGAAGGGCCTGGTCGACACGTTGGAGCCACATGGGGGCACCGCGATGGGGCAGTGGCTGCGCCTGGCGCGCACCATCCTGTCCAGGGATCCGTCCGCTGTCCGCCATGCCATCCTGCTGACCGATGGCAACAACGAGTCGGAGACAGTGGCCGAGCTGGAGCGAGCACTCGATCTGTGCGCTGGCGAGTTCGTGGCCGACGCCCGGGGCATCGGTGACGGCTGGGTCCCACAGCAGCTCATGCGCATCGCCAGCCGCATGCGGGGCAGGGCCGACGGCGTCAGCGCACCCGAGGATCTGATCGCTGACTTCGAGGCGATGACTCGCAAGGCGGCTGCCCGGCTGCTGCCCGATCTGACCCTGCGTATCACAGCCTCGGCACCGGCTCGGCTGCGGTTGTTGAAACTGGTCTTTCCACTGAACCAGGACATGACAGAGGACGTGCACTGGGCGAGCGAACACACTTGTACGGTCAGCACCGGATCGTGGCAGGCCGAGACCCGCCATTACCAGGTGAGCATCGACCTGCGCGGCATGGGCCGGGCTCACCCCACGGACGGCAGCCGCGTGGCATGGATCGACGCGGTCGTCGGTGAGCAGCGGGTGACCCCGCGGACCAATGTGGTCGTCGCCTGGTCAGAAGATCCGATACAGATCAGCAAAATGGATCCATCGATAGCCTTCTACAAGGGGCAAACCCAGCTTGCAGAAGCCATCGAACAAGGTTGTGAGGCGTACGACTCAAACGACCTCGACACGGCGCAGGCACGTTTCGGCGAGGCGGTGCGGCTCGCACGGGAGTCCGGAAACCAGGAGCAGCTTGACAGGCTCAAAGAGTTGGTCCACATCGACGACGCTGCCACCGGTGCGGTTCGGGTGCGCACGGACCTCCAGGCCAGCAAAGTCAAGAGAATCATGACCGGCCGCACCGTCACGGCGATGTCGCAGATCCAGGGCGTCGGCACGGCAGGCGTTCCCGGCGTGCCGGGCCAGGAGGCGGCTGGATGAGGCGACTCGGTCTGACCGGCACAGCACCTGGGTACTGGACCACAGCTCGCATGCTGCGGCTGCTGCTGGCCGGGTTGGTGGCGACCGGCGTGCTGACCCTGATCGGTCCGGCCCTTGCTGTCCAGCGGGTCCAGGACGCGACCGACGCCATCGATCACATCGTCAAGTCGCAGCGCCTCATCGCGCTGACTCAGGAGTCGCTGATCAGGGCCGACCGTGCGTTGGTCGCCAGCTTCGACGATCAATCGGTCGAGGTGCTCGGACGTGGAGTCGGATACGAGAACGCGGTGGCGACCGCAGGCCGGCGCCTGGCACAACTGGCCGAGCACAGCGTCGCCGACACGGCCGAGAGCCGGAATATCCAGCTCACGCAAGGACTGCTCATCAGTTATCTGGCGCTGGCAGGAAAAGTCGAATCCTACCTGCGAATCGATGCCCAGGCGCTTGCGGCCGCCTATCTGAGTTACGCCTCGCACCTGCTCTATCTGGAGATACTTCCGAAGCTCAAAGAGCTGCTCCACAGCAATGCGAATGCCTACGACGAGATCTTGGCCGCCGGACCGGAGAGCCAGCTCACGTGGGTGCTGTGGTTGCTTCCGGTAGTCATGTTCCTGTGCGGGTTGGTGGGAGTTCAGATCCTGCTGGCCCGGCGCTTCCGTCGGCTCCTGAGCCTGCTCTTCGTGGCAGCCACCGCGCTAGTGCTGGCGGTCGGCGTCGTCGCAGCCACACCATGGCTGGCGGGCGACCAATTGCGGGAGGAACGAAAGTACACGCATGATTTCGCCTACTTCGATCAGCAGGCCGCGTCGGCGCAAGCACAGCTGCTACCTGTTGTCGAGGGCCAGTGCCCGAAGTGTCTGCTGGATCAGCCTGTTTCGACGGCAGGGGGCGTGAAGGCGAAGGTCTCGGTGCCGGACTTCACGCGGGCGCAGGTGATCATGGAAGGTGTGGCGAGCGGGAGCATCGGCTGGACCAGCCTTCTCGCCGTGCTCGCCACGATCTCATCAGTTCTCGGCCTCGTGCCACGCCTTCGGGAGTACCAGCGGTGACCGTGCGAGTGCGGCCGCATCCGGTGGGGATGCTGACAGCAGTGATCATGGCAATGGCCGGCCTGACGGGCTGCAACACCGGCGGCGCTCCTGGAAAGCTGGTGGTTCTGGGCTCCTGGACCGGCGGCGAGCAGCAGGTCTTCCAAGCGGTCCTGGACGAGTTCGGGGCACAGCACGGTGTCGAAGTCGACTACCAGGGCACCCGAGACGTCTCGCAGGCCCTGCGCTCGCTGATCGAGGAAGGGCAGTCGCCGGACGTGGTGATCATGCCGTCCGCGGGGGACCTGGCAGCCCACCAAGCGGAGTTCCGCTCACTCGAGTTCCTGGAGACAGCGCCTGAGGACTCGCCGAACCGCATGCTGCGCGACGCGAACCGGCCCTACGCGATCGCCGTCAAGACCACGTTGAAGAGCATCGTCTGGTTCGATCCTCGCGTAGATCAGGAGTTCGTTCAGCACCCACCGGCCAACTGGAGCGAGCTCCGTTCGGCCGCCGCCGCCGCGTCGGCCCTGCGCGACCGCGCGGGCTGGTGCATAGGTCTGGGTGCCACCTCGCAGGCCGGCTGGGCGGGAACAGACTGGATCGAGGACATCCTGTTGCACCAGGCCGGACCCGGCGAGTACGCCGACTGGGCCTCGGGCCGCCTCTCCTGGACATCGCCGAGTGTCGAAAAGGCATGGGAGACGTTCGGCGGGCTCTTCGCGCCCGAGAATATGGTTCTCGGTGGGCGCACAGGTGCGCTCCTCACCACTTACGACGTGGCCGGCACGCCTCTCCTGCAGCGGCGTTGCCGGTTCCATCATCAAGGCTCCTTTATGGCCGGCCTGCTGGCAGCCTCCGGGTCGCCGGCCGTGGGCGCGCCCGAATCGCCCGCAGGCAGCCCTGGAGCTCGTGCCAGCTTCGATTTCTTCCCATTCCCGGAGTCCGAGAGCCGGCAAGGCTCCAAGGTCTTCGAGGTCTCATCCGACTTCGCCGCGCTGATGACCGACGACCAGAATGCCGTCGAACTTCTGCGATATCTGACACCTGCGGCAGGTGCGCAGCGGCTCTGGTTCGAACAGGGCGGAGCATCGGCGGTTCCGGCCGATGGCGACCATGGCCTGATCAACGACAAGCTCGCCGCTCTCGCCAACGCGAGCACGCTCTGCCTCGACGCGTCCGACACGATGCCTCCGGAACTGGCCGCCGCGTTCGAGCGGGCCGTCCTCGAATTCGTTGCAGGCAAGGCTGAACTGAAAGGCCTGCTCCGTCAGCTTGAAGAACTGAGCCGGCCCTTCCATCCTCCCCAGCAAAGCGAAAGCTGGAGTTCGCAGTGCGTCGCCCATGCCCCCTGATTAGAAAGGATCCTCGATGCCGATACTCGAGTTCAGCACCGCCGACGGAGGTCATGTGTACGTCGAGGGCGAGGTGTTGGACATGCCGACCGGACCCCAGCGGGCCTCGCCTCGGGGTAAGGCCATCGTCGTGGTCGGGCGCGCTTTCGGCGAGGCGCTCGGCCAGGCGCGTGACGCCGCGGTCGAGGCCCTCCGCACGTTCCGGCAGGGCGACCTCGACCCCGACGAGATCGAGTTGGAGTTCGGCGTACGCCTGACCGCAGAGGCTGGGGCGGTGATCGCCAAGACCGCCGCTGAAGGCAGCCTGACCGTCAGGCTGCGCTGGGAGGGCAAGCGGAGCAGCAACAATGAGTGACGTGTGTCACCTCATGCGGGCGCGCGGTTGCCGGCGTCGCTTCTGCCACGGTTCTGCCGCTGCCCAGGGTCTCGCAGGGCCCATCGCAGTGTGACCAGAGGATCTGGGCAAGGGGTGCTGCTCACACCACCTCCCATAGCGGGAGGTGGTTCAGGGCGGGCCGGTCCTGGTCCTTCTCGGTGCTCATCACGGGCGACCACAGGGTGCGTACGCCGCGCCGATTGGCGATGTCCAGTCCGTTGCCGCAACCCGGGCAGGTCAGTCGGCCCGATGCCAGGTCGGCCGGGTCGGCGGCGAAGTAGCCGAAGTAGTCGACCGGGCCTTCATCGGCCGTGGCCATGTGCGCCGCCCAGTCGACGTCGGCCGCTTGGCGGTGGTGCGGGTGGCACTGCGGGCAGGGCACCCGGACCTGGTGCCAGAAGTCGTGGGTCTGGAATTCGGGCTGGTAGTAGCCGTAGCGGGTGCGGACGGCGCGGGCGATGAGGCGGCCCAGGCCGCGAGCCGGCACCTGGGTCTCCGGCGCCGAGGTCACCGGGTCGGTGTTGTTGATCAGGTACACCAGCCGCAGGGCGTGGTCCGACGTCGGGATCGGGATGCCGTGGTCGAGGGCGGCGGCCAGGGGCGCCAGGTCGGTACGCGCGGCCGAGGCGGCGAAGTGGACCTCCGGCCGTTCCAGGTCCTGCCTGCCGCGTGCCGGTGGGCGGTAGGCCAGCCACAGCAGCACCAGCAGCTCCGACGCGGTCCAGAACGAGTCGTAGTAGTCGTCGCTGAGGAGGACGACCGCGCGGCGGGTCGCCTGGATCTCGCGCATCAGCCGGGCCACGCCCTCCCACAGCTGCTGCCGGGTGACGACCTCGGTGGGGTAGGAGTACTCGTTGGGCGGCACCATGCGCACCGACACACCGTGTGCGGCCTCGAACCGGTCCCGCCAGGCCTCGGCCTGCGCCTGGTGCGAGCCGCGGAAGCTGAGGAAGTAGTCGGCCGGGTGCTCGTTCATCCAGTAGTGGGCGGCCATGCGCGGGTAGGTTCCGGCCCCGGCCGGGCCGACCAGGTGTTCGTGCAGGTGCCGGTCGAGCCATTCGCCGAGCAGCTCGTTGGGGAACGTGTGGCCGTGGATCGGCGCGCACTGGTGCTGCCCGAGGACGTTTCGCGGCAGCGGGGTGCGGCTGACCAGCAGGTTGCGCGGATGCAGCTTCGCCTGCATCGGCATGGCGGCGTAGACGTTCTCCGGGCCCTCCACCGACAGGTCCCACACCACGAAGGTACGGGTGAGCTGCACGGCCAGGCCCGCGGCGCGGGTGGCGCCGGCCGGGATCACCTGCACCGGCAGGCCGTATCGGGTGCACAGGGGCCGGATGAAGTCGTCGAGCAGCTGCTGTCCGGCGTCGTTGGCGGGGTGGAACACGGCGAGGGACTTCACGACTGTCCATTGTGCTCGACGCCCGCCGGACCGGGGTGCGGTGCCTGTTGCCGGTCGCGGGTGGGTACAGGCAACACCGCCGGGTGCGGCCGCCGGTGGGTGATGCTTGCCGCCATCGGTTCAGGGCGAGCGGAGGCGGGGCGTCATGGCAGGTGAGACGGTGGTGGTCGGACCGGAGGACGTGCTGCCGGGCGGCTGGGCGGCCAGCGTGCTGCTGGCCGGGTCCGGCACGGCGCGGTGGCACGCCGAGGTGGTGGCGTCGCTGCGGCGCGGCTGGCGCGGCGCCGGACGGCTGGCGGTGTTCGCGCCCTCGGCCGAGGCGACGCCGCCGAGCTGGGTAGCGGCCCGCCGGGACCAGGCGGACGCGGTGGTCTTCCGGGTGTACGGGGACGGCGGCGCCGAGGTGCTGGAGGCGGTCCGGCAGCAGGGGTGCGGCCGGGGCGTCGTGCTGCTGGCGCCGGACGCGTCGGCAGACCTGCGCGAGTTCGCCCGCGGGCACGGTGTCGAGTGTGTCGCCGGGGCCGACCGTGCCGCCGAGGTGGTGCTGGCGGCGCTGGCGGGCGGCGATCCGCGCGACGGCGTCGACGCCGAGGTGCCGCTGACGCTGTGGCGTACGCCGAGTTTCCGGCACTGGGCGCGGGCGCAGGAGCGGGCGGGCAACCGGGTCGACCACGCGCGGGCGGTATGGGCGATGTCGGCGTCGCCGGGGGCGGGCGCGTTCCTGTGGGCGGTGCACCCGCACGTGCACGTCGCGGGGGAGGGCAGGGTCAAGTCGAACGAGGTCGTGATCGGCCGCACCGACGTGGTCGCCGTCGTGGCGTACCAGCCGGCCGGGGTGCTCCTGCAGACCCGGGTGGTGCTGGTGCGCGAGTTCCGGTCGGCCGCGGTGACCGCCGACGGGTACGTGCACGAGCTGCCCGGCGGCTCCGACCCGTCCGCGCGCGACCTGTGCGCGGCGGCGGCGGCCGAGTTCGGGACCGAGACCGGGCTGGCCGTCGACGGCGGGCGGCTGCGCGCCCACGGCGCCCGCCAGCCGGTGGCGACCCTGCTGGCGCACCGTCAGCACGTGTTCAGCGTGGAGCTGAGCGGGGCGGAGATGGACGGGCTGGCGGACTGCACGCAGGTGCACGGCGACGCCGCGGAAGGGGAGCGGACCACGGTCGAGGTGGCGACGTTCGGCCAGATCATCGACGGTGGCCTGACCGACTGGACCACCCTCGGGATGATCGTGGCGGTGCTGTCGGCGGTGCCGCCGGTCAGCGCGGCAGCAGCGTCGTGAGCTCGGTGTACAGCGCCGCGGCGGGCGGGTGGCCGCGGCGGCGGTGCAGCTCGCGGGCCAGCAGCCGCAGCTGCCCGCGGGCGGTCGCCGACTCGGTCAGCAGGGTCAGCCGCAGCGCCTCGCGCCCGACCTCGCAGGCGCGGTCGAGATCGGGGCTGCCCAGGTGCGCCAGGGCCAGGCGGCTGCCGATGATGGCCCGCATGCGGCGCGAGTCCGGGCTGATGCTGTTCCAGCCGCGTTCGAGCTGGTCGGCGGCGTGCCGGTAGCGGCCGAGCTCGTAGTGGCACCAGCCCGCGGTCACGGCGTGCGGGTCGCCGACGCTGCGTGAACCGTGCCCGGCCGCCTCGGTGCCCGACTCCTGCCAGGCCAGTGCCTGGTCCAGGGCCGCGCGCATCCGGTCGGCGTCGTAGGCCAGCGCGTGGCCCTGCGCTTCGCGGTGCGCGGCCAGCACCCGGGTCTGCGCGGTGGCGGCCGGATCGTGCTGGGCCAGCTGCGCGTACCGGATCGTCATGGCGGCGTCGCCGCTGTACATGGCCAGTTCGGCGTCGCGGACCACGGTGTACGCGGCGAGGCTGTCGTCGCCGACCCGCCGGGCCAGCTGCCGGGCCTGGGCGTTCCAGCGGGCGGACCCGACGCGGTCGTCGGTCTCCTGGTACAGCCAGCCGGTGTACTCGGCGAAGCGGGCGTAGACGCCGAGCAGGTGCCGGCCGTCGCCGGGCGGTGCGGTCAGGTCGCTGAGGGTGCGCAGCTGGGCCAGCATCGGGGGCAGCACGGTGCGCACCGGCGCGCGCTGGCCCAGGGCGCGGGTCGCGCCGAGGACGTCGGACAGCGGCTGCGCCCACGACGGGTCGGCGGCCGGGGGCAGGACCGGCAGGCAGGCGCCCTCGGCGGCCGCGACCGAGGGGTCGGCGGCCGCGGCGCTCGGCGCGGCCGTGCCCCGCAGCAGTTCGGTCAGGCGCCCGTCGGTGCCCAGCGCGTCGTCGCAGGCGCGGGCGAGTTGCGTCGTCGGGGTGCGCTCGCCGGTCTCGACCCGGCTGAGGTAGCCCTTGTTGTAGTGCACGACCTGGCTCAGCCCTTGCAGCGACAGCCCCGCCGCCGTACGCAGGCGACGCAGCTCGTACCCGAATGCCGACATCGGCGACCCACCCCCCGCTCCACTTTAGAGCCGGTAGGCGAGGGGGCCGAGGACCGAACGGGCAGCCGGGTGCCCGCCGGGTGGGCCGTGTCGGTCAGGCAACAGGCAACCGGTGACGTCGGGTGGCGGCGGCGGCCATTCTGGAGCCCGTTCGGGGTGGCGGCCGGCCCGCCCCAGGGCACGGGGAAGGGCAGATCGTGAGGCTGTACTGGCCGTGGCGCCGCCGTCGCCGGCGCGGCGACGACTACCGGCCCGGCCGGGTCACCCGGGCGCTGCTGTGGTGCGGCGGCGTGGACCCCGGGCTGCTGGCCTCGCGGGTGGAGACCTATCGCGGTGCCAGCGTCGGCATCCTCGTGCTCGTGGTCGGGGCGCTGGCGTCGGTGACCTTCACCATGTACGTCACCATCATCACCGGCCAGTTCCGGCTCTGGTACGTCGCGGCGGCGCTGTTCTGGGGCGCGATCATCTTCGCGGTGGACCGGTCCATCCTGGTCGACCCGTCCTACGGGGACCTGTCGGCGGTGGAGCAGCACGCCGACCGGCAGCCGATCTCGGCACGGGTCCTGCCCGACCCCGACGCGACGGTGCCGCTGGACGTCGCCGGGCAGGCCCGCCGCCGGCCGCGGTCGCTGTGGCCGGTCGTCCGGCTGCCGGTGTACCTGCTGCGCGTCGTCGTGGCGGTCACCATCGCGGTCCTGATCAGCGAGGCGCTGCTGCTGATCGTGTTCCACCCCGAGATCGAGGAGCAGATCCGCGCCGACCGGCTCACGGCGTACACCGCCGCCGTGGACCACGTGGTCGCGGCTCGGCAGGACGACCTGAACGCCGAGCAGGTCAAACTGGCCGTGGCCGTCAGCGCGCGGCGCGATGAACTCAAGCTCAAGACCGCCGAGGCGGACACGGCGTACGGCCGGTACGAGCGCGAGGTCAAGGGGCTCATCTCCGGCGCCGCCGGACACGGCCCGTACGCGGCCCGGTTGTACGCGATCTGGCGCACGGCTCTGGATGCGAAGAACAACGCGCAGAAGGCGCTGAACCGGGCCCTGGCCGACCAGGAGAAGGGCGACCGGGACCTCCAGGCCAAGCAGAGTGCGCTGGCCGACGAGACCTCGGTGGAGCACCGGGCGCTGCTGGCCGACCCGGCGATCGCCGAGGCCGACGCCCAGCGCGGCCAGCCGGCCGGGTGGCTGCGTCAGGAGCAGGCGTTCCGCGACTTCCGGGCCGCCCATCCCGGCAGCACCGAACTGGTGGTGATCCCGTGGCTGCTGCGGATCCTGCTGCTGGCCATCGACCTCATCCCGCTGGGCATGAAGCTGCTGGCCGGGGCGTCGATCTACGGGCGGCGCCTGTCCGAGCAGGCCCAGCGGGTGCGCTACCACGACCGGGTGCAGTTGCAGGTCGACCGGGCCGCCGCCGACCTGAACGCGCACCGGCGGGCGTTCCAGGCCCAGATGCTGACCGAACTCGACAACGAGCGCGACCGCCACTACCGCGACCGGCGCGCCGACCACCTGCGCTACGAGCAGCGCCATCCCGACGACAAGGACGGCACGCGATGATCATCGACAAGGCCGAGCGGCACCGCCTGGCCACCCTGGCCGAGCAGGCTGTCACGGAACTGGAACCGCAGCGGCCGACGTCGCCCCGGCTGCTGCTGCTGTGGCAGCAGGCGCTGCGGGCGGCCGAGGAGCTGCGGGCGGCGGTCGCGCGCAACATCAGCATCGGGTTCGCCGGTGACGTCAACAAGGGCAAGTCCCTGCTGATCACGCTGCTGGTGGACCGGCCGGGGCTGCTGACCGTCGCCGACGTGCCCGCCACCGGCAACCTCACCCGGGTCGTGGTGCGGCCGGACGCGGCGTACGGCGAGGACGCGGTGGTCGGCTACATGACGCCCGAGGGCGTCGTCGAGCTGGTGGAGTACCTGCTGGAAGGCATCCGTACGCACGCCGGGCGCAGCGGCCGCTACGGCGCGCACGTGCTCGACGGCTACCACCCGGTCGACGCCGCCCGGATCGAGCAGGCCGACTGGCGGCTGGTCGAGGACCTGTTCCGGTCCTGGTGGGCCGACCCGACGATGAACCTGAAACTGCGCGAGTGGGCCACCGAGCTGTTCGCGGTACGCGACGCGCTGCGCGTCGGGGCGGGGCTGCTGGCCCGTACCCGGGGCCAGCTGACGCCGATCCGGCGGGAGCTGCTCGACTCGGCCGTGCTGATCGGGACGTCGCACACCCCGACCGAGCAGTTCCCGGAGCCGCGCTACGGCGCGCCGATCTCCCCGGACCGGATGAGCGCCGACACGCTGCTGGCCACCCGCAGCCTGATCGACCAGGTGGTGATCACCGTCGGGGTGCCCCGCAGCGTGCTCGACCTCGACACCGCGATCGAGCTGATCGACTTTCCGGGGCTGGACTCGGGCAGCCTGCGCGACCGCTACCTGATCAGCCGGGAGCTGCCGCGCACCACCGTCGTCGCGGTGGTCGTCGACGGCCGGGAGCCGACCAGCGACTCGGTCAAGGAGTTCTTCTCCATGCTGGAGCAGGGCCGCCACGACTACGGCGAGCTGGACAAGTCGATGCTGGTCATCGGGAACAAGTTCGACCCGGTGGAGCCGCCGTCGCCGGTCGCGCGGTCGCTGCGGGAGCTGACCGAGCACAGCGACAATGTGGCGGCCCTGACCGCGATGGTGGGGGAGCTGACCCGCCAGCATTTCGAACGATTCGCGCTGGTGTCGGCGCTGCGGGCGGGGATGTTCCTCGGCGCCCCGGCCCCGCGCGGCGCGACCTCGCATGACCTGTACGTGGCGCGGGGATCCGGTGACCGGTGGGCGCCGACAGTACGATCTCTGCGCGCGACCCACCGCGACGACCCGATGGTCACGGCGCTGGCGCACTTCACCGACGACGACGGCGGGCTGGGGCATCTGCGGCAGCTGCTGACCGGGCACCTCGGCGAGCACGGCAGCCGGATCTGGCTGGCCGAGGCGCACGGCCTGGAGCAGGCCTACCTGGCCGCCCGGCAGGCCTTCGACGACGAGCTGCCGGTCCGGGTGCCGGTCGGGGTCGGTGAGCAGGAGCGGCGCCGGCTGGAGGAGCTGCTGCGGCGGCTGCGGACGGCGGTGGACCACCTCAAGCCCCGCATGGCCGAACTGGTGCTGGTCCCGACCGAGAAGGAGTTCGAGGAGCTGGTCGAGGCGGCGATCGTCGGCCGGGTGCACGACTGGCCGTGCTGGACCGGGCATCTGAGCCGGATCGACTCGGGCCTGCTGCGTCCGGGCGGTCCGGCCGGTCCGGACGGCGACCTGTTCGACGGGGACTTCGACGACCTCTACTCCGGTGGCGCGGGCGGCTGGCATACGGGGCCGACGGTGGCCCAGCCGGGCGAGGCGCAGCTGCTGGTGACCACCGCCGACCTCGCGGGCAGCTACGACGAGACCCGCGACAAGGCGATGGCCGTGCTCGACAGCGTGCTCACCGACCGGGTGCGGCGCTGGGCCGTGGAACTGCACCGGTCGCTGGGCCTGGACGCCGACGCCCAGACGCTGCAACGCCACCGCGATGAGCTGCGCCGGGTCATGCTGGTGCGCGGCGGCGCAGTAGCCGACGGGTTCCTGCGCAACTTCGCGCTGCTGCTGGACCCGCGCCTGGTCACCGAGGAGGTAGGCCGCCAGCTCGGCGCCCTGCCCAGCACCGAGGCCGACTACGCCTACCCGCGGTCGGCGTCGACGCCGGTGCCGTGGCAGATCGACCACCACGACGACGAGGACGCCCGCCGCGACCCCGCGGTGCTGTTCCGGCTGCGCCGCGACGTCGTCGAGGCCCTGAGCCACCAGGTCCGGCGCCGGATCCAGAGCGCGCTGCTGGCCGCCCATACCCGGCTCATCCGCAAGCTCGACCTGATCGGCGAGCAGATCCCCCCCACGTCCGTGCTGCGCGGCCTGTCCGGCCCGCCGACCGACTCCGCGAGGTAGTGCGCCATGACCGCTCCCACGACCGACCGTGCCCGCCAGACGCTGCTGCCGCCGGTGGCGGCCGACGACCGCCGCCAGCGCCTCAAGTACCTCGCCCTCGACCTGGGCACCTGGTCGTCGACGGCCAGCCTGTACGAGAGCAGCCACCTCGACGTCGTCGCCCTCGACCCCGCACACGAGGCCGCGCTGCGCGAGGTGCTGCTGGAGCTGCTCGAAGACCCCGCGCTCGCCCCGCACCAGCAGGACCTGCTCAAAGAGGTCGCCGCGGTGTACGGCCCGACCCGCAGCCACCGGTTCACGGCCCTGACCGAGATCAGGCAGGCGCTGCGGCGCATCGGCGACCAGTGGAACGGCGTCCCCGACCGCGACTACCTCGACCTGCGCCGTGCCGTCGCGATCGCCGTCGACCGCTGCGCGGCCGGTCAGGCGGCGCTCGCCGTCACCGTCCACCGGGCCTACGACAGGGTGTTCGCGGTGCCCGCGCTGCACGCGCACCGGCTGTGGCAGGTCGGGTTGCGCGACGGCTACCGCCAGCCCGAGATCCGCAGCATCCTCGCCGTCGCCGTCGCCGACATCAAGGCCTCCCACCTGGTCGACGTCGCGGTGTCCGATGCCGACCGGCCCGCCGGGATCGTGTACCACCCCGGCATCAAGCGGCGGCTGCTGCGCCCCGATCCGGTGCGCGGCCTCGGCCCGGCCGCCGTGCCCGACGGCTGGCCGGCCGACACCGACCTGCTGATCGCCCAGTCCTACGCCGACCTGATCAAACGGGTCCGCGCGGCCGTCGCGCACGCCGGCCAGCCCCGGACGCTGCTGGCCGGGCTCCAGGTGCCCGCCGACAGCGAGATCGACGAGGTCACCGTGACCTACCCGACGACCCTGCCGCCGTCGGCACGGGCCCGGCTGCGCCGCACCGTCAGCGACGGCACCGGCATCGCCGTCGAGCGCGTGCACATGGACTACGACGAGGCGGTCGCCTCGGCCCTCTACTTCGTCGTACGCGGCTTCGGCGGCGACGTCGAGGCGGGGCTGCGCTCGTTCCGGGCCGGTGCCCGACCGGTCGAGCAGGCGCTGCTGCCGACCTGGCGACGCAACGCCCTCGTGCTCGACATCGGCGGCGGCACCACCGACATCGCGCTGCTGGCACTCGACCTCGTCGCCACCCGGCCCGGCGGTACGGCAGCCGACGGCCCGCGCGGGCGCCACTACACGCTGACCCCGCGCGTGCTCGGCACCACCGGGCACCCCCAGCTCGGCGGCGACCTGCTCACCCTGCGCGTCTTCTACTGGCTCAAGGCGGCCGTCGTCGACGCGATCGACGCCGGACACGCCCCCGCGGCCCGCGACGCGGACGACCGCACCCTGACCGAGCGCCTGCTCGCGTCCGGGCACCCCAAGCCGGTCACCGACGACGTCCGGCGCATCCTGCGCGAGCGGCTGCCCAGCCACTCCGCGACGCCGGGCGTGCGCACCGCGGCGTTCGACCGGCTGTGGGAGGCGGCCGAGGACGCGAAGATCAACTATCTGTCCCAGGGCAAGGGCTACCGGATCGAGCAGACCTTCGCCGACAGCCTGCCGTCGGACTGCACCTGGCGCGATGCCGTACGCGCCCTGCCCGACGGCGCCGTGGTGCTCGCGCCGGAGGACTTCGACCGGATGATCCGGCCCGTCGTCGGCGTCGCGGCGGGGCTGGCCGCCAGCCTCGTCCGCCGCACCCTGGGCCGCCAGCCCGGCGAGCAGCTGGACCTGGTCGCGCTGTCGGGGCGCACCACCACCATGCCCGCCGTGCACGGCCTGATCCGCACCCGGATGACCGAGCAGTTCCTGCGGCATGACCGCGACGGCGCCGGCCCCATCCCCTGGGACCCGCAGGGCATGCTGGTCGAGCACGCGTACGCCAAGCAGACCGCGTCCCTGGGCGCCTGCTGGGCCCGGTCGGTCAAGGGCCTGTCCGGGGTGGACGACCAGCGGCTCGAAGCGGGGCTGGACCAGCTGGAGATCAGTGTCCACAACCTGCTTGCCTGCCTGCCCAGCGATTTCGGGCTCGCCGGTGACCACGACCGGGTGCCGCCGCTGCTGCACCAGGGCACCGTGCTCGACAAGGCGACCCGGCGCGGGGTGCTGGCGTCCCCACCCGGCAACCTGTTCGCCTGCACCGACTGGAAGCGGCTCAACTCCGACGACCTGCACCTGCACCGCATCCTCGGCCCGGAGCTGACCGTCCAGTGGGGCGCCTACCAGTACAGCCGCCACCGCCCGGGGCCGCTGCCCGCCGGGCTCTGGTATCGCATCGCCGTCGACCAGGAGCTCAACGCCTGGATCTCGTTCTGCCGCGGCACCCGCGACGCGGTCCGCCCGGCCCTGCACCCGCTGAACGGCACCGATCTGGACGCCGGCGAACACCTCGACCTGCTCCAGATCAGCCGCCTCGGTGAGCACTTCGACCGGGACGGCGACCTGCTCACGCTGCCCGACATCGAGGTGGCCGCCGTCGAGGAGGGCGAAGACGAGCCCGAGTACGTCACCGTGTTCCGGACCGGGACCGCCGAGCAGCGGCTGTCGGTGGACCTCGCCACCGAGACGTCCTCGGGCACGGCATACGCGGCGACCAGGCCGCTGGCGGCCTCCCGGCTGCCCGCCGCCGTCAGCACGAGCGCGCTGCCCGTGACCCGCACCGGCACCCTGCGCCCGGCCGCGTTCGTGTTCCGGGCCCGCATCCCCGGCGCCGACCCGGTCCCGCTCGGCCGGATCCGGCCGCCGCAGTTCCGCGACGGCGACTACCTGCTGCCCGACGTGCCGTTCTGGGCGGTCCTGGACCAGCACGGGCGGCTGCGGGTCAACGCCGGCTACCCGGAGTTCCTGGAGACCGACAGCCTCGTCCGGATGGAGTCCGAGCCCGGCTGGGTCTACACCACGGCGATGCCCGACAGCAGCACCGACTGGGACCCGACGTGGGACCCGACCACAGGAGACCACTGATGCCCGACGACCTGCCCGACCTGCCAGACCTCGCGCCGCTGGCCGCGATCCTGGCCGCCGAGGGCCTGCGCGGCCCGCTCGACGACATCGTGGTCACCCGCCGCTACCGGCGGCCGCAGCCCGGCGCCGGCCTCGAACTCGCCGCGGTGGAGGTGCGGCTGTCCGTGCTGCCGCCCGTTCCGGCGGCCCCGCAGGTGCTGGTGGCGGCGGCCGGCATCGCGTCCGAGCAGCCGCCCGCGCCGCCGTCGACGCTGCGGCTGGCGTACGCGCGGTGGTGTGACGAACTCGGCGCCCGCGGCCGGGCCTGGCGGCACGACGAGCAGGTCGGCGACGACGAACTGCGAGATCGCCTGCTCGTGGCCGCGATGGAGGCCGGGCCGCAGGACTTCGCCCTGCGTATCGGCCAGACCGTGGCCACCTGGTGCGCGGGGCTGGAGCCCGCCGAGGACGACGTCGCGGTGCTCGGGCTGCCGATGGCTCAGGCGTTGCAGGGCATGCTGCTGGTCGCCCGGCACGGCGAAGGCCTCGGCCGGGTATGGCTCGACGCCCCGTCCGGCGAGCAGGCCCTGGTGCCGTACGAACCAGTACGCGACCGCGAGGCGTTCGAGCAGGCCGCCCGCGACCGGGTCGCGCAGGTGACGGCCAGGCCGGAGCCCTGGCAGCGGCTGCAGGCCCTGCGCCGCGTCGACGAGCACCTGCGCACCCTCGTCCCCGCCGCCTTCGTCGGCACCGGGGCGGACCTGCGCAAGATGGTCACCCCGCCGGTCGCGGGCGGAGCCTGGGATGAGCTGCTGGCCCGCAGCGCCACCGGTCTCGCCGCGGCCGCCGCCGCGGCAGGTCTGGCGGCGGGCATCCCGCGCGCCGGCGCGCCGCTGTCGGAGGTGCCGGGGCCGGTCCTGGGGCGCAGGGTGCTCGTGGTGCGGCAGGGCGCGGACCGGGACCGGATCCTGTGGCCGGTCAGCGCCTGGCTCAGCGAGGGCGACACCGGCTCCCCGCGGACCATCGGCTGCATCTGCGTCATCGAACCCGAGCACCGCTGACCCGGCGCCGGACTGTCTCGGTGTGCCGCGGCCCCCTCTTCGAGCGGCTGACCGCCGCCAGGGCCCAGGTGCGGGGGGCGGGGCATCGCCGTTGCAATTGAAAGGTGTCCTGTGAATCTCACCCAGGCCGGAATAGGCGGACCCATCAGTTCGATTCCGATGCCGCTCGGTCCTCGACTCCGCCGTGAATAACTAGGTCACTTCAAGGTTCATTCCGGTGCGCGGTGGCAGCGCCGTGGTAATGGTCGACAGAATCGCCGATCCCGAGCCGCGACGCCACATAAAGGCAGCTGGCGCGGCTGCCGGATGCCGCATGCCCTGAGGCGTAACCCGACGCTGTAAACGTATGTCAGACGGCGTTTCATCGGTTCATGAAACTGGATACATCCGGCGACCCTGAATGCGTTGACCCCCGCGTATCCGAATCGGAGACTCGGCACCGGAATCTTTCATCAGGGCTGAGGAGAAGACATCGTGGAACGTGGTGTGAAGGCGAGGGCGCGGACCGTCGCCGCGTTCGCCATGGCAGTGGCGACAGCACTTTTCCCGGCGGGTGCGGCGCAGGCGGTGGCACGCCCGGCACCGCCCGGCGCGGTGTCCGGCGCGGCCGTGACCGGCCGGACGGCGCTCACCGGGCTGGACAACACCTGGGCCTGCACCGTGCCGACCGGATACACCTGGGACGAGGCGCGCTCCGAGTACAACGTCTGCGTGGCCAACGCCTACGCCAACAGCTACCACCTGCGCACCCCCGCCGACGGCCTGACCGCGTGCTCGTTGCCCGCGGGCTACACGTACGACCTGATGCAGTCGCAGTTCAACAAGTGCCGGCCGGGCATGAACGCGAACTCCACCCGGATGCGGGTGCCGTCGGACAGCCTGTGGGCCTGCACGGTCCCGAGCGGCTTCACCTGGGAGCTGGCGCAGTCGCAGTTCAACGTCTGCTCCCCGGGCGCCAACGCGGACAGCTTCCGCATCCGGCTTCCGGTCGACGGTCTGACCGCGTGCTCGCTGCCTGCGGGCTACACGTACGACCTGATGCAGTCGCAGTTCAACGTATGCCGGTCCGGCATGAACGCGAACTCCGTCCGGATGCGGGTGCCGTCGGACAACCTGTGGGCCTGCACCGTGCCGAGCGGCTTCACCTGGGACTCGTCGCAGTCGCAGTTCAACGTCTGCTCCCCGGGCGCCAACGCCAACTCGTACCACCTGCGGGTCACCACGTTCTCGGACTTCTCGGTCTCGACCGGCCCGGCGTCGGGGCGGGCCACCCCGGGCGGCGCCGTCACGGCCACCGTGAACACGACCGTCACCAGCGGCGGCTCGCTGCCGGTGACCCTGTCGGCGCTCGGCCTGCCTGCGGGCGTCTCGGCCGCCTTCAGCCCGGCATCGCTGGCCACCGGCGGATCGTCGACCATGACCCTGACGACGAGCACGTCGACCCCCGCCGGGACGTACACCGTGACGGTCCGGGCGGCGACCGCCTCGTTCGCCCGCAACACCGCCTACACGCTGACCGTACGGCCGCCGGGCCGCCCCGTCGCCGTCGTCGACGGCGCCGGAACGGTGTGGGTGTACTACGTCAACGCGAGCAACCAGATCTCCAGCATGTGGAAGCCCGTCGGCGGGGTATGGCACAGCCAGACCCTCGTCGGAGCAGAAGCGTCGCCGGGCACCCGTCCCGCGATCGTCATCACCGGCGCCGGACAGTGGATCTACTACGTCAACGCGAACAACCAGCTGTCGACCTGGTGGACGCCGGTCGGCGGGCCGTGGCACAACGAGACCCTGACCGGCGTCGCCGCCTCGCCTGGCAGCAGCCCCGCGATCATCACGAACGACGGCGTCGGGCAGTGGATCTACTACGTCGACGCGAACAACCAGTTGTCGACCTGGTGGACGGCGGCGGTCGGCGGGACCTGGCACAACGAGACCCTCACCGGCGTGGCCGCCGCACCCGGCACCACCCCCGCGACGGTCACCAACAGCGGCGGCAGCCAGTGGGTCTACTACTTCAACGCGAACAACCAGCTGTCGTCGTGGTGGGTGCCGGCGGGCGGCTCGTGGCACAACGAGACCCTCACCGGCGTGGCAGCCTCACCGGGCACCACCCCCGCCGCGGTCACCAACAGCGGCGGCGGCCAGTGGATCTACTACATCAACGCGAACAACCAGTTGTCGACCTGGTGGGTCGGCACCTCCTGGCACAACGAGACGCTGACCGGCGTGGCCGCCGCGCCCGGCAGCAGTCCCACGACGGTCACCAACAGCAGCGGGGGCCAGTGGATCTACTACCTCAACGCGGGCAACCAGTTGTCGTCGTGGTGGGTGCCGGCGGGCGGCTCGTGGCACAACGAGACCCTCACCGGTATCCCGGCGGCGGCGGGCACGAGCCCGGCGGCCGTGCCCGAGGGGGTCAACAGCCAGTGGATCTACTACCTGAACAGCGACAATCGTCTGTCGACCTGGTGGGTCGACTCCGCCTGGCACAACGAGACCCCGGTCGCCGGCTGACCGGGGCGGTCCTCCGTCGCCGCGCCCGGCCGCCCCGGGCCCGGTGACCAGCGGGGGCAGGTCCGGCAGGCCTGCCCCCGCGACGCATCGGCCCGGCCACGGCGCGCCTACCGCTTGATCGCGACGATGCGGGGGCGCTCGTCGTGCCAGCCGGGCAGCCACTCGATGCCGCCGAGTCCGGCCAGCTCGATCGCCTCGCGATACTGCTCGTCGGTGAACAGGGTCATGACGTGCTCCTCGGTCCAGGACCGCACGCCGCTGCCGGGCTCGCCGAGCAGGTAGTGCATGGTCATGACCGAGGACGTGCCGGTCTGGTCCGAGTAGCACATGACGGCGACGTGCCGGTCCCGGTCGCGGTGTGTGGCCGTGTGCACGGTCCCGGGACGCCACTGCTGCGGGGTGTACCAGGGTTCGAGCACCAGCACCCCGCCCGGTTCCAGGTGCGCGGCCAGGCAGCCGACGGCCTGGCGCAGTTCCTCGACCGACTGCGTGTAGCCGATGGCGGAGAACAGGCAGGTGACGGCGCTGAACGTCCGGCCGAGCCGGAAGTCGCGCATGTCGCCTGCGTGCACGGCGACGCCCGGCAGCCGGTCGACGGCCGCCTGCCGCATCGCGTCGGAGATCTCCAGCCCCTCGACATGGTCGAAGATCCTCCGCAGGTACGACAGGTGCAGCCCGCTGCCGCAGGCGACGTCCAGCAGGCTGGTGGCGCCGGGGTGGCGCCGGTGGACCAGGTCGGCGATGTCGTACGCCTCGGTCGGGTAGTTCTTGCCGACGGAGTCGGCGAAGACCAGCTCGTAAGCTTTCGCGAAGTCGGGATCGCCCGTGGTCGCCCCCTGCGGCCGGGTCACGTTGAGCCCGTAGCCGCGCGGGGTGCCGGCGGCCGTCACCGGTGCCGCCTGTCTGACCTCAGTCGCATAACTCCACGAGCATACTGATCAGCGGCGCGGGCGGTCGCCTGGATCGCGGCCGGCGGCGGCGTGCAGGGCGGCCAGCGCCGCGTCGAGGGCGGCGGCCAGCGGCTCGATCGACTGCGCGGCCTGGTTGAGCAGCAGCCCGCCCTGCACGCAGGCGAACACGCCCAGGGCGAGCCGGTCCGGGTCGGCGTCGGGGCGCAGCAGTCCGCGCTCGTGCATGCGGTGCAGGCCTGCGGCCAGGTGTGCCCGCCAGCGGTCCATGTGTGCGGCCACCTCGGCGGCGGCGGTCGCGTCGGTGCCGGTCAGCTCGCTGACCAGGGTGCCGATCGGGCAGCCCCGGTGCGACTGCGCCGCGTAGTGCGCGAGCAGCGCGTCGCGCCAGCCGTCCCACGCCGCCCAGGTGTCGAGCGTCTCCAGGTATGGCTGCTGTGCGGCCAGGACCCGGTCGGCCTGCAGCGCGGCGATGGCGAGGACGAGCTCGCGCTTGCCGCCGGGGAAGTAGTGGAACAGCTGGCTCTTGCTGGTCAGCGTGCCCGCGCGGACGTCGTCGAGGCTGGTGCCGCCGACGCCGCGGGTCAGCACGAGGTCGGCGGCCGCCGCGACGATCCGGGTGCGGGTGGCGGCGCCCTTGGCGGTCAGCTTGACGGTGGTGGCGGTGGTCACCTGCCCAGGTTAGCGCAACTGGACTGACTGGTCCATTCTTGTGCTAGCGTCTGGACTGAGCGGTCCATTCCTGGGCCGACGCGGACCAGCTCCACAGGAAGGTCGACCATGGGCACTCGCCTGGCCGGAAAGACGGCCCTGATAACCGGATCCACCAGCAACATCGGCCGCTCCATCGCGCTGGAGTTCGCCGCCGAGGGCGCACGCGTCGCCGTCTCGGGCCGCGACAGGCAGCGCGGCGACGCCGTCGTCGCGCAGATCCGCGCGGCGGGCGGCACGGCCGTCTTCGTCACCGCCGACCTCGACGGCTCCCAGGCCGCCTCGCGGGCGCTGGCAGACGACGCTGCCCGCGCCCTGGGCGGGCACATCGACGTGCTCGTCAACAACGCCGGGATCTATCCCGCGTCCACCACCGAGACCGTCACCGACGACATGTTCGACCAGATGTACGCCGTCAACGTCAAAGCGCCGTTCTTCCTCACCGCCGCGATCGCCCCGCGCATGGCCGAACGCGGCGGCGGCGCCGTCGTCAACCTCGGCTCCTGGATCGCCCGGCTCGGCATCCCCGTCAGCGCCCTCTACAGCTCCACCAAGGGCGCCATGGAGACGCTGACCCGCGCCTGGGCCGCCGAATACGGTCCCAGGGGCGTACGCGTCAACGCCATCTCACCCGGCGTGGTCCGACCCGAGTCGGCCGACGACCTCGCCGAGGCGATGATGCGCGGCACCCCGGCCGCCGCCAGCGGCCGCCCCGAATCCATCGCGTACGCCGCCGTCTACCTGGCCTCAGACGAGGCCGCGTTCGTGCACGGCACCGTGCTCGACGTCGACGGCGGCCGCACCACCGTCGCGGTCATCGCCGCCTGAGCCCGCCGGCCCCGCAGACCGGTCCGTGCTCAGATCTCGCAGTCGGAGTAGCCGTACGGGTAACCCCGCTGGTCGGCCGCGTCGAACACGTCGTCGGCGGTCAGCGGCACACCGGTCAGCGGCGGCACGTCGATGCGGTCCCAGGCGACCGTGACGCTGACCGCGTCGCCGAGCTCGCCGCAGAACATGCGATGGGAGAGGGTCTCCTCCTCGTCCTCGGCGTCGTCGTCGGCCTCGAAGTCGTAGCCGACCGGCTGGTGCGGGCCGGTGAAGGTGATGGCCGGGTAGCCGTCGACCTCGATGGTGACGAACGGGTGCAAGTCGACCGACCGCTCCAGCTCACCGTCCTGATACACCTGTATCGACAGCTCGGCGCCGTACCAGCACAGCAGGTAGAGGTTCAGCTCCTCGGCGAGCTCGGCGCCGAGGTCGGACCTGATCTCGTCGAGGCTGCCGCGCAGGTAGTGGGTGCACTTGCGGGCGCCGCCCGGGCTCACCCCGAAGGTCAGCTCATAGAAGCTCTTGCTCGGCACCGCCGCATCATAGGCGCGGACCCCGACGGTCCCGACGCGGCACTCACTCGATCGGGTGAACCGCCTGGACACGGTCGTGATCTACATAATCGCAGGTCAGCGGCCTGGGATCTTGATGACTGGCTCTCGGAGCCGGTGTGCGCGCACCTGTCATCACGAAACCTCCGACAAGAAAGCTCGTTATGCGCTCTTTGCGTCTGCATCTCGGCCGGACCGCCGTCGGCGTCGGCACCGCGCTCGCCCTCACGGCCCTCTGGGCCAGCCCGGCGGCCGCGGTGCCGTTCGTCGGTCAGGACGTGCCGACCACCGCGGTCATCGCGCCCGGCGACACCGGCCCGGTCCGGTTCACCTACCAGAACACCGGCGGCGAGGGCCTGTTCCCCGCGTCGGGCACGTCGGTCCAGTTCACGGCGCCGGGCAACACCACCTTCGCGCCGCAGTCCACGATGCCGGGGCAGTACAGCGCCAACGGCACCGACTGGATCTCCAACAACCTGAGCCTGCGCAACTGCGCCCTCAGCAACAACGCCACCACGCTGACCTGCGAGGCGTTCAGCATCAGCGGCGGGTACAGCAACTGGCCGAGCGGGACGTTCTTCCGCTTCGCGCCGATGGTCACGGTCAGCCCCAACGCGCCGTCCGGCACCACGCTGAGCCCGCGGGGGACCGCCACCCTGACCTACAACGACATCAACACCCGCAACACCCACACGATCAGCGACGGCACGCTGACCGTCGCCACCCCCGCGCCCCCGGCCGCCCGTGCCGGCATGTGCCTGGACGTGGGCAACTCCCGCAACAACGGCGACAACGTCCGCATCTGGCAGTGCCTCAACCACACCAACCAGCGCTTCGAGATCGAGGGCGGGCGGATCAAGGTCGCCGACACCGTCGGCACCGGCGCCGAGATGTGCATGGACGCGGCGGCCCGCAACAACGGCGCCAACGTCTTCATCTGGCGCTGCACGGCCGGCAACACCAACCAGCAGTGGGTGGTGCGCAACGGCTACCTCGTCCTGAAGGACACCATCGGCAGCAGTGCCGAGATGTGCCTGGACATCGGCAACACCCGCAACAACGGTGACAACGCCCGCCTCTGGCAGTGCATGAACCACACCAACCAGCGGTTCGTGATCCAGCGCGGTTACATCAAGGTCGAAGACACCCTCTGATGCTGCTCGGCGGCCCGCCCCTGGACTTCGCCCGGGGCGGGCCGCTCGGCATGCCGGGCCCGGGAGCAGATCGTCCGCCGACCGTCACGGGCAGTCGCAGAACGCCGTCGCCTCCACGACGGCAGCCACCGTCACGGTCACCACGTCGGACTCCGCCACCGCTCCGAACTCGGCTGCCATGGAGTCCGACCAGGTCATCAGCTCGCCGCCGGATGCGGACGGCCGGACGGCGTCCGTGGTCAGGACCGCTTTCACCTGGAACGTGGTGCCGGTGCGCGGCTTGGCGACATACGCTCGCGACACCCAGTCTCCGGCGGAGACCTCCTTGGTGGAGTCCCACTGGACGTAGTACACGAGGGTGCTGCCGAGGCAGCACTCGTGGGCGATGAGCACGTACGGGTGCAGCGACCGGCCGGATCCGTCGTAGCGCCCCCGGACCTCGACGGCACAGGCGTCCCGCACACACGTCACGGCGACGCCGGCGCCGGACGCGGGGGAGAGCACCGCGATGGTCGGCGGCCGGACCGACGGCGAGGCGGCCCCGGTCGTAGCCGCGGCCGCGGGCTGGCGCGGCGGTTGATCGTCGCGGCGCAGCAGGCTGGGCAGGCCGAGCACCAGGGCGACGACAACCCCGGCGGCGGCGGAGATCCCGGCGACCGCGTCCCACGGCCCTGATCGCGAACGCCGCCGCCGGACCGGTGCGGGTCGCGGAGCTCGCGGCGGCTGCTGAGCCGGTGCCGCCGTGGCGCCGACCGGATCGCCGACCTCGGCGACCGTGCCGTCGGCCGGGTCCTCGGCGGACGCGCCGCGGGTGGACTCCTGGGCCATCGATATCCCTCTCTGGGCAGCTTCCCGGGCGCGGAGAGCCTCCACTATGGTCCGCGGTGTCAATCTGTAGCAGTCGAGCAATGGGGTCGTTCGCCATAATGCAGCTGTGACAGCTGCCGAGCGGACGCCGCGTGGACCGGAGTCGGCCGAACTGCGGCAGGTGGTCGGCGGACTCAACGTCGCGCCGGTGGCTCTGGCGGCGGCCGCCGCCGGACTGCCGCGTTCCGGCGGCCTGTACGCCTGGTGGGCACCGCCGAGCGTCCTGCCGGAGCTGTCCGGATCCGCCAATACCGCCGACCCCGGCCACCGCCTGCTCTACCTCGGCATCGCCACCAGCCTGCGCACCCGGATCGTGGGCAACCACCTGGCGCGGTCGGGCAGTTCCACGCTGCGGCGGACGCTGGCCGGCCTGCTGCTGCCGGTGCACGGATACCGGACCGTCTGGACCGACCGCGTCGTGCTCGTCCCCGCCGACGAGCAGCGGCTGACCACCTGGATGGGCGACAACCTGCGCCTGACCTGGTGGACCTGCGACAACCCGCGCGAGTACGAGTTCAGCCTGATCGCCGCGCTGGCGCCGCCGCTGAACATCGACGGCGCCGCCCCAGGTGAACACCGCACCGTCGTGAAGAACGCCCGGGCCGCGTACGCCGCCAGCGCGGGACCGCGACCAGGTCCGGCGCCAACTATGTGAGACGGCCCTCGACCGCCGCGGCGCGGGACGGGCCGCGCGTTAAGGTCGGACCGTGCCCGAGCAGACCACGACAGCCGCAGCCGAAGACGCCGTCCGGCCGCCGCTGCGGACCCTGCTCACCGAGGCGCACAGCGGCATCCTGCTGTTCGGCATCACCCCGCCGCGCCGCAGCGCGACCCCGGACGAGATCCGCCAGATCGCCGCCGTGACCACGGCCAGACTGGCGCTGCTGGACGTCGACGGGCTCGTGCTGTACGACATCGACGACGAGCAGGACCGCAACCCTGACGAGCGCCCGTTTCCCTACCTGCCGACGATGGACCCGGCCGAATTCCAGGCCGGTTACCTGACGGACTGGCGCAAGCCGGTGGTGGTCTACCGGTGCGTGGGCAAGTATCCCGAGGCCGATCTGCGGTCGTGGCTCGGCGGAACGGACGCCGAGCAGGTCATGTCGGTCTTCGTGGGCGCCTCGTCGAGCCAGAAGACGGTGCACACCAGCCTGCCGCGCGCTCAGCGGTTGCGGCACGAGACCCGGCCCGAGCTGCTGCTGGGCGGGGTCGCCATCACCGAGCGGTATGTGCGCAGCCGCGACGAGCACCTGCGCCTGGCCGCCAAGCAGGCGCAGGGGTGCACCTTCTTCATCTCGCAGGTCGTGTACGACGTCGACGCCACCAAGAGCCTGGTCTCGGACTACTTCCACACCTGCCGGGAGCAGGGGGTGGCGCCGCGCCCGATCGTGTTCACGCTGTCGGTGTGCGGCTCGCTGAAGACGCTGTCGTTCCTGAAGTGGCTGGGCGTCGGGATCCCGCGCTGGCTGGAGAACGCGCTGCTGCACGCCCCCGATCCGCTGGCCGAGTCCTACGAGTACTGCCTGGGGGCGGCGCGGGAGCTGGCCGCGTTCTGCCGTCGGCTGGGGATGCCGTTCGGCTTCAACGTGGAGAGCGTCTCGATCCGCAAGGTCGAGATCGAGGCGTCGACCGCCCTGGCCGCCGAGGTGCGTACGCTGCTGGACCGCGCCGGGGACTGAGCCGGGCTGAGTCGCTGCCCTGCCCGGGTTGCACGGGCTCGGCAGTGATGTCCGAACAGTACGGCATGTGGGTGTCCGCCAGAAGTGGGGCAACTATTGCCTTTTGTCGGATATCGGTCGTCCAATGGTCTCAACCGGCCGTTCCTCTCCGGCCACGCACGGAAGCGGGTGCTCCCATGGACGCCATCACCCAACTGCTGAGCAGCATCCACGATCTGCTCGCCAGCCTCATCGCCATCCTGACCAGCGGCGGGCTTCCGATCGACCCGAGCCTGCCCCCGATCCCCGAGCTCCCCATCCCGCCGCTGCCACCCGTCCCCTGACCGCGGAGACGATCTCCAAGATCGTCACCCGGGTTGCGTCCACGGCCCGCCCCCTGCGCTTCGGCACAGGTCGGCGGGCCGCCGCCGTCGGGTGGGATGGGGACCCGGCCGCTCGGGGATCAGGCCGCCGAGCGTTTCGCCGCACTGCGCGCGTGGCCCCGGCCGCCGTAGAGGTGGACGCGGTGATCGGCGAGGTGGCGCGGGCTGCGCTCGATGAACAGGTCCGAGTGCGCCGGTGCGTTGGCGACCCGCACCGTCCAGTCCTCGTACCACGAGTTCGCCGCGCACATGCACCCGCGGAAGCGGAAGTTGGCCCGGTAGAGCGCCGTCTCACCGGCCGCCACCGTGAACAGGCGCCGCTGGTACTGCTGCCACGGGTACACCGCCGTGAGGCGGCCCGTGCGCACCGCGACGCCGCCGTCGGCGGTGCCGAGTTCGAGGGACACCGCATCGGCCGCGCGGGCACCGGACAGGACGTGCTCGTCCAGCCGGTATCCGGTGCCCGAGCGTGCGACCACGTCGTGGACGACCACCGCGTCGTCCGGCAGCGACTCGGGCAGGCGCAGGACCCCGGGCACGGCGCGGCGCAGGTCGGCGTGGGCCGCGCCCCGCTCCTGCGGCCCCCACACCACTCGGATCCGCTGAATGACCACCACCCGCGGAGTATGGCCTGAGCCGGTTCCGCCACGCGACTCGGTTTCGAGGCCGGCATCCCGCCCGCGCACGCAACGGCCGCCGGGGCACCGAGCTCCCGACGGCCGTCGTGCCGTGTGCGGTCGGCGCGGCAGAACCCGCCGACTCCGGTGGTTCAGTGCCTGCCGCTCTGCGTGCGCTGGCAGGGGACGCAGTGGGTGGCCCAGGGCATGATCTCGAGCCGTCCGGCGGGGATCTGGCTGTCGCACGACTCGCAGGTGCCCAGGGTGCCGTCCTCCCAGCGTCGCAGCGCGGCGTCCAGCCGGTCGAGCTGCTCCTGTAGCGCCGCCGAGACGAGTTCCTGCTGCGCGCTCTCGGAGGCCAGCGAACCGGCGTCGGCGACGTCGCCGGGGCCGAACTGCCCGGCGGTCAGCTCCGATCTCACCTGCGCCTCCAGGCGCACGTTCTCCGCCGCCTGCTCGTAGCGCTCCTGGAGCAGTCGGCCCAGGTCAGCCATGGAGATCTCCTCCACCAGCACGCTCATCGTCACTCCTTTGAAGCCGTCGTTGCGAGGTGGCTTCCCGCGTGGACGGCGGCTAAACGTCGACATTTATGACGCGGACCCCGGGCCGTTCACGGCTGGCGCCGCGACTGCCCGGGGTCCGTCGTGGACACCTGCCGCGAGGGGTCAGGAACGCCGCTGCCTGAGGGCCCGGCGCAGCCCGAAGGCCACCCCCGCCGCCTTGGCCAGCGGACCCTGGGCGTGGCCGGCGATGCTGCCGACCAGGTGGGAGATGCCGCTGGTCGCCGTGGCCAGCTGCGAGGTCATCGTGTCGACCTTCGCCAGTTGCGCGTTGACGCCGTCGACGGTGACCTGCACCTGGCCGAGGGTGGTGCTGACGTTGTCGACGGTCGCCGTCACGCTGCTCAGCAGGGGGCCGGTCTGGGCGGTGAGCTGCTCCAGCAGCGCCGTGGCGGCGTCCGCGGTGCGGCGCAGCCGCAGGATCGGCACGGCCAGTACGACGACCAGCAGCGCGAACGCTCCCGCGGCGATCAGTGCCGCGATCTCGTTGCCGGACACGGCGCCTACTTGGTACGGGCCGAGCCGCGGCCCAGCAGCCACGCGAACGCGAAGATGCCCGCGCCGACCAACCACGGCCGGGGATTGCGCCGGACGCTGTCGACGATGTCGCGCCCCACGGCCTCCCACTCGCCGGCGCCGTGCGGCATCCGCTCCGCCACGGCGTGCACGACCTCCCCGGCCCTGTCCTTGGCGACGGCCGCCGCCTCGCCTGCCCTGTGCGTCGCGGCGGCCGCCGCGGCCACGGCGTCGTCCCTGACGGCCGCCGCCCTGTCGGCCACCGCCCGGCCCGCCTGGACGGCGGTGTCCACGACCTGCTCGGCGGCGGCCGTGACGTCAGATTGCTTGCCTGCCATGGCATGCCTCCCTGTTGGTACGAAGTGGTGGCACGGTGATACCCGCCGACGGGCGCGGCAACCGCGCGCCGCCCTCGGACGTTTGGGGGGCGCCCGGCGGGCCTATTGCGCAGTCATGGGAGACACTCCGACGCAGCGGCCGACCGACCACACGCGAGAGCACGGGCCCGACCACAGCCGGCCCCATGACATGCCCGGTGACGTCAGCCCGGGGCTGGGTATGTTCGACAGGTTCGCCACCCATGCCGCGGGGTTCTTCTCCAAGGCGTGGTTCTTCGCGCTCTGCCTGCTGCTGGTGCTGCTGTGGCTGCCCTCGTACTTCGTCGTCGGCGACGTCGACACCTGGCAGCTGATCATCAACACGGCGACCACGATCGTCACGTTCCTGATGGTGGCCCTGCTGCAGAACACGCAGACCCGCGCCGACCGGGCCGTCCAGCACAAGCTCAACGCCATCGCCGATGGCCTGGCCGACCTGATGAGCCACACCGCCCAGGCCGCCGGCCAGCCCGGACTGCACCACGACGTGCGGGAGCTGAAGGCCGCGGTCGGCCTGGAGGAGCGGGAGGGAGCGTGACGGCGGACCCGGCCCGGTCAGGGTCCTGACCAGCGCTTCTACCGGTCGCCCGATGCCCGGGTAGTGCGTTCGGGCGACAGGCGGTATGGTCTTGTCTGCCCGGCACGCGTGTCGGGCACGGCCCCACAGCCGTTTTCACGACGCTCAAGAAGCGGGTGTCGACGCCGAACAGAGGACCGCGGCCGAGTGCGCAGGGCGCACCGGTTCCGACGCGGTTCACTGCGGTGAGGAAACTGCAATGACCATCAGCACCATCAGCACCGTCGACCGTAAGGTCGCCGTCGAGTCCCCCGTCAGCGCGTCTGTCTCCTCCGACGACCTCGACGGCCCCATGGCCGAGGCGGTCCTGGTCCGTCTCGCCGAGGCGGGTCCGGACGACCCGGCTCGTGAAGATCTGCGCCAGCAGGCGATCTGCGCCTGGCTGCCGCTGGCCGAGCGCCTGGCCCGGCGTTTCCGGCACCGTGGTGTGGACACCGAGGACCTGGTCCAGGTGGCCACTGTCGGCCTGATCCAGGCCATCGACCGGTTCGACCCCTCCCGTGGTTCGGCGTTCGTGCATTTCGCGGTCCCGACGGTGGTGGGTGAGCTCAAGCGCCACTTCCGCGACCGCGGCTGGAGCATGCGGGTGTCGCGCCGGATGCAGGAGCTGTACCTGGACGTCAACCGGGTGTCGCCGCAGCTGAGCCAGGAGCTGGGCCGGTGGCCGACGTCGGCGGACCTGGCCGAGCATCTGGGCACGACCGTGGAGGAGGTCCGGTCGGCGGTGCACTGCGCGCAGGCGTACCGGACCGGTTCGCTCAACGTCGCGGTCAGCGGCGAGGACGGCGATCTGGAGATCGGTGAGCTGATCGGTGAGGCCGATCAGGACATCGAGGCGGTGGCGGACCTGCACGCGCTGCGGCAGTACCTGAAGGAGCTGCCGACCCGGGAGCGGCGGATCCTGTCGCTGCGGTTCGGGTGCGGCTACAACCAGGCCCAGATCGCCGAGCAGATCGGGGTGTCGCAGATGCACGTGTCCCGGCTGCTCACCCGCTGCATCGGCACGCTGCGCCAGCAGATGCTCGCCGACGCCTGACAAAGACCGAGGTTTGACTCCGATCGAGAAGGGAAGGTCAACGTCATGGAATTCCTACTGTGGCTTCTCGCCGTCGTCCTGGTCGTCTCCGGGATCTTCGCCCTGGTCCGCCGTCAGGTGCTGTGGGGCATCGTGCTGATCGTGGTCGGTCTGCTGGTCGGACCGGGCGGAGTGAGCATCTTCTCGTAGGCGGCCGCCGAACCCCTGCCGGGGTTCACGACGCGCGAGACCCGGGGCGGGCGGCCGATCAGGCCGCCCGCCCCGACCCGTACCCGGCGGCAACCGCGCCGCCCCGTCCGGCGTCGATGTGGTCGACGAGAATTCGATGAGCGGGGGTTCCTGATGTCGCTTTCCATTCGCACTGCGGCGCTGCTGGCGGTGCTGCTCGCGCTGGCGTCGTGCACGCGACCGGACGGCGCGGACGCGCCGTTGCGGGCGATCGGCGCGCCGCAGGCACCGGCCGGGCCGGACCCGGGGCTGCTGGCGGCCTGGGCCGACTTCCCCGTGGATCGCAAGCCGAGGCCGATCGTGCTGATCGGCGAGGCCGTCAAGGTGGACGGGTTCACGACCGGCGATGCCAAACTCGCGTTCCTGAAGGGTTCGCTGTCGCTGGAGGCCGCGCTGCCGCCGGGCCCGGCGACCGTCCGGGTGCGGCTGCACGACGGTGTGTTCGAACTGCCCGCGATCGGCGCCCGCGCCGCGTACGACCGGATCGCGGCCGTCGGCAGGCCCGACTCGGCGCCCGACGCCAGCCCGGCACCGATGCGGATCACGAAGGTGGAGCTGGGCACCGCGCAGTTCCACACGGACAGGGGCCCGCTGACGCTGCCGGCGTGGCTGTTCACCGGCCCGGAGATGATGGGTCCGCTGGCGGTGCCCGCACCGGGCCCGGCGGCGTTCTGGCGCCCCGACGAGCCCGGCTACAGCGGGATCGGCAACGGGTCGATCGCGGCCGACGGCGTGACGCTGACGGTTCAGCTGCCGCAGCCGCAGGCGGCGTGTCCCGGGCAGCCGGTGCTGCGCTACCAGGCCGAGGCCGTCGAGTCGGGCACGGCGGTCACGGTGGGGCTGCGGGTCGTGGAGACGCTGCCGCCCGCCACCCCGGCGGCGGGCGGCGAGTGCGGGTCGGACCTGGTGCTGCGCAGCGCGCCGTACACGGTGCGGCTGGCCGGGCCGCTGGGCGCCCGGGTGCTGGTGCTGTCGTCCACGGGTGCGGCGGAGGTGGTGCGCGGCGGCTGACACGCGGCGGTGGCCGCCCCCGTGGGGCGGCCACCGATGGCAGGTCAGCCGAAGCAGTTGTAGGACACGAAGCGGTGCGAGGACGCGGCGTTGTCGAAGCCGAGGTCGCGCAGGTCCCAGGTGGCGTCGCCGGGGGCACCGCAGATCGGGTACGGGTGCGCGCTGGTGTTGCCGTAGTTGTACCCGGCGTAGACCTCCACGTAGTTGCCCTGGTTGCTGGAGTTCTTGACCGCCGACGGGGTGTTGTCGACCGTGGCCCCGTCACCCCAGTAGTTGTTGCGGTAGTCGCCGTCGGAGCCCGACCAGTTGTAGCGGTTCACGTCCGAGCCCGGGTTGGTGTAGCGCCACACGCAGAAGTTCCCGGACGGGCAGGACGGTCCGGCCAGGGCGGCCGCGTCGGCGCCGGTGACCAGGGTGGCGGCGAGGCTGGACGGGCCGGCGTCGGCCGCCTGCGCGGCGGTCGCGGGGACCGCGAGCGCGCAGGCGAGGGCCAGCGTGGCGAACGCTGCGGGCAGGATGCGCATGATGGTTCCTTTCTCGAAGGGACTTGCTGCTCCGCGGAGGCTCCGGGAGCGTCTAGGGCCGGGCGATGACCCGGTCGGCCGCGGGCAGCGCGGCACGGCTCAGCTGCCGGAAGTAGCGCAGCGGGTCGCCGCGCTCGCGGCTGGCCTGCACGCTGTAGCGCTCGTGCAGGTCTCTGGCGACGGCGCCGAACCCGGTCGCCGCGGCGCAGCCGGCCTCGGCGGTGGCGCGGGCGATCTCATCGGCCCGGTCGTCGGGTGCGGCACCGTCGCGCAGCTCGTCGGGGGTGGCGGCGGGGTAGCCCCGCTGGGTGACGCATCGCGACCAGCGCTGCTGGGCGGCCAGATAGCTCGGGTCGGCGGTGACCATGGGGCCGACCAGGGGGGTGAGGTTGCGGGCCACGGTCGACACGCCGATCCAGGTCGCCAGGTCGCCGTAGAGTCCGGTGCGTGCCGTGGCCAGGCACGAGTCGGTGTTGGAGGTGACGGTCTGGCCGGTCGGCAGGGTCGTCACCAGCTGGCTGGTGCCGCTGCCGCCGTACGCGAGGTCGTAGCGCCGGCGCCGGTCGGTGTCCAGCCGGTCCGCGTAGACGACGTTGGCGCCGCTGTGCTGGCTCTGCTCGATCTGCCGGGTGAGGTCGCTGCCGTAGCCGTGGGCGGCCGCCCAGGCCGGGTCGTCGAGCACGTAGGTGAGGTCGCGCACGTCCGGCCGGGCCGAGGTCGGGAAGTAGTCGAATCCGTGGTCCCGCATGCAGTCGCGGATGAGCAGCTCCTCGGCGTACCGCAGCCGGTTCCACTCGGCCGGGCTGAGGTCGGGCTCGGTCGCGGCGTGGGCCGGGGCCGCCGGCGCGGCCAGGGCGTGGACGACCAGGGCGGCTGCGGCCGCGGCCAGGCCGAGCGCGAGGATCTTGCGGGCGACTCCCATACCGAAAGCATCAAGGTTGTCGATGGTGGCGGCGTCCGGCCGCCGTTTGATCCTCGATCCGATTTCCGCGGTAGCGCGGTGGCCGGGTGTGCCCCGGGCGGTAATGCCATCGATTGACGTCGTGCCGTGGCGGCCCGGCTGGCAAGCATCTCCGGTTTGACGGCGGGGTGGGCGGCTGCGGCCGCGGGGCGTCTTGGCATTCGGGGTTATCGGCCATATTCGACCCGATACTGTGGAACAGCAACGAACCCGGCGTGAGGTAGCGGCCGTGCCCCACTGCCCGGCCGGCTTCTGCGGCTGACCGTCACTGGGAGGCGGCGTGAGCAGTGCGTCTGAACCTGCCTCGACCGCGCCCGCGCACCAGGGCCGCGTGCTGGCCGCGCTGATCCTGGTGGCGGCCGTGGCCAACCTCAACCTCGCGGTGGCCAACGTCGCCCTGCCCGACATCGGCCGCGCGTTCGACTCGTCGCAGACGGCGCTGAACCTCGTCGCGGTCGCGTACTCGCTGGGGCTGGCCTGCTCGGTGATCTATCTCGGCGCGGTGGGCGACCGCTACGGCCGCAAGCTGATGCTGATCGCCGGGGTCCTGCTGTCGGTCCCGGCGTGCCTGCTGGCCGCGTACGCTCCGACCGACGGTGTCCTGATCGCCGCCCGCCTGCTCGGCGGCTTCTCGGCGGGCATGGCCTACCCGACGACGCTGGCGCTGATCACCGCGCTGTGGTCCGGTGCTGCCCGCACCAGGGCCATCGCGCTGTGGTCGGCGCTCGGCGGCGCGATCGCCGCGCTCGGCCCGCTCGCCTCCGGCGTGCTGCTGGAGCACTTCTGGTGGGGCTCGGTCTTCCTGCTCACCCTGCCCCTGGTCGCCGTCGCCCTCGTCATGGCCGTGCGGCTGGTCCCCGCCCACGTCAACGAGACCACCGAACCGGTCGACAACCTCGGTGGCGTGTTCTCGGTCCTGCTGGTCGGCGGCCTGGTCCTGGCGATCAACTTCGCGCCGGTGCCCGGTGCCGCCACCCTGGTCGCGGTGTTCGCGGTCATCGCGATCGGCGCCGGGGCGGCGTTCCTGGCCCGCGAGCGGCGCGCCGCCAATCCGCTGTACCACCTCGGGGTGGCGTCGCGGCGCATCTTCTGGGTCGCCGCGTGCGCGGGCATCATCGTGTTCGGTTCGCTGATGGGCGCGATGTTCATCGGGCAGCAGTTCCTGCAGAACGTGCTGGGCTACTCCACGGTCGACGCGGGACTGGCGATCCTGCCCGCGACCGTGTTCATGGTGCTGTTCGCGCCCCGCTCGGCCAAGCTCGTCGAGACCCGCGGCGCCCGCTTCACCCTGCTGGTCGGGTACGCCTTCGTGCTCCTGGGCTTCCTGACGATGCTGCTGCTGTGGCGGGAGGGCGTCGCGTACTGGAAGGTCGGCCTCGGCTACGCCTTCATCGGCGCCGGGGTCGGGTTCGCGGGCACGCCAGCGTCCCACTCGCTGACCGGCGCGGTGCCGGTGACCCGTGCGGGCATGGCGTCGGGCACCGCCGACCTGCAACGCGACCTCGGCGGCGCCGTCATGCAGTCGATCTTCGGGGCGCTGCTGACCGCCGGGTACGCCGCCGCGGCGTCGGCCGCCATCGGCGCGGCCGCACCCAGTGACCAGGTCAACGCCAGCGTCCAGGCCCAGCTGACCAAGTCGTTCTCCAGCGCCGCGACCACCGCCCAGCAGTATCCGCAGTACAGCGAGCAGATCGTCGCCGGGGCGAAGGCGGCGTTCCTGCAGGGTGACCAGTGGGCCTATCTCGCCGGGATCGTCGCGGTCCTGATCGGTGCGGCACTGGTGGCGGCGTTCTTCCCGCACCGGGCTGACGAGCGCCGGCTGCTGGCCGAGTACCACGCGCAGGACACCGCCCGGTCGGCTGCCGGGCCGCGCTGACGCGTGCCGGCGACCCGGCTGCGGCCTGGGCGCCCCGGCGGCGTGGTAGGAGCCGGATGGCAATGCCGATCGCCCTGTGCCGAACGCAGGCTTTGGTGGCCGCGGCGTGCCGTTGAATCAGAAGCCAACCTTATTATTTGGTTAACAACATTTACTGTTGTGCTTCTGCTCCTTATCGTCCGGTCAGCGCGTGTCGCCCCCCGACATGCGCCGTACCACCCGATCCCCCATCCGATCAGGAGAAGTAGATGCGCAAACGCATCATCACACCCGCCCTGTCGACATTGGCGATCGTCGCTTCCCTGCTGGTGGCGACCCCCGCCCACGCGCACGGGTACGTGTCGTCCCCGGCGAGCCGGCAGGCCATGTGCGCCCAGGGCAAGGTCACCGGCTGCGGCGACATCGTCTGGGAACCGCAGAGCGTCGAAGCGCCCAAGGGCTCCATGCAGTGCAACGGCGGCGGCAGCCGCTTCTCCGAGCTCAACGACAACAGCAAGAACTGGCCCGCCACGGCGGTGACCGACAACGTCACCTTCACCTGGGTGCTCACGGCCCGCCACCGGACCAGCACCTGGGAGTACTTCGTCGGCAGCACCCGCATCGCGGTCTTCGACGACGGCGGCGCCCAGCCCGGTGCCACCGTCGTGCACAACGTCAGCCTCGGCGGGCGCACCGGCCGCTTCACCGTCCTGGCCCGCTGGAACGTCTACGACACCGTCAACGCGTTCTACTCCTGCGTGGACGTCCAGGTAGGCAGCGGACCCTCGCCCTCGCCGAGCGCGAGCCCCTCCCCGTCCCCGTCGCCGTCGCCGAGCGCCAGCCCGTCGCCGTCGCCGTCCCCCTCGAAGTCGGCCTCGCCGTCCCCGTCGACCAGCCCCTCCACCGGCGGGACCTGGGCGGCCGGCACCGCGTACGCCGTCGGCGCGACCGTCACCTACGGCGGCCTCACCTACCGCTGCCGCCAGGCCCACACCGCCATCGCCGGCTGGGAACCGCCCAACGTCCCCGCCCTCTGGCAGCTCGTCTGAACCCCGCCGGGTCCGCCCCGCTCCGGCGCGGACCCGGCACCTCGTCAAGGAGACCCGCATGAGACGCCACGCCCTGATCCTCGCCGCCCTGCTGGCCCTGACCGGGTGCGCCCCCGGCGGCAGCCCGGCGGCCGCGCCCGCCGGCTCACCGCCGCCCACCGTCTCGGAGAACGGCGGGTTCAACGACACCGACGTCATGTTCGCCCAGATGATGCTCGCCCAGTACGCCCCCGCCGCCGCGCTGCTCGACGTCGCCCGTACCCGCGCCGTCGGGGAGAAGGTCAAGACCCTGACCGCCGCGATCGCCGTCACCCAGGCCGACGAACGCAAGTCGATCGAGAACTGGCTCGCCACCTGGAAGAAGCCGCTGACACCCGGCACCGACGCCGGGATCCACGCCGGACACGGCGGCCTGCCCGCCGATCCCGCCGCCGAGCTGCGGGCGCTGCGCGAGGCCGGCGCCGCCGAGTTCGACAAGGTGCTGCTCAACCTCCTGATCGGCCGCCAGCACCAGGCCGTGGAGTATGCCCGGATGGAGCTCTCGTCGGGCACCAACGCCGCGGCGCTCGCGCTGGCCACCCGCGTCGACCAGTCCCGGACCGCCCAGATCTCCATGATGCTCGGCCTGGTCGGCTGACCCGCCCCTGAGCCGGCTCAGGGACCTGGTCTGGGGGTTAATGGGGGAGCGCGCCGGAGGATTCTGGGGTCCGGCGCCCGCCAGGATGATCTACATGAGATTCGCGTTCATCGCCGGCCCCGCCCTGCTGATCCTGTACGGCCTCATCCGGCTCGCCGGGCAGAGCGACGGCGTCTACGGTCCCGGCGCGGACTGGCAGCTCGCCCACCTGGCCGGGCTGCTCGGCATGATCGCGTTCATCCCGGTCGTGCTGGCGATGGCCCGGATGATCCGCAACCGGGCCGGCCGCGCGCTCGTCGGCGGGATCACGCTGCTCGGCCTGGCCGCCTCGATGGTGCAGTTCGCGGTGGACATGGTCGAGGCGGCCATGGCCGCCGACCGTGCCGACCTCAAGCACCTGCAACACGAGTTCAGCGCCCTGCCGGGCGTCGAGCCGCTGGTCTACAGCGTCGTGCCGCAGCTGTTCTTCCTCGGCCTGATCGTCCTCGCGGTGACGCTCGCGGCGACTCGGCGACTTCCCTGGTGGAGCCCGGTGCTCATCGTGGCCGGGGTGGTCATGGTGCCCTTCACGCTCGACCTGATCCCGGTCGCCGGGGCGCTCTTCCTCCTGGCCCTGCTGCCGCTGGCCCGCCGCCCCCGCCCCGCGGCCGTGCCGGCGACCTAGACATCACCATCGACGGGACGGGGCGGACGCGTGGCGTCCGCCCCGTCTCCCGATCACTCGGCCCGCAGCGCCGTGGCCACGCGGGTGCGCGCCGCCCAACCGGCGGGCAGCAGCGCGCCGATCACCGCGAGCAGGATTCCGGCGCCGCCGAGCAGCAGCAGCTGGCCGGGCTGGTAGACGTCCATCGCGGACTGCGGCAGCGCCGTCGACGCCGCCTCGCCCATGATCGGCAGTACGGCGTGGTGCAGGGCGATGCCCAGGGGCACGGCGACGACTCCGGCGACCAGTCCCAGCCCGACCATGGAGGTGATCACCATGGTCCGGGTCTGGCGGGGCGTCATGCCCAGCGACTTGAGCACCCCGATCTCGTGGATGCGCTCGCGGGTCGTGAGCACGACGGTGTTGAGCACCCCGAGGGCGGCGACGACGCCGAGCAGCAGGGTCAGCGTCGCGATCAGCGCCTTGATCACGGTGATGGTCTCACCGCCCTCGCCGGCGAGGTTGTCCTCGACGTACACCCCGGAGGTGTCCTCGGGGAACTTCGCCTGGAGCGCCTGGGTGTACTGTGCGGAGTCGGTGCCGGGGGCGAGCCCGACCTCGACGTGGGCCGCGCGCGGTTCGGTGACCAGCGACGTGTCGCCGATCATCGTGTACCGGTCGCTGCCGTTGATGAACTCGCCGGTGATGGTGACCTGGTGCCCGCCGGCCAGGGTGAGCCGGTCGCCGACCGCGTGCCCGGTCTGGCGCAGGAAGTACGACGAGACCATGACCTCGCCGGTGCCGGTGTACCAGCGCCCGGCGGCGAGGCGGTATCCGGTCCAGCTCGCGTCGCCGGTGTACCCGAGCAGGGTGACCTCCTGTCCGATGCCCGCGACCCGGATGTCGCCCTCGCGCAGCAGCGACGAGTGCGCGGTCCCGGACGTCGCGGCGACCGCGGCCGCGACGGCGGCCGGCTCGGGCGGTGCGATCGCCTCGGTGCCAGGCCTGCGCATCTCGGGGCCGAAGCCGCCGGGCACCATGGCGTGCACCGTCACGGGGACGGCGTCGATGCGGGTGAAGGCGGTGTTCACCTCGGTCATCGACGCGGACAGGCCGGCGGAGAACACCAGCGTCACCGCGCCGAGCAGCAGTGCGACCAGGGTGGCCACCGCTCGGGAGGGCCGGGCCAGCGGCATGCCGAGGCCGAGCGCGACCGGGCGGGGCAGCCGGGAGGCGGTCAGCGCCCGCCGGGCGCGGAAGCCCCGGCCGGTGCGGGGTGCGCGGCCCACGCTGATCGCCTGGTTGGCGGCCAGCCGCCCGGCCCGCAGCGCCGGTCCGGCGGCGGCGAGCGCGACCAGCACCGGCATGGCGACCAGGACGACGCCGAGGACCCAGAGCGGGACGCCCGCACCGCCGCCGGGCAGGTGGTACGCGTCGTCGGTCTGCGCGAGCAGCGGGATCGCCAGGCCCGCGCCGAGCGCGGCGCCGAGGACCGCGCCGACCACCGCGGGGGCGAGGACCTGGATGAGGTAGACGGCGAGGACCTGGCCGGGGGTGAAGCCGAGGGTCTTGAGGATGCCGATGGTGCGGAAGCCCGACACGACGGCGCCGTTGATCACGTTGACGGTGATCAGGGCGGACAGCACGATGCCGAGGATCGCGAACGCGATCACGAACGGCGCGATCGCGGAGATGGACCGGTTGAGGGCCTGCCGGACGGTCACGTACGTGGTGGCGCCGGTGACGGCGCCCGCGGGCAGGGCGGCGGTCGCGGTGGCCAGGGCGGTGCGCAGTGCGGCGTCGTCGCCGGGGCCGGTGAAGCGGTAGAGCATCTGCCGGGTGGTGTCGGGGCCGGTCAGGACGTCGGTCTGGGTGGGCCACACCCAGGCGTCGGCGGTGCCGGTGACGGACGCGGCGATGCCGACGATGCGCAGCGGCACCTGGTTCACCGTCACCGAGTCGCCGATCGCGGCACGCGGTCCGGCGACGCGGTCGGTGAGCACGATCTGACCGGGGCCGGTCAGCCAGGCGCCGCTGCTGAGGGTGAGCCGGTCGACGGACCCGGCCCGCTGGTCGCGTCCCACGATCGCGTATTTGAGGCCGGGCGGCCCGAGCACGCCGGAGACGGCGGCCGTGGTCTGGTCGAACGGGCCCGCTGCGGCGGCGACCCCGGGGGCCGCCGCGGTCGCGGCGAGCTGGTCGGCGGGCACGTCGGCGGAGACGGTGGCGGTGACGTGGGAGCCGGACGCGTCGGCGAAGGCGGTGTCGAACGGGCCGTGCGAGGCGACCAGCAGGCCGATGCCGAGGACGGCGGTGGCGGCCGACAGCAGCACGACGATACCGACGATCATGGTCTGGAGGCGGCGGCGCGCGACTGCGGCGCGGGCGGCGGCCAGGACGGCGCCGGCGCTCACGCGGGCACCGCCTCGGTGGCGCGGCCGTCACGCATGGTGATGAGGCGTCGGCCTGCCGCACCCGCCAGCTGCGGGTCGTGGGTGACCAGCAGCAGGGTCAGGCCGTCGGCGGACAGCTCGTGCAGCAGGTCGCGCACGCCCGCGGCCGCCTCCTGGTCGACGGCGCCGGTGGGTTCGTCGGCCAGCAGGAGTTGCGGGCGGTTCATGAGCGCGCGGGCGATGGCCACGCGCTGGCGCTGGCCGCCGGACAGGCGGGCCGGGTAGTCGTCGCACTTGCCCGCGATGCCGAGCCGGTCCAGCAGCTCGTCCGCGCGGCGTCGGGCCGCGGCGGTGCGCAGGCCGGCCAGGCGGGCGGGCAGCAGCACGTTGTCGCGTACGGTCATCTCGTCCAGCAGGTGGAAGAACTGGAAGATGATGCCGATGTTGGCGCTGCGGAAGCGGGCCAGCGCGGTCTCCGACAGCTTGTCGACGCGCACGCCCGCGACCTCGACGCTGCCGCCCGTGGGCCGGTCCAGACCCGCGATGACGTTGAGCAGGGTGGACTTGCCGCTGCCCGACGGGCCCATCACGGCGACGGCCTCCCCGGCCCGCACCGTCAGGTCCACGCCCGTCAGGGCCGGTGGCCCGGCTGCCTCGTACGCTTTCGCGACGTCGCGCAGGCGGATCAGTTCGGTCATGGGTGTCGCCCCTTTGCCAAGGTCGGTTTGCCGGACCTGGCGACGGTAGGAAGCGGCGTCGGGTCGGCGCGTCCGGCGCGGGGCTGATCGCGGGCCGGTGGCATCCGTCACGATGATGAGGCGGGTAGTCATCACGGTGGACGCCCCCACCGGCTGACCTGGGCACAATGTCAGGCGTGCCGACGACGCTGCGCCGCCTGTCCGACCGCCTGGGAGTGCCGCGGGCCGACCTTGCCCTGGCGGCGGTGCTCGTCGTGGCCGGGATCGCCTGGGCGGCCGTCGTCGGTGCCGGTCCCGGTGACGCGCCCGCCCCGGTGCACCTGGACTTCCCCGGTATCAGCCGGGCGGCGGCAGGGGAGCAGGAGAAACGGCCCGAGGCGCCACAACTGCCTCAACTGCCTCAGACCCCCGAGACGCCTGAGGCACCTGAGTCGCCCGAGGCACCTGAGTCTCCTGAGGCGCCGGAGACCGCTGAGGTCGGACGGGCGGCGGTGGTGCCCCCCGAGTTCGTCCGGCACGAGGAGGACGGCGGGACCGACGACGGCATGCTGCTGGTCAACGTCATCGCCGGGGCGGCGGTGGCGGTGCGCCGCCGCTGGCCGCTGGCGGGCTTCGCGGTCGCGGCCGGCGCGGTGTTCGTCATCCAGGACGGCCTGCTGTGGCCCGGGTTTCTGGCGGTGCTGATCTGCGCGTACTCCGCGGTGGCGTACGGCCGCAGCGTGCTGCGGGCAGCCGCGCTGCTGACGGTCGGGGCGGTGGTCTCCGCGACGCTGTTCGCCCAGTCGATCCCGCAGATGCCAGGCTGGGCCAGCCCGTTCGCGGTGCTGCTGCCCGCCGGGCTGTTCGCCGCCGCCCTGCGCAGCGCCCGGGAACGCGCCGACGCCGCGGCCCGCCGCGCCGTCGCGCTGGAGCAGGAGCAGGCGGCCACCGCGCGGGCGGCGGTGGCCGAGGAACGGGCCCGGATCGCCCGCGAGCTGCACGACGTGGTCAGCCACCATGTCAGCGTCATGGTGGTGCAGGCGGGTGCGGCGGGCAAGGTCATCGACCGGCGGCCGGACCTGGCCGCCGGTGCGCTCAGCGCGATCGAGGACAGCGGCCGGGCCGCGATGGCCGAGCTGCGTCACCTGCTGGGGCTGATGGCGCCCGTCGACGACCGGTTGCACCCGCAGCCCGGCCTGCGCGAGCTGCACGTCCTGGTCGACGCGGTACGTGCCGCGGGCCAGCCGGTGACCCTGCACCGTGACGGCACCGACGTCCCGGAGGGAGTCGACCTGACGGCGTACCGGGTCGTGCAGGAGGGGCTGACCAACGCGCTGCGCCACGCCCCCGGCGCGCCCACGGCGGTGGACATCCGCCGGGACGGCGACGAGCTGCTGGTGGAGGTCAGCAACCAGACGCCGACCGGTGAACCGGGCGGGCCGGGTGCCGGGCGCGGGCTGCTGGGCCTGCGGGAGCGGCTGCGGCTGCACGACGGCACGTTGCAGGCTGCGGCCGTACCCGGTGGCGGCTTCCGGCTGACCGCGCGCATTCCGGCGGCGGCGTCATGAGCGGGCAGTTGCGGGTGCTGGTCGCCGACGACCAGGCCCTGGTCCGCAGCGGTTTCACGATGATCCTCGCCGCGGCGGGCATCGACGTGGTGGGGGAGGCGGGCGACGGCGAGGCCGCCCTTGCCGCGGTGCGGCGGCTGCGGCCGGACGTGGTGCTGATGGACATCCGCATGCCGGGCATGGACGGGCTGGAGGCGACCCGCCGCCTGCTGGCGTCCGGGGCGAGCACCACCGCGGGCGAACCGACCCGGGTGATCATCCTGACCACGTTCGACCTCGACGAGTACGTCTACGCGGCCCTGCGTGCCGGGGCCAGCGGCTTCCTGCTCAAGGACGTGACACCCGACCATCTGGTGCACGCGGTGCGGCTGGTCCGCGACGGCGACGCGCTGCTCGCGCCGTCGATCACCCGGCGGCTGGTGGACCGGTTCGCCGTCACCCGGTCCGAGGCGCGGGAGGACTACGGCGCGCTGCCGAGCCTGACCGCCCGCGAACGCGAAGTGCTGGTGCTGCTGGCCCGGGGCCTGTCCAACGCGGAACTGGCCGCGCAGCTGCAACTCGGTGAGGCGACGGTGAAGACGCACGTGGCCCGGATCCTGGCCAAGCTGCAACTGCGCGACCGGGTCCAGGCGGTGATCTTCGCGTACGAGAGCGGCCTGATCAGCCCCGGTGCGTGAGCCGTCCGCCGGGTTGCGGCGAGCGGCGACGATCGCCCGCATGAAGCGCCCGCTCGCGGGGGCTGCGCGGGTCGGTGCTGTCAGCTCGCCGACGCGAACGGCATCCACCTCTGTCGAATTGAGTGTTCTCGATCTATGATCCTGACCTATTCGATCCTGAGCTGGAGGTCCACATGATTCGCCGCGTCCCGCAAGTCCTGCTGGCGGCCCTGGTCGCCCTGTCCGCGACGGCGCTGCCGGCCGCTCCCGCGCACGCCGACTCCTGGTCCGCCGTCTTCATCGAGAGCCACCTGTCCGGCACCTGCGTCGCGGTGCCTGACGCCACCGAGGGTGCCGCCGCCACCCAAGAGATCTGCGTCGACCTGGGCACCCAGCTGTGGAACGTCACCGAGATCGCGACCGGCAAGTACCGGATCAGCAGCTTCGGCACCGGCAAGTGCCTGGCCGGGGTCGGCACCGTGACCGGATCGCCGGTGCAGCAGCTGACCTGCAACGGCGGAACCGCCCAGCAGTGGAACGGCGGCGGATCGGGCAACACCTTCCGGTTCACCAACGTGGCCAGCGGCAAGTGCCTGACCCGGCCGAGCAAGGACCCCGGCACCGCACTGATCCAGGGCAGCTGCGTCCCGCTGAACGCGCAGTGGCAGCTGCTCTTCTGACGCCGCCGGCGACGAGCCCTCCCGGCCTGAAGGCGGGTTGACCTGGTGAGGCGGGTTCCGGCCGGGCCGGATGATCGGCGTTCTCGGTCGGAACCCGCGCGTCGGCGCCGCTTTCTGCCCGCAGGCAGCGATCTCCAACCCGTGCCGACGGCCGTGGCCGCACCCTGGGCGGCGCTACGCCGCGGCCGCGGTCACGGATTGCCGCTGCGGCAGGCGGCGCCGCTGGTGTCGGTGGCGGACGCGCCGAGCGCGTCGACGACCACCGCCTTGTACTGGTTGCCGCTGGTCGTAGAGCATCCCCAGCTCGTGAACGCCTTGTCGTCCTGGGAGGCGAAGTAGGCGCCGTTGTAGTACCAGCGGGTCTTGAACGGGGCGGTGCCGCCGGTGATGGTGCGCTCGCAGAGCACCGCGTAGTGGCCGAGCGATTCGCAGGTCACGTCGACGGCCGGCGCCGCCTGCGCGGGTGACGCCTGTGCGATTCCGGCGGCGGCCAGCAGGGCGACGGCGGCGAGCCGGGCCAGGGTGCGAGATGAGGTCATGTCCAGCATGATATCGATATACAACGATGTAATCCATGGCTGTCAGGGCTGGCCGCGCGGACCCGTCCGGCCTGCGCCGACCCGCCACCAGTCCGCCGCCTCGGCCGTCTGCCCGGGCCAGAAGTCGAGCAGATCGCCTGGTGCGAGGCCCAGGGCACGCTCGATCTCGGCGGGGGTGAGGCTGCGCAGCGAGTCCGACAGCGACCGGGTCAGGTCCAGCCAGTACCCGCGCAGCGTCGACTCGCTGACGTACAGCTGCTTGGCGACCTGGGCGTAGCTCAGCCCGCGGGCCCGGCCGTGCAGGATCTGGCGCTGCCGTGCGCTGAGCACGGTGATGCAGTCGCGCCGGACCAGCACCTCCAGAATGCCGACCACCGGTTGGGGCACCACCGTGCCACCGGCGGCGACCTCCAGGAACAGCTGCTCGGCCCGGCCGGTGGGCAGTGCCTTCGACACGAAGCCCCGCGCGCCGGCCGCGATGCACGCGGCCAGGACGAAGCGGCGTTCCTCCTGGCTGTAGACGCAGATCCGGTATCCGCACGCGGTCAGCGCCCGGATCGCGGCGATGCCCTGCCGGACCTCGGGCTGCGCGGAGTTGGCCAGATGCAGGTCGAGCAGCACGACCTCGACCTCGGGTCGCCGCCGCAGCAGCTCCTCGACCGTCGGCACCGCCGCGACGACGTCCAGTCCCGGCATGAGCAGTCCCAGCGAGTCGCGGATCAGCGATGCGTCGTCGACCACCGCGACGGCGGGCCTCATCCGCCGCTCCGGGCGCCGTCGCGCTCGGCGGGGGCGGCCGTGCGCGAGTGCGGCGACGAGATCGTCACCGTGGTCCCCGCGCCGGGCGCCGATTCGATCTCGACGTCGAGCAGGTGGCGGCGCAGCTCGCCGACGACGACCTCGCGCAGCCCGACCCCGAGCTCGGCCGCGGCCGGGTCGAAGCCGACACCGTCGTCGCGTACGGTCAGCGCCCAGCCGCCGTGGTCGTCGTGGTCGAGGTGCACCACGACGCCCGTGGCCCGCGCGTGCAAACGCACGTTGAGCAGGAGGCTGTCGAGCGCGTGCACGACGGCGTCGGCCTGCGCGGCGGGCAGGGCCAGGCCGGCGCCGAGGTCGAGCAGCGCGTCGACGTGCAGGTCGGGGAACCGGTCGCAGGCCCGCCCGAGCTCCGCCGCGAGCGCCACGGCCGCCCCGGCTGCCGGAGAGCCGGCCTCCGGTGCCCGCCCGCGCAGGTAGGAGCGCATCCGCCGCAGTTCGACCTCGGCCAGGTCGAGCAGGCGGGAGCGGGAGGACTCGGGAACAGGCTCGGTGAGCAGGCGCATCAGGGCGACGCCGTTGTGCATCATCACCTGGGCGCGCCGCTCCTCCTCGCGGCGGGCGAGTTCGGCCGCCTGCGCCCGCGAGGTGTCGGCGGCGTGGGCGATGCGGCGGGCGAACCGGAAGAACATGCGGGTGACCAGGGCGTACACGATGTAGGTGAGCACGTTGCCGACTGCGGTCCAGGTCATCTGGGCGGCGACGTCCCCGCTCAGGTAGACGGCGTAGCAGGCGATGACGCCGAGCAGCCCGCCGGCCCAGACGACGACGCTGCGGACGCCGCCGGCCGTGATGATGATCGACAATGCGTAGCCGGGCTGGTAGGCGACCCAGGTGCCGAAGCGCTCCCCGTCGACCAGCACCAGCGGCCCGAGCACCAGCAGCAGGCACGCCAGCGCGAAGTCCGCGGCCGAGGCCGCCGTGCCGGGCGGGTGGCGGCGGACCAGGGTCATCGCGCTGACCAGTGCGGCCGCCACCGCGGCTGCGGCCCAGCACGCGGTGTACGCGGCAGGGCGCGGTGACGTCGCCATCCCGAGGTGGGCGGCCGGGACCATCTGCGCGATCGTGCCCAGGCGGACCCCGGCGACGAAGTACGAGAACGCGCGCTCCACCCCGGCCTGGGTGGTCGGCAGCTCCGTCCATGCCCTGCTCCAGCGGCTCACGGAACCTCCCGGGTCGGCGACGGCGCAGTCCGCCGCGAAGCGGGCGGATCCGTCGGGTCGGCACGAACCCGCGAAACGACAAGGTACGCAAGCGCCGCGAGGTTGGCCAGTTCCTCGTGGGCATCCGGCCGTCGCGGAAAGTCCGCGGGTTCGTTGGGTTGCCCCGGCCACACCTATCGGCTGTGCTCGATGGGCTCGCGATCCGCGCGACGAGCCCGCCGCAGGAGGCCACATGTCTGAATACGGAACACCGTCCGACCAGTACGGACCCTGTTGCGGCACCGGCCGCGACGACGACCGCGCCCCGACCTTCGACCGCCGCGCCCTGCTGCGGCGCGGCGCCGCGGCGGGCGGCGGCATCCTGGTCGGCGGGCTCCTGCTGCCGGACCTGGCGTACGCCGCACCGGCCATCTACAACCCGTTCAGCGCCTACCCCATCACCGGCACCTGGCAGGAGCACCTCGACCGCGGCTCGCTGGGCGGCATCGACTTCGCCATGGCCGTCGGCACCTCCCTGCCGGCCTGCGGTGCCGGGACGATCCAGAACATCCCGTACAACGGGACCGGCGGGCACACCGTCACCATCTACCACGCCGACGGGTATCGCAGCCAGTACATGCACCTGTCGCAGTTCCTGCTGGCCAACGGCACCGCCGTGGGTTCAGGCGCGATCGTGGGCCGCTCCGGCGGCGCCGCCGGAGCCGACGGCGCGGGCAGCTCCACCGGCCCGCACGTGCACTGGCACATGATCGACCCGAACGGGGTACGGATCAACCCGCTCACCTTCGTCTCCGGCCCCGGCACCTCCTCCGAAGGCCGGATCCTGCAGGAGATCGGCCAGGCCGGCGGCTACACCGGCCCGGTCGACGGGGTGCCCGGCCCGAACACGTGGCGCGGCGTGCAGCAGGTCGTGAAGGGATACGGCTACACCGGCCCCCTCGACGGCGTACCCGGCACCAACACGTACGCGGCGATGCAGCGCCTGGCGCAGCAGGGCGGCTACGCCGGTCCGGTCGACGGCGCGCTCGGCGTCAACTCGTGGAAGGGCCTGCAGACGGTCCTGCGCGGCTTCGGCTACAGCGGCCCGATCGACGGGTTGCCCGGCACGAACACCTACGCGGCGCTCCAGCGGTTGGCGAAACTCGGCGGGTACACCGGCCCGGCCGACGGCGCGCTCGGCGCCAACTCGTGGAAGGGCGTGCAGAAGGTGCTCAGCGGCTACGGCTACGCCGGCCCGATCGACGGCGTCGCGGGCGTCAACACCTACGCCGCGCTTCAGCGGATGGCGCAGCTCGGCGGATACTCCGGACCCGTCGACGGCATCCCCGGCCCGAACACCTGGGCCGCGCTGTCCCGCCTCATCTGAGCACCGGCCGGCGGCCGGGGCAGGCCGGCAGCGCCTGCTCCGGCAGATCCGCCGCATGGGCGCGACGGCGGAGAACGGTGCGGCGCTCGCTCACGGGCCGGCGTGGATGAACGGTGCCCAGGTGCTGGGCCTGGCAGGCTGCCTGTCGCGCAGCGCGAGGGTGGTGCGGTGCAGGGCCTGGGCGGTGCGGGCGGGGTCGAGCGCGCCGTCCCGGGTCAACCGGGGGTAGAGGTCGGCGGTGACGGCGGCGGCGCTGTGGTCCCATACCGACCACAGGGTGCCGATGACGTGGCGCCAGCCCGCGTACTGGAGGGCGGCGGCGACGGTGACGGTCTCGTCGAGGTTGGTGACGCCGCCGGTGGCCGTCTTGCACGCCGACAGGAACGCGAACTGCCCGCCTGCCTGGCCGGTGAGGTCGGCGATGCCGACCGTGCCCGCGGTCTGCCAGTCGTAGGGGACCAGGCCGCCGGACGCGGGGTCGGCGAGCTTCTGGGTGCCGTGGCAGGAGGCGTGCAGCCACTCGTGCCTCGGCAGCGCGGCCGTGATGGCGGCCCGGGTGGCGGCGCGGTCGAGCAGCTCGGTGCGCCGCGCGGGCGGGAACAGCGCGGCCAGCGCCCGGCGCTCGGCGTCGGCGCCGGGCAGTGGGCTCTGGGCGGGGGTGTCGGACAGGGCGACGACGAGCAGGCGCTGTCCGTCGGCGGCCGGTGCCGGTCGCCGGGTATGGGCGTGGCGCAGGGCGCGCAGCGTCGGGGCGTAGGAGGACACCACCCGGTCGGGGACGGTGCGGCCGTCCCGGGCGGTGTGGTGGCCCGCGGCGTGCAGGGGCAGCACGGTCGCCGTCCCGATGGGACACCACCAGATCCTCGGCCACAGGTCGTCCCCCGTGCGGGTGGCGGTGTGGCCGAGCCGTTCCAGGACCGGCCCGGCGATCCGGTCCCACAGCCACGCCAGGGTGCCGGTGACCGCCAGTTCCATCAGCCCCCGGTCGCGGCGGGTGCGCTCGAAGTCCTGCAGGGCACGCAGGTACCGGTCGGCGTTGTCGATCACTTCAGCCTCGGTGAGGCCGGGCAGCTCGACGACGGCCACACCCGTGTGGTCGAGGATGAGGGCGTCGCACCGCCACCGGCTGATGTTGACCATGACCACGTGCCCGTCGCCCGCGCCGGGCAGCAGGTCGCTCACCTGCGGCGGTAGCAGGAACCGGTGCGGCTGCGGGAACGCGTCGGTAGGCGGCAGGGCCCGTACCAGCGCGCTCAGCTCGTCGAAGCGGCGAGCGGCCCCGGCCCGGGCCGGATCGCCCGCCCAGGCCGGTTCCTGCCGGTGCCCGGCGGTCTCGGCGGCTGGCGGCCGGTCGAGGACGGCCCGGCATTCGTGCAGCTGCCGGGCGAGCTCAGGATGGTCGTGGGCGAGACCGGTCAGGTCGGTGCGGGCGTCGAGCAGCTGCGCCCACACCACGCCGCGTCCCTGCTCCAACAACTCCACTGCCAGGCCGGGATCACCGGCGGCGATGGCGCACGCCGCGCCGTCACGGGCCAGTGACGCCCCTTCGCGATCCAGCCGGAACCTGCGATCGGCGTCGGAGACGCCCCGCCATGCCAGCAGCGGCAGCAGGCCCACCGCCTCCCGGTATACGCCCAGCGCAGCGGCCGGTCCGCCCAACCGCACCGTCGCCGATGCTCCAGCGTGCGCGGCTCGCAGCCGCGTACCGGCCGGAGCGGTGTCCGCCGCTGCCGCCAGCGCCCAGAGCTCCACCGCCTCGTGGAGATCGCCGTTGTCGCCGGTGTGCCCGGACCGGCTCTGCAGCGAGTCGGCGAGATTCGACATCATCACCGCGCGGTCGGGCTGGCCGGGCGGAGCCTGCGCCACGGCCTGGCGTCCGACGGCAACCGCCTCGTCCAGGTCACCGGCGTCGGATGTCCGGCCGAACCGGATCGCCAGCGCGCTGCCCAGGTTGGACAGGTAGCTGGCGAGGTCCGGGTCATCGGGCCGGGCCGCGTCGACGGCCTGGCGCGCGATGGTCACCGCCTCGCGCAGGTCGCCGGTGTCGCCGGTGTCGCCGGCGCGCTCGAACCGGGCCCGCAGTGCGGTGCCCAGGTTGGACAGGTGCATGGCGAGCCCGGGATGGTCAGCCGGGGCCGCGGCGACGGCCTGCCGTCCGACGGCCACCGCCTCGTCGAGGTCAGCGGTGTCGCCGGTGCGCCTGAACCGGGTCTGCAGCGTGCTGTTGAGGTTCGACCACAGCACAGCCAGGTCCTGGTGGCCGGGCCGGGCCGTGTCGACGGCCCGGCGTGCGGCCCGCACCGCCCCGTCGAGGTCGCCGGTGTCGCCGGTGTGCTCGAACCGGGCCCGCAGGGCGTTGCCGAGACGGGACAGGTAGGCGGCCAGGCCCGGGTCACCGGCCGCGGTCGCGTTGACGGCCTGCCGTGCGGCGGCCACCGCCTCGTCGAGGTCGCCGGTGCCGGTGCGTTCGAACCGGGTCCGCAGCACGCTGCCGAGATCGGACAGGTACCGGGTGTGGTCGGGGTGGCCGGGCGGGGCCGCGTCGACGGCCTGGCGTGCGGCCGTCACCGCCTCGTCCAGGTCACCCAGCAGGCTGGTCCGCTCGAACCGGTCATGCAGCACGTCGCTGAGTTGGGACAGCATCGTGGCGAGTCCGGGGTCGCCGGGCGGAGCAGCGTCGACAGCCTGGCGTGCGAGGGCCGTCGCCTCGTCGAGGTCGCCGACGGCGCCGGTGTGCTCGAACCGGGTCCGCAGCGCCCCGCCGAGGTTGGACAGCATTCCGGCCAGGCCGGGGTGGCCCGGCGGGGTCATGCCCACGGCCCGGCGTACGGCGGTCACCGCCTCGTCCAGGTCACCCCGCCAGCCGGAGTGCCCGAACCGGGACCGCAGGGCTCCGCCGAGGTTGGACAGCATCCCGGCCAGTTCGGGGTGGCCGGGCGGGGTCGCGTCGACGGCCCGCCGTCCGAGGGCCACCGCCTGGTCCAGATCACCGGTGTCGCCCGTGCGCCGGAACCGGTTCTGCAACGCGCCGCCGAGATTCGACAGGTACGAGCCGAGCTCGGGGTGGTCGGGCGGGGCACCGTTGACGGCCTGCCATCCGACGGTCACCGCCCGGTCCAGGTCGGCGTCGTCGCCGGTGCGCTCGAACCGGATGCGCAGTGCGAAGCCGAGGGTGGACCGGTAGCCGGCGAGGTGGGGATGTCCGGGCGGGGCGGCGGCGACGGCTGCGGTGAGCAGCGCGACCGCCTCGTCCAGCCCGGCCGGGTCGTCGACGTGCGCCACCCGACCGATGATCAGGTTTGCTGTGTGCGACCGCCGGCTGTGCCCGTCGGAGAGGAAGCGGTGTACCAGATCGGGCATCGACGCCTTCGGATCGGCGTCATACACCTTGCCGAACCACTCCAGCGCCGGGTGGAGGTCGGCGGTGTCCGCACGTTCGCGTCGGAACTGGAACCGCATCCAGTGGAACCAGGCCAGCAGGTAGCTGAGCTGGATCGTCACCTCGCCGGCGGCGACGGCCTGTGCCCGCAGCTCGGCGGCCTCCATCGCCGCCTGCTCGTCGAGCACCCCGCCGGGATCGCCGTCCTCGGCCGCCTGCACGCGCGTATGCAGCGAGGCCGTCAGCTGCTGAATCGACATGCGCAACTCCTACCGGACGGGGTGCTGCCGGTAGCCGCTGAGGTGTTCCGAGCACAGGTAGAGGCTGAGCCCTTCGGGAGTGACCAGGCGCGAAAGCCCGCCCCAGCGCTGTTCCGGATCTAGTCTGAGCATCATCTCGCGCAGGATGCGGTAGTCGGCGTCGGTCTCGGCCTGGCGCCTCAGGCCGTCAGGAAGGTCTGCCGAAGCGGCGTCAGGGTGGTCCAGGTCGTCGACGGGGGCGGTGTCGAGGACCTGCCGGAAGAGGTCGAGCTCATCGGTGAGCTGCTCTTGCAGGTCGTGGGCGGCGATACCGAGAATCGGCCCGACGTAGGGCACGGTGGCGCGAAGAAACCGGAGCGCCTTGGCCAGGTACGGCCCATAGGTGCGGAGGAGTTCGGCGAGTTCGGTGACCTCGTAGCAGCCGGCGTCGCCGGGCAGCGGGTGCCAGGTGCCAGGCTCCTCGCAGTAGAGCCGAAGGATGTGGCTCGTCCTGCCGATCTGCCGTCTTCCACTGGGGGTGACCGTGAAGACGCTGGGGCAGTGGGCATGCTGCGTCTGCTGTATCAAGGTGACCATCCGCAGATGATTACGCTGCTCCATGGCGCTGCTCTGCTGCATGTCGCTTCGCATCCGCTCGACCGCGGTGACGAGATCGCGGACATCGGACACCGTGACCAGGTCGCGCATCGGTGGCGCGATCCCGGTCAACAGCGTACCGATGTCGATCATGTCCTCGAATTCCCGGCAGTAGATGTCGTGGTGACCGCGTCTGACCCGGTCCACGACCTTGGCGTAGTCGAATTCCTCGCGGCACGGCCCATGGCCGCGGCAGGACACCAGACGGGTGACCTTCAGGCCGGGGTATCGGTCGAGGGTCAGGTTGAGACCGTCGTCGAGTACGTTGAAGAACGGGGCGGGCATCGGCCCGCGGACTGTCAGCTCGATGCGTCGGCGCTGGGTGTCGGTTCGCAGCAGGCCGGTGTGCTCGCCGTCGGGGTGGCGCAGGACCGCGCCGGTCCGCCAGCGGAACTCGGTGGCGAAGCGATGGGAGCGGGCAAGGAACCAGCCCGGGATTCCCGGCGGCAGCACGGGCAGTTGGTAGACCAGCCGGATCTCGTTGCCCTCGGACGGCCAGACCTCACTGAGGTCCGGCGGGGCCTGCGGCAGCCAGCTGACCACGATGCCTTTGGCACCGTCATGGCTGTCCCGGATGCGGTAGGACACGTCGAAGTGGTCCATCAGGTTGAGCAGGTGTTCACGCTCGTCGCGAGGTTGGTCGGGCCATGCGTTGGCCATGTCCTGGGTGGTGAGCAGCCCGTTGCGAGAGGCCACGCCGGGATCGTCGAGGATCCGCGCGATCCGCTGGTTCAGCCACTGCGGGTCGCGGATCACCGTATCGGCCAGGTCCTCGTCCTCAGGGAAGTAGAGCAGCTCGCCGCGATGGTGCAGCGCCGTAGCCAGCGTCTGCCGTTCGACGGTGTCGGTGACACCGGCCCGCTCCATCGCCTGCCACATGCCGGTGGTCGGCAGGTGCGGCGGCAGGTCGGCCGAGGTCAGCTCCGCTGTGGCGTCGACCCACCGGTCCGGCCATGCCGCACCCATCAGCGGCAGCGTGGTGGCGTTGTGGGCGATGGCGGCGAGCAGGGCGCCGATGCCGGTGCGGGCTGCGCAGTCGACACTGAAGTGGTCGACTACCGCCGGGTACTGCTCGCACAGCCCGCGCAGGTCGATGTCGGCCGGCCGGGCGGCGGTATGGGTCGCCACGATCAGGACGGGTGCTTCGGGGGCTCGGGCGGTGATGATGTCCAGCCAGTAGTGGAGCCGTCCCCGATCGGTGCCCTCGCCCGCATTCCATACCAGCAGGAACAATGACCGGCCGGTGAGGAAGAACTGGTGTGTGGCGTGGTAGATGTCCTGCCCGCCGAAATCCCAGACCGCCAGGTCCATGGTGGTGTCGGGCTTACCGGGATGTGTCAGCGGCAACCGGCTCAGCAGAAGGCCGTGCGTGGTCGGCTCCCCCGGATCGTGAGTGATCTCGGAAAGGGCCTTGACCAGCGAGGTCTTGCCCACTCTCCCCTCGCCCACCAACAGCAGTTTCGACGTCCACTGCGGTATGGACGCACCGGTGGCGAGCAGATACGCGAGGACCGCTCGCGCGCCCTGGGCCGCGACTTCCGCGGGCGGGCCCTGGAGCGGATTGCCGCTGAACTCGAAATGGTTCAGGGCGGTGAGGCCGCGGAGACTGTCGGGCAGCTCCTCCAGCTGGTTGTATCGGAGGTTGAGCGTGGTCAGGGCAGAGAGGTCGCCGATGCTCTCGGGCAGGTGCTCCAACTCGTTGTAGCCGAGGTTGAGAACGGTCAGCGCAGAAAGCCGGCCGAGACTGTCCGGCAGGCGCTTCAGCATGTTGACGCTGAGGTCCAACGTGTTGAGGGCCGTGAGATTGCCGAAGCTGTCAGGCAGCTGCTCCAGTTGATTGCCGCTGAGGTGCAGCATGGTGAGGGCAGTGAGATCGCCTAGCCACTCGGGTAGGCTCTTCAGCCCGTTGCAGCCGAGGTCCAGCGTCCTGAGCATGCCGAGGCCGCCGATGCCGTCAGGCATCAGCTCCAGCCGGTTGCCGCCGGCGTTCAGAGCGGTGAGGGCAGTCAGGTCGCTCAGGCACTCGGGCAGCCGCGTCAGCCGGTTGACGGAGAGATCGATCGAGGTGAGAGCCGAGAGGTCGCCGATGCTGTCGGGCAGCTGCTCCAGCAGGTTGCGGCTCAGGTTCAACGTGGTGAGGCCGGAGAGCTTGCTGATCCAGTCGGGCAGCTGCTCCAGTAGATTGCCGCTGAGGTTCAGCGTGGTGAGGGCAGGGAGATCTCCGACACTGTCGGGCACCCGTGCCAACTCCAGCCCGCTGAGGTTCAACTCGCCTTTGCCGGCGCTCCGGGCAGCCGCGATCCGATCCTCGGCTTCTTTTTGCAGCGCAGCTCGCCAGGTATCAGACATCGGGCAGCCCCTACGTTCACATCGGTCTCAGCTGACCAGATCCTTCCAAGACCTGGCTGCCAAAGGACCGCCCCATCGGCTGAGTGGTCAGATAGATGTACGACAGGACGGGGGTCAGGGGATGCGAGCGGGCATCGGGCCTGGCTCGCCTCATTCGAGGTCGTCGCGGGACATCGGTGCCCCGATCCGGAAGTCCCGGAAGGTGGCGCGCAGGCCCGCGCGCTCCGGCGAGCAGCACATGACTCCGACGTCGACAGTCGCGGGAAGCTCCAGCTGTCCCAGGCGCAGCAGCTGCCACGGATCCTCGCCGCTGCGGCAGTGCACGGTCAGCGCGTCACCGAAGCGGGTCACCCGCATCGAGACCTCGCCGCGAGCTGCGGCGACGGGCGCCATGGACACGTCGGAGCACCCGCGGGTGTACACCGTGCTCACCTGTACGGCGCCCGAGGTCACCTCCAGGCCGGTCTTCAGCCAGTTCCGCGCGTCGGCCCGGACCATCATGCCGGCCTGGTCGAACCGCGTCGTGTGCTCGGCCGCTACCACGGCCTCGGCCGTGAAGTCGCCGGTCACGGGCAGGCTGAAGAAGTGCCCGTTGTCGGTCACCCAGCCGTAGAACGTCTCCCGCCAGAAGTCCGTCCGCAGCTCCGTGACCGCGTGGAGCACGCCGTCCCGCAGCGACCACTCGCCGGGTTCGTTCAGCCAAGACATCCGCTCCAGCATGGCGAGAGGATATCGGCTGCCGTCACGCGATGCGGGGCGCGTGATCCTCCTGCGCGACGGGTCCACATGCGCCGATCTCGGTGTGTGACTGCTGCCTCTACTCTGGAACCCGGCCGCCGCCGTCGGGCCGGCCGGGAGCCGGCCCGGTCCGTGCATCCGACAAGGGGACCGTCTGGGTATGAGCACCGGCCGACACGACACCGACCTGACCGCCTGGTGGTGTGAGAACCTGCCCCGGTTCACCGAGCACGCGGACGAGTACCGGTGGCGGCACCTGCTCGACGCGGCCAACGCCGACATCCGGGCCGGTGTTCCGGTCGCCGACGCTCTCGCCGCGCATCACCTGCCGATCGACCCCGTCGACGACCTATCCCACCAGAAGTCGTGGTACGACCCGGCGAACCTGGACGGCCTGCGGCCGGTGCAGGCGGTGCCGGTGGTCGGCCGCTACACCTGCCCGGCTGCCGTGCGGCGCTGCGGTCGCAGGGACGATCCGGACCGGGCCACCGGCCATGAACCGCGCTGCGGTCTGCACGGTCTGCCCATGACCCGGCACGCACCGCCTACCGGAGGCCGGCCGTGACCGAACTGATCACCGCGCTCGGTGAGAAGATCACCGAGCGGTGGCTCGCCGTGATCCTGCTGCCCGGTCTGCTGTACGCGACCGTCGCCGCGTGGGCGATCAGCGCGGGCCGGCGCCATGCGCTCGACCCTGCCCACGTGACGGCCGAGTTCGACGCGGCCTGGCACGCCCTCGACGGCCACGGTCCTGCCGCACTCGTGCTGGCGACCGCAGGACTGCTCGGCGCCGCGGTGGCGGCCTCGACGCTGGCGGCCGTGCTCGGCGAACAGCTCGTCCACCGGGCCTGGACCGCACGCGGCCCGCGCTGGTGGGCACGACGCCGCCAGGCGGCCGCGCGAGCCGCGTGGAAGCGCCAGGACCGGCACCCGGCAGACCCCTACCTGCCGCAGCACGCCACCCCGATCGGTGACACCTTCCGGCTCATCGGGGTCCGCGCCGACGTCCAGTACGGCCTGTCCGTGCCGCATGCCTGGTCTCGCATCTGGCTGCTCGCCGGACCGGACACCCGCGCTGTCGTCACCACCGCCCACCAGCGGTATCACGCCGACGCCACGCTCGCGGCCTGGGGACTGCTCTACCTCCCGCTCGCGGTCGTCTGGTGGCCCGCCGCGGTCGTCTCCGCGATCGGGCTCGTCGTCGGCTGCCTGCGTGCCGTCACCGCCGCCGCGACGCTGGCCGCCGTCATCGAGGCCGCCGTCGACGTACACCAGCACGACCTGGCCGAGGCGCTGGGTGTGCCCCTGCCCGCCGGGCGGCTCACCCGGCCCGAAGGCAACCAGATCAACGACATCCTCAACAAGCGCGCCTGACGCGCGGGCTCCGGACCGGCGGCGGGCGGCTCCCTCCGGCGCGGCGCCCTACAGCTGGGAGGGGAGCGCGCCGGAGTAGATCAGGGCGGCTGTCGTCGCGAAGCACAGGACCGACGCCGCGACGGCGGCGATGAGCCCGCCGCGCGGGCGGCGTTCGACGGCAGGGGAGTCGGCCGGCAGCATCGGCACCGCCGCCAGTGCCGCCTCGAGCCGTCCGGCGGCGATGAGCTGGGCCGGCCGCTGGTTCCAGGCGGCGCCGCCGAATGCCGTACCGGCGGGGAAGGCGACGGGCGGGCGGCCGTCGACGATGATCTTCAGCTCGCCCGAGCTGCCGCGCTCGAGTGACCGGATCGCCTGCCGGGGGATGAGGTGGCGGACGAAGGCCTTGTCCACGTGCACGTGGGTGGGCGTGACGACCATCCGGTACGCGAACGCCGGGACCGCCGAGGCGGCGCAGAGCGACCCGACCAGTGCCGCGACGATCAGTGTCGCGCCGGGCACGTCCGATGAGCTGTTCGACCACACCGCCAGGGGCCCGCCGACGGCGAAGATCCCGAAGATGATCCGCGCCGGTACGTCGATCCGGCGTACGACGGCCCGGCCGCCGCGTGCCGTGACGGCGGCGGGCACCGGCTTGTCGACGGCGTCCCAGCGCTGCCTGCGCACGGTGTCCAGCCGTCCGCTGAACGCCACTATGACCAGGACCGCCGCGAAGATCAGCGACGTGTCGGCGACCGGCCAGCCCTCGTGCCGGGCCAGGAGCGAGAACGCGGCCACGAGGGCGGCGAGCGCGGTGCAGATCAGGGTGCGGGGCCAGGTCCAGTGGAACACGCGCCGATCCTGCCAGCGCGGGGCGCGTGCCGCCGCCCGCAGGCCGTGTGACCCTGCTCATGCGCAGGTCGGCGAGGTCGCCGGGCGCTACACGGCCGTTATACCCCTATTTATGCCGAGCTGGCAGCCGAGTTTAAGAAAATTAAGATCAAACTCTTGAAAGTTAAGCCCTGGCGGGATACAAATTTAGTTATGACAGAGCAGGCGATGGACTGGCGGGAACTGACGAACCTGACGCAGGGACGGCCGTTCGTCGTGGAGCGGGTCCGGCTGGCCGACAACGGAGTGGCGGTCGAGGGCCGCTTCGAGCTGCCGCAGCTGGCTCAGCTCAGCGCCGAGGACCAGATCTTCGTCACGGCGTTCCTGCGGAGCCACGGCTCCATCAAGGAGATGGAGCGGATCTTCGGCGTCAGCTACCCGACGGTCAAGGCGCGGCTGAACCGGATCGCCCAGGTGCTCGACTTCGTCGAGACCGATCCGGCGCCGCCGCGGTCCGACGTCGTCGACCGGCTGCGCCGTGGCGAGATCACCGCGCAGCAGGCCCTTTCCGAACTGGAGGCCCAGCCGTGATGCCCCAACTTGTGACCGTCCGGGTCGCCCGTCCGCACGGCCGACCCATCCGGGTCTGGGTGCCCGTGCTGCTCGTGGCGCTCCTCCTCTCGCCGGTCCTGATCCTGGCCGTGCCGGCCGGGATCGTGGCCTGCCTGGTCTACCGCGTCAGCGTGACGCGGGCGTTCGCCGCCGCCTGGCGCCTGCTCTGCGCGCTGCGCGGCACCCGGTTCGACATCGAGCAGGGCCGCACGGCCGTGCTCGTCAGCATCCGATAGGAGTGATCTCAATGAACGAAGAGCGTAAGAGCATCCTCGACCTGCTGGCCGAGGGAAAGATCACCGCCGACGAGGCGGAGCGGCTCATCTCGGCGCTGGAACGCGCCCGCCCGGCCGCCGCGCCGAGCACCGACACCCGGCCGAAGGCCAGGGCGAAGTACCTGCGGGTCGTCGTCGACGCCCGTGAGGAGGGCGAGCCGACCCGGATCAACGTGCGGGTGCCGCTGCAACTGCTGCGGGCCGGCGTGAAACTGGCGGCCCTGGTCCCGCCGCAGGCGCTGGACCGGGCGAACACCGAACTGGCCCGGTCGGGCTGGCCGATCGACCTCGGCCAGCTCAAGCCCGAGCAGCTCGAGGAGCTCATCGAGCACCTCGACGAGGTGACCGTGGAGGTCGACGACCCCAGCGCCACCGTGCGGGTCTTCTCCGAATAGGCGCCCTCGCGGGCGCACCTGTCCGACGTAACCACAGCAAGATCCTGCGCAACGACTCCCCGGCCGTCGCCTAGACCCTCCGCGACCCCGGCCGGCTAGGCCGCCGCCCGCCAACCCCCTGGCGCGATCGGTTCCCGCCGCGCCGGCCCGGCCCTCCGCCGGGCGAGAACACCGGCGTCCAGACCGCCGACCCTCCACGCTGCCGTCCACCCGACCCGCAGCACCACCTCCGCGCTGCCAGCCCTTCGTGCCGTGATCCCGACGGTACGCACAGGGCCATGCCGACCTGCCCTGCTCCGGCTGTGCCGGGGCGGGCCCTCCGACGCGACTGTCCAATAAGGAGATGACTCTCTATGCAGCAGAACCGGCCCCCCGCCATCCGCGCCGGGGGACTGCGCAAGTCCTACGGAACGGTGGAAGTCCTCAAGGGCGTCGACTTCACGGTCGAGCGCGGCAGCATCTTCGCGCTGCTCGGCTCCAACGGCGCCGGCAAGACCACGGTCGTGCGAATCCTGTCCACGCTGCTCAAACCCGACGGCGGCACGGCCGCCGTCGCCGGGTTCGACGTGGTGGACAAGCCGCAGCAGGTCCGCCAGGCGATCAGCCTGACCGGCCAGTTCGCCGCGGTCGACCAGATCCTCACCGGCCGGGAGAACCTCGTCATGGTCGCCAGGCTGCGCCAGGTCGGCGATCCCGGCCGGGTCGCCGACGACCTGCTGCACCGGTTCGGGCTCACCGACGCGGGCGGCCGCAGGACGGCGACCTACTCCGGCGGCATGCGCCGGCGCCTCGACATCGCCATGAGCCTGATCGGCGACCCGCAGGTCATCTTCCTCGACGAGCCCACCACCGGACTCGACCCCGAAGCCCGCATCGAGGTGTGGAAGGAGATCAAGGCCCTCGCCGACGGCGGCACCACGGTCCTGCTGACCACGCAGTACCTGGAGGAGGCCGAGAAGCTCGCCGACCGGATCGCGATCCTGCACCAGGGCACGATCATCGTGTCCGGCACCCTGGCCGACCTGCGCAGGCTGCTGCCCGCCGCGAAGACCGAACTCGTCGAACGCCAGCCCACCCTCGAGGAGATCTTCCTCGCCGTCGTCGGAACCAAGGAGCAGCAGTGAGCGCGCACGTCCTGTCCAACACCGGTGTCATGCTCGGCCGCTCGATCCGGCACGTCACCCGCAGCATGGACACCATCATCACCGTCACGATCATGCCGATCGCGTTCATGCTGCTGTTCCGGTACGTGTTCGGCGGCGCCATCCAGACCGGCACCGCCAACTACACCAACTACCTGATGCCCGGCATCCTGCTCATCGCCATCGCCAGCGGCATCTCCTACACCGGGTTCCGGCTGTTCAACGACATGCAGAGCGGCATCTTCGAACGGTTCCACTCCATGCCGATCGCGCGCTCGGCGGTCCTGTGGGGGCACGTGCTGACCTCGGTGGTGTCCAACGGCATCTCCGTGGTCGTCATCGTCGCCGTCGGGCTGCTCATGGGCTTCCGGACCTCGGCCGGAGTCCTCGCCTGGCTGGCCGTCGCCGCCATCCTGGCCCTGTTCACCCTGTCCCTGACCTGGGTCGCGATGATCGCGGGGCTGGCGGCGTCGTCGACCGACGGAGCCACCGCGTTCTCGTACCCGCTGATCTTCCTGCCGTTCATCAGCTCGGCGTTCGTGCCCACCAGCACCATGCCCGGCCCGGTGAAAGCCTTCGCCGAACACCAGCCGGTCACCGCCATCGTCAACGCCATCCGGGCACTGTTCGACCAGCAGCCGGTCGGAAACCAGATCTGGTCCGCGCTGGCCTGGTGCGCCGCCATCCTCATCGTCGCGTACGCGTTCGCGATGCGGACCTACCGCCGCAAGATCACCTGACCCTGCGGGGACCGGCCGTCCGGCACCGCCGGGCGGCCGGCCGCGGGCATCGGCGTCAGGAGACCGGCCCCAGGTCGGGGAAGCCGTCGCCGAGCGGGTCGTCCTCGGTCCGCATCTTCGCCTTGTCGCCGTCGCTGACCTTGACGACGCAGCCGTCGACCAGCAGCACGTAGCGCAGGGCCTTGCGGATCTCGCCGTTGTCGGTGCGGACCACGGTGTCGATCGGTTCGCCGAACGGGCACTGCAACTGGTCGTCGCCCACCGGGCGCATCGGCACCAGCACCGAGAGGGCCCGCACGAGCAGCTGCTCGTCGGCGGGGTCGAAGGACTGCCGGACGCCGCCGGTCCAGAACTCGAACGCCTGCTCGTACTCGATGAGGATCCGCCGGCCGGGTTGCAGGATCAGCGGCAGCGGCTGGCTGCGTTTGAACTCGGCGTCCGCGCGCTCCTTGTCGTCCTTGATGTCGTTGACGGTGATCCAGTCGCCCCGGTCGGCGTACACCGTGACCGCGTTCGCCCGGTCCACCCGCCGCAGCTCGGCGTCACCGACGTGCGGGAACAGCGTCTCGACGTCGTTGACGACGATCGGCGTGGCGCTCGTGTTGGCGATCGACAGCATCGAGCTCCACCTGACGCGCGCCGCCTTCGCGCCGCTCGTCGGCGTCCGCAGCGACATGGCCTTCTGGAACGGCCACTCCTGTGCCAGCAGCAGCGCCTTGCGTTCCAGGTCCAGTGGCGAGGACTGCGCGGGCGGCGGCGGGTCGTCGGAGAGCAGGCCGTACATGTCGTTGGTGAAGCCGACGACCAGCGCGACGGCGCTGAACGTGGTCACCGCGATCCGTACCACCGGCGACTTGACGATCCGTTTGAGCCGGGCAGCCAGGGTCTGCCCGGGAGGTGCCGCATCGGGCGCCGGTCCGGGTGCCGCTTCTGGTGCCTCTTCGGGAGTCATCATCGACCGCCATCGTACGACGGTCCGACACCACCTCATGACAGCCCGTCACGCGAAAGACTGCCCGGTCCGCGACACCCCGGCCGCGAGACCCCGGCCGTGACGCTACGACCGCGCGGCCGCGCCGAAGAAGTCGCCGCCCTTGCGCCGCACGTCGTCGGTGCCCCAGGCCCGCCCCGTGGGCACCTTCATCAGCCGGGGGATGTGCTTGGAGCAGTGGATGTACGCCTCGTCGACGTCGACCACCACCCAGCGTTCGGGACGCCGGCCCGCAACGGTGTCGGCGGGCAGGCCGGGATGGCCGGACCGGACGGCGTCGTCGTCGGCGATCTCCGCCCGGCCGTTGACGTGCAGGCCGATGACGTCGCGGACGAAATCCACGAACAGCAACCCGACCTGGTCGTTCTCGCTGATGTTGCCCAGGCTCGCCATCACTCCGTTGCCGCGGTACTCCGGCCACATCAGCCGGGTCGGCCCGACCACGTGGACGAACCCGGGCGGCCCCGCCCGGAACGTGGAATCGCACGCACCGCGCGCGTCGGAGGTCGCCACGAACATCATCTCCTGGCGCCCGACGAACTCCCGCATCCGCTCGTTGAGGTGATCGAGGACCTGCTGGTCGTAGAACCGCTGCGCCCGGTCGGCGGTGCCGTGCCGATCCTGTAGCCGCCGCTCGCCGACCGAACCGTGCGCGGTGCCGACGACCTCGCCCATGGATGCCTCCCACTTCTGATGCCGCACCTCGGCCCACATGAGGCATCGAGGTTCACCGAAGCCCGCCGCCACGAGTCGCACACCCTGTGCGACTCGTGCGGCGGATCGTGTAACAGATTCGGCTGCGGCCACGACCTCGTCTGCGGGAAGGCGGTAGCCGCATGGCTGAACTCGGCCGGCTGTTGAAGGAGAGCTGGAGTCTGGTCGACGACCAGCAGGAAAAGATGGCCGCATACTTCTACGCGCGGCTGTTCACGCTCGACCCGAGACTGCGCGACCTGTTCCCCGTCCAGATGGACGTGCAGCGCGCCAGACTGCTCGGTGCGATCGTCACGGCCGTGCAGACCCTCGAAGACCCCAACCGGTTCGCGGACTACCTCAGCGAGCTCGGCCGCGACCACCGCAAGTTCTCCGTCGTGCCCGACCACTACGAAACGGTCGGGCGCAGCCTGATCGAGGCGCTGCGCACCTACGGCGCCGACGAGTGGACCCTGGAATACGACCAGGCCTGGCGCGACGCGTACGACGTCATCGCCCGCACCATGATCGCCGCCGCGACCGCCGACCAGGGCCCCGCGTACTGGTACGCCAACGTTCTCAGCCACGAGCGACGCGGCCTGGACACCGCGGTCTTCACCTGCCGGCCGGTGGAACCGCTGCCGTACCGGGCCGGGCAGTACGTCAGCGTCGAGTGCGGCTACCAGCCCCGAGCCTGGCGGGCGTACTCGATGGCCAACGCCCCGCGCGACGACCTGACCATGGAGTTCCACGTCAAAGCCCTCGGCGCCGGCTGGGTGTCCGGTGCGCTGGTCCGGCGGCTCCGGCCCGGTGACCTGATCAGGCTCGCGGCGCCGATGGGCTCGATGGTGCTGGACCGCGGCTCCCCACGCGACATCGTGTGCGTCGCCGGGGGCACCGGGCTCGCTCCGCTCAAGGCGATCATCGACGATCTCGCCACGACCGGCCGCACCCGCCGGGTGCACCTGTTCTTCGGTGCCCGCACCCGCGACGACCTCTACGACCTGCCCGCCCTGACCGAGCTGGCCGAGCGCCATCCATGGCTGACCGTCGTGCCGACGGTGAGCCACGACGCAGGGTACGAGGGGGAGACCGGCCTGGTCACCGAGGCCCTGACCCGGTACGGGCCCTGGAACGACCACGACTTCTACGTCTGCGGCTCGCCGGCGATGGTCGCCGCGACCCGGCGCACCCTGACCCAGCTACAGGTCCCGGCCATGCGGGTCAGGCACGACGTCTTCGGCCAGGACTACTGACCCGGGCACCGAACCCGGCCGCCGGTGCGTCAGCTGACACCGGCGGCGTGCACGGCCCACCTGGCCGACCGCTGCCGGCGGCCGAGCGAACCGGCCAGGACACGCCGCCGCACCAGTCCGCGCAGCCCGGCACCCGAAACCGACCGGCTGCTCCGGGCCCCGCGTGCCTGCGCCGCCGACGGCAGCGCCGCGCCGGAGCCGGGCAAGCGGGTGACCAGCCAGCCGCGTACCCCCACCGCCAGCGTGAATGCCGCCAGCGCGAGGCTGGCGATCGTCTCGTCGGCCATGCCGATCCCCTTCCGGTAGCCGAGGTCTCGTCCGAACATATCCACCTTCTGCCACCGGCAAACAAAGCTGCGCCAGAGTCGTTCGTGCGCAACGGGCGACGTCGGCCAGAAGCTACAGTCTGCCTAGGAGCCGGACCGTGACCTCGTAGGCGGCGGCGTCTGCCGGCTCCTGGCGGTAGTTGATCTGCTTGATCTGGCGGTCGTTGCGGTACAGCCGTACGGCGGCCAGGTCGCCCAGATGCTCGATGCCGCCGCGCGGGGACTTGTCCTCCAGCACGTCGGCGACGCCGCCGAGGTAGTTGGTCGCATCCCATGGCTGTTCATCGCTGGGAACATGGAGTACCAGTTCCAGCCCGATCTCACCTTCGTCGATCGGGTGGAAGGACTGATGGGCCCGCAAGGCGCTGTCGGCGGCGAGGAGAAGTGACCGCACCCGGCCGGTGTGCGGATGGCCGGTGCTGAGCATCGACTTCGCTTCGCTCTTGGCCGGGGGCAGTCCGGGTACGCGAAACGTGATCGCCGCCGGGTGCCGGTGAGGGCTGGCCGCATCGCCCGACCCGGCCTTGAGGAAACCGATGAGCGCGTTGTCGAGGATCTTGGTCTGGCTCGTACGCCAGCCGATGCCCGTGACGTGCTGGCCCGGCTCGACCGCACGGGCGACTTCGGCGAAGGTCCGGAACAGGTAGGGAAAGGTCCGGCGCTGCGCCGTACCTTGCCAATGGGCGTCATACAGCGCGAAGAACCGTCCGGTCCAGGCACGGTCCATGGGCGGAACGAGATCGGGCAGCAGATGATGCAGCGTCTTCGTGCCAGCGACGATCTTGGCGTTGTTGCTGGTGACGCCGAGCGAGTGGATGAGTTCCCACAGTGTGTCCGCAGTGCTGCCGGGCAGCGGGCCGGCGATGCTGAGGTGCTCCAGCGCGGCGATCCTCGGCAATGCCTGCCGCAGAGCCGCAGCGAAGTCCGCAGCTGCGGACAGCCGGGAACCCCGCATGTTGAGGCGCCACGTGATGAGGGTCCTGCGCAGGCTGGAAACGAACTCGGGGTCCATGACAGCCGCCTCGACCGAGCCCGCCCGCGATCGCAGCGCAACAGTCTTGCGATGGGCCGCCAGTTGAACACCGGCGAAGGGGACCGTCGAGTCGTACACGTCGACGAACCGTCCGAAGCCGTCGATCAGGCCCTTTTTGCGAGACGCTCTCAAAGCTTCCAGCACTACCGCAGCTTAGGCGCCGCCTCGTGGCTGATGCCGCCTCGGGGCGGCCGGGCAGAGGCTCAGGCCGGTTCGGTGAGGTCGGTGATCAGGCGGGTCACCAGTGGGCGCAGTGCCCGCACCCGCTCGCGGCGCCAGGTCGAGATCGTGGGCAGCACCGCGTCCTGGGTGGTCGCGGCCCGGATCCGCCACATGCCGGTCAGGGCCACCACGAACCGCGCGGCCTCGGTGGGCAGGGTCTGGATCAGCCGGTACGCGCGATCTGTGGCTACTTCGCCGCCGAGACCGTGCCCGGTGCCGACGATGTCGGCGGACAACTGGGCGAGGTCCAGCCACGGCACACCGGCGGCGGCGTATGCCCAGTCCAGCAGCGTCGCCGAGCTGGTCGCCGCGTCCACCGCCGTGTTGTCGGCGCGGATGTCGCGGTGGACCAGGGCATCCCCGGCCGTCCACCGCGCCCAGTCCGCGGCCACCTCGGCGGCCCGGACCGCGTACGCCGCCTCCCACTCGTCCGCCGGACCGGCCGCGACCACCCGCTCCCAGCCGTCGAAGTCGTAGATCCGCTCGGCGACCGGTCGCAGGCCGTCCGGTGCCCGGTGCCCGCTCGCGGTGCGGCACGCGGCCACCACGGCGTCGATGGAGGTGTCGGTCCACAGCTCTACGGTGGTTCCGGCGGCCCAGGTGGTGACCAGCGCGAGCCACGGTCCCCACTCGACGGTCGCGAGGCGGTGCGGGGCCGGGACGGATCGCGGGAGCACGTCCAGGACGGCCGACTCCCGGCGTACCAGCATGTGGTTGTGGGCTCGGACCTCGGCCGACATCGCCTTGGCGAACACCGTGCGGCCGTCGGCCAGCCGCAGTGCGGCGGCCGGTCCGGGCGACATGCCACCGCGCAGGTCCGTGTGGCCGGTGATCGTGCTGCCGAGCGCGTCGGCGACGGCCGCCCGCAGCGGTGCCGGCGCATCGGCCCAGGCAGCCCGAGGGGTGAATGTCACGCCGCTTTATACCAGTCGATCGTCGTTTCCGAGGGTAACGCCGCATCGTCGGCGGCGCGGCCCCCACGGGGTGCCGCGCCGCCGCCCGGAATCAGCCCAGCAGCGCCAGATCCTCGGGGGTGAGCGCGAGACCGGCCGCGGCGAGGTTCTCCTCCAGGTGCGCGAGCGAGCCCGTACCGGGAATGAGCAGGATGTTGGGGGAGCGGGCCAGCAGCCACGCCAGCGCGACCTGCGCGACGGTGGCGTCGTGCCGCTCGGCCACGGTCGCGAGGTGCTCTGCGGTCAGCGGCTGGAAGCCGCCGCCGACGGGGAAGAACGGGACGTAGGCCACGCCCGCCCGTGCGCACGCGTCCACCAGCGGGTCGTCGTCGCGGTTGGCGATGTTGTACGCGTTCTGCACGCACACGACCGGCGCGATCGTCCGCGCCAGCTCGAAGTCCTCCAGCGAGATGTTGGAGACGCCGAGGTGCCGGATGAGCCCCTCCTCGCGCAGCCGCAGCAGCGTCTCCAGCGGCCCGGCGAGGGATGCTTCGCCGTGTCCGCGGTCGCCCATCCGCAGGTTCACCACGTCGAGTGCGTCCACGCCCAGCGAGCGCAGGTTCGCCTCCACACCGCGGCGGAGCCCGTCGGGGGTCAGCCCGGTCTGCTCCGAGGACGGCAGCGCGATGTCCGGGCCTTCGACGAGCGCGCCGACCTTGGTCACGAGCACCAGCTCGGCCGGGTACGGGTACAGCGCGGCCTTGATCAGTTCGTTGGCGGCCACACCGTCACGGGCGTAGTAGTTCGACGTGTCGATGTGGTTCACCCCCAGCTCGACCGCGCGCCGCAGCACCGCCAGCGCCGTGTCGCGGTCGGGGCGCCCGCCCCGGGGCCAGCCGGTCAGCCTCATCGCGCCGTAGCCGACCCGCGCGACGTCCAGGTCCCCGCCGAGCTTCCAGCTCTCGCTCGTCATATCCACCGGATGATCTTATGCGGATCCGCGGCCGGTCGAAAGGACACGGCCGGAGCCGGCCGGCACGAGTATCGCGCCGGCCGGCCCGTCGCCGTCTACCTAGTTCTTCCAGAACATCTGGGCCGGGCTGCTGTTGCAGTCCCACAGCTGGAGCCGGGCGCCGTTGGACGTCGATCCGCTCGGCGAGTCCAGGCAGCGGCCGGACTGCGGGTTCTTGAACGACCCGTCCGGCTGCGGCACCCACTGCTGCGCACCGCCGCCGTTGCAGTCCCACAGCTGGATCAGGGTGCCGTTGGCCGTGCCGTTGCCGGTCGCGTCCATGCAGCGGTTCAGCGTCCGCAGCGCCTGCCCGTCCCACGTCCAGTGCTGGTCCACGGCGTAGGGCTGGCAGCCCCACAGCTGGACCACGGCACCGTTGCCGCCGGTGTCGTCGGCGGCAACGTCGATGCACTGCCCGCCGGGACCGTTGATGATCGTGGCGCCGGGCGAGCCGCCCGCCAGGCGGAACATCTGCGCCCCGGAGCCGTTGCAGTCGTAGATCTGCAGCCGGGTGCCGTTGGCGGTGCCGCCGCTGGGGGAGTCGAGGCAGCGACCCGAGGTCGGGTTGCGCAGCGACCCGTTGGCCTGGGCGACCCAGTTCTGCGCCCCGGAGCCGTTGCAGTCGAACAGCTGCACCAGGCTGCCGTTGGCGGTGCCGGCGTTGGCGATGTCGAGGCAGCGGCCCATGGTGCGCAGGGTCTGCCCGTTCCACGTCCAGTGCTGGTCGTAGGCGCTGATCTGGCAGTCCCACAGCTGCACCGCGGCGTTGTTGCCGCCGACGTCGTCGGAGGCTACGTCGGCGCACTTGCCGCCGGGACCGGTGATGCCCTTGCCCGCCGGGGGCGGGGCGCTGTTGAGCCGCTGCGACGCGGCGATGAGCTGCTGGTTGGCGGCCCGCATCCGGGCCGCGTCGAACTTGAGGACCTGCCGGTCATAGGTCCACAGGCCGTTGATCTCGCCTTCCACGTCGAAGGGCTGGGTGTAGACCAGGGCGCTGAGGCCCCGGGTCCACATCAGGCCGGACGCCTGGTTGATCAGCCCGACGAACCGGTCGGTCATGACCTGGCTCGACGTGTGCATCTCGTACCCGCCGAACTGCCCGTTCGGGCTGTACTCGTGCCCCGGCGTACGCATGCCGAGGCCGCCGTACTCCCCGAGCACGGCCGTACGGGTCGCCGACGGCGCGATCGAGTTCGGTCCGACGTACCAGTGCCAGTCCATGATGTCGCCGTTGCCGGGGTCGCCCTTGGAGTTGCAGCAGTTGTAGCCGCTGTGGGCGTTGACGAGCCGGGTCGGGTCCTGTGCCTTGATGTTGTTGACGACCCGGGTGGTCTCCGACAGGCTCCACTCACCCCAGCCCTCGTTGAACGCCACGTACGTCACCAGGGCCGGGGACGAGCGGTGCTCGTCGACGATCTGCCCGACCTCGGTCTCCCACTGGGCGTGCTGGGCCGCGGTGCCGGGGGCCTCGCCCATGCTCGGCATGTCCTGCCAGACGAGCAGGCCGAGGCGGTCGGCGTGGTAGAACCAGCGCTGCGGCTCCACCTTGATGTGCTTGCGGACCATGTTGAACCCCAGGTCCTTGATCTTCTGCAGGTCCCCGGCCAGCGCGGCGTCGGTCGGGGCGGTGTAGAGGCCGTCGGGCCAGAAGCCCTGGTCGAGCACACCGTTCTGGAAGAGGAACTGGCCGTTGAGGGTCAGCACGAGCCGTCCGTTGACGACGGCCTTGCCGATCTCACGCATGCCGAAGTAGTGCATCGTCTGGTCGACGGCCGTCCCGCCGCTGTTGCGCAGGGTCAGGCGCAGGTTGTAGAGGAACGGGTCGTCGGGGCTCCACCGGTGCGCGTTGGGAACAGGCACGCTGAACTCGGTGAAGCCACCGGTGGCGGTGCCGACGACGGTGGTGCCGTCCATCGCCTCGGCGAGCACCGAGTGCCCGGTGACGTCGCCGCGGGTGAAGACCCGCACCCGCAGGGTGTTGTTGGCGAGGTTCGGGTAGAGGTCGGCGCTGAAGATCGACGACGTGGGGGTCGGCTCCATCCATACCGTCTGCCAGATGCCGGACGACGGCGTGTACATGATGCCGCCCGGGTTGCGGACCTGCTTGCCGCGGGCGATGTTGAGGCCCCCGGTGTCCGACGGGTCGTAGGCGCGCACGATGATCTCGTTGGTGCCGCCGTTGAGCTGCGGCGTGATGTCGAACTCGAACCGGTCGTAGCCGCCGGTGTGGCTGCCGACCTGCACGCCGTTGACCCAGACGGTCGCCTGCCAGTCGACCGCGCCGAAGTGCAGCTGCACGCGGCGGCCGCTCCAGGCGGCGGGGACGGTGAAGGTGCGCCGGTAGAACAGGTAGAACCGGTTGTCGTTGGCGGCCCGCTTGATGCCCGACAGGGCCGACTCGACCGGGAACGGCACGTTGACGCGCTCGGGCAGGGTCTGGCCGAAGACGGGGGCGTCGTTGGTGGTGGACTGGCGCAGCTGCCATTCGCCGTTGAGGTTCTGCCAGTCAGGGCGGGTCATCTGCGGGCGCGGGTAGTCCGGCAGCGGCGTACCGGTCAGGGCCTGGCTGGTCCAGGGCGTCGTCAGCGGCGACGGTTGCGCGGGTGCCGCGTCGGCTGCGGACCCGCCGACCAAGACGGTCGTGGCCAGGCTGACCACTGCGGCTAACGCCGCAGCCAGCAGACGTGATCGGTGGGGGAGGTGCATCGGTTCTCCTTCGGGACGGGATTGAGAAACATGCATCGACCGATGAAAGAACAATCTATAACGTTATAGAGTCACAGACAACGTTGTCGCTCGGCTGCTGAGGGCGACGTCGCTGGCCTCGGGTATGACGGCCGCGCGACTACGCTGCGGTGGGAGCATCGCCTACGTTCTGATGCACAGCCCACTGGTGGGACCGTTGACGTGGGACCCGTGGCCCGACGGCTGCCGGGTGCGGTGGTGCCGTCGTTTCTGCACGTGGCGGCCGCGCGGCCGCCGTTCTGGCCGCGGCTGGCGGGTCGAGCACCTACCGGGCCTGCATCTGCATCAGCTCGTCGACCCGGATGCGGTTGCGGCAGCGATCGAGAAGCTGTCCGAAGGTCTGGCTTGTCCTCGGCCTGGTTGCGGGACCACGGCGTCGACCGGATTCGCCTACACTCCCGCAGGTGATCGTGCGGAAGGCCGGCCCGGCGGACGTGGCAGCACTCGCCGAACTGCGCGGCATCGAATCTGACAACCTTCCGGCGTACGCGGCATGGGTCGCGGCCCATGCCGAGACGCATCTGCCGTTCGTGGCCGAGATCGACGGATACGTGGTCGGTGTCGCCTGGCTGCACGTCGCGGAACGGGTCCCCGCCAACAATGAGCCCGACCGCCGATACGGCGACGTCCAGTCCGTCGAGGTACGCGAGCCGTACCGCAACCGCGGCATCGGCGGCGCGCTGATGGCCGCGATCCTGGACGAGGCCCGCGACCGGGGGCTGAAGCACGTCTGCGTCCACTCCGGCCGCCGGGCGGTGGACTTCTACCTGCGCAACGGCTTCAGCCACCACCGCCAGCTGCTGTTCTGGGAGCCGGTTCAGTAGGGCGGTTCGCGTGGCCTCCGGCGCGGCCTTCGGGCCCGGTGGGCCGGAGCTCCCGCTCATAGGGTGTGTCCGTGACCACCGAGACCGGCACCGAACCACGACGGGACCTGCGCCTGCTGCCCAAGGCGGAGCTGCACGTGCACCTGCTCGGCGCGCTGCGCGAGACGACGCTGCGGGAGCTGTCCGCCCTGGCGGGGCTCCCACCGGCGAATCCGCAGGCGTTCACCACGTTCGCGCAGTTCCAGCAGATGTTCCAGGCGGCGTACGACGCGGTGAAGACCCACCGCGAGCACCTGGAGCGCCTGGTTCGCGAGGTCGTGGCCGACGCCGCCGCCGACGGCGCGGTCTGGGTGCAGCCGCACTTCGATCCGCACATCTTCCCCGCCTTCGGCACTCCCGACGAGGTGCTGCGGCTGGTGCTGGCGGCGGGTGAGGACGAAGGCGGCCGCCGGGGCGTCGGGTTCGGGCTCACCATCGGCGCGATGCGCCACCTCGGCCCCGACCGGACGGAGGAGCTGGCCCGTTTCGCGGCCCGCCATGCCGGTCACGGCGTCTACGCGTTCGGGCTGACCGGCGACGAGGTGGCATACCCGCCCGAGCCGTTCGCCGCCGCGTTCGCGCTGGCCCGGTCCGCGGGTCTGGCCGCCGCACCGCACGCGGGCGAGCTGGCTGGGCCGGACAGTGTCCGTGCCGCGGTCGAGGCCCTCGGTGCGACCCGGATCGCGCACGGCGTCGGCGCGGCCGACGATCCGCGGCTGCTGCGCGAGCTGGTCGACCGCGACGTCACGCTCGACGTCTGCCTGACCTCCAACCTCCGGCTCGGGGTGGTCGGCGCGATGACCGAGCATCCGCTGCCCCGCCTGCTCGCCGCCGGGGTGCCGTGCACCCTCGGCGCCGACGATCCGCTGATGTTCGGCGTGGGCCTGCTCGACGAGTACGAGGTCGCGCGGGACCAGCTGGGGCTCACCGACGAGCAGCTGGCCCGGATCGCCCGCCGGTCGGTCGAACGCTGCGGCGCCCCGGCCGGCCTGGTCGCGGCATGGACGGCCGAGGTCCGCGACTGGCTCGCCGGCCCTGGACAACCGCCAGCACGCCGACAACTTTGTGTGTCTTGACAAATTTTATTGTCGGTAGCAAGCTTGGTGCTACGGGGCACCGCGCCCGCTCGACACCGGATCCAGGAGACCCACATGCGCAGCCTGATCAGCACCGCCTTCATCTCGCTCGACGGCGTCATGGAAGGACCGGGCGGCGAGCCCGGCTACCGGAACTCCGGCTGGACCTTCAAGCAGGTCGAGTTCGTCCCCGAGGCATACGAGATCAAGGGCCGGGAGCAGGAGGAGGCCGCCGCGATGCTCCTGGGCCGCGCCAGCTACGAGGCGTTCAGCCCCGTGTGGCCGAGCATGGCGGAATTCGCCCGCTACAACGCCATGCCCAAGTACGTCGTCTCCAGCACCCTCGCCGAGGACGACCTGGTCGCGGACTGGGGCCACACCACCGTCCTGCGGTCCCTCGACGAGGTGGCGGCGCTGAAGGAGACCGACGGAGGGCCGATCATCGTGCACGGCAGCGCCGCCCTCAACCACAACCTGTCGGACGCGGGTCTGATCGACCGCTACCACCTGCTCGTCTTCCCGCTGCTGCTCGGCGCGGGCAAGCGCCTGTTCAGCGCCACGGACAAGGACGTCCAGCAGCTCAAGCTGGTCGAGCACGACACCTACGCCAACGGCGTGCAGAAGCAGGTCTTCGACGTCGTCCGCGCGGCGGCCTGACCCGGTCGCATCGTCGGCCGACGGTCGCGCGTCCCACGACGCGCGAGCATCGGCCACCTGAATCCGCGCCCGTTCAACCCGGCGCCGGGTCCGGTCGGTACATGTAGCAGACCGCGACCACGGAAGGCTTGGGGATGACGGATCTTGCGTCCTTCGACGAGTTCGTAACCGCGCGCTCGGGGCACCTGCTCCGCGTCGCACACCTGCTCACCGGCGACCACGCGCACGCCGAGGACCTGCTGCAGACCGCACTGGCCAAGTCGTGGACGGCCTGGCGGCGCATCGAAGGCGACCCCGAGCCGTACGTCCGCCGGGTGCTGGCCAACACCTTCAACTCGTGGTGGCGCAGGCGCTGGCACGCCGAGCGCCCCACCGAGCATCTGCCGGAGCTGCCCACCCCGGCGCCGCATGCGGCGATCGAGGAGCGTGACCGGGTGTGGCGGGCGCTGGCCCGGCTGCCCCGCCAGCAGCGCGTGGTGCTCGTGCTGCGCTACTTCGAGGACCTCAGCGAGGCCGACATCGCGGCGGCCCTGAACATCTCGGCGGGGTCGGTGAAGACCCACGCGTCGAAGGGCCTGGCCAAGCTGCGGCTGGACCCGACCCTGCTCGCGTCGGCCGAGTTCGTCGGAGCGCCCGCGAACAACCAGCGCCTGGCCGCGGTGCGGGACCGGGTCGCCCGAAACCGTCGCCGCAAGGTCGGCGCGATCGTGGCGGTGTGCGTCGGGCTGGCGCTGCTCGCGGCGTACGCCCTGGTGCCGCAGTTGGGCAGGCGCGCCCTGCCGGAGCCCGCATTCCCCATCAAGCTGGGGCAGTACCAGCAGGTCAGCCAGGAGGACAGGGACGGCCCGGTCAACGCCGACTACTACCACCTCGGTCCGACCGCGCAGCACAACTACGCGGCCCGGATCGAGCGCGCACTGGTGTGGACGCCGGGCGACCGGACCGAGGCGCTGTTCGTGGCCTGCCGGCAGCACGGCGCCTCGCTGCCCGAGGTGGTCGCCTTCGTCGACGGCCAGCAGGTCAGCCAGGGTCCCTGCGGCAACGTGGAGCTGCCACCGGGCATCTTTCGGACGGTGCTCGACGCGCACGCGCTGAACCTGTCGCCGACCCGGCAGTCCACGGTGTCGATCGTGCTGCGCTGGAACACGCCCGGCCGGCAGACGGACGAGGGGACCGTGGCTGTCGCGATCGGCGCGGCGGTCTCGTTCGAAGAGATCCCGCTGGTCGCCGTGACGCCATCCGCAGACCGGCTGGAGCACGAACTGCGGCCGCACATCGACCCGGCGAAGGTCACCTGGCTGTACGCCGACGGCCCGCACAGCGTGACGCTGACGTGGCGCGGCCCGATGTACGCCCGCGCCCAGGTGCAGACTTCCGGCCGGCTGCGCCTGTCGGTCGACGGCAAGCTGCTGGCCACAGCGGACTTCGGCACCAGCCAGACCCTGGCGGAGGTCGAGCCGAGCGGAGGCGTGGTCATGGTGACCCACCTCGGCCCGACCACGATCACGCTCGGCTCGGCGTACAGCTTCCGCAACGGGGACCGCTTCGACCCCGCCCTCGGCTCGACGATCACGATCTCGATCGATGCGGACCGGATGCCGGGGGACTGGTACGTCGCGATCTACCCGGCAGGAGGCTGAATGCGTTCGCGGGGGGAGCGCGGGGCACGCTCATCCGCGCCGGGTCTCATCCGTGCAAGAATTGCACAGTCTTGCACGGATAACTGGCACAGCTTTGTTTGATACTTGCGATATATCGAGATATCGCCATACGATGCGGCGGTCGTCCGGTGGCGCGCGCCCGGTCGCGGGGCGACGGTTTGGTCCCCTCCCACGAAGGACGTCCCCGTGAAGCTCAAGCTGTTCGCCGTCGCACTGCTCACCGCGGCCGCCACCGTGGCCGCCCCGGCCGCGGCCGCGCAGGCGGCCCCCTGCACCGGCGCGTACTCCATCGCCGCGTACGACGGCAAGGTCCAGATCACCGGCTGGTACGAGTGCGGCGGCCCGTTCCAGCCCGCCTACCTCGTCCTGTGGCGGCACCAGAACGGCAACCTGCAGTTCGTGAACTCGGGCATGGGCACGGTCGTCTACCAGTGCCAGAACACCAACCTGAACACGTACTCCATGGGCGGCCAGATCGTCACCAACCAGACCTTCCAGATGGACGCCTACTGCGGCTGAGCCCGCCTGCCCGGGGCACGCGTTCCCTGCCGGCCTGAGCGGCCGACGCGTGCCCCGGTCACCCGAGCCGGGTGCCCTCCTCGTATCGCCGGCGTGGACGCTCGATCGACCGACTTCCGCTCGTGAACGGGTCCGTCGGCGCGCACCGCCCGGACGCAGATGTGATCAACATCTGCCGCCCGGGAGGTTTACCGCTCCCGGCGTCCGCGGGTATTACCAGCCTGCGCATCCAGCGCGAGCCGCAGGACGGTTGGCATCACGACGGAGGACTACATGGCATCCGCACCCCGCACCGAGCTCGGCCCACGGCCGGCCACGGGCGGTCGTCACGACCTGGTCGTGCTCGCCAACCGGCTGCCGGTCGACCACACCGTCGACGCCGAGGGCCGACCATGCTGGCGGCGCAGCCCCGGTGGTCTCGTCACCGCGCTGCATCCGATCATGAAGCAGCGCGCCGGGGCCTGGATCGGCTGGTCGGGCAGGCCCGGACCCGCGCCCGCCGCCTTCGTGGACGACGACATCCACCTGCATCCGGTGGCCCTGACCGGCGACGAGGTCGAGGGGTACTACGAGGGGCAGTCCAACGCGACGATCTGGCCGCTCTACCACGACGCCGTGGAGCAGCCGACGTTCGACCGGGCGTGGCAGGACCACTATCGCGAGGTCAACCGGCGCTTCGCCGAGGCGGGGGCGCGGGTGGCGGCCCCCGGCGCGCTCGTCTGGGTGCACGACTACCACCTGCAACTGGTGCCCGGGATGCTGCGGGCGCTGCGCCCGGACCTGCGGATCGGCTTCTTCCTGCACATCCCGTTCCCGCCGGTCGAGCTGTTCTGCCAGATGCCGATGCGGGAGGAGATCCTGCGCGGGCTTCTCGGCGCCGACCTGATCGGGTTCCAGCACGCCCAGGGGGCCCGGAACCTCGCCATGCTCGCCGCGGACCTGCTCGGTGCGAAGAGCAACGACCAGGGCATCCGGTACGAGGGCCGCGACGTCGGCGTCGACCCGTTCCCGATCTCCATCGACGTCGCCGAGCAGCAGCGGCTCGGGCTCGACCCCGCGGTCCGGTCCCGGGCGGCGCAGATCCGGCGGGAACTCGGCGCGCCGCGGACGGTGATCCTGGCGGTGGACCGCCTGGACTACACCAAGGGCATCGAGGGCAGGTTGCAGGCGTACCGGGAGCTGCTGGCCGAGCGGCGGCTGGATCCGGCGGACACGGCGATGGTCCAGGTGGCCGTGCCGACCCGGCAGGGGATCGACCAGTACCAGGCGCTGCGCCAGCGGGTGGAGTGCGAGGTCAGCCGGATCAACGGCGAGCACGCCGACATCGGGCGGCTGCCCGTGCACTACCTGCACCAGTCCTTCGACCGGGCGGAGCTGGCCGCGCTGTACCTGGCCGCCGACGTCATGGCGGTGACGCCGCTGCGGGACGGCATGAACCTGGTCGCCAAGGAGTACGTCGCCACCCGCACCGACGGCACGGGCGCGCTGGTGCTCAGCGAGTTCGCGGGCGCTGCGGCCGAACTGCGGGAGGCGTGGCTGGTCAATCCGCACGATGTGGACGCGGTCAAGGACGCGTTCGCCGGTGCCGCGTTCGCGGGCGCGGACGAGCAGGGCCGCCGGATGGCGTCGATGCGGTCGTATCTGCGCGGCCACGACGTGGACGCGTGGGCCACCGGTTTCCTCGACCGGCTCGGTCAGGACGCCGCCGGCTACGACACCCGGACCTCCCGTACGCCCGAAAGCCGGGCGGTATCGAAGTCGGCCGCCTCCTCGACGCGCCCGTCGGCGCCGATCACCTCCAGGCGGCTGGGCGCGTTGGCGCAGGCCGCACCGGCGGCGTGCCGGACCGCCTCGCGCCTGCACTCGTGCACGCCGACCAGCTCGTCGCCGTCGAGCACGTCCCACATCTCGTGATTGGCGACCACGTCGAAGCGTCGCACGTCTCCACCTCCCGCTCGCTGCCACGGTGCCCGCCGCAGGCGGGCACCGTGGGTTCGGCCAGACGCCGCTGCGATACCCGCGGCACGGATCCGGAAACCGGGCGCACCCGTCCGTGCCGCGCTGCCGTAGCGGTTCGTTACCGGGACGTCACAACCGATTCACAACCGTGCGGTCGTAGCCTGATCACGGCCGTCGACGTCCCCAACCCGCCGTCGGACTGGCCGCGGCGAGAAGTGGCGGCCAGGAAAGGCGCCCCGTGATACGACTGCTCCGCCTGCCGTTGCTGACTGCGGCCGCTGCCGCGCTGCTGATGGCGGTCACCATGTTGCCCGGCAGTCCCGCCACCGCACCGGTCCGGCCGGTGAACCAGGTGCTGGGCCTCAGCCCGTCACCCACGTCCGGATGCCCCGGCTGCGTCCAGCCGCTGGACACGCTCTGCTGGGAAGGCCCCCCGCGCTGCATGGTGCCGGTGCTGCGGACACCTCCGCGCAGCACCCCGGTCACGATCCACTACCGGACCGTGGCCATGACGGCCCGGCCGGGGATCGACTACGTCGGCGTCAGCTCGGGAACGCTGGTGATCCAGCCGAACCAGTCCTCGGCCGAGATCGCGATCCAGCTGATACCGAACCCGGGTCTGGCCGAGGACCGGACGTTCGGTGTGGAGCTGTTCGCGGTGTCGGGTGCGGGCGTGGCCAGACCGATGGCGACGGTCACGCTCAGACCTGCGCAGCATTAGTCGGCGGCGGCCTGCCGCAGGAGATCGGCGGCCAGCTCGTCGTGGTGGCGTGCCCGCGGTGAGTGCCCGGCGCGTGCGGCGAGCTGGCCCAGGTCGCGGTGGATCGCGGCGGCCTCGTACGGGTCCGGGGCCAGCTCCCGGGAGGCCAGAGCCCGGCGGAGGTGGTCTTCGGCGGCTGTGGTGAGCCCGGCGGCGAGGTCGATGCGGCCGAGGTGGGCCAGGGCGATCGCCTCCTGGTGCGGGTCGGCGAGCTGCCGGCTGAGGGCCAGCGCCTGGCGGAAGTGCTCGGTCGCCGAGGAGAACCGCTGCCGGGCGAACTCGGTCAGGCCGAGGTTGTTCAGGGTCTCGGCTTCGTAGCGGCGGTCGCCGGCCTGGCGGCGCAGGACCAGCGCGTCGTGGAACCGCGCGGTGGCCAGGTCCCATTCGCCCAGGTCGCGGTGGGCCTGGCCCAGGCCGCCCAGTGCCACGGCTTCCAGCCGCGGGTTGCCGATCTCGCGGCTGGCGGTCAGCGCGCGGCTGAGGTGGTCCAGGGCGAGGTCCGCCCGGCCCATGCGGACGTAGGCGTCGCCCAGGTTGCTCAGCGTCAGCGCGACGCCCAGCGTGTTGCCCTCGGCCAGGTGCAGTGCCAGCGCCTGGCCGTAGGCGTCGACGGCTTCGGCGAAGCGCCTCGCGCTGGCGAGGGTGACCGCGATGTTGTTGCGCACGTGGGCCTCGCCCCGCTTGTCGCCCTGGACGTGCAGGACCTCCAGGGCCTGGTTCAGGGTCGTCAGCGCCTCCTCGAACCGGCGGGTCGTCAGGTATGCCACGCCCAGGCCGCTGCCCATCAGCCCCTCGGCCACCGGGTCTCCGGCGGCGCGGGCGGCCGCCAGGCCCAGCCGGCAGAGCTGGATGCGCTGGGTCCAGTGGCCGCGGGAGTCGAAGAAGCCGGTGACCAGATAGGTCAGCTGCCAGGCCGTGTCGGGGCGGCCGTGTTCCATGGCGCAGGTCAGGACGGGCAGCAGGTTGTCGCGTTCGCCGTCGAGGAAGGACAGGGCGTGGTCGGCCTCGGCCCGGAACGGCAGCGTCGCCGGGGGGTGGCCCACCGCGACGCGGACCCGGTCGCGGCCGCGGTCGACGACCTTGTTGGCGGCGTCGGTGATGGCGAGATACCAGTCGAGGATCCGGTCCGTGATGTCGGCCCGGGCGGCGTCGGGCTCGCCGCGCAGGGCGCATTCGCGGGCGTACAGGCGGATGAGGTCGTGGAAGCGGTAGCGCCCGTTCGCGAACTCCGTGACGAGGTGGACGGCGGCCAGCTCGTCCAGCGCGTGCCGGGCCGCGGTCAGCGACACGTCGGCGGCCGCCGCGGCCAGGTGCGGTCCGAACGTGGTCCCCGGATGCAGGCCCAGCGCGCGGAACACCCGGGCGGTGACGGGCTCCAGGACCTCGTACGTGGTGGCGAAGACCGTCCGCAGGTTGCGGGAGTCGCCGGTCACCGACAGCTCGTCGAGCCGCTCGCCGGTGGTCAGTTCCTCCGTCAGGTCGGCGATGCCCCGCATCGGCCGGGAGGTCAGCTTGGCCGCCGCGATCTGCAGGGCCAGCGGCATGCGGTCGCACAGCTCCACCAGCCGGGCGGCGCTGTCGGGCTCGCGGGCCAGCCGCTGGGAGCCCAGCACGGAGTCCAGCAGGTCCAGCGCCTCGTCGGGGCGCATCGCGTCGAGGTCGACCGCCTTGACCGCGTGGTGGGTCTTCAGCGCGGCCAGCCGGTGGCGGGACGTCACCACCAGCAGCGTGGCGGTGCTGGCCGGCACGAGCGGAAGGACCTGCGCCACGGTGCCGGCGTTGTCGGCCAGGATCAGCATCCGCCGGTCGCGGACCAGCGAGCGGTACAGCCCGACCCGGTCCCGCTCGTCGGCGCCGCCCCGTTCGGGCTGGTCGAGGCTGGCCAGCAGGTGGGCCAGGGCCTCGGCAGGGGAGACCGCGACCGCCGGGTCATGGCCGCGCAGGTCCAGGAACACCTGGCCGTCGGGGAAGTCGGCGGCGGCCCGGTGGCCCCACTGCACGGCCAGGGCGGTCTTGCCCATGCCGGCCGCGCCGGAGATCACCACCACCCGGACCGCGGGATCGGCGGCGACGGCGTCCAGCTGCTCCAACTCGGCGCGGCGGCCGGTGAAGTGCCCCACCGGGCCGGGCAGCTCGGCCGGACGGGGACGCGGCCGGGTGAGCGGCGGCGCCACCGGGACCGGCGGCGGCCCGTGGTGGTCCAGCGCGGGATCGCGGCGCAGCATCTGCACATAGAGGACGGTCAGGTCCGAGCCGGGCTCGGCACCCAGCTCCTCTCGCAGGTGCACCCGCAGCAGGTGGTAGAGGTTGAGCGCGTCGGTGGTTCGGCCGCAGCGGTACAGGGCCAGCAGGGCCAGCCCCACCAGGCGCTCGTGGAACGGGTGCCGGCTCAGCAGGCGCTGGAGCTCGCCGACGGCCACCGTGTGCCGGCCGAGGCGCAGCTCGCCCTCCCACAGGTCGCACAAGGCGGCCAGCCTCACCTCCTGGAGCCGGACCAGCTCTCCCGCGGCCCAGCCGAACGTCTCGGCGCCGGCGAACGCGTCCCCCCGCCACAGGTCCAGCGCCCGGTGCAGGCGGCCCACGGCCGCGGTGTCGGCTCCCTGGGCCAGCTCGCCGCGGGCCAGCGCCACCTCGCGTTCGAACCGGTGCGTGTCCACGGCGGCCGGGTCGATGGCCAGCTGGTAGCCGGAGTCGTTGGTCTGCACCAGGTCGACGAGTCCGCACTCGTCGAGGGCCTGCCGGAGCCGGGCGATGTGGCTGTGCAGCGTCTTCACCGCCGTACGCGGCGGGTCGTCGCCCCACAGGCCGTCGACCAGCCAGGTCCGCGACACGGTGTCGGGTGCGCCGAGCGCCAGCAGTCCGACCAGCGCGGGTTGGCGGTTGCCGGTGAACACGGCGGGTCCGGCGGGCCCGGTCACCTCGATCGGGCCGAGCAGCCGGACGTGGAGCGGCGGTTCGGTCGGAGCGGATCCGGTCGGTGGCACCCGAGCCTCCTTCGCGGCCGCTCGCGCCCGTACGCAAGACAGTCATGGTTGCCGATCTATGTCCTGAGGATAGGTGGTGATCGACAAAGGCGACAACCATCTCGCAGCCGGACGGCAGCCGCCGACTGATAGGAGTCTGCCAATGCGTTGGCGGTCGCCGGCGCAGCACACGGCAGGAGGATCTCCATGAACTCAGAGGATCGGCCCCGGCGGCGACCGGGTCTGCGGCTGGCTGTCGGGGCCGCCCTGACCGCGTTGGCGGTGATCTCGGTGACCGGCGTCGCCGTGGCCGACAGCGGCACCTCGCGGGCCGCTGTCAGCGCCCGCACCGACGCCTACACCCGCGACCAGATCGGCGACACCGGCATCGAGCCCAACCCGTCGGGGCTGCCGTTCTGGGCCAGCCCCGACATCAGGGTCTGCACGACGGCCCTCGGCTGCGCCTCCGACCAGCCCCTGACGGTGGGCGGCACCGCCTACGTCTTCGTCGACATCAACGTGCCCGGCCCGTACGGGACCGGCGTCAGCAACGGGACCCTGAACGTCTACTACACGGTGCTCGGCGGCGCCGCGCAGTGGCCGGCCGACTGGACCCCGATCGGTGCCGTGGCGGTGCCCGCGTCGCCCGGCGTCACCACGGTGACGATCCCCTGGCTCAGCGTGCCGGATGACGGGCCCGCCCCGGGCGCCCACTTCTGCCTGCTGACCCGGTGGGTGTCGCCCACCGACCCGATGACGTTCGAAGGCCCCAACACGGTGGCCAACACCACCGCCAACAACAACATCTCCTGGCACAACCTGGCCCCGATCCCGGTGCCGGCCAACAGCAGCACGGGCACGACCGTGCCCTTCGCCATCGGCAACGTGGCGAACGTGCCGACCGCCAACGACCTCGTCTTCGGCGAGGCTGCCGACCGGCACTTCGAGACCGTGGGCGGCAAGGTCGTGGTCGACCTCGGCGGCCAGCTGTTCCAGCGCTGGCAGCAGGCCGGTGCCAGGGGCACCGGAATCCGGGCCATCGGCGGCACCAAGATCCAGATCCTCGACCTCACCAAGGCGAGGATCGCCGGGCTGACCATCAACCCCGGCGAGCGGCCGCAGGTGCTGCTGACCTTCACCGCCGCCCTCCCGGCGTCGGCGCCCTTCCCGATCACGGTCACCCAGTTCGGGCCCGGCCAGGCAGGGGCGCAGCCGACCGACATCGGCGGCGTCCGGTATGACGTGACCGTCGTCCGCGGTTAGACACGGGCACGTCCAGGATGGAAGCCTCTGCCGGTCAGGGGCTTCCATCATCGCTGGAGGGCCGATGTCCCCACCCGTGCTCGGATCCGACTTCAGGCGACTGTGGCAGGCGTACGCCGTCAGCGCGGCGGGCAGCGCGATCGCGGCGGGCGCGCTGCCACTGGTCGCCGTGCTCGTGCTGGACGCGTCCGCGATGGAGGTGTCCGTACTGGCCGCACTGTCGGCGGCCACGGGTGCCCTGTCGGTGCTCCCGATGAGCCACCGCATCGATCGGCACCGCAAGCGGCCGGTGATGATCGCCGCTGATCTGGTGCGCTTCGCGGTGCTGGCCAGCGTGCCCGCCGCGGCGGTCCTGGACAGGCTCACCTTCGCCCACCTGTACGCCGCCGCCACGGTCCAGGCCGCCGCGGCGATCGTGTTCACCGCGGCGAGCGAGGCGCACCTGAAGGCGCTGGTCGCAGCCGAGCTGCGAGGCGAGGCGAACAGCAGGTTCGAGAGCACGAACTGGCTGGCCCAGAGCGTCGGGCCGCCGGTCGGCGGAGCGCTGGTCGCAGCGTTCGGCGCGACGGCGACCATCCTGGTCGACGCCGTGTCGTTCCTGCTGTCTGCCCTGGGCATCCAGCGGGTACGGCAGCCGGAGACGGCCGTGCCGGCGCCTGCGCACACCACGGCCGTACGCCGGGACGCTGTCGCCGGATGGACCTACATCCTGTCCCACGCGCAACTTCGCCCACTGTTCTGGAACGCGATGCTCTTCGGCGGGGCGGTCATGTGGTGCACGCCCCTGATCGCCGTGTTCATGCTCCGCGACCTGGACCTGAACCCGTGGCAGTACGGCCTCGCGTTCGGCCTGCCCTGCCTGGGTGGGATCGCCGGCGCCCGGCTGATGCCCAGGTTCACACGCCGCCTCGGCGAGCGCGGCACGCTGCTGCTGTTCGGGGTGCTGCGCACGCCCTGGCTGCTGGTGCTCCCACTCGCGTCCCCAGGCACTCCCGGCCTGCTGCTCGTGATCGCCGCCGACGTGGCTCTGCTGTTCGCCGCCGGGGTCTTCAACCCGGCGTTCGTGACATTCAGGATGGACATCACGCAGGACCGGCTGATGGCCCGGGTCGTCAGCGCCTGGCTGATCAGCTCAAGGTCGGTGCAGCCGCTGTTCATGGTCGCCGGTGGCCTGCTCGCCGCAGCCACCTCGGTCCGGCACGCGCTCGCGGTCGGCGGCGCACTGTGTCTGGTCAGCGCGCTGTGCTTGCCCTGGCGCACGGCCCGGCCGCTGCCCGGGGCCGAGGCGTTCGAAGAGGGTGCGCGGCGCACCGACGTCCAGCCGAGGTCTCGGTTCTCTGCTGTGTGAGTCTGCGGGCTTGCAGTCGTATACCGAGGGTGCGCCCTTTCCGCCGTAGACGGCCGGGTCGACGGGGTCGCAATGGCTGGTGATCCAGAGGGCGATCGCCGACCGCCGGTTTCGGCGCGGGTCGAACTGTGCGTAGCGGACCTCTCCCTCGGTGACGAGGCCGGCGAGCCGACCTGCCGTCGGGAACGGCGCGTTGCCGCTGTATCCGCCCATGGTGAAGACCGGCTGCCCGGCCAGGACGTACTGGCCTGCGATCTTGGATCCCTGCGCCGCGACGGTGTAGCGGTGGCCGTGGCGTCGGGCGGCGAGATAGCGGATGAGTTCTGCGGACAGGACCACACCCCCGACCCGTACGCCGTCGGTGTCTTCGACCGCGCCGTCTGACGGCCCGGCGGTCAGGCCGTCGTGGCTCGACGCCGCCCGCACGGTCGGCCCCCCGAAGGCGGCGAAGGCCGCGGCTGCCGCGACGACGGTCGCAGCGAAGCGCACGGCCGGGCGGTGGCCGGCACCGTCGTCGGCGGGAGGCGGGGTCGGGCGGCGTCGGATCAGGAACGTGAGGCCGACGGCGGCGACTGTCGCGGCGACCAGCAGTGTCGCGGGCAGCCAGGGCGGCTGGTCGTGGTCGGCCGCTGCCAGGTGCCATGACCAGGCGGCGGTGCCGACCACCGCGGCCGGGACGGCCCAGCGCAGGTGTGGCCGCCCCCACCAGGACCGCAGGGACACCGCGCCCGCCCCGGCCAGGGCCGCCACGGGCGGGACGACGGCTACGGCGTAGTACTGGTGCGCCATGCTGCCGAAGCTGAACGCTGCCGCGTACACGACCAGCCAGCCCGCCCACAGCAGGTATCCGGCGCGCAGCTGGTCGGTGCGGGGCTCGCGCCACCGCCGAGCGAGCCCCGCGACGAGGCCGAGCAGTGCCAGCGGGTACAGCCAGCCCGCCTTCTCGGCGATCGGTGCCGACAGCATCGTCTTCCAGCCCAGCGCGACGCCGTCTGAGATGTAGCCGCTGGTCCCGTCGCCGAACCGGTGGAGCGCGTTGTAGCCGAACACCATGGTGAGGGGCGAGTTGTCGGCGGTGCCGTCGATGTAGGGCCGGTCGTCGGCGGGCACGAGCAGCACCGCGGCGATCCAGAGACTGGACGCGGCCAGGGCTGTCATCCCGGCCAGCGCGAGGTGCGCCGCTCGCGTCCGCAGGCGCCCGGGTGCCGCGACGAGGTGCAGGATCGCGAGGACCGGCAGCAGCGCCCACGCCTCGGTCATCTTCACCTGGAAGGCCAGGCCCACGGCGAGCCCGCAGCCGAGCAGCGGGGCGAGGCGTCCGGACGTGACGGCCCGGTGCCAGGCGCCGGCGGCGCTGAGCAGGAGCGTGACCAGCAGCATGTCGACGAACTGGCTGCGGGCGAGGAAGACGACGACCGGCGTGGTGGCCAGGGCCACGGCGGCCACCAGCCCGGCGGCGGGGCTGTGCCAGCGGCGGACGAGGTTGTAGAGGACGAAGACCGCTGCCACGGCCGCGATCAGCTGGGGCAGCAGGATCGCCCAGTGGTGGAAGCCGAACAGCCGCGCGGACAGGGCCTGGAGCTGGAAGGCGCCGGGCAGTTTGTCCAGGGTGAAGGTTCCCTCGGGGTCGGAGGCGCCGAACCACCAGGAGCGCCAGCTCGACGACATGCTCAGGACGGCGGGCCCGTAGTACGGATGGAGGCGGGCCGCGTCCAGGCGCCAGCCGTAGCCGGCGCCGGCGAGCGCCGCGACGAGAAGCAGCAGCGGCCGGGCGCCCCGAGGCCGACCACCCGGCGACCACCAGCTTCCGGTCACCGGGCGCTTACCGGGGTCGGTCGCGGCGATCTTCATGAGCCAGAAGGCCAGGGTGGCCTCGGGCGGCTTCTTCATGGCGTATCGCCTGTCGCGGGCCGGTGCGGGTCGGACAGCGGTTCCGGTTGCGGCATGGCAGGTCCCCGTCAGCTGGATCGAAGATGGCAGGTGACTTCTCCTACGCGATGTAGGTTCGTCCTGGTCTGGACAACTGCACAACGGTCCAACCGGTAGCGCCGACCTGGGGACCAATCGTCGGCCTGCCGGCTCGTGCCCGCGAGCGGGTCTCAGGTGAGGCGCGTCCGCAGCAGGTGCGCGCGCTCGGGCGTGCACGCGGCCAGGGCCTCCCGCCACCGCCCCAGCGCGTCCCAGAACGCGCCGGTGGGCGTCTCGGGGGCGAACAGCCACATCAGGTCCTGGTACGACCGGTCGCCGACGATGCGCACGGACTCCCGGTACGGCGCCTCGTCGGTGATGTGGAACCACCGGTAGCCCAGTGGCGCCAGCACCCGCTCCAGCTCCGGCTCGACCCGGCCGGCCAGCACCTCGCACAGGACCCACGGCCGGTGCCTCATGATCGTCTCCGCCGCGCCGGCCAGCACGCTCGGCTCGCTCGTCTCGGTGTCGACCTTGATCACCGCGGGCACCGCGCCGGTGCGCCGGACATAGGAGTCCAGCGTGTCCACGGGGACTTCGAGCTGGTGAGAGGACGTCCGGAAGCCCGCGTGCAGCGAGTTGGAGCTGTCCGAGCGGTCCGACAGGTACAGCGTCGCGGTCCCGGCCCGCGCGCCGAGGGCCAGGGTCTCGGTGGTGTAGCCGAGCCCGTTGTCCTCGGCGAGCCGGCGGGCCACGTCCACCAGCAGCGGGTACGGCTCGAACGCGACGACCGGCCGGTCGGTCATGGCGCCGGCCAGCGCCGCGTAGATGCCGACGTTGGCGCCGACGTCGTAGACGGCACCCGGCCCGGCGACGTCGGTCGCGGCGAGGAAGCAGGCCAGTGCCGACGGCTCGTAGCCTGCCAGGCCGTCGGCGGCGAGGTATCGCGGCACGAGCAGCCGGGCCGGTGCCGTGATGGTGATCAGCGGCGGCCGGTCGGCGGCGGCCCCGGACGAGGGCAGTGCGATCGGCACGGTGACCGAGCCGCTGCCCCGCGGCACCTCGCGGCCGACCGGGCGCGAGCGGCGGCCGCGCCAGATCCGGGCCAGCTCGCGGGTCGCCGTGGCGGCACCGCGGACCGGGGCACGTGTCCAGGCGCCCAGCGCCCGCCCGGCCCGGTAGGCGCCTGAGGACCGGATCCTCCTGGTCTCGGACCTGGCGCCGACGAGGTCCTGGCGTACGTGGCTGAGCCGGCTGTTCAGCTCCGCCACCTGTTGCTTCAGCCGGGCGATGCCGAACTCGGCGACCGCGTGCAGGTTGGCCGGGGCGAGGTCCGCCGACGGTGGCACCCGGGCCACCACCAGGGCGGTCTCGATTCCGTGCACCGCGTCGCACTCGACTCCGGCGACCTGCGTGATCCGGCAGCTCAGCTCCAGGATGAGGTCCAGCAGCCAGTGTCCGGGCAGGTCCTCGGCGTTCCAGCCGAGCAGCAGGACGGCACGCCCGCCGGGCGGGAGCCGCCGCAGCAGGTTCGCCAGGTCGGCGCGGCCGCCGTGGGTGGTGCTGTTCGGGCTCGCCAGGGCCATCAGCGCCGCCGTCGCGCCGATGTCGCAGACCGCTGCCCGGTCGTACCGGCGCAGGTCGAGGCCGTCGGGCAGGGCGAGGTCGAGCTCCACACCGGTGGTGTCGAGCACTTCGTCGATACCCTCAAGATCGATCTTTAGCTGGTGCATGAGCTGCGTCTTTCTCTCCCCAGACCAGGCTATTCGATCAACGGGGTCCGGGGGCCGGACTCGGGCCGTCGGCACCCTGGCCGAGGTCGCGGCGGACAATGGGGTGCGGTGCGCGAGACGGCGGAGCCCGCGGCGGGAGATTTCCTCGGCGGCCTGTCGGATTCGCCGGGCGGTGTTCGTAGCAGCGGTGAGTGGCGGCCGGCCGAGGCCGCCGGGACAAGGAGTCATGGGATGGCGAAGTACCTCATCTCGTTCCCCGACGGTGCGATGACCTTCCCCGACGAGGACCTTCCTGACGTGGCCGCGGCCGTGCGCGCGGTGCGGGCGGCGGCCACGGAGGCCGGTGTGTGGGTCTTCTCGGCGGGCCTGCTCACGCAGGTGCCGAGCGTCGTGGCCACCGACGGGACGGTGACCGACGGGCCCTACCCGGAGGGAAAGGAGCATCTCGGCGGGTTCGCGGTCGTCGAGGTGGCGTCCCGGGCGGAGGCGCTGGCGTGGGCCGCCAGGATCGCCGAGGCCTGCCGCTGCGCGCAGGAGGTCTTCGAGTTGCTGCCCGACCGCTCCGCCTGAGTGCTCGGCCCCGAGCCTGCTCGGCTCCACCCGGTGGTCAGCAGGTGACCTCCGGGTGGGCGCCGGTGTAGTTGAACGGGCCGGCGAGGGCCGTGGCCGCGACCGTGGAGATGTGGTCGCAGTCCGCGGCCGCACCCTTGAGGTCGTCGCGCTGCGTCACGGCGACCACGCCGCTGACGAGCCATACCAGGATCACCAGTATCACGACCCGGCGCATCAGCCACCCCCCTGGCCAGGGTATGCGACCAGCCGTGCCCGGGGACCCGGTTCAGGCTTCCAGCCGCCACTGGTAGAGGCTGCCGCCGTCGCGGGTGAACCAGGTGCCGCCGTGAACGGAGTGGAAGGCCGACACGCCGACCGCCGCCGGATACGCGACCTCTCCCAGGACGGTCAGGTCCCCGGCGTCCAGGACGAGGTGGCGGCGGCGGTTCCCGTCCTTGCCCGCCGTCTCCACCAGGACTCTCGCGCGGTCGAGGTAACGGGCGGACGCGACCCACTCGCCGCTGTGGAGGAGGTCCCCGTTCGGCCGGTGTGCGATCACCGTACGCGTCGCGAAGTCATGGACCGAGATCCCGTCGGAGTCGCGGGGGACCGTCACATATGCGTCGCCGTCGGGGTGCAGGGCGGCCAGCGCCCGTGAGACGTCACCGGTGGTGGACACCTGGACGACCCCGTCGTCATGGCTCGCCCAGTAGATGCGGGAGCCGTCCTGCCCCTCGCCGACGTCCAGGCCCATGTGCACGCCGTCGGGGTGGCGGTGGGTCACCGAGCCCGTGGCCTCACAGCCCAGCCACCTGCGTCCGACGATGGAGCCGGTGGCGGCGTCTATCGCCCACCACTGGTCGCCCCACGTCTCAGGCGCACGCCAGCCGCCGCCCGGTGCGTCGCCGTCGCCGTCCTCCTCCTGGTCCTCGTCCTCCTCCTCGTCCTCGTAGAGACCGTCCTCCTCGTCGGATTCGAGTTCGGTCTCCGGCACGGTGGCCCAGACCAGGCTTCCATCCGCCGAGAACTCGCAGGAGCCCGCGTAGGAATAGCCGGTCCCCCAGGGGGTATGGCGAAGCGACCAGAGGACCTCGCCGCGTTCGCCGACGAGGCTGAGGCGATCCCTCCCGCCGACCACGACCCGGGTCAGGTCGGGACTCACCGCGAAGGACGTGACGTCCTCGCCGAGCTCGAAGCTCCGAACAGGGGAGAGCTCCGAGTCCAGTATCCGGAGCACTCCCTGTTCCTGCTGGTACCACCCGCGATCATCCGCCGACCGGACGGGCACTGGCCCCTGGACTTCCCGGCTCGACATCATCTCTGCCCGCATGGCGGCATTATTCACCCGGCTTCTTCGCGCGTCCGATCACGACCCCCGATGCGCACTCCGCTGAGGTCCCGGCGCGGTCGCGGGTTGGGGATCAGCCGTGGGATCGCGTCGGTGGGGCGGGTGGGCGACCCGTTAGGGGCAGGTCACCGCAGCCGCCACAGGTGGTCGGCGGTGCCGCTGTCGTTCCACTGCAGGCAGGTGGCGCCTGCGGCGGTGGACGCGTCCAGCACGCCCAGCACCAGGTTGCTGTTGACGTTGACCAGCCGGAACCGGTCGCCGTCGCCGGTGACCAGGATGCGCCACAGGTGGTCGCGGGTGCCGTTGTCGTTCCACTGCAACGCGGCGGCGCCGCGGGTGGTGGAGGCGTCCTGGATGCCGAGCACCTTGCCGCTGTTCTGGTTGCGGATGCGGAAGGCGCCGTCGGCGTCGGGCACGAACGTCCAGCCGTGGTCGGCGGTGCCAGAGTCGTGCCATTGCAGCGCGGCCGCGCCGTCGGCGCCGTCGGCGCCCTGCACGCCCAGGATCAGGCCGCTGTTGACGTTCTGCAGGCGGACCCAGCCGTCGGGGACGATCTGCCACAGGTGGTCGTCGGTGCCGGTGTCGCCCCACTGGACCAGGGCGGCGCCGCGTGCGGTCGAGCCGCCGTCGACGCCGAGGACCCTGCCGCTGTTGCGGTTGACCAGCTTGACCCAGCCGCCACCGGCGTCGACGAGCTTCCAGTCGTGGTCGGCGGTGCCGTTGTCGTTCCACTGCACGACCGCGGCGCCGTCGGCGGTGGACATGCCGGTGATGCCGAGGACCTTGCCGCTGTTGCGGTTGCGCAGGCGGACGTAGCCCGCTGACGGGACCAGTTCCCACTGGTGGTCGGCGGTGCCGCTGTCGGTCCACTGGAGCGCGGCCGCGCCGTCGGCGACCGACATCGCGTTGACGCCGATGACCAGGCCGCTGCGGTGGTTGCGCAGCCGGACGTAGCCCGAGCGGGCCGGGTTGGTCCAGTACACGGTGCTGTACTGGTTGTGGGTGTCGAAGTAGGGCCGCAGGGTGACGGCCGCCCCGTCGGCGCGGGCGGTGAAGGTCAGCGCGGTGCCGGTCGGGGCGAGCGAGGCGGGGTCGAGTTCGGGCAGGTGCTGGAGCACCTGGGGGCTGGGCGCGGGCGGCGAGCCGGGGTTGGGGCCCTGGCTGAACGCGCCGTACTGCCCGGCGAGCAGGACCGGTCCATAGCTGACCGACTGGACGGCCGGGTCGTCGGGTGCCGAGGTTAGCGCGAGGGCCATCGGCAGCGTCACGGTGATGGTGTCGCCGCCGGCCCAGGTGCGGTTGAGGGTCGCGTACGTGCCCGGGACGGCCGCCTGCGCCGCGCCGTTGACGGTCAGGGTCGCGCCGGTGGCCCACTTCGGGATCCGTACCCGGATGACGGCCGCGCCGGAGCCGCCGATCGTCAGCGTGCTGGTGTTCGCGGCGGGGTAGCCGGTCGTCTGGGTGACGGTCATCCCGGTGGCCGACCAGGTCAGCACCGAGGGGATGAACAGGTTGACGTAGAGGGTGCGGCCGTTGGCGAAGTAGATGGAGTCGTTGAACTTGGCGTAGGTCTCCAGGCTGCTGCCGGTGTCGCACCAGAACGTGCCGTAGTCGTCGTCGTAGACCTTGGCCGCGCCGGGGCGCAGGTCCAGGTAGTAGGTGACGCGGCCGTGCGCGCTGCTGGTGTCCTGCTGCGGCAGGATCTCGTTGTACAGCGCCCACTCGTAGTAGTCCATGTAGTCGGCGCGGTTCGGGTCGAGGAGGAACAGCTCGCGCGTGATCTTCAGCAGGTTGTACACGTTGCAGACCTCGCAGGAGGCCCGTGACAGCCGGTTGGAGATCTGGTCGGGGCCGTGGTAGACCTCGCCGTCGCTGTTGCCGCCGGTGCAGTACGTGTGGTGCTGGATCACGATGTCCCAGTAGTTGCGGGCGATGTCCCAGTAGCGGGCGGTGCCGGTGGCCTGGTACTCCTTGACCGCACCCATGATCTTGGCCATCTGGGTGTTGGCGTGCAGACCGGCGAGCTGGTCCTGTCCGGCGGCGAGCGGGTCGTAGACGCGGGCGTGGTCGAAGCGCTGGGCGACGGTGAGCCAGCGGCTGTCGCCGGTGAGCTGGTAGAGGTTGGCCAGCACCTCGTTCATGCCGCCGAACTCGACGTCGAGGTCGCTCTGCATCTTGGCGTACGAGCGCTGGCCGGTCCACCAGTCGACCCAGTCGGCGACGTTGCGCAGCACCGTCAGCGCCTGGTCGATGCCGAGCAGGCGGTAGGCGTCCAGCAGCCCGGCCATCACCTTGTGGAGGGTGTAGAAGACGACGATGTACTCGCCGCCGTCCATCCGGGTGAAGTAGTTCTCCGGGAAGCCGCCGAGGTAGCCGGTGCGGAATCCGGCGGCGGTGGCGTTGGCCTGGCACTTGGCCAGTTCGGCGACGAGGTAGGCGGCGTTGCCGCGCAGCTGGGTGTCGCCGGTGGCGGCGACGGCGAGCGACGCGCCGGAGAGGTAGTGCCCGGCCATGTGCCCGCGCCAGATCCAGGTCGGGCTCTCCCAGCCGCCGCAGGGCGCCGCACCGAGGGTGGACAGGCCGGCGGTGGCACGGAAGTTGTACAGCAGCCGGTCCATGCTGAGGAACCGCAGGTACGACAGGCGCCGGTTCTGCGCGTCCAGGAACCGGCTCGGGGTGAGGCGGACGGCGCCGGCGGGGAACGGGTAGGCCTGTACGCCGAAGTCCGGCCGGACGTTGGGGACCGGCGCGGCCGCGGCCAGCGCGGTCGCCGGGATCCAGGTGGCGAGGGTGGCGCCGACGGCGGTGCCGGCGGTGAGGCGGAGCAGGTGGCGGCGGTCGATACCGCCGGGTGAACCGGTCATGGTGCGCACTCCCGGGGACGATGTGAGCGCTAACATTCAGTGGTCCAGGGTGACCATTGCCTCGACATACGTCAATGTGTTTCGGAAACGCTTGCCGCCGTTCCCGTCACGTGGCCACGATCCGCCCGTGCCGGCGCCGCGCCGCGAACCCGCCAGCCGGCGCGGTCGTCACGGGATCGTCAGGCCGTACACCGACAGGATCTCGCCGATGGGCTGGTAGTAGGTCGTGCCGCCGGTGGTGCAGTTGCCGGTGCCGCCGGACAGGATGCCCAGCAGGATGCCGCCGGTGGTGTAGAGCGGGCCGCCGCTGTCGCCGTTCTCCGCGCAGATGTTGGTCCGGATCAGACCGGTGACCGTGCCCTCGGCGTAGTTGACGGTGGCGTTCAGCGCGGTCACCGTGCCGCAGCGGACGCCGGTGGTCGCGCCGCTGCGGCAGACCGCCTGGCCGACGTACGCGCTGCCGGTCCCGTACAGCTGGAGCAGGCCGGGGTAGGTGTTGACGGCGCTGGGGTGTTCGAGCTTGCTGGTGTAGCGGATCAGCCCGAAGTCGTTGCTGGGAAAGCTGCTGGCCGTGCGTACGCCGATCGCGATGGTGTGGGCGCTGTCGGTCCACCAGTCGGCGGACGTGTTCGTGCAGTGTCCAGCGGTGATCAGGTAGTAGGTGGTGCCGCGGCGGGCGTTGGCGCCCAGCGAGCAGCGTGCCGTGCTGCCGTAGATCGCGTCGCCGCCGGCCAGCATCGTACGCAGTCGGCCAGGCTCGCGGCGCAGGTCGACGGCGGTTCCGCGCAGGTCGTCGCGCAGGCGCGCGGCCTGCTGCTCGGTGACCGTGTCGTCGAGGGTCACGGTGGTCCGGCCGGTGACCGGGTCGACGGTCCAGGCCGTGCCGGGGGTCTGCGCCAGGGCCGACAGCTGCCGGTGCTGGGGTGCGGGGGCGGCGGCGGCCGAGGTGGCGCTCGCGGTCGCGGCGGCCAGCGCGGCCAGCAGGGCGACGGCGGTTGCGGCGAGGCGGAAGGGGCGGCTCATGGCGTCCTCCAGGCGTTCTCGACAGGGGATAGTCAAGAATCGCATCGACATCCGTCGAACGGCAACGGATGGGGACCTGAACCTCCGATCTGCCGGAGAAGCGTCGAGGACGCGGTTGGTGGAGACCGGGTGCCGGCCCGTCGTCCTGCCGCCGCTTTGCGGTCAGTTCAGGCAGGGCAGCAGGTTCGTCGTGGTGACGTGGATGTCCAGCGAGTCCAGGGTGATCTGGCCGCTGCCGGTGCCGCCGTCGAGGCGTACCGCGGCGTTGATGTTGTCCGGGTGCACCGCCTCCGACGTGCACAGCGTGGACGACAGCGGAGCCTGCACGTACGAGTCGGTGACCCGGTAGTCCTTGGCCGTAGGGCCGACGATGCCGGTCTGCTCCGGCTTGCCGACGATGAGGTCGGGGGAGTGGAGCGTGTCGCCGCGCCATCCGGTCATGCCCGCCGGGACCTGTACGTAGCCGCGATGGTCGATCTTCACCGCCGCCAGCCAGGCCAGCGACCGGGGGATGTGCAGGTTGAGGTTGACCTGGCAGTTCTTGCGCCGCTCGGTCGCGGGCACGCCGGAACCGGTGGACGCGACGAACACGTCGAAGATCAGCGTGGCGGTGGTCCGGTCGGTGCTGATCGAGCTGCCGACGGTGCCGTTCGGGCAGCCGGTGCCGCCGTAGGTGATGCTGCTGATGTAGACGGTGCCCGGGTCGGGACCCGCGGCGTGGCTGACGCCGGGCACGGCCGCGGTGGTGAGCAGCGCGACCGTGCAGGCGAGCAGCAGGCGGGATGGGCGCATCGGAGACTCCCTCGACAGTGGCCGGTCAGGTCCGCATCCTCGCACTCCATCCCAGATACGGACATAGCGACTCACGCCTGCGGGTGAAACCGTGCGCTCCGATTCCTCCGAACGGGGGCGGGTGGGCTGCGCGGTGCTCAGTCCAGGCAGAACTCGTTTCCTTCGACGTCTTGGAGCGTGTAGCAGGACTCGTTCTCCTCGTCGGCGTGCTGGAGCAGCACAGGCGTCGCGCCGAGCGCGATCAGCCGTGCGCCCTCGGCTTCGAGCACGGCCAGGCGCTCGGCGCCCACCAGCCCGGCGCCTGCCCGTACGTCGAGATGCAGCCGGTTCTTGACGACCTTGCCCTCCGGGACGCGCTGGAAGTACAGCCGCGGGCCGGCACCGGTGGGATCGACGCAGGCCGCCCACGCGTCCCGCTGCTCGGGCGGCAGGGCGAGCTGGTAGTCCTCCCAGGTGGCGAACCCGTCCGGCACCGGCGTCAGGACGTATCCGAGCACCTCGCACCAGAACCGGGCGACGCGTCCGGGCTCGCGGCAGTCGAAGGTGACCTGGATCTGCTTGATCGACTTCATCGGCTCACCCTAGAGCAAGCCGGTTGATAGGTCAGGGCAGGATCTCGAGGTAGCCGTCGGTGCCGTGCACCCGGATCCGCTGCCCGTCGCGGATCAGCCGGGTGGCGTCCACGACCCCGACGACGGCGGGCAGGCCGTACTCGCGGGCGATCACCGCGCCGTGGGTCATCAGCCCGCCGACCTCCGTCACCAGGCCCGCGACGGCGACGAACAGGGGCGTCCAGCTGGGATCGGTATGCGCCGTGACCAGGATGTCGCCCGGTTCGAGATCGGCCTTGGCCAAGTCGAGGACGACCCGGGCCCGCCCCTCGACGGTCCCGGCGGAGACCGGCAGGCCGACCAGCGCACCGTCCGGCAGGTCGTCGCGCCGGTACGTCCCGGTGACGGCCTCGCCGTCCGAGGTGAGCACCCGGGGCGGCGTCAGCGTCTCGTACCAACGGAACTCCTCCCGGCGCCGGTCGATCAGCTCGTCGTCCACGCGGTTCGTGCGTACGACGTCGTGGAGCTCCTGGAACGTGAGGTAAAAGATGTCGTCCGCCGCCCGGAGCACCCCGGCCCGCACGAGGCGCCCGGCCTCTGCCAGCAGGGCCTGCTTGTACACGAAGTAGCGGCTGACCATGCCGTACTTCGGATACTCCCGGTACCCGATGAAGGTCCGGACCCGGTCGATCCGTCGCTTGGTCTCCTCCGCCTTGTCCTGCCCGTCCGGCAGGGCCCGCAGCCGGGCCAGCAGCTCCTGCTCCCGCTGCCAGGCCTCCTGCCGCCCCCGCTCGAACCGCCGCTCGCCGGCCCCGGGCCCGAAGTTGCGGACGTTGCCGAGGATCATGGGCAGGAGCGTGGCGGGGCGCTCGCGCCACCGGGGCCGGGTGATGTCGATCTCGCCGACGCAGCGCATGCCGTACCGGTCGAGCCAGGTCTCGATCGCCTCCCGCGCCTGCTGCCCGCCCGCGAGCTTCGGCAGCTCGTCGAGGAAGCCGTCGCCATCGGTGTGCCGCAGGAACTCCACCACGTCCGGAAGCGGACGGATCACGTCGGCGACGCCCAGCAGCGCCAGCCCCATCTCGGACGTGACGTTGTGGGGCACGGACTGGGTGAGCACGTCGGCCGCGTTCTTCTCGCCCAGCCACGCCTCCAGCTGCTCGTTCAACCACCAGGTCGCCTCCATCGCCGACATGAAGACCTGGTGGCTGCGCGGATCGAACAGAATCCGCCGCAGCTCCTGGATGTCGGCCAGGATGAAGTCGAGCAGCGCGGTCCCGGACTTCGTACGGATCTCCTGGGCCGTGGCGGCGACGGACGCCTCACTCTGCCCGATCAGCTCGGTGACGACGGCCGGATCGGTCTCGATCGCGGCCGGGGTGCTCCCGAACAGCGGCCTGGGGGCGCCCTCGTCGGCCAGCGGCCGGATGAAGCCGTCGCGGTCGAGGACGCTCTGCAGCGCGTCCCGCATCAGCGGGTCGGCCTTGCCCATCAGCTCCAGGAATCCCGTGCGGGCCGTCGCCGAGGCCAGCCGCTGGGTGACGTCGACGAACAGGCGGCCGCCGGCCTCGGCCATGGGCGCGGGCGTCGTCATCTGCCAGAAGGACAGTCCCAGGGGCTTCATGGCGTCGGTCATCATCTGCTGGTGGCCGACCGAGACGTAGACGCGGTTCGCCCGGTCGGCGGCCTCGGGGACGGGGAACAGCGTGGTGATCGGTCGGCTCTGGACGATCTGGAATCCGTGGTCGGTCAGGCACCATTCGATGTCCTGCGGACGGCCGAAGTGCGCCTCGATCCGCCGGCCGAGCTGTGCCAGCTGCACGACCTGCGCGTCGGTCAGGGCCGGCTGCCGCTGCCGCTCGGGCTCGACCGCCACGTCGCGCGTGCCGCCGCCCGGCACGGCGAGGACGGCGAGCTGCTTGGCTCCGATCGTCCTGGCGACGACCTCGCCGTCGCGCACCCGGTAGACGTCGGGGTTCACCAGGCCGGAGACGAGGGCCTCGCCGAGACCGTACCCGGCCTCCACCGAGGTCACCGTCCGGTTCGAGGTGACGGGGTCGGCGGTGAACATGATGCCCGCCGCCCGGGGGAGGACCATCTGCTGCACGACCACGGCCATGTGGACCGTGCGGTGGTCGATGCCGTTGCGCTGGCGGTAGGTGACCGCCCGCTCGGTGAACAGCGACGCCCAGCACCTGCTGACATGCTGCAGGACCGCCGCCGGGCCCACCACGTTCAGGTACGTGTCCTGCTGCCCGGCGAAGGAGGCCGTCGGCAGGTCCTCCGCCGTCGCGCTGGACCGGACGGCGCAGGCGACCTGCCCGCCGAGCTCGGCCAGGGCGCGGGTGACCGCCTGCGTGAGGTCGTCCGGGACGGCGATCGCGGCGACGGCCTGCCGGATCTCGGCGCTGACCGTGCGGATCGCGTCGCGGTCGTCCGGGTCCAGGCCCGCCAGCTCGTCGAGTCGGCTTTCGAGCGACGGCGCCGCCCCCATGATCCGCCGGAAGGCGGCTGTCGTCACGCAGAAGCCGGGCGGCACGGTCACGCCGGCGATCCGGGACAGCGCCCCGAGGTTGGCGCCCTTGCCGCCGACCGCGCCGAGGTGCGTCTCGTCGACCTCGTGCAGATCCCATACGTACTGCTCGCTCACCGCGACACCTCCAAGGTCGACGATTCTGCTGCACGACCCCGGTCTTGCGGCAAGTACCCCAGTTTGCTATATGTTAGAAGTGGCAGGGAGAGTGATCTCCTTGCCTTTGCTTTCGGGGGTCTGCCGCAGACCGATGGTGGGCGCCGTCTTCTCGCCCCGCGAGGTGGCGCCGAGCTGGGTCACGGTCTAGGGTCGGCTGATGTCGATCATGCCGGAGTTCCGGGGCACGCTGCTGGTCATGCAGGGCGACGAGGTGCTCGCCGACGTCGTCGCAGCGGGCCATACCCCCGGCACCCGCTTCCAGATCGCTTCGGTGAGCAAGCAGTTCACCGCCGCGGCGGTGCTGCTGCTGGCCCAGCGCGGCCTGCTGCGCCTGGACGACCGCATCGGCCGCTGGATCGACGGCTGCCCTGCCTCGTGGGACGGCATCACGCTGCACCACCTGCTCGCGCACACCTCCGGGCTCGGGCACTGGAACGAGTACCCGATGATCGATCTGTTCCGGCCCCTGCCACCACCTGAGCTGCTGGCGGCGTTCGGCCAGGTGCCGCCGTTGTCGGCCCCCGGCGACCGCTGGCACTACAGCAGCCCGGGATACGTCCTGCTGGCGCACGTCGTGGCGCGGGCCGCCGACCGGCCCTACCGCGACGTGCTCGCGCGCGAGTTCTTCGAGCCGCTGGGGATGGCCGACACGTTCGTCGGATCTCCCGGCGACCGGTCGGCCCTCGCCCAGGGCCACGGCCCCGACGGTGAGCCGGTGCCCTCGTACGAGCTGGACGTCGTCGCGATGGGTGCCGGTGACGTCTGGTCGACCACCGGGGACCTGATCCGCTGGCTCGACGGCCTCCGGGCCGGGCGGCTGCTCGACGCCCGGCACCTCGGCCTGATGCTCGCCGAGCACGCGGCGACCGGCCACGAGCCGGACTCGCGCGGGTACGGCTACGGCTGCTTCGTCGGCTCCTTCAACGGCGAGCAGTGGTTCCACCACAGCGGCGGGAACTCCGGCTTCCGCTCGTTCGCGGCCTGCCTGCCCGCCTCGGACCGCCGCATCGTGGTGCTCAGCGACTCCGAGGCCATGGACGGGGCGGTCCTCAACGAGCTGCTCGCCGCCGCGTTCGGCTGACGGCCGCGCAGTTCAGCGGTGGTCCAGGGCCGACCTGGCCAGGGCTGCGGCGCGCTCGGTCAACGGCAGCACCGGTTCCAGCACCTCGGCGTTGCGCCGCCACTTGTCCGGCCGCGGCGCCGAGATCGTCCACGCCGACAGCGGCAGCTCGCCACCGGTCAGCTGCCGGTCGTAGGGCCAGCCGAGGAACGAGCAGATCCGGGCCGTCTCGGCGGTCGGCTCGTCGACCAGCCGCCGGTAGTCGGTGGCCAGCCACTGGTGCGGGTCGAGCCCGGCCAGGTCCGCGAGCAGGATCTCCGTGGTGGTGGCCCACTGCGTCGCGGCGATCTCGGCGACGGGGCGGCCGATCAGCTCGCGCCAGCCGGGCACGAGCATGAACGACCACGGCAGCCCGGTCCAGCCGGGCAGGTCCGGGTAGGTGACGCAGCGGCCGGTCAGCCAGCCCTCCAGCATGCTGCTGATCGTCTCCGCCGGGTCGCGGTGCAGGTAGATGAAGCGCGCGTCCGGGAACGCCGCGGCCAGGAACGGCAGCCGCAGGGCGTTGCGGGGCGTCTTCTCCAGCAGGGTGGGCTGGTCGTGCGGGCCTGGCCGGCGCCCGTCGCGGTCGTGCCACAGCTCCTGGAATCCGGCGCTGAGCCGGGCGACGACCTGCGGCGTGGCGTCGGCCGCGGTGAGCCGGCTGGACTCCCAGCCCCGGTCGCGCGCCCGCAGCGGCTCGATCGCCTCGATGACGGCGTGGCTCTCGCCGCCGATCGTCCACGCCCGCGGCGACTGTGCGAGCACCTCGAACAGCAGGGTGCTGCCTGCCCGGGGCGTGGACATGATGAACACGGGTCTCTCCAGCATTCTGTTAACATATCTTTAAAACATTTCGATGTATCGAACTCTGAGGTGCCCGTGGACACCGCACAGGTCATCGACCCCGACCGCCTCCTCGCCGATGCCGGCCGCGACCTCGACCTCGCCGACTTCGGCCCGCCCCACTTCCGCACCGGCCTGCGCCAGCTCGCCCACAGCCTCGACGACGACCGCACCCTGACCCGCGCGGGCCGCGACCAGGCCCGCGAATTCGTCCTCGCGCCCCTGCGCAACCGCCTGCTGCTGGCCCGCCAGGCCGCCCGGCACCCCGAGATCGCCGCCATCCCGCTCGCCGACCCCGTCTTCGTCCTCGGCGGGCCCCGCAGCGGCACCACCCTGCTGCACCGCCTGCTCGCCGAGCACCCCGCGCTGCACGCACCCCGGTTCTGGGAACTCACCCGGCCCGCCACCCCGGACGGCACGACCGCCGACGACCTGATCCGCGACACCGAACGCGGGCTCGCGGCCCTCTACCGGCAGGCACCGGCGTTCCGCACCATCCACGCCACTGCGGCGCGGGACCCGGAGGAGTGCACCTGGCTGCTGGCCACCGAGATGGCCAGCATGGTGTTCAGCGTCAACTTCGACATCCCCGGGTACACGACGTGGCTGCTGGCGCAGGACCTGACCGAGGCATACCGGGGGCACCGCCGCCAGCTCCAGCACCTGCTGTGGCGCCGCCCGGCGGCGGGCACGCTGCTGCTCAAGGATCCCTATCACGGGCTGTGGCTGCCGGCGGTCGACCGCGTCTACCCTCGGGCGCGCTACCTGTTCCTGCGTCGCGACCCGGTGACCGTCACCGCGTCACTGGCGAACCTGGTGCGGACCCTGCGCCAGGTCACCCACGACCGGACCGACCCGGACGCGGTCGAGGCCGAGTCCGGCCGCCTGGTCACCGCGCTCACCGCCAGGCAGGAACCGCTGCGCCGGATACCGACGGTGGCCGGGCGCACCCTGGAGATCGACTACGACGAGCTGGTCGCCGCACCGGACCGGGTCGTGGCAGGCGTCCTGGACTTCCTGGGGCTGGCCGTCGACGCCCTCTGCCGCACCGCGCCGGACGGCGGCCGCTGACCGGCCTGGTGATCGGGCCGTGACCGGGCCGTCGGCGGACGAACGCCGATTCGTACGGGTGTACGCTGAAGGTGAAACCCCGTGATCGTCGGTACCGCGGCAGGCAGTCGTCCGCAGCGTTGAGTCGACGACGGGCACGGCATCCGCACCCTGCGGTCTACTGCGGGCCACCAGCGTCACGCTCCTGGTTCTCCAGAGACGGCTCGGCCGGCTCTGATTGCCGACACCGAGGAGCGACATGACCGGCATCCGCCTTCCGGCACCACCACCTGTAGTCCCCGCCTACGTCACCCAGCGCGTGCATGAGGTGCGGGCCCGCCAGCTGCTGGACGAACTCGGACCCGAATTCGCCGCGGGCTCCGTGCGGGTCCTGGTCGACGACGACCTCGTCGTCGTACACGGCACCGACGACAGCGGGGTCCGCGCCGGCTTCGACATCTTCCAGATCGTCGACGGTGCCTTCGCCGACCGCTGGTCGGCCCACCAGCCGGTCGTCGCCGACACTGCCAGCGGGCACAGCCAGACCGACGGCAGCGCCGAGATCACCAGACCGGGGCAGAGCGCCCGCAGCGGCAGGCTGGTCGAATACATGGTCGACACCATCCTCATCGGCGGCAGGCACCACCGGCTGCCGCACTTCTTCAGCTCGCACCTGATCCAGCACGATCCGCTGGTCGACAACGGCCTCCAGGCCATGGCAGACAGCTGGCGATCCAACCAGACCGTCTACAGCCGCCGCCTGATCACCGTCGCCGATGGAGAGTTCGTGCTCACGGTGACCGTGGGCACCGAGCGCCGAGCGCCGAGGGTGTTCTACGACCTGTTTCGGGTCGATCGCGGAATGATCGTCGAGCGCTGGAACGTCGTCACCGTGACGCCACCGCGGTTGCCTGAGCGCGCTGCGGCGCCGGCGGTCCAGGACTCGCCATGACCGCGCGTATCGGCCCCCCGGACCTCATGGGCATGGTCCCCACCTCAGCGCAACATGACGAGCGGCTGCGTATCGAACCGACACACACCACGGCGGGGATGCTGGACGGCGGATGGTGGCCCCACTCGACGGACCCGGCCGAAGCACTGCCCGGCCTGGTGCTGGCGATCGACCTGATCCGGGGGCCGATCGTGCGGTTCGTGCTCGGCGCCGACGGCTGGAGACGACACCCGGAGCACGTCCACGTCGGCGGCCGCCGGATAGAAGTCGTGTATTCGGCCAGCCAGCCGGCCAGTCTGCTCACCGCGCGGTGTACGGGCGGAGGGCGGGTCGACCTGCTGGTCGTGTCGCCGTACATGCCGGGGGACATGGCTGCCAGGTCCCTGCTGCGGGCGGCGCAGGCGGGCAACCGTGTGACCGCACCCCTGGCCGCAGGGGTAGGCTAGAAGTGCCGCTCTGGACCTCGGTGGCCGTGTCGGACAGCGCACCCGCCGCCTGAAGTAGTGCCGAGCGTGGAACCCCGGCATCACGAACTGCCAGAGCAGACGCCGCCCGCTGACCGTGCAACCTTGCTCGCACATCAGCCAGAGGACGGTCGATCATGCAGACCACCGGCAACCCCACCACATACCCGACCCGCCAGGCCGAAGGCTCTGCTGCGAGGTTGGTGCTGGCGCGGCAGCACGTCGACCGCGCGGTTCTCGACGGCGGGTGGTGGCCCCGTACGCGGGATCCGGCCGCCGAGGTGCCTGCCCTGGTCGCAGCACTGACTCAGCGGTACGGCCCGATCCGCCACGTCATGCTCAACAGCGCCGCGTGGGCAGACCGGCCGCGGCGCCTCGCGGCAGGCACCCGAGAGATTCGCATGGGGTGGTTCTCATCCCAGGACCCGGCGCTGGCGATCGCGATCACCACCACAGATGATCAACTGGACCTGCTCGTGGTCCCACCGGCGACATCACCTGCGGACGCCGGACGGGCGATGGCGGCCGCCGCCGACCCGGACGTGTTCACGTCCGCCGCCGGCATCCTCGCGGCGCTGCCCGCATCCGAACCTGGATCCGAACCTGCGGGTGCCGACCCGGAATCAATCGGAGTCTGGGACGACGAGGGCGGGCATGCCTCAGGCAGCCCTCGTATGCCTGAGGCGGCCGCCCTTCCGGCGGCTGCCGTCGCCGCGGTCATGCCATGATCGACGAGCGGGTCATGCGGGTCTGGGCGCAGGTCGGCAAGCACACCCACGGCGCCAGCGTGACCGTGGCGGACATCTGCGCCGCCGCAGTGGCCGGAGTCGGCGTGGACGGAGCCGCGGTGACCCTCGCGACAGGCACGTCGACGGTACGCCGGACTGTACACGCCACCGACCGGATCGCCCTCGAACTCGAGCAGCGGCAGTCGGTCTTCGGGCAGGGACCCGGTGTCGACGTCTGCGCCACCGGCGGCCCGGTGTTCGCGGTCGATCTCGCCGCACCGGCCGAGCAGGCCCGCTGGCCGGCTTTCGCCCGTGCCGCGCTCGCCAGGGGCGTGCGAGCGGTGTTCGCCCTGCCCATGCAGGTCGGCGCCATCCGGTTGGGGGTCGTGGACCTCCACCGGGCCGGGCCGGGGCTGATGAGCCCGTACGAACTCGCCGACGCGCTGGCGTTCGCCGACAGCGCCGCGCTGCTGCTGCTCGACACGGCGGCGGGCGCACCCGCCGACACCGCCGAACTGGCCTGGCAACGCGAGGAGTCGAGCGCCTACAGTGCCGAGGTCCACCAGGCGACAGGCATGCTCGCCGTACGGCTGGGAATCACCGCGGGGTCGGCCCTCGCGCGCCTGCGCGCCGATGCCGTCGCCTGTGGCCGGGGTCTCGGCGACCTCGCGTACGACGTCATCGAAGGCGGCCGCGGCGGCGACACCGCCCGTCAGATAGCGGTCCTGGCCCAGGACGCCGACCGCCTCGAATATGCCGCGCTCGCGGCTCATGGCCGGGGACGGCCGTGAGGAGGGCGGGAGCCGTGAGAGCGACGGACGCAGACTCGTTCGCGGAGCTGGCCGATGCCCTCGTCGGCGATGTCGACCCGATGCAGTTCCTGCAGCAGGTCGCGGTCACCTGTGTGAGTGTGCTGGGCGGCGCGGCTGCGGGGGTGCTCCTGAGCGACCAGCGCGGCGGCCTGCGCGTGGCGGCCGCCTCCTCAGAACAGGCCCTGGAGCTGCTGCAACGGCATTCCGACGAGGGTCCTTCCCTGGAGTGCTTCCGCACCGGCCGACCGGTCGCCGTGGCTGATCTGGCCGCCTGCGCCGACCGCTGGACGGGATTCGCCGCGCAGGCTCGTAGCAGGGGTTTCGCCTCGGCGCTCGCCGTACCCATGCGGTGGTGCGCCGACCTCGTCGGCGTGCTGACGGTGTACGGCAGTCAGCCGGTGGTTCGCGACGCAGGCGCATTGCGACTTGGCCAGGCCCTCGCGGACATGGCCACGATCGGGCTCCTGCAGACCAGGTCGACCCGTCTGCGCGAAACGGTCGTCGAGCGGATGCAGGCGACGATCAACAACCGCATCATCGTAGAACAGGCCAAAGGCGTCATCGCCGAGCGCCTCCACCTCGACATGGACCGCTCCTTCGCGCTGCTGCGCGACACTGCCAGCCGGGACAGCCGACGGCTGTCCGATCTTGCCCGCGTCGTCGTCGACGGATCGGAGCAGGCAGGCTGACCAACCGGCCCGAGCCTGCCGGGCGTGTCAGACGGTCGTCTCAGGCATCGGCGGCTCGCTGAGGGTCAGCACGCTCGCAGGATCCTCGATGACGGCGCGGGCGACCTCACCCAGGCGAAGGTTGCGGCTCCGGCTGTACGCGCGGATCAGCGCGAACGCCTCGTCCACGTTCACCCCGCGCAGTTGAGCGACCGCTCCCTTGGCCTGCTCGATGACGATACGGCTGTTCAGCGCCCCCTGCAGCTGCTCGGTGAGCTGCTCGCCTCGGCTGACCGCCCGAGCCTGGAGCAGCCCGATCGCGGCCACGTCGGCCAGAGCCTGCACGATCTGCGCGTCGGTCTCGGCCAGGCGGCCGCCGACGTCACGGCCGAACACGTTCATCGCGCCGATCCGGTCGGCGCGCAGTCGTAGGGGAAACGCGTGCACCGAGCGGAAACCCGCCTCCACGGCCCTCGGTGAGAACAGCGGCCAGCGATCGGCGGCGCACTGCAGATCGGCGTTGACCACCGGCTTGCCCGTACGGAACGCGTCAAGGCACGGCCCTTCGTGGTTCTGCACCTGGAAGAGTTCGAGGATCTTGACGTTCTCGTCGGACGCGGCCACGAACTCCAGCCGCCCCTGCTGGTCTGCCAGCAGCAGGCCCACCGGCGAACCGCCCAGCAGGTCGGCCGTGTGCTCGGCCAGCTTCTGCAGGAAATCGATCACGTCGAACTCGTCCACCAGGGTGTCGGCGATCTCGACGAACACCTGGGCAAGCCGCGGCGCGAACACGGAACTCACGGATGCCTCCATCTCCTCGTGCACTGTCTGATCGGTCAGGGTCGTGGCCCGTCGATCCGCAGGCGCCGAGCCACGATGTCGGCGGCGACATCGGGCAGGCGACGATCATGGGCGTAGGCGTGGGCGCGGATCCGCACCATCGCCTCCGCCAAGCCCACACTCAGCTGAACCGAGACCATGCCCTGCGCCTGGAACAGCTCGGCCCGCGAACCCATCGACCTGTCCAGCCAGTCCTCGGCCGGATACGGCCGGCCGCCGTCCCGGCGCAGGAGCGTGGCCACGGCCACCTCCGCGAATGCCAGGGCAAGCGCCAGCTCCTCCGGTGACAGCATGCCCGCTCGGCCGCGGAAGACGTCCATCACTCCCAGACGTGCGGCCCCGACCTGCAACGGGAAAGAGAACACCGCCCGTACACCCCCGGCCTGAGCCTCCGGCGCGTAGACAGGCCATCGTGCCATCGCGCCATCGGCCAGGTCGGGAACCAGGACCGGCCGCCTGCCCTCGAAGGCCTCCCGGCAGGGACCTTCGCCCAAGGTGACCTGCAGCTCCTCGAGCTTTTCGGCCGCCGGATCGGATGCCGCGGTCATTCCGCGCAGCCCGCCGCGAGCCATGACCGTCACCCCGGCACCGCGAGCCGCCAGCGCCCGTACGGCGGCGTTGCACAGGCGCCGCATCTCGGCGATGCCGCCACCGTCCTCGCCGCCCGATGCGGGCTCGCGCGAAATGAGCCCTTCCACTTGGGCGTACCGGTCATCCACTGTCACCCGCCATCTGCGGCACGCCGACGCTCAAGTGCGCCGAGTGACCGGCGTGCCGTAAGGTGCGTCATTTTCCTTACTTGAGTATATTCCTGAGCCTATGTTGCGTGAACAGCCTATTCGCGGGTGTCGAGCACGCCCCGTGGCTAGTGAGCGGCGGCGGATGCGCGGCGGCGCCGGGCGGACGGCAGGAGGCGCCACAGGCGACCCGCCAGGATGGTTCCGAGGAACAGCAGGACGTAGGTGAGCGGCGTCCATGCGCCGCCGACGCCGCTGCCGTGGCCGTCGGTGAAGGTGTAGGTGGCCGCCGACTGCAGGTAGCTGATCCCGCTCCAGGCGAAGGTCCCGGTCGCGTGGGGGTCGATCGCGGTGATGCCCTGCTGGAAGCTGGTGGCGGCCTCGGCCAGGAAGTAGTTGGTCAGCAGCGGGACCAGGAGGCAGAAGTAGGCGGCGGCGATCCACGAGTGGCGGGGGCCGTCGCCGAGTTCCGCGTCGAGGTATTCGTCGGCCAGGCGGCGGCTGCCGCCGAGGCGGCGCAGGGCCTCCGCGGTGCCGACGTCGCGGGCGGCGATCAGCAGGTTGTCGCGGATCTCGCGGCGCTTGGCGATCCGCGACGAACTCGGCAGCTCGTAGAGCCGCTGGTCGAGCGTCCAGACGAGGCGTTCGATGCGCAGCCGGTCGATGAGCGTGACGGGGTGTGCCATGTCGGGCCCTTCAGTTCGGTGGGGCGGGCAGCGGGCGGGTCAGGACGGCGTTGACGATGTCGGTGTGGCGGAACCAGCCCGCCGTCCCGGTCCGCAGCGCGTCGTATCCGGCGGGTGTCGGCCGGTAGTACTTGCGGGCGGGTCCGCTGGAGGAGGCGACGAGGCGGGCGGTGACGCGCCCTTCGCGTTCCAGCCGGGCCAGCGCCGGGTAGACGGTGCCTTCCAGCATGTCGGTGAGCCCGGCGGCCTGGAGCCGCTGGACCACCTCGTAGCCGTAGGACTCCTGTTCGCCCAGCAGGTGCAGCAGGAGCAGCGGCAGGACACCCTTGAGCAGTTGCGGATCGTGGGTGGCTGTCATGAAGCTATGATTAGCCAAGTACTTGGTATAGTCAAGTAGCCTTCCGTCGGAGCGTCACCCAGGTGCTGGGAGTCGGCTACCGCCGCTGGGAACGGCTCACGTTCGGGTGAGCGCGGCGAGCCGTGCGCGGGCCGCCCGGGCCCAGTGGTGGCCGCCGAGGCGTTCGGCGAGCTCGGCCGCGTCGGCGTAGCGCCGGGCCGCCTCATCGGGCTGGTCGAGCAGCCGTGCCAGGTCGCCAAGGGCCAGGTCCACCGGTCCGGTGGTGAACGCGCCGCCGGACAGTCCGGCCATCCGGCCCGCCCACGGCCGCAGCGCCTCCTGGCAGGAGGCTGCCGCATCTCGGTCGGCCAGCAGTACGGCGTTCTCCGCCCGCAGGCACAGGAACATCGGCAGCCAGTGCGAGCCCGAGCCGATCGGCGCGTCGGGTCGCCAGACCGCGCGGGCCTCCTCCGTCAGACCGGCGTCCAGCAGCGCCCGCGTGTAGCCCTCGATGACCTCCGCCGACGGCTCCGGGCCGTGCAGGGCACGCAGTTCGGGCAGGCATTCGCGAGCCCGCCCGGCGGCCAGCTTGGCGACGAACCGGCCGATCAGCCCGAGCCCGCCGGTGTTGACGCCGCCGTGCCGCGCGATCCGGGCAGTGAGCTCCGCATAGCGCCGCTCGGCCTCGTCGAACCGGCCGGTGATCAGATCTTGCAGCGCGTCCAGCATCTGCACGATGGCCAGGATCAGGCCGAGCTGGCCGGTGGTCGAGTGCGCCAACGCCCGGTCCATGTGCGCCCTGGCCGCGTCGAAGTCGTTGCGGCTCAAGGCCACCAGGCACAGTATGTGGTGCGCCAGCGCCTGGAACCCCAGCAGGCCGGCGGCGGTGCTCACCGCGAGCAGCTCCTCGCCCACCAGCTGCATCTCGTCGTCGTGCTGGCCGGCCAGCGCACCGTAGTAGCGCGCGTTCAGCGCCAGGCAGAGCAGGCGCGGGTCGCCGGTCTCGCGGGCCAGCCGCAGCGCCTGCCTGCTCACCGTGTCGGCGCGTACGTCGTCGGTGCCCTCTGTCTCGAAGACGAGGGTGATCAGCAGCCAGCAGCGGGTCGCCACGTCCTCGGCCGCGGCGACGGCGGTCTCCAGGTCGTCGACCAGTGTCTGATCGACGACGCGGTTCTCGCGGACCGACCAGGTCACCGGGGCGTCGTAGGCGCTCAGGGCGCGGGCCAGCGGCTGCGGACCGGGCAGCAGCCGGGCGGCGGCCACGGCCCGCTGCCGGGTCTGGCGCGCCGCGATCACGGCTCCGGCGTTGGCCTGCGCGGAGACGAGCTGGCAGAGCAGATCCAGGCGGACGGCCGGGTCGTGGTCCGGTGCCGCTTCCAGCAGGTCGAGTGCGGACGCCAGCAGGTCGGCGGCCTCCTGGTAGGCGTACAGGCCGACGGCCTGCCGGGCGGCCCCGGTCGCGTAGCCGACCGCCTGCCGTGCCCCGGCCGGGCCCGCGGCGAGCGCGTGGCGGGCCAGCGCGGCGACGTCACCGGGCCGGGCCTGCTCCAGTGCGGCGAGCATCCGGGCGTGCAGGCGGGTCCGCCGCAGCAGCGGGGTGTCCTGGTAGAGGGTGTCGACCACCAGCGCGTGCGTGAACCGGACCCGGCCCGGGGCGGGCTCGGTCAGCAGCCCGGTGAGCACGGCGGCCTCCAGGCCGTCCAGGACGGTGTCCTCCTCGGCGCCCTCGGCGGTCATCAGCAGTTCGACGTCGACGTCGCGGCCCAGCACGGCGGCGTTGCGCAGCACCGTCTGCGCCGGGGCGGGCAGCCGGGCGATACGCCGCCGCAGCACGCTGCGCACCCCGTCGGGCACCGCGTCGACCGCGGCGCCGGGTCCCTCGGCCGCGATCAGGCGCGCGGTCTCGCGCAGGAAAAGCGGGTTTCCGCCGGTACGCGCGGCGAGCAGTCGCGCCGCCGCGTCGTCGACGGCGACTCCGCTGTGCCGGCGCAGCAGCTCGATCCCGTCGCCCGGGGCGAGGCCCGGCAGGTCCAGCGTCTCGGTGCGCGGCCCGGCCAGCGCCGCCCAGGTCGCGGCGAGCTGATCGGACACCTCGTCGGACCGGTACGCCGCGACCAGCAGCACCGGCGCGTCGCTGAGCCGCGCCGCGACCTGGCGCAGCACCTGCAGCGTCTCCTGGTCGGCGCGGTGCACGTCGTCGAGCACGATCAGCAGCCGGTCCTCGGCGGCCACCTCGGCCAGGTACTGCCCGACCGCGAGGGCCAGGAAGAACTGGTTGCCCGGGCCTGCCGGTCGCGGACCGCCGACGTCCAGCAGCGGTGCCAGCCGGTCGGCCAGTTCGTCGCGCGGCGGCCGCCGCTGCGCCAGCGACCGCAGCACCTCGCTCCACGCCCAGCCCGGCGGCGCACCGTCGATCTCGGGGCAGCGGCCCCAGACCGCGGGCCAGCCCGATTCGGCGGTGAACTGCTCGGCCAGCGCGGACTTGCCCGCACCGGGTTCGCCGCCGACCCAGACCACCCGGAAACCGTCGGTGTGGACCCGGTCGGCCGCCGCGGCGAGCCGGGCGAGTTCGGCCGTCCGGCCCACCAGCCGCTCCGGCTGCGGGGTGCCCGGCCGCGCCGGTCGCGGCCCGGGGACCGGCTGTGGTGCCAGGGCGGGCTGCTCCAGGGTGGCGGCCTGCTTCAGGACGTCGGTCTCCAGCGCCCGCAGGGCGGGGCCCGGGTCGACGCCCAGCTCGTCGGCGAGCCGATCCCGGGCGCCGCGCAGCGCGGCGAGCGCGTCGGCCTGCCGCCCGGACCGGTAAAGCGCCAGCGCGAGCAGCCGGACGGCCTCCTCCCGCAGCGGGTACGCGCGCACGTGCCGGTCCAGGTCGGGCACGATCCGGGCCGCGCCGCCCTGGCGCAGCACCGCGTCGGCACGGTACTCCACCGCGATCGCGCGCAGTTCCTGCAACCGGGCCGCCTCCGGCTGCGCCCACCGCTCGTCGGCCGCCTCCGCGTACGCCGGGCCGCGCCACAGTCCGAGGGCCTCGTCGGCCAGCGCCTCCACCCGTGCCGGATCGGGGTGCGCGGTGGCGGCGGTGACCAGGTCCTCGAAGCGCCACACGTCCACGTCGGCCCGCTCCAGGCGCAGCGCGTAGCCGGGGACGGCGCTCACCAGCACCTCGGCCGGGGTGCGGGCGGGGCGGTCCGGTTCCAGGACGCGCCGCAGGTTCGACACGTACACCTGGAGGCTGCCCAGGGCCTTGGGCGGCGGCTCGCCCTGCCAGAGGTCCTCGATCAGGCGGTCGGCGGGAACGACCTCACCGGCCGCCTCGACCAGCCGGGCCAGGACGGCCCGCTGCCGCGGAGTGCCGGCGTCCACCAGCCGGCCCGCGACCCACAGTTGCAGCGGGCCGAGAACGTTCACCCGCACCATGGTTGGAGATGGTAGCGACGGCGGGGCGGGTCGGCGGTCGGCCGTTCGCCCGCTCTCCGATGACCATGCCGACACTGCGGGACAGGGCTGCGCCCGGACCGGCGGTCCGTGTCGCCCCACCGTCCGGGGCGTCAGGCCACGGCTAGCCGGTCCACCAGCAGCTGCACCCTCAGCTCGGCGTATTCGGGCAGCAGGCGGCCCGCGCGGCTCAGGGTCGCCAGGCCGTGCAGGGACGCCCAGAACACCTCGGTGAACAGCCCGGGGTCGACGCCGTCCCCGGCCACCTCGCGCAGGCTCTCCATCAGCGCGGCGAAGGCGTCCTTCAGCGGCTCCGGTGTGTCCTCCCGCGCGTAGGCCAGACCGCCGTCGAGCTGGAACAGCGCGTCGTAGACCGCGGGGTTGCGCGCGGCGAATTCGAGGTAGGCGCGGGCCAGGGCGGTGACCCGGGCGCGCGGGTCGTCCTCGGCGGAGGTCGCGGCCCGCACCGCCGCCGCCATCTCGGTGGCGCCCTGCAGGGCGACGGCGCCGATGATCTCCCGTTTGCCGCGGAAGTGGCTGTAGAGGACGGGCTGGCTGTATTCGATGAGCTCGGCGAGGCGGCGGGTGGTGACCGCGTCCCAGCCCTGCTGCTCGGCGAGTTCTCGGGCGGTCGCCACGATGAGGCGCTCGCGGACCGCCTGTTCGCGCTGCTTGCGTTCCTTTGCCGACATGAACGGAATCCTAGCACCGCTAGACAATCAAGCAACGGCACTGCTAGCGTTGCCCCATCCGCTAGCAGTGCTAGATTTTGAAGGGGAACAGCCGTGCTCAACGCACTTGAGGTCGCCACCGTCGTGATCGTCGGGCTGATGGTGGGGGTGGAGTTCTCCGTCGCCTTCATCATGAACCGGATTCTGGACGCGCTTCCCGAGGACAGCGGCCAACTGGGCCATGCCCACGGCGGCCGGATGCTCGGCGCCCTGATGCCGTTCTGGTACATCGGCTCGGTCCTGCTCAGCGCCGTCTGGGCCGTGGCCGGATGGCAGCACCGCGGCGCCGGGCTGGTCGTCACCGCCGCCTGCCTGCTGATCGTCAGCGTGGTCATGTCGATCCTGCTGCTCGTCCCGATCAACAACCGGAACAAGACCTGGACCGCCGAGAACCGCCCCGCCGACTGGAAGCAGCAGCTGGACCGGTGGAGCCGCTACCACTACGTCCGCGTCGCCGTCATCATCGCCGCCTTCACCCTGCTGGTCGCGGCCCTCGCCTGACACCGCCGGGCGGTCCCTGGTATCCATCGAAGACCGTGACTACGCTGGTGGTATGGCGGAGCGTCGGGTCGGCGGGTTGTCGTGGCCGGTGGGCAGCTTCCTCGGCCGGCTGCCGGAGCACGACCGCCAGGTGCTGCTGTGCAGCGGCGGGATGCGGGAGTACGACCCGGGCGCCTGCCTGGTGCTCCAGGGGCAGCCCGGCATCGACGTGATCGCGCTGCTGAGCGGCTGCGCGAAGGTGGTCGGGGTGACCGCCGACGGCGATGAGACCATCGTGGACATCCGCACCACCGGCGACCTCGTCGGCGAGATGGCGAACATGGACGGCGGCGTCCGCTCGTCCACGGTGGTGGCGGTGCGGCGGGTGCTCGGTGTCGTGATCGCCGGTCAGCGGTTCCAGGAACTGCTGGGGCGCCATCCCGCCGTCGCCGCGGCGCTGAGCGCGACGATGGCGAAGAAGCTGCGCACCGCGACGCGGCTGCACGTGGACCTGCTGCACGGACCGGTGATCGCCCGGCTCGCGCGGCTGCTCATCCACCTGGCGGAGCTCCACGGCCTGCCCGGGGACGGCGGCCGTCTGATCGACGTCCCGCTGAGCCAGCGCGACCTCGCGTCGCTGGTCGGCACCACGGAGCCGAGCGTGTACCGGGCACTGACCGAGCTGCGCCGACGCGGTGCCGTGTCGACGCGGCGCCGGTTCGTCTGCGTGCGCGATCCCGGCTCGCTCGCCCTGGCGGCGGCCATCACGGACGGTCGGGCGCGGGGCTGAGCCCGGCGGGCGGCGCCACCCGGGACCCGGGCAGTCCCCAGTGGATGAACGGCGCCCAGTACGCCGGGTGGGACATGTCGGGGCCCGCGACCGTCGGCGTGTGTCCCGACCGGGGCGGCCTGCCGAGGACGGCGTCGCGGGCGTCGCGCTGCTCCACGAGCTGCTCGCCGAACGACATGCGGGCGACCGCGCGCTGGGCGGCGGCGAGGGCCTGGCCGACACCCTGCTCCGGGATGCCCTCGTACAGGCGGTCCATGATCCGCTGGGCGGGCAGCTCGATCGCCGGCCACAGCGCGGAGACCACCGACCGTGCCCCGTCGCCGATCAGGGCGCGGGCGAAGCCGAGGACCTCGCCTCCGGCGGTGACCGGCCCCACCCCCGACAGGCAGGCGCTGAGGACGACGAGGTCGGCGCCGCTGCCGGTGGCGAGCAGGTCGACCACGGAGAGGTTCTCCCGGTGCGCGAGCATGATCGCCGCATCGGCGGGATCGTGCGCCGTCGCGGCGCCGTGCGTGGCCAGGTGGACCACGGCCGCGTCCGGCAGCGCGGCCAACACCTCCTGCCTGGTGGCCTGCTCGCCGGTGAGCAGGTGGCCGCCGGGCCGGTGCCGGTGGACCAGCCGCGCCTCCCACGCGGTGTACGGCAGAGGCGGCATGGCCGTGCCGTCCGGAGCCGCCATCGCCACCGGGTTGCCGACCACCAGCGTCGCCCGACGTGGCGTATCGCGCCGCGGCTCCAGCAGATGCGGCATGATGCTCGCCGTGGGCAGGTAGGAGACCGCCACCGCGTCGATGAGCCGGCCGGCGCGGAAGGGCAGCGCGTGCAGCGGCGCTTGTAGTCCGAGCCCCTGCGGGATGAAGATGACGCTGTTCACCGCGTCGAGGACGGCCGCGAGCGGGTCGAGGATCAGCCGCCCGAGTTCCGCCTCGGCCGCAACGTCGACGACGGCCTGCGGATCGGCGCAGCTCGCGGTCCAGCGGGCCAGCAGATGCGGCAGGCGGTCCCAGCCGCAGGGCACGCAGGCGGCGAACTGCGTGGTCGCGGTCAGCGCCACCAGCAGCACATCCTGCTCGGCCTCCACGAAGCAGACGACCGCCGTGCCGGGCGGCAGCAACCGCTGGACCTCGGCCGAGGCCAGGACCGGCGCGGCGGCGGAGACCAGGTCCGGCGCGACGGCGTACAGCGCGCGCTCGGCGGCGTCGATGGCGCTCTGCTGCTCGTCCACGGGCTGGCCGGACCGCACCAGCGCGTCCCGTACCGCGCGCAGCTGGCGCAGGCGGCGTACGAGACCGGCGGCCTCCGGCGGTTGCGCGCGCAGCCGCCGCTGCTCGCCGACCAGGTCGAGGACCGCGCGCCCGCGCGCCCGCTCCAGCAGGTCGAACGCCGTCCGCGCCGCCTCGTCGGCGGGCAGGTGGCCGCCCCGGACCGCGTGCGCTGCCGCGTCGACGAAGACCGCGATCAGCTGCGGGTCGTCGCCGATCGCGATGCGCTCTACGTCGTCCCCGGCCGCGGTGCGGGCCGCCTCGAACAGGTCGGTCGCGGCGGCGTACTCCGCGGCGGCGCCCGCCGGGTCGCCCAGTCCGGCCCGGACCCGGGCCACGGTGGCCCGGACCTGCCAGGGGTCGGACTCGTGGCGCCACCACTGCGGGCCGCCGAGGCGCTCGGCGTCGGCGAGATGCCGTTGCGCGGCGGGGAACTCGCGGACCGCGGCCGCGAGGCGGGCCGCGTGGTAGTGGCGCGCGTACGCGTACTTGCGCACCAGCTCGCCCCCGGCCGGGCCGAGGCGGGCCAGGGTGCGTACGACGAGACGGGGCAGCCAGCCGCGGCGGGTGGCGCGCAGGTACGCGGCGTAGACCCGCCGCGCCGAGCGGTGGTCGCGCAGCTGGAGGTGGGCGCTTGCCGCGCGCAGCAGCGCCAGCGGCTCGGTCGAACCGCCGAGCAGCCCCAGGACCTCGCGGAAGCACCGGTACGCCGCTTCGGGGTCGCCGCGGCGACGCAGGTCCCGGCCCGTCGCCATGCCGAAGTCCACGGCGAGACCGGGCAGCTGCTCGTCCAGGTGCTCGGGACCGCACTTGCGGGCGATGCGGGCGACGGTCTCCAGGAGCCGGGGGTCGTCGTAGCGCAGCGCGGCGGCGTGCGCGGTGAGGACGAGGCCGGCGGCATCGGCGCGCTCGGCCAGGCCGCCGTAGGCGTCGCGGGCGGCGTGGGTCAGGAGCGCGTCGGCGACGCGTTCGTAACCGGTGAGTTCGTCGTGCCCCAGGCCGACCGTGGCGGCGGTCTCGGCGGACTCCAGCCAGACCTGTGCCTGGTCGCGGTCGGCCCCCAGCCCGGCGAAGATCTGCGCCGCGGCGGCGTAGGCCGCGCGGGCCCGCCGGGGATCGGCCCGGCGGACGCGCCAGTGCCGGCCGAGCCGCTCCAGCAGGAGGCCGAGCCCGTACGCGAAGCTGAAGCTGCCGTCGCCGCTGCCCCACGCGCAGATGGCGGCGACGTCGCCGGGATCGGCACCCGGCGCACCGGCTTCGATCGCCGCCGCCATCTGGTGGACCATCGCCAGATGCTCGCCGTACGCGTCCGAGGCCGCGGCGAACAGCTGCCGGGCCGCCCCGGCGTGGACGGCCTGACCGGCGGCGTCCTCGGCGGCGAAGGCCAGATAGGAGTAGTGGAGCTGCACCGTGGCCAGTGCGCACGAGGTGCCCGCGTCGCCGGCCCGCAGGAGCCGGTCGGCCTGGTCGACGAGTTCGCGGGCCGATTGTGGTGCCGCTGCGGCCTCGGTCGGCTGCCCGGTCCGGGTCAGCTCGTAGGCGTCGATGCGGGCGCCCGCCTGCGCGCCGGTGCCGGCCCGGCTGATGCCCATGTCCAGCACGTCGGCGCCGCCGAACGGAGCGAGCAGCCACGACGCCTCGCGCAGCAGGCAGGCCGCGACGCCGAGCCGGTCACCGCGCCGCTCGGCCCGGTCGCGGGCGGCGCGGAGCAGGTCGAAGGCGTCGGCCGCGCCGGTGCGGAAGGCGATCTGGGCGATGGCGCGGTCGGCGTAGGCGGCGACGGCGAGCGCCTCCGCCGCGTCGGCGCCCTGGCTCGCGGACGCCGCGGCGACGTCCTCGGCCAGGTCGCGTACCCCGGTCCAGCGCGAGGTCATGGTCTGCGGCCAGGTGTAGTCCTCACCGAGTTCGGCGGCGCGCCGGGCGAACAGCGGCACCGGGATCGCGGCGGAGGTGAGCGCGCCGTCGAACTCGGCCTGCCAGAAGGCGTACATGCCGACGGCGTGGACCAGGCGCAGCCGCGGGTCCGCCGCGGCCGCCGCGACGAGACCGGCCCTGTGCAGCGCGGTGACGTCGGCGGTCACCATCCGGTGCGCCGAGCACGCGTTGTCGAGGTTGGACCCGCCGCCCGCGAGGACGCTCCACGCCAGGGTGGCGGCGAGCGCGCGGTGGGCGTACACGAGGGTCCGGGTGGGGTCCGGGAGGTCGGCGGATTCGGCCAGCGCGTCGAGCACGGCCAGCGCACGGGCCGGGTGGCCGGTGCGGATCGCCACCACCGCGGCGGCCAGCCGGGCGTCGGGACCGTCGCCGCCGCCGTGCGTGACCGCCTGTGCGGCGCGCAGGTCGCCGCGCATCTCGCCGGGCAGCACGATGCCGCCCAGGGCGGTCATCACCGCAGCGACCTCGGCCACGCCCGGCCTCCTCAGACATTGTCAATCGCCGATGGAAGCGATACTGTACCGCGCATCATGACCGATGTGGACGGTGCTCTCCCGGCCTGGCTGGTCGACGATCAGGTCACCGACGGCGACATCATCGAGCTGTGCGCGGACGCCGTCGTGGCGCTGCTGCCGCGCGACGGCAGCCGCACCCGCCCGGCGATGCACGCGGTGCGGATCCGGCAGATCGAGCTGCACGGCAGCCGCGGTTGGCGCGGGCTGTTCGGCGGCGGCGACGTCCGGGTCGACATCGTCGCCGTCGGCGGTGCGGCCACGGCGGCGGTGCCGACGGTGCTGTCGACGTTCCGGTTCCGGGACGTGGGGTCGGCGTCGCGCCTGCCGCTGGACGACCACGGCATCCTGGTCTACCACGGCCGCCCTCAGTACTTCCTCACCCTCGCCGTCGTGGTGTCCGATGACCGCGGCAACGCCCCCGACCTGGGTGCGCTGCTGTCCGATGCCGACACGCTCCCGCACGTCGCGGCGGTCGGCGACGACGTCGACGCGGCGGACGGGCTGGCGGCCGCGCTGAACCGCTCGCGGACGCTCGCCGACCGGGCGTACCTGGCGCTGCGCTCGGCCTCGGGCACGGCCCGCGGTGTCTACTACACCGACCGCATGCAGATCGACGCCTTCGGCGCCGGGCGCAATCCGCCCGCGGACGGGCAGGCGTACCGCTGCGGGGACATCTCGTTGTGGTACGACGTCGTCCGCGTCGAGGAGCCGGCATCCGGCGGGGTGCAGCTGCGGCCCACGCTCACCGTCGACCTCGTCGGCTACAGCGGGCGCACGGAGCCGGCGCAGCGCGCGGCCGTACGCAGGCTGTCGGCGCTGATGGACGCGGTGCTGGCCGACATGCACCTGCCCGCAGGCGTGCAGACGCAGACCACCGGCGACGGCATGCACCTCGTGCTCCCGCCGGGCATGGACTACAGCGTCAGCCTGGCGGCGCTGCTGGACAGCCTGCCGCGGCACCTGGCGGCCGACAACGACGCCCACCCGGACCGGCTGCACCTGCGGGCGGCCCTCGACGTCGGCAACGTCTACGACGGGGATCTCGTGTTCACCGGCAACGGGGTCGTGAACGCGGCCCGCCTCGTGGACAGCGATCCGGTCCGCAAGGCCGTCGGCCCGGAGGCGGCAGAGGTCGCCATCCTCTTCTCCGACCTCGTCTACCAGTACTTCCTCTCGCAGGGCTACCCGGGGCTGGACCCGGCCCGGTTCACCCCGGTCCATGCCGCGGTGAAGGCCTACCGCGGGCTCGCCTGGCTCTGGACGCCGGCCGTGCCGCCGCCGGACACCGGCGGCGGCACGGCGTGACGGCGGCGGTCAGCCTGCGAACACGAGCAGCCAGTGCTGCTGGGGCGCACCGACGCAGGTCCACTGCTTGACGTTGGCTCCGTCGTACTTGTAGGCGTTGTCCACGTCCAGGCACTTGCCGCTGTGCTGCGCCCGCAGCTCGTAGAAGCCGCTGCCGACGGGGTTGAGCAGCCAGTGCTGCTGGGGCACCCCGGCGCAGGTCCACTGCTGGACGTTGGCGCCGTCGAAGGTGAGCGCGCCGTCGACGTCGAGGCACTTGCCGCTGTGCTGGGCGCGCAGTTCGTAGTAGCCGCCGCCCACGGGCACGGGCGACCAGTGCTGCTGGGGCACTCCGACGCAGGTCCACTGCTTGACGTTGGCTCCGTCGTAGGTGAGGGCGCCGTCGACGTCGAGGCACTTGCCGCTGTGCTGCGCCCGCAGCTCGTAGGTGCTTCCCGACGCGGATGCGAAGGCCGGCGGGGTGCCGCGTCCGGCCGCCGACGCGGCCGAGGGGACGGCGAGCGACGCCGCGGCCAGCGCCGCGGTCAGCAGGGCGCCGAGTAGGTGACGAGGTTTCATGGTTCCCCTTCCCTGGAGGACGCTGTGCGGCAGGCCGCCGCACGCATCAGGAAGTGTGGATTTCCCGATGACATCCCATCCCTGCGGTTGCAGGGGTTCGCGCGGGTTTCCCGGCCCACGATCGGTCGACCACCCGAGGTTCGGCGAGATGAGGTAGCCATGGGGATGCTGCGGGGTGCCGCGGAGGCACTGTTCGCGATCGTGACCGGATTCAGCCTCTACGTGACGGAGCAGCGTGCGCTGCAGGGCGACAAGGAGGCCGTCGGCGTGCTCATCCGTTTCTGGATGGACAACGGTGAGCCGGAGGAAGCCGCCAAGTGGGCCCGCTTCCGGGACGCGCTGTAGCCGGCGGGGCGGTACGGCGGCTGCCGTACCGCCTCCTCACCGCTTCGGCGGACCTGCCTGCCGGGTGAGGTCGGCGGCGGTGGGGGAGACCGGGTTGAACAGGGCGAAGCGCCGCTGGGGGACGCCGTTCACCGCGGTGTACGCCCCGGCGGCCACCACCTGGCCCAGCTCCGTGTTGGCGCGCAGCGCCCGCACCCCGACCGAGCCGTTGCCGTCGGCGGTCCAGTCGAGCAGGGCCCCGCTGGCGACGTCGAAGGCGGCGAGTTTGACCCGCGGCACCGCTCCGTCCAGGCACACGCCCATGAGCCCGGTGTGGGCGGTGCTGCACACGTTGTCGAAGTGCCCGCCGAGGTAGACGACACCGTCCAGCACGGCGATCGCCTGCACGGCCCCGTCGGTGGCCGCGGTCCACCGGATCAGTCCGGTCGGGTCCATCGCGCTGGCCCGGCCGCCCCCGCCGTCGACGCCGACGTAGACGGTGCCGTCGACGACGGCGATGTCGTTGACCATCGCGGCGATGTGCGACCAGAACCCGAGGTCGACCGCACCGGTCACCGGGTCCACGGCGGCGATCTTCATGGTGCCCCGCAGGCCGTCGACCGCGTCGAACTTGCCGCCGATGTACACCCGGCCCGGCGTGTACCGCACCACGTGCGCCCGGTCGTTGAGGTACGGGTGCCACGCCGGGTCCAGCTCGCCGGTGGCCAGGTCGAACGCGGCCACCCCGGTACGAACCTGGCCGTCGACGCCGGTGATCGTGCCGCCGACGTAGAGGCGCCCGCCGCCGGCCGACACGGAGTACGGATGTCCGTCGATGCGGTGTTTGAAGGTCGGTTGCAGCACCCCGGCGTGGTCCACCTTGGCGAGGTTGTCGCGGCTGGCCCCGTCGACCAGGTGGAAGTCCCCGGCCAGGTAGACCCCGCTGTCGTCGACGTCGACGGCCCGCACCGTGTTGTCGACCTGCGGGCTCCAGGGCAGCAGCGCGCCGGTCCGGGCGTCGACCGCCGCGGCGTGCGGGCGGGCCACATAGTGCCCGTCCCAGGTCGCGGTGGTGAAGTCGCCGCCGACGTAGATCGTGTCGCCCCAGTACACGGCGGTGTGCACAGCCCCGTTGAACGTCACCGACACCGCGGGCCTCGGATCGACCGGGGCGCCCAGCGACACGCCGCCGGCCAGCGGCACGACCAGTACGGCTGCCGCCGCCACCGCGGCACATCGCAGACTCACACGCTTGCGCACGCCATGCCCAACGACGCAGCCACAGCGAAGACGCAGCCGGGGGCGCCGTGGGACTGCCTGCCCGTCGCCGGGCACGGGTGTGGCCGGAGCTTAGACTTGCCGGGTGCCGATCATCCTGTCGCTGCTGGAAACGGTGCGCTGGGATGGCGAGCCGGTGCTGGGCGAGCGGCCGCAGGCGCTGCTCGCCGCGCTCGCCGCGGCCGGACGGACGGTCAGCGCCGCCCGGCTGGTCGACCTCATCTGGGACGAGGACGTCCCCGCCAATCCGATCAAAGCCCTGCAGGTGCTGGTCTCCCGGACGAGGACCGCCCACGGCCCGGACTCGGTGGTCCGCGACGCGGACGGCTACCGGCTGGGCATCGACCGGTCGCAGGTCGACACGCAGGTCCTCGCCGACCGGCTCGCCGCGGCCCGGTCGGCGTTCGAGTCCGACCCGGCACACGCGGCCGACCTGGCCGCTGAAGCGGTCGCGCTCGGCGCGGTGGCCCCGGGCGGCGCCCACGGTCCGCTCGGGTCGCTGCGGCGCGAGGCCCGGCACCACCTGGACCAGGCTGAGCTGCTGCTGGCCAGGGCGAAGACTAGGCTCGGCGAGTACGCCGACGCGCTGCCGATCCTGACCGAGGCCTGGGCCGCCGCCCCCGCCGACGAGGCGCTGCTGGCGGACCTGCTGCGCAGCGAGGCGGGCGTCCGCGGCACCGGCGCCGCGCTGGGCCGGTACGAGGCCTACCGCGCGGACCTGCGCGACCGCATCGGCACCGACCCCGGCCCGGACCTGCGCCGGGTCTACAGCGAACTGCTGGTGCAGGACAGCCCGGTCCGCGCGGGCGTGCACTACGAGGCGACGGCGCTGCTCGGCCGCGACGCCGACATCCGCCGGTTGCAGGCGGCACTGGCCGCCTTCCGGGTCGTGTCCATCGTCGGGCCGGGCGGGCTGGGCAAGACCCGGCTGGCCCATGTGCTCGGCCGCGAGTCCACGGCCCCCGTGGTGCACTTCGTCGAGCTCGTCGGCGTCACCGCACCCGACGACCTGGTCGGCGAGATCGGGTCGGCGCTGGGGGTGCGGGACTCTGTCAGCGGCCGCCGCACCCTCAGCCCCGAGCAGCGCGCCGACGTCCGCGGCCGGATCGCCCGCTACCTCGACCAGGCGCCGAGCCTGCTGATCCTGGACAACTGCGAGCACATCGTCGCCGCCGTCGCCGACCTCGTCGCCTACCTCTCCGCCACCACCCGCGAGCTGCGGGTGCTGACCACGACCAGGGCGCCGCTGGCGATCGCCGCCGAGCAGGTCTACCTGCTGGCCGAACTGGACACCAAGGACGCGGCCGAGCTGTTCCGGCAGCGGGCCATGGCGGCCCGGCCGGACGTGCACCTCGCCGGGATGGACGAGGCGGTGGCGGAGATCGTCGAGCGGCTCGACGGGCTGCCGCTGGCCATCGAACTGGCGGCCGCGAAAGTGCGCGTGATGGCGGTCGCCGACATCGCCCGCCGCCTGGAGAACCGGTTCGCGCTGCTGCGCGGCGGCGACCGCAGCGCACCGGACCGGCACCAGACGCTGCTGGCCGTCATCGACTGGTCCTGGAACCTGCTCGCCGAACGGGAGCGCCGGGCGCTGCGCTGGCTGTCGGTTTTCCATGACGGCTTCACCCTCGCCGCGGCGGAGGCGATGCTCGGCGACGACGCGCTCGGGGCGGTGCAGGACCTGGCCGACCAGTCGCTGCTGACCGTCGTGGAGACCGGCCCCGGCGGCGTGCGCTACCGGATGCTGGAGACGGTACGGGAGTTCGGCCGGATGCAGCTGATCGACGTCGGTGAGGACGCCGCCGCCGAGCGGGCCCAGCGCGCCTGGGCGGTCGATTTCGCGACCCGGCACGCCCGCGCGCTGTTCAGCCGTGCGCAGATCGACGTCGTCGACGCCATCCGGCCCGAGGAGACCAACCTGTCCGACGTGCTGCGCCGGACGTTCGCCGGGCCGGATCCGGCGGCGACGGTGCAGATCCTCGCCGCCCTGGCCGGATTCTGGATCGTCCTGGGCGAGCACCCCCGGCTGCTCGTGCTCATCGAGGCGGCGGCCAACGCGGTCGAGGGGTGGACGCCCCCGCCGGAGCTGGCCGATGCGACCCGGATGGCGATCGGGATGACCCTCAACGGCTCCCTGGTCGCCAACAGCCCCCAGTCCGACCGGTTGCGCGCCACGTTGCAGGCGATCGGCCCGGGTGCGGACGACTCCTGGATCTCCGCCATGGTGGTCATGCTGACCGACATCGATCCGCGTTCGCCCGACGGGTACCTGCCGCAGCTGCGCGCGCACGCGGCGTCGGCGGACCACCGGATCGCCGCCCTGGCGCTGCCGTGGCTGAGCCAGGCCCTGGAGAACCTGGGCGACCCGGACGCGGCCATGGACGCCGCCGAACGCGGGCTGCTGCACGTCGACGAGACGGTGGGCCCGTGGTCGCAGGCGATCCTGCACAACATGGCGGCGCAGCTGGCGATGCAGCTCGGCCGGACGGAACAGGCGGCCGTCCACGCCCATGCCGCGTTGCCGGTGCTCGACCGGCTCGGTGCCCGCGACGACGCCATCCAGCTGCGCACACTGCTCGCCCTCGCGATGATCACTGCCGGTGACACCGGCGCCGCCACCGCGCAGCTCGCCGAGCTCGGCGACCTGCAGGAGTCCGATCCGATCCCGGGCGGCGGCCGGCTCGCGTTCGACCTCGGCAACGCGGAGCTGGCGCTGGCTAGGGGCGAGATCGAGGCAGGGCTGGCCGGTTACCGCGCGGCGTCGCGGCGGGTCCGTGAGCTGCGGATGCCGGGTGTCACGCCGACCGGGCTGGAGCCGTGGGTGCTGCTGGCCGACGCGACCAGCCTGGCCGCGTACGCCTACCACGCCCCGGTCGGCGACCCGGTCGGCCCGGCGCTGTTCGTGCGGGCCCGCGAGCGGGCCTTGAAGGCGCTCGACCCCGATCATCCCTACCTGGACTACCCGATCTGCGGGCTGGTGCTGTTCGGGCTCGGCGCGTGGGGTCTGCTGCGCGAGGCCCTGCCGCTGCGCGACGCGCTGCGGCTGATCGCGCTGGCGGACCGGTTCGCGTACAACCGGAGCATGCCCACGATGGCCTGGGAGCGGATCGCCGCCCGCGCCGAGGACCGCGCCCCCGGACTGCTGGCCGACCTGCTCGCCGAGTACGGCGACCGGCGCGGCCCCGACCTGCTCGACGAGGCGCGCAGCCTGGTCGAGCAGGTCGGGGCCGGCTGATCTCAGAGGTGCCGCTTGTAGCCGCGCACCGACAGCGGCGCGAAGACGGCGATGACGGCCGCGCAGGCGACCAGCGCCCAGCCGACGTGCGCGGTGACGTGGCCGTCGTTGGCCAGGTCGCGGATCGCGGTGACCACGTGTGACACCGGGTTGACCTTCACGAACGCGGCGAGCGGCCCGGGCAGGGTGTCGACCGGGACCAGCGCGTTGGACATGAACGTCAGCGGAAACATGATCATCATGGAGATGCCCTGGACGCTCTGCGCGCTGCGGGCCAGGGTGCCGACCCAGGTGAAGATCCAGGCCAGCGACCAGCCGGCGATCATCGTGAGCGCGATCGCCATGACCACTCCGCCGACGCCGCCGCCGGGGCGGTAGCCCATCGCGACACCGGTGAGGAACGTCAGCGTCGAGGCGATGGCGTAGCGCAGCAGGTCGGCGCTCATCGGACCGGCCAGGGGCGCGATCCGGGCCATCGGCAGCGACTTGAACCGGTCGAACACCCCCTTCTCCATGTCCTCGCGCAGCTGCACGCCGGTGGCCATGCACGCCGTCAGCGCGGTCTGCGCCAGGATGCCCGGGATCACCAGCGGCAGGTAGGCCTGCACGCTGCCGGCCAGGCCGCCGCCCAGCAGGTACGCGAACATCGCCGTGAACAGCAGCGGCTGCACGGTGACGTCGAAGAACTGCTCCGGGTTGCGGCGCATCTTCTTCAGCGCCCGCCACGCCATCGACATCGTCTGGCTGAGCGTCTCGCGCACACTGTTGTGCGAGGTCGTACGGGCGGCGATGTCCTGGGCCGTCAGCCGCCGCGGCGCCGCCACCGGCGCCTGCTTGATCATCTGAACGGTCATCGGGCCACCTCGAACTGAAGCTGGTCCGCGGAGGCGGACTGGTCGGAGCTGTCGCCGGTGTCGTGCCCGGTGAGAGCGAGGAACACCTCGTCGAGGGTCGGCGCGTCGACGCTCACCGAGGTGATGCCGATCCCGGCCTCGCGCAGGCTGATGAGCACGTCCGCGGCCCGGTCGGCGGTGTCCAGCGCCACGTTCATCCGGCCCGACTCCGGGCTGAGCACGGGATCCTCGCCCAGCAGGCGCCGTACCGCGGCGGCCGCGGCAGCCTGGTCGGCGGCATCGGTGAGCCGCAGCCGCAGGGTCGAGTTGCCGACGGAGGCCTTCAGCTCGTCGGGGGTGCCCTCGGCGACCTTGCGGCCGCGGTCGATGACCGCGATCCGGTCGGCGAGCTGGTCGGCCTCGTCCAGGTACTGCGTGGTCAGCAGGACCGTGCAGCCGCCCGCGACCAGGTCGCGGATGGTGTCCCACATCTGGCCGCGGGTACGCGGGTCCAGGCCGGTGGTCGGCTCGTCCAGGAAGATCAGCGGTGGCCGGGTGATCAGGCTGGCCGCCAGGTCGAGCCGGCGCCGCATGCCACCGCTGAACTGGGAGATCGGCTTGTCCGCCGCCTCCTGCAGCCCGAACTGCTCCAGCAGCTGGGCCGCGGTGCTGCGGGCCTTCTGGCTGGACACCCCCTGGAGCCGGCCGAACAGCCACAGGTTCTCGTTCGCGGTCAGGTTCTCGTCCACGGACGCGTACTGGCCGGTGACACCGAGCAGCTGCCTGGTGCGGTGGGGGTCGCGGCGCACGTCCACGCCGAAGATCTCTGCCCGGCCCCCGTCGATGGGCAGCAGGGTGGCCAGCATCTTGAGCATGGTGGTCTTGCCGGCGCCGTTGGGGCCGAGGACACCGAAGATCTCACCCTGTTCGACGTGCAGGTCGACCTGGTCGACGGCGCGGAAGTCACCGAACGACTTCACCAGGCCCTCCGCGTGGACCGCGGGAATGTGATTCATGTTCGCTCCCTCATGACCGGCGTCAACCGGTCGAGCGAAAGCGTCCACCGCTCCGGTTCCACCACGCCTACACGGCGGTTTCAACCCCGGAGTCCGGTCCTGCCGGATGCGCCTTCCGCCGCCCGCGCCAACGCCGGACCTGCGGATTCGCCGGTATCGCGCACCGCAGCGGTCGGTACGCGAGCTAACGGCCGCGCTGCGGCCGCTCGACCCGGCCGCGCATGCGCTCGTAGACGTCGAGGTGGTCCCCGCGGACGATCTCGTCGTGGCTCCAGGTCTGGCCGCGGTTGCTCGCGGGCGCCGTCACCGACGTGAACACGATCGTCTGGTTCTGCCACTGCGGCGGCAGCGACGCGCGCAGCCGGTCGATGTTGGCCGACAGACCCGAGCCGGCCGAGGAGTTGAACGACGGGTCCAGCATCTCGAAGTTCCACGGCTCGTCGACGAACGAGGTGGGGAGCACCTGGTACTCCACGATGTGGTCGACGCCCATGGCGGTGCTGTACATCTGCGTGCGCGACCAGAACGGCCGGTACAGCGGCGACTCCTCGGCGCGGGCGCGCCGGTGCAGCTCCTCGCGGCTGGGCGGCGTGACGGCGTCCTCGGGGCGGTCCACCAGCCCGAGAGAGATCGCCCGCAGGATCACCGCGTTGTTCATCTCCTGGCGCACCGAGCGGACCCACTTGGGCACCTGATCGGTCTTGCGGACCGTGCCGGGATCGTGGTGCAGCTCACCGAGGAAGCTGCGGTAGAGCTCCAGGTGGTGCCCTTTGGCGGCCGGGAGCACCAGCGCCGCGGGCGGCTGCCCCGGCGGGGCCTGACCCGGCCGGTACGGCCGGAACACGTCGTTGGCCGCGTTACGCCGCCGGAACAGCAGGTCGATGATCTGCTGCGCGTCGATGAGCAGCTGCGCGACGTCCACCTCGGGCGTGCCGTCGTCGGCGACGTTCATCGTGACCGGCTTGTCGCCCAGCCGCACCGCGGTGCCCACGTCGAAGCCCGCCTGGGCGCCCGCGGACACGCTCCACAGCTCGCGCTCGATCGTGGCGGGGGAGTAGCCGAGGATGAACCCCGCCGACAGCTGCGCCTGCAAAGACAGTCCGGTGCTCAGCCCGATGCTGCCCTCGGCCCGGTGGGTGCCCGGCAGCATCCGCAGCCCGCGCCAGGACAACTCCACGCCGGTGGCACCGCCGAACTCGGCGTTGAACCTGATGAACCCGCCCGCACCCAGCGCGCCCTTGATGTACCCGGCGACGGGCCACAGCTTCGGATCCACCAGCCCCTTCACGTAGGCGTCGATGCCCGCGTCGAGCGAGGCCGCGGCCCTGGCGCGAAGCTTCGCCTCCCCCCGCAGCCGCAGCGTGCCCAGCTGCACCAGGCCGCCCGGCGCGGTGAGCGGGTTGAGCGTGGTGAGGACCCCGACGCCGAGCTGGAGGAAGTCGGCCGGGCTGACGTCGAGGTAGACGTCGTTGACCGTGACGTCGAGCAGCGCGTTGCCCCCGGCGTACGTGGAGACGCCGCCCTTCACTCGCACGAAGACCGGCCCGACCGGCAGCGGGATGGGGATCACCGCAGGTCCGCTCAGGTCCAGTTCGGCCGGGGCGTGGCCGGGCTTGTTCTCCTTGGTGGTGGACCACGCGAATCGCTTGCCGGCGTACGCGGTGTAGAGCTGGCGGCTGTCCACGAACTTGTACCGGGTCTTGCGGGTGGGGTCGAGCTTGCTCCACCAGCTGTCGCCGGCCGCCGGAGCGGGAGCGGGAGCGGTGCCCGGCACCGGTGGTGCGGGCGGCGCGGCGGCGGGCGCTGGCGCGGGCGTCTGCCGCTGGACCGTCGCCGGTCTCGTGGCACCCGTGGGGTCGCGCAGGGCGGCGGCCAGGGCCGCGTTGCCGGCGGCGCGCTGGAGCAGCAGCAGCTCACGTTGCCGGGGTGAGGCGCCGTCCGGGCGTTCGCGTCGGGACGCCGCCGTTGTCCCCGACGGCGCGGCCGACGTGTTCTCACGGTCATGAGCGTGCATGTCCACCCCGTTTTGCCTGCCCAGACCACGTTACCTGCGATCCGGTGCCGGGATCGGACGGATCAGGTGTTCGCTGGGCGGCGGATGGGCGCACCCGCCACCCGGCGGATGTCGAGATCCGGCGGGTGGCTCCGTACACAGCACGGGCCGGGTTCGCCCCGGCGGCCGCCCGCGATGTCGCGGGCCGCTCGGAATCGTTGAGCCCGGGAGCTCGACGAGCAGAGATGAGGAGTACGGATGTCGGAGAACAAGCGCACGGTCGAGCGGTACCTGGACGGGTTCCGCAGGAACGACCACGCGCAGATCCTGTCGTGCCTCAGCGACGACATCAGGTGGACGGTGTACGGCGCGTTCCGGCTGACCGGCAAGCAGGCCTACGACGAGGCCATCGACGGCCCGGGGTTCATCCAGCCGCCGTCGCTGGACGTGGTGCGGATGGTCGAGCAGGACGACGTCGTGATGGCCGAGCTCAGCGGTTCGGCCAGGCGCGTCGACGGCTCGGTCATGCGCATGTCCATGGCTGAGGTCTTCGTGATGCGTGACGGGCTGATCGCCGAGCGCCGGGCGTGGGTCATCGAGCTCAAGGAGAACGACTACCGCTGACCGGTGCCCCGGCGGCGCCGTCAGCGGTTCGCGGCGAGTTTGAGGGCGGCCACGATGTCGGCGCCCGTCGGGGCGTTGTGCGGATCGACGAGCCACTGCATCACCAGGCCGCCCAGGATCGCCTGGTAGAGCCCGCCGAGCAGGCGCCGCTGCTCGTCGTCGGCCGCGCCGGCCAGCTCGGCCAGCTCTTTCCGCGCGAACCGCTGGGAGTCGGTGAGGAACTGGCCCAGCTGGTCGGCGCGGTCGATCTGCCCGACCAGCTCGTACTGCACGGCCCACATCGCGCGGTCGGTCCGTACCGAGGCGATGACGCCGTCCCAGATCGCGGCCGGGTCGTCACCGGCGGCCATGGCCCGGCCCAGGCGCTCGCCCCACTCGGCTACGGCCTGGAACAGCGCCTGGGTCAGCAGCGCCTCCGTGGAGCCGAAGTGGTAACCGATCGCGGCGAGGCTCACCCCGGCCGCGGTGGCGATGTCGCGCGAGGTCGTGCGGCTGAAGCCCTTCTCGAACAGGCATTGCGTGGCGCCCTGTAGCAGCGCTTCCCGGTTTCCCATGGATCGCAGCCTACCGCAGTCTTAGACAAACGTCTTGCACAGTTGTCTAAGACGGTTGTATGGTTCGGGGCATGGCGATCAACGAGCAGCACCACCTCTCCATCGGCGGCGTCGAGCAGTGGCTCCAGATCCGCGGCGACAGCGCCGACAACCCGGTGCTCCTGGTCCTGCACGGCGGTCCGGGCTCCCCGTACGCCGTGTTCGGCCCGCTGATCCGGTCCTGGGAGCGCCACTTCACCGTCGTCCAGTGGGACCGGCGCGGCTGCGGCAAGACCCGCGCCCGCGGCACCCGGCAGACCGCCCCCTTCGCCCGGCACCTTGAGGACGCGATCGAGGTCACCGAGTTCCTGCGTGCCCACCTGCGTCAGGACAAGATCGTCCTGATGGCGGGCTCGATGGGCACGATCATCGGGCTGCCGCTGGCCCAGCAGCGGCCCGACCTCTACTCCGCCCTGGTCACCACCGACCTGTACGCCGACATGCGCCGCAACGAGGCCCTCGGCCACGCCCGCTGCCTGGAGCGCGTGCGGGCGGCCGGCAACACCAGGGCCGTCCGCGACCTGGAGCGGATCGGCGGCGACCCGGCGGCCTGGGATCTGCGCGCCTGGCAGACCAAGATGAAGTGGACGATGGCCACCGACCCGGTCACCCCGAACGCCGTGAGCAAGCTGCTGTTCCCGCTGGCGCTGCGGGGCGGCGTCTACACCAAGCGCGAGGCGTGGCACCTGCTCGCCGGTTTCATGGCCACGCAGAAGGCGATGTTCGGTGAGTACATGGCCTTCAACGCCTACGACCTGCCCGCCCGATACGAGGTGCCGGTCTTCGTGTTCCAGGGCGCCGACGACGTGCTCACGCTCACCGACCTCGCGCAGGAGTACTTCGCGCACCTCGACGCGCCGCACAAGGAGATCGCGCTGATCGAGGACGCCAGCCACTTCGCGGCCTTCACCCAGCCCGAGCGCTTCGGCGAGGAGCTGGTCAGCCGGGTGCTGCCGGTGGTCCGGCCGCGCACCGGCGCCGCGGCCGCACCGGCCGGCTCCGGAGCCTGACAGCCCGGCCGCGACCCGCCTGACAGCCCGGGGCCGGCGCCGCCAGCGGGCGGCGCCGGCCCCGGACCCTGCTGGGCAGCGCGGTGGCCGTCAGTAGACCGGGTTCCAGCCGTCGGGTCCGGCCAGATACCGCTGGGCGGTGTAGTTCGGCGCGTCGGCGGCGGCCAGCTGCGGCCGGTCGGCGGTGACCACGGCGCCGGGCCCGGTGCTGCGGTATTCGGCGAAACGGGCGTCGCGCCAGGAGAAGCCGGACATGTCGGCCCAGGGCGCGTCCAGGATGTGCGCGTCCAGGGCGGAGTCGCGGTAGAGCACCTGGGCGATCGCGTTGACGTCGCCGCTGGGGTGCCAGGGGCGTCCGAGGTGGACGCTCCTGGCGGCCGTGCCCGCCTGCGCGGTCAGCGCGCACTGGGTGAACAGGAAGCCGTACGGGTTGGCGATGCTCGTCGACGCGGCGGTGACGTACCCGTTGTTGCTGGTCGAGCCGCGGTTGAGCGAGCGGATCTCGCACCGGTCGAACACGGCGGTGCCGCGGCCGAAGATGAAGTCGACGTCGCCCTCGATGTAGCAGTTGCGGTAGTAGGCGCGGCTCACCGTCGCCGTGCCCGGTGAACTCGGCTGGAGCGTGTCCTGGTTGCCCAGGAACCGGACGTTGTCGAACAGCAGCCGGTCGCCCCGGGTGGTCACCGCGACGGCCTGCTCGGCGCTGTAGTCGTGGCCGGCCTCGTCGAACGTGTTGGCGAAGGTCAGGTTCCGGGCGGTGAAGTCGTTGCCGTCGAGCACCACCGAGGAGCTGCCGGTGGTGCCGTAGGTGCCGCTGCCGTCGGGTTTGGGGGTGCCGCTGGCGTTGTCGTACGCGATGACGGTGTCGGCCGCGTTCGCGGTGGTGCCGACGAACGAGACGTAGGGCTTGCTGGAGGGCACCGTCACCAGTTCCCGGTACGTGCCGGGCTTGATGCGGATCGTGACGCGGCTGGTGTTGTTCGCGGGCACGGCGTTCACGGCGGCCTGCACCGTGCCGAAGTCGCCGGTGCCGTCCTTGGCCACGGTGATCACGGTGCCGGTCGGGGAGGGGCTCGGGGAGGGTCCCGTGGTGGGCGTGGGTGAGGTCGGGGCCGACGCGCTGGGGGAGGGGCCGGTGCCGTCGGTGGCGGTCACATCGTCGAAGGAGGCGGAGGTGTAGTAGGTGGCCACGCCGACGCTGCCGGTGGAGAACTGCGTGTCGGTGGCGGTCAGTGCCGCGCCGCCGTTGACGGTGCCGCGCAGCGTGGCGCCGGAGACCGACAGCGACAGCGTGTACCAGGTCCCGGTCGAGACCGTCACCGTGGTCGCGGCGAGCGTGGTGGACGAGCCGTTCACCAGCTTCTTCAGCTCCACGGTGTTGTTGGACCGCAGTGCGAGGTAGTAGTAGCTGGTGTTCGACTGGGCTCGGGCGAGCAGGGCGACGAACCGGTTCGAGCCGTTGAAGGCGGTGGGCTTCACCCGGGCGGTGGCGGTGTAGTTCGTCCACGCGGGCGATCCGGCGCGGGCGCGGGCGTCGGAACCGGTGCCGGACTGGCGCAGCACGCTGCTGCCGTCGGTGGCGACGGACCAGGTGCCGCCGGAGGTGGTCCAGCCGGACGAGTCACCGTCCTGGAAGTCGTCGGCGAACAGGGTGGCCGCCGAGGCGGCGGTGACGGTCAGGGCTGCCGTCACGACGGCCGCGACCAGGCATGCGACGGCGGCCGTCAGGGGCCGCCACGCGGCGGGGCGCAGCGGAGGGGCGGTGTGCATCGGCGCAACTCCTCTCAAGTGGAAAGCGCTTTCCGTTGGACGGTACGCCGTCGCGGCGACAGGAGTCAATCAACGTCTATGTGTTCGCGTCAGCCGGATGCGCCGCCGCTGGTGGCGGCGCAACGAAATGTCGGGAGGGCGGGCACGGCTGTGCGGCGCCGTGCGACTGCCGTCACAACCGTCTTGAGCAAACGCTCAAACGGCGCTAGCGTCACGCCTGACAGCGTTTGAGCGATCGCTTAAGGAGTCGATGTGCACCCCGCCGACCAGCCCGAACCGCCCCGCCCGGACCAGCCGCAACCCGACGCCGCCGAGGTGCTGCGGAACTACTGGCAGCAGCCGCAGCAGTGGGACGTCCCCGCCCCCGCCGAGGAGCCCGCCCCGCGGGCGTCCCTGCGGGCCAGGCTCGTGATCGCCATCCTGGTCGCCGTCATGGGCGCGATCGCGTTCGCCGCCACCGTCGTGGACGGCCACACCGACAGCGCCATGGTCTTCGTCGGCCTGCCCATGCTGCTCGCCATCGCGCTGACACTCACCACGGTGCGCAACGTCTACGGCCACGTCACCAAAATCGTCACCATCGTCCTGCTGATCACCGCGGTCTACCTGCACGAGGGCTTCATCTGCGTGGTGCTCGCCGCGCCGCTGGTCTACGCGGTCGCGCTCGGCGTCACCGCGATCGTCCAGGCGATCCGCCGCGGCCGCCGCGTCTACGCCCTGGTGCTGCCGCTGCTGCTGATCAGCGGCGGCGAGGGCCTGGCGCCCGAGGCCCGGGTCAACCCGGAACAGGCCACCGCCGTGGTACGGGTGCTGCCGCTGACGGTCGACGAGGTCACCGCACGGCTCACCGAAGGACCCCAGCCCACCGCGCTGCGCTCGACCACGCTGCGGATGCTCAGCATGCCCACCCCGCTACAGGTCGAAGGCGACGGGCTCGACCTGGGCGACCGCTGGATGTTCGCCTACCACGGCTCGGCGCACGGCCCCGGCGGCCACATCGTCACCGAGGTCACCGAACGCTCCGCGCAGCACGTCGGGTTCGGATTCGTCGAGGACACCACCATCAACGCGCGCTGGTTCCACTGGCGCCACGCCGAGATCACCTGGCGCGCCGTCGACGCCGGGCACACCGAGGTCACGCTCGACCTCGCGTACGAGCGCCGCCTCGACCCGTTCTGGTACTTCGGCCCGCTTCAGGAGACCCTCATGCACTCCGGCGGCGAGCACCTGCTCGACATGCTCGACCTGCGATGACTCCCACCGTCGCGCTCACCGTCGCCCGCTACGCGTGCCTGGTGCTGCCGCTGGCGGCACTGGCCGCGGCGGCCCTGCCCGGCTCCGCGGCACTCGCCGCGCTGCGTCCCGGCGCCCCGGTGCCGGACCCGGCGCAGCGGCGCCGGCGGTACGGCGCCGCGCTGCTGTCCTTCGTCGCGGCGGCCACCGGCGTCGCCGCCCTCGACACCGTGGCCCAGTGGCTGGGCTGGTGGTCGTACGCGCCGGTGGACGCGGCGTGGCGCGGACTGCCGGTCGACCTGTGGCTGGGCTGGGCGCTGCTGTGGGGGCCGGTGCCGGTGCTGGCGCACCGGGTGCTGCGTACGCCGGTGGCGCTGCTGCTCCTGCTGTGGCTCGACCTGATGGCCATGCCCCGGCTCGACCCGCTGGTCGAGCTGGGTCCGCACTGGCGGCTCGGCGAGCTGGCCGGGATCGTCGCGGTGGCGCTGCCCGCGCAGCTGCTCGGCCGCTGGACCGCCCGCGACCGGCGGCTGCACCCCCGCGCGCTGCTGCAACTGGTGACCTTCACCGGCACCGCGCTCTGGCTCATCCCCACCACGGCGTTCACCTACGGTGACGGATCCTGGGACCACCTGTGGCGGCTGCCTTCCCCCGCCCTGCCGCTGCTGGTGCAGCTCATGGCGCTGGTGTCGGTGCCCGCCCTCGCGGCGATGCGGGAGTTCGCCGTACGCGGGCACGGCACGCCCTACCCGTGGGACCCGCCGAAGCGGCTGGTCACCACCGGACCGTACGCCTACCTGGCCAATCCCATGCAGCTCAGCGCCTCGCTGCTGCTGCTGGTGCTGGCGGTCGGCGCGGCGAGCGCCACCCTGGCCGTCGCCGCCGTGGCGGCGGTCGCCTTCAGCGCGGCACTGGCCGCCCCGCACGAGCGGGCCGATCTGGACGGCCGGTTCGGACCCGCCTGGCGCGCCTACCGTACGCAGGTGCGCGACTGGGTGCCGCGCCTGCGCCCGCTGCCCCAGCCCGCCGCCACGGTGTGGCTGGACCGCGACTGCGGCCCCTGCACCGCCGTCACCCGCCGGCTGCTGGACCGGCAACCGGCGAACCTGGTCGTGGCGGCCGCCGCCGACCACCCCGAGGTGCTGTGGCGCGCCCGCTACACCGGCCCCGACGGGCACCACGCGCGCGGTACGGCGGCGGTCGCACGGGCCCTGGAGCACACCCACCTGGGCTGGGCATACCTCGGCTGGCTCCTGCTCCTGCCCCCGGTGGCCTGGTTGGCGCAGCAGCTCACCGACGCGTTCATCGCCGCGCCGCACCCCGCCCGCGCCCAGGCGGCGGCCGCCCGGCCATGACCTCCGCAGCCGCCGGTCACACAGGGATCGAGCGGGGGAGTTCGTGCCGCACCGGCGCGGCCTTGGGGAGGGCGAGCAGCACGACCAGCCCGGCCAGGCAGTAGCCCGCGCCCTGCGTGGCGATGACCGGCAGGATGCCGAGGCGTTCCCCGAGGGTGCCTGCCGCGATCGTGCCGAGCAGCATCGCCGCGCTCCTGACGGCGGCGGTCGCGCCGAACACCCGTCCGCGGTGGTCGTCGCTGGTCGCGTTCTGGAAGACCGTCATGCCACCTGTGGTCAGGAACGCGACGGGCAGCCCGACGATCGCGATGAGCACCGGCGCGGGCCAGAGCACGTCCGCGGCCAGCGGATAAAGGAACAGCACCAGGTCGAGCGCGCCGAAGAGCACCGCTCCCCAGCCGAACATCCGTCGCGGCGAGAACCGGTGCGCGATCAGCGCCGCGGTCAGGCCGCCGACGATGCCGCCGACCGCCTGGGCCGCCATGATCACGCCGAAGGCGCGGGCGTCGCCGCCCAGCACGTCACGTACGAACGGCGCCATCAGCGTGCCCATGATCGCTTCGCCGATGCCGGTGATGACGGTGAACGCCAGGAACACCCGCAGGGCCCGGCTCGACAGCGCGATGCCCACGCCCTCGGCCCACTGCCGCAGCACGCGCGGACGCGTCGCCAGGCCGGGCGCGCGCCTGGCGCGGATCAGCCACAGCAGCACGGCCGCGAGCCCGAACGTCAGCATGTCCACGACGCTGAGCAGCGCGATCCCGCCGAAACCGGCGATCACTCCGCCCAGCGCGGCACCGGTCAGGCGGGCGATGTCACGGGCCTGGCCGTTGAGGGAGTTGACCGTGGCCAGGTGGTCGGCTGCCACCAGCGACGGCACGACGGCCGCCTCGGCCGAACTGAAGAACGGCGCGAGGCAGCTCTGCGCCGCGACCACGAGGTAGACCAGCCACACCTGACCCGCGTGCCGCACCGCGAGCAGGGGCAGCAGGGTCGCGGCCATCAGCAGGTTGGTGGCGACCATGGCGCGGCGGCGGTCCCACCGGTCGGCGTAGACGCCCGCGACGGACCCGAGCACGAGCTGCGGAAGCAGCGAGGCGAGGACCGACCCGGCGGATGCGAGCGTGGAGCCGGTCAGGACATAGACCTGGTACGCGAGCCCGATGCGCAGGATCCAGTCGCCGGTCACGGAGATCAGGTTCGCGGTGAGCAGCAGCCGCAGGTCGCGGTTGCCGCCCAGGAGCCGCCAGAGCCGTCGCACGTCAGCCGCCCGATGGCGTCGTGCGCAGCGGCGCGGCCACCAGCGTCAGATTCACCGGTACGGCGTCAGCCGGCCTTCTGCCGGTGTCGCCGAGTGGGCGCTGCGCGGCGAGCGGCGCCACGAGTTCGTCCCATCGCCGCTTGAGTTCGGTGAGCTCGTCGAGTGTCAGGTACAGCAGGTTCTGGGTGACGCCGGGGTGTTCGGCCCAGCCGGGGTCCTCGTCTGCCCGGCGCTGCTGCCAGTCGGCGAGCTGGGCGGCGGCCTGCTCGACGAGATGGCGGTTGAGCAGGTCGACGGACTCCGCCGGCTCGGGCGACCCGGCCGCCGCCTCGAACTGGTGTGACACGGCGGTGATCCGCCAGGGCCGTTCCCGGTTGTCGCCCGCGTCGGCGTGTTCGACGAAGCCGTACTTGGCGAGGTGGCGCAGGTGGTGCGAGGCGAGTGCCTGGCTGATGCCGAGCTGCCGGCCGACGTCGGCGGCTGTCATGGTCCCTTCACGACCGACGAGCGCGAGCAGCTTGAGCCGTACGGGATGTGCGAGCGCTCGCAGCGCCAGGGGATCGCTGACGCTCCGTCGCCCGGAGCCCGATTCCAAGGACATGCTTGGTATCTCAACCGACCGGTCCATCGATGTCAAGCAACTGCTTGGAGTCTGGAGATGGCTCTGTCTCTTCGGCCGCGACCGGTTCCGTCAGCCGGCGCTTCTCAGCATGTCCCGCATGGCGGCCACGGGCAGCGACGGATGGCCGCACACCGCTCTGAGGATGGCCGGGTCGGCTTCGGTGGCAGCCATCCTGGCCAGGACCTCGCCGGGGCTGCCGGGATTGCCGGCGACAGCGAGCCGCGTCGCATCGTCCGGGTCGGTGGCCAGCCCGGCGAGGGTGCCGGTCGGCGTGAGGGGATCGGCGGCGATCCGCCGCGCGGTGCCGGGCAGCCCTGCCAGGACGTCTGCCGGGGTGTGCGGATTGGCGAGCAGCGCCTCGACGATGGGCTGCGGGCCGGCGGCCAGCAGGCGAAGGACGTCGGGAGAGGTGCTCCCGTAGAGGCCCCAGGTGTGCGGGATGGTCGGATCGGGATCGGCGGCGAGCTGCCGGGCGAGATCCTCCGGCAGCGCGGCCACGTGGGCGACCGCTCTGCGCAGGAGGGCGTGCTCAGACTGGGCGCACTGCCTGAGCAGCTCCGCCGAGGCTCTCGCGAACGCCTCTGGCCGGAACAGGTAGTGGCCCACGCGCTCATGTACGGCCAGCCACTCCAGTTCGGTGAGGCTGAGCTGCCGCTTGTCGTGCAGGCCCTCGAAAAGGTTCATCTTGTTGTCGTAGGGGCTCCACTCGTCGGTCGGGCGATCGGTCGGGTGCAGCCCGAGCCGTGCCTTCGCCGCCCCTCGGACAGCCGGGTCTGGGTCCTCCGCAAGCCTGGTGAGCAGCGCGTCATCGCCTCGACCGAGCCGCCGGGTCAGCACCAGCCGCACCTGCGGATCGGGGTCCTCGGCCAGCCGCAGCTGCCACCGGGGCCGACCGGCGGGGTAGGTCGCGCTCCATTGCGACCATGCTGCGCCCAGCCGGACTTCGGCTGACCCGTCGGCCGCCAGCCGGTCGAGGAGCGCGTCCGTTATCTGTTCATGCTGCGTGGCGGCACCCCGGACCTGCGGGTGGGAGTCGGCCACGGCCAGCGGAAGCAGCTCGGGATCGAGATAGGGGGCGAAGGTCGCCCGGACGCGCGGGTCGGGATCCCGGATCTGGATCGCGGCCAGGTAGGCCGGTGGATCATCGACGATGCCCTGGAGTGCGCACCGGACCTCGACATCGGGATCGCGGGCGAGCAGCTCTGCCAGCGGGCGGCTCAGACCGGGTCGGCTGGCGACCGCCCACCGCGTCGACGGATCGGGGTGGGCGGCGAGCCTTTCCAGCAGCCCGTCAGGCGGTTCGGGGAGGAAGGCCAGCGGGAACAGGACCTCCGGGAAGCCGGACTCGACCAGGGCCCAGACATCGTCGGTCTCCAGGTGCTGCTGCGTAGCCAGCGCGGTGGCCAGGCCGGGGTCCCCGGTGGTGATCGCGACGGCGGCGAGCTGCCGTGCGATCGACGGCGGCAGCTCCCGCCGGTTGGCCAGTACGAGCCGGGTGAGCCGGCTCTCCGTCGCGACCAGGGCGAGCAGGATCTCCTCGGGGGCGGCCTGGTTCCCGGCCAGTCCGGCCCAGCGAGCTTCGGTGGGACCGTGCTCGGCACCGTCCAGCTCCACCCAGTATTCGCAGGCGTTGCCTTCGGGCGCCAGGTTGCTGGTGCTCGCGTGCGCCCACTCGGCCATGGCACGCACGCTACCCGGCGGGAGTCGGCGCGGTGATCCCTTTTCGACCAGGCGCGGGCCCTCGGGTCCGATCCGGTGCCGCACAGATCTCGTCGGCCGAGGAGCGACGCCTCTGCGGGATCGGGCGGATTCAGGTCCTAAATGGGCGGGTCATCGCGGCGAGCAGCGTGTGCTCGTCGTCGTCTCCGGCCAGATGCCAGGTGAACGCGCCGCGCAGGCCGTGCCGTGCCGCGTATGCGGCGCGCTCCTCGACGGACTCGGCGTCCTCGTAGCTGACGAACGTCAGCGTCTCGGGGTGGAAGAGCCACGGCGAGCGGGCCACCGGATGGCGGTGGACCTGCCAGGCCGGGTCCGGCAGCAGGTCGCGCCGGATGTCGCGCCAGTCGCCCGCGTAGACGGCGTCGACCTGGGGCTGGTACAGCCCGGCCTGCTCGCCGGGCTCGGCGACGCGGAAACCGCGGCCGTAAAAGGGCACGCCGAGCACGAGCTTCTGCCGCGGCACGCCGCGGCTCTCGTAGTAGTCGACGGCGCCGGTGACGTTGTTCCACCGCCGCAGGTCGGGCGGGAGCGGGTCCTGCGCGTCCTCGGCCAGGGGCGCGTTGAACGTGGCGACCGGGGAGAAGCCGGTGCCGAAGTCGTAGGTCATGACGTTGACGAGGTCCAGCACGTCGGCGAGTGCCGCGAGCTCGTAGCTGTCGGCCGGATCGTACGGGCCCGCCGTCTGCAACCGGCCGGCCGGCAGCGCCGCGGTCAGCAGCCGGCCCGGCCCGAGCTCCTGGCGGAACGCCTGGGCCAGCAGGGTGGCGTTGCGCCGGTCTTCGGGCCGGTGGGTGAGCTCGGCGGGTCCGCCTGAGACGGGGAACTCCCAGTCCAGGTCCAGGCCGTCGAAGCCGTCGGCCAGGCGCAGGCACTTCTCGACGAACGCGGCTCTGGACCCGGGTGTCAGGGCCGCGTCGGAGAATCCGTCGGCGCCCCAGCCGCCGATCGACAGGATGATGCGCAGATCCGGGTTGGCCTGCCTGAGCGCGGCCAGGGTCGCGAGGTGATCGGGAGCCTGCGGCGGCAGCACCGGCTGCCCGCCGTCGATCGTGGCGAACGCGTAGAAGACATGCGTCAGCAGGCGGGCGGCCGCCGGGTCGACCGGGTACGCCTCGTCGGTCCCGTGGAGGTAGGCGCCGAGCACCGTCTGCTCCGTGATCATGAGCGCACCTTAGCAGCGGGAAGGTGCGGGCCTGCCGCTGTCGCCGATCACCGGTCCCGAAACTTCTGTCAACATCGACGGAAGTTATGACTGAACCAAAAGAACATCTGTACATCCGGATAGAAGAATTTTAAAGTGTTCGTTGCCAGGCATCGGCGTGCCAGGTCGTTTCACGACTCACTGCGCCCCGTCCGAAGTCCTGGCACGCCGCTGCGAGCGGGTTGCCACGTCTGACGACGGCGCGCACCGTCCCGCTCCCACTGGAGGGAAAGTGTTCACTCCGCTCCGACGAGGGCGCCTGCTCATGGCAGGGGCTCTCGCATCAGCGGTCGTCGCGGCGTCAGGGTGGCTGCCCGCCACCGCTGCGGCCGCCGCCCCGCCGCCCCAGACGCCGGGCGTCACGCTGCGGGTCTTCGATCTGCAGACGGCCCTGAGCAGCCTCTGCAACCTCAAGCCGGCGCAGACCCCGAACATCGACAAGCTCATGTCGACGGTCAACTGGACCACCGCAGCCGAGTTCGGGCAGGAGGACAACTTCTACGCCCAGGTGCTGGGCTACGTCAACATCGCCACCGCCGGCAGCTACACCTTCCGCCTGGTCAGCGATGACGGCTCTCGGCTGCTCATCGATGACAACCTTGTCATCAACCACGACGGCCTGCACGGCCCGACGGCCAAGGACGGCGCCGCCACCCTGACCACCGGCTACCACGCGCTGCACATCGACCACTTCGAGGCCGGCGGCGGACAGCAGCTGACGCTCCAGTGGCAGACGCCGGGCTCGACCACGTTCGTCACCGTGCCGAACTCGGTGCTCAGCACCGACGCGGGCGTCGTCCGGGTCACCGCCCCGGGCCGCAAGGAGTGCGAGGGCACCGGCGACTCGCCCGGCGACGGCCTGCCGCTGACCTCCGTACACCCCAACTTCACCCTCACCAACCTGCGCCCCTCCGGCTTCGAGCCCCGGGTGACGGGCATGGACTGGCTCGCCGACGGGCGTCTGGTCATCTGCACCTGGGGCGGCACCAACGACTCCGGCACCTCGCAGGCCGGTGAGGTCTGGATCTTGGGCAACACCGGCGGCAGCACCAGCCCCGGCGCGGTCACGACCAAGCGGATCGGCAGCAACCTCAAGGAGCCGATGGGCCTGAAGATCGTCGACGGCGTCGTGTACGTGTCGGAGAAGATGCGGCTGACCCGGCTGGTCGACACCAACGGCGACGAGGTCGCCGACCAGTACCAGCAGGTCGCGACCTGGCCGTACGGCGGCACGTTCCACGAGTTCGCGTTCGGCCTGCTCTACGCCGACGGGTACTTCTACATCAACCTGTCGGTGGGCATCGACTACGGCGGCGCCACCACCAACCCGCAGCCCGTCGCCAACCGGGGCACCACCATCAAGGTCAGCAAGGACACCGGTGCCTGGAGCTACGTCGCGGGCGGCCTGCGAACCCCGCACGGCATCGGCTGGGGCCCCGAGAACGGCATCTTCGTCACCGACAACCAGGGCGGCTGGCTGCCCGCGTCGAAGCTGGTCCACATCAAGCAGGGCCGGTTCTTCAACCACTACCTGAACCCGGCCGGCCCGTTCGAGAGCGCCCCGGTCACGCCGCCCGTGATCTGGCTGCCGCAGAACGAGATCGGCAACTCGCCCAGCACCCCGATGTACATGACCAGCGGCCTCTACGCCGGACAGTTCGTCATCGGCGACGTCACGTACGGCGGCCTCCAGCGCGCCGCGGTGGAGAAGGTCAACGGCGAGTACCAGGGCGCGCTGTTCCGGATGACGCAGGGCCTGGAAGGCGGCGTGTCCGAGGTCAACGTCGGCCCGGACGGCGCGATCTACGTCGGCGGCATCGGCGGCGGCGGCAACTGGGGCCAGACCGGCAAGCTCAACTTCGGCCTGCAGAAGCTGACCCCCAACGGCAACAACGTCTTCGACATGCTGTCGATGAAGGCCCAGCCCAACGGGTTCGAGATCGAGTACACCCAGCCGGTGTCGGCGGCCACCGCCACCTCGCTGGCCACGAAGTACCAGGTCAAGCAGTGGCGCTACGTCCCGACGGCCGCCTACGGCGGCCCGAAGATCGACGAGGAGACGCTGTCGGTGTCGTCGGCGACCCTGTCTGCCGACGGCAAGAAGGTCACCCTGGTGATCAACGGCCTCAAGGCCGGCCGGGTGGTCCACATCCGCTCGCCCAAGCCGTTCGCGGCCAGCAACGGCCAGTCGCTGTGGAGCACCGAGGTCTGGTACACCCTCAACGCCATCCCCGGTCAGGCCGCGTCCAGCAACCTGGCGCTCAACAAGCCCGCCACCGCCGACAGCTCCTGCGCCGCCTCCGAAGGGCCGTCGCAGGCCGTCAACGGCAGCGTCTCGGGCGGCAACTCCGACAAGTGGTGCTCGCTCGGCGCGACCAAGTGGATGCAGGTCGACCTCGGCTCGACGCAGAGCGTCAACAAGTTCGTCATCCAGCACGCGGCCACCGGTGGAGAGGAGGTCGGGTTCAACACCCGCGACTTCAACATCCAGACGTCCACGAACGGGACCAGCTGGACCACGGTCGCGACCGTCACCGCGAACACGGCCGGCACCACCACCCACAACATCGCCACGACCCAGGCCAGGTACCTCCGGCTGAACGTCACCAACGGCGGCACCACCGGCAACGGCGCGGCCCGCGTCTACGAGTTCGAGGCGTACGGCCCGACCGCACCGCCGACGGGCAACCTGGCGGTGGGCAAGCCGGCCACCGCGGACAGCTCCTGCGCCGCTGCCGAGGGTCCGTCGCAGGCGGTCAACGGCAGCGTCTCGGGCGGCAACGGCGACAAGTGGTGCTCGACGGGCGCCACCAAGTGGCTGCAGGTCGACCTCGGCACCGCGCAGACGGTCAGCCAGCTGATCGTCCGGCACGCCGGCGCGGGCGGGGAGAACCTCGCCTGGAACACCCGCGACTTCAACCTCCAGCTGTCCACCAACGGCACCAGCTGGACCACGGTCGCGACCGTCACCGCCAACACCGCCAGCGTCACCACGCACACCTTCGCCGCGACCCAGGCGCGCTACGCCCGGCTCAACATCACCACCCCGACCAGCGACGGCAACGGCGCCGCCCGCATCTACGAGTTCGAGGTGTACGGGTCCTCGACCCAACCGGCCCGGATCGTGTTGTTCGACGGCACGAACATGGACAACTTCCAGCACTCCAACGGCACTCCGGTCACCTGGCCGCTGGGCAACGGCGGGGTGGAGGTCCTCGGCGGCGACATCAAGTCCAAGCAGGCGTTCGGCGACTTCAAGCTGCACGCCGAGTTCTGGCTGCCGCTGCTTCCGGGCGACGTGACCGGCCAGCAGCGGGCCAACAGCGGGATCTACCTGCAGGACCGCTACGAGCTCCAGGTGCTGGACTCGTACGGGGACACCACCCTGGCCAACAACGAGTGCGGCGCGATCTACGAGAAGATCGCACCGTCGGCCAACGCGGCCACCGCGCCGCAGACGTGGCAGACCTACGACGTCACGTTCCGCGCGGCCCGGTACAACAGCTCCAATGTGAAGACCGAGAACGCCCGGGTGACCGTCGTGTGGAACGGCGTCACCGTCATCAACAACGCGGAGATCAACGGCCCGACCGGCAACGGCGCCGTCGAGACCGCGGCACCCGGCCCGCTGCGGTTCCAGGACCACGGCGACGCCGGAGCGAACCTGTACTACCGCAACATCTGGGTGGAGCCGGTGGTCTGACACCGGCTGACCGGGAGCCGGTCCGGGACATCCGGACCGGCTCTCCCGGCCGTCGCGGCCGTGCCGCTCAGGCGGCGTCGGGCTCCGCGGGCGGAGCCAGCGCGGCGGCCGCGTCGGCGTCATAGGCACGCCAGGACCTGAGCACGATCAGGCAGCCGACCGCGAGCGGCGCCAGCACCACCGCGTACGCGGCGCGCAGCGAGCCGGTCGCGTCGGAGGCCTCGCCGATCAGCCACGGCCCGAGCGCTCCGCCGAGGGTGACCAGCAGTTGCAGCACGGCGAAGCCCATCCCTCGGCGGGCGGCGGCCACCACGTCGGCGTTGGCGGCGGTCAGGTTCGCGATCGCCCCCGCGAACCCCACGTTGGCCAGCGCGAAGCAGGCGACCTGCGGCCCGAGGTCGGTGAACGCCACCGCCCCGGCCAGCGCGGCAGAGCCGAACACCAGGGACCAGCCGCCGAGCAGCACCCGCCAGCCCGGCCTGCGGCCGTGGTGGCGGTCGCCCAGCCAGCTGCCCAGCCCGATGCCGGCGAGGATGCCGACCAGCCCGGCACCACCGCCGACCGCGGCGGCGGCCGCCTCGTCGAGCCCGAACTCGCGCTGGTAGTAGGACGGCATCCAGAAGAACAGGCCGCCGAGCCCGAAGAACAGGATGCTCAGTCCGGTCACGACCGAGCGCAGCGTCCGCACCCGCCACAGCTCGCGGACCTGCTGGAGCACCGGCGTCGGCGTGGCGGGCGCGGGTGGTGCCGCGGTCGCGGCCGCGCCGCCGTACCAGGAGGTCAGCCGGTCGCCGATGCCGCGCACCGGCTCGCGGACGGTCAGCATCAGCAGCGCGATGGCCGCGCCGGGCACGGCCACCAGGAAGAAGCCGGTGCGCCAGCCGTACGCCTGGGCGAGTGCGCCGCCGGCGATGACGCCGATGGGCAGCCCGGCGAAGTAGGCGGCCCGTTCCAGCCCGAACGCGCGGGCGCGGCCCGTGCCCGGGTAGAGGTCGCCGAGCAGGCTGGAGGCGGGCGGGTTGTAGAGCTGCCCGGCCGAGCCGAGCAGGACCCGTATCCCGAACAGGGCCGCGTAGGAGCCGGCCAGGCCGGTGCCGAGGGTCAGCAGTGCCCAGACGGCCACCACCGCCGCGATCGTCCAGGTGCGGCGGCCCGTGTCGGCCAGCCGCCCGGCGGGCAGCAGCAGGATCACGGCGGCGACGGCGCCGGCGGTGGCGATCGCTCCCGCGGCGCCGTCGCTGAACCCGAATTCGCGCTGGATCTGGGGCAGCGAACCGGCCAGCAGGTTGTATTCGATCCGGTCGACCAGCGCGACCAGGGCCACGCATACCGCGGGCCACCACCCGAAGGGTGCCGCGCGGCCGCGGCGCACCGTCACCGGCGGCCTGCCCGCGAAGGCGGTCACTGCACTGGTCTCGTCCGTTGCTGCGCTGACCGTCATGGGGGCGCCTTCCGGGGCGGCGTCAGAGACGGCCATGATACGCAAAAGAAACGCCGTTTCGATAGAGGAAACGGGGCTCGCGGCCGGGACGCCGGTTTCTGGGCTGCTCAGCCGCCGGTGGCGGAGAAGTGCATGTAGTCGTTGAGGGACCGGTAGTCGCCACCCCATCCCCAGCCGACCGCGCCGAAGGCCCGCACGGCAGGCCCGCCGGGCAGCGCCATCCCGGGCCTGACCTCGTGCCGGTCGAGGTAGGCGCCGGCCAGCTCCGGAAGCACCACCGTGCCCTTGCGGTACGGGTTCTGGAACGGGTTCACATCGACGGCGAGTCCGTAGGCGTGCTGGGACCACGCTTTGCTGCCGCGCACCGGTCGGCAGGCGAACGCCTCCGTGGTGTTGCCGTCGCCGGTGGACGGCGCGTTCAGCTGCGCGGCGCTGGAGATCCGCATTCGCTCGATCGGGAATCCGGCGTCGAACAGGCGGTGGAACACGGTCACCATGTCATCGGCCGCCCGCGCGTTGACCAGCAGCTCGCCGGTATGGGCCAGCCCGTCGAAGCCGCGGAAGCCGACCGTGACGTAACGCAGCTCGGCTGCGGCCACCGGGCAGTTCTCGGCCCAGCTGGACCGGGCGAGCACGCTCGCGGGCACCGCCTGCACGGTCGCGTGGAACCGCCCGTCGGGCGGCGGTGGCAGCTCGTCGACGGTCACGATGGACCGGTTCCGCAGCTCCGGCGGGGTGTCGGCGGGGGCGGACCCGGCGGGCCTGGAAGGGAGCACGCGGGTGCCGAGCCAGGCCGGTGCGGCGGTGGCGCCGCCCACCGGAGTGGGAGCCGGGCTTGCGGGTTCGGCGCGCCCAGCCGTCGACGAGGACCGGGCGGACGGCGGGTGCCCCGGTTCGCGCATGGCCGCGCCGGCTGAACAGCCGGACAGGGCGGTGCCGAGCAGTGCGACCCCGGCCAGCAGGCGCGCCATGCGAGCGGGCCGTCGTGTCGCCGACTCCGCTGGTCTCGGGCGGACGTCTGCTGCCATCTGGGCCACCCCCTCGGCCTGGGAACTCCGGCGACCCTACACGGAGCGGACGGACCCTCCCGCCGGTCGCGTCGTCTTTTACCCCGCTAAGTCGTTGTCTGTCGGTTTCCGGGCTCTGCCCGAGGTGACCTTCGTCGCGATGCGCCGGCATCCGCGGCCGCCCGAGGCGGGCAGCCTGCGGAATCGGGCGGGGCCGGTCAGGGGTCGACGGGCAGGGGGTCGTTGTAGGCGCCGGACGGGCCGGTGTAGCGCTTGCCGTTGACGTAGGGCCACGCGTTGGCGGTGCAGCCGTGCAGGCCGAGGGTCTGCTGCTCCATCAGCGGTGCGAGCTTGCCGGCCCCCGGGCACTTCTCGTGTCCGTGGCCGAGGCGGTGGCCGACCTCATGGTTGATGACGTACATGCGGTACAGGTCCAGGCCGGCGCCGTAGTTCGGGACGCCGTGCGCCCAGCGGGCGACGTTGACGACGACGCTGTTGCCGTTGCGGCAGGAGGTGTACAGGTCACGGCCGTTGGCGCACAGCACGTCGCGGGTCAGTGGGGTGGCCAGGTAGATCGTGAAGTCGTACGCGGAGCCGGCCGGAACCTGCTGGAAGCGCCACTGCCCGCCCGCCGTCCAGCTGCGCGGGTCGCCCAGCGCCGTCAGCGTGGCGGCGGCGAACTCGCCCGGGGCCACGCCCTGGATGCCGCCCTCGACCGAGACACGGAACCGCAGCAACCGCCCTGCCCTGCCGATGACCGGGGAGGGGCCGGGCGCGACGTTCCACCTGCCCGTGCCCCGTTCGGGGTAGGTGATCGGCCGCGGCGCGGGGGAGGGCGAGGGACTCGGCGACAGCGACGGCGACGGCGACGCGGCGGCGCTGACGGCAGGGCTGCTGCTCGGCGCGGGAGTCGCATCGGGTGCGGATCCGGTGAACACGGCACGGGCGACACCGCCGCACACCAGCACGAAGGTCAGTGCCACCAGGCCGACCAGGATGCGTCGGCGCCGGAACCGCGCCCGGTCGGCAGCGGTGCGGCGCCGCTGCGTACGTGAGGGGGCGTCGGGAGGCACAGCGGGCAAGCTTGCCATATCGCCGCCGCCCGGCGCACAGAGCCGCCGCCCCGCCCTCTCCCGAAGCGGGGGATTACGGGTCAGAACGCCATATCAGGGACCTCGGCGGTGCGACAGCGGTGGCGCCGCCGAGGTCAGACGGTCACCCAGTCGGTGACGATGTCGTGCCCGGCCGCGTACAGCCGGACGCTGAGCGGCCCCGGCGGCAGGTCGGCGCAGGCGAAGCGGCCCAGCTCGTCGGCGGCGACGGCGACGGTCCGCGCCCCGGCCCGGATGTCGAGCCGGGCCGGCCCGGCCGGCAGGACCTGGCCGATCAGGTGGTGCGCCGAGCCGGTGCCGGTCAGCTCCAGCTCGATGGTGAACGGGCCGTGCTGGAAGGTCAGCAGGCGGGGCTGGGCGCTGCTGCGGACGGGCTGCCCCGCTTCGGCGAGCGTGTCGAAGGTCAGGTCGGCGAGGTCGGCGTCCAGGGAGCGCAGCGCGAAGGCGCCCGCGGCGACCCGGAACGAGGAGTCCGGCAGCGGGTCGCACTGCCGCGCCGCCTGGGCCAGTGCCTCCAGCAGCCAACCGTCATCGTCGTCGTCCATCTCCGGACTCCCGTCAGCGGCCGTCGATGTCATGATGATGCTCCGTCGTGGTCGCTGATACCTCGATCGGCCAACAGGGCACGAAGATGGCGCAGGCACCGCGCGCGGGTGGGGCCGATGCTGCCGACCGGGATGGCGAACGCGGCCGCGACGTCGGTGTAGCTGGGCGGCGGCGTGGCCATCAGGGCGCGCAGCAGGGGCTGGCAGCGGGCCGGCAGCTGCTCGAAAGCCGACCACAGGTGCTGGAGCCGGGACCGGTGCGCCGCCGCGTCCTCGTCCTCGATGACGGCCGTCTCCGGTGAGTGCTCGTCGACCTGCGGCGACGGCTCGTCGGTCAGGGTGAGCCGGGTGCCGGCGCGCAGCACCTTGAACGCCTCGTTGCGGGCGGTGACGGCCAGCCAGGAGCCCACCCGCGACGGCTCCTTGAGCCGGCCGACGTGTTCGGCCAGCCGGTACCAGGTGGTCTGGTAGACGTCCTCGGCGTCGGCGGGACGCAGCCCCAGGCCGCGGGCCACCGACCAGACCAGGCCGCTGAACCGGGCCACCAGCTGCTGCCAGGCGGCCTCGTCACCGCCCGCGGCGGCCGCCACCAGCGCGCTGGGGTCGTCGGTCGCGTCCATTCAGCGGATCGCCTGGCCGGGCAGCAGCACCGGGCCGAGCTCGGGATGCCATCCGGCCGGGTTGGCCAGCAGCCAGTCGGCGGCGTCGCGGGAGCTGTCGCCGCTGGCCGACATCCGGGCGGCGACCAGGCCGGCGACGATCGGGGTCGCGAACGAGGTCCCGCTCCAGCGGGCGCGGCCGCGCAGCTGCACGGTCGTCCCGGCGTTCGGGGCGGTGACGCAGGTGCAGCCCGCATACCAGGCCGGGTCGCTGCGGCGGCGGTAGCGGCAGGTCTCCCGCCCCTCGTGGTAGTAGCGGTAGGCGCCGTCGGGGAAGGCGTTGACCAGCCGCTCGCCGGGGGCGTAGCAGTCGACCCAGCTGCCGTGGTTGCTGAAGCACGCCCGCCCGGTCAGGTCCTCGCGCAGCGCGCCGACCGACAGCACCCCCTCGAAGGCGGCCGGCCAGAACCCGCGGTCGTTGCCGTCGTTGCCGGCGGCGGCCACCAGCAGCACCCCTCGGCTCTGCAGGTTCGACAGCTGGCGGTGGATCGACAGCAGCGGCAGGTCGTCCCGCGTCGAACCGCCCGCGGACAGGCTGATGATGTGCGGCAGCTGGTCGTCGTCGTAGGACATGATGCGCGACAGCGCCTCGACCAGGTTCACCTCGTGCAGCGCCCCGGCGCGGCGCAGATTGTTGGCGACGTGCACGGCGGCCATCGGCGCCACCCGGCGCAGCACCCCGGCGACGAAGGTGCCGTGCCCGTAGTACATCGGGACCTCCCCGGGCGGGGGAGTCAGCCGGTCGTCCCCGGTGATCCCGGCCAGCCAGGTGAACCTCTCCCAGCCCTGCGCCAGCCCCGTGTCGATGATCTCGATGCGGACGCCGTCGCCGGCGTGGTGGTCGACGGTCGTCGGATAGAACATCGGTCCGCCGGGCAGCGGGAGCGTCGGCTCGTCGGCCGGGCATAGGTTCACATCCCCGGTGATGGACAGGATGTGGTGCGGCGTGGCCCAGCCGCCGCCCCGTTCGGCTTCGAGGTCGCGCAGCACGCCCAGCGCGTCGCCGCCGCCGAGGTCGGCCAGGTGCACGCCCGGCCCGGCCTCGGTGATGCGGTCCGCGCCGAAGCGGCCGCGCATGTAGTCGACGCTGTCGGTGACGTCCTCGAACAGCAGCCGGCTCTTCTCGTAGACGAACAGCGGCACGCCGTTGTCCGTGGCGGCCTCGATCGCGATCGCCGGGGCGCCGTCGCGCTCCTGCGCCAGCGCCGCCCGGACGACGTCGAACTGCTGCCAGAAACGGTCGTACGACTCCTCGGCCACCAGACCAGGCATGCGCGAAGTTCCTTCCCCCAGGCGGCCGCATCGTCCGTCATCAGAATGCGGCACTTACATCTACCATTCCTTGGTGACACGCGGCATCCCGGATTCGGCGCAGCTGCTGTCGATGGTCTTCGACCGGCCCCGGCAGGCCGTCGCCGGTGCGCAGGCGCTGCTGGCGGCCCGGCCCACGCCGTACGACGCGTCGATCGCCCGGCAGGCCATCGGCATCGTCTGGCGCGACTTCGGTGACATCACCGCAGCGGTCGACCAGCTGACCCGGGCCCGCCGGCTCGCGGCGCGGTCCGGTTCACCCGACCGTGAGGCTGATGTGCTGGCGACCCTGGGCATCGCCCTGATCCAGGCCGGACGCAGCGCCGCCGGGGTCCGGGCGCTCAACCGGGCGGTCGCCCTCGCCACCGGACCGACGGCCGCCCGGGTGCTGTTCCGCCGCGCGGGCGCACTGCGCATCCTCGGCCGCCACCGGGAGGCGCTGGCCGACGTACGGCAGGCCCTGCCCGCGCTGCGGCGGGCCGGGGACCAGCTGTGGACGGCGCGGGCGCTGACGCTGCGCGGCCTGCTGCACGCGTCGGCGGGCGACCCCCGGCGCGCCGACACCGAGTTCGCCGCCGCCGAGCAGCTGTTCGCGACGCTGGACCACGCCCACGATTCCGCGATGGCGCGGCAGAACCGGGCCACGACGGCCCTGCTGCAGGGTGACCTGCCGGCCGCGCTGTCGCACCTGGCCGCCGCGGACCGCCGGTTCCGCCTGCTCGGCACGCCGATGCCCAGCATGGTGCTGGACCGGTGCGCCACGCTGCTGGCCGCAGGGCTGCCGGCCGACGCCCTACGGGAGGCCGACCGGGGGCTGCGCGAGCTCGACCGCCGCCGGGGCCAGCAGACGCGGCGCCCCGAGCTGCTGCTGATCGCCGCGCAGGCCGCCCTGGCCGCCGACGACCAGGTGCTCGCCGCCGAGCGGGCCGCCGCGGCCGTCCAGCTGTTCGGACGCCAGCACCGGCGGTGGTGGCAGCAGCACGCCCGGCTGCTGCTGCTGCAAGCCGAGACCGGCGCCGCGGTGCTGCCGGCCGGGCGGCTGTACGTCCGGGCCGCGGCCCTGGCGCGGCAGCTGGACGCCGACCGGTCGGTGCAGGCGGCCCAGGCGCACCTACTGGCCGGCCAGCTCGCGCTGCGGGCCGGCCGCCCGCGCGACGCCGAACGGCAGCTCGCCGCGGCCGCGCTGGCCCGCCGGGCCGGATCGCCGCTGGCGCGGGCGGTCGGCTGGCTGGCCCGCGCCCTCCAGGCGCAGGCCGCCGGTGACGTGCGCGGCGTGCGGTACGCCTGCCGGCGCGGCCTGGACACGCTGGACGCACACCGGCTCACGCTCGGCGCGACCGAGCTGCGGGTGCAGGTGACCGCCCGGGGCCGCGACCTGGCCGCCCTCGCCCAGCGCAGCTGCCTCGGCCCGGACGGCGACCCCGCGGGCGCGGGCGGGCGGGCTCGCGGCCGCGCCCGGGACCTGCTCGTGTGGAGCGAGCGATGGCGCTCGGTGACGCTCGCGACCGCACCGGCGCGTCCGCCGCGAGACCGGCAGCTGCGGGCGGACCTCGCCGCACTGCGCGCCGTCGCGCGGCGGATCGGCGACGACCCGGCCGACGCCCCGGCGCGCCGGCGGCAGCACCGGCTCGAACAGCGCATCAGCGAACGCGTGCGGCGCACTCCCGGTGCGGCCGCCGCCACCGCCCCGCCCGGCGGGTTGCGGGTGGCGCAGCTGCTGGACACGCTGGCCGGTGTGCCCGGCCGCCAGCTGGTCGACATCGTCGAGGTCGACGGCCGGTTGCACGTGCTGCTGTGCGGCGACGGCAGGGTGCGGCGGTTCCAGGCCGGACGGCTGCGCGAGGTCGTCACCGAAGGGCAGTTCGCCCGTACGGCGCTGCGGCGGCTCGCGTTCGGTTCCGCCGCCGGAACGGACCCGCGCTCGGCGGCGGTGCTGGCGCAGACCGCCGAGCGGCTGCAGCGGCTGCTGCTGGCGCCGGTGCTGCGGCACCTGCACGGCGAGGTGGTCATCGTGCCCCCGGCGGATCTGCACGCCATCCCGTGGTCGCTGCTGCCGGTGCTGCACGAGCGGCCGTTCACCGTGGCGCCCTCGGCCGGGGCCTGGCTGCGCGCCGAGCAGCTGAGCCCCCCGGCGCAGCCGAAAGTCACCCTGGTGCGGGGGCCGCGGCTGCCGTACGCGGCGGCCGAGCTGGCGTGGCTGCGCACCCGGTACCCGGGCGCGACCGTGCTGGGCGACGGCACCGCCACGATCGCCAACGTGCTGGCCGCGCTGGAGGGCAGCAGCCTGGCCCACATCGCCGCGCACGGGGTGTTCCGCGGCGACAATCCGCTGTTCTCCGCCCTGGTGCTCGACGACGGGCCGCTGACCGTCCACGACGTGCAGCAGCTGCGCCGGGCCCCGTACCGGCTGGTGCTGCCCAGCTGCGACTCGGCGGCGCTGACCGCGGTCGGCGCGGACGAGCTGCTCGGGTTGGCCACCGCGCTGCTGCCGCTGGGCACCGCCGCGCTGGTCGCCAGCCCGGTGGCGGTCAACGACCAGGCGACCGCCGAGCTGATGGCGGCCCTGCACGAGCAGCTGGCCGCGGGCGCCAGCACGGCCGGCGCGCTGGCCCACGCCCGGCTGGCCTGCTCCGGTGACCCGGTGGGCTACGCGACCGGCTGCTCGTTCGTCGCGCTGGGCGCCGGCTGAACCGGCGGATGTATCAGGATCGGCCGACCCGGATCTGAATAGCCGACGGGTCACCGCGGCCCGTGCCTCACGGGCCGGGAGCATGCCACATGACCAGCGACTACCTGATGGTCCGCCGGGACGACCTCGTCGTGCTCGGGCTGCGCTGCACCGGCTTCGACCTCGTCGCCGCGTCCACCGGGGACGACCCGGCCACCCTGCGGGCGACCGAGCACAACACCGTCGAGATCACTTTCCCGCCGCAGCATCTCGGTGAGGAGACGGGTGACGCGCCGGTCCTCGGCCAGGTCGGGCTCGGCAGCCTGGACGAGGACTCCTCCGTTCCCGTGTGGACGGCGTACCCGGCCGGACCGAGCCGGATGGCGTTCACGCTGGAGGCGGGCGCGCTGCTGCGGCTGACCGTGGCGGGGGTGCTCGACGCCCTGCGCACCGCCCGCGTCCTGGCCGACGGCAGCGCGATCGAGCTGCCGTGGCGGCTGATCTGGTCGCCCGAGGCTCCGGCCGAGTCGGGACCGCTGACCAGCGAGCACCTCGTGGAGCCGGCGAACTCGCCGGGCAGCACCGTCGGGCTGTGGCGCAGCCGGCTGCTGGGCGGCGGCGCCACCGATGCCGACGCCCGGATCGGGCTGCGGTCGATCGACGGCGGGACCGCCGACCTCGCCGACCCGGAGGGGGTGGTGCCGGCGCTGTCGCGATACACCCGCGTCAGCATCGCGGATCAGGCCCGCCGCGTGCCGGCGCACGCCGACCGCCTGGAGCTGACGTCGCTGGGCGGTTCCCTGCGCGCCCGGGGGGAGTGGCCGTCGCTGAGCTGGGAGCATGACGCGACCCTGGGCCGCGACATGCGGGTGCGGGTCCTGATGCGCGGGATGCTCTACCCGTACGGGCACCGCTGCGAATGGATCGAGCTCACCGAGCGGCAGTTCGGCGTCGACTCCGACGCCGACACGGCCGTGCTGAAGAAGCAGCGGACGATGGTGGTCACCGAGCAGTGGCTCGGCGAGCCCGAAGACGCGCAGCTGAAGCGGGGCTTCCCGTTCGACGCGGTGGAGATCGCCGAGCAGACGTACGCCGACCTGGACGAACCGGAGTGGCAGACGCATCCCCGGCCGGCTCCCGGGCTGGCCGCCGAGCTGCAGCGCCTGCGCGACGAGGTCGCCGGCATGCAGGCGTGGATCGACCAGGTGTCGCACGACTACGTGCCGGCGAGTCTGGAGGAGATCGCGCGCAGCGTGCCCGAGGTGCAGCACTACCTCGACCTGGCCGCCGAGATCGAGTACATCGGATCCTTCGCCGCCGAGCGGCTGCCGCTGTGCTTCTGGCCGACCAGGCACGGCGAGAAGGTGCGGTTCCCGCTGCGGCTGCGGGGACGGGCCGGCGACGTGACGGTCGCGATGCCGCTGCTGTTCGTCAGCGCCGAGTTCGTCCCCGGCTATGCCGGCGCGCTGGCCGCCACCGACGGCACGGCGCTGCTGGACGATCCGACCGTGGCACCGGCGGTCGCCGCCGCGTATGCCGGCCAGGGCCGCGCGCAGACACCGGGCGTGGCCGTCGACCTGGTCCGCGCCGCGCAGCCGCATCCCGGTGACGTGCACGAGGTGCACGGGTTCACCGTCTCGGCGGCGCCGTACCACGACGGGACCCGGATGTCGTTCCGTCCGCAGCTCGACGAGCTGCTGGTGACATTGCCGGCGCTGCGTTCGCTGCTCGGCCTGCGGGACGCGGTGGCCGTCCGGTACAGCGACGCCTACCGCGGCGCGGGGGAGGCCGCCGACGTGCTGCTGGCATTGGCCGAGCCGATCCTCGTCGACTTCAGCCAGGCCAGCGATCGCTGCGGCGGCCTTGCCTCGCCGGTGTTCCGCGCCGACGTCCTGTCGCGCACGCTGGGGCCGGTCAGCGGGGCCGGGCTGGCCGAGCTGCTGCCCAGCGGGCACCTCGATCCGGCGAAGCTGTTCAGCGACGGCGCGACGGTGCTCGGCTTCGACCTGCGTACGCTGATCGCGCAGCTGGACGCCCCGCCGCAGCTGCTGTCGGTCGTCGGACCCGGGCAGCCGCCGCGGGTGCAGATGCAGTGGCAGGACGTGCGGCTGGTCAGCATCGGGCCGCTGGAGGCCGACGACCGCAGCCGGTTGAACCTCACCGTCACGCAGAGCGCCGACGACACCGTCACCACCTGCGTCATCTCGGATTTCGCGCTGGTGCTGCCGCCCGGTTCGGCGGCGCAGCTGCGGCTGCGGTTCGGGTCGCTGACGTTCACCTCCCGGACCGGGCACGCCCCCACCCTGGCCGTCGACCGGCTGGAGGCGGAGTTCCTCGGCTACCTCAAGCTGCTCAAGGACCTGCAGGAACGGGTCCAGTTGGGGAACGCCCCGCCGGGTGTCGAGGCGACGCCCGGCGGGATCACCGCGCGGTACGCGCTGGCCGTCCCGGACGTGCAGGTCGGCGCGTTCGTGCTGCGCAACATCGTGTTCCGGGCCGGGGTGGACGTGCCGTTCGACGCCCGCCCGGTGTCGGTGTCGCTCGGGTTCGCCAGCCGGCAGAACCCGTTCAACCTGAGCGTGCTGATGTTCGGCGGCGGCGGCTACCTGGATCTGCTCATCGACTACCGGGGGCTGCGCCGGCTGGAGGCGTCGCTGGAGTTCGGGGCGGCCGTCGCGGTCGACTTCGTGATCGCCTCCGCCGAGGTGCACGCGCTGGGCGGGGTCCGCTACCTGATGGACGGGCAGGGGGCGGTCACCCTCACCGGGTTCATCCGCATCGGCGGCAGCGTCGACATCCTGGGCCTGGTCAGCGTCGCCGTGGAGCTGATGATCGCGCTCAGCTACGACATCGAGGCCAACCGGATGGTCGGCCGGGCGACCCTGGTCGTGGAGATCGACCTGACGTTCTACTCCGACACCGTGGAGCTCGACAGCGGCGAGTGGGTGCTGGCCGGCGCCGCCGCGACCGAGATGGACGCACCGGCCATGGCGCCGCAGCCGGGGTTCGCCGCGCCGGACGATCCGGCGCCGCCGCGGTCACCGGACGATCCGCTGGCCGGCTGGCTGGCCTACCGGCAGGCCTTCACGCCGCTGCCGGGCCCGTCGACGCCTGGCAGGCAGCCGTCTGACCAGCCGCTCTCCGACAAGCAGGGATGACATCATGAGTGAGCTGCTGTTCGTGGCCGTGCCGGGCGGGCCGGCCGACGCCGGCGATGTGATCCTGCGGGTCGTGGTGGTGCCCCGGTTGCGGGCAGATCGCAGCATGCCGCTGGCCGAGCACGGCCTGGCGGACTGGCCCGCGCACCTCGACCAGCACCTCCCGGTGCACCTGCGCGTGGGCGACCAGGTCCAGACCGTGACCGCGCAGCGGGTCAGCCCGGCCGACTCGCAGCTGTGGCAGCAGTTCTTCGGCCCCGGCACGCTCGTGGACCCGTGGCAGCACCGCGGCTACGACCCGCCGCAGGTGCGTCCCAGCACCGCCCACGCGTCGAAGATCATCACCACGTACGAGCAGTCGACGCAGTCCGTCGCGGCCAGCGGCGACCTCGCCGACCCGGGCACCCAGGACGCCCTCGCCGGGCACCTGGCGGGCTGGCACGATCCGGCCGCCGATCCGGAACCCGCGCCCCTGCCGCCACCCGGGCCGCGGCCTTGGCGCGACCCGGACTTCCACCGCACGGTGTCGCTGCTGCGCGAGCACCCGGCGGTCCTGCGCGCGCTGGGTCTCATCCTCGAGCTCAGGCTGCCCTCGGCCGTGCTGGCCGACACCACGTCGGGCACGGCGGCGCTGGTGCGGATCGGCTGGGAACCGCCCGCCGGGCTGCCGTCCCTGGTAGCGCCCTGGACCAGGTACGAGTTCGACGGCCGGCACTTCCTGCCGTGGTCGGCCGGCACCGTCCGCAACGGCATGCTGGACCTGGCCGGCGCGACGGCGGCCACCGCCGACAGCCGGTCAGCCTGGCAGGTCGCCGCCGTCGACGTCGACGGCGGCGTCGGCCGGCTGCGCGACACCGCCAGGGCCCTGCTCGACCGGACGCCCGGCGCCGGTGCGGGCACCGGCGAGCCGCCGGTCAGCCTGCCGGCGCTGCGCACGGCCGGGCTCCAGCTGCTGCGCCCCGGCCGCCTCGACGACATGGCCGCCCACACCGGCAACGGCGCGAAGTTCGCCGCCGACGGCGCCCTGGCCGGCGCCGAGCTGACCGCGGCCGAGCTGATGCTCGGCTACCGGATGGACGTCCTGCCCAAGGGGGCGACCCGCTGGCTGTCGCTGTGCCGGCGCGAGGCGACCTACCGGATCAACGGGACGGTCGTCGGCGCCGGGCCCGAGGAGGGCCACGTCAAGGCCAACGCGGCCGTGGCCGACCCGGCCACCGGCGCCCTGCACGCCGACGAGGTGGTCACCCGCTGGGACGGCTGGAGCCTGTCGGTGCCCCGGCCCGCGCTGGACGGCCGGGGCGGCCGACCCCGCGGCACGCGCAAGCTGCCGCTGCCGTACGACTTCGACTGGACCTACCAGCTGCCCGAAGGCTCGCTGCCCGCCCTCCGCTTCAACCACACCTACCAGCTGCGGGTACGGGTCGCCGACCTGGCCGGCGGCGGCCTGGGCCCCGACGACCGCCCCGTCGTCGACCCGTGCGCGACCGACCTGGTCACCTACACCCGCTATGAGCCGATCGCCGCGCCCGCCGTGGCGCTGCCGCCCCGGCAGCAGGCGCTGCTGGACGAGTGGACCAGCCGCCCCGCCCCCGGACCGGGACACCCGCTGGGCCCCGGCGGCGCCGCCGACCTGCTGGTCATCCGCAGCGACCGGGGCCTGACCGCGGCACAGTTCGCGCAGGCGCATCCGGGCTACCCCGCCAACGACAGCCGCCTGCTGCTGCCGCCGGGGGTCTCGTTCGCGCTGGCCGAGCAGCACGGGGTGCTCGACGGCGCGGACGAGCAGACCTGGCAGCTCGCGTCCCAGGCCATGGCGTCCGGTCTGCCCGACCCGGCGTCGGCCGGCCCGACGCTGCACCTGCGCCCCGGCCCCGGCGCCCTCACCGAGCCGCGGACCGCGCGACCGGCCTGGCAGGGCCACTGGCCCCAGCTGCAACCGCACCTGCTGCTGCTCGCCGACGGCACCGGCGCCGACGGGGGGCTGCCCGCGCTGGTCCCCGCCGACGGCCAGGTGCGGGTGGAGCTCGCCCCGGCGCAGGAGGCGTACCTGGAGGTCTCCTCGCACCTGCGCGACGACTACCTGGACCACTTCGCGATCAAGCAGTGGCTGCCCGCCGGTGCCGAACCGGCCGCGATCGGCGGCCGCCATCCGCTGGCCACCCCCGCCCGCGTGGTCCGGCTCGTCCACGCCGTGCGGCGGCCGCTGCGCGATCCGGCGGGAACCATCACGCCGCTGCGCACCGCCGAGGGGCAGACCGACGCGGTGCTGCAGGCCCAGCTCGACGTCGACACCGCGAGCACGCTGCGCCTCGACATCGCCGCCGAGTGGACCGAGGTCACCGACGACCAGCCGCGGACCGTGACGCAACCCGCCGTCGCGTCCGTCGTGCTCGACCGCGGCCCCGTCGCCGTCCCGGCCCTGCGGCACGACTTCGGCGACACCCGGCACCGCGAGGTGCGCTACCAGCTCACCGCGGTGAGCCGGTTCCGGCAGCTGTTCGACGCCGCCGACGACGAGGAGGACTTCCGGGCCCGTACCACGCTGCCGGCCGTCACCGTGCCCAGCACGGCGCGCCCGGTGCCGCCGCTGGTCCGGTCCGTCCTGCCCGCGTTCCGCTGGGAGGGCACCGAGCTGCCGCCGGGCTGGCAGCAGCTGACGCGCGTGCGGCGCGGCGGCCGCCTGCGCATCGAGCTGGGCCGCCCCTGGTACACCACCGGCGCGGGCGAGGCGCTCGGGGTGCTGCTGGAGACGGGCGACGACCCGCCGGCCGGGCAGGCTCCGCCGGCACCGGTGCGGCTGACCCGGCTGGGGCGCGACCCGATCTGGGCGGGCCAGTACCCCGTACCGGTCCCGCCGGTCGACGCGTTCACCGCCAAGACCGCCCCGTCGGAGGTGCGGACCCTGCCCGGCGGCCCGCCGGTGCGGGTCGTGCCGCACGGGGTCTGGTTCCACGAGGGACGCTGCTACGCCGACGTCGAGGTGACGGGAGCCGGGTCGTACAGCCCGTTCGCGCGCCTGGTGGTGGCCCGCTACCAGCACCACAGCCTGCCCGGCCTGGAGCTGTCCGACCCGGTCACGACCGAGGCGGTCCAGCTGCTGCCCGACCGCACCGTCCACGTGCAGCGGACCGCGACCGACGTGACCGTGACCCTCAGCGGCCCCGGCCCCGCCGGGCCGCGCCTCAACCGCGTCGACGTGCTGCTCGAACACCGGGCCGGCGGCGCGGGCGGCGGCGACCTCACCGACCTGCGCCAGCCGCCCGGCGACGACCAGGCATGGGTGCGGCTGCCGGGCAGCACGGCGCACGGCAGCCTCGGCGAGCCGCTGCGGGTGACCCTGCCGGACCTGCCCGGCGCGCTGCGCCTCTACCTCAAGGAGGTCGAGCAGATCCGCCCCGCTGACGACCCGCTGCCCGCCGGCCTGGGCGGCACCGACGCCGAACTGGCCGAACGCACCGTGTTCGTCGACGTCATCGCCCTTTCCTGACCGCCGCCGACAGCGCGGCGCCCACCCATCAAGGAGGCACACCATGTTCCCCTACCCCGCCAAGCAGACCGCTGTTCGCACCGCCGCCGTCGCCGCCTTCGCGGTCCTGGCCCTGGCCGGATGCGGCACCAGAGCCGCCTGCCCACCGCCGGTCGGCAGCGCCCCGCAGGGGTCGAAGCCGGAGGCCGTCAAACCGGACTTCGGCTTCAAGCTGCCCAGGGGCGACAAGTCCCCGAACGAGCTCATCGCCAACTCCGTCTACAAGCTGCTGTCGGACCGGCACTGCAAGACCGCCCAGAAACTCATGTCGCAGACCGAGGGCAACATCACCTGGCGCGACTTCGAGGACCCGCGCGAGGTGCTGCTGTTCCAGGCGGCCGTGGAACTGTGCGGCAACGACGACAAGGCGGCCGACCCGCAGCAGGCGGCCAAGCTGTGGAACGCCGTGCCGCAGCTGTACGGCAACTGGAACCTCATCGGCTGGGACGTCGCGACCACCAACAACCTGAGCTGGCACATCTGCGAGACCTACCGGGCGGTCGCCAGCGCGATCATGGAGCGCCCGAAGGACGACTTCGAGTGCGAGCGCGGCGAGCGCCCCCAGCAGGTCGAAGCCTACCTGTCGCTGCAGGGCCAGGGCCCGGACCCGCGGGAGCTGGTCCAGTGACCGCGCCGGCACCCGAAGACACCCCGCCGCAGACCCCGCCGCCGGGCCCTGCCGCCGAACTGTCCCGGCAGCTGGTGCTGCTGCTGGCCAACGTCACCGTCATCACCGCGCTGCTGGTCTACTTCGGCTGGCAGCGCGCCGAGTCGCAGAGCGAGGCACTCGGCCTGGACCAGGCGCTGTTCGGCATGTCCACCCAGGACTACGCGCTGCGCAGCGTCGGCCCGGTGCTGAGCCTGCTCGCCGTCGTCGGCGCCGCGGGCCTGCTCTACCTCTGGCTCGACCGCTGGCTGACGGCGCGGACGGCCGGCGCGGGCCGTTCCAGAGCACCGAGGTATGTGCTGCTGGCCGCCATCGCCGTGCCGGCGGTGGTGTGCCTGGCCGTGCCCGCCACCGACGGCCTGCCCGTCACCAGCCCGCTGTTCGGGGTCGCGTACACGCTGTGGCCGCTGGCCGTCGGCGCCGGGATCCTGCTGCTGCTCTACAGCGCGCGCCTGCGGGCCCGCGACCGCGGCGAGCAGCCGCCGCCCCTGCCGACCGTCGCCCAGCTGTGCGTACTGCTGCTGCTGGGCGTGTGCCTGTTCACCGCCACCTCCAACCACGCCGAGGCGTCCGGCTGGCAGCTCGCGGCGCAGTTCGTCGACGACCTGCCGAACCGGGTCAGCGTCGTCGTCACCAGCGACAAACCGCTGCACCTGTCCGGCCCCGGCCTGCGCGAGCAGCAGCTCGACGACGGCATCTACCAGTACTCCGGGCTCAAGCTCATGGACCGGTTCAACGGCCAGGTCTTCCTCGTGCCGACCGGTTTCCGCCCCGGCAGCGGCCGGCTCATCGTGCTCGCCGAGGGCGACGGGCTGCGGATGTCATACGGCCGATGGCCCCAGGACCAACCCGACAACACCGCAGGGAGCAGCAGCAATGGCTGAGTTCCAGTCCGCCCGGTTCACCGGCGACCCGATCCTGCAGGACTGCCTCGACGGCCGGCACGTGATGGCCAGCCCGGAGCAGAACGACTCCGTGCGCACCGTACAGCAGGCGCTGCTCGACCTCGGCTACGTCATCGAGTTCGGCGCCACCGGCCTGTACGGCGTGCAGACCACCGCGGCGGTGGCGCAGTTCCAGCGCGACCACCAGCTGCAGGACGACGGCAAGGTCGGCCCGCTGACGATGGCCGCGCTCGACGCGGCGTTCGTCCCGGCGCCGGCCCCCGCCGGCGACCCGGTGCAGGACCTCGTCGACGCCAAGATCGCCGAGATCGCCGGCACGGGCCTCGACATCGGAGCGCAGACCGGCCCACCGCAGCCGGCCGGCGACGAGCTGGGTGCCGTCGTGCCGTTCGAACGCGGCCTCATCGTGGTCACCCCGGCGCAGGAGTGCTGCGTGCTGCTGGACCCGATCGGGGCGGCCTGGTTCGAGCAGGGCGGCCCGGACAGCCCGCTGGAGTACCCGACCGGCGACACCGGTATCGAGGGCGACCGCCTGGCGCAGGACTTCACGTTCGGCGGGATGGCGGCGGTCGGCGGTGCCGTGCACACCCTCGACCTGGCGCTGTGGGGCCGCTGGCTGCAACCCGCCGGCGGGTTCGACCCCGGCTGGCCCACCTCCGGCACCACCCCGGTGGCCGCCGTCGACCAGGCCCGGTTCGCGACCTTCGAACAGGCCGTCATCGTGGCCCATCCGGAGACCGGCGCGCAGCTGCTGCAACCCGAGATCTTCAACGGCTGGCTCGGCCAGCTCGCCGCCGGCAACCCGTTCGGGCTGCCGGTCGACAGCGGGCACCCGACCGGTGACGGCGCCACGGTGTTCGGCTTCACCGGCGGGCAGCTGCTACGCGACAGCGCCGGGACCGTCACCGCGCTGGCACCGGGCGAGGTGCCGCCGCCGGGCAGCCCGCTGCGCTTCATCCTGGCCCCCGACAACGCCCGCCACCTGGGCAGCGCCACCCCCGACAACACGGTGACGGCGTTCGTCGGCGGCCCGGACACCCTGCGTGCCCAGGCACTGGACATCGCGAAGGCCAGCGGCCCGCGCGACTTCGTCTACCTGCTCAACTGGTGGTGCGACGTCGACCTGGAACTGATCCCGGGCACCCCGGACAGCACACTGCGGTCCCTGCTCACCAAAGCCAGCGCGGGCACCCCCGACAGCGACGGAGCACAGGTCTGCGCGATGTTCTGGCGGCCGCCCCCGCCGCGCGAGAAGCTGAAGGCCGCCCTGGTGCTGGGGCCACTGTTCCTGCTCCACCAGTTCGCCACCACCATCAACCAGAAGGCCGCCGCCGCCGTCAACAGCCTGCCCAACGCCCGCGCCATCGTGGACAGCAGGCACCTGGCATTCGGCAGCCACCACCAGAAGGTGCTGATCGTCGGGCACGGCGACAGCCTGGTCGCCTGGTGCGGCGGCATCGACCCCAACGCCGACCGGCTGCACCCGTTCGGCCAGAACGGGTCCACCACCCCCGGCTCGCCGCTGTTCGACGTCAGCGTCCGCATCGAAGGGCCCGCCGCTGCCGACGTGCTGCAGACGTTCCTGGACCGGTGGTCGCGCCACCCGGACGCCGCCGGGCTCACCCCCATCGGCGCCGCGCCGGTCGTGGCGACGGCGCCGCCGGGCCCGCACACCGTGCAGATCTCGCACACCTACGGGCGGGGGTTCCCGTTCACCGCCCCGGTCCAGACCGCCCGGACCGTCCTGGAGAACGCACTGGTCAACGCGCGCCGCTACGCCTACCTCACCTGCCAGTACTTCACCGGGTCCGAACCGCTGCGGGCCACACTGCGCGCCGCCCTGCGCCGGGTCGAATACGCCGTGGTCGTGATGGCCCCGATCGACATCGTCGGGGACACGCCCGACGCGCCGTTCCGCCGGCACGAGTTCATCACCGACCTGCTCGGCAGCCTGCCGTCCGACGTCGCCGACCGGCTGCTGCTCTTCGACGGGCTCGGCGTCCCGCCCGCGCCCACCACCCCCGGCGCGTACGTGCATTCCAAGCTCCTGCTGGTCGACGACGAAGCGGCGTTCGTCGGCACGCCCAACTACAACCGCCGGTCCTGGACCCACGACTCGGAGATCCTGACCACCATCGTCCACAACGGACCCACCGGCCCCCCGCCGCTGCTGCCGTCGTTCGCCGAGCAGTTGCGGATCAGGCTGTGGAGCACCCACCTCGGGGTCGACCCCGCCGCGGTCGCCGACATCACCGCGGCGAAGGCCCTGTGGCTGGCACCGCCTCCGGGCGCGCGGGTCCGGCGGTACGACCCGTCGGTCCCGATCGTCCGGCCGAGTGTGCTCGGTGTCGGGGTGTCCGGGCCGAATCTGGACCGGTTCTGGAACTACGTCATCGATCCGCAGGGCTGACGGCGGCCGTGGCGGTCCGGGGCGACCCGGACCGCCACGCACATCGGCGGGCGCCTCGAATGCGATAGGGAGAGGGCCATATAGGTCGCCTCTGCCGCGTACGGTCCGGGTCCGGCATCGACGTAAGTCGCCATCGGCTGAACTTTGCCGCAATTCAATAGGGCTGAAGCGGCAAAAGCACTGTCGCCCAGATGACACACGACTGGACGGCAACCGTCGGTGGGGCGAGACTTCCACGCACATAGGCGCCGGCGGACTGCATGAAAGGTGAGCGATGCGCTCTCCCCGCGAAATAATAGAGGCAGTCAAGAACGATGAAGGGCATGCGAGGCTCTGGGCGGTCATCGGCGGAGTCGCGGCGGTCATCGCGCTTCCGGTGGCGATTTGCATGCCGTTCCTGGTTCCCGGCGGTGTCGTGAATACCGCCCCTTCGGCATTCGGTACGACCGCCTTCTCTCCCGCCCCGGTCGAGACCGTCGCCGTGAGCGAGGAGCCGAGCCCGAGTGAGGAGCCGCCCGAGTCTCCGACGCCGCAGCCGTCGGTGGAAGAGTCGCCGACCGAGTCGCCGATCCCCTCGGGCCCGATCTCTCTGGCCAGCCTCGATCCGGTGCGCGGCCACGCCGACACCCAGCCGGCCGCGCTCGGCGGAGTCACCTACCTCGATCTCGTCCGGCTGGACCCGTTCAAGTGCAACAAGCAGCGGGTCGATTACAACCTCGGGAAGAGGTACTCCCGATTCACGGCGAAAGTGGGGCTGTACGACGACTACAGCAGCACCGACGTCAACTGGATCATGGCGGTGTACTCGGTCGAGGGCAATACCGAGCGACCTCTGTTCAAGAAGATAATGAAGTTCGGCGACATCAGCCGAATCGACGTTTCGGTGAAGGGCGTCCTCCGGTTGAGGCTGAGCGTGGAGTGGATCGACCCGGGCAGGCTGATAACCTGCTCGCCCTACAACTCCTATGACGGCGTGTGGGCGGAGCCGACGCTGATCCCATGACTGTCAGTGGACCGTTCCGACGGCACTGGAAATTCGCCCCGCACGGCACGATAATGTCTGGAACCATCGATCGTGTACGTGAGGCGGCGGCGAATGCGGAAGCGCTCACTGAATTCGACTCCGTTATGGATCATCGGGATACTCGGTGCCGGCGTGACGGCGCTGGGCGTCTACATCCAGTCGACAGGGTCGTCGGCGGGAACGGTGATGACCGCCGGGACGCTGGCGGCGTTGGGCGGCGGCGTCGTCGGTGCGGCGATAAGCATCTTCTTCTCGGCGGGGGATGGCCGTGACGCGCTGAGTGCTGTCCACGACGTGCTGAACAGATCCTTGGGCGCCAGTATGCGATCGGCTGAGGCCGACCTGGCTCCGCTGCGGCGCGTGTGGCACTGCTACTGGATCACGCAGAAGGGCGAGAAGTACCTCTGGGCGCACTCCGTCTATGACTTCACCCGCGCCGTGTCACCAGGCCTGGCCGTGGCGGGACTGACGACCGACCATCATGCCGGAGCACTCGACTACCGCATCGAAATGGTCGTCCGAGGCGATCGCATGCTCTTCGTCGATGCCCCGGCGCAGGGCAAGGAGCCGCCGACCGTCGGAATGGTTCCGTTCTTCACCGAAGGCTACCGCGCGGTTTACGCGGGAGTGGTGCTCGTGCGGTCGTGGGACGGCACCGACCTGCTCAGCAAGTGTCTGTGGAGCGTGACACCCCTGGTCGAGCCGGAGGCGGACGTCGTATCGCACGACCAAGGCCAGGTGCTCGACGACCTCTGGGCACGCACCCTGCCCCGCGGGCATGTTCTGTTCCCGACGCCGGAACCCACAGGGCCACCGGAACCCACAGAGCCACCGGAACCCACAGAGCCGTAAGTCACGGTGAACGGGGCTGTCGTAGGCGGGTGTGAGGATGCCGTGGTGCTGGAACGCCTCGACGACATCGACTGGTCGCTGCTGACGCACGCCTACGGTCCCGCTGACGACGTCCCCGACCAGATCCGCAACCTCGCCAGCCCCGACGACGAGATACGCATCGGCGCATACCAAGAGCTCTATGCCAGCATCGTCCACCAGGGCTCGCGCTACGAAGCGACCGCCTACGCGGCGCCGTTCCTGCTGGAACTGCTCGCCGACGAGTCCGTTCCGGACCGGCCCGTGCTGGTGGAGATGCTGGCGGTCATGGCCGTCGGCGGCGACGAGGCCTGGCTGCCGGACACCTTCCCGGTCGCGCTCATGCGCGAGCAGGCCCGAGGCGGTGAAGCGGTGCGCGCCGCAGCGCCGAAACCGAACGACCCCGGGTACGACGACGAGAGCTCATACCGGTATGTCGAGGCCCTGTCCGACGAGGACCAGACCCGCTACCACCGGCACATCGAGCTCGCCGTCTACGACGCGGTCCGCGCGGGAGTGCCGCTGCTGCGCGGACTGCTGCACGATCCCGATCCGGCCCTGCGCATCCGGGCCGCCTACACGCTGGCCTGGTTCCCTGAGGACGCTGCCGACAGCGGGCCGGCGCTGCTGGCTGCGGCGGCCGGCGCGCAGGAATCCCCCGAGCAGGTGCGGGTGACGGCCACGGCCCTCGTCGCGGCCAGCCTGCTCGGCCATCGCCCAGCGGAGGACCTGCTGGCCGCGCCTGACCGGGTGACCCGCTGGGCAGCCGCCGTCGCCACCGCCCTGGTCGACGGCGAGCAGACGCCGGACGCCGCCGTCACCGAACTGCTCGGCTGGGCATCGGGCGCGCCCCGCGACCAAGTCCCGTTCCTCGACGGGAACCTGGCCGGGCTGGCGGGCCTCGTGCTGGAGCGATTGGACGGCCGCCACGCCGACAGGGTCTTCGCCGCGTGGCTGCGCGGCATCCCGACCGTGAGCGGCAACGACGCGCTGACCATGGTCGCGTCCGCGCTGCGGGTGGCGTTCCCGGAGCCTCCCGTGCCCGCAGGCCTTGCCTACGCGCACCTGACCGAAGACCAGCGTCGGCTGCTGGCGGTGCTGGCCCGCTCACCGCGAGCCTGGATGCTCGGCCAGCACCGGTTCGGGAACTTCAGCCTGATGATGTCCGACTACGGGCTGTCCGGCAACCGCGACCGACTGCGGGCATACGTCAACGGTGCGGTGCGGTCGGCACGCACCTGACCCGTCAGGGGCCTTGCCGTCGGGAGAGGGTCAGCGTGCGTCGTTCGATCGCGGCGACGGTGCCGGAAAGGAGCTCGCCGCGACGCAGTGACTCCAGGAACGCCCACAGTGCCGGGTCGTCAGACGGAACGCCCATGTCGCTCTATCGGGCCTCGATGCTCGCCGCGGTGATGAACGCCGTCACCGCGTCGTGGAAGTGGCCCTCTCGCTCGGCCAGTTCCTTCCGGTCCACCGCCTGGCGGATCGCACCGGCCGACGAGAAGGCCGCGTCGGCGAGGCCGACCAGCCGCGAGTCCGCCGCGAGCAGCTGGAGCCTGAACCGCGCATGCTCGGCGACCGCCCCGAGCCGGTCGGCGTCCAGCGAGGCCTCCCGGACCGCGTCGTCGCCGTGGGGCGCCCGCTGCTGCCGGAACCACAGCGTCACCACGCCTCGCCGCAGGTCGGTCAACGCCCCGGCGAAGGCGCTGTACGCAGCCAGCCGCTCCCGGCGGAGGGTCTCGGAGCGGGCGTACTGCTCGGCCCGTCTCGTACCGCGGCTCTGGAACAGGTAGGTGATCACCGACCCGAGGAGGGTCCCCACCACGGCGATCGCGCTCGCGATTGATGCGTCCACGACGGATCAGCCTGCCGCCACCGCAGCCGCATGCGCAATGGTTGATGGGAAAGCGGTCCGTATCGCCCGGTGACGCGGTGGTGGGGCGCTTTGACAGCTGCTCCCACCACCGCCCGGCTCGCACCCGGATTAACTACATCGATTATGGCGATGTTCTCGGCGATGCGCAATAGGCAATCCGGGGCCGACTCGTCAGTACGTGCCCTCCGGCAGGTCGGGAGAGGTCGGGGTGATCAGGCCGGTCTCGTACGCGACGACCACCGCCTGGGCGCGGTCGCGCAGGTCGAGCTTGGCGAAGATGCGGGCGACATGGGTCTTCACGGTCGCCTCGCTGAGGGTGAGGCTGGCGGCGATCTCGCTGTTGGACAGACCCCGCCCGACCAGCCGGAGCACCTCCAACTCGCGCGGGGTCAGCGTGGACAGGTCGGCGGGCACCTGCGGCTGGTCGCCGCCCGGCTGGGCGAAGCGCTGCACGAGCCGGCGGGTGATCGACGGCGAGAGCAGGGCGTCGCCGGTGCTCACCAGGCGTACCGCGTTGACCAGGTGCTCGGGCGTGACGTCCTTGAGCAGGAACCCGCTCGCCCCGGCGGCCAGCGCGGCGTACACGTACCGGTCGAGGTCGAACGTGGTCAGCATGATCACCCGGGGCTGCGGGGACTCGGCCAGGATCCGGCGGGTCGCCTCCAGGCCGTCCAGCGCGGGCATCCGGATGTCCATCAGGATCACGTCCGGGCGCAGGGCCCGCGCCAGCTTGACGGCCTCCAGGCCGTCGGCCGCCTCCCCGACCACGTCGAGGCCCGCCGACCTGAGGATCATGGTGAAGCCGCTGCGGACCAGGGCCTGGTCGTCGACGAGCAGGACGCGGGTCACAGCGGGATCCGCACGCGTACGCGGAAGCCGCCGCCGAGCCGGCGGCGCGCGTCGAGCTGGCCGCCGAAGACCGCGACGCGTTCCCGCAGGCCGAGCAGGCCGCGGCCGTCGGACGGCGCCGAAACCGGCGGCGCGGCGGGCGCCTGGCCGGTCAGCACGCTCGGGCCCGAGTTGAGCGCCTCGATCCGCAGCCAGCGGTCGGTGTACCGGACGTTGACCTTGGCATGCGCGCCCGGCGCGTGCTTGAGGGCGTTGGTCAGCGCCTCCTGGATCACCCGGTACGCCGTGAGGTCCAGCCCGGGCGGCAGCGGCCTCGGCTGCCCCTCGACGGTCAGCTCCACCGGCAGGCCGGCGAAGGCGACCCGGTCGACGAGCTCATCGAGGCGGCTCATCCCGGGCTGCGGGAGCAGGTCGTCCTCGCCGGAGCCGTCCGGCGTCAGCAGGCCCAGCAGCGCCCGCAGTTCGGTCATCGCCTCCCGGCCGCTGGACTCCACCGCGAGCAGGGCGTCGATCGCGTCCTGCGGGGCGCCGACGGCGACCTGCCGGGCCGCCCCCGCCTGGATGACCATGAGGCTGACGTTGTGGCTGACGATGTCGTGCAGCTCGCGGGCGATCCGGTCGCGTTCGGCGTCGACCGCCGCGGCGACGGCGGCCGCACCCGCCTCGTCCAGCAGCTTCGCGCGGTCGCGCAGGGAGCGGGCGTAGCGGCGGCGGGTGCTCCAGCCATACCCGATGACGGCGAGGACGCCCAGCGTGAGCGGCGCGGCGACCCAGCCGGGCAGCGCGACGCGCAGGTCGCGGCAGGCCCACCCGGCCGCCGCCGCGGCGACCGGCAGCACCCCCGCGACGACGCGGGAGGGCAGGGGGCCGGCGAGGATCACCGGCCCATTGTGGCAAGGCCGCCGGTGCGCCGCATCCGCCTGCCAGATCAGCCGGGTACATCCCCGGGATGACCCGCTGTCCGGGTTGCATCCGCAGCCCGACGACAGCAGACTCGCCCGATGCCTAACGTCGCCGCCATGACGCAGACAGAGGCACTGGTACGGCTGCACGCCGTGCACAAGCGGTACGGCGAGATCGTGGGGCTGGACGGGGTCGACCTGGAGATCGCGCCGGGCGAGTCGGTCGCGGTGATGGGCCCCTCGGGCAGCGGCAAGTCGACCCTGCTCAACATCGTGGCGGGGCTGGACCGGCCGACCTCGGGCACGGTGACCGTGCACGGCGAGGAGCTGACCGCGCTGGGCGAGGGCGCGCTGGCCCGTTACCGGCGGCGCCGCATCGGCATGGTCTTCCAGTTCTTCCACCTCCTGGACGACCTGCCGGTCCTGGACAACGTGATGCTGTCGGCCCGGCTGATCGGCACCCCCCACAAGCAGGCACGTACACGCGCCCTGGCCCTGCTCGACGAGCTGGGCATCGCCGGGCGCAAGGACGCCTACCCGCAGCAGCTGTCCGGCGGTGAGCGCCAGCGCGTCGGCGTCGCCCGCGCCCTGATGAACCGGCCGGCGCTGCTGCTCGCGGACGAGCCGACCGGGGCGCTGGACAGCCGCTCCGGCGAGCAGGTCATGGACCTGCTGCTGGACCTCAACCAGATCGGGCAGACCCTGCTGATCGTCACGCACGACCAGCGGCTCGCCGAGCGCTGCGCCAGCCGGGTCATCCACTTCGCCGACGGCCGTGTCGCCGAGATGGAGGCGGTGTGATGCGGGCGACCTGGATCGTCGCGCGCGCCGCCGTACGCCGCAGGCGCACCCAGACGGCGCTGATCGGCGTCATCGTCACGCTCTGCACGGCCACGATGCTGGTCGGGCTGGCCCTGCTGGCGGCGGTCTCCGGGCCGTTCGACCGGACCTTCGCGCAGCTGAACGGTGCGCACGCCACGGCGCTGTACGACGGCGCGAAAGCCACCGAGAGCCAGGTCGCGGCCACGGCGCACGCGGACGGCGTCGTCGCGAGCGCCGGGCCCTTCCCGGTGGTGGTCACGTCGCTGGGCCGGTCGGACGGTCGGACGGCCAGCACGCCGCTGCGGATCGCCGGCCGCGCCGAACCCGGCGGCGAGGTGGACGAACTGAGGCTGACCCGCGGGCGGTGGCCGACCGGACCCGGCGAGATCGTGCTCGCCGTGCACGCCCGGTTCGGCCCCGACGGCGCCGTCGGCGACAGCCTCACGCTGCGCGGAGCCGGGACGGTGACCGTCGTCGGGACCGCCTACTCGGTGACCCGCACCGCGGACGCCTGGATGCTGCCGGACGCCGTACGCCAGGTCGGTGCCACGGGCAGCCAGATGCTCTACCGGTTCGCGCCCGCCTCGGCGCAGACGGCCGCGCAGGTGACGGCGCGCCTGGCGGCGGTCACCGCCGGGCTGCCCGCCGGCGCCGTGACCGGCACGGTCTCGTACCTCACCATCCGGGAGGAGGCCGGGAAGCACACCAAGACCATCAGCGCGTTCCTCACCGTCTTCGCGGGGCTGTCGCTGATCGTCGCCATCCTGGTCATCGCCAACGTCGTGAGCGGCGCGGTCATCGCGGGCTCCCGCAGCATCGGCGTGCTCAAGGCGGTCGGCTTCAGCCCCGGCCAGGTCACCGCCGTCTACCTGCTGATGATGACCGGACCGGCGCTGGCCGGCTGCGCGGTCGGCGCGGTCCTGGGCAACCTCGGCGCGTCCTGGCTGCTCGACCAGTTCAGCACGGATTACGTGCTCGGCGTGGACACCAGCCCGGAGGCATGGCTCACCGGCCTGGTGGGCGTCGCGATCCCGCTGCTGGTGGCGCTGACCGCGCTGGTGCCGGCGTTGCGGGCGGGCCGGCAGTCGGCCACGGCCGCGCTCGCCGCCGGCGCACCGCAGACCGGCCGGGGCCGCGGCCTCCAGCGGCTGCTGTCGCGGTCGCGGCTGCCGCGGGCGGTCAGCCTCGGGCTCGCGCTGCCGGTCGTGCGCCCGGCCCGTACGCTGCTGACCCTGGTCGCGATCGTGCTCGGCAGCGCGACCGTCGTCTTCGCGACCGGGCTGCTCACCTCGGCCCAGCGCTGGAACGCCGCGATAGGCCTCGAAGGCCAGGTGCAGGTGGAGGTCATGAATCCGCCGGGAGGCGGGCAGGCCGGGCCGATCCAGTTCGACGGTGACGGACGCGCTCAGCCGCAGGGCACCCACCTGACCGACGCCGAGGCGATCGCGTTCCTGAGGTCGCTGCCGGGCACCCTGCGGGTGGTCCAGCTCAAGCAGACGGAGGTGGCGGTCTCCGGGTTGACGCAGGCCACCGGCCTGTCCGCCTTCAGCGGCGACTCGGCCGGCCTGGGCTACCAGCTGCTGGCCGGGCGCTGGTTCTCCGGCGCGGGCGAGGCGGTCGTCGGCCCTGAGCTGCTGCGGCGGGCCGGCCTGTCAGTGGGGGACACCCTGACGTTCTACCTTGAGGACAAGCCGGTGCAGGCGCGGATCGTCGGCGAGGCCTTCGGCACGCATGACGAGGTCTTCGTCGACTCGACCTCGGTGTCCTTCCCGGACGCCGCCGGCCCGCCCAGCCGCTTCCTGGTGGGCCTCCTGGCGGGGGTGACCGCGGACCATTACATCGACAGCGTCGCCGACGGCGGGACCGCCGGACTCGTCTCGGTCCATCCGGAGTCCCAGCTCGACATGCTGCCGTTGCGGATCGTCATCGGCACGCTCACCGTTCTGCTGGTGCTCGTCGCCGGTCTCGGCGTGGCCCACACGGTGGTGCTCAACACCCGCGAACGCCGCCGGGACCTGGGCGTCGTCAAGGCGGTCGGGATGACGCCGGGACAGGTCGTGGTCATGGCGGTCACCTCGATGGCGGTGCTCGGACTGGTCGGCGGCGTGCTCGGCCTGCCCGGGGGCATCGCCGCCCAGCGGTGGGTCATCCGGCTCATCGGGGAGTCCGAGGGCTCCGGGCTGCCGCAGAGCATCATCGACGTGTACGCCGTGCCGTCGCTCGTCGTGCTGCTCCTGGCCGGCGTGGTGATCGCGGTGCTCGGGGCGCTGATCCCGGCCCGGCAGGCGGCCCGGGTCAGCACCGCCGCGGCCCTGCACACGGAATAGGGCTCCCGCTGCCAGGACCGTCGGCGGCCGCTCGCGCGCAGGGGACACCCGCGCGCGAGCGGCCGCCGGGCCGGTCTCCGGCGAGAATCCGGACCATCCCTTACCAGGGGACGACGCCTTCGTCGTCGAAGAACCCGCCGGACGGGCCGTCGTCGGGCAGCGTGGCGAGCCGGATCGCGGTGGCCGCGCCCTGCTCGGGGGTGCGCGAGCCGTGGAAGCCGGTGAAGGCGGTCGCGACCAGGCCCGGACAGGTGGCGTTGATCAGGATGTTCGTATCGGCGAGCCGCCGGGCGTACTGGACGGTCACGGCGTTGAGAAACGACTTCGACGGGGCGTAGGCGGCCATGACCGGACCGATCTCGATGTCCGGGTCGGCTTGCATCGTCACGGAGCCGACGCTGCTGGAGAGGTTGACGATGCGCGGCGCCGACGAGCGCCGCAGCAGCGGGAGCATCGCGTTCGTCACCCGGATCACGCCGATGACGTTCGTCTCCACGACCGTGCGGACCAGGTCGAGGTCGAGCGTGGTCGGGTCCTGCGCCCAGTCCGCACCCAGCTGCCCGGAGATGCCCGCGTTGTTGACGAGCACGTCCAGCCGGCCGGCCTCCCGCTCGATCAGCTGCGCGGCGTCGGCGACGCTGCGGTCGGCGGTGACGTCCAGCGGCACGCCGAACGCGTCGGCCCCCGCGGCGCGCAGCTTCTCGACGGCGGTCTCGCGCCGTCCCGCGTCCCGCGCTCCGACGGCCACGCGGTACCCGAGGGCGCTGAGCCCGGTGGCGATCGCGTAGCCGATTCCCTGGTTCGCGCCGGTGACAAGTGCGATCTTCGTTTCGTTCATGCCGTCCAGGCTCGCTCCCAGGTGGACGTGCCGGCCAACACCGATCGAGTTCGCTGTCATACCCGGTGGGTATGACTGCCGTACGCTGTGGCGGTGGACGCGCTGGAGACCCGCGAGCTGAGGTATTTCCTGGCCGTCGCCGAGGAGCTGCATTTCGGCCGGGCCGCCGAACGCCTCGGCATGGCCCAGCCGCCGCTGTCGCGGGCGATACAGCAGCTCGAACGGCGCCTCGGCGTGTGCCTGCTGGAACGCAACCGCCGTGGCGTCGCGCTGACCGAGGCCGGGCAGGTGCTGCTGTCCGAGGGCCGCGCGACACTCGACGCGGCCACCGCAGCCGCCCGCCGCACCCGCCGCGCCGGCGGAGCCGGCAACCCGGGCGGTACGCGCCACCGTCTGGTGCTGGCGGTGAAGACCGCCGCGGTCCACGAACTGCTCCAGAGGCTCCTCGACGCCTACGCGGCCCAGCCCGGCGCCGCCGAGGTCGAGGTCCTGCAGTGCCGCATGTGCGACCAGGAGGCACGGCTGCGCGACGGCAGCGCCGACGTCGCGCTCATGCACGTGCCGTTCAACTCCCTCGCCGGGTTCGACAGCGAGGAACTCATGACCGAGGGCCAGCTCGCCGTCCTGCCCGCCGGACATCCCCTCGCCGCGCGCGAAACCCTGTCCATGGCCGACATCAGCGACCTCCCGGGCCTGCCACCGGCGCGCTGGCCCAGGCACGGCGTCTACCCGCCCGGCCCCGGCCCCGAGATCCAGGACCAGACGCAGCTGGCCCAGCTGGTCGCCCTGGGCCGCACCGTCGGGATGGTGCCGGAGTCCGCGCGTGCCTGGCTGTGGTCCGAGCACGCCGCCGTACCGCTGACCGACGCGCCGCCCGTCGTCACGCACATCGCCTGGCCCGCCCACAGCCGCTCACCGGCCCTGGCCAGCCTGGTCAGGACCGCCGTACAGCTCGGGGCCTGACCGGGCGTCGTGTTCTACGCGTGGTAGCCGTCCAGGCGGGACAGGACGTACAGCATGATCTCGTCGGCGCCGCCGCCGATCGACCACACGGGGCTGTCCCGGAAGAAGCGGGCGGTCCACATCTCCTCCATGTACCCGACGGCTCCGTGGTACTGAAGGCACGTCGCGGCGATCTCACGCGCCAGGCGCCCGGCCTCCAGTTTCCCGACTGTCGCGAACCGGTCCACGTCCTCGCCGCGCATGTACGCCTCCGCGGCCGCGTAGTTGTACTGCCGCAGCATGTCCAACCGCGCGCTCAGCTCGGCCAGGGTGAAGCTGAGGTGCTGGTTGTCGATCAAGGGTTTGCCGAAGGCGTGGCGGACCTTCAGATAGTCCGCGGTCCTGGTGAGAGCCGTCTCCATGCCACCGACCGCGGCGTAGCTCAGCGCGAGACGCTCGTTCTGGAACTGGCTCATCTGCTGGTAGAAGCCCAGGCCGGGCTCACCGATCGTGTTGCTCACCGGAACTCTCAGGTCGGTGAACGTCAGCTCCGCGGTGTCGGAGGAGCGCATGCCGAGCTTGTCGAGCTTGCGCTGGACCTGGAAGCCGGGTGTGTCCGTCGGGACGATGATCTGGGACAGGCCGCCGTAGCCGGGGTCGTCGGACGTGCGGGCCAGGAGGCAGATCCAGTCCGCCTGGGTGCCGTTGGTGATGTAGTGCTTCGAGCCGTTGATCACCCAGTCGTCGCCGTCGCGCACCGCCCGGGTGCGCAGGGCCGTCACGTCGGAACCCGCGTCGGGTTCGGTCACCGCGACCGAGCAGACCGCCTCGCCGTTGAGCGCCGGGACCAGATAGCGCTGCTTGAGTTCCTCGCTGCCGAAATGGTGCAGCGACGGGGTCGCCATGTCCGTCTGGACACCGATGCCCAGGGCCACCCCCGCGGGGCCGACGCGGCCGAGCTCCTCGTGCAGGATCACCGTGTACAGGTGGTCCGCGCCCTGGCCGCCGTACGCCGGGTCGTACTCCAGGCCGAGCAGGCCGAGCTTGGCCATCTTGGTGAACAGCTCGTGCGCGGGGAAGCTCCCTTTCGCCTCCCATTCGTCGGTGTACGGCCCGATCTCCTTCTCGGCGAAGTTCCGGACCAGCGTGCGAAGCATGTTGTGCTCGGCGGTGAAGGCAACCATCTTCCACTCCGAATACTTGTGATCAGAGGCGGGCGAGCAGCTTGGGCGTGTAGAGGGCGTCTGCTGACACGATTCCGGCCACCATGTCGAGGTAGGTCGCGGTGAGTTCCGGATCGGACCGCACGATCCGCAGGAGGGCGAGCCGCTGCTCGTGGAGAGGGGCGAGCCGGGCTACGCCGAGCGTGGCCTGATAGCCGGGGGTCATCGTCGCGTCCCGGTGCTCGCCGAATCGGGCCAGGGCGGCGTCGAGCGCCGCGGGATCGGCGCCCAGCACGCTTCCAATCTCCGCCACCAGGCTTTCCACCTGCTGAAACGCGTCACTGATGCCGCGTGCGGTGATGGAGTCCTTGTGATGGCCGGCATCACCGACGAGCACCCAGCCGGGTCCGGTCGCCTGCCGGAAGAAGTTCTGCTGGTCACCGCTGCCGTGGAGGCGCTCGACGGGCTTGCCGCTGCGCAGCCGCTCGTACAGTGCGGGCGCCGTGACGCGTATCTGCTCGTCGTAGGCGCGGCCCGGGTCGGCTCGGATCTGGCCGAAACGGGACTGCGGGGAGTATGCCAGCACCAGCGTCGCCTCGTCGTTGGTGGGCAGGGCGGCCACCCAGCCGCCGGGCCGCTCGTACAGTTCCACGGCATCGGCGGGCACATCGGACCAGTACGTGTAGTACGCGCAGGTCATGAGCGGGTCCTGGACGGTGAACGGTGCCGCCGCCAACGTGGCGACCGTGGAGCGCATACCGTCCGCGCCGACCACCAGCCGCGCACGTTCGGTGAAGGCCCGGTCCCCGTGCCTGCCCTCGACGCCGACGACCCGGCCCGCCTCGTCCCGCAGCAGGCCGGTCACCCGGCATCGCTCGCGGAATTCGGCGCCGGCCGCGACCGCCGCGTCCACCAGCAGCGCGTCCAGGACCCGGCGCCGAGGGGCGAACTTCGCCCGCTGTCCCGCCACGCCACCGGCGTATCCGTCGATGCGGATGTCGGCGACCTCGTAGACGGTGCGTGCCAGCGGCGGGCAGCCCGACGACCGGACGTTCTCCAGCACCCCCCAGCGGGCCAGTGCCGCGACCCCGGGCTGGTGGAGCAGATGCGTGGAGAGGGTGTCGGAGCCGTACGCCGACCTGTCGAGCAGGAGAACCCGGTAGCCTGCGCGCGCCAGCAGCAGAGCGGTGGGAGCACCGGCGCAGCGCGCCCCCACCACGACGGCGTCATACATGCCGATTCCTGACCGCGAACGAGCTGGCTGGTCTGGCGTCGGCCGCGAGCCGGCGTCGGTCGACCTTCCCGGTGCTCGTGATCGGCAGCTGGTCCACGACCGTCCAGAGTCCGGGGACCATGTACGACGGCAGCTCGTCCCGCAGCCGGTCTCGCAGGTCGGCGGGCGTGATCGCCGAACCCGGCGTCAGCCGGACCGCGGCGACGAGCCTCTTGTCGAGGCTGTCGCCGTCCGTGACGGTCACGAACGCCTCGTCGACTCCTTCCTGGGCGCGCAGCGACTCTCTGATCGCGTGCAGCTCGATCCGGAAGCCGCGGATCTTGACCTGGTCGTCCGCCCGTCCCAGGAACTCGAGTCGGCCGGCTGCGTCGATACGGACCAGGTCGCCGGTGCGGTACAGCCGTTCCGGCACGTCCGGCGAGAAGAAGCCGAACGCCCGGTCCGTCTCGGCCTTGTCGTTGATGTATCCGGCGGCCAGGCCGTCGCCGGCGGCATACAGTTCCCCGACGGCCCCGGGCATCAGCAGCCTGCCGCGTCTGTCCAGCACGTAGATCCGGGTTCCCGGGACGGGTGCGCCGATGGGAATCGGCCCGTCGATACTCTCGGGATCATGAACCGAGTGGTACGTCGTGAAGACCGTGTTCTCGGTCGGGCCGTAGCCGTTCGTGATGACCAGACCCGGGTTCTTCGTCAGCGCGCTCTTGACGTGCTCGTGGGGCACCACGTCGCCACCGATCAAGAGGTGCCGCAGGCTCGCCAGTGACTCTCCGGCGTGTTCCTGGACGAGCCCGAAGAGACCTGCGGTGAGCCACGCGACGGTGATCCGGCGCTCCGCGAGAAAGGCGCCGATCTCGCTCGGGAACAGCACCTCCGGCGGGCAGATCTCCAAGGTCGCACCCGTCAGCAGGGTGGCCCATATCTCCAGCGTGGAAGCGTCGAAGGCCAGTGGCGCCAGCCGAAGGCAGCGCTCACCGGGGCCCAGCCCCAGATACGGGCTGTCGTGGACGAACCGGATCACAGCACGGTGCGGTATCGCCACACCTTTCGGCTCCCCGGTCGAGCCCGAGGTGAAGGCGAGATACGCCAGTCGGTCCGGGTCGGGCTGGACCGGGGGTGCGATCTGTCCGCCGCCCTCCCAGCCCGGCTGCCATGCGCCGACCAACGCCACGCCGAACGGCGCGAGACGGCCGGCCGCGTCGTCGGTCACGATCGCGGCGGCGGGTGATGCCTTCGCCAGCACCCTCGCGGTGTGCGACGCGGGTTGGGCCAGATCGACTCCGCAGTAGGCGGCGCCCGCCCAGAGCGTGCCCAGCACGGCCACCACCTCCGCCACCGACCGGGCAACACCGATCAGCACCGTGTCGCCTGGTCCGACACCGGCCGCACGCAGCAGGCGGGCCTGTTCGGCGGCGGCGACGGCCAACTCGGCATACGTCAGCGCCGACTCCGCGTCGCGCACGGCCGACGCGGTGGGCCAGCGGTCGACCGCCTCGCGGAAGAGCGCGTCCACGGACGACGCGGGGAAGACGCGACCGGTGTCGTTGATCGCTTCGAGGATCTTCCGGGACTGGTCGGAGATGCATCGGACATCCGCCAAGGTCGCGCCGACACTCCCCGCCGCCGTGGCCTCGGTGAGCTGTTCCACGGCGGCCAGGAAGTCCAGGACGAATCTCTCCGCCTCGCCGCCCTCCCACACGTCCGCCGCGTAGTCGACGTAGCCGGCGCATGAGTGACCGGCGCCGTCCAGCCGCATGGCGAGCGGACGGCGTTCGCCGGAGTGCCTGACGTCCAGCGGCGTGACGGCTTCGCCGGCGGGAGACTCCTCCCGGCCCAAGTTCCTGGTCAGCGATTCATGCACGCCACGGGTGAACGCCTCCGGCGTCAGGTCGTCGTCGACGTCGATGCGGACCGGGACGGGGTCGGGATGGCCGACGTCGACCAGTACCGTGCTCACCCCGGTCAGTCTGGACAGCGTGAGGCCGAACGCGCCCACGAGGATGGACGACGGTGACACGTTCAGCGCCTGCGACTGCCGCTGCACCGACGTCACGATCGCGGCGGACGGCTCGATGGGGCATCGGCTGACGTGCGTGTCGCCATCGGGTGGCCATCGGGATTCCATCAGTCCGCCACGCGGTCCTTGTCCGTCAGCCGGCTGAGTAGAGCGGCCTGCTTTCGTATCGTGGGGGCGCGAAGGACGTCGACGGCCCTGATCGTGATTCCGGAGGCTTTCTCAATCTTGCCGATGAGAACGATGAGTACGAACGAGTCGCCGCCTTCGTCAAAGAAGCTCGCGTCGATGTCGGGAGTGTCGTAGCCGAGAGTCTGTTGCCAAGCCGAACGGACGAGACTGATGAGAGGAGATTGATCCTCATTCCGCACGTCGGCATCATGAGAGCTTGTCACTTCTGCCATGATCTGCACATGCCCAATCGGTTGTCGTTCACTGCGAGGGCTTTCTTTGTTTACCTCAGGAGGCCGTCGTGCCGGTTCTGACGACGTCCAACACGTTTCGCAGATCCGCGAGCAGCGTGGCCTCTTCGGGTTTCAGGTAGAAATGCCCGCCGGGCAGCACCCGGAACCGGAAGCCGCCACGCGTCATGTCCGCCCAGCCCTGCATCTCCGCCGGTGTCAATTCGGGGTCGGCGTCACCGGCGTAGGCGTAGATCGGGCAGGCGAGTGCCGGTCGCGAGCCACCGGAATAGCCGCCCACCAGGTGGTAGTCGCCGCGGACGGCGGGAAGCACGGCCTCCCTCAGGAAGGGATCGACGAGGGCCGCGGCGCGGCCGGCGTCCAGGCTCATGACATGCGCGATGATGTCCTCGTCCGAGCTGGGGATGGTGGGGCGGCCGGCCAGCGCGTGCGGCGGCCGGGTGCCGGACACGCACAGGGCGGCCGGCGGGCTTCCCTGCTCTTGCAGGCGTAGGGCCACCTCGTGCGCCACCGTGGCGCCGAAGCAGTGCCCGAACAGCACCACTCGCTGCCGTGCCAGTTCGCTGAGCGCGTCGGCGATGTCATCCGCGAGGGCTTCCAGCCGGGGCGGAAACGGATCGTCGAACCGCTCTTCCCGGCCTGGATACCGGACGGCCATGACGCCGATGTCGGACGGCAGTCCCGCTGGCCACGTGCGGTATTCTCCCGCGACGGCACCGGCGTGGGGAAAACAGATCACCTTGGTTTTACAATCGTCACTGTCGCGGAAGCGGCGCAACCAGCGCTCGTCCAACGATCCCTTCACCGAATGACCCTTTGTCTCGGGAAACACATCGACAACTGTCACTGGATTGAACCATATCATCGTGAGTCTGAGTGTTGCCAGGGGTGCGTATCGCGGATCCCAGAATGTGCGTATCCAGCTGCCTGCGGTTGGCCTGTCGCGTCGAGGTTCACTGACTCTCGCAGCTCTGTGACCGATCCCGCCCCGATGTCGGCCCGATAGCTCGGCGGCGCTGAGGCGACCGCGCAACTGGACGGGGTGGTCGCGGCCGGTGGCGGTGACCACCCCGCTCCGGGTCGGAGCCCGACGGTCGGCACGTGATGAACCTTCACAACGGTGGGGGAGTCTGCTTAACTGTCTGCACTGTGGGGAGAGCGCTCTCCCGGAGTGGCACCGGGGAGGAGGTGAAGGCACGCAGGCCCCTCAGTCGTGGCGCGCTTGTGGACGCCCACGACGTGCAGTCCGCTTAAGGCGGTCCGGTTCGCGGCACCCCATCGACTCCGGCGAGACGCGGAGTGCCCCGCCACCGGCACGGCATCGAACAGGGTGCCCATCACACTGCGGCGGGGCGACCGTCCGGCACTTCTGTCCGACGGATGCGGCACCACCCATCGAGACACGATCCACCCTGAGGCCCATCGAACCAAGGTGCGGCTGACAGCTGTACGTCCAGACGTGATCGGCGCACGTCTTCATTGTTCTCCCTACCGGAGAGGTGCAAACCGATCATGTTCTTACGCAGAGTGCTGCTCTGTGCCACCCTCGTGCTGGCCGGGCTCGGCTTCATCGCCGCCCCCGCGCACGCCGCCCCTGACTTCACGGTGCTGATCTTCAGCAAGACGGCCGGGTTCCGGCACGACTCGATCCCGGTGGGCATCACCGCGATCCAGCAGCTCGGCACGGCCAACAACTTCGCCGTCGAGGCGACGGAGGACGCCACCCAGTTCAACGACGCCAACCTGGCCAGATTCAAGGCCGTGATCTGGCTGTCCACCACCGGCGACGTGCTCGACGCCACCCAGCAGGCCGCATTCGAGCGCTACATCCGCGCCGGCGGCGGCTACCTCGGCGTGCACGCCGCGTCCGACACCGAATACGACTGGGCCTGGTACGGCGGCCTGGTGGGCGCGTACTTCGCCAGCCACCCGGCGATCCAGCCGGTCACGGTGCGCATCGAGGACACCGTCCACCCGTCCACCGCCGGGATTCCGGTGAGCTGGAGCCGCACCGACGAGCTGTACAACTACCGCACCAACCCGCGCGGGTCGGTGCACGTGCTGGCCAATCTGGACGAGTCCACGTACACCGGTGGCAGCATGGGCGGCGACCACCCGATCTCGTGGTGCCGTGCCTACGACGGCGGCCGCTCCTGGTACACCGGCCTCGGCCACACCCAGGAGAGCTTCAGCGAGGCCAACTTCCGCACCCACCTGCTCGGCGGCATCCGCTACGCGGCGCAGGGCACCGGCAACTGCGCGGTCGCCCCGCCCACCGGCACGTTCAGCCAGGTGACCCTGGCCAAGGGCGCGGCCGAGACGGGCGAGCCGATGGGCCTGACGGTGCTGCCGAACCGCGGGGTGCTGCACACCTCCCGCGACGGCGTCGTCCGGTACACCGACGTCAACGGCAACACCAAGGTCGCGCTGACGCTGCAGGTCTACAGCCACGACGAGGAGGGTCTGCAGAGCATCAAGGCCGACCCGAACTTCGCCACCAACCGGTGGGTGTACCTGTACTACGCGCCCCCGCTGAGCACCCCGGCCGGCGATTCCCCGGCGACCGGCACGGCGGCGGACTTCGCCCCGTTCAACGGCTCCAACAAGCTGGGCCGGTTCACCGTGCGCGACGACTACACCATCGACCCGGCGTCGCTGGTCACCATCCTCGACGTGCCGACCAGCCGGGGGCAGTGCTGCCACGTCGGCGGTGACATCGACTTCGACGCCGCCGGCAACCTGTACCTGTCCACCGGCGACGACACCAACCCGTTCGACTCGGGCGGCTCCGCGCCGATCGACGAGCGGCCCGACCGCAACCCGGCCTTCGACGCGCAGCGGACCGCGAGCAACAGCAACGACCTGCGGGGCAAGGTGCTGCGGATCAAGCCGGGTGCGACCGGCGGCTACACCGTTCCCGCCGGCAACATGTTCGCGCCGGGCACGCCCAACACCAGGCCCGAGGTGTACGCCATGGGCTTCCGCAACCCGTTCCGGATGAGCGTCGACAAGGCCACCGGGGTCGTCTACCTCGGTGACTACGGCCCCGACGGCGGCGCCGACCCCAACCGGGGCCCGGCGGGCACGGTGGCGTTCGAGCGGATCACCGCGCCGGGCTTCTTCGGCTGGCCGTACTGCTCGAACTACAACACCCCGTACAACGAGTACACGTTCCCCAGCGGCCCGTCGACCGGCCTGTTCAACTGCGCCGGCGGGCCGACGAACAACTCGCGCAACAACACGGGCATCACCACCCTGCCGGCGTCGCAGGCCGCCTGGCTGCCGTACGGCGGTGCCGGTCCCTGGCGGCCGGAGCTGGGCGGCGGCGGCCCGATGGGCGGCCCGGTCTACAACTTCAACCCGGCGCTGGTCTCCGACGTGAAGTTCCCGGCCTCCTACAACGGCAAGGCCATCATCGGCGAGTTCACCAGCCGCTGGATCAAAGCGGTCACGATCAACGCCAACGGCACCGCCGGTGCGATCGACCCGCTGCCCTGGTCCGGAACCGCGATCATGGACCTGGAGTTCGGGCCGGACGGCGCCCTGTACGTGCTCGACTACGGCACGACCTGGTTCGGCGGCGACGCCAACTCGGCCCTCTACCGCATCGAGTACAACAACGGCGGCAACCGGGCGCCGATCGCCCAGGCCTCGGCGACCCCGTCCACCGGCGCGGCCCCGCTGACCGTGCAGTTCAGCTCGGCCGGCAGCAACGACCCCGACGGCGACGCGATCACCTACGCCTGGGACTTCACCAGCAACGGCAGCACCGACTCGACCGCGGCCAACCCGACGTTCACCTACCCGGCCAACGGCGAGTACACCGCGACCCTGACGGTGCGCGACACCGGCGGCCGGATCTCGACGGCCAGCATCGTCGTCGGCGTCGGCCGGCCCAGCATCCAGATCATCGGCCCGCCCGACGGCTCGGTGTTCCAGTTCGGCGACCTGGTCCCCTACGAGGTGCGGGTCACCGACCCGAACGTCGGCACGGTCGACTGCAACCGGGTCGTCGTCAACTACGTCCTGGGCCACGACAGCCACGGACACCCCATCACCAGCAAGACCGGTTGCACCGGGTCGATCCAGACCACGGTCGACGGTGAGCACGACGCGGCAGCCAACATCTTCGGGGTGCTCGCCGCGGTGTACACCCCGCCGACCGGGCCGGCGGTCCAGGCCCAGGGCGTGCTGCAGCCGCGCACCCGGCAGGCCGAGCACTACAACACCATGAGCGGTGTCCAGCTCGCGGCCAAGGCCAGCGCCCACGGCGGCAACGCCGTCGGCTACATCGAGAACGGGGACTGGATCTCCTTCACGCCCTACAACCTGACCGGCGTCACCGGTTTCAAGGCGCGGGTGGCCTCGGCCGGGGTCGGCGGCACGCTGACCGTGCGGGCCGGTTCGCCCACGGGCACGGTCGTGTCCACGGTGCCGGTCGCCCCGACCGGCGGTTGGGAGACCTGGGCCGACGTGACCGGCACGGTGACCGTGCCGGCCGGCACGCAGCAGCTGTACCTGGTGTTCACCGGCGCGGCCACCGGCTCGCTGTTCGACATCGACGACTTCACCTTCACCTCCGGCGGCACCCAGCCGCCGACAGGGACCAACCTCGCGCTGAACCGTCCGGCGACGGCGTCGAGTGTGGAAGGGGCGTTCACGGCGTCGGCGGCGGTGGACGGTTCGCTGTCCACGCGGTGGGGCAGCGCGTTCAGCGATCCGCAGTGGATCCAGGTCGACCTGGGTCAGTCGTATGCGATCAACCGGGTGAAGTTGACCTGGGAGGCGGCGTACGGTTCGGCGTACCAGATCCAGACCTCGGCCGACGGCACGACCTGGACCACGGTGCGTACGGTGACCGGCGGCGACGGCGGCGTCGACGACAACACGGGACTGACGGGCACCGGCCGGTACGTGCGGATCAACGGCACGGCCCGCGGCACCGCCTACGGCTACTCGCTGTTCGAGTTCGAGGTCTACGGCGACAGCGGCCCGCCGCCGACGGCGACCAACCTCGCCCTGAACAAGCCGGCCACGGCGTCCAGCGTCGAGGGCGCCTTCACGGCGTCGGCGGCGGTGGACGGGTCGGTGACCACGCGGTGGGGCAGCGCGTTCGCCGATCCGCAGTGGATCCAGGTCGATCTGGGTCAGTCGTATGCGATCAACCGGGTGAAGTTGACCTGGGAGGCGGCGTACGGTTCGGCGTACCAGATCCAGACCTCGGCCAACGGCACGACCTGGACCACGGTGCGCACCATCACCGGCGGCGACGGCGGTGTCGACGACAACACGGCTCTCGGCGGCACCGGCCGGTACGTGCGGATCTACGGCACGGCCCGCGGTACTGCCTGGGGCTACTCGCTGTTCGAGCTCGAGGTCTACAGCTGACCGCTTAGGCCCGCAGCTCACCGGGCGCGGCGGACCACGACGGTCCGCCGCGCCCGGCCCGCGTACGCGCAAGGCGGCTGCGTCCTTCTCAGCCGGCACTCAGCGCGTGCGCCCTAGCCTCCGCGAAATGACTGGTACTACGACGCGTGAGCGCATGCCCGCGACCGGGCGAACGCTGCTGAACAAGGTCCCCGAGGTCACCCTGTGGTTCTGGATCATCAAGATCCTGTGCACCACCGTGGGGGAGAGCTTCGCGGACTGGATCAACATGACGCTCGGCGTCGGCCTGGAGATGACGTCGGTGATCTTCACTGCCGTCCTGGCCGTGGTCCTGCTCTGGCAGATGCGGCTGACCAGGTACCGGCCGGTCGCGTACTGGCTCACGGTCGTCCTGGTCAGCATCACCGGCACGCTCTACACCGACGTCCTCACCGACGACCTGCAGGTGCCCCTCGCCCTGAGCACCAGCGTCTTCGCGGCAACGCTCGCCGCCGTGTTCGGCATCTGGTATGCCCGGGAACGGACCCTGTCCATCCACAGCATCGCGACCGTCCCGCGTGAGGCGTTCTACTGGCTCGCCGTGCTGGTGACCTTCGCGTTGGGCACGGCGGCCGGGGACTGGACGCTCGAGCTGACCGGGTGGGCGCCGGGCATCTCGGTACTGCTGCCACTGGGGCTGATCGCCGCGGTCGTCATCGGCTGGCGGGCCGGCGCGAACGCGGTGCTCTCGTTCTGGCTCGCGTACATCCTGACCCGTCCGCTCGGCGCGAACCTGGGGGACTGGCTGGCGATGCCGTCGACCGACCACGGTCTCGGTCTCGGCACGGCTCTGACCAGTGTGATCTTCCTGGCGGCGATTCTGGCGACAGTGGTCTACCTCTCCGTGACGCGCAGCGACGTCATCGAGGAGAACCGGCAGTCCGACCCGCCGACCGTCACCGCCGACCCGCGCCGGGAGCGCCTGATGCTCGCCTATCTCGGCGCCGTCACGGTCGCCGCCGGTCTGCTTCTCACCTGGGCGGCGGCGCAGCCGCATGCGGCACCGGCCGGCGAGGAGGAGTCCGGTGCCCCGGCGTCGCAGGAGCTCTCGCCCCAGCAGGCGACTGCGCACTTCCCGGCCGCGGAGGTCGCGAGGTTCCGCACCATCGCCCAGGACACCCTGAACAAGCTCGGTTCCGGCGACCAGGAAGGCGCGAGGGGGCGGGTCACCGACCTCGAATCCGCCTGGGACGACGACCAGTCGACGCTGCAACCGATGGACGACACCGCCTGGACCTTCCTGGACGGCCGCATCGACGCGGTACTCAAGACGGTCCGGGCCAATTCTCCGGATCGGGCCGCGGAGGAGCAGGCGCTCACCGCACTGCTCACGTCCCTGGGCTGACCGCCCGGATCTCCTCCCGGACCGGACGGCGGGTGTAGGACCGCAGTGTCGTCCGCCGGGCGGAGATCCTCCCGTGGCACCACTGATCGAAGCGACCTGTCGCAGCACGTTCCGCGCCCGTGCTTCGACGATGCGGCGGAATGTGGCGGCGTTGCGGCTGCGGCCGTCCTGTTCGGTTCAGTTCAGCAGCTGCTCGACCCGGGTGGCCATCTGCCGCACGGCCTCGCGGGACTCGTCGGTGTGGTCGAGGACGTCGAAGGAGTGGTGCCCGTTCGGCACGTCGATGATCTCCACCGGGACACCGGCGTCGGCCGCCGCGGCCAGGAACTGCGCGACCGATGCGGCGATGGGCTCGGACTCCAGGCCCACCCGGGTGAGCACGATGGGCGCCGGGGTCGGGCCCGTCTCGGCGACTGCCTCGACGGGCCGGAACCGCGGGTCGACAGGCCACCCGGGCAGCGGCGCGAGCGCCGGGTAGCTCAGCGCGATCCCGCGCAGCCAGCCGGGCTGTCTGCGCAGCCAGTCGGCGCTGAGCAGGCCGCCGCCGGAGAAGAACCAGACCACGACCCGGTCGCCGTCCACGCGCGGGTCGGTCCGCACTGCCGTGACGGCGTCGGTGACGTCTTCTGCCGCTGTCGGGTAGTCGAGCACGACGCCGTCCGGTTGGGGCAGCACGTACAGCCGGTGGTCGACGAGGGCGGTCGCCAGGCCGAGGGAGGCGAGCAGGGAGCCGTATCCCTGGTAGACGGGCCAGTCGCGCGGTGTCGGGCGCAGGTCGGGCGGTAGGGGGCCGCCGTGCACGATCACGACGGCGGGGAAGGGGCCGTCGCCGGCGGGCAGGTAGAGGTCGGTCGTTCCGGTCCGTTCGGGCTTCAGCTCGATCGGTGACAGGACGAAGGGCTTCAGATGGCCGGGAGTCTCGGTCATGGAAGACCATTCTGGCGTATCCCACCGAATGCCGCAGCACCGGCGGGATACGCCAGGTTCTCAGCCACGGTGCCATCTCTGGTCGGCGGTGCCCGCGCATTCCACATCTGCGGCGCCGTGCCATTGCTGGGTCGTTGCACTGGCGCGTGTGGTGCAGTATGGGACCGCCGATTTGCCATGAAGGAGTTCCGGTCGATGCCTCGACGACACCGCCCGTACTTCGACTGGCGCATCTACTGGTTGTATCCACTGGTGGTGATGTTGCCCGTGTCGGCAGCCTACGCCGTGGTCACCTACGGTGTGAGCGGCGCCGGTGTATGGCTGGTGCCGCTCGTCACCGTCTGCTTCACCGCGTTGCTGTGGTCGCTTGCGAGGGAAGGGCTTTACACCGACCGCACTGGGGTCTGCGTCAAAGGCCTTATCAGGAGTGTCTCGCTCCGCTGGGACGAGATCGAGCGCGTGGACGACGGTCTGGAACGCGGCGGCTCGAAGAGTGTTCGGTTCCACACCACAGACGGACGGGTCGTCACCACCTGCGTGCAACTCAGAGCCGCCGCCATCGATCCGTACGCGCCAATGCTGGTGCAGCACAGGTACCAGCAACTCATCGAGCGATTGCGCGACATGCACCGGTCGGCCATAGGACGCAGGCCCGCCTGATCTCGGCTAGGCCGACAGCCCTGGACCGCCTTGGCGGGGTGTCGCGTGCCCGAGAATCAGAGGACGCCGCCGGCAGCTTCGGCGATCTCGGCGAGCGTCAGTGTGATCACGAGGCAGTCCTGCGGTGGTGTGGGGAGCGAAAGCGAAAGCCGGTGCGGCGGCGACGTGCCGGGCACGGCCGTGCCAATACGCCCGCGTACGGCGTGGGCGGGCCGAGTCGCGGGTGCACGGCTGAGCCGTCCCGACTGACCGCTGAATCGTTCTTGCAGCTTCGGCGACCGCAGGCTGCGGCGGGTTCAGCCGCAGTTCCCGCACTGCGGCCTATGGCCGGTACGCAGCTCAGGACACATAGGACCGTGTCGGAAGCCGTTGACAGCAAGCAGTCCGGACCCTAGCTTTGACGCACTGGTAACAGGGGTGAAACGACATTCGAATTGAAACGTTTCATTCGCCACTCGCTGCTCCGCCATCCTGGAGGTCGTTCCGATGGTCCGCCGGCACCGCCCCGTCCGTGTCCTTTCCTTACTCGTCAGCGCGCTCCTGCTCGGCGGGGCGGCACTGTCCGGCGCCACCGCTGCCGCAGCTCAATCGGCTCAGCCGGCCGGCGTACAGGCGGCCGCGGGCTTCGGCACCGGCGCGCGCTGGATCTGGACCTCGTCCAGCAGCGCCGACCAGTGGGTCGCCTTCCGCCGCACCGTCGACCTGACCGCCGCTCCCAGCTCGGCGCTGACCAGCATCGCGGTCGACTCGAAGTACTGGCTGTGGGTCAACGGCACGCTCGTCACCTTCGAGGGCGGCCTCAAGCGCGGCCCCAATCCCACCGACACCTACTACGACGAGAAGGACCTCGCGCCCTACCTGACCGGCGGGCGCAACACCATCGCGATCCTGGCCTGGAACTTCGGCAAGAACGGCTTCTCGCACAACAGCAGCGGCCAGGGCGGACTGCTCGTGCAGTCCGACATCGTGGTGGGCGGCGCGACCACCCGGGTGATCAGCGACAGCTCCTGGCGGGCGGTGAACCACCCCGGCTACCAGCACGAGACCACCGGCACCCAGCCTAACTACCGGCTGCCGGAATCCAACGTCTACTACGACGCCCGCAACGCCGCCGCGATGGCCAACTGGCAGGCCGGCTCCTTCGCCGACACCTCCTGGGCCGCCGCGACCGACCGGGGCGCGGCCGGTGCCGCGCCGTGGAACGCGCTGGTCAAGCGGCCCATCCCGGCGTTCCGGTTCAGCGCGCTGCGCGCCTACACCAACAACGCCTCGCTGCCGGCCCAGGGCAACGGCGCCACCATCAGCGCCACGCTGCCCTCCAACCTCCAGGTCACGCCCTACCTCAAGGTGAACGCCCCGGCCGGTCTGACCATCGGGATGCGCACCGACCACTACAACGACGGCGGCGAGGCCAACGTCCGGGCCAGCTACGTCACCACCGGCGGCGTGCAGGAGTTCGAGGCGCTCGGCTGGATGAGCGGCACCGCCGTCGAGTACACCGTCCCGGCCGGGGTCACCATCGTGGCGCTGCAGTACCGGGAGAGCGGCTACGACACCGACATGACCGGCTCCTTCGCCAGCAACGACGCGTTCTTCAACACGCTGTGGGCCAAGGCCGCGCGCACCATGTACCTGAACATGCGCGACAACTACTTCGACTGCCCGACGCGGGAACGCGCCCAGTGGTGGGGCGACGTGGTCAACCAGCTCAAAGAGGGCTTCTACACCTTCGACACCCGCTCGCAGGATCTGGGCCGCAAGGCCATCAACGAGCTGACCGCCTGGCAGAAGACCGGCGGCGAGCTCTACTCCCCGGTGCCGGCCGGCAGCTGGAACAGCGAGCTGCCCACGCAGATGCTCGCCTCCGTCTGGTCGCTGTGGACGTTCTACACCTACACCGGCGACGCCACGACGGTGGGCGACGCCTACCCGGAGGTCAAGAAGTACCTGAACCTGTGGACGCTGGACGCCGACGGGCTGGTCAACCACCGGGCCGGCAACTGGGACTGGGAGGACTGGGGCGCCGACATCGACGCCCGGGTGCTCGACAACGCCTGGTACTACCTGGCCCTGGACACCGCCGTCAAGCTGGCCCAGCTGACCGGCAACACCGGTGACGTCGCGGGCCTGCAGGCCCGGCGCACCAGCATCGCGAACAACTTCAACCGGGTGCTGTGGAACGCGGGCGTGGGGGAGTACCGCTCGCCCGGGTACGGCGGCGACACCGACGACCGCGGCAACGCCCTGGCCGTGGTGGCCGGGCTGGCCGACCCGACGACGTACCCGGCGATCGTGAACGTGCTCGGCGCCCACCGCAACGCCAGCCCGTACCTGGAGTTCTACGTACTGGAGGCGCTCTACCTGATGGGCGACCCGGCCGCGGCCGAGGCCCGGATGCGCTCACGCTACGCCTCGCAGGTCAGCGACCCCGGCTACACGCTGTGGGAGCTGTGGAGCAAGGGCGGCGGCGGCACCGACAACCACGCCTGGAACGGCGGCCCGCTGTACGTGCTCTCCGCCTACGCGGCCGGCGTCCGGCCCACCCAGCCCGGATACAGCGCCTACCAGGTCACCCCGCAGGTCGGCGGGTTCACCTCGCTCGACGTGGCCGTCCCGACGGTGAAGGGGACCATCGACGTCGAGCTGAACCGCCCGTCGGGCACCCAGGCGAGCCTGAAGGTGGTCTCTCCGGCCGGGACCACGGCCACCATCGGCGTGCCGAAGCTCGGCATGAGCGCGGTGACCATCACCGCCAACGGCACCACCGTCTACACCGGCGGCGCGGCCACCGGCAGCGTGGCCGGGCTGAGCTACCAGCGCAGCGACGCCGGTTTCGTCTACTTCACCGCCGCGCCGGGCACCTGGACCTTCGGCGAGACCGGCACCGGCGGCACCGTCCCCGGCGCGGGCAACATCGCCCAGGGCAAGGCGGTCAGCAGCAGCAACTCGCTGGAGAACGGCGACTGGGGCCGGGCGAAGCTGACCGACGGCACGCTGAACAGCGTCGCCGGCTCACGCGGATACACCAGCGACTACACCCTGAACCCGGACGTCAGCGGCGCACCGGTCTGGGTCGAGGTCGACCTGGGCGCCGACACCGACCTGGACGCGCTGCGGCTGTTCCCGCGCACCGACACCACCGCCACCGGCGGGGGGACCCCCGGTTTCCCGGTCGACTTCACCATCCAGGCCAAGGCCGCCGGCGCCGGCTCCTACACGACGGTCCGTACGGTGACCGGGCAGGCCAACCCGAACGGGGCGGCGCAGACGTACGGCTTCACCCCGACCCGGGCCCGCTACCTGCGGGTGCAGGTCACCCGGCTCGGCGCGCCCGCGCACGACGAAGCCGGCGTCTACTACCGGTTGCAGCTGGCCGAACTCGCCGTACCGCCTGCCCGCACCGTGGTCACCGTCAGCGACGTGCTGGAGAACGGCGACTGGAATCGGGCGTTCGTCTTCGACGGCACCACCACCAGCGTCGGCGGGGCGAAGGGCTACACCAGCAACGAGTTCCCCGGCCCGGCCGTCGGCGGGGTATGGGTCGAGCTGGACCTGGGCGTGGACCGCCCGATCTCGGCACTGACCCTGTTCCCGCGCACCGACACCGCCGCCTCCGGCGGCGGCACCGCGGGCTTCCCGGTCGACTTCACCATCGCGACCAGGGCCTCGGGCAGCGGGACCTACACCACCGTGCGCACCGTCAGCGGGCAGGCCAACCCCAACGGCGCGGCGCAGCAGTACGCGCTGACCACCACCACCGCCCGCTACGTGCGGGTCTTCGTCACCCGGCTGGGCACGCCCGCGGTCGACGAACCGACCCGCTACCGGCTGCAACTGGCCGAACTGCGCGTCGGCTGACGCGCCGACCAGGCAGGAAGGCACCCATGCGACACACCGTGCAGGACACTCCCGACACCTCGGAGGCAGTCGATGCCTAGACCATTGCACCGCTCGGCGCGCGCCTGGGCGGCATCCGCGCTGCTGGTGGCGCTCACCACGGGGACGGGCCCGACGTCGCCCGCGCTCGCCGACCCGCCCGCCGCCACGCTGTCCGCCCTGAACTACGCCCCCACCTCCCGCACCCTGGCCCCGGTGGCCCTGTACAGCACCACCGGCACCGTGACCAGTCCGCAGAACGTGCTGTCGCAGCAGAACACCCGGCTGTCCGGGACGGGCTCGGCGATCGTGCTCGACTTCGGCAAGGAGGTCGGCGGCCTGACAACCCTGTCCTTCCACGCCACCAGCGACGCCAACCAGCAGGTGGGGCTGGCGTTCAGCGAATCCTCGCTGTACGTCGGGAGCAACAGCGACGCCAGCAACGGCGGCAGCGGCGCCGACGGCGCGATCTTCGGCGCCGCGCCCGCCAACGGCACCTACACGATGCCGGCGGCGAAGCTGCGCGGCGGCTTCCGCTACCTGACCGTCTTCCTGAACACCCCCGGCTGGGTGGACCTGTACCGGGTGTCGTTGCAGTTCAGCCCGGTGCCGTCGATGGTCGACCCGAGCGCCTACCCGAACTACTTCTACTCCAACGACACCCTGCTCAACCGCATCTGGTACGCGGGCGCCTACACCGTGCAGACCAACACCATCGCCCCCGACCAGGGCCGGGTATGGGGCCCGCCGGGCACCGGCTGGAACAACGGCGCCTCCATCGGCGTCGGGGCCAGCGTCCTGACCGACGGCGCCAAGCGCGACCGGACGGTGTGGCCCGGCGACATGGGTATCTCGGTGCCGACGGCGTACGTGTCCACCAACGACATGGTGTCCACCCGCAACTCGCTGCAGACGATGTTCAACGCGCAGACCGCGTCGGGCGAGCTGCCCTACGCCGGCCCGCAGGTCAACTTCTACGGCTCGGACACCTACCACACCTGGTCCCTGCTCGGCACCTCGCTGTACTACTCCTACACCGCCGACAAGACCTGGCTGGACTCGGTCTGGGGCAGGTACAAGCTCGGCATGGCCTTCATCACGAACAAGATCGGCGGCAACGGGCTGCTGAACGTGACCGGAGCCAACGACTGGGCGCGCAGCAACCAGGGCGGCCAGAACATCGCGGCCAACGCCATCCTCTACGCCGCGCTGCTCGGCGGCGCGCAGCTGGCCACCGTGGAGGGCGACACCACCCTTGCCGCCGGCTACAGCGGCAAGGCCGCCACGCTGAAGGCGGCGGCCAACTCGCTGCTGTGGAACCCGGCCGTGGAGCTGTACCGCGACAACCCGGGCAGCACGCTCTACCCGCAGGACGGCAACTCCCTCGCCGTCTGGTACGGCCTGACCGACACCCCCGCCAAGGCCACCGCGATCGCCGGCAACCTGACCTCGCGCTGGAACGCCTTCGGCGCGGTGACCCCGGAGAAGGGCGGCAACATCGGCACCTTCCCCGGCTCGATGGAGGTGCACGCGCAGTTCACGGCGGGCAACGACCAGAAGGGCCTGGACCTGATCCGCCGGGAGTGGGGCTACATGCTCGACAGCCCGATCGGCACGAAGAGCACCTTCTGGGAGGGCTTCAAGGCCGACGGCACGTTCGACTACGGCGGTTCGTACCTGAGCCTGGCACACGGCTGGGCGACCGGCCCCACCTCGGCGCTGACCTTCGACGTGCTGGGCCTGTCGCCCGATCCCAAGGTCGGCGGGTACCGGTTCGTGCCGCACCCGGGCGACCTGACCAGCGTGGAGGGCCGGATCACCCTGCCGCAGGGCGCGCTCGACGCGTCCTGGTCGCGCGACGTCGCGGCCGGCACCTTCGTCTCACACCTGGTCAGCCCGGCCGGCACCACCGGCGTCATCGGGGTTCCCAAACTGGGCGGCGCAAACATCGTGGTGAGCGTCAACGGCGCGACGGTCTGGGACAACGGCACCTTCACCGCCCGGCCGGGCATCACCGGCGGCAGCCAGGACGCCGGCTACGTCTACCTCACCGGCGTCGGCGCCGGCACGTATGACCTGGTCGTGACCGGGGTCGGCGTGCCCGCCGAGCTGCCGGCCGGGTTCACCCTTTGTGCGGTCGAGTCCTCGACCTGCTCCTTCACCGGCACCCGGGTGGTCGCGTTCGGCGCGGGCTCCTACACCTACAAGACCGTCACCAACGGTACGGCGTGCACGGGCGCGGCGATCGGCCCCGATCCGGCGTACGGGGTGCTGAAGTCCTGCTTCGTCGCCCCGGTCGGCGGCCCGAGCGGCTGGACCTCGTGCGCGGCCGAGGGGGGCACGTGCGCCTTCACCGGCACCCGCCGGGTGGCGTTCGGCGCGAACGGTGCGTTCGGCTACGCGCTGCGCTCAGGCGGCACCGCCTGCACCGCCGCGATCTTCGGCGATCCGCTGCCGGGCGCCGCCAAGCAGTGCTACCTGCCCCCGGCAGGCGGCCCGGCCGCCGGCTGGACCGCCTGCGCCGCCGAGAACGCCGTCTGCGCGGCGACGATCGGGCAGCCGATCGCGTACGGCGCGAACGGCGCGTTCGCCCACACCCCCGCCACCGGGTCGGTGACCTGCGGCAACACCCTGTTCGGTGACCCGCTGCCGGGCACGGTGAAATCGTGCTACACCAGGTCGGGCCCGCCCGGCGGCTATTCGAACGTCTGCGCCGCCGAGAACGGCACCTGCACGTTCAGCGGGTTTCAGACCGTGGCGTACGGCGCCAACGGCCGCTACGTGTACCGCTCGTTCACCGGCAGCGCACCCTGCACCAGCACCGCGATGGGCAACGACCCCATGTTCGGGGTAGCCAAGGCCTGCTACCTGGTCGGTTAGCAGGCAGGGCCGGACCACCTGCCGCGGAATTCATGCGGACAGGGAGGTCTGGACGGACGGCTCCTGCCCCCGGAACCATCTCCGGCGGGCAGGAGCCGTCCGTCGCTCAGGCGACGGTGACCGGGACTCGGTTGATCAGGCACCCTGCGGGCGGGCGAGCCCATGGGCCTGCCGACGGCTCACAGCGGGCGGGTGAACATCTTCCGGTTGGCGAAGTTGCGGTATTCCGCGCGCTGGAACGCTTTGAACATGGCGATGTTGCCGGCGTCGCAGTCGCCGCGGATCTCCTCGGCCCCGCCGTCGACGAGCACCTGGGTGCCTCGGGCGACCACGCTGGTGGCGTAGCCCTGACCGCGGCCGATCCTCGCGACGGCGACGAGGCCGATGACCGCGGCGGTGGGCGTACGCGCCGGCATGCTGATCGCCACGGGCGTGTCCGCCGCGTCGTAGCCGATCTCGTACCAGCCGGGCCGGTGGTCCATCTCGAGCATGTCGGCGATGTTGCGTTCGGCCGCGCCGCGCAGGCCGTGCTGGGCGATCTCGGCCTGGAAGATCGAGTCCTGGGTGTCGGTGAAGGTGTCGGCGAGCAGCTCCACGAACGGCGTCTCACCCAGGTCGGCCAGGGAACGCCAGTGCAGCCGCTCGTCTTGGGCCGGCATCGGGTCGCCTGCGGTCCACCGGAACCGGCAGCCGTCGCGGGCGAGGGTGAACCCGGCGTCGGCGAGCAGCTTCTCGCGCAGTTGCGGATCCCGCTGGAACTGGGGAGCCTGGGCCGGGCTGTCCAGGACGTGTCCCTGGGTCTGCGCGCCCAGCTCGCGGGCCTGCTCGGCGGCGTACGCCAGCAGCGCCTCGCCGGTGTCCGGGTCGCCGGGTTCCAGCAGCACGATGTCCATCGGCACCGTGCGGCCGGGCACGGTCCACAGCACCACGTTGCCGGTCAGGCGGCCGTCGCGCTCGGCGACCAGGCACCACTCCGGTCGGGTGCAGCCGCTCTCCAGCAGGCCGGACAGGTACGCGGCGGTCGACGTGTTGCGTTCGTCGTCGTCCGGAAAGGTCGTCAGCGCGGGTATCTCGTCGGGAAGGGCGGTACGGATTGTCAGCACAGTCAGATTCCTACTTCATCGAGGGTGGGCAGGGCGCGCAGGGTGCGGACGGGAGCAGCCAGCAGGGAAGTAGTGCGGTGAACGCCAGGCAGGCGCAGGCGAGCAGCGCCGGGCGCAGGCCGAACCAGGCGCCGGCCAGGCCGCGTAGACTGCTGTCCGTGCTGCGGCGGGCGAAGTCATGAGGCTGTGGGTCTACCTGCCGATCCTGGTGTCGGCGCTGCTGCCCTATGCGGCCCGGTACGTCGCCCGACGCACGGCACCGGCAGCTGCGGCCCGGACCATCACCGCCGCAGTGGTGACGACTTCCGCAGCGACCGTCTGCTGCCTGGCTCTGCTGGCACTGACTCTGCTCGACGACCTGCCGCCGCTGGGAGCCTTCGACCACCGCCCCGAGCTCGGACTGCCCAAGCCGGTGCCAGGCATGATCGCCCTGTCGGCGGCACTGCTGCTGGCGTTCGGTGCCGTGCGCCTCATCCGTGAGATACGTGCTCAGCGGCGCATCCTGCGTCAGCTGAGGGCAGTGGGACAACCGCGGGCGGGGCTGGTCGTGGCGGACATGTCTGAACCGTTCGCGGTGGCCGTGCCGGGTCGACCCGGTCACATCCTCGTGACGACGGGGATGCTTCAGGTGCTGGACGCCGCTGAGCGGCGGGTGCTGTTCGCGCACGAGAACGCCCACCTGGACCGGCGCCACCACCGATGGGTGACCGCCGTGACCTGGTCAGCGGCGGTCAACCCGCTCCAGCGCCGAGTGCCGCCACTGGTGTGCCATCTCGTGGAGCGGTGGGCCGACGAGGACGCCGCCGCCGCGGTCGGAGACCGGCACCTCGTCGCGACTGCGGTGGCGAAGGCGTCGCTGGCCAGCCGTCGGGCTGCTACCGCACCGGCGCTGGGAATGTCCGGTTCCGGGGCGGTGGAGCGGGTCACGGCCATGCAGCACCCGCGCCGGACCAACCGCTGGCAGCCGCTGGTCATCCTGGCTGTGCCGGCGGCGACGCTGCTGGTCGCGGCGTCGTTGGCCATGGTCGACTTCACCCGGGTGGCCGCAGCCTGGCTCGCAATGATCTTGTGACGCAGGCCTCGCCCGAGCGCGACGCCGCAGCTCGGTAGGGCGCGTCGACCGGCCACCGGACTTGCTCGTCGAGGTGTGTGGCGACGGTCCGGCCGGTCGGGACCGCGGCAGGCCGTGTGGCATCGACTGGTATCGACATCAATCCGTGTATGGCAGTATGCCCCGGCGGCGGCAACGACCTGTCGCCTCCGCTTCGCCGCCCGCCGAGGCCTCCTTCCCGACGACCCGGCGCGCAACGTGACAACCTCAGCAGTGTCGTCGGCGGCGGCCGAGAGACGACCGCCGCGCAGGCCGCCGTCACCGAAGCCGTCCTCGGGACCTCGACACTGCCACCCGATAGCCCGGAAGCAGCAGCAGCCCGACGCTTCGCCGCGCTACCCGACCAGGCCCGCCACGACTGGCTCATGCAGCACGTCACCGCGCTGCGCGCCGGACAGCTCACCCTCACGGACCTGCCGTGACCACCGCAGCCGCCCGCCCCGCCCCACGTCACGGCAGCGTTCTGCGGCTGACCCGGCTGTACCTGGCCAGCCGCCGCATCCCGGCCGCCGTCGCCGGCATCGTCATCAGCGCGATCGCACTGCGGATCGCGCTGCACTGGACCTGGACCGCCTACGGTGCCCGGCAGCTTCCCCTGGTCTTCGAAACCGCATGCGCCACGATGATCGCCGTCACCACAGCCAGCCCTTTCGGCGAACCCGAACGAGCCGTCGGGCCGCGGCTGCCGCTGTTGCGGCTGGTCACCGTCGTGGGCCTGACCGCCGCGGCGGCCGGGGTCCTGGCGACCGCTGCCATCGGCACCCACCTGGCAGGCGGAACCCTGGAACTGACACGGAACCTGATCGGACTGACCGGCATCGGACTGCTGTGCGCCGGGCTGCTCGGCGGTGCACTCGCCTGGACCGGGCCCGTCGCCTACCTCGTCGTGTCGGTGTACGCCCTGTACACGCGCTGGCATGGACCAACCCTGTCGTCGCCGTGGATATGGCCGGCGCAGCCGTCGGATGACCGGCTCGCGACGCTGTGCGCGAGTCTGGTGCTCGTCGCCGGCGTGGCCGTCGTCGCGATACGTGGCGCCCGTGCCACGCTCAACGTCCACGACAGCTGACAGAGCAGTGACGCAGACGTGGCCCGGGTCTGCTACCGGGGCGAGGGCGGGCGGTGCCGCACCGAGACGCCGCCGGATGGTTCTGCCCGGACGCGGTCGATGCCGTGCGCGGAGAGCGTGGCGAACGTCAGGTGGCGTGTCTGCGCGAACTCGATCAGCCGCGGCAGTGCGGCCAGAGTGGCCCGCCACGAGCCCGGTGCGGAGGTGGCGTCGCTGTCGTGCAGTAGCAGCGTGGCTCCGCCACGAAGGTTGCGGACGGCTGTCCGGTAAACGGACTCGCCCGTGGCGTGGCTGGTCCAGTCGCGACCCCAGCCGGTCCACAGCACCGGCCGCAGCCCCAGCCGAGTGGCACCGGTCAGCGCGGCGGTGGTCAGCACCCCGTATGGCGGCCGGTACCACGTCGGGGTGGCGCCGGTGGCCTCGGTGACGATGTCGCGACCGAGCCGGATGTCGTCCAGGGTGGCGGCGGGCGTGCGGGCCAGCAGACAGCGGTGGGTGTGGCCGTGTACGGCGACCTCGTGGCCCGCTGCCGCGATGGCGGCGGCGACCTCAGGCGCCCGTAGGACCTCGACGCCGAGAAGGAAGAACGTCGCCTTGATCTGGTATCGGTCGAGCAGGTCCAGCAGCAGGGGAGTGGCCAGTGGATGGGGGCCGTCGTCGAAGGTGAGCGCGACGCTGCTCGGGTGGCCGCGTCCGGCCAGCCGAGGCGTCAACACCCGCACCGGGGCGACGGAGGTGACAGCGGGCAGCGCATGCCAGCCGACTACCGCAGCCGCTGCCGCCGTCGCGGCGGTGAGGACCCTGCCCTTCACCGGCCGGCCCCGGCGGTGGCGGGTTCGGCTGGCCGGGCAGCCGTGGCGTACCGGGCGAGCAGGTCCGCAGGAGGCGGCGCGCAGAACCCGACGTCGGGGCGGCGGTCGCGTCGAAGCGCCGACGTGAGCACGGTGCGCAACTGGTCCCGGTTCTGCGGCCAGGGAGACAGGCCACTGTCGCGCAGCGCTGCGGCGTTGTCGGCGCCGTGGCCCGGCAGCGCCCGATAGGTGATCATCGGGGTGGCGCTGGCCACGGCCTCATGGCAGGTGAGGCCGCCGGCGTTGTGGATGAGAACGTCGGCGGCACGCATCAGGTCGGGCATCTGATCGGTCCAACCCACGGCGATACCGATACCTTCGGCTCGCAGGCGTCGGCGCAGCGCGTGGTTGCCGCCGCACGCGACGACGGGGACCGCCGCGCCGGTGGCGGCGACGTCCCGGGCCGTCGCGGCCAGCCGCCCGACGCCCCATGAGCCGCCGACCACGAGCGCGATCGGTGCGTCCGGCAGACCGAGCCGGCGGCGGACCTCGCGGCGACCGGCCGGGTCGGCCGGCTGGAACGCGGGGTCGACCGCTGGACGGCAGACCGACACCTGCCGGGCTCCGTGGCTCATTGCTCGGTATGCGGTGTCGGGGTGCAGGGCCAGGTGGGCGTCGACACCGGGGGCGATCCAGAGCGGGTGCACCGCAGGGTCGCACAGGTAGGTGACCACCGGCGCGTTGAGGGAGCCGAGGACGCGCAGGCGCCCGAGGACCTGGCTGGCCAGCGGATAGGTGGACACGACCAGGTCATGGCCCTTGGACAGCGCCGCCAGTGCCGTGCCGGTGGCGGCGGTCATCGCCGCCACCGTGAGGTGGCGCAGGGCCGGGTCGTGCAGCAGGCGCAGCAGCGCACCCCAGCTGCGTGGCGCGAACCGCAGCTGCGTGCTGTAGAGGTGGTTGGTCCAGCGTCCACGGTCGGGAAGCAGCTCCAGCAGGTCGCTGATCACGACATGGCTGCCGCGTTCGCGTAGCCGGGCGGCGAGCTGCTTGGCGGCGCCGTTGTGGCCTGCGCCGACGCTCGCCGACACGATCAGGATCCGGCTTCCGTCAAGGTCGAAAGGCACGGGGGCGCACTCCATCACTGGTCGGCCACGGCCCGGCGGCGGGCGCGCAGCAGTTCCACGGCCACCGGGAGCAGTGACAACGCGACGATGCCCACCAGGATCACCTCGATGTGCGCTGCGACGAACGGCAGCTGGCCGAGGAGGTAGCCGGCGGTCGTGACGCCGCATCCCCACAGCACTCCGCCGATGATGTTGTAGACGAGGAACGTGCGGTAGGGCATCGCCGCCGCTCCGGCGACGATCGGGGCGAACGTCCGCACGATCGGCACGAAGCGGGCCAGCACGATGGAACGTCCGCCATGGCGGGTGAAGAACTCCTGGGCGCGTTGCAGGTGCTGCTGCCGGAACAGCCGGGCGTCCGGGCGCCGGAACAGCGCCGGACCGACCCGTCGCCCGAACAGGTAGCCGGCCTGGTCCCCGGCGATGGCCGCCGCCGCGATCGCCGCGCACACCACCCACAGCGGCAGGTGCAGGTACGTCCCGGCGGCGACGAGCAGGCCGGTGGTGAACAGCAGCGAGTCGCCGGGCAGGAAGAACCCGATCAGCAGCCCGGACTCGGCGAACACGATCGCGAGGATCCCGGCCAGGCCGAACACGGCGATGAGGTGCTGCGGGTCGAGGAAACTCGGCGTCACCGGGCTGCTCCTGCGGTGGTCTGCGTGAGTGCGCCGGCGCGGCGCCGGTACAGGTGGTCGGTGGTCGCCACGGCCGCGGTCGCCGCCGCGGCGATCAGCGCCGCCACGGCGATGTCGGACGGGTAGTGCACCCCGGCGTAGACGCGGGCCGCACCGATCGCCACGGCCACGATCGTCAGCGGCACAGCCCACATCCGGTACAGGAAGACCGAGATGGCCGCGGCGATGGTGAACGCGGCGGTGGCGTGATCGCTGGGCATCGACACCCCGGGTTCGTGCGGGATCAGCTGCTGCACGTGGTGGGTCTGGAACGGCCGCAGCTCGTGGCTCAGGCCGGACACGGCCGTGGCCGCGACGAACGCGATGGCCAGGGTCGCGCCGACGAGTGTGAGCTGCCGATGCCTGCGTTGCCGGGCGGCGTGTACGCATATCAGGGCCGCGGTCGCGAACAGCAGGTAGATGGCGGTGGAAGCGGTGAACCTCGCGACGGCGTCCAGGCCGCTGGAGCGTCCGGCCCATCCGTTGACGAACGCGAACAACTCGTAGTTCATGTCGTGCCACCTGCTTCCTCGCTGTTTGCCGTCACCGTAGGAACCGCCGGCTGAGAAAGCGTTGAAGAACGTTCAGGCCACCCCGACCTGCGACGACGCCGGTCACCGATCCTCCGGCTCTGATCGAGGTACCTGCGGCCTTGGGCGTGTCGCCGCGGAAACTCCTACAGCGTGTAGGTCGGATGCAACTATTCATGACTTAGGTCCTATAGCGGCCTTACGGGCTGGAAGTGATATCAGTGTCGAATATCGGTAGCGACGAGGGTTCGCCGGCAGCGGCCGTTGAATCTCGGTCGCGTGCCACCCGCGGGCCAGGCAGCGTCCGCAGAGCACTCGTCGGCCTGTCCCGCAGACTCATGGACCTGCTCCTGGCCCACATCGGGCTCGGCGACCGACCGGCGCAACGCTGGACCAGCCGGGCCGTCGACTGGCACCTCGCACTGCGCTACAGCAACCCGGCGCTGCGCCGTGTCAGCCTCGACCGGTGGACGGTGCCCGCCCGCCTCACCGCTGATGCGACTCCGCTGTCAGCACGGGAACTGGCGCTCAACACTGTGCTGTCGGTGGTTCGAGAAGCGGGCGTGGACCACTTCTGTGTTCGGCCCCTGGACGACCGCACCTCAGCAGTCGGCATCAGCTCCGAGTCGCGAAGGGCGGTCCTGCGCGCCTTGCGCCGCCTGGCCCTGCAGCAGCCGATCTTCGTCGCGCCCGTGACAGACGACGGCATGCAGGGCGACCCGCTGCCCGCCACCTCCAACCACATCTGGCGGCTACTGGCCGCCCACCGCGTCATCCGCTGCACCGAATACCTCACCGAGCCCACCGGCCGTCTGCTGCTCGGCCCACAGCACGGCTGCGACCTCGAAGTCTGGAGCCCGACCGATCACGGGACGTTGCGGGCACCGCGTCCGAACCGGGTCGCCGACACCGTGCCCGCCGCCGACCAGCCGATCACCCTCCGTGACCATGTATTCACGCGCCTGCTTGCGCCATCCGAAGACCACGTCCAACGCCGCACCCGCACCGAGTTCGCCGGGCTGCTGCTCGACGACATCTGTTTTCCGATCGATGTCGTCTACACCTGGGTCGACGACACCGACCCCGTCTGGCAAGCCCGCCAGCGGGCGGCATTGACCGAGCACCAACGCCCCACAGTTGCTCAGGCCACCGACGCGTCCCGCTTCGGCAACCACGACGAACTGCGCTACTCGCTGCGCTCGCTGCACCTGTACGCCCCGTGGGTACGCCGGATCTGGCTGGTTACCGACGACCAGGTGCCCCGGTGGCTCGCCCCGGGGCAGGACCAGGTCACTGTCGTGAGCCACAAGGAGCTGTTCGGCGACCGCGGGCGGCTGCCGACGTTCAACTCCCACGCCATCGAAACGCAACTGCACCGCATCGACGGTCTGTCCGACCACTTCCTGTACTTCAACGACGACGTGTTCCTCGGCCGGCCGCTGACCCCTGGCGTCTTCTTCCAGCCCAACGGGCTCTCCAAGCTGTTCCCGTCCCGAGGCAAAGTCGAGCCGGGACCCGTCGACCCGCACGATCTTGCCTCGACCGCAGCCGGCAAGAACAACCGGGACTTGATCATGCGGGACTTCGGCTGGTACCTGACGTACAAGATGAAGCACGTGCCGCATCCACTGCGCCGTGACGTGCTGGTCGAGATGCAGCGGCGCTACGCGGCCCCGCTGGAGACCACCGCCGCGAACCAGTTCCGCGATCCCGCAGACGTCTCACTGCCGTCCTCGGCCTACCACTACTACGCCCTGGCCACCGGCCGGGCGGCCATCGGACGTATCACCAGCGGCTACGTCAACCTCGCGGCCGTCGACATCGCTGACCGGCTGCATCGGCTGTCGAGCCGCCGCGCGATGGACGTGTTCTGCATCAATGACGACGAAGGCACCCTGGTCGAACGCCGCCACCGCGCGCAGTTGCTGGCGCGGTTCCTCAACAGCTACTTTCCGGTTGCCGCACCGTGGGAACTGCCCGACCACCACCGCACGAGCCCGCGAATGTGACCGCCACGCCAGTGGGTGCGGCGCCGGCTGACACGGCCGCCGCAGGCCTCGGCGGTACTGTCGCAGCCGATCGGCCGACGGCCGTGCCGTATCCGGCCGATTCGCAGATGGCGCGCTGCCGTCGCAGGTGCAGGTGGGATGGTGGGACCGTGGGTGGCGCTTCGATCGTGATCGGGCCGGCGTTCGGGCTGGTGCTGGTCGTGCTGTGTGCGGCCGCAGCGGTGAGCGCCCGGTGGGCCGGGCTGCGAGTGTCGCGGGCCGTCGTCGGTGCGGGCGTGCGGGCGGCGGTGCAGCTGGCGGTCGTGTCGCTGCTGATCACGTGGGTGCTGCGGACGTGGGGTGCTACTGCGGCGTTCGTCGTGTTGATGATCGTTGTGGCGTCGGTGACCAGCGCCCGGCGGATCAGCCGCGACCGCAGCGCCTGGTGGGCGGCCGCAGCGATCATGGCAGGGCTCGTGCCGGTGCTGGCGCTGATCGTCGCTGCCGGGACGGTGCCGTGGCAGACCGTGGCGGTGGTGCCGGTGGCCGGGATCCTCATCGGCGGAGCGATGTCGGCGACGTCGCTGGCCGGCCGCCGGATCATGGAAGACCTGACGGTCCGCCGCGGGGAATACGAGGCCCTGCTGGCGCTCGGGTTCACCGAACCGGACGCGGTACGGGAACTGTGCCGGCCGTTCGTGGGGCAGGCCCTGCATCCGGCGCTGGACCAGACCCGGACCGTGGGCCTGGTGACGCTGCCCGGCGCGTTCGTCGGGGTGCTGCTGGGCGGCGGCGGCCCGGTCCAGGCCGGCGCCACCCAGCTGCTCGTGCTGGTCGGGCTGCTGGCAGCCGAGACGATCGCGGTGATCGTCGTGCTGGAGCTGGTGGCCCGCGACGTGATCCGCAGGCCGTCGGTGCGTTAGCCGGCGTCGCGGCGGATGACGCTGGTATCGATGCGCCCGCACCGCACGACGGTGAGCACCGCGGCGGCGCAGAGGCTCACCACCGTCACCACCACGACCACAGCCAGGTACGTCCAGGCGACGTGGGGGTGGTCCGGTGGCGGGTCGAACACCCCGGTCAGCGCCGCCAGCAGCACCGCGGTGATCACCGCCGCGGTGCCCGCCCCGAACAGCGCCGCCAGCACCCCGATAGCGCAGGCTTCGGCGGCGACGAACCCGGTCAGCTGGCGGCGGCTGGCCCCCAGCAGCGCCGCGAGGGTGAACGTGCGCCGCCGCTCGGTCAGTGTCAGCGCCGGCAGCAGGCCCGCGGCGGTCGCGGTGAGCAGCAGCGCGAATGAGAGCTCGATGGTGGTGAGGGTGCCCAGGTCGACGGCGGTGAGGCTGGAGCCGATGCTCGCGGCGGTGGTGGTGAGGTCGGTGACGGTGGCGGCCGGTCCCAGGCGGTCGCGTGCCGTGGCGGCGACCTGTGGCGGTGCCGCGGTGGTGGTGAGCAGGTAGGTGTGGTTGGCGGGCGGGTCGGCGACCTGGTCGAGGTAGGCGGCGTTGGCGACGAAGAAGCTGTCTTTGGGCGCGGTCGGGAACTCGGCGACGGTGCCGATGTAGTGGAAGACGGCGGTGGCCGGGGTGCTGGCCGCTGACGGGATCCGCAGGGTGATCGTGTCGCCGGGGCGCAGCTGGTAGTCGGTGACGGTCTCGGCGGAGACCAGGACGGCGTCGGGTTGCCGGGCCAGGCGCTGCATCAGGTCGGCGGCGGTGCCGCCGGTGAACCAGCTGTCCTGCAGCCCGGTGCCGATGATGGTGGCCGCGTTGACGCCGTACATGTCCTGAAGGTCGGATCCGATGTAGGCGTAGCGGTGCTGCAGGGGTTCGACGTGACTGACCCCGCTGATGGCGGACAGGTCGGCGGTGCCGGTCGTGGTGACGGTGACGTCGGCGCCGTTGGTGAGCCTGGCGTCGACGTCGGCTTGTGCCCGGTAGGTGGTGTTGAACGTCGCGGTCGTGGCCGCGAACGCCAGCGTCAGTGCCAGCACGGTGACGGTCTGGGCGATCAGGTGCCGATTGCGGGTCAGGGTCGCGGCGGTGACCGGAGCCAGTTGCCTGGTCCAGGGTCGCAGCAGGGCGGTCAGCGCCCGGCCGCGGCCCAGCAGCGTGTGGGTCAGCCGGTAGGTGGTCAGGGCGGCGGCCAGCCACAGCAGCGCCGGGGCGGTGAACGCCCAGTAGTCGACCGAGATCGCGGCGACGCCTTCGGGGGCGAGGACCAGCTGGTAGCCGGTGCCGCTGGTCTGATGCCAGATCAGTGCTCCCGCGACGGCGAGCAGCACGATCAGTGCCGGATGGGGCAGCCGGTGTGCGGGTGCGGTGGTGTAGGCGGCGTGGACGGTGTCGTTGCGTACCTGCCGCCAGGTCGGCAGCAGTACCGCTGCCAGTGCGATGACCAGTGCCGCGGCTGCGGCCGCGGCTGACCACAGGGCGGCGTCGGCGGGTGCGGCGCCCCAGCTGGGGTCGCCGGTGGTGGCTTGCCCCAGCGCTGCTGCGGCGGCGAGTCCCGCGACGGTGGCGCAGGCGGCGATCAGCAGGGTCTCGGCGGCGGCCAGCTTCAGCAGTTGCCGGGTCGTCGCGCCGCGGGCGCGGGCCAGGGCGTGGTCGCGGCGGCGTGAGGCTGCCCCGGCTGCGGCGATGATCGCGGTGACGGTCGCGGCCAGGACCGCGCCGGGCAGGCCGAGGAACAGCAGCAGGACCGTGGCGTAGGCGGCGTCGCTGCGGGCGGCGTCGAGGGTGGCGGCGAGGTTGTCCCCGACCTGGCCGCCGCCGGCCAGGTCCGCTGCCAGGTGCTGGGCGGCGCGGGTGTCGGCGAGGTAGGCCTGGGCCGGCGACCGGGGCAGGTGGTGGTCGCGGGTGGCGTGGATCTGCACCGACAGTGCCGACGGGTCGGCCGCGGCGATCGGGGCGATCAGGTCGGCGTAGTCGGCTGCCGGGAGCAGCAGCACGTTGTCCGGGGGTGCTGCCGGCTGCGCGCCGGTGGGTGCGCCGACGGTCTGGAACAGGGCGTTGGCCTGCGGCAGGTCGACGATTCCGGCGACGGTGACGGCCGCGTCGGGCAGACCCGGCCGGGTGATGGTGATGGTGGTGCCGGGCACGGCGTGCAGGTTCGCCGCGGTCTGCTGCGCGAGCAGGACACCTTGGTCTGACCCGGCGAGGGTGCGCAGCTGGCCCGGGAAGTCGGCGCGGTAGCCGTCGGGCAGCCCGAGCGCGACTGCCTGACCGGTGCGGTGGTTCGTCGAAGCTGTGGTCGCCGACAGGCCGGGCACGGTGGCATAGCCGACTGCGGCGGTGGTGACGGTGCCTGGTTGAGCGGCCACGGCCTGCCGTACGGCGGCCGGGTCGCTGCCCGGGGTGACCTGCACCTGCCAGTCGACGGCGATGCGCGCGGCGGCGCGGGCGGTCATGCTGGCCTGCGACCCGGCCAGGAACATGCCCAGGCATGCCAGCAGCGCCACCGCGGCGGCGACACCGGTGGCGGCACCGGCCGTCCGGCCGGGACGGTGGCGGAGCAGGCCCCGCAGCCACAACGTGATCACAGTCCGTCTCCTGCCGTGCGGGAACCGGGTTCGGTGCACAGGTTGCCGTCGTCGATGTGCCAGCGATGCGGCAGCTGCGCGGCGATGTCCCGATCGTGGGTGGCGATCAGCAGCGCCGCGCCGGTCGCGGTCGCGGTCTCCCGCAGCGTCGCGACCACCTGTACGGCGGTGTCGTGGTCGAGATGGCCGGTCGGTTCGTCGGCCAGGATCAGCTTCGGGGCCATCGCCAGCGCCCTGGCGATGGCGACCCGTTGGGCCTGACCGGACGACAGTTCGACCGGCAACCGTGCCGCCAGCTGCGTCAGACCCAGGGACCGCAGCGCGGCGTCCGCGGCGCGGGCAGCCGGATCCGGTGCGCTGCCGGACAGCAGCAGCGGCAGCGCGACGTTCTGCCGGACGTCGAGGGCGTCGATCAGGCTCGGCGCCTGGAAGATGATCGCGACGGCGGTGTGGTCGCGGCGCGGATCACCGCCGAGATCGGGCCAGGAGATCCCGCCCGAGGTGGGTGCCTGCAGGCCGGCGATGAGGTGCAGCAGCGTCGACTTGCCCGACCCGGACACGCCGGTGAGGGCTGTCTGCTGCCCGGCGCGGATGGTGCAGGTCGCCTCCCGCACCGCGTGTACCGGCCCGAACCTGCAGGCGGCCCGCGCGGCCGCGAACAGCGTCGCCGACTGCTGCGGCAGGGCGGTCATCGGTCCGTCTCCCCATGAGCCGCCGTCGTGGCCAGCCGCCCGTCATGCAGCCGCAGAACCCGGTCGCAGGCGCCGAGCACGCGCGGGCTGTGGGTGGCGACGACTACCGCGGTCCCGGCGCGGGCGGTGTCGGTCAGCATGTCCAGCAGCTGCTGCTCGCTGTCGGTGTCGAGTTCGGCGGTGGGTTCGTCGGCGATCAGCAGCGCGGGGTCGTTGACCATGGCCACGGCCAGCGCGGCGCGGGTGGCCTGTCCGCCCGACAACTGTGCGGGCATCCGGTCGCCGAGGCCGGCGATGCCTGCCGCGTGCAGCCGGACGTCGACGTGTACGCGGGTGCGGGCGTCGGCGAGCTTGCGGGCGAAGCGCAGGTTCTGCCCGACGGTCAGGTGCGGCAGCAGGTTGCCGTGCTGGTACAGCACGCCGATGGACGCGGCCCGGATCCGTGCGCGTTCGGGTTCGGGACGGTGGCTCAACGGCTGCCCGGCCACGAACACCGTGCCGCCATCCGGTTCGTCCAGCCCCGCCAGCAGCGCCAGCAGCGTCGACTTACCCGATCCGGACGGCCCGGCGACCGCGACCAGCTCGCCGGCCTCGACGGCGAACGAGACTCCGGCCAGGGCCTGGGTCTCCTCCCCGGCGGCGCGGAAGAAGCGGTGCAACCGGTGCGCGAGCACGACCTGGTGCGGTTGCGGGACCGGGGCCGGCCAGCGCCGCTGCCGTTCGGTGTCCGCGCCGGTCATGGCGTGTACGCCAGCGAGTCGGTGACGATGCGCCACGGGTCGACGTTGTCGGCGCCGTGCGGTCCGGACAGGGTGATGCTGATGATCTTCCCGGCGTGGAAGTACTGGTAGCGCTCCACGTCATCGTTGATGATCTTTCCGGTGACCGGGTCGGCGGGTGCGTCGGCGCGGTACGTCACCAGCAGCACCGTTCCGCCCTTCCGGTCGACCGTCTTCACCTCGCCGGGCGTGAAGTTCTTGGCCGTGCGCTGCAACTCGACCAGGTCGGCTCGGCCGGATGCCGCGTCCGGCGCGGTCTGGGCCGGTTCGGACCGCAGCACGATGGTGTTGAGCTTGTCGGTGAACCGCACCGCTCCGCCGGCCTCCGTGCGGCTCCAGCCTTCGGGCACTTTCACGGTGTAGCCGCCCTCCGGCGGTGTGTACGCCACGAACACCTGGTTGTCGGGAATGTCGCCGATCGGGTTGTTCTCAGCCGGTGTGGCCGTCGACGGCGCGGTCGCGCAACCGGCGGTGGCCAGGAGCAGCGCAGCCGCGGCGAGCCAGGCACGTCGCCTGATCCGAGTGATCTCCATGACCGGCGAAACTAGACCCGGTCTGCTTAGACCAGCCTGAAGACGGCACACCGGCCACAGCGGCCACTGTTCAGCGGGCACTCAGCGATACCGGCATACGCTGCGACGATGAGCTCCGACCACCGCGTCCCGGCCAGGTCATGGCGTGCCCGGCTGGGCGGCATCCGCATCCGGTCGGCGCTTGCCGCCGCGACGGTCGTCGCGGTGGCGGTGGCCGTCGCCGGCGCGGCCATGGTGCTCACCGCCCAGCTGATGCTCACCGGCAACATCGACTCCGCCGCGACCCAGCGCGCCGACCAGGTCGTCGCCGCGATCCGGGCCGGCGACCCGGCACTGCTGGAGCAGACGCTGCGACCGGCCCCCGGCGACCAGACGATCGTGCAGGTCCTCAACCCCGCCGGTGACGTCGTGGCCGCGTCTGCGGTCCTGGCCGGCAAACCGCCGATCACCGCGGCCCGTCCGGTGGTCGGCGCAGTCCGCCACGAGCAGCTGCGGCTCACCCCTGGCAGCGAAGACGCCTTCCGTGCCGTCACCACCGCCGTGGCCACCGACGACGGCGTGCGGACCGTGGTCGCGGCCCAGTCCCTGCGGCCCGTCGACGAGAGCATCGAGGCCGTGACCAGGACGATCCTGGTGGGCGCGCCGCTGCTGGCGCTGGTAGTCGGCATCGCGGTGTTCGTGTTCGTCGGCCGGTCGCTGCGGCCGGTCGAAGCCATCCGCCGCCGGGTCGCCGGCATCACCGCCCGCGATCTGACCGCCCGGGTACCGGTGCCCGCTGCCCGCGACGAGGTCGCCGCCCTGGCCGAAACCATGAACACGATGCTGGAACGGCTGCAGGACTCCGCTGACGCGCAGAACCGGTTCGTGGCCGACGCCAGCCATGAGCTGCGCAGCCCGCTCACGACCCTGCAGGTCGGGCTGGAGGTCCTGGCCGCCTCCGGCACCGCCGGCGCCACTCAGGTCGCCCGCCTGCAGGCCGAGACCGAGCGGCTCAGCCGCCTGGTGGCCGACCTGCTGCTGCTGGCCCGCACCGACGAGCACGGCATGGCCGCGGCCCGCCGCGAAGACGTGGACCTGGACGACATCGCCTACATCCACCGCGACCGGTTACAGCACCAGCATCCCGACCTGCGCGTGAGCGCCGATGTCGTACCCGTGCGTATCCGCGGCGACGCCCACCACCTGGACCGGGCCGTGGCCAACCTGTGCGACAACGCCGCCCGCCACGCCCGCAGCCGGATCGCCATCACCGTACGCGCCGACGCGACCACCGCCCATCTGGTCGTGGCCGACGACGGACCCGGCATCGCGCCCGCCGACCGCGACCGCGCGTTCGACCGCTTCGTCCGGCTGGACAGCAGCCGCACCCGCACGGATGGGGGAGCGGGCCTGGGCCTGGCCATCACCCGCGACATCGTCCACGACCACGACGGCACCGTCACCGCCGAAAGTTCCCACCTGGGGGGCGCCGCGCTGCACATCAGACTCCCGATGCGCACCACCACCGCCACTGCCGTCGTCTCTCCACTGGACGGCTCCACATGCGGATCCTGATCGTCGAAGACGAGGTCAGCCTCGCCGAGACGCTGCGCGAAGGGCTGGTCGGCGAAGGCTTCGCCGTGGACGTCATGCACGACGGCAACGACGGGCTGTGGGCCGCGACCGAACACCCCTACGACGTGATCATGCTCGACATCATGCTGCCGGGGCTCAGCGGCTACGAGATCTGCCGCCGCCTGCGCGCCCAGCAGGTGTGGACGCCGGTGCTCATGCTCACCGCCAAGGACGGCGAGTACGACCAGGCCGACGCGCTCGACCTGGGCGCCGACGACTACCTCACCAAACCGTTCTCCTTCGTGGTCCTGCTGGCACGCCTGCGTGCCCTGGCCCGCCGCCGGCTACGCGAACGGCCGACCGTGCTCAGCGCAGGCGACCTGAGCCTGGACCCGGCCCGGCGCACCGTCAGGCGCGCCCAAGACCAGATCGTCCTCACGCCCCGGGAGTTCGCGCTGCTGGAGTTCCTCATGCGCCACCGCGGCGACGTCGTCTCCAAGCGCGCGATCCTCGACAACGTCTGGGACATGAACTTCATCGGCGACGACAACATCGTCGAGGTCTACGTCCGCTACCTCCGCAAGAAGATCGACCAGCCCTACGGGCGCGCCGCGATCGAGACCGTCCGCGGCGCCGGCTACCGCCTGCACCCGACCGGCGGCTGACAGCACCTCCAGCACCACCGGAGCAGACCACTACACCGTGTAGGGTGAACGGATTCGAGGTGAGGCGTGGAACCGGCCGTGGCCGCCACGAGCAGGGGAGAACCGATGCTGGCCAACGTCGCGGGCGCCGGGGCGGCGGCCGTCCTCATCGCCCTGGCCTACCTGACGACGCTGGCGGCGACCCCGGTGCTACGCGGCGCCCGCACGCGCTGGACCCGCACGGTCACCACACCGACCTGGCCGGCCCGGCGGATCCCGACCCCGCTGCTGCTACTGGCCACCGCCGCGACGCTGCTGCTCACCCTCACCCTCACCTTCGCGGAGATCGCCGAAGGCGTCCTGGAACGCGACGACCTCACCGTCGTCGACGACCCGGTCACCCACTGGGCCGTCACCCACCGCACCGGACCGCTCAACATCCTGGCCACCGGCATCACCGACCTCGGCTCCGCCGCCAGCCTGATCATCCTGCTCACCGTCGTGGCCGTCACCGTCGCCGTACGCCGACGCAGCATGCGGCCCGTACTGCTCGCCGTGGCCGTCGGCGCGGGCATCCAGCTGCTCGTGGCCCTGATAAAGATCACCATCTCGCGGCCGAGGCCCGACCCGCTCGACTGGCTCGTCACCGCAGGCGGCTACTCGTTCCCCTCCGGACACTCCGGCAGCTCGATCGCCTGCTTCGGCATGCTCGCCTGGCTTGTCGCCATGGCCACCGACAACCGCCGCATCCAGGCCACCGCCTGGCTCAGCGCCGCGGCACTGGCTTGCGCCGTCGGGCTGTCGCGGATCTACCTGGGCGTCCACTACCTCAGCGATGTGATCGGCGGATGGACTCTGGGCGCGGCATGGCTGACGACCGTGGCACTGGCCGCCATGCTGGTGCGCGCCAGGCGCGAACGCCGCGCGGCGGTGGCACGCCCTGAAGGCCGGATGGGCGCGACCCTCACGTGACCTGCTGCCGGCTGAAGGACTTGCCAGGTGTCGGCGTACAGGGTCAACTTACGCAGGTGCGTACGCCACAACGTGCACAAGGTAGAAGGACTGGCGATGAGAACGAGTCCACTGACCCACCTTCGCCAAGCACGGTTTCGGCGGGCGCCCCGCCCAGCGCCGCTACATAGAAGCCAGGTAACATCCCTGGTCAGGCAGGAATAGGTGCTTCAGGCTCGTCTTCCCCGACTCCATCGGCCGCCTCGGCGGCCAGCTCGTTGCGGGCCGTCAGAACCGCTCGTATCGACGCTTTGAGCTTGTCGGCCTCATCGATGTACTTGCGCAGCCGGGCCGCGTCAGCCTCGACGATTGCCGCGTTGATCTCGCGAAGCACCTCCTCGGCCTGCTCCGAGAACGACACCACACCCGCGGCAAGCGCGTCAGCGTTGACCAAGGCAGGCTGGTCAGCGAGTTTTCTGGCCAGACCGAACGGGATGTGCTGCAGCTGCGACCGGGTTAGGTTGAGCAGCGCGTTGACATCTCGCGAGTGCTTGTACACCACTGCCTGCAGCATCAGGCCCAGCTGCGCGGCGGAAACGGCTGCCTGCTGCAGTTGGTTGATCAGCTCCTCGTTGCTGACAACGGCCTTCCGAGCCCGGTCGATAGGCCGTATTTCTTTGATGAAGAAGAAGTAGCAGGGGATGAGCACCAGCAGGATGCCGATGCCGAGTAGCACGTAGGTGACCGGTCCACGGTCAACGAACCCGGCACCGGTCAGGATCGTGGCACCGAGAAGCAGGAACGCCAGACCGAAGCCGCCTGCCCGGTAGGCGCCGAGCAGGGGCGCAGCGAGTGCATCGGCAAGCGAGCGCCCAGCAGCGGCATCAGCGGGCGCTTGGTCGACTGTCATACGCGGTACTCGTCTCCGGTAAAGGGTCCTTTGTTGTTGCTTACGAAGGTACGCGAGCACTGAAATACAGCCACAGTGAGCGATCATCTAAAGCGACATCCACTCATCGGCAGAAGCGGATGTTCCGCAAGTCGTGCCAGCCCTCGAACTCACTTGTTGATGGCTACCGACAGTCACGATCATGAGCCCGCGTGCTGACGTGAGTGCTTCTCAGCCAACGAATGCGGAGTTAGGCGGACGCTCTGCCAAGGGCGGGCCCTTGTGTACGTCGTCGCGTATGCGGCTGTGCACGTTTGTCTGTACGCCGACACCAGGCGGCGTGTGACGACGCCGGGCCGGCCGGTTACGGGGCGGCGGGTGAGGTGAGCAATCGTTGCGCGACCCGCGTGGCCAGCGTGGCGAACGTGCCGAAGAGACCGGCGATGATCAGCCCCGCTACCAGGTGAAAGAATCCCGCTCCCCAGAAATCCTGCATGACGAAGGCGCGGATGTCGGACATGCCGCTGCGGGCGAAGTCGAGGTAGGTTCCCTCGGCGCGCCATACACGTTCCAAGCTGGCGCTGTGTCTCATCGCGTAGTAGGCGCCGAGCACGAACGGATACCAGACCAGGTACTCGGCGATCGCGGCGTAGGCCGCGGCGGTGAGCCCGGCCCGGATCGAACGCAGCCGCACGGTGGCGACCGCCGCTGCGACCATCGACGAGACGACAAGCGTTCCGACGATGGCCCACCCCAGTGCGACGCTGGCGTCGGTGACCGCCGAACTGACGTACTCGGAGACGATCTCGCCTCCGTAGAGCAGACCGGTGACGGCCCCGGTGACGGCGCCGATACGGATCACCACCGGATCCGCGCGCCGCGGGGACAGCGGCCCGATCCGGGTCAGGAGAACGCAGGCTGCTTGCGCCACGATGGCACCACCCAGCGCCAACAGGCCGCCGCCGCCGAGCGCGGCGGGAAACAGCACCGCGCCCAGGATCGCGAGCACGATACCGAGCACGGCAAGGGCGGGGATCCAACGGATCATCACGGCCGGACAGTAGTCAGCAGCGGGGCAGTCGGCAATCCCCAGCGGGCGAGGCAGGGCAAACGGCAGCCGTGGGCGGGCGGCTGCGGCTATCGGCGGTGGCGGCGGTCGAGAGCGTCCCGCAGTGCCGCCTCGTCCGCCGGATCCAGATCGGTGACGAAGCGGGCAAGAACCACAGCACGGTCGTCGGAGGTGTTGTCGAGCACCGCACGCATCTGCCCGGCCGCGGCTGCGGCCGCGTCCTGAACCGGGCTGTACCTTGCCCTGCCCTCGATCACCTCGCGCCTGATCTGGCCCTTCTCCTGCAGCCGGGTCAGGATCGTGTGCACGGTGTTGTAGGCCAGGCCCGAGTCCAGCTGGGTGGCGACCTCTGCCGGGGTCAGCGGCTGGGCTGCGGCCCACAGCACCGCGAGGACCTCGTGCTCGAGCTGTCCGGCGCCGCGCCTCTTCGGCGGACTGTTCATGTACCCGTCCCTGTCCCGTCGTCGGCCTGCCTGAACCGTACCGCCGACACCGGTGGTGCCCAAAAACCGCACGGCGACGTCCCGGTACGGCGGACCTGTGCGGTATCGCTGCGGTCAGGGTCGAGCCAGGCCGCTCTGGAACGCGATGATGACCAGCTGGGCGCGGTCACGGGCGCCGAGCTTCATGAGCAGCCGACCGATGTGGGTCTTGGTCGTCGACACGCTGATGTGCAGCCGCTGCGCGATCTCCGTGTTCGACAGGCCCGCCCCGACCAGAGCCAGGACCTCGCGTTCCCGCTCGGTGGTGTCGGGCAGCTCGACCGATGCCGGCTGCTGCGGGGCGTGCCGTACGAACTGCTCGATCAGGCGGCGGGTGGCCGTCGGCGCCAGCAGTGCCTCGCCGCCTGCCACCACTCGGATGGCGTCGAGCAGGTCACCTGGCCGGGTGTCCTTGAGCAGGAAACCGCTGGCGCCGGCCCGCAACGCGCCGAACACGTATTCGTCGATGTCGAACGTCGTCAGGACCAGCACCTTGACCTCGGCCGTCACCGGGTCGGCGATGATCCGCCGGGTGGCCTCGATGCCGTCGAGGTCGGGCATGCGAACGTCCATCAGTACCACGTCGGGCCGCAGGCGGCGGGCGGCGTCGACGGCTTCCAGCCCGGTCGCGGCTTCGCCCACCACGGCCAGGTCCGGTGCGGTGTCGACCAACAGCCGGAAGCTGCCCCGGACGAGGGCCTGGTCGTCGACGACGAGGACCCGGATCACCGGCCCGCCCCGGGATCGGAACCTGCGGGTACGGGCAGCACCGCCGTCACGGTGAAACCGCCTTCCGGCCGGGGCCCGGCCACGAACCGGCCACGGTACATGGCGACCCGCTCGCGCATGCCGACCAGGCCGTGGCCGGAGGTCGCGGGCAGTCCGCCCCGCCCGTCGTCGCTGATCACCACGGTGATCTCCTGCGGCTGGTAGAACAGCCGCACGGTGCAGGATGCCGGGCCGGCATGTTTGATGATGTTGGTCAGGGACTCCTGCACGATGCGGTAGACCGCCAGGCTGAGACCAGCCGGCAGGCCAGACGGAGGGCTGCCGTCGGTGTGCACGGTCACGGCAAGCCCGGCCTGCGCACTGCGGTCCACCAGATCGCCGAGGTCGGCAAGGCCCGGCATCGGACCGGTGTCGGCAGGAGTGCGGTCAGGACGCAGTACCGCCAGCAGGCGGCGCATCTCCGCGAGCGCACCGCGGCTGGTCTCCTCGATCGTCTGCAGTGCGCGCCGGGCTTCCTGCGGGTGCTGCCCGGCGACGTGATTGGCGACCCCGGCCTGCACCGCGATCACGGCCAAGGTGTGCGCGACCACGTCGTGAACCTCGCGGGAGATCTCCAGCCGCTCCTCGCTCAGCGCCTGCCGCTGCTGGGCGAGCTGCTCGTGGGCGGCCTGGACTGCCTGCTGCTGGCGGACGGCGGCGTAGCGGCGCTGCCGGTCGGCACCGTAGCCCAGCGTCCACGCCACCACCAGTAGCAGCGCCGCCATCGCCGACGAACCCAGCCACGACCCGGCGGACAACCCGACACCGAGGTACGTCGACCGGACCACGCACATCAGCACGGCTGCGCCCAGGGTTGCCACAGCTGCGCCGGTGGCCAGACGGGCCGGCACCAGGTAGATCAGGTACAGGGCGGCGACCGCGGGGGCCGCGGTCGGCACACCGAACATCACCGCCGCACCGGCGACCGACGCCGCGACCAACACCGCAGGCGGCAGCAGCCGTCTTAACGCAGCGGCGACGATCACCGGCACCGCGACCAGATAGGCGATCCACGCCGGGCCGGTACCCGGGACGTGGACGGCGGGTGGCAGCGGATTGACCGACGCCGCCAGCGCCGTCGTGGCCACGAGGCTGCTCAGCAGCAGAACGACCGTGTCCAGCAAGACCCACTGTCTGACGGTGGTGGGCAGCAGCGGGCGCGGATCCATGGGCACACCGTAGCCGCGCAGGCCACCGACGGCGTCAGACCCAGGTACCACGACGCGGCCATACCCAGGCCTTATGCGGGCTGGTAACTCGGGTCGCCGGCATGACGCCACGGCCGGCACCACCCCGGCAGGGTGGGCATCCGGGCGGTACCGCGCCGTCCGGAGCGCCGCAGACGGCGCACTTCCGCGAGGAGAAGACCATGGACGTTGCAGTGGATGCGCGTGCTCTGAGCAAGCGATATCGGGGACGGTGGGCGCTGCGCGACTGCGACCTGACCATCCCGGCGGGCCGCACGGTGGGCTTGGTCGGCCCCAACGGCGCCGGGAAGTCGACCCTGCTGTCGCTGGCCGCCGGACACATCCGCCCGACCTCCGGGCATGTGCAGGTCCTCGGCCAGACCCCGGCCGGCAGCGCGCGGCAGACCGCCCGAGTCGGTTACGTCGCCCAGGACGCACCCCTCTACACCAACCTGCGGGTCGCCGACCACCTGACCCTCGGCGCCCGCCTCAACCGCCGCTGGGACCAGCGCTTCGCCGCCGACCGCCTGGCCCAGCTCAACCTGCGCCCCACCGACCGGGTCGGCACCCTGTCCGGTGGCCAGCGCGCCCAGCTCGCACTGACGCTCGCGCTGGCCAAACGGCCAGAGCTGCTGCTGCTGGACGAGCCCGTCGCCAGCCTCGACCCGCTGGCCCGACGGGAGTTCCTCGACGCCCTCCGCCAGGCCACCGCCGAACACGCCACGACCATCGTCCTGTCCTCGCACGTGGTCTCCGACCTCGCCGTCAGCTGCGACTACCTCATCGTCCTGAGCGCCGCGCAGGTCGCCGCCGCAGGCACCGTGCCCGACCTGCTCACCGAGGCGTCAGCGACCGACCTGGAAACCCTCGTGCTCGGCCACCTCGCGCTGGGCCGCAGCCAGTTCCCGCAGGAGCAGCGATGATGTACTTCACCTGGCGCCAGTTCCGCGTCCAGGCCGCCGCGACCCTCGGCTTCGTCGCCGCCGTGGCCGTGGCACTGGCGGCGACCGGAGCCCGCGTGCGCGACGCCTTCGCCGCCAGCGGCCTGGCCGCGTGCACCGACACCTGCGAGCGTGCCCAGACGCAGTTCGCGGCCGCGATCAACGGGTTCCAGCCCGCGCTGGCGGTCTTCTACGCCGCGATCGTCGCGCTGTACCTGCTGCCCGCCCTCATCGGCATGTTCTGGGGCGCGCCGCTGGTCGCCCGCGAGCTGGAAGCCAGGACGCTGCGAGTGGTGTGGAGCCAGGGCATCACCCGGATGCGGTGGACTGCCGCCAAACTGCTCATGCTGGGCCTGGCCGCAGCGGGGACGGCCGCACTGCTCAGCCTCGCCGTGTCCTGGTGGTCGCAGCCGCTGGACCTGGCCAGCGCCCTGCCCGGACACGACCAGGGGCTGAGCCTGCCCAACCGATTCGCACCCCTGGTGTTCGGCGCCCGTGGTGTGGCGCCGGTCGGCTACGCCCTGTTCGCGTTCCTGCTCGGGACCACCGTGGGAGTGCTCGCCCGGCGGACCATCGCGGCGATGGCGGTCACCGCCGCGGTCCTGCTGGGTGTCCAACTGCTGATACCGGCCATGATCCGAGCCGACTACGCACCGCCCGCGCACTCGGTGGTGGAGCTGCAGCTTGAGCCGAGCATGCCGCAGAACCTCCACCTCGACCAGGGCATGCTGCTGGTCTCCAGCCCCGTGGACGTCGGTGGCGGGTGGCTGCTCGACGTCGCCACCGTCGATGCCGGCGGCCACGCCGGCGCGGTGCCCGCTCCCGACGTGTGCGTCTCGGCGACGGCGTCGCTGGCCGAATGCGACCAGGCCATCAACCGGCTCGGGCTGCGCCAGCAGGTCGAGTATCAGCCGGCGGGGCGGTTCTGGCGGTTCCAGTACACCGAGCTCGCCGTCTACCTGCTGCTGGCGGCCGCGGTCGGAGCCGTCGGTGTGCTGCGCATCCGGCGGATCGACCTGACCTGAGCTCGGATGCGGCGGCGTACCAGAGCTCAGGTGCGCCGCCGCTCCTGTCCGACTGCGACAGCGGACTGAAGCTTCGTCGGGTGGACGGCCGGCCTTGCTCGCGCCGGGTAGGTTAGGCTAGCCTTCATACTACAGCGTGTAGGGGATCTGTGGATTCCCGCACAGCCGACGCTGCCCACCCCCGGAGCCGAGCATGCGATTCTTCCTGCCTTCATACCTGATCGGGCTGCGCGAGGGCCTCGAAGGCGCCCTCGTCGTGACCATCCTCGTGGCCTTCCTGGTCAAATCCGGACAGCGACGGCGGCTGCCGCAGGTGTGGACCGGCGTCGGCGCCGCGATTGCATTGTCGGTGGGGTTCGCCGCCCTGCTCGAGTACACCAGCGCCAACATGACCTCCCACCACCGGGAACTGTTCGACGCCATCGCCTCCCTGGCCGCCGTCGCGTTCGTGACCTGGATGGTGTTCTGGATGCGCCGCGCCGCCCGGTCGATCGGCGGCGACCTGCGCGGCAGACTCGGCCACGCCGTCGAGATGGGCGCGACCGCGGTAGTGGTGACCGCGTTCCTCGCCATCGCCCGCGAAGGGCTGGAAACCGCGCTGTTCTTCTTCGCCAGCCTGCAGGGCGCCAGCTCCCGCTGGCCCGGCATCGCGATCACGTGCGGCCTGATCACCTCGGCGGCCATCGGCGCCGCCCTGTACGCCAGCGCGATCCGGATCAACCTCACCAGGTTCTTCACGTGGACCGGCGGGCTGCTCATCGTGGTGGCCGCGGGCATCTTCAAATACGCCGTCCATGACCTGCAGGAAGCCGGAGTTGTTCCAGGCCTGAACCGGATCGCCTTCGACATCACCGCGGTGCTCGACCCGACCACGTGGTACGCCGAACTGCTGCGCGGCACCGTCAACATGACGCCCGCGCCCACCGTGCTGGAGACCATCGCCTGGATCGCCTACGGCATCCCGGTCCTGTTCCTTTTCCTGTTCCGGCGGCCCACGCCACCAGCTCCGGCGCCGCAGCCTGCCGCCACCGCCACCACAACCGGAGAATGACCATGCGCCGCATCCTGACCGCCGCCACCCTGGCAACCCTGGCCGTCGCCGCCGCGGGCTGCGACAGCGACAGTCCCACACCCGCTGACACCGGTTCGGCCGTCATCGCCGTGGCCGCCGACGACACCCACTGCGGCCTGACCCGCACCAGCGGCGACGCCGGCACCGTCACGTTCCGCATCGCCAACACCGGCACCAAGGTCACCGAGTTCTACGTCTACGCCGTAGGTGACCGGGTCATGGGCGAAGTCGAGAACATCACCCCGGGCCTGACCCGCGACCTCAGCGTCGAACTGCCGCCGGGCACCTACCAGACCTCCTGCCGCCCCGGCATGAGCGGCACCGGCATCCGCGCGGACTTCACCGTCGCCGGCTCGGCCGCGCCGCTGACCGCCGACGCCAAACTCAAAGACGCCACCGACGCCTACCACCGCTACGTCGTCAGCCAGGCCGACGCGTTCCTGACCCGCACCGGCGAGTTCGTCACCGCCGTCAAGAACCGCGACACGGCCAAGGCCAAGTCGCTGTACCCGGTCGCCCGCACCTACTGGGAGCGCATCGAACCGGTCGCCTCCAGCTTCGGCGACCTCGACCCGAAGATCGACGGCCGCGCCGAAGTGGCCGACGACGGCATGCAGTTCACCGGCTTCCACCGCATCGAGCAGGACCTGTGGGTCAACGGCGACGTCGCCAAGGACGGGCCCATCGCCGACCAGCTGCTGGCCGACGTGACCGACCTCGTCGCCCGCGCCAAGACGGTGCAGTTCAACCCGCTACAGCTGGCCAACGGCGCCAAGAGCCTGCTCGACGAGATCGCCTCCGGCAAGATCACCGGCGAGGAGGAGCGCTACTCCCACACCGACCTGTGGGACTTCCAGGCCAACCTCGAAGGCGCCCAGGCAGCTGTCCAGGCCCTGCGCCCTGCCCTGCTCGACCGCGATCCGGCCACCGTCGCCGAGCTCGACCGCCAGTTCGCCGCCGTACGCGAAACCCTCGGGCGGTATGCGACTGCCGACGGCTGGAAGCTGCACACCGAACTCACGACGGCCCAGCTGCGGGAACTGTCGGATGCGGTGAACGCCCTGGCGGAGCCCGTCAGCAAGATCGCCGCAGTCATCTCCAGGTAGCGCCGTGCGCCCGGTCCGGACACACCGCGCTACCTGGAGATGATCAGCTATTGGTCACCGGGTGATTCGAGCGGGGGTGGCCGTGTGGAGCAGCTGCTTGCGGCGCTCGATCACCTGGGCGTATGCCATGAGGCCGAACAGCACGGCCAGCAGCACGGCCGATGAGCCCAGGGTGCCGAGGTCGAGTCCGCCCTTGGCGGTCGGCTTGGTGAGGAAGTCCCCGGCGGTGGCGCCGAGCGGCCGGGTCAGCACGAAGGCGAACCAGAACAGCAGGACGTTGGGCACGGTCGGCACGTACTTGAGCGCGAGCAGCAGGGCGAGCAGCCCACCGACGAGCAGGGCGCCCGCGGCGTAGCCGAGTCCGGAGCTGTCGGACAGGAAGTCGCCCGCGGAGGTGCCGAGGGTGTTGGAGATCAGGATCGCGGCCCAGAACAAGGATTCGCCGCGGAAGGTGTTGATGTCGTTGATGGCGAACGTGAGCCCGCTGAGCTTCCAGGCGACGAAGACGGCGATGAGCAGCGAGACCAGGATGGCCGCCCCGGCGGGGTAGCCGAGGCCGAGTCCCTGTGGTCCCCAGCCGAGCGACGTCTCGCCGTTGGGGAGGTAGCTGGTGTCGCGGTTCATGAAGTCGGAGACGGTGGTGCCGGCCATGCTGGTGGACAGGATGACGGTCCAGTAGAAGTACGGGTTGTACCGGCGCGAGCGCAACTGGACGATCAGCGTGCCCACGAAGATCACCAGCAGGGCGATGGTCGTCAGGAAGTAGCCCAGCCCCAGCGTCTGGGCGAAGAGGTCGCCGGCCGTCTCGCCGAGGGTGGTCGCGGCGATCTTCATGAGCCAGAACGCGAGGGTGACCTCGGGCAGCTTCTTGATGACCTGGCGTCCGGCGCGGGCCAGGTCGAGTTCGGGCAGCACTTTGGGTTGCGTCATGGCGGGTCCCCGTCAGGTGGATCGAAGATGGCAGTCGGCCGCTCCTACGCGATGTAGGTTTGCCCTGTTTTGGACAACTGCGCAACGGCCCACCTGGTAGCGCCGACCCGGGGACTATTCGCCGGCCAGGTCGGCGCCGGCGGGGTCAGCGGACTCGGACGGGCTGGCCGCGCCAGCGGTAGAGGTGTTCGGGGCGGCCGGTCGACCCGTACCGCAGGCTGAGCTCGACCTTGCCGGAGTGGGCGAGGTCGCCGAGGTAGCGCTGTGCGGTGGCGCGCGAGACGCCGGTGCTGTCGGCGATCTCGACCGCGGTCATCGGGCCGGTGGCGGCGCGCAGCGCCGCCAGGATGCGCTGGGCGGTCACCGGGGAGCGGCCCTTGGGCAGCGCGGCGGCCGGGGCGTCGGCGTCGTGCAGCAGCGCCACCGCCCGGTCGATCTCCTCCTGGGCGAGGTCGCGTTCGCCGGTGAGGTGGTGGCGGTAGCGGGCATACGCGGCCAGCCGCTCGGCCAGCTGCGCGGCGGTGAAGGGTTTGGCCAGGTAGTTGAGGGCCCCGGCGCTGAGGGCGGCCCGTACCGTGGCGGTGTCGCTGGCCGCGGTCAGCATGATCGTGTCGGTGCGCAGCTGGGCCAGCACCGCGGTGCCCAGCCCGTCGGGCAGGTACTGGTCGAGCAGCACCAGGTCGGGCCGCAGCCGTGCGGCGGCCTCGACCGCCTCCTGCGCGCTGTGGGCGACCCCGACGGCGGTGAACCCGGGGATCTGCCCGACGAACGAGGAGTGCAGGGCGGCGACCCGGAAGTCGTCGTCCACCACCAGTACCCGGATCATGCCGTCACCTCCCAGCTCAGCGGGGTCGCCGGGGCCAGCACCCCGGGGATCTCGGCGGTGAACACCGCGCCGGTGCCCGGCTGCGGCGCCCGCAGCCGCACGTCGCCGCCGTGGCGGCGCGCGGTGCGGCGGGCCAGCGCCAGTCCGAGGCCCCGGCCAGGTTCCTGCTTGGTGGTCGCCCCGACCCGGAACGGATCGGCCAGCGCCACCCCGTCGCCGCTGTCGGCGACATAGATGTGCAGGTCGGGACCGTCGGCCAGCAGGCTCACCTCGACCTGGGCGGGCCGGCGGGTGCCCGCCGCGGCCGCGCGGATGGCGTTGTCGACGAGGTTGCCCAGCACCGTCACCACCTCCAGCGGCGCGGTGAGCTGCCCGGGGACCCACGTGTCCTCGCCCAGCCGCAGCACCACCCCGGCCTCGGAGGCCACCGCGGCCTTCGCGGCCAGCAGCCCGTCCAGGTAGGCGTCGCCGACCCGGCCGTCGACGGTGCCGCCCGCCTCGGTCGCGGTCAGCTCCCGCAGGTAGGCGTGGGCGCGCGGCACGTCGCCGAGCTGCAGCAGGCCGTCGAGGGCGTGCAGCCGGTTGGTGTGCTCGTGGGCCTGCGCGCGCAGCGCGTCGGTCAGCGCCCGGGTCGCCTCCAGCTCACGGGCGATCGCGTCGAGGTCGGACTGGTCGCGCAGGGTCAGCACGGTGCCCAGGTCCTGGCCGCCGCGTTCGACCGGGCGCCGCGTCACCACGATCACCCGGTCGCCGACCAGCCGCAGCTCACCGGTGACGGGGGAGCGGTCGTCCAGCAGTGCGACGACCTCGTCGGTGGCCGGTGACCCGACCGGCACCGGTTCGTCCAGCAGCGCGGCGGCCTGCTCGGTGCAGACGCTGACCCGGCCGTTGACGTCGACGGCCAGCACCCCGTCGCGGACGCCCTCCAGGACGGCGACCTGCTCGCGGACCAGGTCGGCCAGGTCGGTGGGCTCCAGGCCGAGGGTGCGGCGTTTGAGGCGTACGGCCAGCAGCGCGGCCCCGCCGCTGCCGACGGCGAGCGCGAACACGGCGAACAGCCCGGCCCAGGGCAGCAGCTCGTCGAGGCGGTCGGTGATCCGGTCGACGTGGATGCCGACGCTGACCTCGCCGACGATGCGGCCGGTGTCGTCGTAGAGGGGGACCTTGCCCCGGGCGGACGGGCCGAGGGTGCCGCGCTGGATCGCGACCTCCTCCTGGCCGCTGAGAGGGCCGGACGGATCGGTGCTGACCCGCTTGCCGACCTGCGCGGGGTCGGTGTGGGAGTAGCGGATGCCGTCGCGGTCGGCGATCACCACGAACAGGGCGTTGGTGGCGGTGCGGACCCGCTCGGCGTACGCCTGGACCTCGCCGCCGGGGTCCGGGCGGCCGTCGGCGACCTTCGCGGCCAGGCCCGGTTCGCGGGCGGTGGTCCGGGCGATGGCCAGCGCGCGTTGCAGGTACTGCTGCTCCAGTTCGCTGCGCAGCAGCAGCGCGGCGATGGTGAACCCGGCCGCGGCGACGATGGCGACCACGACGACCTGCAGCAGCATGGTCTGGGTGGCCAGCCGGAGGGGGCGACGGGGCATCACCACACGCTACCTGCGGTGAGGCCGTGAGCAGAATGCGCAAAAAGCGATCTACGTAACTTGCCCGCGCAATGTTCGCAACCACGCGGAAACCTGGGTGTCCTCCCTACGGTCGTGCGCTATGACCCAGCACACACCCGCCATCAGGCTGACCCGGGCGACCAAGGTCTTCCCGGGCGCCGGGGGCGGCACCTTCACCGCGATGCGGGACGTCAGCCTCGACGTCGCGCCTGGCGAGTTCGTCACCGTGGTCGGCCCGACCGGCTGCGGCAAGTCCACGACTCTGTCCCTGATCTCCGGGCTGGAGCCGGCCAGCGGCGGCGAGGTGGCGGTCGCCGGGACGCCGGTCACCGGCATCCCGCGGTCGGTGGGCTACATGTTCCAGCAGGACGCGGTGCTGCCCTGGCGCACCGTGGTCGACAACGTCGCGCTCGGCCTGCACTACCGGGGCGTGGCCAAGGCCGAGGCGCGCGAGCGCGCCCGCACCTGGGTCGACCGGGTCGGGCTGGCCGGGTTCGAGAAGTACTACCCCCACCAGCTGTCCGGCGGCATGCGCAAGCGCGTCGCGATGGCCCAGACCCTGATCACCGAACCCGAGATCATCCTGATGGACGAGCCGTTCGGTGCCCTGGACGTGCAGACCCGCGAGCTCATGCAGGCCGAGCTGCTGCGGCTGTGGTCCGGCTCCGGCGCGGCGGTCGTCTTCGTCACCCACGACCTGACCGAGGCCATCGCCCTGGCCGACCGGGTCGTGGTCATGACCGCCGCCCCGGCCACCGTCAAGTCCGTCGTCCCGGTGACGCTGCCGCGCCCCCGCAACGTCGACGAGATCCGCCTGCAACCCGAGTTCCTCGACCTCTACCGCGAGGTCTGGGAATCCCTGCGCGAAGAGGTCGAGATCGCGCGTACGAGAGGAGCCGTCCGTGGCTGAGCTGGCTACACCGGTGCCGCTGAGCACCGCCGCGACCAGGGCCCCCGGCCGTGATCGCCGCCGCTGGGGCGTCTACGGCGGCCGCGCGGCCCTCGTCGCGCTGTGGCTCGGCTCGTGGGAACTGGCCGGGACCTACTGGATCGACCCGTTCTTCTACTCCAAGCCCAGCCTGATCTGGGACAAGCTCGTCACCTGGTTCACCGAGGGCACCTCGTACGGCACCGTCTGGGAGCAGATCTCCTACACGCTGCAGGAAGCCGTCTACGGGTTCATGCTCGGCTCGCTGGTCGGCGTCGTGCTCGGGGTCGTGCTCGGCCGGGCCCGCTACCTGGCCGACGTGCTCGCCCCGTTCATCAAGGCGGCCAACGCGATCCCCCGGATCGTGCTGGCCACCATCTTCGTGATCTGGTTCGGCTTCGGCATGAGCTCGAAGGTCGCCACCGCGTTCGTGCTGGTGTTCTTCGGGGTCTTCTTCAACGCGTTCCAGGGTGCCCGCGAGGTGCCGCGGGTGATCCACGACAACGCCCGCATCCTGGGCGCCTCGCGGATGCGGATGATGTGGACGGTCGTGCTGCCCAGCGCCACCTCCTGGATCCTGGCCAGCCTGCACACCGCGTTCGGCTTCGCGCTGATCGGCGCGATCGTCGGCGAGTACACCGGCGCCGACAAGGGCCTGGGCATGCTCATCGCCCATTCGCAGGGCACTTTCGACTCGGCCGGCATCTACGCCGCCATGATCATCATGACGGTGCTGGCCCTGCTCGCCGAGGGCGTACTGACCCTCGTCGAGAAGCGGCTGACCAAGTGGCAGCCGCACTGACCCACCCTTCCCCCCTCGAAATCCCTCCACCCCTTCGCAAGGAGCAACGATGCGCAAGTCCATCGCGCTGGCAGCGCTGCCCGCGCTGATCCTGGGCCTGGCCGCCTGCCGCGGCACCTCCCCGTCCGAGCAGCCCGCCGCGGGCGGCACCGAGACCGTGACCATCATGGTCGGCGGCCTCGACAAGGTCATCTACCTGCCCGCCAAACTCACCGAGCAGCTCGGCTACTTCAAGGACGCGGGCGTCAACGTCGAGCTCAAGAGCGAGCCGTCCGGCGCCGACGCCGAGACCATGATGCTGGCCGGCCAGGTCGACGGCGTCGTGGGCTTCTACGACCACAGCATCCACCTGCAGGCCAAGGGCAAGTGCGTGCAGAGCGTCGTCCAGTTCGCCGACGTGCCCGGCGAGGCCGAGGTGGTCGCCACCGCCAAGGCCGCCACCATCACCTCGGCCAAGGACTTCGCGGGCAAGAAGCTCGGCGTCACCAGCCCCGGCTCGTCCACCGACATGATCACCCAGGGCCTGGCGGTCAAGGGCGGCGTGCAGCGCTCGCAGTACACCATCGTCAAGGCCGGTGCCGGGGCGACGTTCATCGCCGCCATCGACAACGGCGCCATCGACGCGGGCATGACCACCGACCCGACCATCGCCAAGCTCACCAGCACCGGCAAGGCCAAGGTCATCATCGACATGCGTACGGAGGAGGGCACCCGCGCCGCGCTCGGCGGCCTCTACCCCGGCGCCTCGCTGTACATGCCGTGCGACTACGTCGCCGCGCACAAGGCCGCGATCCAGAAGATGGCCGACGCGTTCGTCAAGACGCTGAAGTTCATCGACACCCACACGGCCGCCGAGATCGCCGCGAAGATGCCCGCCGACTACGCCGGCGGCGACTCCGCCCTGTACGTGCAGTCGATCAACGACTCGAAGGGGATGTTCACCGCCGACGGCGTCATGCCCGCCGACGGCCCGCAGACCGTCCTCGACGTGCTGAAGGCGTCGAACCCGGACGTGCAGGCCGCCGCCTCGATCGACCTGGCCAGGACGTTCACCACCGAGTTCGTCAAGGCCGCGTCCTGACGCAGAACTAGACGGGCACGCGACACCCTGCGGGCACGTCGACGTGGGCCGCACCGGGATCGAAGACCCGGTGCGGCCCACGAGACGTCCCCGGCAAGCGGGTCTTCGCCGCACCGGCATCCGAGGCCGCTTCCGGTCGCACCGTCGGAGGTCCTGCCCGCCAGGGTGGGCGAGGTCGGACTCTGCTCCGGTGGTGTCGCAGGAGCCCGGTCACGGTGCGGCCGGCGATCCTGCCCGGTGCCGCCGAAGCCGGACCCGTTCACCGCCACGGCCGTGGGCGAGCGGGGTCCCACCTGACGTCATCAGCCGTCAGCTTGGCATGATCGGCGGCATGCCTCTGCTGTTCTCGTATGGCACGTTGCGCGACCCGGCCGTGCAGCAGGCCAACTTCGGCCGTGAGCTTGCCGGTCGCAGCGACGCGCTGTCCGGGTTCCGAGTCGACCTGGTGGAGATCACCGACCCGGATGTGCTGGCGGTCAGCGGCCAGAGCCACCATCCGATCGTGGTGGCCTCCGATGTCCCCGCCGATCAGGTCGCGGGCATGGTGTTCGAGGTGAGCGATGCCGAGCTCGCGGCCGCCGACGACTACGAGGTCGACGACTACCGGCGGATCCTGGTGACGCTGGCCTCCGGCGTGCGTGCCTGGGTGTATGTCCAGGCGTAGGCATCCGGCCGTGCAGACGGTCAACGGGACGCGTCCAGGTGCTGGGCGGCGGCCGGGCCGATCGCGGCGGTGATCTGGGCGGTGGTCATGAGCTGGACGCCGATGCCGGCGACCTCCCGCAGGCCTTGTGCGCTGACCTGCGACACGGCGTCGGTGGCCAGGACGATGCGGTAGTCGCGTTCGCTGGCCTGGATGAGGCTGGCGCGCGGGCAGTTGGGCAGATTGCAGCCGGCGAAGGCGAGGGTGTCGACGCCGAGATCGCCGAGCAGCGCGTCCAGGGCCGTCTGGTAGAACGCGCCCCACCGAGGTTTGAAGATCACATGTTCGGCGGGGCCGAGCTGCTGCGCCCGTCCGGCGAGCAGCGCGGCGGGGTCGAGCAGCGCGGCGGGGTCGGGAGCCAGGCCGGGGGCGAGCTGGCTGCCGGGCGTGCCCGGCGCCGCGATCTGCGCCCCGTCGGACAGCAGCGACCTTCGGACGCGGTCAGCGTTGGCGCCACCGGGTTCGTATAGGCGCACGACGTGCACGACCGGTCTGCCCGCGGCGCGGAAAGCTTCGGTGAGCAGCCGCAGATTCGGCAGGATCTCGGTGGTCCCTGCCAGCCCGTACGGGCTTTCGGACAGGAAGTCGACCTGCATGTCGATGGTGATCAGGGCAGCGGTGCCCCAGCGTGGGGCCAGGTGCGGGTCGGCCGGGGGCAGGTCGGTCATAGCGGCGGGCTCCTGGAATCGGCGCGAGGGTTATCCGGGGCTGTGTCAGGGGTGTCCGACGATGAGGCGTAGCGATCCGATGAACGCGGACTGGTCGCGCAGCGCGCCGTGACCGGCGTCCCACGCCCCGGATGCGAGGTCGGCTCGCAGCTGTTTTGCCGTCTGGTCATCACGCAGCGCTGCCGGTGTGGTCGCGACGGGATGCGTCAGTTCTGCGATCCGCATGCCATGACGGTAAACCCGTGCCCACGGGTACAGGTCAAGCCGAAGGTCGGCTGGGCGGCGACACCGAGACGGGGCCGCCGCCAGCAGATATACGCCGTCGTCAGCGGCAGCAGCCCCGCCGCCTCTGGTCTCACGTCCGTGTCCGGCGTGTTGCGAGACGGTTGTTGCCCTGTCGTCACACCCGGCGGCGCTGCCGGAAACCCTGCTGTTCTTCCCTGGGAGGGTGGAGGCCTCGACGCTGCATGCCCGAACCGAGAAGCCTGGGCCCGCGCCGCACCACCGAGGGGCGCTGCCGTGGCGGCAGGCGCGCGACCTGGCCGCGGACCTGCCGCAGCGGCTGGGGGCCCAGCGCATGCCGTTGGCGCAGGCCGCCGGTCGGGTGCTGGCCGCAGATGTGCGCTCGGCGCTGATGCTGCCCGGCGCGGACACTGCGGCCATGGACGGTTACGCCGTCGCCGGGGCCGGTCCGTGGCGGCTGGTCGGTGCGCCGCTGCTGGCCGGTGGGCAGGGCATGACGCGGCTGGTCGCCGGTGACGCGGCGGAGATCGCGACCGGCGCCGTGGTGCCGCCGGGAGCGAACAGGGTCGTGCCGTACGAGCAGTGCGTCTGCGACGGGCAGACGGTGACAGCGGTCGTGGAGGGCAAGGCCAATATCCGGCGGGCAGGCGAAGACCTGCTCGCAGGCGATGTGCTGGCCGTGGCCGGCACGACTGTGCGCGCGGCGGTGATCGGTGCGGCCGCTCACGCCGGGGTCGACGAGGTGCTGGTGCGGCATCGGCCGCGAGTGCTGCTGGTCGTGACCGGCGACGAACTGGTCGACTGCGGCCTGCCGCAGCCGGGGCAGGTCCGCGACGCCCTCGGGCCGCTGGTGAACGCGTTCGTGCACCATGCGGGCGCCGACGTGGTCCGTGCTTGCCACGTGCGCGACGAGCGCTCGACGTTGGCCGAGGCGCTGTCCGGCGGCGGCTGGGATGTCGCGGTGGTGACCGGCTCGTCGTCGGTGGGCCGGGCCGACCACCTGCGAGCCGTCCTGGGCACGGCGGGGGCCGAGTTGGTCGTGGACGGAGTGGCGTGCCGACCGGGCCACCCGCAACTGCTGGCCCGCATGGCTAACCGTGGCAGGTGGGTCGTGGGTCTGCCCGGCAACCCGTATGCGGGCCTGGTCGGTTGCCTCACACTGCTGGAACCGCTGCTGGGCGCCCTGTCCGGGCGTACGCCGCGGCCTGCGCTGATGCTGCCGCTGCTGGGGGATGCCCGACCCGGGTTAGGGATCACCAGGTTGGTGCCGGTGCGGCTGGCCGGAGCGCACGCGCGAGTGGTCGACGGCGCCCGCCCGGCCAGCCTGGCAGCGGCCGCCGGTGCCGACGCGGTCGCGGTGGTGGACCAGGATTGGATCGCCGGGCAGCCGGTGGAGTTGCTGCCGCTGCCGTGACCTCATGCCAACGCGGTCGGCATGCACGGTGGGCGGGTTGTGGAAATGCTGCAACCTGTTGCCACCCAGCCGCCTCGGACTGCCGCAGCCGGGTTCTGCGCCATGGCCTGTCGGTGACAGGCCATGGCCGTGCCGAGCAGCAGTGCCGAGCGGCCACACGGTGGCAGCGGCGCCAAGTGTCAGCTCAGATTGCCGGGACCTGCTGGAGGGCCGCCGCGAGCGCCTCCGCGTTCTTCTTGTCCACGCGGGGGAAGGTGAGGGCCACGCCGTCGCCCGCAGAACCGAACGCGATGCGCAGCAGGCTGACGATGCCCATCTTGACCTCAGCGAGCGAGGCGTCGGCGCGGTCCACCTGGCCCAGGACCTTCTTTCCCGGGCCGCCGAAGAAGGTCTGCGACAGGAAGATCAGCCGGTGGCTCGTGACCACGACGAACTGCCGGCGGTTGGCGATCAGCGCAGCCCCGACTACCCCCACGCCCTCGACGAGCATGGCCTGGCTGACGACCGCCCCGAACCGGCCGGACGAGTACTTGCCGACCGTGGTCCGCGACGCCGCGACCGGCTGCTCGCCGGCCTGCAGGAACGGCGCCACCCGCTCGAACGCACGGGTCTGAAGCTTCTGTTGCATGCTGTTCTCTTTCTTGCCACTGTTCCTTGCGCGATCATGCCGAGGCTAGCGACCTGCGGGTTCGTCACCATCGGATGATCGGCCGGGGTGCAGCGGGGATCGGCTGAGGCGCCCTGGGCCGACGATCACCTCACGGATGGCGATGATCCGCGAGTGCCCACGTACTCACGAGGGTGTACGGCGGCTGCTGCGGCAGTGTTGATCACACTGGAGGCCATGTCCGCCCGCAGCCCCCAACTGACATCTGACCTGCCCAAACGAGGTAGCTACAGAATGATTTGATCAAGACGCGAAGCGGTGGACATCGCTTGATCCTGGACGTCAGCCAAGACAAGTCAGGATGCGGTGGCCGCCGGTCACGGCGTAGACCTTGTCGTGCGGTGGCAGGTGTTCGAAGACCTGGTCGCCCGAATCTCGGCACGGTTCGCCCGGTCGGAGAGCCGCCAGACCGCACGGGACCTGTTCATGGGGCTGTTGTCGCAGGTCGAGCGGAGGAATGGCTGGCCGGACATGCCGGGCGCGACACCCTGCACCGATGCCGCGACTACTGCGCGCCGCGGCCTGGGATCACGACCGTGTCGCCGAGGACCCAGGTCAGGTCGGTGACCCAGGGCAAAGCGAGTCTTTGAGAAGGTTCGCTAAAGCAGCAGCAGCCATTCGTTGATGGCGGCGAAGTCGGTGTCGGTGAGACCTCGGCGAGGGTCGACGCGATGCAGGAGGGCTCGTCCCTGATGGTGCGCAGCCACCCAGGCCTGGTCGGTGTCGGTGATCTCGTCGTCGACCCATACGAATGAGCGTCCAGCCGCCCAGCCGACCAGGCCGCGGGTCTTCCAATGCAGCCCGCGTTCGGTCTCGTCCTCGTCGGGCCAGTTCACGACCGGCAGGCCGGGCAGGCCGATCCGAGGTGCGATCACCTCGTTCGCGTCGGTCATCCACATGGTGGCCCACACCAGGTCGCAGGGCAGCTGTGCCAGTCGGCGTCCGTGGTCGGGATTGAGCCTGGTCAGCAGTGGGTTGGAGCCAGGCTGGGACTGCTCCGGGTGCCCGTCCATTGCGTGTGTGAGCGGCATCCCGAACGGAATCAGCGGTCCGTCGACGTCGAGGAACAACAGCGGACGCTCGGCGGAACCAGCCATGACCGCAGGATAGCCGGGTGATCGTGGCAGTGGCCGGCGTCCGACGTCGGCGGCAGTCACCCATCAGTCGAAGACGTACGCATGCCGGCGTCGGGCGGACGCGTCCGGACTGAGGCGGCGGACCATGCCGCTGATCACGGCCCAACGGATCGTCGCTTCGGCGTTGGCTGGGTGTCGTTCGTAGTCCGCGCGAGCCTGTGGCGGGCAGTCAACCTGGTTCGTTTACAGGTACCACGTACCCGCTGCGCCACGATGCGTCGGTTCCGAGGCCACCCCGACCCGCTAACTTCGTCGAGCCGGTACGGCGTGTGCGTCGTCCTCGCGGTCCAGACTCGGCTGTTCGACCTCGTCGGCGCCAGGACCCAAGATCGTCGCCGCGGCGTTCGGTATGGATCTCCAGGCCGCCATGCATTGCCTCGCAGACGGGGTTGACCGACTCGGGTGCCTGGCCGATACCCTCCCGATCACCATCGCCAACCGCCGGTTCCAGGAGGTCACGGATGACAAAGATGTCCATCACCTGGACCCTCAGCGGAAGGGGCTGGGCCGACTGCCTTGTCGCCGATGAACAGACTCAAGCTGAGAGCACAGCTTCGTACATCACTCTGGCACCCAATGAACTCCTGGAGGCCGTCACCCAAGTAGTCCTACGGGAAGGCGAGGCACGGGCCCAGCTCGAGGCGGAACCCACTGCCTATCGCTGGATCTTCTACCGGGAACGTGACCAGGTCTGGATCCAGCTGCTCGAACTGCCCGACGGAGCACACCACGACAAGGCCGGCACCCAGATCTGGAGCAGCTGGCAGACCGTCGACTCCGTGGCCCGTGCCTTCATCTGCGGATTTGACGAGGTGGTAGCCGAGCATGGGGAAAGCCGTTACCGGGACAAATGGGGAGATCCGTTCCCGCGGGACGAACTGGAGAAGCTCAGGACCACCTGGCGCCAGTTCAAGACGGCGAACCCGTGAAACCGAGTTGTCCTCACAAACGGCCAGAATCGGGCGCTAGCCACTCATGCGCAGCCTGAGCAAGCCGGCGAGCGAGATGTCCGCAGTCATCACCCACCGCGCTGGTGACATGGAGGACTACACCCCCGGCAAGGTCCCCGGCCTTGTCGCCGAGCTCGACGCCTACGTCGATGACGAGCACCCCGACGTGTCGGTCTCCCACGACGGCGGCTGGACCCTGTCGGCCTTCCCGAGCGGCCTGGTCGTCTGGGAGAACCTCGAAGAGGACGGCACGCCGCGCCACCTACTCGACGTCACCCGTGCACACCTCGTCGGGCTCATGACGTACTGCGGGGAAGGGCAAATCGACCAGCTTGAAAGACTGCCTTGGCGGGAGGGCTACGGCTGACTGCCACCTGCCGCTACCGTACTAAGCGTTGTTCTCCCATGGCGGATGGAGCAGGAAATCCTCGCTGGGGAGGACATGGTGCTCGGGAAGGCACAGGCGAGCGGCTTCCTGCACCCATGCGTCAGTGTCCGTCTGCTGCAGTTCCCGCACGAGGGCATGCAGGTCCGTGAGGCGGTATCGGCGGACGGCGGTGACGCCGTGCGCCCGAAGCAGCGGATCCGGATCGCCGAGCAGCGGGCGGACGGCGTCATCGAGAGTGCCGTAGGGCAGATCGTCTCTCTTGAGCCACCAGGTCCCGGCCAGGTGGTATGCCGCCCGGCGGCGCTGCTCCAGGTCGGGGTGGACCAGTTCTGCCAGCGCGTCGGCGATGGTGAGCCGGTCCAGGGTGTCCAGTGCGTGCAGGTCTACGGGGTTGCGGGCTTTGGCGTGACGTGTGATGTCGTCAGAGAGCGCCTGGAGGGTGTCGGGCTGGTGGCGGCCTCCTGATCGCCACCGCAGGAGCCGCCACAGTTCGGCCCGTACCGTCGGGTGGGGGTCGGTGGTGGCGGCGTCCGCTAGCGCTGCCCAGATGTGGTCACCGGTCGTCGGAAGTCGCAGGAGCGATTGCCCGGCTCGGGCGCGGCGGTGCGCGGACGGATCGTCGCTGAGCGCGGCCAGGAGTGCTGTCTGGTCTAGGGGTAGTCGTTCGCCGAACCAGCCGCAGTCGTACCCGGCGACGGCTTCGTCCAGCCACCGCTCATACCAAGCCAGAAAGTCGGTGTCCTCGACCACGTACGGGCCTGCGGGTCCCTCGTCGTCGAGGTTGAACAGCCGCCCTCGCGCCGGTCCGGTCACGACCAGGCGGGTGTACAGGGAGCAGCCGTGCCCGGAGATCTTCATCGTGCCGCGCAGGAACAGCGGGCCGCCGAAACCGGGAGGCTGCTCGTGGCGTTCCTCCCAGTCGCCTAAGTAGCGCGGGCCGGGAAGGTAGGGGCTCGACTGTGCGAGGTGGTCGGGGTGGCAGCGCGGGCCGCAGGACTCGGCGAGGCTGTAGAGGCGGTAGCCCGGCCCGGCGCCCCCGCTGCCGATGCGGGTCACGAAGAGCCGGTATGCCTCGGGCAGGACGATCCTGTGGTGTGCTTCGAAGTCGGCCACCGCTGCCTCGGGCAGTGGCGGAGCCAGCTCGAAGTCGTGCGCGTCTGCGCCGAAGATCTCCGGCGGCTGGGGCATGGCCCGCACAGCGGCTAGCTTCTCGGCGATCCGCCGCACGCGGATGTCTGTCTCCGACATCGGCCGAGCCTACGAACACCGGCTGACAAAACAGTTTGAGGTAGCCCGTCTGGTCCGGCACGAGGACTCCGTTGCGATGGCCGAGGTGTTCCACCACGAGTCGCGCAGGTCAGCGGCGACGGCGTCGGTATCCCACACCGCGGTGCGTAGCAGCCGCTGCATCCGGTCCGGACTCGGGTGGTCGGCCAGCCGCCATCCGTTCTTGCGCTCGATTGGCGCCAACAGGCCTACAAGTAGGTCGCGGACCGTACGCCTGGGTTCAGAGCGAGCGAATCGGGTGCCGATGCGGGTCAGGACCTCCTCGAACACCCGCCGCGACGCGGCAGGGTCTAGCCTGTGGCCAGCGCCACCGCAGATTCGGTTGTCCTCACAAGCGGCCAGGATCACGTGGTGGCCGCCCTCGCGCACCCGGGCAAGCCGATGATTCTGCGGCCAGCACCGGTCGCCGCAGCGTGGTTGCACTTGCCGCCGTTTAGCATCTTCGAAGGGTGCCATGTATGGATCGAGGACCCAGCCGCAAGGGCCCGATCACGCTGTGGCGGGCCACGGCGCAGGCGGAGCTTGACCTCTTGGCGGCGACAGGATGGAATGCCTGGTCAGCATCCCTGGCGGGCCGACGCTTCGACGCCTACCTTGAACGCAGCTCGGCCGAACACATCGCGCAGACCTCGCTGGCCGCGACGACCGGCGTCGGCTACGTCACCTCGTTCGAAGTGCAGCCGACCTTCGTCGACCACTGTCTCCAGTACCGAATCGGAGACGGAAGCAACGCCGTGTACAACCTTCCGGAGGCGGAGATCCCCAGCCTCAACGAACACCTCGTAGGGACGATCATCGAGCAGGCCGACTATCGCGCGGCCTTGGACGACCAGGAGTTCGCGGGCGGTCAATCTCCGGCCTTGCCTCCATCGTGGCGCAGCTACCTACAGCACTCGTCATGGTTCAGACGCGGTTGGCTCCCAAGCGGCTGCTACCTCTGGCTCTACACACCCCGTGAAGGAATCGAACTGACCGAGGCTTGGGGCGAAGACGGCGTCGGCGCGCATCCAGGCATGGCGATCATCGGTGGTAACGGCTCCCGAGAACACCTCGCCGTAGACCTTCGGCACGACGATCCGCCTGTCGTGCTCGTCGACGCCTTCGCAAGCCAGGGCTGGGAAGATGCGCTGGAGCAGGCCCCCGGCGTGGCGAACTTCATCGACCGGCTGAAGGCTGGCACCTTCGAATTCGCGTGGGAGTAACGCATCGCGGCCACCTGCAGCAGGCCCTCCCCGCACAAACCCAACGCGAACTTCAGAAATACCCACGGCGCGTGACCATGGCATCCTCGGTGCGCGAATCAACTGGCAATCACTGGTTTCGGACACGGAACGTACATGCTGCTGCCGTACTAGGATCCGGGGCGTGGTCAGGGAATGGGCGTCGTTGCGCAGCAATGACCCTGAGGTCCGAGTCGAAGCGCTTTCGGCGCTGTACTACCGTGCGATGGACGGTGACGGCGCCTCCAGACAGGCGCTGGCCGATATCGCGGCGGATCATCGGGCCTTCCCTGTCGACGTCTACAGCCGGGCTTTGAACTGGACGTTCCTGTTCCCGCCCGGGGATCTGACCGGACCGTTGCTGGAGGCGCTCGCCGACGAGGAGTACGGCTGCGCGCCCTACGTCGCGATGGCCTGCGGACGGCTTCGGGTGCGTGCCGCCGTGCCGCTGATCCTTGCGCTGCTCGACGACCCGTACCAGTTCTATCGGGGCATGGCGTGCACTGCGCTCGGCGAGATCGGCGATCCGGCGGCGGCCGCGGCGCTGGCCCACATGCTCGACGACCCGTCCGAGCACGTGCGGGCGGAAGCCGCCAACGCGCTCGCCGAGATCGGCGGCCAGGAGGCCGTCGGCCATCTGTGGGCGAGGCTCGCCGCGCACCCCGCCCCGTCGCAGGCCGGGCACCTCGCCTCGGCCATCGCCAACGCCAGGCCGGGCAGCTTCGACCGGCTCGTCGCGACAGCCGCCGACGACGACCCCGAGCTGCGGCACTGGGCCGCGCGAGCGCTCGGCGCGACCGGCGACGACCGGGCCGAACCGCTGCTCGAACGGCTCGCCGAGGACACCGGCACCGTCTGCACCGGCGGCCGGGTCAGCACTGCGGCCCGCCGAGGTCTGAAGACCCTGCGCCGTCTGCAGGCCCGGCGCGCAGTCGGCGACACCTCGTAGGATGCCGCCCGTGACGACCTTCGACGAGGCCCGTTGCCGACGACCGCGGCCCGGGTTTCGGACCGGGCCGCGTCTGCTGTCGTCTTCCGTCTCGTGTCAGGAGTGCTTCGAACCCGGACCGTAGTGCCACAGCCGCACGTAGACCGTGCCGGTGCTGGCGTTGCGGTTGTAGATCTTGCCGCAGATGCGCCACTGGGTCATGCCGCTGCCGGACTCGCCCTCGGGGTCGGTGGCCAGGATCGCGAACTCGTCGGTCTTCGGGCTCGAGTCCATCTTGGGCTTGGCCAGGAACTTCAGCACGAATGCGGTGCGCTCCTGCTCGGTCAGGGCCTCCGTGTGGTCGTGGAAGTCCTCGATCCACTTGACCGAGATGGTCGTCGCGCCGACGAGCTCGGCCCGGATCGCGGCCTTGCGGTCCTCGGCGGCATCCTTGAGCTCCTCCTTCGCGACCTTCGCGTAGTCGATCAGGATGGCGGTGATGACGCCGCCGGTCAGCTCGACCTGGTAGCGCCGGCCCTTGCCGATGGCGTTGCGGGTCTTACCGCCCTGGTGCGCCAGGACGACACCCTGGTAGACGCCGTCCTGGCCGACGGCCTGCAGGCTGTCGTTGCCGATGACGTCGATCTTCTCGACGACTGTTGGTGTGGTCATGCCCGACAAGAGCAGGGCTCGCAGGCTGCTGATACGGCCTGTCGGGCTTGTGTCAGCGACGGTCAGGAAACCGAGAGTACGGGCGCAGACCATGGCAGTGGCGTCGTGGCGTCGCGGTCAGCCCGGCCCTCCTGCGAGTTGCAGCCGTCGCACACCACGCCGGAACGAACATCGCCGCCAGGGTGTGGTCGAGGACGAGCGTGCGGGTGGTCGCCGCAGCTGGCGACCTTGTGGTGCTCCGGTTGCGACGGCTGACTCAGCGTGCGCTGACGTCGTCGGCGACGTCGTGCAGCAGCCGCAGGAACTGCGCCACCATCGGGGTGGGGCTGTGGTCGGCCAGGGACACCGCGTGCACCTGGCGGCCGAGGCCGGGGCTTGCCAGTCGCCGGTGCACGGTCCCCGGCAGGTGGGTGAGGGCTAGCCGAGATACCAGTGCGACGCCGATCCCGGTGGCGACGAAGGCCTGCGCGACGTCGTACGACTCGGTCTCGAAACGGATCTTAGGCAGGAAGCCGGCTGCGGCTGCGGCCCGGTCGAACTGGGCCCGCGCGGCGTGACCGGCCCGGATCGCCACCCATGCCTCGCCGCGCAGCTGCTCGAGACCGATCGGCGCGCCGGGCTCGGCGGCGAGCGGGTGCTCCGCGGCGAGCACCACCACCATGGGGTCGGTCAACAACGGCTGGAGCGCGACGTGGTCGGGTGGGACCGGCGGCCGGTCCCACGACGCGATGACCGCGACGTCCAGCTCGCCGGCGGCCACGGCCGGGATGCCGCGCTCGGAGACCAGGTCCATGATGGACAGGTCGGCGTCGGGATGGCGGTGGCGCAGCGCGGTCAGTGCCGGCGGGAGCAGGCGCAGCGCCGCGGCCTGGAACGCGCCGATGCGCAGCCGCACCGACAGCCGTCCCAGCAGCGCGTCTAGCTCTCCAGCTGCCTGGACGGTCGCGGCGTCGACGATCTGACCGTGTACGGCCAGCGCCAGGCCGGCCTCGGTCAGCGCGGCGCCGCGTGGCCCCCGGCGTACCAGTTTCGCGCGGCAGTCTCGCTCGGCTCTGGCCACCTGCTGGGTCACCGCGGCGGGCGTGACGCCGAGCACCTGGGCGGCGGCCGACAGCGATCCGTGCCGCTCGATCAGCGCGAGCAGGCGTAGCACGTCCGGGCCGAGCATTAAGCAATCTTACAACTGCGCCCGGTCTGTTTAACTTCTCTGCAGAGCGCGGGCCTGGGACGGTGGAGCCATGCCCACGCACCTGCCACTGTTCATCGGCACCACCTGGTTGCTGGCCATGCTCCCCGGCGCCGGACAGGCGCTCATGCTCCGCCAGACCCTGCATGGCGGGCCCCGGACCGCCTGGGCCAGCATCGCGGGGACCTGCACCGGGCTGCTCGCCTGGAGCACCGCCGCGGCGGCCGGGCTGTCGGCGGTGCTCCTGGCCAACCCGCACGCCTACGCCGCGCTGCGGATCGGCGGGGGAGTCGTGCTCGCCGGGCTGGGTGTGACCACGCTGCTGTCGGCGTACCGAAAGCGCAGCCCGCAGCCGACGGCGGACACGGACCCCCGACGGCCGGGCTACGGCCGCGCCTACCTCGCCGGACTGGCCACCAACCTCGGCAACCCCAAGGCCGGGGTGTTCGCGATCTCGCTGCTGCCCCAGTTCCTCACCGCCGACGGCCCTGTGTTCCTCTCCAGCGTCGCGTTGGGTGCGCTCTGGGCCCTCGTCACCGCGGCCTGGTATGTGGTGTTCACCTGGGCTGTCAACCGCGGGCGTGTCTTCGCCGCTCGCCCGGCCGTCCAGCGCCGCCTGCAGCTGCTCACCGGCGGCACCCTGCTCTGCCTCGGAGCGGCGGTCGCCGCCGGTGTCTAGGCCGGTCCGCCGCGCCCCCGTCAGACAGGCGGCTCCTGCCCCCGGACCACATCCGGCGGGCAGGAGCCGCCGTCGATCAGGCGACGGTGACCGAGACTCGGTTGATCACTTATCCGGCGGGCGGCGGTGCGCAGACGGCCACAACACCGATGGTGCGGGCCACGGTGCCGTTGTTGCGCAGGAATCCGCCCGCCGCCACCGTGTAAGGGGTAGTCAGGACGTGGTGGCCGGCGGGCGGACGCCGCAGACGGCGTAGTGGGCCAGGTACGACATAGCTAGGAAGTCCCACCGCTGCCCAGGGTCTCCCCAAAGCAGGCCACGAGCCCGGGCAGCCGAACCGGTATCGCGGCGACGTCCTCCTCCCCGAACCGGCCGTCCCACTCCGAGCCTCGTGTGCCGTCGGTCGGCCCACTCATCATGGCTTCGTGGAAGGCCTCCTCATCACCGGTACGGGCGAAGTAAGCCTCACCTGCGGCGGAGAGGATCTCCTCCCCGCGTAGGTGGTCAGGCGGGGCGTGACCGGCCGCGATCGCCACGACGTCAGGATGGTTCGCGAGGCTGTCCGGATCGGCCGTCACGCGGTCGAACGCCTCCCGGCCCAGACCGATCAGCCCCGCCTTGAAGTAGTCGAAGGTGTCGTCGGACAGGTACCCCGTAATCACGAGGCACGCGGCGCAGAACTCCCACCGGTCGACCCGCTCCTTCACCGACCAGCAGAGATGCGCGAAGTCGACGATGCGCTCAAGTGGCAGCCTCGTCAACCGCCGTACCAGCGCCTGCCCGATCGCCCCGGCGCTCGGCCGCGACGACTCGGCGCGGGCGTCCTGTCTCGCCTGCTCGACCAGCCCCCAGAACTCGTCAGCCTCCACCGGGCGACTGTAACGAGCTGGACGGCTGGCGCGGCCGCTGATCCAGTCCCCGCCCGGAGGTCAGCAACATCAGTCGATGATCCAACATGTGGCCCGTGAGTGATGCCCAGACGGTGGTACTCGACCTCGCACACGAACTCGAGAGGAAGGCGGCGCACGGCAGGCGACTGTCTTCCGAGGAGCAGGCCGTGACCGACCTGGCCTGGATCGACACCGCGGTGTCGCCGAACGGCTTCGAGGGCTGGCTGGACATGACGCCCGTCGCCCAGATCGCTTCCGCGCTCGCAGCTCTGGACCTGGTCGGCGCCGACGACGTCAAGGCTCTCGTCACCCAGGCACTGGCCATCGTCGGACTCGACCCCGCCACCATGTCCGACCCGCAACGGGAGGCGCTCGTCGACTCGCTGTCGCCGAGCACCCGCAAGGCACTCGACCAGCTCGGAAGCGCCCTGTTCGACCTCATGGACGCCTACATGGAGCGCATCCGCACCTTCATCGAGGCCAACCCCGACCACATCCACCCCTGACCGCCGCCCACTCCCATCTTGACCGTGCTGTTTCGGGGAAACCGCATGAATTCGGCCCGTGATTCCAGCACTTTCCCTGAAACCGCACCGATGTGGTTGGGCGGGGGACCGGCGGGGCGGATGGAGGTCAGGTCACGGCACGCCCAGATGGGCCAGGATGTCGGCCATTCGGGCCACCGGTAGGGCCGGATCGGCGGCGGCCTCCCGTGCGGTACGCGGGTCCGTCAGTTCGGCCTCCCACTCGACCGGTCGCGGTAGCGGCCGTATGTTCTCCACCTCGGTCCGGTCGCTGGCCAGCTCGCCGCGCTGCTCGGCGGTCAGGTCCGACCGCAGCGACACGGCGTGCCGTACCAGCGTTTCTGGATCGCCAACCAGCTTCGCGATCTGTTCAGGGGTGAGATCCGGCCGCCCGGCGACACCGGCCCGGACGGCGGGCCGGGCGTCGCGTAGCAGTCTCGAGACGACGTCGCGCGGCGTATGCCGGTTGCCCGCCAGCGACCGCAGCGCCCCCGGTTCATCCTGGTCCAGCACCTCGGCCAGCGCGGCGGCCGACAACCGGCGGATGCCCGCATGGGTTGCCAGGTGCCGCCCGGCTTTTCGGATCTCGTGGACGTCGATCACCTCGGCGTCGAACGCGTCGATCCGGGCCACCTCGGCCCGTACCAGAGGATCAGGATCGTCGCGCAACCGCTGCCATGACTGCGGGTCGGTGCCGTAAACGGTCCAGCAGGCACCCGCCCTGGCGCGCGCCGACGGGTGCATAGCGGCGCGGCCCGCGATGTAGCGGACGTTCGGCGCGGAGAACAGTTCGTTGCGCACGTCGAAGTCGTCGTCTGCGAGCAGCGCGTCGACCAGCAGGTCGCCGAGCGGGAACAGCGGCAGCAGGCCCAGATTGCCAGCCAGCGCGAGCCTGCCGTCGCGCCACGATTCCGGTATCGACGAGTTCGACCGCGGCTCGCGAAGGTTCTGGTTCTCGGCCAGATAGGCACGCGGTCGGGGATCGGGGTGCAGCCGGATCACCGCGACGATCCAGGACGCCAGCTGGCGCCGCCCGCACAGCGTCAGCCAGCAAGACTCGGCCTCGGTCGCCAGCAGCCGGATCAGCAGGTGCGGTGGCGTCGACGAGTTGGCGGCCAGGCCGTCCAGCAGTTCGGTGCGCCACGCCGGAGGCTCGGTCACGGCGGCACACGCTACCGGCGCGGGAGCCCTGGCGCAGCCGGGGTTCAGGTCACCCGACGACGAGGGGTGGGCGGCGGAGCAGCCGATCCAGACGGTCGAGGTCGCGGCGTCGGCGGGGAGTTCGAGCGTCTCGTACGCCAGCCGCAGCTCGCCTGGAGTAGTCGCTCGTTGACCGACTGCGGTCGTATCCGGTCACGGCCTCGCCTCAGCCAACGCCTATGTCATGCCGGAGGCCGACGTCCTCGACCGTGTACGTGCCGCTCGGTCCTGTCTCGTCGAGGTTGAACAGCCGTCTCGTGGCGGGCCGTCACGATCAGGCGGGCGACTCCGGCCGGGTGCACGAACGCCGACCAGACAGACTGCCCGGCAACCATGGCGGCCTCGGGACGGAGGTCGCGCGGTGCGTGATCGCCGCCGGGGTCGGGGAGCGGAAATGGGAGCACAGCCGCTCCCTGATCGGCTTCCCTCCAGTGAGCGCGGAGAAGACCTTCGTGCCGAGCAGCGCGCGACCGCAGGCTCACGGCACCTGGAACGGCTCGCCGCACACGATGGTCTGCGGGCTTCCGGGCGGGTACAGCCCATTGGCGGTGACCGGGTTGTCGTCGGTCACCTCGGTGAACCCGACGCAGAACACCACCGTCCGGCCGCTCAACGGGATCGGTGTGTGCTGGGCGGACACCGGATGGTCGGGTTCCACCTGGAGCGGCACCCGGAAACTGTCCGACCTGCTGGCGCCCGGTTCGAGCACGGAGCCGCGGATGCGTTCGGTGGGTACGCGGACGCCGCCGCATTCGCTGGTGTCGGGGGTCTGGCAGGGGTGGATGATGCGCCGGGAGAGTTCGATCACTCCGTCGTCGCGGACGCTGATCTCCGTCGGCCCTCGCGACCAGCCGGGTTGTGCCGGGTCGGTCCAGCCCCCGTCGTAGACCACCAGCGGGGCGTCGGACCGGTTGGCCAGGGTGTACTCGACCGAGACGTCCCCGCCGGTCGCGGCGGTGTGCACGGTCAGGTCCAGCTCGGGATCACTCGAGCAGGCAGCCACTGCCGCCGCGACGAGCAGCAGGGCGACGACGTGGCGCGGTCGGATCACCAGCCGTCTCCCGGGTACGTGGCGTAGGTGTCGCGTTCCTGCATGCCCATCTCCCGGCGCAGTCCGTTCTCGGTGTACTGGATGGGGTGGTCGGGGTCGAGCTGATCCGGCGTCGCGGGGTCGCCGTCGTGGTCGAAGGGGAGACCTGCCGCCTGCCGCTCGCCCTTCCGGATGCCGTCGTCGGGGCCGCCACTGATCTTGTCGTCCTGGAAGGTGTCGTTCCAGTAGTCGTAGACGTGTCCGAGTTCGTGGTAGAGCACCACCGAGGGCCGGCCTCGCTCGGAGTCGAAGGTGAAGGCGGGGTTGTACTGGATGACGGAGTCGGAGTTGGCGAGTTTGTGGCCCTTGTTGGCGTAGCCGTTCTCGTCACTAAGTTCTTTGATGGTCAGGGTGTTCTCGCCGAACAGGAAGTTCGGGTCGCGCTTGTCCTGGAGGTTCTCCAGCATCTGCTGGCCGGTGGGTGAGGCGCGGTACATGTCGAGGTCGGCCAGCACCCGCTCCTTGAACTCGTCGGAGCCTTCGATCTTGATGAACTGCGCCTTGTCGCTGATCTCGACCTTGACGTCCGAGGTCACGCCGTCGACGGTGTCCTCGTCCTGGCGGTAGGCGGTGTCGCTGCCGCCGCCGGCGACGATGCTGTCCCTGCCCTGTCCGCCGTAGTAGACGTCGTCGCCGGTGCCCCCGGTCAGCCTGTCGTCACCCTGACCGCCGGACAGCACATCCTTGCCCGCACCGCCGTAGATCGTGTCGTTGCCCTTGGCGCCCTCGAGGTAGTCGTCGTCCTCGCCGCCCGACATCTGGTCGTCGCCGCCCAGGCCGTACAGGGTGTCCTGGCCGGAACCGCCGGAAAGGACGTCGTTTCCGTCCTGGCCGTCGATGTAGTCGATGCCGGAACCGCCGGAGATGTAGTCGTCGCCGCGGCCGCCGTAGAGGTCGTCCGTTCCCTGTCCACCGAAGATCTTCTCGCTGCCGTCGCCGCCGCGGATGGTGTCGTTGCCGGCCCCGCCGAGCAGCGTCACGCTGATGTTGGAGCCCTTCGGCACCTCGATGGTGTCGTTGCCCTCGCCGCCGCGGATGGTGACCGGGGTGCCCGGCGGATAGTAGTAGTCCGCGCCGTCGACGGTGATGATCACATCGCCGGTCTGCGGGTCGATCCTGACCTTCACGTTGTTGTCGCCGGTGCCGGTGTTCACGACCGCCCGCCCGTCCACCATGATCACCGAGACGCCGTCGGTCGCCTCCGGGGGCAGCGTGAACGGATCGGTGGTACCCGCGACGACCGTGCCCCAGTCGACCGCGATCGCGTTCCAGCCCACGTGGTCGAAGCCGCTGAGCTTCTGGGCCAGGGCCTGTTCCAACTCGCTGCGCAGGGTGCCGGCCTCGGCGATGGCACCGATGATCAGCTTCTGCTCCTGCTCGCTGCTGGGATAGAACGTGCCGCCGACGTCGCGGAAACTGACCTTGCCGTATTCGGCGTCGAGCGATCCCTGGTATCGCTGGAGCAGGCCGGCTATGTCATCGAGGTGACCGGCCAGCTTGTCCGCGTTGGCCTGCAGCGCGTCCACGCTGGAGACGAGCTTCGTCTTGTGTGCCACGTAGCTGTCGCGGGCCGGGCCCGACCACTGGGAGCCGACCAGGTTCTTGGCGTCGGTGTCGATGTCGTCGCCCAGCGTCGTGGCGGACTTGCCGAACCGCCGCCACGCCGAGGCGGCGCTGCTGATCCGGCCCGGGTTCGCGTGCAACTGCCAGGTCGACTCGGCCGCCGTGATCGGCGGGAAGTACTCCTGGTCCTCCGGTGGGACTCCCATCCGGCGACCTCCCCGTGGTCAGATCGGAATGTTGTGGTACTTCTGCCGCAACTTGCGCTCGGCTTCCTCATCGGCCTGCTGGTAGGCGAAAGCCACCCGCAGCAGGCTCTCGTTGTCCACCTCGAGCACCGCGCCCAGCCGCTCCACCGCCGTGCCCGCGATTCCCTCCACCCCGTGGTAGGCCTCGCTCACGCTGGCGGCGCTCGCCACGTTGCCGAAGTCGGAAGTGGACAGCACCGTGTCCGCCCTGACGCTGCGCAGCGCCGCCGCAAGATCCTGCGAGCCGTCCAAGCAGGACTGCGCAACCCGCGCCAGCTCGACCGGATCGGCCCGTACCTCCCCGCTCATGCAGGCACCCTACAACGCGACGACACCCTGTGCGCCACGGGTGCTGTGGTGTCTCCGGATTCGTCAGGCGAGGCCACAAGGTCGATGCAAGCCGCGTGCGCCAGGCTGCCGGGCATGAGAGCCATCCATGGTTTCGCTTTCGCGCTGGCGGCCGCCGCCGCCGCGCTGGCACCGGCCACTGCGGCCCCGGGCGTCGCACAGAGCTGTCAACGCACGGTGAGTGTCAGCCCGCAGGTGTCGGCCGGCGAAAGCGGCGGAACACTGACGTTCGCGGTCTACTCGAGCGGGTGCGCCGCCGCCGCCGAGGTGGGCTACGAGGCCACGGCCGGCACCGCGACGCCGGGAACGGACTTCCAGCTGCCACGCGGGACGCTGCGATGGGCGGCGGGCGACACCTCGGTCCGGACCGTGACCGCCGCGTTGCTGGCCGATTCCCAGCGGGAGGCGGAGCTGGAGGATTTCGCCGTACACCTGCTCGGTGCCGGGCCGAGCGTGCACATCGCCCGGTCGCTGGCACAGGGACGGATCATCGACGACGACGGGCCGACCGGGTACGCGGTCGTCGACGACGGCGACTGCCCTCCGCCGCTGCCGTTCCAGCAGTGCACGTGCGAGCTCGCCGACACGATGCCCATCGAACCCGACTGCATCAGCTTCGCCCTGAGCGCGAAGCTGCCGTCACCGGTGACGCTGCACTGGAGCACCGTCGACGGCACCGCCAAGGCGGGCATCGACTTCGTGCCGGTCGTCCAGCGTGCGCAGACCGTGCCGGCGTGGACATCGTCAGGTGGGCTACCGGTTCAGCTGATCGCGCGTCCCGCGGGCACGCCGCCGCGCTATTTCTACGTACGGATCTCGGCCATCTCGGCGGGGGCCGTCGTGGACGCCGTGGCGACGGTAACCATCGCAGGCTCCTGACCGGCCAGGTAGGACAGCGTGGTCGCCTCCAGGTGCCGGTCGTCCAGCTCCCGGGCCAGGGCCAGCGCGCTGCGGAAGTGGGCCGCGGCGGCCACCTGGTCGCCGCGGTCACGGCTGCTCAGCCCGAGCGCGTTGAGCGTGTCCGCCTCCAGCCGACGCTCTCCCAGCTCGCGCCGGATCGCCAGCGCGGCCGACAGGTGTACCAGCGCCCCGTCCGGGTCGGCGTCGGCGCGGTGCGCCTGTCCGAGGCTCATCAGGTAACAGGCCTCGTGCCTGGGCAGACCGAGCCTGCGCGCCAGGGCCAGCGCCCGCAGGATGTGCTCGCGGGCTCGCCCCGGCTCACCGAGCCGGATGTGGAGGTAACCGATGTTGTTCAGGAGCGTGGCGACATCGGGATGGTCCGTGTCGGGCGGGTGCAGCCGCAGGGCCCGGGTGAACGCCTCCATCGCGCCTTCCAGCAGGCCCAACTGCGTACGGGCGTGCCCGATGTTGTTGAGTACCATGGCTTGCCCGGCCGCATCGCCGTCGGCGGTCACCAGGGCCAGCGCCGTCTCGTGATGTGCCAGCGCCTCCTCGTGGTCGCGGACGGCGTGGCAGGCCAGGCCGAGCAGTGAGCGCATCACCGCCTCGGCGGCGGGATCGGCCAGCCGCCGGGTGGCCGCCAGGCCCAGGCGTGCCACGTCCACGCGGGGGCCGAGGTGCCCGCGTAACGTGAGGAAGCCGGCGAACAGGTACGCGAGCCGCCAGGCGTCGCGGTCCGCGCCGCGTCGCGCGGCGAGTCCGACGACCGCCGACATGCTCGCGTGTTCGCCGTCGAGGAAGGCGAGCGCGGCAGCGTGGTCGGCGGGGAACGGAACCTCGATCGGCGGTTGTGCCGACACGGCGCCGGCCCGGTCGCGGGCCGGGCTGAAGACCCGGTTGGCGGCATCGCCGACGGCCAGGTACCACTCGACGACCCTCGCCTCCGCCCGTGCCGCCTCCTGCTGCTCCGCGACCTCGAACGCATAGGCCTTGATGAGATCGTGGAATCGGTACCGGTCCGGCTCCACCTCCACGATCAGGTGCGCTGCCGCCAGCTCGTCGAGCGCCGACCGTTCCCGGCCGCGCGGCGCCTCGGCCAGCGCCGCCGCCAGCGACGCGGCGAAGGTCGGGCCGGGGTGCCGGCCCAGCCGCCCGAACAGCTGAGCCGCCGCCGGGCTCAGCGTGCGGTAGGCGCCGGCGAAGACCGCCCGGATGCTGCGCGAGTCGCCCGGCACCGACAGCGCGTCAAGCCGCCCGTCGGCGAGTTCGACGTTGAACGCGGCGATCCGGCCGTGCGGGCGGGCCGCAAGCTTCGCCGCGGCGATCCGCAACGCCAGCGGCATCCCGCCGCACAACTCGGTGAGCCGGTGCGCGGCGGCCGGCTCGGTGGCGACCCGCTCCGCCCCGAGCACCCGCCGCAGCAGCGTGAGCGCGTCGCCCGTGTCCAGCACGTCGAGGTTCACGACGGACACGGCGTGGTCCACGGCGAGGCCGACCAGCCGGTTGCGGCTGGTGACCAGCAGCAGACTCGGCGCCGGTGGCACCAGCGAGGCGACCTGCTCGGCGTCGGCCGCGTTGTCCAGCAGCACCAGCACCTGTCGGCGGCGCAGCGTCGACCGGTACAGGCCGAGCAGGGCCGTGGGATCGGCGGGCAGCTCCGCCGCCGGCACGCCCATCCCTGTCAGCAGCTGTGCCAGCGCCTCGGGCACCGGCAGCGCCGACGCCGGATCATGACCGCGCAGGTCGACGTACAGCTGTCCGTCCGGGCACCGGTCGGCGGCCCGGCCCGCCCACTGCACCGCCAGCGCGGTCTTGCCGATGCCCGCCGGCCCGCACACGACGCCCACCGCCGGCGGTGCGTCGAACAGGCCGTCTAGGGCCGCCAGCTCGCCGTCACGTCCGGTGAAATGTCCGATGGGTGGCGGGAGCTGCGCCGGGGCGGGTCGGTGCCACCGCCTGCTCGCACCCGGCGCGGCTGAGCCGGGCACCGCGGTGAGGTCCAGGCCGGGGTCGCGGCGCAGGATCGCCACGTGCAGGCGCTGCAGCCGCCCACCCGGCTCGACGCAGAGCTGCTCGGCCAGCTGCGCGCGCAGGCGCTGGTACGCCCCGACAGCCTCGTTCGACCGCCCGGACCGGTGCAGGGCGAGCATGTACAACTCGACCAGCCGCTCCCGATCAGGTATCTCGACCAGCAGCTTCTCGATCTCGCGCGCGGCACCGGCGTGCTCGCCGAGCGCCAGCCTGGCCTCCCACAGGTCTTCCTGCGCGGCGCGGCGCAACTCGCCGAGGCGTGCCACCTCGGCTGCGCCCCAGCCGTGCACCGGCGCGTCGGCCAGGGCGTCTCCCCGCCACAGCGACAGCCCGTCATGCAGGCACGTCACCGCTTCCGGCAGGTTCTCGGCCGCGACCGCCTTGCGGGCCTGCGCCACCCGCTCCTCCAGCCGCGCCACGTCGACCTCGTCGCGCCGCACCGCCAGCAGATAGCCCGAGTTCGTCGTGCGCAGGACGCCTACCAGGCCGCACAGGTCGAGGGCGTGTCGGGTCCGGGCCACGTGACTGTAGAGGGATTCGATCGCCGTGCGTGGCGGATCCTCGCCCCACAGCGCGTCGACCAGCCTGGCTTGGCTCAGCACGCTGCCCGCGTGCAGACCCAACAACGCGACCAGAGCGCGCGGCTTCGCGCCCACCAGCCGGGCGGGGCCCTTCGGCCCGGCCACCACGACCGGGCCGAGCAGCCGGAAGCTCGGCCCGCCGGGCGCGGCCACGGTGCCTGCGCGGCGTCCGTCGGCCGCCGCATCCCGCGCGGTGGCCAGCGCTCCCTGCTCGGTCGGGGTGGCGCCGAGCAGCCTGATGAGCACGTCGAACCGGTCGACGGGCGGCACGCTCTTGCCCGAGAAGTACTGCGCGACGATGCCGAGCGACCATCCCGTCCTGGTCGACAGTTCGCGGTAGGTCAGCTCCTGCCCGCCGCGCCGCCGGGCTTCGCGTCGGCGCAGCTGGTGCAGCAGGCGGGCCAGTTCTGGCGAAGCCTGGTCTCGACCCATTTGCCTACTTAAGCATGTGTGGCAGGTGGCGGGGTCTTCGGCGTCGCGGCCCCGACAGCGGGCATGTTCAACGATGTTCACCCGCGCCGTTCAGTGACGTTCAGAAGTCACGGCCACCGCCGCGCCGCCACCGGACTCTGGGAGACCCGACAAGAACTGGAGGAAAGCATGATCTTGCAGTTACGGACGCGTATCGCGACCGGTGCGGTGGTCGTCCTGGCCGCGGCGTTCGCTCCCCTCGGCGCGGCCTCGCCCGCCGCGGCGGACCCGGCCGGCCTGGTGATCGTCAAGGAGACCTCGAACCCGACCAGCTCGCAGAGCAAGCACACCGACGCCGAATGCCCCGGTGGCACCGCGGTGGTCGGCGGCGGCGTATACCTCACCGCCCCCGGTTCGCCGCTCGGGTATGCGGGGATCGTCCGGATGCAGCCCATCGGCGAATCCCAGTTCTGGGTGGCGACCCAGGAGGCCGCCGCCTACGGCCCGAACTGGCAGCACACGGCGATCGCCATCTGCGTCCCGAAGCCGGCCGGTTGGGAGATCGTCTCCAGCGTGGGCGGCAACCAGGTGCAGTACGTCACCACGCCCAGCTGCGGCCCGGGCCGCAGCGTGGTCGGGGCGGGTGGGCGGATCAACGAGGGGGTGCCCGACGTCGTCCTGGAGGACGTCGTCCCCTCTGCCGACCTGAAGACCGTCACCGTACGAGGGGTGGAGATCCCGGGGTCGACCGACGACGACTGGTCGGTCACCGCCTACGCGGTCTGCGCCGACACCCCGGCCGGGCTGCAGCGGGTGCCGTTCCCGACGTCGAGCAGCAGCGACTCGCACCAGTCGGTGAGCGGAAGCTGCCCGGCGGGCAAGGCGCTCTACGGCACCGGCGTCGAGGTGAACGCGGGCAACGGCCATGTGCTGCTCAGCGGCCTCAACGCCATCACCGCCGACAAGATGAGCGCCTGGGCCGACGAGATCGTCGGCGGGTACAGCGGCAGCTGGAGCATCACCGCCTACGGCATCTGCGGCAGCTGACCGAGCCACGGTGCCCTGGCCCGCGGCCCAGACCGCAGGCCAGGGCGCCGTCTCAGGATCTGGCGTATGAGAGGTCGGGCGGTGAGCCGACCTGCGGGCGCGGACATGCTCGGCCACCTGGCCTCCAGCCCGCATGGGATCATCTACCGACATCCCGTGATCAGCCCGCCGCCGCCGGGGCAGACCGAGACGGTTATTCGCTTGCCGCAGCTCCGAGAATTCAACGAAGGCGCCCGATCTTCCATACCTGCGGGTGGCGGCGAAGGCGCGCGGCGCCGGACCTGGAGGCTGCTGAGAACATGGGTACGGTTTCTCCATACACTGTGCTTGATGTCCCTGCGTCATTCATCACCTTGGCGGAGGAACGGTTCCCGGATGCGGACGCGAGATATGTCCTACCGCATCTGATCGAGTTCTACAGGGTGTCGGCGGCGATCCCGCCTGTGCATGGTGTGATCGAAGACGGTCAGATCCTGGTGGTGTCCGGGCATAAGTACTACAAGGCCGCCCTTGCCCTCGGCCGTTCCTCGATGCGCGTCATCGTTCGTTCTGCGGATACGGATCAGGTGGATAGGTTTCGGGCAAAGCCTGGCGTCACCCTGGTGGACGTGGACGAGATACGTCGTCGCGAGCGAGGCGAGCCGGAGGTTGATCTGCTGCATCTCTTCTTCTTCGCTGAACCGTTGACCGAGGCGCAGAAGACGGAATTCGACCGGCGCTTCGTCTCGTTCTTCCGGGCCCTGGTCGACAGATGCGGCCAGGGCGGCGAACTGTTTCACGTGAAGGATCTGGGGTACAGCGAGAAGACTGCCAGCGCTTCGTTCGTGGTTCGCGTGCCGGCGGAGGACCAGGGCTGGTATTCCTCTTACTTGGGAATTTCCAAGGCATTCGACCGGGAAGTGGCCCAGATCCTGTCTTTCAACGGGCATGAACTGCCTTAGCGTCGTGATCGACGTGGGTGCGGCGGTAGGTGACCGGCGCACGTGGTCGAAGAACTGAACGCCGCCTGCGCGGCAGCCGGCGACCTTCCTCAACCGGGGGCCTACTCGCTGCGCAAGGTCTCGATCTCGGCGGCCAGCAGGACCATTTCACGTACGTGCGTGTAGTACCTGGTCGCGTATTCGTCGTGTTCGGTCATCATCTGCGCCAGCGCTTCGAGCTTCTCCTCGAACATGAGGCAGATCATGCCAGGGGCAGGTCTGCGACACGGTGCGTCGCCTTCAACCCGGTGAACCTCAGCGGATCAGAAGGCATGCGCAGGAGGTAGTTTCATCGTCGTGCCCTACGTCGAGGTCGCCTGCCGGCTCCTCCTTGCCACCGTCTTCGCGATCGCCCTGGTGGGCAAGGTTTCGAGCCGATCCGCATGGGTCGCTTTCGAGCTGTCACTGCGCGACATGGACGTGGTGCCCGAGTCGCGCCGGCCGGCAGCCGCCCGCGCGTCCGCGGCCACCGAGGCGGTGATCATCGTCTGCCTGCTGATCCCCGGCAGGGTCGCCGGGGCCGTCGGGTTCTTGCTGGCCGCAGGGTTGCTGGCGGTCTTCGCCGTCGCGATAGCCGCCGTGGTACGCCGCAAGCGGGCCGTTGCCTGCCGCTGCTTCGGCGCCTCTGCCACCCCGCTGTCCGGTCGGCACATCGCGCGCAACGTGTCGCTCATCGCGGTCGCGATCGCCGGCGCGGTCGCCACGACCGCGACGGCCGAGCTGCCGCTGCCCGCCGCGGTGCTCGCCGGTGTGGTCGGTGCGCTGGTCGGGATGCTCGTCGCGGCTCTGGACGATCTCGTCGCGCTGCTGCGCCCGCTGTGAGCGAGGATGTTCGGCGCGGCGGTCCTGACCGGACTCCCGCCCGCCTTCGGTCACAGCCGCGCCAGTAGCGCCTCGGCGGCGCGGACGCCGGAGGTCACGCCGGTCTCCAGGTGGTGCGCGCGCGCCTCCAACGCCAGGCTCCGGGCCCCGTCACGGTCTCCGAGGTGCAGCTTGGCGGCGGCCAGTGCGGCTGCGGCGTACCCGTGGGAGATGCGGATGTCGAGGTCGCGGGCCAGGCCCAGGGCGATCGTGGCGTGGGTGTGGGCGGCGGCCGGGTGGCCGGTGCCGAGCAGAGCGTGCGTGAGGCCGACGTGGGCGTCCAGTTCGGGATCGCGGCCGCCGATGGACACGCACAGGTCCAGCGCGGTCTGGAACAGGCTGACGGCGGCGTCGTGCTCGCCGCGGGCGGCGTGTACGGCCGCGAGCCGGTTGAGGACGTTGGCCTCGGCGTTGGGGTCGCCCGTCTCCCGGACCAGGTCCAGGGCGGCGGTCGCGTTGGCCAGGGCGGCGTCGGACTGGCCGGACTCGCACTGGGCGTACGCGAGGTTGATCTGGGCGACGGCCTCGGCGACCTTGCCGCCGGTCTCGCGCAGGACGGACAGCGCCCGGGTGAGCACCTCGATGGCTTCGTCGCAGCGGCCGGCGTAGCGCAGGGTGTCGCCGAGGTTGGCCAGGGCGAGTCCTTCGCTGCTGCGGGCGCCTGCCGTACGGTGCAGCGCGACCGCTTCCCGGAAGCATTGCTCGGCTTCGCCGAGGTTGCCCAGCGTCAGGGCGACGAATCCGAGGTTGCCGAGCGCTTGCGCCTGCCCGGCTCCGTTGCCGGCCAGGCGGTGGGCGTCGAGCGCGCGCCGGGAGTACTCGGCGGACCGGGCGTGCTCGCTGCTCCACAGGTGGATCACACCGAGGTTGGCCAGGGCGGCGGCGTGCCCGTCGGCCCAGCCCACCGCTTCGGCGAGGTCGATCGCGCGCCCGCTGTGCGCCTTGGCCGCGTCGTAGCGGCCCAGCCCCCGGTAGTAGAAGGCGAGGCTGAGTTCGGCGGCGGAGCCTTCCGCACCGGCCAGGAACGGGTCGGCGATGGCCGGTGCGGCGGACTGGGCGTGTTCGGCCACCGGCCGCCAGCCGACCATGTCCCGGGACAGGTGGAAGTGCGCCCGCATCCGGTCGGCGAGCGCGCAGCAGTGGTGCGGCAGGCCGTGGTCGTGGGCGTCGCGTACGCAGGCGGCCAGGTTGGCGGCCTCGTCGGTGAACCAGTCCGCCGTCGTGGTGATGTGGCCGTCGGGCGCGGTCTGCGGCATGGGCGGCAGCGGCAGGTTCGGCATCATCTGGCGGGCGGCGGCGTCGGCGCGGACCAGGTACCACTCGATCAATAGGCGGCGGGCGTCGGGGGCGCCCGGGTCGGCCTGCGAGCGGGCGTACAGGCGCAGCAGGTCGTGCAGCGAGTAGCGGCCTTCGAGCGGGTTCTGCACCAGGTGCGCGGCGGTCAGCTGGCGCAGCAGGACCTCGGCCGTCTCGGTCGGCACGGCCGCGAGCGCCGCGGCGGCCTCAGCGGTGACGTCAGGGCCGGGTGCGACGCCGAGCAGGCGGAACAGCCGGGCGGCGCCGTGGCTCAGGCGTGCGTACGACTGGTCGAACGCGGCGCGGATGGTGCTGTCCAGGTCGCCGTCGATCGCCAGGGCGGCCAGCCGGTCGCCGCCGCGCAGCAGCGACACGTACTGCGCGATCGGCTGGTCCGGCTGGTCTGCCAGGTTGGCCGCCGCGATCCGCAACGCGAGCGGCAGGTGCGCGCACGCGGCTGCCAGGTCGGTCGCGGCGTCGGGTTCGGCGGCGACGCGCTCGGCGCCGAGGATGCGGACGAGCAGCTGGTACGCGTCCGCGGCGGACAGCATCGGCAGGTCGAGGCGGCGAACGCCGTCGCGGGCGAGCAGCCCGCTGAGACGGTTGCGGCTGGTGATCAGGGCGAAGCTGCCCGTGCCGCCCGGCAGCAGCGGCCGGACCTGGTCGATGGTCGCGGCGTTGTCGAGCAGCACCAGCATCCGCCGGTCGGCCAGCAGCGACCGGTACTGGCCGGAGGCCTCGTCGACGTCGACGGAGATCTTGTCGCTGGGCTGGCCGAGGGCGCGCAGCAGCAGCGCGAGGGCGTCGATCGGGTGCAGCGGGCGGCCGGTGTCAAAGCCGCGCAGGTTGACGTAGAGCTGGCCGTCGGGGAAGCGGTGCACCGACCGGTGTCCCCAGTGGATGGCCAGCGCGGTCTTTCCCACGCCCGGCGTACCGGAGATCGTGGTGATCAGCGCGGCGCCGGCGGCGTCGCCGCTCTCGTCGGCGATGGCGTCCAGGCGCCGCAGATCCGCTTCCCGCCCGGTGAAGTCCGGCACGGTGCGGGGCAGGAAGCGCGGCACGTTGGCGGCGGCGGCGTCGGTGCGCGTCGTCAGGCTCGGGTCGTTGGCCAGGATCCGCCCGTGCAGGTCACGCAGGCCTGGGCCCGGTTCCACGCCCAGTTCGGTGTCCAGGGTCTGCCACACCCGGCGGTACGCCGACAGGGCTTCGCCCTGCCGACCGGCCCGGTAGTAGGCGAGCATGAGCAGTTCGGTCAGACGCTCCCGGGTCGGATGCTCGTCCAGCACGTGGGCCAGGTCGGTCAGGACCTTGTGGTGCCGGCCGCAGTCGAGGTCGGCCTGGGCGAGCAGCTCGATCGCGGCGAACCGGTGTTCTTCCAGACCGGCACCGATCCGGGCGCGCAGGTAGTCGCCGGCGACGTCGGCCAGCGGCGGTCCCCGCCACAGGTCGAGGGCTTCGGCGAGGATTCTCGCGCGTACGCCCGGTGCGGCGGCGGCGCGCGCCCGGGTGATGGCGGCGGTGAACCGGTGGGCGTCCACCTGCGCGGCGTCGAGGTCGACGCGGTAGCCGTTGCTGCTGGTGATGATGCGTACGCCGTGCGGTCTGAGCCTCGCCCGCAGCCGTGCGACGTAGGTGTGGACCGTGCGCTGGGCGTTGCCTGGCGGATCGTCGTCCCACAGCAGGTTCTGCAGCCGATCCATGGTCAGCACGCCGCGCCCGGCCTCCAGGAGCAGCAGCCCGAGCAGGCAGCGTTCGCCGCGCCGCGGACCGAGGTCGACCAGGCCCGCGCCGTGCTGGACCTCGACGGGCCCGAGCACCCGAAACACCATCCCGGTGGGCTGCCCCGCCACCCTGTCTCCACTGGTAAGAATCTGGTAACAGACTTTACCGATAGTCGTCTCCGGTGACCAAACCTCCGGAGGGACCAATGTCTTACGTGGCCGTGGCCTCGGTGCTGGCGTGCGTCGTCGGTGCTCTGAACCTGGTTCTCGTCATGGGTGTCATCAAGCGGCTGCGCGAGATGTCGCCGTCGCCGACCGCCGAACCTCCCCGGGTGACGTTGCTGCCGGGGGACAGACCCGGGCCGTTCACCGCCGAGGCGACCGACGGCGAGGTGATCGACGCCGCCGGGCTCACGGACAGTCTGGTGGGCTTTCTGTCGCCCGACTGCTCCGCGTGCAAGGACCAGCTGCCGCAGTTCCTGGCGTACGCCCAGGCGATGGGCGGCCGCGAGCGGACGGTCGCGGTCCTCATCGGGTCGCCGGAGGAGCTGCGCGACCTCGCGGCGCAGGTGGGACCGGTCGCCCGGGTCGTCATGGAACCCCCGTTCGGCCCGGTCGCCACGGCGTTCTCCACCAGGGGCTACCCCGCGGTGGTCCTGCTGGACGGCGCCGGGACGGTGTCGCACAGCGGCGCCACCTTCGCGACCTTCCCCAAGCCGGACCGGCTGATGAGGGAAGCCGCGCGTGTCTGACCGAAGGCATCTGGCCCGGGCGTCGGTGATGGCCTGGCGTAGTGCTCCCGGGGCGGTGGCTGCGATGGGTGGGCTGACCGCCGTGGCCGGGGCTGGGCCGGTGTGGCTGGCGTGGCTGACCGCCGACCTGCTGGACGGTGCCGCCGTCGGCTCGGTGGCGCCGCTGGCGGCGGTGTCGGTCGCGGCTGTCGGCGTGGTGCTGGCCGCGTTGCCGCACCTGAACCAGTACCTGGCCGCGGAACTGGACCGCAGCCTGTCGCTGACCGTCCAGGACGGCCTGTTCAGCGCGCTGAACCGGCACACCGGCCTGGCGCGGCTGGAGGATCCGTCTTTCCAGGACACGGTGCAGATCGCGGGATCGTCCGGTCGGCTGGCGCCCAGCCGGGTGGTGTCCGGTGCGCTGGGGATGGCGGCGGCGGCCGTCGCCCTCTTCGGGTTCCTCGGTTCGCTGATCGCGCTGAGCCCGGCGGTCGCCGCCGCGGTGATCGCCGCAGCGGTGCCCGGCCTGCTGCTCCACCTGCGCCTGAGCCGCCGGTACGCCACGACGGTGACCAGCGTCGGCCACGCCGAGCGCCGTCGCCTGTTCTACGCGCGGCTGATGACCACTGCGGAGTCGGCCAAGGAGGTCCAGCTGTTCGGCCTCGGTGACTTCTTCCGCAGCAGGATGCTCGACGAACTGAGCGCCATCAACACGGCCGAGCGGCGCATCGACCGCCGACGGCTGGCGATCCAGGTCTTCGTGGGTTCGCTGGCGGCGGCCGTGGCCGGCAGCGGGCTGGTCTGGCTCACCCGGTCGGGCTCGCCGACGGTGGGTGATCTGTCGGTGTTCCTGGTGGCCGTCGCCGGAGTGCAGGCGGCCCTGGGCAACGGGGTCCAACAGGTCGCGTCGACCCACCAGGCGCTGCTGGTCTTCGAGCACTACGCGACGGCCACCGCACCGGTGGGAGCAGACCAGGGGACGACAGCCGCGGCGCCGCTGCGGCGCGGCATCGAGATCAAGGACGTGTGGTTCCGGTACAGCGGTGCCACCGGCTGGGTGTTCCGCAGGCTGAACCTGTCCATTCCCAGCGGCAGCGCCACCGCCCTGGTAGGTCTCAACGGTGCGGGCAAGAGCACGCTGGTCAAGCTGCTGTGCCGGTTCTACGAACCGACCCGGGGCACGATCACCTGGGACGGCGTCGACCTGCGCGACCTGGACCCGGCCTCGCTGCGGCGGCGCATCAGCGCGGTCTTCCAGGACTTCTGCGACTACGACCTGCCCGCACGGGAGAATGTCGCGCTGGGCGACCTGTCCGCGTTGCACGACCCGGCCCGGGTCGAGGCGGCTGCCCGGCTCGCGGGTGTCCACGACACCCTGACCGGCCTGCCGTTCGGCTACGAGACACCGCTGACCCGGCTCTTCTGGGCCGGCGGCGCCAACGACCCGCGCGAGGGCGTGCAACTGTCCGGCGGGCAGTGGCAGCGGGTGGCGCTCGCCCGGTCGTTCATGCGCACCGACAGCGACCTGGCGATCCTGGACGAGCCCAGCTCAGGCCTGGACGCCGACGCGGAGGCGTCGATCCAGCGGGCCCTGCAGGCGCACCGGCGCGGGCGTACCACGATATTGATCTCACACCGGCTCAACACGGTGCGCGACGCCGACACGATCGCCGTCCTGGACGGCGGCCGGGTCGCCGAGCAGGGCGACCACGACGACCTCATGGCGGCCCGCGGCATCTACGCCACACTGTTCGAGACCCAGGCCGCGGGCTACCAGGCGATGCCGGCATGATCCTCCTCCTGCTGGCCTGCGCGGCCGCCGCCGCGTGGTACGCCGTCCGCCGCCTGGTCCTCGTCACCGTCAGCGGCGGCAGCATGGAACCGACCCTGCACGACGGAGACCGCCTGCTCGTCCGCCGGGCCAGGTCCGCGAGCCTGTCGCCCGGCCGGCTGGTGGTCCTGCGGCGACCGCCCGGCATGGCGACCACGGGCCCGTGGATCGTCAAGCGCGTGTACGCCCTACCCGGGCAGCGCGGACCAGGCACCGACGCGGTCGTGCCGCCGGGATACGTCGCGGTGGTCGGCGACAACCCGCACAGCCAGGACTCGCGACAGCTCGGCCCGCTGCCGGCCGCGTCACTGCTCGGCGTCGTCATCCGGCGCCTGAGCACCCAGGATTCCGGCCTCGCGGCCGGTGCGGCGGGCGCATCCGCCTCCGCCGACGTGTGGGCGGCGACGCCCACCTCCCGTCAGGAGAAGCCATGAAGGCAATGCTGGAGCGGGCCGGTGAGCGACTGCTCGCCAAGCTCGTGCCGAACATCACCGCGAACGCGGTCTGCACGCCCTACTACTGGTGCGAGGAGTGCCCGCACTCCGGCGGTCGCCGGCAGCTCAACTACTACTCGGCCAACTGCACCGTGAGCTACGGCACCTGCTACTTCGGCGCCTGCTGACACCAGTGCCGCGGCGGCGCCCCGGTCCTGCGGACCGGGGCGCCGTGGCCGCAGCGGTCCTGCGGAGCTGCCGCCGAACTGCGGCGGTCTGGACGTGCAGCGGTGATGCGGGCGCCGGGCGGGCCCGCTTTGATCCACTACAATGGCGGGGTAGTCACCGGTCAACGAAGGACGCACATGGCCCGCCCCTACCGCCCCGGCCCGAAACAGTTCGTCTTCACCGCGGGCGACGGCGACGGCCAGCAGGTCTCCGTCGGCGACCCGCAGGAGGCGTACGTGGCGTTCTCCGCGTTCTTCCGTGAACGCGAGTCGGACACCTACACCGTCAGGGACGAACCGGCGGGGCAGCGTCTGGTGCTGATGCCCGGTATGGGGGTGATCTCCCGGGCCGAAGGCGGGGATCAGCCCCGGTCGGAATACCTCAAGGTCGACAGGCCCAACCGCTACCTTCCCAGCGCGATGCTGTTCTTCGAGAACGGATACGCCGGCCTCGACCGCTTCGGCCAGTGGTTCTCCGACCTCGCCGACCTCGACGCGCCACCGGAGACCCGCGGTGCCGCCCGCGCCGCCACGATCACGACGGAGACCGAGGCGATCCAAGAGGTGGCCCGGATCTGGGCGGCATCGGGCATCGTGGACCCGAGCGACCAGTACTACGTCTTCTTCGACTCCCACGATGCCGACGACGACCGCGCCGAACGAGCCGTACTGCTCAAACTGGTCGAGTTCCTGGGTCTGACCCGGGTCGACGCCCCCGCCGGGGCCGCCGGGGGCGAAGTCTGGGTGCGCACCGACCCGCGTCTGGACACCGAGTTCGCGCGGTGGTCGTGATCAGAAGGCGCGGAGCCGGACACCGGCACCGCCATGCGGCTCGCCGTCGATCCGGGGCGGCCATGTCCGGCCGGTGCCGTCGCGGGGAGGTCTGAACCGATGAGAGACATGGTCTTCACGCGCAGCGGCTGGATCCCGAGCGCGATCCGTGAGGACGGCGAGCTGAAGCTGATGCTCGCAGCCGGGGCCGACGCCAACCACGAGCCTCGCACGTTCACGTTCCCGATCGAGCCGGCCCATCTCGCGGTGATCCAGCAGGACCTGGCCAGACACCTGATGCTCTGGAGCGCGGTCCTTCCGCTGTGCGAGGCCGCCGGGACCCGGGGCCTGCTCGACGAGCACGCTGCCGTCGCGCTCCTGGACCCGGTGCTGCTCTGCGCACCCGCGGACGTCGACGCGCTCTTCGGACGCATCCGGTGGGACCGGACCAGGCTCATCGCGCACGGTGCCGACATCGGCCTGCTGGAGCGCGGCCAGATCTGCGCGGCGATGCGCACGGCGACGGAGCGGCCAGACGAGAAACGCGCCCAGGAGTATCGTGCGGACCGCCGTCGCGCCGAGCGCGGATCAGTCCTCGGTCCGCTCGACGCCGCTCTGCTGAGGTACACGGGCCAGTACCTGCATGGCGCGACCGTGCCGAGGCGGATGCCCGACGCCGTCGACCCTGCGCTGCTGCCCCAGGTCATGCGCGTGATCGCCACCGCGGAGCAGACATGCGCCGGGATGCGGATCGGCCTCGATCCGCGACGGGGGAAGCGGGCCACGGACAAGCGAGACTGGGACCGGATGGCAGCGGCGGTCGAGGCGGCCGTGCGCCGCGCGCATCCCGAACTCGTCGACGACGCGGTGCGTACGGTGAGCTTCCTGATGTGCTCGGAGGCCGCGGACCGCTCCCGGAGCGCACCTGCGGAAGGTGACGAGGAGGCCGGCGACGACCACGTCGGCCTCGGTGGGAGCGCGGGAAAGACAGCCCTGTCGTTCACCGACGACAAGGGCGGCGAGAAGAAGTGGCTACGGGAGGGTCCCCGCACCGCCACCGCCGAGTTCTGGGAGTTCGTCGCCGATCGCGCCGCCGGGGACAACGAGGTGTTCACCATCGAGGACGAGGAGATGGGCGAAGGGATCCAGCTCCACTTCTACGCGGACTCCATCGCCCGGATCACGACGGTGCGACCCGGGCAGGGCGGGTCGGATCCGCAGTACCGGGTCGAGTACAGCCTGGTCGACGGGATCAGTGGGTACCGGAGCCTGGTGCGCGCCTTCGTCCGCGGCGGCTGCGCCGCGCTCGATCAGCACGGACCCTGGCTGTCGGATGTCGCCGATTTCGAGCGCGCGCGTCGTCGGCGCGAGACCCGGTAGTTTCAGCAGGAAACCGCGCCCGCATCGTTCTGCCGGGCGGAAGATCCCGGCCACCGGCTACCGACGGCTGTCGGCCCCCTTCAAAGACAACCCATCGAGTACGAGCGTGATGACGCCGTCCGCGTCGTTCGCCGAACCGGGATGGTTGTAGGCGGCGCAGATGCCCTGCAAGGCCATCATGACGGCGCCCACACCGACGTCGTCCCGGACGGTGCCGGCTTTCCTCGCCGCGTCGAGCAGGCCGGTGATGGCCTGACTCAGTGCCTGGCCGCCCTCGGTCAGCGCCTCCGTACGTGTGGTCATCAGCGCGGCCAGCGTGTCGGCGAGCCCTCGGTGGGCATCCAGGTGGCTCACGAACCCGCGCAGGAAGGCCGCCAGGGCCTCGTCCGCCGGGAGCGTGTCCTGCAGTTCGCGGGCGCGGTCGCACATCGCGGCGACCTCTTCGCGGTAGACCGCCTCGGCCAACGCCTCCCGCGTGGGGAAGTGGCGGTAGAGCGTACCGGTGCCCACGCCGGCCAGCTTGGCGAAGTCGTCGAAACGCAGGTCGAAGCAGCCCTGGTCGAAGAGCTCGCGGGCTTTGGCGAGCAGAGCGTCGCGGTTGCGCCGAGCATCGGCGCGAAGCGGCTTGTCGGCGGTCACGATCCCTCACGTTGACAAACGGAAACTGTCTCCATATTTTACAACTGGAGATTGTTTCCGATTCTAACACCGGGGGAAGCCGTGAAGATCTTGATGTTCGGCCGGGGCGTGATCGGCACGGTCTACGGGTGGGCGTTGGAGCGGGCCGGGCACGAGGTCGAGTTCTACGTCCGTCCTGGGCGGGCGGCCCAGTACGGCGAGGCGATCGACCTCGAGCTGGTCGACGCACGGCGCCGGGTCTGGGGCAAGCGCGTCACCGAGCAATGGCCGGTGCGCTACCGCGATTCGCTCGAGCCGGACCACGACTTCGATCTGATCGTGCTGAGCGTGCAGCACTACGACTTCGAGCAGGCGGCGAAGTTCCTCGCTCCGCGGCTGGGCCGGGCCTCGGTGCTCGTCTTCAACAACCTGTGGGTCGAGCCCGCCGAGGCGATCCGCCCGTTCCCCGCCGACCAGGTCGTCTGGGGCTTCCCCGGTGCTGGCGGCGGCTTCGGGGACGACGGCGTGCTGCGCGCAGCCCTGCTGCCGGTGGTCTTCTTCGGGACCCTAGACGGGCGGGCGCCGACCGAGCGTGAGCAGGACGTCCGGGCGGTGTTCCGGAGCGCCGGGCTGCGGATCCGGGAGAGCGCCGACTTCCGCGGCTGGCTGTCGATCCACTTCGTGCAAAACGCCGGCCTGCACACCCAGAGCCTGCGACTGGGCTCGCTCGGCGCGCTCGCCGGGGCACCGGGCAGCCTCCGCGAGGCGTTACTGGCCACCCGCGAGCTGCTGCCGCTGGTCGAGGCCCGCGGGGTCGATCTGCGCAAGCATCGCGGCGACGTCCTGCTCTATCGGGCTCCCGTCCGACTGACCGCGCCGTTGCTCGCCTGGCTCTTCGGTCACTTCCCGCCGACCCGCGTGGTGATGCAGTCGCATGCCAGCCTGGAGGAACTGCGCGCGGTCTGCCGCGACACGCTGGCCGAGGCGCGCAGGCTCGGCGTGCCGGTGCCACGCCTGGAGGCGGCCGAGCCCCTGTTCGCGAGCTAGTACGGCGGTGCTGGTTCGGGCTCTGAGCTGCCCGGATGGGTGAGGGCGACCGCCACCTGATCATCGAATGTCGTGGACAAGTCATAAGCAGGACGGTGGCCGCTGCGCATTGCGTAGGGCCTGCCGCGTCACGGGTGTTCGACAAGGTGATGGACGTGATCGCGGTCCGGTTCACGCGGATCGAGCCGCAGCTGGTGGTCAGGGACTTCTAGCGGGCGCTGATGGCAGCAGTCGACAGGAAGAACCTGCTGGCAGTGGGCCGAGGCCGCCGACACGAACGGCCGACGTTGTCGCAGGAGATAGGCCGGTTGCTGCGACAACAGGCGCATCCGCGGCGGCGTACGCATGCTTGTGCCGACGACGGGCGCGAGCCGGTGGCGAAGGTCGGCGCCAGAAACCGGACTGGGTCTACAGCGACCCGAGGCCGTGGCGATAGAGCCGCCACTCGTCGGTCAACCGCTTGCGCCAGCGTGCTAATGATGGCGGGAGGCCGCTGGGCACTGGAGGAATGGACATGCTGATGAGGGCGGTCGTATACGACCGTTACGGGCCGCCGGATGTACTGCGGATGGAGAACGTTCCCAGGCCGTCTCCGGGCACCGGGCAGGTGCTCGTCAAGGTCGCGGCGACCTCGGTCAACCTCAGTGATTGGGAGACCCTGCGTGGCTCGCCGCTGTATTCGCGGATCGGTGGGCTGCGCTCTCCCGCTCGCCGGACACTCGGTTCGGACATCGCCGGTTGGGTCGATGCGGTCGGCCCGGCCGTCACCCGGTTCCGGCCCGGTGACGAGGTGTACGGCGACAACCTCATGCTCAAGGGCGGCTTCGCCGAGTACGCGATCGCCCCTGAATCGGCGCTGGCCCATAAGCCCTCAGCTTTGACGTTCGCCGAGGCGTCGGCGATTCCGCAAGCGGGCGTCATCGCGCGGCAGGGCACTGACGGTGCCAGGGCCGGGCAACGGGTCCTGATCAACGGTGCTGGCGGAGGTTCGGGTTCGTTCGCGATTCAGCTGGCCAAACGGCTCGGCGCAGAGGTGACCGGGGTCGACAACGCGGACAAGCTCGACTTCATGCGGTCGGTCGGCGCGGACAAGGTGATCGACTACCGCAGCGAAGACTTCACCCGCAACGGCCCGTACGATCTCATCCTCGACCTGGTCGCGCACCGGTCGGTGTTCGCTTACCGCCGGGCGCTGGCCCCCGGCGGCCGCTACCGATGCGTCGGCGGATCGGTACGAGCGCTGCTGCGCGTACTGACGGTCGGCTCGGTGATCGGCCGGCTCACCCACCGCCGCATCGGCGTGCTCGCCGTCAAGGAAGGGCCGACGCACTTCGAACCGGTCGCCGGGCTCTGCCTAGCAGGTGATCTCGGTATCCACATCGACCGCACCTTCACCCTCGACGAGGTGCCCCAGGCGTTGGCGCGGGTGGGCGAGGGACGCGCCCTCGGCAAGGTCATCGTGAGCGTGCACTGACCAGGACGGCGCTCTCATCTGCGTGCCAGATGAGAGCCGCATCAGAACGGACGTCGTCGTGGACGGCCGACCAGGCGCGGATCGGCGGGATGGCCTTGGTCAGGGGGTGAGCTGGGTGACGTCGGTGTGGTTACCGCCGGTGACGATCACTGCCAGACCTGTCCCGACCGGCGACAGGCGGCCTCCGGTGGGATCAGGCATCGCGTATCGGCCATCGATATCGACATCCGCATAGCGCCCGGACCCCGCCCACCCGGTCTGCGATCCGGTTCGACCAGGTTCACCTCGTCACCCAACGACCGGAGACCCTCCCCGCCATGAGCTGACGGGGAAGATGTCCACGCTGACAAGATATCGATCTTGTCTGACGTAATCCGGGGCCGCCTGCTGATGCAGGACATCGAGGGCGGCGAGTTCTGTCTCGACTGAGTGGGAAGCAGGTTGGAGCTTGTCCGCCATCGCGGTCGCCCGCATACAGCACGCCGCTGTCACTCGGTCGGCCTCCCTCGACCTGTCCGGACTCGGGCTCACCGCGGTTCCCGAAGGCCTCGGCGACCTCACCGCCCTGACCGAGCTCTACCTGTCCGACAACCCGTTCACGGCGTTCCCCGACAGCTTGACCGGGCTCACCGGCCTGACCGCACTCCACCTACGCGGCAACCGGCTCACACAGGTACCCGACGCTCTCGGTGACCTCACCGCCCTGACTGTGCTCAACCTGTCCGACAACCAGCTCACCGCGATCCCCGACAGCCTCGGCGGCCTCACCGCCCTGACCGCGCTGTTCCTGCACGGCAACCAGCTGGCGGCGGTGCCCGCCAGCCTGGGTCACCTCACCGCCTTGAACACGCTCTACCTGCACGCGAACAAGCTCACCGCCGTCCCCGACACCCTCGGCAACCTCACCGCGCTGACCGACCTCCGCCTAGACGACAACGAGCTGACGGCGCTGCCCGACAGCCTGGGCAACCTCACCGCCCTGGTCGAGCTGTACCTGTACGCGAACAAGCTCACCGCCGTCCCCGACACCCTCGGCGGTCTCACCGCCCTGATCGCGCTGCACCTGCACGACAACCTGCTCACCAGGGTCCCCGACAGCCTGGGCAGGCTCACCGCCCTGACCGTGCTCAACCTGTCCGACAACCGGCTCACCGCGATCCCCGACGGCCTGGGCGAGCTCACCGCCCTGACCGAGCTGTACCTGGACGGAAATCCGCTCCCCGACCCTGGCCTGCCGTAACGGCACCCGTGACACCGGCTGGACGCCGACGGCATGACCGAAGCATCTGCAGGGCCGTCAGCGTGGGCCAGGATCCGACCTGGCCGCGACTGGCGAGGCGGATGACCGCCGGGGAGCGGCCGATTCATCGCGCTCCATCAACATGCCGATGCGCTCGACAGCTGGCAACACCTCGGCCCATCCCGTGGTGTGCATGCCCAGCCAGAGGTAGCCGCGTAACCCGTCGGCCAGCGACCAGGCGCAGGTGTGCAGGCTGGTGTCGGCGGCATGGCGTACGAAGGTGACCGGGTCCTGCCGCTGGGCGTCGAGCCGGGCGCGCGCCTTCACGTGTGAGGCGAAGCGCTGCGGTGCCCGTACGGGAGCCGAGGCGGGCGGCAGCCGCGGCACCTGCGGGTAGAGCCGGTCCGTGGCCGCGTGCAAGCCGCCGACGACGCAGCGGCTCTGGTCACCGGCCGGCTGCCTTCTCCACGACCAGCGGCAACAACCCGGCGAACACGATGCGAACAAGACCGGCGGCATCACACCGGCAATCGCCGCCCAGATGCCGCTCTGGAGCAACAGTTCCGCTTCCACGATCTCCGGCACGCAGCGCGTCGATGACCTGCCGTTGCATTGCGGCGGTCACGGCGGTCACGTGGGTGTACCCACCGGCCGGGCTAGAAGTTCGACGAGGACGGGTGCGCGCCGGTGAACTGGCCGGTACGCGGGTTTCGCGCGACGGTCCACTGCGTTCCTTCCGCGTCCTCCACGTACCAGGTCTCGGTGTAGCCCTGGCTGCGGAGGCCGGCGTTCTCTGTGGGCACCTTGTCGATCACGGTGGCTTTGCCTTCGACCTGGCCGATCGCGCTCTCCGGCGTGGAGTAACTCTCGGCCACCTCGCCGGTGGTGTTCTGCGCTTCCGCCGCCTGGTCCCGGGCGCGGGTCGCCTGGTCCCACTTCTCGTCCTCGGTCAGTTCGCGCTGCGGCTCCGCCTTGCCCTCACCTTCGCCGGAACTCTCGCCCTGGCCCTTGCCCTCGCCGGAGCCCTTGCCCTCGCCCGACCCCTCGCTGGAGCCTTTGCCCTCGCCGGAGCTTTCACCCGACCCCTTGCCCTCGCTGGAGCCGCTGCTCTGACCGCTGCCCGAGCCGCCGCCGCTGGAGGCCATGGCGAGCATCGCGCCGAGCGCCCCCAGCACGCCGATGCCGGCCATGGCGATCATCTGGAGCAGCTCCTGGAGGCTGATCCTTACCAGGACCCCCACCAGCGCACCGCCCAGCCCGCCGGTCCCGCCCATGAACGCCGCGAAGATGAGCAGCAGCGACAGCGCCAGGAGGCCGAAGCCGAGAATGTTGGTCATCTGGCTGATGGCGTCAAGAATGTGCACGTTCGACACCGTCGGGTCGTTGGCCCCGCCGCCGGTCAGCACCTTCGACAGCGAGAGCGCGCCGACGCCCAACGCGCCCGCCGCGACACTGGACCGGAAGGCGACGCTGACCGCCGTATCGGCGTACGGCTCCCGGAACGCGGTCGGCAGCCCGCGTACGGTGTTGAACAGTCCCCACGCCACCATGGCCAGGGCCGCGATGGCGAACATGGTCACCACGGCGAACATGAACGAGGTGGAGAGCAGCCGTTGGATCCACGACGTCGCCGGGAACCCGCCCGCGACGAGGAAGGCCAGCGACGGCAGCACAAGCACCAGGGACAGCAGCGGCTGCCAGTGCCGCACCAGCATGTTCTTTGGCGGCGACGGTGGCGCCGCCACGGCACGGCGGGCGTTCAGCGCCCGCCATGCCGCCGGATCGCCCGCCTGGTCGATGTGCTCGCGCGCCGAGCGCACCTGGCCGTGCAGCTGGTCGAGCACGGCGGGATCGTAGGCGTACATCAGCGAGCGGCGCAGCAGCGCGAACCGCATGGCGAGGATCGGGGTCCAGGGCAGACCGACGGTGGCGAACCGCCCGAGCGCGGCGATGGCCGGCCGGCCGCCGCGTTCGGCCGCCAGCAGGACGTCCGGCAGAGCCGCCTTGCCGGCCCGGATCCGGCGCCAGTCCAGCGCTCCGGCGACCACCAGCACCACCACCGGCAGCAGCCAGTGCACATCCTCGATCGCCCGTACCGGTGCGGAGAAGAACCAGATGCCGGCGTTCTCGCCGGGCCGGGCGAGGTCGTGGTTGTACGCCATGTGATCGAGCGCCGCGTACAACCACGGCAGCAGGCCGAGCCAGCGCTGCCAGCCCCGGCCCCGCACCAGCAGCCCGACGCCGAAGCCGGCGAGCATGCTCCATACCAGATGCAGGTTGACGTCCATCGAACCGGTGCCGACGAAAGCGCCGGCGTCCACGACCGGCGCCGGCAGCCACGAACCGACGATCTGGAACGGCCCGGGCACGTACACGCCACCGAAGCCGAGCGGGATCGTCCAGCCGTCGATCGGACCGCCGACCGCGCTGCTGGCCTGGTGGCTCCAGCGCATCGTCGCCTCGACGAGCCCGAAACCGGCGCCGGCAGCAGCACCCAGCAGCGCGAAGTCGGTCAGGCTCCACTGCGCTCGGATCCGCCGGAACGCCACCAGCGCCAGCAGCGGCAGCACCTTCACGACCTCTTCGATGATCGGGTCCATCGAGTAGCTGGCGGTCCGCACCACCTCGCTGACCGAATCTCCGGTCAGGAGCGCTACACCGCGGGTGTAGAGCAGCTGCAGGATGACGGCCACCGCGCCACAGCCGTAGAGGCCCACCGAGACGGCCAGCAGGAGATTCGCCATCCGCACCGACCGGGTCACCGAGCCGAGAAGAGCGAGCTGAAGCACGCCGAAGCACGCCGCGATCATCATGAACAGGAACATTGGCGCTTCCTTCGTCCGACGGATCGACCGGAGCCTCGATGTCGTCAGCAGCGTAGGACCGCTGTCTGCGACGAGCATCGATGTGGCGGCAAGACGACATTCCGCTGCCACGACGCCGGCGCAGGCATCGTGGCAGACCACCGGAAGGTCGCCGCATCGGCTTCTTCCGCCGGCGCAGCAAGACCCGTTCACCATCCCGTAGCAGGCCCCGTCCACCGCGCAGCCGGGCATCTCGCTGACGCCGTCCGGCGGCTACCGGACGGTCGTCGGCGACTGCCTCTTCATCGCGGGCCGCGGCGTGGGCCTGCCGGTCACGGTCGGCATCGCGATCCGGCGGTACCGACTGCTCGTCCGGTCGGGTGGCGGGAGTTGAGGCAGGCCGCGGGTGACCGCTTAGCTCTTACAGCGCCTAACCGAAAACCTCGCTGCGGCACAGATCGAGCGGACTTCGGCCGACCTGCAGCACATCAGGCAGATCCTGCCCGTCGGGAGCGCCGGAGCCCGCTACGGCAAGGCCGTGCTGCCAGCCTGGCGCGGTTCGGCGATGCCATCGTGAGGCGTGATCAGCCGGTGAAGCCCCATATCTTCCAGAGGTGCGCGGGCGCGTCGGCACAGGGGGCCTGGGTCAGATTCGGGGCGCTGCCGAGCACCAGGCACTTGCCGGACGACACGCTGTGCAGCCACCGCAGGCCGTTGCCCCGGTCGTCAAGTAGCCACAGCTGCAGGATCGACGTACCGCACAGCATGACGGCGGCCGCGGTCGCGTCCGGGTTGCTGGTGAGGCACTTGTTGCTGCCGTAGGGATACAACCGGTAGCCGCTGTAGGCGCTGTCAAACACCGGGGTCCACAACTGGTAGCTGAAATCCTCGCATGCGAAGGTCGCGACCGGGGCGATGGTGCCGGTGCCCTGCCTGCCCAGGCAACCGAGGTTGGCCTGGTTTTGGATGTGGTGCGGCGAGGCCGCCGCCTGCGCGGGTGAGGGTACGGCGCCGAGGCCGAGGATGACGGCGCCCACCAGGGCGATGAACTGTGTTACCGACCTTCTCACGGTGATCCGATCTGTCGGAGAGCATCGACGGACCATCCGTCGTCTGACTTTACATGTAAATTTATCGCTGTATTGGGTGTGACTCAAACGGTCGCGGGATCAGTCAGGTGCACCGGGTTGATCTGCGGGATCGCCGCGAAGGCCACCACGGCGAGCGGCGTGAGCAGCGTCATCCACACGGCCGACTCCACCCCGGTGAATCCGTTGCGCTACCAGCGTCGCGATATGGCCGTCGCCGCGGTGCTCACTTATGGTCGTCGCCGCCTGCCACAATCAGTTTCGATCGAGGAAGTTCGTCGCCGCGCTGCACCAGCACCGCATGCTCGGCTCGATGGGCCGAGTCGGCGCCGCCGGAGACAACGCGGCCATGGAGTCGTTCTTCGGCCTGCTGCAGAACAACGTCCTGGACCGCCGGTCCTGGACCGCCCGCGAACAACTACGTACCGCGATCGTGGCCTGGATCGAACGCACCTACCACCGCCGCCGACGACAACGCCCGCTCGGCAAGTTGACCCCCATCGAGTTCGAGACAATCATGACCCCGCAGGCCAGTCAGGCCGCGTGACTACACCTGTCACCTATCGGTGCAGCAGACCCGTTGCGGCAAGAGAGCAACAGGTCACCGGGTTCGGCGAGGCGCGGAGCGCGGGTGTCACTCGCGATTACAGACATGGAGCAGACGTTACGTAAAGCAGAAGAAACTAGCTGTCAATCGCTAGAGTGGTCACGACTGTCCCCCTTGGATGGTGGATGGCCTTCTGGCCTGTGCTTTGCGACCGTAAATGTTCTCTGTTCTGAGTCGAGAACGGATAATAAAATCGGCCGCGTTGCGGGGGACGCCGAACGGCGTGCTCGGCAGCGCGGTCGTGCGCTGATCGGGGAGGAAGCGCTCGGTGGACGCATTCGCGGTGCATCGGCAGTTGGTCCGTGACTATCAGCAGTTCACGGAGGGCTTCGTCGATGTACATGACACCGAGATCCGGAATGCCATCGAGAGCCAGAGCGAGCGGGGCGCGCAGTGGCCGGCTCCGTGGTTGTCGCTGAACCCCTCCTTCGCCGTCGGCGGGCGCATCGACGAACTGGTGTCGCGTGGTGTACTGCAGGGGGAGTGCGAGCGGATCTTCCGTCGCAAGAGCGATCTCAACGATCCCGGTGAACAGCCCATCACCCTGCACCGCCATCAGGCGGAGGCAGTCTCGGTGGCATCGTCCGGGGCCTCATACGTGCTGACGACCGGCACCGGTTCGGGCAAGTCGCTCGCGTACATCGTCCCGATCGTGGACCGGGTGCTGCGCGACGGCAGCGGACGAGGCATCAGGGCGATCGTCGTCTACCCGATAAACGCGTTGGCCAACAGCCAGATGGTGGAGCTCGGGAAGTTCCTGAACAACGGGCACGGCGGACAGCCACCCGTTTGGTTCATATGGCCCGACACGGCGTCTATCCGTCGACCGATGCCGGGAAAAGCCAACATGTCGACACCGGTGGCGTGCGATTACGGTCGTGGTGGGGCTGTGCTGCCACGGACGGTGAGGGTCGTCGCCAACTCCAGCCCTACCTGCGGTGTCCTCTCTCCGCGGCCCAGGGCGAGCGCCAATTCGGTGGCGGCGACCGCCATTTCGGTGAGTGGCTGGTGAACGGTGGTCAACGGGGGGTCGACCAGGGCGGCGACCGGAAGGTCGTCGAACCCGACCACGCTCAGGTCGGCCGGGATGCGCAGGCCGAGCTGCCGCGCCGCCTGGTAGACGCCGAGCGCTTGCAGGTCGTTGCTGGCGAAGATCGCCGTCGGGGGATCGGGACGGCTCAGCAGGGTCATCGCCGCTGTGTGGCCGCCTTTCTGGTCCAGGTCGGTCCGTGCGACCAGGCTGGCGTCGGCCGGCAGGCCGGCGGCTGTCATCGCGGACCGGTAGCCGTCGACCCGGGCCTGGCAGCACAGGACCTGGTCCGGGCCGGCGATCATCGCGATGCGGCGATGTCCGAGCTCGATGAGGTGGCGGGCGGCTGACCGGCCGCCCGCCCAGTTCGTGGCTCCGACGAACGGAACGTCGTCAGGCAGCTCGGTGGTGGGGTCGACGACGACGAAGGGGATGCCTCTGGCCCGTAGCTGGTTGCGTTGGTCCTCCGACAGCTGGGCCACCGTCACGATGCAGGCGGGACGGCGGGCGACCGTGTCGTCGATCCAGTAGCGGATCGAGCTGCGTTGCGGGCCGAACTCGGTCAGCACGACACCCATGCGGTGGTCCCGTGCGACGCGTTCCACCCCGCGGATGATCTCTACCCCCCACATGTGCTGCAGGTCGTCGAAGACGAGTTCCATCAGGTTGCTGCGGGTGGCCGGTGTGGGCCTGCGGTATCCGTACTGGTGGACGAGTGCTTCGACACGGGCGCGGGTGTCGGCGGCGACGCCGGAGCGGCCGTTGAGGACCTTCGACACCGTGGGGATCGACACTCCGGCGGACTCGGCGATGTAGGAGATGGTCACCGCCCCGGCCGGACCGTTGGTGGCGTGTTCGGTGTCGGTCACCGGCTCATCGGACTCGGCGTGCGACAACCCGACTCCCTCCGTCGTGGTGTGCGTTGTGTTTCCGGTCGGGGCCGGACGCTGTCCGGCCCCGTTCACGGCGCAAGGATAGCCTCTGGGGAGATGCTCGGACCGGGCTCGGTCGGCTCGTAGTCGAACCAGTCGAACTGCACGGTGCCCGCGGCGGCGTACATGCCGAGCACCCGGCCGGTGAAGCCCCCGGCGACCTCCGTCGACAGGTAGCGGCCGTCGAGTTCGGCCAGCACGTCGAACGTGCCGTCGCTGCCCTCGATCCCGAGCCGGACGGTGTCGGGCTCCTCGCGCGGATGCCACTGTGCCGGCGCCGATGCGATGATGTCGATCCGCAGCCGGACCGGTCCGTCCGGCGTGGTGCGGGTGCCGAGCGTGGTCTGCAGGGACGAGGCGCGGGCGGACGCGCGCACCTGCCCGTCGCCGACCTCGATCTCGTAGTGGTGCGACTCGTCGAGGCGTACCGCCAGGCCGCCACGGCCTTGCGCGGCGTCGAGCAGGGTGCGGGCGGTGCAGGACAGGTGCTGCTGACGGCGGCCGACGAACATCACGTCGGGCTGGTCCAGTGACGCGCCGCGGGCGCGCAGGGTGAGCCAGCCCGGGCGTTCGCCCAGTGAGCACAGCTCGTCGGGCCGCGACCGCACGGAGATCCAGCGCGGGTGCAGCCGGTCGGCGTCGAAGTCGTCGCGTACCGGCGCTGCGGCCAGCGGGAGCGCCGGCCACGGGGGCGACGCGAGCGCCGGCTCGACCCGCCCGACCATCGGCCAGCCGTCGGCCCAGGTCACCGGTGTCAGGAACGTTTCCCTGCCCAGGACGTGCCATCCCGGGGTGCCGCCGCCGGGGCGTACGCCCAGCAGCACCATCCACCAAGACCCGTCGGGGGACTGGACGAGGTCGGCGTGCCCGGTGTTCTGGATCGGGTGGTTGACGCCGCGATGGGTCAGGATCGGGTTGGCCGGGCAGGGCTCGAAAGGTCCCTCCGGTGCCGGACCGCGGGCTATCGAGACGGCGTGTCCGCGCTCGGTCCCGCCTTCGGCGATCAGCAGATACCAGTAGTCGCCTATCCGGTAGAGGTGGGGAGCCTCCGGTGCCTGGGCGCCGGTTCCACCGGACCACAGCCGGTGTGGTGTGCCGAAGGTCTGGCCGGTGTCCGGGTCGATGCGCACCTGTTCGATGCCGGCGTAGGTGCACCAGCAGCGGCCCTGATCGTCCCAGGCGAGGTCCGGGTCGATGCCGGGAATGCCGGTCCGGATCGGTTCGGACCATGGCCCGGCCGGGTCGGTGGCGGTGAACAGCATGGTTGTGCCGCCTGGTGCGACGTTGGTGGTGATCAGCCAGAAGCGGCCGTCATGGTGGCGCAGGGTGGGCGCGTACACGCCGCCGGAGGAGGGTGTGTCGGTGGTGATGTGCAGCTGGCTGGGCCGGTCGAGCGCGTTGCCGATCTGCTCCCAGTGCACCAGGTCCCGGCTGTGGAAGATCGGCACACCGGGGAAGTACTCGAAGCTGGAACAGGCCAGGTAGTAGTCGTCGTCGACCCGGCAGATGCTCGGATCGGGATGCATGCCGGAGATGACTGGGTTGTGGAACATGCCGCCGATCCAGCCGTTGGCGTCGACGACCGTGGGGGATAGCTGTGCGGGTGCTGAACTCATTCGGGTTTCTCCGTTGGTGATGCGGTCAGAGCGATCGTGGCGGCGCCCAGCGCGGGGGCTTCGTGGCCCAGCGTGGAGGCGGCCAGGAGGACTGGCCCGTCCGCCGCCGGGCGGACAGACTGTTCAAGCGAGGTCGGCCTGCTCGTCGGGTCCACATCCGGCCATGGCACCAGCGGTGAGCACGATGCCGGCCGCCGCTGCGGCACCGGTCAGAAACCGCCGGCGGGGCAGGGCGAGTAGAAGATGGGGATTCTGATCCCGTGTCACGGGGACCGCCTTCAGGCCATAGGCGTCGGGGCAAGGGATGCGGAGTTCGTGTGCTCAGGTCCGGGGAGCACGCCGTAGAAACTTTCTGGACATTGCGCAGATACTTTCCTGGCGGGAGCGTAGTGACGGCCGACGATTTCGTCAACGAGCGGGCATCGGCCACCTGCCCTCGTGCCGCGGCTCCTCGCACGTCGTTCCGGACCGACAGCGTGATCTTGTACGGGAAAACACAGTTCACACTGGCTGCAATGTGGCGGGTCGAGGTTCGGTGCCCACTGCGCCGCGGCTGTCATCGCTCGCGCACCTGGCGGATCCCATTGACGTGCATTGCCGAAAGGCGTAGCGTCCTGCCCGAAACTTTCGCGGTAGGGTCGCGGAGGTTGAATCGTTGCGGGAGCCAGGCAACGTCGCGGAATCAGGGGCAGCTGACCGCGAAGCACTCGATCGCGCCGACGGGTCGGCCATCGATCCACTGTCACGTCACTACCGGGTGCGCCGACCGCCGGGACACCGTCTGCGCAAACCCGGCCACGACCGTGTGACACCGAGCCCCGCACGAACCACCTCGATCTGAAAAGGATGATCCCATGACCCTGCAGGACCTGCGACGAGTACGGTGGCGCGCCGCCGTTGTCGCCGGCGGCGTAGCCGCCGCCCTCCTGGCCGGTGTGGCGGCAGCGGTGAGCGCCCAGGCGGCCGCCGGATGCCGCGTGACCTACGCGGTGTCCGCCCAGTGGCCGGGCGGCTTCACCGCCAACGTCGACGTCACCAACCTCGGCGACCCTGTCAACGGCTGGAACGTGAGGTGGACCTTCCCGTCCGGCCAGCAGGTCACCCAGGCCTGGAACGCCACCGTCACCGCGTCCGGCGCGCTGCAGACCGCGACCAACATGAGCTACAACGCAGCCATCGGCACGAACGCGACCGTCTCCTTCGGCTTCAACGGCTCCTGGTCGGGCAGCAACACCGCACCCACGTCGTTCACGCTCAACGGTGTCACATGCACCGGCACCGTCGGCGGCTCGCCCTCGCCCTCGGCCAGCGCCTCGACCCGCCCGTCGCCTTCGGCCTCACCCTCGGCCTCGCCGTCCCCCTCGACGTCGCCGCAGCCAGGCAATCCGATGGCGACCGTGGCGGCGATGCAACCGGGCTGGAACCTCGGCAACACCCTGGACGCCATCCCCGACGAGACCGCCTGGGGCAACCCGCTGACCACCCAGGCCCTGCTGCACCACGTGCGCACCCAGGGCTACAACAGCATCCGCATCCCGATCACCTGGAGCAACCACCACGGACCGGCGCCGACGTACACCATCGACGCCGCCTGGCTCAGCCGCGTCCGCCAGATCGTCGACTGGTCCCTGGACGAGGGCTTCTACGTGATGATCAACCTGCATCACGACTCCTGGCAGTGGATCAACACCTACCCCACCGACCGTACCAACGTCCTCGCCCGCTACACCGCCCTGTGGACCCAGCTGTCCAGCACGTTCCGCAACCACTCAGCCCGGCTGGTGTTCGAGAGCATCAACGAACCGCAGTTCACCGGCACCACCGGCGACGACCAGAACTACCAGGTGCTGAACGAGCTCAACACCGAGTTCGTGCGGCTCGTGCGTCAGTCCGGCGGCGGCAACACCAGTCGGCTGCTGGTACTGCCCACGCTGTTCACCAACGCCGACCAGGGCCGACTCGACGCCCTCACCGCCACTTTCACCCAGCTGCACGACGCCAACCTCGCCGCGACGGTCCACTTCTACGGATGGTGGCCCTTCAGCGTCAACATCGCCGGGGGCACCCGCTACGACACCAACGTGGAACAGGACCTCATCGGGACCTTCGACCGGGTGCAGGCAACCTTCGTGGCCCGCGGCATCCCGGTCATCATCGGCGAATGGGCCCTGCTCAACTGGGACCACAACCGGCCCGGCATCATCGAACGCGGCGAGTTCCTCAAGTTCCTCGAGGCCGTCGGCTACCACGCCCGGACCAGGTCGCTGACCACCATGCTGTGGGACGCCGGCCAGTTCCTCAACCGCAACACGCTGAGCTGGCGCGACCCGGGCGTGTTCGCGATGATGAAGACCAGCTGGACCACCCGCTCGGGCACCGCCTCGGCAGACCAGGTGTACGTCCCCCGCACCGGAGCCGTCACCGGCAAGTCCCTGACCCTCAACCTCAACGGGACCACGTTCCGCGGGCTCCGCCAGGGCAGCACCGACCTGGTCAACGGGACCGACTACACGGTGTCCGGCGACACGCTCACGCTGACCGCCACGGCACTGACCCGACTGGTCGGCAACCGCGCCTACGGCGTCAACGCCAGCATCCAGGCACGCTTCTCCCAGGGCGAACCCTGGCCGATCGACATCATCACCTACGACCCGCCCACCCAAGCCGCCGCCACCGGCACCACCAGCGGGCTCACCATTCCCACCCAGTTCCGCGGCGACCAGCTCGCCACCATGGAAGCCAAGTACACCGACGGATCGAACGCCGGGCCAGCCAACTGGACCTCCTTCAAGGAGTTCTGGACCCACTTCCAGCCCGACTACAGCGCCAACACCATCACGCTGAAGCCGGAGTTCTTCAACGAAGTCAACGACGGGACAGCCACCCTCACGTTCCACTTCTGGAGCGGCACGCAGATCACCTACCGCATCACGAAGTCCGGCACCTCGGTAACGGGCAGCACCTCCTGATGGGCGGGGTTGCCGCGGCGGCGGGCAGTGGCCGCGGCAACCCACCACCGTGACCGGCCACGGCCTGCGGCTGCGACGGGACGGATGCTGAGGACTGCAGGCGCCAGAGCACGTCGCAATGCTCACGCGGGCAGCAGCCATCGCCGAACAGGTTGCGGCACGCCCCGAAGGCCGCAGCGGCGGTCAGGCGTGGGTCGTGGGCGCGAGGCCGAGCCAGCCAGGGGTGGGCGGGCTGGCGACCTCGCCGAAGTACAAGATCATGGTTTGGCGCCAGCGTTCGACGTCGGCGCGGTCGGCCATGAAGGCGGCGAAGTCGGCGCTGCGGGCGTTGGGCACGTCCCAGATGCCGGTGCCGGTGGGCGTGACGTCGGTGCGTACGCCCCAGCCGTGCTGCCCTGCAGCTTGCCAGTCGGGGGTGAGGAGCCAGTTCAGGTAGAGCTTTCCGGCGGCGGGGTGTTCGGCGTCCTTGAACAGCGCGGCGCGTTGTCCCCAGGCGAGGAACGGATGGTCGCCGTCCGGGTTACCCACACGGTGGTGTTCGCGCCACCGAGCCCGATGTGCCTGGTTCCGGCATCGACTGCTTCGCCGGGCTGTTGGTGCTGCGGTGGAAGGTGATGTCCTGACTAGCCAGTTGCACGATCCAGCTCCAGCCGTAGCAGTCGGCGTAGGTCTTGTAGGGGGACAGCGTCGCGTCGTCGTCGCCGGGATGAGTGGAGATGATCTGCCCGTTCCACTCGGGGTCGACGAGGTTCCGCGGGCTGGCCGGGCCGCAGCCGGGTCCGTGCATGAAACCGAACGCGAACACACCGATGGCGTACCAGGCTCCGTCCGGGTCCTTGAACATGTCACGGACCTGGTCGAACCCGGCCGGCTTGTACGGCTGGAGCACCCCCTGGTCCTTCCAGCGGTCGAAGTCGAACGAGGTTTGCAGGTGCGTGACGTCGGGCACGAGTGTGCCTTCGGCGAGCTGACGGTCGATGCGTACGTCGTGGTACTTGCTGTAGTCGACGATCATGCTGAGTTGGATGTCGGAAACGCCGCGGTGCGCGTCGCGCGTGTAGTCCGGCTGGTCCGGGATATCTCCACCGGCGTAGACCGTCAAGGTGGCGCCCTCGGCGAGGGCGTCGGCATGCAACTCGGCCAGGCCGCGGGTCTCCTGCTCAACCATCGTGGGCTCCATTCCGCTTCTCGAGGACCCTGCCCATCGGGTGCCCGACAGCGATCGCTGTGTGCTGGCGCGAGGTGTCCGGATACTTGGGTTTGGTCAAGCTTCCGGTCACCTGCGTCTGATGCAGCGTGGGAGTCAGATGCGGGACTGCCCATCGGCCAAACATGAGGTGGGCATCAGAGTGTCTGTCGGCTGGCGCGTAGGTCGCGTTGGAGGTGGGCGGGTTCGTGTTCGAGGGGCATGTTCGACTGGTCCGCGGTGCCGTCCAGCGAGCCGGGCGGGTCGGCGGCGAGTTGTTTGAACAGCGGTTCGAGCTCGGCCTGGGCGGAGCCGTGGTCAGTGACGAGTTCGAAGGTCTTGCGGTCGGCGTCGGGCGCGGTGAGCGCAGTGACAAGAACTTGAGCGAGTTGTTGGCCCGAGGGAGACGACCCAGAGGCCGGCGATATCGGCTGCTGGGCTCCGGCTGGCAGCCTCGTCTTCTACTGTGGTGACGTCGGTCGCTTGAACGGCTCCTTCGGCTTCAACGGATCATGGTCGGGCAGCAACACGGCGCCGACCTCGTTCACATTCAACGGTGTTGCGTGCGCCGGCGGCACGCCGTCGCAGCCTGTCAATCCGTCAGTCAGCACGTCAGCGTCCGCGTTGCCTTCGGCCTCGCCGTCGACGGCCCCGCGGCCAGGCAGCGCGATGGCGACGGTGGCGGCGCTGCAGACCGGCTGGAATCCGGCAGCACGCGAAGGTTTGACCGAGCGCGTGTGACCGGTCACGATGGCAGAATGATCCGCAAGACCGCCGACAGTCCGCCGGCACGGCAAGCCTCGGCACCCAGCATCCGCGACGTCGCCGCAGCCGCAGGCGTGTCCTACCAGACCGTCTCCCGGGTGCTCAACGGTTCGTCGAGTGTGCGCGCCGAAACGCGTGCCGCCGTGCTGGAGGCAATCGCGAGGTTGGAGTTCCGGCCCAACCGGTCGGCGCGGGCGCTGGGCCTGGGCCGGGCACGCGCGGTCACCGTGGTCACCTCCGACACGATGCTGTATGGCTACGCCAGCACGCTGCAGGGGATCGAGGAGGCGGCGCGGGCGGCCGGGTTCGCTGTCGGGGTCAGGGTGATCGAGTCCGGCTCGGCCGAGGACGTGCGACAGGCCGCCGATTATGTCGGTGATCCCAGCGCCGGTGCGGTGGTGGTCATCGCGTTCGACCCTGCGGGGGCCAGGGTGCTGGCTGCGCTGGGTCGTGACGTGCCGGCCGTCGCCGCGGTCGAGGCGTCGGGCCAGCAGGCCACCGACCGTGTCGCCATCTGCCTCGACGAGCGGGCGGCGGCTGCGGCCGCGACTGAGCACCTGCTCGCGCTGGGGCATCGGACGGTACACCACGTGGCGATCCCGTCCGAGGACGGCGGCAGCGGGCGGCAGGCTGGCTGGCGTGACGCGCTGCTTCGCGCTGGAGCACCTGTTCCGGATGTGGTGTCAGCAGGCTGGGATATGCGGGCGGCGTACGCCGCTGGCCGCCGCCTAGCTGACGATCCCCAGGTCACGGCGGTGCTGTGCGGCAACGACGATCTGGCGCTGGGAGTGCGCCGGGCGCTGTACGAGCGAGGCCGTGACGTGCCCGGTGACGTGAGCGTCGTCGGGTTCGATGACATCCCGGGTTCGGCCTACTGGACGCCGGCGTTGACCACCGTGCGGATGGACTTCACTGGTTTGGGGCGTGCGTGCTTCGTAGCCGCTGTCGCGCAGCTGGCGGGCCAGCCCCAGCCGGAAGTGTCGCTGACGGCACCGTGTCTGGTTGTGCGCGAATCCACCGCACCCCCTAGGGCACGATCTTAGCCCACACGTAACAGTCCGGTAACGGCACTAGTGCAACCGGATGTGACCGGTCACACTCTTTCCACAGAGAGGTTGTGACCGGTCACATCGAAAGGTCCGCGCCCGGCGGGCCGTTCACCGGCCGAGAATGGCAGCTCGTGAAGGCCCCGACGTGAAGCCCCGGGGCTGCCACGGGCGCGCCCTCCCGGCGCCGGAGTGCACCGGTCGACAGCCACGGCGCAATCGGACCGCCGACCGACGGCTGATCCGGAATCGTTCCGCTAGAAGGAGTCCATGTTGTCCAGACGCACGTGGTCCATCGCAATAGTGGTAACTGTCACGGCAAGTCTGCTCTCCGCCGCTCCCGCCTCCGCCGCTCCGCTCCCGCTGGTCGTGGACCTGGCCACCAACACCGGCGCGCTGCGCTACGGAGCGACCGGGTTTCTCTACGGGCTCGGTGACGACGGCATCCCGAACGACACCATGCTCGCGGCGCTCAAGCCCCAGACCACCGCCCAGAAGGCGCCCGACGGCCTGCAGCATCCCAACGGCGACGCGCTCATGATCGCGCCGCTGTTCAAGCGCACCGGTGGCAAGGACATCCAGGTGTACATGCAGGACGTCTACGCCCAGTGGCCGTACGAGAACCTGGGCATCAACGACTACCTGGCCAAGGTCGACACGATGACCCGCAAGATCGTCGCCGACCCGTACCGCACCTCGTACGTGTACGTGCCGTTCAACGAACCCAACCTCTGGTGGTACTCGGGCAACCTCACCGGCCTGCAGAACGACTGGAAGCTGGTCTACCAGAAGATCCGCTCGATCGACCCCGGGGCGCGCATCGCCGGGCCCGGCTACTCCGGCTACAACGGCACGGACTACCGCAACTTCATGACCTGGGCCAAGAACAACAGCGTGCTGCCGGATGTCACGACGTGGCACGAACTCGGCAACGACTTCTTCACCAGCTGGTACAGCCACTACAACGACTACCGCTCGATCGAGACGAGTCTGGGCATCAGCGCCCGGCCGATCTCGATCAACGAGTACGGCCGCTCCTCCGGCGACCTGGGCGTGCCCGGCAACCTGGTGCAGTTCGTCAGCCGGTTCGAGAACAGCAAGGTCGACGGCTGTCTGGCCTACTGGACCTCGGCCGGCACGCTCAACGATCTGGTGACCCACAACAACCAGGCCACCGGCGGCTGGTGGCTGTACAAGTGGTACGGCGAGCTGACCGGCAACACGGTGGTAGTGACTCCGCCGACGCAGAACGGCTCGCTGCAGGGCGTGGCGTCGCTGGACCCGGCGAAGAAGCAGGCGCGGGTGATCTTCGGCGGTGCGTCCAGTGTCAGCACGACCTACGACGCCGACGTGGTCGTCAAGGGCCTGGGCTCGGCGTCTTACCTGGGCACGACGGTGCACGCCACAGTCTGGGGGGTCAACAACACCGGCCTGAACGCTTCACCGAGCCCGTACCTGGTGCGCGAAGGCGACTACGCGTCCTCCGGCGGACAGATCACCATCCCGCTGACCGGCCTCAACGGCGGCGCCGCTTATCACGTGATCGTCACCCCGAACACCGACCTGACAGCGGCGTCGAGCACCCGCTACGAGGCCGAGTACGCCCGCACCGCCGGGACCGCCGCGATCACCTACGGCGCCAACACCGGCTACTCCGGCACCTACTTCGTCGAAGGCTACGGGGCTAGCAGTACGGCCAGCACCCAGTTCGTGGTGACCGCGCCGAGCAACGGCTACTACAACGTCGCCCTGCGCTACTCCGCCGGGCCGCTTGCCGGGGCACCGGCGGCCCGCTCGATCCGGATCAACCTCAACGGCTCGCAGCTGACCACCCTGGCGCTGCCGGGCACCGCGAACTGGGACACGTGGAACACCGTCACGACCAAGGTGTTCCTGCCCGCCGGTGTCAGCCGGATCAACGTCGACGCCTACACCGCCGACAACGCCGACGCGATCAACGTCGACTACATCGATGTCGCATCCACGACCGGCACGATCACCAACTACGAGGCTGAGAGCAGCGCCAACACCCGCGCCGGGACCGCCGCGGTCTCGTCCAACAGCGCCGCATCCGGCGGCTCCTACGTCGGCTACGTCGGCAACGGCGCAGGCAACACCCTGCAGTTCAACAACGTCAACGCTGCGGTCGGCGGCAGATACCGGGTAGTGGTCAGCTACGCCAACGGCGAGCTGGGCGCGGGCGCGTCCAACTACAACACCAACGTCGTCGACCGGTACGCCGACGTCAGCGTCAACGGCGGCTCGACCAAGCGGGTGTACTTTCGCAACACGCTGGGCTGGTCGAACTTCTGGACCACTGCCATCGACGTCGACCTCAATGCCGGCAACAACACGATCAAGTTCGCCAACGGTGCCCGATACGCCCCGGACCTGGACCGCATCCAGGTAGCCGCCGCGATCGGCTGAGCCGAGTACGAACTGCCTCCGCGTCGCGCCGCCTCAGCGGCGCGGAGGCACCCAGGCCCTCACCACACCGGCCGTCATCACCGCACGCGACCAGGCCGGTGAGCCATGCCCAGATCTGGGCATCCAGTAAGGAGACACGTTCATGCCGATCGACACCGCCGAACTCGTCCGGTGGGGCCACACCGCCCTGACCGTGCTGGTGGACGTGTCGCCGCACGAGCCGGTACGCCTGCGCACCCTGACGTGCGGCCCGACCGCCCCGGCCGCACCCGAGCTCAACCAGCCGCTGGTCGAGCTCCTCGTGGCCGGCGCGGGACGGGCCCGCACCTCGCAGCGGCTCAACGACACTGTCGTCGGCCGTCGGCTGCGCCACGGCGGCAGCGTCCAGACGGTCGACGGCAGGTGGCACCAGCTGCGCCTGGACCTGCGCGACGAGCAGAGCGGCCTGGCGGCCGCGGTGTTCCTGCGCTCGGCGGACGGCGTCAGCGCCTGCCAGACCTGGACCACGGTCACCAACGAGGGCACCGAGGCGGTGCTGCTGCAGGCTGTGACGTCGTTCGCCGCCGGGTTCAGCGGGGGACCCGTCGACGACCTCGACGTGCTTTCGGGCGACAGCGAATGGCTTGCCGAGGGCCGGTGGTCCCGCCAGGCGCTGCGCCAGCAGGCGGCCGTGGACCTGAACCTGGGCCTGCACGGCCAGGACGGCCGCGGCAGGTTCGCCGTGACTAGCGGCGGCACCTGGTCCACCGGCCGGCACCTGCCCACCGCCGGGCTGGCCGACCGGGTCACCGGGCACACCTGGCTGTGGCAGATCGAGCACAATGGGGCCTGGCGCTGGGAGATCGGCGAGCGCCTCGCCGGGGCGTACGTCGCGCTGCTCGGCCCGACCGACCCCGACCACCAATGGCTGCAGACCCTGCACCCGGGGGAGTCGTTCACGACAGTGCGGGCGTCGGTCGCCGTGTCCGACGGCGGCCTCGACGGCGCGGTGGCCGCGATGACGGCGCACCGGCGGGCCCTGGTGCGCTCGGATGCCGCGCGGGCCGGGCGCCCAGTCGTGTTCAACGACTACATGAACACCCTCATGGGCGACCCGACCACCGCGAAGCTGCTGCCGCTGATCGACGCCGCCGCCGACGCCGGAGCAGACGTGTTCTGCATCGACGCCGGCTGGTACGACGACGGCGGCACCTGGTGGGACAGCGTCGGACAGTGGCTGCCGTCGACGACCCGGTTCCCCGGCGGCATCGGCGAGGTCCTGGACCGCATCCGCGAGCGCGGCATGGTCCCGGGGCTGTGGCTGGAACCCGAGGTCATCGGGGTCCGCAGCGTCATGGCCGACCGGCTGCCCGCGGCCGCGTTCCTGCAGCGCGGCGGCGTACGCCTGGCCGAGCACGGCCGCCATCACCTCGACCTGCGCCATCCGGCCGCCGTCGCGCACCTCGACGAGGTCGTGGACCGGCTCGTCGGCATGGGTGTCGGCTACCTGAAACTCGACTACAACATCGACCCCGGCCCCGGCACCGACCTGGCCGCGTCCAGCGTCGGCAGCGGGCTGCTCGACCACAACCGGGCGCACCTGGCGTGGCTGGACGGGATCCTGGACCGCCACCCGGGCCTGATTCTGGAGAACTGCGCGTCCGGGGCGATGCGCATGGACTATGCGCTGCTGTCGCGGCTGCACTTGCAGTCCACCAGCGACCAGCAGGACTACCTGCGCTACCCGCCGATCGCGGTGGCCGCGCCCCTGTCGATGCTGCCCGAGCAGGCCGCGAACTGGGCCTACCCGCAGCCGGACATGACCGACGAGCAGATCGCGTTCACCCTGTGCACCGGCCTGGCCGGCCGGCTGTACCTGTCGGGCGACCTCGCCGCGATGACCGAGCGCCAACGCGCCTCGGTGGCCGCCGCCGTGCAGGCCCACCACCTCGTACGCGACGACCTCGGCACGGCCGTCGCGCACTGGCCGCTGGGCCTGCCCAGATGGGCCGACCCCTGGCTAAGCCTGGCCCTCACCACGGCCGACACCACCTACCTGACCGTGTGGCGCCGCCCTGGCGCGGCACCCGCCGCGGCCCTGCACCTGCCGCACCTGGCCGGCCGTGACGTCGACGTCGACGTCGACGTGATCTACCCTCGCGACCTCGACCCATGGACGAGCAGATGGGACGCCGCCGCCGCCACGCTCCACGTAGAAAGCCACACCCCGACCCCGACCGCACGACTGCTGCGCATCCGCGCGCACCAGTAGGCGTCCCAGCCGTCCGGCCCGCCCCCACGGGCCGGTACCTCCCACCGAGATTCCAAGGAGATACCGATGAAAATGCCAAGGCGCGCGCTCGCCGCGCTCGCTCTCGTCGCGTTGGCGGCCACCGGGTGCAGCGATCCCGGTTCCGAGGCCACCACCGGCGGACCGGTGACCTGGGCCGAGCCCACCGCGAAGCTGGACGGCGTCACGCTGACCGTCTGGGCCGCGCAGAACAGCAACACCGTGCCCAAGCAGGTCATCGAGGCGTTCCAGGCCGCGACCGGCGCCAAGGTCGACGTGGTCACCATCCCCGACCCGTACGAGCAGGGCGTGCAGACCAAGGTCGCCACCGGCGACAAACCCGACCTGGCGTTCTGGCAGCCCACCGCGTCGATGCTCACCGCGCTGAACGCCAAGGCCAACCTGCAACCGCTCGACGGCGCCCCGTGGCTCGGCCAGCTCACCCCGGCGCTGCGCGACATCACCGGGCTGCTCGACGGCACCCGCTACGCCGCGCTGGTCACCAGCCCCGCGGTCGAGGGCGTCTACTACAACAAGGAGGTGTTCGCCGCCAACGGCGTCCCCGCCACCCCGAAGAACCTCGACGAGATGCTCACCGTCGCCCGGCAGCTCAAGGCCAAGGGCGTGACGCCGTTCTTCGAGATGGGCAAGGACCGCTGGGCGACCCAGTGGTGGGTGCAGGTGCAGCTCGCCGACGCCGCCCGCGACGGGCTCTGGGACAGGATCAACACGAACAAGGAGACGTTCTCCAGCCCGGTCGTGCTCGACGCGATCAAGAAGTACCAGGCGCTCATCGACGAAGGCCTGTTCAACGCCGACATCAAGACCGCGACCTTCGACGACCAGGGCACCGCGCTGCTGTCGGGCAAGGCCGCCATGGCGGTACAGGTGAACTCGTTCTTCGGCCAGCTGCAGGCCAAGGCGGACACCGCCACGCTCGACAGCAAGATCGGCTTCTTCCCGATCTCGCCGTCGGGCAACGTCGGCACCTTCATCCCGGACCAGAGCAACGCCCTGGTCGCGTTCAAGACCGGCGACGCCAAGCGTGAGGCCGCCGCCCGACAGCTGCTGGCCTACTGGATGGGGCCGGGCTACGCGGGCTTCGTCGCCGACCGCAAAACCGTGTCCCTGCAGACCGCCGTGCCGAGCCCGGCCGGGGTGCCGCAGGCGCTGCTGGCCGTGCACGCCTCGCTGAGCACCTCGGTCGGTTCGATGCAGGCCCTGGCGGTGGCAAACCCGGACCTGTACATCAACCTGGCCGACATGATCGCCGGCACGATGACCCCGGAACAGGTCGCCACCACCACTCAGGAGCAGTTCGCCCAGCTCGCCAGGGCTGCCGGCGTAACCGGCTTCTGACCCAGACCGGCGGTGGGGGCGGCCGCCTACCCCCGCCCCCACCGCCTACCACCGACCGAAGGGAGCCACCCGTGTCGACCGTCCTGGAACAGGCCGTCGGTACGCCGCCGACCGCGCCGCCACCACGCGACAGGACCCGGACTTGGCTGGCCGCGGCACGTCGCAGCTCGGCGATCAGCCGGCACACCCACCCGATGTGGTTCCTCGCGCCGGCGTTCGCGATCCTGGTCGTCTTCTTCTTCCTGCCCACCGTGTTCAACTTCGTCTACGCCTTCACCGACTGGTCCGGCTTCAAGAGCCAGATCAACCCGGTCGGCTGGGACAACTTCGCCGACCTCGCCGCGAGCGGCACCCTGTTCCGCTCGCTGCGCATCACCATCGTCTACGCGGTGCTGGTCGCGCTGTTCCAGAACCTGTTCGGCTTCGGCCTGGCGGTGCTGCTCGAGCGCGACACCCGGCTCAACCACGTGGTGCGGGTGCTGTTCCTGATCCCCGTGCTCATGTCCGCGCTGGCGGTCGGGTACATCTTCCAGGCGCTGCTCAAACCCGAAGGCGCGCTGAACGGCCTGCTTGGCGCCGTCACCGGCGCCGACGTGGACGTCGCCTGGCTGGGCAGCACCAGCTGGACCATCGTGGTCGTCGCGGCGATCCACGCCTGGAAGTGGATGGGCCTGTCCATGCTCATCTACCTGGCCGGATTCAAGACCATCCCTGAGGACATCGTCGAGGCGGCGCACATCGACGGCGCATCGCCCTGGCGGGCGTTCTGGCGGATCCGGTTCCCGCTGCTGGCGCCCGCGGTCACCTTCAACGTCGCCACCGCCCTGCTCGGGTCGATGAATGGCTTCGACATCGTGCAGGCCACGACCGGCGGAGGCCCCGCCCGCACCACCGAGATCCTCAACATCTTCATCTACCGCACCTTCGGCCAGGGTCTGTTCGCGCAGGCCACCACGATGAGCCTGGTGCTGTTCCTGCTGGTCGCTCTGCTGGCGTTCCCCGTCATCCGCTTCCTGCGCAATCGCGAGGAGATCCTGTGACCCAGCCGGTCTACACCCCCCGCCGGCCCGTCCGCCCACGCCGCCGCGCGGCGAGCGTCTGGTCGCGGCTGCGGCCGCCGTTCGTCGTGGTGACGGCCGCCGTCCTGATCGGGATACCGCTGTGGCTGGTCGTCGTGACCGCCGGCAAGTCGCAGGGCGAAGCGCTCACCCCGAACCTCGCCTGGCCCAGCGACTGGCAGCTCGGACAGAACCTGGCCGACGTGTGGAGGCAGGGTGACATTCCCGCGGCGTTGCTGGGCAGCCTGCTCGTCATGGTGCCCGCCGTCGCCGGGGTGCTGACGCTGGGCTCGATGGCGGCCTGGGTCCTCGCTCGCCGCGCCACCAGGCTCAACGCCGTGCTCTACGCGCTGGCCATCAGTGGCATCGTGCTGCCGCCGGCTGTGGTCACCATCGTGTTGCTGCTGCGCCAGCTCGGCCTGGCCGGCAGCTCGCTCGGGATGGTTGGCGTATACATGGGCATCTACATGTCCACGGTCATCTTCTTCGTCACCGGCTTCATCCGCACCGTGCCGCAATCACTGGAGGAAGCAGCGCGCGTCGACGGGGCGCGTCCGATTACCGTCTTCATCCGGATAATCCTGCCGGTATTGCGCCCGGTCCTGGCCACCGCGACGATCCTCATCTGCCTGTACGTCTGGAACGACGTGTTCTACTCGTTCTTCGTCGTCGGCGGCCGACTCGACACCCTGCCGCTCAACCTGTTCCAGGTCGCCAGCGCAGGCCTCTACCTCGACAACTGGCATCTGATCTTTGCCTACATCATCCTGATGAGCCTGCCGCTGCTCGTCATCCTCGCGGTGGCCCAGCGCAAGATCATTTCTGGTATCACCAGTGGCGCGGTCAAATGACGCGGCTGACCACGGTTCGGGCCGGCGGCGGTGAAGTCGCGGCGGACCAGGTCGTCGTGCACCGGCGGCCCGACCTTGCGGCACTTGCCGCGCCGCTTGCGGGCGGAGGCGCTCCACCAGCCGTGGCCGGTGCCCTATGACCTCAGCTGACAGGGTTCCGGCCGACAAGTTCGACGACGACGACTACCCCGCCTACACGATGGGCCGGGCCGCCGAGATGCTCGGCGTCACTCAGGCGTTCCTCCGCTCGCTGGAGGGCGGCCTGTTCGTGCCGACCCGCTCCGACGGAGGTCACCGCCGCTACTCCCGCTACCAGCTGCGCCTTGCCGCCCGGGTCCGCGAGATCGCCGACCAGGGCACCCCGGTCGAGGCGGCGTGCCGCATCATCATCCTGGAAGACCAGCTCCAGGAAGCCCTCGAACTCAACCGCCGCTACCAGGCCGAAGGCCGACCCGACCCGGGCGGCACCGAATAGCGTCGGTGCGTGCAAGCGCGACTCCCGGGCCGACCCGCCGGGGCGCATCTGCCCTGCGCCCCGCGCCAGGGCGCCGCCGCGTAATCGCTCACCGGCCCAGGTCGCATACCTGCACCACGTCCCGACACCGAGTTGCTCCGACCGCTACCCGAGGAGCAGGGCGGTTCACGGGTTGAAGTGCGCGGTGTCGAGGCCAGCCTGCAGCGAGTCGATGTAGCCGTCGGTGGTGACGGTGGCGCCGCTGACCCCGTCGATGCGGGCGCTCTGGGGCGGCACGTGGCCATCCGGGTCCCACGCCCCGGACGTCGGTCCTCAGCCCACGGCGACGCCGACGACGTGCCCGACCCCGAAGGTAACGGTCATCGCCAGGGCGCCACCGGCGACCGCCTGGCCACCGCCCTCGGCACCGGCGAGCCGCCCAGCCGGGCGCTGATCACGCCGGCCAACACGACCGCGAGGGTGACCGGGATGCGGACGCCCGGCGGAGGCAGCAGGATCGCGGCCAGCGGCAGCAGCGAACCCCCGTGAAGGCCAGCGCCGAGGAGCCCGCGGCGTGCCAGGGGTTGGCCAGGTCGTGCGCCGAGATGCCGAGTTCGACCTCGGTATGGGCGGCGAAGGTGTCCACGGCGGTCAGTTCCAGGGCCACCTGCCGCGCGGCCGCCGGTCGCAGGCGCTTCGCCTCGTACAGCCCGGTCAGCTCGTCGAGCTCCTGTTCGGGAAACTCGCCGAGTTCGGCCCGCTCCTTGGCCAGCAGCGCGCGCTCGGTGTCGCACTGGCTGCTGACCGACACGTACTCGCCCAGCGCCGGTCGGCGAAGTCAACGACCGTCAGCTCGGCCGCCAGAATCCCGCATGGACCTCGCGCGCCTCCGGCAGGTCGAACGGTCCCTCCACCAGGATCGGCCGGCGGCCCGCCGCGAACACGTCCCGGCACGGCAGCCGGAGCGTCAGGTTCTCCGGGTCGTCGCCGGTCAGCTCGTACAGTCCGCTCTCGGCCAACGCGTAGACCACCGAGCCGATCCCCGACCAGAAGATCGCGCCCGAGCACATCGCACACGGCTCGGTACTGGTGAACAGCGTCAGCGCATTCAGCTCGGCCGCCGGATAGGCGGCGCTGGCCAGCCGTACCAGGTTGGTCTCGGCGTGCCCGGTCACGTCCCTACCGGTGACCACGGTGTTCTCGGCGGTGAGGAGTACGGTGCCGGTGCTGTCGGCCAGCAGCGCCCCGAAGGGGTGGTTGCCGTGGGCGCGCGCCTGCGCGGCGACGGCGACGGCGAGGAGAAGCAGCTGCTCGCGAGTGGGCATGTCTGTCATGATCCCAGCATCGTTCGTACGGGCCGGCTCGCGGCGCAGTTCGCCGCCGGCGAAGTGGGGCCCAGGACGACGACTGTCCATTCGTCGGCGCGGTGACCCTGGCGTAGACGCCCGGAGCTATTGGAATTCCCAAAGGGCACCCTGGCTCCGCCGCTGCCAGGGAAGGGTGTACCTGGCGACGTCCGGCGCTGGCCCTGAGTGAAGGCGCTCGCCGGCCGGGGATCGTCCCGGTGCGATTGCCGGGTGCCGGGTGCCGGGGCGGGTCTCAGGTGGGCGCAGGTCCGGCGCGATCAGGCCGCCAGGTCCCGAACCGCCCCGGCAGGCGGCCCTGCAAACGGCTGAAGCCAGGCCGTTGAGGCGTCTGTCAGCTCAGCGGTCGGAGGAAACGGCGCTCGTAGCGCCTGATGCACTGGGTTGTGCGGGCGAGCTCGAAGGCTTCCTGGCATTCCGGGTCGGTCATGCTGCCGGTGCGGTACTGCTCGTACTGAGCCATGCTGGGGAACGAGAACAGGGCGTACGCGATGTCGCTGTCGCCTTCGCCGGGCAGGAAGTATCCGTGGTGGTCGCCGCCGAAGCGGTTGACCAGGCGAATCCAGCGCCTGCCGTACTCTTCGAAGTCGGTGATCTTGTCTGGGTCGATTTCGTAGCGCAGATGAACAGTGATCAACATGGTTGCTCCTGAGTCGAGAAGGCGGTGACCGCCAGCAAAGTCACGGCTGTGCCAGCGCTGCGGTGTGGGCGTCCAACCTAGCCTGGTTCAGCTTCTTCGGTTGTTCGTCGGCGAATGAGGCGGCGAGGGCGTGTCGACGGCATCACCGGATCATCAAGATATTGTGCACGCCCGTGGGGAGAGCCTCGCGGACTGGATCAACATGACGCTCGGCGTCGGCCTCGAGAAGACTTCGATGGCCGGTCCGGTCCGGCCGGTTGACGGCCGGACCGGACCGGGCTGTCGCGGCGCGGTCCGTTGGCGCGGCGGGCCATCTGCCGCAGTTCGGTGATCAGGGCGCGTTCGTCAGGGCGAGTTCGGCACCGCTGCGCCGCTGCTGGACCTTGGCATAGCCCACGAGGGCGACAAGGATCGCGAGCAGCACCGCTGACGAGCCGAGCGTGCCGAGGTCGAGGCCGTCCTTGGCGAGCGGCTTGGTGGGGAAGTCGCCGGCGGTGCGGCTCATGACCGGGATCCGTCGGGCCGCGATCCATGGTCTCGGCCTGCGGTGACCGGCGTCGGTCAGATCTTCCGGATCGCGTGGACGAGGTTGCCGGTCATGACTGGAGGTATCCGCCTCGCTGCGGGTGCCGGGTGTTTCGTACGCATGCCAGATTCGGGGCGATTATGCTGAGACTTGGACATTTTTCCGCGTCGATGGCTGACGACAGGAGCCGTTCGACATGGTTGCCGACCATGGGCTGTACGGACGCAGGGCCGAGAGCGAGGCGCTTGATCGGCTGCTGGGCGAGATCCGGGCAGACCGGCACGCGGTGCTGGTGTTGCGCGGTGAGTCCGGCGAAGGCAAGACTGCGTTGCTCGACTACCTGGCGGAAAAAACGACAAAAATTCAGTTAATACGCATATCGGGTATTGAGTCCGAGATGGAATTGGCCTACGCGGGCCTGCATCAACTCTGCCTGCCCATGCTCGACCACGTCGACAGCCTCCCCGCGCCCCAGCGTGACGCGTTGCGTTGCGTGTTCGGGCTCGCCGACGGACCGGCTCCGGACCGGTTCCTGGTCGGCCTGGCGACCCTGACCCTGCTGTCGGGCACCACGCACGGTCGGCCGCTGCTGTGCCTCATCGACGACTTCCAGTGGCTGGACCAGGCCTCCGCGCAGGCCCTGACCTTCGTCGCCCGCCGGTTGATGGCCGACCCCATCGGGCTGGTCTTCGCGGTGCGGACACCCGACGACGAACGCGAGCCGGGCCAGCGTGACCTGCTCGGGCTGCCAGAGCTCGTGCTGACCGGCCTCGACGATCGCGATTCGCGCTCGCTGCTGGCGTTGGTGGTGCCGGGACAGCTCGACGAGCGGGTGCGCGACCGCATCCTCGCCGAAGCTCGCGGCAACCCGCTGGCCCTGCTGGAACTGCCGACCGAGCTGACTGTGCCGGAGCTGGCCGGCGGATACGGACTTCCCCGTGACCGGCCGCCGCTGAGCCGGGTCAGCCGGATCGAACAGTGCTATCTGCGGCGCATGGGCGAGCTGCCTGCGCCAAGCCGCCGATTGCTGCTGGTGGCCGCCGCCGAACCCGTCGGCGATCCCGGCCTGCTGTGGCGCGCGGCGTCGGGGCTCGGCCTGGAACCAGATGCGGTCGCGCCCGCGGAGGCGGCCAAGTTGATCACGATCGGTACGCGGGTGCGGTTCTCCCACCCCCTGGTGAGGTCCACCGTCTACCGCTGCGCGACGGCAGCGGAGCGCCGACAGGTGCATCTGGCGTTGGCCGAGGCCACCGACCCGCTGCTCGACCCGGACCGGCGCGCCTGGCATCTGGCAGCCGCCACGGCGGCACCCGACGAGGCGGTGGCCGCGGACCTGGAGCGCTCGGCCCAGCGCGCTCGTTCCCGCGGTGGCGCTGCGGCCGCTGCGGCGTTCCTCCAGCGGGCCACCGAGCTCACCCCCGACCTGCCGGTACGAGGGGAGCGTGCATTGGCCGCCGCGCAGGCCGCGTTCGAGGCCGGTGCGCTCGACGAGTCGTACGAGCTGCTGGCCACCGCACAGCTGAGCCCACTGGACCGGTTCCAGCAGGCGCGCCTGGAACGGCTGCGAGCCCAGATGGTGTTCTCGCGCAGTCGTGGCAGCGACGCGCCGGGACTGCTGCTGCACGCCGCCCAGCGCCTGGTCCCGCTGGACGTGACGTCGGCGCGGGAGACGTACCTGGAGGCGCTGCTGGCGGCGATCTTCGCCGGCGCCGGGCGGCTGGAGCCCGAGGTCGGCGTGCGCACCGTGGCGGCGGCGGCGCGCTCGGCCCCTGCCGAGCCGGGCTCGCAGCAGGCGATCGACCTGCTGCTCGAGGGGTTGTCGGTGCAGTTCACCGAGGGGTACACCCAGGCCGCACCGACCCTTCGGCGGGCGCTGGAGGTCTACCGCGCCGGCGACATGGGCCTGACCTGGATGTCTCTGACCTCGGCGTTGGTGGCGATGGAGCTGTGGGACAACGTGACATGGCTGGACCTGCTGGAGCGCGAGGTGCAGTCGGCTCGGCAAGCGGGGGCGCTGAGCCTGCTGCCGATGGGCCTGGACTACCTGGCCAGCTACTACGTCCAGTCGGGGGACTTCCTCACGGCGGCTGCGCTCAACGACGAGGCGGGCGCGCTCGACGCCGCCATCCACGTGGCACCCCCGCCCTACACGCCGCTCATGCTGGCCGCGTGGCGGGGAGATCAGCAGGGCACCGCCAGGCTCACCCAGGACAGCGTCCAGGACGCGTTTCCGCGGGGTGAGGGCAGCGCGCTGGTGCTCACCGAGTACGCCGCCGCGGTGTTGGACAACGGGCTGGGCCGTTACTCCTCGGCGCTGGCCGCCGCCGACCGCGCGACCACCGGCGACGTCCTGGTGGCCAGGTCATGGGCACTGACCGAACTGGTGGAGGCCGCCGCAAGGTCGGACCGGCCGGATGTCGGCGCGCAGGCGCTGGAGCAACTGACGGAGCGGACGCGTGCCAGCGGCACACCGTGGGCACTGGGCACCGAGGCGCGCTCGCGAGCGCTGCTCGGCGACGGCCCGCTGGTCGAAGATCTGTACCGGGAGGCGATCGACCGGCTCGAGGACTGCCACATGAACGCTCACCTGGCACGGGCGCACCTGGTTTACGGCGAGTGGCTGCGTCGGGAGAGCCGTCGTGCCGATGCCAGAGCGCAGCTTCGCCGTGCCCACGAGATGTTCACGGCCATGGGCGCCGAGGCGTTCGGGGAGCGTGCCCGCAATGAGTTGCTGGCCACCGGCGAGACGGTCCGCAAGCGGACGGCGGATGCTGCTTTGAACCTGACCCCGCAGGAGGCGCTGATCGCGTCACTGGCCCGCGACGGGCGCACCAACCAGGAGATCGGCGCCGAGCTGTTCATCAGCCCGCGCACCGTGGAGTGGCACCTGCGCAAGGTGTTCGCCAAGCTGGCGATCAACTCACGCCGGGAGTTGCACGACGCTGATCTCGGCTCGGTGGCGATACCGAAACAACATAGTAGATCTGGTTGAGGCGCGGGTCGCCGGGAAACGGACACCCGGTCCGGATCCCGTGTCCGGCTGTCCGGTACCCGGGCACCCTGGGCGCTGGACCAGTACCCCAGACCAGTGTCAGACCCGGGCCTGAGCACCCCCGCCGGAGGCGACATTTGGGACATGCCCTCGTCAGAGGACGAGCACCCCGGAAGGAGTACTCCTGTGATCAGATATGCCCCCGTCGCCCCGCTGTTTGCAGACATCGACGATCTCGCCGCCAACCCCTACCTCGCGGCGCTGAAACGCCTGATGAGGCGGTGCCGAGAGCTCACCGCCGCAGTCGGCCGTGCCGGACCCCGGCTGCTGCGCGCCGTGGATCGCCTGGCCGTCCCCGGTCACGGCATCGCGCGGGCGAGCCGCGGTGGTGACGGGCGCGGCGCGACCGAAGCGGCCCGCCTGCGACTAGACGGTCCGGCGGAGGTGGCCGGCCACACCGTGGCGCACGCGCTGGCCCACGGGCAGCTGCGGCTGCTCTACCAGCCCATCGTGCGCATCGCCGACCGTGCGGTCGTGGCGGTGGAGGCATTGGTGCGCTGGCAGCACCCGATACTCGGTCTGATCAGCCCCGCCCGGTTCCTCACTGCGGCTCACAAGGGCGGGCACCTGCCCCTACTCGACCGCTGGGTCCTCCACCGAGCCTGCGCCGATCTGGCCGAGCTGGGCCGATCCATCGGCGACGCGGCACCCGACCGCGTCAACGTGAACCTATCTGTCCCCACGCTCGCCACGGACTTCACCCGGACCGTGACCGACGCGCTGGGCGATGCCGGCCTGCCCGCGAGCCGACTGCACCTGGAACTGTGCGAGGGCGCCGACCTCACCACCCTCCTGCACGCAGCACCACGCCTGGAGAAGCTGATCCGCCGCGGCATCGGGGTGGCACTTGACGACATGGGTGCCGGCTCGACCGACCTGCGCTACCTGTCCCGCCTCGCCATCCAGGGCATCAAGATAGACAAGGAGTTCGTGGCCGGCATGCTGCACAACCCGCGCGACCACGCCATCGTCAAGATGCTCACCAACCTCGCCCACGGCCTCGGACTGCACGTCACCGCCGAAGGCGTCGAGACCCCGGAGCAACTCGCCGCGCTCTCCCGCGTCGGCGTCTCCTACGCCCAGGGCTATCACCTCGCCCTGCCGCTGACCCTGCCCGCACTCGCGGGCGCCCTGCTCGCAGCGTGAACACCGATCGCTGCCGCCGTTTCCGGCGAACCACCACTGATCAGCCCAGCCGCGGGAGTAGGGTTTACCCCCGTCGGAAAGACCTTGCAGAAAGGAATCTGACATGGGCCCGATTGCGGTACGAGGGCTGAGTCGGATGACGATCGCGCTGGCTATTCTCACAGTGTCCCTGCTCGGATACTCCACAGCGGCGATCGCCGACGGTCCGCTTCGTACGACGAAGGCCGACCAGGTGACGGTGCAGACGAGCACCGGACCGATGGGCTCATACCTCACCGACGGCAACGGTCGGGCGCTGTACCTGTTCGCGGCGGACACCAGTGCCAAGTCCACCTGCTCCGGCCAGTGCGCGGTCGCCTGGCCGCCGCTGATCACGACCGGGGCACCGAAGTCCGGCGCCGGCGTGACCGGCGACAAGTTGAGCACCGTCGCCCGCGACGACGGCTCGATGCAGGTCCTCTACAACGACCATCCGCTTTACTACTTCGTCCAGGACACCGCACCCGGCCAGACCAGCGGTCAGGGAGTGAACGCCTTCGGCGCCCCGTGGTGGCTAGTCTCGCCTGCGGGCGGCGCCATCATCTGACGGGTTCTGATGAGCTCTGCGTGCATCGACGCAGACGTCGCCAACGGTCCGTTCGTGGTAGCCGTGCACACGTGCGGTCGCCGCGCCGCAGTCCGGACAGAGCACCGCCATCGCCATGGTCCGTCCTCTCACCAGGATCCATTCGCCCTCGTCGGTCACCTCCTCCACGACCAGCGGCGACAGCCCGGCGAACACGATGCGGACAAGACCTGCGGAATCACACCGGCAGCAGCATCTAATATGGATGATCGTTACGCGCGGTCACCACCGAATGTGAGCCAGAGCCGTTCGTCTTACAGTCCCTTGTTGATCTTCGATGGGTTGCTGTGCGGCTGTCAGCTCGGGTTGGTCATGCGTTGAAGTTGTCCCAGGTGAACCCTGGTTCGCGAAATGGTTGTAGTGGCCATGGGGTGCGGGCGCCGATGGACACTTCCCAGATGTCGGGGTCTGGTGGGGTGCCGGCGTCGTGCGGGTGTTGGTATGGGGTGCCGATGGTGGCGATGACGCCGGGTGCGGCGTACAGGTAGGTGGGGTCGCCGGGGTATCGCATCGGCCGCAGGGGTACCCGGCGTAGTCGGTTGGCGAACTGGCGGGCCTGTTCGCGGGTGACCGTCGCCTCCCCGCGGTAGGGGGCGGAGTACCAGGTGGTCTCGGCGAGTACCCACTGCAGCAGGAAGCCGCTGAGCCGCTCGTTTTCGAAGATCGGCCGGTCGGTGAAGTCGTGGAGGACGATCAGGGGGTCGTCGGGTTCGGGGTGGGTCAGGATCTCCCATCCGCCGTCGCATTCCAGGCCGATCTTCAGCCATCCGGCGAAGGGTCCTCGGCCGAGGGTTTTGAGCTGCTCGCGGGGGATGGCGCGGATGTAGTTGGTGAAGGCGTCGTGCCGCCCCGCGACGATGCGATGGAATTCCGCCAGCGCGTTTGGGATGGGGTCTGTCGAAGGCGGTGTGGGGGAGGGCTGTGGAGGTATGTCGGCGAACCAGCCTTCGGTGAACCGCTTCAGTGCGCCGATGGGATCGGCAGGTAGGAGGTCCATCCAGCCCAGGTCAGGCGAGTCGTACACCGCTGGGGTGGGCCGGACCCTATCGAGGGTCTGGTATGGCAGCGGGACGGCAAGGGTGAGGTACTCGGGCGTGGGCCGTTCATGTTTGTCCTGGCTGGTCGGGTGGTACTTGCCGGTGGAGACCCTGATCCGGCCCAGTGACAGGCAGCCCTCGGGCAGTCGCACGAACCCCAGGGCCGGTAGAGCGGCTGAGTTGCCGATGAGGGCGTGCGCTACAGGGCGGGGTAGTTGTTCGTGGACGACGATGGTGTCGCGGTTGAGCAGTCCGGTGGCGTGGGTGAAGGCGCCGGGTTCGATGACGACGACGGTGGCGGCGCGGCCCAGGCCGAACGTCGTCGCCCCCGCGCGCATAACCTGCGTTGTCGGTCCGGCCGCGGCCAGCGCGGTGGGCTCGTCTACTACTGCCCATGGCCCGTGCGGGCCGGGCAGCAGGTCGCGGTGGCGGGCGCCTGCGGGGGCGATTCTGGCGTGCCAGGCTGCGGCCTCTTCTGGTGCGAGGGCGACGGCTCGGGCGTGGCGCTGTAGATGCGGGAACATGTCGCTGGGTGTCCAGTGCCGTGAGGCTGGCAGGGGATCGAGGACCACGACGCGGGTGCCGTCGAGTTCGGGGATGTCGACCGGTCTGCTGTGTAGGAGCCAGTCCCCGTGCGCGTCGGTCAGATCGAACTGCGTAGCCCCGCCGAGCACGGGCGGGGTTCCGGCGTCGGCGGGCGTCAGCTCGTTGATCGCCTTGGCGAGCACGATGTCGAGTTCCGAGTTGTAGGGGACGCCGTTGATGGTTATGCGGAATGCTGTGCCGGTTTCGCGGTGGAGCACGACCAGGGGCTCGTCGTCGAGGACCAGCAGCACCGCTTCCAGATGGGCGACGCCCCAGATGCTGTCACCGACCCGCGCGGCGGCGGCGACCAGCCGTACCCGGTCGCGCAACTGCGGCCGGAGCCGCCGGTCCTGGACCAGGTAGTACAGGACGTCGAGCCAGTCAGAGCATTCGAAGCACGCCTTCGCCCAACTGCGGGCCGACTGCGGCTCCCAACCTGCGGCGGCCGCGGCGGCGGTGAACTCCTCGATGACCGCGGCATGGTCGGGCCACCACATCGGCCAGGGCAGCTCACCGACCAGGTCGCGATACAGGTCGTTGAATCGTGTGGCGTCCTCCAGCAGGGCGACGGTGCGGGACTCCACGACGGGCAGCAGCATCTTGGTGATCCGCAGGGGCACCGTCTGGGCGATGGCCAACGCCAGGCTGCCTCCCGCAGCGGCTGGTGCGTCGCCCAGTACCTGCGCCACTGCTTCGCTCGCGGTATCGAGGTGTTCGGGGGCGCAGCCGAGGATCGAGGTCGCGACCTCGTCGGCGGCAGCTTTCGCCGCCACGGTATCCCCGCTTGCGGCGGCGATGCGGAATCGGGCGCAGGCGGAGTCGACAGCGGGGAAGGCGTCCACACCGACAAGATATCGATCATGTCTGACAGCGCCGGGCTGTCGGCTCGGTCGTGGTGGGTTCGATGACGTTGTTCTTCAGGCACGGGTCCGGTCTTTGGCCCGGGTAACTCCGTGGCGAGCGGTGCCAACCGCGGCTACAGCTAAGTTCAGCGAGCATCGGTCGCCTGGGTCGGGGAGCAAAAATGGGAGCATAGCCGCTCCCCGAACGGCCGCCGAACGGCTCCGAACGGCGTTGATCATGGTTGTCGTAGTGCCGACGGCGTTGCACTCATGACAAGGGCGCCTTGTGGTGCTGTCGGCAGGGAGCCGTGTTCTGGGCGCCCACTGGAGCAGGCTCCTAGGATGCTTTGGGGGAAGTGGGGCAAATCGCCTTGCAGAACCGTCATGAAACGGACACGGGGGCCCTGTGCGCACCCCGCCCGAGAGTGCGCTAGTCTGTACAGGCCGCCGCGGTGAGAGATCATCAAGGCAGCGGGCTGTAGCGCAGCTTGGTAGCGCACTTGACTGGGGGTCAAGGGGTCGTCGGTTCGAATCCGGCCAGCCCGACAGTGCAAAAACAGGGGCCATGACCAGCATTTTCGCTGGTCATGGCCCCTGTTCTGCGTGTCGGTCAGCCCCGTCAGCGGCAAGCGGTCATGATCGCTGGGGGACCAGTTGGGGACCAGACACCATCGTGACACCGTTCAGATGGGCACTGAGCGACACTCCGGCGGCCTCGATCGCGCGTCGGTCAGGGTGCAGGTAGCGCTGCGTCGTGGACAGCGAACCATGCCCGGCGATCTTGCGGAGGACGTGAACGGGTACGCCCGCGTCGGCCATCCACGTCAGGCCGGTGTGCCGCAGGTCGTGGCGACGTAGGTGCTCGTATCCCAGCTCCTTCACCACGTCGTCCCAGTGGGTCGCGTCCCGCAGGACGGCCGTGGAGATCCGACCACCACGCGGGCCGGTGAACAGCCGCGCGTCCTGGTCGTCGGCTGCGTCCAGGCGCTGGCTGATGAGGGGCCGTATCTCCTCGATGACCGGCACCTGCCGTGAGCGCTTGCCTTTGGTGCCCTTGTCGATCAGGCCGCCCGGTCCGGCCGTGGTCTGTCGCCGTACGGTCCAGATCCACCGCTCTCGGTCGATGTCGCCCTTGCGTACGCCGGACACCTCGCCGATCCGGGCGGCGGTGCAGCCGGCGAACCTCACGACATCGCCCCAACCGCCGAAGCGGCCCAGGGATCTGCTCACCAGCGCATCGGCCAGTGTCGTGAGCGCCTGCCAGTTCGGCAGCGCCAGCGTGCGCGGGTCGTCCAGCTCGTCTTCGGCGAGCTTGTACTCGCGCTGCCAGCCGACGACGCGGGCCGGATTGCGGTCGATGATGCCGTCACGTACGGCCTGCTCCATGACCCTGACGAGGATGGCCAGGCTGTTCTTGACCGTCGAGCGGCTGCATTCGTCGGCGATCCAGCCGTACACGGCGCGGTCGACCAGGCCGTTGGTGATGGAGCGGGTGGGGAGGTGCCCGAGCGTGGGCACCACCCGCTTCTTCCAGCCGGCCATGTACGGGTCGAGAGTCTTCAGCTCCAGACCGCGAGTCGCCAGCGTCATCACCCGGTCGCCATAGGCGGCCAGGTCGAGTGTCGCCAGATCGGGGCTGATGCCGCCATTGGCCTTCTGCTGTAGGCCGGTGATCCACCTCTCCGCGTCGGTCAGGTCTTCGAAGGACTCCGACTTGGAACGTCGCTGGTCGCCAACCCACCAGCGCACGCGGGCACGGTACGGCTTGGGCTTGTCGGGCCGGTGCTCGATGTCGCTGGACAGCTCGACACCGACCGGCAGGTTGGCTGGTTGACTCACTTGGCGGCTCCAGGAACGACGCGACGTGTTGCTAGCCAGTGCTGGATGTCCTCGGCGCTGTAGACCGTGACGCGCTCGGACAGGTTGATGAACGGCGGACCTTGCAGCGGTTGTGCGGTCCTCCACCGCCGCACGGTTGATGGATCGACCTGGAGGACTGCCGCAAGTTCCTCCGTGCTGATGAACGGCTTCGTGAACGTGACCACGTTGCCGTCTGTCGGTGCTGGACGGAGTGCCACCGGCAGCGCTACCGGCACCACCTCAGCGAGACGGTGAGCCACGATCTCGACGCCATGGGTACATAGAGCTGCGCGGTGAAGGACGGTGCGGACGCGAGTGTGGCGTCGGGACGCCAGCGGGACAGTCACTTGCCCCCCTCGACGACGTAGAGCCGGGGGGTATCCGTCCCAACCGTCCCAACCGTCCCGTCGCTGTTCAGCCCTGGGACGGTTGTTTTCGTGGGACGGTTCGAACCGTCCCACGTCTGGAACCGTCCCGCGTCTGAGCTGGGAGGGGACGGTTGGGACGGTTGGGACGGTTCCCCCGTCCGGGGCGGGACGTCAGGGGTGCAGTAGCGGTCCCAGGCGTCGGCGAACGACGCGCGGGTGTAGCCCTTAGCCTGCCCGGTGGGGAACCGGATGTTGCCCGCCGATCGGATGTCGAACTCCCGCAGCAGTACACCGAGCTTGTGCGGGGTGAGGTCGGGCCAGGGTGATTCGTCCATGGCCCGCAGCTGGGCGATGATGTCGGCGGTCGGCAGCGCGTCGGCGTCGGCTGTGGTGAAGATGGTGCGGCAGTCGGTCAGCAGCCGTACGCGGTCGCTGGTGGCGCCCTGTTCTTCCTTCGCGCCGGTCAGCGTGACGGCCGAGGTGCGTGCCCGGATCGGCCAGTCGCCTCCGGCCAGGTCGGCCAGGGCGATGAGTGGTTCCCAGGTGTCGGCGGCCCGGTCCTCGACCGGCATGACCGGCTCTGCGGCGCGCAGGACGTCGAGGCTGCCGAGCAGCCATTGGCTCAGCTCGGCGCCGATGGCCGCGACCATGGGGCGGTCGCGCATGATGCGCCAGGGCTTGACCTTCTCCCGGCCGGCGCGGCGGCGCATGTGCACGACCACGGCTCGGTCCTCGATGGTGTCGGGGGCGGCGCCGATGCCTGCCAGTGCGGCCATGGCGAAGGTCGGGATCTGCTCCACTCGCTGGGAGTTGGCGTCGTAGCGCAGCGCGGGCCGGTTGCGCTGGTGACCGGCGTTGAGCAACCCGCGCAGGTCTTCGGCTGACCCGGCGGCGGCTGGGCCGAAGATGGTGTCGTACTCGTCCAGCAGCACGGTCGGCGGGTTGTCGGACCCGATCGACCGGTACACGGCCGCAGGCGAAGCGTTGACGGTGATCAGCGGGTTGTGGCAGGCGGCCTCGACCAGGTCGAGCAGCCTGCTCTTGCCGCAGCGCTTCTCCGGCGCCCGGATGACCAGCCGGGGCGCGCACGCCCAGGCCGAAAGCGCGTACGTCGCGGCGATCCACAGGACGACGGCGTCTAGCGCTTCGGTGCTGGGCAGGATCACGTACTGCGCGATGGTGGCGCGTAGGCGGTCGAGCAGCTCGGCGCCGTCGACGGCGGCGCGCTTGGGTCGGGTCGTCATGGGTCACTCCTTCTGCGGCGAATCCGTCTCGGATGGCGTTGGGGTGCTCTTGGCCCACTGCCAACCTGCGGCGTCGCAGGCGGCCACGAGCCGGTGGTAGGCGTCGGCGCTGGTCATGTGGCCAGCAGCGACGATGCGGGCCGCACCGCGCGCGCAGCCGTAGAGCGTCACGCGGCGCCTGCCCTCGCGGGCGGTGCTGATCCGGTCGAGCAGGCTGGCCATGAGTCGGTCGGGATGGGAGATGGCCCCGCGCTGCGCGCGGGCAGTCCGCGGCTTGGGGTGGTCGGTGCTGGCAGCCGCTGTACGGGCTGGACACAGGCGCTGACCAGCGCGGGGGCCATCTCCTGTACTCGCGCCTCCTCGTCGGCCCAGGTGTAGGGCAGTCCGGTGACCGGATGCCGCGACGGTGGCGCCACGACGTAGCCGCCGTCGGCGCGGACGTCGATGCCTGGCCCGAGGCGTAGGCCCTGGTCGCAGGGCACGGCGATGCCGGGGTGGCGGTAGTACAGGTGCAGCCCACCAGAGCCGGTGCGCACGTACCTGGTCGGCGGGGTCAGCCCCCGGTCGACCAGCCCGCGCAGGGTGGCCATGCCGCCGTGCCCGTGGTCGACGTCGACCACGACCAGCCCGGACACGGCGCCGGTACGGATAGCGAGCAGGCCACGCGGCACGGCTCGCAGCATCGCGGCGATGCGCTGCGGGTCGGTGGTGGCGGCGTAGAACCCGTGGCAGGTCAGGCAGCCGCACGCCTGCGGGTCGTGCGGCCTGCGGTCGACCTTGGCTGCCTGGCAGCCGCCGCACAACGCCACGGGCCGTTTGGACCGGCCCAGCAGGAAGACGGGCCAGCCGTTGGCGGCTGCGCTGCGCGCTACGCCGCCAACAAGGGGTGAGCCGCCGCAGGCGGCCTTTCAGGGTTCCGGGTTGTGGCGCTCACGTGAAGCACGCTCCGTTGTCGCAGAGTCCGCCGTCTTCGCTGGCGTCCAGGCCGGGCAGGGTGTCCTGTGCTGCGGGCAGCAGGGCCAGGGGCCGGTTGAAGCGGGTGAGCCACACCTTGTCTTTGCCGAGGGTGGCGCGCCGGTCGTTGAGCAGGTTCTCCAGCCCGCAGGCGCGTTCGAACAGGTGCGGGCGGTCGCGGCGCATCTGCGACCAGACCGCGGGCCGCTTCATCGGACAGAACCAGCAGGCCGACTTTGGCGGCACCGGTAGTCCGGCGTCGGTGATGATGCGCCAGCAGTCGACGCGCCGCAGCGGGCGCGCCTGGTCGAGCAGGGGTAGACGGGGATCTCGTAGGGCGTGGCCTTGCGGTTGTTGAGCCGTTCGATCTCGTCGAGGCTGATGCCGATGCCCACGGTGGCCTTGTTGCCGGGGCTGGCCCCGTGCTGCCTGAGCCACTTTCCGATCACGCGAATCTTGAACTCGGCCGTACACGAGCGCGTGCCGGGGGCGCCGTTGGACATGCGTACCGGGATCGGCAGGGACCGTGACCCGTGGCGGGTCAGCCGCCCGTACAGCGTCTCGATGCTGCCGTCACGGCGGCGTTTGTCCAGGACGTGGAGCTGGATGCCGTGCAGGGCTGCGAAGGGGCGGGCGTACTGGTGCAGGTAGGTCATGGTGTCGGGGTCTTCGCTGTCGTCGCCGACGTTGGCGAACAGGAACACCGGGAAGTCGATGACGCGCTGCGCGGCCAGCACGAGCAGGGCGGTGCTCTGCACGCCTCCGCCGTAGGAGACGACGCGCAGCGGCGCGGGCCGCGTCGGGGTGGCGGTCATGATGCGCTGTCCTTTCGCCGGTCGGATGCGAACACGCGCTCCACCACCTGGTACGTCACGGCCAGGAGGTGGCGCGCCTGCGCCTGGGCGGTGGCGTCGTCGTCGGCCAGACGCAGCACCACGCGCAGCTCCACGTGGTCACGGCCGCGCCGGTCGCGGTGGCGGGTGGCCACGTAGCGGCCCTGGTCGGTGTCCCAGACCTCAGGCACCGATGCGTGCTGGCCGCCCCGGTCGGCGGCGCAGTGGTGCGCGCGGGCGCACCAGTCGGGGTGACCATCGGCGGCGGCGACCGGGGCGCCGGGGCGGCCGGTCAGCGCGCGGTTCACTGGGTGCCGTCCTTGGTGCGGGTGGCGCGGGCCGCGTCGGTGCGGATGTGGTGGAGGTGGTTGTAGGCGCGTCGGCCGATGCGCAGCCGCAGGCGGCTTCCTCGGCACATGCGGCAGGTGCGGATGCGGCGCAGGATCAGGGTGCGGCTGGTGCCGGTGCCCGAGCACCAGCGGCAGCGCGAACGGCCGCAGCCAGCACGCTCCGGCATAGATGACGGTCGCTGTTGTTGCGGTGGTGGTCGCGATTGCTTCGGGTGTCACGGGATGCCTCCACGGCTGGTTTGGGGGCCGGTTTTGGGCATGGCGCTACCCGCTACCTGGCCGTGTCGGCGCAGGTAGTGGGCTGGTGGACGGGTAGCGGCACGGGTAGCGCCAGCGCTACCTCGTTCCGTGCCGCTACCCGTGGCGCTACCGCCGCTAGTTGGCGGCGGTGCGCGTGGCGATCAGGTCCCGGACATCGACCGTCCTGAAACCCTTGAGGACCTTGCCGGAGATCTTCACGTCGGCCGACGCGACGCCCAGGGCGCGCGCGATCTCCGACAGGGCGTCGCCGGTGAGGTTGGGGTAGGCGTTGGGCCACCGGTCGACCAGCGCGGCGGCGGCGGGCTGCCAGTGCTGGCCGTTGGACGCGGCCACGTCGAGCAGGTCGGACAGCAGGTCACGGGCGGGCGGCTGCTCGCCGCTGGACGCCCGCTTGCCGCCCCGCAGCGCCAGGGCGCGGCCCAGGATGGCGGCGGACTGCTCGGCGGTCGGGTACTGCGACCGCACCGACACCGGCACCGGACCGCCGGTCATGACGCCCCAGCCCGCATCGACCACCGGCCGGTACACCGTGCCGGTCAGCCCGCGCTTGTAGGCGCCGGTGCCCAGGATCATGTCGTTCTCGACCTGTCCGGCCACCGACATGCACCACCGGTTGGTGACGCAGCGGGTGATGTTCGGTGGCAGCGACCCCTTGTCCGGGATCTGGGTGCACAGGATGACGATGATGCCCAGCGCCCGCGCCCGCTTGATCAGCCGCTCACAGTCGTCAGCGGCCGTCTTGTCGTGGGCGAACAGCTCGTGGACCTCGTCGAACAGCAGCACGATCGGGTGCAAGCCGCTGCCAGCCTTGCGGGCCAGCTCCGGCGTGACCTTGCCCTCCGGCGCGTCTCCGCGCTGGCGGGCGGCCAGGATGCGCTTACCGCGCCGCTCGGCCTCCCCGATGGCCCACCGGATGATGCCCGCGCCCTGGTCAAGGGCGTTGTCGTCCACGCCGACCACGTACGTCGAGCACAGCGGCTCGAAGTCGAGGAAGTCGCCCGTCCCCTTGAACTCGGCAATCTTGAACTCGACCGTGGGGTCGAGCGCGAACATCTGCGCCAGGGCGCGACCGCCGTAGCTCTTGCCCGATCCGGGCTGCCCGCCGATCAGGAACGAGCGGGCAAAACCCGAGGTCTTGACCGGTCGCTGCCGCTCGTCGGACCCGAACTCCTCCTCCCGGAACACGCTGGTGGTGGCGTTGTCGGCGGTGATGGACCAGCGCGGGGTGCCCATCTTGGACGCGGGCTGGTAGCCGACCCACAGGTCGAGCTGCCCGGAGTGCTCCGGCCCGCCAGCGGGCCAGACCTGGTCGACCGGCAGCCGCAGCGCCGAGGACAGCTTGCCGCGCCGGTCGAGCACCTGCACCGCCTCCACACCGGCGGGCAGGTTGACGCGGGCCAGCCAGCCCGGCCCGTCACGGTGGATACCGGGGTGGACGAACTCGACCTGCCCGCCTTCGGTCAGCCCGGCCAGCCGCAGTGACACCAGGGCCTGGCGGACCATCTCGGCGGTCAGGCGGGTGAACCGCAGTGAGGTGGAGACCCGGTCGGTGATTGGCTTGTCCGCAGGTCGACCGGCCCGCGCCGCGAACAGCACCGCGCCTGCAGCGGCGGCGTACCAGCCGATCGGCGGCAGCACGTCACTGACCGCCAGGGCCGACCCGCCCGCGCACGCAGCTGCGGCAGCGGCGCCTACGAGTAGCCAGCGCGGCTTGGACTCCTTGGAGCGGGTGCGGTTCAGCGACTGCCTGGTGTAGGCGTCGTTGGTGTTGGCGGCGTGCTGGCGGAGGTTGAAGTTGCCTTCCTCGGCCGATGCCCACCACAGCGCCTTGCCGACCAGGCGGGCGGCGCCGATCGGCGCGTACAGCAGCGCCTTGCCCAGGTACTTCGGGCTGCGGACGGTGTGGAACGCGGCGTAGTAGGCGAGGCTGTCGCCCAGGGCGCGCAGCGTCGCGCGCCTGGTCGTCGTCGACATCATCCACGCGGGCAGGATCGGCATCCGGCGCGCAGTGTCGCCGCTGGTCACGTCCGCCCACGTCAGCGTGGGCGAAGTGTCGGGTGCGTCGACTGGGGCGCCGGTGTCGGGCCGGTACACGGTGTAGGCCTCGGCGTCGGCGGCCGGGGCCGCGCCGGTCGCGGTCGGCTCGTTGTCGTCGCTGAACCTGAGGGGGACAGTGCTCACTGGTCTACTTCCCTTCGGCTTCGAGCAGGGCGATCGTCAGCCGCTCGTGGACCTGCGACAGCAGGTGGCCGCGCGGCATGCTGGGCTGTTCGAACTCGTCGCGCATCAGCCGCTCCGTGGCCATGACGGCGCCGGTCAGGGCGGCGAGCTTGGCGCGGTACCACTGCACCCACCCGGTCAGGCGGGTGATCTCGGCTTGCTGCTGGGCGATGGTCGCGTGCAGGGTCGGGCACTGGCCGCAGCTTGCGCTGCTCATTCTGGTTGTGCTCCTTCCAGGAGGGGTGAAAGGCGGGCGCGGCGCGGTTTCTCAGGCCATGGGCCGTGCCCTCATTGGTCACCAGCAGGTGACCTTGCGCGACGGGTCAGGCGTTCGTCCGGCCCGTCGGGCGGACAGCCTCGGTGAAAAGGCCGTATCGCGTGGGCAACTCGGTGCTGCCACCATTTGGTCGGCCATATTTGTGCAGAGCGGACTGGCGTCGTAGGCAGGTCACGAGCCTGTTGCTCTGGCACGCGTCGGTCCGACTGTTCAGCGGTGTCGCGGCAGGCGTTCGGACACCCTGCCGAAGCGACCCGCGTATTGATGGCCTTGTGGGTGGTCGCCATCATGTGCACATGGGCGAGGCTGAATCTGCGGGATCCGCACCGACGCGACCGCGCGAGCGCTGGCAGACATGGATCACCTCTGGGCTCACGGGCGCCGCCGCCGGTTTGGCGGTGAACTCTGCCAGCGACCTCGGCGGCCTCAGGATCCTTGCCGTGGCCGTCGTGGCGACAGCGCTGGTCACTGCGGCTTTCCGAGTACGCGACTGGGCAGCCGAGCAACCCCGCGCCCGCAGGGTCGTCTACTCCAGCCGCTTCCTGCTCGGCGTCGCACTGGTCGCCACGCTCTTGGCAGCCTCGGCTCTGTCCGCGGCCGCGACCCTGTACCTGACACTGCTGGCCGCAGCGACGACCACCGCCGCCGTCCTCATCCCCAGCGACCCTCAGATAGCACTACGGAACCTCCAGGCGGCAATGTACGTCGGCCTCGGGGTAGCGGGCATCGTCGGCGGGATAACGTTGCTGTTGAACGGCGAGACGCTGGGAGGCGTGGCGGTCATCGGCCTCGACGTGGCAGTCATCGGCCTCGGGGTGGCGGTGCTGTTGAAACGCAACACGCTGTGGGGCGTGGCGTTCATCGGCCTCGGGGTAGCGGGCATCGGCCTCGGGGCGGCGCTGCTGTTGGATGGCGAGACGCTAGGCGGCGTGGCGTTCATCGGCGCCGGGGTAGCGGGCATCGGCGCCGGGGTGGCGGTGCTGTTGAAACGCAACACGCTGTGGGGCGTGGCGCTCATCGGCCTCGGGGTAGCGGGCATCGGCCTCGGGGTGGCGGTGCTGTTGGAAGGCGACACGCTTGGTGGCGTGGCGGCCATCGGCCTCGGGGTAGCGGGCATCGGCCTCGGGGTGGCGGTGCTGTTGGAAGGCGACACGGTGTGGGGCGTGGCTGGCATCGGCCTCGGGGTAGCGGGCATCGGCGCCGGGGTAGTGGTGCTGTTGAAAGGCGACACGCTGGGTGGCGTGGCGTTCATCGGCGCCGGGGTAGCGGTCATCGGCCTCGCGGTGGCGGCGCTGGTGACGACTGGCCTGCCTCAGAGAGTGCGGGTCTGGCTGAAGGAGCCGACCAGCAAGCCAGCATCCGAAGACGACCGCTCACCTCTGGACGGCTAAATAGCCGCGACACGGCCGAGACACCGGCATGACGCTCGCCGTGCGGGCGGGAAGGCGACCCCCACCGGCCCGCACGGAAAGTCAGATCATGGCCGTCAGAACGGCGGCTCAGCGTCGCCGCCGCCCGCCGCCCACGGGTCGTTCTCCGTGGCCGGCGGCTGACCGCCCCCGGTGCGCGTGAGCTTCTTGACCTCGGCGCGGGCGTAGCGCAGCGACGCGCCGATGTCGTCCACGTCCAGCTGGAACCCCTGGCGCTTCTCGCCCTCCGGGGTGGTCCACTGGTTGAGCTTGAGGCGGCCGGTAACCACGACGCGGGAGCCCTTGCGCAGGGACTCGGCGACGTTCTCGGCCATGTCGCGCCACACGGTGCAGAGTCCGTTCCCGGCGTTTAAGCGCATGCAGAAGGGAGGTGTATCCCGAGCAGGGTGGTATGGAGACGACCGCGACACCTCCCACCAGGCACGCCGGAGCCAGACGGAACCTAAGAGCGTTATTCATGAGGCGCTTGTCGATGTCCGGTAGATCTCTAGCGCGGTGACGGCGGCGAGGGTGGCCGGGAGGTTGGTCAGTAGCCGTCGGTAGCCGGTGGCGAGGATCTTCCAGTTCTTCAGGTGGGCGATGGCGCGTTCCACGCAGGCGCGGTGGGACGCGATCGTCTTGTTGAACGCGCGGGTGTGTTCGCTGAGCGGCTGTTCGGGGCGGGTTCTGCGTTTGGGGACCATGAGGCCGGTGCCGGTGTAGGCGGTGTCGGCGAAGCCGCCGGGTCCGCCGTCGGCGTGCATCCGGCCGGCGAAGACCTCGGCCAGGCCGGATTCGCGGAAGGCGCGGGCGTCGTGCATGGCGCCGGGCTGGGGCTTTCCGGTCATGACCAGTCGGCCGTGCCACAAGGCGACGACCTGGACGTTGAACCCGCAGCGGTGGCGTTTTCCGGAGTACATGCCTGAGGTGTAGGTGTCTTTGCGTCGGTCGCCGATGGGGACGAGGAACCCGTCGACGCGCACGGTCGAGCGCAGCTCACGGTCGGCGGTGGCCCGCGTGACCGGAGCCAGGACGTCGGTCAGGACCGGCAGGAGCAGGGTGACCAGGCGGGAGATGGTCGGCTGGGAGCAGCCGAACAGCTCTGCCAGCAGCGGCTGGGACAGGTTGTGGCGCAGATACAGCAGGACCGCGACCACGGCCCGGCGCGGGTTGAGCGCACGTCGGCGGCGCAGCGGCCACAGCCCGTTCGCGGCGACGCGTACTACGAGGTCATCGACTTGATCGCGGGTCAGGCCGGTCATAGTCTCGATCCGTTCCGGCCGCATGCCGGCTGCGGGAGTGCGCACAGCTTCGGTGGCTACCGGCGGCAAGGTCGCCGTGTCCACGGACGACAAGCAAGACGATCACGTCCGGTGTCTGCCGGCGACGGGATGAGGGGTGGGCGATGGCGCGCACGTGGCTGTCGGTGCGGGTCGACCTGGTGTCAGGCCGCGGCGGCGACTTCTGGCCCCGGCCGGGACGGATCTTCGCCGCGGCGCCGTCACACACGTTCGCGCAGCTGTCCCACGCGATCGACACGGCCTTCGCCAGGTGGGACCTCGCCCACATGCACATGTTCACGATGTCCGACGGAACGGGCGTCACCGCCCTGGAGCAGTGGGACGGCGACGAACCGGACGGCAGCATCGACAGCCAGGCCATCCAGCTGAGCAGACTCGCCCTGGGCGAGCAGTTCGCCTACGTCTTCGACTTCGGCGACGACTGGGCACACCTGTGCACCGTCGAAGAGCAGAAGATCGACCCGCACACCACCGTCGGGTTCACCCCCGGCACACCGACCGCCTACTGGGGCTGGGGCGACCTGCCCGACCAGTACGGCCGCACCTGGGACACCGACGACGGCGAGTCACCCAAACCGAAGCGACCGTCACGGCCTTTGGCTGACCTCCCACCGGTCCTGCCCGGTTGGGGACCGGCCCGTCGATGATCACCGCACGAACCCAGCCGTCCTCACATCATCGACGACCGTCTCCTGAATAACGCTCTCAATGTCGCGAAGGTCCTCGAAGGCCTCCCGCGGACCTGGGTCGGCTTCCTGCAGGACTGGGACCGGACCATGCGCTCGCGCAACCACCCCGACACCACCCGCTACAACTACGTCCTGGCCGCCGCCCAGCTCGCCCGCTACTGAAAGAGCACTCGCCCGACTTCGACTCCGACGCCGCAGCCGACGACCCGCTCCCCGATGGACCGCGTGCGTCAGCCCAAGACGCCGGAGAAGCTGATCCCGGTGCTCAGCGACGTCGACACCAAGAAGGTCCTCGACCTGTGCAAGGGAGAGACCTTCGCCAACCTGCGTGACCAGGCGATCATCCGGCTGCTGTGCAACACCGGCGCCCGCCTGTCCGAGGTCGGGGACCTGGCCCTCGACGACATCGACCTGGCCACCGAGTCCGTTCGTTTCCGAGGTAAAGGCGCCAAGGACCGGCGGGTGCGGTTCGGTCCGAAGACCGCCCGAGCGCTGAGCCGGTACCTGCGGGCTCGGGCGTCCCACCGCGGCAATGAGCTGCCGTTCCTGTGGCTGGCCGACCGGGGCGGGCGTCGGCTCGCCCCGAACGGAATCAAGATCATGCTGCGGCGGCTGGGGGAGAAGGCTGGCATCGATCGCCTGCACGCGCGCCGGTGGCGGCACAGCTACGCCCACGAGTGGAAGCGCGCTGACGCCGACACCGGCTACCTGATGCTCGTGCTGGGATGGACCTCCGACGCGATGCCCCGGCACTACGGCCGCAGCGCCGTCGCCGAGCGTGCGCTGGAGACCCAGCAGCGGCTCGGCATCGGCGAGCGCGTCTGACCGGCCGGCTGGCGCAGTCAAGGGTGCGCTCGGGCGATTGCCAGGGCAGCCCATACGTCGTGACGAGACGGATCGCATCGCTGCAACGGCACTGTCTGCCTTGGGCTCAGGGGCAGCGGCAGAGGTGGGGCGGCAGTAACATGATCGTGCCTGTGCGTAGGTTTTCCTCTCCCGCGCGTAAGGCTCACCCCTAGCATGCCTTCCCTCGCGGGGGCGGAAAGAGCTGACAGGATGAAGCGATTCAAAGTGGGGGCGGCCGTTGTCGCTCTGGTTGCCTCCACGGTTATCAGCGTCGTCGGCGTGTCCACTCCGGCGCAGGCAGCCTCGAACTGCCGGGTCTCGCCCTATTCGGCGTCCTTCAGCAGGGATCTGTCGGTCGGGTCAGGCGTGGCCCTGTTGCCGAGCTCGACAACGGTCTACACCGCTACGTCGCAGTGCAGTGACATCCAGATCAAATCGACCAACAGCGTCGCATTGCTCGCCTGCGTGATCTTCACTTCGCACACGTCGTCCTGCAACTACACCACTTATGTGCCGTATACCGGCGCTTGGGTCAACATCGCCACCGACGTGCTCGACGGCACAAAGTTCCGGGTACAGGTCACCCTGTACCCGGAATGCGGCAATGTGGGCCAGGTCTGCGGCGGCACTGCCGCGGGCGTTCTTGACTTCTGACAGCGCATGGGTGAGGTTCGCGGGTTCTCCACGGACCTCACCGCTCATGCCGCCGTCCCGGGAAGTCCCGTAGCGACGGTGGGCCGTTCAGGATGCGGCTTCCTCGCCCGACATGGCGGCGGCCAGGCGCAGGAAGGGCACCGCTTCGCCGTGCCGACTCTGGCGTTGCAGCGTACGGCCCAGCATCAATCAGCGCGCGTAGTTCGGACTCCGCGATCGACTTCGCTGCCTGGGTCTCGGCGATCCACTGCTGTACGAGTACCGGGTCGGTGCCTACTTCAAGCGCCACTCGATAGCGTTCGAGTTTGGCGTTGCAGGCGGTGATCTTGTCGCGTGCCGCCCGACCTTTGTACTGGTCGAGGTCATTGTGCTGGGACTCTGCCGTGGCCAGCAGGGTGTTCTGAAGACTGCTCGGAGAGAACGCCTGGCCCACCCGTGTACCGAACAGTTCGATGATCTTGTCTTCGCGAAGGTAGACACTGCGCGGGTGGGCCAGGCACTCGGGGCCGGCGTACTCCGCCGCGTACGTACAGCGGTAGTCGTTGCGCCCGTTATTGAAGCTTCCCGCCATGTGCCGCTCGTACGATCCGCAGTAGAGCAAGCCAGAGGGCGTAGCTGTGCTTGCTGCGCCGAGGCTTGCGCTCGACATCAGGTCGACGCGCACCTGCGGAGATGTGGGTCTGTACCTGTTGAAAGGTGTCGTCGTCGACCAGTCCTTCCTGCGCCTGTGCGATGCGGGTTGCGTCCAGGGTCGGTGGCGGACGGTGACGGGATGCCGTCGCGAGTCAGACCTTCGGTGATGGCGTAGATGCCGGCTCCACCCAGGAACTCTCGGTAGATCCGCTGGACTACGGGTGATGTCAACGGGTCGGGCTTGAGGCGGTGGAGCCGTTTGCCATCGGCGGCCTTGGGTTGCGTCCACGGGTGTGGTCCGGCATCGACGAGCCGGTAGCGTACGGCGGGCGACCGCCGAGGAGTCTGCCCTCCATCGCTGCCTGGGCGGACATCGCTGAGCGGACACGGATCTTGATTCGGTTGCGTTCACCCTTGCTCATGCCACCGTAGAGCGATGACGAGGTCTTGCGCGTCACTGCCCGGGTCGACGGCGCCTCCGACCTCGGGAATCCACAGCGGAACGCCGTAGTGCTCGAAGAGCGGGAACGTCAAGCCGAATTGGTTGCCGTAGAGCGCGCGCTGTGGTTCGCCCATCACGACACCCTCGAACCCGCGTTGAGGATCGTGTAGTGAGGCCGCCTCACGTCGTTGGTGTTTGTCATCTCTTGTGCGAGTTCGTTGTTTTGGCATGGCAGGTTATTGACAACAAGGTTTCCAGTCAGTCACCATGTGAGAGCGCTCTCACGCCGCTACGTGGGGGACTCGAACAGGCATTTCCGCCCATCGCACCACCTCCGCCCCTGCTCGAGAAGGGCACATTCGCTGTGGAGATTCAACAAGAACGCGCACCCCGCATGCCCCGTGGCCGCACTGTGAACCGAGCGCTGTCACGCGGCCGGCGCCTCATGATCCTCCTCACCGCGGCCGTCACCGCGCTCGTCGGCAGCGTGGTCGTCCAGCAGCAGCCCGCACAAGCCGCGTGGAACCTCGTGTGGTCCGACGAGTTCAACGGGTCCGGCGCGCCCAGCAGCGCCAACTGGAACTATAACGTCGGCAACGGCCTCAACCCCGGCCTCAACACTTTCGACGGCTGGGGCAACGGCGAGTGGGAGTGGTACCGCCCCGAGAACTGCTCGCAGTCCGGCGGCAACCTCGTGATGCGTGCCAACTGGCTCACGACGCCCATCGTGGTCAACGGCCGCAACTTCTACCAGACGTCGTGCCGCATGACGACGGACACGAAGAAGTCCTTCCAGTACGGCCGCATCGAGGCGCGCATGGCGCTCCCGACCGCCACCGGTTCGTGGCCGGCTTTCTGGATGCTCGGTGACTCGTGCGACGAGTCGTCCACGAGCGCCTACAACCCGGCGCAGACCTACTACGACCGCCTGCCCACCAACTGGGCCAGTTGCGGCGAGGTCGACATCATGGAACACGCGAACGCGAACGCGACCGTCACGAACAACATCTTCTGGGATATGCGGACCGGCGTGTTCCCGTGGACAGCGGGCCAGAACGCCAACTACGTCGCGAACCCCGCCGTCAACAACGCCGCGGCCTTCCACGTCTACGCGATCGAGTGGACGCCCGCGCAGATCCGCTGGTACGTCGACGGCACGCAGACGCACGTGATCGACACGACACCGGCGACCCTGGAGGAGTTCCGCAAGCCGTTCCACCTCATCTTCAACCTGGCGCTGGGCGGCACGTACCCCGGACAGAACCCCGTGCAGAGCCAGTTCCCGCTCACCGCATTGATCGACTACGTGCGCTACTACCAGGACGGCGGGGGTACCGGCGGATCCGCGACGCAGATCAACGGGCCGGGCGGCAAGTGCGTGGACGTGGCCGGAAACGACACGGGCGGCAATGGCACGGCCGTGCAGCTGTGGACGTGCCAGGGGTCTGCTGTTTCGCAGGACCAGCAGTGGAGCTGGGACGGCCAGACCCTGCGGACACTGGGCCGGTGCCTCGACGTCAACGGCGCGGGTACGGCCAACGGCACGGTGGTGCAGCTCTGGGACTGCAACGGCAGCGGCGCACAGAACTGGGTCCAGGAAGGTAACCGGTTGCGCAACCCGAACTCCAACAGGTGCCTGGACACCCCGTCAGGCTCGACAGCGGACGGCGCGCGACTGCAGATCTGGGATTGCAACGGATCGGCCGCACAGTACTTCGTGAAGGCCGCGTGACGGCCGGCCGAGGGGCACGCTGACGGGTCAGGGCGCGGGAGTGACAGGCTCCCGCGCCCTTTCCGCGCGTTCCGGGATACGACTCGAGCCGGGGTTTGTCCGGTACGGCGTGCACGAGGTCGCTGAACGTCTGGGCCACGACCCGGCAACGCTCATGCGCTACTACACCCGCGTCAACGCGGTCCGCCGACGCCAGGCCGCTGACCATGCCGCGGCTCTGGTCACGGGTCAGCTACCGGTCACCAATGCGACCGGGCCGGCGGCGCCGACCATCCCGCTGCAGGGACAACGGCCCCGAAGGCACTCCGGTAGTCCGGTCGGATGAATTCCGATTTGGGAGGACTTCGGGGTGGAGATGATGCAGGGCATGCGATTAAGCTGGGCAAACACCGCGTAGAAATAGTGCAATCACAGACTCCTTGACTGGGGCACTTTATACTTCTGGCGACCTCGGCAAACGTTGCCAAGTACACCGCTGGCCCTTGATATACCTGGGGGTCAAGTGACCCAGGTAATGCAGACGCCGGCCAGGGCTTCCACCGCACGAAGGATCGGGTCGCAGCGGCGACGGCACACCGCATGTCCGGATCTGCCGAGAGGAGTGCGCGAGAGGTGGTTCGTGCACCAGCGGTGATTGGTCCAGGTAGGTGCTACAGCCAGGTTAGGAACTGGCGGAATTGCGGTTCTGCCTCGCGCCACGCGTTGATGACCTCCGAGCGCCGCACCAGTAAACGCATCCTTCTGCCAGCCCACGGCGCCCACGGTGGCGGGGCACCCCACTCCGGGCGCGTGGTGAATGCGAAGATCATGTCCTGCCTGGTGGTCTCCAGAGTCATTTCTAGGTGGTCGAACGTGTCGCCGAGAATCAGCGGCTCCGGTCCCCGCGAGCCGGGCCGCTCGGCTGCGTCGTACAGGTTCCGTAGATCCTGAAAATGGGGATAGAGGGCGGTTGTTGTCGCGTCGCCGACCGCGACGTTACGTACGTAGAGCTGGAATATCCCGAACAGCCCGTCTTGGCTAGTTGGTGTGAACTCCGCCCTGAGTTCGGCGATGTCACCACCGCCGACCGTTGTATCCCTCGGTACCGCACGATGCCAGATCAGTTGCCAAGGCAACCCGATGCCGGGGGTGTCGGAAGGCTGGACGCCTGCCGGATTCCGGGGATAAGCGGCCGGGCTCCAGGAGTAGACGCCGCAGCTCAGGCACGGCAGCGACGGACGTGGGGCCTCGCAGGCCGGGCATACGTCCGCAGATGTGGCCTCGGAACGATACGCGGTGAGCAGGCGGTGCACCACGGTCACGAGTCGTTCCCGTGGGTGCAGCTGCGGATCCGGGCAGAACGCCAACCACTCCAGCCAGGTATGCCAACCCTCGCTGCGGCGCGGCTGCCGCCGGCCCGCTGCCTTCTCCTGGAGCCGCCGCGACTTGTAGGCATGCGTCTCGGCGAGCCAAAGCTGCCGTGCCTCCTCAAGTTCGTCGACGGCGCGCACCAGCGAGTCGGCATCTTCCTCCAAGTACACAGGCAGGCCCGCGTTGACCACCAGGTGATGCCAGGTGGCGCGGAACCCGTACGGCGCGAAGTGCAGGACGCATTCGCGCAACGCAAGCAACCGGCGTCGCAGCGGCAACTTGGCGTCACGGACCCGGGCGGCCTGAGCGGGAAAGCTACTCACCGCGCGACTTTATCCAACCGAGTGCAGTCCGGTTGGGAGCTGAACCGCGGTCCGCAGAGGGCAGACAAGATCCAAGATCGCAGGCTAGTACGCGCCCGACGTCCCGATTCGCGTCGCGCAGTTGACCAGTCCTGCTCTGGCGCCCGCGTCTGCCGCGGACAGCGCGTTCGCGATGGTTGCGCTCAGTGCTGTCGCCGCTGTCGGCGGCGCTGGGTGTCGGCGTGCTGGGTGAGGTCGGCGCGTAGCTGGGTGCGGGTACGCATCAAGATCCGTCCGAGCATGTTCTTGCCGGTGCCACTGCGGCCGCGTCCCCAGTAGTGGTCAGTGCTGGTGTCTTCGACGATCTCCTCGTCGCCGGTGTTCAACAGGATGGCTCGGATGTCGGCGTGGGCGGTGAACTTGGCCGTCACGGCCCGGCGCATCACGTCGTCTTTGACCCGTTCCCAGTCGCGGCGCAGCGGCCGGGACCGGTCGCGGCCCAACTCTGCGGCCCGCAGCGGGGTCGCCGTCCGCCGGATGAGTTCGGCGTGGCGGGTACCGGAGAACTTCTGCGCCTGGAAATAGTGCTCGGAGGTCGTCCACCGGTGGCCGTCGAGGTCGAAGCCGTGGCCGGAGAAGTTGGAGAAGCAGCCGTACGGAACCTCGTCGGCACCGTAGAAGTAGATCGTCATCTGGGCCTCGGAGCGGGGTCGGGGATCCGCACCGTGCCACAGGCACCGCCAGAGCGGCAACCGAGTTCGCAGGCCACCATCCGGATCTGCCGCAAGTCGCGCGGTCGTGCCCGAACTCCGGGACACAGGGGACCAGGCGGGGACCACACGTTATGCACCTCGTTCCTGGACCGGCCCCGCAGTGGTGTCGGATCACGTCCTGTGTCGGGCGTGACGTGCGTAGAGCTTGGTCACCCGTCCCTGGGGTCAAGGGGTCGTCGGCTGGCCTTCGCGCTCACGGGCGGGCAGGTCAGCGACTTCACCGCCTTCGAACCGTTGATGGCCGCTATCCACGGACCGCGCATCGGACCCGGCCGCCCACGCGTGCGACCGGACCATGTCATCGCCGACAAGGCGTACTCGTCTCGGGCCAATCGGGCGCTGCTGCGTTCGCGAGACATCACCACGGTCATCCCGGAGCCCAACGACCAGATCGCCAACCGGAAGCGGCGCGGCCGAACCGGTGGCAGACCACCGAACTTCGACCGCGCCGCATACCGCAAACGCAACCAGGTAGAACGCGGGTTCAACCGGCGTAAGCACTGGCGCGGACTGGCCACCCGCTTCGACAAGCTGGCCAGCCACTACCAAGCCACACTCGACCTCGTCGAGGCCCTGGACTGGCTACGCGCCGTACCCGACCGAAATGATCCGCGAGACAGAACCTAGCGGGGGCTGGCCGAGGCGACGCTCGGATACCTCGATGTCGACCGCCTGGAGTATGAGCCGGAGACTCATCGGAGGCCAGCAGCGTTCAGTTGCTGGATGAGGCTCGGCTTCCGCCCGTGGCGTGCAGGCCTGTGGCTGCGGCGGCGAAGGCCAACTCGTCAGCGGAGAGTTCGACGGTACGCGTCACCGCGCGTTGCCCGTGCCCCACATCCTTCTCGCGCCGCACGAGAATCGGCCGGGTCCCCGACGTGGCGTATTGCAGCGCGGCCGCCATCTTGTGCGCGTGCAGGGGGTCTATGCGTGTGTCGCCGTCGAAGACGGTGAACAGGACGGCTGGATAGTCGATGCCCTCGTGCACGTTGTGGTATGGCGAGTATGCCCGCAGCCAGCCGAACTGCTCCGGGTCGGCGACGGTGCCGTATTCGCCGGTCCAGGTCATGCCGAGTCCGAAGAGCTCGTAGCGCAGCATGTCCAGCAGTGGAGCTCCGCAGACGGCGCCCGCGAAGAGTTCGGGAAACTGGGTGAGCGCCGCACCGACCAGCAGTCCACCGTTCGAGCCGCCCATGACGCAGAGCTGTTCGGGAGTAGTCACGTCGCGTCCGATCAGCCACTCGGCAGCGGCCCTGAAGTCGTCGAAGACGTTCTGCTTGCAGTTGAGCATCCCCGCCCGATGCCACCTCTCTCCTTCATCGCTGCCCCCTCGCAGGCTCGCCATGGCGAAGACGCCGCCCGCGGAAACCCAGGCGGCGATTGTCGCCCACCACGATGGGTTGATGGGCGTGTTGAAGCCGCCGTAGCCGTAGAGGATGGTAGGACCTGGCCCGGCGGGAGCATGCTCGTCAGCGATCACGAACATCCGCACCTCGGTCCCGTCACCGGACGGATAGGTCACCTGCCGTACCTCCAGCGGGAGGGGCGCGCGATCCCCCGACGGCCGCGCCGACGGTGTGACGGAGCCGTCTGCGGCGTCGAACCGGTAGACCGCCCACGGGTTGGCGAAATCCGAGTAGCTGAACCAGGCTTCGCCGCTGTTGGCCGACGTCGTGCGGAGCCCGGTGAGACTGCCCAACCCCGGCAGCGCCACGGTGCTCATGGGCTCCCCGGTGGCAAGGTCGTGCACGGCGAGCTCGCTGATCGCGTGGCGGGTGCGCGATACCAGCAGCAACGGCCGCGGCAGGTGGGTGGCATCGAGCACCGCGTAGTCGGTGAGCACGGCCTCGGGGTCCTCGGGGACCAGGTCGCACCAGTCGGGGTACGCCAGCCGCCCGGGCGTGGCGACGCACAGCCGGCCGCGGGGCGCATCCCGGTTGGTCCAGATGTAGGCCCGGCCGCCCCGATGATGCACGGTGGTGCGTGCGTCGACGTCCTCCCGCTGCACCACCGTGAACGCGGGCTCCTCGATCGACCCGCCGGTCAGGTCAGCCACCCGCACGTTGTCGCGTGGGTCGGTGCCCTGCCGGTCGATCAGGGTCAACCACCGCCCGTCAGCGGAGACGGTGATGTGGAAGTACCGGCCCGGTGCCGCGTCCGCCCCGGCGATCAGCACATCCGTCGTCAGCTCGGCGCTCACGCGGTGCAGGTAGACCCGGCGGTGCAGGTAGCCCTCACCGCCCGGAACCGCATCGAGGGGCAGGTGGCGTACGTAATAGAACGCCTCCCCGCCGGGAAGCCACGCGATGTCGGTGTACCGGGATCGGTCGATGGGGCCATCTATGATCTTGCCAGTGTCGACGTCGAGCACATACAGCTCGGAGTCCTCGGTGCCATTCACCGACAGTCCGTAGGCGACGAGCCGGCCCTCGATGCAGGGCTCCGCGAAGTCAATGACCGTCCGCCCGGTCGGGTCGATCGCCATCGGGTCGATCAGCATTCGCTCGGTATCGCCGGAATCGATGGCCAAAAATGCCCGATGCTCGTGACCAGCCTCGCGTCGGTAGAAGAACTTGCGGTTACCCCGACAGGCCGGCGTGCTGACGTCACCGATCGCCAGCAAGGCGGCCAGCTGTGCCCTGAACAGCTCCCGCAGCGGCCAGGTGCGCCTGTGTGCCGCCAGCAGATCGTCCTGTTCGGATGACCATGCCTTCGTCTGTGGATCTTCGCCGTCTTCCAGCCATCGGTAGGGGTCATGCACCCGAAGGCCGTGCATGTGGTCGAAGATGTTGAGGCGGCACGCGTCAGGGTAGAGGGACCGCTGCTGCGGACGCTCCGCCGCACAACCAGGCCCCGCCGAACGCAGGGTTTTCAACGGCGTTGACGTGGTCATGGCGACCCCTCACCTGGCAGGCGAATCAGTGCCGTTCAGCACAATCCGGCCACCGGGGTCTAGGGCGACTCGCTTACCCTAACGCCTCGCCCCAACCACACCGCATCCACCGTTGTGCTCGATCAGATCCGGTTGAACACGGCCAGCACCCACTTCGGCACCGAGGCGTCTCGCTCAGGCGCCTGCGGCGATGACCGCCTCGATCTCCTCCGGACCGGTAGGCCGAGCGAAGTGCCAGCCTTGAGCCGAGTCGCAGCCGACCGATTGCAGCCATTCCGCTTGGACGGCATCCTCCACGCCCTCTGCGGTGACGGTCAGCCCGAGCACATGCGCGAGTGAGATGATCGCTGCCAGAATCTCGGCAGTCGTGACGTCGACGCCCCCTTCTGCAGGGCAGAGGCAGGCCACGAAAGAGCGATCGATCTTGATCATGCTCGCAGGCAATTGATGCAGGTAGGACAGGTTGCTGTATCCCGTCCCGAAGTCGTCGATGACGATGGACACACCCAGATCGACGAGGCGATGAAGCGTGAGGACCGACCGGCCGTCGGGATGGACGATCGTCCCTTCGGTGATTTCCAACCGGAGTCGGGACGCAGGCAGACCGGTTTCCTCGAGTACGGCGGTCACCTCACGGACCACATCGGAGTCGTAGAGCTGGCGAGACGTGACATTCACGCTCACGAACGGCGGGTTCGGGCTGAGCTGGCGCCACCGTGCGGCCTCACCGCATGCTTGGGCCAGGACTGCCTTGCCCAACTGCACGATCGTGCCGCTCTCCTCTGCGAGGTCGATGAACTGGTCCGGGCTGAGCAGGCCCAGCGTCGGGTGACGCCACCGTACGAGTGCTTCGGCCCCAGCGATGACGCCGTCGGCAAGCGAGATGATCGGTTGATACTCGAGATAAAGTTCGCCTCGAGCGATGGCTGCCGGCATCGCCGCGGCTAGCGCGCGCCGAGCCATCGCCTCATCGTTTCGGTCGCTGTCGAAGAGGACCCAGCGTCCGCGGCCCTCGCTCTTCGCCCAACCGAGACTGGTGCCGGCAGCTCGCACCATCCGGGCTGGGTCTGCGCGGGCGGCTGGGCGTTCCACCACCCCTATGCTGGCCGAGACCGTCAGATCGTGGCCGTTCGCGCTGATCGGTTCGGAGATCGCGGCGAGAACCACGTCGGCCAACGCGGTCGCCTCACCACCACCTGCCGTGTCCTCCAGCAACACCGCGAACTCGTCACCGCCCAATCGGGCCACAAACCGTCCTGGGATGCGCTCGGTGAGCCTGCGTGCAAGGACTACGAGCAGGCGGTCGCCGACCTCGCGGCCAAACCGGTCGTTGACGTCCTCGAAGTAGTCCAGGTTGATGAGGCAGACCGCCAGGCGGCGCTGCGGGTCGTCCCTCCGCTCCAATTCGTCCGGCTCGATCGCGACGGCCAGCCGCTCAGCGAACATAAGCCGGTTGGGCAGGCCGGTGAGGAGATCATAGGTACCTTTGCGGTCGTCGCCCTCGAGGCCATCGCCGGAAAGTGCCAGCCGATCCCGCCCCCGCAACGGCGTCTGGCCTGGAAATGACGCGAGCATCACGCCACGAACACGTGCACGCAGGCGTGCCAGGTGCGACGCCTGAATGCCAGCCGAGATGAGGTGCCGTGTCTGCATCTGACGATTGGCGAGCGCCGCGTGCGCGTGGAACTGCTGCAACGCTGGTGAGCCGATCGTCGCGAGTTGTTCATGCCGCGCCGCTATCTCAGCGGAGCGCATCGCCCGTCGGCGCTCCGCGGCGACTATACGGACCGCCCGATCGATCCCGTCGTGCGTCGTGGTCGGCATTGCCACCTCCCAACTTTACCTGAATCACCCGGCTGTATGGCTATCGACAGCTCCATCACCTTTCGCCGGCTATGAGTGGTTCGAAGACGATGTCAGCCCCCACGCATACCTTGAGCCGACTGATCCGGGCTGAGTCGGGCGTCCTGTTGGCGGCGTGGCAGGCGGCGCCGGTTCTCGTCCTGGACAGGCGTCGAGGACGAGAGTCCGGCGAGGAATCCTCGTCCCAGCGGGGAGAACGGAACGCCGACCACAGGGCCGGATTTCCCAGCGCCACGCCGACGATTGTCAGCTCCGTCTGCCGAGACGTTGCTGGTTGGGCTCCGGGGTGTGGCCGGGGATTGACATACCGCCGCTGAGGACGCGTTGGGCGACGACATGCAGCTTCGAGTTGTTGCTGCGGGCATGGCCGCGCAGCAGGCTAAACGCCTCGTCCATGGTGATGCCGAGGCGACCGGCGAGGATGCCCTTCGCCTGCTCGATCAGGATTCTGCTGGTCAGAGCGGCCTGCAGCTGGGCCGAAGTGTTCTCGTGGTGGCGGATGGTGCGTTGGTTGAGCAGCCCGATCGTCGCCGCCTCGGCCAACGATCGCGCGAGTTGGAGCGTTTCGGTGCTGGGGTTGCGGCCGCTGCTCAGCAGAGTCAGAGCCCCGATCGTGTCGTCGTGACCTCGCATCGGGACCGCATGCAGTGTTGTGGTTCCGGTCGTGCGAACGACGTCTGCCAGACTAGGCCAGCGGATGGCGAGATCTGAGACGGCGGGGCACGAGACTGGTAGGCCGGTCCGATGGCATTCGATGCTCGGACCGGTGCCGTGGGCGGTTTCGAAGCGGCCCACGAGCTCGGCCGGCCCCGCGCTGGAGGCCGCGAGTTCAAGCGTGCCGACCTGGTCGGCGAGCAGCAGTCCCGCCGAGCCCACGTCGAGCATCGCGACGCAGCCGGTGACGAACGTGCGCACGAAGACCGCGACGTCGAAGTCCGCGCCGAGGGTGTCCATGAGCGCGATGAGGAACGTATGAGACTCCCGGGTGGCGGTCGCCGTCGGCACGTCGGGAGGTGAGCTCGTCATCAGATTCCTTCCGTGGATACTCGGCCGTAAGCAACATTCTCAAGAACCACCGCCTGGCCCGCGCCATCAGCGACGCGGCCTGGCGGCAGTTGCGCACCATGCTGGAGTACAAGACGGCCTGGCACGGCCGGGACCTGATCGTCGTGGACCGCTGGTTCCCGTCCACCCGACTCTGCTCGGCCTGCGGCACGCTCGCACAACGGATGCCGCTGGACGTGCGGGAGTGGACCTGTCGATGCGGCAGTACGCACGACCGCGACGTCAACGCGGCCCGCAACATCCTGGCCGCCGGACTGGCGGTGACAGCCTGCGGAGACGGCGTAAGACCTCAACGAGAATCCTCTCGGACGGGGCAGTCGTCGGCGAAACAGGAACGCCCGAGGGCGACCAAGGGAATCCCCGTCCTTTAGGGCGGGGAGGATGTCAAGCCAGCCACAATCTGTGTTCGACAATGTCTGATGCGATCGACTCGATGGGTCTGTCCTCGGCGAACGCCCGCGCTCTGATCAGCGCGAGGGCGTCGGGGATGGAGGTGGCGTGCTGGACGGACACGACGCCCGTGGCCTGATGGACGACGGCCCGGTGATCCGCTTCGGCCAGAAGCGCGCCAGGATCGGCGTCCTCATCCGCGCAATTCGGATCATCGTCGGGCAACATCATCGTCGCCACGGTCTGTGCGACCAGTCGCAGACCCTCGAGGTTGTCGTGCCGGTGCGGATCGAACAGGGTGAGTGCTCCGAGCGGCATTCCAGTCAGTTGCACCGGCACCGCGGCCACGGAGCGGATGCCGAGGCGTTGGACTGCGGGCCCGTAGCTCGGCCAGCGATGGCAGAGACGATTCCCGGCGGCCGTGACAGCGCGGCGTTGTGCCACAGTGTCTCGCGCCGGGCCCTGCCCGAGGGTGAACTCGATGTCCTGGGCGGCCTTGGCTGTACTGTCCGAGACAACCGTCAGGGTCTCGACGAGCCCTGGGCCGAAGAGCGTCAACGCGGCGCTGTCCGCGTTGGCCGCCTCGGCCACGCTGGTCATGAACCTGGGCAGCGTGTGGTGGCGTTCGGGGGTGTCCGTCAGGACACGCAGCCGGTTGGCGTGCGAGGTGTGCATGGCGGCGGCGGCGTCGTGCAGGCGTTGCACCTGGCGATGCATCGTGGCCATCTTGAGGTGGAACTCCCTCAACAGCGACGGGTCCGTCAGCAATAGCCCTTCGTGTCGCTCGGCGATGTCGGCCGCGCGCTCGGCTCGCTGGCGTTCCGCCTCCGCGCGCGCCAGGGCTTTGTGCAATGCGCGGTTGGCCTCGGCGGACGCGGTCATATGTTGAGCGTACGCGTTGCCAGCGGGCGCGCGTGGGTCCCGAGCCAGGCGGCCACGTCGGCGGTGACCTACCGGCGGCGAGGCCGAGGCTGTCAACCTCGGCGGATCTCCTCCATGAGCAAGACAACGCCTTCGCCTTGTTCGTGGATTTCGAGCGGGGAGCAGGTGACAGAGCAGGTGATGCTGCGGCCGATGCGGTTGACCGCCCCGAGTTCGGCGGGGCCGGTCCGCTGCTTCGTCGCACGGCACTGGTCCACGAGCGCTCGGAGGTCGGCGACGGCCAGGCCGAAGTCGAGGCCGAAAAAGGGCTTGTCGGTGACCTCATTGCTACGCAGGCCCCACAGTTCCTCGGCCCCCCGGTTCCAGCTGCGTACCCGCAGCAGCGAGTCGAGTACGACGATGCCGTCGACGATGCCGGCCAGGACGCCGGCCAGGAAGCTGCGCGCCTCGTCGAGTTCGGCGGTGCGGATGCGCATCTCCTCGTTCATGGTTTCGAGTTCCTCGTTGCCGGACTCGAGTTCCTCGTTGGTGGTCTCCAGCTCCTCATTTGTCGACTGCAGTTCCTCGTTGGTGGTCTCGAGTTCCTCGATGCTGGACTGGAGTTCCTCGTTGGTGGTCTCCAGCTCCTCATTGGTCGACTGGAGCGTCTCGTATGCCTTCTCGAGGTCTTGCCGTACCCGCTGGACCTCGTTTTGCAGCTGGGTCGCCGTCGTCGTGTCGACGAACGTCAACGCCATCCCGGCCGGGCGTCCCTCGTTGCCGAAGAGCGGCTGGACAAGAACGTCGATGTACTGGATGTCACCGTTGGCCAGCCTGCGCTCGGCGGCGGTCACGCGCACGTGGCGCCGCTCGAGTTCGGCCTTTTCCATCAGCGAGCGCAGCTCGACAGGGCGGTAGGAGAACTCGAGATCGCGAAATGGTCTGTTCAGATCGGGGGGGCTGAGGGCGAACATATCCCGTGCCTGGTCGTTGAACATCGCTATCGTTCCGTCGGCGTCGATCAGGATGATCGCGTTGGGAGCCGCCTCCAGAGTCAAGTCGCGCAGCATGCGTCTGCGGCCGGCGTCGCGCAGCTCAGGTCCGGCGGACGCCTGCAGCTGCGGTGGCGCTGGATAGTGCTGCGTGCTGGCGGCTCCAGGCCGGCGCCGGAAGACACGCTGGCGCATGCTGACCGCTTCGAACCGGTTGCCCTCGGACAGCAGCATCTCGGCCTTGCCGAGAAAGAGATGGCAGCCTTCCCCGAGCGCGAAATGGAACCGGTCGATGATCTGGGTCTGCGCCTCGATATTGAAATACATCAGCGTGTTGCGGCAGACCAGTAGGTCCAGTCGGGAGATCGGCGCGTCGCGGGTGATGTCGTGGCGACCGAAGATCACCCGGCGGCGCAGATCGCTGCGGAACGTGTACTGGTGACCATCGGCCTCGAAGTATCTGTCACGCAGCTCATGGGACAACGGCTCGAGAGACTTCGCCGAGTACTGGGCGCTGCGCGCCTCGCGCAGGGCATCCGCGTCGACGTCCGTGCCGTAGATCTTCACCCGCCTGGCGCACTCCTCGACGCCGAGCACCTCCGCGAACAGGATCGCCAGCGAATACGGCTCCTCCCCGCTCGAACACCCGGCGCTCCACACCCGGATCTCCTCGTCGGGGCCGCGCGCCGCTATCAGCTCTGGGAGGATCTCGCGCTGCAGGTAGGTCCAGCATTCGGTGTCGCGGAAGAAGCTGGTGACATTGATCAGAATCGTGTTGAACAGCGCACGGAACTCGGCCACGTCGGTCTCGAGCAGATCTCGGTAGTCGGCGAAGTTCCTGACGGCGGCGTCGCTCATCCGCTTGCGGATCCGCCGCGCCAGCGACGACCTCTTGTAGCCGGTGAAGTCAAACCCGCGGGCGTCGCGGATGAAGATCAACAACTCTTCGAGTCCGTCGTCGGCCACCGCCGCTGACGGTGGCTGTGTCATCGCGCCCCCACTCCGACCAGGTCGCGGATGAGGGCTCCGATCTCACTTAGGGGGAGCACGAAATCGGCCGGGCCGGTGGCGACGGCGGCGTCCGGCATTCCCGCGAAGTCCGCCGATGTCGGGTCCTGCACGATCACGGTGCCGCCGCGGGACTTGACGGCGCCCACCCCCATCGCGCCATCGCGGCCGGTCCCGGTCAGCACGCATGCGATCGCCCGCGGACCGTACGCGCCGGCGACCGACTCGAACAACAGATCCGCCGACGGGCGCACGAAATGGACCAACTCGGTGTTGGTGAGCGTCAGCATGCCGGCGGAGTCGACCAGCAGATGGAGGTTGGGCGGCGCCACATAGATCGTCCCGGGCTGAATGTGCTCCTCGGACTCGGCGAGCTTCACCCGCAGCTTCGTCCTACGCCCCAGCACGTCGGCTATGACCGTTGCGTGACGCGGATCCAGGTGCTGAACCACGAGCACCGGAACCGGGAATCCGACCGGCAATTCCCCGAGAACCCTGCTCAGCGCGGTAATGCCACCCGCCGACGCGGCCAGCGCCACAATGTCATACCGCTCTTCGACGCCGCCCGACCTGGGTACGTCCTCGGACAGGCTCACCCCGACCTGCCTCTCTCGCTGATGCGAGGCCGCGTCCGCCGCAGCGGCGATGGCAACCCAGGCAACGCGCACCAACCTACACGCACACCGATTCTACAGGCACATCGACACCACCGAGGCGACTGGGCTATTCGCGGTCCCGTGTGGGAGCGGGACGGGTCCAGATCGCCCAGCGTCCGCAAGCGGGCATCAAGGAGCGCAGCGGCCCGCAGAGCCTTGACGCTCGCCAGGGCGCTGGGACGATGGACCCCGCCGGCTGGCGGCTCCTTCAGGCGAAGCCCGCGCGAACAGCCGATCGTGCGCATACCAGCGCCACCGCGATCGTTATCACGGCGGCGAGGAGTAGTGCTGCGGGCTCGCCGGCGCACAGCAGGTGGCGCTGTTCTCCGATGGTCGCCGCCGCCATGGGCACGCCCAGCTGGGCCGCGGCCAGTCCGGCGAAGGCGACGGGTTGGCCGAGAGTGCGCATGGCCAGGTGCGTCGCGGCCGCGCCGGCGCCGAGTGCCACGCCGAGCAGGATCATCGAAGGGTGCCGGAGCAGGTCGCCCATGCCGATCGAGGCGCCGAGCCAGACGAAGAACAGCGGGCCCAGGAAGCCGTCGGCGACAGCGAACAGCTGCCGGGCCAGCCGTCGGGGCTCGCCGATCGCGGCGACCACCAGTCCGAAGGCGAAGCCGGCGAGCATGACTGAGACGTGCGCGTGCACGGCCAGCGCCGCCAGGGTGAACAGGATCGCCAGGCTGGTCCGCAGCTCGATGGCGAATTTGCGCTCCTGCGACACCCGGTGCGCCCGTGCGCGCAGGCCGGATTCCTCGAGCCGGCGCAGGATCAGGTAGAGCGCGGTGGCGCATCCGCTCACCACGACCAGGCCCAGCCCCGCGCTGCCGGCCTGTGCGGGGTCGACTGCCAGCGGCAGCAGTACGATGCATGCGGTGTCGGCGACGGCGACCTGCGGCAGCATTTGCAGCACCGGCGTTCCGCACAGTTTCAGGTCCGAGACGACGGGTAGGACGAACGCCGCCGACGACGATGCCATCAGCACCGCGTACAAGCCGGCGTGACCGGTGCCGAAGGACCGCGCCACCACGTACGCGGCCACCACGGCGAGGGCGCCCACCGCGGCGGCGCGCATGAGCCCGACCCGCAGGGTGCCGTGCAGGCGCAGTTCACGCACCGGCACGTGTGAGCCTGCCACGAACATGACCAGTGCGAAGCCGATGTCGGCCAGGAAGGCGAACGTCGGATCCCGCGGATCGAGCAGGCCGACGCCGCTGGTGCCGAGGGCCATCCCGGCGAGGAGTTCACCCAGGACGACGGGGAGGCGCCAGTTTCGGCGCAGCGCGACAAGCGGGCCGAGAACGGCCGCGATCGAGATCAGCGCGAGTATGGCGAAGCTCAACGTCCGTGCCTCTGCTGGCGTAGGCCCGAGAGCAGGAATCAGTGAGGCGTCCCGGCTGCGTCCGGCGCCTGTCGCGGTGTGCCGGCCATGGCTGCCTGGTAGGCCGTGGGGGACGGCGTGGCCGGTCTTCCGGCAGCGGCTACCGGTGGCGGCGCTGTCGGCGCCGGAGGCGGGATCCTCGCTGCTGCGGCCTCCCGTGCGAGGAAGGTGCCGAGTTCGCCGATCGTACTCATCAGCGGAGACGGGAAGACGACGGTGCTGTTCTTGTCGACGGCGATCTCGACCAGGCTCTGCAGGTTGCGTAACTGCAGGGCGAGCGGGTGCGCCATCATGATGTCGGCGGCGGCGCCGAGCGCGTCGGCGGCCAGTACCTCCCCCTCCGCGCCGATGATCTTTGCTCGTTTCTCCCGCTCCGCCTCGGCCTGGCGGGCCATAGCCCGCTTCATGCTGTCGGGCAGTTGGATGTCCTTGAGTTCGACCAGGGTCACGATCACGCCCCAGTCCTCGGTGGTGCCGTCGAGGATCTCGCGGATGCCGACGTTGATGCGGTCGGTCTCGGCCAGCGTCTCGTCGAGGGTGTGCTGACCGACGACTTTGCGCAGGGTGGTCTGGGCGATCTGGTTGATGGCGACCTGCACGCTCTCAATCGCCACCACCGACTTGACCGCATCGGCGACGCGGAAGTACGCGACCGCCGACACGTCGACGCTCACGTTGTCCCGGGTGATGATGCCCTGGGACTGGATGGGCATGGTGATGACGCGCATGCTCACTCGGCGCAGGACGTCGATAACCGGGATGATGAGGTTCAAGCCGGGCTTGCGAACGCCGACGACACGTCCGAGCCGGAACAGCACGCCCTGCTCGTACTGCTTAACGACACGGATGCTGAGCGCGGCCGACAGCAGCACGAGCAAGACGATGACGGTGACGATGAGCCATGAGGGCCACATGAATGTTCCCCTCCCGAGGGCCCGGGGTCACACCCCGCCAGGGGCGCGCAACGGTCGTCGCGACCAGCGGTTCGCGGGCTAGCGCAGACATCCTCAACCGCTCATCCGCCGACGGCGGATGCGACAGTCCCCGGGTAACGACTCAACTCTACCTCTGTCGGCATGACAGGTTGCGTTCCGGACCGCGCCGTCGACCACTTCCGCTCGGCGGCCCCCGACGACCGACGCTGCCTGCTGTTCAACCCGATGACCAAGATGAAGGTCACCACCGAGGGCGAGCGGGTCGTCGACCTGCTGTGGGACGTGCTCGCCGCGAAGGGCTTCGAGGCCGACACCTTACTTCGACAAGGCAGCCAAGGACATCCGCGGCCTGCCGAAGCTCGAGGGCACCGTCCACGTCAACCTCGTGCTGATCCTGAAGTTCATGCCGAACTACCTGTTCCACCCGGCCGACTTCGCGCCCGTGCCGACCCGCCAGGACCCCGCCGACGACGAGTTCCTGTTCCGGCAGGGGCCGGCCCGGGGCCTGGGCGCGGTCCGGTTCCACGACTGGCGCACCGCGTACGACCGAACTGCACGGCAAGGCGGCCACCACGCAGGCGCAGGCAGCCTGGGCCGTGGCGCACCTGCGCCGCCCGGTCGTGGAAGCGTCGCGCACCGCCGCCGTCTGGGCGCAGGTCGAAGCGCTGGCCGGCGCGTAAGAGATGCAAGCGTACGAAGCCGGCCAGGGGTGCTCATGGGCCGGTGCGCCACGGCAGGTGACCTGGGCGCAGTCGGCTGCAGTCCGCAGTGGCCGTGTCACGGCCACTGCGGCCGGAAGGACGTGATGACGTCGGCGCCCGCCTGGATGACGCCGTAGGTGGACTCCGGCACCGCGTTCCACGCTCCGGGTAGGTCGCCGAGCGGTTCGGAGACGATGAGCCGGCTCTCGTCCGAGACATGCTGCAGCACGGTGACGTCAGGGTGAAGCCCGCGCAGCGTGGCGACGTTGGTGCTGTAGAAGAGCGAGCGGGAGTCGCCGATGGAGGAGTAGCGGAACGCCCACACCCGTATCCCGTCCGAGGCGGCGACCGTCATCTGGATCGGGTGTTCGATCCCGTGCTCCCGCCCGGTCTTCTCGACGAATCCGACCATGCGCGCCACCGCGCCCGGCGCATCGTCGCGCAGCCCGAAGGTGAGCGCGAGAAAGAACATCAGCTCCGAGTCGGTCGAGCCCTCGATGAACGGGTACAGCTGCGGGTCGACCTTCAGGACGAGGTCCCGTTTGACGGTGGGGAAGGCGGCGATGGAGCCGTTGTGCATCCACAGCCAGTTCCGGAACTGGAACGGGTGGCAGTTGCTCTCCTGGACGGGCGTACCGGTCGAGGCCCTGATGTGGGCTAGCGCGATCGGCGCCTGGATGTGTGCGGCGAGGTTGCGCAGGTTGCGGTTGTTCCAGGCGGGACCGATGCCGTGGAAGACGCCGGGGTCCGTCCCCGTGTACCAGCCGACGCCGAAGCCGTCGCCGTTGGTCGTCTCCACGCCGAGGGTGGAGTGCAGGCTCTGGTCGATCAGCGAATGCTTCGGCTTGTAGAGCAGGTCGTCCAGGAGCACGGGCGAGCCCGAGTAGGCGAGCCATCGACACATTGAGGCCTCCAGTCGGTGGTCGGGTCAGTGGTGGAACGCGGACGCCGCCTCAGGCCTGTGCTGCGGCCCGGATTGCGCGGCGAGTTCGGGCAGGAGCCGGTCGAGGTCGTCGAGCAGCAGGTCGGCGAGGTCGTGGGAGAAGCCGTTTCGTACCACGATCCGCAGCACGGCGAGGTCGGGGCGGTTCTGCGGGAACGTGTACGCGGGGACCAGCCAGCCCCGCTCGCGCAGCCGCCGGGAGACGTCGAGGAAGGGGGCGACCATGGCGCCGGAAGCCCCGTCGACATGCAGCGGGATGTTCCAGCCGGTGCGCTCCTGCAGGTCGTCGAGCGCCGCCGCGATCTCGGCGACGGGCTCGTAGCTGCCGTCGAACGTGGAGTCGAGGATCGCGACGACACCGATCGTGTTCTCGTCGCAGCGGGCGACCGCCTCCTGGGCCGAGAGGTGGAAGCGGTCGCCGTCCATCGGCACCAGCCGCGGCTCGACCTCCCAGTAGTTGCAGAACTTGTCCCAGCACACCTGCACGTTGACGCCCATGACGAGATTGGGCCTGTCCGTCGAGGTCCGCCCCCGGCTGACAGCCCAGCGTCGTTTGAGTGCCATTCCGGCGAGCATGCACGCCTCGCTGGAGCCGGTGGTGGAGCCGGGTTCGCCGCCGAGACCACGGTGTTTCCCGCGTGGCGTCTGGACCGGGCGCCTGGTCTTCTGCCCGCATGTAGTGCCATGAACGGCACCCCCCTAAGCCGTGCCGACAGGCTCCAGGCTAGGCGGGAGTGGCGCCGGGTCGGCTGGAATTCGCCGGTTTTGCTACCGGTTGACACCGATCGACGGCGGCCTCGCAGCCACCGAGATACCGCTGGGGTACGTCGAGGGCGAGGTACGCAAGGAGTTACACCGCCGTACGCCGTCGCCCACGCCGCAAACGTGAACGCTGGAACGTCCGTACGAGGGCGTCGGTGATCTCGACACCGGCCGCGCGGACCAGGTAGGCCCCAGCCGCATAGCCGATCGCTCACTCGTGCCCGGGCTGTGCTGCCGGCGGCTGCGCTTCCACGGCCAGGCCGAGGTCCTGCCGTTCGCGGTGCGACCGGTCGTGCAGGTTACGGCCCAGCAGCAGGTTTGGGTTGTGGGTGACGACTCGGCAGGCCCGGCGGCCAGCGGTCGCGCAGACGACTGCCACCAGCAGGATGCCGACCGCGGGCAGCGCCTCGGCGGCGGCCTTCTCCGCAGCCGCGACCGAGTACCAGGTCAGCGAGAACACCGTCAATAACTGGAAGAAGCCCTCTCGGAACAGTTGCGCCTCGTTGTAGGCGAGGTGGTAGCCGATGAATCCGAAGATCACGCTGAGGGTGATGTACGCCGGGTTGGTCAGCGCGGCCGGCACCACATTGAGCAGCGCGTCGTGGGTGACGCCGCCGCCGATGCCGCCGAGTAGTGCCATCAGGGTCACGCCGGGTCACCATGCATCACCACTGAATGAGCGACGGGGTCGTTCGTCACGCAGTCCCCTTCCTCGCTGATGCCTCGTACGCGAAACGGACTGGCGGCGGTCCGCGTGGATGGAACGACCTGCCGGTCCGGCACCAGGGGCCGCCACCAGCTCGCGATAGCCGATGTATGGGATTCACACACCACATCGGACGAACAAGTGAAGACCCCCGCCATGGAAGTCAAATAGATCGAAGTCTATCATCGCAGGGCGATAGAGATCGGTCGATCTGATTTGAGGCCCTACTCCTCACTCTGCGAGGTATCCATGGTTCCAGTCCCTCCCGCGCGGGCTCGTGCTCACCTGATCGCTACCGCCGTGCGCCTGGCCGCGGTGGTGGCGATGGCCACCGGCCTCCTGGCCGCCACCGGCAAGGTCCCGCCCGCGTCCGCCGCCACCTGCGGTGTCCTCTCCTCCGGCGCCGCTTCGCAGGCGCAGGCGGCGGTCACCAGGGCATGCGGCCTGATCGGCACGCCGTACTCCTGGGGCGGCGGGCACGGCCCGACGCCCGGCCCGTCCTACGGCATCTGCGACCCGTCCAACGGCGCGCCCAACGACTGCAACGTGCGCGGACTCGACTGCTCGGGCATGGTCCGCTACGCCTACTACCTGGCCGTCGGAGCCGACGTCATCCCCGGCACCAGCCGCGAGCAGTACCAGACCTCGCGGGCGGTCGCCCGGTTCACGGCCGGTCAGGGCACCGCTCCGCTGCTGCCCGGTGACCTGGTCTTCTTCGGGGGCACCGCGAGCACGATCCACCATGTCGCGATCTATCTGGGCCAGGGCCAGATCGTCGAGGCACCCTACTCCGGCGGGTACGTGCGGGTGACCGCCCTCTACAACCACGGCGACTACTACGGCGCTGTCCGCCTCTACGGCGGCGGGGGCACCACCACGCCCCCGCCGAGCAAGGTGTGGGTCGACACGTTCGCCAACGCCTCGGTCTACGCCTCGCCGACCTCCACCACCCCGACCGGCACCCTGTGGGCGGCGACCAACTACGTCTACTGCCGGGTCTGGGGCCGGGAAGTGCGCAACGGCTCCTCGTACAACCACTGGTGGCTGCTCACCGACCCCGACGTCGGCCCCGCCCGCCAGTACGTGTCCGCGTACTACCTCACCCGCTGGGGCAACGACGTGGCAAAGGACAACAACGGCAACGACATCCGCAACTGCTGACCACCGCCGGTGCGCCCCCGCCGTGCCGCTCCCGGCGGGGCGCACCGGCGCCGTTGCATTGCTGGGATCGATGGACGCGTTGAACCGGTGTCGTGTCCGTGGGTCAGATCGCCTTGGCGAGTTCGGCGAATGCAGCGGCGACCCGCCGGGCGGGTGGGATGTCGATGGCGAGTTCGTAGTGTCCGCGGCGTAGGTTCTGCATGAAGGCGTGCCCGGCGATGACGATCTGTGCCGTCTTCTCCGTTCGCAACCCACGCATCGATCTCAACCGGTGTTTGAGGCGGCTGTGATCGGCCTCGATCGGATTGTTCGCGTACTGCACGCTGGCCGCTCACCTCGACGCCGTTCATCGACGTGACCACCGGCGTCGGCGTCGTGATGAAAGCCTCCAAGCCGTCCTTACGGCACCGGTTGATCAGCGCGGAAGCTATGAAGCTGTCGAGCTCGTTGAACCCGTCGAAGGTCACCACGGCAACCTGCATAACCACTCCTCACGTACGGCATCCGATGCTCAGCCTGCCTGGCCTCGCCGCTTCGGAGCCAGAGCCAATCCGCCGGTGGCGGCCGTGTTGTCCCGCAGGCCGGCCCCGCAGCAGGTCAGAGGGCAGGCACTGGGACTCTGGGTCGCGTCGTCGGCGCAGGTCGAGTCGTTGCCTGACGTGCGAAGTCCCGGCCCCGGCATGGCGTCTACGGCGCATGACGACCGATGCGAGCCGTGCTATACGCCGGCTCGTCCTGCCATGGCGTGCTTCGCGATCACGCGGACTTCGAGGGGATCGTATGGCGGACGACGTCCAGCACAGGTACATCACGGTCAACGGCGTCAACCTGCACGTCGCCGAGCAGGGAACGGGCCCGCTGGTTCTACTGCTGCACGGATTCCCGGAGAGCTGGTACTCGTGGCGGCACCAGTTCGGCCCGCTGGCCGCGGCAGGATACCGAGTCGTCGCCCCTGACCAGCGTGGATACGCCCGCAGCGACCAGCCAGACGACGTACAGGCCTACAGCCTGTTCCATCTCGCCGGCGACGTCATCGGGCTCATCGACGCGCTCGGCGAGCAGACGGCGGTGCTCGTCGGCCACGACTGGGGCGCCCCGGTCGCCTGGGTGACCGCGATGCTGCGCCCGGACGTCGTACGCGCGGTGGCGGGCCTGAGCGTCCCGCCGGTCCTGCCCGCAGGGATGACTCCGCCGTCGGTCACCCGCAAAAGCTTCGGCGACGGCTACTACCAGGTCGTCTTCCAGCAGCCCGGGGTAGCTGACGCCATGCTGGCCCAAGACCCGGCGACCACGTTCCGCCGGTTACTGGCCGGCGCCTCGGGCGACAGCCCATCCAGCGATCCGCCCCGCCCATGGATCGTCCCCGACCAGGGCACGCTGCTGGACGTGATGCCTGACCCGATACGACTGCCGAACTGGCTCACCGAAGACGACATCGCGGCCTTCGTGGCCGACTACTCCCGCCACGGCGACCGAGCCTTCACCGGCGGCCTCAACTGGTACCGCAACATCGAACGCAACTGGGAACTGCTCGCGGCCTTCCGCGGCCGCCGGATCGAGGTGCCCGCGCTCTACCTCGCCGGAGACCGTGACATGGTCGTCGGCCTGCGCGGCGTCGAGGCCACCTTGAACACCGTAGAGCAGGCCGCGCCACGGCTGTGGCGCGCCCTGATCCTACCCGGCTGCGGCCACTGGACCCAGCAGGAACGCCCCAACGAAGTCAACCGGGAACTCGTGGACTTCCTTACCTGGCTGTCCACGACGCCATGAACGGCCCTTATCCGAGCGCCGCCTTCATCGGCGGTCACTTGTTGCGGTCTGCCGGGAAGGCTCCCGAGCGGGCACAGCCGCCGCGAGGACACCGGCGCGCCCGGGACCGGGGCGCTGCAGCGCCCCATCAGGTGAAGGAGTGAGATGCGCCCGGTAAGCGGCCACTCGGACTGGACTGGAACGCTCCAGGACGGTGCCGGAACAATCTTCACCACCAGCGCCACCCTCGACGCCGTGCCATACACGTACGCGAGCCGCTTCCAGGGGGCCGAGGGAGCATGCCCGGAAGAGCTGCTCGCGGCGGCATACGCTGCCTGCTACAACCAGGCCCTGTCCAACATCTCCGGCAAGGAAGGCTCCCAGATCGCCTCGGTGACCACCACAGCAGACGTGACAATGGGTGTCGATGACCGAGGTCCCGCGATCGTCGCCCTGCACCTCACCGTCGAGGCGAAGGCCCCCGGGATGTCACAGCAGATCTTCCAACACCTGGCCGAACAGGCTCGAATTCGCTGTGCGTTTTCGAAAGTGCTCGTCATCGAACCGACCATGACCGCGAAGCTGGCACCCTAATAGCGGCTGTGCAACCTCGTCGGCGACGGCCAACCACTATGGGCAGGCGAGGCTGTCAGCGCCGGCAGCGGCGGCCTCTCGGTCAGCAACTGCGCGCCGTCGGCGCGTAACGTTCCGTCCCGGCCCATCAGGCCCCATCGGCGTTCTCTGTGCAGGACGGCCAGGGCCGTATAGGCCCCTCAGTCCAGCAGTCTCCCGGCGATGATCGCCAGGCGCCTACCCTGGTAGCGCGCTGCGGCCGTGGCCGCAGCGTCGGGTTTGTTGCCCTGCGTGCCCGAGGCCCACGAGGTGCCGTACGGGTTGCCGCCGGAGGCGTACACGCTGTCGTCGGTGTAGCCGGGCCCGACGATGATGCAGCCCCAGTGGTAGAAGACGTTGTTGAGCGACAGGATCGTGCTTTCCATGCCGCCGTGCGCGTTGATCGTCGAGGTGAAGCTGGTGACCGGCTTGTCGGCGAGCTTGCCGGCGAGCCAGAGCCCGCCGGTGGTATCGAGGAACTGCTTGAGCTGGGCGGTGGTGTTGCCGAAACGGGTCGGAGTGCCGAACGCGTACGCGTTGGCCCACTCCCTACCCGCCTCGGCTCACGACAGCGCGCAGTGGGCCCGCGACCTCCTCGGGACACGCCCGACACGCCGCATCGCCACGAACTCAGACCGAACGCGACCATGAACAATAGCTAAACGATCCATCGCGACTGGCGGGTGTTGCGCAGGCATCCTGTGGCACCCGCCAGCGGCCCGATGGGCGCCCGCTTCCTGCCACTGCATTTATCGCGCCACGTGGTGTTCCAGCGGGGGAACTAGGTCATACCTGTACGGCACCGTGCATCGCCTGTAGGAATCGGCGGGCGGTGTCGAGTTCGTCGTCGGTGAAGGCCTGCATCGCGGTGACCATGCGCTCGATGAGGGGGCCGAAGAACATCCAGCCGAGTTCGACTGCGGACGGGTCGACGCTGAGCAACACCCGACGCCGGTCGGCAGCATCCCGTGATCGCCGGACATGCCCGAGCCGCGCCAGCCGATCGATGAGCGCCGTCGTCGAGGCGGAGTTGAGCCCGACCTGTGCGCCCAGCCAGCCGGGAGTCGCAGCGACGCCGGTCCGATCGGCGTCGAGCAGATGGATGAGGGCGCGGACATCCGTCGGGTGCAGACCATGGGTGCCGGCAAATCCTGCGCCGAGCAGGTCGAGGTCGACCGTCACGGCGCGAAGCAGGTGCACCAGTTGCATTTGCGGCAGCTGGGCGGTGGCTGGTGGGCGGCGGCTCATCGGGGTACTCTCTCGATCATCGATTATCTCGTTCATCGAGAGAATATCACTGAGGCTGAGGATGAGTGACGACTTCGTACACGCCTACACGGCATTGCTGGACCGGTGGCCCGCCGACCGCGCGGACCTCGATGTGCCGCACCGATTCGGCACGACCCGGGTATATCTGACCGGGCCGCCATCGGCGCCACCCGTGGTGCTGCTCGCCGGCGGCGGGGCGACCGCCGTGGTCTGGTGGGCCGTGGCCGGACGGCTCAGTGCGAGTTACCGGGTGTGCGTGGTGGAGATGACCGAGGACTTCACGACCACCCGGCCTGCCCGGACACCGGACGACCTGGCCGCCTGGTTCGGTGACGTCCTCGATGGGATTCACCTCGGCCCCGACGGCGCACAAGCCACCGTGGTCGGTCACTCCTACGGTGGATGGGTCGCCCTCAACGGTGCGCTGGCCCACCCGAAGCGTGTCGCGCGGCTCGTTCTGCTGGATCCGACGACCTGCTTCGGCGGCTTCTCCGCCGCCTACCTGATGCACGCGATGCCGTTCCTGCTCCGACCCACCGCACGTCGGCTCGACCGGCTGCTCGACTGGGAGACCGGCGGCATGGGCCTGGACCCGCTGTGGCGAACGGTCACGACGCAACGGGTGGGCCGCCCCAGCCCCAAGCTGGTCCTGCCGAAACGGCCGAAGCCGGCCGACCTGCGCCATCTCGAGGTGCCGGTCACACTCGTGCTGGCGAAGCGGAGCCGGGCGCATCGACCCGAGAGGATACGGGCGATGGCCGAATCCTGCCTGAGCCGACTCGACATCGTCGAGCTGCCGCACGCGACGCATCACAGCCTTCCGACCGAACACCCTGAAGAGATCGCCGCCATCGTCGACCGGTGACCACACCAGTCAACTCCGACTCCACTTGCCTTACTTTCGAATCCGGCACGCCCTTGGTCGACTTGGGTGATGCCAGAGCTCGAGATCGGGCCAGGTTCGGCTCTGGCGGCCAGCGATGAACGGAAGCGCCGCCAAAGCAGCAGCGCCGTGGTGGCCAAGCCGATGAGCAGGCCGAGCCATACGCCGGACGCGCCGGCGTCGACGGCGTTTGACAGGAGCCAGGCGGTGGGAAGCCCTGTCAGCCAGTAGCAGGTGAAGGTCAGCCGTGCGCGGCCAATTGTCAGGCGGTGGGTTCTATGGTCCACCTGAACGTCGCGGCCGAGTGGGTCGCACCTTCGCGCAGGTAGAAGCGGTGGGCATCTGCTCGGGCAAGGCCGGACTCCAGGAAGACGAAGTCGGCGCCCTGCTCGTGCGCCCAGGCCCTGGCCGCCGTCAGCAGGCTGGCGCCGACACCTCGGGAACGCCACCCAGGGTGTACGGCGAGATCCTCGATCGAGGCCCGACGACCGAAGCGCACCGACATGATGTCCACGTAGACGCTGGCCACGCCGACCAGCTGATCCTGTTGGGATCGGGCCTCGAACAGCGCCACGTTCTCCTGATCGAGGAGCTGTGCGGTACGGTCGACGGCCTGCCGGCGGTCCCAGTTCGGAGGACGGCTGCCGGGCGGGTCGAACAGCCACTCCAGCCCGCTCACGAATGCGGCCTCGCAACCTCGCTCGGTCCGTCGAATCTGGATGCTCATCGGCGTCCCCTCGAGGCCAGGTGCAACCTTCGCCGGACGGGGTCAGGCGGGTTGTTCGGTGATCGCTTCCAGCATGCGGGTCACGTGCGCCGTCAGCAATCGCGGATCGACGTCGCGCAGCGCCGGCGTGCCACCGCCCGCAGCGTCACGTTCCTGAGCCTTGAGTTGGCCACTTGCCATCACTTGCCCACTGGGCGGCCCGCTAAGCCCTCGATGCCAGCCGTCTCCGGCTTCGTCACACTTGAGCGCCCGCCGTTCCTGGTTGCTCCTGTCCCTGTTCGTGTAGACGGACTGGTGGCGGCCCTCTGACCTACGAGTACTCTCTTGCGGATGATCTCGCATGAAGTAACAGACGTACTCCGCAGCTGGGCAAAGGGTTTGGCCGCAGTCAGGCGCAACTCCGTGCCCATCGAGACCCCTTGGGGCCTGCGGATCGACGAGGTCCGGCCGAAGACCCGCGCCCGCTGTCTGGTGTTTCGCGACGACCTCGACGCGGTGCGCAGCGCGGTGAAGGACGCGACCCCTCCGCACGGTGTGATCATCGTTGCCACCGCCGAGGACGCGGTGGCCACCCTGCTCGGGCTGTCCTGGCAGAGCACCCCGCCAGAGCCAATCATGACGACCACGCTGCGGCGGATCTCGTCGAGCGTGCCCGCCGGCTATGACCTCAGCGCCACGATCGACGCGGGCGTCATCAACGTGCGGGTACATTCCGAGGGCGAGGTCGTCGCGGCGGGATACGCCGCCGTGGTGGACGGTGTCGCCGTCGTGGATCGCGTCGGCACCGATCCCGCACATCAGCGCCGTGGCCTGGGCACAGCGGTGATGAACGCACTAGCTGCCGCAGCCATAGACCAGGGGGGTGTGACCGCCGTACTTCATGGGACAGAGGAAGGACGTGCGCTCTACGAGGGTCTCGGCTGGCAGTTGCGCTCAAAGATCACGAGCTTCACGCACGCGGCATGATCTTTACGACTGTGGCGCGGGTACGAGCACGGTCGCGGTCGCAGTTCACCGGACGGTGATCCGGTACGGACGGCACCGCGGGCTGGCGGCCTGACGAGGCGATACGAAGGTTCGGCGGTTCGCACCTTTTCGTGGCCTACGAGCGGGGACAATGCTACGTGTCTGTTCGGTGCTGGGCCTACGCGGCAGTGGTCGTCACTGCCGGCGCTGGGCTGTTCATCTGGCGCGCGCACCAGCTGGTCTGGTTGGCTGCGCTCGGCGCGGCCGCCGTCGCGGCGGCTCTGGTCGGCGTACGCGACAACAGGCCCCGCCGCCGATGGCCGTGGCTGCTCGCCGCCGCAGGGCTGGGGCTGTCCGGTTCGGCCAGCATCGTCTACTACCTCGACGTCGGCGCCGTCGGCACGCCGGCAGCGGCGACCGGCCCGGCCAGCCTGCTGTTCCTCGCCTCGACAGTGGTCATCGCCGCAGGCACGGCCGGTCTCGCCTGGGTCAGCATGATCGGCCGCGGCCGGACGCTGATCCTCGACTCCATGATCCTGACCAGCGGTCTCGGCCTGCTGGTGTGGAAGTTCATCATCTTCCCGCAGTGGGGCTACTTCGCCGGCAACTGGGAGGGACGGCTGACGGCCTTCGTCTTCCCACTGTGCGACGTGCTCATCTTCGCGATCACCGCCAGCCTCGTCCTCGTGGCCTGGCGCGTACCGGCCGTGCTGATGCTCGCGGCGGCGGCGGCCGGGCAGCTGTCGTCGGACCTGGTGCTGGCAGTGGCCCGCAGCGGGCCCGATCCTCAGGTGTCGTTCGTGGTGCTGGCGGGATGGGTGGTGTTCTACCTCGGCTGGGGTCTGGCCGCGCTGCACCCGTCCATGGTGCGGCTGACGGAACCGGCGCCGGTCGACCGCAGGGAACCCGGCCGCGGCTACCGCCTGCTGCTGATCTCCTTCATCGCCGTGCCGTTCGCCGTGCTCTTCGCCGACATCGCCGCAGGCGCCGCCCGGCAGAGTCTCACCGCGCTGCTGTTCACGGCCCTCACGTTGATCCTGGTGCTGATCCGGCTGACCGGGCTCATCGACGACTATCGCGGCGTGATCATCCGAAGCCAGGCCGTCCACGGCATCAGCGCCGCCATGTTCACCGCCGCCGACCACGAAGCCGTCCTCGACGTCCTGCGCGACAGCCCGGGGCGGCTCCTGCCACCGGGCACCGCGTATGCGGCCTACGTCGACCAGCCCGGCCCCGACCGCCCCTCGGCGGTGGCCGCACTGCCCGACGGCGACGCCCGCCCGCTGTACGTCCGCGACCTGCCGGACCGGGCACGCACCCGGATGGGCCGGCACCCGGTCGCGCTCGTCTGCCCGATCACCACTCCCGGACACCGCGCGTCGCCCACCGAGAACGGCGCACTCGTGGTCGGTGCGGCCGAATCGGGGCTCGCCCAGATCCAGACCTCCGTCCAACTGCTCACCGCGCACGCCGCGCTCGCGGCCGAACGCATCGACACCACCGCCGAGCTCGACCTCCGCCACAGCGAGGAGTACTTCCAGACGCTGGTGCGCAACACCGCCGACGTCATCCTCATCCTGGAACCCGACCGCGACACCATCCGCTACGCCAGCCCGTCGGCCGCTCGGACCTTCGGCACCGATGCCCTGGCCGGACGGAAGTTCAGCACCCTGAGCCGGCCCGTCGCGGACACCGCCGGCACCCGTGGCCGCCCCGCCGAAGGCCAGGACCTGGCCGTCGCCCGCCCGGACCAGGCGACGGTGATCGTCGAGACGTCCTGGCAGGACCTCCGCGACGATCCCACGATCAGCGGCTGGGTCCTGACGCTGCGCGACGTCACCGCCAGCCGCAAGCTGGAGGCCGAACTGACCTACCTTGCCTACCATGACCCGCTCACCGAGCTGGCCAACCGGTCGCTGTTCGGCGAGCGCCTGCAGGCCGCCCTCGCCGACGCAGACCGCACGGGCACCACCGTCGGCGTGCTCTACCTCGACCTCGACGACTTCAAGATGGTCAACGACAGCTACGGGCACGAGACCGGCGACGCGCTCCTGCAGGCGGCCGCCCGCCGCCTGAGCGGCGCGCTACGCCCCGGCGACCTTGCCGCTCGCCTCGGCGGCGACGAGTTCGCAGCCCTCATCGCCGCCATGCCCTCGGTGGAAGAAGTCGAGGCCGTCGCCGACGACATCGTCACCGCCATGGCGCAGCCGTTTCTCGTCGACGGCCGTATGCTGCCCGGAGCGGTCTCCGTCGGCATCGCCACCAGCCGCGACAGCATCGACGCAGCGACCCTGCTCCGCAAGGCCGACCAGGCCCAGTATGCTGCGAAGTCCAGCGGAAAGCGCCAGTGGCGTCGCTACGACCCGGCCCAGCACGACGCGATGCTGGACAGGGTCGTCCTGCGCACCGAACTCGGCGAGGCCATCGAAGGCCGTAGCCTGACCGTCGAATACCAGCCGATCGTGGAGCTGTCCACCGATACCGTCGCCGGTTTCGAGGCCCTCGTGCGGTGGGACCACCCCACCCGGGGCCGGCTCATGCCGGACCAGTTCATCGACCTCGCCGAGGAGGCCGGTCTCATGGACGCCCTCGGGCACCACGTCCTGCAGGCCGCGATCGAGACCGCGGCCGGCTGGCAGAGGTCACACCATCCCCGGCAGCCGCCGTACGTCAGCGTCAACGTCTCGGTCAGCCAGTTCCACGACCCCGACTTCTCGCGTACCGTCCGGGCGGCCTTGGACGGTGCGGGGCTGCCCCCGCAGCGGTTGCTGCTCGAGATCACCGAGAGCCTGCTGCTGCACCACGACGACCAAACCTGGCAGGCGCTCACCGAACTGCGCCGGGAGGGCATCCGCATCGCCATCGACGACTTCGGCACCGGCTACTCCGCCCTGAGCTACCTGCGGCAGTCCCCGGTCGACATCCTCAAGATCGACCGGTCGTTCACCAGCACGACCACCACCTCCGCACGGCAGGCGACGCTCGTCGACATCATCATCACCCTGGCGCACGCCCTCGACCTCAACGTCGTCGCCGAAGGCATCGAGACCACCGCCGAACGCGACCTCCTGCGGCACTTCGGCTGCCGCTACGGCCAGGGATACCTTTACGACAGGCCACTCACCCGCACGCAGGCCGACATCCGGGCCGCGGACCCGCACTACCGGCGATAGGCCGTGACCGCCCCGACCGCAGCCTCCACCACGACGGCACCCGCATCGTCATCGGCGCCGAGCGGCGACACGTTGAACGCGACCAGCACAGACAGTGACGCGCATTCACGTCCGTCACGGTAGGCTGCTGTCGTCGACCGATGTGCGACTAGGGTTCCGCCGGGCAGCTTCCGGGACTGGTCCGAGCGTCGCGACCGCCGCAAGGCGGACACCTTGAAGGACAAAATCCTGGGGGGTTACGTCGGCACGCTTCGTCGTGCCCGCGTCTATCCCGAGGTGTTGCCGTGCCTGCCGTACTGTCCGTGATCTTCACCCGCCGTGCGTTTCCGGTTGCCGGCAGTTCCCTGATCGCCAGACTGCCCAAGGGCATCACGCCGTTGGCCGTCGTGACATTGATACACCAGACGACCGGCTCCTACGCCGCCGCCGGCGTGATCGCCGCCGCGACCGCGTTCGGCGACGCCGTGTCCACGCCCATGCAGGGCCGCCTACTCGACCGGTACGAGCGCGGCCGGGTGCTCCTGCCATCAGCCATGCTGTATGCGGCGGCACTCACCCTTCTGCCGGTCCTGGCAACGCGGCATGCGCCATTCGGTGCGCTGCTTTGCTGTGCCCTGCTCGCGGGGTCGGGTTCCCGCCCATCTCCGGCAGCATGAAGGTCCTGTGGCCGCGGCTCGTCGCGGCCGGCACCCCGGCCCGCACAGCATATCGGGCAGAGTCCCTGATCCAGCAGGTCCTGCTGCTCATCGCGCCGCTACTGGCCACGATGCTGATGGTCTTGGCCGGACCGGCCGCCGCAGTATGGACCGCCGCAGCAGCGACGCTGTCCGGCTCGATCGCATTCGTCTATCACGCCGCACGAATCGACGCCGGCGCAGCGGATCGGCCACACCACACCGGCAGCGCCTTGCGCGCCCCGCGCCTTCGGGTCCTTATCGCCGCCACAGCGGTTCAGGGCCTCGTGTTCGGGGCCATGCCGGTGGTCCTGCCCGGGCTGGCCACCCACGCCGGCGCACCCGACATGGGCGGACTGCTGCTGGCCGCATGGATCTGCGGCGGTGTGCTCGGCAGTCTCCGCCGAGCCGAAGCCGACTTCCCGCTCGCCTTGGCGCGGCTGGCCACCGCTTTGGCCGTGCCGACGCTCATCGCGGCAGTCACCGACGGATCGCTCGTCGCGACCGCGGCAGCGTTCAGTTTCGCGGGCCTGTTCCTCACCCCGGTCGCTGCAGCCAGCTACGTCCTCGTCAACGACACAACCCCATCGGCGAACCGGACCGAGGCGTTCACCTGGCTGTCCACCGCGCTCGCCGTGGGTGGGGCGGCCGGGTCCGCGCTCGCCGGAGCCACCGTCGACCGGCTCGGGATCTTGCCAGCCGCGTCTCTGCCTCTCACAGCCGCCGCAACCGCGACGGCAATCGCCGCCCGCCTCCGCACCCGCACACGACCCTCGCGATGATCACACCACCTGCATCGCTCACCGCCGATCGGCCTCAAGAGGACACTACCGCGTGCTCCACTGCTGATCCGGGTGGCGGTGCCGTCGTCCATCAGCGCGGATGTGGCGGCCAGCGCGCGAGGAGCCGCGGGCGGCGGTGCGGACCGGGGTCCGCTGCTCCTACCGGCCGAGCTGAGCCACGAGTGGACCTCAAGGTGCCTTGACATCGCGCCGAAATCCGCGCAACATTGGCCCAACTGAATATATTGAAACGTTTCAATAGCTGGTGTCCGCGTCACCGATCCAGTCCACCGCTCGGACGTCTGGAAGGAGATCGCCGTCATGCCCGATGCGATCGCCACTCATCGTGCCCCCGTCAAGGCCGGGCTGCGCGCCTGTCTGCGTGGCCTCGCCGTGCTCAGCCTGATCGCCGCATCCCTGACCCTCACGCCGACCGTCCCGGCGGCAGCCGCGGCGCCTGAGGTCTCGGTGGCCGGTCTTCAGGTCGACTACACGACGAACCCGCTGGGCACCGACGAAACCCACCCCAGCCTCAGCTGGAAACTGACCTCATCGGTCAACGGCGAACGCCAGACCGCCTACCGGGTGCTGGTCGCGAGCGGCATGACCCAGCTCGACGCCGGGGTCGGCGACGTCTGGGACAGCGGCAAGGTCATCAGCGGCGACTCGGTCGCGGTCGCCTACGGCGGCCCGACCCCGCAGGCGACCGTCACCTATCACTGGAAAGTCCAGGTCTGGGACGCCAACGGCACCGTCTCCTCCTGGAGCCCGGCCGCGCAATGGGAGACGGGCCTGCTCACCACTCAGGACTGGAACGGCGCCCAGTGGATCAGCCCGAGCGCCACCGGCACCGGCGCCCGCAGACTCCGCCGAGCCTTCACCGTGGACGGGGCCAAGACCGTCGCCCGAGCGCGGGCCTACGTCCTGGGGCTCGGCTGCTACGAACTGCGCCTCAACGGCGCCAAGGTCGGCGATCAGGTCCTGGCCCCGGCCAGCACGCCCTACGACCGGCGTGCCCTCTACAGCACCTACGACGTGACCGGCGCCCTGCGGCCGGGCGCCAACGCGGCAGGGCTGTGGCTGGGCAACGGCTACGGCCCGACCTTCAGCCAGTACGGCTTCCGCTGGACCGGGCCCAAGCAGGCACTCCTGCTGCTGGATGTGCGATACACCGACGGCACCCGCCAGACCGTGACCACCGACGGCAGCTGGAAGTCCTCGACCGGCCCCATCACCGCCAACGACATCTACGGCGGCGAGACCTACGACGCGCGCCAGGAGCAGAACGGCTGGGACCAGCCCGGCTACGACGAAAGCGGCTGGCAGCCGGTCGTGAACGCCACCGCACCCGCCGGCGGGCTCGCCGCCCACACGATGCCGCCGCTGCGGGTCACCGCGACGCTCGCCCCGGTGAGGCTCACCCAGCCGAAGCCCGGCGTCTACGTCTACGACCTGGGCCAGAACATCGCCGGCTGGTCACGCCTGCGGGTACAGGGCCCGGCGGGCACCACCGTGCGGATGCGCACCGCCGAGGAGATCAACGCCGACGGCACCCTGGACACCACCACCAACCGCAACGCCGTGTCCACCGACACCTACACCCTGGCCGGCACCGGCACCACCGAGACCTACGAACCGCGGTTCACCTACCACGGCTTCCGCTACGTCGAGGTGACCGGCTACCCGCAGGCCCCGACCCTGGCCAGCCTCGACGGCCGCGTCGTGCACGCCGACGTCGTGTCCACCGGATCGTTCTCCTCCTCCGACAGCCTGCTCGACCAGATCTGGCGCAACAACCGCTGGACCATCCTCAACAACTCCATGAGCACCCCCACCGACACCCCCGTACGCGACGAACGCACCCCGCCCGGCATGGACGTCCAGGCCTACCAGGACGCCTCGACCACCGAGTTCGCCATGGACCCCTTCTACGTCAACTACCTGCGGGACCTGCCACCCGGCACGGCCCTGCCCAGCGACGGCGGCAACGCGCAGCAGCCCGACATGGGCGGGGCCGGCGTCACCCTCGCCTGGACCCTCTACCAGCAGTACGGCGACCGTGCCACGCTCGCGGCCACCTACCCCGCGATGAAGGCCTTCGTCGACACCAACGCCGCCAACGTGCCCGGACTCATCTGGTCGACCGGGTTCGGCGACTGGTGCCCGCCGGACCTGAGCGCCAACGCCAACGGCGGCATGGGCAACCCGAGCGCGGGCGCGTGCACCAGCGAGGTGCCCATCGTCAACACCGCGCTGTCCTACCTGCAGGCCGTCGACGTCGCCAAGGCCGCGACGGCGCTGGGCCAGACCGCCGACGCCACCCACTTCAACCAGCTCGCCGACCGCATCAAGCAGGCGTTCAACACCCGGTTCCTCAACGCCGACGGCGCGAGCTACGGCGACGGCCGCCAGACGACCAGCGTGCTGCCCCTGGCCTTCGGCCTGGTCCCGGCCCCGAACGTCACCGCCGTGGGCACCCGCCTGGTCGACACGATCATGAACCGGAACGGCGGCCACCTCGACACCGGCATCTTCGGCACGCGATACCTGATGGACGCCCTGGCCGCGATCGGGCGCACCGACGTCGCCATGACGATCCTGGACCAGACCACCTACCCGGGTTTCGGCTTCGAGATCGGCAAGGGCGCCACCACGTCCTGGGAGGAGTGGACGTACTACTCGTCCATGGAGACCCACGACCATGCCATGTTCGCCGGCATCAACGCCTCGCTCTACACCCGCCTCGGCGGCATCCAGCCCACCGGACCCGGCTACAGCACGGTGACCGTCGCCCCGCAGATCCCCGCGGGCCTGCAGCGGGTTTCGGCCTCCGTCGACACGGTACGCGGCACCGTCACCAGCTCCTGGACCGTGACCGGCGGGCAGCTCGCCCTCGACGTGAAGGTTCCCGTCGGCACCGTGGCGACGGTGCGGGTGCCGAACTTCGGCCAGGGGCAGGCCACGGCGAGCCCGGCGGGCGCCACCCAGCTCGCCGCCGGCGGGACCGAGACCAGCTACACCGTCGGCTCCGGGACCTGGCACTTCACCGGATCGCCCGCGCCCGCCCCCAGCGCGGCGCCGCCCGGCACGTGGTCGCTGTGCGCGCAGGAGACGGGGACCTGCTCGGGCACCGGAACGTTCACCGTGGCCTTCGGAGCCCGGGGCAGGTTCGCCTACGCCACCGTCACCAACTCGGTGGTCTGCAGCAACACCGTGTTCGGCGATCCGATCGAGAACGTCTCGAAAGCCTGCTACGCGAGCGTCGCACCACCGGCCACCGGTGTCTGGCAGCGGTGCGCGGGCGAGACGGGCACCTGCGCGTTCGCCGGAGTGAACACCGTCGCCTACGGCGCGTCCGGCGCCTACCGGTATGCCACCCTCAGCGGCGGCACGAGCTGCGGCAACGCGGTGTTCGGCGACCCGCTTCCGGGCACCGGCAAGGCCTGCTACCTGGCGGCGCCCCCGCCGACGGTCACCACCTGGACCCCCTGCGCGGCGGAGACGAAGACCTGCGTGATGACCGGTACGCACCAGGTCGCCTACGGTGCCGCCGGACGCTACGTTTACGGCACCTTCACCGGCGACCTGGCCTGCGGCAACGCCGTCTTCGGCGACCCGGCGCCCGGCCAGCAGAAGATCTGCTACCTCCAGTGACCGGGATGCCCGGTGCGAGCAGCTAGGTCAGCACGACGGTGTCGGTGATCGCCGACACCGTCGTCAGCATCCACGCTTGCCACCGCGACGCTGGTGGCGATATGGGTCGGCCCGGCCGAGGTTCTTGCACCCCTCAAGCAAACAGCAATAAATATCGATGTATCACGCGGCCGGTAACAGACTCGCAGGCATGACACGCCTCACGAAAACCTCCCTAGCGACGATCACTGCGTGCATCGTCGCGGGCTCGGCCGTCGCCTTCGGGGGCACGGCCGCGTCCGCCGCCGGTACGGGTGCCGGCAAGAACGTGTGCGCCAACGTCCTGTCCCAGCAGCAGCTCGACGCGGGCAAGCACGCCGCGACGACCGCCGTCTCGCCGGATGTGGAGGCGGCGGTGACGAAGTACAAGTCCACGCACCAGTTGTTCCCCAAGCCCACGGCCGCCGAGCTGGCCGAGTCGGAGGCGCACACCGCGCTCAAGGAACGGATGTTCGCCAACGGCGAGATCAAGGCCAGGCAGGTTTCGTGCGCCCGCGCATCGACCCAGGCCACCGGTCAGATCACCTGGATGTACCAGTACGGGCAGGTGACCAACTACTTCTGCGGTCCCGCCGTCGTGTCGATGTTCTCGGCGACGGTGCCCGGCTCCAGCCCGTACAACCTCGATCAGTGGACGGTCGCCAACTACATGGGCACGCCCAGCGCCGGCGGCACGGGCGCTGCCGCGGAGACCAACGGCCTCAACTACTACGTCGGCATGCCCGACTTCGGGTTCAACTTCTACGGCATGGTGTGGATGTCCGACCCGCCCACCGCCGCCCAGAAGACCGACTTCTCGAACCGCCTCGCCACCAATGTCGGCGTCAGCTCGCCGATCGCCGGCCTGGCGTGGGAGGTGCCCTACGGTCCGCATCTGACCGGGCACCCGGTGAGCCAGGAGATCGGGCACTGGATCGAGATCGGCGGCTACAACACCGGCACCAGCCAGGTCTGGTACGCCGACCCGGCGACCACGGTGTGGAGCTCGGTCCCGGCGTACTCGTGGTTCGACACGAACACGATGGCGATCATCCTCGGCGGCTACGGCTACATCTGGTAGACGCACTCACACCAGAGCGCTCGCGCGCACGAAGTCGGGGATGGACAGCCACCACGAGGCAGCGGTCCGCAGTTCCGGATGGACCTGCGGACCGCTCAGCTCCGTCAGATCGGCGTTACGCCGGGAGACGCCGGCGCTGTACATCAGTCCCCGGACGTAGCCCGGTAGCGGCCCGTCGCGGTGGTGGAGCAGCCGGGTGCGGACAACGTCCCAGCGCTCCGACGGGACGTGCAGGTGGCCGACGATCCAGGCCGCCGCCTCCTGCACGGGTGCCGGCAGGCCGCGCCCGAGAACGAGCCGCCAGATGAGGGCCGCCTCCTCGGCGCCGCCGAGGTGGCCGATCGCCTGCACCAGCGCCGTGGCGAGCGGAGCCGAGGTCAGCATTCCGGGCCGGCCGAGTTCCCGGCCCATGACGTCGGCCAGCACCGAACGGTAGGGCGTCGCGGCCACGGTCTGCGCCGCGACCGTCCGCCGGGTGCCCTGCGGATGGAAGAGCATGTCGGCGATCAGCCGCTCGAGCACCGGATCCTCTTGGAGGATCTCCCGCCGCATCAGGGAGAGCACGGCCTGCGAGAGACGGTGCGCGACCGCGTGTACCGTCTCCGGTGCAGCGACGGTGCCCGAACGCAGGACGTGGCCGGAGACCGGATCGCCCTGGAGTGCCTGGCTCAGCGCCCGGTGCTCGCCGGCGCTGACATCGGGCAGCAGCTGGCGGGCGGTCTCGGCGGCGCCGACCCGGGAAGCCAGGGGAGAGCCGCTGTCCCGCAACGTTTCCAGTGCGACCTGGGTGAGGCGGCGGAGCTGCCCGGGGTCGAAGTGGCCGCGCCCGGTCTTCTCCGCGACCGCCCACCACGCGGCGCGCAGCACCTGATCGCTGACCGGATTCTCGACCTGGCCCAGCAGGTACGCGGCGGCGGCCGGATGCGGTGTCATCTCCAGTAGTGCGGCCGGTTCGATGAGGACCTGGCTGCGGCGGTCGTCGATGACCGCCGCGCAGGCCTCCACGACCGCGGTCGCGCCGTCCCGCAGGCCGAGCAGCCGGTTGAGCGCCTCACACCGCCACAGCCAGCCCGTTCCCTCGGCCACCAGCAGTTCGGCCAGCAGCCGCTGGATCAGCTCCGGCCACAGCCGCCGAGGGTGCAGCAGGACCGGCACCTCCCACAGGCCCGCCGTGAGCTCGTCCCAGTCGCACCCGGTCATCTCTTCCGCACCGAGCGCTCGTTCGAGCAGGGGGGACAACCGATCCCGCATCGCGTCGGCATTCCCGGTCGGCCGCAACGCCGGTGGGCCGAGGCATCCCCGCGACTCGCGGTACAGGGTGTGCGCCACCGCGGCCAGCCGCCCCCGCGGCAGGCCCAGCACCCGCTCGTACCGGCCGATGACCGGCGCTGACAGCCTCAGCGTCGCGCGCTCCCACCGGCAGACCTGCGACTCCGACGCGGTGACGTCCCCATCGTCGTACGCCCGGGCGAACCGGGCCGCGACCGCCAGCCGCTCGTCGTCGCCGTAGAGCCGGTTGACCCGCAGCAGCCAGGCGATCACCGGCTCGGCGCTCTGGCCGTGCCCGGCCGGGGTGGTGCCCGGACGCCGTCCTCGGACCCTCTCCATGGCGGCAATATATAGACGAGTATCTTCTTTCACCAAGCGGATCGCGCTGCAAGATATTCACGATCATTACTGCGAGAGCGGCAGACTCGGCCCTGTGATGGTGCGATCGGCCGCAACGGCCCTGGTAGTCATGCTCACCGCCGCCTGCACGGCGACCCCTCTGCCGCCTTCGTCACCGTCACCAGCGTCGGGCGCGGCCCAGGCCGTCTGTTTCACGACTCGGCCACCGCAGCAGTGGACGGGCGAATCCACGCCGCTGCCGGACGGCTTGACCATCGGCGTGCACGCGGTGCGGGATCAGATCGCGTTCGGACAGTCGCACGACGCGACCGGCCGCGGTGTTGTGGCGCTGGACCTGCGCTCGGGGAAGCTGGGCACCGTCACCCGATACCAGCCCGAGGTGTCCGGGCTCGGCGCCCTGGCGGTCGACGAGTCGTGGGTGGTCTGGGAGCAGCTGGACTCCAAGACGAACCTCGCGGACTGGAGTGTTCACGCGGCCAACCGCACGACCGGGGAGAACGTACGCATCGCCGACTCGCACGGACCCGGCGGCTTCCTGCCCGGCCAGCAGCCGCTCCCGGTGCTGCGGCACGGATCCGTGGCGTGGGCGCAACCCGTACTCGCCGGGGGCGGGGCACTCCACGCCGAACTGCGAGTCTTCGACCTGGCCCGCCGAACCACCCGAGTCCTCGACTCCGGCCGCCTGAGCTCCCCGGTATACGCGGGCGGCCTCCTCGTCTGGGCGAAAGTCGACGACGCCACGCGCTATTCGCTCCACGCCGTGGACGAGGTGACACTCCAGCCCGTCGAGCTTCCACCGGCGATCCAGCGACCGAAGTCCGTGGCGTACCTGGGCGGATCAGCCGACCGCCTCGTCTGGAGCAGCGGCGACTCGCAGACGCTCGAACAGTGGGACTTCAACGCCGCGAAGCTGACCCGCTACACGCTGACCGACCGCAGCCACGTGTTCCAGTTCCTCCAGGTAGCCGGCGACTACCTGCTGTGGTACGGCGGCACGACGGCGTCAGTGCTCGACCTCACGACCGGGGCGGCCTTCGACACCCCCGGCACGGTCGCCGGCTCCGCCCAGTGGATCGTCAACGCCCGACCGGGCGCAGTCATCCGCGTACCCACAGCCGGCCTGCCCCACCTGTCCTGCCCCGCCTGAGGGTGAGGATCTACGACAGTCCTCGTATGTGGTGAGGATGAGTCAGCTTGTCTTCGCCGACTTCGACACCTACCGGGTCCGCCGCGGCTGGGCCCGCCGCGCCCCGTCAAGACAGCGTCCCGCATCGAAGCGTCACCCCATTCCCCGTTGGAGCCACCGGCTGGCACACGGGCCATCACCGTCAGCTGACCCGAGCGGCGAACTCGCCCGACCGCACACCGCCAGCCCGGTCGGGCAGCTTCTAGCCGTGGAGCCGGTCGAGGATGCCCCGGTCGCCCTCGGTGCGCAGCGACTCCGACTGAATCCGGCCGTAGAAGAACAAGACCAGCTCGTTGGCGGTGCCCCAGACGGCTACGTCGGCCTTCTCCGGGCCTTCACCGGCGGTAGCGCCGTCGGGGAGCCGGGCGGTGCGCGTGCGGCCGTCGGAGACCCAGAGCCGCCATGAGCGCCCCTCGGTGGTGTGGTAGTCGACGACCACCGGCTCGTGCGGCCAGGGTTCCGTTCCTGCGCAGCGGGTGGTCAGGAACTCGTCGACCCCGTCGAGCGCCAGCTCGCTGGACAGTGGCTGTGGGGCGCCCACCGTGACCTGGGCGTCGTAGGTGTGCACGCCGAGCTGCTGGAGCTGGTCGCGAGCGACGGCACCGCTGGTCTGCGGCGACTGCGAATCACCCCACCACGTCCAGCAGCCACGGTCCGGTCCGGCGTCCCGCAGCGCGTCCAGCTGCTCCTGCACCGAGGCGGCAAACCAGTTCAGCACGGCCTCGCGCTCCCGCGGCACCACCGGAGCGGACACGATCGCAGCACCGTCGGCAGGCCCTGCGGCGACGATGGCGGTCCACTTGCGGCGCCCCTCCACCAGGTGGTGCACCAGGTCGAGCAATGTCCACTCGGGGCAGGTCGGTACCTGCACGTCGAGGCTGGGTGCCGCGGCGACCGCCGCCTGGAAAGCGATCGATCGCTCCTGCATCAGCCGCAGCAGGTCAGCGAATTCCAGAGTGTTCTCCACCGCGGCTTTGTACCACCCTGCTTTGGCCAACCGACACCGATTTCCGTGCCTGTCGGCGCAGGGTGGCCCAGTCGGTGTCGGCGATGTGCCGGGCCAGACGCCGGCTCGACGAGGTGCCCCAGGCATTAACCTGATCAACACGTTCAACGGATGGAAGCAGCCGGCTGACGCGGGCCGGATAAAGGCCGCCGCCACCGACGGAACCACCCCGGTCAGGTCACCCGTCTCGTATCGCGCGATGAGGTGCACCAGCGGTGTTCGTGGAGGCGACGGTCGATCTCGGCTGTGGGCTCGCCGCGTACACGGCCTCGCGCAACGGCGAGCGGCCTGGTCGGAGCCTCGTGTAGGTGCCGTCGTCGTCCAGGCGGCCCGGGGGAGCCTGGACGACGACGGCCATTGCCGTCGGCGCCTGACGGATCCGGTCAGGGAGTGAGGGCGAAGTCGTCGATGTCGAACAGACCGCTGCCGCTGCCGGTGAAGACCAGGTACAGTGCGCCGGATCCGGTGGTGACGGTGGTGGTGACGTCGGTGTAGTTGCCGTAGCCGCCGGTGTTGGGGACGCTGATAGACCCGAGTAGCGTGCCGGTGGCCGAGCCGGAGCGGATCTGGATGGTGCCGCCGGTGCCGCCGGAGGCGACGCGGGCGGTGAAGCCGGTCTTGCCGGTGAGGCTGACGCCGGAGAAACCGATCCAGTCGCCGTTGTCGATGTAGCCGACGCGGTTGCCGCCGTGTGCGGCGGCGTCGGCGACGATCTGCACCCCGGACTGCGCGGTGAACGACTCCGCCTCGACCCGGCTGACCGGCGGCGTGGTGCCGGTGAGGGCGAAGTCGTCGATGTCGAACAGACCGCTGCCGCTGCCGGTGAAGACCAGGTACAGTGCGCTGGATCCGGTGGTGACGGTGGTGGTGACGTCGGTGTAGTCGCCGTAGCCGCCGGTGTTGGGGACGCTGACGGACCCGAGCAGGGTGCCGGTGGCCGAGCCGGAGCGGATCTGGATGGTGCCGCCGGTGCCGCCGGAGGCGACGCGGGCGGTGAAGCCGGTCTTGCCGGTGAGGCTGACGCCGGAGAAACCGATCCAGTCGCCGTTGTCGATGTAGCCGACGCGGTTGCCGCCGTGTGCGGCGGCGTCGGCGACGATCTGCACCCCGGACTGCGCGGTGAACGACTCCGCCTCCACCCGGCCGGTCGCGGGCGGGATCGCCCAGGGGACCTGCGGCGAGCGGTAGAAGTTGATGCCCTGCGTGGTCCAGCGCGGTCCCTGCGCGCCCAGGCGTGCCTTGAACGCGTCCCAGTCGCGTGCCGACTGAGGTGACCAGGCCAGCTCGGCGAGGGCGGGCAGGCGCGGGAACGCCATGAACTCGATGTCGGCGAGTGTCGTGATCGTCTCCGTCCACAGCGGCGCCTCGACGCCGATGATCGACGCGGCGGGCACGCCCGGCAGCAGGGTGGCCGGGTCCCAGCTGTAGGCGGTCTGCACCTCGATGAGACCCGCCCAGGTCTGCCCGAGCGGGGTCTGGTTGGTGTACTTCATGTCGAGGTACGTCTTGTTGGCGGGGGACAGCAGCACCTTGGCGCCCTTGCTGACCGCGGCGCTCAGGTCGGCGTCGGAGGTCGTCGTGCCCCAGAACTGCGCGACCCGGCCGGGGGAGTGGTCGGCCTTGCCGAGCTGGTGCCAGCCCATGACGGTCTTGCCGGAGGCGCCGACGAACGGCTGGATCCGGTTCATGAAGGTGCGGTAGTCGGCGTCGGAGGTGCTGCTCGCCTCGTCGCCGCCGATGTGCAGGTACGGCCCCGGGGTGAGCGCGGCCAGTTCGGAGAGCACCTGCTGCACGAACGTGTAGGTGACCTCCTTGCCGACGCACAGGGAGCTGAACCCCACGGCGGTGCCGGTGTACAGCGGCGGGGCCGTGTTGTTGCAGTTCAGTTCGGCGTAGGAGGCCAGCGCCGCGTTGACGTGCCCGGGCATGTCGATCTCGGGGACGATCGTGATGTAGCGTGCCGCGGCGTACGCGACAAGGTCGCTGTACTGCGCTTTCGTGTAGTAGCCGCCGGGGCCGCCGCCGACCTGGGTGCTGCCGCCGACGGTGGCCAGGCGCGGCCAGGCGTCTACCACGATCCGCCAGCCCTGGTCGTCGGACAGATGCAGGTGCAGGGTATTGATCTTGTACTGGGCGATCTCGTCGAGATACCGCTTCACCACGTCCACGCCGAAGAAATGCCGTGACACGTCGAGCATCGCGCCGCGGTAGCCGTAGCGCGGATAGTCGATGATCCGGCCTCCGGCGACCTCCCACGGTCCGGGCTGGACGGTTCGCGCCTCGACGGCGGCAGGCAGCAGCTGCCGCAGCGTCTGCACGCCGTGGAACAGCCCGGCTGCGGTCTGCGCCCGCACGGTGATCAGCGTGGCGGTGACGTCCAGCTGGTAGCCCTCACTGCCGACGCTCGGGTCGGCGCCGGACAGCAGCAGTGCGATGCCGCTGGTCGGGGTGCCGCTGGCGGTGGTGACGGGCAGCGCGTACCCGGTGGACGGGCGCAGCATTCCGGCGAGCTGGTTGCCGACGTCGGCGGCGGCCGTCGAGCCCGACTGGGTCTGGATCGCGGCGTTGGCCGGCAGCGTGTGGACGACGCCGGAGGCAGGCTGGACCGACACCGGCGCGGGCACCACGGTCTGCAGGCTCACCGGGGTCGCGTCGGCGGGGCTAGCGCCGACCAGCCAGGCCGTTGAGATGGCGACGGCGACTGCGGAGGCGAGCAAGGCCTGACGGGCGCGACGGTGCACGGCGTCCTCCGGTAAACGGTAAAGTTTCCTGTCAGTTTGACGGCAGGCTATGTCTCGATGACTGTGGTGTCAAGAAGTCGAGCCGCTGCCGCCCGCCCGCGTCATGCCGAGCCAACATGGTGCTCAACGGGACTTGCATTCGGTACCTGGGTACAGGTTTACCTTGGTGGCATGACCGAACAAACCTCTGGTCCGGCATGGGTACCACAGGCGTGCACCCTGCCGACGGCCGAGCAGCCGCTGCGGCTGGCCGAGTTCGACACGCTGTTCGCCACCGCCACGCGGACCGTCGAACGCCTCGCCGACACGCACCTGCGCCTGACCCTGTCCGGTGGGGCTGATCTCGAGGCGACCGTGCGGGACCTGTCCGCCCGCGAGAGCGACTGCTGCTCGTTCTTCACGTTCACCGTCACCGCCGCCGCGTCGGGACAGGTGATCCTCGACGTCGAGGTCCCGCCCGCCCGCGCCGACGTCCTTGCCGCCCTTGCGCAGCGGGCCGACGCTGTGCGCGGCCGTCCGTGAACGCGGGCCTGCGCAGCGGGGAACTGGCCGAAGCGGCCGGGGTGAACCTGCAGACCCTGCGCTACTACGAACGCCGCGGCCTGCTGGCCGAACCGGCCCGCAGCCCTGGCGGACACCGCCTCTACCCGGCAGAGGCCCTGACCCTGCTGCGGGTGATCAAGACCGCGCAGCGGCTCGGGTTCACTCTCGACGAAGTAGCCGAACTGGTCGACCTGGGCACCCATCGCCACGGCCGCAGACCCGACACCAGCCTGCAGAGACGCGCCGCCGCCAAGCTCGCCGAGATCGAGGCCAAGATCGCCGATCTGCAGACCATCGCCGACAGTCTGCGCACCGCCCTGGACGCCGGCTGCGACGACCTGACCACCTGCGCCACCACCGACTGCTGCCCGATCCCGCTCGCCGAACCCGACCACGGAGGCAACAAATGATCAACCGACTGCGTGTGCTCCTTCCCGGCGGCCTCGGCGGGCTCACCGGCCTGGCCTGCGCCCTGTGCTGCGCCATCCCGCTGCTGCTGGCCGCGGGCATTGTCGGCGGTGCCGGCTGGGCCGCGCTCGGGCAGATCATGCCCGGCATCGCCGTCGCGCTCGCAGCCATGACCGCGCTTGCGTGGTGGTGGTCGACCAGGCGCCGGGCTGCCCACGCCGACGGGTGTTCGGGTGGCGCATGCTCCTGCTCGCAGCCGTCGTGACGATCGTTAGGCTGCGCCCATGATGATCGCCCGCTCTGTCATCCTGTTCGTCCTGGCGGCGCTGTTGGAGATCGGCGGGGCGTGGCTGGTGTGGCAGGGCTGGCGCGAGCACCGCGGCCTGTGGTGGATCGCCGCCGGGGTCATCGCCCTGGGCGCATACGGGTTCGTGGCCACGTTCCAGCCCGACGCGAACTTCGGCCGGATCCTGGCCGCCTACGGCGGGGTGTTCGTCGCCGGGTCCCTGGCCTGGGGCATGGTCGTCGACAAGTTCCGCCCCGACCGCTATGACGTGATCGGTGCGGTGATCTGCCTTATCGGCGTCGTGGTCATCATGTACGCCCCACGTGCCACTGGCTGATCACGGCCAGGCATGTGTGCGCGCTCTCAAGACGACGTCATGCGGCACTGAGGCAGTTGCGCGGAAGCCTGACGCGAGCGTGGCCGCAGTGAGAACCAAAAGGGCTCCCGCCCGGGACGGCAGCGGCATGCAGCGACGCCGCTGAGTGCTCGGAAGTCGTTTCGATCGATTTGCTCATCGAATGCTCATTCGTTCGCGGCAACCTCATACCTGACCGCTGCCGGACCTTCCGGCAAGGTGCGAAGCCCCGGCTCCGCCGGCGGTGCTCACGAGGAGGACGAATGGACCTGCAGCTCACCGGCAAGACCGCATTCATCAGCGGATCGACCCAAGGTATCGGCTACGCGACCGCGAAGGCCCTGGCCGCCGAGGGCGCCGACGTGATCCTCAACGGCCGTGATCCGCAGAAGCTGGCCGAGGCCGTCGACAGGCTGCGGCGCGAGGTGCCGGGTGCGTCGGTCAGCGGTCAGCCCGCAGACTTCGCGGTCGCCGAGGACGTCGACCGGCTGTGCGACCGGATCCCGGGCGTCGACATCCTGATCAACAATGTCGGGCTGTTCGAGCTCAAGCCGTTCGAGAAGATCTCGGACGACGACTGGCGGCGCTACTTCGAGGTCAACGTGCTCAGCGGCGTCCGGCTGGCGCGGCGGCTCATGCCGGGCATGCTGGATCGAGGGTGGGGCCGGATCGTGTTCGTCAGCAGCGAGTCGGGCGTCGACATCCCGGCCGACATGATCCATTACGGCACCTCCAAGACGGCGATGCTCGCGGTCGGCAACGGCCTGGCGAAGCTCACGAAGGGCACCGAGGTGACCGTCAACTCGGTGCTCGGCGGCCCGACGTACTCCGACGGCGTCGCCGCGACGGTCAGGATGCTGGCGGAAGCGCAGTCTCTGCCCGAGGAGCAGATGAAGGCGGCGATCATCGGCGCCAACCAGACCACCCTGCTGGGCCGCTTCATCGAACCCGGCGAGATCGCGAACGCGGTCACCTTCATCGCCAGCCCGCTCGCGTCCGCCATCAACGGATCGGCGGTACGCGTCGACGGCGGCGTGCTGACGACGGTGCTGTGAGCTGAGCTGGGCGATCGCGATAGCGTGGCGGCATGCACGGCGGGCGGATCAGTTTCTGCGTTCTCGGGCCGGTGACCGCCGAGGACGTGCAGCGTCGGCCGGTCGCGCTGAAGGGTCCGATGCATCGTGCGGTGCTGGGCCGCCTCCTGGTGGCGCGGGGGTGGAGTGCTGACGGTCGGCCGGGTCGCGGATCATCTGGCAGCGCTGGACGCCGCGCTGCTCACCGGTCGCGCAGCACCGACGTCCGCTACCGGTTCGTGATCGACATCGCGACCCTGGCCTGACGCCAGCCCCAGGGACGGGTCGGCGGCTACGCTGTGCGACTGCCGACCCGTCCCCGCTGCGCTCCGCAACACCACGCCGCGCGGTACGCAGCCTCGGCCGGCCGTGCGGCACCCGCCCCAACCCCTACCAGCTGTCAACGGAGTGATGTCGTGCCCCGTGCGACCGCCGAACTGCGCACCGGACGACCGCTGGTCGCGCTCGGCTTGATCTTCATCACCGTCGGCCTGTCGACGGCGATGGCGATACCGTTCGTCACCCTGTTCCTCGAAGACGCCGTCCACGCCTCTGCCCCGCAGGTCGCGATGTTCCTCATCGCCGCACCCGTCTCGGCAATCATGGCGTCGACCTTGATCGGCCGAGTCTCCGACCGGCTTCCTGACCGGCGCCGCCTGCTGATGGCCACGGCTGTCGCCGGCTGCCTGGCCGCGGCTCTGTCCGCCGTCGTACGGGACTACTGGATCTTCCTGGTGGTCGCGATGACGCTGACCGCGGCTGCCGGGGCGCTGATGCCGCAGGTCTTCGCCTACGCCCGCGAGGCCCTCCACGGTTCTGACCGCGTCGCCATGACGATGAGCACCCTGCGGACCCTGTTCTCCATCGCCTGGGTCGCCGGTCCGCCGCTGGCCGCATTCATGCTGACCGTCGGCGGGTTCAAGCTCACCTACCTCACGTCGTCGCTGATGTACGCGACAACGGTCGCCGTGATCGCCTTCGGGTTGCGCAGACCACGACCGGCCGCGCTGGACGAGCCGGACGCCGACACCGACGCAGAGCCGGACATGCCACCGAAGCTGATCTGGCTCAGCGTGGCCGTGTTCGTGCTGACCGGCGCGGCAGGCAACATGGCAGTCCAGGCGCTGCCGCTGCTGACCGCCCGCGAGCTCGGCCTCGGCCTCGGCAGCTCCGGACTGCTGCTCGGACTGTGCGCCGCGCTTGAGATCCCGCTCATGGTCGGCTTCGGGATGATGTCCACCCGCTTGCCCATCCGCCGACTGCTCATGGTCGGCGCAGTATGCGGACTGGCCTACATGGCGCTGACGGCACTGGCCACCAGCCTGTGGCACCTGGTGCTCGGCCAGGTCCTCAACGCCGCGGCGATCGCCGCGCTCTCGGGCCTCGGCATCACCTACATGCAGGACATGCTGCCCCGCCATCGAGGGCGCGCCTCCACCCTCTTCTCCAACACCGTGCCGGTCGGCGCGCTGCTGGCAGGGCCCGTCCTCGGAGCCGCGGCACATACCGGCTACCGGATTCCGTACGCCGCCGGCGTGCTGCTGTACGCGGGAGCTCTCGGCCTTCTCGCCCTGTCAGGCAGAACTGTCCCGGCGGACTCCGAAGCCGTGCCGGAGTCGGTCTTCAGCCGCTGAAGCAGTCCGGTCAGACGACCCCACCAGGCTGTCTGACGCCGATCAGGCGCCCACGCCCCTGGCTTGACGGCAACGGCTTCACCTCCCCGAAAGCTGGGTGGCCAGGACGGCTACCGCGGCGGTGAGCTCGTCCGGGGTGTGCGCGGCGTAGCCCAGCACCAGCCCCGGCGTGCCCTCGGGGTGGTAGCGCAGCTCGGACAGGGCCAGTGGGCCGAGCCCGGCGGCCCGCGCCCGCGTGGCCAGCGCCCGGTCGTCCACCCCGGACGGCAGCTCGACGACCAGGTGCAGCCCGGCGGCGATCCCCGAGATCCGGGCCTGCGGCAGGTACGTCCTCAGCGCCGCGACCAGGGCGTCACGGCGGGTGCGCTGGGCGCGCCGGGCCCGGCGCAGGTGCCGGTCGTAGCCGCCCGAGGCGAGCAGCTCGGCGAAGGCCAGCTGCTCCAGCGCCGAGCCGCCCATGTCCGCGTCGGACTTCGCCTGGCGTACGGCGTCCAGCCAGCCCGCCGGCGGCACGAGCCAGCCGCGGCGCAGCCCCGGTGCGAGCGCCTTGCTGGCCGAGCCGACCAGCGCCACCACGTCCGGTGCGACGCCCTGCAGGCAGCCGACCGGATCGCGGTCATAGCGGAACTCCGCGTCGTAGTCGTCCTCGATGATCAGCCCACCGGTGCGCCGAGCCCAGGCGATCAGCTCGGCCCGCCGTCCCGGCGCGAGCACGACGCCCGTCGGGAACTGGTGCGCGGGCGTGACGAACACGGCCCGCACGCTCCCGAGGGCCGACACCACGGCGCCCTGCCCGTCGACCGGCACCGGCCGCAGTGACAGACCGTGCGCGAGCAGGTGGCCGCGAATGCCCGCGCTGCCCGGATCCTCCACGCCGACCTCGGTCAGGCCGCGCGCGGCGAGCACCCGGCCGAGCAGGCTGAGCGCCTGCGCGGCGCCGGTGGTGACCACGACCCCGTCCGCGCCCGTCTGCGCGGCGCGGACCCGGCCCAGATAGGAGGCCAGCTCGCTGCGCAGCCGGGGCACCCCTGCGGGGTCGGTGTAGTCGAGGTCGGCGTCGGGGGCGGTGGCCAGCGCGCGCTCGTACGCCCGCCGCCATGCCGCGCGCGGGAACATGCCCAGGTCGGGCACCCCCGGCCGCAGCGGCGCCACTCGGCCCGGCGGCACCGGCGCCGGCTCGCCCGCGACGGCGGGAGCAGGTGGGGGAGCGGGCGCGACGGCGGTGCCGGAACCGCGGCGGCTCACCAGCCTGCCCTCGGCCGTGAGCTGCTCGTACGCCGCCACCACCAGACCACGCGACAGGCCGAGGTCGGCGGCGAGGTCCCGGCTGGACGGCAACCGGGTGCCCGGCGCGATGCGCTGCTGCGCGATCGCCTCTCGCAGCGCCCCCACCAGCTGCTCGCCGATCCTGGGCAGGTTCGGGTCGAGATCGAGCAGCACTTCACGCACCGCCAATTGGTCCTCTGTTCCTGTGGTCAAGTGGACCTGTCCGGTGTACCAATGCTGACCATACCGTCTGGACGTGAACCGTGACAGCCTGACCGGAGCGGCCCTGTGCAGCTTCGGCATGATGATCCTCGGCGGCTCGGTGAGCCTGAGCCGCCTCGTCCTCGACTATCCGATCCTCACCGGCCAGGCGCTGCGTTACGCCCTGGCCGCCGCGCTGCTGGCGGCACTTCTGCGGCTGTTTCCGCGACTGGGCGGCACGGCCCCCGTGCTCCGGCCCACCCGGCGCGAGCTGGCCCTGCTGACCGCCGTCGCGTTGCTGGGGCTCGCCCTGTTCAACACGCTGCTGCTGACCGCGCTGGACCACGCCGACGCGGCCGTGGTCGGGACCGTCGTCGGGGCGGCGCCGCTCGGCCTGGCGCTGGCAGGGCCACTGATACGAGGCGCCCGCCCGGCGGCCCGGCTGGTCATCGCCGCAGGGGTCGTGGTGCTGGGCACCGCGCTGGTGCACGGCGCCGGCTCCGCGGACGGCGTCGGTCTCGCGGCGGCGCTCGGCACGCTGGTGTGCGAGGTGTCGTTCTCGCTGCTTGCCGCAGCGGTGCTGCCACGGCTCGGAGCGGTGCGGGTGTCGATGTACAGCTGCGCGCTCGCGGTGCCGATGCTGGTGGCGGCCGGGCTGGCCACGGGGGAGTGGGCGCGGCTGCGGATGCCCACCGCGACCGAGGCGATGATCCTGCTCTACCTGGCCGTGATGATGACGGTGGTCGCGTTCCTGGCCTGGTTCACCGGGCTGCGGCTGCTCGGTGTCGAGCACGCGGGCATGTTCACCGGCCTGGTCCCGGTGGCCACCCTGGCCGTCGCGGCGGTGCAGGACCAGGAGATGCCCGGCCTGGCCCAGACCACCGGCGTCCTGGTCGTCGCCGCGGGTCTGCTGTGGGGAGCCGCAGGTGCCCTACGAGGATTCAGGGCCACAGCTGCTCGGTCTGCCATCCTCCGGCGGTCCGCCGGTAACGCAGCCGGGTCGTCGCGGCAGCCGCGACAACCCGCAGACGATCTGACGCCGACCCGCGTGCGAAACCGGACCGGGTAACACGGCCGAAATCTGCCCGGAACTCCAGCGCAAACCCAGCAGTGACAAAGAATTCAGTCGTGAGCGACGGGCGTTTACTCGGATATGCTCATGGCTCCATCACCCGTCAGTGACGCCGGGACCGACGTGACGCCGCCCTCGCACACGGCATTCCCGGTGAGCGACGCGGACTTCCGTCCGGTGAGATCCGCGAACGACGGAGGCGATCCGTGGAAATTCTGTTCCTGGTCACCGCACGTGCTGGTGAGCCCTCTGCTGTGCTCCCGGCGCTCGATCTGCTCCCGCACATGGTGCGCACCGCGCCTCGCGACGTGCGGACCCTCGTGTCGACGCCCAGCCCCGACGCGGTGCTGGTCGACGCGCGTACCGAACTGTCCGAGGCGCGGGCCACCTGCCGGATGCTGCACGCGACCGGGATCGGCGTGCCGCTGGTCGCGGTCGTGACCGAGGCCGGTCTCGTGGCGATCAACGCCGACTGGGGCGTCGACGACGTGATCCTCGCCGGGGCCGGTCCGGCCGAGGTCGAGGCGCGGCTGCGGCTGGCGGTGGGCCGCCTCAACTCGGCGACCGCGGCGGCCGGCGGCCTCATCCGCGGCGGTGAGCTGACCATCGACCCCGACACGTACGCGGCCAAGCTCAAGGGACGCCCGCTCGACCTCACGTACAAGGAGTTCGAGCTGCTGAAGTTCCTGGCGCAGCACCCGGGCCGGGTCTTCACCCGCGACCAGCTGCTGCGCGAGGTGTGGGGCTACGACTACTTCGGGGGCACCCGTACCGTCGACGTGCACGTGCGGCGCCTGCGCGCCAAGCTCGGCTCCGAGTACGAGGCCATGATCGGCACCGTACGCCAGGTCGGCTACAAGTTCGTGCTCCCGTCCTCGCGCCCGCAGCGCTCCGACGACATGGAGTCCAGCTTCGCCGACGCGCTCCTGGTCGACCTCGACCTGGTATGACCTGACGGGTCCGTCCCGCGCCGCTCGCGGCGACCGGACGTCACGGAAGCGGCGGACGCCTGGTTGCGTCCGCCGCTTCCGGCTGTCCGCAGCGCGGCACTTTGGTGGGATGCAGATGGAACAGGCCGGGACCCGTCGTGAAACCGGGCAGCAGAACATTGACAATGCACGATACGGTGTGCGACGGCGGGGGCCTCGGTAGTGCGATGAGGGATCACTCCGGCCACCTGTCGAAGTCACCGCATCACGGCTCGTGCCCCTCTCGCGGCAGTCCGCCGCCCCTCGCCGTTCAGGCCGAAGGAGTCCGCCTTGTTCACCCGTTCACCCCACCTCGCCGGCCGGGTCGCCGCGCTGGTATCGGTAGCCTGCGCGCTGATGGCCTGCAGCGGAACAGGGTCCGATCCGGACTTGCCCGACATCCCCATCGCCGTGGCGGCATCCATGTCGCCGGCTCGGCCACTGACCGGGCCGGAATACCAGCAGTTGCTCGCCGCCGCCGACGCCGAACTGCGCACCGCGGTGGCAGGCTTCGCGCCCGCGCGTACCGGCGCGGCAGTCCGAGCGGCCGGTGACGCCCTGTCCAAGACCGCGGCGGCCGTCCGCACCCGGCTCATGGCAGCGGTGGTGCCGCCGTCGGCGACATCCGGCCACGCGTCGCTGCTGCGTGCGCTGGACTCATTGGCGTCCCAGGCCAAGACCGGCGGCGTGCTGTGCGCGGGGTCTGCCGCGCTCGCCATGCTGAGCCAGGCTCCGGCGATCGCCGACCTGCGTGCGGCGGCTGACACGCTCGCCAAGGCCGACCCGACGTTCCAGTTCGGCAAGTCGCTGCCGGGCAGGACGGAACTGGCCAACCGCAGGCTCTCCAACGGCACGATGCTCAAGAAGCTGTCGTCGCACGGCCCGGGTGAGCTGAAGGTCGCGAACGCGTCCAGCGACGCCGTGATCAGCCTGGTGAAGTCGGGCAGCAAGAGCCCCAGCCTGAGCGTGTACGTGCGCGGGTCGGGAAGTTTCACGGTCAAGGGTGTCCCCAACGGCACGTACTCGGTGTTCTACACCAGCGGCAAGGACTGGGACGCGAAGGCCAAGACCTTCACGCAGCAGTGCTCCTTCGCCAAGTTCGACGATCCGCTGAAGTACAGCACCAGCGGTGGCCAGTACACGATCTGGACGATCAGCCTGAAGAAGGTCGTCGGCGGCAATGCGTCGTCGAGTGCAGTCGATCCGGATGCCTTCCCTGGCTGACGTGGACCTGCCGGTGGGGCGCGGGCACAGCGCCGCGTCCCACCGACCTGGGGCGTCGTTCACGGGCTCTTCACCGTGTGAAGTCCAGTGTCTCCAGGGTGCCCTGGTTGCAGGCCACATGGACCAGCCCGTCGGGGCCGACGGCGATTCCGAGCGGGCCGTCGGGTGGAACGGGCACTGTCCGCCGGAGCTCGAACATGCGATCTGGCCGTTTCGCAGCGGCGAACTGGAACACTTTTCCGTGGTGGGTGTCGGTCAGGTAGAAGCGCTCGGGGTCGGAGGGATGTGCCGCGACATCACCGAGGCCGGCTCCTACGGTGATCACTTGTCTTTTCCGCCCGAGCTCGGTGTCGATGATGTGCAGTCCGCCGTCACGACAGGTGACGAAGAGCGTGTCTCCGGCGGCGTTGACAGCCAGGGAGCGCGGTATCGCCTCCAGCGGAATGGACCCCACCACTTCGCGCCGCACCGCATCCACCACGGTGACGGCCTCGCCCGCGGCGGCGGCGACGAACAGTTTTCCGCCGTCAGGGCTGCTCGCGACCGCCACCGGCACCCGGCCGACCCCGCCGATCGTGGCGGTCGGCTGGAGCGTCCGCGCATCCAGGATCCATAGGCTGTGGTCCCACATCGAGGTCACGTAGACCAGGTGGCCGTCGGGGCTGGCAGCCAAGCCGCGAGGTGCCCTCGGGCCGGACACCATGCCGGTCACCTTTCCCGCCGCGGTGTCGACGATCACGAGGCGGCCGCCGCGCCACGGCCGGAAGATGCTGACCAGGGCGAGTCCGCTCTGGGGCAGCGGCAGGGCCGTCACGGCGCCCCGGCCGACCGGCGCCAACCGCGCCGAGCCACGTGCCACGTCCACCATTGCCAGCGTTCCGCGCCCCCAGGCGCACGGGACATAGGCGGTGGTGCCTGCCGGATCCAGCTGCACCGCTTGCGGGTTCCGGCCGACGCGGACCAGCTGGACACGACCAGGATCGGCGTCGGAGGGCAAGCGCCGGACGACGTACTCGCCCCATAGGACAGCGGCGGCGACCGTGAGGCTTGCCAGGATCACCGCGATGCCGGTGACCCGGGACACGACAGGGTCGGCGCCGAGTTCGATGGCAGCCACGCCCGTCAGACAGGCCAGTATCAGCTCCGGCCGCATCGGTGTGCGTGGGCGGCGCAGCACCCCGATGACACCGACGACGATCAGGAACACCGCCGCCAATGCCATGATGTTGCTGCTTGCATTACCCGACATCATGCCTCCGAGCGAACATGCAGATCGATAGTGATCATTGCATAGTTTCCCGGGTGGGACTAGATCAGATCGAGCGCGGTGACCCTGCGCCACACGGCAGACGTTTCCGTCGTCGACCGCGCGATCCGGAGCGGGTGGGCCTCGACCGGGTCGTGCGGTCGAGGCCCGCCCCTCATCGGCCGGCTGCGGCGGTGTACGTCACCGCCCGGATCACTTGAAGCGGACGAACTGGGAGAACTGGCTGTTGGCCGTGCCCACCGACACGGTGCGGTGGCTGTAGGCAGACCCGCCGTTGTAGTTGTACTCGTCGACCTCGAACGTGCCGTTGGAGTTCACCCTGGTCACGAACGCGACGTGACCGAATGTGCCGCCGAGGCGGACCGCGACGTCACCGGCCTTCGGGCTGCCGTACACCGGGATGCCGGCGCTGCGGGCGGCGTTGGCCCAGTTGTTGGCGTTGCCCCAGTGGACGCCCGCGTAGTAGTTGTGGAAGGCGACATCCAGGCGGCTTCGCACCGCCCACGCGGCGAAGCTGGTGCACTGGCCCTTGTAGAAGTTCCACGGGTCGACGCCGGTCGTCTGCCCGCGGTAGGGGTAGTCGTCCTTGGCGGGGTAGCCGCCGCCACCGGTGGGCGCGGGCTGATGCGAGGCGTTGTTGTTCTTCAGCGACGCGTTCAGGTTGACCTTCGCCCCGGACGCGATGTCCTGGGACGTGCCACCGAAGTCGCTGTTGAAGTACACCCGGATCGTGCTGCCGGTGCGGTTCCACGCCGACGCCGCGTTGTTCTTGATGCACTGGCCCTGGCCGTTGCCGGCGCTCTGGAACTCGTAGCACGTCGGCTGGGTGGCCCCGTAGTCGGCCAGCGACGATCCGTGGTCGGAGATCGACCCGGCGAAGTCGCTGTTGTAGTAGTAGCAGAACTCGCCACTGTCGCAGACACCGTCACGCGACGCCGCCTGAGCCGGTGCTGCGGCGACGCCGACACCGGCCACCGCGATGGCGATGGTCACGCCGACGGTGCGCAGCGCGCGTCCGATTCTCCCTGACATGCTTTGCCTCCCCGGGATGGAACTGAAGTGCACGGTGAGGCGAATGTACGAAGCCGACTTCCACACTTCATACATTTCCGCTACAACCGTCCCATCGCGCCTGCGAGAGCGGCACCGTGGTCAGAAGGTCGCGATCGGGTTGACCGGGCTGCCGGACGTGCCGGCGAAGCGGACCGGTGCGACGGCGAGCTGGAAGTCCCACTGGCCGAGCTCGGTGGCGGTGGCGGCGCACGCCTCGAGGTCGCAGTTGTCGAGCATCCACAGCCCCATCGCGACCAGGCTCACGGCGTGCACGGGCATCAGCACGTCCGGGTAGCCCGACGGCTGGACGTCCTGCGGGGTGTCCGCGCCGATCAGCGCGACCTGCCGCTCGTGCAGCCACGGCAGGCATGACGCGTGCCAGCCGGCCTGCGTGAAACCGCCGGTGGGGCCGGCTTCGTGCCGGGCGCGGCCGTAGCCGGTCCGCAGCAGCACCGCATCGCCCGGCTGCACCCGTACACCCTGGCGGCGCTCGGCCGCCTCAAGGTCGTCGGGGAACACCCCGTGCCCCGGCGCCAGCCACGGCACGTCGCGGACCGCCGCGACGTCCAGCAGGACACCGCGCGTGACGATGCCGTCGGCCGCCGCCGTGACGGCCGCCCACGCCGACCCCGACGCGGCGTCGACCAGCGAGTGCGGCCGGCCGTTGTACATCGTGCCGTCCCAGAAGATGTGGCACGGCGAATCGAGGTGGGTGATGGTGTTGCCGTGGAACGAGAGGTCGAGCCGTTCGGACGAGAAGCCCCAGCGCCGGTCGTCGTGGAACGCGGCCACCGGCATGTTCTCGGCTCCGGGCATGTCGGCGGCGCAGGGGCAGGTCGTCGTCGACCGTTCCATGTCCTGCGGCACGGTGATCTCCCATGCGCAGGAGACGCTCCGGCCGTGGCGCACGGCCCGCGCCGCCGCCAGCCGGACGGCGTCGGTGACGTGGTTCAGCGTCCCGAGCTGGTCGTCGTCGCCCCACCGTCCCCAGTTGGAGAGCGTATCGAAGTATCCGAGCACGTCGTCCTGCGTCGGCATCGGTCGCTGGACCGTCATACCGGCATCGGCTCCTTCAGTCAGGTTACGAAGTGAAGTGGCGACCTGGCGAAGCTTCACCGGCTTCAGGCACGTCGTGCCGCCTTGGCGAATGAAGCCTGCTGTCTGACGAACCATCCGTCGGCCTCGGCCACCGTGGCCGACGGAGGAAGATCAGACGATCCCGCAGCGGCGGTCTCGGCGGCGATCCTGACGATATCGGTCGGACACCGTTCCGGGTCCGTCGGGGATCGTCTGCGCCTCGATCCGTGAAAGTGTTCCGCCGTTCACGCGGGCAGGCGCCGGGCGACCGCCGGCACCACGATGACGGCGGCGACCAGATGGGTGAGCATGAGCAGCGCCCTGGTGGACGCCGCGGCGTCCGCGAGTACGTCCGGAACCAGGGACAGCACGGTCAGCACCACCGTCGTCCAGACGAAGACCCGCCGCGGGTGCCGCGCCGTGCGCAACAGCACCACGGCGAGGATCAGCCCCACAGCCGAGAACAGCGCGGTCAGCATCCCGAACCCCATGATCGGGATCGACGCGCCACTCACGTCGAGGCTGATCCCGGCGGCGCTGCCGGCGGCGGCGACCGCGCTCGTGGCGGCGCTGGCGACCGCGATGGCGACGACGCCCGTCGCGAGCAGCCGACCCAGGCTCGTCGTCGGCTTCGTGGCGGTGTCGGTGGTGGTCATGGTGTCCTCCGGTGATGCGGCGGCCGGCTCGTTGCCGGCTTCTCACCAGAGGTCGAACGGCGCACCGCCGGAATCGACACGGCAAGCGGGACAATCTCGCGGCGGCGGGGACGCCCCGCCGCTCAGGCGGCGGGAGACGACCCTTTGCGTGGCCGCCTCCCGCCGCATCCGCTCACCGCTTGCCGAACCTAGGCGATGCTGCAGGTGGCGGTGGCTGTCTTCGTCTGGTTGCTCTCCGAGGTCGCGGTCATCCGGATCTGGGCGGTCGGCCCGGCGCCCGAGGCGCGCTTGGCGTAGATCTGCACCGGCACGGTCTGGCCGAACTTGGCCGTGACCACGGTCGCCGGCAGGGTGACCGTCCATCCGGTGCTGGTCGTCGTCGCCGAGATCCGGTACACGTCGGCGGCGACGTACGGGGTCACGTCCTCGGGGTGGCCGGACGGCACGGTCCCGGCCTGGCCGGTGTTCTGGACTGCCAGCGTGCAGGTGGTCCAGCCGTCGGCCGGTGGTGAGGTTCCGGTGGCCGGGGACACGGCAACGCCGCGCACGTGATTGCCCGCGCCGTCGAGCGAACGTACGGCGACGGTGTAGGACAGGACGCCGGTGCCGTCCCGCTGGATGTCGAGCACGTACACATGCAGGCGGTTGGCCTGGTCGATGTACTCGTACTCGCTGCCCGAGTCGGTGCCGGCGTGGAACAGCGCGTCGGAGAGCTGCCGGTAGTCGCCGATGGTCATCTTCTGCACCGTGCCGTTGGGCCGTACGAAGTCCGTCTGGTCGATGTCCTGCGGGTTGGCGTCGACGGTCCAGATGAACGGGGCCGTGTCGCTGTTCTTCGTCTTGGCCAGCAGCACGCCGGAGTCGGGGGTGAACGAGTCGAAGCCCATCCGGTCGACGACCTCGATGGTGTAGTTGTTGTACCCGCCGCCGTCACACCGCGGGTTGGTGCTGGTGCTGCACGCGGGGCTGCGGTCCCCGCCGTCCAGGGCCACGTTCAGGCCGGTGAGCCCGGCCGTGCCGGGCTGGACGGACCGGGCGGTGACCCGGGCGACCACGAGCCCGGAGCTGGACAGGGCGTTGCGGGACAGCCGCAGTACGTTCCGCTCGTCGACGATCCCGAGCTTGATCTTGTTGCGGAGCATGTGCTGCGCGCCCATGCTGGCGCCGCCCGTGGCCGGGATGAGCCACCGGCTGTGCGGGCCGCCCGGACCGTTGAACGTGCCGCGGTCGAGCATCTCCCAGGGTCCGCTGTAGGCGCGGCGGGCCGGGGTCGAGTACGGGTTGTTGTAGTTGTCGGCGATGCCGAGGATGTGGCTGAACTCGTGGGCGTAGACCGACATCCCGGAGCTCTCGGCCTGGGTCGAGCTGCCGGTGACGGCGTTCGGCCAGATGTTGGCCGACGCCTGCCAGGAGGTCCACTCGATATACCGGGTGTAGTTCCAGTTGGGCAGTGCCGTGTCCGGCGGGCCCCATGCGTCGGTGACGCTCTCCTTCGTCGGGAACTTCATCTCGCCGAACTCCTGCCAGGTCGACGACTCGTCCTGCCCGGCGCTGAGATAGAAGACGAAGTCGTACTGCCCGACCACGGCGCTGCCGACGTCGGCGACCCAGGCGGCGCGGGCGTCGGTGCGCAGGTCACGCTGGCAGGAGTCGCCGCTCGGGCAGCCCGAGCCGCGCTGGAAGCTGTCGATCCCGTACTGGTGGCTCTTGGCGGGCATCTGGTAGACGCCGAACGCGCCGAGTTCGATCCCGTACCGGCCGCCGGAGTCCTCCATCCAGTACTCGTGGATGGTGTGCCCGTGGTTGAGCTGGCTCGGCGTGTTGAGGAAGTCCCGATAGAACTGCGGCACCTGCGCCCGCGGCAGGTTCTGCACGGCCGTCGGATTGCCGTAGATGGTGGAGTTCGCGGGCCGGGTGACGACGAAGGGCTGGTTCGGGTAGTCCACCAGCACCAGCGCGCCGCGGAAGGTGCGCACCGAGCCGTGCACGGCCGGGTTCGCCCAGTTCGTGCCGGGGACGGACCGGTAGTCGGCCCAGGTCATGGTGTCAGGTTGCTCGAAGTTCTGCGGGTCGACCGGTTGCGGCGCGCCCGCGGCGAGACTCCGGGGCTGGGCCTGCTCCTGTTGCCACGGCTGCGTCTGCGGCCAGTGCCGCCGCTGCCACGGGTTCGACGGCGGATCCGGCAGTGGGCTCGCCGCGACCGGCGTCACGGCCAGCCCACCCCAGGCCAGCGTCAGCACTGCGACCCAGGCCATGCCGCTTCTCCAAGCGATCATCGCGCGCCCCTCGGCAGGTAGGAGTCAACTCATAGTCATATTGACATTGATGAGTCACTGTCGCTACGTGCTCCGGGGCGGCTGGCACATCTCCGCGATCGGCCCACCGCACGGATCATCCAGGCGGTCCCCGCCGACCTGACCTGATGCTGCTCCACGCGCGGTTCCAGAGCCTGTCCGCCGACCCTGGCCCGCCGCCCGCCGAGGATCCGGCCGAGCTGGCGTCGTTCGAGCGCGCGCTCCAGCTGTACCGGGCGCTGGGCGACAAACCGACCTGGGCCGAGGCGTTGCGGCATCTGGGTATCGCGGCGCACGCGGCCGGCCGCCTGGACGAGGCGCGCGAGCGGCTGGGCCATAGGCATGGCCCATCACTACGAGACGGTGGCGGTCATCAATGTCGGAGATCCCGACCCAAGGTCCAGAACTCATGGCGGACCTGGGTCGGGACAGCATGATCTGGTAAGGCGGCGAGGTGAATCGCCGCCTTACTGATCGTTGGGTGGCCGGACTCGGCCATCTGCCTCGGCTTGGTGCCGATGGTCACGCCTCGTTGACGACGAACATGGACATTCACCTCCATCAGTAGTCCGGTGGCGCCATGTTAAGCACGGCCCGCCGCCAATGGCAATGACACATATCAATCCCACGCCGATTAGTAGATAGACAATGACGGATTGGGGCATCCTGCGAAATAGCCCAGCCGATCCGGCGCACACCGCTCAAATAGAACAGAGATAACCCGCGCGAGGGGTACGGATATCGCGGCCGTAAAGCAACCAGAGGCACATCGGCGTACCCGGGTTAGGGAGCTCACATGAATACCCCCAATTACGTGCGGCACGGCCTGGAACTGTTCGCGTCGTACGCGGACCGCGAGGCCCTGGTCGCGGGCGAGCGCCGGATGTCGTACGCCGAGCTGCGCACCGCCGTGCTCGACCTGGCGACGAACCTGCGCGACCACGGCGTGAAGCCCGGTTCGTCGGTCCTGATGATGTTCGCCAACCCGATCGAGGGGCCGATCGCCCAGCTGGCGCTGCACCTGCTCGGTTGCCGCACGTTGTGGATCATGCCTGGCAACAAGCAGCGCGAGTTCAACGAGTACACCCAGCTGCTCGCCGAGTCGGATGCCTTCATGTACGACCCGCGTACCCACGCCGACAAGGGCGCGGAGCTCGCGGCGTCGGCGCCCGCGGTGCCCGTGTTCTGTCTCGGGCCCGGCGGTGTGGGCCCGGACCTGCTCGTGCCCGTGGCCGACGGCGCCGCGCCGCTGGACGTGGAGAGCTTCGACACCGAACCCGAGTCGATCTTCCAGACCTCCGGCACCGTCGGCACCCCGAAGCTGGTGCACCACCGCAACAGCTTCTTCGCGCAGGCCCAGGCCCTCGCGGTGGCGTACCGGGACTCGGGGCTGCCGTCACTGCGGCAGTACTCGATCTCCCCGTTCTGGGCGGTCAGCGGCCAGATGACCGCGTTCCTCGTGATCTTCGGTGGTGGCATGCTGGTCCTGGGTGCCACGTTCGATCCCGAGGGCTTCCTCAAGGTCCTCGAGCGGGAGAGGATCAACTCGACGTTCCTGTCCCCGGCGATGTTCTACGAGGTCCTCGACCACCCGGCCGTCGAGACGACGGACACGTCGAACCTGTTCATGTTCAACCTCGGCGGCGCGGGCGCGAACCCGGCCCGGCTGCGCCAGGGCATCGAGCGCTTCGGCCCGGTGCTGCGCATCATCTACGGGCTCAGCGAGTCCACCATGGTCACCACGCTGCCGGGGCTTACGTACGACCCGGAGCACCCGCAGCGCATCGGCTCGGCCGGCACCGCGTACGGCGACGTGCGCATCGAGGTGCGCGGCGAGGACGGCCGCACGGTCCTGCCCGTCGGCGAGATCGGCGAGATCTGGATCGCCAGCAACCTCAACATGGCCGGCTACTGGGGCGACCCGGAGCTGACCGCGCAGACGCTCGTCGACGGCTGGGTGCGCACCCGCGACCTCGGGTACGCCGACACCGACGGGTACCTGTACCTGGTCGACCGGATCCAGGACATCATCATCTCCGGTCTCGGCGCCCGCAAGATCCACTCCCGGGTGGTCGAGGACGTCATCGCCGCCCACCCGAGCGTGAAGTCCGTCGCCGTGATCGGCGTTCCCGACGAGAAGCTCGGGCAGGCCGTCTACGCGTACGTCGTGCCGACCGAGCCGGGCGCGGTCACCGACGAGCAGCTGCGGGAGCTGGTGAAGGTCGAGCTGATCCCGCAGGCCGGGCCCCACCACGTGGAGTTCGTCGAGCGGCTGCCCCTGACCCGCTCCGGCAAGGTCGACAAGAAGGCACTGCGGGCGCAGTACGCCGCCCGCTGACCCATCCCAACCCCTCTGGAAGAAAGCAGGAACGCTTGAAGCGCCTCAGGTCACTCGCGTTGGTGCCGGTGCTGCTCGCGGCTCTGGTACTCGTCCCCGCCGAATCGGCGAGCGCGTCCCTCGCGTCGATGCACTGCACCCAGCACACGCTGCCCGTCCGGCTCTCCGAGACCGGTGCGGCCAGCTACAGCATGTGGGGCGAGCTGTGCTACCGGGGGCCGCGTCAGCCCCGTACGGTGCAGCTGCTGGTGCACGGGGCCGGGTACAACCACGTGTACTTCGACATCCCGTACGGCAACGGGTACTACTCCTACGTGCGGGCGGCCACGCTCGTCGGGTACGCGACGTTCAATGTGGACCGCATCGGCACCGGGCGCAGCTCGCACCCGGTCAGCCCCCTGGTGAACATCGCGGGCGGCTCGGTGGCGCTGCACGACGCGATCACCGCGCTCCGCTCGGGCGCGGTGAGTGGCACCGGCTTCGGCAAGGTGATCTGGGTCGGGCACTCCTACGGGTCGATCTACGGCTGGAAGGAGATCTCGACGTACCACGACGTCGACGCGTTCATCAACACCGCGGCGCTGCACGTGTTCAACCAGCCGCACCTGAACGCGAACATCTTCCCCAACTTCTACGGGGCGTCGTCGGATCCCGCGTTCGCGGGCCTGGGCCTGGACCCCGGGTACCTGACGTCGAAGCCGGACATGCGCCACCTGATGTACTACGTGCCCGAGACCAGCGACGCGGGCGCCCTGGCCGCCGACGAGGCGAACAAGGACGTGGTCAGCTACACCCAGCTGACCGACCTCGCCGCGATCGTGGCGCTGCCGCCCGCGTCGGCGCTGACGCAGGGCGTCACGGTGCCGACGCTGATCCTCAACGGACAGGCCGACCCGATGCACTGCTCGGCGGTCGCGGAGGACTGCACCAGCTCCGAGGTGGTGCAGCAGTTCGAGTCGCAGTACTACCCGCCGCAGGCGCAGCTGCGCACGGTGCTGATCCCGAAGACGGGCCACAACACGGTCACGAGCACGACGTCGCCGTACAGCACCGCGGTGATGCTGGCCTGGTCGCTGTCGGTCGCGGCCCCGTACTGACACCAACCCCGCACACGCGAACGCCCGGCCGCGACATCGCGGCCGGGCGTTCGGCTGTTCATCTGGTACGCGCGACTGTGCTCGGCTCCGTCTGCGCGCTCGGCTCCGTCTCCGCAGCCGTTTCCGTGGCCGTCGCCGCGGTCTGGGCCGGGGCGGGTGCGGGAGTATCGGGTGCCGGTGTCGCCTGCCCGGCGGCCCACCTCTCCTTGAACAGCAGCGGCAGCAGGCTGACGGCCAGCAGCACGATCGAACCGACGAGGATGGCCCGGTTCAGGCCGAGTCCGTCGACCGACCACCCCGCCAGCAGGCCGCCGAGCGGGATGCCGATGAACGACACGGCCGCGGCGACGCCGAAGACGCGCGTCTGGAGCTGGGCCGGGGTGCGCTCGTACAGCATCGCGCCCATGATCGGGTTGACCGACGAGATGGCGAACCCGGCGAGGAACGTGACCACGAGGACCAGCGCGAGGTTGTGCGACAGGCCCATCACGAGCAGCCGCGGCGCGCTGCCGACGACGAGCCCGACCACGAACGCGACGTAGCGGGGCAGCTTCGTGGCCAGCATGATGAAGACGATCCCGCCGAGTACGCCGCCCGCCGCGAGCGCACCCGAGATCAGGCCCAGCGCGGCGGGGGACTTGAGCACCTCGCCGACCCACAGCGGCACGAAGACGGTGAACGCCTGCGTGAACAGGTTGCTGGCCGTGGTGATCAGCACGAGCGCGAACAGCAGCCGATCCTTGCCCAGGTGCGCGAAGCCGCCCTTCAGCGCGGTGAAGTAGGGCTCCTTCACGGTGGGCGCCGGGTTGGCGCCCGGCTCGGCCGGGTCGGCGGGCGGCATCTTCACCAGGGTGATGACCAGCAGCGCGCAGAACGCGAACGAAGCCGCGTCGAACCACACCGCGCCGCGGGCGCCCAGCCAGTAGATGAGCACGCCGCCGACCGGCGCCCCGACCAGCGTCGCCGTCTTCGTGAAGCCCTCGTACAGCGCGGTCATGCGGACGATCGGGATCCCGGCGGCCTTGGCGATCGGGCGGTTGATGACGTTCTTCGACCGGTCGGCGATGCCCCGCAGGCCGCCGCCGATCGCCACGAGGCCGAGCAGGACCAGGTAGTTCATGCCGGGAAGTCCGGCGATGCCGGCCATCGCGACGGCGCTGGCGATGTTGGCGACGATGATCGTGCGCCGCAGCCCCACCCGGTCCGCGATCGGCGCCGCCAGCACGCCCGTCAGCACGTAGGGCAACATCTCGGCCGCCACCGCGATGCCCATCTTGCTGGGGCTGGCCGTCGTGACCCAGATGAGCCACGGGATCGCCAGCACCGAGATCCGGCTGCCCATGGACGACACCGTGTCGGCGATCAGCAGTGATATGTAGGGGACCTTCGGTTTGTTCATGCCTTCACCTCGCCGAGATCGACCGGCAGCCGCCGGTAGCCGCGCAGGAGCAGTTGGTCGTTGCGTTCGGCCGCGCCGATGGCGAGGTCGGGGAAGCGGCGCAGCAGCATCGGGAAGGCGAGCTGCCCCTCCAGCCGGGACAGTGCCGCCCCGAGGCAGTAGTGCGGTCCCGCGCCGAAGCTGAGCGACTGCAACCTCGGCCGGGTCGCGTCGAACAGGTCGGGGTCGCGGTAGCGGCCCGGGTCGCGGTTCGCGGCGCCGAGCAGCACCAGCACCATCGAGCGGGCCGGTACGCGTACCCCGGCGATCTCGCGGTCGTCGGCGACCCAGCGGCTGATGTACTGCAGCGACGCGTCGTAGCGGATGATCTCGTCGACCGCGTCGGTGAGCAGCTCGGGGTCGCCGCAGATGCCCTCGGCCAGGCTCGGCCGTTCGAGCAGGATCGGCAGTCCGTTGCCGAGCATGTTGATGGTGGTGACGAAGCCCGCGTTGAACATCAGCACGAGGTTGGCGACGACCTCGTCCTCGCTGAGCTGGTGGTGCTCGCTGTCCAGCACCTGCACGAGGGTGCTGACGAAGTCCTCACGCGGCCGGGCGCGCCGGTCGGCGATCATGCCCCGGTAGTAGTCGAGGATCTCCCGGGTCACCGCGTCGGTGGCCAGCAGCACCTCGGGGGACTTCGCGGTCTGGTCGAGATAGTCCACGATCTGCTGCACGCGTGGCCGGAACCAGTCCAGGTCGGCGTCGGGGATGCCGAGCAGCCCGCCGACCACGCTGGTCGGCATCAGGTACGCGAACTGCGAGATGAAGTCGACCTCGCCGCCGTCGGCCGCGGTGGCGGCCATCCGGTCCATGAGCGCGTCGACGATACGGGCGATCATGGGTGCGAGCGCGTTCACCCGGCGCACCGTCAGCACCTGGTGGAACAGCTTGCGCATGCGGCCGTGGTCGGGCGCGTTGGTGAACATCATCGTGGTCATGAGGGTCGTGAGGGTGGGGTGCTCGCGCCACGTCGTGCTGCCGAGGTCCTGGTGGCGGCTGTCGGAGACGAGGAAGCCGGGATCGCGCAGCACCTGGTCGACGGCGTCGTAGCCGTGCACGACCGCGCCGAACGGGCCCGCGACCCCCGGGGTCACCGAGGCGGCGCCACCCAGGGCGTGCAGCGCCGTGTAGTGCGGGTACGGGTTCGCGCGGCCCGCGGGGGAGAACAGCTCGCGGATGATCGTGTCGGCGTTCATCCGAGCCTGCCCGCGCTCATCGCCGCAGCGGGCACGGGCTCCGCGGGGGCGCCGTTCATGCAGTGGTCGAACTGCATGCGCAGCCGCGCCCGGCCGCGGGTGAACGCGCTCTCGACCGCCTTGGCGGTCAGCCCGAAGGAGTCGGCGATCTCCCGGTTGGTCATGCCCTTCGCCCGGGCCAGCATGATCTGCTGCTCGCGGCCCCGCAGCTGGCTCGCGCGCTCGATCATCCACCGGCCCAGGTCCAGCTCGACGAGCTGCTCGTCGGGCCCCGGGGACCGCTCGACGAACGCCACGCGCATGCGCAGCCGGCGCTGGCGGTCCCCGTCGCGGTAGTAGTCCACGCACAGCCGCAGCGTGGTGGTGGTCAGGAACTCGCCGACCCGGTCCTCGTCGAGCCGGGGGAAGAGCACACCGCGCAGCAGCACCTCCTGTACGCAGTCGTCGACGTCCTGGGGGTTCCACAGCCGCTTGCGCACCAGACGTGTCACGTGCTCGCGGTAGGAGAGGATCAGCCGCCAGCGTCGATCATCGGGACGCGGCGGATCTTCGGATGATATGGGGGGAGTTCGGTCGTGATTAAACATGGCCAACCTTCCCTTTCTCGGACAGGCTTCGCCCTGCTTTGGCCAGCTTGTGAAATGGCTGAACTCATGAATCAGACATTCACGTAACTAAAAATCTGGATGTGTCGATCTAGACACCATGCCAGAGCAAGACCGACTCCGGCAAGTGATCGGAACGGATGATTCTTCGGCCCGTCGGCGCAGTATTAATGTCCGGCTTTCGGCGGTTATATAGGAACGCTTCCCCGTCATTCGGATATGCGATTCACGCTGAAATCAGACAGCGGTGAGGGTCGATTCGATCGGTGGCGTAACACCGCTTGAACACACCCGATCGCGCCAAGCCTGGAGGTGGCCGGTGGATGCCCACAACCGGTTCGAGACACGTACGACATTCACTCTGGCCAGGCTGGAGTGGCTCACCGCCCTGGTGGTCGCCAGCGTGCTCGGGATCCTGCACATCGGCGAGATCCGCTGGCCGGTCTTCATCGGCTTCTTCCTGGTCATCGACGTGATCGGGTACATCCCCGGGGCGATCGCGTTCCGGCGGGCGCCCGGCGGCGACATCTCGCGCGGCTACTACCTGGCGTACAACATCATGCACAGCCTGGTGACCAACGCGATCCTGGTCGGGCTGTGGTGCCTGCTGGTCGGGCCCGAATGGGCGCTGCTCGCGGTGCCGATCCACCTCTTCGGCGACCGGGCCCTGTTCGGCAACACGCTCAAACCGTTCGGGGTCCCGTTCGAGCCGCACCTCAGCCCCGCGTTCGCCGAGTTCGAGCGGGCGTACGCCGCCGAGCCGAGTACCCGGGCACGCAGCGGGAAGGTCACCCATGCTGTCGACGCGTGAGGAGCTGGAGGCGTACAGCGATCACCCCAGCGGCTTCCTCGCCCTCAACTCCGGCAACCAGTACTACCGCCACCCCGGCACGCGCGGCGTCATCTCCTACCGCGAATCGGGCCGCTACCTCGTCGTATTCGGCGGCGTCACCGCCCCGCCCGGCGCGGACCACGACGGGCTCCTCGACGGCTTCATCGCCTACGCCGCCGGGCGGCGGCGCCGGATCGTCGCCATCCAGGTGCCGCTGGCCGACGCGCCCTCGTACGCCGAGCGCGGCTTCACCGTCAACCAGGTCGGCGCCTCGTACGCGCGCAGCCTCGACAAGTTCTCCCTCGGCGGCGCGAAGTACATGCGGCTGCGCAACAAGATCTCCCGCGCGGTGCGCGCCGGACTTGAAGTATCCGAAGTGGACCTGGCTGGAGCGCAGGCCGAACTCGACGCCGTCGACAGACCGTGGCTCAAGGCCAAGGGCGTCCTCGTCAAGGAGATCACCTTCCTGATCGGGGAGCGCACCGGCGAGTACGCCAAGGACCGGCGGCTGTTCGTCGGGCGCCTCGACGGCCAGACCATCGGGTACATCACCTACTCGCCCGTCTACGGCAGCCGGCCCGGCTGGCTGCACGACCTGACCCGGCGCCACCCCGACGCCCCGCCCGGCGTCATGGAGACGATCAACTCCACGGCGATCACCGCGCTGCGCGCCGAGGGCTGCGCGTGGCTGCATCTCGGCTTCACCCCGTTCGTCGGGCTCGACCCCGGGCACGCCCTGCCCGGTGGCAGCCGCCTGGTCGACCGGATCGTGACGTTTCTCAGCCGCCACGGCGAGCACGTCTACCCCGCCCAATCGCAGCTCGCCTACAAGGAGAAATGGGGTGTCGACGTGGTCCTGCCCGAGTACGTCGCGTTCCAGGGCTCGCCGCGCCCCGGCGCGGTATGGCGGCTGCTGCGCGTCACCAACTCGATCTGACCACGGGAGAGATGTCCATGCGTTTCCTGGAACGCGAACGAGCCGTACTCGGCAAGCTGCTGCCCGGCCTCGACGAGGCGCTGGCGGCGCACGGCCTGACCGCGCTGGAGCGCCCCGGCAGCCCCGGCATCGCGGCGTTCCGCGAGGCGGGCGGCCCCGGGCTGCTGGTCGCGGCGGCGCACGGCGGCGCGGGCGCGACCGCGGTGCAGGCGATCCAGGTGCAGCGCGCCATCGGCGCCCGCTCACCGTCCCTCGCCGTCGCCACGACGATGCACCACTTCTCCATGGCCGGGCTCGTCGTCGTCAGCGAGATCTCCAACGGCTTCGAATGGATGCTGATGGAGGGCATCGCCCGCGAGGCGAAGCTGCTCGCGTCGGGCTTCGCCGAGGGCACCTCCGGGCAGAACATCCTCGCCCCCGCGATGCGGGTCACCCCCGCCGACGGCGGCGTACGCGTCACCGGTGCCAAACGCCCGTGCAGCCTGTCGGCCTCCATGGACCTGCTGACCGCGAGCATCCTCGTGCCCCGCCTCGACGGGACCGGGGACCAGCTGGCCATCGCGCTGATCCCGGCCGGTTCGGAGGGCATGAGCGTCAGCCCGTTCTGGGGCAGCTTCGCCCTCGCCGGAGCGGAGTCCGACCAGGTCGTCCTCGACGAGGTCTTCGTCCCCGACGAGCTGCTCGTACGCACCGACAGCGCGCCCGGGCAGGCCCTCGACGGGATCCAGATCGCCGGGTTCCTGTGGTTCGAGGTGCTGATGACCGCCAGCTACCTCGGCGCGGCCAGCGCCCTGGTGGAACGGGTGCTCGGCCAGGACCGCATCCCGGAGCTGGAGCGCGTACGCCTGGTCTGCGACGTCGAGGCCGCGATGGCGGCGGTGGAGACCGTCGCCGCTCGGCTGGACAACGGCGCCCGCGACTCCACCGCGCTGGCCGAATCGCTCTACGCCCGCTACGCCGCCCAGGACGCCATCGCCCGGATCGTCCCCCGCGCCGTGGAACTGCTCGGCGGTATGGCGTACTTCGCCGCCGACGACGTCGCGTACCTGTCGGCCTGCGCCAACGGGCTGTCCCTGCATCCGCCGTCGCGTTCGCGCATGGCGGGTCCGCTCGTGGCCCAGCTGGGCGGGCAACCGCTCACCATCGCGTAGAGGAAGAGGATCTGATGCGGGCAGACAAGCCGGTGCTGCTGCTCACCGGGGGTGCCGGTGTGCTGGGCACCGCTCTCATCGATGAACTCGCCGACGATTACGAGATCATCTGCCTGCTGCGGCGGGCCTCGGTCACCGATCACCGGGTTCAGCAGGTCCGCGGCGATCTCGCCGCGGACGACCTCGGACTGCCCCCGGCGCAGCTGCGCTCGCTGGCCGGCCGGGTCGACGTGATCCTGCACGCCGGTGCCGCGACGAGCTGGACGCTGGCGCCCGAGGAGATCGCCGCGACCAACGTCGGGGGCACCGCGCGGATGCTGACGTTCGCCGAGCACGCCGGCGCCCCCTTCTACTACGTCAGCACCGCGTTCGTCGAGCGCCCCGTGCCCCACCCCGGCGACCCCCGCTTCATCGGGCCGCGCGCGTACGTCGAATCGAAGATCGCCGCCGAGGCGCTGATCCGCGACCGCGGGCACCCCGCGGCCATCGTGCGGCCGTCCATCGTGATCGGCGACTCCCGGGACGGGCGGATTTCGTCGTACCAGGGCATCCACAAGGCGATCCGCGCCGTCGTGCGCGGCACCGCCCCCATGATCCCCGCCGACGCGGCCGCGCTGATCGACGCGATCCCACAGGACGTCGTTGCGCGGGCCACCGGGGACCTGATCCGCCGCGGCGAGACCGGCGGCACCTACATGCTGACCGCAGGGCCGCAGGCCCTGACCGTCGCCGAGATGGTCCGCCTCTGCATGGCCATGGCCGCCCGGTGCGGCCTGACCCACAGCCAGCCCCGGCTCATCCCGACCGAAGCCGTCGACCGGCTGCTGATGCCGCTGCTCACGGAGGTCATCCCCGTCGCCATGCGCCGCCGGTTCGAAGACCTGATCACGCTGATGCTGCTGTTCCAGTCCGACGACGCGCTGCCGACCTCGCTGCCGTCACTGGGCCTCGGCGACGCCGTCACCAAGGACGCGCTGCTCGCCTCGTTCGACCACACCATCGACTACTGGGCCACCCACAGCAGGCTCCTGCCCTCGACGGTGAACCTCGAAAGGCTCGCGGCTTGACATCCACCCTGCCCTAAAGGACGGGATTCCCTTGGTTGCCCTCGGGTCTTCCTGTTTCGCCGACGACTGCCCCGTCCGAGAGGATTCTCGTTGAGGTCTTACATCGTCTCCGCAGGCTGTCACCGCCAGTCCGGCGGCCAGGATGTTGCGTGCGGCATTCACGTCGCGGTCGTGGACGCTGCCGCATCGGCACGTCCACGCCCGCACGTTCAGCGGCATCCGTTCTGTGAGCGTGCCGCAGGTCGAGCACAGCTTGGACGACGGGAACCAGCGGTCCACGACGATCAAGTTCCGGCCGTGCCAGGCGGCTTTGTACTCCAGCATGGTGCGCAACTGCCGCCAGGCCGCGTCACTGATAGCTCGGGCCAAGCGGTGGTTCTTGAGCATGTTGCGTACGGCGAGGTCCTCGATCACGATCGCTTGGTTCTCACGAACGATCCGAGTCGTCAGCTTGTGCAGGTGGTCGCGTCTGCGGTCGGCGATGCGGGCGTGGATGCGGGCGACCTTGACCCGGGCCTTGGCCCGGTTGGCCGAGCCATTCTGCTTACGGGCCAGGCCGCGTTGCGCACGGGCCAACCGCTTGCGGTCGGCGCGCTCGTGCCGCGGGTTGGTGATCTTCTCGCCAGTGGACAGGGTGAGCAGGCTGTCGATCCCAGCGTCGATCCCGACCGCGCCGCAGGCGGCGGTCTGGACGATCACGTCGTCGCAGAGCAGGGACACGAACCAGCGTCCGGCCGCGTCCTGCGACACCGTCACCGTCGACGGCGCACAGCCCTGCGGCAGGGTCCGCGACCACACGATGTTCAGGGGTTGGTTCATCTTCGCCAGGGTCAGCGTGCCGTCGCGCCACCGGAACGCGCTGGCGGTGTACTCCGCCGACCGGCGCGAGCGCTTCCTGGACTTGAACGTCGGATACTTCGCGCGTCTGGCCCAGAAGTTGGTGAACGCGGTCTGCAGGTGCCGCAGCGCCTGCTGCAACGGCACGCAGGAGACCTCGTTGAGGAACGCCAGTTCGTCGGTCTTCTTCCACGCAGTGAGCAGGGCCGAGGTCGCGTTGTAGTTCACCCGCTCCTGACGCTGCGTCCACGCCTCGGTCCTGGCCTGCAAGGCCATGTTGTAGACCAGCCGGACGCACCCGAAGGTTCGCGACAGCTGCGCAGCCTGCGCATCGGTGGGGTAAAAGCGGAACTTGAACGCCCGCTTCACCGCCCCGGCCACACCTCGCATCCTAACTGGACCGGCGACGAACCTCGGGCCGAGGTACGGGCGGACGCCGGTCCGCCCTGGCGGGCGATCAGCTTTCCCCGCCCTGCTCCGCAGGGGCTCCGCCTCCTCTCCGGCCTGATGGCCGGAGTGCCCACGGAAGGAATCTGATGACCAGCGTCGACATCGCCGCGGACGTGGTCACCCGTACCCAAAAGCACTTGAGCTCGGGACGCGCGGCCCTCGCGCGGCTGATGGGGTCGGTCGTGGAGGTGCGCTCGGAGGGCGCCTGGGTGATCGACGCCGACGGGCGCCGCCACCTGGACTTCGGCGGGTACGGCGTCTTCATCCTCGGCCACTGCCACCCCGCCGTGGTCGCCGCCGTGCAGCACCAGGTCGCGACGCATCCCCTCGCCACGCGGACCCTGCTCGAACCCGTCATCGCGCAGGCAGCCGAGGCGCTCGCCGGGATCGCCCCGCCGGGCCTGGACCACGTCCACTTCGTCAACTCCGGCACCGAGGCGACCGAGGCGGCCCTGAAGCTCGCCCGCGCCCACGGCCACCACGCGCTGATCACCACGGCGGGCGGGTTCCACGGCAAGACGCTGGGCGCGCTCAGCGTCACCGCCAACCCCACCTACCAGGACCAGTTCCGGCCCCTGCTGCCCGACGTCACGGTCGTGCCGTTCGGTGACGCGGCCGCGATGTCGGCGGCGATCGCGGCCGCCGGGCGCGCCGCCTGCGTCATCCTCGAACCCGTCCAGGGCGAGGGCGGCGTGGTCATCCCGCCGCCCGGGTACCTCACCGCGGTCGCCGCCGCCTGCGCCGAGCACGGCGCGTTCCTCATCATCGACGAGATCCAGACCGGGCTCGGGCGGCTGGGCTCCTGGTGGGGCATCGACACCGAACGCGTCGCCCCCGACGTGCTGCTCGTCGGCAAGGGCCTGTCCGGCGGGATCATCCCCGTCGCCGCGATGCTCGCGGGCGAGCAGACCTACGGGCCGTTCAACCGCGACCCGTTCCTGCACTCGTCCACGTTCGGCGGCTCACCGCTCGCGGGCGCCGCCGCCCTCGCGGCCGTACGCACGATGGCCGCCGAGGACATCCCGCGCCGCGCGGCCCGCCTCGGGTCGCTGCTGCTCGACGGGGTACGCGCCCGAGCCGCCGCCCACGGCGCCGGACTCGTCGCCGACGTACGCGGCCGGGGCCTGCTCATCGGCATCGAGATGGCCGAACAGCGCCACCTCGGCGAGCTCGCGCTCGCGCTGATCGACCGCGGGGTGCTCGTGAGCCACTCGCTCAACGCGTCCCGGGTGATCCGGTTGACCCCGCCCGCCATCCTCGGCGACCCCGAGCTGGCGCTGTTCTTCCAGGTGTTCGACGACGCCCTGGCCTCACTCACGGCCATGGCATAGGGACGAAGGGAAACGCCTCTCATGCGACGTGTCATCATCCAGGTGCTCACGGGGCTCGCGCAGCCCGACGCGTACGCGCGGATCAGCGACTTCGCCCGCTACGAGGAGCTGACCAGCACCGTACGCCAGGTGAACGTGCACGCCGCCGACCCCGACGGCAGCGTCGTGTCCGACTGGACCGTCACCTTCCGCAACGGCCTGCTCCGCTGGACCGAACGCGACTACTTCGAACCGGACCGCGGGGTCATCCGGTTCACGCAGCTCGCCGGCGACTTCGAACGGTTCGAGGGGCAGTGGCTGATCGAGGGCGCGCCCGAGGGGACCGCGATCACGTTCGACGCCGTCTTCGACCTCGGCATGCCGTCGCTCGCCGACATCCTCGACCCGGTCGCCGAGGCCACCCTGCGCGACAACATCCTGGTCATCCTGCACGGCCTGCTCGGCGAGGTCACCGTGCCCGGCGATCTTGCGACGGCCGGCCATGACTGAACCGCCGTGGCGTGCCGCGCCACCCGAACCGCCACCGCGCGACGACCGCGACGGCGCCGACGTCGTGATCGTCGGCGCCGGGCTCACCGGCCTGTCCGCCGCGCTGCACCTGCTGCGCGCCGAACCCGGCCTCGACGTGCTGATCCTCGACGCGGGACAGCCCGGCTCCGGCGCCAGCGGGCACGGCACCGGGCTGCTCGGGCCCCGCATCGGCCCACCTGTCGACCTCGCCCGGCGCCGCTTCGGCGACGACACCGCCCGCGCCGTGTACGCGTTCAGCACCGCCGCCGTGGCCCGTGTGCTGGCCCTGATCGCGGAGTCGGGCATCGACTGCGACCTGACGGCCGGGGCGCAGGAGATCGTCGCCCGCACCGAGGCCGACGCGGCCCGGCTGCGCTCGCGTGCCCGCGCGTACGCCGAACTCGGCATCGAGGTGCCGCTGCTGCCCGGCTCCGAGCTCGCCCCGTACCCGGACGTGGCCTACCTGGCCGGTCTGCGCTACCCGTCGGCGGCCACGCTGGACCCGGCGGCCCTGACGCGGGGCCTCGCCGACGCGGCACGCGCCGCCGGTGCCCGCATCCGTCCGGGCACCCTCGTCCGCGAGGTCCACCCCGGACGGGTGTCCACCAGCACCGGCCCGGTACGCGCCCGCAAGATCCTCGTCGCCGTCAACGGCTACGCCGACCATCTGCGGCTGCCCGTCGGCACGATGCTGCCGCTGCGCGTACACGCGATCGCGACCGCGCCGCTGCCGGTGGGCGTGCTCGACGGCGTGGCCCGCACCGCCGTCATCGAGCACGGCGACCTCGCCCCCTACTACCGGCTGACCCCGGACCGGCGGCTGATCGCCGGGGGCGGCCGCGCACTGCTGCCCGCGCGCGGGGACGGGCTGCCGCCCGGACCGGCCGACGACACCCGCCACGCTCCCGCGTGGCGGTTCCTCACCGGGTGGCTGCACACCCTGCACCCGGCCCTGCGCGACATCGAGGTGACGCACCGCTGGTCCGGGCGCATCGCGATGACCGGCGACGGGCTGCCCGTCGTCGGGCGCGCCGCCCCCGGCGTCTGGTACGCGGGCGGCTGCGGCGGGCACGGCCTGGCGCTCAGCGTGGCCACCGGCGCATACCTGGCCGAGCACCACCTGGGTGACCGAGCACCCGGCGGCGCACCGGCGAGCCTGCCGTGGCACCGCGACCGCGCGCCCCGCCTGCCCGTCGGCGGCCTCGCCCGGCCGCTGCTCGGCGGCTACCTCGCCACCCTGGCCGCCCGCGCGGAACGCAAGGCCCGCGAGGGTGCCGGTGCCCAGCGCGCGTAACACCAACGGAACCTGAAGGGACAGCCATGGGTGTCATCCATAAGCCGCTAGAGCTGCTAGAGGACAACTTCAAGAAGCCCACCGGCTTCTCCGGCCGCCTCGTCGGCCACCTGATGACGGTCCAGCACCGCACGCTCACCGACTGGACCATCGAGCAGATGGGCATCGCCGACGGCGACGACATCCTCGACATCGGCTGCGGCAGCGGCATGGCGCTGGGCCTCATGGCCGCCCGCAACGCCACCGGGACTCTCACCGGGATCGACTACTCGCCCGTCATGGTGGGCCTGGCCGGCAAGCGCAACGCGGCGACGATCCGCGCGGGCCGGATGACGGTCCAGCACGGCGACGCGATGAACCTGCCGTTCGAGGAGGCGTCGTTCGACCAGGTCACCGCGATCGAGACGTTCTACTTCTGGCCCGACGCGATGCGCGGGCTGAAGCAGGCGCACCGGGTGCTGCGGCCCGGCGGGCAGATGGTCGTCACGCTGGAGATGAGCCGCGAGGCGTCCGGCAAGCCGTCGCTGGTGCAGCGCTACTTCGGCAGGCGCTTCACCGAGCGCTCCGCCCGCGAGGGGCTGCGCATCGTCTCCGGCGCCGACCTCACCGGGATGCTCACCGAGGCGGGCTTCATCGACGCCCGCTTCGTCGCCGAACCCACCCGGTCGCTCGGCTGGGTCTGCGCACTGGCCCGCAAGCCATGACCACGCGAACCGTCCCCGCGGTACGCGGCGTCCCGCTGCTGGGCAGCATCACCGACTTCCGCCGCGACATCCTCGACGCGATGATGGCCGGGTTCCGCGAGCACGGCGACCTCGTCGCGTACAAACTGGGACCGGTCACCGTCTACGGCGTCTCCAGCCCCGACCTGGCGGGGGAGGCGCTGACGGAGACCGCCCGGTTCGGCAAGCTCGGCGCCGACAACCCGCTGCGCCTCGTCCTCGGCACGGGCCTGCTCACCAGCTCCGATCACGAGAGCTGGCTGCGCAACCGCCGCATGATGCAGCCCCTCTACACGAAGAGCGCCATCGCCGGCATGTACGCCACCATGGTGTCGTCCACGCAGGACTGGCTGGACCACCTCGCGCGGGCGTACCGGCCGGGGGACCTGCTGGACATGCACAAGGAGACGATGCGGGTCACGCTTGACATCGTCAGCCGCGCCATGTTCTCCACGAACATCCTCGAAGACCTCGACACCATCGGCCCCCACGCCGTCGACATCGCGATCAACTTCGCGTTCCAGCGGCTGCAGAACCCGTTCAGCCCGCCGGTGAGCTGGCCGACGCCGGGCAACCGGCGCTTCAAGGCCGTGATGACCGCGATCGACTCGCTGATGTACCGGCTGATCGCCGAGCGCCGGGCCGCCGGGCCGTCCGACAACGACCTGCTGGACATGCTGCTCGCGTGCAAGGACGACGCGACGGGGGAGGTGATGACCGACCGGGAACTCCGCGACGAGATCATCACCACCTTCGCCGCGGGGCACGAGACCACGGCGATCACCCTCACCTGGGCGCTGTACCTGCTGTCCCAGCATCCGCGGGCGCTGCGCAAGCTCCAGGACGAGGTCGACACCCTCGACGGGCGGCTGCCCACCCTCGACGACCTGCCGAACCTGCCCTACACGCTGCGCGTCTTCGAGGAGGCGCTGCGGCTCTACCCGTCCGCGCCGATCGTGCCCCGGCTCACCGGCGCGGCGACCACCCTCGGCGGGTACGAGCTGCCCGCGGGGGCCCGGGTGCTGGTCAGCCTGTTCAACATCCAGCGCAACCCGGCCCACTGGGACGACCCGGACCGGTTCGAACCCGACCGCTTCGAACCGGCCGCCCGCAAGACCTGGCACCGGTACGCGTACCTGCCCTTCGGCGCCGGGCCGCACCTGTGCATCGGCAAGCACTTCGCGCTGATGGAGGCGCAACTGCTGCTCGCGGCCCTGATCCAGCGGTACGAGCTGCGCCACCTGCCCGGTCACCGGGTCGTCCAGCAGGCGTCGATCACGCTGCGACCCCGATACGGCATGGAGATGACGATGCATCCGCGGCGACGCGTGCAGACCCGAAAGGAACAGCCGGCATGAACGACGAACAGCTCTCCTGGACGCAGTACGTCCCCGGGCAGAAGGAGGGGCACTACGAGAGCTTCTACCAGCGGGGCAACCACCCGACCCGGCCGCTCGCGTTCTGGATCCGCTACACGATCTTCAGCCCGAAGGGCAGGCCGGAGGACGCCATCGGCGAGCTGTGGTCGATCTTCTTCGACGGCGAGACCGGCGAGCACGTCGCCGCGAAGGAGGAGCACCCGCTGCGCGACTGCTCCTTCGCCCCCGAGGGCATGGACGTGCGCGTCGGCGGCGCGACCCTCGTCCCCGGCCACCTCACCGGCGGCGCGACCAGCTCCGGCAACACCATCACCTGGGACCTGTCGTACGCCGGCAAGGAACCGATGCTGTTCCTCATCCCGCGGTCCCTCTACAGCGGCGGGTTCCCGAAGGCGAAGAGCCTCGTCGGCAGCCCGCTGGCCGGATACGACGGCACCCTGACCGTCAACGGCCGCACCGTCGACATCGACGGCTGGGTCGGCAGCCAGAACCACAACTGGGGCAGCCAGCACACCGACTACTACGCGTTCGGGCAGGTCGCCGGCTTCGACGGCGCCCCCGGCAGCTTCCTCGAAGTGATCACCGCGCAGACGAAGGTCGGCCCGATCAAGACGCCGTTCATGACCCTGCTCGTGCTGCGCCACGACGGCCGCGAGTACGCGATCACGTCACCGACGCAGGCGGCCAAGGCGAAGGGCAGCTTCGGGTACTTCCACTGGGACTTCGCGACCGGCGACGACGAGGTGGCGATCAAGGGGCATGTCGAGGCGCCCGCGGGCGCGTTCGTCGGGCTGAACTACTACAACCCGCCCGGCGGGATCAAGCACTGCCTCAACACGAAGATCGGCTCCTGCGAGCTGACCGTCACGGACAAGGCGTCGGGGCGCGTGGAGACGCTGCGTACCGAGAACCGGGCGCTGTTCGAGATCCTCACCGACGACCGGGCGCACGGAATCGAGATCAAGGCATGACGACGACCGAGGCCACCGACCCGTACCTCGCCGACCAGGAAGACCTGGAGAAGCAGCTCACCGGCGCGAAGTGGCGGCGTTTCGCCGTGCTCGGCGACAGCATCGCCGAGGGCATGGGCGAGGCGACCCCCGGGTACGCCGACCGGACCTGGTTCGATCGCGTGCACGCCACCCTGTCGCGTACCCACGAAGTGGATCTTCGCAACGTCGCGCAGCGCGACCTGCGCGCCGCCGACATCCGCGCGAAGCAGCTGCCCGCGGCCGTCGAGTTCGGCCCGGACCTCGCCGTGCTCATCGCCGGGGGCAACGACCTGTTCAGCCGCGGCTTCGACCCCGACCTCGTCGAGGCCGACCTCGACGCGATCGTCGGGACCCTGCGCGCGGGCGGCGCCACCGTCATCGCGGTCACGCTGATGGACATCGTCAGCGCGGTGCCGCAGCTGGCGGGCGGTGCGATGGACCGGCTGCCGATCCTCAACGAGCGCACCCGCGCCGTCTGCGCGCGCCACGGCGCGCTCGTGCTCGACGCCTTCGTCCACCCGATGTGCGCCGAACGCAACGTCTACAGCGCCGACTTCAAGCATCCCACGATGCGCGGTCACGCCATCCTCGCGATCGAGACGCTGCGGCTGCTCGCCGCCGCACAGTGAAGGAGCCCACGGTGACCACCACCGCGAACGCCCCCGCCCCGGCGCCCCGGCTGCGCGAACCGATCCCGCTCGTCAGCCACCTGCGGGCTTTCATCCACGACCCGCTGGAACTGTTCGACAGCATGCACGCCAGCCACGGCGACGTCGTCGAGTTCTTCATGGCGGGGGACCGGTGGGTGCTGCTCAGCCACCCCGACGACATCGAACGCGTGCACCTGGAGACCACCCGCAACTACCGCAAGGGGTACCAGGAGTACAAGAAGATCGGCTACGTCTTCAGCCGTACGCTCGGCAACGGCCTGGTCACGAGCGAGGGCAGCTTCTGGCGCACCCAGCGCCGCCTGGCCCAGCCGGCCTTCCACACCAAGCGCGTGCAGGGGTACGCGGACACGATGGTCGACTACACCCGCGAGCTGATCGACACGTGGCGCCCCGGCGACGAGTTCGACATGCGCATCCTGATGGGCGGCCTGACCCAGCGCGTGGCCGGCAAGTCGTTCTTCGGCACCGACACCGAGAAGGAGTCCTCGCGGGCCAGCCAGGCCCTCGACAAGATCATGCTCGGGTTCAACGTGGAGCTGGGCAGCATGGTCCTGGAACGGCTGCCCGCCTTCGTCCCCACCCGCAACCGCCGCCGCGTCGACTCGGCGATCTCCGACTTCGAAGACGTCATCGCGGAGTTCATCGCCAACCGGCGCGCGGCCGTCGGCGAACACGCCGACCTGCTCGCGATGCTGGTCGAGTCCCGTGACGACGACGGCTCGCAGATGAGCGACAAGCAGCTGCGCGACGAGCTCGTCACCATGTACGTCGCCGCGCAGGAGACCACCACCAGCACGCTGGCCTGGATCTGGTACTTCCTCGGCACCCGCCCCGACCTGGCCGCCCGCGTCTACGCCGAAGTCGACTCCGTCCTCGGCGGGGCACCGGCCACCGCCGAGAAGATGGGCGAGCTGAAACTGCTGCGCGCCGTCGTCGACGAGGTCCTGCGGCTCTACCCGCCCGCGTGGCGGGTGTTCCGGGTGCCGGACAACGACGTCGAGTTCCAGGGCTACCGGGTCAAGGCCGGCACCATGGTCGCGATGAGCCAGTGGATCACCCATCGCGATCCGCGCTGGTTCGACAAGCCCACCGAGTTCGACCCCGACCGCTGGCTCGACGGGCGCACCGCCAACCTGCACCGGTACGCGTACTGGCCCTTCGGCGGCGGACCGCGCATGTGCATCGGCAACGGGTTCGCGCTCATGGAGATCGTGCTCATCGCGGCCACGATCGCCCAGCGGGTCCGTTATACGCTGCTCGACCACGACGTCAAGCCGTACCCGATGATCACCCTGCGGCCGAGCCCCGGCGTGCGGGTCCGCGTCGACTCTGTGGCGGGTGCGCAGTGAGCCAGTGGCGGATCGGCGTCGACCACGACGCGTGCGCGGGTTCGGGTACGTGCACGTCCATCGCCTCCCAGCGGTTCCGGCTCAACGCGCAGTCGTTGTCCACGCCGATCGAGGAGCTGATCGAACCGGACGACGACGTGCTCGAGGCGGCGGAGAACTGCCCGGCGGCAGCGATCACCGTCCGGAACGCGGAGACCGGCGCGATGATCTCGTAACCCGCCGGGAGCTGCCGCGGCGCTGCGCTCAACGGGTGCCGACGCGTGCCTCCGGCGGGCTCATGGCAGCACGCGCAGGTCGACGGCGATGTTGCCGCGAGTGGCCCGCGAGTACGGGCAGACGGCGTGCGCTGACCGGGCGAGTTCCTCGGCGGTGCCGGGTGCGACGCCGGGCAGGTGGACGAGCAGGGTGACCGCGAGGCCGAGCGCGCCCTGCTCCTCGGTTCCGAGGCTGACGCGAGCGGTGACGCTGGAGCCGCTCAGGTCAGCCTCGCTCGGGCGGGCGACCAGCCGCAGCGCGCTGTGGAAGCAGGCGGCGTAGCCGGAGGCGAACAGCTGCTCGGGGTTGGCGCCCGCACCGGTGCCGCCGAGCGCGGGCGGCATGGCCAGGTCGAGGTCGAGGCGGCCGTCGGAGGTGCAGACTGTCGCCCAGCGCGCCGGCTACACCTCGGAGTTCGCCTTCGCCGAGGCGTTCAAACGCGAGCTCGGCGTAGCCCCCGCTCACTACCGCCGGCAGTCACGGACGTAGCCCGGCAAGCGGCAGCTCAGTCGCGCTCACCGCCTTGTCTGGTACCTGGTCAGCAGCACCCCGCCGGGAAACGTGCGCGTCTCCACCAGGTCCAGGTTCACCCAGCTGTCCACCGCGGCGAAGTACGGTTTGCCACCGCCCACCAGCGCCGGATGGGTCACGATCTCGTACTCGTCGACCAGCCCGGCCCGCATGGCCGCCCCGGCGAGCGTCGCGCCGCCGACCCTCATCGGCTCGCCGTCCTCGGCCTTGAGCCGGGCGATCTCCGCGACCGCGTCGCCGGTGAACACCCGGGCGTTCCAGTCGACCTTGTCGACCGTCGAGGAGAACACCACCTTCGGCGTGTCCCGCCAGTTCCGCGCGAACTCGATCTGCGCCGGGGTGGCGCCCGGCTGCTGATCGCCGGTCGGCCAGTGGGAGCTCATGACCTCCCACAGCTTGCGCCCGTACAGGAACAGACCGATCGCCCGCTCCTGGTCGAGCCAGAACTGGAACAGCTCGTCGCTCTGACTCTGACTGCCCCAGCCGAGATCGTCGCCGGGCGCGGCGATGTAGCCGTCCAGGGACACGTTCATGCCGTAGACCAGCTTCCGCATGGCGCCATGCCTTTCGGTCGGTCGTTCTGTCGTCCCGGGCACTAGAGGTAGTGCACGTCGGTGCCCGCGGTGGCACCGTGTTCCAGTATCAGCATGCTCCAGGCGGCCGAGGGGCTGGCGTTGACGGCGATGGCCGTGCCGCCCTCGGGCAGCTCGCCCCGCTCGATCGCATGGGACAGGTTGAGCATGATGTCGTTGGGGCCCTGGTGGCCGTACCGGGAGAGGTTGTCGGCGCATGCGGGGGCGATGGCCGCGTCGAGCAGCTCCGCATAGACCTGGAACGTGCTCAGGGACAGGTTCTGGCTGAGGTAGCAGGCGATGTCCCGCTGGTCCAGGCCGCTGCGCCGCAGCGCGAGCCTGTTGAGGGCACGCAGCCGGCCGGCGGTCTCCACCGCCAGCGAGAACGAGTAGGCGGCGAGGTCCGCGCACTGTTCACGCCATTGCGCCGTCGGCAGGTCGCGGTAGTCGACCCGGAACAGGTCCCAGTAGGCGCCGTTGGTTTCGAGCACGATGTCGCGGACGCGTACCGGGCCGTGCCGGGCGACGATGACGGCCAGGCCGCCGTCGCCGCTGATGGTGACCGGGTGGCGGTAGCGGTGCGGGGTCGCCGGTCTGCTGCCGTGCGCGATGAGGACGGTGGACAGGTCCGGGTCGGCGGCGAGCAGGCCGCGGGCGGTCAGCAGGGCCGGGGTGATCGAGACGCAACCCAGGCCGCCGACGGTGAAGCTCATCGCCCGGGTCAGGTCGAGGCGGTGCTGCAGCCGGGTCGCCTCGGAGCTCACCAGGTGCTCCGGCGCACGGGATTCGACGACGATGAGCGCGTCGATGTCGGAGCCGCTCAGCCCGGCCTGGGCCAGCGCGCGCTGCGCGGCGCGTTCGGCCAGGTCGGTGGTGCTCAGGGCGGGGTCGCAGGGCACGTGTGAGACGCCCAGCCGCAGGCAGGTGTCCCGCTGTTCGGGCGGCAGATCCCGCAGCTCGGGCAGGTCGGCCACGGCGACGGTGTGCTCGGGCAGGTAAGCGGCGACCGCGAGCAGCGACGGCGACGCCATCACGCCAGCCCGGCCAGGGCGGCGGCGAGCTCGTCGGCCAGGGCCGTCATCTCCTCGGCGCGGTAGCTCGTGTCGTGGGAGACGGCCACGGACAGGGCGCCGCCGCTCACCCAGGAGCTGACGGCGATGCCGAACCCGGCGGTCTGCGGTGTTCTCAGGCGCAGCTGAAGGTCGAGCCGGTTGCGGAGACGGCGCAGCCCGCGGTCGAACGACGAGGCGTCCGTGGCCAGGTGGGTGACCAGGATGGCGGGTTCGGGCAGCGCGCGCAGCCGCGCCACGGCGGGCGACGCGGGCGAGAGGTGACGCAGGATGCCGTACCCGACGCCGTCGTTGGGGATCGAGCGGAGGCGGTCGCTCACGTCGGTGCGGCAGGCGCTGACGTCGCGGTCCGGGTCGGCGGGCAGGAACAGCGGGTGCAGGGTGGTGAACCAGCCGACGGCGTGGCCCCGGGCCTCGGTCCGGTAGATGCCGGGGGTGGCCTCGCCTTCGGTCATGACGTAGGCGCCCGGCGTGCCCTGCCATCGCGCGATGCCGTACGCGATCGCGGCGTAGGCGGCCTCCCGGGCAGCGGCGTCGCCCGTGCGCAGCACGGCAGGCACCTGCGACGGTTCCAGGGTGCGCAGGAGAGCCGTCGCGGTCTCGCCGGTCGGGTCGTCGCGGCGCTCGGGGGTGGCGGCAGATCCGGCGGTCAGCAGCGCCGTCCAGTAGCCGAGTTCGCCGGCGGCCTCGTCGGAGACCGACATGGCGTGCAGCGACCGGCTCCACTGCCGCCAGGTGGCCGGTCGTGGCGCCGCCGACAGCGGCCGCTGCGTGGTGAGCTGTTCCAGGGCCGCGTCGAGGTCGTCGAGCAGGGCGATGGCCGCCATGTTGTCGAACACGGCGTGATGGATGATCAACAACAGCAGGCCGGTCCGGTCGCCTCCGCGTTCGTAGAAGCGGGCCCGCAGGGCCGGTCCCCGCTCGATGTCCACATCAGACCGGAGTTGTTCCAGGTCGGCGGCGAGGACGGCGATTTCCTCGGTCTCGCCCATGGGCGGCAGGACCACCGTGTCGACGAGCCGCGACGGTTCGGTCTCCGCGAGTTCGATCCGCCAGCCGAGGGCGTTGTGGCGCAGCCGGTAGCGCAGCGTCTCGTGGATCTCGGTGAGATGCTGGAGCGCGGCGCGTACGTCGTGGCCGCGGCAGCCCGCCGCGACCTCGATCACCATGGGTACGGTGAACTCGCGCAACGCCCGCGGCCCGGGGTCGGTGAGGAACCGGTGCATGATGGGGGTCAACGGGATCGCTGTCCCGGAATCCCGCGGTGCCCGCGCGGGTGCCGGCTCGCCGGGGCCGAGTTCGGTGTCGTCCGCGTCGCGGTGGTGACCGGGCCCGGCGACGGAGCGCGCCAGGTCGCGCAGGGTGTGGTATCGCAGCAGCTGCTGCGGGGTGAGCTCGATTCCGGCACGGCCCGCGCGGGCGCACACCCGTACGCTCATCACCGAGTCGCCGCCGAGCTCGAAGAAGTTGTCGTCGGGGTCGACGCGGTCGCGGCCGAGGATGTCCGCCCAGACTCCGGCCAGGATCCGTTCCGCGGTCGCCGCCGTCATGGTGTCCGTCGTCATGGTGGTCCCCATCGTCTTCAGGCGTTGCCGGTCGATTTTTCCGTGGGGTGTCCTGGGCAGCGAGTCGTGGACCAGGACGCGGCTGGGCACCATGAACGCCGGCAGGTCGCGGGCGGCCAGGGCGAGGAGTTCGCCGGGAGCCGGGGCCGGGCCGGCACCGCCGACATGCGCCACCAGCTGTGCCGAGCCGTCGGCGGCGGGTGTGGCGACGACGGCGGCTTCGCCGACACCGCCCCGGGCGGTGAGGAAGTGCTCGACCTCCGCCGGTTCGACCCGGTTGCCCCGGATCTCGACCTGATCGTCGGTACGGCCGCAGAACTCCAGGTTGCCGTCGGGGCCGATCCGGGCCAGGTCGCCGGTGCGGTACATGCGTGATCCCGGCTGCGGTGCGAACGGGTCGGCGACGAAACGCTGCGCGGTGAGCGCCGCCATGCCGTGGTAGCCGCGGCCCACCACGGTGCCCCCGAGATGGAGTTCGCCGATCCGGCCCGCCGCGACCGGTTCGCCGCCCTGGTCCAGTAGGTAGACGCGGCATCCGGTGATCGGGCGGCCGATGCCGGGCAGCGCGTCGCCGGGCGCGGCCGCCACGTCGCCGCCGGTGGCCACGACGGTGCACTCGGTGGGGCCGTACAGGTTGAGCAGCCTGAACCGGGCACCGGCGGGTGGCCGGAGGTGCAGCCGGTCGCCCCCGGTCGCGAGTACCCGAAGCGGCAGATCAGCCCCGGGCACGGTCTCGGTCAGCAGGAGTTCGGCCAGCGGTGTCGGCAGGAAGGCGACCGTGATGCGGTGGGCTGTCAGCCAGCGGGTCAGCGCCCCGGGTTCGCGGCACTCCGGCGGAGCGATGTGGATGGTCGCGCCGCCGGCCAGGGCCGCCCAGATCTCCAGGACGGCGGCGTCGAAGCCGGGTGAGACGAGCTGGCTGAGCCGGTCGGCGGGGCCGAGGCCGGTCTCGTCGCGGTACCAGCGCAGCAGGTCGGCGAGGCTGTGCTGCTCGACCTCGCATCCGTGCGGCTGACCGGTCGATCCGGAGGTGTGGATGAGGTAGGCCAGGTCGCGGGGGCCGGAGCGGGGCGGGGGGTCGGCGTACCCGGCCGTCGGCAGGCTGTCCTCGATCACCATGACGGTGGGGATGCCCTCGGCCAGCGGGGTCAGGGCGGGGCTGGCCACGGCGACCCGGCTGCCCAGCGCGCCCAGGACGGCCGCCACCCGGGCCGGTGGGTGGGCCGGGTCGACGGGTGCGTAGGCGCCGCCGGCCTTGGCCACGGCGAGCCAGCCGATCACCAGGTCCGCGGAACGCTCGGCGATGACCGGCACGATGGTGTCCGGGCCGACGCCCGCCTCGATGAGGTCGTGGGCGAGCTTGTTGGCGCGTTCGTTTATCTCCCGGTACGTGTGATCGCGTCCCGCGCACACGACGGCCGGGTGGTCCGGCCGCTGCGCGGCCTGCGCCTGCACCATCGCCACAGCCGAGGGCAGCTCCTGCGCCGAGGGCGGCGCCACGGCCGGGGGCAGGTCCCGCGCGGGAGCGGCGGGAAGCGGCAGGGACCGCAGCGGATCGTCGGGGGCGTCCATGGCGGACCGGATCAGGGCCAGGAACCGTGCCGCGAGGCCGTCCACGGTGGTTCGTTCGAACAGGGCGGTCGAATACTCGATGTAGGCGAGCATGGCTCCGTCGGCCTCGTCGGTGATGCCGAAGGTGAGGTCGAACTTGGCGGTGCCGGGCGGGATTCCGTTGATCACCTCGTCCTGGTCGAAGCCGGCGAGGCGCACGCCGGGCAGGTCGACGTCGGGTGTCGGCACGTTCTGGTAGGTGTAGGCGATGTCGAAGAGGGGATGCCGGGCCGGGTCGCGGTGGCGGCGCAGCTCGGAGATCAGCGTGGCCAGCGGCACCCATTCATGGTCCAGCACCGCGGCGACCGTGCCGGTGCACGTGCGGACCAGCTGCCGGAAGGACTGCCCGCCGTCCACGGCGGTGCGAAACGGCAGGACGTTGTTGAAGTAGCCGATCAGGTCGTGGGTGGCCGGGTTGAACCGGCCGGAGGTGCCGACGCCCACGACGACGTCGGCCAGCGCCGCCCAGCGGAAGACGAGCGCGTCGACGACGGCGAGCATGGTGACGAAGGTGGTCACGCCCTCCCGGCGGCTGAAGGCGCGGACGCGCTGCGCCAGCTCGGCGTCGACGGTGAACCGGACCAGGTCGCCCTCGTGGCCGGGCCGCCCGGGTCGGGGGCGGTCCAGCGGAAGCTCGTCGCGGCGCAGGCCGGCCAGTGCCTGGCGCCAGTGGTCCAGGCCGCGTCGCAGCCGTTCGCCGCGCAGCCAGTCGCGGTGCCAGCCGGCGAAGTCGGCGTACTGCACGGCCAGCTCCGGCAGGGCGGCTGGCCTCGCCTCCAGCCCGGCGCGGTAGAACTCGAGCAGGTCGCGGAAGAACGGGCGCGGGGACCAGCCGTCGAAGATGCTGTGATGCCAGGTGTCGAGCAGCACGTGGTCGTCGTCGGCGAGGCGGACCAGGCTGGTGCGTACCAGCGGGCCGTGTGCCAGGTCGATCGGTGTGCTCGCCTCGGTGGCCGCGAGCCGCCGGAACTGTCGCGTCCGGTCGGGTTCGGGGACGCCGCTCAGGTCGATCAGCGGCAGCGCGGCGGTCGCGCCCGTGTCCAGCAGGTACGGCACGCCGTCGTCGCTGCGGACGCAGGCGCGTAGCAGCTCGTGCCGCTGCGTGAGGTCGTCCAGCGCGCCGAGGAGCGCGGCGTGGTCGAGCGGGCCGTGCCAGCGGATGGCGTGGGGGACGTTGTACAGCGCGGTGCCGGGGTGCAGCTGGTCGAGATACCACAGCTGCTCCTGGCCGAGGGAGATCGGCAGCCTGCCGCCGCGCGGCAGCACCGGGATCGTCAGGTCGTCCTGCGGGTGGGGCCGCGTCTGGGCCCGCAGGGTGTCGATGGCCTGGGCGAGCCGTCCCAGCGTCGGGTTGGCGTAGAGGGTGGCGAAGCCGATGGTGACACCGAATGCGGCGTCGATGTCGCGCAGCACGCTGATGCCGGTGAGGGAGGTGCCGCCGAGCTCGAAGTAGTGGGAGTCGTCGTCGAGGTCGGAGGCTCTGAGCGCGCGGCTCCACACGGCCGCCAGGCGCTGCCGGGTGTCCCCGTCGGCGGCTGGCATCGGGCGGCTGATCGCCGGGGTCGGCGCCGTGGGCTGGCGCCAGCAGCGCACCGGCTCGAACGGGTAGGTGGGCGCGTCGATGTGCCCGGGGCGGGTGCCGGCGTAGTGCCTGTCCCAGTCGACCGTCACGCCGTGCCGGTAGAGCCGCGCGAGCTGGTGCAGGGGGTCGGGCACCCCGGCGAAGGTCATGATCTCCAGCTCCGGGGCCAGCGCGTGAATCTGGCGCGACAGCACCCCGTCCTCGCCCATCTCCACCAGCACCGCGTCGTCCTGGACGAAACCGCGCACGATCTGGCGCAGGCGTTCCTGGTCCAGCGTCGAGGAGAGCTCGCGGCCGGTCGCCGCTGCTGCGGCCTCGGCGATGGACAGCTCGCCCCGGCACGCGCGTACGGCGAGGTTGCCGACGCCGCAGCCGGTGAGCCGCGCCTCGGGCAGGCCGAGCGCGCCCAGGGCGCGATAGAGGGCATGCTGGTGGGCGACGAGCCGCGCGGCCGGGTCGGCTTCGGCGGCGTCTCCGGCCGGGAGGACGGTGGCGTCCCCGGAGAACAGCAGCACCACCGGCCGGTCGCGGGCGGCGGGCCGAGGCGGCACGTCGGCCGTGCGCAGCGCGGTCACGAGCTCGCGCGGATCGGACACGACGGCGGCCCACCGGTAGGGGTGGTCGTCGCGGCAGCGATTCATGGCATACCCGATGGAGGGCAGCGGGTGCTCGGTGTGCTCGGCGAAGTCGGCCAGCAGGGTGCGGTATCGCCGCAGCGCGGCCTCGGACTTCGCGGACACCGTGACGAGCTGGGCGTCCGCGGGGTCGGTGGCGGGGGCGGCGCGGTGCGGCGGTGCTTCGATGACGGCGTGAACGTTGGTGCCGGTCAGGCCGAAGGAGCTGACCCCGGCGCGGCGGGGCGTGCCGGTCGCGGGCCACGCGCGGAGTCCGGTGTTGACCCGGACCGGCCCGGTGAAGTCGATGAGCGGGTTGGGGGAGTCGAAATGCACGGCCGGGTAGAGCTGCGCGTGCCGTACGCTCTGCATCGCCCGGAACAGTCCGGCCATGCCGGCGGCGTGGTCGAGGTGGCCGACGTTGGCCTTGGCCGAGCCGATGACGCAGTCGGCATCGCCCGCGCCCGCGTCGAGGAACGCCTGCCGCAGCGCCTCGACCTCCACCACGTCGCCCAGCGGTGTCCCCGACCCGTGGCATTCGACGTACCCGATGGTCCTCGGGTCGACTCCGGCGTCGCGCCACGCGGCAGTGATCACCTCGCTCTGCGCCACCTGGCTGGGCGCGCCCATGTTCGCGGCGCGGAAGCCGTTGTGGTTGGTGGAGATCCCCTTGAGCACGGCCAGGATCGGATCGCCGTGGGCGAGTGCCTCGGTCAGCAGCCTGAGCACGACGATGCCGCCGCCTTCGCCACCCACCGCGCCGGCGGCGGCCGCGTCGAACGGGCGGCAGACGCCCTCGGGCGACTCGATGCCACGCATGAACGTGTGGGTGTCGGCCGCGATGAGCTGCGGCTGAACGCTGACGCCGCCGGCGACGGCCAGGTCGGCGGCGCCGCCGCGCAGCTGCTGCACCGCCAGGGCCACCGCCGTCAGGCTTCCGCTGCACGCGGTGTCCAGCGTCAACGCCGTGCCGGTGAGATCCAGCAGGTACGAGATCCGGGCGGCCACCGCCGCCGGCACCGCGCCGAGCAGCTGCTGGGCGTCGGACTCGTCGGACAGCCGCTGGTAGCCGGTATCGGCGGCGCTGAGGATCACGGCGGTCCGGGTGCCGCGCAGCTCGCGCGGCGCGCGTCCGGAGTTCTCGATCGCCTGGTGCGTGAGCTGCAACGCGAGTCGTTGCGCGGGATCCATCAGCTCGGCCTCGCCCAGCGAGATGCCGAAGAACCTGTGGTCGAAGAGGTCGATGCGGTCCAGGTAGCCCAGCCGGACGTAGGTGACGTCGCCGGTGCCGCCGCAGTGCCGGACCCGCTCAGGGCTGGGCTGCCCCACGCTGTCGCGGCCGGAGGACAGGTGGTGATGCCACGCGTCGAGGTCCGAGGCGCCGGGAAACAGGCACGCCGCCCCGACGATGGCCACATCGTCGCCGTTCACATCGACACCTCGTTCCACTGTTGACGCTATAGGTGGACATCTCCGGCTTGCCCGTCCGAGGCAGGTGGGGGAGCCTCGATGAGCCGCGCCATGGCCTCGACGGTCTGATGGCGCAGCAGCGCCGCCATCGGCAGCTCGCCGCCGCACAGCGGTTCCAGCCGGTCGCGCAGCTCCAGCAGCGCCAGCGACGAGCCGCCGGCTTCGAAGAACTTGTCGTGTACGCCGAACGTCGGCTCGAGCAGGAGGTCGGTCCAGTAGCGGGCCACGAGCCGTTCCGCCGGTGTGCGCGGCGGGATGCCCGGCCGCGCTGCTGCTTCGTCCTCGCGAGGTCCGTCGCGGGGCTCGTCGCGTTCGCCATCGCCGAGGACGGCCAGGTGGCCGAGGGCCCGGTGCGGGGCGGCGGTCACCGTCGCGGCGAGTTCGAGCAGGTCCTCGCCGAATCGTCGGATGAGGTCGGCGGAGAACAGGTCGGTGAGATAGGTGACGGCCAGCGCCAGGCCGTCCGGTGTCTGGCGGAACTCGAGGATCAGCTCGAACGGGGACTCCGTGACGGGGACGGGGATCTCCTCCGCCCAGGGCGCGGTCACCGGCGCCCGCTGCTGGAGCACCACGAGCACGGAGACGAACGGCGTGCCGCCGTCCCGGCGCGGCGGGCGGGTGGCCCGTACGACCAGCTCGAACGGGGCGGGCTGGGCGGATGCCGCGAGCACGGTGTCGCGCACCCGGGCGAGGAAGTCGACGAAGGAGAGGCGTTCGTCGATGCTGGAGCGCAGCACGACCGTCTCGACGAAGCAGCCGACGACGCGTTCGAGTTCGACCCGGTCCCGGCCGGCGGTCACCGTGCCCACGGCGACGTCCCGGCGGCCGGTGCGGCGGCCCAGGAGCAGCTGGGTCACGGCGGTCACCGCCATGAACAGGGTGGCGTCGGCGTCGCGAGCCGCTCTGCGCAGGGCGGCGACCAGGGGTGCGGGAAAGGCGAGGTCGGCGGTCGCGGCGCGGCGGGTGGGCGCTGAGGGGGTGGGCCGGTCGCCGGGCAGGTGCGCCGGGCGCAGGTCCGCCAGCTGCCGCCGCCAGTAGGCGAGCGCCCCGGACAGCGCCGAGCCGGTGAGCCTGCGCTGCTGCCAGGCCGCGTAGTCGGCGTACCGCACGGGCGGGCGTGCAGGCCAGCCGGTCGAGCCGTCGGCGGTGTAGCCGCCGATCAGCTCCTCGGTCAGCACGGCCATCGACCAGCCGTCGCAGCTGAGATGGTGCAGGACGAGGTGCAGTACGTGCTCCTCGGTGCCGAGCCGGATCAGCTGGGCGCGTACGGGTGGCCGCAGGCCCAGGTCGAACGGGGCCCGCATCGCGGCCCGCAGCTGGTGGCGCAGCGCGTGTTCCCGGGTGTCGGCGTCGACCTCGGTGAGATCCGTTTGCGGGAGGTCGACCGGTTGTGCGGGCAGGATCCGTTGCACGGGGCCGGGTCCGAACACGGTGCGCAGCGCCTCGTGCCGGTCGATCAGGCTGTGCAGCGTGCGGTGCAACCGGTCGAGGTCGAGGGCGCCGGTGAGCCGCAGCGCCAGTCCGGTGTGGTACTGGGCGCTGTCCGGCGCGACCAGGTGGGAGTACCAGAGGCGTCGCTGGGCGGACGACTGGGGCAGCGGGCCGCTGCCGGCGGTGGCCTCGATGCGGTCGCCGTCTGCGGCGGCGACGGCCGCGCAGACGCGGATGGCCAGTCCGGCGATGGTCGGATGGTCGAACAGGGCGCGCAGCGGCAGGTCGACGCCGAAGGCGTCCAGCACGCGGGTGAGCACCTGCAACGCCTGGAGCGAGTCGCCGCCCAGGGCGAAGAAGTCGTCGTCGGGCCCGGATCGGGGCACGGCGAGCACCTGCGTCCAGATCTGCCGCAGGCGCTGCTCGACCGCGGCGACGGCGGCGGCCGGGGGTGAGCCGCCGGTGGGCACCTCGGCCGCGTACGACACGGGGGCGGACGGCTGCACGGTGGTGGCGGGGAGCAGACGGCCCAGGTCGCGGTGCGGCTCGGCGGCCAGCTGCGCCAGCATCCGGCGCAGCTGGTGCATGATCGCGTCGATGGTGGCGGCGGTGAACAGGTCCGGGTCGTAGAGCAGGCGCAGGGACAGCTGGGCACCGCCGACCACGACCAGGGCGAGCGGATAGTGGGTGACCTCGATGGCGCGCAGCGAGGACAGGTCCGCTTCCCCGGCGGGGGGATAGTTCTCGAACACCACGATGCTGTCGAAGAGGCTGCCGCCCGCGGGCAGGCCGGCGGCGGCGTGGATCCGGTTGAGCGGCGCGTGGTGGAACGGCTGGGCGGCGAGGTTCGCGGCCTGGAGGTCGGCGAGCCAGGCGGTGACGGGCTGGTCCGGCCGCAGGCGTACGCGGACGGGGACGGTGGTGGCGAACATGCCGATGATCGCGTCGGCGCCTTCGATGTCCGGACGGCCGGACACGGTGGCGCCGAAGGTCACGTCGCCGCGACCGCTGTGCTGGGCCAGGACCAGCGCCCAGGCTCCCTGCACGACCGTGCTGACGGTCAGCCCGCTGCCGCCGGCGAAGGCGCGCAGCCGGGCCGATTCCCCGGCGAGGTCGCTCGTGGTGTGCGCGCGGCCGCGCGCGTGCGGTCGCTCGCGGCGTTCGGGCCGGTAGGGCAACGGTGTGGGCAGCGCGGCGCCGGCGAGCGCGTGCTGCCAGAACCGGAGCGCCGCGTCGTGGTCCTGTCGGCTCAGCCATTCCAGATGGCGGCGGAAGGGGCGCCGGGCGGGGGCGGCGGGGGCGGTCTGGCCGGCGCGCAGCCGGTGGCGGGCGAGGACGTCGGCGATGACCTGCCGCATGCTCCAGCCGTCGAGCACCAGGTGGTGCAGGTCCCAGGTCACCTCGACCGTGTCGGTGTCGACGGTGGCGATGTTCACCCGCATCAGCGGCGGGCCGGGCAGGTCGAGGTGCCGTTCGCCGGGCCACGGGTGGTAGGAGACGGGCAGGCGTACGGCGGAGTGCACCACCTGCACCGGGTGGGTCAGGCCGCCGTGGGCCACGGCGGTCCGCAGCGCCGGGGTGCGGTCCACCACGTCCTGCCACGCCTGCCCCAGCAGCAGCGGTTGCGGCACTGCCGGGATGGTGCACACGACGCGTTCCACGTAGAGCCCGGCGTCGGGGTCGAGCAGGGTGTGGAAGAGCATCCCCTGCTGTGTCGGGGTGAGGGGGTAGATGTCCTCGACGTGGCGGCCGTTGCCCGTGACGCGGTCGAGCGCGGCCTGGTCGAGACCGGACAGTGGAAAGTCCGACGGGGTGCACCGGCCCGCGTCCGGGAGGTCGCAGTGCTCGATGATCGCGCTCAGGGCGGCGATGAACGCCCGCGCCTCGGCGTGAGCGGCCGGTTCGTCGTCGCCGGCGTAGGCCCAGGTGACCTCCAGCCGGCCGCCGCGTATCGCGGCGGTGACCTCCAGGTCGTGGCCGCGTGGGCGGTCGGTGACCGGTCCCTGCTCGGCGGCGCGCAGGTCGGGGTCTCGCGGCGGGTTCCACCGGCCGAGGTAGGTGAACAGCGTCGGTGCTGCCGGGACCTGCCGCAGCGCGCCGTGGGCCAGGCCCGGTCCGGGTCCGGCACGCAGTCGCTCCTTGACGGAGGGCACCAGTTCGCGCCACGGCGCGCCGCCGGGCACCTCCAGGCGGACGGGGAACAGGGTGGTGAAGCAGCCGACGGCGCCCGCAGGGTCCACGCCGCCCACGGTGGTGTCGCGGCCTGTCCCGGCGACGTCGAGGTGCACCTGTGCCCGGCCGGTCCGTCGCGCCACCGTATGGGCCAGCGCGCAGATCAGCAGATCCTCGACGCGCGTACGGTACGCGGCGTGGGCGTGGCGCAGCAGGCGGTCGGTGTACCCGGCGTCGAGCCCGACCGTGATCTCCCCGCCGTCTCGGTCATGGGGGTGGGTGCGACGGTGTGTCGCGGCCGCGTCCGCCGTACTCGGTGTGGCGGCGTACCAGTGGGATCTCTCGCGGTCGGATCCGCCCGCGGCGGTGTGCTCGGCCAGGGCGCGGGCCCACCGGGCGAACGACGTCGGGGCGGGCCTGCGGTCCGGCGCGCGGCCGTCGCGGGCGGCCCGATAGGCGTTGCCCAGGTCGGCGAGCAGGATCGACCAGGAAGCGGCGTCGATGGCGAGCCCGTGCACGACCAGCAGCAGCCGCGCCGCCCGAGCCTGGCCGGGGCCGCCCGGGGCCGCACCGGGTGCGGCGGGGTCCAACGCGGCGGGGTCCAGCAGGGCGGCGGTCAGCAGCGGTGGCCGGCCCAGGTCGATGCTTTGGCGCAGCGCGTCGAGTGCGTCCGGCAGCTGCCGGCCGGGTAGCCGGGCGAGGTGCGGACGCGCGTCGGTCACCCGCTGCCGCCAGCCCCGGTCCGTGCGGGTGAATTGCAGGCGCAGCGCGTCATGGCGGGCGACCACGGTCCGCACCGCGGCGGCGATCGCCCGCGTGTCCACCGGCGGTGCCAGCTCGACGGTCAACGATTGGGTGAGTCTTCGCGGGTCGGGGTGAGTTTCGATAAACCACCGCTGCATCGGCGTCAATGGTGATTCATGTCCGGCACTGTCGGGTGCGCGTCGCGGCGGCGAGGCGGACTGCTCGGCCATCTCACTGCGGCCCGGTGTCGGCGTCGATCGCCTCCGCCGCCGTTTTGCGGCCCACGAATGCGGCGATTCTGGCTATCGTCCGGAAGTTGTCGAGGCTGAGGTCCTCGGCGTCGACGGTGAGTCCGAAGCGGCGTTCCACGTAGGTGACCAGCTCCAGCGCGCGCAGCGAGGTGAGGTAGCCGAGGGCGAAGATGTCGTCGTCGTCGGCGGGTGCCCGTTCGCGGGCGGCCGAGGTGACGAAGCCGCGCAGATCGGCTGCCACCGTAGCGTATGACCGGTCCGGTTGCACCGCGTTTCCTCCCGTCGCCGCGCCCAAAACCCCTTTAGCGTTACACCCGCCTGAATGAATAGCTTGAGGTAGGAAGATTCGAAAGTCTAGATGGCACAGTGCAATGTGCACCCCTACGGTGCTGCTGGGACCGCATGGGAAACCCCCGGAGCGGTCCGTATGCCGCTGCCTTGTGTCCACACAGGACGGCGGTGAAAGCAACCACGTGTACCGACGGAGGTTTCCTGTGTCCGGCTTGACCAGACAGCGCGACGTGAGCGCGGTGCTGACCGAGAGTATGCCCCTGCTGGCACAACGATACGGGGTGCCTGGCGCCCAGCTCGCCGTGTACCGGCACGGGCGCACCGACTCCGTGGAGTTCGGCCAGCCGCAGCACCAGTCGCCGACGCCGGTCACCGGCGCCACCGTCTTCCCCGTCGGTTCCATCACCAAATGCTTCACCGCCACCGCCGCGATGGTCCTGGTCGCCGACGGCGACCTGGACCTCGACGAGCCGATCGCGGCCTACCTGAGCGGCCTGGACCGCCGCTGCGCCCAGATCACGCTGCGGCAGCTGCTGAGCCACACCAGCGGCCTGGGCTCCGGCGCCGTCCCCGGCACGGTGTCCACCGTCTCCGCGGGCCGATACACCGCCGAGCACTGCCGTGACAGCAACCTGGTGCTCCCGCCCGGCAGCGGCTTCTCCTACTCCAACGCCGGGTTCGTGGTCGCCGGCCACCTGATCGAGGTCGTGACCGGCATGGACTTCCGGGAGGCGCTGGAATCCACGGTGCTGCGCCCGCTGGGCATCGAGCCGGCGTTCGTCAACGGCACCCACCGGGGCGCGGCCGAACAGCAGCTGGCGACGGGCTATTCCGTCAACCTCACGCTCGGGCGGACCCGGCCGGTGGAACAGTCGCTGGCCGTCGCGGAGACTCCCGCCGGCGGCCTCGCCGCGACCGCCCTGGACCTGATCGCGCTGGCCCGCCTGCACCTGGACGGCGGCATACCCAAGGTGATGGCACCGGCCGCCGCGCGGCAGATGCGCGCGCCCGTGCCGCAGGCTGAGCCTTTCGGCCTGGCCCAGGGCTGGGGCCTGGGGCTCGCCGACTACGGTGCGGGCTGGCTCGGCCACGACGGCAACGCCAACGGCACCTCGTGCTACGTGCGGCTGCATCCCGAATCGGGGATGGCCGTCGCCCTGACCAGCAACGCCGGCACGGGCTCGGAGATCTGGCGCGAACTGCTCGACGAGCTCGACCACGTCGGCATCCACATCGGCCAGCCGACGCTGTGGCCGGAGCAGCCGACGCAGCTGGCCTCGCCGCAGGAGTGCGTCGGCGTGTACCACAACGGCGCCGTGGCCTACGTCGTGCACGCCACCGGCTCCGAGCTGCAACTGGCCGTCGACGGCGGGGTCTACGCGCCGATGATCTGCCAGGAGGACCTCACCTTCGCCCTGCGCATGCCCACCTCCGGTCAGCAGCTGTTCTGCGGGCGCTTCCTGCGCAATCCGGTCACCGGCGTGATCGACAGCCTCCAGGTCAGCGGCAGGCTGGCCCGGCGCGGCGAGCAGGCCGCGCCCGTCATCGTGCGCCAGCGCGAAATGCCCAACTCATGAGCGCGGGTCTGGAGCGCGCCGAGCAGACCACGGCGCGCGGACGTCACCCCGGCACGGTGCCGGCGCTGTTCGCGGCCCGGGTACAGGCCGACCCGTCGGCGACGGCCGTGGTCTGCGGTGCCGAGCAGCTCAGCTATGCCGAGCTCGACCTGCGGTCCAACCAGCTGGCACACCGGCTGATCGAGCTCGGGCTCGCCTCCGAGGAGCCGGTGGCGCTGCTGGCCGAGCGGTCGGTGGATCTGGTCGTGGCGGTGCTGGCCATCGCCAAGGCCGGCGGCGCCTACCTGCCGCTGGATCTGCGCGCGCCGCACGCCCGCCTGCGCGCTGTGCTGGCCGAGGCGGATGCGCGCATCCTGCTGACCGACAAGGCTCTCGCCGAGACGGCGGCGGCCATCCACCACGGATGCACCGAACGCCTCGACGCGGCATCGGCGGACCAGCCGGACCACCGACCCGAACGCGCGGTGTCGCCGGACCGGCTGCTGTACGTCATGTACACCTCCGGCTCCACCGGCACGCCCAAGGGCGTGGCGGTCACCCATGCCGACGCGGTGGCGCTCGCGCTGGACTCCCGTTTCGACGACGAGGCCCACCGGCGGGTGCTGCTGCACTCCCCGACGGCGTTCGACGCGTCCACCTACGAGCTCTGGGTGCCGCTGCTGCGCGGCGGCCGCGTCGTGGTCGCCGAGCCCGGCGACCTGGAGCCGGACACGCTGCGCCGCGTCATCTCCGAGCACGGCGTGACCGCGCTCTGGCTCACCGCGGGACTGTTCCGGCTGCTCACCCGCGAGCACCCCGACTGCCTGGCGGGGGTACGGCAGGTGTGGACCGGCGGCGACGTGGTGCCGCCCGCCGCGGTGCGCCGCGCCATGGCCGCCACGCCGGGGCTGGTCGTGGTCAACGGATACGGCCCCACCGAAACCACCACCTTCGCCACCACGCACGCGATGGCCGACCTGGACCACGTGGCCGAATCCGTGCCCATCGGATCGCCGCTGGACGGGATGCGGATCCATCTGCTCGACGAATCCCTGCGGCCGGTCGCGCCGGGCGAGGCCGGCGAGGTCTACATCGCCGGACCCGGGGTGGCCCGCGGCTACCACCGCCGCCCCGCCCTGACCGCCGAACGGTTCGTCGCCGACCCGGACGGACCGCCCGGCAGCCGCATGTACCGCACCGGCGACCTGGCGATGCTGCTGCCCGACGGGACGCTGGGGTTCCTGGGCCGCAGCGACCACCAGGTGAAGGTGCGCGGATTCCGCATCGAGCTCGGCGAGATCGAGGCCGCCCTGCACCGCCACCCGGCCGTCGCCGAGGTGGTCGTCGTGACCCGGGAGGACTCCGGTGCCAAACGCCTCGCGGCGTACCTGGTGGCTCGGGAGGGTTCGCCGGCTCCGGCCCCGGCCGCGCTGCGCGAGTTCCTGCGTGGCGTGCTGCCCGACTACATGGTGCCGGCCCACGTCGTCGTCCTCGACGCGCTGCCGCTGAGCGCCAACGGCAAGGTCGACCGGCAGGCGCTGCCGGCTCCGGCCGCCGATCCGTCCGCCGACCGGGTGGAGCTGAGCACGGACGCGCAGCGGGCCGTCGCCGCGATCTGGGCCGAAGTGCTCGGCGGACCCGTGCCCGGCGCGGGCGACGACTTCTTCGACCTCGGCGGCGACTCGCTGACCGGCATCCAGGTGATGTCGCGCCTGCGCGCCCGCTTCGGGATCGCGGCACCGCTGCGGCTGCTGTTCACCCACCCGACGGTCGCGGGCCTGGCCGAGGCGGTGTCGCACGCCCCGCACGCCGACGCCGAACCGATCGAGACGGTGCCGCGCGGGCGGCCCCTGCCCCTGTCGCCCACCCAGCACCGGTTGTGGCTGTCGGAGAAGGTCTCCCCGGGTACGCCCGAACACAACACCGGCATCGGCCTGCGCCTGGACGGCCCGCTGGACCGGGGTGCGCTACGCGCCGCACTGGCCGCGCTGGTGGCCCGGCACGAGCCGCTGCGCACCACCTTCGGTGACGACGACGGCCGCCCGTACCAGCGCGTGCACGAGCACGGCGAGCTCGCGCTCACCGAATACGACGTATCCACATCGGCGCATCCCGCACCCGATGAGGCGTGCGAGGCGATCCTCGCCCGGCATCTGAACACCGGCTTCGACCTCGAACACGGCCCGCTGGCCGAAGCCGTCCTGGTCGAGCTCGGCGAGCGGCGGCACGTGCTGCTGCTGCGCCAGCACCACCTCATCACCGACGGGTGGTCGATCCGGCTGCTGGTCGACGAGCTGCTGGAGCTCTACGCCAACGGCGGGTCGTGCCCGCCGCCCCCGTCCGTGCAGTACGCCGACGTCGCCGTGCGCCAGCAGCGGCGGCTGACGGAGGCGGTCATCGCCGAACACGTGGACTACTGGACGTCGACGCTGGCCGGGCTGGACGTACTCGACCTGCCGACCGACCGGCCGCGCCCGCCGGTACGCACCACGGCCGGTGCCGTGCACCGCCACCACGTGCCGGCCGACCTGGTCGAGGCACTGGCCCGCGTCGGCCGCGACAGCGGCGCCACGCTGTTCATGACCCTCGCCGCCGCCGCACAGGTGCTGCTGTCGCGCTACACCCACCAGCGCGACATCGCCATCGGCACCGTCACCGCCGGCCGGGACCAGGCCGAACTGGAACAGATCATCGGCTTCTTCGTCAACACCGTGATCCTTCGCTGCCCCGTCGAGGAGGAACTGACCTTCGCCGGATACCTCGACACGGTACGCGAGCGCGTGCTGGAGGCCTTCGCCCACGACCAGGTCCCGTTCGAACGCCTGGTGGAAGCGCTCGAACCGGTGCGCGACCCGAGCCGCGCTCCGCTGGCACAGGCCTACGTCGTGCTACAGACCGACATGGTGCGGCCGCGGCGCGTCGGCGCCCTGACCCTGGCCGAGCACGACCTGCCCCGCCCCGCGGCCAGGTTCGATCTGGTGCTGGAGTTCACCCCCCGCGACGGCGGGCTGACCCTGACCGTCGAATACAACACCGATCTGTTCGACGCGAGCACGGTGCGCAGCCTCACCGGCCACCTGATGACGGTGCTGGAGGGCGTCACCGGCGATCCGGCGACCAGGCTGCGCGACATCGAACTGATGGACGCCCCGCAGCGCGACCAGATCCTGGTGCACTGGAACGACACCGGCCGCGACGTGACACCGGCGACCCTGCCCGAGCTGTTCCAGGCGCAGGCGCGGCGGACCCCCGGACTGATCGCGCTGCGAGAGGCCGACACGGCGATGACGTACGCGCAGCTGTCGGCGCGCACCGCCCAGCTGGCGCACCTGCTCATCCAGCGCGGCGCGGGGCCGGAGGACATCGTGGCGCTGGCGCTGCCGCGCTCGGTGCAGATCGTCGTCGCCCAGCTCGCCGCCACCCAGGCGGGCGCGGCGTTCCTGCCGGTCGATCCGCACTATCCGCCGCAGCGCATCGCCTTCATGCTCGACGACGCCCGCCCGATGCTGCTGCTGACCACCGCCGAGGTGGCGCAGCGGCTGCCGCAGACCGACGGCGTCGACGTGCTGGTGCTCGACGACCCCGTGACGCTGGCCGAACTGGCCCGGATGCCGCAGCATCCGCCCACCGACGCCGACCGGCGGGCGCCGCTGCTGGCGGCCCACCCCGCCTACCTCATCTACACCTCGGGCTCGACCGGCCGCCCCAAGGGCGTGGTGGTCACCCACACCGGCCTGGCGAGCTTCGCCGCCGCCGAGGCGGAGCACTACCAGGTACGCGCCGGGGACCGGGTGCTGCAGTTCGCCTCACCGAGCTTCGACGCCTCCATCCTGGAACTGTGCATGGCCCTGCCGACCGGGGCCAGCCTGGTGGTGCCGCCGCCGGGCCCGCTGCTCGGCGACCGGCTGGCCGAGGTGCTCGGGCAGCAGCAGATCAGCCACGCGCTGATCCCGCCGACCGCCCTGGCCACCGTCCCCGCCGAGACCGTGCGCGACGGGCTGCCCGCCCTGCGCTGCCTGGCCGTCGGCGGCGAGGCGTGCACGACGGAACTGGTCGAGGACTGGGCACCGGGACGCTCGCTGATCAACTCGTACGGCCCGACCGAGGCGACGGTGGTGTCCACCTGGAGCGAGCCGCTCACGCCCGGCGCCGCCGTCACCATCGGGCGGCCCATCCTCAACAGCCAGGCCTACGTCCTGGACCCGGCGCTGCGCCCGGTGCCGGTCGGTGTCACCGGCGAGCTGTACGTCAGCGGTCCCGGCCTGGCCCGGGGCTACCTGGGCCGGCCCGAGCTGACCGCGCAGCGCTTCGTCGCCAACCCGTTCGCCGGACCGGGCGCACGCATGTACCGCACCGGCGACCTGGTGCGCTGGACCGCCGAGGGCGAGCTGGAGTTCCGCGGGCGGGCCGACAACCAGATCAAGGTCCGGGGGTTCCGGATCGAACCCGGCGAGATCGAGGCGGTGCTGCTCGCCGATCCGGCCGTCGCCCAGGCGGTCGTGGTGGCGCGCCGCGACCACGGGTGGCAGCGGCTGGTCGCGTACCTGGTGGCCGCGCCCGGCCACGAGATCGACGCCGACGCCGCCCGCGCCTCGGTCGCCGGGGTGCTGCCCGAGCACATGGTGCCGCACGCCTTCGTCACGTTGGACCGGCTGCCGCTGAGCCCCAACGGAAAGCTCGACCACCAGGCGCTGCCCGCGCCGGTCGTGGTCACCCGCCACACCCCGCCCGAAGGCCCTGTCGAGGTGACGCTGGCGCAGATCTGGGCCGAGGTGCTGGGCGTGGACCGTACCAGCCGCGATGACGACTTCTTCCACCTCGGCGGCGACTCGATCCTGGCCATCCAGATCGTGTCCCGGGCCCGGCAGGCGGGGCTGAGCCTGACCCCCACCGACATCTTCGCCCACAGCACGGTCCGCGCGCTGGCGTCGGTGGTGACCGCGGTCGACACGGGCGGCGGCGACGACGCGCCGGTCGTCGGCGAGGTGGCGCTCACGCCGATCCAGCACTGGTTCTTCGACGTGCACCGCGACAGCCCGACCCACTTCAACCAGGCGCTGCTGATCGAACTGGCGCCGGACTGGGACGAAGCCGCGCTCACCGAGGCGGTGACCGCCCTGCCCGCACACCACGACGCGCTGCGGATGCGGTTCGAGGCCACCGGCGACGGCTGGCGGCAGTACAACGCGGCGGTCGAACCGTCCGTGCTGCTGCGCCGCGACCTGCCGCCCACCGACGACCCGCTGGCGGCGGTGCGACCCGTCGCCGACGAGATCCACGCCGGCTTCGACCTGAGCCGCGGCCCGCTGTTCAAGGCGGTGCTGTTCACCTTCGGACCACGGCAGCGACCCCTGCTGTTCCTGGTCGCCCATCACCTCGTGGTGGACGCCGTCTCCTGGCGCATCCTGGCCGAGGACCTGGAATCGGGCTACCAGCAGGCCCTGCGCGGCGACACCGTACGGCTCGGGCCCAAGACCACCTCGTTCCAGAGCTGGGCGCACCGCCTGACCGAGCACGTCCGCACCGGCGGCTTCGACGCCGAAGTGGACTACTGGACCGACGCGCTCGACGTGACCCCGCTGCCGGCGGACCGGGCGCCGGGCAGCGGACCGGCCGCGGCGCTGTGCACGGTGGAGGTGAGCCTGGACAAGGACGACACCGAGGCGCTGCTGCGCGTCGCACCCGTCGTGTACCGGACCCGGATCAACGACGTGCTGCTGGCCGCCCTCGCCCGGGCGCTGTCGCAGTGGAGCGGTCAGCCGAGGGTCTGCGTCGACCTGGAAGGCCACGGCCGGGAGGAACTCTTCGACGACACGGACCTGACCCGCACCGTCGGCTGGTTCACCACGATCACCCCGATCGTCCTGCACTGCGAACAGGACGCCGGACCGGACTGGCGGGAGATGACCAAATCGGTACGCCGCCAGCTGCGGCGCGTACCCGCCAACGGCATCGGCTTCGGGGCCCTGCGCCACCTCGGCGGGCGGTTCGGCGACGCCACCACGGGACCGCAGATCGCCTTCAACTACCTGGGCCAGTGGGAGGCGCGGGCCCGCGACGGCGCCGGCCTGATCTGGGACGTGCACGGCTCCATCGGGCAGGACCGCGACCCGGGCAGCCGGGGCACCCACCTGGTCGAGGTCGAAGGCGCGGTCCTCGACGGGCTGCTGCGCTTCGCCTGGTACTACCGGCCCGACGTGCACCACGAGGCCACCATCGAGGCCGTTGCGAACAGCTTCCTGCAAGCGCTGCGCAGCATCGCCGCCGACTGCCGGGAGGCGCTGTGAGCACCGCCACGACCGAACAGGCCGCGGTTCCGCTGTCGCGCAACCGCGACTACCAGCTGGTGTGGGGCAGCCAGGCGCTGACCGACTTCGGCGTCAACGCCGCCACGATCGCCCTGCCGCTGCTCGCGCTGTCGGTCACCGGTTCGGCGGCCCGCTCCGGCCTGGTGCTGGCGGCGGCGGCCGGAGCGAGACTCGCCGCCGGCCTGCCCGCCGGGGCACTGGTGGACCGGTGGAACCGCAAGGCGATCATGATCGGCTGCGCGGTGGCGCAGACCGTCACCGCGGCCTCCTTGGCGGCTGCGGTGTCGTCGGACCTGCTCACGCTGGCCCACCTGGTCGTCGCGGCCGTCGTCATGGGCGCCTGCGCGGCGCTGTTCGACCCGGCCGAGGACGCCAGCCTGCCCAACCTCGTCGCGGCCGAACAGCTCGCCTCGGCGGTCGCGCTCAAGTCGGCTCGGGTCTACCTGGGGCAGCTGACGGGCACCGCCGCGGGCGGATTCCTGTACGCCGCCGCCCGGGCGCTGCCGTTCGCGGCCGGGGCCGCCGTCCACGCCGTCGCGTGCCTCGGCCTGCTGTTCCTGCGACTGCCCGGACGCGAGCCGTCGCCGGCACCCGCCGCGGGGCTCGGCGCCGACATCGGGGCCGGGCTGCGCTGGGTGTGGCAGCACAGGTACATCCGGGTCGCCATGGCCTGCGCCGTCACGCTCAACCTGTTCTTCAGCGCCTTCTACCTCGTCGCCATCGTGCTGGCCGCCTCGCGCGGGGTGCCGTCGGGCCAGATCGGCGTGATGGCCGCGATGCTCGGCGCGGGCGGCGTCGTCGGCGCGCTGCTGGCACCCAGGCTGTCGCAGCGCCTGAGCGCCTACACGGCGATCGTGTCGGTGTTCTGGATCGTGGCCCTGCTGACCCCGATCGCCGTGGTCATCCACAACGGCTACCTGATGGGCGTGCTGTTCTTCGTGATGGCCCTGCCCGCACCCACCGCCACCACGATCATCGTCTCGCGGCTGCTGCTGCTGACCCCCGATCACCTGCGCGGGCGGCTCAGCTCCGTGCTGGGCCTGACCGCGGGCATCGCCGCGACCGCGGGCCCCGTACTGGGCGGGGCGCTGGCCCAGGCGGTGACGGGCGGCCAGGCGACGCTGATCTGCGCGGCCGGCGTCGCCGTCATGGCCCTCGTCGTCACCTTGAGCCCCACGCTGCGCGCGGGTACCCCGGACCAGGCATAAGGAGAATCCCATGTCCACCAATCCTTTCGACGACCCGGACGGCACCTACCTGGTGCTGGTCAACGATGAGGGGCAGTACTCGCTCTGGCCGGCGCTCGCCGCCGGACCCGGTGGCTGGACGGTCGTGCTCGGGCCGACCGGCCGCCAGGCCGCGCTCGACCACATCGAGCAGCACTGGACCGACATGCGGCCCAAGAGCCTGGTCGAGGCGATGAACCAGACGTCCTGAACCGGGTCAGGCCAGATCCTGGGCCGTGACGTGGATCGAGGCCGGCGGTGTGCGGTGGGTGGCGACGAGATGGAGCCGCTGCACACCGCCGCCGCCGGGCAGATCGTCCAGGCAGGCGCAACCGGCCGCGGTGAAACCGGCGAACCGGTAGGCGACCTCCATCATGCGATTGCGCTCGGTGCGTACGAAATCCGCCGCCACGTGCACACCCGCCGACGCCGCCTGATCGATGAGCCACCCGAGCAGCACCCCGCCGACCCCGTACGGGATCACCCGGCAGGAGGTGGTCAGCAGCTTGAGGTGCCACGACCGCGCGTGCCGCGCCACCAGCGCGATGCCCACCGTGCCGTGCTGCCCGAACCGGTCCTCCAGCGTGCACACCAGGACCAGGTGACCGCTGTCATCCAGCAGGCCGCGCAGCGTACGCAGGGGATAGTGCACTCCCGTGGCGTTCATCTGACTGGTGCGCAGGGTGAGCTCCTCGACCCGGAGCAGGTCCGGCGCGGTCGCCTCCCGGATGTGCAACCGCAGTTCGAGCGTACGCAGGAAGTCCTCGTCGGGCCCGGCGAAGCCGGCACGGGCCGCCTGCCGCCGCAGGCTCGTCTGGTACCGCTGCCGCCGCAGGTGCGCGTCGGGGGCCACCACGGGCGGGCAGAACTCGGCCCGCGACGGCAGCGTCACCGCCTCGTGCGCCGCGTAGCACCGCACCTGCGGCAGGTGGTGGGCGACCTCGGCCTGTTCGGCCGGATGGTCGTCGATGAAAGCCATGCTCCGATAGGCGAAGCCCAGCTCGTCGGCGATCGCGCGGACCGACTCGGACTTGGCGCCCCACCCGATGCGCGGCAGCACGAAATACTCGGCGACGCCGAGCCGCGCCAACCACGACATGGCCTGCTCGGCGTCGTTGCGACTGGCCACCGATTGCAGGATGCCCCGGCGGTCGAGCTCGACGACGACCCGGCGGATCTCGTCGGGCAGGCTCACCACGCCGTCCTCCAGCAGGACGCCGCGCCACAGCGTCTCGTCCAGGTCCCAGACCAGGCACTTGACGGTGTCGCCGGTCAGGTCGTGCTCGCTCATGACCACGTGTCGATCACGTGCCGGGCCAGCAGCAACTGGCTGATCTCGCTGCTGCCCTCGATGATCTCCATCAGCTTCGCGTCGCGGTACGCCCGCGCCACCGGATGACCGTCGTGGGCGCCGGCCGACGCCAGCACCTGCACCGCCGCCGCCGCACCGCGGGCGGCGCCGGTGGCCGCGAGATGCTTGGCGATGACCGCCGCGGTCGCGAGCTCCGGTATCGCCTCGTCCCAGCAGTGCCCGGCATGCCGGCAGGTGTGGGTGGCGGCCCGCTCGGCGACGAGCAGCTCGGCCAGGTGCGCGCCGACGAGCTGGTGCTCGGCGAGCGCCGCGCCGAACTGGCGCCGCTTGACGGCATGCCGGGCCGCCGCGCGCAGGCAGGCCCGCAGGATGCCCACGCATCCCCACGCCACCGACAGCCGGCCGTAGGTCAGCGCGGCCGTCACCAGCCACTCCAGCGGCACACCGGCACTGCCCAGCAGGCGGTCCCGGGGCACGCGGACCCGGTCGAACTCGAGGTCGGCGTGTCCGGCCGCGCGGCAGCCCAGCGGATCGGGAACCACCCGTACGGTGAGCCCGGCGCTGTCCATCGGGACCAGGACCGCCGCACCCGCGGCGCCATACCTGCCGAAGACGAGCACGTCGTCGGCGTAGGCGGCGGCGGTGACCCACACCTTGCGGCCCGACAGCACCAGGTCCGCGCCGTCGGACTCGACGCGGGTGGTCACCGCGGCCAGGTCGCTGCCGGCCTCCGGTTCGCTGACGGCGACCGCGGCCAGCGTGCCGGAGGTGAACCGGCGCAGATGTTCGTGCTGCTGGACGGGGGTGCCGAAGCGCCGCACCGTCCAGGCCGCCATGCCGTGCGAGGTCATCAGGCTGCGTACCGACGAGCAGAGGCTGCCGACGTGCGCGGTCAGCTCGCCGGTGTCCAGCATGGACAGGCCCGGCCCGCCGAAGCCGTCCGGGACGTCCGGGCACAGCGCGCCCGCGCCGGCCAGACCCCGGATCACCTCCTGCGGGATGAGCATGCGCCGGTCCCACTCGTCGGCCCGGTCGCCGATCAGCCGGTCGGCCAGCGCGATCAGCGTCTGCCCGCGCACGGCCGTCACCCGAGCGGGTCGGGATAGTCGAAGAATCCCCGGCCGCTCTTGCGGCCGAGCTCGCCCTGCCTCACCTTGGCCAGCAGCAGGTCACACGGCGCGTATCCCGCGTCCCCGGTGCGTTCCAGCAGCACGGTGAGCGTGTCGACGACACTGTCCAGGCCGATCAGGTCGGCGGTCGCCAGCGGGCCGCTGCGATGGCCCAGGCATCCGGTGAACAGGGCGTCGACGGCCTCGGCCGAGCTGATGCCCGCCGCGACGATCCGGGCGCTCTCATTGATCATCCGTTGCAGGACCCGGTTGATCACGAACCCCGGCCCGTCCAGCACGACGATGGGTTCGCGGCCGAGCGCGGCCACCACCGACAGCCCGGCGGCGAGGGCGGCGTCGGAGGTCCTCGGTCCACGCACCACCTCCACCGTGGCGATGTGGTACGCCGGGTTCATGAAGTGGACGCCGAGCAGGTCGCCCGGCCGCGCGATCGCCCGCGCCAGCTCGTCGATGGGGATCGCGGAGGTGTTGGAGATCAGCACCGTGCCCGGACCGACCATCGTGGACACGGCCGCCAGGACCGAGGCTTTGACGTCGGCGCGTTCGGTGACCGACTCGACCACCGCGGTCGCCTCGGCCACCCGGGACAGATCCGTGGTGGTCGTCAGCTCGCCCGGCCGCCGCCCGGCGGGCACGGCGCCGATCAGCCTGGCCAGCCGCAGCTGCCGGGTCACCTGCGCCCGGGCGCGATCGAGGATCTGCTCGCTGAGATCGATCAGGGTCACCGCGAGTCCGCTGCCCACCGCGAGCGCGGCGATGCCGGTGCCCATCACGCCCGCACCGAGGACGGCCAGACGATGCGTCATAGTCCCTCACCAGCGATCATCGATCATCTGGAATATATCACTGTGATCGATGTATCGCGATGACGCCTCCGGGTGACGCCAGGGGCGACCGCACCGGGCGGGCCGCTCCTATCCGCGGCCCCGACCAGCTCGGTGGTCCAGGTAAGCCGCAAGCGCGGCCGCGCCCGCCAGCATGGCACGGCCGCGGGCCGACAGGCGGGCGTGCCAGTCGCGCAGCATCGAGCCCAGCGGCGCGACACCCCCGGCCGTACGGATCTGATCGAGCATCGGCACGATCTGCTCCAGCCGGTAACCGCCCCGCCGCAACTGATGGACGAGCAGGGCGTCACGTACGTCAGCCGCCCCGTAGACCCGGTAGCCGGTCCGGCGGTCACGCCGTGGCCGCACCAGACCGGCCCGTTCCCATTTGCGCAGCGTGGCCGGGCGGACGCCCAGCCTTGACGCCAGCGGGCCGACGAACGTGTCGCCCCGTTCCGGCGGCACGGGACTGAGGTCGGCCAGCGCCGCCTCGACGGCCCGCAGGGTGCGGCGGTCGTCGAGCAGCTGGGCATGGCTCGCGTCGACGAGCCACAGCGCGTCCTCGACCGCGTCCCGGTTGACCGCCTGCATGATCGACGCGGCCGTGCCGTGCCCGTGACCGGGCACCAGGGCGAGGAACGCCCGCAGCGCCGCGGCGTGCAACGGCGTGTAGCCCCGATAGCCGTGCACGGAGCGCTCGGCTTCCGGAAGGATCCCGGCCTCCTCGTAATTGCGGACCGCCTGCGTGGACAGGCCGTGCTCCCGCGCCAGGTCGACCGGCCTGAGCTGCCGGTCAGGTTGAGGGTTCTGCATGGGGAGCACACCTAAAGTCGCTGAGAAGTCTCAACTGTCGGTTCAACGATACCGTTGAGGGAATGACAGCTGCGATCGAAGACGCCGCCCATCCCGTCGCCACCGACATCGTCATGGGTCTGCTGCCCGCCAAGCCGAGGCTGCTCGCCCTCGGGGAACCCACCCACGGCGAGGACATCCTGCTCGAAGTGCGAAACGACCTCTTCCGGCAGCTCGTCGAGCAGGAGGGCTACCGGACGATCACCATCGAGAGCGACTGCATGATGGGCCTGCTCGTCGACGACTACCTCGCCTCCGGCACCGGCACGCTCGACGACGTCATGGCGCACGGCTTCAGCCACGGGTTCGGCGCCTCGGCCGCCAACCGTGAGCTCGTACGCTGGATGCGCGCGTACAACGACGGCCGGCCCCGGTCGGCGCAGCTGCGCTTCGCGGGCTTCGACGGCCCGCTGGAGATGACCGGCGCCGCCAGCCCCCGGCAGGCTCTCACCGCACTCCACGCCTACCTTTCCGTGCGCGTCGACGCCGACCTGCTCGCCTGCACCACGCAGACACTCGACCGCCTGCTCGGCGCCGACGACCCGTGGAGCCACCCCGACTCGCTGCGCGACCCGTCCCGATCCGTCGGGCAGACCCCTGAGGCCCTACAGCTGCGGCTGCTCGCCGACGACCTGGCCGCGCTCCTCGACACCCACCTGCCGCAGCTGATCGAGGCGTCCACGCCCGACGAGCTGGAGGCTGCCCGCCTGTTCGCGCGCACCGCCACCGGCCTGCTGCGATACCACCACTGGCTGGCCGACACGTCACCCGGCAGGCTCGCGCGACTGCTGGGCGTACGGGCGTCGATGATGGCCGCGAACCTGCTCGCCGCGACCGAGCACGGCCCGGCACTGGCGTACGCCCACAACTCGCATCTGCAGCGGGAGCAGAGCAGCATGCGCCTGGGCGGCATGCGGCTGGAGTGGTGGAGCGCCGGGGCGATCGTCGCCTCCCGGCTCGGTCAGGGGTACGCCTTCCTGCCCACCGCCCTCGGCACCATCCGCCACCACGGCGTCGACACCCCACCCGCCGACACCCTCGAAGGCCTCCTGTACGCCCTACCCGAGGACCGGCACGTCATCGACGTCCGTCGGCTGGAAGCCGTCCTCGGCGAGACATCGCCCGACGCGCGGGTGTCACCGTGGTTCGGCTACGCCCCGGTCGATCCGGCACACCTCACCGGAATCGACGCGATGGTCTTCGTCAAGGACTCCCCAGCCGCGTGAACACCGACCCGGTGGTCTCACCGCCCTCGGAACGACTGGCCAGGCAGTACAGCAGCCAGGTGTCCCGGTCGACCTGGATCGGCCAGGCCTCGCGCTGCCAGCCTGCGGTCGTGGCACCTTCCCGGGTTCGCTGCGCCATGACCTGCGCGGAGCAGAGGGCGGCGACATCGGCCCGGTCCATGAGCTCGTCCTGGCGCACGAACTCCGCTCCGGACGGCAGAGTCCCCACGACGACCGTCTCCCAGGAGTGCGGCTGATCGCAGGTGATCGGCTTCGGCCGGTGCGCCGTGCCGCCAGTGCTGGTCAGGCCGCCCCAGCACTCGGGCGTGGGCGGGCAGGCGGCCGCGCCGCACGCCACATATCCGGCGGGCACCCGCGGACCGTCGGTGGCCCCGTTCGACGCCGTCCACCGAGGCGACGCGTCCGATCCCCACACCGACCAGGCGGCCAGGCCGCCGCCGCCGAGCACGACGAACGCGACCGCCGCCGCGAGGAGCAACCGGATCCGGCGGTGCGCGGAGACCCTGCCGGGTTCGTCGTCTGGACCGGTGCCGGCACTCGGGTTCAGGGTTGCGGAAGGGGCCTGCGCCTGCGGCGGTGCGCCGCTCAGCACGCCGAGGGCGGCCTCGGCCAGCGCGGCGGCCGACGGCCAGCGCCGCTCGGGATCGACCGCGAGTGCCCGTTCGACCAGGGCGGCCACGCGCTCGGGAACATCGGCGCCCAGCGGTGGGGGCGGCTGCTCGACCCGCTGCATGGCGACTGCGAACGGATTGTCGCCGGTGAACGGGCGGCGTCCCGCCAGGCACTCGTACGCCACGACGCCCAGCGCGTAGACGTCGCTGCGCGAATCGGCGGGCCGGCCGAGGACCTGTTCCGGCGCGAGGTACGACGGTGTGCCCAGGATGCCGCCCGGCGTGGTCAGCGCGGTGTGGTCCTGCGCGCGGGCGATGCCGAAGTCCGTCAGCACGATGGTTCCGTCGACGCGCACCAGCAGGTTGCCGGGTTTGACATCGCGATGCACGATGCCCTGTTCATGCACGGCCTGCAGCGCCTCGGCGGTCTGCGCGACCAGGGCCAGGGTGGACTCGGTGGTCAACCGGCCGTGCCGGGCCAGCGCGTGCGACAGCGACTCGCCCTCGACATACTCCATCACCAGGTACGCGCCACCGGAGTCGCCGTGGTAGTCGTGGATGGTGACCACGCCGCGGTGGCGTACGCCGGCCATCGCACGCGCCTCGGCGAGGAACCGGCGGACGAACCCGGGATCGTCGAGCAGTGCCGGAAGCACCGCCTTCACCGCGACGACCCGGCCGAGCACCGTGTCGGTCGCCCGCCAGACCTCTCCCATACCGCCGGCGCCGATCCGCTCGTCCAGCCGGTAACGGCCGTCGAGCAGCGCTCCTGGACTGTGCATGCCCTGCCCCGCTCCTCGCCGTGATCGGATCGCCCGCCGACGATAGCGTCGCGCCCCGACAGGCCGCCGCCGTGATCGCATGATGAGAACGGCCAGGCGCATGCGCGCACGACCGTATCGTGCGGAAGTCAGGCTTTGCGCCTCGCCGCCAGGCCGCCGGTGGAGACGGCATGAGCCGGTGTCGCCTGCGCCCGGACCGGCGGACCACTGGCCGCATCGGTCGTGCGCTCAGGTCACGGCATGCGCACCAGGTGGGATGCTCGCCGACGTCGGCGATGGGGGTGGCCCGCGCCGCCACCCGTGGCGGCGGCGCGGGCCCGATGGCGTCAGCCGATGGTGCAGGTGACGCCGTTGAGGGTGAACGCGACCGGGCGCGGGTTGCTGCCGGTGTGCGTGGCGTTGAAGCCGAACGACGTGGACGCGCCGGGTGCGAGCGTCCCGTTGTAGCTCTCGTTGGTGATCGCCACGTTCGCGCCGGTCTGGGTGTACTTCGACGACCACGCCTGGGTGATCTGCTGGCCCGCTGTGAAGGCGAAGGCCAGCGTCCAGCCGTTGATCGTCGCGGTGCCGGTGTTCTTGACCGTCACGTTGCCGGTGAAGCCGGTGCTCCAGTCGTTGGTGGCGTACGTGATCTGGCAGGCCGACGGCTGCGGCGGGGCCGTGGTGGTCACCGACACGGGGCTGGACGCCGCGGAGGCGTTGCCCGCCGCGTCGACCGCGACCACGTAGAACTGGTACGCCGTCTGCGCGGTCAGCCCGGTCACCGCGTACGTGGTGCCGGTGACGGTGCCCAGCAGGGCGTCGGTGGCGCCCGCCTCACGGTAGACGCGGTATCCGGTGACGCCGACGTTGTCGGTCGACGCGGCCCAGGCCAGCGTCACGCCCGAGGACGTGACCGCGGACGCGGCCGGGGTGCCGGGCGTGCTCGGCGGGGTGGTGTCCACCGGGTCGGCGGCCAGCGTGGTGAAGGTCGCCGGTGCCGAGGCCGCCGAGCGGTTGCCCGCCCCGTCCTTGGCCACCACGTAGTAGGTGTACGAGGTGCTCGGGGTGAGCCCGGTGATCGTCAGCGCGGCCCCGGCCGGTGAGCCGACCAGCACGTCGGTGGCACCGGCCTCGCGGTACACGTCGTAGCCGGCCAGGCCGCTGCCGCCGGAGTCGGTGGAGGCCGCCCACGCCAGGGGCAGCGCGGTGCTGGTGACGCCGGAGGCGGTCGGCGTGCCGGGCACGCTGGGCGCGGTGGTGTCCGGAGTGGTCGACGGCTCGTTGCCCCAGATCCGCACGCCGCCGTGGTACAGCGGCACGCCCGGGTTGACCCCGGCGGTGGCCAGGTACGACGGGTCGTTGGCGGGGTTCCAGGTGCCGCCCTCGCCGACGCCGACCTTGAACTGGACCTCCATCCGGTGCTGCGACTGACCGGCGGGTGCGATGGTGAACCCGGTGCAGTCGACCTCGACGTACCAGAGGTTGCCCTGGGCCTGCTTGGCGGTGCTCGGGGACGGGCAGCCCTGGGTGTAGCCGGGGGTGACCACGACCGCCGTGGCGTCGTCGCGGTTGAAGTAGTAGCGGAACTTCGCCGTGGTCAGCGCGCGGGCCGGGAACGCGGACTTGTTGTAGACGATCGCCTTGACCCGGGTCTCCCGGACGTCGGCGGTGAGCGTGGTCTCCACCGTCATCTCGTCCATGTCAGGCGCCTCGACGCCGGGGAAGCCGGCCAGCGGCGTGCCGCCGTACTCCTGGGACAGCCGGGCCAGCGCGGAGGTGAGCCCGGCGTTGTAGTCGGTGGCGACCTCGTTCATCACGTAGTCGCCGCGCTCGTCCTTGTAGGCGTCGTCGGGCGAGGACGGGCCGCCGACCAGCGCGCCGTACAGCACGTGCCGGGTGCCGGTCGGCACGGTCTGGCTGTCCCACCAGGACCCGTGGGCGGTGCGGTGGTGCGGGTTCTTCGGCGAGTTGCTCCCGAAGCCGATCATGTATGAGGAGTTGCGCGGGTTGTCGCCGAGCGCGTAGTTGACCTGGCGCAGCGCGAAGTCGTGGTAGCGCTGCTTGCGCGTGGCGTCGGTGGTCTTGTCGCTGTAGACGAGCGCGGCGAACGAGGTGTTCGCGGCGTAGCGCAGCGCCCCCCAGCTGTCGAGCACGGCCATGCCGCCGGGCGAGGTGCGCACCTTCTCCCCGTTGACGCCGACGGTCCAGTAGTCGAGCCAGCGGTTGGCGTCGTCGACGTACTTCTGCTTGCCGGTCAGGTTGGCCAGCAGCACGTACGCGCCGAACTGCTTGTTGTCCCAGGCCAGCGTCCACTTGTAGGAGCGCGTGGTGGACTGCGGCTCGGTGCCCAGGCTGTCGTAGGCCGCCTCGGCCTTGGCCAGGTAGGCGGCGTCGCCGGTGGCCCGGTAGAGCCAGATCCCGCCCCACACCAGCTCGTCGGTGTAGCCGCTCCACGACTTGTAGAAGTTCGTCGCGTCGGTGATGCAGGAGTGGTAGGTCTGGCGCACCGTGTCGGCGAACGTGTACAGCTGCTTGGCGTGCGTGACCAGGGTGTCGGCGTAGGTCGGGTCGGTGGGGCGGAACACCATCGACGAGGCGGCCATCGCGGCCGCGGTCTCCCCGGCGAGGTCCGCGCCGCCGCAGGTGGCATCGATCTTGTACGCGGGCCGGGCCATCGGCATCACCTCGGCCGGACCCCACCACTTGTGGTCGTCGTCGCCCTTGCCGATCTGCCCGTAGAGCACGTTCGGGGCCGGGTGCGCCTTGATGAAGTAGTCGTTGGGCACCCGCAGGTTGTTGAGCAGGTAGGTGAGCTGCCCGGAGGCGGCGTAGCCGGCCCGGTACTCCACCGCGCCCCAGGCGAGCATCGTGGTGGTGAACGCCATCGGGAAGCCGAACTTGACGTGGTCACCGGCGTCGAACCAGCCGCCGGTCAGGTCGAGCCCGACGTCGGAGCCGTCGTTCATGGCGGAGTCGCCGCGCCAGGAGACCCGGCTCCACGACGGCTTGGGCCCGGAGATCTGGGCCTCGTAGAAGAACAGCGACTTCTGTAGCGCCTCGGCGTAGTTGAAGGCCGGGGCGGCGGTGGCTGGGCTCGGGGCCACGGCGACCGCGAACGCCGCCGCGGTGAGCGCGGCGGATACGGCCCCCGCGATGCGGCGACCCCAGCGGGATCGTGCGTCGGGCATGAAGGACTCCTCGTACGTGGAGCCGCGCCGGGCACGCCGCGCCGGTGGGGTGCGGGCGGACGTGGGCGCGTCCGTCCCGCCCGGCGCGCGTGACCAGGCGCGGTGGGTGATCGGGCAGTTGTCACGGGAGCGCTCCCATAACAACGGTCAATGTAGCCCGATGTTGCGTTCCTGTGAAGCGTCAATGACGGCGGACGTCCGCCGTCGGGTCTGGCCACCGGCCGCGGGATGCCGCGGCCGGTCCGGCGAAGGGCGTCGGCGCGACTCGCCGATCGCCGCGCATCAGGCGTAGATGAACCAGAGGCCCGAGCCGTTGCCAGTGGAGTTCCAGACGCACTGGAGCGGGCCGGTCCAGCCGTAGTTCTGGATGCCGTAGTTGCCGATCCGGACGCACTCCGAGTAGTCGTAGACGACGCCGCGAAGGCTGGTCGCCGCGTGCGCGGGCGTGGCTCCGGCGAACATGGTGGCGCCGACCAGGGCTGTCGCCGCGATCGCCATCTTGACTCTGCGCATTTTCCCTCCATCGATGAAGCGGTTAAGCGGAGCATAGATAAACGGCGATCGAATCGTCTCGCCTGTCCCGTCAGTTGGGTCGGCCCTACCGGCCGGCGGGCGCCGTCCAGGCGGTGAAGGTGCCGGGCGGTGCGTCAGCAGGGGGTCTCGGCGAAGGTCGCGTACCCGCTGCGGGTGCCCCATGTGGAACGGCTGCCGCCGCAGTCCTCGTACAGCTGCCCGACGACGGAGGTGTGGGCCGCGTCGGCGTACCAGGTGGTGTAGCAGTAGTGGTCGATCGTGCACGCGCGTGCCTGCGCCGGCGCGCCAGGTAGCACCACGGCTACCGAGCCGATCGTCACCAGAGCCGCCGCGAGGCCGAGACGTCGAAGCATGGTCGTGACCCTCCTCCTGTTTCGGAGTCGACAAAACATTCATGAGAATCATTGCGTGGCGGGTCGTGGCGGCGCAACCGGCCGGTGCGACGACGGACGATAAGGCGGTTCGCGACACACGGCGGCCCGTCGTTTGCGAGGATGATCCTGCCGCTGCGTGGCTGAGCAGACTGATGACGGAGCAGGAAAGGCCGCACGCCGTCGGCGGCCGCGCGCGGAAGCTGACCCGCCGATGCCGAGCAGGGAGCCGATCCGAGATGACCGTGGAGAACCGGAGCACCTCGGTGCTCACCCCGCTGTGGGAGCGGCAGCTGCCGACCGTGGCGCAGCCCGTCGACGTCATGACGCTGCTGGTCGAGATACCGCCCGGCGGCAGGGGCCTGCCGCCGCACAAGCACTCCGGCCCGGTCTTCGGGTACATGATCGAAGGCGAGATGCTCTTCGAGCTCGAAGGAGAGCCCGAGCGGGTCATCAAGGCGGGCGAGGCGTTCTTCGAACCGGGCGGCGACGTCATCCACTACCAGGACGCCAACAACCTGCCCGACACGGCCAGCCGCTTCGTGGTCGTCATGCACATGGTGCCCGGTCAGCCCATGCTGACCTACGTGGACGACGACGAACTCCAAGCCCGCCGCGACCGCCGCGCACCGCGCCCGCAGTAGCCGCGCCCGCGATAGCCAGGCCCGGCGGCGCCCGAAGCGACGGCGACGTCCGGCACGTCGTCGCCGCACCCGCCGCGCTACCAGCGTATCCGGCCATCCCGCCGATGCTCGGCGCAGCGCGCACCGGTACGGTCTTGGGATGTCCGCCGCATCCTCCCAGCAGGTCGTCGCCGGCCGCTACCGGCTCGTCGAGGCGCTCGGCCAGGGCGGGATGGGGCGTGTCTGGAAAGCCCGGGACGAGGTCCTCCACCGGGACGTGGCGATCAAGGAGATCATCCCGCCGCCGGGCCTCACCGAGCAGGAGTGCCAGGAGATGCGCGAGCGATCGCTGCGCGAGGCCCGCGCCATCGCTCAACTCAGCCACACCAACGCCGTACGCGTCTTCGACGTGCTGCGCACCGACGGCGAACCGTGGATCGTGATGGAATACGTGCCCTCACGCTCCCTGCACGAGGTCCTCACCCACGACGGCCCCGTCACGCCGCAGCGGGCGGCGGAGATCGGGCTGGGTGTGCTCGCGGCATTGCGCGCCGCGCACCAGGTCGGCGTCGTGCATCGCGACGTGAAGCCCGGCAACGTGCTGCTCGGCCACGACGGCCGGGTGGTCCTCACCGACTTCGGCCTGGCCACGGTGCCCGGCGACCCGAACGTCACGCGCACGGGGATGATGCTCGGCTCACCGGCGTACATGTCGCCGGAACGGGCCCGCACCAACAGTGCCGGCCCCGAGGCCGACATGTGGTCCCTGGGCGCGACCGTCTTCGCGGCCGTCGAGGGGCAGTCGCCCTACGCCCGCAGCACCGCCATCGCGACGCTCACCGCACTGGCCAGCGAGCCGCCTCCGCCCGTCCGCAACGCCGCCGGTCCGCTCAAGACGGCGGTCGCCGGCCTGCTGCGGCGAGACCCCGGCAGCAGGATGAAGGCCGACGAGGCAGAGCAGCTGTTCCTGCGCGCGATCGAGCGTCGCAAGCGCGGGCTGTCGCTGCTTCCCGGGGTGCGCCGGGTGGGCCTGATACCGCGCCAGGACCGCTCGCGCGATGCCGACAGCGCCCCCGCAGGGCGGGTGCCGTCGGCCGCGGCGCAGCCGCCGATGAACACCGTGGCCGAGGTGACGGAGGCCGCGCCGACGTACCTGCCGCGTGCCGCCGCTCCCGTACGCGTGCCGCAGCCGCGCTCGAATCCGGACGCCGAGAGCGGGCCCGCGCCGGCGGCGACCACCGCGGACGCGTCGACGACGAAGATCGACCTGGTCGCGGCGGTGGACCAGGCACCCGCGCCGGTCGAGTCCCCCGCGCCGGAGTCCCAGCCCGAGGATCTCGTGCTGATGGCCACGGAGACAGCCGTGGTCCCGGCCGCGTCGGCCACCGCTGTCAGGCGTCGGCGTGTCGGCGTCGCGCTGGTCGCGACCGTCGTCGCGCTGGGCGTCTCCGTGCGCCTCGCCGCCGGCGGCGACGACCCGCCGACGACCCCGGTTGCCGCACCGACCAGTGCGGGCACGCCGACCCCGTCCGCCACGCCTTCTCCGTCCGCCAGCGCGGCCACCTCGCCGACGCCGGCCACCTCGCCGACCTCCGCAGCCGCCACCGGCTTCGTGCTGCCTTCGGGCTGGCACATGTACAGAGGTAGCGGATTCTCGATTCCGGTGCCGGACAACTGGTCGGCCGACCGCGACGGCGGCATGATCCTCTTCAAGGAGCAGGGCGGGCTGCGTCGCGTGCTCGGCGTATACCGGTCGGAGGACGTCGACCCGGATCCGGTGGCGGCCCTGACCGGCGAGGAGCGCCAGCAGAGCAAGTCCGGCTACCGCAGGTTGGGGCTGGACCCGGTCGACTACCGGGGCTACCAGGCCGCCGACTGGGAGTGGCTCTACAGCACCGGCAGCGGCACCCGCGTCCACGTGCTCCGGCGCGGCTTCATCGCTTCGGACAGGTACTACACGATCTCCTGGTACGTAGCCGATGCCAGCTGGCAGGAGAATCTCAGCCTGTTCAAGATCGTTGCCGACGGCTTCAAGGTTGCGTAACCATGAGCTCACCCGGGTCGAGGCGCGTCGCATCGCCGTGCGGGCCCAGCTGCTGGACCGGCCGCGGCCGACCTCGCTGCTGGCGGTGGTGCGGCAGCTGACGCTGCTGCAGGCCGACCAGACCGCCGCCGTCGCGCCGAGCGCGGACCTGGTGCTGTGGAGCCGGCTGGGGCCGGCATACCGGCCGAGGGATCTGGAGGCGGCGCTGGGGGACCAGGCGCTGCTGGAGTTGCAGGGCATGATCCGGCCCGCCGAGGACCTGGCGCTGTTCCGCGCGGACATGGCGGACTGGCCGGGCAGCGGTGAGCTGCTGGACTGGCAGCGGCACCGGCGTGACTGGGTCGCGGCCAACCGGGGCTGCCGGTCGGACATCATCTCCCGGTTGCGGTCCGACGGCCCGCTGCCGGCCCGGGAACTGCCGGACACGTGCGAGGTCCCGTGGCAGTCCAGCGGCTGGAGCAACGACCGCAACGTGCTGAAGATGCTGGAGCTCCTGGAGGCCCGGGGCGAGGTCGCGGTCGCGGGGCGGGACGGCCGCGAGCGGTTGTGGGACCTGGCGGCGCGGATCTACCCCGACGACCGCGTGGTCGCGGCTGGTGAGGCGGCTCGGATCCGCGCACAGCGGCGGCTGCGTTCGCTGGGTGTCGCCCGCAGTAGCCGCACCAAGCAGTCCGTCGGGCCGGTCGACGCGGCCGAGGTCGGTGAACCCGCGGTGATCGAGGGCGTCCGCGGCCGGTGGCGGGTCGATCCGGCCCAGGTCGGTCAGCCGTTCACCGGCCGGGCAGCGCTGCTGTCGCCGCTGGACCGCCTGGTGTTCGACCGCAAGCGGATGGCCGAGCTGTTCGAGTTCGAGTACCAGCTGGAGATGTACAAGCCGGCCGCCGGACGCCGGTGGGGCTACTGGGCGATGCCGATCCTGTACGGCGACCGGCTGGTCGGGAAGCTGGACGCCACCGCCGACCGGCGTTCCGGTGTGCTGCGGGTGGACGCCGTCCACCGGGACGTGCCGTTCACGAAGGCGATGGCGACCGAGGTCGACCGTGAGATCGCGGAGCTGGCGGCCTGGCTCGAACTGGGCCTCGACCTGCCGTCCGACTGACGATCGGCCCGGCACCCGGCGGCTCCGGCGGCACGCCGCTCGTCCCGCCGGATGCCGTATGTCAGCCGCGAACCCGGGTCAGCTCCACCCGGTAGTCGGGGCCGTGCAGCAGCATGGTCCCTGCGGCACAGGTGTACTCATCCGGGGAGACGGCGGGCGCGAGATCGGCGGTGCGCAGGACCGCGCCGTCCACGCGCAGCACGACGGTGCCGTGCGGGGTCCAGTCGCGATAGGTGATCGTCGACTCGTCCACCTGGTAGAAGCCGGTCGCGCCACCCTGGACCGTGATCTCCAGCAGATGACCGGCCGACGTCGCGCGCAATGGCGCGGCCCCTGCATAGTCGATCGTGATCGTGCCGTCGGCGTGGAAGGACTGCCGGGTGCCGCTGCCGGTGAACCGCACCTTCCCGAAGTCGTCCATGTCGAGGTCGAGGAGGTCGCTGGCTTCGGTCCAGTCGCCTACCAGACATGACTGGGCGGTTGCCGCGGTCTGCTCGCTGTCCACGGGATCCCAGTAGCCGATGTTGTGCGGCACGACGACGACCGCCGCGGTGAGCAGCGCGGCGGTGAGCAGCGCCAGCGTGGCCAGCACCGGACGGCGTGCGGCCCGCGCCGGGCGCCGACGCCGCAGCCGGCTGCCGATCAGCGCTCCCAGCAGCACCGCCGGGATCGCGACGGCGAGCCCTTTGGCGAGCAGGGTGTGCACGTAGCCGGCGAGTTCGGCGGCCGGGATGGCGGGCGGCGTGCAGCGGCCGGTGCCGCCGGACAGCTTGATGCAGCGGGTCACCGTGAAGGTGGCGATCAGGCCGAGGCTGGCCACGACGGCCACGACGGTGGCGGCCAGCGCGCCCAGCGCGGGCCGGGCGGCGTGGCTGCGGGCGGCGACGACGGTGGCAGCCACCCCGGCGGCTGTCACCGCGACGGCCCAGTAGGTGTTGAGGAACACGAGCCCGAAGAACGGCGGCATGCCCGCGGTGATCGGCGGGGTGGCCCGCACCTGCGCCGACAGGACGGCTCTGGCCGTGAACGCGGCGGCGACACCGAAGACGACGACGGCCAGCCCGGCCGCTGCGCCTACACGCAGGGCGGCGCCGAATGCCGGCTCGCCGGCGGCCTCGCCGTCACCGGTCACGCTGCCGCCCACCGCGGTGCCGGTAGCCGCGGTGTCGGCTTCGCGGCGGTCGGCGGGCTGCTCCGCCCGGTGCGGGCGGAGCAGCGCAGGGACCGCCCACAGGCCGATGAGCGCGACGCTGACCAGCGGGTTTTCGACCACGTACAGCAGCGGCAGGTACTGGCTGCCGGTGACCTGCGACAGCGTGGCGAACCAGCCGATGTCACCGCCAGGCTCGGGCACGCCACCGGGCAGAACCGCCGTGATCAGGCCGCCCTGCAGGAAGGCGTGCCACAGCGCGAACAGCGGCGCGCCGAGGGCGATCGAAGCGGCCACCACGACCGCCTGCGCCCGGCCGCGCCGTGCCGTACGCAGGCCGCGCCGGGCGACCGAATGCGTCCACGCCGCCAGCGCCGCACCGCCCACGAACAGCAGGATCAGACCGACCAGCAGACCGGGCCGGTCCAGCGCCGCGCCGCTGGTCGTGGCCGACAGCAGTGTCAGCGGCAGCGCGGCAGCGTATCCGGCGACCAGCGCGACCGGCGGACCGAGCCACGCGCCTGCTCTCGGCGGGCGGTCCGGATCGGCGACAGCGGCCCGCCACATCGCGGCGGCCAGCACCCCGGCCGCGAGGACCCCCGCAGGAAGGCCGCTGAGTGTCAAGCCGAGCACCGCGTTCGGCGCGACGCTCGCGGCCAGCAGGCTGGCGTTCAGCGCGGCGAGCGCGGCGGTGAATCCGACACCGATCATCTCCCACACGCCGGTGCGCAGCAGCCGGCCGGGGGAGTCGATCGCCGCCAGCCGCGCCGCTCGCGACGGATGGGTGCCGAGCCGAGAAGCCAGCCGCCGCCATGCGCCAGCCGGTTCGGGCAGCCCGGCGATCACGGCCCGTAGCGATCTGGCGTGTGCGCCGGCGCCGGCCCGCCCGTCGGCGTGCAGCTCACGGGTACGCAGGATCGCGTTGCGGGTCAGGTAGACGACGGCCGTCAGCGCGGCCACCGCACCCACCTGGTACGCGATCTCGGGGCCGTGCCCGTCGAACCGGTCGGCCGACCAGCGCAGCGGTGTGTAGAACAGCGCCGGGTGGATGAGCAGCGCCACGAACGGCAGCAACCCGACGAGCGCGAACGCGCGCCACAGGGCGATGCTGAAGTAGGTGCGGGCGACGTCACGGTTGCCGAGGTGGGCCAGCTCGTGCCGCACCACGGCGCGCACCGCGTCCGGGTCGGTGCCGTAACGCATGATCAGGCCGGCGTCGAGCACGACCACGGGCCGCCATGGCAGGCCGAACGCCTGGCCGCCCGCGGTCGCGGCGCGCGGGTCCAGCAGCCAGCGCGGCGAGCGGGCCAGGCCGACCTGCGCGGGCAGCCGATCCAGGTCGGCGATGAGCTCCGCGCTGTCGGGACCGGCCAGCGGCAGCAGGCCGCGGCTGCGCCTGATCCACCACGGGTGCAGCAGGTACAGCAGGGCGGCGAGCATGAACACCAGCCCCACGCCGACGCCGATCCATGCCGCCTGGTCCAGGTACAGCGGCCGCGTGCAGCGCATCAACCGGCCGGCGGCCGGGACCAGCCGGTCGGTGAAGTCCGCAGTCGTGACGACGGGCCGGTCGAACCCCTGCTTCTCGGCGCCGTAACAGGCGGTCATGACCGTCTGGAACAGGTGGGCCTTCGCCGGCACGGCCAGATACACCCAGCTGTACACCGATACGCTGGAGGCAAGGACCGCCGCCACCAGCAGCAGGAACCGGGTCGCGGTCCCGTCCGGCGCCCGGGCGCCGGGCGCGACGGTCATCGACCGCTCCCGCGCAGCACGCCCTCACCGACCACGGCGACCGCGAGCCTGTCGGCGCGCTCGGGCGCCATCCTCGCGTGCCGGACGAGCACCGACTCGACGATGCTCGCGACCTCGGCCCACTGCGCCGCGGACAGCGCCAGATCACCATCGCCCGACTCGGTCGGCGACGGGCCGTGGGCCTGAGCGCCCGCCGGTGTCGACACGTCCCGGCCGGCCGGGCCACCCGCGTCAGCCGAGCCGCCCGGCGGCCGAGTCTTCGCGAACAACCTGCGCAACGCAGCTGTCGAGGCGGCCCCGCCGCGCAGCACCGCCTGCCCGCCCAGATAGGCGAGGACCTCGACGGACGCCTCCATCAGCACCGGCACCAGCAGCAGTTCGAGCCCCGTCAGCCCGAACTGCAGCGGCCGGCCCTTGGCATCCTGCCCGGCGAGCGCCCGGGCCGGATGGTCGAGATAGGACCGTGCCTGTTGGGCGAAGATCAGCCGGGCCGGCGACTGCTCGGGCTCCACCTCCACGATGCGCTCGAACATCACCCGTGCCAGATCGACGGCAAGCTGCTCGTCCGTCGAGGAGGTCCCGCCCATGCCGCATCGCCCCTTCCACCGCACTGCTGCTGACCGGCGCCAGTGTAGTGAGGCTGCACGCGGACCGATGCCTGCTGACCGAGGCTCGACCCGGTCGGACGAATGATCGATCTCGATGTGGCGCCATTGCCCATGGGGGGACTGGCCGCCGACACACGACGGACAGTCGAAACTCCATAGCGGACGAACGGCATTCGACCGAACGGCCTAATCCGTGCGGGTAAACCCCGCTCGCGGGACTCAACCCCCGCGAGCGGCGCGACGCGACCTCATACCCCGCTGACGATCACGATCTCGTTGCCTTCGGGGTCGGCGACCCGCCACCGGCCCTCCGCCTCGCCGACGAGCCGGCCACCGGCCGCGACGGTCGCGGCCACGCGCGTCTGCGCGAGGTCCGAGGGCACCGCGAGCTCGAAGTGGATCCGGTTGCGCTGCCGGCGCCGCTCCGTCTCCGAAGCGTCGAGCTCCTGGAACACCAGCACCGGGTTCAGCCGCCGCGGATCGTGGATGTCGCTGACCCCGGCTCGCCGGTCGTGGGTGTATCCGAGTGCGGCGACCCAGAACGCGCGGACCGCGGCGACGTCGGCGGCGTCGAGGAAGAGCTGGGCGAAGCGCGGCAGCCCCGGATCCGCGATGGCTCCGAGCCTGCGGGCGGCGGTCTGAAGGTCTGCGGCGAGGCCGGTGAAGTCGAGTTCGAGGCCGTGGGCGTCCTCTTCCGACTGGTCCTTGCCGCTGTCGATGATCACGAGCCCGGGGCGCAGGTCGATCAGCAGCGGGAAGCCCGCGTCGTCGGCCAGTGCCGCCGCTGCGGCGGCCAGGTCGCGCTGCTGCTCCGGCGAGGTGGTGCGGTAGCACGCCATCGCGCTGAACACCGCCTGCCAGTCTGCGGTCCCGCTGCTCTCGCCGAGCGCCGCGCCCGGCACCAGGTCGACCTCGTTGCCGTCGGGGTCGGCGTGACAGACCCCGTAGGGTCCCGAGGCCTCGCCGAGGCCCGCCTGCTCGACCGCCGCGGCCGGCCGCACCACGTCGAGGTGGATGCGGTTGCGCAACGGCCGTGGCTCGGTCGACTGCCGGATCCGTATCGCGGGGTCGCGCCGCACCGGATCGGCCAGACCGCCGTCCTGCCCGGGCGCGTAGCCGAGCACGCGCTGCCAGAATCGCCGCACCTCGGACGGGTTCGCGGATTCGAACACGACACCCATGTCCTGCAACGCGGCAGGGTCCGCGGCCAGCCCGAGATCCCGCGCGGCCGCCGACACCGCCCCGGCGTGCGCGTCCGAGTCCAGGCGCACCCGCATGCCGGTCGCGCGCAGGTCGACCGCGATCCCGGCCGACATTTCGACGATGCGTCCGGCGAGCGCCGCCCCTTCGACCAGCGAAGGCGCGCCGAACCATGCCGTCGCGACGCCGTCGACCAGCCGCCAATCTGTATCGATCTCTGCCATGCCCAGCACTGTAGAGCCCGGGTAGGGTGCGGATCGTGGACGGGTTCGAGGGTTTCATGCGCACCGCGACAGGGCACGCTCCCCACCCGTACCAGGCGCGGCTGGCCGCCGAGGGGCTGCCCGAACTGCTCAGCGCACCGACAGGTGCGGGTAAGAGCGCCGCGGCCGTGCTGGCCTGGCTCTACCGGCGGCTGATCGCCGCGCCGGAGAGCACGCCGCGCCGGCTGGTGTACGTGCTGCCGCAGCATAGCCTCCCCGATCAGCTGCACGACCGGATCGGGCAGTGGCTGGCCCGGCTCGGCCGCGCCGACGAGGTCGGCCTGCACCCGATCACCGACGGCGCCTGGCGGCGCCGTCCCGAGCGCACCGCGATCCTCGTGGGCACCCATGACCTGCTGCTGAGCCGCGCCCTGATGCGCGGGTACGGCGACGCGACCGCGCTGGCCCCCGTCTCGTACGCGCTGCTGCACACCGACACCCAGTGGGTCGTCGACGAGGCGGACCTGCTCGGCCCCGCGCTGCCCACGACCGTCGCGCTCCAGCGGCTCCGCGACGAGGTCGGCACGCCTTCGCCTACCGGCACGATGTGGATGTCGTCGGATGCGTCGCTGCCGTCGGTCCGGCGGATCACCCGGCTGGACATCGACCCCGCGCACTACATCGAGGGGCTCGCCGATGCGCTGGCGGCCGCACATGTCCCCGGCACCCAGACCATCGCCGTGCTCAACACGGTGGAACGGGCCCGCGCGCTGTACGCGGCGCTACGGGAGACCGGACGCGACGTCCTGCTGGTCCATCCGCGGTTCCGGGCCGTGGACCGTCGGCGGCTGCTGTCCGAACTCGACGATACCGGACACGACCGGATCGTCGTCACGGCGCAGGCGCTGGAAGCCGGGATCGACGTCTCCAGCCGCACCCTCCTGACCGAACTCGCCCCCTTGAGCTCGATCGTGCAGCGGGCAGGGCGCTGCAACCGCTACGGCGAGCATCCCGCAGGCGGGGACCTGCTCTGGTGCGAGCCGTCGACCGGCGCAGACCCTGACACGGCACGCTGGCTCCTCGCTCCTGACCGGCCGCCGGTCCGCCCGGCCACTCCGGACCGTCCGGCCCTGCGCCTGCCCGACCTGCTGGAACTGTTCGACACCGCCGAGCCCGACACGGACGTCAGCCGCTGGATCTGCGACCGCGCCGACCTCACGGTGTCGGTCGCCTGGCGCGACGGCGAACCCTCCGAAGACGAACCCGGCCCCGGGCGCGACGAACTCTGCCAGGTCCCGCTCGCCGACCTGGAACAGCGGGACCACGCCTGGGTACGGGACCGGTCGGACGGCCACTGGCGGCGGGTGGCGGCCGGGGACCTCCAACCGGGCGCGACCGTGCTGCTCCAGGCCGAACACGGCGGCTATCTGCCGGACGAAGGCTGGGCCCCGGAGAGCCGTACCCCCGTGACGCCCCTGGCCCTGCCCCCCAGCACGCTGACCTTCGCCTGCACCAGGTGGGTCAGCCTCGACCAGCACCTCATGGAGACCGAGCAGGAGGCGCGGCTGCTCCTCGACGCTCTGCCCGGCCTGCCCGCCGAGCAGCAGGAGGCGGTGGCCCGCGCCGCCCGCTACCACGACCTCGGTAAATGCCACGAGGTGTTCCAGGAGATGCTGCGCGCAGGCGGCGGCGACTTCCCGGAGGGCCTGCTGGCCAAGTCCCGAGCCCCCTACAACACGGGCCGCCACCGCCGGGCGCACTTCAGGCATGAGCTGGTCAGCGCGCTGATCCTGCCGGACGGACAGCCGCTGATCAACTACCTGGTCGCGGCACACCACGGCAAGGTGCGGATCACCGTGCGCCCGGCGGCGGGGGAGGAGACACCATTCCTCATGGGCGTACGCGACGGCGACCGCACCCCGCCGATCGAGCTGTCGACCGGGGAGCGTTTCCCCGCCCAGTCCCTGCGGACCGACATCTTCACGACCGGCCCGTGGACAGAACGGGCGAAGGCGCTGCGCGACGACCTCGGTCCCTTCCGGCTCGCCTACCTGGAGACCCTGGTCCGCGTCGCCGACTGGCGCTCCAGCGCCCGCCACGACGGCCCGGTCCTGCCATGATCGATCAGTTCCGGCCGGATGGTCCCTGCATCAGCCGCCGGTGTACTCCGGGTCGTCCGGCCCTTCCGCAGGCTCGATGGGGTGCGGGGTGCGTCCCCGCTGCTCGCGAATCTCGGCCTCGTCGTCCTCCCGGACGATTTCCGGCTCCTCGGGCGTCTGGCTCATCGCGGCCTCCTCGATCCGATGACCGCAGTCGTACCCACGACGGGCCGTTTTCATACCCGGGCACGCGGCAGAGCGCCGGGGCGTCGGCGGGGCACGACGGCGGTAGAATCGTGCGGTGAGTGATGATCTCGGCCCGACTCACCGCCTGGCGACCTACGGAAGCCTCGCGCCGGGCAAGCCGAACCATCACCACCTCGACGGCCTTGACGGCCGCTGGTTCCCGGGCCACGTGCTCGGCCGACTCGTCGATGCGGGCTGGGGCAGCGCCATCGGGTTCCCCGGGCTCGCCGTCGACCCCGATGGCGAGCGCGTAGACGTCGAGGTCTTCGAGTCCGGCGACCTTCCGGCCCATTGGGCGCGGCTCGACGAATTCGAAGGTCCGCAGTACGAGCGGGTCGTCGCGAAGGTGCACACGCCGGGCGGTCCGGTCGAGGCGTGCATCTACGTGCTGCGGGCGGCGAAGCCGTGAGGCTGGCCGATCGAGCCGTATGACGCCGTCGTCGAGCACGCCGGGCTGGAGAAGGACGAGGAGTTCGGCTACCGGCGCGAGAACGTGCCGACAGCGGCCAGGTAGCGGGCGGTGTGCCCGTCGGCCGCGGCGACCTGCGCCGGGGTGCCCGCCGCGACGATCCGGCCGCCCGCGTCGCCGCCGCCCGGCCCCAGATCCACGACCCAGTCGGCGGTCGCGGCCACGCCCATGTCGTGCTCGACGATGATCACGGTGTTGCCCGCGTCGACCAGGTCCTGGAGCTGGCCCATCAGCAGCTCGACGTCGGCCGGGTGCAGGCCCGTGGTCGGCTCGTCGAGCAGGTACAGGGTGTGGCCGCGGTGGGCGCGCTGCAGTTCGGTGGCGAGTTTGATGCGCTGCGCCTCACCGCCGGACAGCTCGGTGGCGGGCTGGCCGAGCCGCAGGTAGCCGAGCCCGACCTCGCGCAGGGTGCACAGGCTGCGGGCAGCGGCGGGCACGTCGTCCAGGAAGCGGCCGGCCTGCTCGACGGTCATCGCGAGCACGTCGGCGATGGTCGCGCCGCGATAGGTGATCTCCAGCGTCTCCGGGTCGTAGCGCGCGCCGTGGCAGTCGGGGCAGGTCGCGTAGGTGCCCGGCAGGAAGATCAGCTCTACGGTGACGAAGCCTTCGCCCTGGCACGTCGGGCAGCGCCCGGCGGGCACGTTGAACGAGAACCGGCCGGGATCGTAGCCTCGGGCGCGGGCCTGCTCGGTGTTGGCGAAGACCTTGCGTACGGCGTCGAACATGCCGGTGTAGGTGGCGAGATTCGACCGCGGGGTGCGGCCGATCGGCTTCTGGTCCACTCGTACCAGCCGGTCGAAGTGCTCCAGGCCGCGCACGTCGGCGGCGAGCACGTCGAAGTCGTCGACCGGCCCGAGGCCGAACTCGGCCTCGGCGGTGTCGTCGGGTTCGGCCGCCGCGACGCCGAGGTGGCGGGCGACGACCTCGGCCACCACCTGCGTCACCAGGGTCGACTTCCCGGACCCGGACACCCCGGTCACCGCGGTGAGCACCCCCAGCGGCAGGTCGGCGTCGAGGTCGCGCAGGTTGTGCCGATTGACGCCGCGCAGCCGCAGCCAGCCCGTGGGCTGCCGGGGTTCGCGCCGTCGGGGGCGGGTGCGTCCCGGGAACAGGTACGGGCGGGTGGCCGACTCCGCGGCGTCGCGCAGCCCGGCGACCGGTCCGCTGTAGACGATCCGGCCGCCGGCCTCGCCCGCGCCGGGGCCGACGTCGACGAGCCAGTCCGCGTGGCGTACCACGTCCATGTCGTGCTCCACGACGAAGACCGAGTTGCCCGCGGCACGCAGGTGGTCCAGGACCTGCAGGAGCGGCTCGGCGTCGGCGGGGTGAAGCCCGGCGGACGGCTCGTCGAGCACGTACACGACGCCGAACAGTCCCGAACGGAGCTGGGTGGCGATCCGCAGCCGCTGCGCCTCGCCCGGCGACAGGGTCGGCGCCGGCCGGTTGAGCTGCAGGTAGCCGAGCCCCAGGTCGACCAGTACGCCGATGCGGTCGGTCAGGTCGGCGGCGAGCATGCGCGCGACCTCGGTGCGTTCCCCCGACAGCGACGACTCCCATGCGGGCTCCGGATCGGCCATGGTGGCGGTGGGCCGCAGTACCTCGGCCAGCGCCGACAGCGGGAGCGCGACCAGGTCGGCGATGGTGCGCCCGGCGAAGGTGACCGCCAGCGCCTCCGGCCGCAGCCCGGTCCCGTCGCAGGTGGGGCACGCTCCGATAGTCACGAAGCGCAGGGCGCGCTCACGGTTACGCTCGCTCTTGGAGCTGGCCAGCGTATGCATGATGTGCGACCGGGCGCTCCAGAACCGGCCGTTGTACACGGCCTCGCCCCGGTCCCGGTGCGGGTGCACCTCGACGACCGGCTGTTCGTCGGTGTAGAGGATCCAGTCCCGCTGCGACTTCGGCAGCCGGTGCCATGGCCGGTCCACGTCGATGCCGAGCGCTACGAGGATGTCGCGCAGGTTGACGCTCTGCCACGCGCCCGGCCAGGCCGCGACCGCGCCCTCGCGGATGCTGAGCTTCGGGTCGGGCACCATGAGCCGTTCGGAGACCACGTGGGTGCGGCCCAGGCCGTGGCAGGTCGGGCACGCGCCCGCGGCGGTGTTCGGGGAGAACGCCTCGGCCTCCAGCCGCTGCTCGGTGCCCGGCGGATAGGTGCCCGCGCGGGACAGCAGCAGCCGCAGCAGGTTCGACAGCGTGGTCAGCGTGCCCACGGTCGAGCGGGCGCCACCCGAGCCGCGGCGCTGCTGCAACGCGACCGCCGGCGGCAGCCCGGTGATCTCCGTCAGCTGCGGCGCGGGCAGCTGGTTCAGCAGGCGGCGGGCGTACGGCGCGACGGACTCGAAATATCGTCGCTGAGCCTCGGCGTATACGGTGGCGAACGCGAGTGAGGACTTGCCCGAGCCGGAGATGCCGGTGAACGCGACCAGCGCGTCGCGCGGCAGGTCCACGTCGACGTCGCGCAGATTGTGCACCCGAGCGCCACGGACCCGGACGAACGGATCATGAGCTGGCGGCCGCGTCCTGGGCACACGACGAGGCTACCGCGAATCCCGCCACGAGTTCACCGGCCTGCACTGGATGGCCCCGCGACAGGTCCTCGCCACCCTGTCGGCGCCTTCGGCGTCGGCGGAACATATGGCACCGAGCGTGGCGCACCTGTCGCACCGACCTCACGGAAGGACGCCAGAAAATTTGTGGTGGCCGTAGTAGACATCAGCAGACTCGTTCGTTAAAGTTTCTGGAGTCAAGGACGGAAAATAAAGACGCCGACGAAACATTGCCCGCCCATGCGGGTACTGGACCAACGCGGAGCTGGTGCCGAGCACTTCACGGCACCGCCCGAGCAGTGCCGGTGCGGTTTGGGGCCGGATGTTGCCGGTGAGGCCAGGTTTTGGTCAGGGTTTCACCGGGATAGGAGATGGCCGTACATGCGCGGGGCTGCGAAGTCGAGTGGGGCTCCGGCATCGGCGGAACGTAGGCAAGTGGCAGTAGGGGTACAGCCCGGGTAGGACCACCGGGTGTCAGCAGGCGAGGCCAGGAAGCTGTTTTAAGGCTTCGCCTGGGTTGGAACAGTCCGCCGTACGTGGTGGGGCCATGAAGCTGCGTGGGGCTCCAGCGCCGGTTGGATGGCACGACAAGCAAGGCACGTGGAAAGAAGAGGAGAGGGAGGGCAGGTACACCGTTGGATCGCCCGTTGCAGACCGTTTGTTGAGTCTGCCGGTCGCCGCTGTTTCCATCCGTACGAAAGGTGGTCTCGGTCACGCTTACGCGATCCTCGCGCCCGGCGCCGTTCACGGCAGCCGGAGCGGATACGACAAACCGGCGCTGTTAGCCGGTGATGGTGTTCTACCCGTAACCCTGGGCCCCGGCGCTTTCGCGCCGGGGCCCTCGTCATAACGCCCCACCGGGTGGGGCGTGTAGCAGAACGAGGAGCTCCGGCGCGTTCCAGCTGCACTCGATGCATTGAGCGGCATCGGACAGCATCGACACCCGATTGAAGATTAAGATCGGTGAGGGCGTCGCGGAACGCCGGACGCTACTCGTGCAGCCGCAGCGATCACAGCACTGCGCTCTGCGTCAATCCAGGCAGTTACGGTTACCGCAGGGACGCGAGCTGCACGGTCCAAGTCCGGGCTGTCCCGACGACCGCCATTGCCCGGCAGAGCAGCTCGCAGCCCAGCTCTGGACTTCCCTCCGCGAAGCCGCGGTTGATGATGCTGACAGCTCTCGAGTGGTCACCCGCTTCAAGAGCATGCTCCAGTCCGGTGGCCAGGACCGCGGCGAGCGAGGCGTGGAAACTGTCAGCCCCTCTTTCGCGGAGGGTCTTGGCGGGCTCGCGCGACAGTGACGGAGAGAACGTGGGCGGGGCTAACACGAATGTCATGTCCTTCTTCTGCGGTGTCGGCGTGCCCGAATCGGGCCAGCCGGATTGGGGGCTTCCTGCGTAGCGGTGCGGCAACGGTATCGTCGCACCGCCCCGGGCGGAATCGGCTGCTGCTCCCAGCAAGGAACAGCCGATGACCCTGGCTTGATCGCTGGCGGGACGCCGCGCGTCGTTGTGCCTGGGGCGGACGCTTCTCGAAGGGCTGCCGACAGGGGGAGGCCCCGCCATCGGACGCCCGCCACGCCTCCGATCATGATCGTTTGCCTGGCGGCGCTGGGCGTCGCCTGTAGCGGACGCGGCGTTGTGGGTCAGCGCACTGAAACGGCGGGGGCGATCGGGTGGTCTGCCAACGCTCGGCCCTCCAACATCGGAGTTGTCCTGTGGACACCGCCGAGACTGGCAGCGCGCCCTGTGGGCGCTGGCCCGCCAACGATGTTGACGAGATGATCCGCGGCCCACTCTACGCGCGCTGAACACCGCGCAGCCGCCGCCAGCTCAGGAAGCCGATGCCGGCGATGGACCTGGCTCCCGCTCGGCAAGAACCGACCGGCCCCCGTCTCGTGTCATCGTCACCTCCGCCTGCGTGGCTGTCACGTACGACAACCCGGACGTGTCCGACGTGGACGAGCTTTGTGAAATACATGATCTCGACACTGGCAGAGGATTCGGGAGTGACGGTGACCGAACACGGTGGTCGGCTCATCGTGCTCTACGGCCGAGATGTCGCAGTGATAGAAGTCGCGCCTCGCGGTGCAGTGCTGGGACGCAGGCAGTGCGCGTGGTGCTGACGAATGCAGGATCGTGTGTTACGGTAGTCCTGTTGCAGTTTTGATTTCCGTAGACGTTTCGGCGCCTGGTGGTCTGACCAAGACCATGCAGGTGCTTTTTTCGTTTGTGTCGTTTCCGACGCGGGTGATCAACGCGGCGGCGTGGGAACCGCACAGGGCGGTCCCCAACAGCCTGCGAAGGAGCAGACATGGCTACAGGTACCGTGAAATGGTTCAACGCCGACAAGGGCTTCGGCTTCATCAGCCAGGACGACGGCGGCGCCGACGTCTTCGCCCACTTCTCGGCGATCTCCTCAAACGGCTTCCGCAGCCTCGAGGAGAACCAGCGCGTGGAGTTCGCCATCACCCAGGGCCCGAAGGGCCCCCAGGCGTCGGACATCCGCTCGCTCTGATCCACGCTTTCCCGAACGGCGGCCTGACTGTTTCAGCAGGCCGCCGTTCGGCGTTCATCTATCATTTGTTCAGGTTCGTTCTTGCGATGTCCCGTGGCCTACGGCCCCGTGCCTTCTCTGCGACGTACCGCTCGAGGAAGGCACAGCATGACCGTGATCACCGCGCCGCCGCGCCCGCACGACGCCCACCCGCAGACCGTCCCGGGCGGGTTCAGTCACGACCGGCAACCGGTCGCTGGCGCTCCGCTCTGGAAGCCGACCCCCACTGCGGCCTTCGGTCGCATGGCACCGTTCCTTGCTCCACCCACCACGGAAGAACAGAAGCCCGCGCCTCGTGCATCCGATCGGGATGAGGTGGCGATGCATCGACTGCGCCACCCGTTCGCTGGCGCAACCGACCCGGGCCACGGCGGACAGTGAAGATGGCCGCCCCGTCAGTGTGAGCTCATAACCACCGCTGGCGATGACTGCAGCAGCCGAACTCCGGTAGCCCTGGCCTTACGAGAAGCGACGTCGCGACCGGAACTGGCCGACCTCGACTCCTCGTCACCGTCACCCACCGTCGCACCCTGCTCGACGGCCACAAAGCCTTCCTCTGCCAGCAGTACAACCTCGGCCAGCGCAACGCCTCGGAACTGTTCCGGCAGATCAAAGCCCAGGGCTACCGCCGCAGCCCACCCCAGCCGGCCACTTCATCCGGCTGCTCAAGTTCATCCGGCTGCTCAAGAAGGCCGCGATCGCTGCTGGAGGGGTAGGCAACCCCGTGGTCGCGAGCGACATCCTGGCAGCAAACCAACGGCGGACAACCGGGCCGCTGCACCCCCGAACACAGCTGGGGCCACGCGGCGACATACGTGCTGCGTCCAGCCGGACGCTGACCGTCGCCCACGGCAGGCCCGGCGAGGATTACGTTGCGACGAGCCCGGCCGGGTGGCCGATACACAGCGGTGCAGCGTGAGCGCGCTGGCACCCAAGTGCAGCACCCACGGTGGGGCGCCGGCGCGGCGGCGTCGACGATCGAGGCGATGCGGCGCTATTCGGTACCGCCCGGAGCGGGTCGGCCTTCGGCCTGGTAGCGCCGGTTGAGTTCGAGCGCCTCCTGCAGCTGGTCTTCGAGAATGATGATGCGGCACGCCGCCTCGACCGGTGTGCCCTGGTCGGCGATCTCGCGGACCCGGGCTGCCAGGCGCAGTTGGTAGCGCGAGTAGCGGCGATGGCCGCCGTCGGAGCGGGCCGGGACGAACAAACCGCCCTCGAGGGAGCGGAGGAAAGCCTGGGTGACGCCGAGCATCTCGGCGGCCCGGCCCATCGTGTACGCGGGATAGTCGTCGTCGTCGAACTTGTCGGCCGGGACACTGTCAGCAGAGGTCATAGGCACCTTTCCTAGAACGCAGGTAAGGATCCCGGCGCCAAGACGCCGGGATCCTTGGGGAGAAACGAGTTACATACCATCGCCGGCCGACTGCACCGGCTTACCGTCTTCTCGCGCCCGCCAGACAGCGCGGGGTAGCGAGCATCTCGTGGATACGACCGGGGACCACCTTCCGTTCGGGGTCTGCGGCCCGCCGGCATGCGTGCCGGGCGGGGATCCGATGGCACTACTCCTCTCGCCTTCACCTGTCACTGATCAACTACGGGTACTGCGGTCGTGCGACTTGCCAGAACTGCCATGACCGGAATCGATGCGGTCCTTCACCCGGCGTGCGGTCTGCGGGGCCTCTTTCGTGCACCTGGCCTCGCGTCCCGAACGGTCGGACGGTCCTGCTTCCTACCCGTGCTGCAGTTCACCTGCCGCACTCGATAGATCTTCGTTTGCAACAACTGGAACACTACACAGGGCCGGACTGGATGTCTACTAGCGCCGCTGAAGATTTTCGGGTTGGGCGAGTAGTGCCTTCCTGTGCGCTGATGGCCGAGCCTCGACTGGGACTCGGGCTGCGTTCAAGCCGACAAGGGCTTCGGCTTCATCACCGTCGACGGCGGCACCGCCGACGTCTTCGTCCACCACTCGGTCATCCAGATCGGCGGCTACCCCGAGCTGCGCGAGAACGAGCGCGTCGAATCGACCGGCTGATCTGCCGCTTCCTGACCCGCCGCCGGCTTTCTGGCCAACCGGGGCGATATCCGCAAGGCGGACGTGGCGAACAAAATTCGCAAAACATGACTGATACCGGCGCGGTGTGGGAACGGAGCGGCTGAAGGCGAGACCAAGGAGAAGCCGATGACGCAGACGATGGAACGTTCTCCCGTGCCGGCCGCCGAGGCGGGTCGGGAGGCGAAGCCGCGCAACGACCGGCTGGTGACCGATACCGGCAAGATCAGCGTCGCGCAGGGCGTGGTTCAGAAGATCGCGGGAATCGCTTGTCGTGAGGTCGCCGGTGTGTACTCGATGGGTACCGGCAGCGCGCGGGCGTTCGGCGCGATCCGGGAGCGGATCCCGGGTAGTGCGGGCCCGAACGTCGCTCAGGGAGTCGGCGTCGAAGTGGGCGAGACGCAGGCCGCGGTCGATCTCGACATCGTGGTCGATTACGGGGCCAGCATCGCGGAGCTGGGCCGCAGCGTGCAGCGCAACGTCAAGCAGTCGATCGAGCGGATGACCGGCCTGGAAGTGGTCGAGGTAAACGTGAACGTCGACGACGTCCACCTGCCGGACACAGGCGACGATCGCAGTTCGGCCAGGGTCGAGTGATGTGCACGCCGGGGTCGGCCGAGCGGCTGCCGGAAGTCGATGCCGAGGCGGTGGCGGGCGCGGCCCGCGCCTGCCGCGGGGTGGAGGCGCTGCTGGGCGGGTTCCCGGAGGTGGCGACCTACCTTCCCGGAAGGCGGGTGCTGGGTGTGCGGGTGACACCGCGAGCGGTGGAGATCCAGCTGCGCGCGGCCTGGGGGATACCGGCAGATGAGGTCGCCGCGGGGGTCCAGGCGGCGGTGGCGCCGCTGGTCCCCGGGCGTGCCGTCGATGTGACGATCGGCGATCTCGGTGACCCGCCCGAGGCCGGCCCGCCGACCGGCGCGCCGACGTCCGCCACGACGGGAGCGGCGGGCCTTCTCGACGCCCGGGTGGTCCTGGCACACGCCTCGGCGGAACCCGCAAAGACGCACGGTGACCTACTCGGGTCCGAGGCGATGCCGCACAGGGCTAACGCCGCGGCCTGAATTCAGTTCAGACAACGCGAGGGAGCAGCTCATGAATCGCACCATGTTCGGCACCGCTGTGGGGCTGCTCCTCGGCGTCGTGCTGGTGTATGCCGGATTCGGGCCGATGGTCGTGGTCGCCGCGTTCGGGCTCGCCGGCTGGGCGGTGGCGAAGGTACTGGCCGGGGAACTGGATCTCAGTCGGCTCGGCGAGGGCACCGGTCAGCGTCGGAGTCCCCGATGACAGCCACCACACGGCACGCGGCAGACCCCGCGACCAGCCCGCCCGAAGACGCCGGGCCGTCATCCGGCGGAACGATCCGCATCAGCAAGGACGTGATCGCCAAGGTGGCGGCACAGGCCGCCGGCGAGCTGCCCGACGTCGGTGGCCCGACACACGGGCTCGGTCGCCTGCACGGCACCGACAAACTCGGTGGCAAGGCGGACCTGAGCCATCGACCGAAGGCATCCGCGCATGTTGACGGTGACCGCGTGTACGTCGACCTGGTGGTGAGCGTGCGATGGCCGGCATCGCTGCCCGACGTCACCGCGGCGTTGCGCGACCACGTGCGCACCCGTGTCGAACAGGTGACCGGCCTGCACGTCGGTGCCGTCGACATCGACGTCACCGACCTGATCGGCACCAACCACGCCGGCGCCCGCGTGCGCTAGCCAACGACAGGAGGCAGCATGAGAAGGCTCGTCAACCGCCTGCTCGCCCTGATCACCGGCCTGGCCCTGGCCGCTGCGGCGGCTCTTGTCATCGTCGAGGCCGTCGCCGTGCTGATCGGCAAGGGCCCGCTGCTGGTCGACTGGCCCGCCGCGGCCGGGTGGGTGCGGCGCACCGCCTGGGGCGACCGGCAGGCGCTCGCCGTCAGCCTGCTGCTCCTCGCTTCAGGTGCCGCGCTCGTGCTCGCACAGCTGTGGCCGGCCAGGGTCCGGCGGCTGCCTATCGACACCGCGGACCCGGCCACCGACGCGGCGATAAGCCGCCGCACTCTCGCCCGGGACGTGACCGCGGCTGTCCAGGAGGTCGACGGAGTCGTCCCGGAACGGGTCAAGGTCGGGCGGACCCGGATCTCTGTGCGCGCCGGCGCCCACGTGGCCGACCGGTCCGCGCTGGCCGGCCAGGTGAGCGCCGCGGTGCGGGAAAGGCTCGACCGACTGCGCCTGCGTCGCCAGCCCCGGCTCACGGTGAGGTTGTCCCGGAGGGGATCATGAACGTGGACCGCTTCAACCGCATCGCGCTGCTCGCCGTCGGAACGCTGCTGCTGGCTGCCGGGGTTGTGGGCCTGCTGGCCCACACCGACGCCCTGGGCTGGTCGCTGCGCGACCGGGTCCTCGCCGACAGTCCGGTGAGCCGGTACGCCGCCGACAACAGCCGCTGGCTGTGGCCGGTCGTGGTGGCCGGTGCTGTCGTAGTGCTGGTGCTGGCCGTGAAGTGGATGCTCGCGGTGCTGCTCGCCACCGACCGGCTGCGTACGGTGGCGTTGCGCACCGAACCGGACACCGGCGAGCACACGACGCTGGCCGGACCCGCCCTGGAGGAAGCCGTGCGGGACCAGATCGAGGCGTACCGCGGAGTCGCCTCGGCGAAGGTCCGCCTCCTCGGCGAACCGCAGAAGCCGATCATGGCTGTCGGGGTGCGGACCTCCGCCCCGGGCAGGCTCGCGCCCCTGTGCGACCGGATCGAACAGGGGGCTCTGGCAGACGCCCGCCGCGTACTGGGCCGGCCGGACCTGCCCGTGCGCGTGGACCTCGACACCGGCCGCCGACCGGGCCGGGTGGTTTGAGGACCGCCAGACGTGGGGGCAGGTAGTTGACCAGTTCGCTTTTCCCGGCTTTCCCGGCGCGGTCGGGGCGGCATCCGCCGGAGGCCGCCGCGGGGCGCGGTGGGCAAGTGTTCGACGTGACGGTCGAGATTCCTCGCGGGACCCGCAACAAGTACCGCATGGAGCGCGCCACGGGCCGAATCCGGTTGGATCGGACGCTGTTCACCTCGACGCAGTATCCGGCCGACTACGGTTTCATCGAGGACACCCTCGGCGAGGACGGCGACCGGCTGGATGCGCTGGTGCTGGTCCAGGAGCCGACCTTTCCCGGCTGCGTCATCGGCTGCCGGGCGATCGGCATGTTCCGCATGCGCGATGCGGGACGCCCCGATTTCAAGGTCCTGTGCGTGCCCATCGCGGATCTTCGCCTCGCTCATCTCGCCGACATCGACGACCTTGAGCCCTACCACCGGATGGAAATCCAGCACTTCTTCGAGATCTATACAGACCTGGAGCCCGGAAAGAGCGTCGACGCCGAGCACGGCGTCTGGGCTGGGCGGATGGAGGCGGAACGGGAGGTCGTTCAGGCGCGGGCACGCATGGCCACCGCCGAGGCCCGAGATGACGCGCAGGAAGAAGTACGCTGAAGAAGCCGCGGGTCCGTAGCACGGATGGTGCCGCGGGTGCGGCCTGTCCGTCGGCGACCACGACGGCGTCGTACAGCACCGATGCCACCGTGTTCACGGCCCGGGTCACCGGAATTGCCGCTCCGTCGGTAGTCGTCACGGCCCCGTCGACCAGTCCGTGGTTGGCCGGCCCCGCCGCCGGGGACGCGACACCGATTACCCGCGGCCACGGCCACGGCCAGCTGATGGTCGATCTGGTTGAGGTGTTCGAACATCAGTGGATGTGCGGTTGTTCCACCTCGCCGAGTTCGAACCGGTACGCGGTGATGATGTGCTCCTTCTCCCACGCGGCCATGCTGTTCCAGAACAGGGTGGCCTGGGAGTAGCGGTCGGCGAAGGTCTCCGACCATTTGCGTTCCTTGCCGGTCTGGCATGGCCGAAGGACTCCTGCCAGACCGCTTTTCTGCCCGTGCGGCCGGATCGCCGAGGATGACGCGCAGGTGCGCTGCGCTTTGTGCGGATCTGTGCCATCCGGACGGCAACGGCCGATGCCCGGCGCCACAGATATTGACATCGAGGTTTGTGAGTGTTGTCGTGGGCCTATGCCCGGCCGACCGAAGGGACCGCTTCACATGACCCCCTGTCGCGCGTCAGGCCTGCTTACGGCGGTCTTTGCCGTCGCCGCCACCCTCACCGTGCCCGCACCGGCAGCGGCCGCCGCCTCGCCGCAGACGATCCCCGCGCTGCAGCAGTGGACGGTGGGCTCCGGCAGCTACACGTTCACCTCTACGAGCCGGGTCGTGGTGAACCTCGCCTACGCTGGCCAGCTCGCCGACGAGGGACAGACTCTCGCCGACGACCTGTCGACAGACCAGGGCAGGACCGTCTCGATGATCCAGAGCAGCAGCCCGGTCACCGGTGACATCTACCTCACCCTCGGCGGCGCCGACGCCAACGCCGAGGGTTACACGATGACCGTCGGAGCCACGATCGGCATCTCGGCCCGTACCGACGTCGGGGCCTTCTACGGCACGCGTACCGTGCTGCAACTGCTGCGCCAATCCGCGAGCGTCCCCGCCGGCACCGCGAAGGACTGGCCGGTCAAGCCCGAACGCGGCCTGATGATCGATCAGGGCCGCAAGTTCTTCACCGTCGCCTGGGTGCGCAACCACATCCGCGAGCTGGCCTACCTGCGGATGAACTACTTGCACCTTCATCTGTCGGACAACTTCGGCTTCCGCCTCGAATCCGCCACTCACCCGGAGGTCGTCTCGACCCAGCACTACACGAAGGCGGAGATCGGCAGCCTGGTGGCGCTGGGTCAGAAATACCACGTGACGATCGTGCCGGAGATCGACACCCCGGGACACATGGACGCGATCCTCGCCGCCCACCCCGAGCTGAAGCTCAAGAACTCGTCCGGCACCGCCAGCAACTCCTTCATCGACCTGTCGCTGGCCGGGTCCTACACCCTCATCGGCGATCTGATCAACGAGTACCTGCCGCTGTTCCCCGCGCCGTACTGGCACCTCGGCGCAGACGAGTACGTCACCGACTACGCTCAGTACCCGCAGCTGCTCACTTATGCCCGCGCGCACTACGGGTCCGGCGCGACCGCGAAGGACACCTACTACGGCTACATCAACTGGGCGAACGGCCTCGTCCGGACCGGCGGCAAGACGATGCGGATGTGGAACGACGGCATCAAGTCCGGCGACGGCACCCTCAGCCCGGCCGCGAACATCATCGTCGAATACTGGTACAACTACGGACTCACGCCGGCCCAGCTCGTCGCCGCCGGGCACCTCGTCGCCAACGAGTCCTGGGACCCGACCTACTATGTGCTCGGCGGGTCGAAGCCCAACAGCCAGTGGGGCTACGAGACCTGGAGCCCTGACCTCTTCCAGGGCGGCAACACGATCTCCGACGGCACGAGGAATCTTGGCACCAACATCCACGTCTGGTGCGACAACCCGAATGCCGAGACCGAGGAACAGGTCGCGGCCGGCATCCGCTACCCGCTGCGCGTCCTCGCCCAGCAGACCTGGGGCTCGCCGAAGCTCGTCGCCGCCTACTCCTCGTTCACGACCATCGCCGACACCATCGGCCACTCTCCCGGCTGGCCGACCGTCAGCCTCCCCGGCGACCTCGCGCTCAACCGGCCGGTCACGGCCTCCTCGACGGAGACCCCGTCCTTCCCCAGCAGCGCGGCCGTCGACGGTGACGGGGCTACCCGCTGGTCGTCAGCCTATGCCGATCCCAGTTGGATCCAGGTCGACCTGGGCTCGACAGTCTCGATCGGACGGGTGATCCTGCGCTGGGAGACCGCATACGGCAGGGCGTACCAGATCCAGACCTCCAACGACGGCTCCGCCTGGACCACCGTCTACTCCACCACCACGGGCGACGGCGGCGTCGACGATCTCACCGGCCTGGCGGGCAGCGGCCGCTACGTCAGGATGTACGGCACCGCACGGGGCACGACCTATGGCTACTCGCTCTATGAGTTCGAGGTCTATCCGGGCACCCCCAACCTCGCCCGCAACCGGCCGGTCACGGTCTCGTCCACGGAGACGGCCGACTTCCCGGGCTCCTACGCGGTAGACGGAGACACGTCCACGCGGTGGTCGTCAGCCTATGCGGATCCCAGTTGGATCCAGATCGACCTTGGTGCCACGCAGACCGTCAAACACATCATCCTGCGCTGGGAGACCGCGTACGGCAGGTCGTACCAGATCCAGACCTCCAACGACGGCACCACGTGGACCACCGCCTACTCGACGAGCACCGGCGACGGCGGCGCCGACGACCTCACCGGGCTCACCGCCAGCGGCCGCTACCTGCGCGTCTACGGCACGCAACGAGCCACCCAGTGGGGCTACAGCCTCTACGAGGTAGAGGCATACGCCGTCTGACGTCGGTTCCCCGTCCGGCACGACGGGATCAGACCTGCATGACGCGTAGGCCCGCGGCCGAAAGTTGCGCAATCGCCTCCGGGCTCGCGGTGGTGTCGGTGATCGTCTGCACGGCGCCGCTGCTCGGGGTGGCCGCGCGGCTGGGCCGCAGCTCCCTGCCCAGGGCCGTGCCGAAGCCGGTGATCAGGCGCGAGGCGCTCGCCGTCGCCGGTGCCTACGCCAGCGGCGGGCTCTCGGCGATCGGACGCAGCCTTGGCACGAGGGTGCGTGCGGCGTCGATCACGAGGTCGCGGTCGTAGCTGACGATGACGTCGAACTCTCGGCCGCCCTCGCTGGTGCCCAGATGGCCGCGGTCTCTGGCGAACAGGGCGCACGCGAAGTAGGTGCCGATCACGATGACGTTCCACTCGCGCAGGAGCGGATCGGTGGCGGACAGCGCGGCACCGCGTACGCCGGGTGAGGGTTCGGCAGGCATGTTCGCGCCGAACGCGGCGACCAGGAACGCGTGGCCCGCCAGCCTGCGGTAGCGGTCCTCGGCCTGCCGGAAGTACCGCAGGTCCTGGAAAGTAGACAGCAGCACGGCCGATTCGCGCGAGAGGCTCTGGCTCTCTATGTGCCTGCTGAGGGGGATCAGCAGTTCCTTGGTGGTGGGCCGGGCGGTCCGGTGCTGGCGGGCGTGTTCGAACGGAGTGCTCGGCCCGTCGCCGCTCACCGCAAGCCGGGGGAGCGGCCGGCCCGGGCCGGGGAAATGGCCGGGCAGCGCGCCAGGCCGACCGAAGTACCAGCCCTGGCCGAAGGTCGCGCCCATGGAGGAGGCGACGGCGAGGTGCCGTTCGGTCTCGATGCCCTCGGCGAGGATGACCGCGCCGGTGCGTTCGGCCTCGGCCAGTGCGGCGTTGACCACGCGGGAGACCCGGCCGGTGGTGCGCTCCTGCACGACGGTGCGATCCAGTTTGATCACTTCCGGCGAGATCAGGGGCAGCGTGGCGAGGGTCGCGGGGTTGGACCCGACGTCGTCGAGGGCTATGCGGGCCGACCGGGCACGCAGCCCCGCGATGGAGGCGACCAGCGCCGCGGGATCGCGGTCGAGCTGCCGTTCGGTGATCTCGACTACCACCTGGAGTTCTCGGTAGGCCCGCTCGTTCAGATCGGTCAGATCCGTCGGGCAGGCGGCACGCATCGACACCGGCTCGACGTTGACGAACAGCGGCAGATAGGCGGGCAGGTGTGCGTCCAGGGCGTGCTGGAACGCCGAGCAGCGCGCGATCCAGTCGAGTTCTGCGGTGCGGCCCAGCTGCGCGGCGGTGCGGAACAGGACTTCGGGGGAGTGGAAGGCCGTGCCGACCGGGCCGCGAATGAGGGCCTCATATCCCGCGACCCGCCCGTCGGCGATCGTGACCACGGGCTGGAAGACAGGCTGAACGGCACGGCAGCCGAGAAGGTCTTCGAAATCTGCCGGGCCGGCTGCCCACCCGGCCGAGTCCGGCTGCGTCCCCAGGGCTCTGTGCACACGCCACATCCCAAGATCGACGACTTGCGGTGCTCGCGCCGCCGGATCGCAGCGCTCGATGCGCCCGAGCAGCCCTTACGTTACCCGTGAAGGTCGAGACGACGCCCGGCGCTGAGCGAGCCTTGCGGATCAAATGTATCGTTTTGCAGCGGTCGGCGCCAAATGTGGCTGTCGGCGTCCGGACGAGCCGCTGCGGGGACGGCGTGCCTCCAATAACCGCGCCGGGCGTGTATGGTAAAGAGACAGTTTCCTGTTTGTGGTCCTTCCACCTCGCCGGGGCATTCTCCGGGGTCGGTTCTCCTCCCGGATTACCGCGGTTACCGCTGCTCGAGACGGCCCATCGGGGCCTCGCGGCGCGCGCGGTCCCCTGCCTCAAGGAGCACACATGGCATTCGGCACCGTGAAATGGTTCAATGCCGACAAGGGCTTCGGCTTCATCACCGTCGACGGCGGCACCGCTGACGTCTTCGTCCACCACTCGGTCATCCAGATCGACGGCTACCGCGAGCTGCGCGAGAACGAGCGCGTTGAGTTCGACGTCGTGCAGGGCCCGAAGGGCCCGCAGGCCGAGGCCGTACGCCTCGTCTGAGCCGACCGCGACGTCCGTCGTGGCCTGCGAATGGGCAGTCCCCGGCGCCGCGATTCGATTCACGGACCGGCCGGGCGTTGCCACCACCGAGTCGCCGCCGGTCGCCCGACCCGAAACGGGTCGAGGGCTGCCGCGCTGCACACCGACTTTCGAAAGGCTCCAATTTGACTACAGCTGTACCTCTCCGGACCGTTCGCCGCAGGCGCCGGCCCTCGCAGACGCCGGCCGTGGCGGTGCCCACTCCGGTACGACCGCCCACTGGACCAGACGCGGAAAGCTTCGCGAAACTGGCCCTGCATCCGGCGCTGATCGACATCCTGGCCGCGCAAGGGTTGACCGTGCCGACACCGATCCAGGCCCGCGCCGTTCCCGACGCAGTCGCCGGGCGTGACCTGCTCGGCCGTGCGCGTACCGGCTCGGGCAAGACACTCGCCTTCGGGCTGCCGATGCTGACCCGTCTGGCGGGCCGCCGGGCCGCGGCCCGCCGCCCGCTGGGCCTGGTGCTCCTCCCCACCCGGGAACTGGCAGCCCAGGTCAGCGCCGCGCTGGCCCCGTACGCCAAAGCGCTGAGCCTGCGCATCGTCACCGTCGTCGGCGGTTTGTCCCTGGGCCGGCAGAGCGACCAGCTGCGCTCCGGCGCCGAAATCGTCATCGCCACCCCCGGCCGCCTCAACGACCTGCTCGAACGCGGCGACTGCAAGCTCGACCGGGTCGAGATCACCGTGCTCGACGAGGCCGACCAGATGGCCGACATGGGCTTCCTTCCCCAGGTCACAGCGCTGCTGGCCGCGACCGCGCCGGACGGGCAGCGGATGCTGTTCTCCGCCACCCTGGACGGCGACGTCGACCGGCTGATCCGCCGCTTCCTGACCGACCCGGCCCGGCACTCGGTCGACCCGCCCGCCGGTGCGGTCACCACGATGGACCACCACCTGCTGCATGTCGACGCCGCCGACAAGGACGCAGCCACCGCACGCATCGGCGCCCGCGACGGCCGGGTCATCATGTTCGTCAAGACCAAGCACCGCGCCGACCGCGTAGCCGACCGGCTGCTGGCCAGCGGCGTCACCGCGGCCTCCCTGCACGGCGGCAAGAGCCAGCCGCAGCGCACCCGCATCCTCGAGCAGTTCAAGTCCGGCGCGGTCAACGCTCTGATCGCCACCGACCTGGCCGCCCGCGGCATCCACATCGACGACCTCGACCTCGTCGTCAACTACGACCCGCCCAACGACGCCAAGGACTACCTGCACCGCGGCGGCCGCACCGCCCGCGCCGGGCGCAGCGGCACCGTCGTCACCCTCGTCGTCGACCACGAGCGCCGCGACACCACCCGCCTGCTGGCCGCCGCCGGCGTCAAAGCCCGGACGACGTCGGTGGGCCCCGACGGCCACGAGCTGACCCGCATCACCGGAGCGCGCACGCCGTCGGGCATCCCGGCCGTGCTGCCCGCCTTCCGTCCCTCCGTCCCCGACCCGGCGCAGCCGGCCCGCCGAGCCCGCCGCAACCGGAGACCACGCTGAACACGCCGATGCGGCGCAGGACAGCCAGCCCCAATACAGCGGAACCGGCCACCACACGCGGTGTCGTCATGCCAGAGGAACTGCGCATCCGCCTGCGCGTACACGCCGGAGAACTACGCCTGCTGGTGGCGGGCGAGGTCGACCTCGCCACCGCGTACCTGCTCGGCAAGGTGACCACTGCGTTGCTGCGCACCCGCACCGCCGCGAGTCTGGCCATGGACATGTCCGCGGTCACGTTCATCGACGCCGCCGGGATCGCGGCGGTGATCGGCTGCCGCCGCCAGGCAGCCCGACACCGCCTCCCCTTCTCTGTCGTCAACCCGTCGCGCGCGGTCGCCGCCACCATCGGACTGTGCGGCGTCGGACACCTGCTCGCGCAGCCGGTGCCACTGGGTTGTGCCGCTGAGGCGCTGGCATCGGCCCCCACCCGACACCGCCCCCGCAGGCGTCAGCCGTCGTCGGCACGCCCACGTCCGGCACGACCGTGACGTCACAACAGATTGCTGCGCCGGATCGGCTTCAGTAGCCGACAGGTCGGCGGCGCGTCTCCGTCGGGCAGGGCTGCCTGATCCGGCCCACCCGGTGACGCGCCGTCCGGCGCTGCAATCGATGAGTGCCGACGCGTGTCCGCGGCGGGCCGCCCATGGTGGACCTGTTCCTGGCCCAGGTCAGACCTGGTTCATGCCCCCGTCGACGAACAGTTCGGCGCCTGTGATGAAGCTGGACTGCCCGGATGCCAGGAACAGCACCGCGTCGGCCACCTCCTCGGTCCGCCCCATCCGGCCCAGCGGAACCTGGGCGATCAGCGCCTGTCTGAGCTGCCGCGCCTGCTGCTCACCGGCGGCCAGCCCGCTCAGACCGGGTGTCTCGATCGGGCCGGGGCTCAGGGTGTTGACGCGTACGCCCCGGTCCTTGAGTTCCACGGCCCACGTCCGGGCCAGCGACCGGACCGCTGCTTTCGACGCCCCGTATACGCCGAACGACGGCTGACCGGCCGACCCGGCCGTGGAGCCGGTGAGGATCACCGAGGCTGGGTCGTTGAGCAGCGGCAACGCCTTCTGCACGGTGAACAGCAGCGCTTTGACGTTCAGGCCGAACGTGGTGTCGAAGTGCTGCGCCGTGACCTGCTCCAATGGTGCGAACTCGCCGCCGCCCGCATTGGCGAACACCACGTCAAGCCCGCGGCCGCGGGCACGTACGGCATCGTAGAGCCGGTCAAGGTCGGCGTCTGAGGTGACGTCGCCGGTGATACCGGTGGCACTGTCACCGATTGCGGTCACCGCCGCGTCCACCTGTGCGGGACGCCGACCCATGATGAAGACGTGCGCCCCATGCTCGGCCAGCCGTTTCGCGGCTGCCAGGCCTATGCCGGTGCTGCCGCCGGTGACGACCGCCGTCTTACCGTCAAGCTGTCCCACGACTGCCTCCTCGCATCGCCGGGTCGGCTGCCGGCGCCGCTTGCCTCCCCCATTGATCCCACAACTTCCCGGCGGCGACCCGTCATATCGCCAACTTCGCGCTGGTGGCGGATCCCAGGCGATCGGGCCGACGCCCGCTTCCCATCGCCGTCCGCGGCGTTATGGCATGTGAGGGGTCGCTGCCGCGAGGGGTTGCGGCAGTTCGAGCCCGGCCGGTGGGATTGCCTGAGGGGTGCAGTCCCACCGGCCACACTCGCGAGACCTTGTAGGGCGACACGATGCACATGTTCTCGGCAGGTAACCCTCGGCAGCGGACCCGACAGCGACTTCATGCTTGCCGCCATTTGTGCCGATGCGGTCGCCGCCCGGCTGCTCATCCGCCCGCGTGAGGCGCGCGGGTCCGTAGCGCCGTCCTCCAGGCCGCTGAGCGCTCATCGGTATAACGTGATAACGATTCTGCGCAGCTGGGCGGCGCGAACACGGCCAGCAGGAAGGCGGGCGGGTGATGACGACACGCTTGACCCCGGCGGCACTGGATTTCGTCGAACGGCGGCACCTGGCCACGTTGACGACCTTGCGCGCCGACAGAAGCCCGCACGTGGTGCCGGTGGGATTCACCTACGACGCCGATGAGCATGTCGCCCGGGTCATCTGCGACGGCTCGAGCCGAAAGGTTGCCAACATCAGAGGTGAAGGCTACGCGGCGCTGTGCCAGGTCGACGGTGCCAGCTGGCTGACCCTGGAAGGCCGAGCCGTAGTGCAGACTGACCACGCGGCGGTAGCCGACGCGGTCGCCCGCTACACCGCCAGATATCGCGAGCCCAGACCGAACCCGAACCGGGTGGTCGTCGTCGTGACCATTGATCGTGTGATGGGCTCGGCTGATTTGACTGCTGCCCGACCATGACATGAGGCACCGCGCCCGCTCCAGTGGCCGGCAGGACTGGGGCGCCAACTTCAACCGGGTGCTGTGGAACGCGGGTGCAGGGGAGTACCGCTCACCCGGGTACGGCGGGCGACACCGACGACCCGGTCCGACGGCGTATGCGCCGCTCCGCAGGTTTCGCCGCCCGCCTGACCGGTGATCTGGTATGTGTCACCGCCTGGTGACCCCAGCCGCGGAAGGATCCCGCCATGGCGAAGTTCGTGACCATCGGATACGGCGACCAGGCCGGATACGACCGGACCGCCGCTGCGCTGCGCGATCGGGCGCATGCCCATGAGGTGCGGCTGCGGGAGGCCGGTGCCGAGTCGGGGATCGCCGGCCCGCCCGTTCAGGTGAGAAACCATGATGCCGCCGGCGTGGTCGTCGAGCAGGGTCCGTTCCTGTCCGCGGCACTGCCGGTGGCCGGGTTCGCCCTCATCGAGGCCGCTTCGATGGACGAGGCGATCGAAGCCGTGTCCGCGACTCCGTGCGCGATCGCGCACGGAGTCGTCGAGGTGTGGCCGCTGCACGAGCCGGAGTAGGCCGCCGACGATGCGGCAGGTCACCGCGACCGCGTGGCCCACTGCTTCTTGTCTGCGCAGGTCGGGCCGGACGAGGTGACCGCGACCGGAACGCCGAGCACTTCCGCGACATCGCCGAGCCCGGTGTAGACCGGGGTGGCGGTGCTCAACGTCTGGGTGAGCTTCTCCTGGTACGCCAGGTCGCCGCGCTCGCCGGGCGCGATCCGGTCCAGTCGTCCGTACGACAGGCACATCTTCAGCGCGTGGTGTTCTGCCGCGTCGGTGTGGGTGACGGCGAGCGCGTCGACGCCGCCGCAGACCTCGACGGCGTAGCGGTGGGCCACGGCGTCGAAGTGTCCGGCCCGCCATGCGCCCTGCCACGGTCCGTGGCCGTTGTGCCGCTCCGGAAGCGCCGCCGTGAGCTGCGGATCCTCGGTGACCAGAGGTCCGGCGCCGTGGCGGGTGGTGTAGGTGCGTACGACGCCCAGGCGCAGGGCGTCGCTGTCGCCGTCCTCGGCCAGCAGCGTCTCGGCGTTGTCGAAGGTGGTGGTGGACCAGGTGGTGTACGGGTGCCAGCCGCGCCATTCGTCCAGCAGCACGCCCTGGGCCCCTTCGAAGACGCAAGGGCCGGACAGCGCCTGCCGGGACGAGGAGACGAGCCGGACCGCGGTCCCGAACGCCTGGAAGGTTTCGGCGACGGCGGCGACCGGCGGCGCGTCGAGGGGGCCGAGTTCGGCGGTGAGCGCGTCCCGGACCGCCGCCAGCTTGCGCACCAGCGCGACCGGGGAGTCGGTGTCGCCGGCGCGTACGGCGAGGTCGGGGTGGGCCAGCGCGAACGCCGCGGTCTCGCCGACGCCCATGCCGCACGACCCGTGCCGGTCGCCGCCGCGTGCGGTTTCCCGGCGGCGGTTGGCGGCCCGGTGCCACGGCGTCGTCAGCAGGGCCCGCCGGTCGACGGTCAGCAGCTCGAACGGCGCGGCCACGCCCAGTTGCACGAGGTGTCCGGCCTCGGCGGCCAGCGCCAGCGGGTCGACCATCATGAACCGGGACAGGTGGGTGCGTACGCCGTGCAGGGTGCCGGAGCCGAACTGGGCGAAGGTGTGGTGACGCCCGTCGGGCGTCACCACGTTGTGGGCGGCCTGCGCGCCCCCGTTGAACCGGATCACGGTGCTCACCGGCCGGGTCGCGCAGAGCCAGTCCACGATGGTGCCCTTGCCGGCGTCGCCGTAGCCGAGGTCGACGACGATGACGTGGCGGGGTTCGGTCACAGCCGGGTCACCGGCGTGGCCCGGTCCCCGAAACCGATGGGAAGCGCGGAGCGCACCAGCGCGCCGCGGGTCCTGCCCAGCGGGGCGAGTGCCTTGCCGACGGTCGGGCTGGCCGCCGACCCGGCCTCGGTGAGGTCGACCAGGCCCGAGTCCAGGTCGGTGGCGTCCTCGCCGAGTCCGACGGTGAGGGCGATGGTCTCGCAGACGGCGTCGAGGTCGTCGAGTTCGATGACGTTCTGGCCGAGCAGCCCGCGCCAGAATCCGAGGATCTGGGCGTCGCCGGTGTAGCTCGCCTGGGCGGGCATGATGAAGTACACGTCGTAGCTGCGCTGCAACTCCGCGACGATCGCCTCGGTGCTGATCGGTTCGCCGATCGTGTCGCCGATGACCTTGCGCACCTCGCCGGGCTTGACCTGCCGGTAGGCCATCTCGTCGCCGATGATGAACAGGTAGCCGCGCCGGCCGCGGGCGACGGCGTCGAGCGCGGTGTGGCGGGCCATGAAGTACATGGCGAGTTCGTAGGACTCGGTGCGCTGCCCGCCGCCACCGCCTTCGAGCAGGATCCGGCCGAGGTCGTCGTCGGTGCGGTTGTCGGACTCGAACTGCCCGATCTGCAGCGGCGCCCGGTCGCAGGTGGCGTCACCGATCGCGCCGAACAGGATCTGCGGGTCGGTGCAGTAGCCCTTGCGGATCAGCAGGCCGAACAGTTCCGGCAGTTTGGTCTGCAGCACGCGCGGCACCGAGCCCATCGACCCGGTCACATCGAACAGGATCGCGATCGGCGTCGACCGCGGGTGCTGGTCGCTGTCGCGGCTCTCCCGCACCGTGACACCGTGCGGGTTGAGGGCGTCGTGCACGGTGCGCGCGCCGGAGTCGCTGTAGGCGAACGCGCTCGTGCCGGTTGCCGAGCGGTAGCCCGCCGCGGCGGCGTAGACGTCGGTGGACCATCGTCCGCTTCCCATGATCTGCTCCTTACAGGGTGAAGGGCCGGTAGGCGCGGGGCCCGTAGAGCGTTTCGAGCAGCTCGTCGAGTTCGGCGAGCAGCCGCCACGCGTCGTGCGGGCGGGTGTTCGGGTCGGGCAGGGTGCAGCCGCGGGCGAACCGGGCCAGGGCCGGCGGTGTCCGGTCGCCCATGAGCCAGGTCATGCACCGGGTGGCGAGGTGGACGTCGGTCGCCGGCCCGGCGGGGCGCTTGCCGGTGACCTCCGGTGGGTAGAGGTCGCGGTACCCGCCGGCGAGCGCCGGGACGGTCTGGCCGGGTTCGGTGGTGCTGTAGCACCAGTCGACGAGGACGAGGCCGTGCTCGCCCGGGTGGATCAGCACGTGGTCGGGGACGACGGCGCCGTGGACGACACCGGCGCGGTGGGCGTACCCGACGGCGACCAGCAGCCGCCGCCACATCCATGCCGCGTCACGCGGGTCGACCCCGTCGGGGTGGGACTGCTTCACCCGGGCCAGGTTCACGAACCCGTCCTGGTGGGCGAGGACCGTCGCGGTGCGGCGGGTGCCGCCGGCGGGGTCGCGGTGCGTGAACGACTCGATCAGCCGCGGGGCGTACGCGTGGTGGCGCGCCTCGCCGTGGTCCCGCAGCCGGGCCAGGGCGCGTGCCTCGCGGCTCATCAGGTCGCTGTCGGCGGGGTGGCGGGGCAGCTTCAGCAGCGCCGTGCCGTCGTCGACGGTGTACAGGTCGGCGAGGTCGCCCGTGTACCGCAGCGGCCCGACGCGATAGGTGCCGCGGTGGGTGACCATCGTCGTGTCGTCGTGGTGCGCCGCCCACAGGTCCGAGAGCCGGGTGAAGGCGCGCGTCGCGGTCGCGGCCGAGCCGGCCGGTGCGGCATCCGGGTGCAGGGCCTTGGCGAGCATCCGGTATGCGCGTCCGCTGTCGCCGCCGCCGAACAGGTCGCCGGGCACGCGTGCGGCCATCACCCGGGTGACCGCGTCGTCGAAGCCGCTCATCACCGCTCCTGCGAGGGCCGCAGCAGCGCCGGGTGCAGGATGCGGGCGTCGCCCGCCCGGTAGAGCTTGGAGCGGGGGCCGCCGCGTTCGCCGCCGCGCTGGGTCGTGGCGCCGGTGTCGGCGATGAAACCCGGCACGGACAGCGCTTTGCGGTGGAAGTTGCCTGCGTGCGGCTCCTCGCCCCAGACCGCCATGTACACGCCGCGCAGCTGCGCGATCGTGAACTCCTCGCCCACGAACGCGGTCGCCAGCGGCGTGTATTCGATTTTGGCGCGGGCACGTTCGAGGCCTGCGGCGAGGATCGCGTCGTGGTCGAACGCGAGGCCGGTCGCGGCGCCGACGGGGACCCAGCGGGCCGCGGCGGCGTCACCGCCGACGGTCGGATCGGGCAGGTGCGGCGCGAAGGCGAGGTAGGCGACCGACACCACCCGCATGCGCGGATCGCGGCCCGGGTCGCCGAACGTCGCGAGCTGCTCCAGGTGGACGCGGGGAAGAATCGCTGTCTCCTCGGCGAGCTCGCGCAGGGCCGCCTGGTCGAGTGTCTCCTCGCGGACGAAGCCGCCCGGCAGCGCGAGGCGGCCGGCCTGGGGCTGCTCGCCGCGTTCGACGAGCAGCACGTGCAGGACGCCGTCGCGGATGGTGAGCGTGACGACGTCGACGGTGACCGCGACCGCCGGGTAGGCCCGCGGGTCGTAGCCGTCGAGGAACTCGCGCTCGGTGACCATGCCATGTCCTTATCGATCTGAGATTAACTCGAACTGAGAATGACTGTAGGCCGAGGCGTGGCCGCTGTCAATCGCCGGCGGATCCATACGGGCTGACCTGCCACGTCCAGGCGTGTCGGCGACATCCGTCGGCGACCCACCGGTACAAAAGATTCCATAACACGCGGGGTGAAGATGGACACGACGCTCACACGCCGACTGGCCGGTGCGGCACTGCTCGGCACGATCCTGGTCTCGCCGCTCGGCGCCGCCGACCAGGCGGCGGCTGCGCCGCGACACGGCTTCACACCGCACCCGGCGGTGGCGTGGGGGAGCAACCTGGACGGCCGGCTCGGCGACGGCACCACGCAGCCGCGGCAGACACCGGTAGCCGTGACGGGCCTGCTGTCGGTCGCGCAGCTCGGCGCGGGCACCGGGTACGGCATCGCGCTGCTGGCCAATGGCACGCTACGAGCCTGGGGCGACAACGAGCGCGGCCCGCTGGGCGACGGCACCGAGACCGACCACTCCACCCCGGGCGTCGTGACCGGACTCGACGAGGTCACCGCGGTCGCGGCCGGCGCCGTCCACGCGCTGGCGCTGCGCCGCGACGGCACCGTCTGGGCCTGGGGCGACAACAGCAGCGGCCAGCTCGGCCTCGGCGTCATCGACCCGAACCCGCAGCTCACCCCGGTGCGCGTGCCCGGGCTGACGAAGGTCCGGGCGATCTTCGCCCGGGACAGCTACTCCATGGCGATGCTGGCCGACGGTACGGTGCTGGCCTGGGGCAACAACAGCGCGGGGGTGCTCGGCAACGGCACGTTCGGCACGGACGACCCGCACCCGACGCCGGTACGGGGGCTGCACGGCGTACGCACCATCGCGGCGGGCAGCGGTCACGTGCTGGCGCTGCGGCGCGACGGCACCGTGCTGTCCTGGGGCGCGAACAACTTCGGCCAGCTAGGCCGGGGCACGGTCAGTCAGACGCCGTCGCCGCTGCCCGCTCCGGTGGAGGGGCTGACGGGGGTGGCGGCGATCGCCACCGGGTTGCGGCACAGCCTGGCGCTGCGCAAGGACGGCACCGTCCGGTCCTGGGGCGACAACTCCGCCGGCGAGCTGGGCGTCGGCGTCTTCGGCGGCGTGCGCGATCGTCCGGTCACGGTGCGGCGGCTGGCAGGGGCACGCGCGGTCGCGGCCGGGTTCGACACCAGCTACGCGCTGTCGCGCGGCGATGACCACGTCGTACACGCGTGGGGCCGCGACGACACCGGCCAGCTCGGCGACGGCAGCACCACCGGCCGCGCGCTGCCGGTCACGATCCAGACGAGCCTGGACGCCGTCGCCGCGGTCGTCGCCGGAAACGGGTTCGCCCTGGCCGCGGGCTGACATCGCCGCGACCACGTCGACCGGACGGGTGCAGCCCGTTCGCCCCTGTGCCAGTATCGGCCGATGACAGGACTGGTGCGGGCAGACGGAGACTCCGTTGCGGCGGGAAGGATCGCACGACGGATCGGGTACTGGGACGGACCGTGGGCGTGGTCGGGCATGCCGGACGTCTGCCGCTTCGTGGATCTCGGCGCTGACGACACGCAACAGCGCCGGGTCGCGGCCTATCTCCGATCCGGGCCGCGATTCGTGCTCACCATGGGCGTGTCCCTGTGCCGGCTGTGCGGCTGCGGCAACGGCTCCGCCGAGCAGACCGACGGAGAGTTCATCTGGCCCGAGGGCCTGGCGCACTATGTCGAGGACCACCGCGTGCGGCTGCCGGATGAGTTCATCGAGCGCGCCGAACGCGGCCCGGTCGCCGACTTCGACCTGGACGGCTTCTGCCGCGGCCTGCGGCCCGACGGCGATGTGAGCGTCGACCTCGACTGGTGGGAGGGCCTGCCCCAGACCGGCCGCCCCGGCTCGGTGACCGGACACCTCCCGGGATGTCGGCAGAGCACTTCGGCCCCGGGCTGAGACAGGGCTGGTGACAGAGCCGATCGAGGAGGCGACCGGCTCTGTCACGTCGCGTGGCGCTACGGGTGGTGCGTCAGTTCACGGTGATCACCACGCTGCTGGAGTGGGTCGCGCCGACGCTGTCGGTCAGCGTCAGCCATGCGGTGTAGACGCCCTTGCGGGTGTACACGTGGCTGGCCGAGGCCGCGTGCACCGTGGCGCTGTTGTCGCCGAAGCGCCACTCGCGGTCCACGATCGTGCGCCCGGGCGGCGCGGTCGCGGTGCTGTTGAAGGCGACGGTCAGCGGCCCCGTACCGGTGGTGGGTGTGCCCGTGGCCGTCAGTGTCGCGCCCGTCTCGGCCTTCACGCCGCGGCCGTTGAAGCGCAGCCAGTCCAGCGCCATGATGTCCGGATCGCCGGTCTGCCCGGTCTTGACGAACCTCAGGTAGAGCGTGAACGTGCCGCCCGGGTTGGTCAGCGCGACCGTCGGCGACACCACGTTGTCGTAGCTGCCGGTGACCGGGATGGTCGCCGTGCCCAGCAGCGGGCCGGTGGGGGAGCCGTTGCGGAACTCGATCGTGCCGCCGGTGCCCCCGGAGCTGGCTCCGACCACGACCCCGCCGATGTTCTGCAGGTTGACCGGGCCGATGTTGATCCAGTCCCCGTCGTCGATGTCGCCGAGCCTGCGCCCGGCCTGCGCGGTGGCCCGGTCGAGCACGGTGACCCCGGACGAGGCGTCGAAGTGTTCGGCCTCCATGCTCCGCGGCTGCAACTCGACCTGCACCGAGCCGACCAGTGCGGGCGCGCCGGTCGCGCCGGCGTCGGTGTACTGGGCGCTGATCAGGGTGAACAGGTCGGCGCCGGGCCCGTGGCCGTCGCCGCCGCCGGACTCGGTGACCAGCGTGCCGGAGCAGCCGATGTAGTTGTCCATCGGGTGCGCGTGCGAGTCGTGGCCGAGCAGCGTCTGCACCACCACCCGGTTGCAGTCGACGGTGGTGTCCTCCGGATCGGTGACCGTGACCGTGTACGGGATGCGGTCGCCGAACTCGAAGAACCCGCCCTGCGGCACGTTGATCGTCACGACCGGGCGGGTGTTGCCCACGGTGATCTCGGTGCTGGCGACGGCCGTCAGCCCGCCCGCGCCGGTGACGATCAACCGGGCGTTGAACCGGCCCCGGGAGGTGTAGGTGTACGACGGGCTGGCGGCGGTCGAGTCGACGGTGCCGTTGCCGTCGAAGTCCCACGCGTAGGAGGTCGCCCCGGCCGATCCGGCGCTGGAGAAGGCGACCGCCAGCGGAGCGGGCCCGTTGTCCCGGCTCGCGGTGATCTTCGCGGTGGGCGGCACGCCGTTGGCCACATAGTCGATCCGGTAGATGCCGGCGCCCTCGTTGGAACCGCCGCGCCCGCTGCCGGACCCGGCCCCGAAGTCGATGACGTACAGCGATCCGTCCGGGCCGAACTCGGCCTCGAACGGCTGGACCCAGCTCATGCCCGCGAAGATCCCGTTGACGGACTGCAACGAGCCGACGGTGGTGGGGCCGAACCGCGGGTCGGTGAACGTCTGCGCCGTCTGGTGCAGCGACAGCGTCTTCCACCACTGCCGGGTCAGCTCGTAGACGATCCACTTGCCCTCGAAGTACTCGGGGAACTTCGAGATCCGGGGGTTGGCCGGGTCGTAGTCGTAGACCGGGCCGCTCATCGGGCCGCCGCCGCCGGTGCCGAGCTCGGGGAACTGTGCCGAGGCGGAGTAGGCGTACCAGACGAGCGCGCCGCGGGCGGCGGGCAGGGCGGTCAGGCCGGTGTTGTTGGGGGAGTTGTTGACCGGGGCGGCGCAGTTGAACTTCGCCCCGGAGACCCCGGTGGCGAAGTCGTAGTCGTTGAAGGCGATGTTGTTGCCGATGCAGTACGGCCAGCCGTAGTTGCCGGCGCTGGTGACCCGGTTGAACTCGACAGTGCCCTCCGGGCCGCGGTTGGCGACGGCGGCTGTGGCGTCAGGGCCGTAGTCGGCGACCAGGACGGCGTTGGACAGCGGGTCGACCGTGATCCGGAACGGGTTGCGGAAGCCCATGGCGTACACCTCGGCCCTGGTCTTGGCCGTGCCCGGCGCGAACAGGTTGCCGGCGGGCACGGTGTAGGTGCCGTCGGCCTGCGGCCGGATGCGCAGGAGCTTGCCGCGCAGGTCGTTGGTGTTGCCGGCGGTGCCCTGGGCGTCGTACGCCCGCCGCCCGGCCCGCTCGTCGATCGGGGTGAAGCCGCTGGACTCGAACGGGTCGGTGTTGTCGCCGATCGCGGCGTACAGATTGCCGTCCCTGCCCATGGCGATGGAGCCGCCCATGTGCGAGTTGGCCCGCGCCTCCCCGCGCAGCGTCGGTATGGCGAGCAGCCGTTTCTCGGAGCTGAGCGCGATCGTGGAGCCGGTGACGGTGAACCGGGACAGGTTCAGCTGGTTGAGGGTCCGGTCCGACCACAGCAGGTACAGCCAGTTGTTGGTGGCGAAGTTGTTGTCCAGCGTCAGCCCGAGCAGGCCGTCGGACTGGCTGGTCTGGGCCGGGGTGTACGCGAAGTCGATCAGGGTCGTCACCGCGAGGGTGGCCTGGTCGATCACCTTCACCGCACCGGTGCGCTGGATGTAGAACACCCGCCGGTCGGGCGCGACGGCCAGCTCGAACGGGTCGGCCAGGTCCGCGTTGACCAGTGGCACGCGCTGGAACTGCCCGTTCTGGGTGGCGCTGCAGTCGCCCGCGACCGCGCCGGCGGCCCACTCGATGCCCCAGCGCAGGTGGTCGAGGAACAGCGGCTCGCTGAACGCGGAACTGCTGTGCCCGCCCGCGGTGAACCAGGACCGGCCGCCGTCGTAGTTCTGGCACCACGAGTACGCATGATCGACGCCCTCGTCCAGGCCGGAGATGCCGTCACGGACCTTGATCTGCGCGAGGGTGTGCACCCGGCCGGTCGGGTTGGTGATCCAGTTGTACCATTCCTCGCTGCGTTCCCACAGCTCAGGCAGGTTGCGAGTGGACGGGTGCGCGTGGTCCAGCACCTTGATCCGCCCCGGGTAGACCCCGCCGGTCGCGGTGAAGTCCGGATGGTTGTCGAAGATCGTGCCGACCAGGCCGTCGTACCAGGCCCAGTCGCGCTCGCTGGCCGACGCCGCGTGCAGTCCCGCCCAGCCGCCGCCGGCGCGGATGAAGTTCTGCAGCGCGAGCCGCTGCGACGCGTCGAGCAGAGCCCCGGACGCGGGGGTCGAGTTGGTGTTGTTGAAGATCAGCGCGTCGAACCGGGCGAGGTTGGCGTCGGTGAACGCGGCGGCGTCGACGGTCGCCTCGACCTCGAAGTTGTACGCGGCCCCGAGCTGCTGGACGGCGGCGACGCCGGCCGGGATCGAGTCGTGGTAGAAGTTCGTGACCTTCGAGAAGACCAGCACCCGGAAGCGGGGTGCGGCGGACGCGGGCGCGGCCACCGAGGTGGACAGCACCAGGGCGGCTATGGCGACGATGGCGGGCAGGATGCTTCGGCGGCGACGCATGCGGGCGCTCCCTGACAGGGGACGGGCGGGCAGGTGGAACGCGTACGGTTCGCCGAAGAGTCACATCATAAATTGAAATCAGCCAATGTGGCAACGGAGATCACAGAGTGACCGGCAGCTGGAGCAGGCCGCGGGTGCGGTGTCCACCCGTCCAGCGCAGCTCGACTTCGGGTACGGCCAGAGCCAGACCCGGTGCGGCGTCGAGCAGCACGCTGACGGCGACCTCCGCCTCCAGCCGCGCCAGCGGCGCGCCCACGCAGTAGTGGATGCCGCGCCCGAGCGAGAGGTTCCCGCCGTCGGTGCGGTGGAGCAGGTAGTCCTCGGCGTCGGCATACCGGTCCGGATCGCGTCCGGCGTCGGCCAGGGACAGCAGCACGGTGGCGCCCGCCGGAATCGTCGTACCGTCGAGGTCGACGTCCTCCATCGGGAAGCGGCGGATCGCCGAGGGCGCCGGCGCGTTCCAGCGCAGCGTCTCCTCGACAGCCGCCGGGATCAGGCCGGGGTCGGCGCGCACGTCCGCCAGCTGGCGCGGGTGGGTCAGCAGCGCATGGACGGTGTTGCCGATGAGGTTCACCGTGTTCTCGTAGCCCGCCCACAGCAGCAGGAACGCCAGGCTGACCAGTTCGTCCTCGGAGAGCCGGTCACCGTGGTCGTGGGCCTCGACCAGTTCGCTCAGCAGGCCTTCCGCAGGCTCTTCGCGGAGGCGGTGGACGAGGTCGGTCAGGAAGTCCTGCATGGCCCCCATGGCGTGGGCGGCATCGGCCCGGTCCTTGGGCGCGAGCAGCGTGGACGTCCAGGACCTGAACCGGGACCGTGCCTCGCCGGGCACTCCCAGCAGCTCGCCGATGACGGTCAGCGACAGCGGCGCGGCGTAGAAGCCGATCAGGTCCGCGCCGTCGGCCAGCGTCGCCGCGAGCTCCGCCGCGGTGTTCTCGATGAACGGGCGCAGCTTGTCGACGGTGCGTGGAGTGAACGCCTGACCGACCAGCGCCCTGATCCGGGTGTGGTCCGGCGGATCCATGTTGAGCAGGTTCCGGCCGAACACGGCAGGCAGCCGCAACCCGGTGTAGTTGGTGGCGTTCGCCTTGTCCAGCGACAGCCGCGGATCGCCGAGCGCATCACGCACCTGGTCGTACCCGGACACGGTCCACACGCTGTCGCCGTCACCCAGGGTGCGCTGCTGTGCCATCTGGTCCCCCCGTTCCGCGGGTGAGCAGACCACCCGCGCAGCCGCCGGAAAGCGGCCAGGTGAGACGGGCAGGCGCAACCCGGCACCACATTAGAGCGTGACGTGCGGGTCATCGTGATCGGTATGCGCGATCGGGAGCAGGTGACCCCGCTGAGGTTCTTGACGGACATGGTGATCTGGCGCTGGGACACCCGGTCAGGGCTGATCGGTGATGAAGTGTTCGCCGATGGGGGTGCCGGCGAACCGCTCGCCCATCAGGCGGGCGAAGAGCAGCACCGAACTGCGTGGCCGGTGGTTCACCACGATTCGCTCGGCTCGCCCGGCGCTGTCACGGGCGATGGTGACCACGACGCTGGTGGGCTCCCCGCGGATCTGGCAGGAGTAATCCTCGATGAACCCGTTGTCGCCGTAATCGCCGACGAAGCTGAACTCCTGGTTCGCGTACAGCTCACGGGCGGCGACCACGAGCGTGCGGACGGCCTGCGCGCCGTGCAGGACGCCCTGCATGGCCGCGCCCTCCAGGGTGACGTCGTCGGCCAGGTTGTCCAGCCACAACGGGTAGTAAGGGTTGCCCATGTACGTCACGCTGTGCCTCCTCCGCCACCGTATGCCACGTGGGGAAGCGGCCGGGGCTGTTGTCGGCGTTCACTCGGCCCAGGGCTGGAAGCCGGTGTGCAGGACGGCTTCGAGGGACGTGCGCAACCGTGCCGCGTCGGCGGCGCCGAATGCGCCCTCGAACCGCGCCTGGACCTCCTGCCACAGCGGCAGGCCGGCTCTCATGCGGGCGAGCCCGTCCGGAGTGATCTTCACGATGCGGGCGCGGCGGTCGGCGGCGGACGGCTCGACGGTCACCAGGCGTTCCCGGACGAGCGGCTTCAGGTTCGTGGCCATGGTCGTGCGGTCCATGGCGATCGTGTCGGCGAGTCCGCCGATCGTCATCTCTTCGCGCTCGCTGAGCTTCTGCAGGATGCTGAACTGGGTGGCGCGCAGACCCACCGGCGCGAGCGCCTTGTCGTAGGTCGAACCGAGGTAGCGGGCTGCCTTGCGCAGCGCCAGGTTGTTGCAGAGTTCGACGTTCGCCGCCTCGGTCATCCTCGCCTCCTCCGGGTCCGGGTTCAAGGATAGGAGCAGCTGCGCCGATCCCTCGGGCGCGATCGTCGCGGGGGGCTCGGCTGTCCGAGGGTGACCGGAGGCACCTTGTCGACGCCGAAAATATGAGCATATGCTCGTATCACCTCGGCCAGGCTTCCGAACTGCGGAAACGGCCGACCGAAAGCCGGATGCCCGGCGCCAGGAAGAAGGATCATGAATCTGAAGCTCGAACTCATCGTGCTGCCGGTCTCCGACGTCGATCGGGCCAAGGCCTTCTACGAGACGGCGGGGTTCCGCCTGGACCTCGACCGGGCGGTAGGCGACGACTGGCGCGCGGTGCACCTCACCCCGCCCGGATCCGCCTGCTCGATCATCTTCGGCCAGGGCCTCACCTCGGCCGCACCAGGCTCCGTACAGGGCCTGTACCTCGTCGTCCCCGACATCGAGCAGGCGCGTGCGGAACTCCTCGCGCGCGGCATCCAGGTGGGCGAGGTGTTCCACGACGCGGGCGGGATCTTCTATCACGGCCACGATCGCGGAGCCGTCGTCCACCACGCCGACCAGGCGAGGGTCCCCGGACCGCGCCCTGATCGTGCCAGTTACGGCTCCTTCAGCACGTTCCGCGACCCCGACGGCAACGGCTGGGTGCTCCAGGAGGTCGCGAAACGCGCTCCCGGCCGTTGACAGGTTGGACGGGCAGACCGCCGAACTGCGACAGCCCGCCCGTCCGTTTGAGCTTCGATTGCATTGACTCAGGAGGTCAACTGATGGCTGACAGTGAACTCGTCCTTGTCGCCAACGCCGGCGGGGTGGGACGCGCGGTGGTCGAACTGCTGCGCGCGCGGGACGTGCCGGTCCGCGCGATGGTCCGCCGCGACGACGACCGGGCCGCGCAGCTGCGTACGCTCGGGGCGGAGGTCGTCCTCGGCGACCTGACCCGGCCCGAGACCGTCGCGCCCGCCGTCGACGGCGCCAGGCGCCTCTACTTCGCCATGCCGGTCTCGCCCGACCACCTGCTGGCCGCGACCGTCGTGGCCAGCGTCGCACGCGAGTACGGCGGGCTGGACTGCCTGGTGGACATGTCCCAGATGACGGTGTCCCAGATGACCGCCACCAGCACCGCCGAGTCGCACCAGCAGCGGCTGCACTGGCTGGCCGAGCAGGTGTTCAACTGGTCGGGCCTGCCCGTGGTCCACATCCGGCCGACCTCGTTCCTCGACAATCCGCTGTTCACCACCCTGGCCGCGCAGTCGATCAGGAAGAACGGCACGATCGCGCTGCCGTTCGGAACGGGTCGCACCTCGCCGGTCGCCGTGGACGACGTCGCGAGAGTGGTCGCCACCGTCCTTCGCGACCCTTCAGGTCACGTCGGCCACGTCTATGAGCTGACCGGGCCCAGCTCGGTCGACCTGACCGAGCTTGCCGAGCAGTTCTCCAGAGCGCTGGGCCGCCCGGTGACGTACACCGACGTCCCCCTCGCCTGGTGGCGAACCGAGGTCCTGGCCAAGGCCGGGCTGCCGCCGCACACCGAGGAGCACATCGCCACCATGGCCCGCCTGCACCGCGAGAACCGCTACGACCGCACCTCCGACGACGTCGCACGGGTCACAGGTCTGCCGGCCCAGACGATCGAGGCATTCGTCGCGGCCCGCAGGGAGTTCTACCTCGGCTGAGACGCGACGACGCTCAAGAATCCACGTAGGTACCAGAGGAGCGCTGAAATGCGAGTAGCAGTCATCGGAGCCACCGGACGGATCGGCTCCCTGACCGTCGCCGCCCTGCGACGCGACGGGCACGACATCGTGCCCGTCAGCCGTGCCGACGGCATCGACGTCATCGCCGGCGTCGGCCTGGACGAAGCCCTGGCCGGAGTCGACACGGTCATCGACACCACCAGCACCAACACCGTCGACGAGACCGAAGCCGTCGGCTTCTTCACCACCGCGACGGCCAACCTGCTCGCCGCCGAGCAGCGCGCCGGGGTGGGTCACCACGTCCTGCTGTCCATCGCCCGGGTGCGCACCGTGCGCGGCAACGCCCACATGGCGGGCAAACGCGCGCAGGAGGCCGCAGTCGAGGCGGGGCCGATCCCGTACACCATCGTGCCCGCGACGCAGTTCCACGACTTCCCGGCCATGGCCGCCGGTTGGATGGAGCGCGCCGGGGCCGCGGAACTGCCGCCACTGCTGATGCAGCCGATCGCTCCCGCCGACGTCGCCGACATCCTCGCCCGGATCGCCGCAGGCAGCCCGCAGGGACGACACCGCGACATCGCCGGACCCGAACCGCAGGACCTGATCGACATGGCCCGGCGCACACTGACCGCTCAGGGCGCCTCCATCCGGCTGGTGCCGACCTGGCACAGCGGCATCTTCGACGAGACCGCGGCCGGTGACGCCCTGCTGCCCGCGCCAGACGCGGAGATCGCACCCACCACATTCGACCAGTGGCTGGCCGATCAGCGGCGCTGAGGCAGGGCGCCCGCCCCGTCGGCCATGCCTCGTGCGCCCGGCAAATCGATGGACATCGCCCAGCCGACACGGTGTGATCATTTAGTGCTCGACGTGGTGTGGGACATGGAGACCGGCGATCCCGACGACTTTCTGACCCTGCTGCTGCTGGCGGGGCATCCCGAGGTGAACCTGCGGGCGGTGACGGTCACCCCTGGTTCGCCGGCCCAGATCGGTGTCGTACGCCACGGGCTGGCGCTGCTGGGACGTACCGACGTACGGATCGGCGCGTACAACCTCGCGCACCCCAAGGCGTGCGTGTCGCCCTGGCACTACCGCGTCCTGGGCGAGGTGGCGCCGTCGTCGGACGCCGAACCCGGCGGGCAGGTGCTGGCAGAGGTCTGCGACGAGCAGACGACGCTGGTGTGCGGGGCGCCGTTGAAGAACCTGGGCGCGGCGATCGCCGGTGGCCGCCTGCGCCTGGGCACACTGGTGGCGCAGGGCGGATTCGCCGGTGAGGGAGTGGTTCCGGCGAGCCGGCAGCTCCCCAAGTTCCGCGGCCTCGCCACCTGCCCCACCTACAACCTCAACGGCGACCGACGTGCGGCATTGGCCGCGTTGGCGTATCCGGGCATCCGGGAACGCTGGTTCGTGTCCAAGAACGTGTGCCACGGCGTGGTGTACGACCAGGATCTGCACGAACACGTTGGTGCCGTGGCCCACCGCAATCCCGCCCTGGGGCTGATCCACCGCATGATGGGGGACTACCTCGCTCACCACCCGGACGGCAAGAAATTCCACGATCCGCTCGCTGCCTGCTGCGCGATCGACCGAGGCGTCGGCACCTGGGCGCAGGTGGAGATCTACAGGGCGGGCAACGAGTGGGGCGCTCGGCCCGCCACCGGCACGCACACCTCGATCATCACGGGATACGACCCGCAGCGGTTCCTCGACATCCTCACGTCCAGCCGTAGGGCGTGAGGCGCGCCGTCCGCTGCGGTCAATGCCGCCAGGCACCGCGCCGACATCGGGCGCGTGGACGACAGCGAAGTCTGCAAGAACAACCCGCGCCGCCGTCTCCTGGGAATCGGAGGCGGTTTTCAAGACCAGTCGGCAATGCGCCTGCTACCTGTGAGAATTCCAGTTCGCCTGCTGCGTAACCCATACATTGCCTGGATCTTGTCTTCGGTCAGGGTTGTTTTCTGCCTACGTAGTGGCGGGCAGCCCTTACCCGCGACGCCAGCCCACTCGGTTGGTCTGGCGGGGGTGTTCGGACGGTGGTGCGGGGTTGATGGCCGTGGATAGATTGCGGTGATGACCGGTCGTCGGTGGTTCAAGTACGGGTTGATCGCGGTGGCGTGCTGCGTGGGTACCGCCACCGTTGTCTGGTCGCTGGTCGCCGACGACAAGCCGCCGGTGGTGATCGTGTCGACGGCGGTTGCGGCTCTGGTCATGGCCTTCCTTCCCGATCTCGTCAGCAAGGTGCGGTCTGCCGACGGTGCGGGCGGTCCGCCGGTGGTCGGGTTGTCGTCGCGGGTGGTGGGGCAGGTCCCGCTGGCGGCGGCGCACTTTCAGACGCGATCGCGTGAGATGAACGCGCTGCGTCGGGCTGTGGGTGGTCGTGGCCGAGTGGCGTTGGTGGCGTTGCCGGGGCAGCGTGGTGCGGGTAAGACGCAGTTGGCGGCGGCGTTGGCGCGTGAGTGTGATGCGGCGGGGTTCGATCTGGTGGCGTGGTTGAACGCCGAGTCGGGTCCGGTGGCGGGGCTGGCGCAGGTGGCGCGGGCGCGTGGCCTGGGCGGTGCAGACGATGCGCCGGAGGTACTGGCCGGGCTCGCGGTGCGGTGGCTCAGCGATGGCGGTCGGGTGCGGCGGTTGGTGGTGTTCGACAACGTCGACGATCCGCAGGCGCTGCGGGAGTGGCTGCCCACGCGTGGCGGGGTCAAGGTGGTGATCACGTCGAATCGGCGGGAGTTCCTGCGGATGGACGGGGTCGCCGTGGTGGAGGTGGGGGTGTTCACCGAGGCGCAGGGGCGGGCGTTCCTGCGCGAGACGACCGGTCTGGCCGACGGTCCGGACGCGGTGGCGTTGGGTCGGGAGTTGGGTTGGTTGCCGCTGGGTCTGGCGCAGGCGGGTGCCTATGTGGCGCGTAACGGGGAGTCCTACGCGGGGTATCTGGGGTTGTTGGCCGGTGAGCGTTTGGATGAGACGTTGCGGCAGGAGTCCGGGGCGTCTCATCCGGGGGTGTTGAAGGCGACCATGCTGAGCATGGCCGGTGTCGGCGCGGCCGACGCCTCCGGTGACGCGCAACGGCTGCTCGGAGTGCTGTCGGTGTTGTCGGCCGACGGTGTGAGCCGCCGACTGCTGGTGCGGGGCGAGCCGGGGTTGGGATTGTCCGGCGGGGTGCGGGCCGCGCTGGATGTGTTGGCGAGCTGGTCGCTGGTCACGCTCAGCGGATCGGCCGGCGCCGCGGGCGATGGAGTGGTGGTCGTGGTTCACCGGCTGACCGCGCGGGTGGTCCGACACCTCGCCTCCGCCGACGACGCGCATCCCCACCTGGCCGAAGCCGCCGACACAGCGTCGCAGCTGCTCGACGTCCTCACCGACGGTCTGCCGCTGGCACAGGTAGCGCTGCGCCGAGCCGAGGTCGACGAACTCACCCGGCACGTGCTGGCGGTTCGCGAGAACTCGGCCGGTGATCCTCCCGCGCTGCTACTGGTTCAGGCCGACTGGATGGGCCGAGCGCTTGAGGCTGCGGGCGATCTGACCGGCGCCGTGTCAATACTGTCCCGCAACCTCGCCGACCGCCGTCGTGCGCTCGGCGAGGACCACCCCGACACCCTGACCTCCCGCCACAACCTTGCCGTCGCCTACCGGGTGGCGGGTCGGGTCGCCGAGGCCACCGCCCTCTTCGAGCAGGTCCTGGCCGACCGTCGGCGGGTGCTCGGCGACGACCACCCCAACACCCTGACCTCCCGAAACAACCTCGCCGTCGCCTACCAGGAGGCGGGTCGGGTCGCCGAGGCCACCGCCCTCTTCGAGCAGGTCCTGGCCGACCGCCTCCGGGTGCTCGGCGATGACCACCCCAACACCCTGATCTCCCGCAACTACCTCGCCTCCGCCTACCGGGTGGCGGGTCGGGTCGCCGAGGCCACCGCCCTCTTCGAGCAGGTCCTGGCCGACTACCGGCGGGTGCTCGGCGACGACCACCCCAACACCCTGACCTCCCGCAACGACCTCGCCGTCGCTTACCAGGTGGCGGGTCGGGTCGCCGAGGCCACCGCCCTCTTCGAGCAGGTCCTGGCCGACTACCGGCGGGTGCTCGGCGACGACCACCCCGACACCCTGATCTCCCGCAGCAACCTTGCCGGCGCTTACCAGGTGGCGGGTCGGGTCGCCGAGGCCACCGCCCTCTACGAGCAGGTCCTGGCCGACCGCCTCCGGGTGCTCGGCAACGACCACCCCAACACCCTGACCTCCCGCAGCAACCTTGCCGGCGCCTACCGGGTGGCGGGTCGGGTCGCCGAGGCCACCGCCCTCTACGAGCAGGTCCTGGCCGACCGCCTCCGGGTGCTCGGCGATGACCACCCCCACACCCGGGCCTCCCGCAACTACCTCGCCTCCGCCTATCGGGTGGCGGGTCGGGTCGCCGAGGCCACCGCCCTCTACGAGCAGGTTTGATAGCCGCCACTCAGCGGTCACGAAGACCGCCGCCAGCCGTATGGCTGAAATGGGCCCGCGTGTTCGGGACCTGGCCCGGTACCCGGTCATTGCCCGGAACTTCGCGGGATCTGCCATGTCCGGGCGACCAGCTGCGGCAGCGTGCTGCCGTTGCAGTGGCTGGCTGACCAGGGTGGCCGTCTGCTCGCGCTGGCCGCTCCGGGAGCTGCCTGACGCGCGGAGCCGGGGCCTGGGTCGGCAGGTCCAGCGGTACGACTCAGGTCAGCCGCCTGCGGCGGCGTGGGCGAAGGCGCGGACCAGCGGGGTCTCCGCGGCGCTGCGCCACACGGGGGCGTACCGCAGGATCGGGCCGTCGGTGATGGGCAGGAAGGCGAGGTCGCCACGCTGCCGGGAGGCGGCCGCGTACGACCCGACGGGCGACACGACGCTGCCGGCGCCGATCGCCGTGAGAGCCTCCTCCAACGTGGCCGCGGTGGTGCCGCGCCGGATGGGCCGCCCGGACGGTGTCACGGCCGGGGTGTGCTCCTGCCACACGTAGTCCGGGACAGGCCCCTCCAGGTCCACCACCGGGTGGTCGCCGAGGTCCTCCATCTCGACTCGGTCCCGGCCGGCCAGCGGATGGGCGGAGGAGACGGCCAGCACCAGCCGCTCGGTGTACAGCTGCGGCCCGACGGTGAGGTCGGGTTCGCGGACGGGCAACCAGAGCAGGCCGATGTCGACCCGGCCCGAGCGCAGCCCGCCGAACGGGTCGGAGGGGAGGATCTCGCGCATGCGCAGTTCGCATCGCGGATGCCGCTGCCGGAACAGGTCGAGGACGGCCGCGATCTCCCGGTGGTGGGTGTCGAAGGTGCCGATGGTCAGGGTGCCGGCCTGTCCGCGGGCGGCGGCGGTGGCCTCGCCGATGGCTGCCATGATCTCGCGGTAGCCCGCGTCGAGCCGGTCGCGCAGCCGCTCGCCGAGCGGGGTGAGCCGCACGCTGCGGCTGGTCCGCTCGAACAGGGCACCGCCGATCCGGCGCTCCTGCTGTTTGATCGACTGGCTGATCCGCGCCTGGGACACGTGGAGGCGTTCGGCCGTACGCCCGAAGTGGAGCTCTTCGGCCAGGGCCAGGAAGATCTCGATGTCGCGCAGCTCCACCAGGCCGCCTCCCTCCGGTCACCGCGTCCGGATCCTGCCGCTGAACTGCGTGATCCGGGGAAGCTTACGGCTTCGACGCGCGCCGTCGGGCGGGTGCCCCTGGTGCGACCCGGCCGCTCGCGGGCGCATCAGGTGCAGAAATGGGCGCTGATGTGACGGCCGAGCGCCCATAGCATCCATACATGGGAATGCATCGACGACTTGTCCGATGGTGGGCGCCGCTCCTCGCAGCGGTGATCTCCGCCGGCGCACTGGTGACAGTGGCGCCCGCTCCGGCCGCCAGGGCGGCGGCCCCGGTCTTCTGCCAGTGTGTGAAGTACGTCAAGACCAGGTACGTCCTGAACGGTGTCGGCGACGCCTGGCAGTGGGAGGCGCTGCTGCCCGCGGAGGGCTTCACGAAGATGACCGTCACCACCGTCCGCGTCGGTGACATCGCGGTGTGGGACTACAACGAGGAGCCCGACGTCGGCCACATCGCGATCGTGCAGGGGATCTACCCCAGCAGCCAGGGCCTGGCGATGTCGTTCCGGGGGGCCAACCAGCGGGGCAACCCGAAGTTCACGGAGAACGGCTGCAACAACGTCAGCGACTGGGTCAGCGCCACCGCCTGGGCGACCGCCTCCTTCTTCCACCGGTAGCCGACTGTCCCGAGTGCCCCGGTGATGTCCGAACAGGTGCCGCCGCCGATGAGGCCACGCCCGGCCTCATCGGCGGCGGCGAGTGCGCGGAGTGCGCGGCGACCGATTGTGCGGCGGGACGGCACGTGCCAGGGTGGACGCCGTGGCGATCAACGAGGAGACGTACGGCCCAGCGGGTGCCACCTTCTACGAGGAGTACTTCCCGATCGACGACCGCGCCCGGGACACCGCCACCTTCCTGGCCCGATGCGTCCGCGACACCGGGGCGGGCGAGCCGATGGTCCTCGAACTCGGCATCGGCACCGGCCGGGTCGCGATCCCGCTGGCCGAGCACGGCATGACGGTGTACGGCGTCGATCTCGCCCCGGCGATGCTGGAGATTCTGCGGACCAAGCCCCAGGCGCACCGCCTGCGCGTGACGGTCGGCGACATGACCGATGCGGCGACGCTCGCCTCCCTGTCCGGCGGGACACGCTACGACGTCGTCTACTGCGTCTTCGGCACGCTGACGGCGCTGCCTGACGCCGCGGCGCAGCGGCGGTGCCTCGCCGCGGCCGCGTCGGTGCTCGCTGACAACGGGCGGCTCGTGCTGGAGATGCCCGTGCCGGATCTCAGCACGTTCGACAAGAGCCGGCGCCGCGTCCGGCACCTCGGCCGGCACGGCGACGGCACGATAGTGGAGACGGCCCGGCTGGACCCGGTCGCCCAGACGATCGACTTCGAGGTGGCGGTGTTCTCGCCGACCTCCGGGCTGACCCTCCAGCCCGTACACAGCCGGTATGTGTGGCCGCACGAACTGGACCTGATGGCCGAGCTCGCCGGATTGCAGCCGCTGGCCCGCTACGGCAGCTGGACGGGCGACCCGCTCGGCGTCGGTTCGGCGATCAACGTGTCCGTCTATGTCGCACGTGCCCAGGGCGCGTCTCAGGAGTCGGCTGACGCGTAAGGCCGTTCGACCGGTACGGCGGTGAGACTGCCGCCTGCCTGCGGCCGTCCTCCCGAGATCCCGTCCCGGGCGTCACGTATGTGCGGTATACCCTTTCTGTGGCTGTTCCTGCTTCTGCTCCCGTCGCCGCCCCACCCGCCCCCGGCGCACGGCCGCTCAGCGCGGTCTGGGGGTCGCCGCCCGATCAGCCGCGGTGGGCGCGGCCGACGCTGCTGCTGCTCACGGCAGTGGCCGCCCTGGTCTACGCGTGGGACCTGTCGCGAAACCCGCTGCACCCGTACTACGCTGCCGCGGTCAGGAGCATGTCCGAGAGCTGGCAGGCGTTCGCCTTCGGTGCGCTGGACCCCGCAGCCTCCATCACCGTGGACAAACTGCCCGGCGCGTTCATGGTGCAGGCGCTGTCGGCCCGGGTGTTCGGCTTCCACACCTGGTCGGTGATCCTGCCGCAGGTCGCCGCGAGCGTGGTCACCATCCTCGTGCTCTACCGGGCGGTGCGGCGGTGGCAGGGCCCGCGGGCCGCCATCCTGGCCGCCGCCGCGTACGCGGTGACACCGGTCGTCGCTGCGCTGGCCCGCAGCCAGATCTCCGACACGCTGCTGGTCATGCTCCTGGTCCTCGCCGCCGACGCGTGGACCCGTGCGGTCGCCGGCGGCCGGCTGCGCAGCCTGCTGCTGTCGGGCCTCTTCGTCGGGCTGGCGTTCCAGACGAAGATGGCGCAGGCGTGGGGCGTGCTGCCCGCGCTGGCCATCGCGTACCTGGTCGCCGCTCCGGTGCCGCTGCGCCGCAGACTCGGCCATCTCGGTCTCGCCGGCCTGCTCACCGCGACTGTATCCGTGCTCTACATCAGCGCCGTGATGCTGCTGCCCTCCGCATACCGCCCCTACGCCGACGGGTCACCCGACAACTCGCTGTTCTACACCGTGTTCCGGTACAACCTGCTCAGCCGGTACGGCATCGGTGCCGAAGCCGGGCCCGACCTCGGCGGACCGCCCTTCATGTTCAGCGACGGCGTCGCGCCGCAGGTCGGCTGGCTCTACCCGCTGGCCCTGGTCGGGCTGGTGACCGGCCTGGCCTGGCGGGGCCGGGCGCCGCGCACCGACCTCGTCCGGGCCGGTTACCTGATGTGGGGCCTGTGGCTGCTCACCCACGCGGTGGCGTTCTCCGCCGGGCGGGTGGCACACGAGTTCTACGTCGTCGCGGCCGCCCCGGCGATCGCGGCGCTCGCCGGAGGCGGGGCCGTCACGCTGTGGGCAGCCTGGCGCCGCGGCGGGCGGCGGGGCTGGGTCCTGCCCGCCACGATCGCGCTCACCCTGGCCTGGACGCTGCACCTGTCGCTGCGCTTCCGCACCTTCCTGCCCTGGCTCGCCTGGTCCGCCGCGGCGCTCGCGGTGCTCGCGGTCGCCGGGCTGGTCGCCGTACCGGCCCTGCGCGCCCGCCACCGGCGGCTCGGTTCGGCGGCCGGGATCGGGCGCGGCAGCCGGCTCGCCGCCGTCAGCGCCGGGCTCGGCGTCGCCGCGTGCCTGATCACGCCCGCCGGCTGGGCCGCGTCCAGCATGGACAGCGCGTATCGGGGCAGCGGGGCCAACCCGGCGGCCGGACCGCGCACCGGCACCGGCGGGCCTCCCGGCTTCGCCGCCCGCTTCCCCGGGCCCGGACAGCTCCCGGGCGGCGAGCAGCCCGGCGCTGTTCGCGGCCCGGCCGCGCCGAGCGGTCCACCAGCCGCGGCAGGCTCTCCCGGTGGCGGCGGGTCCGCGAGCGCGACCCCGCCGGGCGACGGCGGCTTCGCCCCGAACGTCAGCGACACACCGAGCCGGGACACCACGGCGCTGCTGGACTACCTGAGGGGCCACCGCCCCGGCCGCACCTACCTGTTCGCCACGTACGGCCTGCAGGCCCTCCCGTACCTGGTCGCCGGGGCTTCGGTCCTGCCGCTGGGCGGTTTCTCCGGCCGGACGCCGTTCCCCACCGTCGACCGGCTCGAACAGCTCGTCACCACCGGGCAGCTGCGGTACGTGCTGATCGGCGGCGGCGGGTCCGGCGTGTTCGGCAGGTTCGCGGCCGGGCGCGCCGCCGGCGCGGGCAACGCCGAGGCCGTCTCCGCCTGGGTCACCGCCCGCTGCACCGCCGTCGACGCGAACGGTACGCAGGTCTTCGACTGCGCGGCTCGCTGAGCCGGGCCTGCCGCGCGACAGGCGGCCCGGCCCCGCCACACGTTCCGAGCCGTGGCGGGGCGGGCGCGCACCGTCAGCTGCGGGTCCACTTCTGGTTGTCGCCCGTTCCGCAGGGCCAGAGGATCAGCTGGGTGCCGTTGGCCGTGCCGTTGTCGTAGGCGTCCAGGCACCTGCCCGAGCCGACGCCGACGACCCGGCCGTCGGACCGGACCCGCCACTGCTGCCCGACGGTGCCGTTGCAGTCGAAGATCTGCACCGCCGTTCCGTCGGCGGTGGCGCCGCCAGCCGCCTCCAGGCACTTGCCGTCGAAGACCTGGAGCTGGTTGGCAGGAGTCGAGGTCCAGGTCTGGTTCATCGCGCGGTGGCAGTCCCACAGCACAGGCCGGGTGCCGTTGGCCTGGTTGCTGTTGGGCACGTCCACGCAGCGGGCCGACGCTGCGCCCCGCAGCGGGGCCGGGGTGCTGTTGCGGTGCCACTTCTGGTTGGCGCCGCCGTTGCAGGTCCACAGGACCAGCGGAGTGCCGTTGGCCGTGCCGTTGCCGTACGCGTCGAGGCACTTGCCGGAAGCCGCGCTGACCACGGAGCCGTCGCTGCCGACCGTCCACTGCCGGGTGGTGGCGGTGGTGCAGTCGTCGATCTGCACGGCGGACCCGTCGGTGGTCCCGGCGGCGGTCAGGCACTTGGTGCCGTAGACGACCAGCTGCCCGGCCGGGTTCGCCGTCCAGCGCTGATTGGCGCCGCCGTGGCAGTCCCACAGCGCCACGGCGGTGCCGTTGGTCTGGCTGTTGTTGGGCACGTCGGCGCAGATGCCGGACTCATGGCCCTTGAGGATGCCGCCCGGGTCCCCGGTGCCGCAGCTCAGCATCCCGGCGGCGTAGGGGCAGAGCACGGTGGTGAAACCGCCCCGGGTCGCCAGCGGCACGGACAGGGCGGTGGCGCTGGTGACGACCCGGGTCTCGCGGAGCAGGCCGTCGGAGCCGTCGCGGACGGTCTCGGCGAGCCACTGGCCGGTGCCGAGGAACGCGAGCGGGGTCTGGAACGTCTTGGCGGCGAGGGCGGAGATGCCGGCGACATACCACTTCGTGCCGTTGCGCCGGGCGACGTAGACCTCCCGGTTGGGGCGCCCGCCGAGCAACCGGGTCTCGTCCCAGGCCGTGGGCAGCTGGTTCAGGATGCGCAGCGCGTCGGGGCGGGCCGCGTAGCTGGCCGGGTTGTCGGCGGCGTGCTGCCAGCCGGACTCGAAGACGACCGCGGTCGCGAGCTCGTGGGCGTCGGTGGTGTCGCGGTTGACGCTGAAGGTGACCGGGGTGAAGTCCATGCTGGCGATGGCGTTGCGGGTGAAGGGCAGGATCGTGTTGAGGGCGGCCCGGTTCTGCTGCTGCTCGGCGCCGAAGACCGCCTCCGCCGTCATGACGTGGGGCCAGGTGCGCTGCATGCCGCGCGGGGTGGCGCTGCCGTGGAAGTCGGCCATCAGCTTCAGCTCGGCCGTGCGGGCGAGCACGGCGTCGTACCACTTCAGGGTGGGCTGGGTGAACTGGTAGCTGAAGTCGATCTTCACGCCCGCGACGCCCCAGCTCTTGACCAGCGGCAGCCACGCCTCACGCTGCTGGGCGGTCTGCAGGTCGGCCGAGTTGAACCAGACGATCACCCCGACCCCGCGGTCCCGGGCGTAGGTGACCACCCCGGGCAGCCAGCTCGACTGCCATCCCTCGTCGATGAGGACGTAGCTCCAGCCGTTGCGCTGGGCGAAGTCGACGTACTCCCGCTGGCGGGCGGGGTCGGCCGGGCTGGCGTGCTCGGTCAGCCAGGACCAGGCCACCATGCCGGGCTTGATCCACGAGGTGTCGGTGAACCTGGCCGGGGCCGACAGGTCGTCCACGATCGTCGACTCGGTGACGGTCTTCAGGTCGCCGATCGCCGCCGTGCGCCACGGGGTCGCCAGCGGCAGGGTGGCGGTGACCGGTGCCGCGGTGATCGACGTGGTGTACGTGCCGGACCCGGCCTGGTGCGACAGTGCGCTCGACGCGTACCGGCCGTCCAGGTCGGACTCGGCGAGCAGGGCGAAGGTGCCGCCCACGTCGAACAGGGCGGGCACGCCGTAGTCGGCGGACCCGGCGGCACCGGCCGTCGACTCGAACCAGACGCCCTGGTCCTCGGCGTGCGGTGGGACCAGCCAGGCCGGTGCCGAGGCGGGCAGGGTCCAGGACGAGGCCTCCCGGCGTACGGTGACCGAGCCGCTGCCCGGCAGCAGGTAGCGGTAGGCGGCCCCGGCATCGGAGACGCGGACCACGACGTCGAGCCGTGCCCCGCCCGTGCCCGTGAACGACAGCGTCGCCTGGGCGTAGGTGGTCTGCCGGCTGCGCTTCTTGCCGGTCGGCATCGGGTAGGACTCGGTGACCGACTGGTCGGCGCGCGCGGTGAAGACCAGGTTGCGGGTGAGGTCCGCGGCGGCGGTCTCGATGCCGATGGGGGAGGGCAGCAGCACGGCGCTGCCGCGGCTCGACGCACCGAAGCTGAGCACGCCGTTGTCGAGCGTGACCTGAGCCGAGATCACACCGGACGGTCCGGCGACGGTCCAGGTGGTGGCGGCCGACGCGGCGGCCGGGGTGAGGGCGGTCGCGGCCGCGGTCGCTGCGAGGGTGGTGAGCAGAGCGACGCACGCGCGGAGTCTGCGGCGGATCATGGCCGTCTCCTTCGAGGCGATGACGGGCCGCACGTCCGCCGCGACGTGCGTTCTGGCGCGCCCTCGAATCGGAGCGCGTCTGATTCCACCACACCACGACATTTCCAAACAAGAGACAACCATGGATGGTGTACCTGTGGAGCGGAGGACCATGAGGGCGGGAGAGGGGTTGCCCATGCGGCGGTACATCATCACGGGCGCGCCGGGCGCGGGTAAGACGACGATCCTGGCGGCGTTGCGCGGCCGCGGATACGCGGTGGTCGACGAGGCGGCGACTGATGTCAACGTCCACCTGCAATCCCTGGGTCGCGACGAGGCATGGCGCGATCCGGGGTTCATCGATGCGATAGCGCTCCTGCAACGGGAGCGCCTGGAGCAGGCCGTACCGCCCGCGACCGGGGTCCAGGTCTTCGACCGGTCGCCGATCTGCACGCTGGCGCTGGCCCGATACCTCGGAGTGCCGGTGACGCCGACCCTGGCGAGGGAGGTCGACCGCGTGGTCGTGGAGCGGACGTACCAACCGCGGGTCTTCTTCGTCCAGCTGCTCGGGTTCATCACCCCGACGGCGGTGCGCCGGATCAGCCTCGCCCAGTCGGTCGGTTTCGAGCGTTTCCACGAGCAGGCGTACCGGGAGCACGGCTTCGAGCTGGTCGACGTGCCCGCCGGAACGGTCGAGGAACGGGTGGAGCTCGTGGACGGGTGCATCCGGTCCTGGGCCGACTAGCGGCGCCGCCCGACGTGGCGGATGCGCGGCGGTGCGCCAGGTAGCGGTCGTGTTAGGACGTTGACAGCACGGAAGGCCGGACCTAATTTTAACGCACTGGAAACGAATGAAACGTTTCAATACGCGGCTCCCGGAGCCGAGAGGAAGTCACCGATGCGACGTCCCGCGTACCTCGCCGTGCTCCTGCTGCTCGTATCAGGACTGACCGGCGTCGCCGCCAGCCCGGCAGCGGCCGCCCACACCACCACCATCGTCAACTTCGACCCGGCCGGAAACCAGGTCACCCGCTACGACGTCGGCGGCAACGCCGTCGACGCGCACGACGGAGACCTGGCGCTGTTCGGCGGCCGCTACTACCTCTACGGCACCAGCTACGACTGCGGGTACGCCCTGTCGACCACCGGCACGCCGTTCTGCGGATTCAAGGTGTACAGCTCCACCGACCTCGTGGGCTGGACCGACGAGGGATACCTCTTCGACGCCGCGAACGCGCTGTGGCAGGGCAGGTGCGCCCCGCCGCGCTACGGCTGCTACCGCCCGCACGTGGTGTTCAACGCGGGAACCGGCATGTACGTACTGTGGATCAACAGCTACGACAACGCCAGCGGCTACCACGTCTTCACCTCGCCGACCCCGGCCGGACCGTTCACCGAGACCGCCGAGCCGACCATCGCCCTCATGGGCACGCCCGGCACCTTCGTCAACGGCGACCACGACCTGTTCGTCGACGACGACGGCACGGCATACCTCGCCTACACCGACATCCGAAGCGGCCACGACCAGATCATCGAGCGGCTCAACGCCGCCTACACCAGCGGCACCGGCAGCTACGCCCGGTTGAACTCGCTGCACACCGAGGCCCCGTCGATGTTCAAGCGCGACGGCGTCTACTACTACGTCTACGGACCGACCTGCGCCTACTGCACCGGCACCGCGACCTGGGTCAAGCGGGCCGCCACGCCGCTGGGCACCTGGTCGGCACCGGTCAGCGTCAACGCCAACTCCTGCGGCGGCCAGCCGTCGCTGGTGGCCGGGATCCCGACCACCACCGGCACGGCCTGGCTCTACGGCAGCGACCTGTGGAACGGGCAGAACAACGAGGCGCTGGCCAACTTCCACTGGGCGCCGCTGACCTTCGCCGCCAACGGGGACGTGCAGCCGTTCACCTGCCAGAACACCGTGACGCTCGCGCTGGCGACCGGGTCCGGATCCAGCGCGGCGCCCTCGGCGGACCGGGACCAGGCCAGTGGCACGGGCCGGTTCCGCACGTGGTGCGACATCCGCTCCGGTGGGCTGCGCCGGATGCAGACCTTCGTCGCCTCACGCAGCGGTACGCTCACCGGTGCCTCGTACACCACGTTCCAGCAGGGCGGCACCAACGCGGGGCTCCAGGTGAGCATCGTGTCGGTCAACGCGGGGCTCCAGCCCGGCACCACGCTGGCCACCACCACGGTGCCCGCGTCGTCGGTCGGCTGGGCGCCGCGCAACGTGACGGTCTTCCCGAACATCGCGGTCACCGCGGGCGTCCGCTACGGCATCCTGGTGCAGTCCACGACGACGTCGGGATGCTACGGCCTGACCTACGACGACGCGGCGCCCTACCCGGGCGGCGGCGAGGCGTACAGCAACGACAACGGTGCGTCCTGGAACGCCGAGCCGAACCGGACCTCGAAGTTCGAGACCACCATCGGCGCCACCAACACGGCGGCCGGCGGCGCACGGGCGTCGAGCAGCTCGGCGGAGTTCTCCGGCTGGGGCGTGGCCATGGTCAACGACGGGCTGAAGACCTCGACCCCGGCCTCCATGGGCTGGTCGTCCAACGCCAACCTGGGCGCCAACCACACGGAATGGGTCCAGGTGGACCTCGGCGCGCTGCGCTCGGTCGAGCGGGTGACGCTCTACCCGCGCGCCGACGCCGGCAACGCGGGCCAGGGCTTCCCGGTGGACTTCCGGGTCGAGGTGTCCAGCAACGGCAGCACGTGGTCGACGGCGACGGTCCGCGCCGGTTACCCCGCCCCGGCCGGAGCGTCGGCGCAGCAGATCGTGTTCGGCGCGCAGAGCGCGCGGTACGTCCGGGTGGTGGGCACGAGCCTGTGCAACACGAACCCGAACGATCCGACATACCGGATGCAGTTCGCCGAGCTGGAGGTCTACTGACAGCGAGGACCGGGACCGGCCGGGTCAACCCGGCTCTGCCGGTAGCGAACTCGGCTGTCAGGCAGCGGCCGGGCTGGCTATAAAAGACCCATGCTGAATCCGGCGGAGAGGGCTCACGCCCCGTCGGCCCAGCGCCGAGTGCTGCTGCGCTCGGCGCTGGGCGAATCACTGCGGCGCCTGCGCCTGGAACAGGGGCGTACGCTGGCCGAGGTCGCGCTGGCGGCGCGGATCTCGATGCCGTACCTGTCCGAGGTGGAGCGCGGTCTCAAGGAGGTCTCCTCCGAGGTGCTCGCGGCGCTGTGCCGGGCGCTGGGCATCGAGCTGCCGGATCTGCTCGTAGCCGTGGCCTTCCACATCTCGGCGGACAGCGCGGCGGCCAAGGTGCGTCCGGTCCGCGGGACGACCGTGGGACGGCTCGGCGACACGGCGCCGCCGCCCCGGCGAGCCGGCGACGCCTACGCCCTGGCCGCCTAGCCTCCCGGTGTCGTCTTCACGGTGTCGTCTTCACAGTGGAGATGACCTCGTCGGCCAGGCCGTACGCGACAGCCTCGGCGGCGCTGAACGTCTTGTGCCGGTCGAGGTCGTGCCGGATCTTCGGCGCCGGGTGCCCCGTGTGCCGGCTGAGGATGTCGTCCATCTCGGCCCGCACCCGGGACACGTCACGCGCCCGGATCGCCAGGTCCGGCAGCGTGCCCTGCGCCACGTCGAAGGAGCCCTCCTCCGTGGACGGCTGATGCAGCACCACCTTGGCGTGCCGGAGCACCGACCGCTTCCCGGCCGTCCCCGCCGCCAGCAGCACGGCCGCCGCCGAGGACGCCTGCCCGATGCACAGGGTGGCCACGTCCGGCCGGACGTACTGCATCGTGTCGTAGATCGCGGTCAGCGCGCTGTAGGAGCCGCCCCGTGAGTTGATGTAGAACGAGATGTCCAGGTCGGCGCTCTCGGACTGGAGGTGCAGCAGCTGCGCGATGATCACGTTGGCGACGTCGTCGGTGATCTCCGTGCCGAGGAAGATGATCCGCTCCGACAGCAGCCGGGAGTAGATGTCGAAGGCGCGCTCGCCGCGCGAGGTCCGCTCGACGACGGTGGGAACCGTGTAGTGGCCCATGGCTACATCCCCACCCGCTGCTTGACCATGCGCGGGCGGATCTCGTCGAGGTGCCCGACGATGTGGTCGACCATCCCGTAGTCGAGCGCCTCCTGCGCGCTGAACCAGCGGTCGCGCTGCCCGTCCTCGACGATCGCGGCCACCGGCTGGCCGGTGTGCCCGGCGGTCAGCGTGTTCATCAGGTTGCTGATCCGGTCCAGCTGCCCGGCGTAGATCTCGACGTCGGCCGCGGTGCCGCCCAGGCCGGCCGACCCCTGGTGCATCAGGATCTGCGCGCTGGGCAGGGCGAACCGCTTGCCCGGCGTTCCGGCACACAGCAGGAACTGGGCCATGCTCCCGGCGAGTCCCATCGCCACGGTGATCACGTCGTTGGGGATGAGCTGCATCACGTCGTACACGGCCAGCCCCGCGAGCACGGACCCGCCCCGCGAGTTCAGGTACAGCGCGACGTCGCGGCGCGGATCCTCCGCGGACAGCGTCAGGAGCTGAGCGCATATCCGGTTGGCGATCTCGTCGTCGACGTCGGATCCGAGCACGATGATCCGCTCATGCAGCAGCCGGTTGTTGAGTTCGTCGTCCAGCGTGGCGGTGACGCCCATGGGTGTACTCCTGTTCTCTGGGCCGTTCACGCTCCACGATCAGGCCCGCGGGTGCGGCGTACCAAGGGAATCTGCTGTCAGCGACTTAGCCCGGGGCAGATCGGCGGCCGGGCGGGCGCGGCTGCGGCCCTCACGGCCTGAGGAAGAGCCGGGGAAACCTGAGCGCCAGCCAGGGCCGCCGCCCGTAGGACAGCGCCTGCCCGGTGGCGATCATGCGCCAGACCGGTACCCGGCCGAATGCGATCATCAACGCCGCCACCGGCGCCAGCGAGAGCGCGCAGTCGCTGCGCCCGAACTGCCCGGGTTCACCCACGCGGACGTCACCGCCGGCGAAGGCCATCGCGAACCTCCCGGCGCCGCGCAGCCTGACGTCGTAGACGGCACAGGTGTCGGCCGCCGCCTCCCGGTCCAGCACCGACGGCAGCATCCGCGTCATCACCGTCGGCGTGACCAGCGCCGCGAGGCGCCGGTTCGGCCGGTACGCCAGGCCCAGCCCCCGGTGTATGTCGCCGCTGTGCACCAGGGTCTCGGACCCGATGAGTGCCGCGAGCGTCGAGCCCGCGAGCACGAACGACGGCCCGTACCAGGGCGCGGGGACAGGCCGGTCGAGGTCGGTCGCCGAGACGGCCGACAGCAGTGCCTCGCCCGCCAAGGCCAGCTGCTCGGCGGCCTCGGCCGCCGAGGCGAACGCGTATCGGCTGACCACGTTCGCGTTCGTCGCGGCGACCTGCCGCGGGAGGGTGTCGTGTACGCCGATCTCGGTGAACAGGCTGCTGACGTCCTCGTCGCGCAGGGCCGCGGCGAAGACGCCGTAGACGGTGAACAGGTGCATCGCGACCTGCCCGACCGTCCAGTCGAGCCCTGGCACGGGCCGCTCCAGCGACCGGCCGCCGCGGATCACGTCCGCCAGTCCCGCCACCTGCCCGCGCAGTTCGAGCACGACGGCATCACGGTCGAGTGGCATCATGCCGCGGCATGCTACTCGGCAGTAGCGCGCCGCGACATGACGGTGCCCGCGTGAGCCGGGCTGTCGCGGATGCCCGTGCCGGTCGGCGAGCCACCGTGCCGGGGCTCGCCGACCGGGCTCCGCGTGCTGTCAGGGGTGACGACCCGACCTCAGTACTTGGTGTAGGCGACCGATTCGTATCGGGCGGTCAGCGGCGTCCCGGGGTAGGTGAAGGGGCCGAGCCAGCCGTCGACGCCGATGCCGGGCCACAGGTTGGCCATGATGCGCTGGGGATGCGTGGGCAGCGGCCCGCGCGAACCGTTCTCCTGGTGGACGAGCCGGCCGTCGACGAACCAGTTGATCGTGCCCTGGTTCCACCACTCGATGGCGTAGTTGTGGTACCCCGTGGAGGCGTCGAAGCCGAGGTTGATGATCGTCTCGTGCCCGCCGACACCGTTGGTGAAGTAGTTGGTCTGCATCTGGGTGGTGTTCTTGCCGAGGATCTCGATGTCGATCTCGTCCCAGGGCTGGTTGTCGCTCGGCCCGGTGTAGGTGAAGAACGACGTCACCGTGCCGGAGCGTTTGACCGCCATCATCCGGGTCTCGAACCGGCCGTACGAGTACAGGTCGGTGGTCCGGAACTCGCCGGAGGCGTAGGGCTTGCCGGAGCATCCGCCGGGGCACGAGGCGGTGTCCAGGTTGATGCCCATGACGCCGCCGTTGAACCAGACGTGGTCGGCGCGCCAGCCGACGTTGAACATGCTGCCGTTGCTCCAGCCGTCGGACTTGTACCAGCGGCTGGTGTTGAACGAGTTGAAGTTGTCGGTGAAGCTGCCGCCGATGGCGGCGTAGGCGCCGGACGGGATCTGGACGGCGCCGGTGACGGCGGCCAGCGCCATCGCCGCGGCGATGGCGAGGGTGCGGGTGAGGCGTTTCATTGCCTGCTCCATCTCTGGAGGCGACCGCGGGCAAGCGGTCTGCCGTGGACGGGAACTGCGGCAGCCGGTGCGGGGCGGCTGACGAATAGCGAGCAGTGATCTGGAAGGGCTTCCAGTCACTTCCAGTGGTCCAGCGGCGTCATCGCAATGATGTGCATGAATCAAAATGCTGTCAAGTGCACTTCGCGGTACCGATCCGCAACTTGGCATTTACACGCCGGCAGCACGCGTGTAGCTTCCAAACTGGAAGCGCTACCAGTTCCTCGGTCGAGATGTGCCCTGCGCCGGGCTGGGTGGTCGCGGCGGCGTCAACGCACGTGGCACCTGCGGGCCGACCGGGGAGGCGGGTGCTTCCGCGCATGCGGGTGGCGGTCTTCGGCGCGTGCCGGCGCGCGGCCGGGGACCGCCGCCCGCCGCGGCGGGCGGCCCGGACCGGTCGGCGGGAGTGCGCCGGTCAGTGGTGGACGGGGGTGCGGGTCGACCCGCGGACCACCAGGCGGGCGGGCAGGATCAGCGGCGTCGGCTGCGCGCCGTCCAGCACGGACAGCAGCATGCGGGTCATCTCCGCGCCCAGCGCTCCTATGGGCTGATGGATCGTGGTGAGCTGGGGATCGGTGTGCTGTGCGGTCGGCAGATCGTCGAAACCGATGACGCCGACCTCCCCGGGAACCGCGCGGCCGTGCGCCCGAAGGATTCGCAGCGCACCGGCGGCCATGTTGTCGGACGCGGCGAACACCGCGTCGAGGTCGGGATGCGCCTGCAACAGGCGGGTCATCGCCGCCGCGCCCCCGGCCTCACTGAAGTCGGCGTGTTCGACCCGCTGCGCCGGGAGTTCCGCGACCGCCATCGCGTCGCGGTAACCGCGGTAGCGCGATTCGGCGACGTCGAGGCTGAGCGGTCCGGTGATGGTGGCGATCCGGCGGTAGCCCGCCTCGACGAGGTGCTCGGTGGCCAGCCGCGCGCCGCCCCGGTTGTCGGTGTCGACGTACCAGCGGGGTTCGCCCCGCAGCGGCCGTCCGCCGAACACCACCGGCACCGTCGTCTGCTCGGCGAGCTTGGCCAGCGGATCGTCGCCGTGCAGGTTCATCAGCATGATGCCGTCCGCGCGGCGCGACCGCACGATCTGTTGCAGCTTGACCCGCCCCTCGGGCCGCCCGGCCAGCACCAGGGTCAGGGTGAAGTCGGTGGGCTCCAGCGCGACGCTGATGCCGTAGATGACCTGGGCGAAGAAGGCGTCGGCGAAGATGCCGGGCACGTCGGTGGCGACCGCCAGGACCACCGCGCCCACCCGGTTGGTGGCCAGCGCGCGGGCGGACGGATTGGGGACGTAGCCCAGTTCCCGGACCGCACGCTGCACCGCCGCCCGCTTCGGGGCGCTGACGTTGCCGACGTTGTTGATCGCCCGGGACGCGACCGAACGCGACACTCCCGCCCGCTCGGCTACGTCGTCGAGGGTGGGCGAGCGGTCGGGCGGCGCGGTGTCCATGAGCGGGGACCGGTCTTTCATCGCGGGGATCAGCGGGACTCATAGTAGGGCAGCCGAGGTGTGGCGAGGCGTGGCGAGGCGTACGGCGCTTGCCGGAGGCGCAAGCCGTCCGCCCGTGCCCGTGGCCGCCCACTGGTCCGGCTGTTGGAAGCGGTTGCAGTGTCCATAATCGCCGTCTGCCATTGACAGTGCAAGGTGGATCGGTGACGATGCATCAAGAAACTGGGAGCGCTACCAGTCCGTCCCCATCGCTCCGAGGAGACTCGATGCACCGACGACGACGGCTTCTTGCCTCAGCGCTGGCCGCAGCCCTGCTGGCAGTGGCCGCCACCCCCGCATCGGCCGCCGGGCCCGTCGCCCCGGCCCGACGCGTACTGCCCGCCGACACCCGCTTCTACGTCGACCCCGCCGCGGGCGGCGCCGGCCAGGCCCTCGCCGACCTGCGCGCCGGCGACTTCGCCGACGCCGTGCGGATGGCCAAGCTCGCCACCTGGCCGCAGGCGATCTGGATCGACAGCGGAACACCCGCCGAGATCGGCACCCGGGTGCGGAAGATCATGGCTGCCGCCCGGTCGACGCGGACCGTTCCCGTACTGGTTAGCTACTTCATCCCCGGGCGTGACTGCAGCCTGTACTCCGCCGGCGGGGCGCAGACGTCCGCCGAGTACCGGGCCTGGATCGCGGCGTTCGCCGCCGCGATCGGCGACGGCAGGGCCGTGGTCGTCGTCGAGCCCGACGGACTGTCGCTGCTGCCCAAGGACTGCGCCGGCGGCATCGACCCCACCGGTGAGCTGACCGCGCAGCGCCTGGCGGATCTGAAGGCCGCGGTGGGCCTGTTCGGTGCCCGGCCCAACACCTCGGTCTACCTCGACGCCGGCAACAGCGGCTGGCAACCCGTCGGCGTCATCGCCGAACGGCTGCTGCAGGCGGGCGTCGACCAGGCTCGCGGGTTCGCCCTCAACGTCTCCAACTACTGGCGCACCGAGCAGAACACCAGGTACGCGACCTGGGTCGCCGAATGCGTGTGGTGGTCGACCCGCGGCCCGGACTGGGCCCGCGGCCACACCGACTGGTGCGCCAGCCAGTACTACTCGGCCGCCGCGCCCAATGACGGACAGCCCGGCAACGCCGTCGTCTACGAAGACCCGGCGACGTGGCACTGGACCGACGCGTGGTTCGACCAGAACGTCGGTGCGCCGCCCCTCGACGAGCTCACCCACCACGTCGTCGACACCAGCCGCAACGGCATCGGCCCCTGGACCGCCCCCGCCGGCCGGTACACCGATGCCGAGACCTGGTGCAACCCGCCGCAGCGCGGCATCGGCGCCCGGCCGACCGCCGACACGGGCCTGCCGCTGACCGACGCCTTCCTGTGGATCAAGACCATCGGCGAGTCCGACGGCAGCTGCAAGCGCGGAACGCCCGGACCCGCCGATCCCGAGTACGGCACCGTCGACCCCGCCGCCGGTGCCTGGTGGCCCGACATGGCCCATTGGCTGGCCGACAACGCCGCACCCGCCCTCACCTTCAACCCCGACCTGCTGCGCTGACACACCGGCGGGGCGCCCACCCGGGGCGCCCCGCCGAGACCCGGGCCTGCGCTGCCCACAAACTGGGCCCTGCAACCGTCGCCCGATGAGGACTTCGCCTCATGCTCCGATCCACGACCGTAACTACGTTGAAAAGCTCCCGTTCTTTCGCGAAACGTAGGGAAGGTCGCGCATGACAAGAGACTGGATCAGGCGGCCGATGCGGATGGTGTCGCTCGGCGTCGGCGGTGCGGCCATGGTCGCGGCTGCGGCCGTGGTCGCCCTGGCCCCGTCGGCGCACGCCGCTGAACTGGTGGTGCAGGCCGAGGCGTACTCGGCTCAGTCCGGCGGGGTCGTCGAGACCACCGTCGACACCGGTGGCGGCTCCGCCGTGGGCTACCTGTCCCGCGGGGACTGGCTGCGCTACGACGGCGTGGACCTGGGCGCCTCCGGCGCGATGGCCGTCTCCGTCCGCGTCGCCTCCGCCACCGGCGGCCCGGGCACGGTCGAGCTGCGCACCGGCTCGCTCACCGGGCCCGTCCTGGCGCAGTTCACGATCACGGCCACCGGCGGCTGGCAGACCTGGGCGACCCAGACGGTGAGCCTCACCAGCCACCCGGCGGGCGCCCAGTCGGTGTACGCCGTCATGGCCAACGCCGGCAGCGGCGCGGACTTCGTCAACCTCAACTGGCTCTCCTTCAACACCGGCGGCCAGGCCAGCGGCTGGATCAACGTCGACCCGGTGAAGTGGAACGCGCAGCTGGCCGCGTTCCGGGCGATGGCCATGGCTCCCGCACCGCCCGACGCGGTACGCGTGCCGGAGTTCAACGCGACGTGCACCTACAGCCACTCCCTCAAGGACGACCCCATCGTCTTCCCCCGGCTGCCCGGCGCCTCGCACATGCACACCTTCATCGGCAACCGCAGCGCCAACGCCGGCTCCACCGTGGACAGCCTGCGCGCCAACACCGCCACCACCTGCGCACCGACCCCGGCCGACCTCTCGGCGTACTGGGTGCCGACCCTGTACGAGCGCGGCACCGCCGTCGAACCGAAGGGGATCGTGGTGTACTACGGCTCGCGGCTGGCCGATCCGAGCCGGACCGTGCCGTTCCCGCTGGGCTTCGAGATGATCGCGGGCAACGCGCGCCTCCAGGAGCCCACCCCGGCGGGAACGGTGAACCAGTTCTACTGCGTCGGCGGGACCACCGGCGGCGCGATCGGCCGCAGCGCCGACGGCAACTGGCCGGTCTGCGCGCCGGGCGGGACGCTGATGTTCCAGCTCGTGTTCCCGGACTGCTGGGACGGCACGCACCTGGACAGCCCCGATCACAAGTCACACGTGGCGTACACCCCGAACGGGACCTGCCCGGCCGCGTTCCCGGTCGCGATCCCCTCGGTCTCGTTCGTCATCGCCTACCCCACCACGGGCAGCGCGGACGGTTTCACTCTGGCGTCGGGGATGGCGTCCTCCATGCACGGCGACTTCTTCAACGCCTGGGACGACGACGCCCAGGGGCACCGGGTGAAGAACTGCATCGTGCAGTCGGCCAAGTGCAACAGCGCAGGCCAGTTCTGAGTACGGGTCGGGGCGGGTGCGCTACATGGCACCCGCCCCGACGCGGGTACGGCCTCAGCTGACCGTGACCGTGTCGATGTCGGGGGCCGAGCCCGCGTCGTTGAAGAAGCTGATCCAGCAGGTGCCCTCGGGCAGCCGCACCCGCACCGAGACGCGCGCCGGGATCAGCCAGCTGCGGGCCCCGGCCAGCGTCAGCTCCTGGACCGGCCCGTCGTCGACGGCGAACTTGAGGGTACGCGGCAGCTCGGTCTCGTAGACGATGGTCAGCGTCCGCTCACCCGCCCGCGGCACTCCCGCGATGCGGACCGCGAGGGTGTTCGGGCCGCCGATGTAGCCGACCCGGCTGCCGTCCACGCAGCTGGGGCAGGCGATCACCCGGGCGCCCACGCGGATGTTGACCGGATCGGCGGCGTGCACGGTGATCGGCCGGAACCGGCTCGCCGCCGACGCGGCCGCCCTCGGCGTCGTCGGCGGCGGCTCCGCCTTCGACGGGGACGGCGCCGGGGGCCGCGGGCTGGGCAGCGGCGAGGGCGGCATGACGCTCGACCCGGCGCTCTGTTGCACCACCGGCGCCGCGCCGGGCCGGGGGTCCGGCAGGACCAGCGGCGGCACGACGGCGATGGTGGCGCCGACCGCCAGCACCAGGGCCGACCAGCCCACCACGCGCGAGGACACGACAGGCACGGCGCTACCCGCGCCCGGTCCACACGGCCACGGCCTCGGTGCGGCGGCGCACCCCCAGTTTGGCGAAGACGTGCTGGAGGTGGTTCTTGACCGTCTTCTCCGTCAGCATCAGCCGGTGGGCGATGGCGGCGTTGGACAGTCCGAGCGCGAGCTGCGCCAGCACCTCCTGTTCCCGCCGGGTCAGCCCGTACCGGGAGCGGGCGAGCCGCTGCCGCTCGGCGAGGTCGCGGCGGCTGCGCTCGTGCTCGGCCTGCTCGCGTACGGCCGCCGCCGCGACCGCCGCCGCGACCGGGGAGAGCCAGCCGTGCCCAGCTGCCACCGCCACGACCGCCCGGTGCAGCTCCGGCGGATCGAACGCGCCGTGGACGAGGTAGCCGCTCGCGCCGCCGCGCAGCATGCCGGTGATGAGATCCGCGCTGGCGTCGCTGGTGAGCACCAGCACGCGGGTGTGCGGGGTCAGCTCGCCGAGCACCGAGAGCCCGTCCGCCACCGGCATGCGGTGGTCGAGCAGCGTGACCGCGGGCCGGTCCCGGCGGGCCAGCGCCACCGCCTCCCGCCCGTCGGCGGCCTGCGCGCAGACGTATACGTCCGGACACAGCGCGAGGTAGCCGCTGAGCGCCGCCCGGACGATCGGGTTGTCGTCCACCACCATGACCGAGATCATGACGAGGCCCCCGCGTACGACGCCGTCCTCGGTGACCCGTCCGCGACGACCGTCTCGACGACGGTCCCCCGGCCGGGCGCGGAGACGACCCGCAGGGTGCCGTGGACGGCGGCGGCCCGCTCGGCCATGCCGATCAGGCCGAAACAGCCGCTCCACCCGGCCGGGACCCGAAACCCGCAGCCGTCGTCGGCGACGCGCAGCCGCACCACCGCACCGACCTGCGCAAGTTCCACGGTCACCGACGTCGCCCCGGCATGGCGCGCGACGTTCACCAGCGACTCGCGCAGGATCTGGCCGAGCTCGTAGCGCAGGTCCAGCGGCAGGTCGGTGGGTGCGGCGGACACCCGCACCGCGACCCCCTCGCGTCCGGTCCACTCGCGGCAGATCCGGTGCACCGTCGCGGCGAACTCGCCGTCCGGATCGTCCAGCCGCAGACCCTCCAGGACCTGCTGCGCCTGGTGCACGGCCGCCGTGGCCCCGGCCGACACCGTCGCGGCCAGCTGCTCGGCCAGGCCCGGCTGCCGCCGCAGCGAGGCGGGCAGTGCCAGCGCCGCGAACGAGACCCCGCGCAGCGTCTTGGTGACCGAGTCGTGCAGCTCGCGGGCCAGCCGCGCCCGCTCTGCCGCGGCCGCCGTGCGCTGCGCCGACGCGACCAGGCGTACCGCCGACTCGACCTGCCCGGCCAAGGCGGCCGTCGCGGCGGCGGCGCCGACGGCGGCGAGCACGTTCGCGATGGGGAAGGCCAGGACGAAGCCGGCCAGGCTCGCCGCCGACCCCACCGAGCCGAGCAGCCGGGCGGCGACCAGGTAACCGAGCCCGGCGTAGCACGCGGCGGGCAGCAGACCCCGGTAGCCCGCGAGCACCCCCGCCAGCGCGCTCGCGCCGACGGCGCCGCAGAAGAACGCGACGTCACCGCCCCCGAGCCCGAGGACGGCGAGCACGGTGGCGGCGTCCGCGGCGAGGACCGGCACCGGTCGGCCGACCAGGCGGGGGTCGCGGGCCAGGCAGACCAGGGCGACGGCTGTCGTGACCAGGACGAGCAGGAGCACGGCGAGCAGCGGTGCGGGGCGGGCGCTCAGGCGCAGGACACCGCCGGTGACGGTGAGGGTCGCCGCCGCTCGGCCGAGCAGCACGGCCCGTGCGACAGCCGCTCGCGCGACGGTGCGGTCGAGGTGTCCGGCAGTCGTGTTCATGAATGTGCCTCAGGCGTGGGCGGTACCTGACGATCTTTCGGGGAGCGCTCTCTGAGGATCGGCCAACCGATCGGCCGTTGTCAACCCGCGGCCGGTATGCCGGAGGACGTCACCCACTCGTGATCGTTTAGGGATTCTCACGGCCTTGGCGGCAGTGGGAGACTCCGGACGTGGCACCGAACGCGAAACCTGGTCACATCCGGCACGTCGGGTTCTGGGTGACGCGGCTCGTGCGCGCCGAGGGCGTCGGTCCGCTGCGGCGACGGGCTCAGCGCTGGCTGCAGCGGCGTGCCGATCCGCGCCGCCGGCTCGCCGCCACCCTGACCGCGCGCCACCTCCGCCAGCTCATGGCCGACACGCCGTACGAGCCGCCGACGGGCACCGCGGCCCACCTGGCGCAGGAGACCATCCGCGCCGTGTTCGGCGATCCGCACGCCGTCCTGCTGCTGGCGCTGCCCGACGACCGCGGCTGGGTCGACGTCGACGACCAGCCCGCACCCGGGCCGCTGGAGCGCCGCCACGGACATGTCGAACTGGTCGCCGGAACCGGTGGGCGGGTCATCGCCTACTTCCTGCGCGCCGCCGACACCGGCGCGGGTCCGGCCGGTGCCGCCGGGGTGGTCGACGAGCTGCGCGTGCTGATCGAGCGGGCGGTGTTCCGGGCCACGGTACGGGACCAGGCCGAGCGCATCGTCCGGGAGCGGGAGCGGGCAGAGCGGGCGGCCATGGCCGAGCGGATCCGGCTGGAACGCGACCTGCACGACGGGGTCCAGGGACGGCTGCTGGCGCTGGCCCTCAACTTGCAGCTGGCCCGCCACGCCGTCGCCGACTCGGCGACCAGCGACCTGCTGGCGGACTCGATCCAGGACCTGCGCATCGTGCTGGACGACCTGCGCGGCATCGCCGCGGGCCACGCACCGAGCCTGCTGATCCGGCAGGGTCTGGCCGCGGCCGTCCACGACCTCGCGTCGAGGCTGCCGCAACCGGTCGAGGTGGACGTGGCCGACGTGCGGTGCGAACCGGCGATCGAGGCGGTGGCGTTCTTCGTCGTGGCGGAGGCGCTGACCAACGCCGTCAAGCACGCCCGCGCGCAGCGCATCGAGGCCCGGGTGACCGCGTCACCGGCCGCGCTGCATCTGGAGGTCACCGACGACGGCCGCGGCGGCGCGGATCCCGCCGGCGGCGGTCTCCGCGGCATCCAGACCCGGGTGGCCCTGGCCGGTGGCGTGCTGACCGTCGGACAGCGGGCCGGCGGGGGAACGGCCGTCCGGGCCCAGCTGCCTCTCAGTCCGCCAGGAAGGCCGTGACCGCGTCGTAGAACTCCGCCGGACGGCGGCTGTGGACCAGATGCCCCGCCTCGATCGTCACCAGGCGGGCGCCGGGCACCGCCGCGGCCACCAGCTCCAGCCGTTCCAGGGAGAGGTGGCTCGCCGGGCCGCCCCACACCACCAGCGTCCGGGCCCGGATCGCCGCGAGCTGCCGCCACCAGTCGGTCTGGGGCTGCCGCAGCTGCCGCAGGGCCGAGACGACAGCCCGGCGGTGGAAGCCGCGCCGGAAGATGAGCAGGCCGAGGCTCTCCAGCAGGAACCGGGGCGCCAGCAGGCCGTCGTCGTCGGCGTCGTCCCGGGACGGCACCGGCGGCTCCTCCAGGATGAGATGGCTGACCAGCTCAGGCCGCGCGTACGCGACGAGCGACGCGACATGCGCACCCAGCGAGTGGCCCACGACGGCCACCTGCTTCAGCGCCAGCGCGTCGAGCAGGCCCACGACGTCGGTGCAGTACGCGTCCAGCGGATAGGACACGGCCCGGGTGCTGCCGCCGTGCCCCCGCAGATCGACCGCCACGGTGCGCCAGCCCTCTGCCGCCAGCGACGACGCGAGCCGGTCCCACGTCGCCGAACTGCTCGCACCCCCGTGCAGCAGCACCAGCGCCGGGGCGTCGGGGCGCCCGTACTCGCGGTACCGCACGTCTATGTTGCCCAGCGCCATGGTGAGGACGCGGGGCGCGACATCAGCCACCGCCGTCGATGCAGAGGTTCCGGTCATGCGAACAAGCTACTGCCCACCTGTTCCGCCGGTGGTCCGGACTTCCTATCATGCGGCCGTGATCATCGAAGCGACCGCCCGACACGGCCCCCGCCCCACACCGGTCCCGGTGACCGCGTGAGCACGTCCGCGTTGCGGGTCGTCATCGCCGAGGACATGGCTCTGCTGCGCGACGGCATGACACGCCTGCTCACCGCCGCCGGTATGCAGGTCGTCGCGCAGGTCGAGGACCCCGACGCGCTGCTGGCCGCGGTCGCCGCGCACAGCCCCGACCTCGCCGTCGTCGACGTGCGCATGCCTCCCACCCATACCGACGAGGGCGCGCGGGCCGCGCTGCACCTGCACGACGCCTATGCCGACCTCGGTGTCATGGTGCTGTCCCAGGTCATCGAGCAGACCCTGGCGGCCCGGCTGGTCGCCGACCCGCCGCCCCGGTTCGGCTACCTGCTCAAGGACCGGGTGCTCGACGTCGACGAGTTCGTCAGCGCGCTGCACCGGATCGCCGCTGGCGCGACCGTCGTCGACGCGCAGATCGTCGACCGGCTGCTCGGCAACGCCGCCGACGGCCGGCTCGACGTGCTCAGCACCCGCGAACGGGAAGTCCTCTCCCTGCTGGCCCACGGCCTGAGCAACGCCGCGATCGGCCGTCGGCTGAGGGTCTCCGAACGCACCGTCGACGCCCATCTGCGGTCCATCTTCGCCAAACTCGATCTGCACCCCAGCGCCGACGAGAACCGCCGGGTACGGGCCGCGCTGGCCTGGCTCGGATCGGCGCCCACGCCGCCCTGACCTGCGGTGGCTGACCCGGGCCGGTGCGGGCGGCGCCGACGTGCCGCCCGCACCGGGTGGTCAGCCACCGCAGATCGCCAGCGGCGGGGTGTTGCGGGTCTTGTCGATGATCGTGTGCCTGGTCAGGTTCCGCGGCTCCCACGGCTTCAGGGCCTGGCCGAAGAGCTTCCCGAGCGCACCCTTTACCGCCTCGTTGGCTTCGAGCCCGGCCCCCGAGATCGCCGTCACGGTGAGCGTGGCGCTGCGGCACAGCACGATGCCCAGGTCGGAGCCGCGGGTGATGCCGATGGTGAGGATGAGCTTGCCGTAGGGCCCGGCCTGCAGGGCGAGCAGGCCGAAGCCCAGCTTCACCGTCATCGCCGCGCCCCAGACGACCCCGTTGATGCCCAGCGACGCCCCGCCGATGGAGTTGGTGATGCTCTGCAGGGTGCCGAGCACGGGCGCGGTGTCGCCTCCGATCGCCCCGTCGAGCGACCACTCGCCCTCCGCGTTCAGGGTCGAGTTGCGCGCGCTGAAGGCGGTCTCCAGGTACAGCTTGAAACCGACCTTCAGGGTCATCGGGATGCCGTACACGAGCAGCTGCCGGCTGACCAGCTGGATCGGCAGGTCCACGCGGTAGCCGACGTTGCCGGCCAGGCCCCTGCCGCTGCCGCCGTCGAGCTTCACGCCGACCGAGCGGATGCCCTCCACCAGGACCTTCGGGTTGCGGGCGACCTCGATCGCACCGTCGCGGATGCTGATGTCGGCGCGGAACCTCGGCTCGGCGTAGGTGACGTGGAACTCGCTGATGATCTTCGTTTCGCGCTGGTCGAGCGTCGCCCGGAAGCCCAGCCGGTTGCCCTCGTTGACCACCGAGTACGTCCAGTCGCCCGGCAGCGTCGGGCCGTACTCGGCCGAGCCGAGCAGGCCGGCGGCGCGCGCGTTCGGGACGTATCTCATGTGCGGCGAGGTCGTCCCGCTGGCGGGTGTGGGCGCCGGGGTCGCCTCGACGCTGGAGTTCATGTCGCGGAACAGGTGGCCGCCCGGCACCGTGCCCGCGTCGGCGACAGTCGCCTGGTCGAACGACAGCGGCTCGTCCGCGGCGATCCGGCCGTCGCGGACCACGTCGGTCAGGTCGACCGGGGCGACGGTGACGACGACGTCCCCGTCCGCCTTCTCGGTGCGTACCACCCGCCCGACCGCGACCGCGCTGGCGAACATCACCTTCCCGGGTGCCAGCTCGTCCACGCCGTCGGCGTCGCCGTCCATCGTGAACGTCATCGCCGCCGGGTCCATCGCCCGGATCGCGGTCGGGCCGCCGCCGATGAGCACCACGTCGGGCTGCAACGTCACCGAGGAGTCCGGCTGCGGCGCCATGCCGTAACGGGCCTGCGCCTCAGCCGCCGACAGCTCGTCGGGCCCGCAGCCCACCAGGCCGAACGCGGCGGCCGTGAGCAGCACCGTCAACAGTGTCCGGGTCTTCATCGCAGTGCCTCTCCGGTGGCGGCGGTCCCCAGGTCGATCCCGGCGGTCGTCTCGGCGAACTTGTCGGTGAACAGGTCGGCGATCTCGTCGACGCCGCGGACGGTGAGGCCGAGCCGACCCGGTGTGTACGAGTCGGGCACCGAGAACAGCACGCTGAGCTGCTGCGTCTGTCCGGGCTGGAAGTCGCCGATGCCGCCGTCGGCGACCGCCTGCGTCAGATAGCCGCCCTCGGCCAGCAGGAACACCATCCCGGCCGGACGGAACACCAGCCCGAGCGCGCGCGACCGGGCCCCGGGCGCGCAGCTCACCGTCAACCGCAACTCCAGCTGCCGGGTGCCCGGCCCCGCCGCCGGCGTCCCGGTGAGCATGCCCAACCGGTAGGACGTGACCTGCACCGACCAGTCACCGGACACGACGGGCGGCGCGACGACGGGCCCTTCGGTCACCGCTGACGGGTAGGCGGGCACGGTGGAGGCGCTGCCCAGCGGCAGGCTCGACGCGACACTGTTGGACGGGCCGACCAGCAGCGCCGTGCCGGCCGGGTCCAGCCGGTCGACCCCGTCGAAACGCAGCGTCACCGCGGTCGTCCCGGCCGCCGCCACGGACGTCGGACCGACGATCGCGCCCTGGTGGTACCGGCCGCCGTCCACCAGTGCCGCGTTGAACGAGAACTGCGGCGGCACGTACAGCGGGCTGGTCGGGTCGGCGTCGTCGCCGGTCAGGTAGCGGACCTGGCCGTCGACGGTGGCCGACTGCGCGACCGGGTCGAAGCGCAACCGCTGGGGGGTGAACTCGAACCCGGCGACGTTGACGCCACCGACCGCCAGGTTCACGTCGACGGCGGCGGCCGGGGCGGCCGACGGGCCGGCGGCGAGCACCGGCACCGGCGGCGCCAGAGCCGGCCCGGGGTCCTCGATCGGCGCACCGGCGCCGACCGGCACCGCCGCCTCGGCATACACGATCTTCTCCGGGTGGAAGGTGGAGAACCCCGTCGACGACACGCTCGACAGCCGCAGCCGGTACGTCCCGGCGTAGTCCGCGGGCACCGGGAAGTCGATCCAGTTGCCGCCGAACACGGTCCAGCTGCGCGGGATGACCCCGGGGCTCTGGTCGAGGGCGCTGACCGGCGCGTCCGCGCCGGGCGGGACCAGCGTCAGGTGCTCCTGCGGGAAGAACCCGTTCACCGGGTCGAACCGGTGGGCGTACGCGTCGAAGTCCAGCCGCAGGATCCGCCGCCCCGGGTCGGCCTGCTGGTTCAGCACGCCGATGGAACCCGCGTAGACCCGCGCCCGGGTCACGTGCACCGTGTACTTGCCGTTGCGCAGCCACACGTCCAGGGCCTGGGCGGTCGGCGTGAACACCGTCGACTTCGCACCGTCCAGCGCGACGACCGCCCGTTCCCGCTGCTCGCCGCCGAACAGCACGACACCTCCGGCGGTCGGGTCGGTCGGGGTGGCCACCGCGACGTAGGTGAGGTCGGCGACCGCCCGCGGAGGTATCCGCGGCGAACCGCTCGTGGTCATGGGCACCTCGACCCCGCCGCTGCGCAGCCAGCCCAGGACCGTCGTGTCGGCCCAGGCCCCGCCGATGTTGCGCAGCCGTACCGCCAGGCGGTACTCGGCGCGGGCGGGGTCGTGCACCGCGTCGCCGACGGTGGCGAGGAAGGAGCCGTACTGGAAGGTGACGCCGACCGAGTGCCGGACCTGGCCCGGGGCCAGCACCAGCGCGGGTGCCGCCTCGCTCGCGGCCGCCGCCGGTCGCTCGCCGCCGGACGAGCAGCCGCCGAGGACCAGGACGGCGGCGAGGGCGGCCGCGCTCCACCGGGCGCTCACGGGGCCTCCTCCGCCGGCTCGGCGGAGCAGGCGGGATCGATGATCACCGCGGCGGGGCCCCGGGCGGGGGGAGCACCCGACGCCCTGCCGTCCGGCTGTAGCGCCGCGGCGCCCTCGTCGGGGCTCGGCGGGCGTTGCATCATCCGGCTGACCGGTGACGCCGGTATCGGGACGGGGTCATGGCCGGGCCGGGCTCCTGGCGGGCGCCGAGCGCACCGAACGGATCGCGGCTGCCGGGTTTCGCCGGCGTGGGGCCGTCAGTCGGGCAGACCGGCGGGGGACCGGACGGTGCCGCGCTCGCCGCCGGCGGCGGGGCGGACGGTGGCGGTGCGGACCTGTCGGCGTCGCCGTCGCACCCGCCGAGTGCGATCAGTGCGGCGCAGAGTACGGCCGGGAGGCTGCGCATCGCTGCTCCTACCGCTTCAGCCGGGTGAAGACGCCCAGCAGCAGCAGGAGCAGACCGCCCCCGGCGTACAGGACGTAGGTCGTGCTCTGCCCGGCCGGCGCGGCGCTGTCGCCGCTGACCACGAGCTGGACCGGGTTGCCGGGATGCACGTCGTCGCGTCCGAACGGGACGGACGTGTCCGTGTGCTGCTGTCCGGCGCTGTCGGTCCAGGTGACGTCGCAGGAGTTCGTGTACCACGTCCGGCTGGTGCTCTTGTCCCGATGCGCCAGCGTGTGGCACGCGCCGACCGTGCCGGTGGCGGGCCCCCACGCCAGGGTCCGCAGCTGGAACAGGCCGAACCCGAGCAGCAGCAGACCGAGCAGCACCATCGCGTACGCCCCGGTGCGGCGTCCGCGGCCGCTCACAGGTCCCGCTCGCCGCAGGTCCAGGTGATGGTGCCGTTGATGGGCTTGAGGGCGTAGCTGTTGGGCAGCATGCGGGTGAACCGCCACGAGCCGCTGCCGTCCTTGTTCACCGTGAACGTGCTGGTCGCCCCCTCCTTCTCGAAGCCCACGGAGTAGCCCTCGCCGTCGATGAACAGACCCGGCTCGCTGCCCATGACCCCGACCAGGGGCTTGTTGCCCTCATAGGTGCCCGGACCGTGGTACGGCGAGACGTTGGCCTGGAGGTGGACCGTCTTGCCCTCGATCTTCGACTTCTCCATGTACGGCATGCTGAAGATGCCGACGCCGTTCTTGCTGCCGCCCTCGGCGTACCTGGCGCATGAGTGCAGCAGGATCTCGCCCTCGACGAACGCGGCCGCCTCGGTCGTGCCCTTCAAGGTCGTGCCGCCGCTGATGTCGTAGGTCACCGTCACGAAGGCCTTCTTGACCGAGCCGTTCCCGGTCCCCGGCAGGCTGCCGTCGGTGTCGTCCGGACCGCAGGCCGCCGACGCCGCCAACACCCCGGCCAGCACCGCGACCACCGTCGTCTTCTTCATCCGCGCTCCTTGATCACATCGTGCTCAGCGCGGTAAATGCTGGCAGCGGCCACGGCTGTACGCATCGGTGCCAGCACCTATCGCCGTGGCCGGCGTGTGCGCGTGACCGCCGCGACGCGATCGGCACACGCCTGATGTGATCCCGGGTCGCCGGGCTTTGTGAGATCTACGCGGCGGCTGTGCGGGCGGCCGCGACGAACCGATGGATCAGGTCGTGGTCCTTCACCCCGCGGGACGACTCGACACCGCTGGACACGTCCACCCCCCACGGCCGGACCGCGCCGACCGCCTCGGCGACGTTGTCCGGCCGCAGGCCGCCGGCGAGCAGCCACTTCCCCTCGGGCGGGGCCGCGCCGAGCAGTGACAGGTCCCAGCGCTCGCCGGAGCCCGCGACCGGCGAGTCCAGCAGGAGCAGGTCCTCGCCGTATGCGCCGACCCGGACATCGGTGCCGGCGTCGAGCGTGGTCGCCCGGATCAGCTGGAAGGGCAGCCCGGCCAGCTCCTCGAACGCCGAGCGCGGATAGCCGCCGTGCAGCTGCACGGCCCGGACACCGGCGGCCAGGCCGAGCCGGGCCGCCTCGGCCGCCGGGACGCCGTGGACCACGCCCACGGTGAGCACCTCCGGGGGGACCCCGGCCGCCAGGAGCCTGGCCGTGCCGGGCTCGACCCGGCGGACGCTGTCGGTCAGCACGAACCCGACCGCGTCGGCGCCGGCGGCGACCACCGCGGCGACATCAGCTTCGGTCCGTACCCCGCACACCTTCACGAACATGCCGAACACCATAGATCAGCGGTACGCCGTACCGACGCGGCCGCAGGGGTCAGGGCTCCGCGGCGAACGGCACCGAGGCGGGCGCGCCCTGGCCGGCACCGTCGCTCAGGGCAGTCGGTAGGCGGGCTGCATGCCGTACAGGGCCGCGGGGCAGGGGCAGGCACGGTCGTCGGGAAGGTCCGCGATCACGGCGAGGAGCAGGGCGCGCAGGCGTTCGATGTTGTCCTTGAAGACGCGGAAGACCTCCTCCTGGGTGACGCCGCGCTCACCGTCGACACCGGCGTCGTGGTCGGTGACCAGCGCGACGGCGGTGTAGCACAGGGCCAGTTCGCGGGCGAGGGCGGCTTCGGGGGCGCCGGTCATGTTGATGACGGTGCCGCCGGCGGCGGCGTACCAGCGGGACTCGGCGCGGGTGGAGAACCGCGGCCCGTCGATGACCACCATGGTGCCGTCCGGGGCGAGGGCGACGCCGGTGGCCGCCGCGGTGGCGGCGACGGCGGCACGGCCGGCGGGGCAGTACGGGTCGGCGAAGTTGACGTGGACCGCACCGGATTCGACGAAGGTGTGCTCGCGCCCGCTGGTGCGGTCGATCAGCTGGTCGGGCAGCACGAAGGTGCCCGGTCCGAGGTCGGACCGCAGACCGCCGACGGCGCACGGGGCGAGGATCTGGCGTACGCCCAGTGAGCGCAGCGCCCACAGGTTGGCGCGGTAGGGGATGAGGTGGGGCGGGTGGCGGTGGTCTCGGCCGTGCCGCGGCAGGAACGCGACGCTGCGCCCGGCGACCTCGGCGACGGTGACGGTGTCCGACGGCGGGCCGTAGGGGGTGTCGACGTGGACGTCGCGGGCGTCGTCGAGCAGGTCGTAGAGGCCTGATCCGCCGATGACGGCGATGGTGGCGGTGGGGGTCATCGTTCTTCCTCTCCAGGGTCGGTCGCGGTGGCGCGCCGGCGGGCACGTAGCGCCAGGACGGCGGCGGTGACCAGCCAGATCACGGCCAGGCAGACGAGGTAGCCGCGGTGGTAGTCGCGGGGCAGCGCGGACGGGTCGTCGGGTCGGCGGCCGTGGCCGAGCAGCAGCGGTATCGCCACGACGGTGAGCGCGGCGGTGACCAGCAGCGCGCCCTGCACCACGGGCCGTGCCCAGCGGGGCAGCCACCGGGTGAGCACCGCGCCGACCGCGATGGCGGCGGGCAGGACCAGCAGGTCGTGACCGAGCAGGACGGTGGCGGCGTAGCGGGCGTAGTTCGGCAGCGAGACGCTGGGGTCGGTGAGGACGCCGATCAGGCCGTAGCCCGCGGCGAGCACGCCGACGGCGACGAGCAGGCGCCTGGCCCACGTCGTGGCGGGTGACGCGGTGGGCCGGGCGGTCATGGCAGCACCTCGATGCGGGCGACCCATTTGGTCTGCAGCACGCCGGGCCGGTTGGGCGCGATCAGCCGGCATGGATAGCCGTGGTCGAGGGCGAGTGGCTGTCCGCGCAGCTGAAGTGCGAGCAGGGTGAGCGGGTCGGCGGCGTGTGGCGGGGCCAGGGTGGAGATCCGGTAGGGGCTGTGCTGCTCCAGCGAGGTGACGCGGACGTGGGCGCCGTCGCGGCCCCCGACCGCGGTGACCAGGTCGCGGATGCGTACCCCGGTCCAGGCGGCGGTCGCGCTCCACCCCTCGACGCAGGTGATCGGCAGCGCGGCGGTGTACTGCGGCATGGCCGCCAGCTGCGCCAGGCTCAGCCGCAGGGTGCCCTGCGGTCCGGTGACCTCCAGGTGGTAGCCCGGATCGGTGGCCGCGGCGGTCACCCCGGCCGCGGCGGCCGACCTGTTGACGGGCAGCCCCTGCGGTCCGACGCGTGGATCTCGGGGGCCGAGCAGCGAGATCCCGGCCAGGGGCCGCAGGGTCTGCCCGACGGTGGCGACGGTGATCGCCGCGACCGCGGCACCGACGGCTGCCAGCAGCCCGCGCCTGCTCAGCCCGTCCGCGGGCGCCGTCCGGGCCGGGGCGGACAGGGCGCGGCGGATGATCGGAAGCTTGACGCCGATGTGCGCCAGCAGCGATCCGACCAGGATCCAGGCGGTCCAGTAGTGCGCGGTGGTGAAGAAGAAGCTCATGGGGGAGTACCACAGCGCGATGTTGAGGATGCCGGTGGTGACCTGGAACAGTGCGGCGGCCACGAGCAGCAGCAGGCTGATCCGTTCGATCGCGTGGACGGCGTCGCGGAACGGCGGCCAGCGGAACAGTTTCGGGTAGACCGACCACAGCTTCGCCGCCAGCAGGGGCACGATCGCCAGCCCGGTGGCCACGTGCAGCCCCTGGGTGACGCGGTACAGGCCGACCGGTCGCGAGGGCCAGTAGAACCAGGCGGGCGGATGCTGGATCGCGTGGCTGACGTACCCGGTCAGGAAGCACACCGCGACGGCGGCGCCGAGCAGCGTGCCGAGCCGGCTGGTCAGCTGAGGTGAGCGCAACCGGGAGGTGAACAGGCGCGACAGGCGTGCCGGATGCAGGCGCGTCAGCGGTTCAGGCAGGCGAACCATCGCCCCTCCTCGGTCCAGGTGTCGCACTGGCGCAGACCGGCTCGCGCGGCCAGCGGGCCGAGTTCGTCGGCGCTGACAGCGGCCCACGCGAACGGTTCGCTGGTGCGCCGGGTGTCGGTGAGCGCGACCGGGCCCTGCCAGCCCTGGGTGCCCGGCGGGTCGACCTCGGCCAGGACCGTGCCGTCCGGGCTGAGCAGCTCGCGGCAGCGGGCCAGCAGGCGAACCGGGTCGCCCCCGATGCCGATGTTGCCGTCGGCCAGCAGCGTGTGCCTGAAGCGTCGGCCGGGCAGCGGCGCGAAGACGTCGTGCACCAGCGCCCGCGCGCCCCGGGAGCGGGCCAGCCGGACCGCGGCGGGGCTGAGGTCGATGCCGAGCGTCGGCACGCCGCGGCGGGTCAGTTCGGTGGCCAGGCGGCCCGGTCCGCAGCCGATGTCGAGGGTCGGGCCGCAGCACCGGGCCAGCATGCCGGCGTCGGCGCGGCTGGGGGCGGCGTACCAGGCGGCGGTGTCCAGCTGGCGCAGCAGCCGTCCGGCGGGGTCGGTCAGGTGCAGCGCCCCGTCGGCGCCGGCGGCAGTCCGGCGCAGCGCCCCTCCGTAGAGCGTGAGCGCGCTGGTCATCGCGTCACCTGGTCGAGGTCCGGCAGACCGGCGGCGACCGCGGCGGCGAACCGTCCGCGGGGCTGCTGCGCGGCCACGGCCAGCGCGTCGGCGGCGGTGTCGACGTCGCGCAGGGTGTCCAGCAGGGTCACGCGCAGCCTGAGCCGGTGCAGCGCGGCGATCGTGTGGGCCGCGGTGTCGCCGGTGGACATCGGTACGTCGGTGAGCACGGCGCCGTGGGCGGGATCGCGCAGGGCCAGCAGCCACCAGCCGCCGTCCTCGGCAGGGCCCAGCACCGCCTGCGCGTCGTGCAGCGCCGAGGTCGCGGCGGCGAGCATACCCGGGGTGAGCTGCGGGGTGTCCATGCCGACGAGGACCGACGGCACACCCGGCAGTGCGGTGTCGGCGTAGGCGTTGGCCAGGCGTGGCCCGAGCCCGTCGCCGCGCTGCGGCACGGTCGACCACCCGGGCGGGGTGGGATGCCGCCCGTCGAGGACCAGCACCCGGCGGGCGGCCGGGCTGGCGGTGAGGACGTCGACAGTGTCGGCGAGGGCGGCCGCGGCGATGTCGGCGGCCTGCTGCGGTGTACACGGCGGGCACAGCCGGGTCTTGACCCGGCCGGGCACCGGCGCCTTCGCGATCAGCAGCAGCTGAGCGGCGGTCATCGGGCCAGGACCTTGGACATGTCGCGCACGGCGCGGGCGGTGCCGAGCAGTGTGCCGGTGACTTTGGACCGGGTTCCCTCGGCGCGGGGGCTGTAGCGCACGCTCACCTCGGCCACCCGCCATCCCGCGCGCGCCGCGGCCACGATCATCTCCAGGGGGTAGCCGAAACGCCGGTCGGTCAGGCCCAGCCCGAGCAGCTCCTGGCGCCTGCCGGCGCGCATCGGGCCGAGGTCGTGGATGGGCAGTCGCAGGCTGCTGCGCAGCCGCCACGCCAGCAGCCCGTTGGCCAGCCGCGCGTGCGCGGGCCACGCTCCCGGGACCGGGCGGCGGCGGCCCAGCACCAGGTCGGCGGTACCTGCCACGACGGGCTCGGCGACCAGCGGCAGCTGTCCGAGATCGAAGGAGCCGTCGGCGTCGGCGAAGCACACCACCTCGGCGGTCGCGGCGGTGAGCCCGGCGTGGGCCGCCGCCCCGAACCCCCGCTGCGGCACGGTGACGACCTGCGCGCCGAACGCCCGCGCCACGTCGGCCGAGCCGTCGGTCGATCCGTTGTCGGCGACGATCGCGCGATATCCTGCGGGCAGCCCGGCGAGCACCCCGGGCAGCGCGGCCGCCTCGTTCAGGCATGGCAGCACCACATCAATCATGATCTCGACCCTAGTGGTGCCGACCCCGCCAAATTATTATCAAACGCTGACAAATCATTACGAAGTGCGAACGTGGCACCATAACGGGCAGATGCCCGGCTACGTTGTGCCTCATGCGCGTACTGGTCACCGGCGGCGCGGGCTTCATCGGCTCGCACGTCACCCGCACCCTGGCCGCGGCGGGACACGACGTGTCCGTGCTGGACAGCCTGCACCCGGCCGCCCACGGCACCGGATCGGAGCTCCCCGACCTCCCCGGCGTCGCGGTGCGGCGCGGCGACATCCGCGATCCCGCCACCGTCGAGGCGGCTCTGGCCCAGGTGGACGCCGTGGTGCACCAGGCCGCCATGGTCGGTATGGGCGTCGACCTGGCCGACCTGCCCGACTACGTCGGCTGCAACGACCTGGGCACTGCGGTGCTGCTGGCGGGCATGGCCCGGCACCGGACAAGGCGGCTGGTGCTGGCCAGCTCCATGGTCGTCTACGGCGAGGGCGCCTACGCCTGCCCCGAACACGGGCCGGTCCGCCCCACTCCCCGCCGCGCCGGCGACCTCGCCGCCGGACGCTTCGAACCCGGCTGCCCGGCCTGCGGCATGCCCCTGGAGTCCGGCACCGTGGACGAAGACGACCGGCTGCAACCCCGCAGCGTGTACGCCGCGACCAAGCTCGCCCAGGAACACCTGGCCGACGCCTGGGCCCGCGAGTCCGGCGCGCGCGCCATCGCCCTGCGCTACCACAACGTCTACGGACCGGGCATGCCCCGCGACACCCCGTATTCCGGTGTCGCGGCCATCTTCCGCTCCGCCCTCGAACGCGGCGATGCCCCGCAGGTGTACGAGGACGGTCAGCAGCGCCGCGACTTCGTCCACGTCACCGACGTCGCCGCCGCCAACCTAGCCGCGCTGTCGGCCCTGGACACCCGGCCCGAGCCGGGACTGCGGGCCTACAACATCGCCTCCGGCGACCCGCGCACCATCGCCGACCTGGCCGCCACCCTCGCCACCGCGATGGGCGGCCCACCGCCGGAGGTCACCGGCGCCTACCGGGCCGGCGACGTCCGGCACATCGTCGCCTCACCCCGGCGCGCGGCGGCCGACATCGGCTTCACCGCCAGCACACCGTTCACCGCGGGGCTGGCTGAGTTCGCCGTAGCGCCGCTGCGTGCCTGACATGCTCGACCTCCGTACGCCCACACCCGCCGCCGGCACCGCCTTCCCCCGCGCCGACCGCGTCACGACCGCCGTCGCGGCCGCCCTCGTCGCCGCCTCGATCGCCGCCGGGGTGGTCCTGAACCTCACCGGCGCGCCGGTGCAGGCCCAGGCGGCACCCCTGTACGCACTCTGGCGCCCGCACATCGGCCCCGGCACCCCGGCCGCGCTCGCCACCGCGGCGGCCGTGATCCTGCACGGTCCGCGCCTGGCCGCCGCACTGCCCTGGCGACGTCTGCTACCGGCTGCCTACGCCGCCGCGGTGGTCTGGACGTTCAGCCTCGCCATGATCGACGGATGGCAGCGGGGACTGGCCGGGCGGCTCACCGCGCAGGCCGAGTACCTCACCGAGGTGCCGGCCACCACCGACATCCCCAGCATGCTGCGCGAGTTCACCAGCCGCATCCTCGACTTCCAACCCGACTCGTGGACCACACACGTCTCCGGGCACCCTCCGGGCGTCCTACTGATCTTCGTCTGGCTCGACCGCATCGGCCTCGGCGGCGGAGGCGCGGCCGCCCTCGCGTGCATCCTGACCGGCTCGCTGGCCGCCGTCGCCGTACCCGTCACGCTGAGGGCCCTGGGCCAGCAGGCCGCCGCCCGCGCCGCCGTGCCGTTCCTGGTGCTGACACCCGGCGCGGTATGGATCGGCGCCTCCGCCGACGGCCTGTTCACCGGTCTCACCAGCATCGGCGTCGCACTGCTGGCCACGGCGCTGGCCACCGGCCGACGCGGCCGCGCCACCTGCTGCGCCCTGGCCGCCGGCGCGCTGCTCGCCTACGGCTGCTACCTGTCTTATGGCCTGGTGCTGCTCGCCCCCGTCGTGGGCGCCGTCGTCTGGGCCGCATCGGGGCGGGCCGGATGGAAGCACCTCGGCCTGATGACGGGCACAGCCGTCGCGGCCGGGCTGGCCGTCGCGGCAGCGTTCACCGCGGCCGGCTTCTGGTGGCTCGACGGCTACCACCTCGTCGTCCAGCGCTACTACCAGGGCGTCGCCTCCGAACGAGCCTACGGCTACTGGGTGTTCGCCAACCTCGCGGCATTTCTGCTGTCCGCAGGTCCCGCCACCGCCGTCGTCGCCCGACGGGCGCTCAGCGCGCTGCCACGCCACCGGACCGCACACGTGCTGCTGCCGGTCGCGGCACTGCTGGCAGTCGTGACCGCGGACCTGTCCGGGCTGAGCAAGGCCGAGGTGGAACGCATCTGGCTGCCGTTCGCCGCCTGGGCGATCGCCGGGGCGGCGCTGCTGCCCGCCGAGAGCCGCCGCGGCTGGCTGACCGCCGGTGCCGTCACCGCTCTGGCGGTCAACCATCTCCTGCTGACGGTCTGGTGAGGTCCCTGTGCCAAGGCGAGACCGCCGTCAGCCCGGTCCAGGTTCCGGTTCTCAGACGGCTCGGACTTCGGCGAGCCGCTTGACCGCGTACCCGTCGTCCCAGCAGACGGCGGCCTCCCACGCGGCCGACGCCTGCGCGGCGACGTCGTACGTGCCGTCGTCGAGGTCGGCGGCGTTGCCGGGCAGCACGAGGTCGAGGTCGGGGACGTCGACGTGCGACTCGTCCCAGTCGATCAGCGCGACCCGGTCCGCGGTCATGCGGATGTTGCCGGGGTTGGCGGGATTGCCGTGGACGACGCAGGTCGGACGCCCGGTGAGCCGCGCCCACGCGGCCCGGCACCGGGCGACGCCCTCCGAGGGCATCGCACCGAGGTCGATCTTCGTCCCGGTATCGGCGTGCAGGAGGTCGCCCGACGACCGCCAGCCCGGACGCTGCGGCCAGCCCCGCGTCAACCGGTGCAGCTCGCGGAGCGTGCCGGCCACGCGACGCCAGTCGGCCCGCGTCTCGGGCGGTCCGCCGTCCAGGTAGGTCATCACGACCAAGCCGTCGGCGAACAGCCGGCCGTCCGTGGTGGGGATCGGCACGGGCACGGTCAGACCTGCCCGGTCGAGGTAGACGAGCAGCTCGGTCTCCCACGCGAGATCGGCGTCGCTCCTGGTGCCGCGACGACCGACCGCGAGCTGTCCGTTGAGGCGCACGCTCCACACGTCGTTGGCGACTCCGCCGGTGAGCGGTTCGACGCGAGCGACGTCGTCACCCCACTGCCCAAGTGCCTCCCACGCCACGGGCCACATCGTACGGGGCTGCGAACATCGCTGCTCTCTGCCGACGTGCACCGGCTGAGGAACACCGGGTGGCTACTCCTGCCGCGGCTGCGGCGTGAACACCGGCGGCGTGGCGCCCTCGGCCAGGTCCCGGAGCACCGCGATGATCTCGTCGGCCATCGCCGCGGCGGTGTCCCCGGTGAACAGAGCGGTGTCGTAGCGCAGCGTCAACTCCAGGCCGTCGGGCTCGCGCCAGGCATCGACCCCCAGGTCGTGCAGGATCTGCGGGGAGGCCTGGGCGAACGGCCGCCAGTGCGGATCGGCCAGCCCGCCGGCGGTATGCGTGTGCAGCACGGCGGTGACCTGGAAGACCGGGGTGCGGGAGCGGTCGGCGTCCGGGTCGACGGCGGCGACGACCTGCCCGAACGGCACCGCCTGCCGGGCCAGCCCGTCGATGGCCGCGGCGCGGACCCGCCCCAGCAGTTCGCCGAGATCAGGGCCTCCGGACAGGTCGACCCGCAGCGCGATGGTGTTGGCGAACAGGCCGACCGTGCGCTCGGTCTCCTCCAGCAGGCGGCCGGACACCGGCATGCCCACACACAGATCGGTCTGCCCCGAACGTCTCGCGAGCACCACCAGCAGCGCGGTGACCAGCACCATGAACGGGGTGGCCCGCCGCTGCCGGGCGAACCGGTCCAGCGCGTCCGCGTCCGGTGCCGCGATACGCACGTCGACCTGGCCGCCGCGCAGCGTCTTGGCCGGCGGGCGGGGCAGGTCGGTGGGCAGCTCCAGCGGCGGCACGCCGCGCAGCCGGTCGGCCCACCAGGCCAGATCCCGGTCTCCGGTGGTGTCGGCGCACTGCCAGGCGGCGAAGTCGGCATACCCGATGTACGGCTCGGGCAGCGGTTCGCCCCGGTAGAGGGCCACCGCCTCGCGTTGCAGGATCATCGCCGACTCGCCGTCGGCCAGGATGTGGTGCACCGCCAGGCACCAGACGTGGTCGTCCGGGCCGAGGCGGATCAGGCGGGAGCGCACCAGCGTGCCGCCGTCGAGGTCGAGCAGCGTTCGGGCGAGTTCCGCGACCAGTTCGCGTGCCCGTGCGGGCGGGTCGGCATCGCCCGACACGTCGTGCAGCTCCGTCACCAGGCCACCGGGTGGTGCGATCACCTGTCGCGGCCCGTCGGGGCCGACGGCGAACGTGGTGCGCAGGACGTCGTGCCGGTCGGCGAGTGCGTCCACGGCCGCCGTGAACGCGGGCACGTCCAGTGGCGCGGTGATGCGGTCGGCGATCACCACGATCGGCGACGCGTCGCCCTCGTATGCCGTGCACAGATGCCACCATCGCTGCTGCAACAGGGACAGCGGCGCGGTGCCGTACGGCGTGTCGCGGCGCGGGATGACCTGCACTCAGACAACCCCTCGTCGCGGCGCGTCAAACCCGCGCCTGATGCCATCTATGTATCCGCATGTATTTGATAGCACAGTCGACGCTTACTGCAAAGTTTATTTCCAGAACTATGCCGACGGGTGCCGCCGGGCGGGCTGTGCCCGCCCGGCGGACTCAGTGACCGACTCCGGCGTGCTCGGCGTTGCTGTCAGCCCTGGCGGGCAGCAGCAGGGCGGTGATGATCACGCCGACGGACAGGACGACGCCGATGAGGAACGCCAGCCGCATGCCGTCGAGGCTGGCGGCCGTAGCGTCGACACCCCGTGCCTGTAGTGAATCGGCTCGCGCGCTCATGACCGTGACGACGAGTGCGGTGCCGAGGGCCGCTGCCACCTGCTGGAGCGTGCCCAGGATGGAGCTGCCGTGGGCGTAGAGGGCTGGTGGAACCGCGCCGAGCCCCAGCGTGAAGACCGGGGTGAAGGTCGCGGCGAGACCCACCATCAGCATGGTGTGCAGGCCGAGCAGCTGCCAGTACGGCATGGTCATCGAGGCCTGGGTGAGGCCGGCGAGCGACAGCGTGATCGCGACCGCGCCGGGGATGACCAGGACTCGGCCCCCGAACCTGTCGAACAGGCGGCCCACGGTCGGTCCGAGCAGGCCCATGGCCAGGCTGCCGGGCATCACGAGCAGCCCGGCCTGCAACGCGCTGAGGCCCCGGATGTTCTGCAGGTAGAGGGGCAGCAGGATCATCGAGCCGAGCATCGCCATGAAGGCGACCGACATCAGGATGAGCGCGACGGTGTAGGTGCGGTGCTTGAGCGTCCGCAGGTCCATGAGCGGCGACCCGGTCTTCTGCAGCGACAGCTGGCGCACCACGAAGACGGCGATGGCCGCCAGCCCGGCCACGACGATTCCGGCCGCCAGGCCGGTGTCCGCGCCCTGGAACCGGCTGAGCCCGTAGACCAGGCCGCCGAAGCCGAGGGCGGCCAGGACCACGCTGGACCAGTCGATCGTGCTGACCTCGGGCTCGCCGACGTTGTCGAGCTGCTTCATGCCGCCCCAGGTGATCAGGGCGGCGATGGGCAGGACCACGGCGAACAGCAGGCGCCAGGACCCGAAGTTGAGGATCACCCCGGACAGCGCCGGGCCCATCGCGGGCGCGACCGAGATGGCCAGGGTGACGTTGCCCATCACCTTGCCCCGGTCCTGCTCCGGCACGACATGCATCAGCGTGGTCATCAGCAGGGGCATCATCACGGCCGTGCCGGACGCCTGGACGACGCGGGCGGCGAGGAGCAGCTCGAAGCCCGGTGCGACGATGGCCGCCGCGGTGCCGGACAGGAACAGGCCCATCGCCGTGGCGTAGGCGCCGCGGGTGGACACCCGCTGCAGGAACCATCCGGTGATCGGAATCACCGCGGCCATGGTCAGCATGAACGCGGTCGAGAGCCACTGCGCCGTCTGCTCGGTTATCTTCAGCGCGCCCATCAGGTTGGGTATCGCGTTGATCATGATCGTCTCATTGAGAATGACGACGAACGTGGCCAGCACGAGCAGCCTGATCACGGGCGGGGTCCGACCTGCGATCGCGTTGTCGGGCTTGGCGGGGGAGTCGAGCAGTTGGCGGGACACGGTACCTCGATCTGGTTTGGGGCCTCGGATGGTCATGGCCGCTGGTCTGCCGGCAGCCGTCTCATGCCGAGATTGGACGATGCCTCCGACAAAATTCATCGCAGCGGTCCAGACTGCAACAAATTCGGCCAAGCATCATCCCGATTTCACTCTGGGGAGTGGTTCCACCTCCGGCGGCGGCCCGCCATGCGTCACACCGCGTCGATGCGGGCCGGGACCCACCGCCGACCGCCGGAGCCGGTGGACATCTGCGGGACGGCACCGCCGCGGGCCGGCGGCCTGCCAGACTGGAAGCAAGCAGGCCGCGCACGCCTGGGGGTGGGTCCGTGTCCGAGCAGGTCGAGCGTCTCGCAGCCGCCGAGCTGCTGGGAGACCTGCGTGACTACCGGGTCGAGTACGACCCGGACGGTGAGCCGAACCTGGTCGGCCCCGACGGTGCCCGGCTGGACACGTGGCGGGAGGGCCATCCGTATCCCGAGCGGATGTCGCGTGCCGAGTACGACATCGTCAAGCGCCAGCTGCAGATCGAGCTGCTGAAGTTGCAGTCGTGGGTCAAGTCGGCGGGCGAGCGGCTGGTCGTGGTGTTCGAGGGGCGGGACGCGGCGGGTAAGGGCGGCGCGATCAAGCGGTTCACGCAGCACCTCAACCCGCGGGGGACGCGGGTGGTGGCGCTGGAGAAACCCACGGACCGGGAGAGCAGCCAGTGGTACTTCCAGCGGTATGTCAAACACCTGCCGGCGGCGGGGGAGATCGTGCTGTTCGACCGGTCCTGGTACACGCGGGCCGGGACCGAGCGCGTGATGGGTTTCTGCACGCCGAAGGAGTATCTCGACTTCATGCGGGCTGCGCCGGAGCTGGAGCGGATGCTGGTCAACTCCGGGATGCTCCTGGTCAAACTGTGGTTCGGCGTGTCCCGTTCCGAGCAGCGCACCCGGTTCGCCATCCGCCGGCTGGACCCGGTGCGGCGGTGGAAGCTGTCGCCGGTGGACCTGGCGTCGCTGGAGCGCTGGGACGACTACACCCAGGCCAAGGAGGCGGTGTTCTTCTACACCGACACCGCCGACGCGCCGTGGATGGTGATCAAGAGTAATGACAAGAAGCGTGCGCGGGTGGAGGCGATGCGCTGCGTGCTCAGCCGGTTCCGGTACGCCGGCCGCGACGACGGCGTCGTCGGCGTGCCCGATCCGCTGATCGTCGGACGCGGCAGCGAGATGATCGATCCGGACGAGCAGCCGATGCGGTTCCTGCCCAGCCTGTGACGACCGGTCAGGTGCGCCGGTGCCCTACCGGCTCGGGTCTACGCGGTGCTCCACTCCCGCCGCCACCGCCGTGCAGCAGGCGGCGGGCAACGCCACCCCGCTGATGAGCTACACCATCGTCTACGCCCTCTCCAACGTCGTCCTGCCCCTGCTGTGACCGATAGTCGTGGCCATGGCCAGCGCCATCTCCTGACCCGGCGGCGCGCTCGTCGATCGAGGCACCCGCGCGGACGGCCCTCTGCGTCGGCAGCGTCGGTCGGACCGGGCCTACGCCGACTCTCCACTGGTCGATACGTCCGAATACTGCCTGGTAGTCCGATAAAAAATTGCCCAGCAGGCAAAAAATGTGTCGGCTGCCGATTGTCGACAATCGGCAGAAGGCCTATGGTTCGATCATGTCCCACCGGCTCGGCACCCTCATCGCCACTTATCTCGAACCTGACCTGGTCGAACAGATCGCCGCCGTCGACCCCGCCGTCGACGTGATCTACGAACCGGATCTGCTTCCGCGGCCGCGATACGCCTGCGACCACACCGGCACGCCCCGCGACCTCACCGCCGCTGAGCAGTCCCGCTGGGACAGGGCACTGGCCGCCGCCGACGTCGCCTTCGACTTCGACTGGCAGGCCCCGGCCCAGCTGCCGCAACGCGCTCCGAACCTGCGCTGGGTCCAGGCCACCAGCGCCGGCATCGGCGCATTCGTCCAGCGCACCGGCCTGGACCGCACCGACATCACGTTCACGACCGCCGCCGGCATCCACGCCGTGCCGCTGGCGGAGTTCGCGGTCACCGGCGCGCTCCACTTCATCAAGGGCCTGCCGCACCTGCGCGCCCAGCAGAGCGCACACCGCTGGCAGCGCTACACGACCGCACGACTGGCCGGTCGCACCGTGACCGTCGTCGGACTCGGCGGCATCGGCCGGCAGGTGGTCGCGAGCTTCGCCGCCCTGGGCACGCACGTGACCGCCGTGGGACGTCCCGGCGGCAGCTACGACCTCGACGGCGCGGCCGCCGTGCGCACCACCGCCGACCTGGCCGAGCTCCTGCCGCACACCGACGTCCTCGTCCTGTGCACCCCGCTGACCCCGCTGACCGAAGGCCTGCTCGACGCCGCGCTGATCGCCCGGCTGAAGCCCGGCGCGATCCTGGTCAACATCGGCCGCGGCCAGCTCGTCGACGAACCCGCCCTCATCGAAGCCCTGCGCGGCGGGGCGCTGGCCGGCGCGGCCCTGGACGTGTTCGCCACCGAGCCGCTGCCGGCCGACTCGCCGCTGTGGGACCTCGACAACGTGCTGGTCTCGCCCCACTCGGCGTCCACCGTCGACACCGAGAACGCCGCCATCACCGACCTGTTCCGCGACAACCTGCGCCGCTTCCTCGACGGCGGCAGCCTGCGCAACCTCTACCGCCGGGAGCTGGGGTACTGACATGACGACACTGGCCGGAACCTGGTACATCAGCCCCACCCCGTTCACCGAGGCGGGTGAGGTCGACCGCGAAAGCCTGCGCCGCATCGTCGACGCGGCGATCGGGTGGGGTGTCGACGGCATCACCATCCTCGGCGTGATGGGTGAGGTCGCCGACCTCACCGCCACCGAACGGGACACCGTCCTGACCACCGTCTCGCAGGCCGCGGCGGGACGCATCCCCTTCGCGGTCGGCTGCTCGGCCCCGGCTCCGGCCGTGGTGCGCGCCAACGCCGCCCGCGCCGCCGACAGCGGCGCCGCCGCCGTCATGGTCGCCGCGCCCGCGCTGCTCAAGGACACCGACCAGATCGCGGCCTTCTACCGCTCGGCCGTCGGCGACTGCCCGATCCCGGTGATCGTGCAGGACGAACCCGCCGCCACCGGTGTGACGCTGCCCGTGTCGGCGCTGCTGGCGGCCTTGGACGCGGCCGGCAGCACCGTGGTCAAACTCGAGGATCCGCCGACGCCGCCCAAGATCGGTCGGCTGCTGGCCCAGCGACCCGACCTGACCGTCTTCGGCGGCCTCGGCGGCGTCAGCGTGTACTCCGAACTGCGCCGCGGCGCGGCCGGAACGATGACCGGCTTCGCCTACCCCGAGATCCTCAAAGCGATCCGGGTCGCCTTCGAGAACGGCGACTCCGCCCTGGCGGCACGGCTCAACGACCGGTTCCTGCCCTACCTCGTGTTCGAGGGCCAGGTCCGGGTCGGACTGAGCATCCGCAAGGAGGTCCTGCGCCGCCGCGGGGTGCTGGCCACCGCCCGTACTCGGGCGCTCAACCCGCTGCCCGACCCGGCGACCCTGGCCGAACTCGACGACGTCCTTGCCCGCGTCGGGCTCACGCCCGCGATCGCACCGCTGGAGCTGCCGTGACCACCGCCGTGGTGGGCGGCGCCAGCGCCGGACTCGGCGCCGCCGTCGCCGAGCGCCTCGCCGCCGCCGGAACCGATCTGCTGCTGTGGTCGCGCAGCACCGCCCGGCTCGACCCGATCGCCGCCACCCTGCGCGAGCGGTACGGCGTGACGGTGTACACCGTCGCCGCCGACGCCGCCGCGCCCGAGGCCGCGAGCATCGTCGCCGACCGGGCCCGGGAGGTCTTCGACCACATCGACACCTGCGTCCTCAACGCCGGCGGCCCACCCCCGGCGACCGCCGACCAGACCGACGCCGACACCTGGCGCAGCGCGCTGCAACTGCTCACCGTCACCCCGATCGACCTGGCGACCCGGCTGCTGCCCGGCATGCGCGAGCGTGGCTACGGCCGGATCGTGGCAGTGCTGTCCTCCGGGGTACGCGAGCCGCTGCCGCACCTGACCTACTCCAACAGCGGCCGGGCCGCGCTGGCCGCCTGGATCAAGACGGCCGGCCGGCAGGTCGCCGCCGACGGGGTGACCGTCAACGGCGTCGTGCCCGGCCGCATCGACACCCCGCGCGTCGCCGAGCTCGACGCGGCCGCCGCCCGCCGCGCCGGCACCGATCCGGCAGCCGTACGGGAGGCCAGCATCGCCACGATCCCCGCCGGACGCTACGGCCGGCCCGAAGAGTTCGCGGCGCTGGTCGGCTTCCTGGCCGGTCCCGAGTCGTCCTACGTCACGGCCAGCCTGCTGTCCTGCGACGGCGGCCTGATGCGGAGCATGACATGACCGCCCCGCTGATCTCCGCCGAGGTCGCCGCGACCCCGGCGTCGGGCATCCGCGCCCTGGCCAACGCCGCCTGGCGGCACCCCGGTGCCATCCACCTGGAACTCGGCGAGCCGGACTTCGCCACCCCCGGACACATCGTCGAGGCGGGGCACGCCGCCGCCCGTGACGGCCGCACCCGCTACAGCCCGAGCGTCGGCGTCCCCGCACTGCGCGACGCCGTCGTGGACAAGCTGGCCCGCGACAACGGCCTGACCGCCGCCGCCGACCACGTCGTCGTCACCGCGGGCGGGGTCGGCGGCCTGACCGCCGCCTACCGGGCGCTGCTGTCGGCCGGCGACGAGATCCTCGTCCCCGACCCCGGCTGGACGAACTTCTCCACCATCGCGACGATGCTGGGCGCCACCGCCCGCGGTTACCGGCTGGTGGAACACGACGGCTTCAGCCCGGACTACGAGCACCTCGACACGTTGGTCGGACCCCGCACCCGGGCGATCCTCATCAACTCCCCGGCCAACCCGGTCGGCTACCAGTGGAACGCCGCCCAGCTCGCCGAGCTGGGGCAATGGGCGGACCGGCACGGGCTGACCGTCATCTCCGACGAGTGCTACGACCAGCTGTGGCTCGACGAACCGGCCGTCACCTTCGCCGCGGCCGCTCCGGACACCCCCGCCGTCACCGTGTTCTCCCTGTCCAAAAGCTATGCCATGACCGGCTGGCGGCTCGGCTACGCCGTGACCAGCGGGCCCGGACACGACCGGCTCGCCGCCGCGCTCGCCCGGGTGCTGGAGGCGACAGCCTCCTGCGTGAGCACCCCCACCCAGTACGCGGGCACGGCCGCGCTCGCCGGCCCGCAGGACTGCGTGGCCGACATGCGCCAGGCGTACCGGTCACGTCGCGACACCGCCGTCGACCGGGCCGCGGCCCTGGGCCTGAGCGCCGTACGCCCGGCGGGCGCCTTCTACCTCTGGCTGGCCGTCCCGTCCGTGGCCGACACCGCCGCGTTCGCGCTGGACCTGCTCGCCGAACGGGGTGTCGCGCTGGCTCCGGGCGTCGCCTTCGGCAGCCAGGGCCGGTCCCGCCTGCGCCTGTCCCTGGCCGCCCGGCCGGAGGAGATCGACGCCGGCCTCACCGGCCTGGCCGGCTTCCTGAACATCCGTCCCACCACCCCTCAGTGAAGATGGAGTCAAAGAGATGAAACGCAACCCCCTCCGGCGGGTCCCCCTCCGCCGGGCCGCGCTGGGCGCCCTGCTCGCCAGCACGCTGGCGGTGACCGCCGCCTGCGCGGGCAACAGCCCGGCGACCGTCGACCCGGGCACCGGCTCGACCGAACCCCGCCACGGCGGCACGATGACCGTGGGCTACAAGAGCGACCCCAAGACGTTCGACCCGGCGGTGTGCTACGACGCCACCTGCTGGAACAACATGCGCATGATGTACGACCGGCTCTTCGACTACACCGGCGACACCATGGACCTGGCCGCCCAGGCCGCGGCCGACCTGCCGCAGGTCAGCACCGACGGCCTCACCTACACCATCAAGCTGCGCGCCGGGATGACGTTCACCGACGGCAAGCCCGTCACCGCCGCCGACGTCGTCTACTCCCTCGACCGCATCCTCGACCCGGCCACGAAGTCGCCGGTGGCGAGCTTCTGGACCGGGGTCAAGGGTGCCGCCGACTACGCCAAGAACCCGGCGGGTGAACTCGCCGGCATCACCGCCGTCGACGACACCACCGTGAAGATCGAGCTGACCGCCCCCAACAGCTCGTTCAAGTACGTCCTGGCGATGCCGCACGCGTCGATCATCGAGAAGGGCACCGCGAGCAAGCCCGTCGGCTCCGGGCCGTTCGTGCTCGACCACTTCACGCCCGGCGCCGAGATCGTGGTCAACCGCAACGCCAAGTACTGGGACAGCCCGCGGCCCTACGTCGACAAGGTCGTCGAGAAGCTCGGCATCGACCCGCACGTGCAGCTGCTGGAGCTGCAGAAGGGCCAGCTCGACCTGATGGGCGACCCGATCCCGGCCGCCGACTACCTGCAGGTCGGCAACGACGCCTCGCTCAAGGCGCAGACCAAGACGATCGTGAAGCCGTCGACCTACTACCTCACGATGAACACGCAGATGAAGCCGTTCGACAACCCGAAGGTGCGCGAGGCCGTCTCGTACGCCGTCGACCGGGCCTTCCTGCTCAAGCTCGTCGCGGGCCAGGGCCAGGCCGCCAACGAGTACCTGCCGCCGGGCATCACCGGCTACACCAGCGACAAGCTCGTCCACGACCAGGACATCGCCAAGGCTAAGCAGCTGCTCACCGAGGCCGGCTACCCCGACGGCTTCACCACCACGATGTACTCCTGGAACACCTCCCCGTGGACGGCGCTGCTGCCCCAGCTCCAGCAGGACCTCGGCAAGATCGGTATCAAGGTCGACGCGCAGCCGATCCAGCAGAGCGCCTTCTTCGACCTGGCCGCCACCCCCGGCAAGGCGCCGATGACCCTCACCTTCTGGGTCGCCGACTACCCCGACGGCAGTGACTTCTACCAGGCGCTGCTGTCCTGCGCCTCGGCGGTCCCGGGCGGACAGAACTACTCGTTCTACTGCAACAAGGACGTCGACGACCTGGTGAACAAGGCGCTGGCGGCACCGACCGTCGCCGAGGCCAACACCATCTACGCCCAGGCCACCGCCAAGATGCTCGCCGACAACCCGGTGGTGCCGCTCTACTACGGCTCCAAGACCGAGGTCTTCGGCAAGTCCGTCGGCGGCTACCACTCCCAGCCGATCTGGGGCTGGGACATGACCAACTACTGGAAGACCGACGGCGCAGCCAGCCGCTGACCTTCCCCGGCGGTGCGGGACGCGTCCTGCCTCCTCCCGCGCCCCGCACCGCCACCCCTCGACCCCTGCGACACCGAGGAACTTCGATGACAGCCATTCTCGAAGTCGACGACCTCACGATCGACTTCACCCGCCAGGGCACGCGCACCGCCGCGGTCCGCGGGGTCAGCCTGCGCGTGGACGCGGGGGAGCGGGTCGGGATCGTCGGCGAGTCCGGCTCCGGCAAGTCCGTCACCGCCCAGGCCGTGATGCGGCTGCTGCCGAGCACCGCCACCGTCGGCGGCCGCATCCGCTTCGCCGGCCAGGACGTCCTCGGCTTCGACCCCGCCCGGCTGGCCGCCTGGCGCGGCGCCGACATCGCCATGGTGTTCCAGGACCCCATGTCCAGCCTCAACCCGCTGCTGCGCATCGGCACCCAGCTCACCGAGGGACTGCGGCGCCACCGCGGGCTCGGCCGGGCCGCCGCCCGCGCCGAGGCCGTCCGGCTGCTGCGCCTGGTCGGTATCGCCGACGCCGAGCGCCGCCTGCGCGACTACCCGCACGCGTTCAGCGGCGGCATGCGCCAGCGCGTCTGCATCGCCGTCGCCGCCGCCTGCACCCCGAAACTCATCATCGCCGACGAACCCACCACCGCCCTCGACGTCACCGTCCAGGCCCAGGTCCTCGACCTGCTCGACGAGCTCACCGAACGCCATCGCACCGCGACGATCCTGGTCAGCCACGACCTGGGCGTCATCTCCAGCTTCTGCGACCGCATCCTGGTCATGTACGCCGGGCAGGTCGTCGAGACCGGACCGACCGACGACATCGTGGCGGCGCCGTCGCATCCGTACACCAGGGCGCTGCTGGACTCGATCCCGCGCCTGGACGGCGAGCTGCCCCGCCGCCTGCCCGCCATCCCCGGCACGCCCCCGTTCGGCGACGTGCCGACCGGCTCCTGCGCTTTCGCCGACCGGTGCCCCCACGCCCGGGACATCTGCCGCACCCGGGCCCCGGCCCCGGCTCCCACCGGCGCACAGACCAGCGCCGCCTGCCACTTCCCCCTGACCACCGCCGTGAAGGAGGCGACCCGATGAGCGTCGTCGCCGTGCGAGACCTGACCGTCCGCTATGGCCGCCGCGGACTGCTCCACCGCGGGCACCACACCGCGGTCGACGCGGTCAGCTTCAGCATCGCCGCCGGACGCACCCTCGGCCTGGCCGGCGAGTCAGGTTCCGGCAAGAGCAGCGTCGCCCGCGCCCTGATGCGGGTCCACGACCCGGCCGCCGGATCGGTGCGCGTCGCCGGACGGGAGGTCACCACCCTGCGCGGCGCCGCGCTGCGCCGCTTCCGCCGCCACATGCAGATGGTCTTCCAGGACCCCTACGACTCGCTCAACCCGCGGCTGACCGCGGGCGACAACGTCGCCGAAGCCCTCACCGCGGCCGGGGTGCCCCGCCCCGACCAGATCACCCGCACCCGCGAACTGTTCGACCGGGTCGGCCTGCCCGCCGCGTTCACCGGCCGCTACCCGCACCAGCTGTCCGGCGGGCAGCGCCAACGGGTCTCCATCGCCCGCGCGCTCGCCGTCGCACCGCAGGTGCTGGTCTGCGACGAGGCCGTCTCCGCCCTGGACGTTTCGGTCCGCGCCCAGATCCTCAACCTGCTCAAAGACCTCCAGGAAGCCGACGGCCTGGCCTACCTGTTCATCTCCCACGACATGTCCACCCTGCGGTTCATCGCCGACGACGTCGCGATCATGTACCAGGGCCGGATCGTGGAACTGGGCACCAGCGCCGACGTGTTCGCCCATCCCCGCCACCCCTACACCCAGGCCCTGCTCGCCGCGATCCCGCAACCCGGCGCGGGACGCCGCCACCGGCGCGGCATCGTCGCCGGCGAAGCCCCGGCCGGCAGCGCCACCGTACGCGGCTGCGCCTTCGCGCCGCGCTGCCCGCTGGCCACCGACGTGTGCCGCAGCCGGCGCCCGGAACTGCTGGCCGGCCCGACCGGACACCAGACCGCGTGCCACCACGCCGACACCGCCCCGGCCGCCGCGCCCAGCGGTGACCAGAACCCGCAAGGGAGGACCGCCGCATGAGCGCCCCACCGCTCACCGCCACCGTCCCCGACACGGTCGCCGCCGCCCCCACCGGAGTACGGCGGGTGCTGCGCAGCCTGCGCCACGACAAGCCCGCCCTGATCTCGATCATCGTGCTGGTCCTGCTCGCGCTGGCCGCCGTACTGGCACCGGTGCTGGCCTCCCACCCGCCGCTGCAGACCTACCCCGAAGGACTCGCCGCCAACGGCGCACCCGTCGGCCCCGGCCACGGGTTCCCGCTGGGCACCGACCCCAACGGCCGCGACGTCCTGTCCCGCCTGCTCTACGGTGCCCGGGTGTCGCTGGTCATCGGCATCCTCGCCAACGGGCTGGCGACCATCGCCGGAGTGCTGGTCGGACTCGCGGCCGGATACCTCGGCGGCTGGACCGAGACGATCCTCATGCGGCTGACCGACATCGTGATGTCGTTCCCGATCCTGCTGTTCTGCATCGCGCTCATAGCCGTGACCGGACCCAGCGAACGCAACGTCATCGTCGTCATCGCCGTCATCTACTGGACCACCCTGGCCCGCATCATCCGCAGCCAGGTCCTGTCACTACGCGAACGCGAGTTCGTCGTCGCCGCCCGCACCATGGGCCTCACCCACTGGCGCATCATGCGCAAGCACCTGTTCCCGCACCTCGTACCCACGATCATCGTGTACGCCACCCTCGGCGTCGCGTCGTCCATCCTCATCGAGGCGTCCCTGTCGTTCCTCGGCGTCGGCGTGCCGGTGCCCACCCCGTCCTGGGGCCAGATGATCGAACAGGGCAAGGAGTACTTCCAGATCGCACCGTGGCTGCTGTTCGCCCCCGGCGTCTGCCTCATCCTCACCGTCCTGGCCTTCAACCTGGCCGGCGACTGGCTGCGCGATCTCCTCGACCCGACCGCCCCGGAGCGCCGCTGATGTCCCGGTTCCTGCTGCGCCGCGTCCCGCAGGCCGTCGTCGTCCTGCTCGGCGTGGTGACCCTCGCCTTCCTGCTGACCCACCTCGTCCCCGGCGACCCGGCCCGGCTCATCGCCGGCCCCAACGCCAGTGCCGCCACGGTCGCCTCCATCCACCACGAACTCGGCCTCGACCGGGGCATCGCCTACCAGTACTGGCACTTCCTCATCGGACTGCTGCACGGTGACCTCGGCACCAGCTTCGCGCTCCAGGACACCCCGGTGGCCACCGCGATCCTGCGGGCGTTGCCCATCAGTGCCGCCCTGGCCGTGCTCGGCGTGGTCTGGGAGGCGCTGCTGGGCATCCCCGTCGGCATCCTGGCCGCCTACCGGCCGGGCAAGCTGGCCGACCGGGCCACCACCCTGGCGACCCTCGTCGGGCTGTCGGCACCGCCGTTCTGGGTCGGCCTGCTGCTGCTGTACCTGCTGGCGTTCAAGTTCGATCTGTTCCCCCTGTCGGGCTACCAGGCGCCGTACATCAACTACCTGATCCTGCCCAGCTTCACCCTCGGCCTCGGCGGCGCCGCCTGGTACGCCCGCCTGACCCGCACCAACATGATCGAGGCCCTGCGCAGTCCGTACGTGCAGATGGCCCGCGCCAAGGGCATGCCCGAACGCGTCGTGCTGCTGCGCCACTGCCTGCGCAACGTCCTCAGCCCGCTGCTGACCATGCTCGGGATGGACCTGGGCTACTTCCTCGGCGGCGTCGTCGTCATCGAGTCGGTGTTCGGCATGCCGGGCGTCGGCAAGCTCACCTTCGACGCGATCGGCACGCTCGACATCCCCATGATCACCGGGGCGGTGCTGTTCGCCGCCTTCTTCATCGTCGTCATGAACCTGCTCGTCGACCTCGCCTACGCGCTGGTCGACCCCCGGGTGCGCCGCTGATGCGCCCCCGCCCCGCAAAACCGGAAGGAACCCCCATGAGTGACAAGCTGCGAGTAGCCGTCGTCGGTGCGGGCCGCTGGGCCCAGCGCGCCCACATCCCCGGCTGGCAGCGTGACCCCCGCGTCGAGGTCGTGGCCCTGTCCGACACCGACCCGGCCATCCTCGCCCAGGCCGGCGCCGACTTCGGCGTCGACCGCCTGGTCACCGACTACCGCGAGCTGCTCGACGCACCCGACATCGACGTGATCGACGTGGCCACCGCCAACCACGCCCACTTCGAGATCTCCGCAGCCGCCCTCGACGCGGGCAAGCACGTCCTGTGCGAGAAGCCCGTCCACCACGACAACCGGCAGACCCGCGCCCTGGCTGAACTCGCCCGCAGCAAGGGCCTGAAGACCAAGCTCGGCTTCACGTTCCGCTACGCGCCCGCGGTCCAGTACGCCAAGAGCCTCATCGACGCCGGGTTCGTCGGCACGCCCTACATCTTCAACGGCTACGAGCAGAACAGCCAGTGGATCGACCCCGCCACCCCGATGCGCCAGGTCGACCCGGACGCCGACCCGAACGTGCTGGTCACCTCGTCGATCGAGGGCTACGGCGCCCCGATCATCGACATCATGCACGAGTGGAGCGGCGGCAACCTGACCTCCGTCGTCGGCACCATGCGCAACTTCGTACCCCAACGCGTCGTCCGCGCCACCGGCGCCATGCAGCGCCTCAACATCGACGACGGCGACATGTGGATCGCCGAGTTCGACAACGGCGTCCTGGCCTCGATCCAGTCCTCCTACGTGACCGTCGGCAACTTCCCCGGTATCGAGGCCCGCATCTTCGGCTCCGAAGGCGCCATCATCGTGCGGCTGGTCGAGGAATTCGGCATCTGCCAGACCATCAAGACCGCCACCAAGGACTCGGTCGAGTTCGTCGAACGCGAGATCCCCCAGCAGTTCTTCCCCGAAGGCGGACACTCCCGCGAACCGTGGGACTTCCTGTTCTACTCCAACCTCTGCGCCGACTTCGCCACCGAGATCCTCTCCGGCACCGACGCCAACCAGGGCGACTTCGCCCAGGGCGCCCTGGTGCAGGAGACCATCAACGCGTTCGAGAAGTCCTTCCGCGACCGGGCCTGGACCTCCTTCCCGCTGGAGCAGGCGTGAGCGCCCACGACTGGGGCACGCTGGCCGACGACGCCGCAGCCCGCGCCATCCTGGAAACGGCACTGGACACCCTCGCCGGGCGGGTCCAGTTCGCCGACGCCCGGCTCATCGAATGCGAGGAGCTGCGCTCCTACGCCCAACTCGGCGCCGACCCCGACGAGCGCATCGAGCAGAACATCGGCATCGGCGTGCGCGTCCTCGTCGACGGCCAGTGGGGTTTCGCCGCCCGGCCGCTGACCGCCGTCGGCGACGCCGCTCTCGCCGCCCGCGCGGCGCACGCCGACGCGCTGGCCATGTCCGGCATCGGCAGACGGGTGGACCTGCCTGCCCGCGAGCCGTCCAGCGGACGCTACGCCACGGAGGTCGGCCAGGACCCGTTCGCCGTCGACACCGCGACCCGGCACGGCCTGCTGGCCGGCTGGCTGGCGGAGGCAGGCGCGCCCGCGCTGGTCGCGGCCGGGCAGGCCGGGATCAACGCGAAGCGCCAGCACCGGCACTACGCCGACACCGAAGGCTCACGCCAGCACCAGCACTTGCTGGAGACCGGCGCGATGCTGGTGGTGACCGCCGCCGGGCACGGCGACGTACAGCGGCGCAGCTACCCCAACTCCTTCCACGGCAACACCGCCGGAGCGGGCTGGGAATACCTGGCGAGCCTGGCCATGCACGACAACGCCGCCCGGGTGGGGGAGGAGGCCGTCGCGCTGCTGACCGCGCCGGCCGCCCCCCGCGGATTCGCCGACGTCGTCATCGGCGCCCAGCAGGTCTCGCTCCAGATCCACGAATCGGCCGGGCACGCGCTGGAGCTCGACCGGATCCTCGGCGACGAGGCCAACTACGCCGGAACCTCGTTCATCAGGGCCGCCGACGTCGGCTCGCTGCGCTACGGCTCGGCCGCGGTCACGATCGCGTCGGACCCGACCGTGCCCGGCACCCGCGGCAGCTTCGCCTTCGACGACGAGGGCACGCCGTCCCGCCGGGCCGCCCTCATCGACCGCGGCATCGTGGCCAACACCCTGTCCACCCGCGACTCCGCCGCCCGCTCGGGCCTGGCCCTGACCGGCGCCGCCCGCTCCGACGGCTGGGCCTACCTGCCGGTGTGCTTCTCCACCCACGTCTTCCTGGAACCCGGCGACGGCGGCAGCCTCGACGACCTGCTCGACCGGATGGGCGACGGCTACTACATCGACGACAACCGCAGCTGGTCCATCGACAACCAGCGGCTCAACTTCCAGTTCGGCACCGAGGTCGCCTACGAGGTCAAACGCGGACGCCGCGGCCGGCTGCTGCGCAACTTCTCCTACGGCGGTGTGACGCCGCAGTTCTGGGGCTCGGTCGAGGCCGTGGCCGGGCCGTCGGAGTTCCGCTCCTTCGGCTACCCCTGCGGCAAGGGCGAACCCAAGCAATGGGGCTTCCTCAGCCACGGCGCCAGCCCGATGCTGGTACGCGACCTGCGGATCGGAGTGGCCTGATGACCGCCTTCCACCCACCGGTGTCCCTCGACGGCCTGCTCGACCGGCTCGGCACGGCCGCGGCGTCGGGCACCGCCGACGCTGTCGAGATCACCCTGCTGGGCCGGGCCGGGCAGTACACCCGGTTCGCCGACGGCCGGATCCACCAGCCGCAGGACATCATCGAAACCCAGTACACGGTCCGTGCCATCGTCGACGGACACGCCGCGCGCGCCGCGGTCGGCACCCTGGGCGGCCTGGCGGCCGCCGTGGGCAAGGCCACCGAGGCCGCCCGAGCCATGGCCCGCAGGCCGGGCGCCGCCCCCGGCACGGCCCGGACCTCCGAGCCGGCGCCACTGCCCCAGGTGGCGCTGTGGCACGACGACACCGCGGCGTTCGACGCCGGCGCGCGGGCAGTCGCCGCCGGTCAGACCATGCGCGCGGCCGCTGCCGCAGGCGGCACCGCCGCCGGCATGTTCGGCCGGGCGATCACCCAGATCGCCGTCGTCGCCTCCACCGGCGCCGCCCACCACGCCGTGGCCACCGAGGCACTCGGCTCGCTGACCGCAGCGGTCGCCGACGGCACCTCCCACTGGGTCGACCTGCACCGCTCCAGCGGCGCCCTCGGCCTCGCGGCCGCCGCCGACCGCACGATCGGCGAGGCGGTCGCGGGCCAGGGCCGCGTCCCGGTCCCGGACGGACGGCACACCGTCGTGCTCGGCCCGCAAGCAGTCGGGGAACTGCTGACGTTCCTGGAGGACGTCGGCTTCTCCGGCGAGCTGGCCGCCGCCGGCGTCGGGCTCGTCGCCCGGCGGCGCGGCGAGCGGGTCGCCTCGCCGCTGGTCACCGTCGCCGACGACGCCACCGCCACGATCGGGCTGCCCATCGGCTTCGACATGGAGGGAACACCCAAGCGGCGTGTCCCGCTGCTGGACCGCGGTGTCGTCGGACAGGCGGTGACCGATCTCGCCACCGCCGCCCTCCTCGGCACCGCCTCCACCGGCCATGCCCACATCGCCCGCGAACAGGCTCCCGCCCCGGTCGCCGCGAACGTCGTCATGGCCCCCGGCGACGCCACCGAGGCCGACCTCATCGCCGGCGTCGAGCACGGCGTCTACGTGCAGCGGTTCTGGTACACCCGGCTGGTCGACCGCCTGACCGGCACCATCACCGGCGTCAGCCGCGACGGCTGCTTCCTGATCCGCGACGGCAGGCTCGCCGAACCGGTCGCCGGCGCCCGGTTCACCCACTCGGTCCTCGACTTCCTCGCCACCGTCGACGCCGTCGGGTCAGCCCGCCGCTCGCAGCCGGTCATGAACGTGTGGAACGGCGCGGTCACCGCGCCCGCCGTACGCGGGCACGGGTTCCGCTTCGGCTCGGCCGCGATCGAGGAGCAGTGATGATACGAACCAACGCGGACCGCCTGGTCACCCAGATCCTCGCCGGCGAGGTGTGGCCGGCGCTGGCCGACCGGCACGGCTACCGGGTCGACGCCGACGGGCAGCCGTTCCTGCTGCCCGGCATGGGCGGGGTGACACTCGGCGTGCACCCGGGCGACCCGGCGACCGGCTACGCCGCCGACCATCTCGAACCGGGCCTGTCGGTCCGCGCCCGCGGCGAAGGCGCCAACATGGCGCTGCAGTTCCTCAGCTGCGTCGGCAACATCGTCACGGTCCGGACCGGACCGGCCGCCGGGCGGCAGGGCAAGGTCATCGGCCAGCACGCCTACGTGCTGGTCGACCTGGCCGAGGCCGACCTCGCCGAGGTCAGCACCGGCGACCAGGTCACCGTCGCCGCCCGCGGCCAGGGCCTCAGGCTGCTGGACCACCCGGCGGTCGTGGCCAAGAACCTCGATCCCGACCTGCTGACCCGGCTTCCCGTGCGGACCCGTGCCGACGGACGGCTGGAGGTCGGCGTGGCCGCCCGGGTCCCGGCTTCGGCAGTCGGCGCGGGTGCGGGCATGGTCTCCGAATTCGCCAACACCGACCTCATGGGCGCCTACGCCGGGCAGGGGGACGACCTGTCCCTGGGCCTGGAGCGCCTGCGCATCGGCGACATCGTCGCGATCGAGGACGCCGACCACCGCTTCGGCCGCGGCTACCGGCGCGGCCATCTGGCCATCGGTGTGATCAGCACCGGCCACTGCCGCCTGTTCGGCCACGGCCCGGGGCCGAGCACCATCCTGACCGGTCCCGCCGACGCGTTCCATCTCGTCGACGACCCCGACGCCTGCCTGGGAGGAATCCTGTGACACCGATCGCGGTGAACCTGACCGGCGTGGTGGAGACCCCCACCATGCCGTCGACGCCATACCTCGTCGACGCCGACGGACATCCGTACGTGCCGCTGGGCGACTGCGGCGTCGTGCTCGGCGTCCACATCGGCGACGGCGTCTTCGACCACGACGCCGACCACGTGGCCCCCGGAGTCACCCTCAGCCACGCCGACCAGTCGGCCCGGCACGCGCTGACCGCCTTCGCGTGCTTCGGCAACCGTGCCATGGTCCGCACCGGCGCCGCGGCGGGCGCTCCGGGCTTCGTGCTGGGCAAGCGCGGCGAGCAGGGCCGTGTCATCGTCGTCTTCGACGACGAGACGCTGGCACAGCTCGTGCCCGGCGACACGATCGTCGTGCGCGGCCGGGGACAGGGCGCCGAGCTGCCCGGCGTGCACCTGCTCAACGCCGACCCGGACGCGTTGGACCTGCTGCCCCTGGTGATCGGCGACGGGCAGGTCCACGCCACGGTGCGGGCCGTGTTCCCGTCGCGGGTCGCCGGCAACGGCATCGGCCGCCCGGCGCAGATGTGGGACATCGACCTCCAGCTCACCCCGGACGACCCGGAGGCGGCCGGGCTGCGGCTGGGCGACCTCGTCGCCGTCGACGACCTCGACGTGCGGCACAACACCGGATACCGGGGCGGATACCGGACTGTCGGACTGATCGTGCACGGCGGCAGCCCGCTGCCCGGTCACGGACCCGGCCTCATGCCGATCCTGTGCGCGCCGGCCGCCAACCTGCCCGTCTCGCTCACCGGCGACGCGGCTCCACAGCTCACCCTCGACCGCCTACACTTCCGGCCATGACGAATCCAGCGACCGTGGTGCACCGGTCCCTGCCGGAAAACGTCTATCTGCTGCTGCGCCGGCGGATCCTCAACAACGAGCTGCCCGCCGGGCAGCGACTCATCGAGACCAACCTCGCCGAGGAACTCGGTGTCAGCCGCTCCACGATCCGGGAAGCGCTGCGCCAGCTGTCCTTCGACGGGCTGGTCGACATCTCGCCGAGGCGGCACAGCGTCGTCACGCGGATGGCGTACGAAGACATCCGCGACGCCTGCTACGCACGCTACGTGCTCGAGGCCGGCGCTGCCCGCAGCGTCGGCGAGCGGCAGGAGATGGTCGCCAAGATGCAGGCGGTGGTCGCCCGCATGGGCGCTGCCGCGCGGGAAGGCGACGTGGCCTCGATGATCGACCTTGATACGGAGTTCCACGCCTGCATCATCGACGCGTCCGGCCGCAACCGGCTCGGCTCACTGTGGCGGACACTGGACGCGCAGATGGGGGCACTCATGCGCTCCTCCATCGACCGCCAGCACATCGACCTAGTCGAAACCGTACGCCGCCACCAGCTGGTCGTGGACGTCTTCGGCAAGGGCGGCATCGACGAGATGGTCCAAGCGCTGGAGGAGCACTACCTCGGAGCGGTCGACGGCATGGCGCAGGCGGGGATCCTGACCGACTGAGCCATGCCGGCCCTGCCCGTGGTGCCCCGGCGACGGCCCTGGCCGCTGCCGCCGTCGGCACCTGGGGGGCGCCCTCCGCGGACGCGAACGCTTGGTGAACAACGCGGCGGACGGGTTGCGGCCGGTCGCGGTGCGTTGCCACCATGGCTGCCATGCCGGCCGGATCGACGACCCTTCGCCTTGATGATCATGAACTGCCGGCCGTGTGGCTGCGCGACAACTGCCGCTGCCCCGCGTGCGCCGACCCGGTGAGCGGCCAGAAACTGTTCGGCATCACGGACCTGCCCGCCGACCTGAGCATCGCCGACGTGGCCGACGACGGCTGCGAGGTGGCCGTCACCTTCGCCCCGGACGGGCACGTGTCCCGCTTCCCGCGCGGCTGGCTGCTCGCACCGGTGACCGCCGATGAGCGCACCGAGGCGGGCAAGGAGTTCGGGGCCGGGCTGGTCGAGGTCGCGTGGGAGGACTTCCGGCAGGACCGCGCCGGGGCGCTGGATGCCCTGCTGCGGCGAGGGTTCGTGCTGCTGCGCGGCGTGCCGGTCGTCGAGGGGGCGGTCCTGGAGGCCGCCGCGGAGTTCGGCTACGTCCGGGAGACGAACTACGGCCGCCTGTTCGACGTCCGCGTCGAGGCCGATGCGACGAACCTGGCGTTCACCGGCCGCGAGATCACCCCGCACACCGACAACCCCTACCGGGACCCGGTGCCGACCGTCCAACTGCTGCACTGCCTGGTCAACGCCGCCGACGGCGGGGACTCCGGGCTGGTCGACGGGTTCGCCGCAGCGGCCGTCCTGCGGGCGGAGGAGCCCGAGGCGTTCGCCGTGCTGACCCGGACCCCCGTCACCTTCCGTTACGCCGATGCCGACACGGACCTCTCCGCCAGCAGGCCGCTGATCGGTGTCGACCCCGCCGGGCGCGTCTGTGAGATCCGGTTCAACAACCGGTCGACCCAGCCGCTGCGCGCGCCGCACGCCGAGGTGAGCGCGTTCTACGCCGCGTACCGGACGTTCGCCGAGATCATCGCCCGGCCGCAGGGGCGCCTGGACTTCCGGCTGGAACCGGGGGACTGCCTCGTCTTCGACAACACCCGCATGCTGCACGCCCGCACCGCCTTCGCCGAAGGCGGCGCCCGGCACCTGCAGGGGTGCTACGCGGACCTGGACGCGGTGGCCAGCCGGCGGGCGGTCCTGCGCCGCCAGGCGCCACTCGACCAGCTCGCCGACCTGTTCGCGGGGCCGGGTGCCGCCGACTACCTGGGCGAGGCCGTGTCGCAGGCCGCGCACATGCTCCAGACGGCGTCGCTGGCCGAAGCCGCAGGCGCGCCCGACGCGCTGGTCGCGGCCGCGCTGCTGCACGACGTCGGCCACTTCGTCGGCGAGGTCGGCGGCGGCGACCTGATGGCCGGGGTCGACAACCGGCACAGCCACACGGGCGCGGACTGGCTGGCCGCGTGGTTCCCGGAGCCGGTCACCGAACCGATCCGACTGCACGTGGCGGCCAAGCGGTACCTGTGCGCGGTCGAGCCGGGCTACCGCGAGCAGCTGTCGGCCGCCTCCGAGTACACGCTGACCGTGCAGGGCGGCCCGATGACTGCGGCGGAGACCGCCGCGTTCGAGGCGCGGCCCGGGGCCGCCGACGCCGTCGCGGTACGCCGCTGGGACGACGCCGCCAAGGACCCCGCCGCAGCCGTGCCGGAGTTCGGACACTTCAGGCCGATCCTCGCCCGCGTGCTGCGCCGGTGACCCTGCGTTCGGCGGCGCGGAATCCGGCGCGGTCCGCGCCGTCCGGCCGCGGCGCCCGTGCCACCTAACGCCGGTCGGGGCCGCTCAGCAGTTCGAGCACGTCATCGAGGTCGGGGACGTCCGCGACCAGGGCGGCGACCGCGGCGACGAGCTCGGCCCGGCGCGGATGCGGCACCCACAGCTCGGGTGCCGCCCGCAGCAGCGCCGTCGCCGGTCTGGCCCAGTTGGTGACGCTGAACCATCCCTCCGCGGCCCGGTAGGCGCCCTCCCCGCCGAGCAGCGGCGCCAGCCGCGTGACAGCGCTCTTCAGGTGGTCGTCGGCCGCCTCCGGATCCGGCAGCTTCTGCCCGGCACCGGCCCTGTTCCAGGCGTCGCGGAACCGCCCGGCCTGCTGAAGCGACCGGAGCAGGCCGTCGGCGACCGGAGTGACCAGTGCGTCGGGCTGCGCCCCGAGCTCGACCAGAGCCCCGCACAGGATCGAGAACCGGCCGCCGGAGCCGACGCTCAGCCCGCTCAGCAGCCAGGCGCACCGTTCGAGCGCGGCGGTGACGTCGCGCGGCGAGGCCTTCTGCGCGGCGGTCCACAGGCCCAGGGCAGCCTGCTCGAAGGCGGCCGGGTCGTCGGCCGCCTCAAGTTGATCGCAGTACTTGTCGACCTTGTTCCTGGCGCCGAAAAACACTCGCGGATGCTACCCCGGCGCGCCGCTGACCGACAGCTGACCGCGTACGGTCACGGCCCTGCGGTCCCGCCGACGCGGGATCGCAGGGCCGTCACTGCTCGGCGCCCCCGGCCGGGGGCCTAGCCGTGGGTGACGCTCAGCGCGTAGAACTTCACCTTCGCGCCGTTGCTGGTGCTGGTCGACGACGACTGGTTGTAGTCACCGGCTTTGAAGTACTGGTGGTACTGGTTGAACGACGAGGGGATCGGGTAGCTCGTCGTGCTGCCGTTGATCGTCAGGTTGATGCTGCCGCCGGAGATCGCGATCACGTAGCTCCACTGCGTGCCCAGGGGCACGTTGCCGACCGGGTGCAGGGTCTGCCCGCCGTCGGGGGAGTTCTCGGTGCCCAGGGTGATGTTGCCGTTGGGCGCGTAGTAGAGCTCGAGCAGCGGCTTGGTGGACGTCCCGCCCGAGCCGAGGTGGACCTGTCCCACGCAGACGTTCTTGGTCACCGAGACGACGCGCAGCCGTGCGCTCAGCCGGTGGGTCCCGGTCAGGGCCCAGTCGGCGGCGCTGCCGTTCGGGTTCATCTCCCGCAGTTCGGTGCGCGCGTAGTTCGAGTTCGGTGTGGTGACGCCCGCTTCGGGGTCCCAGAAGGTCATCGAGCCGTCGTTCTTGTCGGTCCAGAAGTAGGTCGGGTTGGCGTATCCGGTCGGGCCCTTGAGCTGTGCCGGAGGGATCGTGGTGGGCGAGCCAGGTGAGCCGATCGGCAGCTGGAGCGACCATACGGACAGGTCGAAGTTGCCGCCGGGGGAGACGTTCGGGTTCAGGCCGGTGACGTCGACGTCGATGAAGTCGATGTTGGCCGGTCCGTTGGCGGTGGTCGCCGTGATGCGCACCTTGTTGGTGCCGGCGTTGACCGGCGCGGTGACGGTCCGGTCGGCCCAGGTGTCCCAGTCGGCGGTGGCCGGGAACGACAGCCCGGCGGCCACCGTGCTGCCGTTGACAGCCACGGTCGACGGCCGGTCCACGCTCGTGCCGTTGGCGTACCGGATGGTGATGGTGGCGGTGCCCGCGCTGGCGGCGGTGACGGTGAACTCGACGTAGCTGCCCACCACGTTGTCGGCGTTGACGTAGCCGGTGCCGGAGTAGCCCGGGTGCAGCGTCTCCAGGATGCCCTGGGAGATCGTGGCGTTCTCGGCCTCGTAGCGGGTGGCCGCGGCGGCGGCGGGGGCGGCCGGTACGACCGTGGCGATGACGGCGACGGCGAGTCCCGCGCCCCAGCGCCTCGCCCGCGTACCGCGTGACGTCCTACGCCCTGAGGGCATTGAGCTGCGCAACATCATAGATCCTCCTGCTCGACCGACATGGGCGCGGGTTGCCGCGACCGGCCGTCATCGATGAACTGGACGCCTGATCGCGCTGCGAGCGGCGGAGAGGTACGCGACCAGATAGGAAAGTTACCTAACTGATAATAGGTGGAGCCATCTACCTGTCAAGGTGTCGACATCTGCCAATCCCATCACCCTGGAACATTCGATCCACATATGTGGACGGCGGAACATCGCGCTGCGGGCGTACGCCGACAGCGACGGGTCCGGAAGCGGCGATTTCGCGAGAATCGCCGCTTCCGGTGGTCGGGCGCTGAACGCCGGTTCGGATCAGGCCGTCGTGCAGGGGACGGTGCCGTTGAGCACGAAGCGGCTCGGCGGCGGCGAGCCGGCGGGCGCCGTCACGCCGAATCCGAACGTGGCGGCTCCGCCCGGGTTGATGGTGGCGATGTAGAACGCCGGGGTCGCGGTCGCCTGGTCGCCGGCGCGGGTCACCGTCGCGTTGAAGGCGCCGCCGAGCGTCTCCGCGGTCGGCAGCGTGAACGTGACCGTCCAGTTCTGCAGCACCGTCGATGCCGTCATGTTCTCCACGGTCACGGTCACGTTGAACTGCGTGCCGTAGCTGATGATGGAGGACCGGCAGGTCGGTGCGGGCTGGACGGCCCGGGTGGTGAAGGTGACCGGGTCCGAGCGCACCGACCGGTTGCCGTTGGGGTCGAAGGCGACCACCACCACCGTGTACGTCGTGCTCGGCGTCAGGTTGTACAGGTAGACGGTGCCGATGTTGTTCGTGGCCCAGTCTGTCCACACGCCGTTGACCTGGCGCTGCACCCAGTAGCCGGCGACGCGGTTGTTGTCGGTGGAGCCGTTCGTGTTGATGGTCGCGGCGATCGTGCTCACGGAGTACGCGATCGGCGTGGCCGGCTTGGTGGGCGGCACCGCATCGGGCAGCGGCGCCGTGGTCACGGCGATGTAGCCCGACGGGCTGCTGGTGGTGTAGCCCGAGTTCGGCTGGGCGTTGGCGATGATCCGGTACTCGTACACCTTGTCGGGGGTGAGCCCGGTGTGGGTGAACGACGTGGTCGCGTTGTGGGCCAGGTCGTACCACGGGACCAGCGGGCCGTCGATGACCTGGATGGTGTAGTCCTTCACCGGGCCGGCGGACGCCGCCCAGGTGATCGTGATGCTGGTCTGCGTGACCTGGGTGGCCACCGGGGTTCCGGGCGTGGGCAGCGGCGTGGCCGCGCCGGCCGGGCCGGCCGTGATCGCGGCGGTGACCACGACGGCCGCGGCCGCGCCGAGCAGGCGCAGGAGGCTGTGAGCGTTCATGGTGGTGATCGTGCAGGGCCGGACCCGCGAACCCCGGTGTGGTTGGACACCGTTGGACACCACCGGCAGTCCGGGCCCTGCGACGTCGGCGCTCGCGGTGTCGCTCAGGCCTGGGCGCCTCCGCCGTTCAGGCGATCAGCGCCTCGCCGCCGCCTGGTGCGGTAGAGGGCGTCGTCCGCCGCGGCGAGACTCTGCACCGGGTCGTTCGTCAGCCGGGCCCAGCCGACCGTGGCCGAGACGGGTGTATCGGGCACGATGGAGGTCCAGTCCTCGGCGGCCAGGGCCCTGCTCATCCGGCGGCCGGTCTGCTCCGCTTCGGCAAGCGTCGTACGCGGCAGGATGACGACGAACTCGTCACCGCCCAGCCGGGCGACCAGGTCCCCCTGTCGGATCGTACGGGCCAGCACACCGGCCACCCGCTGCAGGACGACGTCACCGGAGTTGTGCCCGTAGGTGTCGTTGACCGCCTTGAAGCCGTCCAGGTCGAGGATGCCGATGACGGCGTCCACGCCGCGCCGGGTCAGCTCGGCGGCGAGCTCGTCGATCCGGCGCCGGTTGGGCAGGCCCGTCAGCGGATCGGTGCTGGCCTGGCTGGCGTAGTGCGCGGCCATGCGCCGCAGCCGGTCCTGGTCGAGCCGGGCGCTCGCCCCGCTGTGGAAGAGCGTGCGCAGCTGCCGTTCCTCGATGGACAGCGCGCGGATGGCGTTGCGCTCGGCGTCGAGGGCCGCGGCGTGGTCGCCGCGCTGGGTCAGCGCCATCGACCGCAGCCGCAGCGGCTCTGCCACGCCGAGGGCGTCGATCGCGTTCGGGGTCTGATCGAGCAGCGAGAGTGCCTGGTCGGGCTGGCGCGCCGCGATGGCGTCGCAGACCTCGGCCAGGACGTTCACGTCCGCCAGGATGGCATCGACGCCGGTGTCCTCCGGCACGTCGAGGCGGACCCGGTGGCCCAGGGCCGCCAGACGTTTCACCGCGTATCGCAGCGGTACGCGCTGCATCACCGGAAGGTCGCCGGTGAAGTGGCTGCTGTAGCCGATGAGGGCGGTCAGTCCCTCGACACAGCCGGCGGTGTCCCCGCGCTGGTCGAGGTGGACGGCGGCGCCCACATAGGTGATCACGCAAGCGGCCTCTGCCGGTGCGATGCCGGCCTGGGCGCACAGGCGACGGCACTGCCCTGCCGCGGTCAGTGCTTCGGCGTGGTATCCCAGCTGCGTGTATACGGCGGCCAGGTCGTTCCACGCGTCCACGGCGCCCAGGGTGAGCTCGTCCATGCGGCGCAGCTCCCGCTCCGCGTGGACGAGGTGCAGCAACGCCATGTCGTGTGCGCCCCGCTCGCCCGCGACCGCGGCCGCCAGGACGTGGAACTCGCCGTGCAGCCGCGGGTCCCGCGTCTGGCGCAGCAGTTCGTCGACCTCGTCCAGCTGCGATGCGAGAGCATCGGTGTGGCCCATGTTGTAGAAGGCGGCGAGGCGTTCGATGTGGGCCTGGGCCCGCCTGCGCGGGTCGCCGGTCTCCGCCGCGATCCGGTCCGCCAGCGGAAGGACCTCGGCAGACCGCCCCGCGACCGTCAGCTCCCGGAAGCGGACCCATTCGTCGGCGACGGGATCACCCCGTACGCCATGTTTCATTATCTGACTGTACCCGGCGCTGAGAGCAGGAGACGTGAAGGTGATGATACGGGAGGAATGGGTTCGAATGCCGTTTCGCCCAGCCGGAAGCGGACTGGACGGGATGATGGCCGGGCTTGTACCTTGCAGCTGACCGCTACACGCCTTGAGGAGGTGAGACCCATGAACGCTGGATCGAAGTGGGTGCTCCCCCTCGCCGTCACGGTCGGGCGAACGACGTAGGTGTCGCCGGAGCGCCCCGACAACAGGGCACTCCCGAAAGGCAACACCTATGTCCCCCATGTTCGACGTGATCATTGCCGGGTGCGGCCCGGCCGGTGCGATGCTGGCCGCCGAGCTGCGGCTGCACGATGTACGGGTGCTCGTCCTGGAGAAGGACACCGAGCCCGCGTCCTTCGTCCGCATAGTCGGCCTGCATGTTCGCAGTATCGAGCTGATGGCGATGCGCGGGCTGCTGGAGCGCGTGCTCGAACGCGGAAGGCGCCGTCCGGCCGGCGGCTTCTTCGCCGCCATCGACAAGCCGGCGCCCGAGGGCCTGGATTCCGCGCACGCCTATCTGCTGGGCATCCCGCAGCCGGTCATCGTCGCGCTGCTCGAAGAACACGCGATCCGACTGGGCGCGCAGGTCCGGCGCGGCTGTACGGTGGCCGGGCTCGAACAGGACGACGACGGGGTGACCGTCGGGCTGGCCGACGGGGAACAGCTGCGTACGCGCTATCTCGTCGGCTGCGACGGCGGCCGCAGCACGGTGCGCAGACTGCTGGGCGTCGGCTTCCCCGGCGAGCCGGCGCGGACCGAGACGCTGATGGGCGAGCTGGAGATGGGCGTGCCGCAGGAGGAGATCGCCGCCAGGGCGGCCGAGATCGCCAGGACCGACAGGCGGTTCAGCCTCCAGCCCTTCGGCGCGGGGGTCTACCGCGTCGTGGTCCCCGCCGCGGGCGTCAGCGATCGTGCGGAGCCGCCCACCCTGGAGGACTTCAGGCAGCAGCTGCGCACCATCGCCGGAACCGATTTCGGCGCGCACTCCCCGCGCTGGCTGTCCCGCTTCGGGGATGCCACCCGGCTGGCCGACCGTTACCGGGTCGGGCGGGTGCTGCTGGCCGGAGACGCGGCGCACATCCATCCGCCCATCGGCGGCCAGGGCCTGAACCTGGGTGTCCAGGACGCGTTCAACCTCGGCTGGAAACTGGCCGCGCAGGTCCGCGGCTGGGCGCCGGAGGCACTGCTGGACACGTACCAGGCCGAGCGCCATCCGGTCGCCGCGGACGTGCTGGACAACACCCGGGCCCAGATGGAGCTGCTGTCCGACGAACCGGGCCCGCGGGCCGTGCGCAGGCTGCTCACCGAGCTGATGGACTTCGACCAGGTGAACCGCCACCTGATCGAGAAGATCACCGCGATCGGCGTCCGCTACGACTTCGGCCCGGGCCCCGACCTGCTCGGCCGCCGCCTGCGCGACCTCGATGTGAAGCAGGGCAGCCTCTACGGTCTGCTGCACCGCGGGCGCGGTCTGCTGCTGGACCGCACCGAGCGCCTGGCCGTCGGCGGCTGGGCGGACCGGGTCGACTACCTCGCGGACCCCACCGCGGCGCTGGACGCTCCGTGTGTCCTGCTGCGCCCCGACGGCCACGTGGCCTGGGTCGGCGACGACCAGCAGGACCTGGACGGCCACCTCGCCCGCTGGTTCGGCCGGGCCGGTCGGCCGTAGCGCCACGGGTGCGGCGCCGAGGACTGCCGCGCACGGGGCGTCGCCGAGCACTTGGGGCTGGCGGCGCTCCGTGGCCGCCGGGCGGGGCTAACCGATGCCCTGGACGGACAGGCGGAGCACCTCGGCCAAGCGTCTGAGCAGGGCGTCTCGATGGCGCACACGGGCCACTTCGGCGGGGTCGGCCGGGTTCCAGCCGCGTCTGCCGCGGTCGACCAGGACGTACAGCATCCGCAGGGTGTGCATGGTGTTCACGGTCCGCGCCGGGACCGGCACCGGCCGACCGGCCGCGCGCAGCTCCTCGACGATCAGGTCCAGCCAGCCAAGCGCCTGCGCCTGGTCGAGCTCGGCCCGGGTGAGGACGCGGGCGAGGGCGTCGGCGAGCCGGTCGTCCTCCCAGGCGGCGAAGAGGTGGTCGGTGGGGGCCAGCATCCGGCGGGCGCCCAGGGCGAGCAGCCCGGCGAGTTCCGCGGGGCCCACCTGGGGCGCGAGTCCGAACGCGCCGAGCAGGTCGGCTCCGTGCGCGACCGCGTGCAGCCAGCCCAGCTGCGGGTCGTAGCCGCGGATGTCGCGTTCGTCGGCATACCAGGCGGTGAACGCGGCGAGCCACGACGGCGCGAACACGCCCCGGCTGACTATCGAGTCGAGGATGAGCGGTGCGAACGTTCTGGCCTGGATCTCGGGGTCGGCGAACCGGGCCGCCATCTCGTCGCCCAGCGCGACCAGGTGGGCGTCCAGGTCACCGCGGCCGATCCAGGTGGCCACCACCGAGTACGCCGTCCGGTCGCGTATCGCCGGGTCGGCGGCCCGCAGCATCCCGGAAAGTTCGGCGACGAGTTCCGCCGTCGGCCGGTCGCCCGGGACGGCCATGTCGTTCGCCATCACCTCATGCCAGTCGGTCACCGGGGGAGCTTAGCGGTGTCCTGCGGGAGCCGCCGCCCGTGCCGGCCGCCGGGCGATCGCCCGGCGGCCGGACCCGGCCCGGTTCACCGTCAGTTGGCGCAGGCGTAGTAGTTCGTCGCCGCCGCGTCCGGGTACCAGGTGTAGACCGAGCAGAACGCCACCGCCCCGGTCACCAGGTTCTGGATGCTGACCCACTCCGGGTACCACTCCGACCCGCTGCCGTCCTTGCGCAGCCCGATGCCGTCGATGCGGCCCAGGTCGGCCCAGCTCGTCACGCCGAACGTCTCGGTGGAGTTGCGCTCGAAGTTGTCGCGCGAGTCGTCGAGCTGCTTCTCCGAGGAGATGGCCAGCAGGCCGTACGCCCGGATGTAGATGTTCGCGTCGGTGCCCGCGCCCGAGAAGTTGCCCGTGCGCACCGTCACGTTGTACCCCGGTCCCGCGAGGGTGACCACGCCCGAGGGCGTGTCGGCCGGGGTGGCCGGCGCGGCCGAGGCGGCCTGGCCGGTGAAGGTCACCACTGCGGTGATCGCGATCGCGGTCGCCGAGAGCGCTGCCCTGATGTTCATGATTCCTCCGTCGGTCGGACTGGTTCGTTCCTGCCGACGACGATGCGGTCCTGTTTCGACGATCCGTCGACGACCGGTCGACAGTCCGTCGACAGCGCCCCGCCCGGGGGCCGCGACCAGGGATCGGACACCGAAAACCGTCCACTGTGTCCGGTACGCGATATCAGTGGCCGCCGATCCCGCCCCGCGGTCAGAATGGGCCTGACAGGAGGGCCGATGCAAGCGCCGCACAATCTCCCCTTCCGGGTGCTCGGGCCGCTGGAGGTCAGCCACGACGGGCAGCCGGTCCAGGTCGGCGGACCGAACATCCGCACCGTCCTCGCCCGGCTCCTCGCCCAGGCCGGACGCACGGTCAGCGTCGCCGCCCTGGCCCGGGAGGTCTGGGCCGACGACGCTCCGGCCGACGCCGAACGGACCATCCGCACCTACGTCTCGCGCCTGCGCTCGGCGCTCGGGCCCCTGGCCCAGGCCGGAGACGTCGAGCTCGTCACCGCGGCACCCGGCTACCTGCTGCGGGTCGACCGCGACGCCCTCGACGCCACCCGCTTCGAGCAGCTCGCGAAGACCGGCCGCGACGCCGCGTCCGGCGGCCGCCACGCGGAGGCCGCGGCGCTGCTCAGCGAGGCACTCGGGCTGTGGCGCGGCGACGCGTTCGCCGAGTTCGACGGCGGCGACGCCCTCCCCGCCGCAGCCGACCGCCTGCGCCGCCTGCGCCTGAGCATCAGCGAGGAGCGCATCACCTCCGCCCTCGCCACCGGCGCCGACGTGGTCGCGGACCTGGAGGCCCTGTGCCGTGCGCATCCCGAGCGGGAACGCCTCTGGAGCCAGTTGATGATCGCCCTCTACCGGGCCGACCGGCAGGCCGAGGCGCTCGCCGTGTTCCGCGAGGTGAGGACGATCTTCGCCGACGAGTACGGCATCGAGCCGTCACCGCAGCTCGCCGAGGTCCACCGGCGGATCCTCGCCCAGGACCCGTACCTGTCGGCCCCCGCCGGACCGACCCCGCCGCCCGACCCGGTCGCACCGCCGCCCGCCGCACCGGAGCAGTCCGCGTGGCCACTGCCCGCGCAGCTGCCGCCGCCGGTGCCCGGGTTCGCCGGACGCGCGGGCGAACTCGCCCGGCTCGGCGAGGCCCTGCCGGACGACGGCGCGGCCGCGCCGGTGCCCGCCGTGATCGTCTCGGGCCCGGCCGGTATCGGCAAGACGGCTCTCGCCGTGAGCTGGGCGCACCGCGTCAAGGACCGGTTCCCCGACGGCAGCCTGTATGTCAACCTGCGCGGCTTCGACCCAGACGACGGCGCGGTCCTGGACGCTGCGGCTGTGGTCCGCGCGTTCCTGGACGCGCTGGGTGTGCCCGCGGCCCGCGTGCCGCACAGCACCGACGCGCAACTCGGCCTCTACCGCAGCCTGCTGGCCGGGCGGCGGATGCTGGTGCTGCTCGACAACGCCCGCGACGTCGCGCAGGTCCGCCCGCTGCTGCCCGGGGCGCCCGGCAGCCTGGTGCTGGTGACCAGCCGCAACCGGCTCACCGGGCTCGTCGCCACCGACGGCGCCCGGCCCGTCGACCTTCACCCGATGACCGACGAGCAGGCCCAGGAGCTGCTGCACGGTCGGCTCGGCGCACGTCGCGTCACGGCCGAGCCCGCCGCGGTGGAGGCGATCGCCGCCCGCTGCGGCGGGCTGCCGCTGGCACTGTCCATCGCCGCGGCGCTGGCCGCGACCCGCCCGCAGCAGAGCCTCGCGGCGCTCGCCGATCAGCTCGCCGACCCGGCGGGGGTGCTCGACACCCTGCGCGGCGACGGCGACCCCGCCACCGACCTGCGGGCCGTGTTCTCCTGGTCCTACCGGGGGCTGAGCGCACCGGCCGCGGAACTGTTCACCCTGCTCGGCCTCCACCCGGGCCCCGACCTCGGCATCGGCGCCGCCGCGAGCCTGCTCGGGCTCCCGCTGCGGAGCACACACCCGGTCATCGCCGAACTCGTCGGCGCCAATCTGCTCACTCCGTCGGGTCCGGACCGGTTCGTCCTGCACGACCTGCTGCGCGCCTACGCCGTGGACATCGCCGACGGCATCGGCGATCCCGGCCGGCGCGACGCGGCCCGCACCCGCCTGCTCGACCACTACCTGCACACCTCCTACGCCGCAACGCTCGCCCTGCACCCGCCGTTCAGCTCCCTGCACCTGCCCGAGGCGGCACCCGGCACCTTCCTGCCGGAGATCGGCGGCGAGCCCGCGGCGCAGGCGTGGTTCGCGGCCGAACGGGCCGGTCTGCTCGTCACCGTGACGCATGCCGCCCGCCACGGCCGTCCGGCCCACGCCTGGCAACTGGCCTGGAGCATGGCCCGGGACCTGGACCGGCGCGGGCAGTGGGCGGACCGGCTGGCCACCCAGGAGACCGCCCTCGCGGCCGCCGAACGCGGCGGCGACCTGATCGGACAGGCGCACTGCCACCGCGAGCTCGGCATGGCCTACTTCCGGCTCGGCGGCGACCGCCAGGCGGCCGGCCACCTGGACCGGGCGCTGCGGCTCTTCGCCGACCTCGGCGAGCCGTCCGGAGCCGGGCACACCCGGGTCAACCTGTCGATGCTCACCGAGCGCCAGGGCGACCTGGACGCCGCGCTGCGGCACGCGCGGCAGGCCCGCGAGGAGTTCGAGCGCGGCGGCAACGCGGCCGGGCAGGCGTACACGTTGAACATGATCGGCTGGAAGCTGACCCTGCTCGGGGACCACGAGCAGGCGGTGGCCTACTGCGAGCAGGCGCTGGAACTGCTCCGCGACGTCGGCGACCGCCAGGGGGAGGCCGACACCTGGGACAGCCTCGGCCATGCCCACCACCAGCTGGGGCGCCACGCCCGCGCGGTCACGTGCTACCAGCGGGCGATCGCCCTGTTCGAGCAGGTCGGCGACCAGTACGGACGAGCGGCCAGCGACGCCAACCTGGCCGCGACCCACTGGACGGCCGGCGACCACGAGGCGGCCCGGTTGGCGTGGCGGCGGGCGCTGACCACGTTGGACGAGCTCGGCCATCCCGACGCCGACCAGGTCCGGGCACGGCTGCGCCGCGCCGATCCCGCCCTGCGCACCGACCCGCTCGTGCTCACGTGAGGTCCGCAGCCGTGCGTGCGCTTCGTGGCGGGCCGCTCACCCTCGCGGTCGCGGCGCTCAGCACGTCGGCCTTCGCGGTGCAGCTCGCGGCACCGTCGGTGGTCGACGCGCTCCAGCGCGATCCCGGCCCCATCCGCGACGGACAGTGGTGGCGCCTGCTGTCGCCGCTGCTCGTGCAGCCGTCGGGCTGGGGCCAGTACGCGTACAACACCCTGGGCCTGCTCCTGGTCGGCCTGGCGGTGGAACGGCGGCTCGGCCGGGTCCGCTGGCTCCTTCTCTTCCTCGCGGCAGGCCTGGCGGGCGTGGTGTTCATGCTGCTGGTCGAGCCGTCCGGCACCGGCGGCGGCTCCTCCGACGCCGTGGCCGGCCTCATCGGCGCGCTCGCGGTGCTGACCTGGCGTGACCGCCGGCCGCTACCGCTGCCCGCACGCCTCTACGCGGTCCACTTCACGCTGTACCTGGCGGCGCTCGCCGTGGCCGGGCCGATCGCGGGGACCGTCGCCGGGGCACTGGCGGTCGCCTTGGTCATGGCGGCCAGGACCGGCGGCGCGGGCAGGTGGGGTCTCGTCGCGGCCGTGGCCGCGGGCGCGCTGCTGCTGGCCGGGCTCGGCGACGCGCACGGCGCCGGGCTGCTGACCGGGCTGGCGCTGGCGACACTGCTCGCCGTGTACGGGCCGGAGCCGACCGCAGCATCTCGCGAAGCCTCCACGTCGGCGACCGGAGGGCCGACCTCGGCCGGATGAGGCTCACGGCGGCGGCCGCCGCGGGCGGTCGTGCCCGGGTTCCGGCGGGACGTCCTCGAAGTGCTGGATCACGCCCTGGCTCACCTCGTGCGGCGCGACCCGCAGCTGCGACGCCACCGACCGGAGCAGCAGGTCGACGTCGCCGTGGCGCACCGCGTCGAGCAGGAACGGGGCGACGGTCCGGTAGGCCCGCACCCGGGCCTCCGGCCAGTCGGCGTGGAAACCGTCGGGAAACGCCCTGGCCAGCGCCCGCTCCACCCCGATCAGTGCCAGCGGCCGCTGCGCGGCGAGCAGGTCCAGCAGGGCCGCGTCGGGACCGCGGGCGGCCAGCAGTTCGGCGATGTCCTTGAACCCTGTCGGCGCGGTGCCCAGGACCCTGCCGTGCGGCCAGCTCACGGCCAGCGGATAGGCCCGCTCCAGCGCCCTGGCACCCGCGCGGTCCAGGTCGAACGACATGATCAGCGACGTGTCCGGGCCGGCCGCGGCGGCCAGCAGCGCGAACTGCGCCGGCGTGAACGCGGTGCCGCCCGGAGCCACCACGACGGTGCGGACGCCCCCGCCGGCCGGGCCGCGGTAGGCCAGGTGCGCGGCGATCGCGTCGGTAGGCCCCTCGACCACGAGGAACCGTGCCGGGCAGCCCTGGCCGCGCAGCTGCGGCGCGAGTCCGTACAGCAGCTCGCCCTTGTGGAAGATCGGCGTCTCGGGGGTGTTGTAGAACTTGGCTCTGCTGCGCCCCGACAGGTCGCGGCCGGTGAAGCCGGCGATCCGGCCGTCGGGGGCGTGGATGGGGAACACCAGTCGGTCCCGGAACACGTCGTAACTGCCGCGCCCGTGCAGCCGGTCGGCGGCCACCAGACCGGCGTCGAGCATGACCTCGTCGGTGAACCCGATCGAGCGCAGGTGCTGGAGCAGGACGCCGCCGCCCGCCGGGGCGACCCCCAGCTGCCAGCCGCTGTCGGGATCGGCGGCGGCGGCGATGCCCCGCGACCGCAGATAGGCCGCAGCGGCACGGTTCGCGGGCAGCTTGGCGGCGTAGAAGGCCGCCGCGGCGGCGTTGACGGCGTACAGCGCGTCCCGCTGATCCTGGTCGTCGGCCGGCGCCGAGACGGCCTTCGGGGCGGCCTGCCGCTGCGCCGGGACGTGTGCCGTGCCCCGCCGCTGCGCAGGAGCCCCGGCGGGGGCCGCCGATCGGGCAAGTGCCCGCTCCAGTCGGGCCGTCACGGCGTCCGCCGTGCGGATGACCACCGCGATCGTGTCGATCAGCAGGTCCGCAGCGGACCCGTTCCCCGGCACCGCCCACCGGCGCGGCTGCGGAACCGGGGCGTCGACCGGTTGCAGACCGAACCGCCTGGCCACGACGCGGGCGACACCCAAGGCCTGCACCTCGCGCGCCGGGCCTGCGGGCAGCATCGGCAGGGCCATCCGGCCGACCAGATGCCCCGCCGTCTCCGACAGGGGCAGCTCAGCGGCCAGGTCGACGCGGTCCCCATCGGCGCGCACCGCGGACTCCAGCCCCTGCCGCAGCCGGACGGTCAACCCGGCCTCACCCGCCAGCACGGCCAGCGCCGCCACGACCCGCACCAGGTCATATGACGGTCGGCGAGGCGGGGGCACCGCGTCGGTCTGGGTGACGTCGAAGACCTTGACGACGTCGAGGGCGTCGCCGGTGCCGTCCAGCGGCCGCAGCAGCATCAGACCGCGCTCGCTGCGGCGCACGTGGGCGCCTCGTGTCCGCCACCGGTCATGGGTGGCCAGCTCGGTGGCGTCGGGTCGCTGCCGCGCGATCAGCAGGACGTCGTCGGCACCGCGGCCGCGATGGCGCGCGGCGACGTCGAGCAGGCGATGCCAGGCCTGGGCGGTGGTGAGGTCGGCCACCGCCAGTTGCAGCGTGAGCCTGGCGGCGTGGACCAGGGCACGGCTGGACGGGTGCATCCGCGCGGTCGCTCGTTCATCGCCGTTCGGCATTCTCCGAATTCTATCGAGCCGACCGACAGCGCAGCAGGTTCAGCCGGCGGCGAGGTAGCGCTACCAGCGGGAGTTGAAGCGGACCTCGCGGCGGGCGGCTTCGGGCGCGGCGAAGGCGAGCAGCCGCTCGCCCTCCTCGGTCAGCTCCTGCACGTCGAGGGTCGGGATCTGGAACAGCGGCCGCACCACCAGCGTCGCGACGCCCTTCCTGCGGTCGATCGTCCAGATCGCCCGGACGGAGCCGTCGACGAGCACCGTGCCGGGAACGACGCCCGGCACGGCGAACACGTCGCGCCGGTCCCGGTCGTCCAGGATCCGGGTGCCGTCGTCGTACGCCGACAGCACGGCGTCGAAGTCGGCGAGGTACCGCCCCGGCGCCGGGGTGTCCGGGTGCGGCAGCGGGGCGTCCGGCACGTCGAGCAGCTCGACGCCGTCCTCGCCCCGGTGGTCCACGAGCCGGTCGCCGAGCCGCTCGACGACCTCCCGCAGCCCGCCCAGCCCCGACCAGGCCTGCAGGTCGCGAACGGTCGCGGGCCCGAACGCGGCGAAATACCGCACGACCAGGTCGTCGAGCGTCATCCGCGGGCCGGCGTCGGCGCCGAGCCAGTGCTCGGCGCTGGTGTACGCGGGCTGCCCGACCGCTCCCCACAGCCCGTGCGGCGGCACCTGCACCATCGGGACCCCGGCCCGCGCCGCCGCCCCGAGCGCGGCCGGATCGGCCTCCGGCCACTGCGCCGCGAGCGCCGCTCCCAGCTCCTTCACGGTGTACGGCCGCTGCTCGACCAGCGCCCGCCCCGCCTCGGCGACGCGGTCCGGGTCGGCGCCGCGCAGCCGTTCCCGCATCGGTGCCGACAGGCTCCGCTCCTGCACGACCCGCAGGCGCGGCCCGATGTCCACCGCATCTCGGGCGCTGACCAGGTGCGGCGTGGCCCGCATCAGCGGGGTGCGGACGGCCGCCCGGGAGGTGAGCAGCTCCGACAGGTCCTCGACCTGGAACTCCCGCAGCCGGGTCCACAGCCCGACATACGGCGGGTTCGGCGCCTGGGCGGGCAGGCCGACCAGGTGCTCGATCGCCTCCAGCGGTCCGAGCGGCGAGCGCTCCAGCAGCAGCTGCCGCGCTAGCAGGGCACGGTTGAGATCGCGGCGGGTCAGCACGGGTCGATCATTTCACGGGCGCGACCCGCCTCCGGCGACGGTGGCGCGCAGGCGCTGCTCGATCGCGTCCAGCGGCCCGGCAAGGGCCGACGGGTGGACCAGGTGCGGCCGCCGTCGCGACCCCGGTGCACCGTGTGTCCGCCCGGATCTGGCAGGCTTCGACCAGTCCGTGCACGTCGTGGATCCGCGTCGGGTCCCCGCGAGAGAGGCCCGCCGCCGTGAGTGCACCGCCCGCGGTGTTGACCCGGATCACCGGCCGCCTGGGCCGGATCGTCCTCAACCGGCCGCGCGCCATCAACGCGCTGACCACCGAGATGGTCACGAGCATCCAGCAGACCCTGGAGCTGTGGGCCACCGCCGACCGGGTCCGGACGGTGCTGGTCACCGGTGCGGGGGACCGGGGGCTGTGCGCGGGCGGGGACATCCGCGCGCTCCGCGCCGACGCGGTGTCCGGCGGCCGCGGGGCACTGGACTTCTGGGCCCGCGAGTACCGGCTCAACGCCGCGATCGCCCGATACCGCAAGCCCATCGTGGCCTGGATGGACGGCCTGGTGATGGGTGGCGGCATCGGGATCTCCGCACACGCGGGCGTGCGGATCGCCACCGAACGCTCCCGGCTGGCGATGCCGGAGGTCGGGATCGGCTTCCACCCCGACGTCGGCGGCAGCTGGCTGCTGTCGCACGCGCCCGGGCAGGTCGGCACGCATCTGGCCCTGACCGGGACGTCGATCGGGGCCGCCGACGCCGTCTACGCCGGACTCGCCGACCACTTCGTTCCCGCCGGGTGCCTGCCGCAACTGGCCGCGACGCTGGCGGGCACCGGCGCCGAGGAGGCCGTGGCCCGGTATGCGCTCGCGGCGCCGGACGGAGAGCTGGCTGCCGCCCGGGACTGGATCGACCGGTGCTACGACGCCGACTCCGTGCCCGAGATCCTCGACCGGCTGCGATCCGATCCGGCCGCGGGCGCCCGCGCGGCCGCGCGGGAGATCGCCGCCAAGTCGCCGACCGCGCTGACGGTCACCCTGCGGTCGCTGCGCACCGCCGCCCGCCTGCCGTCGCTGGAAGCCGCGCTGGAGCAGGAGTATCGGCTGTCGGCGGCGATGCTGACGTCGGCGGACTTCGCCGAGGGCGTCCGCGCCCAGGTCATCGACAAGGACCGCAGCCCCCGCTGGCAGCCGGCCAGCCTCGCCGACGTCGACGCCGCCGCGATCACCGGCTACTTCGCACCGACCGCCGACGATCTCGACCTGACCGCGGTGGCATCGCTCTGAGCTTCTCGGTCACATCTGCGGCGGACGGTCGGGCACCAGCATGGTGGCGATCTCCTTGCCCAGCGGGAGCGCGTTGTCGGTGTTCGCGTCGGACTTCGGCCCCAGGGTCACGTAGGCGACGACCAGCGTCTTCGTCACGGTGTCGTAGTACACGACACCGTGGTAGCCCCCGTAGGCCGGGTTCATGAAGAACCAGTCGCCGGCGTGCGCGACGCCGTACGCGAAGAACTTGTCCTTCGTCAGCGGCCCGAGTCCGGCGGTCGACGGTGCCATCATGGCCTGGTGCTGCTCCGGGCTGAGCAGCCGGCCGTCGGCGAGGGCGCGGATCCAGGTGGCGACGTCGGCCACGGTCGTGTTCATGTTGCCGCTGTGGCGAAACGCCGTCGGGTTCCAGAAGGACGAGTCCTCGAAGACCCCGCGCTCGTTCGTGTAGCCGTGTAGGAAGGGCTCGCTGAGCTGCGGTGTCAGCATGACCTTGCTGGCGCGCATGTTCAGTGGGTCGAGGATCCGTTTCTGCAGCAACTCGCCGAGCGGCTGCCCGGTCGCCTTCTCCAGCACCTCGCCCAGCACGACGAGGTCGCTGTGCGCGTACGCGAAGCTCTTGCCGGGCTCGAACAGCGGCGGGCGCTCGTTGGCGAGCGCGAGCAGTTCCGCGCTCGTGAACCCCTTGATGGGGTTGGCGTAGAACTGCTTCAGGAAGTTGGGGTCGGTCACGTAGTCGGAGATGCCCGAGGTGCTGTCGGCGAGCATCCTCGGTGTGATCTGGTTCGCGCGCGGGAAGTCGGGCAGCCACTTCGCGATCGGCTCGTCCTGTTTGAGGACGCCCTCGCCGTCGAGTTGCAGGAGCACCGTGGAGAGCATCGGCTCCATCGGCTGCCCGATGCGCAGCTGCATGTCGGAGGTGGCCGGGACGCCGATGGGCGAACCCCCGACCGCGCCCGCGGCGATGAGCTGGTCGCCGCGCCAGACACCGTAGACGGCGCTGGTGAGGTCCTGTTCCTTCATGTGGCGGTCGACGATGGCGGCGATCTGCCGGCTTTCCGGAGCAGCGGTGCCCGGCGCGGACGTCTGCCTGGCGCCGCTCGGGGCGGTCGCGTTGTAGGCGGACCCGCACGCGGTGAGGCCGAGCATCAGGATCGTGGCGAAGGCCGCGCCGGTGCGGCGCGGGAGCCGGTTCAAGACGTTCACAGCCAGCCGTCCTTGCCGAGCGGGACAAAGGTGGGCACTCAGTGATGAATCTACTTCGAGTCCCTCGGCGATGATCCTGTTTTGCACGCATCGCGGCATTGCCAGCCGGAGTCGGAGCCGGCCGGGCCGGCTCCGCCGCTGCCGTCACGGGTCGGCCCGCAGGGCCTCCTGCTCGTACCGCTCGTACCCGGAGTCGCCTCGGGGGAGGAGCCCCGCCCTGACCATGCCCGCACCGAGTCGCAGTTCCAGCTCAGGGTCCTTGCATTCAAGGCCGAACTGGATCACCTCTGCCACGATCTCGGTGCCGTCGGCGCGGAACATGGAGCCGGAGTCCACGTTGTAGAACCAGGCGGCGTAGGCCACCACGCCGTCGAGCTCGACGTCCCAGACCGTGAGCTCGAAAAGGTGCTCCTCGGCGGTGTCGTCGCCGAGACGCACCTCTGCGGGAAGGTCGTCTCCGTCGTAGGCGATCCCCGACAACCTCACCTGCTCGCGCTGGATCTCGGTGAGCTCGTCGACGGAGGAGATCTCACGTACGTTCGTAAAGGTCGCAACCACAGTGGACAGCTCTCCTGGCCGTGACGTGAAGGGGTGGGCGGATCTCAGGTCTAGCAGAAGCGCGCCCGTGCGCCGCATCCGGCCGGGCGTTCCGTTCCGGCGCCGGTCAGGGCTGTTCCCTCGCCGTCTCCTCCCGCGCGCTGATCTGCTCGATGATCGCGGTGTAGCGGGACCTCCGGTCCGGCCGGGCGCGGCCGGCGGCATGGGTGAGGGCGGGCAGCGCCGGCCGTCCGAGCCGGACGAGTCCATCGGCGGCAGCCTCCCGGACGGCGGTGCTCGGGTGGGTGAGCAGGCCGACGATGGCGGGCACCGCGGGTTCGTAGGCCCCGTGGCTGAGGGTGCTGATCGCCGACCGGACCACGTCGGGCGCGGAGTCGTCGAGCAGGACCGCGGTATGGCGCAGGTAGGCGGGGCGGTCCAGGACCCGGCGGGCGATCCGGTGGGTGTGCAGGCGGACCCTGGGCTCGGGGTGGTGGAGCAGGCCGACCAGCAGGTCTTCCAGTTCGCGGTCCGGGCCGGTGACCGCTGTGCCGTCCGCCCGGCGGTCGTCCTCATCCACTTCCGCCAGGCGGGTGAGGGCGCGGCGGATCTGCCCGGTGTCGCCGGTGCGGACCAGGTCGAGCAGATCGCGGCGCGACGCACCGGACGCCGGCGGGGCCGCCGCCGGGTGGGGCCGCTCGCGCAGCGCCGCGAGGGCCGTGGCGGTGCCTGCGGTGCCGGGCCGGCGCAGCGGGCCGTCCACCAGGATGAGCCGGTCGGCGAGATCGGCGCGTCCTGCGGCGAGCAGGCGCCGGCGGGTTTCGGCCAGCGCCGGGGTCCGCAGCAGCGGCTGCCCGGCGATGAGATCGACGAAACCCCAGGCTCCGGCGTCCAGGCGCCCGCACAGGCTCTCGGCGACGGTGTCGAGGTGCCCGGGAGTCGCCCGCAGCGCGCGCTCGACCGATGCGCGGGTGGCCGATCCGCCGTGCTCCCACCATTCCAGCAGCAGGGGGAGCAGCCGGTGCAGTTCGGTCGGGCTGAGCTGGAACGCGACCCGGGCGGCCCGTTCGCGGGCTGCGTCGTCATCGGTGACTGCCCGCAGCTCCGACAGGTCGAGGCTGTTCAGGGCGCGTGCGAGCGTGCCGGTGGTCGCGACGTCGACGCGTCCGCGCAGGAACGCGCGAAGCACGACACCGGCGGTCTGCGGCTCGGGCCAGCCCCGCAGCACCGCCGCCGCCGTGCCGCGCCTGCTCGCGGCGGGTGCGTCGAGCATGGCGAGGAGCCGCTGGTGCTGCACGGCCGAGCGCGGCTGGTCGAGGTCGCCGTCCTGCGGGGTCCGTGGCACGGGGGAGGGCCGGTGGGCGGTCTCGGCGAGGGTCCAGGGCGGGGCGTCGATGGGCTGGAGCGATTCCATCCAGTCCAGCATCGCGCCGCGGACGTCGCGGGGCGCTGTGGCGAACACGTCGATCAGGGCGGTGAGACGCTCGCGGGAGGTGAGCGAGTGGTCGTCGCGGGACCGCCACTCGTGGAGGGCGGCCGGGGTGCGTACGGCGGCTTCGAGCGCGAGCCGCCAGGCGGCGGCCTCGTCGGAGGCGGGGGCCGGGGTCACGGCGAAGGCGTCGCGCAGCACTGCGGCCTCGGCGAGCCACGGGTCGGGGCCGAGCTGGGCGGCGGCCAGCGCCCGGTCGACGTCGGCGCGGGTCAGGACGGCGCGGCACCCTCGCAGCAGCGCCAGCGGCGACCGGCGTCCGGCCGGGGTGGGCGGCTGCGCGCGCAGCCGTTCGGCGAGGTCGAGGCACTGGGCGGCGGACAGGGTCGGCGCGACCTTCTCCAGCACCGCGATGAGTCCGTCGCGGTCCTCGCCCGTGGTGTCGGCCAGCCCGGCGGTCAGGGTCCGGGCCGCCCCGGCGAAGGCCTTCACCTCGGCGGCCGCCCAGGGAGCCGGACACAGCCGCAGGGCGAGCCGCAGCGCGTCCGGCCGGACAGCAGGGTCGGTGCCGGCCAGGTCGAGCCAGCCGGGCAGCGTCGGTCGCAGCCGGGCGAGCTGGACGGCGCTCAACCGCGGCGGCCGGGCTGCGTGCGCGGCGGCGAGCCGCAGCGCGGTCTCGGTGTTCCAGCCGTCGCGTACCAGCGCGTCGACGTCCGCGCGGCACGGGTCCGCGCCGTCCGGCGCCCGGCGCGCCGGTACGGCGATGCCGTGTGCCGCCAGCTGCGCCGCGAGGTCTTCGGCGGACCCGTCGGCGAGCACCAGGTCGCCTGCGGCGGCCAGCGCCAGCAGCGTCGGGGCGACCGGCGATCCCTGCCGGGCCAGCGCGTTGACCGCCCGCGCCGACAGCGTCGCGTCGAGCCCGTCGAGGAGCAGCCTGCGGGTCCGGTCGTCGGTGGCCTGTTCGGCCGCGGCGAGGACCGTGGCCGCGTAGGCGCGGCCGAGGACCGCCCGCAGCGCCTCGACGAGCCCGGCTCGCAGACCCGGGTTGTCGTGACGGCCGAGCCAGAACAGCAGCCGCGGCACCACCGCGGGGGTGCCGGTCTGGGATAGCACCCCCGCGGCGGTCTTCTTGACGTTCATGGCGGGGTGCTCCAGGCAGGCCGCGACGGCCGGTGCGGCCCAGCGCGCCCGAGCGTGCCCGAGGGCGAGCAGCGCCTGCCGGACGGTCTGCCCGTCGCGGGCGCCGGTCAACGCGATCAGGCTGGCCGAGAGGGCTTCGGCGTCCTGTCCGGTGGCGTCGGCGGCCAGCAGCGCGATCACCTGCTTGCGGACGTGGCGGTCGCGGTGGCGCAGCAGCCGGTGCACCCGGGCCCGCGTGCCGGCGTACGGAGCCCGCAGCAGCAGCGCGAGCAGGACTGCCTGCTCGCCGCCGGACAGGTCGGGGCGTTCCAGCAGGTCCAGCGTCACCGTCGCGACGAGCGCGTGGCCGGCTGCCCGGGCGTCGGCCGCCTCGCGCAGGCAGAACGGCCGCAGCTTGCCCCGGGCGTGCAGGCGGGCGCCGAGGGCGTGGATCGCGGCCACGACCTCCTCGGGCACGGCAGGCTCTCCCATCAGCCGTCCGTCAGGGCGTGCGCGGTCGGCGGGCCGAGCCGGGGCGCCCGGCTCCCACGCCGCCGCGAGGTCCGCCACGATCCGCAGCAGCAGGTCGCCGATGGCCGCCAGGACGCCGGCGTCGCCGTTGCGGGCCAGCACGGTCAGCGCCGCGACCGGATCGACCGGATCGAACCCGCCGGCCAGCAGCGCCAGCTCATGCCGGTCGGGTGCGCCGAGGTCGGCGGCGATCCGGCCGGGCACGTCGCGGGGGTCCAGCCGGGCCAGGATCGCGGCCCGCTCGTCGGGATCATCGGTCAGCTGCCACAGCAGCTCCAGGGCCTGATGGCGGACCGGCCGCAGGTGCGGCGCGATCGCCGCGTCCCCGTCGGGACAGGTCAGGCCGAGCCCGTCGCGCAACATGGCCGCAGTATGCCCGCCGCCGACGGCCTCCAGCGCGTCCAGCGCGGCGGCGGCGGCACGCGGCAGCAGGTCGACGACGGCGACCTCGGCGGGAGTATGCCGCAACGCCCGGATCGCGGCCAGGAACGGCTCCGGACGGGACGCCGCCGGCAGCACCCCGGCGATCGCGTCGCCGACCGGAAGGTCGCCGCTGCCCTGACGGGCGAGTTCCACCAGCAGTTCCAGCCGCCGCGGCCACATCACGTCGCCGGGATCCTCGACGACCAGCGCCCGCAGCGCCTCCCGCCGACAGGTGAACACGACCGTCGCCACCTCCACCGCGGAGACGCTGTGATCGGCCAGCGCGAGGCCGACGATCGGCGCCGCGTCGGCACCGGCCGGGAACAGGCCGCGCCGGTGCATCCCCGCCAGGCACGCGAGCACAGGCCCGGCCAGCAGCAGCGGATCGGCGGCGGCGACCGCCAGCAGCCCGCCGATGTCCTCGTGCCCGGCCAGGTTCCCCAGCACGCGCAGCGCACGCTGGCGAGAGCCCGGCGGCATCGCCTCAGCCACGACGACGTCCCACAGGAGGTCACCGTGCCCGTGCCGGGCCGCGGCCGCGATCGCCGCATCGACGACAGCCGGCTCCGGCGCCACCGGACCGGTGAGCAGCGGCGACAGCCGCTCCCGTCGCAGCGCGGCGAGCGCGGCCCACGGTTCGGCCAGCTCGCGCAGCGCCGCGACCACCACGCCGGTGCTCGCGGATTCGAGCAGCCTGTCGAGGTGCTCACGGGCACGGGCCGGGGCCAGCAGTGCGCTGTGCAGCCCTTCCCGCGCCAGTCGCAGCGCCGCGTGCCGCAGGATGTCGTCACCGCTGGCGGCCAGCTCACCGATCAGTTCGTCGAGCTGGTCGGTGTCGGCGGCCGCTGTCGCGGCCACGGACTGGTAGAGCAGCTCGCCGACCGGCTCGTGCCGGAGCGTCGCGGGCTGGTGGCAGAGCTCGGCCCACAGCCAGGTGAGCTGAACGCCGATCGGCAGCCCGGCGGCCCGCCACCGGGGCCGGTGCTGCTGGGGGACGTACTGCCAGAGCTGCTGGTGGAGGCGGGCCAGGATCTGGGCCGTCTCCGGCGGTCCGTCCAGCGTCGGGGGCAGCAGACCGGCGAGTTCGGCGAGTTCGGATTCGCCGATGCCGGGGCTCGCGAGCCGGGCGCCGAGCCGTTCCAGGCCGAGATGGCGCAGCAGCGGGTCCTGGTGCCGGACGAGTAGCGCCAGGACGGCCGGTGTGCAGTCCTGTGTTTCGAGTTCGGCGGCGAGCCAGCCGAGGTCGGCTCGCCGCACCGCGGCCCGGACCGGCTCACTCACTGGTGTCATGCTGCCCGATGTTAGTGACCGCCGTCGGCGGCGCATCGGGCCGTCGAGCGGCGGTCGCAGGCGGGCAGGACAGCCGAGGCCAGACCAGGTGGGCTGCTAAAATTAGTGGGATTTGTCAGCCCTTCCGGCCGGCCCGAGCACGTGTCACGGCTGCTGCTCGGCTTCCGGGCATAGGCGGTGATACGCCATGGGAAAGACCCTTCGGGCGCAGAGCGGAGCAGACGGGAGCCGCCGTCCGCGCAGGACGCGGCGGGTGGGTGTCGCGCTCGCGGCCTGTGTGGCGTTGCTGCTCGCGGGCAGTGCGGCCGCCGCGGCACCCCCGTCGGCCGCCGGACCGGCACCGCACCGCGCGGGGCTGAAGCCCGTCGACCAGAACGCCCTTGAGCGCGCCGTGCGCGCCGCCGCCGAGCAGATGCTGGTCCCCGGCGCGATGGTGCTGGTACGCACCCCGGAAGGCACTTACCGCGCCGCCGCCGGGACCACCGAACTCGGTGCGCAGCTCCCGCCCACCGCCGACACGCACTTCCGGATCGCGTCGAACACCAAGACCATGACCGCCGCGCTGATCACACTGCTGGCCCAGGACGGCGGACTCAGCTTCGGCGATCCGGTGTCGGCCTATGTGGACGGCGTGCCCAACGGGGCGAACATCACCATCGCGGACCTGCTGAAGATGCGCAGCGGCCTCTACGGTTACACCAACGCCCCGGAACTGGCCACGGCCATGGACGCCGACCTGGGCCGGGTCTGGACGCCGCAGGAGATGCTCGACATCGCGTTCAAGCGGCCGCCGAACTTCGCGCCGAACACCGGCTACGAGTACAGCAACACCAACTATGCGCTGCTGGGCCTGGTGGCGGAGAAGGTAGGCGGCAAGCCGCTCGCCGAGCAGTTCCAGCAGCGGCTGCTCGGCCCGCTCGGGCTGCGCCAGACCTCGCTGCCGGCCGCCACCGACGACAAGATCCCGGCACCCTACTCCCACGGCTACATGTACGGCGGCACCGCCTACGCCCTGGTCGACGAGCCGTACCCGGCCGAGATGCAGGCCGCCGCCCGCGCCGGCACGCTCAAGCCCATCGACTACACCAACCAGAACCCGTCCTACGCCACCGCGGCAGGCGGGGCCGTCTCGACCGCCGACGATCTGGCAGTCTGGATCAGCTCCCTGGTCACGGGCAAGGTGTTCGACGCCGCCTTCCGCCGGCAGTGGCTGGACAGCCTGCAAGCCGAGGACCCCGCCCACCCGGACGGGCAGAAGTACGGGTACGGCATCTCCTACCAGCGCTTCGCGCCGAACGCCGCGATGTACTACCACGGCGGCGAACTGCCGGGCTTCAACTCGTTCATGGGCCACGACCCGGACAACGGGGTGACGATCGTGATCTGGACGAACCTGCCCGTGGCACCCGACGGCCGGACCACGGCCAACGCGCTGCTGCCGACGGTGCTGGACCAGGTCTACGGCCTGTCGCTCGCCCCGGCGCCGACCCCGACCAGCTGAGACCCGCCGTCCTGCCCTCGGCGGGCCTGGCATCCGCGGTCACCCGCCCGGCATAGGCCGGATGCCCCGACGGCCGTGACGCCGCGAAGACATGTCCAGCCCGTACGCCGGTTCAGCTCGAATATAGACTGACTTCACCGTGTCGGCGTACCTTGCCGCTCGTGAGAAGACTCGCCACCGCGGTCAGCGCGGTCATGCTCGCCCTCGCGGCCACCGCCGCGCCCGCGGCCGCCGCGCCCGACGACCTGCCCTTCGCCTCCGCCGTGTTCCGCGCGACCCACAACAGCTACTCGGGCAACGCCGACGGGGCGAAGGGATCGATCACCTCTCAGCTCGACAACGGCGTACGGTTCCTGGAGTTCGACATCCACGACAACGGGTACGCCACGACCGGGGACTACGGCGTCGGCCACAGCTCACCCGGCGACCTGGTCGACCACAGCGGCAACCCCGCGTCGAACAACCTGCGGCCGTGGTTGCAGACGGTGGCCGCCTGGTCGGCCGCTCATCCCGGCCACGCGCCGCTGCTGGTGATGCTCGACCTCAAGGACGACCTCACCGACAACACCTCCTACGCCGCAGGTGATCTGGCCGCGCTGAACGCCGAGCTCGCCGGGGTGTTCGGGACCCGGCTGGTGCGGGCACAGGACGTGCCCGGCGCCCTCGGCACCGTCGGGTCGCTGCGGGGACGCGTCATCACGCTGCTGTCCGGGCACGCGGGGACCCGCAGCGCGTACAAGGCGGACTCCGGTGCCGACCCGAGTGTCGCGATCAACTCCAGGGGCCAGGTCGTCGAGGTACACGACTCCGGCGCCGGAGCGCTGTGGTATTGGAGCGGAACCTACGGCCCGGACGGCCGCGTCAGCTGGCTGCGGCACGGCCGATACGACTCCGGCACGACGCCCGCGGTGGCGCTCAACGACAGCGGTCTGCTCGTCGAGGTGCACAAGTCGCAGAACGCGAGCACGCTGTGGTATCGCGTCGGGCAGCTCACCGCCGACGGCGACATCACCTGGTCGGCCAGCCGGCAGTACGACACGGGCATCCTGCCGTCGATCGCGTTCGCCAGCCCCGCCGGCAACACGCTCAAGGAGATCCACCGCAGCCAGTCCCAGAACCAGAACTGGTTCTGGGACGCCGTCCTCGACCCGGCGGCCGGCACCGTGACCTGGAACAGCGCCACCCACGCCAAGACCGCCGACCCCCGCTTCACCACCGCCGCCTCCACCAGCGGATCGATGCGGGTGACGGTCAGCACCGGCGCGGACGGCGCCGCCCCGGCCACCACGCTGCGCTACGCGACCGACCGGATCGGTGCCACGCGCGTGCGCTACCAGCAGACAGCCTTCGACGAGTTCCAGGCCGGCGACAGCGCGCTGCTGGCCGAAGGCGCGATCTTCTACGCCTCCGTCGCGTCGAACAGGTCCTTCATCACCGCGAGCCGCAACGCCGGCAAGGTCGTACGCGGCTGGGACTTCGACAGCGCCTCGCTGGCCACGGCACCGCCGGCCAACTACCCGGCCACCAACCAGCCCTACGCCACCTGGTACGCCGACCTGCTCAGCGCCGCCGGGGCGGTCCAGTAGCGGCCGGACAGGGCCGCCCGGACCGCGTCGGCAGGACATACCGGCGCGGTCCAGGCGGCAAACGACCGAAAGCACCGTCGGGCCGGGGCTGGTTGGGTAGCTTGAGGTATGCCCAGCGCCTCGCGGGCAGGCGGGTCTGCGCCCGGCGGCTCCGGCGGCGACGCCGAGTTCGACGCGATCTTGGACCGTCGCGCCCTCTACCCGGTCTTCCAGCCGATCGTGGTGCTGGCCACCGGCAGGGTCGCCGGTTACGAGGCGCTGGCGCGCGGACCGGCCGGTTCGGCCTTCGAGCTCCCGGCGGCGATGTTCGGGCACGCGCTGCGAGCGGGCCGGCTCGGGGAACTGGACTGGGTGGCGCGGGCTGTGGCGTTCCGGCACGCGCTGCGGGCGGGTCTGCCGTACGAGATGCCGCTGTTCGTCAACGTCGAGCCGATGGCGCTGCGGACCCGCTGCCCGCCCGACCTGGTCGCCTCGGTCGACGACGGTGCCGAGCGGCTCCAGGTGGTCGCCGAGATCACCGAGCGGTTCCTCGGGGAGGACCCCGCCGCCCTGATGGCGCTGATGACGCGCGTACGCGGTCGCGGGGCGCGCATCGCCCTGGACGACGTCGGGTCCAACCCCGCCAGCCTGGCGCTGATGTCCCTGCTCAGCCCCGAAGTGATCAAACTGGATCGGGAGGTCGTGCAGCACCCGGACACCGCCGTGGCGCGCCAGGTCGTGCAGGCGGTCCGGGCCGAGTCGGCGCGGACCGGAGCGGTGGTCCTCGCTGAGGGCATCGAGACCCCGCAGCACCGCGCCTCGGCGATCGCCATGGGGGCGACCCTGGGGCAGGGCTGGCTGTTCGGCCGCCCCGGCCCGCTGCCGCGCCGGCACACGCATCCCGGCGCCGACCTGCCCCGCAGCGCCGGGTCGCGCGCTGGGGACTCGACCCCGTTCCAGATCGCCCGCCGCTACCGCGACCCTGCCCTGACCACCAGGCGTGCGCTGATCCGGGTCAGCGCCCGGCTGGAGGCCATGGCCAGCCGCGCCCCGGAGGCCATGGTCCTGCTCGCGACGTTCCAGCACCGGGTCCACTTCACCGCGACGGTGCGCACCCGGTATGCCGCATGGGCCGCAGGCGGCGCCTTCATCGCGGTGTTCGCCGGCGGCATGCCGGCCCGTCCCGCGCCGGGCCTGCGCGGCGTGACGCTGCGCGCTGACGACCCGCTGGTGGGGGAGTGGACGGTCATCGTCGTGAACAGCTATTTCGCCGGGGGCCTGTTCGCCGAGGAGGTCCGGTCGACCGGCGGGGACGGCCAGCGGGAGTTCGACGCGATCGTCAGCTACGACCGGGCGCTGCTCACCGAGGCGGCCCACAGCCTGCTGGGACGGCTCAACTCCCGGGGCGGACGGTCCGCGGACGGCTGACCCCGGGCGTCCGCCTCCCGGCGGCACGGCGGTCGCGGCCCGTACGGCGTGCACGGGCCGCGAGCCGTTGGGGTCAGTCCTCCTGGAAGTAGGAGATCAGCCGCAGGATCTCCAGGTAGAGCCAGACCAGTTCCACGAGGATGCCGAACGCGCCCAGCCATCCGTACTTGCGCGGCAGCCCGGCGGCGATGCCGTCCTCGATCTGCTGGAAGGTCACGACGAACATGAGCGCCGCGACGACGATGCAGACCAGGCTGAAGACGATCGCGATGCCGCCGCCGTCGCGCAGCGGCCCGGCCGAGCCGGTGAACAGGCTGATCACGAGGTTGATGAGCATGACGACGCCCAGGCCTGCGGCGGCGCCGATCACGACCTTCATGAACTTCGGCGTGGCCCGGACGATCCGCGCCTTGTACAGCGCGGCCATGACCAGGAAGACGCCGAGGGTGGCGATGACGGCCTGGGCGACGATGCCGTTCCAGCGGGTCTCGAACGCCTTGGACACCGCGCCGAGGAACACGCCTTCGACGATCGCGTACGCGAACAGCACGGCCGGGTTGGTGACCTGCGCGAACGAGATGACCAGGCCGAGCACCAGGCCGATGAGCATCGCGGCGATCCACACCACGCCCATGGCCGGCGGCGGCACGAGGATCCACGTGGCGGCCGCTGCGGCAGCCGCCGCGCCGATCAGCGACACGGTCTTGACCACGACGTCGTCGATGGTCATGACGTCACGCGGTGCCTGCACGGTCTCGGGGTAGCCGTAGCCGGCGTCCGGCTGCTGGTAGGTGCGCCCGGCGTAGCTGTAAGTGGGGGCGGGCCCGCCGGCCACGGTGTAGGTCGGCTGCTGCGCGGCGGCGGTGATCCGCCCGAGCACCGGGTTGGAGGACTTCACTCAGGACTCCTTCTGCGTAGTACGGGGGCGGTGGGATCAGGCCGGGTCGGGCGGCCCCGGGCCGCCCGACCCGGCGTGGCCGGTCAGAAGTCTCCGAAGTCGCCGCCGTCGAATCCGCCGTCGAAGCCGCCGTCCTCGAAGCCGGCGTAGTCGGCCGCGGCCGCACCCGGGTCGTCGATCGCCTCGGCCACGTCGGGCGAGAACGCGTCTCCGATCATGTCGCCGATGACCATGCCGCCGAGGAAGCCCAGCGCGGCGCCGCCGACACCCGCGGCGACCGCGCCGGCCATGCTGGGCCTGCCCTGGTAGCCGCCGTACCGGTAGTCGCCGTGGCCGCCGTAGGCGTAGCCGTGCCCCTGCTGCGGCCGGTGGCCGTATCCGGGCTGACCGTATCCGGGCTGACCGTAGCCGGGTGCGTGACCGCGATGCTGGCCGGCGGGGGCGTGCGGCTGCATGAACGAGCCGGGCGTCGCGGCCGGGGCCTGGCCCAGCTTGTCCAGCGCGGCGACGATCCACCGGTCGACCTCGCCGACCCAGCCGCCCTCGGCGCTCAACCGCGCGACGTCGGCCGGCGGAAGGTCGTGGCGGTCGGCGCTGCCGGGCCGGGCGCTGAGTTCGGTCAGCACGACCAGCACGTCGCCCGTGGCGGTGAAGGTGAAGGTCAGCTGCGGAATGTGCGGGCCCGGCTGCTGGCCCTCCGGTAGCGGCGCGTAGAACGTGACCGCCTGCGCCACCGGGGCGGGCAGCCCGGCGGTCGCGCCGGGCCGCAGCTCGTTGCGGGCGAACCGGCACCCGATGGTGCCGAGCGCGTCGATGATCTGCTGGTGGGCGGGGGCGGCGTCGACGCGCACGGGGTCCCAGTCGCCCTTGGCGCTGCCGGAGGCGACGGCGACCTCGGTGCGCACGCCGATCCCGCCGCCGGGCAGATTCTGCCCGTACAGGCTCGTGAACGGCGCGAACATGGGGACTGCGAGAGTGAACGGCACCGACTGCGTCGATCCACCCGCCACCCGCATCCCGCCGGCGACCTGCTGGCGGCCCAGTTCGGTCTCCCCGAACGGGGTGGTGGCCACCAGCAGCACCCAGATCGCGGTGATGTCGGTGTCGGACTTGGCGCGCAGGTTGACCTGCCCGGTCAGCGGCCCGCCGGGGGTGGTCGGGTGCGGCGACAGGACGGTGTCGACCTCGACGCCGCCCAGGCCGAGACTGGCGAGCAGTTTCTTGAAGACCACGGAGTTCCTTCCTTCGGAGGCGGTGTTCGGCTAGCTGCGGGAGTGCTGGGGGACGACAGCCGACCGGTGGCCTTCAGCGCCCGCTGCGCGACGGTGCCACCGGCGCGGATCAGCACGGCTGAGCCGGCGCTCCAGCCTGGGCGGCCCGGACGGCCGGGAAGGGTTTCGACCGGCGCGGGGCCGCAGGGGCCGCGCTATGATCATCCATGAGGGCGACACTAGCACGTGAAACTGTACGGTTACTGGAAGAGGCTGGTCATGGCGTTGATGCGGATCGGTGAACTCGCCGCCGCGGCGGGGGTCAGCAACCGTACCGTCGACTTCTACACCAATCTCGGCCTGATCAGCCCGGCCTCGCGAACCTCCGGCGGTTTCCGCCTCTACGACCCCGCGGTGGTGGAGCAGATCGCCACCGTGCAGCGGCTGGAGTCCTCCGGCATGAGCCTGGAGGAGATCGCCGCACAGCTGCGGGCCGGCGGTGCCGACCTCGCCGCGGTCCTGGCCCGCCTGGACACCGACCTGGCCGCGCTGCGCGAACTCGCCGAGGCTGCGGCCGTGACCGGCCATGGGCTGGCCGCGAGCCTGGCGGTGCGCGCCAACCAGCTGATCACCCTGGCGGCCGAGCTGCTCGCGGCGATGCCGAACGGCTGACCCCGGCGCCTGCCCGGGCGTTCCGGCCTGCTGGGAGGCGGACCCGGCGCGTCGGCGGACGGCAGGTAGCCATACGGTTACTCTGCGTGACGGCATGTCCGATCTGGGCATGACCACACCGTCCGGCTGAACGGAGCCGTCACCATGGCAGTTGCCAACCCCGGGCGCGCGTGGCGGGTGCCACGCGCCAGAGACCCCCACGTCACCTCCACGTTCCGCCGCCGCCTGCCCGTACGTGCCTGCGCGGCCGCGTTGCTGGCGACCACCCTGATCACCGTGCCGGGCAGTCCGGCGTACGCGGCCACATACGACACCACCCTGGTCAGCCGGGCCGACGGGACCAGCGGTGCCGCTGCCGACGGCGACTCCTACGGTCTGGCCGTCTCCGCGAACGGCCGCTACGTCGTCTTCGCCTCCGACGCCGACAACCTCAGCGACCAGGATGACAATGCCTATACCAACGTCTTCGTACGCGACCTGACGACCGGCACGACGACGCTGGTCAGCCGCGCCGACGGTCCGACCGGCGCGGCCGCGAACGGCCCGTCCGCGGATCCGGCGATCTCCGCCGACGGCCGCTACGTGGCGTTCAGCTCGACGGCCGCCAACCTGAGCTCGCAGGACAACGACACCTGCCTCGTGGCGGGCGGCCTTGAACAGGGGCCCTGCGCCGACATCTTCGTACGCGACCTCACCGCCGGCACGACGACGTACGTGAGCAGGGCCGACGGCGTCGACGGTGACGCCCCCGACGGCGGCTCGGTCACCCCGTCCATCTCCGACGACGGCGCCAGGGTGGCCTTCACCTCGGTGGCGGCGAACCTGAGCACCGTCGCCCCGCACGAGTGCTACCTGGAGGACACCGCCTTCTACTACTGCCCCAACTTCTTCGTCCGGGACCTGCGGACCGGCACCACGAAGTTCCTCAGCACGGGAGGCACGCCCTACTCGACGGAGCTGCCCTGCCGGGTGCAGCTGTCCGGCGACGGCCGGTTCGCCGCCTTCGACGGGGGCGTCGGCGGCGGCAGCGGCTGGTTCGACATCGTCCGGTACGACCTGCAGACCGGCACCGGCGAATACGCCAACCGGGTCGACGGCTCCGGTGGCGGACTCGCTCTGAACGGCGACTCACGCTGCCCGTCGATCTCCGCCGACGGCCGCTACGTCGCGTTCAGCTCGGAAGCGACCAACCTCAGCGCCGACAACGTCGACGGGGTCTCCGGCGTCTACGTCCGCGACCTGCGCGACAGCCGGACGGTCTTCGTCAGCAGGGCCGACGGCGCCAACGGCGCCGCCGCCGCGCTGGCCTCGACCGAAGCGTCGATCTCCGCCGACGGACGGTACGTCGCGTTCACCTCGCGCGCGCTCAACCTCAGCCCCAGCGACGTCGACACGTGCTACGACCCGCTCCAGGGGGCGGACAGGCCGTGCCCCGACGTGTTCGTCCGCGACCTGCAGTCCCAGCTCACCGCACTCGTGAGCCGGGCGACCGGCGCGAGCGGGCCGGGCGGCGACGACCGGTCCACCAACCCGTCGATCTCCGGTGACGGCAAGCTCGTCGCCTTCGGCTCGGTGGCCGACAACCTGAGCACCGAGGACGACGACAACGTCCGTGACGTGTTCGTCCGCGACTGGGGCGCCGGGCTGCCGCCACCGCCGACGATCGACCTGTCGGTCACCGCGTCGGCCGCACCCGCCACCGTGCCCGTCGGCGGCAACGTGACCTTCACCGTGCGGGTCGCCAACGCCGGGCCCGCCCCGGCCACCGGGGTGGCCGTCACCGACCGGCTGCCGTCGGGCGTGACGTTCGTGTCCGCCAACGCCGGCCAGGGTGGTTACACCGCGGCCAGCGGCGTCTGGTCGGTCGGCGGCCTCGGCAGCGGCGCCGCCGCCACCCTCCAGCTCGTCGGGAAGGTCACCACCACCGGGCAGAAGGCGAACACCGCCCAGGTATCGGCCGCCGACCAGCCCGACGCGGACTCGACGCCCGCCAACAGCGACGCCGCCGAGGACGACCAGGCCACAGCCACCGTCAACGGCACCGCGGCCTGCCCGGCCACGGCGACCAGGACCGCCGACGCCGACACCTGGATCACTTCTAGCTGGCCCACGACCAACTACGGCAAGGACACGATCCTGAAGGTACGGAGCAAGGCCAACGCCGACGCCCGGTCACTGGTCCACTTCCCGCTGCCGACTCTGCCCGCAGGATGCAAGGTCACCACCGCGAAGCTCCGCATCTACCTGTCCACGGCCGTCTCCACGCGCACCGTGCGGGCCACCCGGCTCGCCGGATCATGGACCGAGACCGGGGTCACCTGGCGCACCCAGCCCGCGACGACCGGCAACCCGGCCACCGCGACCGTGCGTGCGGGCTGGGTGGAGTGGACGGTCACCCCGCAGGTCGCCGACCTGTACGCCGCCGGCAACACCGGCCTGCAGATCCGCGACGCCGGCGAGGGCGCGGCAGGTTTCGAGCAGCGCCTGCACAGCCGCGAGAACACCAACAAGCCCACCCTGACCGTCTCCTTCGGCCCAGGCTGAGCCAGGACGCCGACGACAGAAGGCCGATCCGGACCACCGGGTCGGCCTTCGTCGTACGCGCCCGCGCGAACACCGGCACCCGCCCGCTATGGGCCGTTCATCCATCCCGGCTACGATCGGCGCCGATGATCGCAGACGGCCACGGTGGCGACTTCCGCGTGCTCGGCCCGGTGGAGGTCGTCGCCTCGGGCCGGCCGCTGCGATTCGCCCGCCGCCAGCAGCTCGACCTGGTCGCCCTGCTCATGCTGCACACCGGGCGACTGGTGACGATGGACGAGATCGTCGAGGCGATGTGGGGCGGGGCACCGCCGCGCACCGCGACCGTACAGGTGCAGAACATGGTCTCCACCCTGCGCGCCGCCCTGCGCGACGGCGACGGCCCGCTGGCCGCCGTGGACCGCCAGCCCGCCGGTTACACCCTGCACATCGCCCACGGCCGGCTCGACCTCGCGGTGTTCACCCACCTCGTCGGCCAGGCACGGGCGGCGCGCGCGCCCGCCGAGGCCGTCAGGCTGCTGCGTGCGGCGCTCGGCCTGTGGCGCGGCCCGCAGCCGCTGGCGGGGGTACGGGCACCGTACGCCGCCGCGGCCCGCGCCCACCTCGGCGAGCGGCGCGACCGGGTGCTGGAGCAGCTGTTCGACGCGGAGCTCGACTGCGGCAACCACGCGCTGATCGTGCCGGAGCTGACCGCCGCGGTGGCCGCCGACCCGGTCCGGCAGCGGCTCGTCGCCCAGCTGATGCTCGCGCTGTACCGCAGCGGCCGGGTCACCGACGCGCTCGGCGCCTACCGCACCGCGCGCCAGGCCCTGTCCGAGGGCTACGGCCTCGACGTCGGCAGCGAGCTGCGGGACCTCGAACGGCGCATCCTGCTGGGCGACCGCGCCCTCGACCCGCCCGGCGACCCCGGCCCGGCAGCGGGCGGTCAGGGCACGCCGCCGCGTACGGCCCGGCCGGCGGCGGTGGTGCCCGCCCAACTGCCCCTGGACGTGCGCGGCTTCGCCGGCCGCGGTGCGGAACTGGCCCGCCTGGAGACGCTCGCCGGCGCCGCCGGTGCCACGCCGCCGACCACTGTGGTCACCGTCCTCATGGGCACCGCCGGGGTGGGCAAGACGGCGCTCGCGGTCCATTTCGCACACCGGGTCGCGGCCAGGTTCCCCGACGGGCAGCTCTACGTCAACCTGCGCGGATTCCATCCCGCCGCCCGTCCGGTCGAGCCCGGCGAGGCGCTGCGCGGCCTGCTCGACGGGCTCGGTGTCGCGCCCGACCGCGTCCCGCCCGGCCTCGACGCCCAGGCGGGCCTGTACCGCAGCGTCATCGCCGGGCGGCGCATGCTGGTGCTGCTCGACAACGCGTTCGACGCCGAACAGGTCCGGCCGCTGCTGCCCGGCGGAGGCGGCGGGCTGGTGCTGATCACCAGCCGTGACCAGCTGCTAGACCTGGTGGCGCTGGAAGGCGCCCATCCGGTGACCCTCGACGTGCTGCCCGACGACGAGGCCCGGGAGCTCCTGGCCGGGCGCCTGGGTCCGGAGCGCGTGGCCGCCCAGGCGCAGGCCGCCGCCCAGATCGCGGCCCGCTGCGCGCGCCTTCCGCTGGCGCTGGCCATGGTCGCTGCCCGCGCCGCCGTCCAGCCGGGCCTGCCGCTGGACGTGCTCGCGGCTGAGCTGTCCGCCACGCGGCAGGGCCTGGGCGCCGCCAGGGTGGACGGGATCACCGCCGACGTGCACGCGGCGTTCTCCTGGTCGTACCGCAGCTTGACGCCGTCGGCCGCGGCGCTGTTCCGGCTGCTCGGGCTGCATCCGGGACAGGACCTCGGCCCCGGCGCGGCGGCCAGCCTGGCCGGCGCGCCGCCGGCCGAGGTCCGGCCCGCGCTGGCCGAACTGGTGCGCGCCCACCTGATCACCGAGCACACCCCGGACCGGTTCTCGCTGCACGATCTGCTGCGGACCTACGCCGCCGAGCTGGCCCGCCGCACCGACCCAGGGTCCGGCCGGCAGGCCGCGCTGCGGCGGGTGCTGGCGTACTACCTGCACAGCGCGTACACGGCGGCGGTCCTGATCTACCCGCACCGGTACAAGCTGAGCCTGCTGCCGGTGGAGCCCGGCGCGAGCCCCGCCCGGTTCGCCGACACCGGCACGGCGTCGGCGTGGTTCGCGCGCGAGCACGCGGCGCTGCTGGCCGCGACGAGCGCGGCCGCCGACACCGACCTCGCCGAGTACGCGTGGCAGCTGGCCTCGGCGCTGTCGACGTTCCTGGACCGGGGCGGGCACTGGCACGACTGGGTCGCCACCCAGCGCACCGCGCTGGCGGCTGCCGAGCGGGTCGCGGACCGGGTCGGCCAGGCCCACGCGCACGGCGGCCTCGGGCTGGCGTACAACCGCCTGAAGCGCTACCCGCTGGCGCACACGCACCTGCGCCGCGCCGACGACCTGTTCGGGGAACTCGCCGACCCGGTCGGCCAGGCGTACACCAATCTGCGGATGAGCCTCGTCCACGAGGGGCAGGGCGACCGGCACGCGGCGCTGCTGGCCGCCCGGCGGGCACTGGACCGGTTCGGGTCGGCGGGCCACCTCATCGGCCGCGGCCAGGCCCTCAACAGTATCGGCTGGCTGCACGCCCAGCTGGGTCAGTACGGCGACGCCGTCGAGTACTGCGAGCAGGCCGTCGAAGTGCACCGGGACCTCGCCGACCAGGAAGGACTGGCCAACGCGCTGGACAGCCTCGGCTTCGCCCACCACAGCCGGGGCGACCACGGGCAGGCGATGGTCCACTACCGGGAGGCGCTGGTGGTGCTGCGCGGACTCGCCGACCCCTACTACGAGACGATCACCCTGGCGCACCTCGGCGACGCCCACCACGCGGCCGGGGACGACCGGGCCGCCGCGGACGCCTGGCGGCACGCGCTGGCCATGCTCGACGAACTGGGCCACCCCGACGCCCAGGACCTGCGCGACCGGCTGGCCCGCCTGCCCGCGGCCTGACCGCGTGTGACGGCCGGATGTGCCGACGTGTGAACCCGCCCTCCGACAATGGGCGCGCACCGCTGTCGATCCATCTGCGCGGATGCGTTCCCTTGGCCGGAAGAGGAGTGACATGGCACGAACCGACGAAGGCGGCTGCTGCGCGGGCGAGGGCGAGCCCACGCCGGGCCTGAGCCGCCGCGCGATGCTGCGCACCGCCGCGCTGGGCGCGGGCGCGATGGCCGCGGGCGGGGTGCTGGCGCTGCCCGGGGCGGCGTACGCGGCACCGGTGATCTACAACCCGTTCACCGCATACCCGATCACCGACACCTGGGAGGGCCACCTGGCCCGGGGCTCGCTCGGCGGCATCGACTTCGGCATGCCCGTGGGCACCCGCCTGCCCGCCTGCGGTGCCGGAACGGTCCAGAACACGCCGTACAACGGCTCCGGCGGCCACACCGTCACGATCTACCACGCCGACGGCTACCGCAGCCAATACCTGCACCTGTCGCAGTTCCTGCTCGCCAACGGCACCTACGTCGAGGCGGGCACGATCGTCGGCCTGTCCGGCGGCGCGGCCGGGGCACCCGGCTCGGGCAGCTCCACCGGCCCGCACGTGCACTGGCACATGATCGACCCGGCCGGCAACCGGATCAGCCCGCTGGTCTACATCGCACAGCACCCGGGCGGGGTGTCGCCGCGGCAGGTGTACGAGGCGGCCAGCAACAACGCCTGGCGGGCGCTGCCGGTCTCCGGCAGCGCCGGTGCGGTGACCGGCTCGGCGGTGGCGCCGATCGCACTGGGCACCACCAAGATCCTGTACACCCTCAACGGCGGCCGGATCTTCGAGGCGGCCAGCAACGCGGGCTGGCAGAACCTGTGGACCGGCGTCACCGGCGCGCAGGGCACCGCCCTGGCCGCGCTGAACCTCGACGGGGTGAAGCTCATCTACAGCGTCGTCGACGGGTACGTCCACGAGGCGGCCAGCAACAACGCCTGGCGCAACCTCAACAGCGGCATCGGCGGGGTCGGCTCGTCGTCGATCTCGGTGATCCAGCTCGACGGGATCAAATACGTCTACAGCATCGTCGGCGGATACGTGCACGAGGCCAGCAGCGCCAACGCCTGGCGCAACCTGAACACCGGCATCCCCGCCTCGGCGGTCGCGGCCATCACCCTCGGCAGTACGAAGATCATCTACACGGTCAACGGCGGCTCGGTGTACGAGGCGGCCAGCAACGCGGGCTGGCAGAACCTGTGGACCGGCATCTCCGGCGTCTCCGACGGCACGCTCGCGGCGATGAACGTCGGGGGCGTCAAGCACATCTACACCAGCGCGGGCGGCTACGTGCACGAGGCGGCCAGCAACAACGCCTGGCGCAACCTCAACTCCGGCGTCGGCGGCGCCACGGTGGCCGTGCTGACCGTCGGCGGCGTCAAACTCATCTACTCCGCCTGAGGCCTGCCGCTCGGGTGGCGGCCGGCGCGAGGCCGGCCACCACCCGAGCGGGTGCCGTCGGCTCAGGCGGCGTCGAGGGCGGCGGTGATCTGGCGGATGACGGCCGCCATGGTGGGGCTGGGCTCGTCCTTGCCCGCCCGGGTGGCGGCCTGGATGGCGACGTCGACGACGCCGCGGAAGTTCTCGGCCTCGGCCGGGTCCTGCTTTCCGGGCAGGACCACCGACGCCGTCAGCGCCGGCAGCACCTGGTCGGCGATCTCCGCGACGGACTTGCCGCTCACCTTCACCGCCGACTGGGCGGCGAGCACGTGACCGACCGGGCCGGTCGCGGAGGCCAGGGCGATGCTGCCGTCCGTGGCGATCTTGTGCGGCGAGCCTCCGGCGGCACCGGCGGCGGCCAGCAGCGACACGGCGCCGTACGCGGCGGTGCGCAGGGTCTGCTTGTCCTGGTCGGACAGAACGATGGACATGATCAATCCTTTGTACGAGGGGATGTGGGGTCGGCGGGACGGGCGTCCCGCGATTGCTCGGGTCAGTCGCCGAGCGACTGGTAGAGCGCGGTCCAGAAGTCCTGGACCAGCCACGCCGGATCCGGGACGGACAGACCGACCTGGGTGAGCAGAATGCCGACGACCTGGTTCTGCGGGTCGGCGTAGGTCGTGGTGCCGCTTCCGCCGTCCCATCCGAACTGGCCGATGGGCGCGTAGTCGCCGCGGTAGGTCCGCACCGCCATGCCGAAGCCCCAGCCGCCCTGCTGCCCCTGGCCGAACGAGACATGGACGTTCTCGGTGGCCAGCGTGGTGCGGGCGGCCTGCTGCTCGGGCGTGAGCCGGTTGGTGGTCATCAGCTCGACCGCGGCCCGGGACAGGATCCGCTCGCCGCCGTGTGTCCCGTGGTTCAGCAGCATGCGGAAGTAGGCGTGGTAGTCGTCGACGGTGGAGACCAGGCCGCCGCCCCCGCCCTGGAACGCCGGAGGGGTGCTGTGGCGTCCGCCCTCGGCGTGGTCCCACACGTGGAACTCACCGGTCTGCGGGTCGGGAACGTACGCGGGCGGCAGCCGGTCGAGCTTCCCGGCGGGTACGTGGAAACCGGTGTCCGCCATGCCCAGCGGACCGAAGAGCCGCTCCCGCAGGAACGCCTCGAACGACTGGCCGGTGACCCGGGCGACGAGCACGCCGAGCAGGTCACTGGCGATGTGGTACTGCCACCGCTCGCCGGGCTGGTGCATCAGGGGCAGCGCGCCGAGGCGGCGCAGCCACTCGTCCGGCTCGGGCATCGGCTCCGGCAGGTTGGGGGTGAGCCCCTGCTCGAAGACCGCACCCATGATCGGGGTGCCCAGCGCCGTCATGTCCATGCCGAGCCCGAAGGTGGAGGTCAGCACGTCCCGCACGGTGATCGGCCGCCGGGCCGGCACCGTGTCGTCCAGCGGGGCGTCGACGCGCGAGAGCACCCGGCGGTCGGCGAGTTCCGGCAGCCAGCGGTCCACGGTGTCGTCCAGGCGCAGCCTGCACTCGTCGAGCAGGATCATCGCCGCGGCGGCCGTGACCGGTTTGGACGTCGAGGCCATCCGGAAGAGGGTGTCGCGGGCCATCGGCGGACCACCGTCGTGGCGCATCGTCCCCATCGTCTCGACATGCGTCTCGCCGCCCTGGCTCACCAGCGCGACGAACCCGGGTATCCGCCCGGAATCGACGTGCCGCGCCAGCACGTCACGCATCTTGCGCAGCCCCGTCTCGGTGAGGGCGCTCTTCCTGCTGGTATCCATAATGCTGATCTGCTTTCTGACGTCGAAGTCATGACATGGGCCGGTGGAACAGCCCCACGCGAGGTGGGACGGGGCAGGGTCGTGCCGCGAGGCGGAGCGGGGCCGGGCGGCGGCGGCCGCGGCCCACCAGCGCGTCTGCGGGCGGGACTGATGCGGAGCCAGGGGGCGGCGGTGCGTCTGCTCATGGTTCGGCCTCCGATGCGGCTGGTGATGGATTGCGGTCAGGCACGGGCGGTCCAGCGGTCGGCCGGGGCCCGGGTCAGCGTCGTGCCGATCCGGCGGTGGTGGACCTGCTCGAAGGCTGTCCACTCCTGCGGCGTCAGGAGCCGGGTGATGAGCGGGATCGCGGCCTGCTCCTCGTGGGCGAGGTGCCCGCGCAGTCCCGCGATCAGCGAATCGAGCAGGTCCCCGAGCCAGACCGGGTCGACCTCCGGGCCGGCGAGCAGCGTGTCGATCGCCGCGACCACCTCGCCGAGAGCCGCGTGCTCGGCCTCCAGTGCCTCCAGCGGCACCAGCTCGCCGGGCCGTCCGGCACGCCGCCGCAGCGCCGGCCAGAGCAGTTCGTCCTCGGTGCGGTAGTGGCTGTGCAGCGTCCGGGTGAACAGCTGCCACCCCGGCGCGGTACGCAGGACGCGCCCGGGATCGTCGCCGACGGCGATGCGTGCCAGCTGCTCCAGTTCCAGGCGCAGCGCCCCGTGTGCGGCGTGCATCGCCGTCAGGTCCAAACCCATGGCTCATACCCTGGCCACCCGCGGCAGCTTGATCAACGACGACTTCGCATGCCCGGCGATAACAGTGGGGTTAACAGAACCCGCTGACCTCGGCGCCTGCGGCACGGTGACGCGATGCGGCGGGGAGAAGTGCCCTGGGCCGCCGCGGCTGCCCGGCGTAACCTGTCAGGCGGCACAGCCGCGGGCATCGGGGAGCGCATGGAGATTCGCGACATCGAGATCTTCCTGACGCTTGCCGAGGAACTGCACTTCGGCCGCACCGCGCAGCGGCTGTACGTCTCCCAGGCCCGGATCAGCCAGGCCGTCAAGCAGCAGGAACGCCGAGTCGGCGGGGAGCTGTTCGATCGCGCGAACCGCCGCCAGATCCAGCTCACGCCGCTGGGCCGGCAGCTGTACGACGACCTGCGACCGGTCTACGCGGGACTGCGCGCCGGCCTCGCCCGCGCCCAGCTCGCCGCCCGGGGCATCGACCACGTCCTGCGCGTCGGCCTGCTGCCGGTCAACCGATACGACATGCGGCGCTTCTGGGAGTCGTTCCAGGCCGACCATCCGCGCTGGAAGCTGCGCTTCCAGTTCGCTCCGTTCGTCGACCCGTTCGCCGGCCTGCGTGCGGGTGAGATCGACGTGCTGGTCGCGTGGCTGCCGGTGGAGGAACCCGATCTGACGGTGGGTCCGGTGATCCTGTCCGAGCCCCGGGTGCTGGCCGTGGCCGTCGGGCACGAACTCGCCCCGCGGTCGTCGATCCCGCTGGAGGCGGCCGCAGACTTCCAGCATCCCCAGGTCGTCTCACCGGACTACTGGTTCGACGGCTACGCTCCGCCGCACACCCGCACCGGCCGGGTGATCGAGCGCGGGCCGGTCGTGCGCAACAACGACGAAGTCCTGACCATGGTCAGCGTCGGGGAGGTCGTCGCCCTCTACCCGGCCCACGTCTCCCGGTACCTGGTGCGCCCGGATCTCGCCTACATCCCCGTCCGGGACCTGGAGGAGCTGCGGTACGCACTCGTGTGGCGGACCGAGTCGGAGAACGAACCCATCCGCGCGCTCGCCGACACGGTACGCACGCTGGGCGTCCTGCGCCCGCACGAGTGACTCCGACCGACGGCGTCCCCGCGCCCGACCCGGGCCGGGCACGCCGCCGTGCAGCCGCGTCGGCTGCGCGGCCGGTCGGCGGTGTCGACGCGGCTCGATGGCCCCACCCGGCTGGCTGAGGCGGCCGCCCGCCGCATCTCCTACGCTGCAACAGATCAGCGGAGATCGAAGTCATGGCCATGGGGGTTCGTCAGACCAAAGGGGTGCCGAGTGCCCTTTCCGGTGACCATCGACGGTGGCGACATCGTCCTGCGGGAGCTGTGCGAGCAGGACCTGCCCGCGCTGACAAGGCTCTACACCGATCCCGAGCTGACCCAGTTCATGGGATTCGACAAGCTGGCGGCCGAGCAGGTGCCCGAGGCGCTGGAGGCGCACCTGGCCGCGGCGCGGCGCACCCCCCGCACGCAGTACACCCTGGCCATCACCGTCGACGGCGCACCCGACCTGGTCGGAGTGGTCCGGCTGCTGGTGGAGGAGTACGGCCGCAATGCGATGCTCGGCGGCCTCATCGTGATCCCCGAGTCCCCGGGGGTGGGCCGGGGCGTGACCGCCTCCCGCCTGCTCATGGCATACGGGTTCGGCCCGCTCGCCCTGCACCGCATCTGGGGCGGCAGGCGCACCGACTACCTGCGCATGCACGAGCGGATGACCCGCCTGGGCCTGGTCCAGGAAGGGTTCATGCGGGAACTGTTCCACACCCACGGCGTCTGGCACGACGTGGTCAGCTACTCCGTCCTGGCCCACGAGTGGAAGCCGGACGGGCCCGAGGTGTCCATCATGGAGTCGACCGTCCCGGCGGCCCTGTCGGCCTCCGGCCCGGCCGGGCTCGCGTATAAGGAGCACAGGTGACGATCCCCGAACTGCTGGCCGCGCAGGAACGCGACGGCGACGTGCTCGCCTGGCGCCCCGAACTGTTCCGGCCGAGCGGTGACGGCGACCGGCGGCGGTTCGAGGAGCTGCTGGTCTCGGGGCGGGTGCGCGAGGTCTGCGACACCTTCGCCGAGCAGGTGGCCGACCTGGTCGCCACGCTGCACCCGCCGCTGAAGGGCGATCGCGACCAGCTAGCCCGCCTCGCCGGCGACCACCTGGGCGGCGCCGAGCCGTGGCAGGCCGGCACCTGGGTGTTCTACCCGTGGTCGGGGCGGCTGGTGCACCTGCTGGACCGCGACGACTTCCGGCTGCTGCGCACCGACCGCAACTGCGGCAAGATCAGCCGGGAGCAGCAGCGCAGCCTCGCGGGACGCCGCGTCGGCGTCATCGGGCTGTCGGTCGGCAACAGCGCCGCCCTGACCCTGGCCACCGAGGGGATCGCGACCGCGTTCACCCTGGCGGACTTCGACACGCTGGCCCTGTCCAACCTCAACCGGCTGCGCGCCGGGGTGCACGAGCTCGGCGTCAACAAGACCGTGATCGCGGCCCGGCAGCTGTTCGAACTCGACCCGTACCTCGACGTGGACGTCTATCCCGACGGGCTGCACGACAACAACATCAAGCGGTTCTTCCTCGGCGGCAGCGGCCCGATCGACCTGCTGGTCGAGGAGTGCGACGAGCCCCGCATCAAGCTCGCGGCCCGCGAATGGGCGCGCACCTGCCGCATCCCGGTCCTGATGGACACCAACGACCGGGGCATGCTCGACATCGAGCGCTTCGACCTGGAGCCGGACCGGCCGCTGCTGCACGGCATCCTCGGCCCGATCGGGTCGGCGGACCTGGCCGATCTCAGCCGGGCCGAGGTGATCGAGAACGTGCTCAAGATGATCGGCGAGATCAGCCCCAAGCTGGCCGCCTCGATTCCGCGCATCGGCGTCGAGCTGAGCAGCTGGCCGCAGCTGGCCTCCGGGGTCAGCCTGGGCGGAGCGCTGGTCGCCGACGTCGCCCGGCGGGTGCTGCTGGGCGAGCTGCGCGAGTCGGGCCGCTACTACGTCGACCTGGATCTGCTGATCCGCGACGGCCTCGGCGCCGACCCGGCGCCGGTCGCCGGTCCGTGATCCGGGCACGTCGTGCCCGGCGGCCGGCCCGGTCCGCAAGCAGCGATGCCGTGTGCCGTCAGGCCGTACGCGGTCACGGTCAAGCCGGAGGCGGATCGGCAGGGCAGCCGCGGGCGCTCCGTCCGCGAGGACAGCGGAGCGACCGCGGCTGCCGGTCAGGGGATCACTGCACGAAGACCAGCGGGCTGCCGCTCACGCTGGTGTCCCGGACGGGCGCGTACTTCGCCGTGAAGTAGCCGTTGGCGAAGCAGGTGCCCGGTCCGGAGAACCGGTTGAACTTCTGGTTGGTGAAGGTGATCGAGTTGTCGCCGTTGTCGGTGGCACCGGTGACCGTGTTCAGATCCGCGCGGTAGACGCAGGTCACGGTACCCAGCAGCGTGCACAGCTTGATCGTCGTCTGGATCGGTGCCGCGGCGGACCCGGTGATGGTGATGACCTTCGTGGTGCCGTTGACGGCGGCGCTGTACGGCAGGTTGTTGACCACGATGCTCTGCACGCAGGTGGCACCGGGGACGTTGGTGGTGCAGCCGCTGAAGCTGTGCGCGGTGACGCTTTCAGTGGCGATGCCGCCCGCGCCGGGGTTGGTCAGCACGGTGCCGCTGAAGCTGGACCCGGTGCAGGTGACGCCGGTGGTCCCGGTGGGGCTGGAGTAGAATGTGGCGTTCGTGCCGGACTTCAGGTTGGACTGGATCACGTGGCCGGCCGGCACGGCGGTCCCGCCGAGCGAGCCGTACGTGAGCACCGCGCCGGCCGCCTGGGCCGGGGTGGCCGCGAGGGCGACCAGGGCGGCGGCGGTCGCCGCGACCGTGAGGAACAGCTTCTTGCGCATGGTGGACGTTCCCTTCTTCGTCGCCTGCCTGGCCGGCAGACGTAGGTGGGTGGGACATGCGGAGCTGGAGCGAGGTCAGCTGGCGGCGAGCGCGGCCGTCAGGTCGGCGAGGCTCTCGTCGATGGCCAGGGAGGTGTTCGTCCGGTCGAAGACCACCGCGTTGTGTCCGGCCCCGGCCTGGGAGAGGCCGAACGCCTGCTCGACGAGGCCGTTGAGGATGCCGCCGAGGCCGCAGCCGCTGGCGCCGGGTGCGGCGAACTCGTTGTCGACGAGCCTGGCTCCGGCGAACGAGGCGACGACCGCGCCGTAGCCGTGGGGGTCGGCCTGCACGTCGATGACGCCGGGGTCGCCGGTGACCGGGACGTTGGGCGGCAGCGGGTTTGTGGTGCCGGTGGTGGGGCGCAGGATGAGCGGATGGCTGCTGGAGCCCAGGTAGCACTGCAGGCCCAGGACCGCGTTGATGAGCCGCAGTTTGATCGGCAGGACGAAGACCGGGTACGACTCGCCGGTGGCCAGCGGGACGAACCGGGTGATCGGCCCGGCCAGTTCCACCTGTGCGAAGACACTGGTCACGCCGGGGATGATGTTCCAGATGCCGGGGATGGCCACCTGGATCGGCGCGGCGGTCAGGGTGCGGCCGTTGGCGGGCGGTACGACGTTGTAGACGTTGGCGCTGCTGCCGTCGGGGAAGTCGACGACGGGCGCGCTCGCCGGCCAGTACACGCCGAACTGGAGCGTGATGGGCGAGCTGAGCGTGACGTCGGTGGTGCCGATGCGGAAGCTGCCGGCGTTGGTCACCGAGTAGACGCAACCGACCTGGAGGTTCGTCGTGTCGCGCATGGCGGGGGCGGTCAGCGGGCAGTTGCCCATCCCGGTGTAGTTGCCGCCGGGTGCCTTGGCGGCGGCCGGGCTGGCGCCGAGCGCCAGGACGGCCGCCATCGTCGTGCCGACCGCCGCGACGCGGCGGATGTGGGTGGAGATCATGGGAGCTCCCTGTTCAGCTGGTGGAGACAGGCAGCGGCCGTCGGCCTCTGCGCGCTGCTCCCGGTCATTCCGCAGCTGAGCCGGGTACGCGGTCTTGTCCGGAGGGCCGGCCGGTCGATACTGGTGCGAGGCCGGGTCCTGGACGGTTCCGCCATCCGATGTGGTCACGGGGCGACGGGGCCCTGTGGCATCATCGAAATAAAAACCTACCGATGTTATAAACCTGCCGAAGTCTTGACGTCAAGTGAAAGAGTTGAATGTCTGTGACCGCAGCCGACGCCCATGTCACCCATCCGCCGCTACCCGGCGCCCGCACCGGCCGGGACCCCGACCGGGCCATCAAGCGCGGGCCGAGCCGGGTCCCGCCCGAGGTCGTGGCGGCCACCCAGCGCGACCGGCTGTACGACGCGCTGGTGCACACGGTGGCCCAGAAGGGGTTCGGCAACGCCCGCGTCGGCGACATCTGCCAGGCCGCGGGCGTCACCCGCCCCGCCTTCTACGCGCTGTTCGAGGGCAAGGAGGACGCGTTCCTGGCAACGTACCGGCACGGCATCGGGGTGCTCTGGGAGGTGATGGAGGGCGCCTACACCACGGCGCCGGACTGGCGGACCGGCATCCGGGGCGGCATCGGGGTGCTGCTGTCGGTGCTGGCTGCCGTGCCGTCCTTCGCGGTCATGGCCGTCGTCGAGATCGACGCGGCGGGTCCGGCCGCCCGGCGCGAGCGGGAGGAGCTGCTGGAGCGGTTCCACCGCTTCTTCGCCGAAGCGCCGCACCGCGACCAGGTGCCCGCGGAGCTGGTCAGCTCGATCATCGGCGGCATCTATTCGACGATCTACCGCGCGGTCGCCGGGGGCAGGGTGGCCGAGCTGCCCGGCCTGCTGCCGACCTTGACGTACTTCGCCCTGGTGCCCTTCCTCGGCCGGGAGGAGGCCGCCGACGAGCTGGTCGATCGCATCGACCCGCTGATCGTGAACCCGCCCTGCGCGCCGGTGGCCGCCGCGCGGAGGCCGCGCCTGATCGAATGACCGATGTGGACTCCAGGTATTGACCAGACCCGTACCGGGGGGTAACTTCCTGACCTGAGATTGAAACATTGATCTCTACAGATGAAGATCCATTGCCGACGGCCCTGGTAACTCATCCGCAGTGATTCGCCACGCCGAGACAAGGGTCTGGTCAAGCACCCCTCTGAAGGGAGCAGCCATGCCTCTGGAATCGCACAGTGCTGACAACGCCGAACACCCCGAACACGGAAGAACCCACTGGCGCAGGTTCGCCGGCGCCATCGCGCTGACCGGCACCGCGGCCGCCACCCTGGTGGCACTGACCGCTCAGGGCGTGCTCGCCGCCCAGTTCTCCGTATCCGGCATGCCGTTCGTCGTCACCGCCGACTCGCTGCAGGGCGAGGGGTTCGAGCAGTTCGCCACCCTCGACACGATGGTGCCGGGCAGCCCCAACGAGGGCGACACCGGCGGCCAGCTGGTGCTGATCGTCTCCGCGGTCCGCGACGCCAGGCTGACCAACCTCTGCCAGGCGATCAACCTCGGCGGGATGAACCTCAAGCTCACCGCGGGCGACGCGGGAACCCCCGTGACGGCCAGGAACCTCGTCGTCGACTCCGACGCGATCAGCGGCAACGCCTCGTTCGACGACATCAGCATCGGCCAGGACGCCAGCACCCTCGACCAGGTCCCCGGCGTCACCGGCGGCATCGGTGTCCTCGGCCAGCAGTCCCGCACCGTCACCATCGACAACCTGCGCCAGAACAACTACGCCACCACGGCGGTCGCCTTCAAACTGCCCAACCTGCACATGAGCTTCACCGAGGACGGCTGCTGACCGTGTCCGGCCCCGACACCGGCGTGGACTCCACCGGGCTCGACCCGGTGGAGTCCACCACCGCCGATCCGACCCGCGCCGCACCACCCCCGCGCGGCTTCCGCCACTGGCGACGCACCCGCCCGTTCTGGAGCGGCCTGCTGGTCGTCGCCGGCGGTCTGGAGATCACGTTCACCGTCCTCGCGCCGCTGCCCGTCATGCTGCGCGTCGGGTTGCAGGGCACCGCCGGCTACCTGATCCCCATCGTGCTCACCATCTGCGGCCTGCTGATCATCTTCACGCCGGCCCAGCGGATCTTCAACGCGTGCGTCGCGATGGTGCTGGCCCTGGCCAGCTGGCTCACCTCGAACCTGGGCGGCTTCCTGATCGGCATGCTGCTCGCGCTGATCGGGGCCTCGCTCGCCTTCGCCTGGGGCCCGCGCCGCGCCCGGCCCGCCCACCGGCAGCACTGAGCCCGCGGCGGCGCCCGGTCGGGCGGCTCCGTACCGGCGAACCGGACCGGCCCGGCGGCGTGCACGCCGGGCCCGCCCGGACGTGCCGTGAAAGGGACGGGCGGGCAAGGAACGGGCAAGGAACAGGCAAGGAAAGCGGTCAGCAGAGCGGATCCATCGAAGACACACTGGCGACGAATCAGGCGTCCGACACCCCGGCCCTCAGGCAGGGCTGTCGGCGGCTGCCCATCGTCTCCAGCGAAGGATCAGATGAGTCACGTGACATGGAGAGGTCGACGCGACCGACTCCATAGCAAGCCAGGAATAGTCGCCGCCGGAATGACATTGTCGCTGCTCGCGGGATCGATCGGATGGGCCCCGCCGGCTGTGGGCGCCCCTGCGACGGGTGCCGCGGCCGTGGCGGCGGCGTCGCCGCGGGTCTCCGTGGCACCGGTGCAGCAGAAGGTCCGGCCCGGGGCGGATTCGGACAGCCGCTGGAGTCCGTCCAAGGTGTCGTGGCCGGTGTCCGCCACCACGGTGGTGAACCTGACCGGCGCCCCGGCGACTAGAGGGGCATCGGTCTCGGCATCCCCGGCCGAGGTCTCTGTCGGCGGCCTTCAGCTGCGGCTGAGCGCCGCCGCGAGCGCGGGCGGGAAATCGGGTGGCGCCGGTGCGGCCGCGCTCGCCGTCGCCGACGTGCCGAAATCGGTCCGGGTCCAGACGGTGGATCATGCGATGGCGGAGCGGGCGGGTGCCGGCACCGGATTCGTCGTGGCCCGTGGCGACGGCGGCACCGCGGCGGCGACGCTGAACCTGCGCGTCGACTACCGGGCCTTCGCGCACGGATACGGCGGTGACTTCGGTGCCCGGCTGCGGCCGGTGCTCGCGCCGGCGTGTGCGCTGACGACGCCAGACCTGCCGCAGTGCGCGACGCGCACGCCGCTGGTGGGCGTGAACGATACGACCACCCAGGCGGTCACGGCCACGGTGGACCTCGCCGGTGCCGCCGCGCGGACGTCCGGCCTGTCCGGGCAGGCGGCCGGGAGCGGCGCGGTGGTGCTGCTCGCCGCCTCGGCGGCCAGCGAGACGGGAGCCTTCACGAAGACGCCGCTGGCGGCCTCGATGTCGTGGCAGGCGGGCACCTCGGGGGGCGGGTTCAGCACCACCTACCCGCTGGCGGTGCCTCCCGTGGCGGGTGGCCTGGTGCCGCCGGTCGCCTTCACCTATTCGTCGTCGGCCGTCGACGGCCGCACCAACGCGGAGTCCGCGCAGACGTCGTGGCTGGGCGAGGGCTGGTCGTACGAGCCCGGCTACATCGAGCGCTCCTACCGGTCGTGCGCCCAGGACCACGACACCACGCGAACCTATGCCAACGACACCGGCGACCTGTGCTGGAACAACGCGAACGCGACGCTCGTGTGGGCCGGCCGGTCGACGGAGCTGGTCCTGGACTCGGCGACGCAGAAGTGGAAGCTGGGCGCGGACGACGGTTCCAAGATCGACAAGTTCACGGGGCCGGGGAACTGGGGCAACGGCGCGGAGACGTGGCGGATCACCACCCCGGACGGCACGGAATACTACTTCGGGCTGAACCGGATCAAGGCGAACTGGCAGACCGGCGACCCGGAGACGAACTCCACGCTGAACGTCCCGGTCTTCGCCAACCACGCCACGGACCCGTGCTACCAGTCCGGAGGCTTCTCCGTCTCGTGGTGCTGGATGACGTGGCGCTGGAACCTCGACTACGTCGTGGATCCCAACGGGAACACGATGGTCTACACGTACTACAAGGAGACGCCGAAGACCGGGATCAACGGCTCGGCGACCAACCTGAAGAACTACGACCGCGCCGCCTACATCGACAAGATCGAGTACGGGATGCGCAAGGGCACCGAGGGAGTCGGCGACGCGCCGGCGCTGGTGGACTTCATCCTCGGCGACCGGTGCCTGTCCTCGTGCTGGTCGGGGGCGAACCCGGTCGTGGCGAACTGGCCCGACACCCCGTGGGACCTCAACTGCCCCTCCAGCGCGACGTCGTGTCCGGACAACGTGACGCCGTCGTTCTGGGGATACAAGCGCCTGTCCAAGGTCGTCACCAGCGTCGTGCAGGCGGACGGCACCGGCTACGACCCGGTGGACGAGTGGACCCTGGACCACGTCTTCCCCGACAGCGGCGAGACCCAGGTCGCACCGGCGATGTGGCTCAACGACATCACCCGTACCGGTAAGGGCACGGCCACCCCGATCACCGTCGGCAACGTGCACTTCAGCGGCTACCGGGCCGACAACAAGGCCGGTTTCGAGGGCGGGGTGCGCATCAAGCGCTACCGGCTGCGCTACATCGACAACGAGACCGGCGGTCGCACCGCGATCAGCTACGAGTTGTCCGACTGCGCCACCGGCACCAACCCCAACCCCGACCACAACACCAAGCGGTGCTTCCCCCAGTACTACACGCCACCGGACAGCGACACCGGCGGCGCCTGGACCTGGTGGAACAAGCTGCGCGTCACCAGCGTCACCGAGCAGGACTTCGTCGGCGGGCAACCGGACGTCGTCCGCTCGTACGAGTACTGGATGGAGGGCTCCAAGAACGGCGCGGCCACGGTCGCGGAACTGTGGCACCACACTGACAGCAACCGGTTCTCCACCCGGCTGCCGGACCGTTCGTGGGCCGACTTCCGCGGCTGGCCCACGGTGGTCACCACCGTCGGCAGCGGCACCGGCACCGGACACACGTCGAAGACGAAGCAGCTCTTCTTCCGGGGCATGAACGGCGACCGCCTGGACCCCGCCGAGGGCGGCTGGGGAGCGCGGACGGTCAACGCGGTCAACTCCGAGGGCCACGTGTACGTCGACTCCGACTACCGGGCCGGATTCCTGTACGAGGAACAGGTCATCGACCCGGACACCGCGATCCTGGAGTCCAAGACCCTGCACTACCCGTGGGGGGCCGGCACCGGCACCCGCACCATCACCGGGCTGCTGCCGCCGACGCAGACGTCGGTGATCATGGAGGAGGACCTGTCGACCTCCTGGACCCGGGTCTCGTCGGGATCACCGACCTGGCGGATCAGCAAGACGAAGAACACCTGGGACGCCACCCTCGACCGTCTCAACACGACGGTGAACCACGGTCTGGTCACGGTGGACGGCGCTCACCCGTTCGGTGTCGACGGAGCCGAGAACGACGAGACCTGCACCACCTACACCTACGCCGCCACCGCCGCCGCCTGGATGACCGACCGCGTCGCGACGCAGGTCACCAGCAGCGACGAGACGTGCCCCGGGCTCGCCCAGGCGACGACCCTGGCCGCCACCAGGAACTTCTACGACGCTCAGGCCTCGGGGGTGCTGCCGGCTGTCGCGGCGAACGTCCACGGGCTGCTGACCAGGTCCGAGAAGCTCACGGCCTACCCCGTCGGCGGCCCGACGTGGGTGAAGGTCGCCGACACCACCTATGACGCCCTCGGCCGGCCCGTCAGCAGCAGCGACGCCGTCGGCCGGCAGACCACGACCACCTACACGCCGGCCGCCACCAGCCCGCTCACGGCCGTCGCCGTCACCCGGCTCGGTGCCGCCGGCAGCGCCGACGACCTCACGACGACCACCGGCGTGGACCGCCTCCGCGGCCTCCCGCTGACGGTCACCGATCCGAACGGCAAGGTCACCACCAGCCGCTATGACGCCCTGGGCCGCCTGACCAAGGTGTGGCGACCCGGTCGCGTCGTCGACACCGACACCCCCGACGTCGAGTACACCTACTTCATCGGGAACGCACCTCCCTACGCGTCGTTCACGGCGACCAGGACGCTCACCGCCAACGGCACCGTGGCCAGGTCGTACGACGTCTACGACGGGCTGCTCAGACCGATCCACCACCGGACGGTGCTGAACTCGGGCACGGCGGCGGCCGTCACCGACACCGTCTACAACGACCGCGGCACCGTCGACCGGATGGCGTCGTACGAGTGGGCGTCCAGCGTCTTCACCGACGTCTACGCCACCGACTACCAGACGGCGCCGCGGCAGGTGCGCTACACCTATGACGGCCTGGGGCGTGCCAAGACCTCCGAACTGTGGACCAGCAACGGCACTACGGCATCGAAGGTGGCACAGGTCTCGTCCACCTACACCGGCGACCAGATCACGGTGGACCAGCCCGCCGGCGGCACGGACACCACCACCGTGATCGACGTCCTGGGCCGCACCGTGCAGGTGCGCCAGTACGTGTCCGACACCGCATCCGGATCGGCCGACACCACGACCTACGGCTACGACCTGCTGGGCCGGCTCACCACCGTGACCGACGCGGGCAGCCCGGTCCACACCTGGACATACGCCTACGACCTGGCCGGCCGCCGTAAGCAGGTGGTCGACCCGGACGCGGGCACCTCAACGGTCGACTACTACGACGACGACCAGGTGAAGCTCACCACCGACGGCCGCGGCCGCAGCCTCTACGCCACCTACGACATGTTCGGCCGGATCACCGCCACCTACGACGGCACCGGCGCGGTGGCGGCCAACCAGCTCACCGGCTACCAGTACGACACCGTCACCGGCGCGAAGGGCTATCCCGCGACGGCCACCAGGTACGTCAACGGTTCCGGTGTCGGCGGGTCGGCCTACCTTCAGAAGATCACTGCGTACGACGTCGGCTACCGTCCGCTCACGGTCCAGACCGTGATCCCGGCGGTCACCGGCGGCACCACCGCCGAGACGGCGCTGGCCGGCACCTACACCACCACCAACGAGTACAAGGTCGACGGCGCTCCCTACCGCACGACGATGCCCGCGATCGGGGGACTACCCGCCGAGACGCTGACCTACGGCTACAACTCCGTCGGCCAGCTCACCTCGGTGATCAGCCCCAACTACAACGGCACCGGCGTCGACCAGAAGTACGTCGCCGACACCGCCTACACCTACGACGGGCTCACCGCGCAGCAGATCCTCGGCAACCCCGGGACCGGCGGCGCGTCCGGCAAGCAGGTCCAGCACACCTACACCTACGACGACGCGACCAGGCGGCTCACCAAGTCGGCGGTCAAGACCGAGAACCAGACCTCGGCGGGTGCCTGGGTCGACCGGATCACCGACACCTACACCCTCAACCACGCCGGTGACGTCACGTCGATCGCCGGCACCACCGACGGCGTCGCCGACCAGGAGGAATGCTTCGGGTACGACTACCTGCGCCGACTGAGCACCGCCTGGACCCAGACCAGCGGCGCCTGCGTCACGGGAGCCGCCCAGGGCACCGGCGCTGACCCGTACTGGACCTCGTGGACCTTCGACAAGACCGGAAACCGGCTGTCCGAGACCAGCTACAACCCCGGCGGCACCGAGAAGTCGAAGTCGGTCTACGACTACACGGGTTCCGGCGGACCCCACGTGGTCAACACCGTCACCACGACCGGCACCGGCGCCGGAACCACGACGTTCACCTACGACGCGATGGGCAACCGCAAGACGCGTGCCACCTCGGCGGGTGCGAGCCAGACCCTGGACTGGGACGCCGAAGGCCGACTGGCCTCCGCCACCGGCAGCCTCACCGGGACCGTCTACAACACCGACGGCGGCCGCCTTCTGCGAAAGGACGCCGACGGCAAGGCGACGCTGAAGCTGCCTGACGGCACGGAACTGGTCGCCTCCGGCACGGGCACCGTCACCGGCACCCGCTACCACGCCGGTGTCGCCGTCCGGACCGCCGTCACCGGCGGCACCGCCCTCACCTGGGTCGTCGCCGATCACCACGGCACGGGTACGGCCGTCATCGACGCCGTGACCATGCAGACGGCGCACCGGCGCAGCCTGCCCTACGGCGGTGCCCGCGGCACCCAACCCGGCGGGTTCGGCACCCAGGGCTTCGTCGGCGGCACCAACGACCCCAACGGACTGGTACACCTCGGCGTCCGCGAATACGACCCCGAGACCGGCCGGTTCATCAGCGTCGACCCGGTCTTCGACATCACCGACCCGCAGTCCTGGAACGGCTTCGCCTACGCCAACAACGCACCCACGAGCAGCAGCGATCCGACCGGACTCATCCGGACGCCCGAGGACACCAGCGGCCCTCCGCCGGATTACTGCACCGAGCACCGCAACGACGCGGCCTGCGGCGGCGGCGGCAGGGAGGAAACACAGGCCGACCGATGCCAGCGACGTCCAGGCTTCTGCGTCTCGGTCGAGCCGAGCGCTGAATGCCTCTTCCTGAACGACTGCACCCCCGGGTCCACGCAGTTCACCGCACCGGAGTGTCAGACCCTGACGCCGGGCTCGCAATGGAGCTCGCCGGGCGGCTGCTCGGCAGCCGCCGCCGGGAACACGCAGCGGATGAAGGACTGCCAGGCCAGCGGGTGGGGCAACGTCTGCAAGATCATCGTCAAGCCGACGAAGCAGGACGTCCCGGAAAAGCCCACCATCGACTACGGCCCGCCGGCCGAGGAGGAATACGACTACGGCTTCAACCCTTACTACACTGAATCCTATTGCCTGGTCATTTGTATCGGTTACACGCAGACGGCGGAGGCGGGCTTCCTGACGCTGGGCGGGGTGGGCTTCGGAGCCTTCGGTCGCAGCGTCGGCGCGACCTCAGCTCGTGGAGTGGACCAGCACGCCCTCTCCTGGGGGATGTGTGCGGGATACATCGCCAGCGGATGCGTTTCTGCCGGTGGTCTGGCAAGCGACTATGACAAGGGCTGGGTCGGCGGCGGCGTCGGATGGGGGGGAGGATTCTCCATCGGACCCAGCCTCGCCTTCCAGGTCCCCAGCCCCTCGTTCGATCCCGGTGACAGGCTCATCCGTGGGCGGATCTATTCCTAGGTGAGCAGGTAGTCGGGGGTGTCGCCAGGTGAAGCGCCTGTCGGCACCCCCTCGCCGTCCGCCCTTTCTGGAATGGGACAGGTCGATTCCTGCGGCCGTCGATCAAGGTATGGACGTGCAGCAGACCGTTGCCGTGCGCGGGGGTGTGACACAGGTGCCGGGTCGCGGCGGCGTGGTGCGGCAAGGCGGGTGCTGGGGCGTCCGGCGTAGACGAGCAACCCGACGGTGGAGGCGGCGATGGTCAGCACCGCGAGGCCCGGCAGGTGCGCCGCGGCCGGGGCCAGCAGCGCCGGGACGGCCACTCCGAGGATCCGGTGCGCGGGCAGGCGCCGGTGGACGGTCCAGGCCAGGCCGGCCAGGCCTGACTGGTACACGGCGACCCCGAGCAGCAGCGCGAGGCCGGCGGCGGTGGGCAGCGGGCCGCGCGGGCCGTCGGTGGACAGGACGGCCACGGCGGTGGTGACGGCGTAGCAGAAGCCGATGACGGCGGTGAGCAGCAGCAGGTGGCAGGCGGTGTACGGGCCGGTCGCCAGGCGGTGGCGGGCGGGGATTCCCACGGTCGTGAGCAGGTGTTCGGCGGGTTCGCGCAACCGGGCGTACTGGTGCCACAGCCCGGTCGCCATCAGCATCGCGACGGCGGCGGTCGCGGCCGTCGCGGTGGTGATCGCGGTCCCGAACGTCGCCGTGGTGATCGCGGTGGCCAGTGAGGCCAGTCCGAGCAGCGTCATCAGGTTGAGCCGTTCGACCAGGTGCGCGGGCGCGGTGACCGGGCAGGTCCGGCTGCCGGCCCACCAGGTGCCGATCTCGGTGGCGGCGAGCAGCGACCACGCCGCGGGCCGCAGCGGCTCGGGCACCGCGGCCTGCGCGAAGATCAGTGTCGTGGCCAGCGCCGCGCTGGCCAGCACGGGCGCCAGCCGGGCCGCGGGCGGGCGCAGGGTGAGCACGACGGCGGCCGCGGTCAGGCCCCGGACCAGGAGATAGGCCAGCGCGAACACGACCGTGGCGGCGCCGGCGCGGCCGGGGCCGGTGGTGAACACCTGCGGCGCGGCGAGGGTCAGCAGCAGCAGCGCGGCCATCGCGGCGAGCAGGCAGACGCGGGTCGCGCCGAGGTCGGCCTTGACGGTGTTGGCCAGCCGGGTCGTGGCCGACCAGCATCCCCACAGCATCAGCAGGACCAGCGTGGCCTGCGCCATCCCGGCCGGGGTGGGGTCGGCGTCGACCAGGTACGCGGTGCGGGTGACGGCGAATCCGGCCACCACGTCGACGAGCAGTTCGAGGTCGGTGACGGTGGCGCGGGCGGTGTTGTAGCGGCCGAGCAGGCGCAGCCGCCAGGCCAGGCGCCGCCGGGCCGCCGCGGGTCGCTGCGGCGCGGCGCGGCAGTGGCGGCTGTCGGCGAAGGCCAGCCCGGTGCACGCCGCGGCGGGTATGGCGAGCATCGCGGGCAGGGGCAGAGCGGCGGCGGCCGGGGCGAGCGCGAGTATGAGCACGGCGGTGGCGGGGCGCAGCCAGCAGCGGCGTTCGGCGATGACGGCCCAGAACCAGAACTGGCCGAGCAGGTAGAGCGTGACGCCGCCGTAGACGGTGCCGACGACCGCCGGGCCGGCGGGCGCGGTCGTGGCCGGGCCGGTCAGGGTCCGGGCCAGGCCCACGATGAGCAGCACGAGTCCGACCAGCATCACCATGTTGGCCTGGAAGTACGTGAACAGGGCGGCGGCGCGTACGGTGGCGCCGGTCTTGGCGCGGAACCGGATCCGGGCGTGGCCGGCGATGAAGCCGAAGTGCAGCCACCACAGTGCGATGAGCAGGGTGAGGTATACGAGCAGGTAGACCAGGACGGGTCTGGCGCCGAGGTGGGCGGGGTCCAGTCCGCCGAGCAGTTCGACCACGCAGCCGAGGGCGACCACGACCACGGCGGCGACCCGGTCGGTGAAGACCGCGGTGGCCCGGGGGAAGAACGTCTCGGTGGCGCCGAAGGGCAGCCGGCCGCGGAAGTCGAGTTGCAGCGCGCCCATCACCACCACGTTGACCGCGAGCGCGGCGACCAGCAGGAGGGTGCGCTGCCGATCGGCGGCCGCGGCGGCGAACCACATGGCGCCGGAGGCCAGCGGGGCCAGGGTGGCCGCGGCGGCGTTGCCGGGGTGCAGCCGGTGGGCGGGCAGTACGGCGTACACCATCCACACGCCCGCGGTCTCCAGGGCCTGGACGGTCAGCATCGACGCGGCGAACACGGTCGCGCCGGCGGTGCGGCTGTCGGCGACGATGTCGGGCGCGGTGACCGCGACGAGGGCGAGGCTGACGGTCGCCCCGACGATGACGGGCCGCATCGCGGCGCGTTCGGCGCTGACGACCGATCCGGCCAGGACCAGCCCGGTCCAGTACATCAGGACGGCCAGCAGCACGGCGAAGCCGCGTACGGTGGTCGCGGTGTCGGTGGTGCGGGCGAGCACGGCGGCGACCTGGGCGACGGCGAGCACGAACACGACGTCGAGGAACAGCTCGGTGGCGGTGGGCAGGCTGCCGGGTTCGATCGGGGCGACGCCGGTGCGGCGGCGCACCCACGGGAGCATGGCGTGGGCGTACGCGGTGGGACGCGGTCCGGTTCGCACGGTCAGCGGGTGAGTTCGCCGAAGAACCAGTTGCCGCGGGCGCGCGGGTCCGGGCTGGTGTAGAACTCCCAGGCGGCGTCGGTGAGCTCGTCGGCGCTCAGGCGCCCGTCGCCGTCGGCGTCCAGGGCGGCGAACGCGACGCGCACATCGCTGCGGCTGGTGCCGAACGCGCGGTGCATGGTCGCGAACTCGGTCAGGTCGAGCAGGCCGTCGCCGTCGGTGTCGCAGATGTCGATCAGCGCCTGCACGGCCGGGCGCAGCATGACCGCGCGCCCGGTGGGCCGGATGAACGCGGCGGTCATGCCGTGGTGGAACTCGTGGTAGGTGATGGCGCCGTCGGCGTCGGCGTCGGCGTGGCGGGCGATCTCGTCCCAGAGCCGCTCGTGCCGTTCCAGCGCGGCGCGCCCCTTGGCGGAGGCGGGGGTGTGGCGGAAGCTGAGCAGCAGCCGGGAGGCGAGCGCCAGGATCTCGTCGCACTCGATCTGGCCGTTGCCGTCGATGTCGAGGTGCGCGAACGCCAGATCCAGCTTGCGTTTCTGCAGGGCGCTGACCACTTCTCACCATCGTCCTAAACCGGTCAAAACATCGGAATAGTAGCCACCGACCGTGTGATCCGCGCGCGGAGCCGGGCGTGTCGGCCGGGCTGAGGCGGACGACACGTCGGTGCGCGGGCTCCGTTCTTCACGGAAGAACCACTGTTACTGTCCGTAAGTCGATGGCGACGATTAGTGATTGGAATGTCGATGACGGCTACCCGCAATGAACTCGAGGCCCGGTACTCGATCCTGTTCGAGCTGCTCGACGCCGAGCGCAACGGCGAGCTCACCGCCCAGGACATGACCGCGCTGGCGACCCGCGTGGTCACCGCCTTCGAGGCGACCGCGACCCCGGCCAAGACCGCCGCGGTGTACACGGCCTTCGCGGCCTACTGGGAGGGCCTGGCCGCCCACCTCGGCGGCGGCGACGGCCCGTTCAACCGGACCCAGTTCATCAAGGCCCTGCAGGTCGCGATCGGCGACAGCGAGGCCGGGTTCACCCAGCTGATCCGCCCGATCGCCGACACCCTGTTCGGGCTCATCGACACCGATGACAACGGCGAGATGTCGCTGGCCGAGTTCCGCCAGGCCCAGGTGGCGATGGGCGTCGACAGCGTCGACAGCGAGCGGGCCTTCGCGCGCATCGACGCCGACGGCAACGGCCGCATCGACCGCGAGGAACTGGTCGCCGCCGTCGCCGACTTCTACCGCAACCCCTCGTCGGACTCCCCGATGAGCGAGTTCTTCGGCGCCCTCAGCCGCTGACCACCGATGCCGCCGCCACCCGGTGCACCGCACCGGGTGGCGGCGTCGTTTCCCGCACGCTGGCCCAGCCACGAACCCGAGAGGCAGAAGATGTCGACGGCTGTGCTCGCACCACGGCAGACCCGGTCCGGATCCGCCACGGCCCGCTCGCTCACCGAGATCCTGTACGGCCACCGTTTCGACCAGGACCACCGGGTATGGCAGAACCTCCTCGCCGGTCCGGAGTTCGCCTTCCGCGACCTCGGCCACGACGCGGTGGTAGAACGGGCCTACCAGCGCCTCGCCCTGGTCAACGCCGAGATCGACGATGTCGCCGCGTTCGCCTCGGACGTGCACCGCATCGCCGCCCTGCACGAGTGGACCGCTCCCCGCGACGGCGCGCTGACGACCGTGGCCGGCATCCACTACAACCTTTTCCTGGGCAGCCTGCTGGACCTGGAACCCGTCGGCGCGCGCGACCTGGCCGAGTTCACCGCGCTGCACCGGATCGGCGTCTTCCTGTGCACCGAGGCGGCGCACGGCAACAGCGCCGCCGACCTGGAGATCACGGCCACCCACGACCCGGCGACCGGCGGCTTCGTGCTGCACACCCCGCACCCCGGCGCCCGCAAGTTCATGCCGAACACCGGCCCGGCGGGCGGCCCCAAGACCGCGCTGGTCGCCGCGCGCCTGCTCGTCGACGGCACGGACCAGGGCGTACACCTGTTCTGCACCCCGCTGCGGGACCGCGTCGGGACGCTGCCCGGTATCAGCGTGGAAGCCCTGCCGCAGACTTCCACCGCGGCCGTCGACCACAGCCTCACCACCTTCCGGCACGTGCTGCTGGCGCCGGACGCGCTCGTCGGCGCGAACCTGCGCGACGGGGTCCTCGGCGGTGCGCCGAGCAGCATGCGCAAGCGTTTCCTGCGCTCCATCGGCCGGGTCACCGTCGGCAAGCTGTGCATGAGCGGCTGCGCCGTCGGAGCGGCTCGCACCGCCGTGACCAGCGCCGTCCGGTACGCCCACACCCGGCACACGGCCGGCCTGGACCCGGGCGCGACCGTGCCGCTGTTCGCGCACCGGGGCCACCACGCCCGGCTGATCGAGGCCGTGGTGACGAGCTACGCCTTGACCCTGCTGCACCGGCACGCGGTGGCGAGGTGGGCGGCGGTCGCCGCCGTCGATCACGACGAGGTGGAACGCCTGGTCGCGGTCGTCAAGGGCTGGACCACCTGGCGGGCGCGCGACGTCGTACGGGAGTGCCGGGAACGCACCGGAGCCCTCGGTCTGCTGCGGGTCAACGGCCTGGCCGACCTCGCGGCCAATCTCGAGGGCACCGTAACGGCCGAAGGCGACAACCTGGTGGTCTGGACCAAGGCGGCGGGGGAGATGGTGTTCGGCCACGCCGTCCCCGCGGGCACCGGCGCGGCCGCTGACCTGTCGCAGCCGCTGTCCCTTCAGCACCTGCTGACCGACGTGGAACGGCTGTGGCAGCAGCGCGCGCGTGCCCGCCTGCGTGACCGCGCGCAGCGCGGCGCGCTGCAACGGTGGAACAACGCCGTCGGCTCCGCGCTGGAACTCGTCGACGCCTACGCCCACCGGCTGGCGGGCGAGGCCCTGCTGGCCGCCGCCGACCGCGCCGACGACCTGGCCGCGCGTGAGCTGCTGCGCGAGGTGTACCGGCTGTTCGCCCTCGGCCGGATCGCCGCGCACAGCGGAGACCTGCTGGCCACCGGCCGCCTGACCGCCGAGCAGGTGACCGGCCTGCCCACGCTGCGTGAGGCGGCGATCGCGGCGCTGCAACCCTGGACACCCACGCTGGTGGACGGCTTCGCCCTCGACGACGACTTCCCGCGCGCCCCGGGGGACGGGGCGTCCACCGGATCCAGGTCGGCCACGCCCACCCCGCGATCAAGCCTGTGACCAGCGGTTATGTCATTTTGTCTGATAAGGTCGGCATGTAGGTTAATTCTACTTAGGAGCGACAAGGCATGAGTGTTACCATCGACGTCCTCACCCCGTTGCAGCAGCGCAAGCTGGCGCACCGGTTCAAGCTGATCGACGTGAACGGCGACGGGTTCTTGTAGCAGGACGACTACGAGGAGCTGGCCGCCCGGCTGGCCCACACCTTCGGCCTCACCGAGATGGCCGCCGCCGCGGTCGCGGTTCGTGAGGGCTACCTGGCCCTGTGGCGGGCACTGGTGGCCAAGATGGACGCCGACGGTGACGGCCGGATCAGCGAGGAGGAGTTCCTCACCTCCGTGGGACGTTCGATCGTGGTCCGCCCCGACGGCTTCGACAACCACCTGCGCCCCCTGGCCGAGGCGCTGATGGGCCTGACCGACACCGACGGCGACGAGCAGGTCAGCCCGAACGAGTTCACCGCCCTCTTCGGCGCCCTGGGCGCGGCGGGCGGCGACGCCGCCCACGCGTTCAGCGTGCTCGACCGCGACGGCAACGGGCATCTGAGCACCGAAGAGATCATCGACGCCATCCGCGAGTACTACACCAGCCCCGACCCCGACGCCCCTGGCAACCTGCTCTTCGGCGACCTCACCGTCCGCTGACGGAGCCGGGTCCCGGCGTCAAGCGCCGCCCCCGGCCCTGCCGCGGCGTGGGAGTCACGCGGGTGGGTGGTGCCTGCCACCCACCCGCGTGACTCCCGGCAGAGTGCGCCCGTGCCCGGTCAGGAACGGCCGTGCAGGTACACCGGCAGGGCCAGGTTGCCGTTCATGATGAACGTGCCCGGGGGTCTGAGCTCTGCGGGCGCGACCGCCAGCGACATCATCGGAAAGCGGTTGAACAGCGCGGGCAGCGCGGTCAGCGCCTCAAGGCGGGCCAGCGAGGCCCCGACGCAGAAGTGCGCGCCGTAGCCGAACGACAGGTGCTCCTTGTCGGTGCGGGTCAGGTCGAACTCGGCCGCGGAGGCGCCGTAGCGGTCAGGGTCGCGACCGGCGGCGGCCAGGCACATCAGGATCGGTGAGCCCTTGGCGATCACGTTGCCGTCGTCGAGTTCGATGTCCTCGACGGCGAACCGCAGCGGCAGCTGGGCGATCGGGGCCTCCACCCGCAGGGTCTCGTCGATGACGTCGTCCCAGCCCGCCTGGCCGGAGGTGACCAGGGCGAACTGGTCCGGGTGGGTGAGCAGCGCGACGACCGCTTTCGTGATCAGGTTCATCACGGTCTCCGAGCCGGCCCCGAGCACATTGAACAGGGAGCCGATGACCTCCGAGGCGCTCAGCCGCTCGGCGTCCTGAGCCTGGACCAGGCGGCTGGTCATGTCGTCGGCGGGATGCTCGCGCTTGGCCGCGGCGAGGTCCTGCAGCGCGAGCTGCCAGTGGTGCAGGTTGGCCTCGGCCACCTCGGGCGGCAGGGTGGTGTCGACCGCGAGTTCCAGGCCGCGGAGCACCTCCGGGCGGGCCTGCTCAGGGATGCCGAACAGCTCGCAGATCATCCGGGCGGGGATCTGCTGGGCGAAGGCCTTGCGCAGGTCGACCGGCTCATCGGCCGCGACCTCGGCGAGGTCGTCGAGGATGGAGGTGACGATCTGCTCGACCAGCGGGCGCTGGGCCTCGATCCGGCGCGGGCCGAAATCCGGGGCGATCAGACCCCGCAGCCGGCGGTGGTCGTCGCCGTCGTTGATGGTCATACTGTCCATCTTGACCCAGCTGATCAGCGGCCAGTCGTCGCCGATCTCGCCGTCGATGAAAGCGGGCCAGTGCTTGCGGGGGTCCTTGGAGACCCGCGGGTCGGCGAACAACCGCTTGGCCAGCGAGAAGCTGTTGACGGACCAGGCGAGCACCTCTCCCGGGAGCTCCACCTGGACGGCCGCGCCGAGCTCACGCAGCCGGGTGGCCTCGGCCATCACGTCGCTGCCGGCGCGGTCGATGACATAGGGGCACTGCGGTGTCTTCACCGGACCTCCGCCTGGGTCGCTCTCGGTTCGGTGAGCACGCTGTGCCGCAGCGTCCGCAGCAGGGTGCCGAGCTTGAACAGGGCCTGGGGCGGGTCGACCAGGCCGGCTGCCCGCAGGAACGCCTCGGTCAGCGCGTCGTCGTGCGCGGCGGCACGCTGGACTTTGTTGATGTAGGCCGAAGCGATCCTGAGTTTCGGGGTGCGGCGGCCCTCGATCTCCGGATACCGCAGGTCACCTGCGAGGTTGACGTCCCAGGCGGCCTGGATGTTCGGGGTGATCGCGGCGAAGTACCGCCGCGGGTCCGGCTCGCCCCCGTCGGCCACCTGGGTCCTGAGGGCCAGAGCCGCCAGTGCCGACAGCGTGTTCCCCTGGGCGTAGACGGGATTCGGGCTGGCCACGCTGTCCCCGATCAGCAGCAGCCCGGCCGGGAAGGCGGTCAGCTTCTCGTAGTGGCGCCACTGGGTGGCCGGGAACCGGTAGGTCTGGATGTCGTTGAGCGGCTCCGCGTCGCGCACCGCCGCATAGATCTCCGGCACCGGCACCGACCGGGCGTATTCGAGGAAGCCCGCCGGGTCTGCGGGCGGATGGTCGCCGGCGTGGGCGTTCAGCGACAGCACATACCGGTCGCTGCCGTCCGGGAGCCGGCGCTCCCGGGCCAGGACCGCGCCGCGCGGATGCGACGGGGTCTGCGCGACGATGTAGCCGATGTCCTTGCCCAGCAGACCCGCCGGCATCCGGAAGTTCCGGGTGGCGTACCCGAGGCCGATCTTGACCCGTTCCTCGGCCGGCGGCTGGTAGCCCAGTTCCGACAGCCACAGGGGCGTGCGCGAACCACGCCCGGTGGCGTCCACCACCAGGTCTGCGGTCAGCACCTCGGAACGCGCGTCGGCCTGGTGGAACACCTGGGCCCCGGTGACCCGGCGCCGGTCGGCGGTGGTCGTCAGGCCCACGATGTCGCAGTGTTCCAGCAGCCTCACGTTGGGCAGGGCGCTCACCCGCGTGCGCACCCCGTCCTCCAGCACGGTTCTGGGCGTGGCCAGGCAGGTCAGGCCGATGGAGGTCTGCCGGAGGCGCCGGCCGTTGATGACCCAGCGCAGATCGGATCCGACGTCGCCGACGGGCACGCCGTCGGCGGCGAACTCGTCGGTGATGCCGGGAAACAGCTCCTCGATCGCCTGCTGACCGCGGGCGAGCAGGCCGTGTGCGTGAAACGACTGCGGGGTGGCCCGCCGCAGCCCGGTCGTCCCGATGAGAGCGTCCCGGTCCACGACGAGCACTTCACGGTATGCGCCGGCCAGGGCCTGGGCCGCGAACAGCCCCGCGATGCTCCCGCCGAGTATCAGCGCGCGGTCGCGGGCGCTCACTGCAGGTGCGTTTCGGGAAGCTCGATGGTGCCGAACACCGGCGTGTTGGCGTACGCGGTGATGGTCCAGCCGACCTCCGAGTCGTCCCGGATGAACAGCCACATGCCGCGGATGGCGTGCTCGACCGGCACCTCGGTGGCGCCGGGCCGGTACGCGCCGCCGTGTGTGACGACCAGCAGCACGTCGTCGGTGATGTAGCGGTACTCGAGCGGGTGGCCGAGCACGTGGGTGCCCTTCCACTTGCCCGCGAACGCCGCGGCCATCCATTCCGTGATGGTGGGCCGTCCCTTGAGGATCGCCCCTGGCAGCAGGATCGAGGCGTCGTCGGCGTAGACCTCGCACAGCGGCTCGGCCTCGTTGGCGTTCCACGAGTCGGTGATCTTCTGAATGAACCTGAGGACGGACGCCTGGTCATCGGCTGACACGGGTCTGGAGGCGGCGCTGATCGTCATGGCGGAGTCCCTTCGACTCTCCTTGCGCTTGCCGCCCATCGTGTGCCGGGTGTGGGCACCTGGCATCTCCCGCCGTGCGGAGTCGAGTGATCTCCGTAACCAAGATCTCGACTTTTGCGAGCGAGGTCACGCCGGTTTCCGTCTGACAGCGCACTCGCGAAGATGCACAGCCGGCCCGGCCCGGCGTCACATTGCCGTGGGTGGCAGCCACGCCCGGCGGACTTTTCGAGAGGGTCAGCGATGCGGAACAATTCAGGGCGTTTCGGCCTCGAAGGCAAGACGGCACTGGTGACCGGCGCTTCCCGGGGCATCGGGCGGGCGATCGCGCTCGGGCTGGCCGAGGCCGGGGCGGATGTCGCCGTCCTGGCCCGCAGCACCGGGGCGCTCGCCGAGGGCGCCAAGGAGATCGAGGCGATGGGCCGGCGCGCATTCGCCTACACCTGCGACGTCGACGACGCCGAGCAGATCCGCCGGACGGTGGCGGCGGCGATCGCCGACCTGGGCCACCTCGACGTCGTCGTCAACAACGCCGGTGGATTCGAGCATGTCGGACCGTTCCTCGCGATGACCGCCGACGACTGGACGAAGATCCTGCGCACCAACCTCGACTCGGTGGTGCACGTGTGCCGCGCGGCGGGCGAGCACATGACCGCCAGGGGCACCGGATCCCTGATCAACGTCGCCTCGGTGGGGGGCTACAACGGGGTACCCATGCTGTCGCCGTACGCGGTGGCCAAGGCGGGGGTCATCTCGCTGACCCGGACGCTGGCCGTCGAGTGGGGCGCCGCCGGGGTGCGGGTCAACGCGATCGCGCCCGGCTGGACCAGGACCCAGCTCACCAGCGCTTTCGCGGGCAATCCCGAGCTGGCCGACGGGCTGATCCAGGCGGTCCCGCTGGGGGTGTGGGGCGAGCCGGACGATCTCGCCGGCGCGGCGGTCTACCTGGCCGGCGACGCCGCCCGGATGGTCACCGGGCTCTCGCTGACCGTCGACGGCGGGGTGACCGCCTACAACACCGGCCCGGCGATGCTCGACCTGCTCCAGGCGGGTCGCATCCCGGTCTGACCGGTAGGCCGCCGACGGCAGGACGCCGCAGACCGTGGTGACACTGGTGCGACACGCTCGCCATCTCCAGCGGCGGCTCCGTCCGCACGACTACCCTGCTCAGTGATCACTGATTTCACCTCAAATGGGGGCATCATGGACATTGAGATCTCCGACCGTATCCGGTTGCGCTTCGACCTCTTCGACGCCGACGGCAACGGCGTGCTCGAGCCGGAGGACTTCGTCGCGGTAGCCGACCGGATCATCCAGGCGGTGGGGGCGGCGCCGACCGACCCCAAGGCCCGCGCCCTGCGTGCCGCGCACGACCAGTACTGGCAGAGCCTGCGGTCCGCGAGCGCCGCGGAGCGGGTCGACCTGCCGGCCTACGCCGCCATCGTGTCGGCCGACGGCTGGTTCGACCAGTACGGACTGGCCTACGCGGAGGCGCTGGCCGACATCTGCGACCGTGACGACGACGGGCTGATCAGCCTCACCGAGTTCCAGCCCGTCATGGAGGCTGCGGGATTCGCCCCCGGCAAGGTGCGGGCCCTGTTCGCGTCGTTCGACCGGGACGGCAGCGGCAGCATCGACCGCGGCGAGTGGATCGCGGGAATCGGGGAGTTCTACGACCCGACCGTCTCCGACGCGGTCACCGGGGTGCTCGCCGGCGCGTGACGCGCCCGGCAGTACGAGGACGACGTGGCCCCGCCGGTGTCTCCGGCGGGGCCACGTCGCGATGTCACCGGCAGAAGGTGCAGCCGCCGTCGCCGCCGGGCGCCGCGTCCTTGGGGTTGGGCAGGCCCTCGCGGGTCTCCGGCTGGGCCTTGGTGGTCAGGTTGGGTGAGGCGAGCAGGTAGGTGTCGACCAGGTTGGAGTCGACCAGGGCGATCAGGCCCGGGTTGTCGGGATCGGTCGGCGCGTTCTCGAAGCCCGGGGCCGTCCAGCCCGGCACGACATTGACCGCGGAGCCCCGCAGCTTGAGCTTCTGCTCCACCACGTCGTAGGTGACGATCGTGGTGTCGGCGTCGGGGTTGACGTACTCCTCGTCGTCGGGGTGGTCGGAGTCCTCGTAGTCCGCATCGACCGTCTCGCAGCCGCCGGAGGTGTCGCAGGCCTGGACGGTCGTGCTGGTGGAGCCGAAGCTCCCGTCGGCCGAGATGTAGGTGGCCACGGTCGTGACGATGGTGCCGATGACCTTGCCGTCGCCGTCCCGGACGAACTGCGTGCTCGTCGAGAGGGTGCTGGTGGAGCCGCCGCGGGTGTCCACCGACTTGTCGTAGGTGACGTTGGTGACGTCGCCGGTGGCCGGGTCGGTCGTCGTGCTCTTCGACTCGCGGGTGGTGGTGTTGCCGTCCGAGGACTCGCGGCGCTGCGTGATGGTCGCCGGGCCCGCCGAACCGTCGGAGTTGGTGCTGTCGATGTGGACGTCGCCGTTGTCGTGGTCCAGGGTCACGGTCCTGGTGGCGCCGTCGTTGAAGACGGTGTGGGTGCCCGTGCCCCCGTCGATGGGAACGGTGGACTTGACCCCGCCGTGCTCGGCGCCGAAGGTGTAGGTGCTGCTGCTGCCGCCCGCGCTGATCAGGGAGGCGTCCATGCCGTGGGTCCGGCGGCCCGCCGGTTCGCCACCGATGCTGGTGGTGCCGAGGCCGACGGTGAATCCGTCCCGGTCGAGGTCGAGGCCGGCCGCCTTGACGTCGCCCATGGTGAGGCCGAGCCGGGTCATCGCGTCCTTGCGGCCACCCAGCGGGAAGGCGCCCAGCGGGTCCTGGCCCGCCTCCTCCCGCGCCTTGACGATCTCGACCGGCATGGCGACGAAGATGCCGAGCCCGTTCTCGAAGGAGGGCAGCTTGTGCTCGACCGCGAGATCGAGCACCGGCATGAGCTTCGGCCGGCTCTCGGGGTCGTACGGGTCGGTGCCCGCCATCAGTTCGTCGGCGTCGCAGACGCCGTCATGGTCGGAGTCGACCACGCCCCAGGCCAGGTAACAGCCGGTCGGGTCACAGAGGCGCACCTCGGAGCGATGGGGGCGCTTGGGCGGCTCCTTCTGAGCGGCCGCGGGTGCGGACAGTCCGGCGGCGAGCAGCATCCCGGCACCGATGACCAGGGAGAACCGGCGCAGGGCGGAGGCTCCCGGCCGGTGGGGGAGGGGGTTAGTGTCGACCATGGCCACGACGGTGGCAGCAGGAGCCGCCGGTAATCGACGGCGAGTCGATTACCCGATACGCCCGGGCCCGATTACTAGGGGTACCCCAGGACGGCCGGACCGGTTGTGCGGGTGATGATCACACGGCGGTGAGGTGGCCGGTGCTCTGGCGCAGGACGAGTTCGGCCGGGAACGGCTGGCGCTGGCCGGACATGATGGTGCCGGACAGCAGCAGCCGCACCGCGGCGGCGGCCATCTCCTCCACCGGCAGGCGCATCGTGGTCAGCGGCGGGTTCGTGCAGATCGCGGCCACACTGTCGTCGAACCCGATGACGCAGACGTCCTCGGGCACGCGCTGACCGCCGGCCGTGAGCGCCTGGACCACGCCTGCCGCCATCAGATCGCAGGCCACGAATACCGCGTCGAGATCCGGGTGCTGCTCCAGCAGCCGCTGGGCGGCGTGGTAGCCGGCTTCCCTGGTGAAGGGGGCGTCGGTGCTGATGTCGGCCAGCCCCAGCTGCTGGATGGCGCGCAGGTGCCCGATGCGCCGATCGGCGGCGCAGGTGTTGATCGCCGGGCCGTGGACGGCCGCGATCCGGCGGCGGCCCAGGCGGTGCAGTTCCGTCACCGCCGCGTACGCCCCGCCGACGTTGTCGGCGACCATCGCCGGGACCGTGGCCGCGGTCGGGACCAGGGAGACCACGCGGCGGCACCGGCGGTGGAAGCGCGCGGCCAGCGCCGGGGGGACGTCGGTCAGCACGGCGCCGAGGGTGACCCCGGCGGCGATCTCGTCCAGTGCCTCGGCCGCCGTCTCGGGGCTCAGGGCGTGCACCCGCAGCTGTGCGCCCACGCCCTTCATCAGCGGCATCATTCCGGCCAGGACCCGGCTGTAGTACGGGTTCGAGCCCAGCCAGCCGCCGGGCGGATCGCAGGTCACGGCGATGACGTCGACGGCCCGGGGGCGGCCGGAAGCCAGGGCGCGAGCCGCCTCGTTGGGCTGGTAGCTGAGTTTGGCCACCGCCTCGTGCACCCGCACCCGCAACGGGTTGGACGCTCCGGGCGCATTGTTGATCACCCGGGACGCCGTGGCCCGGGACACGCCCGCCATGCGCGCGACGTCGTCGATCGTCGGCTTGGACCTGCTCATGTCGCACCCGTACCTTCCGCCGCGTCCGGGGATGGCGGCACTCCGACCATACGGGAGAGAGCGCTCTCACGGGAAGAAGGGCGAAGGCCTGGGCCGCTGAGCGCCGTGGTGCGCTGATAATCGGAGCCATGCCCGCGGGGTGGGGGTCACCCGAACCCGGGAGGCCGGAAGCCGCAGGTCAGACTCACGGACAGGACAGCATGATGAGCGATGGACAGCCGATGCCGCAGACCCGGGGCGTCGCGGTGGAACTGCTGGCCACCGTCGATCTCGGTCCCGAGATCGAGGGTATGGAAGGGTTCCAGCTCCGCATGCGCATGGTGACCATCGAGCCCGGCGGGGTCTTCGGCCCGGTCCACGACCACAAGGGCAGGCCGGGGACCGTCTACGTGCTGCAGGGGACGATCACCGACCACCGCGACGGGACCACCACGGAATACGGGCCGGGCCTGGGCTGGCCAGAGGACCGGAACACGCTCCACTGGCTGGAGAACAGGGGGACGGTCCCCGCGGTCGAGGTCTCGGTCGACGTCGTACGGGCCGGGTAGCCCGCGGATGCGCGGGCCGACCCCGGGCGTATACCGGCGGCGGACCTGGATCGCATCCGGGGCGGATCCGGCTGCCAGGCCAGACCGCCCCGGATGCGATCCAGGTCCGCCGCGACCCGACGTCAGGCTGACAGGGTCTCGGCGGGATACCGCACGTCGGCGGACGCCTGCGCCAAGGCGAGCGACGCCGCACCGAGCAGGCCCGCGTCCCGCCCGAGGCCACCGGCCCGGACGTCGAACCGCCTCGCGAAGGCCAGTCCGCCGCGGCGGGCCAGCGCCCGCCTGATCGGATCGAACAGGACCCGTCCGGCGGCGGCCACCCCGCCGCCGATGACGACGCAGTCCAGATCGCACATTGCCGCAGCGGTCTGGAACGCCACCGCCAGGGCGTCCCCGGCCCGCTCGAACGCCGCGACCGCGGCAGCGTCGCCACGCCCGGCGGCGGCCGCGAGCGCCGGTCCGTCCGCGGCCGCCTCCGGCTTCCAGCCCAGCCGCAGCGCGTGCCGGACCAGGGCGGGCCCGCTGGCGAGGACCTCCACACAGCCCAGGTTGCCGCACGGGCACGGCGGCCCGGCCGGGTCGGCCGTGATGTGGCCGAGCTGACCCGCGTTGCCGGTCGGCCCCAGGTACGGCCTGCCGTCCAGGATCAGGCCGCCGCCGACGCCGGTGGACACCACGACCCCGAGCACGGCCCGGCCCGTGGGCGCGGCGCCGCGCCAGCATTCGCCGATGGCCATACATTGCGCGTCACCCGCGATCGCCACGGCGGGATGGTCCGGGGTCAGCTGCCGTACGACGGCGGCCAGGGGAAAGTCCCGCCACGCCGGGATGTTCACCGGCGACACGGTGCCGCGGACGGGGTCCAGCGGCCCCGCGGTGCCGACGCCGATCGCGTCCACGGGACCGGCGAGCACGTCGGCGACCACGTCGGCCAGGACGCCGTCCGGCTCGGCGCCCAGATGGACCCGCTCGGACCGGGTGAGGATCGTCCCGTCCTCGGCGACGACCGCCGCGGCGAACTTGGTCCCGCCGACGTCCACGGCCAGTACCCGCCTCATCGCGGGCCTGCCTGCGAGACCTCGCCGAACGACCGTACGGCCTGGTCGAGCAGCCTTGCGCCGATCAGCGCCGCCGACGCGGCCGGGACCGGGCGGCTGTCGCGGCGGCTGACGTGGAACACGTGCCTCTCCCCGGGTAGCAGCGTGACGAGGGCGTCGTCGACGCGGAGCTCGTGCGGCGCGAGGCCGAGCGGCGCGGCGAGCAGGTCGGCGAGGACGCACACGTCGCGCAGGATCGTCCGGGCGTCGACCGCGATGCGCAGGCTTCCGTCCACGACCGAGACGCCGACCTCCCGTTCCGGCGGCGGGGGAGTCAGGTCCCGCTCCGGGCGGTAGGCCCAGGTCGCTCTGGTGCCGTCGGTGTCGACGACCAGGATCTCGGCACACGGGTCGGTGGGCAGGGCGATCTCAGGCCCGAGCGGCAGCCGGACGAGGCGCCCGGCCGGGCAGGCGGGCTGGAGGTGGCCGCGGGCCAGCTCGCGCCCGTCGAGGGCGACCCGGCGGACCACGAGGTCAGGCGACCACGGGGTGGGTGAGTCGTTGACGAGCACGAGTTCGAGCCCCCGCGTCCCGGCCGGGTCGTGGGTGGGTCCGGGCTGGACCGGCTGGACGGTGGCCAGGCGCGGGGCGAACGAGCGGCGCAGGGCGTGCCAGAGCGGTTTCTCGATGCCGGCGTGGTCGACGGCCGACCAGCTGATCGCCGGCCAGCAGTCGTTGAGCTGCCAGATGACCACGCCGCCGCAGCGTTCGCGGGTGCGCAGCCACTCGACGCCGGTCGAGACCGCGCGGGCCTGGACCACCTGGGTCGCGAGGTGCCAGTCGGGGCCGGTGGCAGGGGCGGGCACGTGCGGCTGGAGCCCGCGGGTCAGTTTGTGCATGCCGTCGATGGCGCGCAGGTGGTGCCGGGTCAGCGGCGAGTCGGGTCCCGGGGTCTCGCCGTCGGTGGCGCGGGCGAGGGTGGTCCAGGCGGGCGGCCCGCACCAGCCCATCTCGGCGACGAACGACGGATCGTGGTCGCGGTAGTGGGTGTAGTCGGCCTCGTTCCAGGCGTCCCACAGGTGGCTCGGTCCGTGGGTGCCGGCGGTCGGGTCGCGGTCGATGCTGCCCGACCACGGCGAGTTCGGCAGGTACGGCCGGGTCGGGTCGAGCCGGGCCAGCACGCCCGGCAGGACGTCGAGGTAGTAGGCGGCACCCCAGCCCCGGGTGCCGACCTGGTCGGCCCACTTCCAGTGGTGCCAGCCCTGTACGGTCTCATTGCCGCCGCACCACAGCACGAGGCTGGGGTGGGCCGACATGCGGGCCACGGCCTGTTCGGCCTCGGCGGTGACCAGCTCGATCATGTCGTCGTCTTCGCAGTAGGCGGCGCAGGCGAACAGGAAGTCGTGCCAGACGAGCAGGCCGCGTTCGTCGCACGCGTCGAGGAACTGCTCGGTGGCGAAGTGCCCGCCGCCCCAGACGCGCAGCAGGTTGGCATTGCCGGCCAGGGCCTGGTCGAGGCGTGCGGTGACGCGCTCGGGGGTGGCACGGGCGGGCAGGGTGTCGTCGGGGATCCAGTTGTAGCCGCGGACGCGCACGGTGCGGCCGTTGACGGCCAGGGCCCACCGGGTGCCGAGGTGGTCGGGGGTCTCCTCGACGGAGACGCTGCGTACGCCGAGCCGGGTGGCGGCAGTGTCCAGCACGACGCCGACGTGCTGGAGTGCGACGTGCGCGCGGTACAGCGGCTGGGCGCCGAGGCCGGTGGGCCACCAGAGTTCAGGGTCGGTGACGGCGATGGTGACGGCGGCCTCGCCCTCGTCGACGGTCCCGGCTGCCGATCCGCACGGCAGACCGGCCGGGTCGGTGAGGTCGACGCGGACCAGTGCGCCTGCCGGGGCGTCGACCCGTACGTGGCAGGTCAGCCGGGCGTGGCGGTGGTCGTCGGCCAGGTCCACCAGGGGCCGGACGTGCTCGATGCGGCCGGTGTAGGTCTCCAGCCGGATGTCGCGCCAGATCCCGGCGGTGACGAAGTGCGGTCCCCAGTCCCAGCCGAAGTTGGCGGCTGTCTTGCGGACGTGGGCGTAGGGTTCGTCGTATGGACTGGGCAGGGCCCCGTGCGCGCGTTCGTGCCGCAGGGCGGCGTCCCAGGCCGAGGAGAACCGGACCTCGATCACGTTGTCGCCGGGCACCAGGACCTCGTCGACCTGCCAGCGGTAGGCCAGATGCTGGTCGCGGGCCGTGCCGACGGGCCGGCCGTTGACGTGGACGGTGGCGAACGTGTCCAGGCCGTCGGCGACGAGGTCGGTCCGCGTGCCCGGGACCGGCGTCCAGTGGACGTTCCTGCGGTAGGTCCACTCGCAGTGGCCGACCCAGGTCTGCGCCAGCTCGCCCCACCCGAGGTCGGGATCGGGGAGCAGGCCCGCGTCGAGCAGCGCGGTGTGGACCTGGCCGGGCACGGTCGCCGCGATGGTCGCGGTGCGGACGGGGCCGGGGGTGTCGTCCGGTCCGGCCGACCAGGTCAGCTCCCAGGTGCCGCCGAGGTCGAGCCGGGTCGCGGCCGCGGTGACGGCCTGCGTGGTCTGCGTCATCCCTTCACCGCCCCGGCGGTGAGCGCCTCCTGCATGCGGCGGCTGGACAGCGAGTACGCGACGTAGACCGGCAGCAGGGTCAGCACGGTGCCTGCCGCCAGCACGCCGTAGTCGGTGGCGTCGGACAGCAGGGTCGGCAGGGCGACCTGCGCGGTGCGCACGTCGGCGGCGGTGCCGGTGATGGTCAGGGAGAACAGGTACTCGTTCCAGAAGGTCAGCAGCTGCAGGATCGTCACGCTGACGATGCCGGGCATCGCGATCGGGACGTAGACGTTGCGCAGCAGCCGCCAGTGCCCGGCGCCGTCGAGTGCCGCCGACTCCACCAAGGCCGGCGGCACGGTGCGCATGAACTGGGTGAGCAGCAGCACCGACAGGGGCAGGGCGCTGGCCGGCAGGAACAGGATCTGGAACTCGCGGGTGTAGAACAGCCCCATCTTGATCGCGAGGATGACGGTGGGGATGAGCGCGGCGAACGGCGGGATGAGGAACCCGGCGGAGAACACGCCGGTGATCATGCGGGCGAGCCGGTTGTCCCGGTAGGCCAGCGCGTACGCGGCGGGCACGGCCAGGCCGAGGGTCAGCACGATGGCCACGACGGAGATCAGTGCGGAGTTGAGCAGCGCGGGCCCGAGGTCGGCGGTCTGCCAGGCGGTGCCGAAGTTCTCCCACAGCCACCGGGTGGGCAGCGCGAACGGGTGGGTGAAGATCTCGATGTTGGTCTTCAGCGCACTGGCCGCCAGGTAGTACAGCGGCGCGGCGAGCACCAGCGCGTATGCCCAGGCCAGGGTGGTTGCGAATCTGCCGGTGGGGCGGCGGGACGGGGCAGGCGGTTTCATCGGGTGGTCTCCTTGGAGCTGCGCAGCAGCGCGCGGATGAGGATCATGCCGCCGATGCCGAGGATGAGCAGCGTGACGCCGACGACCTGGCTGTAGCCGAGGTCGCGTTGGGAGAAGGCTTTGGCGTAGACCAGGTAGGACAGCGTCGTCGAGGACGTGCCGGGTCCGCCCTTGGTGAGCAGCAGGATCAATGCGGCCGAGGTGAACAGGGTCCACAGGAACTGCAGCATGGTGATGGTGCGGACGTAGTCGATGGTCATCGGGAAGGCGATCTGCCACATGGTGCGCATCCGGCCGGCGCCGTCGATCTGGGCGGCTTCGATCACCTCGGCGGGCAGGCTGGCCAGGCGGGCGGCGAACAGGACGGCGGTCCAGCCGACGCCGCGCCACAGGTCGATGGCGATGAGGCTGGCCAGCGCGGTGCCCGGGTCGGCCAGCCACGGCGTGGCCCACGACTCGGCACCCAGGGTCCGCAGCAGGCCGTTGACGCCGCCGTTGGGCGACAGCACGCCGTAGAAGATCATGCCGGTGATGGAGATGGAGATGAGGCCGGGGGAGAAGTAGAGGATCGACAGCAGCCGGTAGCCGCGGGGTCTGGTGTTGAGGTGGTAGCCGAGCATGAAGGCCAGCGGGATCATCACCGGGACGGCGACGGCGACCTGGATGAGGCTGTTGCGGACGGCGGCGTGGAAGGTCGGGTCGGTCAGGACGCGGCCGATGTTGTCGGTGCCGACGTAGGTCGGCTCGTACAGCAGGCCTTTCCAGCGCATGGTGGCGATGACGAACATCGCGGCGAGCGGTCCGATGGAGAAGGTGACGAACCAGACCAGGGACGGGACGGTCAGCCACAGGACGCGGGCTGACTGGAAGCGGTGGCCGCGCCGCCGCCGGGCGCGGCCGGTCCGGGGCGGGAGGGTCGCGAGCGGCCCGGCGGGTCTGGTGAGCGTGCTGGTCGATGACATGTCGCGGTTCCTCGGGGACAGGAGTGGGGGCCGCCGGGAGGGCGGCCCCCACTCGGTCGGCGGGTGTCAGCCCTTGGTGGCCTTGTCGAGGTCCGCGCAGATCTGCTGCGGGGTCGACTTGCCGTAGGCGCCGGTCAGGACCGTGATGATCGGGTCGGAGGCGGCGCCGATCCAGACGTCGGGCAGGACCGCGTAGTCGGCCTTGGCGTCCAGGCCGACCGACTGCGCCAGCAGCGGGTCGGTGGCGTACGAGGCGAAGTCGCCGGTGGTCGACGGCAGGATGCCGGCGTCCTTGACGAAGCCGCCGACGGCCGCGTCCTCGTAGAACTTCGTGATCAGCTTGCGGACGTTGTCGATGCGGTCGGGCGCCGCGCCGCGCTTGGTGATCATGAAGCCGACGCCGGTGAAGCCCTGGAACGCGGTGGGCTTGGTGAACGTGGAACCGCTCGGGATGGGAAAGCCGCCGAGGGTGGTGTGCTTCTCGATCCCGGTGCCGGAGGCGGCCGACTCGGTGTACGCCCACGAGCCGCCCGGCATGACCGCGGCCTTGCCGGAGTAGAACGAGGCGTACATGTCGTCGGCCTTGAGCCCGGCGGCGTTGTCGACGAAGACCCCGGCGTCGCGCAGCTGGGTGAACAGCGTGATGCCGTTCAGGACGGTGGCGGTCGAGCAGTAGCCGCCCTTCTGCATGACGTTCTTCATGGTCGCGGCGTCGGTGAACGACTGTGCGATCTGGTAGAAGAGCTTCTGCCCGGTCCAGTCGTTGCCGCCGACGATGACCGGGCCGATGCCCTTGGCGCGCAGCTTGCCGGCGGCGGCGATGAGCTCGTCGGTGGTGGCGGGGATCTTGTCCACACCGGCCTTCGTCAGCAGGTCGGTGTTGTACCACAGCGGCCAGCTGAACCCGGAGAACGGCAGGCCCTGGAGCTTGCCGTCGGGGGTGCCGCCGACCCGCCACTCGTTGAGCGCGGTGGGCTTGAGCTTGTCCGCCAGGCCCCACTCCTTGAGGTAGCCGTCGACGGGGACGGTGACGCCCGCGTCGAGCCAGCCCAGCGTCTTGTCGAACAGGTTGACGATGACCAGGTCGGGCGACTTTCCTGCCGCGACGGCGTTCTCGACCTGGTCGTCGATGGTCTCCAGGCCCTCGGTGAGGTTCACGGTGACGCCGGTGTCGGCGGTGTAGGCGTCCAGTACGTGCTTCTGCGCCGCGGCCGCCGAGTTGCCGGCCGTCCACCGGGTGACGACGTCGATGGAGCTGCTGGTGGCGGCGGGCTCGTCGGAGCCGCAGGCGGCCAGGGCCGGGGCCAGCAGGAGCGCGCCGAGGACGGCCGCGGTCGCGGCCCGGCTCGCCCTGGCGGTGGTGCGATGGTCCATGGAGCTTCCTTTACATGTTGACGGAGGAACCCGGGTCGGCCGCAGGGAGGCATCGGCGCCCGGTTCGCTGCCCCGGACGGCGTGTCCGGGGTTTCTGAGGCGTTGCATGGACGTTGCGCTGGCGGTGCTGGCCCACAGCGTGCAGTACCGAAACCCTCAAAGTCAACCAGTAAGATTTTTAATCTATGAAAGGTTCCTACAGGCCTGAGCCCCGGGTGACCAGGGCGGCGGGACGGGCCAGGACCGGCTCGGGCGTTCGGCCGATCAGGACTTCCGCCATCACGCCACCCACCAGCTCCCCGAGCGCCTGCACGTCGTGGCTGACCGCGCTCAGCGGCGGATCGGCCAGCTGGCACAGCGCCGAGTCGTCCCACGCCACCAGGCACAGGTCCCCGGGAACGGCCAGCTCCAGGCGCCTCGCCTCGTACAGCGCGCCCAGCGCCATCACGTCGTTGTCGAACACCAGCGCCGTCGGCCGGTCCTCGAACCCGGCCAGCTCCGACACGGCACGACGCCCCGCGGTCTCGGAGTAGTCGCCGTCGAACGTCGTGGCCCGCGCACCGTGCTCGGCGGCGACCGCGTCGAAGGTGCGGCTTCGGATGATCGTGTGCGCCATCTGCGCCGGGCCGGTGACATGGCCCAGATGCGTGTGACCCCCCTCGACCAGCGCGGCCACCACGTCGCGCATGGCCACCTCGTCCTGGGTCCACACCGTCGGCAGCCCTGCCGCGGTGACCGGGTCGCCCACCACGACCGTCGGCATGCCCAGCTTCTTGACCAGTGCGACCCGCTCGTCGCCCGGCAGCAGGTCGATCAGGATCGTGCCCTGGACCTGCCGCCCGGCCGCCCAGGCCCGGATGCGGTCACCGGCCTGCTCCACCGTGGCCACCACCTGCAACAGCACCGGCACACCCTGCGGCACCAGCACCCGCTCCATGCCGGCGATGAACTCGTGGAAGAACGGCTCGGCCCCCAGCACCTCGGCGTCCCGCACCAGGGCCAGGCCCACGGGCGTGCCGGGCAGCGGGCGGTGGTTCGTCCCGGTCGGTGCCATCGCGGTCTCCTCACGTCGACTACTCTCGCTCCGTAACGTAGTGGTGCCAGACGGAGACGAAGGCGGAAGGTGGTCGCGAGTGGCGCGAAGGGAGTCTGCGGCGGCCGGGCCCGGCAGCCGGGCGCTCATCGTCGACCTCATCCGCTCCGCCGGGCCGATCAGCCGCGCCGAGCTCGTCCAGGCGACCGGGCTGACCCAGCCGACGATCTCCATCATCGTCCGCCGGCTCATCGACGACGGCGTGGTCCGCGAGACCGGCGCGACCGTGTCCACCGGCGGCAAGCCGCGCATCCTGCTGGTCATCAACTCCCACGCCGCCTACGGCGTGGGCATCCACGTCGCCGCCGACGCGTTCACCTGCGTGGTGACCGACACCCGCGGCGGCACGGTCGGCCGCCAGCTCGTCGCCCGGCCCGTCGGCGAGAAACCCGATGCCGCCGTCGACCGCCTGGCCGCGCTGCACCGCGATGTGACCGAGGGCCTCGGCCTGCTGCCGCAGAGCGTGGCCGGGCTCGCCGTGGTCGGCCCCGGCCCCGTCGACGTCGCCCAGGGCAGGTTCCTGGCCCTGCCGGGCCTGGAGGACTGGGCCGAACTCGACCTGCGCGACGCCCTCGCCGAACGGCTGGGTGTGCCCGTGCTCATCGACAGCGACGCGGCCGCGGCCGCCGTCGGCGAGTTCTGGGGGCGGCAGGTCTCGCGCGAGCGGACCTTCGGCTGCCTGTACATGAACTCCGCGATCGGCTCCGGGGTCGTGCTCGACGGTGCGCTGCACCGCGGGGCGGGCTCCAACGCGGGCAAGATCGGCCACGTGGCCGTGGTCCGCGACGGCAGGTCGTGCCACTGCGGCAACCACGGCTGCCTGGAGCAGTACGCCGCCCCCGGCGTGCTCGCCGAGCAGGCCCGATCCATGCCGGCGCTGGCCGCCCGGCTCGACATCCGGCCCGAGGACCCCGACGCGCGGGCGTTCGACATCCTGGCCCGCGCCGCGATCTACGGCGACGGCGAGGCGTACGCGCTGCTGGACGCCTCGGCCCGGCTGCTCGCCGAGGGCGCCGTGACCCTGGCCAACATCTGGGACCTGGACACGCTGGTGCTGGCCGGGCCGGGGTTCGCCGTCGCCGGGTCGATCTACGTCACCCAGATCCGCCACTACCTGTCGCGGCGGGCGTACTCCCGGCAGATCCACGGCGTGCAGGTGGACCTGTCGAGCAACCCGCGCGACTCCGCGGCGGTCGGCGGCGCGGCCCTCGTCCTGCAAGGGGCGGTCGCGCCCGGCCACGGGCCCAAGGTCACCGCCCCCGAGTAGGGAACCCCGCTCGTCCGCCGGGCCGGCGGGACGGGCTTCGCCGTGCCCGGATGCCGTCAGTCCGATGTGGCTCTTGACGGCCGGTTGAATCATAGATTAATAATGTAACCCCGCAGAAACCCTGTACGCGGTGCCGGTGCCGGACCCGCCGCCCCCCACCGACGCATGCCTGACGTCCACATCGCTCTCCAGGGCACGCGCCGTGCACACCCGCCCCCCATCGCCCGAGCACCGGCGGCCCCACCGCCCGGTGCGACGCACATCCGGGACCTCCGGCCCAGCGGCGCGGCCCGACCACGGTCGGCCGGGCCGCCCGCACCGCGTCCACCTATGAGGAGTGCCCATGTACCGCAGACCGCCCCGCTCGGCCGTACCCGCGGCCGGGACACGATTGCTCGCCGTGGCCCTGACGGCGCTGGCCCTAGCAGCCGTTCCCCAGCTCGCCACACCGGCCGCCGCGGCCGGACGCGCCATCCACGTCGCCAAGAACGGCAGCGACTCGGCCGCGGGCACCTCGGCCGCGCCGTACCTGACCATCAACCGCGCGGCCCAGGACGCCCAGCCCGGAGACACGGTCATCGTGCACGCGGGCCTCTACCGCGAGACCGTCAAGCCGGCTCGCGGCGGCACCGACGAGGCCAGCCGCATCACCTACACCAACGCCGGTGACGGCGAGGTGGTCATCAAGGGCTCCGAAGAGGTCAACAGCTGGACCCGCAGCAGCGGCAACGTCTGGCGGGCCACCCTGGCGAGCGGCTACTTCGGCGCCTACAACCCCTACGCCACCAGGCAGCCCAACGGCGGCGGCGGGGACTTCTTCCCCGTCTACACCGCCGGTGACGTCTACCTCGACGAGCAGGCGTACCGGCAGAAGAGCACGCTGGCCGAGGTCCAGAACGGCGCCGACACCTGGTACGCCGAGGTCGTGAGCGGCAACACCACGATCTACGCCAACTTCGGCACCGCCGACCCCAACGCCCGGCTCGCCGAGATCAACGTGCGCCGCCAGGTGTTCGCCCCCGACGCGTGGGGCCTGGGCTACCTCACCGTCCGCGGCTTCACCGTCAAGCACGCGGCCAACACCTACTCCGACTTCCCCAGCAGCCCGACCCGCAGCCAGGCCGGCGCCATCAGCGTCAACGGCGGCCTGCGGTGGATCATCGAGAACAACATCGTGATCAACGCCCGCACCATCGGCATCGACATCGGGCTCGGCAACGACGAGTGGGCGGGCAACCGGCCCGGCAACACCCGGACCCACTTCCACAACACCAGCCAGTACGGCTCGCACATCGTGCGCAACAACTACATCGCCAAGTCCGGCCAGTCCGGCATCGCGGGCGTGTTCTCGTGGAACTCCGACCTGCTCTACAACCGGATCGAGGACACGAACTACCGCAACGAGTTCAGCGGCGCCGAGACCGCCCCGATCAAGGTCCACTACATGAACGAGGGCCTGATCAAGGGCAACTACATCCGCAACTCGCAGGGCGGCAACTCCGCGGGCATCTGGACCGACTGGGGCAACCAGAACGTCCGCGTCACCGGCAACATCGTCATGAACGCCCCGTGGGGATACTACGCCGAGGCCGTCTTCGGGCCCGTCCTCGTCGACAACAACGTCTTCATCGGCAACCGCGACATCCGCACGCTCGACGCCACCGGGATCGTGTTCGCCAACAACCTGTTCGTCGACAACGGCAACATCAACATCGACGGCGGCGGCCGGGACGCGTACTACTTCCAGCCCGGCACCATGAACGAGTCGACTGCCAACACCGCCACGCAGCGGTTCCACTGGTACAACAACCTCGTTCAGGGCTCGGCGCTGCCGAACAACGCGACGAACAAGACCCACGTCAAGGAGGGCAACGTCAGCAACGCCGTGTCCAACCTGCGGTACACGGCCACGAACACGTCCCTGCAGCTCAACTTCGACCTCAACACCACCGGCATCAGCGGCCTCACCCCGGTCACCCGCGCCCGCGTCGGCACCATCCCGCTGGCGGGCGAGAGCATCGCCGCCGACGTGACCACCGACTTCTTCGGCAACGCGATCAACACCGGCAACACCATGGCCGGGCCGTTCGCCGAGGCCCGCAGCGGCGCCAACTCCTTCACCCTGTGGCCGCCCGCGGGCCAGACCGTGCCCACCCCGCCCGCGCCGCCGGCCGGGGAGACGAACCTGTCGCTGGGCGCGGGCGCGCGAGCGGTCGCGTCGTACCAGGACGGGACGCTGACCGCCGACAGGGCGATCGACGGCAACGCCACCTCCCGCTGGTCCAGCGACCACAGCGGCGACAACAGCGCCTGGATCTACATCGACCTGGGCGGATCATTCAACGTGAGCCGCACGGTGCTGAAGTGGGAGGCCGCCTACGCGCGGGGATACAAGCTCCAGGTGTCGGACAACGCGACCCAGTGGCAGGACGTCTACTCGACCACCACCGGCACCGGCGGCACCGAGACGGTGGCCGTGAACCGGACCGCCCGGTACGTGCGCATGCAGGGCGTCACCCCGAACACCCAGTGGGGCTACTCGCTGTACGAGTTCGAGGTCTACGGCGAAGCCGCCAGCGGTGCCACCGGGCCGACGTTCTACGGTGACGCCAACTACGCGGGCACCGGTTCGACCCTCGCGGTCGGCAACTACGACCTGGCACAGCTGCAGGCGGCGGGCATCGCCAACGACAGCGTCTCCTCGATCCGGGTCCCGTCCGGCTACACCGTCACCGGGTACGCCGACGCGGGCTTCGCGGGCACGGCCTGGACCTTCACCGCCGACAACCCCAACCTGGTCAGCACCGGCAACAACGACGCCATCTCCTCCCTGCGCGTCACCACCACCGGCGCCACCGGCACCAGCCTGCGCGCCCGCGTCAACAGCCGCTACGTCACGGCCGGCTCCTCACCGCTGATCGCCGACGCGGGCACCGCCGACACGGCACAGCGCTTCGACGTGATCGACCTGGGCGGCGGCAACATCGCCCTGCGCGCCAAGTCCAACGGCATGTACGTCTGCGCCGAGAACGGCGGCGCGGCCGCCCTCATCGCCAACCGCGCCTCGGCGGGCGCCTGGGAGACGTTCCAGCGGATCACCAACGCCAACGGGACCGTCAGCCTGCGCGCGACGGTCAACAACAGGTACGTGACCGCACCCGGCGGCGGCGCCCAGCCGCTGCTCGCCGGCAGCGACACCGTCGGCACCGCCGAGCAGTTCGACCTCGCCACCGCCTGATCCCCGGCCAGTGGCCGGGCCCGCCCGCAGGCCCGGCCACGCCAGGTTCGCCTCCGAAAGGGAACCCATGAACCGACCCATGCTCCGATCAGCGCCGGCCCCCGTCGCCCGGCGGCTGCTCGGCGCGACCCTCGGCGCGGTGCTCGTCCTCGCCTCGACCACGTTCACCACGGCCGCCCAGGCTGCCGAGTCGAACCTGGCCCTGAGCGCGAGCGCCCGCGCGACCGCCTCCTACCAGGACGGCACGCTGACCGCCGACAAGGCGATCGACGGCAACGCGACCTCGCGCTGGTCCAGCGACCACAGCAACGACAACAACGCCTGGATCCAGGTCGACCTCGGCGGCGCGTTCAGCGTGAGCCGGGCGGTGCTGAAGTGGGAGACCGCCTACGCCCGCGGCTACAGGCTCCAGGTGTCGGACAACGCGACCCAGTGGCAGGACGTCTACTCCACCACCACCGGCACCGGCGGCACCGAGACCGTGACGATCGGCCGGACCACCCGCTACGTGCGCATGCAGGGCGTCACCCCGAACACCCAGTGGGGCTACTCGCTGTACGAGTTCGAGGTCTACGGCGACGCCGGCGGCGGCGGGGGAGGCGGCGGCGGAGGCGGCAGCGCGACCGTCGCCCGGTCGACCACCTACCCGCAGACCTACGACGCGTGGGAGGACGGGCTGCTGGCCGGCAACGGCAAGCAGGGCATCATCGTCTTCGGCAACCCGCGCAACGACACCGTCGTCTTCGACGACAAGGACTTCTTCATGGCGCGGACCGAGGCCCGGCCGCACCGCACCTTCAACACGGTCAGCCCGGACAACCTCAACCGCGTCCGCGACCTGCTGCTGTCGGGCAACTACCAGGGCGCCAACCAGCTCGCCGCCGACGTGCAGGGATACCAGGGCGGCGGCGAGGGCAGCAAGCACCCCGGGTTCAAGATGACGATCCAGCTGCCCGACAGCGGCACCATCCGCGACTACTCCCGGTCCACCGACTACGCCTCCGGCGTGGTGTCGGTCAACTGGACCGACGACAAGGGCACCTGGAAGCGGGATTCGTTCGTGTCCCGGGTGGACGGCGCCACGGTGCAGTACCTGCCCGCCCCGGCCGGGCAGCGCCTCAACGTCACCCTCGGCCTGTCCATCGACCCGGGCATGAACCTGATCAACAAGGGCGTCACCTATACCAACAACTCCAGCACCGGCTTCCTCGACCTGCGGGCCAAGTACGCCGCCGGCACCTACAACGCGGGCTACGAGGGCGTCACCCGGATCGTGACCGACGGGACCAAGGCGATGAGCGGCACGAACGTGTCGGTCACCAACGCCACCTACGTGCTGCTGCTGTCGCAGACCCAGCGTTACGACGGCACCTACCAGGGCGGGGTGACCGCCGAGACGGAGTGGAACCGCCAGACGCTGCAGACCCGGCTGTCGGGCCTGTCCGGCAGCTACGACACCCTGCTCAGCCGGCACGTGGGCAACCATCAGGCGATCTTCAACCGGGTCTCGCTCGACCTCGGGGCCGGCGCCACCGACCGGGCCAAGTCCACCGAGCAGCTGCTCGCCGAGCAGAAGACCGCGGCGGTGCCGAACGCGGCCCTGTTCGAGCGGATGTTCTACTCCGGCCGGTACCACCTGCTCGGCTCCAGCAACGCCACGGCCGCACCGGACCTGCTCGGCAACTGGACCGGCGACAGCAACGTCGGCTGGGACGGCTACTACCACCTCGACGCCAACCTCAACCTGCAGATCTCCGGCGGCAACATCGGCAACATGCCCGAGGCCATGGCCGGCTACTTCTGGCTCAACAAGCAGTGGCAGGCCGACTTCCGCACCAACGCCCAGAAGCTGCTCGGCACCCGCGGCATGCTGACCGGCGGCAACACCCCCAACGGCGAGGGCCTCATCTCCAACATCAACTTCGACTACCCGTACCAGTACGTCACCGGCGGCGAGTCCTGGCTGCTCTACCCGTTCTGGGAGTACTACCAGATCACGGGGGACCGGACCTTCCTGGAGCAGCAGTACTACCCGCTGATCCGCGACATGGGCGACTTCTACGAGGACTTCCTCGTCCGCAAGGACGGCAACGGCAAGTACGTCTTCGCCGGGTCGATCTCCCCGGAGAACCGCCCCGCGGGCGGCGTTCCGCTGACCGTCAACTCCGTGTACGACATCTCCGGCGCCCGGTTCGCCCTGTCCACCCTGATCGAGACGAGCCGGACCCTCGGGCGGGACCAGGCCAAGATCCCGGTCTGGCAGGAGCGGCTGGACAACCTGCCGCCCTACCTGATCAACAACGACGGTGCGCTGGCCGAGTGGGCCTGGCCCGATCTGGCCAACAAGAACCAGTACCAGCACCGGCACTCCAGCGGCCTGATGCCCGTCTGGCCGTACAAGGAGATCACCCCGGAGAAGAACCTGGCGCAGTACAACGCGGCCCGCGCCTTCCTGCAGCGCAAGGACGGCGGCAGCTACGAGAACGCGGGCCACGGCCTGCTGCACGGGGCACTGATCGCCGCGAACCTGAACAACGCGGCGTCGGTCGGCGCCAAGCTGCTGCGCTTCGCCAAGGACGACTACTACTACACCAGCATGGCGACCTCGCACTACAACGCGCACGGGGTGTTCGCCACCGACGTCGTCAACTCCGTACCGACGATCATGATGGAGATGCTGGCCACCAGCGGTCCGGGCACGCTCGAACTGCTGCCGGCCGTGCCGAACGGGCTCAACCGCGGCACCGTCACCGGGATGCTCGGCAAGAGCCGGTTCACCATCGACCGGCTGGACTGGAACACCGACAACCGGACCGCGAAGGTGACGCTGACCTCGGCCATCGACCAGAACCTCACCCTCATCGAGCGGGCCGGGATCCAGTCGATCTCCAGCGGCAACATCGCGATCCAGAGCTCGCCGCTGGGCGGCATCGCCCGGGTGCTGCCGCTGCGCGCCAACCAGCAGGTCACCATCGACCTGACCTTCGGGGGCACGAGCGGCAACCTGGCCCTGAACCGGCCCGCGCTGGCCTCGTCGGAGTCCAGCGCCGCGCAGAGCGCCGCGATGGCGTTCGACGGCAATCCCGGCAGCCGCTGGAGCGCCAACCAGAACGCGGCCAACTGGGTGCAGGTCGACCTCGGCGCCACCTGCCACGTCACCGGCGTCGGCATCCAGTGGGAGGACTCGTACGCGCGCGGCTACCGGATCCAGACCTCGCCCGACGGCCAGACCTGGACCGACGTGTACACCCAGACCGCCGGTGACGGCGGCCGCGACGACATCGGCCTGAACGTCGACACCCGCTACGTGCGGATGCAGGGCACCCAGCTGTCCGGGCAGTGGGGCTACTCGATCTGGGAGATGGAGGTCACCGGCACCCGGCCATGACCCGTCCGGGCTGCTGCTCGCCCGCCGGCTTCGGCCGAGCGGGCGGGCGGCAGCCCCGCATGCCGGGCCGAGGGCGTGCCCGGGTCAGGCGGAAGCGCGCCACACCACGGGGGTGGGCAGGAAGACGCCGGTGGCTTCGACCTGCTGGCCCTTCAGCTGCCGCAGCACCAGCTCCGCCGCGCGGGCGCCGATGTCCTTGGCCGGCTGGTGCACGGTCGACAGGGGCGGCGTCGTGCGCAGGGCCCACGGGCTGTCGTCGAAGCCGACGACGCCGACGTCGGCCGGCACCGCTCGGCCCGCCTCGCGCAGCACCTGCAGCGCACCTGCGGCGACCACGTCCGAGGCGGCGAAGACGCCGTCGATGCGGGGGTCGCGTTCGAGCAGAGTCCGCATGCCCTCCATGCCGGAGGTGTAGTCGTAGAACGGGACCTGCGCCACCAGCCGCGGATCGAAGCGGTCGGCCAGTGCCTGCTGGAAGCCGGTCAGTCGATCGGTGCCGGAGTCGCGGTCCACGGCGGCGGCGATCATGCCGATCCGCTGCCGGCCGGTGGCGACGAGGCGTTCGGTGATCGCCCGCGCGGAGCCGACGTTGTCGATCCCGACGAACGGGACGCCCTGCTGGAGGTTCGGCGGGTGGCCGACGAAGGTGGCCGGCAGCGCCAGCTCCGCCACGACGCGGGTGATGGGGTCGTCGGCTCGGGCCGACACGATGATGGCACCGTCGACGAACCGTCCGCCGAGGTACTTGGTGATCCGCTCGGTGTCCTTGGCCGAGTCGACGACGAGGTTGACCATCTGGTAGTCGGCGGCGGACAGCACCGCGTTGGCGCCGAGCATGATCGCGCCGATGTTCGGGTCCTCCAGCAGCAGGGTGTGTGGTTCGAGCACGAGGAAGCCCACGGCCTGCGAGCGCTGCATGACGAGGCTGCGCGCGGCGGTGTTGGGTGCGTATCCGAGGTCGGCGATGGCGGCCGCGATGGCGGCGCGGGCGGCCGCGGAGACGTAGCCGCCGTTGAGGGCGCGGCTGACCGTCCCCCGGGAGACGCCCGCGGCGGTCGCGATGTCATGCGCCGTGGCCCGCTTCGAAGGGCTGCCCTGGTCCTGCACGTCGCTACTCTAACTTTTCCGCTCTTGACCGCCGTAGGCGCCGACCCTAATGTGTGCACGTGCACACACGCCTGGCCGAGATACCTCCAGGCGCCGTGTGTACACGTGCACACATGCTACTCGAAGGAGGGGACGGGAGATGACCGCACAGCGTGGTCAGGGCGTCTTCTCGCCGATGCCGGTCTCCGGCATCGCCCTGGGGTGCGACTACAACCCCGAACAATGGGCACCCGAGGTCTGGCGCGAGGACATGCGCCTCATGCGCCAGGCGGGCGTCGACCTGGTGGCGGTCAACATCTTCGGCTGGGCCCACCTGGAGCCCCGGCCGGACGAGTACGACTTCGCCGGTCTCGACCAGATCGTGGACCTGCTCCACGAAAACAAGATCAAAATCAATCTGGGAACGGGCACGTCGTCCCCGCCGCCGTGGCTGTCGACCCGGCACCCGGAGATCCTGCCGATGGCGCAGGACGGCACCACCCGGTACCCGGGCGGCCGCCAGGCCTGGTGCCCCAGTTCGCCGGTGTTCCGCAGCAGAGCGCTGGCCCTGGTGGAGCGCGTCGCGCAGCGGTACGGCCGCCACCCCGCGGTCGCGCTCTGGCACGTCTCCAACGAGCTGGGCTGCCACAACGCGCACTGCTACGACGAGCAGTCCGCCGAGGCGTTCCGGCGCTGGCTGCACAAGCGCTACGGCACCGTCGAAGGGCTGAACGACAGCTGGGGGACGTCGTTCTGGAGCCAGCGCTACGACGACTGGTCCGAGGTGCAGCCGCCCCGCCAGGCGCTGTCGGCCCGCAACCCCGCTCAGCTGCTGGACTTCCACCGGTTCAGCTCCGACGAGCTGCTCGGCTACTACCTCGACGAGGTGGCGGTCGTGCGCCGGCACACCGACGCGCCGATCACGACGAACTTCATGGTCACGGCCCATATTCGCAACCTGGACTACTGGACCTGGGCGCCCGAGGTCGACCTCGTCGCCAACGACCACTACCTCGATCACCGCCTCGGCGACGCCACCGCGGAGCTGGCCTTCGCGGCCGACCTGACCCGGGGCCTGGCCGGCGGGCAGCCGTGGATGCTCATGGAGCAGTCGGTCGGGGCGGTCAGCTGGCAGCCGTACAACCTGGCCAAGGGGCCGGGGGAGATGATCCGCAACTCGCTGACCCATGTCGCCAGGGGAGCCGACGCCGTCTGCTTCTTCCAGTGGCGGGCCTCGGCGCAGGGCGCGGAGAAGTTCCACTCGGCGCTGGTGCCGCACGCCGGCACCGACACCGAGAGCTGGCGCGAGGTCCTGCGCCTGTCGCAGACCCTGGACCGCCTCGACGAGGTCGCCGGGACGACGGTGCAGACGGACGTGGCCATGCTGTTCAGCTGGCAGTCGTGGTGGGCGAGCGAGGGGGAGGCCCGGCCGTCGCAGGCCGTCGGCTATCTGGACCAGGTGCACCGGGCCTACCGCGCGCTGCGGGAGCTCGGCGTGACCGCCGACGTCGTGTCCCCGCAGACCGACCTCGGCCGCTACCGCCTGGTCATCGTGCCGTGCCTGCACCTGGTGTCCGAACACGAGGCGGCGGCGATCTCGGCGTACGTGGCGGCCGGCGGTCACGTGCTCGTCACGTTCTACAGCGGGATCGTCGACGAGAACGACCGGATCCATCTCGGGGGATACCCCGGCGCCTTCCGCGAGCTGCTCGGCATCGTCGGCGAGGAGTTCGTCCCGCTGCCACCCGGCGTGCGCGTCGGGCTCGACAGCGGCGGCAGCGGCGGGCTGTGGACCGAGCGGCTGCGCCTGACGACGGCCGAAGCGCGGGCCTGCTACACCGACGGGCCGCTGCCCGGCGTGCCGGCCGTCACCCGCAACGCGTACGGCGCCGGAACCGCCTGGTATGTGGCCACCGAACTGGAGCCCGCAGGTCTGCGCGAGGTCGTCCGGGAGGTCGTCGGCGCGGCCGGCGTCCAGCCGCTCGGCCCCGAGGGCGACGGCTCGGTGGAGGTGGTGCGGCGCGGCGACGGCCGGCGCAGCTACCTGTTCATCGTCAACCACGGCTCGGCCGAGGTGCGCCACCCCGCGACCGGCGTGGAACTGGTCCGCGGCGAGACCGTGGCAGGTGTGGTGCCGGTGCCCCCCGGCGAGGTCCGAGTGGTTCGGGAGGAGTCGCCATGACCGTGACAGATGTGGCCGCGCCCGCGGTGGCGGGCCGGGCCGGCCGACGCCGAGGGACGCGCACCCCGCACGCCCGTGCCATCGCGGTCTTCGTGCTGCCCTTCGCGGTGCTGTTCCTCGCCTTCTTCATCGTCCCGATCTGCTACGCCGTGGTCCAGTCGCTCTACGTGGTGCAGCGCGAAGGGACGTTCGGGCCGGCCCGGGAGGTGTTCGGGGGACTGGCGCAGTACGGCCGGGTCTTCGCGGACGTGCCGTTCTGGCGGTCGATCGGGCGCGTCCTGGGGTTCGGCCTGATCCAGGTGCCGATCATGCTCGGCCTGGCCCTGCTGGTGGCACTGGTGCTCGACTCGGGTCTGGTGCGGGGCGGGCGCTTCTTCCGGCTGGCGTTCTTCACGCCGTACGCGGTGCCGGGGGTGGTCGCGGCGATCATGTGGGGCTTCCTCTACTCGCCGAACCTGTCGCCGTTCACCGCGGTGACGGCGCACGTCGACCTGCTCTCGGCCGACCTGGTGCTGTGGTCGATGGCCAACGTCGTGACCTGGGTCTACGCGGGCTACAACATGATCATCATCTACTCGTACCTCCAGTCCATTCCGCCGGAGATCTTCGAAGCGGCCCGGCTGGACGGTGCCGGAGCCCTGCGGATCGCCCTGTCGATCAAGATTCCGCTGGTGACGCCGGCACTGGTCATGACCACGGTGTTCTCCATCATCGGCACCCTGCAACTGCTGGCCGAGCCGCAGGTGTTCCGCAGTTTCAGCGCCGCGGTCTCCAGCACCTACACCCCGAACCTCACCGTCTTCTCGACCTCCTCGATCCCGAACTTCAACCTGGCCGCGGCGTTCTCCGTCGTGCTCGCGGTCGCGACGTTCGCGCTGTCGTTCGGATTCCTCAAGATCGCCCAGCGGAAGGGACTGCGTTGAGCCTGCTGCCCGCCCCGTCCCGGCGCCGGTCCGCCACCGGCGGCGCCGACCGCGCGAGCGTCCTGACCCGCTCCGCCGCGATGCTGGTCATGGCCGTCTGCGCGCTGTACACCCTCGTCCCCATCTGGTGGCTGGTGGTCGCGGCGACGAAGACCCGCGCCCAGTTCACCGGCACCGACCCGCTGTGGTTCGGCGACTTCGCGCTGTGGGACAACCTCCGTGAGCTGGTGACCTACCGCGACGGCGTGTTCCTGCGCTGGACCGCCAACAGCATCGCCTACACCGGCGGCGCCGCCCTGATCGGCACGCTGCTGGCCGCGATGTGCGGGTACGCGCTGGCCAGGTACCGGTTCCCGGGCCGGGACACGCTGTTCAACGTGGTCCTGGGCGGCGTGCTCGTGCCGGCCACCGCGCTGGCGCTGCCCCTGTTCCTCATCTTCAGCTACGTCGGTGCGACCAACACCTTCTGGTCGGTGTTCCTGCCGAGCCTGGTCAACCCGTTCGGGGTCTATCTGGCGCAGATCTACGCCCGCGCCAGCGTGCCGGAGGACCTGCTCGAAGCCGCGCGCATCGACGGCTCCGGCGAGGTGCGCACGTTCTTCGAGGTCTCGGCCCGGCTGATGTTCCCCGGCCTGGTGACGATCTTCCTGTTCCACTTCGTCGCCGTCTGGAACAGCTTCCTGCTGCCGTTGATCATGCTCGGCGACGAGCGCCTGTTCCCGGTCACGCTCGGTCTCTACACCTGGAACACGCAGGTGAGCGCCGTGCCCCAGTTGCGCGGCCTGGTGCTCGTCGGCGCCCTCATGTCCATCACACCGCTGGTGGTCGCGTTCCTGCTGCTCCAGCGGTTCTGGCGCAACGGCCTCGCCGCCGGTGCGGTCAAGTAACACCCACACCTGCACCTTCCGTCCCGTCATTAAGAGAGGTACCCCGTGAAGCATCAACGTCGATCGATCGGTTTGATCACGCTGGCATCAGTGATGCTGGTTGCCGCCTGCTCCTCCGGCGCAGCCGACGAACCGTCCGCGACCGCATGCGCACCCTCGACCGGCAAGGTCGAGCTCACCTACACGTCCTGGATCCCCAACATCGAGGATGTGGTGAAGGTCTGGAACGCGAAGAACCCGAACATCCAGGTGAAGGTGCAGACCGGCCCCAGCGGCAACGGCGGCACCTACCAGAACCTGTTCAACCAGCTCAAGGCCGGCAACGCCCCCGACCTCGGCCAGATCGAATACGACACCCTGCCGAGCTTCCGCGTGCAGGACGGCCTGACGAACCTCGCCTCCTGCGGCATCGTCACCGACGCGCGCGACAAGTTCGTCGACTGGACCTGGGGCCAGGTGACCTTCGGCGAGAAGGACACCGTGTTCGCCGTCCCCCAGGACGCCGGACCGATGGCCATGTTCTACCGGGCCGACCTGTTCGAGAAGAACGGCATCGCCATCCCCACCACGTGGGCCGAGTACGCGCAGGCCGCCGAGAAGGTCAAGGCCGCCGGCGGTTACATCACCAACTTCTCACAGAGCGACGTCAACCAGTTCGCGGGCCTGGCCTGGCAGGCGGGCGGCCGCTGGTTCAGCAACGACGGGTCGCGGTGGACGGTCAACCTGGCCGACCCCGCCACCACCAAGGTCGCCGACTACTGGCAGGACCTGATCGGCCGCAAGCTCGTCTCCACCGTTCCGCCGTGGACGACCGAGTGGGACAACGCCTACAACACCGGCAAGTCGTGGACCTGGGTCTCGGCGGTGTGGGGCGCCAACTCGATCGCCAGCGGCGCGCCCGCCACGGCGGGCAAGTGGGCCGTCGCCCCGATGCCGCAGTGGAACGCCGGTGACAAGGCCGCCGGAAACTGGGGCGGGTCGTCGACGGCGGTCTTCAAGAGCTCGAAGCACCCGTACGAGGCGGCGCAGTTCGCGCTGTGGCTCAACACCTCGGAGGAGGCGCTGACCCTGCTCAACCAGAAGGCGAACCTCTACCCCGCGACCAAGACCGGCGCGACGCTGCCGGCCCTGACCGCAGGCGTCGACTTCTACGGCGGTCAGCGCATCTACGAGGTGTTCGCCGCCGCCTCCGCGCAGGTCTCGCCCGACTTCGTGTGGGGCCCGATCATGACCAAGACCTACGCCGACGCCGCGGACGGATTCAAGGCCTCGGCTTCGGGCAAGGGCACCCTCGGCGACGCGCTGAAGGCCGCCCAGGCGTCCACCATCGATGCCATGAAGTCCCAGTCCATCCCCGTCAACGGCTGACCCCGCCGTCCCGACCGCGCGCCGCGGGCACTCCAGCCCGCGGCGCGCCCGGCCCACCTCAGGGAGAAGACTGATGCGCACCGGGAGACTGTCACCGCACGACCGCGACGCGGCGGTGGCGGCGCTGGCGGAACGCGACGACCTCGACATCCTCGTCATCGGCGGGGGAGTCGTCGGCGCCGGCGCGGCGCTGGACGCCGCGACCCGGGGTCTGCGGGTCGGCCTCGTCGAGGCACGTGACTGGGCCGGCGGCACGTCCGGCAACTCCAGCAAGCTCATCCACGGCGGACTGCGCTACCTGGAGATGCTCGACTTCGGGCTCGTCCGGGAGGCGCTGCGCGAACGGAGCCTGCTGATGCGGCGCCTCGCCCCGCATCTGGTGCAACCCGTGCCGTTCCTGTACCCCCTCGCGCACCGCGGCTGGGAACGCGTCTACGCCGGTGCCGGGCTGATGCTCTACGACTCGATGGGCTCCTCCGGCGAACCCGGCCGGAGCATGCCGCGCCACCGGCACCTGAGCCGCCGCGAGGCGCTGCGCGCCTGTCCGTCGCTGCGCCCCGACGCCCTGACCGGGGCCATCCAGTACCACGACGCCCAGGTCGACGACGCCCGGTACACCATGTTCCTCGTCCGCACCGCGGTCGCCCACGGCGCGCTGGCGGCGAACCGCGTCCGAGCCGTCGACCTGCTCCGCGACGGCGACCGGGTCGTCGGCGCCCGCCTGCACGACACCGAGCACGACCGCTTCCTCGACGTCCGGGCCCGGCAGGTCGTCAACGCGACCGGGGTATGGACCGACGACGTCAACCGCATGACGGACGCCCCCGAGGAGTTCACGGTGCGCGCGTCCAAAGGCGTCCACCTGGTGGTGCCCGAAGACCGGCTCCGGCTGTCGACCGGCCTGATCCTGCGGACCGCCAGCAGCGTGCTCTTCGTCATCCCGTGGGAGCACCACTGGATCATCGGAACCACCGACACCGACTGGCACCTCGACCCGAGCCGGACCGTCGCCACCGGCGGCGACATCGACTACCTGCTCCGCGAGGTGAACAAGGTGCTGCTGGACCCGCTGACGCGCGACGACGTCCAGGCGGTGTACGCGGGACTCCGTCCCCTGATCAGCCGGGGATCGAAGGCGACCGCCAAGCTGTCGCGCGAACACGCCGTGGCCAGCCCGGCACCCGGGCTCGTCACCGTGGCCGGGGGCAAGTTCACCACGTACCGGGTCATGGCCGCCGACGCCGTCGACGCCGCCGCGCGGGCCATGGCGGTGGGGGCGCGCTCGTGCACCGACCAGGTGCCGCTCGTCGGCGCGGACGGTTTCACCGCGCTGCGCAACCGGCGCCGCGAACTCGCCGCCGCCTACGGCCTCCACCCGCGCCTGCTCTCCCACCTGCTGAGCCGCCACGGCGGGCTCGTGGACGAGGTGCTGTCGCTGCTCCGCGCGGACCCCGGCCTCGCCCGGCCGCTGGAAGGCGCCGAGCGGCACCTCCGCGCGGAGATCCACTACGCGGCCTCCCACGAGGGAGCGCGGCGGCTCGACGACGTGCTGACCCGCCGCACCCGGATCAGCCTGCACACCCGCGACCGGGGGACGGCGGCGGCGCGGCCGGCAGCCGAGATCATGGCCGAGGTCCTGGGCTGGGACGGCGACCGGATCGACCGCGAGGTCGAGGAGTACCTGCGGCACATCGAGGCGGAGCACGCCGCATCCGAGCAGCTCGACGACGAGTCGGCCGTGTCCGCGCGCGAGGGCCTGCGGCCGGCCGCCAGAGTGTGACCGGACGGGCTCGGCCCGCGCCGGGTGCGCGGTCACCGGACCGCGCCACCGCCTTTCAACCGGCAGCGCTCGGCCGGGCCGCTTCGGGTGCGGTGTCACCTGCCCGCGGTCGCGTGCGGTAGGCGAGGCCGCCCGCGGCGAGCCCGCCCAGCAGCGCTGTGCCGTGCAGGTCCGCGGCCAGCGCCAAACCGGTGCCCAGCAGCAGGGCCACCAGGCCGTACGTCCACCTGGGCACCCGGTCGCGCAGACTGATGAGCAGCCCGGCCAGCACCGCGGCCGCCGCGTAGGGCCACGGGCCGGCAACGGCCGACGCGGCGACCAGCAGCGCGTACAGCGAGCCGACCGCGGCGGGCAGCGGGTCGCGGCCGTGCCACGCGGCCACCGCCGTGCCGCCGGCCAGACCGCACAGCCCGATGGAGCTGCCCGCGCCGACGATGCCGAACAGCAGCCCGCCGACCTGGCCGAGGGCGACCCCGCCGGCGAAGAACAGCAGCCAACGGCCGCTGCCCACGGCGCGTTCGGCCAGCCAGCCGAGCACGAGCAGGAACCCGAGGTTGCTGACGGTGCCGGGCACCCCGCTGTCCTGGACGAGCGAGGAGGTGACCAACCGCCAGAGCTGGCCGTCGGCGATCAGGGCGGGGTCGCGCCGCAAGCCGGTCTCCAGGGCCGGGTAGGCGAACTGCAGCAGGCTCGGCACGGCGGTCAGCGCGAACACGACCGCGGTGGCACGGGGGATGGGCCGCATGCGGGCATCCTATGGGCGCGCGGCGGCGGGCGCCTGCCCCGATCGTGGGCGGGCAACGGGGCCGCGGCGGCCGTGCCAGAATCGCCCGATGCGCAACGAGCAACGCCTGCGGACCAGGACACCTGAGTCGCGCGCCTTCGCGCAGCGCGTGCAGCTCGTCATGGGCCTGACCGCGCGCCTGAACGCGCTGCCGTTCGAGGACCTGGACGCGCGCCGGGCGGTGCTGACCGAGATCTTCGGCCGGCCCGTGCCGGACTCGCTGTCCATCCTGCCCCCGTTCTACTGCGACTACGGGCTCGGGGCGTCGTTCGGGGAGCGGGTGTTCATCAATCAGGGATGCTTCTTCCTCGACTACGGCGGCATCACCATCGGCGACCGCGTCCTGATCGGCCCCCGGGTGACGCTGAGCACGGCCGGGCACCCGGTCGAGGTCGACGAGCGCTTCGACTTCATCACGCACGCACCCATCGTCATCGAGGACGACGTATGGATCGGCGCGGCGGTCACGGTCACCCCCGGCGTGACGATCGGCCGGGGCTCGGTCGTCGGTGCGGGTGCCGTGGTGGCGAAGGACGTGCCGCCGCTGAGCGTGGTGACGGCGACGAGCATCGTCGAGCGCAAGCGCCTGAAGCCGACGTCCGCCGCAGACTCCTGAGGCGCCGGGTCCGGTCCGGCATGTGGGTGGCTGTTGACGCTGTACAAATCCGGCGGGAATGATGTCCGTGGAGCCGGGTAGGCGGCGTCGCGGGTGAGGGCAGATCCACCATCGACGGCCGCCTCATGACGGCATGCGTCTGTAGCGGACAGATCCGGGCAGCACTCGATTCTCCACGCCCAGATTCCCAGGAGATGCGTTGAAACCCGATCTCTCATCGCCCCGCCGCAAGCTGCTCGCCGCCGCGGTCAGCGCGGTGTCCGTCGTGGCCGCCGCCACGGCCGGGCTGCTGCTCGGCGCGGGTGAGGCCTCGGCCGGCACCCTGTCCGGCAGCTTCTACCGCGATCCCACCTCGGCCGTGAACCAGTGGCTGGCCGCGAACCCCAACGACTCGCGGGCCTCGCTGATCAGCCAGCGCATCGGCAGCCAGCCGCAGGCGCGGTGGTTCGCGTCGTACAACCCGAGCACGATCCAGTCGCAGGTGAGCTCCTACGTCGGTGCGGCCAACACCGTGAACCAGATCCCGGTGCTGGTGGCGTACATGATCCCCAACCGCGACTGCGGCGGCGCCAGCGCCGGCGGCGCACCCGACTACACCGCGTACCGGACCTGGGCCGACGCCTTCGCCGCCGGTCTGGGCACCCGCACCGCGGTGGTCCTGCTCGAACCCGACTCCCTGGCGTTGCAGACGTGCCTGTCGGCCACGGAGAAGGCGGACCGCAACTCGGCGCTCAGCTACGCGGTCGGCAAGCTCAAGCAGGTCAACCCGAGCGTCAAGGTGTACCTCGACGCCGGGCACTCCGCCTGGAACAGCGCCGGCGACACCGCGTCGCGGCTACAGGCGGCAGGCGTCGCCAACGCCGCCGGGTTCTTCTCGAACGTGTCCAACTTCCGCTGGACGGCCGACGAGGTGACCTTCGGCCGCAACGTGCTCAACGCGCTGGGCAACGGGAACCTGCACCAGGTCGTCGACGTCAGCCGCAACGGCAAGGGACCCCTGGGCAGCGAATGGTGCGACCCGGCCGGGCGCGGCACCGGCGCCGCCCCGACCACCGCCACCAACGAGGCGACCGTCGACGCGTTCCTGTGGATCAAGCCGCCGGGTGAGGCCGACGGCTGCGCCGCCGCGGCGGGCACGTTCGTGCCGGACCTGGCCTACTCGCTGGCCCAGAACGGCGTGGTGACCAGCCCGCCGCCGAGCCCGCCGGTGTCGCCGTCAGCCTCGCGGTCGGCCTCGCCGTCCCCGTCACCCTCGCGGTCGGCGTCGCCGTCGCCGTCGGCGTCACCGTCGGCCTCCCCGTCCCCGTCGGCGAGCACCCCGCCTGGGGCCTGCACGGTGGCGTACCGGGTGGACAGCCAGTGGAACAACGGCTTCACCGCCACGGTCACCCTGACCAACCGCGGCCCGGCCGTCACCGCCTGGACCGTGACCTGGACCTATGCCGGAAACCAGCAGATCACCAGCGCCTGGAACACCGTGCTGACCCAGAGCGGCACCGCGGTCACGGCCAAGAACGCAGGCCACAACGGCTCGCTGGCGACCAACGCCAGCACGTCGTTCGGGTTCCAGGCCACCTTCAGCGGCACCAACACCAACCCGACCGCCTTCAAGCTCAACGGCGCCACCTGCAGCTGACCCGCTCCGCAGCCCGGACGTCACCCGACGTCCGGGCTGCGGCCATCAGCGCTCGGGCACCTCGTCGGCGATCGCCGCCGGCGCTGTGCTCGCGCGTATCGTATCGACATAGGCACATCAGTGCGGTGCCAGTGGCGGGGTGGGGGAGGACGCGTCCCGGACGAGCGCGCGGGGTGTGCCGGTGCCGTCGGCGGCCAGCGCGTAGACGTCGCCGTCGCGGGCGTACGCGACCGTCCGGTCGTCGAGCCAGACCGCCTGGTCGTCGACCCCTGCCGGTTCGGCGAGGTCCACCGGGCGCAGCGTACGCAGGTCCAGCACGGCCAGCCGCCACGGAACCCGCCCGGCGGCCCGTTTCTTGTAGGCGACGCGGGTCCCGTCCGGTGACAGCGACGGGCATTCCACCCCGGCGAGCACCGTCCGCGCCTCCCAGCGCGCGTAGTCCCCGCGTACGAGATAGGTCGTGCCCCGCGTCGAGACCGTGGCGTAGAAGGTGGTGTCGTCGTCGGCGAACGTGACGCCCCAGTAGTTCACGTCGGCCGCGTAGTGGCGCCTGCCGTCGAGGTACAGGTGAATGTTCTCGATGTTCGTCACGGCGTAGCCGGTCCGGGTGTCGAGGATGCCGGTCCAGGTCGAGAATCCGCCCTGGCTGTAGGAGTCCCCGGTGACGAAGACGGTCCAGGACACCATCCGGCCGCTGCGCGAGACCCTGGCGCGGCTGGGGATCCCGGCCAGCCGCAGCCGCCTGGTCTCGTGCAGGTCCCGGTCGAGGATCACCGCGGTGGTCGTCGGCAGGCCGTTCGTGACGTCGGCGGCCAGGCAGACCGCGGTCGGCCCGGCGGCCGCGAAGCGGTCGCACCGCAGCCCCAGCAGCCGCCGCGGCCCGGCCGGATCGGTCGCGGGCACCGAGGCGACCTGGCCGCCGCCGTCGCGGAAGTAGAGCTGCCCGTCACGCAGGGATGCCGACGGTGTGACCACTGGCGGCGTGGCGGTGTGCGACACGTAGACCGTCGCCGCCGTGCCCAGCACCAGCGCGGCCGCCAGGGCGATCCACGCCCGCCTCACCGCAGCCCCCGGGCGGCGGCCGCGACGGCCGCCAGCAGGCCCGCCGCCAGGACCAGCAGCGCGGTCGGCGCACCCCAGGCGGCCCACAGCGCCCCGGCCGCGAGCGAGGAGGCGAAGCGGGCCGCGGCCTGTGCCGTCTGGACCACCGCCAGCCCGGTGGCCCGCGAGGCGTCGGGCAGCAGCGGCCCGGCCAGCGCCATCAGCACCCCGTCGGTGGCCGCGTAGAAGAGCCCGTGCAGCAGCAGCACGGCCGCCAGCAGGGGCGCCCCGGTCGGCGTACCGGCGAGCAGCAGCATGGCCGCGACCAGGGCGAGATGCCCGCCCAGCAGGACCCGCACCCGCCCGACGCGGTCGGCCAGGCGGCCGAGCGGCACCGCGAGCAGCAGGTAGACCCCGGCGGTGCCGAGCGGCAGGAGCGGGAACCACCGCAGCGGCACCGCACCGGAGTGCTGGAGCAGCAGGTAGACGAAGAAGTCGCTGAGCGTGAACAGGCCGAGCCCGGCCGCGACCGCGCTCAGCCGCCGCAGCGAGGGGTCCCGCAGGACCGCCGCCACGGGCGGCGCCGCCGGGGCGGGACCCGGGCGGTCCCTGACGTAGAGCACGAGCAGCACCAGGCCGAAGGCCGCGACGCAGAAGCTGACCGCGAACACCGACCGGTACACCCCGCCGGTCGCGGCGAGGACGGCGAACGCGGCCAGCGGGCCGAGGAAGGCGCCGACGGTGTCCATGGCCCGGTGCACGCCGAACGCCAGCCCCTCGCGCCCCGCCGGAGCCGACAGCGAGATGAGCGCGTCGCGGGGTGCGGTGCGCAGGCCCTTGCCGGTGCGGTCGGCCACGATGGCGGCGGCCAGCGGCCCGAGCGCCGCCCCGGCGGCGAGCACGCCGACCTTCGCCAGGGCCGACAGCGCGTACCCGGCGGCGGCCACGGGCTTGTGCCGCCAGCGGTCGGCCAGCCGGCCCCCGGCCGGGCGCAGCAGCGCGGTGACCCCGAAGGACAGCCCGTCGACGAAGCCCAGCTGCAACGGGGTGAGGCCGAGCGTGAGGGCTAGGTAGAGCGGCAGCACGGCCGTGACCATCTCCGACGAGACATCGGTGACGAGACTGACCGCGCCGAGCGCGATGACGTTGGCCGGGACGGCGGCCAGCGCCCGCCGTCCCGGAGCCGGGGTGTCCCGGCGCATGGTGATGTACATCAGTGGCAGGTGTAGGTCGGGCTGGTGTCCTTGACCGCGTTGTCGGTCCCGATCAGCTGCCAGGAGAACGTGCTGTCGGTGAACGAGAGCTTGAGCACCCCGAACACGCCCGACAGGCGCTTCTGGCTGTTGGGCTGCACGTTGACGATCGAGTACGGCGACGCGCCGCCCATCCCGCCGAGGACCTCGACGATGCCGTTCGGGTCGGCGGCGGCCGACGGGTTCTGCGGGCCGAACCGCTCGTAGTGGTGGTCGTGGCCGTTGAGCACCAGGTCGGCGTGCGCGTCGTAGAGCAGCTGCCAGGCCTGGCGGCTGACCGGGTCGTTGCCGTGCTCGCCGGAGCTGAACAGCGGATGGTGCCAGTACGCCGCGATGCAGCCCTTGGTCGTGGCCGCCAGATCGCTGCTCAGCCAGGTCAGCTGGGCCGATGCGGTGAGCGTGTTGGAGTCCAGCGCGATGAAGTGCCAGTTGCCGCGGTCGTAGCTGTAGTAGGGCTTGCCCTGCGGGTACGCGATCGAACCGAAGTAGGACCGGTAGCCGGCCATGGAACCGGCCGGATCGTAGGTCTCGTGGTTGCCGGGCGCGGGGCGCAGCTTCGGCTTGAACGGGCCCCAGGTCTTGTCGAAGTAGTTCTGGAAGTCCGACAGGCGCGCGTCGTCGTACTGGTTGTCGCCCATGGTCAGCACGAGGTCCGGGTTCATCGCGGTCACCAGGGCGGCGGTCTTCGGGTGCTGGCAGGTGCTGGACGAGGCGGTGCACTGCTCGGCGATGTCCCCGGCCGCGGCCGCGGTGAACGCGCCACCCGGTGTGGGGCTGGGACCGGCCGACGGGCCCGCGGTGGGGCTGGCCGTGGCGGCCGGGGCCACGGTCAGCCTGTCCACGTTGGGTCCGCCCGCGGCGTCGACGGCGGTGGCGCGGACGGTGTGCGTGCCGGCGGCCAGCGTCGCGGTGACCGTCCGGGTCGTCCAGGTGTCCCAGTTCGCCGTCGGGGCGAAGTCGACCGACTCGGCGGCGACGGCGCCGTCGACCGCGACGTCCATCGGCCGGTTCGCGGTCGTGCCGTTCGCGTACCGCACGGTCAGCGCCACCGGACCGGCCGTGGCCGCGGTGACCGTCCACTCGATCCAGCCGCCGGTGACGTTGGTGTAGTCGACGAACCCGGTGCCGGTGTAGCCGGTGTGGTTGGTGGCGACGGCCGCCTGCGACAGCGCGGCGTCCTCCGCCTGGTAGTCGGTGCCGGGGGCGGGTGGTGCGCCGGGACCGTACACCTCCAGCTCCCACAGCGAGTAGCCGTAGGCCGTGCCGCGCTGGGTGCCGTACACCCGGAGGTAGCGCGCGGTCGCGGTGAGGCCGGTGTGGTCGTCGGTGCCGCCGTTCTCGCCGGTCACCGACTTGAGCGTGGTCCAGGTGGCCGCGTCGGCCGAGGTCTCCAGTCGGTACGCCGACGCGTACGCCGCCTCCCAGACCAGCCGGACGCGGGTGATCGGCGTGACCGTGCCGAGGTCGACCCGGATCCACTGCGGATCGGACCCCTCGGTGCTGGCCCAGCGGGTGGCGGTGTCCCCGTCGACGGCCTTCTCCGGCGCGTACGCCGAGGCTTCGCTGGAGGACGCCGCCACCGGCCTGTTGCGGGAGAGCAGGACGTCGGCGGCTTCGGCCCGCTGCGCGAGGACGACCGCGGCTGCTGTCAGCAGTGCGGTCGTGACGGCCGCAGCCGTGGTGAGGAACTGTTTCTTGGACAGCACGGTGTGCTCCTCTGAGGGGAGTGTCACCGGCCGGGGCAGTTCACACTGAGCACGTCACGTCCAGGTCGGACGCCGCGCCAAGCCGCTTGGACGATGAGTCTCGATGTATTCGACGACGCTGTCAAGTGGCCTGGCGCGGTCTGCCCGTCCGCGGTCGCGGTCAGTAGAAGAGGTGGTACTGCTGGGCGCCGAACAGGTCGAGCGCGGCGCTCGAACTCGGGTTCTGGTAGTCCTCGTAGCGGACGGTCGGGATCGGACCGGGCCGGAAGTGCGCCACCACCATGTGCCGCGAGCCGTTGGTGCGGACGAAGCCGACGGCGTACAGCAGCTCCGACACGCCGCCGATCTCCCTGATCCGTGCCTCCAGCGCCGCCTGCGTGGTGAACTCCGCCCGCCGCCACGGCAGGTTCAGCCGGGCGAAGAAGTCCTGCGTCTGCGCCAGCGTCATCTCCTTGCCCGGCAGCTGCATCTCCTCGGAGTGCGTGACGAGCGCGTCGGTGGTGGTGTTGAGCAGTTTCGCCGCGGTCACGTAGTAGCAGTTCTCGGTCAGCCCGTGGGTGTTGACGGGCTTCTCGTCGCCCTTCATCACGATGTCCTTATCCGGATATGTCATCGGCTGTCTCCCTGTCCGTCGTCCGCCGGTGTCACTGGAAGAGAGCCCCTGGCACACCGGGAGATACGACAGCATCCCGACAGCGCGGATCCCGGTCGGCCGGGCGGTCAGCCGGTGACGACGGTCAGGTCCGCGGTGAAGTCGCGGTCCAGGGGGAACATCGGCCGGTTGACCCTGTGGTACGGCAGCCGCGCGAGATCCTGGTCGACCCCGCCCGGGGTCAGCGCGAGCAGCCAGTCGCCCGCCGCATCGAACAGCTCGGGTTCGAGATAGCCGATCTTCACCACGACGACGTCCACGTGCTCGACCGCGACGCCCAGCCGGGCGTACGACTCCAGCAGCCGGTACTGCATCCGCCGCGACGTGACGAACACGCTGGCCCCGCCCACACGTACGCTGACGCACCGGCCGCCGTCGGGATCGTCGGCGACCGCCTCCAGCACCCCGTCGAGCAGCAGCGGGCCCGGCTCGCGCGCGTCGATGCGCCCCCCGACCGCGACCCGCACCGGCGCACCGGGCGGCAGGTCGGCGACCTGCGCGACAGTCTGCGGGTCCACCAGCGAGGCGAACACCGCCCGGCACGACCCGGCGCGGATCTCGGGCCGCGCCAGCAGCCGCGCCAGCGCGTAGGTGACGTCGTCCGCGCCGCCCGCCCCGGGGTTGTCGCCGGAGTCGCTGATGAAGAACGGCCGCCGGGCCGGGTCGCCGACCGCGGCCAGGGCGGCGTCGAGGCACTCGTCCATGGTGCCGGTCGGGGCGACGAACGCGAACTCGTCGCGGGCCGCCCAGAAGCACTCGCCGAGTTCCCGGGCCGCGTCGGCGGCCGCCGCGGCATCGGTGCCGGTGACGACCACCGCGCCCTGGCACCGTGCCTGGTCGGCCCAGGCGTATCCGATCCAGACCGCCGCGTCGACGACGCCGTCGCGGGCCTCGACCTCCGGGACCCTCGCGTAGAGGCCCCGGGCCGGCTCCTCGCGGGTGCTGGTCATCTCACCCGGCAGCAGGATCGGCACGTGGACCAGCGCCTTGTGCGGCCGCTGCCCCCGGCGCAGCGCCTCGACCAGGTTGCGCGCGGCGCGCTCGCGGGTCTCCCACACGTCGACGTGCGGCGCGGTCCGGTAGCAGGTGAGCAGGTCGCACGCGTCGAACAGCACCCGTGAGACGTTGCCGTGCAGGTCCATCGCCGCCGACACGTACGGCTGCGGCCCGAGCACCGAGCGGATGGCGGTGATCAGGTCGCCCTCCGCGTCGTCGCGCCCGACGACGCTCATCGCCCCGTGGAAGTCGAGCAGCATGCCGTCCAGCGGGCCCGCCGCGGCGAGCCGCTCGACGATCTCGGCGGCCCATCCCTCGTACGCCCCCGGCTCCACCGCCCCGCCGGGCAGGGCCCGCGCGTGCACGAGCGGGATCCACTCGACGTCGGCGGTCCACGACCGCGCGGTGGCGAGCCAGTCGTAGCGCGCCAGCAGCGCGTCGCCCCGGGTCACCTCGAAGTCGGCGGCGGTGCTCAGGTGCGGCGAGAACGTGCTGGACTCGATGTGGACGCCGCCGATGGCGACGCGCAGCGGGCGGGACATGGCCGGTCGGCTCCTAGCGGGTTCGTACGTCGGTGGTGGTGCGCAGCAGGTGCCCCAGGCCGATCAGGGCGGCGTCCGGGCCCGCGACACCGGCCTCGATGGTCAGGGACTGGGTCATGGACGGCAGGCACAGCTCGTAGAGCGCGCCCCGGGTCGCCGCCACGTAGCCGTCGAGGCCGGACAGCGAGCCCCCGATGACGACCGCGTCCGGGTTGAGGAAGTTGACCAGGCTGGACAGGGCCACTCCGAGGAGCCTGCCCGCGTGGCGCACCATGGTGACCGCGGTGGGGTCGCCGTCGCGTACCGCCGCCGCGACGTCGCGGACCGCGGCCGCCGGCGAGCCCTGCTCGGCCAGCTGGCGCACCAGCGCGGCGCCGCTGGCGACCGTCTCCAGGCAGCCGCGGCCGCCGCAGGAGCAGACCCGCTCGCCGCTGTCCACCACCCGCACGTGGGTGACGTCGCCGCTGAGGCCGCGGCCGCCGCGATGGACCTGGCCGCCGCTGACCAGGCAGCCGCCGATACCGGTGCCGGCCTTCACATAGATCATGTCGCCGGGCTCCCGGCCCCTGGCGAGGTGCTCGCCGATCGCCGCGGCCTTGGCGTCGTTGTCGACCGCCACCGGCACCCGGAACCGTGCGGCCAGCAGCGCCCTCGCGTCGACCCCGCTCCAACCCGGCATCCGGGCCGGACCGACCACGCGCCCGTGGGCGAACTCGACCGGGCCCGGCAGGGCGACGCCGACCCCGAGCAGCGGCTGGCCGGGCGCGATCGCCGCCCGCAGCCGCGCGAACTCCGCCGCCACCGCGTCGAACACCTGGTCAGGTCCTGCGGCGACGTCGATCGCGACCTCGTCCGCGGTATGCAGCGCACCGCCCGGCGCGCACAGCCCGACCCGGGCGTGCCTGCCGTCCAGTTCGGTCACGGCGAAGACGCCGCCGGTCTCGCGCAGGCGCAGGACCCGGGGCGGCCGCCCGCCGGTGGACCGGCCCGAGCCCACCTCGACGATGACGCCGTCGGCGAGCAGCCGGCGCACCGCAGCCGTCACGGTCGAGGGGGCGACCCGCAGCGCCTCCACGAGCTCGGCACGTGATGACACCGCCCCGCTGGCCAGCAGCCGGAGAGCCTGGTCGCGCACTGAGGCGATCGGTTCCACGGGCTCACCTCGATCATCTAGAACTTGGATCGTAACCTGCTCAAAGTGACCGAATAAAGGGGGGTATGTTTCGCTGACTCCGGACTTCGGCGATACATTGCTCCCCGTGACGACGGTGGAGATCTGCGTGAGCGACGTGCCGACCGCACTCGTGGCGGAGGCGGCCGGAGCCGACCGGCTGGAACTCTGCGCCGACCTCGGCCAGGGCGGCACCACGCCGAGCCTGGGCGCGGTCGGGATCGCCCTCCAGGCGCTGCGCGGCGCGGGAGTGCGGGTCATGATCCGGCCCCGCGGCGGCGACTTCCGGGTGAGCGCCGTCGAGGAACGGGTGATGCTCGCCGACATCGCCGCCGTCCGCGCCCTGCCCAACCCGCACGGTCTGCCGCTCGGCGTCGTGGTCGGCGCCCTCACCGGCGACGGCGGCCTCGACCTGGCCGTCCTGCGCCGCCTGATCGAGGCGGCCGGGCCGCTGCCGGTGACCGTGCACAAGGCCTTCGACGAGGTCCACGACCAGTTCGGGGCACTTGAGGAGATCATCGAGCTCGGCGCGGACGCGGTGCTCACCTCCGGTGCGGCCCCCACCGCCCTGGACGGCGCCGCACGCATCGCCGCCCTGCGGCAGCGGGCCGGGGACCGGCTGCGGGTCATCGCCGCGGGCGGCATCCGGTCGCACAACATCCGGCTGGTGCTCGACCAGACGGGGGCGCGGGAGGTGCACCTGCGCGCACCGGTGCCGCGTGACGGCCGGGAGGCCACCGACGCCGACGAGGTGCGCCGGGTCGTGGACGCCACCCGGGCGGGCTGACAGCCATCGGGAGGCCAGAGCGCCTGTTTTAGGGCGAATTCCCGGTAACAGGCCATTTATGGCCACGGTATGGGGATACTCACGCTGACGAAAGGCGGCGGAGGGTCTGCCGCCGGTGGTGACCGGGAGACTGGCGTGGAGCTGCACGACATCCAGCGCGGGGTGCTCAGCCCGCGCCCGTCACCGTATGCGGCGACCTACATCCTGTTCCGCATCGACGATCCGGCGCACGGCCGTGAGCTGATGCGCCGCTGCGCCGACGTGGTCACCTCGGCCGCGGACCCGGCCGGTCCGCTCGGCGAGACGTGGGTCAGCGTCGCCCTCACCTGCCAGGGCCTGCGCGCCCTCGGCGTCGCGCAGCAGGCGCTGGACAGCATGGCGTGGGAGTTCCGGCAGGGCATGGCCGCCCGCGCCACCGCGCTGGGCGACATCGGGCCCAGCGCACCCGAGCACTGGGAACAGCCCCTGGGCTCGGCCGACGTACACGTGGTCCTGGTCGCCCTCGCCCCGGACCAGCCGCGGCTCGATGCCGCGATCGATCGCGCCCGGCCCGCCTACGAGCAGCTCACCGGGATCACCGCGATCTGGCGGCAGGACTGCTACGCCCCGCCGACCGAGACCGAGCACTTCGGCTACCGCGACGGCATCAGCCATCCCGCCGTCGCCGGCAGCGGCATCCCCGGCTCCAACGAGCTGGAGCGGCCCCTGGCCGCCGGGGAGTTCGTGCTGGGCTACCCGGACGAGCTCGGCGGCACGCAGACCACGCAGCCGGAGGTGCTGGGCCGCAACGGCAGCTACGTCGTGTTCCGCAAGCTGCACCAGGACGTCGCGGCGTTCCGCCGCTTCCTGGCGGGCAGCGCCGCCGACGCCGCCGACCAGGAGCTCCTGGCGGCCAAGATGATGGGCCGGTGGCGCAGCGGCGCCCCGCTGGCGCTGGCACCCGAGCGCGACGACCCGGCACTGGGCGCCGACCGGCTGCGCAACAACACCTTCGGCTACGCCGACGACGCCGGCGGGTTCACCACCCCGGGCGGGTGCCACGCCCGCCGGGCCAACCCGCGCGACGGCGCCGTCGCCGGCGAGGTGCGGCTGCACCGCATGATCCGCCGCGGGACCGCGTACGGCCCGCCGCTGGCCGAGGGCGCGGTCGAGGACGACGGCGTCGACCGCGGCCTGATGTTCGCCTTCGTCGGCGCCCACCCGGGGCGGCAGTTCGAGTTCGCCCAGACGCAGTGGCTCAACGACGGCGTCTTCTTCGGCTCGGCGTCCGCCCGCGACCCGATCGCCGCCACCGGCGACGGACCCGATGAGTACGTGATCCCGCGCCGCCCGGTCCGCCGCAAGCTGGTGGACCTGCCGCGGTTCGTGACCACCCGCGGCGGCGAGTACGCGTTCCTGCCCGGCATCAGCGCGCTGCGCTGGCTCGGCGGCCTCACCGGCTGACCGGCCACCGGCAGGCGACCGCACCCGTGAACTTCTCTCCGCAGACCGCCTTCCGGCATGCGTTATGGTTGCCAGCCGGTGAGCTGGTCGACGGCGTACGGAGAGATCGTGATGGCAACAGGGCAGTCCGCACCGCCGGCCCCCGCGTCGCGGCGCCGCATCTCGCGGCCGTTCGCGACGGTGCTCACGCTGGCGGCCGCGCTGGTCGCGGTGGATCAGCTGACCAAGTGGTGGGCGGTGTCGGCGCTGACGGGCCGGGCGCCGGTCCCGGTCATCGGCGACCTGATCCAGCTCCGGCTGACCTACAACCCGGGCGCGGCGTTCTCCATCGGCACCGGGTACACCTGGGTGCTGGCGGTGTTCGCGGCGGCGGCGGTCGTGACGATCACCTACGTCGCCCGCCGGGTGCGGTCGCGGGGCTGGGCCGTCGGGTTCGGCATGGTCCTCGGTGGGGCGGCCACCCATCTGGCGGACCGGCTGCTGCGCGAGCCGGGTTTCGCCCGCGGCCACGTGGTGGACTTCATCGACTACGGCCCGTTCGTGGGCAACGTCGCGGACATCGCGCTGGTGCTGGGTGTGGTCCTGATGGTGGTGCTCAGCCTGCGCGACATCCCGATGGCCGGGCCCGCGGCCGAGCCGGGGACCGCATCGGAGCAGCCTGCCGGGACGCCGTAACCGGCTCTGCCGGGACGCCGTAGCCGGCTGCCGTCGGCGAACTCCAGGTCGGGCGCGCTGCGGCCGGTGAGCGGATGATCCCCGCGCAGGTCGTAGCCCTGCCAGACGCCCGCGATCCGCTTGGCCAGGTAGGTCGCGCCGTCCGTGGTGGACGCCAGGTCCGCGAGCACCGCGCGGATCGCCCGCGCGTGCGGGTCCGGGCGCATGACGGCGATCTGCGCGCGGGTCCAGTCGAGCACCCAGGCACCGATGGGGTGCCGCTCGGCCGTGTACGTGTCCAGCAGGTCCGCGGGAGCCCAGCCGCGCACCGTCGCCGCGAGCTTCCAGCCGAGGTTCATCGCGTCGCCCAGGCCCAGGTTCAGGCCCTGCCCGCCGAACGGCGAGTGCACGTGGGCGGCGTCGCCGGCCAGCAGGACCTTCCTTTCCGGTACGCCGAAGCCTGCCGGGCGTTGTCGGTGAACCGGGTCGCCGTCTGGACCGCCTCGACGGTGACCTCGGCGCCGGTCACCCGCCGGATGGCGGCCTGAAGCTCGGCGGCGGTGACCGGGGCGTCGCGGTCGGCCGGTGCCCCGTCGAACTCGGCGACCAGGACGCGGCCGGGGAACGGGCCGAAGGCGTACACGCCGGTGGGGGTGGTGTGCCAGCCGCCGCGCAGCTGCTCGGTGCCCGACAGCTGTGCCATCGCCTGGTACGCGGTGATCTCCGGGTCGGTGCCCGGGAAGTCGAAGCCGGCCAGCTTGCGGACGCGGCTGCGTCCGCCGTCGCAGCCCACGAGCCAGGCCGCCGCGATCCGGCCCGGCCCGCACCCGCCCCGTCCGGCTTCGGGCCGGCCGCTGCCAGGAAGGCCGCCATCCGTTCCTGGGCCGCCGCGCGGGCGGCCTCCAGCTGCGGGCGGAAGCCGCGCCGGTCCAGTGCCTGGACCGTGGGCGCCGTGACGGCACCGGCCTTGATCGTCTGATCGATCTCCGTCCGCCGCTCGACGACCACCACGTCGACTCCCGCCAGCCGCAGCTCGCAGGCGAGCATGAGGCCGACCGGCCCGGCCCCGGCGATGACGACGTCCGCGTACTCCTGCATGGTTCCTCCCCAGTGATCTTGCCTTTGCTAAAAACATACTGTCACTAAAAAGTTTTAGCAAGTGCAACTTCTGCTAGGATGGCCACGTGGAAACGGACCTGGGACTGCGCGAACGCAAGAAGCGGCAGACACGGCAGCTCATCACCGATGTCGCGACCGAGCAGTTCGCGCGGCGCGGCTTCGACGCGGTGACCGTCGCCGACATCGCGCAGGCGGTCGGCGTCTCGACCAAGACCGTCTTCAACTACTTCCCCCGCAAGGAGGACCTGTTCTTCGACCGGTTCGCCAACCTGGTCGAGCTGGTCACCACGACGCTGCGCGACCGGGGCGGCACGCCGCCGCTGCCGGCGCTGCGCGCGATGTTCCTCGACCTGCTCGCTCGGCGGAACCCCCTCAGCGGCTACGCCGAACCGGACTACGCGGGCTTCTGGCGGGTCGTGGTGGAATCGCCGAACCTTCAGGCGCGCGCCCGCGAGTTCGTCCAGGAGCTCGAAGACCTCATCGCGGACCTCCTCGGCGAGGCCGCCGGCACGGACCCGGGCGGCTTCCGGGTCAGGTTCACCGCCGCCGCGGTCGTGTCGGTCTACCGGACGGTGTTCCTGACCGGCGCCCGCCGGATCACCGCGGGGGAGGACCACACGGCGGTGAACGCCTCGCTCGCCGACCTGTACACGGCGGGCTTCGCCGCGATCGACCGCGCGCTCGCCGGCCTGCCCGCCTGACGCCCGCGGCCGCCGACGTGGCGTGTCAGACGGCGTTCCGGCAGCTCCGGCCCGGTAGAACAAATGCCATGGAATGCACGGTGTTGCGCAGGTCGTCAGCTGGTTACCGAGGAAAGCAGGGCGGGTTCTTCTTTCACGGCATCTCCGCCGAATCGTGCGGCTCCCGTCGGCTCTGCCTGCACGTGCTGATGATCCCGCCGCACACCGAGGGGGTGGCGCACGTCCACGCCGGGCACGAGTCGGGCATCTACGTGGTCAGCGGCACGCACACCATCCGCTACGGGCAGGCGCTGGAGTCCAGCCAGGTCCTGGAGCCCGGCGACCTGGTCTACATCCCGGCGGACGTGCCGCACATGCCGGTCACCGGTGCCGAGCCGGTCGTCGTCGTGGTCGCCCGCACCGACCCGCACGAGCAGGAGTCGGTGCACCTGCTGGAAGGCGCGTGCGGCGGGCAGCGCTCGACGGTGCGGGAACTCTCCCTCAACTGACCGTCCCATCCGGTCCCCGCCAGGCGGCGGCAGGAGCGCGGAGGGCCGACCCGGTGATCCGGGTCGGCCCTCCGCGCTCGTCGGGCCGGGTCAGAGCTTCGTCGGGTACCGGTAGGCGCCGTCGTAGAGCTTCGTCCGGTAGTTCGCGTCGGTCGAGGAGTTGTTGGGGTACGTCGTCTTGTCGTACGCGGGCGACAGGTCGACCACCCACCTCGGCGTGGCGATGTCGTTGCCCTTCAGGCCCGGGATGAAGACCTTCCCGCTGGAGTTCGGCTTGTTCTTCTCGACGTGCACGTGCGCCTGCACGATGTAGCGCCAGCCGTCCAGTTCGACCTCGTAGCTGTAGCAGAAGGTCCCGTCGAAGCTGTAGTTCCTGTCCAGCGAGTCGTAGTAGTGCATCAGGTCGTACGTGGGCTCGTCGGCGTTCCACTTGGCGACGACCTGCTGGAACGTGTGCGGGGGCTGGGCGTAGGGACTGGTCACGGTGCTCTCCTGATCGGATGCCGGTCGGCCGGTGGCCGACGGTCGCGGCGTACGGGAAGACAGATGGCGCACCGGTGCCCCTGGATACCTCTCGTCGGTTTCCGGACGTCCCGCCCGATCGGGTGACCTGGATGTATCAGCGCCTCCTCCGCCACGGCGACCCCGCGGCGACCCCGCGATCCGCGTAGGCGATCCGTTTTCCGTTATCCGGCGGCGCTGGCGCGCGTCTACGGCAGGAGGGGCGCAGTCCGTCCCCGACAGCCGGGCGCGCAGCGGCTTGTGCCGCCTGCGTTCCATCCGTCCCGCCCGGCACGATCAAGGAGAGGAACATGTCAAGGTTCAGGTTCGCAGGGACCTCGGTGCGGCGGCCCGGTCTGCCGAGGTCCGTCCGCGCCGCCGCGGCGTCGGCCGTGGCCGGCCTTCTCGTTCTGGCCGGGGTGGTGGCAGGCAGCCCGCCGGCCAGCGCCGCCACGGTGGCGGCGTTCCCGGGGGCGGCAGGCCCGGCGATGTATGCGACCGGTGGCCGCGGCGGCGACGTCTACCACGTCACCAACCTCACCGACAACGCCGGCAGCCCGCAGGCCGGGTCGCTGCGCTACGGCATCAACACCGCGCCCAGCGGCGGTCGGACGATCGTCTTCGACGTGGCGGGCACCATCAAGCTCGCTCCGGCGGGCCGGCAGGGCTGGCTGACGATCAACGCGAGCAACCTGACCATCGCCGGCCAGACCGCGCCCAAGCCCGGGATCACCATCATGGGCCAGGCCACCAAGGTCACCGGCAGGAACGTCGTCATCCGGCACCTGAAGTTCCGCCCCGGCAAGGACCAGGCCAACCCCGGCACGGCCACCAACGACGGGATCTGGATCACCGGCGACGGCGTCATCGTCGACCACGTCTCGGTGAGCTGGGCCGACGACGAGGGCATCAGCGTCAGCGACGCCGCCGGGCAGGTCACGGTGCAGTACGCCATCGTCTCCGACGGCCTGAACTACAACGGCCACAGCTTCGGCGCCCTGGTCGGCAGCGACGTCACCGGCTCGAACATCGCCTACCACCACAACCTGTTCGCCCACCAGGTCAGCCGCCTGCCCCGGCTCGGCAACGAGACCGGTGCGGTGAACAACGTCGAGTGGAGCAACAACGTCGTCTTCGAGGGCAAGGGCTACAGCGGCACCGACCAGCTCGCCAACGCCAACTTCGTCGGCAACACCTACCTGCGGCAGAACAGCGGGAACCCCGCCGTCTACACCGGAGCCACCGGCACGGCCGCGTACGTCTCGGGCAACCGGGCCGACTACGACGGCGACGCGAACCTGGCCAACGGCGTGGACATCGCCTGGGACCGCTTCACCGACGTGCCGACGCACAAGACGAGCCGCTTCAACGTCCCGAACATCACCTCCGAGTCGGCGGGCACGGCGCTGACCAAGGTGCTGGACGGGGCGGGCGCGTTCTGGTGGGCGCGCGACGCCGTCGACACCCGGGTGGTCGGCGAGACCCGCTCGACCAGCGGCTCGGTCATCAACGAGCCCAACTCCGCCGAGTGGAACAACCTGTGGAACGCGGCGCAGGTCAGCAGTCCGAGCGGCTGGGACACCGACCGGGACGGCATGCCGAACGCATGGGAGACCGCCAGCGGGCTGAACCCCGGCAGCGACGACCACAACGGCGACGCCGACGGCGACGGCTACCGCAACATCGAGGAGTACCTCGACTACGCGGCCCAGGGCAGCAGATCGCTGCCGACGCCGTCCGCCACGCCGACGGCCGTGCCCAGCCCGACGCCGACGCCGCCACCGCCCGGCGGCGCCTGCACCGCCACCTACCAGACCACCAACTCCTGGCCCGGCGGATTCCAGGGCGAGGCGACGGTGAAGGCCGGCAGCTCGGCCATCAGCGGCTGGACGGTCCGCTGGACGCTGGGCGCAGACCAGGCCGTCACCCAGCTGTGGAGCGGCCGCCTCACCATCAGCGGCACGGCCGTGGCGGTCGCCAACGAGTCCTACAACGGCGCGCTGGCGGCCTCGGCGACCACCACGTTCGGCTTCACCGCGACCGGCACCGCGACGACACCAGCCCTGACCTGCACCAGCCCGTAACGGCCGATGCCGCCAGCCGTGCCGCTCGCCAGGGCGCGGCTTTCGCCCGTTCCAGCCGCCTCAGCCCGGTGATACCTTCACCCGGCCTGAGGCGGCCTTTGCCCGTTCGCCGACCCCGTGCCGCGGCCCGACAACCGCTGCGGCGCATCGCGCAGGCCCTTCCGGCGGCGACGCCGACCGGGGACCAGGGGTCCGCACTGGAGGAGACACGATGGAGACGCGCAGGCACAGCCACCAGCCCACCCCGGAAGTCGACGCCCTCGTCCGGGCCGCGCAGGAGGGGAGCGAGGCGGCGTTCGCCCAGCTCATCTCCGTGCACCTGCCGGTGCTGCGCGGATTCGTCGGCCGCGCGCTCAACGGGCACGCCGACGTCGACGACGTCGTCCAGGAGACCCTCGTCCGGGCGCTGCACGGGCTGGCCGGCCTGCGCGAACCGGACAAGTTCCGCTCCTGGCTGCTCGCCATCGCGTACCGGGAGGTGCAGGCGCTCCTGCGCCGGCGGACCTCGGACCTGTCGCGCGGCCAGGAGCCGGTCGCCGAGCCGGCCGACCCGGACGGCGACTTCGCCGAGCGGACGGTGTCCGAGCTGATGCTCGCCGACCAGCGGCGGGAGCTGGTGGAGGCGGCCCGCTGGCTGGACGGGGACGACCAGCGGCTGCTGTCACTGTGGTGGCAGGAGACCGTCGGCCAGCTCAGCCGCGCCGACCTCGCCGCGATGCTGTCCGTCAACGCCAAGCACGTCGCGGTGCGGGTGCAGCGGATGAGGGCGCAGCTGGAGGCGGTCCGGGCCGTGGTACGCGCGCTGCGGGCCGCACCGCGCTGCCCCGACCTCGACGAGGTCGTCCAGGGCTGGAACGGCGTCGCCGACCCGCTGTGGCGCAAGCGGCTGGTCCGGCACGTACGCGACTGCGCGAGCTGCCACCGGTATGCGCGAGGGCTGGTGACCCCCGAGGACCTGCTGCTCGGCATCGTGGCGCTGCCGCTGGCCGCCGCGTCGGCCGCGGGAGGTGCCAAGGCGGGGTCGTGGGCCGCGGTCCAGCAGTATCTCTCCCACAAGGCCGTCGCGGCCGCCGCGGCGGTGGCGGTCGCGGCCGGCGGGGTGATCGCGTACGCGGTGCTCGAAGCCCCGGCGAACGGGGACACCGCCCCCGCGTTCGTCGCCCCGGCCGGCTCCGGGCGGCCGTCGCCGGTCGGGGCCAGCCCGCGGGCCGCGGCGCCCAGCGCCTCCGCCACGCCGGGCGCTGTCGGCATCGGGGTGAACGCGGCCGACATCTTCGTGGCGCCGAACGGCTCGGACACGGGCGACGGCAGCGCCGCGAGGCCGTACGCGACCCTGGGCAAGGCCGTCGCCGTGGTCCGCGCCGGACAGACCATCGCGCTGCGCGGCGGCACCTACCGGCCGGTCGCACCCGTCGAGATCAGCACCAGCGGTACGGCGACGCAGCGCATCACGATCAGCAACTACCGCGACGAGAAGCCGGTGATCGACGCGAGCAGGGTGCCCGCCGACAAGTGGATGATCACCCAGCGGGCGGACCACGTGACGGTGCAGGGCCTGGAGATCATGAATTCGCGCAGCCACGCCTACGTCTGCCGCTCCTGCCGGTACGACGTCTTCCAGCGGTTGTCCATCCACGACAACGTCCGGTCGTCGCTGATGCTGCGCGACGACGGCACGGTCGGGAACAAGGTCCTCGACTGCGACTTCTTCGGCAACCGCGACCCGGCCGCGCCGGGCAGCGTCGGCTTCGGGCTCGCCGTGACAAACGGATCCGGCACGGGCAACCTGATCCGCGGCAACCGGGCGTTCCGCAACGCCGACGACGGCTTCCACTTCAACGACTTCGCCAGCCCGCTGACCGTCGAGTACAACCGGTCGTACGGCAACGGCGTGAACCGGTGGAACCTGCCGGGCTGGCACAGCGACGGCGTCGGCTTCAGCATCGGCGGCGGCGACCGGGCGGCGACCGCGGCGCACGTGCTGCGGCACAACGCCGCCTGGGACAACGCCGGCCACGGCTTCGACGACGGGGACGACCAGGGGGCGATGCAGCTGAGCCACAACACCGCGTTCCGCAACGGCGGCGTCGGCTTCTTCCTCCGCGCGGCCCCGGGCACCCTGCGCGACAACGCCGCCGTGGGCAACAGCGCGCCGGACGCGGTCAGCGCGGCCGCAACCTCGCAGGGCAACTCGTGGCAGACCGGAGACGCCACCGCGGACCTGTTCCGATCGACCGACCCGCGCACCGCCGAGGGCCCCCGCGCCCCGGACGGCACGCTTCCCGGGACCAGCTTCCTGGCCACCCGCACCGGGATCGGCGCCGACCTGTCCGGGGGCTAGCACCGCCGCCGGACTCCCCGGCCGCCCGGTCAGCGGCCGGTGCAGTTGGCGCTGACCCGCAGGACCGAGTACTCCCGGTCGTCGCGGGTGATGCCCGAGGCCTGGCCGTCGAAGAACGACTCCGTCTTCTGGAAGCCGCGGCGCTGCTCGTAGTGCAGGTGCGCGGCGCCGGAGTCGCCGGTGCTGCCCACCCTGCCGATCTGCTGGCCCGTCCGCACCCGCTGGCCGACCTGCACCATCGGCGGCTCCAGCAGGTGCATGTACGCCGTCACCCAGCGCCCGCCGTGGTCGATCTTCACCCAGTACCCGCCGCCGCTGCCGCGCGGGCCGTTCGGGTTCTCCGGCGTGCGCCCGCCGAGCCGGCCGTTGATCCCGGCCGCGACGACCTCGCCGTCGTAGGACGCCAGCACCGGCCGGCCCCACGCCGCCCCGCCCTGCATCGGGAACATGTCGACGTCGTAGTCGCCGTGCCCCGGATACGTGCCGAGCTGCCACTTCTCGCCGCACGCGACGGGCAGCTGGAACGCCGGGCGCGGACCCGCCGGCCAGAACCACATCACCGCGCCGGTCGCGGCGAGCACGGTCAGCACGACGCCGGCGGCGAGCAGCACGCGCCGCCGCCGGTTGCGGCGGCGGCCCCTCGTGGCGTGGTAGACGGTCATCGCCCCAGATGGTGGCAGACCCCGGCAAGCCGCCACGACGTGCGCGGCCGGGCCGGAGGCCGCGACCGAATGCGAGAAAAAACCTGATATGACGCTTTTGCCATATTGGCTGCCTTTGTCGGTCATATGCTCCGTTTCGGCGTTTCCGCAGCTAGCGGACCATTCGACCGGAGGCAGATAGGCATGCGACCCGTACGATCCAAACCGACGACCCGCCTGGTGGCACACGGCGCACTACTGGGCCTGGCCCTCCTGGCCGCCACGGGCTCCGCCGCGGCCGCAGCCCCGGCCGGCCAGTTCCGAGCGGCCGTGCTGTTGCTGACGACCGAGGCCTCCGCCGACGTGACGATCGGCGCGTCGGTCTCGGACACGGCCACCCTGTCCGGCGTCGACCCGGTGACGGACACCGGTGTGATTACGTTCGAGCTCTTCGGGCCGGACGACACGGACTGCAGCAACGATCCCGTCCTCACCAGACCCGTGCCGACCGCCGGGAACGGCGTCTTCGGGTCCGGCCCGTTCACCCCCGCGACCGCCGGCACGTACCAGTGGGTCGCCGCCTACGCCGGCACCTCCGGCCAGACCGGGGCGACCACCTGCGGTGACGTCGCCGAGCAGGTGACGGTCAACCAGGCCCAGCCGACGCTGTCCACGGCCGCGTCCGGCAACGTCCCCCTCGGCGGGACCGTCTTCGACACCGCGACGCTCACCGGCGGCTTCGCACCCACCGGCACCGTCACCTTCAACCTGTACGGCCCCGGCGACGACATCTGCGAGGAGGCGCCCGTCACCACCTCCACCACGACCGTGACCGGCAACGGCTCCTACCAGTCCGCCGGATTCGTGCCGACCGTCGTCGGCGACTACCGCTGGCGGGCCGACTACAGCGGCGACGTGAACAACGGCCCCGCGGGGACCGCGTGCAGCGACGCCGACGAGGACTTCGACGTCCTGACCGCGCCCGACCTGACCACCCAGGCCTCCGCCGACGTGGACCTCGGCGGCGCCGTCAGCGACACCGCGACCCTGTCCGGCAGCGACGCGGCGACCGGCACCATCACCTTCTCGCTGTTCGGCCCGAACGACGACGAGTGCACCAGCGACCCGGTCTTCACCTCCGACCCGGTGACCGTCGACGGCGACGGCACGTACGCCTCCGGCGACTTCACGCCGACCCAGGCCGGCACGTACCACTGGAACGCCGCCTACAGCGGCGACGCGAACAACGCCGGGGTCTCCACCGCCTGCGACGACCCGGCCGAGACCGTCGTCGTCCGCGGCGCGCCCGTCACGCCCAGGCTGGTCACTGACGCCTCGCGGGACACGTTCGTCGGCAAGCGGGTCTTCGACACCGCGACCCTGTCCGGCGGCGCCGCCCCGACCGGCACCATCACGTTCCGCCTGTACGGCCCCGGCGACGCGACCTGCGCCCGTACCCCCGTCGCGACCTCGGTCGTGCAGGTCCACGGCAACGGCAGGTACGTGTCCGGCAGCTTCCGGCCCCACGCGCCCGGCACCTACCAGTGGGTGGCCGAGTACAGCGGCGACGACGGCAACCTGTCCGTCGCCACCAGCTGCGGCGACCCGGCCGAGCAGGTCGTCGTGCGGAAGCCGTACGGCCACGGCCAGCGACCGTAACCCCTGATCACGCCGGTGGGCCCGCTGCTCGCGGGCCCACCGGCGTGCTTTCCGTCCGCGGCCTAGAAGTACGTGTCCTCGTCCGACTTGCGGTAGTCGCGGATGAGGTCGAGACGGCCCGCTGCCGCGTGCGTCACCCACTCCGGGTTGCCCAGCAGCACCCGGCCGAGCGCGACGAGGTCGTACTCCCCGGCATCGAGGCGGTCGACGAGCGCACGCCGGGCGGCGGAGCCGAGGAAGTCGCGGGTCAGGCCGACCGACCCGACGGTGATGGACGGCAGGCCCGTGAGCTGCTTCGCCCAACCGGCCAGGTTCAGCGGTGAACCGGCGAACGCCGCGGCCGCGAAGTCGCGCTGGGAGGCGTGCAGCACGTCCGCCCCGGCCGCCGCGAAGGCGCCGAGGATCACCGCCAGCTCGGCGGGGGAGTCCGCGATCCGGGCGGCGTAGTCGCGCTCCTTGAACTGGGAGAACCGCACGATGAGCGGCATATCGCGGGGGATCGCCGCCCGGACCGCCCGGATCACCTCCGCAGGGAACACCGCCCGCGCGGCCGGCGACCCGCCGAACCGGTCGACACGGCGGTTCGTGTGCGGCCAGAGGAACTCGTCGAGCAGGTAGCCGTGCGCGGCATGGATCTCCAGCGCGTCGAACCCGGCCCGGACCGCGACGGCGGCGGCACGGGCGTACGCGGCGAGGAGGTCGTCGATGTCGGCGGGGGTCATCGGTCGGCTGCCGCCCGGCACGCCGGACGGCGTCCAGGCCGGGAACCCGTCCACGGGCTCCCGCGCGCTGCCCAGGTGCCACAGCTGTGCGGCGATCCGGCCGCCGACCTCGTGCACCTGCTCGACGACCCGGCGCCAGCCGTCCTCGGCCGCCCCGGCGGTCAGCCGCGGCACGGTCGCCTGGTGCCCGGCGCTCGGGTGGTCGACCAGCACCCCTTCGGTAATGATCAACCCGACGCCGTGCTCGGCCCGCCGCCGGTAGTACGCGGCTACCTCGGGCGTCGGAACACCACCGGGGGAGCGGAAGCGGGTCATCGGCGCCATCGCGAACCGGCTGCTCAACGGCAGCCCGGCCAGTGTCGTGGGGGTGAGCAGAGAGCCCAGCAGATCGGTGGTCGCGGTCATGGCGCTACGCTAAAACCTGACATTGACGTCAGGGGCAAGTCCTGTGACGGGAGGCACAACCGTGCGTATCGGCGACCTGGCCGCGGCCACCGGCGCGAGCGCCAGATCACTGCGTTACTACGAAGAGCAGGGGCTGCTGGCCAGTGAGCGCAGCAGCGGCGGGCAGCGGCACTACCACGAGTCGGCCGTCGAGCGCGTAACCCTGATCCAGTCCCTGCTCGCCGCCGGCCTGTCCAGCAGCACGATCCACGACGTGCTGCCGTGCATCAGCGACAGGTCCCTCCGCACGCCCTGGCTGGCCGAGCGCCTGCGCGCCGAACTGCACCGGGTCGAAGAGCAGCTCGACTCCCTGCACCGCACCCGCTCCGTCCTGGCCGACCTGGTCGAGCACTACCACGTCTGATGCCCTGCGTCCGTGGCTGATGCATGTGCGCCACCTGCGGCACGTCGGCCGCCGTCGGGGGCGAAGATGGACCCGAGCATCCATTCGGTACGAGAAGGCGAGGCGCATTCCATGGACGACTGGAACGCGAAGGTGATCGACGAGTTCCGCGCGAACGAGGGCCAGGTCGGCGGCCCGTTCACGGGGGCCCCGATGGTGCTGGTCCACCACCTCGGGCGCAAGAGCGGCCGCGAGCTGGTCAACCCGATGATGTACCTGCCGCACGACAGCGACGGCGACGTCATCTACGTGTTCGCGTCCAAGGCCGGCGCGCCCACCAACCCCGACTGGTACTACAACCTCACCACGGCCGGGCGCGGCGCCGTCGAGGTCGGCACCGAGACCTACCCGGTCAGCGTGCGGGAGCTGGCCGGAGACGAGCGCGACCGCACCTACGCCGAGCAGGCCCGCCGCTACTCCGGCTTCGCCGAGTACGCGGAGAAGACCAAGGGCATCCGGACCATCCCCGTCCTGGAACTCACCCGCGTCACGGCTGGGTGACCGGGCCCGAAGCTCGCCAGTTCCCGACCGCTGGCGAGCTTCGCCGCACGCCGGTCGCCGGGTCTGCGCCACGGTCTTTCTTGACCGGCGCATCGGTGCGGCCCGGCGGAAGGCATCAAGCTCCCCTTTCGCGGAACACGTGGAGCGGCCAGGATGATCCGGTGCGGATGTCCATCATGATCGCCCAGGTTCCCGTCGTCTGGAGCATCGACGCCAATCTGGGCACGGTGCAGGATGTCCTCGGCGAGGCTGCCTCCGGCGACGTCGTCATCCTGCCGGAGGGGATGCTGTCCGGGTACGGCGAGGATCTGGCGCCGCTGGACCGGCTGGACCCCGCCGAGGTGAACGACGCCGTCGCCCAGGTGGCCCGGCTAGCCGTCCGCCGACAGGCGCACGTCTTCTGCGGTTCGCTGCTTCCTCAGGCGGGCGGATGGTGCAACGCGGGCCTGTTCTTCCCGGCTGACGGCAGCCGTCACCAGGTCTACCGGAAGATCAATCTCGCGATGAACGAACGCGGCCGGCTGCTCCCCGGCGACGCCCTGCCGACCGTTGACGTCCCGCATCGTGACGGAACCGTCACCGCCGGAATGCAGCTCTGCCGCGAAATCCGCTTCCCCGAGCAGTGGCAGCACCTGGCGACGGCCGGTGCCAAGCTTTTCGTGTACCTCACGAACGCCGCCAACACCCGCGAGCCCGAAGGTGTCTGGCGGAGCCATCTGATCAGCCGGGCGGCCGAGAATCAGCGTTTCCTCGCGTCCGCCAACATCGCCCATCCCGATCAGCACTGCCCGAGCATGGTGGTGTCCCCGCGCGGTGAGGTGCTCGGCGAACTCGCCCCAGGGCGCACCGGCCTGCTGCGGCACGTCCTCGACTCGGACGAGGCTGGGAACTGGTATCTCGGGCAGCGCCGCCAGGACGTGCTGTCGCTCCATTACCACCGAAGTGGCTCATCGCCCACGGCAACGTCGCCAGCCCGGCGGCCGCGGCCGAGCCCTGCCCGTACCCGTACGTCTGCTTCGAGGACTGGAACTCCCTCGGCACCGCGCTCTACGTGACGGCGAAGTACCAGGTCGTGACGTACCCCAACGACCAGAACGTGGCCCAGGCCGCGTGGTACTCGCCCTGGGTGGTCAACACCCGCCACGACGATGTCGCCTACGTCTACTTCCAGTCCGGCACCGTCATCTGCCTGATGCCCGGCGAGAGCCGCCGCATCAACGACAGCAGCACCGACTTCTACGGCTCGAAGTGGATCGCGATCAGTTCCGCCTCCACCTGCTGATGACACCCGCCCACCGAGCGGCCGCCGACGGCGCGGCGGCTGCTCGGCCCCGAGGCCGCCGGGTGGCGGCACGCGGGTGCTCGCAGGGTCGACCGGGTCAGACGGCTCGGGCGACGGCGATGGTGGCGTCGAGGCGGGGTCCGGCCTCGTAGAACATGTACTGCACGCCGCCGTCGGTGCCGAAGGACGGCGCGGCGCTGCGCCCGCGGTCGGGCGAGGCGTCCAGCGCGTAGTGGAACACCCCGAGGTGCACCTCGCGGTCGAAGGAGTTGCCGACCTCGGTGAGGTACATGTCGCCGCCGTTGCCGTGGTAGACGATGTACGCCGTGTCGTTGCGCTTGAGCAGGTGCGCCCCGGAGATGTCGGTCTGCCCGTCCGGGCCGGGCGTGACCAGCGGCGTCGGGTCGTAGGACCAGGCCTTGCCGTCGGCGGACCAGCCCCAGAAGATCTTGCGGGTGCCCGAGGTGACGGCCATGAACACCATGACGTACTTGTTGCCCAGGCCCGGCACGGCGTGCTCGAAGACGCGGGCGTACGACGTCTCGGTCGCACCCGGGATGACGCCGGTGTGCAGCACCCGCCCGAAGTAGGTGAAGTGCACGCCGTCGGTGGACCAGGCCATCCGGGTGGTGTCGTTCTCGCCGTGGAAGTACAGGTAGAACTTGCTGTTCGCGGCGTTCCAGATGACGTGCGGGCTGGACACGTGGCTGACCGAGTAGTGCGGCGACCACACGTTGGCCACGATCGGGTTGTTCGGGTACTCGGTGAACTTCCCGCCGAGGGAGTCGCCGTAGGCCAGGCAGATGCCGCCGGGCGCGTCGTGCGGGGCGTAGTACAGGTAGTACCTGCCCAGGGGTGAGCTGATCTTGTCGTACACCCCGCGGATGCACGGGAAGATGAGCTCGTTGGTGGGGTTGTAGCGCAGGCTCGCCTTGTCGAACGGGGTCCCGAGGTACTGGTAGGTCGGGAATCCGGCCGGTGCGGCGTGGGCGGGGCTGCCGAGGGCCACGGCGCCGAGCCCGCCGGCTGCTGCGGCGCCTGCGGCAGCGCCTGCCGCCAGGAGCTGCCGCCGGCTGAGGAGCGGTTGCATCGGTGGTGCCTCCCATCGATGGGGATGACCGAAAGTAACGGTGAGTGTGTTGCGGCGGCCGACTGGCCGTCAAGGGGCTAATACGAATTAGTTCAGGAACTTCTTGCCGAGCCGTTTTCGTTGCGGGGCTTGACGAAGCGCTGTGCGGTGCGCAAGATGTCATCTCACCGAAACAACTAATGCGCATTAGCTCGAAGATTGGACACGCACCGTGACCGGAGCCCGCAGGCGGGTGACCCAACAGGACATCGCCCGCATGACCGGCGTCAGCCAGGCGACCGTCTCCCTGGTCCTCAACGGACGCTCCGATGCCGACGTCAAGCTGTCGGCCGAGACCCGTGAGAAGGTCCTGCGAGCCATCGCCGAGACCGGCTACGTCGCCGATCCGGTCGCGCGGCGGCTGGCGGCCGGGCACAACCGCATCCTGGGGGTGTTCACCTACGAGCCGGTGTTCCCCAGCGCCAACAGCGACTTCTACCACCCGTTCCTGGTCGGCATCGAGCAGCAGGCCGAGGTGCTCGGCTGCGACCTGCTCCTGCTCACCAGCACGCCGGTGGTCGACGGCCGCAGGCGCATCTTCCACGGCGACAACCGGCTGCGGCTGGCCGACGGCAGCATCCTGCTCGGTCGCACCATCGACCCGTCCGACCTGGCGCGGCTCATCGCCGAGGACATCCCGTTCGTGTCGATCGGCCGCCGCGACGACGCGGGCGGGCCGGTGCCCTACGTCGGCGCGGACTACGCGGCGGCCACCGGCGACATCGTGCGCCGAGCGGTCGCGCTGGGCCACGACCGGCTGGCGTACCTCGGCCAGGGCGACGGTCCGGAGTCGTGGGCCGACCGCGGCCGGGGCTTCCGCGAGGCGGTCGCCGCCGCGGGGGTTCACGGGGGCCACTACACGCTGGAGACGCAGGCCGCAGCCGGTGACGCCGTCCTGCGTGATCTGGCCGCGGTGCTGGACGCGGTCGAGGCGGCCCAGGTGACCGCGGTGGTCGCCGAGGAGCACGCCGACGGCGTCGCGCTGCTCGAACTGGCCCGCGAGCGCGGGATCGCACTGTCCGTGGCGACGCTGGGCGAGCCCACCAGGGCCGCGCTGCCGACCGCGGTGGAGTTCACCAGCCTGCGCATTCCGCGCCAGGCGATGGGCGCGCAGGCCGTCGAGGTCCTGACCGAGCTCATCGAAGGCACGCCCGGCCCACGGCAGCGGCTGCTGCCCTGCGAGATCGTGCCCGGCCAGACGCTCATCGAAAGAGGGAAATGAACATGCAAGCCGAGATTCTGGTGGTCGGCGGGGGGCTCGGCGGGGTCGCCGCGGCGCTGGGCGCACTGCGGGCGGGCCGCCGCGTGGTGCTCACCGAGGAGTACGACTGGCTCGGCGGGCAGCTGACCAGCCAGGCCGTCCCGCCGGACGAGCACAGCTGGGTGGAGCAGTTCGGCATCACCCGCAGCTACCGGGCGCTGCGCGACGGCATCCGGGACTACTACCGGGCGCACTACCCGCTCACCCCGGCCGCCCGCGCCTGGCGCGAGCTCAACCCGGGCGGCGGGCACGTCAGCCGGCTGTGCCACGAACCCAGGGTCGCCGTCGCGGTCATCGAAGCGATGCTGGCCCCGTACCGCTCGTCCGGGCGGCTGACGGTGCTCCAGCCGTACCGGCCGGTGGCCGCCGACACCGACGGCGACCGGGTCACCGCGGTCACGGTCGAGCACGTCCGCTCGGGGGAGCGGCACGTCGTCGAGGCGGCGTACGTGCTGGACGCGACCGAGACCGGTGAGCTGCTGCCGCTGACCGGCACCGAGTACACCACCGGCTTCGAGTCCCGCCACGACACCGGTGAGCCCAGCGCCCCGGACACCGCGCAGCCGATGAACATGCAGGCGGTGTCGGTCTGCTTCGCGATCGACCACGTCGACGGCGACCACACCATCGACAAGCCCGCCCAGTACGACTTCTGGCGCGCCTACCACCCGCCGTTCTGGGGCGACCGGCTGCTGTCGTTCCGCTCGCCCAACCCGCGCACCCTGGCCGTCAGCGAGCGCACCTTCACCCCCAACCCCGACGACGACCCGCTGTCGGTGCTCGCCGACCAGCGCGTCAGCGCCGGCGACGGCAACCTCTGGACCTTCCGGCGCATCGCCGCCCGCAAGCTGTTCACCCCGGGCAGCTACGACAGCGACATCTGCCTGGTCAACTGGCCGATGATCGACTACTTCGAGAGCCCGGTCATCGACGTCCCCGACGCCGACACCCACCTCGCCAACGCCCGGCAGCTGTCGCTGTCGGTCCTCTACTGGCTCCAGACCGAGGCGGGCTTCCCCGGGCTGCGGTTGCGCGGCGACGTCACCGGCGGCGGCGACGGCCTGGCCATGGCCCCCTACATCCGGGAGTCGCGGCGCATCCAGGCCGAGTACACCGTCGTCGAGCAGGACCTGTCGCTGGCCGTACGCGGCGACAAGGGCGCCGCCGCCTACCACGACGCCGTCGGTGTCGGCATGTACCGCATCGACCTGCACCCCTCGACCGGCGGCGACAACTACATCGACGTCGGCTCGTGCCCCTTCGAGATCCCCCTCGGCGCGCTCATCCCGCGCCGCATGGAGAACCTGCTGCCAGCGGGCAAGAACATCGGCACCACCCACATCACCAACGGCTCGTTCCGGCTCCACCCGGTCGAGTGGAACGTGGGCGAGGTCGCCGGGGCGCTCGCGGCGTACTGCCTGAACGAAGGCCGGACGCCGCGCGGCGTGCGCAACACCCCGGAGCACCTGTCCGGGTTCCAGGCACAGCTCATCCGGGACGGCGTGGAACTGCGCTGGCCCGACGTATCCGGCTACTGACCGGTCACCTTGAGTGGAGTTGCGATGAAGATACGTGCACTGATCGCCGCCGCCGCGGCGGCTACGCTCGCCCTGGGCCTGTCGGCCTGCGGCAAGCAGGAGGAGCCGAGCACCGGCCCGGTGTCGCTGCGCATGACGGTGTGGTCGTCCAACGAGGCGCACCTGAAACTGTTCAACGAGATCGCCGACGCGTACAAGGCCAAGAACCCGCGGGTCACCGAGATCAAGTTCGACCCGATCCCGTTCGAGAACTACACCACCACCCTCACCACGCAGATCGCGGGCGGCAACGGCCCGGACCTGGCCTGGATCCTGGAGAACTCCGCACCCGACTTCGTCACCTCGGGCGCGCTGCTGCCGCTGGACGACACCCTGGCCAAGACCGACGGCTATGACACCGCCGACCTGAGCCAGGCCGCCACCAAGCTGTGGCAGACCGGCGGGAAGCTCTACGCCTACCCGTTCTCCACCTCGCCGTTCGGCGTGTTCGTCAACACCGACATGCTCAAGGCGGCCGGGCAGCAGACCCCCGCCGAGCTCATCGCCGCCAACCAGTGGACCTGGGACAAGGCCGTCGCGGTCGCCTCGGCCAGCGCCGCCAAGAGCGGCAAGGCCGGGCTCGTGGTCCGCGACTTCGACTACAAGGGCTGGGACAACCTGTCGACCGTATGGGCCGGCTGGGGCGCGCAGGCCTGGAGTGCCGACGGCAGGACCTGCGGCTTCGACCAGCAGCCCATGGTCGACGCGATGACCTTTCTGCATCAGGCGATCTTCACCGGCAAGGCCCTGCCCGGCCCCGGCACCACCGCCGACTTCTTTGCCGGCGCGTCCGCGATGACGATCACCCAGATCTCGCGCGCCTCGCTGCTCAAGGACGCCAAGTTCGGCTGGGACCTCGTCCCGCTGCCAAGCGGCCCGAGCGGGAAGTACTCCGTGATCGGCCAGGCCGGCCTCGGCGTGCTGAAGAAGGGCCGCAACGCCGACGTCGCCGCCGACTTCCTGGCCTTCTTCACCAGCCCCGACAACTCCGCCAAGCTCGCCGCGTACTTCCCGCCGCCGCGCACCTCCCAGCTCACCGCCGACACCCTCGCCAAGACCAACCCGCTGCTCAAGCCCGAGCAGCTGCAGCAGGTCGTGATCGACGGCATCTCCACCGGGGTCGTCAAGCCCAGCCACAGCGGCCAGGCCGAGATCTCCCAGGCGGTGCGCGCCGCGCTCGACCCGCTGTGGAAGCCCGACGTCGACGTCAAGGCGGTCCTCGCGGGCGTGTGCACGGCCATCAACCCGCTGCTGGCCAAGTGAGCACTCGCTTCTGGACGGGTAGCCGGCGCGATGCCGCCGCCGGCTACCTGTTCATCGCCCCCCAGCTGCTCGGCAGCATCCTGTTCGTGTTCGTGCCGCTGGGCCTGGTCTTCTGGTACAGCCTGCACGAGTGGAACGTCCTGGCCGACACCTTCACCTTCGTCGGCGCGGACAACTACCAGGCCCTGCTCGACGACCCGAGACTCACCGACGCACTGGCCGCGACCGGGTTGTTCTCCGCCGGTCTCGTGGTGCTCAACCTGACCCTGGCCCTGCTGCTGGCGGTGCTGCTCAACCAGCGGCTGCGCGGCACCGTCTTCTTCCGCACCGTGTTCTTCTCCCCGGTCGTGGTGAGCCTCGTCGCCTGGACCATCGTGTGGGGCTTCCTGCTGCAGAACGACGGCGGCATCAACGGCCTGCTGAAGACCGTCGGCGTGCACGGCCCGAACTGGCTGCGCGGCGAGACCACCGCCATGCTCGCCGTGGTCGTCGTGCAGGTGGTCAAGAACGTCGGCCTCAACATGGTGCTGTTCCTCGCCGCGCTGCAGGGCGTGCCCGCGAACCTGTACGAGGCCGCCACCGTCGACGGCGCCAGCCGCACCCGTCAGTTCCGCAGCATCACCGTCCCGATGATCAGCCCCACCATCCTGCTCACCTCGATCATCACGGTCGTCGGCTCGCTTCAGGTGTTCGCGCAGATCGCGGTGCTCACCCAGGGCGGACCGGGCACCTCCACCACCGTCCTCGTCTACTACCTCTACCAGCAGGCGTTCCAGTTCCACCACTTCGGATACGGGGCGACCCTGTCGGTGCTGCTGTTCGCGATCGTGCTGCTGCTGACCCTGGTCCAGTGGCGGATGCGCCGGAAGTGGGTGTTCCATGAGTCGTAGGACCAAGACCGCGATCTACGGCGTGCTGTGCCTGCTGGCACTGCCGTTCCTGTTCCCGACCTGGTGGATGATCACGTCGTCGGTCAAGCCGGTCAACGAGATCTTCGCGTTCCCGCCGACGCTGTGGCCCTCGGAGGTCCGGTTCGACGCCTACCGCCGGGCGTTCGAGCTCCAGCCCTTCGCCCAGCAGTACTTCAACAGCATGTACATCGCCCTGCTCGTCACCGTCGGCACCCTGGCCGTGTCGGCGATGGCCGGGTACGCCTTCGCGCGCATCCGGTTCCCCGGGGCGAACGTGCTGTTCGTGGTGATCCTGACCGGGCTGCTCATCCCGAGCGAGGTCACCATCGTGCCGCTGTTCAAGATGTTCGACGCGTGGGGCATGGTCGACACCCACTGGCCGCTGATCCTCGTGCCGATCCTGGGCGCACCCGGCGTGCTGGCCACGTTCATCATGCGGCAGTTCTTCCTCGCGCTGCCCGGCGAGCTGGAGGAGGCGGCCCGCGTGGACGGCCTCGGCCGGTTCGCGATCTTCCGGCTGATCGCGCTGCCGCTGGCCCGCCCCGCCCTCGGCGCGGTCGCGATCTTCACCTTCCTGCACAGCTGGAACCTCTACCTCGAACCGATCGTGTTCCTGTCCAGCTCCGAGATGTTCACGCTGCCGCAGGCCCTCACCCAGTTCACCGACGCGTACGGCGGACCCATGTGGGACATCCAGCTGTCGGCGGCGACCATGACCGCGCTGCCGGTGCTGGCCGTGTTCGTCATCGCGCAGCGGCAGTTCATCGAGGGCCTGGCCCACACCGGGCTCAAGGGGTAGCGGTGCCGATCACCGAACCGGACCCGCAGCGGTACCGCAGCCCGCTGCGGGCCCCGGACGACTTCGACGCCTTCTGGGCGGGCACCCTGGCCCAGACCCGCGCGCACCCGCTCGACGCGCGGTTCACCCCGGCCTGGTCGAGAACCATCGAGGTGTACGACGTCACCTTCGCCGGGTTCGGCGGGCACCCGGTCAAGGCCTGGCTGGCCCTGCCCGCCGGGACCGACCGCCCGCTGCCCTGCGTGGTGGAGTTCCCCGGCTACGGCGGCGGCCGCGGGCTGGCCCACGAGTGCCTGCTCTACGCCGCCGCAGGCTACGCCCACCTGTTCATGGACGTACGCGGCCAGGGCAGCGGTTGGCGCCACGGCGACACCCCCGACCCGGTCGGCACCGGACCCCAGCACCCCGGGTTCATGACCCGCGGGGTGCTCGACCCGGACACCTACTACTACCGCCGCGTGATCGCCGACGCGGTGCGCGCGGTCGAGGCCGCCCGCGCGTTCCCGCTCGTCGACGCCGCCCGCGTCGCCGTCACGGGGGAGAGCCAGGGCGGCGGCCTGGCCCTGGCCGTCGCGGCTCTCGTGCCGGAGCTCGCGGCGGTCGCGCCGGACGTGCCGTTCCTGTGCGACCACCGGCGCGGCGCCGAGCTGGCCACCGCCGGGCCGTACCGGGAGGTCACCGCCTATCTCGCCGTGCACCGTGACCACGAGCACCAGGTCTTCCGGACGCTGTCGTACTGCGACGGGGTGCTGTTCGCCGCGCGGGCGACCGCGCCCGCGCTGTTCAGCGTGGCGCACATGGACGCCAGCTGCCCGCCGTCCACCGTGTACGCCGCCTACCACCGCTACGCCGGACCCAAGCGCATCGAGGCGTACCCGTTCAACGGCCACGAGGGCGGCGAGGCCGTCCAGGACGCCGCCCGGCTGGCCTTCCTGGACGAGGTCTTCGGCCGCTGAAGCGCGCCGGGCGCCGAGGTGCCTCAGTTGCGCACGGGCACCACGCGGTCCGGCTTGTCCGGGTCGCGGAACCTGCGCAGCAGCGAACGCATCGGCGCCAGGGTGTTGTTGTACATCGTCCACTGCAGCCGACCGGTGTCGGCGAACATGCACCTCTCGCGGTAGACCTGGCCGCGGTGCAGCCACTGGAGCCGCACCACGGGTCGGCGCAGCAGCGCCTCCAGCCACTGTGCGGCATCCCTGGCCAGGTCGGCGGGCTGGCCGGCGACGGTGAAGGCGGCGGAATCGCCCGGCAGCGGGTAGTACAGCTGGTTGTGCAGCTCTCCGCAGGTCAGGGTCGTGCCGTCGACGAGGGACGCGCCCCAGGCGCAGCCCTCGATCTGGACGACGACGGCGAGGGCGTCGGCGATGTCGTTCTCGTCGTCGTGCCGTGTCACGAAGCTGCCGGTCACCGGAACGGTCCAGGAGGCGGCGAGCCGCCGCAGCTCACCGACGAACTCAGCCTCCGGGGCCGTCAGCACCCCCGGCTCCTCCAGCGGTAGTCCGACGGCCGCCAGGTGATCGTTGTCGTCGAGGTACTCCTCCACGAACCACATGTGGTCAGCCTCCGATCCGATCAGCCGCAGCCGTCGGATGGTACACAGCGGTCGGGCCCCGGCTCGTCAGACACCTGATCGGCGAGCAGGCCCGCTGAACGGGGGTGCCGCGGTGCGCCGCCGGGCAGTACATTGCGGCGATCGATCAACCTTGCACCTGGTGAGGACACCCCTGATGAGCGCCAACCTGCCCCTGCGCGAGCGCCGGATCGACATCTTCTCCGCGGTCGTGTTCAGCGTGTTCACCGTGACGTCGCTGATCTCCGACCTGATGCCGACACTCGGCTTCGACTTCAGCAAGCCGTCGTCGAACTTCATCCTCAACTCGAACTACTGGTACGCCCACGACACCGACCCGCTGTTCATGCAGCCGCCGGTGTGGATGCGCATCGTGACCGGCCTGTCCGCGCTGGTCTACATGCCGTTCTACCTCGTGCTGGTGTACGCGCTGATCCGCGGCCGCAACTGGATCCAGCTCCCCGCGGTCGTCTACGCGACGATGATCTCCACGATCACCGGGGTCATCGTCTTCGGCGTCGAGTTCTTCGGCGAGGCGCAGTGGCAGACCCCCAACCCGGCCAAGTTCCTCGCCTTCAACCTGCCGTACGTGCTGCTCCCGCTGCTGCTCCTGGCGCGGATGCGCAAGCCGGAGCCGTTCACGCGCCGGTGGTGACAGACCGGCGGCCTGCCGTCACGTGCCGCCCGGGTGCGTGACGGCGGGCTGCCGGACGATCCGGACGGGGCCGTCGGAGTCAGGGTCGCCGTCTGGTTGCCGGGCCCGGTACATGGCCGCGTCGGCGCTGTCGATCAGCTCCTCGACGGTGGCGGAGCCGCCGTGCTCCAGGAACGCGGCACCGACGGTGACGGCCAGCCCGTACGGCTGGTCGGCGGTGTCGTTGTGCCGGGCGACCTGCTCGCGCAGGCGGCGCGCCCACAGCTCGACGTCGCCGATCGTCGCGGCCTCGGTGAGCAGCACGCAGAACTCGTCTCCGCCGATGCGCCCCAGCACGTCGCGGCGGCGGATGGAGCCCTGCAGCAGGCCGGCGGTGCTGCGGATGGCGTCGTCGCCGGCGCCGTGGCCGTAGGTGTCGTTGATCTTCTTAAGCCCGTCGAGGTCGACGAACAGGAGCACCGCGGGGGTGCGGGACCGCTGGGCCGCCTCCAGCTTCGCCCGCGCGGCGCGCAGGAACCCGCGGCGGTTGTTGACCCCGGTCAGCTCGTCGATCACCGACAGCTGCCGCAGCTCCTCGGCCATCCGGCGCTCGGCGGTGATGTCGGCGAAGGCGACTAGGACGTACACGATCCGGCCGTCGTCGCGGATGGGCGTCGCGACGACCCGCAACCGGCGGCGGTGGGCGTCGACGTCCACCTCCAGGTCGTCGACGGACGCCGTCCGGCCTCTGCGCGCCTGGGCCAGCGGCAGGCGGTCCGGCGGAAAGGGCTGGTCGGTGCCGCTGGTGTAGAGGTGCGGCAGCTGCTCCGGCGAGCCGACCAGGCCGGGGTCGTAGCCGAGGATGCGCCCGGCGACCCGGTTGGCGTAGACGGGACCGCCGGTCGCGGCGTCGCGGACGTCGACGCCGATCGGGATCGCCTCCAGGAACTGCTGGAGGCGGCCGCGCTCCTGCTGACCCGCCGCGACGACCTTCGTCAGCAGGTCGCTGACCCGCAGCATGAGCAGGACGAACATCACGGCGGAGGCGCAGGCCAGGACGATCGGCTCGATCAGCTCCCCGTGGCGGACCGAGTTGACGACCAGCGCCGGCACGGCGAGCCCGCACAGCGCCAGCGTCACCAGCCGGACCCGGCCGGCCACGTGCTCGTGCTCCCGCAGGGCGGTGACGTCGCGCATCGCCGGATGCAGGGCCGCGACGCCGATGAACAGGAACGACAGCAGGTATCCGTAGAACGGCAGGTCCCCGTCCTGGCCGGTGCCCCGCACCTGTTGCAGGCCGTACCCCCAGTCCGCCGCCAGCAGCGCACCCGCCCACGCCGCCAGGGGGACGAGCGCGCCGTGGCTCCGCCCGGCGCCGAAGAACAGCCGGGTCGCCAGGATGAGGAAGACCATGTCGAGGAAGGGGTAGACCCCGGCGAGCACCTGGCCGTACGGCGACAGCCGGGTCGTGCCCAGCAGCGGCGACACCACGAGCACGAAGTTGAGGCTGGTGAAGGCGGTGGTGACGATGAGCGCGTCGAGCAGCGCCGACCAGTCCCGGCCGGTGCGCCTGGCCCGGATCAGCAACAGCAGCGCGAGCGCGTTGAGCAGGTAGGAGAGCAGGAACGCCTCGGCCCCGGGTGAGGGGAAGGCGGTCGGGCGGCCGGCCAGGGCGGCCTGGACGTACCAGTGGACGTTGCCCAGCAGGTAGGTGGCCTGTCCGGCGGCGAGCAGATACCACGGTGCCCGGATCGACGGCCGGTGCAGCCGTATCCCGAGCAGGATCGCCACCACCGCCGCCAGGTTCGACCCGATGAAGATCATCGCCTGGGGCAGGTCGTGGCCGGTCGTGGCCAGGTAGGCGAGCAGCAGCGCGGCGGACACGGCCGCGTACACCGGCCACGCCGTGCTGCGGACGCGATCGTCCGCTCTCACATCGGGAACGTCTTCGGTGCCCAATCTCATGTCTGTGGGCATATGACCGCCTCCGACCACTGCGATTACGTCCCAGGATGCCCGGCCAGGACCGAGGGGGCAAATAGTGCAATCGACCAATAAACCTCATACTGGATGAAAAGCCTTTAAGAGGTATGCAAGTAGGGGCGGGCGGCCCTGCGGCCGCCCGCCCCTGATCCGCTGCTGCCGTTACGGGCAGGTCGGCTCGCCGGCCTGGGCCGGGACGCTGACCGCGTTCCATGCCGCCTTGACCGCGTTGAACTCGGTGCAGCTGCCCGGGTACTGGCTCTTGGCCGCGGTCAGCGTCCAGAGCCGGTACTTGAGGTAGCTGCTCGACGTGGTCTTCATCAGCATCGCGCCGTAGAAGATCTTCAGGGCCTTCTGCACGCCGATGCCGGTTACGGTGGTGCTGTTGCAGGTCGGGCTCACCGGCTGGCCGGCGGCGTTGCTGCCGATGGCGAGCAGGTAGAACCAGTGGTTGCCGGGGCCGGCCGCGGCGTGGACCTCAGCGCCGGGGATGCTGCTGGAGTAGCAGTTCGCGTGCCCCTTCAGCGACGGGTTGTACATGTTGCGGATCGGGCCGCTGCCGGTCAGGTTGATCTCCTCGCCGACGGTGAAGTCGGCCGGGTCGTTCGGGTTGGCCGCGTAGGTCTCCGTGGCGGCGCCGAAGACGTCGGCCACGAACTCCTGGGTGCCGCTGCGGGAGATGCCGCCGGGGGTGGTGTCGTCGACGCCGTGGCCCATCTCGTGGGCGATGACGTCGGTGGCGCCGATCCAGGCACCCGCGCTGTTCTTGCCGATCTGGACCTGGGTGCCGTCGTAGTACGCGTTGAGGTCGTTCAGGCCGACCCGGATCGGCCAGGCGCCGCCGGAGCCGTTCATGCCGTTGCGGCCGAGCCACGCGCTGAGCATCGAGGCTTCCTTCTCGGCACCGTAGAGCGCGTCGACGCAGCCGGTCTCCCGGTTGGTGCCCACGCCGTTGCCCCAGACGTCGTCGGACCCGGTGAAGGTCGCGTTGCCCGTCGCGTTCTGGCACGGCATGTTGGTGGTGTTCGGGCTGGACAGCGAGTACGTGCTGCCGCTGAGCTTGGTCGCGACGGTGACCGCGCCCTCCCAGTTGCCGTTGCCCGTGCCGCTGGTGACGTGCTCCAGCTTGTCGAGCACGGCGCCGGTCCTGGCGTCGACGGTGACGGTCAGGCGGCTGTGGCCCTGCGCGCCGGTGCCGACGACCGTGGTCTGCCACGCCAGCCGGGCGGCGCCGGTCAGCGCGGACACCACGAGCCGGGTGCTCTCGACCGAGTCGACCTTGGTCAGCTGCTTGCGGGCCACCAGCTCGGCCGAGGAGGCGGTGATCGCCGGGGTGGTGGCGACCGAACCGATCCGGTTCTGCTGGGCGACCGACGTGAAGACCACCTTGCCGGCCGCGTCGGTCACGACGACGAAGTCGCCGCCGACGACGGGCAGGCCCTGGTAGGTCCGCTCGTAGGGGACGTAGGTGAGCCCGTTGGCCGCGAGCGCGTCGCGGTGGGTGTAGGTCTCGCCCGCGCTGCCCATGATCGTGTCGGGCCGGCTGGTCACCAGGGCGCCGGCGCTGGCGGCGGCGGCCGCGAGCGGGCTCAGGGACACCGTGGACGAGTGCACGTCTGCGCTGTTGGCCGGGCTGGTGGCCGCGGTCACCAGCACGAAGGTCGCGGCCAGGCTGGTCGCGGCCAGGTGCCTCTTGCGGATCTTCACGTCTTCCTCCTTGGCGTGGCTCGGGGTATAGCCACTGACCAATGTTTATATCGAACAAGGTCACTTTAAGAAAGCCTCGTTCGAAGAAGTGGCGGAATAGTGCCACGGAGATCCACTTCGGCGGTGCGAGGCCGGCGCCGAGGACCCCTATGCCGCGAACAGCCAGGCCAACGAGGTGAGGCTGTTGGCGGTGTAGGCGTCGCGTCCGGTGTGGAGGCCGTAGGCCAGGTCCTCGAAGACGCTGCACCGGGCGTAGAACACGGCCCGCACGGCGAGTGCCGCGACCTCCCCGGCGCCGTCGCGGCGGCGCCCGAGCGCCGCGCGCAGCGCGGCCGGGCCCAGGTCGCGGTAGACCAGGCCGAGGTCGTACGCCGGATCGCAGACGGCGGCGTCACTCCAGTCGATGACGCCGGTCACCGCGCGCCCGGCCGGATCGACGAGGACGTGCTCGATGCCCAGGTCGTTGTGCGAGAACACGCGGCGGTGCCCGTCGCGCGGCGGCGCGGCGTCCAGGAACGCCTCGACGGCCCGGCGGTGCACCGCCGGAACCTGCCCGGCGACCGCCCGGTACGTCTCGGCGGCTTCGCGCAGCCACCCGGCCGGTGGCTGGTCGTCGACGCCGACCAGCTCCGCCCACGGCTCCACCGGGTCGGCGTGCAGCACGGCGAGCAGGTCTCCGAGCGCCTCGGCGATCGGGGCGCCGTGGGTCTCGCGCCAGCGCCGCGGCATGTCCGCCAGCGGCACGCCGGGGAGCTTCGGGTAGGCCAGGCAGCCCTGCTCGGGCACGGCGAACGCGGGAACGGGAACCGGCAGCGGGCTGAGCGCGGCGACCGCGGCGAGCACCCGCGCCTCGCGCTCGGTCAGCGCCGCCCGCCGGACCGGGTCGGCCTCCCGGCTGAAACGCACGATCAGCTCGCCGCCGACCTCGTACGCCACATTGTCCAGGCCCTGGCCCAGCAGCCGCACCGCGCCGACCCGGCGGCCGGGAAGGCGCGCGGCCACGAGGTCGCGGACGTCGTCGAGCCGGCGCGGCATCGGACCGGGCCCGCTCACCGCCGACCCCCGCCCGGCTGCGGTGCGGTGTACATATCGGACAGCTCCGCCACGGTGGCGGCGATCCGGTCGCGCAGCGAGGCGGGCGCCAGGATCTGCGCCTGGGCGCCCAGGCGCAGGAACTGTGTCTCGGCGTGGCTGTCGGACTCGATCGGCACGCGGGCCAGGATCCAGCCGTCCGCCTGCACCTCGCCCGCGGCAGCCGCGTCGGCGACCGCGCGTCCCAGCAGGTGCGGCAACCGCTCCAGCGCCTGCGGGGCCAGGCGCACCAGGGCCTCGCCGCCGTAGAGGCGCGCCCGGAAGTCCGCGATGTGCGCGTGCCAGTGCGCCACCAGGTCGAACCCGTCCGGCCAGGCGAACGTCTCCGGCAGGACCGACAGCTCGCGGATCTGGCCGACCCGGAACGTGCGCACCCCGCGGTCACCGTGGGCGACCAGATACCACTTGCCCGCCTTGAGGACCAGCCCGTACGGCTCCAGCCGGTGCTCGGCCAGCGCGGTCCACCCGTCGTAGGCGATCCGCAGGGCCTGCTGGCGCCACACCGCGTCGGCGACGGCGGCGAGCTGGTCGCAGCTGTCGCCGTCCTCATACCAGCCGGGAGCGTCGAGGTGGAACCGCTGCCGCATCCGGTCGGCGCGCTCGCGCAGCGCCGGCGGCAGCGCGGCGGACAGCTTCAGCTGCGCCGCCGCGACCGCCTCGGCCAGCCCCAGATCGGCGGCCACCCCGGGCAGCCCGGTCAGCACCAGGCCGCGCGCCTCTGCCGCGGTCAGCCCGGTCAGCTGCGTACGGTAGCCGTCGACCAGGGCGTACCCGGTCGCGTCGGCGTAGACCGGGATCCCCGCGGCGCCCAGCGCCTGCATGTCCCGGTAGATCGTGCGCAGTGACACGCCCGCCTCGGCGGCGAGCTGGGCGGCCGTCTGCCGGCCGCGGCTCTGCAACAGCAGGACGAGGCTCAGCAGGCGGTCGGCGCGCACGGCGCAATTGTGCCGCCCGGCACTGACATCAGGTGTCAGGGGTGCGGCCATAGCGTCCCCACATGACGAACACCGATTTCGACTTCCTGGCCGGACACTGGACCAGCCGGCAGCGGCGCCTGGTCAAAGCCCTCGCGGGCAGCGACGAGTGGTACGAGTTCGACGCGACCCTGGACTGCCAGGTGACCCTCGACGGCGACGGCGTCTTCGACCTGCTGCGCGCGCCCGAGCGCGGCATCGAGGGGATGACCCTGCGCCTGTTCAGCCCGCAGGAGCAGGTCTGGCGCATCTGGTGGGCGTCCCGGGCCGGCGGCGGACAGCTCGACGTGCCGGTCGTCGGCCGGTTCACCGACGGCACGGGCACGTTCGAGTGCGACGACGTGTGGGAGGGCACGCCCATCCGGGTCCGGTACGTCTGGTCGCGGACCCGTACCGAGCACCCCCGGTGGGAGCAGGCGTTCTCTACCGACGGCGGCCAGACCTGGGAGGTCAACTGGACCGCCGAGTTCAGCCGGGCCGTCTGACCGGCGACGCCGGGCCGCGGTGGTCCTACACGGGGGTGCGGTCCAGGAGCAGGCCCCGGCGGAAGTACTCGTACAACCCGTCGAACATCGGTGCGGTCAGCGCGAGGATCCGCGCATCGTCGGCGACCATCGACAGCCCGCGCAGGACCGCGTCGAGTCCAGGGGCCTCCGGTGCGTGGAACCGCTCGTCGTCCAGATCGGCCTCGTGGACGACCTCGGCGATCTTCCACAGCACCGGGTCGCCGACCTCGTAGCGGCGAAGGATCGTCTCGAAGGTGCAGTCTCCGGCGTGGTGGCCCAACTCGACCCCGCGCATGTCGAACGGGGTGGCGTCATCGGGAATGTCAGCGGGGTCGCTGACGAAGACGAACCGCGCCTCGGGGTCGACCGTGCGGCGGATCAGCCACGCGCACGCGGCTCGATCTATGTGGACACCGGCTCGGGTCGCCCAGACGCTCACGCGATGCGCTCCGCGTCGACCACGGCGCCGTTCGGCTCCACCAGCGCCTGCACGGCGGAGTGGGCCAGCTGGCGCTGCGGCGGCGGGAAGTAGTCACGCCGTCCGACACGGCGCAGTTCCTCGCGCAGCCTGCGCAGCGCACGTCTGCGCTCGGCCGCGTCCTCGCCCGCCGCCGCGCGGGCTGCGGCGGCGATCTGCTCGTATTCGGCAGCCCGCGCGTCGCGCATGGTCTGGGCGACGGCTCGTTCCTGGGCAGGGCTGCCCGCCGTGGCCACCCAGACGGTGGCGGCACCGCCGGCCTCGGTGACCTCCTCGGCGATCCAGTCGAGATGCTCGCGGGTGCGCGCGTCGGCCGGCAGCGCGACGAGGCCGTCGCCGAGCCTGGCCACGCCCAGGGCTTCGAGCCTGCGCCACACCGCGATCCGGGGCCGGGACGGTTCACGGGGGATGCGGTACGCCAGCAGCACCCACGTTCCGGTCGGGTGGGTGCTCATGCCCTTCATACAACCATGGTCGCCGATGGCATCGGCTGGTGGGACCCGCCGGGCGGCGAGCCCCACCGGCGAGTGTCAGCGGCGGCAGTCGTAGAGGACATAGAGGGGCTGGGTGTACCCGGGCACCGGCCGGCACGACGCGGCCGCCCACTGCGCGTACAGCGGGTAGTCCACCGTCGGCCGCCCCTGGGTCTGCGGGCCGTCGACCAGCGCGAACCGCAGCGCACCGGTGGTGACCAGCTCGTCGAGCCGCTGCGGTGTGACCGTCGGTGCCTGTGCGGTGAACCCGCCGACCGGCAGCACCGCCACATCGCGTAGCAGGAACTGCCCGGCCTGCGGCGCCCACGGCACCGCCACCTGGAACTGCTCCCCGCCGCGATGGGCGTCCAGGAACGCGGTGATCGCTTCCACCTGCGCGGCGGGCAGCAGCCGCAGCATACGTCCCGACAGCACCGAGGCGACCTCTCGTGAGGCCGGTCCGCCGGCCGGCCGGTGGGCGTCGGAGACGCTGGTCTTCCCGGTGACCGACAGGGCCCAGGTCGCCGGTGCCACCGCCAGCGCCACCACGGCCAGGCCGAAGGCCACCGCCCTGGTCGGTCCGCCTGCCCGGACGAGGTTCACTGCGGCGAGCACCGCCGCGGCGCCGAGACCGCTGCCGAGCGCGGCGGCGGGCAGCCACGGTGCGAAGGCGAACCGGCCGGACAGCTCCCACGCCCACCAGGCGCTGGCCGCGACGACCGACGGCAGCAGCCACCGCTGCCAGCCGGGCCGGTGATAGGCGGCCCGGAGCTGGTGAGCGCCTGCTGCGGCCAGCGCCGCGACAGCCGGAACCAGGGCGAGGTTGTAGAAGCTGTGCGCTTTCACGCTGCCGGCGAACGCGACCGCGTGGACGGCTGTCCAGACCGGCCACATCAGGTACATCGCCGCCGTCGCCGGTGCGCTGTCGCGGCGGCGGACGAGCTGGACCGCTGCCGCTGCGACACCCGCCAGGGCGAACAGGTACAGCCAGCCGATCTGCGGCGCGACGCCGTCGCGCAGCAGGTACAGCCAGGCGGGTCCCTCGGCCTTGCCCGGCGGGCCGCCGATGCCGAACATCTGGGCCCCGGTGTTGTCCACCCCGTAGCGGTTGAACCCGTTGTAGCCGAACACCATCGACCAGATCGAGTTGTCGACCGACCCGTCGACGTAGGGCCGTGACGCGGCGGGAACCAGCGTGAACCCGACCATCCACGACAGCGAGACGGCGACGGTGACCAGCCCGGCGAGCGCCAGCTGCCATGCTCGGCGAGCCAGGCTGGTCGGGGCGTACACCAGGTAGGCCAGCGCGAACGGCACCCACACCAGCCACGCCTGCGCCATCTTGACCTGGAACGCCGCACCGACGATCACCGCCGTCCACAGCAGGGGGCTGGTACGCGCGGTGCGGGTGGCCTGCTGCCAGGTGAGCGCCGCCCCCAGGAGCAGCGCGATCAGGACGGGATCCGGGATCTGGGTGCGGGCCAGCGCCGCCACCAGCGGTGTCGTCGCGAAGAACACCGCGGCCAGGACGCCCGTTCCCGGGCCGAGCCACCGCGAGACCAGCACGTAGAGCATGGCGATGGCGGCGACGCTCGCGATCAGCGAGGGCAGCAGGACAGCCCAGGGGGTGAAGCCGAACACCCGGGCCGACAGCGCCTGGAGCCAGAACGTGCCGGGCAGCTTGTCGAACGTGGTGGTCGCGGCCGGATCCCAGGCACCGGACCACCACGCCGTCCAGCTGCGCGACATGCTGCGCACACCGGGGCCGTAGTACAGGTGCAGCTGCATCCGTCCGACACCCCAGGCGTAGACCACCGCCGCAGCCGTGCACACGGCTGCCAGAGCCGTGCGCGCCCAGGCCGTGCCCGCGGTAGTGGACGGTGGAGACGGGGGTTGCCGGTGCGGTGCCGCATCGGTGTCGGCGCCGGCAGGGGCGGCAGGGGTGTGAACCATGCCGCAGACAATAGAAGATTATCGATGTTATGGAAAGGCCGGTGCTGAGGTGATCCGGCCAGGTGGGGCGGTGTGCCTGGTAACCATGGTTACGGTACAGGCGCGGGTCGATGCGGTCCATGATGAGGCGGTCCCGGTTGCCCTTTCGCGACGGCCGACCGGCTGGGAGTCCGCCGGTACGCTGGCGTCGTCGTGTACGACAGCTACGACAGGCAGGCCGACGTGTCGGCGGAAGGGGGACCGATGCGCCGTCTCGCACTGCTCGCCGCGTTCGTGCTGGCAGGGCTGGGCGTGTCGGCCGTCGTCGGCGTCGACGCCGCGGCACTGCCGCACTCGGCCGCCTACCACTGGGCCGCGTACCTGCTGCTGGCCGTCGGCCTGTACGGCGCGACCTACGGCATCGACCTGGCCCAGGCCCGCCACGACCGGAAGATCATCATCTCGGCGGTGACGGTCGGTGTCGTCGTCAAAGCACTGATCATCGGCGGCACGATGGCGCTGGCCTGGCGCGACCCGCTGTTCCTGCTGATGGGCGTCGCGGTGGCGCAGATCGACCCGCTGTCGGTCGCCGCACTGATGGGCGACGGCCGGATGAGCACCAGGGCCCGGACGGTGCTCGCGGCCTGGTCTTCGTTCGACGATCCGATCACGGTCATCCTCACCGTCTACGCGGCGGCGGTCGCCGCCGCGTTCGGCCTGGGCACAGCCTCGGCGGCGGCCGGCAGCCCGTGGCCGCTGCACTATCTGACCGACCTGGCGGGCAATCTCGGACTCGCGGCGCTGGCCTGGCTCGCGTGGCGCCACCTGCGCACCCGGCCGTGGGCGCAGTATGCGCTGCTCATCGTGTGCGCCGTGGTGGCCATGTGCACCGGCTGGATGCTGGCGATGGCGCTGATCGGGCTGTTCGCCCGCCCGTCCGCCCTCGCCCGGCTGCTGCCGCGCATCACCGAGACCGCGATGTACGCCGCGGCCGTGGCGCTGGGAGTGCTGCTGACCGGCGGGGTCGACCTCGCGGCCGGTGCCGCGCTGGGTGCGGTCGCGTTCGCGGCGCAAGCCGCCGTCGCGTGGCCGCTGACCCGCGGCATGCCCGGCCAGGACCGCTGGCACCTGGCCGCCGCGCAGCAGCACGGCATCACCGCGATCATCCTCGCGCTGACGCTGGAGATCCAGTTCACCGGCGTGGTGGCGGTGATCGCCCCGGCGATCCTGACCGCGAACCTGCTGCACATGGCCGTCAACCGGCTGATCGACCGGCGCCTGGCCCACCCGGCTCCCCCGAGCGGCGACCACGTCGCCGACGCGTCCGTGCCCGCTCAGCCCTCCGCATCCGACCAGGCCGAAGACGCGGAACTGCCGTGACCGCCGTGGCACGTCGCGACCGGCCTCAGAATCCCAGCAGGAACAGGGCACCGGAGATGAGCAGCCCGGCCTCGACGAGCCGGACGAACAACCGGTCGCTGACCCGCGCCAGCAGCCGCTTGCCCGTCCACGCCCCGGCCAGCGTCGCCGGGGTCAGCGCCAGACCGTAGACCAGCACCTGGCCGGTGATCAGGTCACCGGCACCGTACGCGGCCAGTTTGGCCAGATGCATGGTCAGCGCGCTGGCGGCCTCGGTGCCGATGTAGGCGGCGCGGGCCAGCCCGTAGGCGAGGAAGAACGGGGCGGTCAGCGGTCCGACGGAGCCGAGCAGCGCCGATCCGAGCCCGGAGGCCGCGCCGACGGCGGCGAACGCCGGGTCGGCGGGTCTGCCGGGGTGCGGACGGCGCCACCGCCAGACCACCACACCGAGGAGGAACACCCCGAGCAGCCGCTTCAGCGCTCCGAGCGGTGCGTGCGCCAGGGCCAGGCCACCGGCGACGGCCAGTGGGACCGCGCCGAGCGCGAACCAGCCGACCAGCCGCCAGCGCAGCTCGCGCCGGTTGAGCCAGACCCGGGAGGCGTTGCTGGACAGCTGCGTCAGGGTCAGCATCGGCACTGCGGCGCGCAGCCCGAACAGGGCGGTGAACACCGGCAGCAGCAGCACCCCGCCGCCGAAGCCCGCGACCGACGACAGCAGCGCCAGCCCGTACGCCGCAAGGCAGGCGGCACACAGCGTCAGCAGCTGACCGGCAGACATCCGGTCACCCTGCCATAGCCGCGAGCCATCCGACAGTTCAGTAACGAATGTACTATGGCTGGGTGGAGACTACCGGCGCCCTCACCCACGGCCAGGTCCTGGCCCGCTTCGGCCATGCCCTGTCCGACCCGACCCGCGCCCGGCTGCTGCTGGCGCTGCGTGAGGCCCCGGCCTACCCCGCCGACCTCGCCGACCGGCTCGGCGTCACCCGCCAGAACCTGTCCAACCACCTGGCGTGCCTGCGCGGCTGTGGGCTGGTCGTCGCCGTGCCCGAAGGCCGCCGCTCCCGCTACGAACTGGCCGACGCCCGGCTCGCCCACGCTCTCAGCGACCTGCTCGGAGTCGTCCTGGCCGTCGACCCGGCCGTCTGCCCCGCCGCCGCCACCGAGGACTGCTGCTGATGACCGCGCTCCAGGTGGCGCCGGCCCCGGCCCGGCGCGCCGTCCTGGCCCGCCGGATCCGCCTGCTGGTCGCCGCGACCATCGCCTACAACGCCGTCGAGGCGGTCGTCGCGATCGCCGCCGGGCGCGTCGCCGACTCCAGCGCCCTGGTCGGCTTCGGTCTCGACTCGGTCATCGAGGTGTCGTCGGCGGCCGCGGTCGCCTGGCAGTTCGCCGCCGCCGACCACGAGCGCCGGGAGAAGGCCGCGCTACGGCTCATCGCGCTGTCGTTCTTCGCCCTCGCCGCCTATGTCACCGTCGATGCCGCCCATGCCCTGGTCACCGGAGAGCGTCCGGAGCACTCCACCGCGGGTATGGTCCTGGCCGCACTGTCACTGGCGATCATGCCGGCCCTGTCCTACGCCCAGCGCCGCACCGGCCGCGAGCTGGGTTCGCGCAGTGCCGTGGCCGACTCCCGGCAGACGATGCTGTGCACCTACCTGTCGGCGGTGCTGCTGGTCGGCCTGGCCGCCAACAGCCTGGCCGGATGGTGGTGGGCCGACCCCGTCGTCGCGCTGGCCGTCGCCGCCGTGGCGGTCAAGGAGGGCCGCGATGCCTGGCGCGGCCACCTGTGCTGCGCCCCGGCCGCAGCCCCCACCGCGGACGGCGGCTGCACCGACGGCTGCTGCGGGCCCCCGGCGTCCTCGCCGCCGCACGGCTGAACAACCGCCCCCGGCCGGCGGTGGCCGGTGCCGTGCCGTGAACCTGCTCGGAGGTCGTTTGCGGCGCTCGCGCCCACTGCGGACGGTAGTGTTCAGCACAGCCGAGAGTGAGACCTTCAGCCTGATGCGGCCTGAGCGAACAACGGAGGCGATGATGTCAGGCACTTCGACGTTCCACATCGATGGGATGACCTGCGGCCGCTGCGTGGAGGCGGTGCGCGTGAAGGTCGCGGCGGTGGCGGGGGTCGCCGCAGCCGGATACACCCTGGCCTGACGGGCCCTGGATCTCTCATGTCGACCCGCCACCCCGCCTACGACCGCACGGCCGCCGCCGCCGTCCTGTCCCGGCTCGCCGCACCCGGCCTGTTCCCCGGGAACGCCGCCCGGCACCCCTACCGTCAAATCGCCTTTCACCGCGTCGCGCTGCGACCCGAACCGGGCCGGTCCCTGACCCTGCCGCAGCGCGCCCACCTCGAACGCGCCATGGCGCCGTGCCGCCCCGAGCAGGTCGTCTCCGCCACCGACCGCATCATCTGGACCGACAGCAGCGGCGTGGTCAACACCGGCTACTGCCGCTCGGGCGCGCTGGGCCCGAGCACGCCCATCGCGGCCAGGGAGGCGTTCCTGGCGCTGTCCCAGGCGCTGGCGGACAACCAGCGGCTGGCCGCCGACTCCTACGGCCTGTCCGATGCCGACCTCGCGCTCCTGGCGGCCACGACGACCGACCAGGAACCGGTCGAGATCTTCCGGACCGGGGCCGACGCGGCCGCGCGAGCGCTGGCCCAGCACGCCCTCATCGCCGATCAGGCCGGCCACGCCGACCCCGTCGGCTTCGCCGCCGCGATGCTGGAGGGCGGCCTGTTCACCGTCATCGCCAGCACCTGGTACTGGGGACTTCAGGCGGCCACGTACCGGCGGGGCATGATCCCGGCCGCGTTCGAGCGTGGCGGACGGCTGCGCTACAGCCGCCAGACGACGGCCCTGCTGGCCGCCATGAAGCGCCGGACAGTCGCCGAGGCCGACCGGATCATGCGCGAGGCCACCGGTGCCGAGGGCCTCACCGTGGCGCAGGCGCTGCACAAGTACCACGCCGACCTGGACCTGGTCTCCCGCCAGTACGCGCTCATGGACCCGGGCACGCGTCCCCGCTGCCTGGCCGCGCCGCCCACCGCGGGCGGCCGCGACTCCATCGTCGAGCAGACCGCCGCCGCGCTCGTCGCGGTGTTCACCGAGGTGCTGCCGAGGCTGCACGTCGAGGACCTGGGCCCGCCCGCGGACGCGGCGGGCGGGCACGCCGAGGTGAGCCCCGTGTTCGCGGTGCCGGACATGGTCTGCCGGCACTGCCGGGTCACGGTCACCACCGCGCTGGAGACACACGGTGCGGACGTCGGGTTCGTCGACCTGGCCACCAAGCGGGTGGTCGCCGTGTTCACCTCGCCCGGCCAGCGCGAGGCGGTGTTCGCGACCATCCGCCAGGCCGGATACACCGTGGTGACGGACTGACCGACAGCCGCCGAGCACCGGGGGCGCGGCCGAGCCGTATCCGCCCGTAATATACCCCCTAGGGGTTTCGGTATACTGTGTGCCATGACGTCAGAGCCGCACCCGGCCGCCGAGCCCGCCCCCGCGGCGGTGACCCGCGGCTACACCGCCACCAAGGACCAGCTGATGACCCGGCTGCGCCGGATCGAGGGCCAGGTCCGGGGGATCGAGAAGATGGTCGAGCAGGACCGGTACTGCATCGACGTGCTCACCCAGATCTCGGCGATCCAGGCCGCGCTCGACAAGGTGGGCCTGGGCCTGCTCGACGGGCACGCCCGCCACTGCATCCACGAGGGTGCCGAGCAGGGCCGGGCCGACGAGATGGCATCGGAGATGATGGCCGCCGTCGGGCGCCTGCTCAAGCGGGGCTGACCGCCGGGCGCCCGCCTCCCGTGCCGCGGCGTGTGAGCGACGACATCCACACCAGGTAAACCCCCAGGGGGTATGCTACGTCGTGTCGATACCCGGTAGGGGTATCCCGGCGAGGGGAGTCCTCATGGAGTCCGTGTACACCGTCAAGGGCATGACCTGCGGCCACTGCGTCAGCTCGGTCAGCGCCGAGGTCTGCCGGCTCGACGGTGTGACCGAGGTGCGCATCGACCTGGCCGCCGGCTCGGTGACGGTGACCAGCGCCGGCCCGCTGGAGCTGGCCGCGGTCGCCGCGGCCGTGGACGAGGCCGGCTATGAGCTGGCCGGAGCCCGGTCATGAGGACACCGCTCAAGCTCGGCCTGTTCGGGCTGGGCCTGGCCGGGGTGTTCGCGGCGTCGTTCGGGGTCGGCCACCTGGCCGGCCCCGCGGCCCCGGCAGACCCGCGTGAGCCGATCGCGGCCCACGCGGGCCACGACAGCCCGTCCGGTGACGTGACCGGGTCCGCGCGGCTGCCGGGCGGGCTCCAGGTCGCCGCGGACGGCTACCGCCTGCGGCCGCTCACCACCACCCTGTCCACGCGGGCACCGCGGCAGCTGCGGTTCACCGTGACCGGTCCCGACGGGCGCCCGGTCACCGACTACACGCCGACCCACGACAAGGCCCTGCACCTGATCCTGGTCCGCCGGGACCTGACCGGCTTCCAGCACCTGCACCCCGCCCTCGGCACCGACGGCGTGTGGAGCATCGACGCGCAGGCGCCGGCCGCCGGCCAGTACCGGATGTTCGCCGACTTCCAGCCCGCCGGCCGGACCGAGCCGCTGACGCTCGGCGTCGACCTGGCCGCCGCGGGGGACTACCGGCCGCAGCCGCTACCCGCCGCGGCGCGTACCGCGGTCGTGGACGGGTACACCGTCACCCTCGCGGGCGACCTGGCCGCGGGCGCCTCGGCGACGCTGACCCTGACCGTGGCCAGGGACGGTGTGCCGGTGCGCGACCTGCAGCCGTATCTGGCCGCCTACGGCCACCTGGTCGCGCTGCGCGACGGGGACCTGGCATACCTGCATGTGCATCCCGACGGGGCCCCGGGCGACGGGCGCACCGCGGCCGGTCCGGGCATCGTGTTCCACGCCGAGGTCCCGTCGGCCGGGGCGTACCGGCTGTTCCTGGACTTCCGGCACGGCGGCGTCGTGCACACGGCCGCGTTCACCGCCGTGGCGGACGCATCCGCGCCGACGGCAGACCCGGGCCAGGCAGGAGGCCACCGATGAGCACCGGCACCGGTCACCTGACCTACGCCACCCGGCGTATCGACCTGGCCATCGGCGGGATGACCTGCGCCTCCTGCGCCGCCAGGATCGAGAAGAAGCTCAACCGCATCGACGGCGTCACCGCCACCGTCAACTACGCCACCGAGAAGGCGTCGGTGACCTTCCCCGACACCGTCACCACGGACCAGCTGATCGCGACCGTCGAGGCCACCGGCTACACCGCCGCCCTGCCCCCCGCTCCGGAGCAGGAGACCCCCGAGGCCCCCGCCGCGCCCGGCGACGAACTGACCGGGCTGCGCCGCCGCCTGCGCACCTCGGCGGTGCTGGCGGTGCCGGTCGTGGTGCTGGCCATGGTCCCGGCCTGGCAGTTCACCAACTGGCAGTGGCTGTCGCTCGTGCTGGCGGCCCCGGTCGTGGTGTACGGCGGCGCGCCGTTCCACCGGGCGGCATGGACCAACCTGCGCCATGGGGCGGCCACCATGGACACCCTGATCTCGGTGGGCACCCTCGCGGCGTTCGGCTGGTCGCTGTGGGCGCTGTTCCTCGGCACCGCCGGAACGCCGGGCATGACCCACCCGTTCACCCTCGCGGTCGGCCGCGGCGGGGGACAGGACGCCGTCTACCTGGAGGTCGCGGCCGCCGTCACGGTGTTCATCCTGGCCGGGCGCTTCTTCGAGGCGCGGTCCAAGCGCCGCGCCGGTGCCGCCCTGCGCGCCCTGCTGGAACTGGGCGCCAAGGATGTCACCGTGCTGCGCGACGGCCGCGAACAGCGCATCCCGGTGCGGCAGCTGGCGGTCGGAGACCTGTTCACGGTCCGGCCGGGGGAGAAGATCGCCACCGACGGCGTCGTCACCGACGGTGCGTCGGCGGTGGACATGGCGCTGCTGACCGGCGAGTCGGTGCCCGTCGAGGTCGGCGCCGGTGACCCGGTCGTCGGCGCGACGGTGAACGTCGGCGGCCGCCTGGTGGTGCGGGCGCAGCGGGTGGGCGGCGAAACCCAGCTGGCGCAGATGGCGCGGCTGGTCGAGCAGGCCCAGACCGGCAAGGCGGCCGTGCAGCGGCTGGCCGACCGGATCTCGGCGGTGTTCGTCCCGATCGTCATCGGCCTGGCCGTGGCCACGCTCGGGTTCTGGCTCGGCACCGGTGCGGGGCCCGCGGCCGCGTTCACCGCCGCGGTCGCCGTACTGATCATCGCGTGCCCGTGCGCCCTCGGCCTGGCCACCCCGACCGCGCTGCTGGTCGGCACCGGCCGCGGCGCCCAGCTCGGCATCCTCATCAAAGGCCCCGAGGTGCTGGAATCCACGCGCCGCGTCGACACGATCGTGCTGGACAAGACCGGCACCGTCACCACCGGCCGGATGAGCCTGGTCGACGTCGCCACCTCGGGCGGCACCGACCGCGCCCGGGCCCTGCGGCTGGCCGGGGCGGCCGAGGCCGCCTCGGAACACCCGATCGCACAGGCCATCGCGGCCGCGGCCGCCGCTGCGGGCGACCTGCCCGCCGTGGCCGGCTTCGCCAGCACTCAGGGACTGGGCGTCACCGGCACCGTCGACGGCGTCGGCGTCGTCGTCGGCCGGCCGGCGCTGCTGGCCGAACACGGCCTGGCCATCCCGGCCGAGCTGGACGCGGCACGGCAGCAGGCTGAGCGGGCCGGGCGCACCGCGGTGCTGGCCGGGTGGGAAGGGCAGGCCCGCGCCGTCTTCGCCGTCGCCGACGCGGTCAAGCCGACCAGCGCCGCCGCGATCGCCGGGCTGCGGGCCCTCGGGCTGACCCCGGTGCTGCTCACCGGGGACAACCGCACCGTCGCCGCGGCCATCGCCGCGGAGGTCGGCATCGACCAGGTCATCGCCGAGGTCCTGCCCGCCGGCAAGGTCGACGAGATCAGGCGGTTGCAGGCTGCGGGCAGGGTCGTGGCGATGGCCGGTGACGGCGTCAACGACGCCGCCGCCCTGGCCGCCGCAGACCTGGGCCTGGCCATGGGCACCGGCGCCGACGCCGCGATCGAGGCGGCCGACCTCACCCTCGTCCGCGGTGACCTGACGGCCGCCGTCGACGCGATCCGCCTGTCCCGCCGCACCCTGGCCACGATCAGGACGAACCTGTTCTGGGCGTTCGCCTACAACGTCGCCGCCCTGCCCCTGGCGGCGCTCGGGCTGCTCAATCCGATGATCGCGGGCGCGGCCATGGCCCTGTCCTCGGTGTTCGTCGTCTCCAACAGCCTGCGGCTGCGCGGATTCCGGACCGCGGCCGCCGCCCGCTGACCGCCGCCGGGCGCTCGCGGGTGGGCACAGGAGACATGCCACCCGAGAGCGCCCGGTGAAGGCCTGCGATCAGCAGTTGGTGTGGCCGTGCAGCACCCAGCCCGTCCGGTCGGGGTGCTCGGCGCCGTGGCCGCGGATCCAGTTGCGGCCGTAGACGTCGTTGTAACCCCAGCCGTCGGCGCGGAAACCGCGGCCGGGGCTGAGCGTGAACAGGTAGCCGGTCCCGCCGTAGCCGTCGATCGACGCGTAGAACGGGGCGTTCTCCGTCGTCATGCACAGCACGTCGGCCTGTGCCGGAGTGGCCAGGGCGGTCCCGGCCGTGGCGGTGGCGAGCACGACCGCGGCGGCTGCCAGGGCGCGTTTCACATCTGCCTCCCAGGGGTGTGGTCGCCACGATCATAGGGACTTGTGGATCTGCCGTCCCGGTGCGGTCGGCGGCGTGCGCGGCCGGTCAGTGGTAGAAACCGATCACGCCGCGGCCCGCGGCGGACGCCTTGTCGAGCCAGCCCGCGATCGTCTTCGCCTCGGTGCTGGCGGCCGCGCGCAGCGGCTCCACATTGGCGGCGACCTTGGCCGCCGACCAGTGCCCGATCGCCGGGAAGTCGTCCGGTGCGGGGAACTCCACCGGAGCGCCGCCGAAGATGAGGTCGATCATCCGGATGGTGGCGCCCAGCCCGGCCAGCTCCACGTCGACGGTGTCCGACAGGTGCCGCGACGGGCACGGGTAGAACGGGCTGTTGTCGAGGAAGCGGCCCGAGAACTCGACGATGACCTTGAAACCGTATCCGTACATGGCGCCGTCGAGGGTGCGTTCCCCGCCCATGACCAGGTGGTTGATCGCGGTGAAGACCGACGGCTCACCGCGCTCGTTGGACCAGCCCAGCTCGTCGTTGGTCCGCTGGATGTCGCTGCGGAACCGGCCGCAGATCGCCCGCCGCATCCGATCGTCACCGCTGCCGCACAGGGCCACCAGATTGTCGATGTCGACCGCGTACGCCATGACGCCGTAACCCATGCTGCATCCTTCACGTCCGGACAAGATGCGGCAGACCGTATACGGGTGGTGTGACACCGGCGATCCCGCCCTCGACCCGGGTGTCCGGCTGTCGGATGCAGCCTGACCTCGCCGGTCGGTCCAGCCTGGACGAGACCCGCTACCGGCTCGGCTCGCGGCGCAGCAGCACCAGCAGGCCGGTGGCGGCGATCCAGCACACCGCGGGCAGCAGCGCCGCCCGTTCCAGCACGCTGGTGAACATCCCCCGGCCGACCGCCAGCAGCCCGACCACCAGCGCCAGCATCAGCGGCAGGCACACGGCGCAGAACACCCGCGCGGTACGGCGCAGCGCCGGTTGCAGCGCGATCAGCGCCACCGTGCCCATCGCGACCACGACCAGCCCCACGGCGGCCACACTCGCACCGGCGTGCACCAGGTCCTTCGGCGTCGACGACTCGTACGGCGGCAGCGGGCACCCCGGGGTGCAGGACACCGCCGCCGACACCGCCCCGAACCCGCCCGCCGCCACCAGGGCCGCGCACACGAACGGCACCAGCCGCCGCAGCGCCGCCCCGAGCAGCACCAGCGAAGCCGCCAGGGTCAGGATGCCGGTCCGGTAGATCCAGTGCCGCGGGCTCGCCTCGACGCCGCCCTCGCTGATGTAGCCCCGCAGCCACGGCTCAGGCAGGACGCCGAGCGCGTACATCACCGCGGCCGTGCCGGCGGCCGCCGCGGCGGCGGCGAACCCCGCCACCCGGCGGGACCCGTTCGAAGTCATCCGCATGGAACCCCCCGCGACTCAGCAGTCACAGCCGCAGCAGTCGCCGTCGCAGTGCTTGCAGCACCTGAGGCAGTCGCAGCAGTCACCGCAGTCGCCGTTGCCGCAGTCGCAGCCGGTGCACCAGCCCTCGCGCGCCCGACCGCTCCACGGACCCGGGTACGGATCGCGGCAGCAGACCTGGCAGGTGCAGCACATCCAGGCCGCGACCGCGCACCCGAGCAGCGGCCCGCGCGTACGCGGCGGTACCTCCACCTGCGGCCGCCAGCACGAACCGCCGCCCGGTGGCTTCGGCGCGCCGTGCTTTCGTCCGGGCTGGACGACCGGCGGGTAGTAGTCGGGGTCGGCCTGGGCGAAGGTGCGCTCGATGGCGTGGTCCACCTCGTGCACCAGCAGCCGGTGCACCAGCCTGGCGTCGGTGAACACGACCTCGTCCAGCGCCAGCCGGATCCCCGCCGCCGCGTCCCGGGCCAGCACCCCGGCCCGCGCGTACGAGGCGCCCGTGGCCGCCAGCGGGTTCCACGCCCCGGCCGCCCGGTCGGCGGCCAGGTCCTCGACCGCGTCGAGCAGGTGCGCGATCCGGCCGAAGAAGCGGCCCGCCTCCGCCAGCGGCTCGGCGTTGCCCGGCCGCCCCGCCAGCACCGCCGTGTGCGCGAACGCCGCAGCGGTCGCGATCTCGGTCGGCTCGGTCACGGTCAGCAGCGATCCGCCGAGCCCGACGGCCGACTCGACCTCCCGCTGACCGGCGATCACGGCCAGCAGCACCGAGGTGTCCAGGCCCAGGTCCAGGCCGCTGCGGTGGGCGCGCGCGGCCCACCGCCGGGCCACCACCCGGGCCCCGGCCGCCACGGGCCGGCGGGCGTAGAGGCCGTCGCCGTCGGCGGCGTGGTCGGACAGTTTCGCCGAGGCCAGCACCAGCGACACCGCGGCGGCCAGCCGGGCGCCCGCGCCGTCGGCCACGGTGGCGGTACGCATGCCGCGCAGCGGGCACGGCCCGGCTGTCCGCCGCTGCGCCGTGCCGAGCTGGGCCTGGGTGAGCACCGAGATGATCAGGCCGTCGTAGTTCGTGACGATCCGGGCCGCCTGCCCGTGCTCATCACGCAACGCCAGGCACAGACCGCACAGATGGCCCAGCCACTCGCCGTGCAACCGCTCGGACAGGCTGTGCGCGCAGGGTCGGATGATGCCGAACACGCGCCGGAGCCTAGAGCACGCGCGCTCGCGTACGTGCGGCGGCACGGTCGCGGACGCGGCGCGGTGCGGGCGCCGATCACCCGGACTCGTTCGTTGAGCTACGAGAACCCGCCGGGCAGGCAAGGGCGAGCCTGTGGTTCAGCCGCCCGGAACGGGGGTATGCCGGTAGATGGAGGGCAGGATCATGGCAGACGTACACGTGTCGCTGGACGGCGACGAGTTGGGCCCGGTCGAGCGCAAGCTCCAGGAGCCGCTGGAGGACCAGCTGTCCTCGGCGCTGGACCGGGCGGCGCAAGTGGTGGCCGAGCAGTATGCGGGGCAGTCCGAGCAGGAGGTGGTGCGACTGCTCCGCGAGGAGGCTGGCGCGGCGCTGCATCCCGATGTGGCCGCGGGTTTCCAGCCCGACGAGCAGGGCCTGCGTGCGGTCGCGCGGGCGGTGATCGCCCGCGCGACCGCATGACCGGTGTCGTCCGCGGACTGTTCCGGATCGGGCGCTATGCGGCCGGGCCGAACGTCTCGCGGATCGCCGGATCGAGCGACCGGCCGGTCGGCGCCTCGATGAAGAGGTCGGCGAGCAGCAGGTCGGCGAAGTGGGAGGGGTTGATCCCCGACTCCTTGCGGCCGAGAGCCTGCATCATGCCCCCGGCCCGCATCCCGGCGCGCACGACCCCGCCGGGCAGGCGGCCGACCCGGCGGGGCCGGCCCACCGCCCCGGCGATACGCGCGATCATGTCCTGCCAGGTGAGGTTCTCATCGGCGACCGGGAGGTCGGCTCCGCTGGCCTGCTCAAGGGCGTCGGCGGCGACCTCGGCCACCGAACGCGCCGTGGTCGCGGCGGTGCCGCCCGCGGGCATGGCCAGCGGGGAGCGCGACCTGGCCCAGCGGTCCAGCGGACCGGCCCAGTTGGGCAGCCGGTCACCGGCCCGGCCGAACACGAACGGCAGCTCGATCACCGCCACCGGCAGCTGCGGACCCGCCGCGGCCCGCCCCTCGGCGGCCTGCTCCACCCGGCACCGGATGTAGGTGTGCCGTTCGGGCAGGCGCCACTGCGGGTGCAGGCGGTCGAAGTAGGTGTAGTACGAACCCATGATCACACCGCGGGACAGGTTCTCCTGCCGGGCCGCCGCGAACAGGCGCACCACCGGGTCGACCATGTCCTGCCGGAACACCGGATGGATCGGCTTGCGCAGCGGCGCCTGCTCGTCGGTGCGGGCGGCGTACACCACACCGTCCAGCCCCGACAGCAGCGGCCGCAGCTCCTCCACCGAGGCCGACCCCAGCTCGAGCACGTGGTCGACGCCCGCTCGGGCGGAACGCGCCGTCGCCGTCACCTCGTGACCCCGCTCGCGCAACACGTCCACGACATGGGCACCGATCAGACCGCTGCCACCGACCACCAGAAATCGCACGACCGCATCGTCCACGCCGGACCCGGTGGTCTGTCAAGCGCGACCAGTCGCGAACACGGGCCGGACGGGCACGGGCGGAGCGAGAGCCCGCCGTACGGCCGGACGTCGGCGGACTACAGCGACCACCAGACGTACATGTGCTGGTCCGGCGCGCGGACCTCGCGGGCCAGGTCGCGCAGACCCAGCACGGTGCTGTCCAGCTCGCCGTCCTTCCACGGGCCGACCCACTCCTCCGCGGTGGCCCACCGGGCGGCCACCGCCGGGACCCGGTCGTCCGGCAGCGCGGCGAGCGCCTCGACGAACCCGTCCGCGATCTGTATCAACCCCGAGGTCTGCTCCTCCGACAGCGACAGCAGCGGCCCGGCCGCGTCGAACCGGCCGAGATCGAAGGGCAGCCCCTCGCCGTCGGGGACGGGCGCGTCCTCGACGATCGCCCACAGGATGCTGCCGAGCACCGCGGGCTCGACCCACTTCATCTCCAGCGTCGGCACACCGCCGCCCACGGGTCCCGCCTCGGCGAAGGTCATGGCCAGCTCACGGTCGGCCACGAAGTAGTCAGTCAACATGCCCATGGCGGGAGAGTAGGTCAGGGGTCTGACGAGTCAGGTCGACGCGGTGCCCGCCGGCGGTCAGCCCCCGGCGGTAGGCGCGCAGCGCGCGGTCGGTGAGCCCCAGCTCCTCCAGCAGCGCACCCGCCCTGGCCCACATCTCGGCTGCCCACGGCGGGTCAGGCTGCTCGGCCAGGGACCGTTCGGCGCGGGCGAGGTGGACGTCGGCCGACTCCCGGTCGCCGGTGGCGAGCTCCACCTCGGCGAGGGTCAGCAGCACGGAGAAGCCGACGACGTCGGTGGGGTCGGGCACCGCCCGGTAGGCGGCCCAGGCCGGCTCCAGCGCGCCGACGGGATCGCCGGACTTGAGCAGCGCCAGGGCCAGCATGGCGTCACCGTTCGCCACGTCCACCCCGCTGCCCAGTTCGAGCAGGCTGGTCCGGGCCCGGCGCAGCAGCTCGACGGCCCGCTCGGGCTGGGCGGGTTCGTCGTGCACCAGCAGGTATGCCAGCGCCTGCCGCAGCTGGGCCACGTTGCGGACGTTCTCGGTCTCGCCGAGCAGGGCCAGCGCCCGCTCGGCGAGTTCGCGGGCGTGCTCGCTGCGGCCCCGGGTGTGGGCGACCACGGCGGCGTTCCAGTATGTCGATCCGCGTGCCAGCGGGCTGCCGAGCTGGTCTGCGGCGGCGGCGAGCCGTTCCAGCAGGGTCGCGGCGCGATGCAGATTGCGCTGCGTGCGGTGGGCGCCGGCCAGGGTCACGCCGAGCCGGATCGACGTGTCGGTCCAGTCGGCGCCCAGCGACGTCAGCAGTTCCATCGCCGCCTCGCCGAGCTGGACGGCGTATCCGACGTCGCCGAGCAGCTGGGCGCAGCGCATGACGTCGACGGTGCGTTCGGCCCAGGCGAGTCCGCCGGGCTCGGCGGCCGCACGCAGCCGCTCGAACTCCGCCAGCGCCACCGCGGGCTGGTCCAGGAACTCCAGCGCGCGGGCCCGGCCGAGGGCGGCCCGCTCGGCGACGGCCGTGCCCGCCAGCGCCGTGAACTCGGCCAGCGCCTCGGCGTGGTCGCCGTGGTGCAGGGCGAGCTCGCCGAACGCCACCCGCCGTTCGGCGTCGGCCTGCTCGGGCGGGACGGGCGGGCTGGTGCCGGTCGCGAGGAACTCCGGCGTGGTGCCCAGCATCCGGGCCAGGTGCGCGAGGACGGCGGGCGACGGCTGCCGCTGCCCGGACTCGATGAGCGAGAGGTAGCTGGCCGAGAGCAGGCCGGGCACGATCAGGTCGGCCTGCTTGCGCAGCTGGGCGATGCGCAGCGAACGGATGCGGCGGCCGGTCTCCGCGTACGCATCGTCGGTGGGCATGGCAGCGATCCTAGGCTGTGAACTGCTGACTTTACAATCTTCACAGGGGAGTTTACTGTCACGATCATGAGCGACAAGGACCCGAAGGTCAGCACCATCGAGCAGTTCTTCGGCGCGTACGCGGCGGGCGACGTCGAGGGCATGGCCGGTGCGCTGGCCGCCGACATCGCCTGGACGATCCCGGGCCACCACCCCCTGGCGGGCACCAAGCACGGCATCGCGGAGGTGCGTGCCTTCTTCGACGAGCTGGGCAAGGCCGGATTCCAGGCCGAGCCGATCTTCTTCGGATCCAACGACGAGTACGTGGTCGACATCCACCGCGGCTGGAGCACCAAGGGCACCGGCGGAGTCGATACCATCTGGGCCCTGGTCTGGCACTTCAACGCCGAGGGCAAGGTGGACCGGGTGATCAATCTCAGCGGCGACCAGCACCAGATGGACGCCTACGTCTGGGCCAACTTCTCCCTGGCCCCGCTGCCCCGGCGCCTCGCCGCGTAACCTCCCGCCGCGTGCCCGGCACGACGCCGTGCCGGGCACGCGTCACCTGGCGGCGTTGCCTAAACCGGCCTGGCGCCTTTAGGCCGGTCCCGGACTGCTGACTTCGCTCCCCGCGTTACTCAAGCTCGCTGTGCGGGCGACCCGCGAGTGACCTGAGGAGACGGCGATGATCGAAGTACGGCGAAGGGCGGTGCCGCGCTCGCGCATGCGAGCGGCGGCCGCCCTGGGGGCCGCCGCCCTTGTGGCCGCAGCGACGCTGGTGCCGGGGGAGATGGCCGCCGCCGCGGTGGTCGCCGCGCCACCCGCGCCCGTGACCTGCGCGGCGCAGACAGGCAGCGAGGCGGCGGCGCAGCTGATCGCGAGCCGCTGCGGCCGGCAGGTCGAGATGCTGTCCAGGCGCTCCGCCGACGCCGACCTGTTCGCCAACCCCGACGGCACCACCACCGTCAAGCAGTACGCGTCCCCGCAGCGGGTCAAGCGGGGCGACCAGTGGCTGACGATCGACACCACGCTGCGGCGCGACGCCGACGGCGCCGTCGTGCCGACCGCGTCCGACTCCGGGGTGCGGTTCTCCGGTGGCGGCACCGGCCCGCTGGTCACCGTCGACCGGGCGGGCGGCCGACTGGCCCTGACCTGGCCCGCGCCGCTGCCCGCCCCGGTGCTGAGCGGCTCGACCGCCACGTACCCGGAGGTGCTGCCCGGGGTCGACCTGCGGATGACCGCCGAGCGCGAGGGATACTCGAAGGTCTTCGTGGTCAAGACCCGCGCCGCGGGCGCGCAGCGGGCGCTGCGCCGGCTGGCGTTCCGTGCCACCACGACCGGCCTGACCCTGCGCTGGCGCGCGGGCGGGCGCGTCGAGACGCTGGACAAGTCCGGGGAACTGGCCCTGCTGTCCGACGGCGCGGCGATGTGGGACTCGCGCGGGCTGGCGGCGGACGGCGCGCGGTCCGGCGACGCCGACCCGACGCACGTGGCGACCGTCGGGCAGCGGCTGGACCGGGGGCAGTGGATCCTCGAACCGGACCGGGCCATGCTCGCGGCGGCCGACACGGTCTACCCCGTGTACATCGACCCGGACCAGAGCTCGCCCTCCAACGGGGACTGGGTGACCGTCAACAGCGGCAGCCCGAACACGTCCTACTGGAGCAGTGACCGCGACAGCATGCGGGTCGGCAAGAGCCCGGGTAACGGCGCCATCTACCGGGCGTTCGTCAGCATCCCGATGGCCCAGTGGGCGGGCAAGCAGATCAAGTGGGCGCAGTTCGCCTCCAACATGGACCACTCGTCGCCCTGCGGCACCACCGCCGAGATGCGGCTGGCCGTCACCACGCAGACCTGGATCGCGCCCGGCGCCACGGTGACGTACAACAACACCAGCGACTACCAGGCCTACCGGGCGTGGGTGATCGCCACCGCGAGCCCGCCGTCGGCCAACGAGGCGGGCGGCTGCGGCGCGAACCTGCCCGACAGGCTGGTCGAGATGCCGATCGCCTGGGACAACGTGCAGTGGTTCACCGACCGGGCCTACAGCAGGATCACCTACATGCTGTACGCGACCAACGAGGGCAGCATCGACGGCTGGAAGAAGTTCTACGCCGGGTCCAGCTACCTCGCCTTCACGTACAACACGCCGCCGGCCGTTCCCGCGGCGGTCGTGCCGACCCAGGGCGTGCCCTGCGGCGGCACGGTCGGCACGACCTCCCCGACGGTGCAGGCCCAGTACGTCGACGACGACAACGACGACAACCTGAACGCCACGTTCGAATGGAAGGACGTCGCCACCGGCGTCGTCACCCCGGTCGCGGGCCCGCTGCGGACCCCGGGCAACACCGGCGGCGTGACCCTGGCCCTCGGCGCGGCGGCGGAAGGCAGGGCGTACTCGTTCCGCGTCCAGACCGTCGACAAGTGGGGCTCGTACTCGCCCTGGTCGGCGTGGTGCGACTTCACCGTCAACGCCTCACCGCCCCCGGCACCGAAGGTGACCTCGACCGACTACCCGACCGGACCCACCCCGCACGGCGGGCCGGGCGTGGCCGGGGCGTTCCTGCTCGAACCGAACGGGCAGGCCGGCGCCGACGTCACCTCCTACACCTACGGCTGGACCAGCCCGCCGACCACGACGGTCACCGTCGCGGCGGGCGGCACGCTCCCGATCTCGATGACCCCGCCGAAGTACGGCCTGAACACCCTCTACGTGTACGCCAAGGACCCGGCGGGCACGCCCGGCCCGACGACGTCGTACACGTTCCTGGTCGCGGGCCCGTCCGCGCCGGTCGCGCAGTTCCCGCTCACCGACCTGCGCGGCGCCGGGTACTCCGACACCGTCGGCGGCGGCACGCTGACGCTGTCGGGCAGCCCGACCTGGGTCGCCGACGGCCGGATCATCGGCGCCACCTCCGCGCACTTCGACAGCTACGCCGCGGGCACCAAGACCGTGGCCGCGCTGGACACCTCGAAGTCGTTCAGCGTCACGGCCTGGGTGCGGCTGAGCGGCATCGCCGCCGGCAACATGACCGCGGTCGGCCAGGACGGCACCAGCGCGGGCGGCTTCTTCCTCGGCGTGCGCTACAGCGGTGCCACGCCGAAGTGGTCGTTCACGCTGCCGGACACCTCGGCCTCGGGCAGCACCGTCGCGGTGTACGCCCCGGCGGCGCTGACCACCGCCGACGTCGGCCGGTGGGTCCACCTGACCGGCGTCTACGACGCGGCGGAGAAGAAGCAGCGCCTGTACGTCGACGGCGTGCTGGCCCAGGAGACGGCCCGCCCGGCCGCCCCGTGGCAGGCCACCGGCCCGCTGTCGATCGGCCGCGGCTGGTGGAGCGGCGCCGCCGCCGAAGCCTGGCAGGGCGAGATCGCCGACGTACGGGTCTGGAACCGGGCCGTGGTGGCCCAGGACCTGCTCGGCACGAACGCCGACGCGCCGAACGGCATCCCGGCCCAGGCCGGGGTGCTCGCCCCGGCCGAGGTCGGCAACTGGGACTTCAGCGGTGGCCTGGACTGCTACTGCGACAGCGTGGTGGACGGGGCCTACTTCGGCCGCCCGCTGACGCTGGACGCCGGGTGGGCGAACACCCCGCCGACGTCGTCCTTCGTGCAGCCCGGCCACGACGGCAACGACGCGTTGCAGCTCGACGGCGCCGCCGGCCTGGCCGCGACCTCCGGGCCGGTGCTGCGTACCGACCAGTCGCTGTCGGTGTCGGCGTGGGTCAAGGCGACCGCGCTGACCGGCGCGGAGCAGGTCGTGCTCAGCCAGGGCGGCCAGCCCGGCCCGGCGGCGCGGCTGATGGTGACCACCGACGGCAAGTGGGCGTTCACCATCACCGACCATGACGGCGCGGGCAACCTGACCTGGCACAGCGCGGTGTCGAACAGCTCCGTGCAGACCGGCGCCTGGGTGCACCTGGTCGGGGTGTTCCGGGCCGGGACTGGGGAGGCCCTGCTCTACGTCAACGGCGTCGAGCAGACGGTCAAGGGCACCGGAGCCAAGGGCTGGCACACCATCGGCCCGCTGTACGTCGGCTCCAACGCCGGGCTGAACTCGTTCCTCGGCGGCACCGTCGACCAGGTCAAGGTGTTCCAGGGCGCCCTGACCGCCCGCGAGGCGGCCAACCTCGCCGCCGCCTGACCGGCGACGGCAACGGCCTGACACCGGGTCCGGGACGGCGCGCAGCGCGCCGTCCCGGACCCGGTCCGTCATTTGCCCAGCAGCGCCTTGGCCATCCGGGAGATCAGCCGCTCGATCTCCGACCCGAACGGGTTGTCGTGGACCATGTACGTCCACGTGGCGCTCGGGCGCTCCAGCCCGGCGTCCTCCGGCGTCCAGTCCGGGCTGTCGATCCGCGCCGCCATGAACGTCTGCGCCGTGGCGGCGTCGACGTCGGCCAGCAGCTGCTCGAACTCGGGCACCGCGACCCGGTGGAACTCGTCCAGCGGGTCCAGCCGCCCCAGCGCCCGCAGATGCACCCCGTCGCGCACGTTGGCCAGCATGCCCAGGTGGTCGGCCCAGCCGCGGTCCAGGTGGTACAGCGCGATCTGCCGCGCGACCTCCTCGAGCGCCTGCTCGCCGACCACGTCGACGACCTCGGTGTAGCGCTGCGCGACCGTGACCATCTCCAGCTCGTCGTCGGCGTCGGCCCACAGCTCGGCGTCGGCGACCGCGTCGCGATCGGCCGGGAACAGCTTCTTGCCCCCGCGCAGCAGCTCCGCCGCGGCTCCGGTGGTCAGCAGCGCCTTACGCCGCTGCGCCAGCACCTGGCGCTGCCGCTCGATCAGCACCCCGTAGCGCCACGTGTTGCGGTGGATCTCGAACCCGATGCCCTCGGCGACCCGCTGCGCGTGCCCCACGGCCCAGTGCACCTCCGGGCCGGTCACCCGCCCGTCCCCGGCGGTCGTCCCGCCGATCCCGTCACCGTGCCGCACGATCAGCTCATCCTCGCGGCTGACGAAGAACACCGAGCCGCCCGGGTCGCCCTGCCGGCCCGCCCGGCCCCGCAGCTGGTCGTCGACCCGGCGGCTGTCGTGCCGGCCCGCCCCGACGACGTACAGGCCGCCCAGCTCCGCCACCGCCGCCCGGTCCTGCCCGTCGCTGCCGCCCAGCCGGATGTCGGTGCCCCGACCGGCCATCTGCGTCGACACCGTGACCGCACCCAGCCGCCCGGCCTCGGCGATGACCGCGGCCTCGTGCGCGTCGTTCTTGGCGTTGAGCACCACGCACTCGATGCCGTGGTCCTGCAGCGCCGCCGCGATCCGCTCCGACTCGGCCACGTCCAGGGTGCCGACCAGCACCGGCCGGCCGGCCTCGTGCGCTGAGGCCACCTCGGCCATCAGCGCCTCCTCCTTCTCCTCGATCGTCGCGTACACCCGGTCCTGCTCGTCGACCCGCACGTTCGGCGTGTTCGGCGGGATGACCGCGACCTCCAGGCGGTAGAACTCGCGCAGCTCGTCGCCGATGGTCGAGGCCGTGCCCGTCATCCCCGCCACCGTCGGGTAGAGCGCGACCAGGCCCTGCACGGTGATCGTGGCCAGGATCTCGCCCTCGTCGGTCGCCGCCAGGCCCTCCTTGGCCTCGACCGCCGCCTGCAACCCGTCGGGCCACCGCCGGCGGCGGGCGACCCGGCCCCGGAACTCGTCGACCAGCGCGATCCGCCCGTCCTTGACGATGTAGTCCACGTCCACGGCCACCAGCGTCCGCGCGTGCAGCGCCAGGTTGACGGCGGTCAGCTTGGGCAGGCTCTCCGGCGCGTACAGCTGGATGCCGCCCCAGGCCCGCTCCACCACCGCCGCCCCGGTGTCGGTCAGCTGCACGTTGCGGCCGTCGTCGATCACCTCGAAGTCGCGGCCCGGCCGCATCGCCGCCACCAGCGCCGCGGCCGAGGTCGCGTCCGAGCCGCCGTCGGCGAGGCTGCCCGCCACCACCAGCGGCACCCGGGCCTCGTCGATCAGGATCGAGTCCGCCTCGTCGACGATCACCGTGTACATGCCGGGCATGACCGCGTCCTCGGCGCGGAGCACCAGCTGGTCGCGCAGGAAGTCGAACCCCGCCTCGCTCACCGACACGTACGTGACGTCGCAGCCGTACGCGGCCGCCCGCTCGTCGTGGCCGGTGCCCTCGCCGACGGCGCCCACGGTCAGCCCGAGCAGCCGGTACGCCGGGCCCATCCAGTCCGCGTCGCGGTCGGCGAGGTAGTCGTTGACGGTCAGCACCTGCACCCGGGAGCCGCGCACGGCGAAGCCGTAGGCGGCGATCACCGCGGCCAGCGTCTTGCCCTCACCCGTGGCCATCTCGACGACGTTGCCCTGCAGCATCGCCATCGCCCCGAGCAGCTGCACGTCGAACGCGCGCTCGCCGAGAGCGCGCCGCCCGGCCTCGCGGCCCAGCGCGCAGATCTCGGCCATGTCCTCCTCGTCGATGGGCAGCGGCTGCGCCGTGAAGACCCGCGGCTGCCCCTCCTCGGTCCCGGTGACGATGTCGCGCAGCATCACCGCGCGCTCGGTGAACTCCGCGTCGGTCAGCGCAGTGAGCTCGTCCTCCAGCTCCTGAATCCTCGGCAGGATCGCCTCAAAACGACCCAGACTGACCGTCGTACCGGGGCGCTGCATGAACGTGCGCAGCTTCTGCTTCAACCGAACACCCAAACCCATGCCGCCAAAGGTACGTCGTCCGCCGCGACGCTGCGTCCCGGCTCCGGGTGCCGAGGGTGATCTCCGCCCCGGGACGGCCCGCGAACCGCTAGGCGATCGGCTGCGCCGCCGCGGTCTGCTCCAGGTGGGCGAGCGCGTCGGCGGCCGTGTCGGCGACGTGGAGCAGGTCGGCCAGCGTCACCGGCAGGAATCCCTCGGCCTCCATCCGCCGCAGCTGCAGGATCAGGCCGTCGTAGAAACCGGCCGTGTTCAGCAGCACCACCGGCTTGTCGTAGCGCCCGTGCTTGCGCAGCTCCAGGACCTCGGTCGCCTCGTCGAGGGTCCCCATGCCGCCGACCATCACCACCACGGCGTCGGCGGCGCCCAGCAGCAGCGCCTTGCGCTCGCCGAGGTCCTTGGCGAACGTCATCTCGTCGGCATCCGGCCTGGCCGACTTGCGCAGGAACTCGACGGAGACCCCGACCAGCCGCCCGCCCGCGCCCCGTACGGCGTCGGCGAGGATCTTCATCATCCCGACGTCGGAGCCACCCCAGACCAGCGTGTGGCCACCCGCGCCGATGAGCTCGCCGAACTCGCGGGCCACCCGGGTGTACTGCTCGTCGAGGTCGCCGGCGGACAGGAAGACGCAGATGTTCAGCGGTGCGGGTGCGGTCATGGCCCCGACATTAGGCGACCGGCGGCCACGCGCCGCGAACCGATCACCGGCGTATGAACCGGGCCACGCCCGAACCTGGCGGACGGCGTGCCGCCGGGCCTCACACCAGGACCGGCAGTGCCTCCGTGCCGTGCTGGACGAAGCCGCGCGCGCCGTAGTGGAAGCTGAGCTGCGCACCGGGGTCCAGGCGCAGCCCCGGGCAGGTGTCGAGCAGCGCGGTGAGGGCCGCGGTGACCTCGATCCGGGCCAGCGGCGCGCCGACGCAGTAGTGCGGGCCGAGCCCGAAGCCCAGGTGGGTGCCGCGCCGGTCCAGCCGGAAGGTCTCGGCGTCCGGGTAGGCCTGCTCGTCGAAGTGCGCGGCGGCGATGCAGAGGTAGACCATGCTTCCGGCCGGGACGGCGGTCCCGGAGACGTCGGTGTCGCGCGTGGCCAGGCGGTACAGCCCGGCCGTCGGGTTGGCCCACCGGAAGGCCTCGTCGATCGCGGCGTCGACCAGGCCGCGGTCGGCGCGCACCCGTCCCAGTGCGGCGGGGTTGAGCAGCAGCGACGACAGCGTCGCCGACATCAGCTGGATGGTGGTCTCGAAGCCGCCCAGCAGCAGGCCCAGCACCGAGGCGGTCACGGCTTCGGGGGAGTACGCCCCCTCGGCCTCGAACGCCCGGACGATCTCGCCGAGCAGGTTGTCCCGGTCGCCGTGCCGCTCCCGCCGCACCAGCTGCGAGGTGTAGTCGCTGAGCTGCACGTGGGCCTGCAGGCCGGGCTCGGCCAGCGTCGGGTCCATCGGCGAGCCGAGCCACATCATGATCGTGCGTACCCAGGCCAGGCCCTGGTCGCCCAGCTCGTCCGGGACGCCGAGCAGCGCGAGGAAGACCTCCATCGGGTACCGGGCGATGGCCTGCTCGACCAGCTCGACCTCGGCCCGGCCCGCCAGGGCGCCGAAGGTGCGGGCGGCGATCGGCGCCACGGCGGCGGCGTAGCCGGTGCTCGCGGCGGCGCTGAAGAAGCGGTTGTGGACCCGGCGCAGGCGCTGGTGGTCCACGCCGTCGAGCGCGATCAGCGCCTGACTCATCGGGCCCATGCCGTAGAACCGGGTGCTGAACGTGGCGGTGTCGCGCAGCGCCGCCGCCACGTCGTGGTGCCGCAGCACCAGCGGGGCGTTCATCAGCTCGTCGAACACCACCGGCTGCTGCCGGCCGAGCTCGGCGAGGGTGCTGCCCAGGGTGGCGGGCGAGCCGGATCGTCGGGCGAACGCGCTGTCGGCGGCCGGAATCATCCATCGATTACATCCGATGCCGAGGTGGGCGCATACGGCGCCGACAGATGTCTGACAGCGGGTTCGCCCGGGTGGGCCGCGTCGGGGAGTCCGCGGCCCACCCGGCCGGGCGTCGGCCGGACCGCTGTCAGCAGCTCAGCCGGGCTCCGGCCCAGTCGCCGTGGTCGTAGGCGTTGCCGTCACCGGCGTCGGTGAGGACCAGGTGGAGAGTCGACCGCCCGGCCACGCCGACATCCACGGCGGCCGCCGCCCCCGCGCGCAGCACCGGGCTGGTCCACAGCGTGACCCCGTCGGCGACGACGGAGAACACCGCACTGGCCGCGGCAGAGGTCGCCTCGCCGTCGATGCCGACCACCGCCGTGAAGCGCTGGCATCCGCCGACCGGCAGGGCCACGTCGCTTCCGGCGTGCGCGCCGATGCCCTTGACGTGGCTGACCGCGCCCACGACCTGCACGACGCCGTCACCGGTGGCGGTCTCACCGTTGGACTGGTCGCGTTCGGCGGCGCCCCAGCCGTTGCTCGACGAGGACCAGGCCAGATCGCTGGCGTACGTGCCGGTGCCGGCGGAGGTGCAGGTCACCGTGGCGGCACCCCAGTCGCCGTGGTCGTAGTCGATCCCGCCGTGGCCGTCGCCCGCGAACAGTTCCAGGGTGGCGTATCCGGCGGTCGGCACGGTGAGCGTGGTCGGGCCCTGGCTGGCGGTCTTGACGTCGGTGTAGGCCAGCAGCTTTCCGTCGCCGTACACCTGGAAGCGGACGCCGGCCTTCGCGTCGGCGACCTCGTCGTCGATGCCGACCTGCGCGGTGAACAGCGGGCAGGCCCGGCCGAGCCACAGGTGCACCGAGCTGTTGGCGTGCACGCCGACGCCCTTGGCGTAGGTGGTGCCGTTGACCGTCAGCGTGGTGCCGTCCCCGGCCGCCTGCTCCTTGTTCGACCGGTTGCGCTCGGCGGGACCCCAGCCGTTGGTCGAGGCGAGCCAGCTCATGTCGCCGACCTGGTACGTCCCGGCGGCGGGGGCGGCCAGCGTGGTGCCGGACCGGGTGACCCGGTACATCACCACGCCGTGGGAGGCGACGCTGCCCGAGACGGTGCCGGTGCTGGTGGAGGTGGCGCCGGTCCACAGGTTCTTCAGGCTGTAGCCCGACGATCCGCCCAGCCCGACCTCGGCGGCGCTGGTGGTGACGGTGGCGGTGGCGGCGCCGCGGTTGAACAGGACCACGGCGGCCGAGCCGTCCGACATGGGCTTGGCCCACACCTCGGTGTCGCCGTCGTCGCGTACGCGCCTGCCCTGCGATCCGCCCCAGTCCTGGTCGACCGCGACGACGTCGGCGTTCTTCACGATGGCGAGGTTGGTGTCGTTGACCGAGCGCAGGTCGTTGCCCAGCAGCAGGGGCGCGTTGAGCAGCGCCCACAGGCTGAAGTGCGCCGTGTACTCGGTGGTGGTCATCCCGCCGTTGCCGACTTCCAGCATGTCCGGGTCGTTGAACCCGCCCTTGCGCGCGAAGGGCTCCAGCCCGTGCTGCTGGTCGAGGATGCCGGTCATGCTGCCCCAGGAGTCGCTGATGTCGCCGGTGGTGCGCCACATGGTCCCGCCGACGTTCGGCCCGAAGACCCAGGGGCTGTCCAGGCCCCAGTTGCACAGGCTGTAGAGGATCGGGCGCCCGGTCGCCTTGAGCGCGTCGCCCATGGCCCGGTACCGCTCGATCGCGGGCCGGCCCTGGTTGTTGCAGTTGTCGTACTTGAGCAGGTCGACGCCCCAGGACGCCCACGACTGGGCGTCGACGGCCTCGTGGTCGAGACTGGCCGGCAGGCCCTGGCAGGTCGCGGTGCCGGCCGAGGAGTAGATGCCGAGCTTCAGGCCCTTGTTGTGCACGTACGCGGCCAGGGCGGCGATGCCGGAGGGGAAGCGGTTCGGGTCGGCCTGGAGCCTGCCCTGGGCGTCGCGGGTGGGCGCCATCCAGCAGTCGTCGATGTTGACGTACCGGTAGCCGGCGGTGTCGAGGCCCTTGGCGGCGATCGCGTCCGCGGTCGCCCGGATCAGGTTCTCGTCGATGTTGCAGCCGAACCGGTTCCAGCTGTTCCAGCCCATCGGCGGGGCCGTCGCCTGGACCACGGGGGTGGACGCCTGGGCGGGCGGGGCCGCCAGCGGGATCGCCGCGGCCAGCGCGACGGCGAGGAGGAGGGCGAGTCTGCGCACGAGGTTCTCCTTACGGGACGGAACATGTGCGATCACGACAATGTCCGTTTGTTTGTGATCGAACATGGTGATTTAGGTTTTACCCGCAGAGCATATAAATCGCAATGTGTAAATGTCTTGCGCGGGTGACACGCGGCGCCGTGACGGGCGGGTTCCGGGGCATGGCGGCCCGGGAGCGGCAGGATCTCTGCTGTGAACGCGACGGAGGGGGCGGCAGCCGAGGCGGCCCCGCGCCGTGGACAGCCGCGGGACGCCGCGGCTGCGGCGACGCTGGCGAAGTACGACCGCCGGGCCCGGATCCCGATCATCCTGTCTGCGGTCCTGCCGCTGATCATCGTCCCCGCGCAGGGCAACTGGGTCGCGGTGCTGGTCGGCGTCGTCTCGTGGCTCGTGTTCGCCGTCGACCTGGTCGTGCACCAGCGGCTGATCGTGAACTACCTGCGAACCCACCTGGGCAGGTTCGACCTCGCGATCGTGGTCCTCACCGCACCGTGGTTCCTGATCGGCGGCGCCCACGGCGGCAGCTTCGTGGTGGTCCTCCGGCTGGCCAGGCTCAGCCGCCTGCTGATCGCCACCAAGGGGGTCCGGCGCCTGTTCGCCCGCCTCGGGCGGGTCTCCATCGTCGCCCTGGCGGTCCTCTTCGTCGGCGCCGCGATGGCGTACTACGCCGAGCACCCGGTGAACCCGGAGTTCGCCACCTTCGGCGACGCGGTCTGGTGGGCGACGGTCACCCTCACCACCGTCGGGTACGGCGACATCGTCCCCGTCACCCGCGCCGGACGCGTCGACGCGGCGGCCATCATGTTCATGGGCGTCGCGCTGCTCGGCCTGCTCGCCGGTTCGCTGGCCAGCTTCTTCGGCCTGCAGAACCAGAACGGCGACACGCGGCAGCAGGACGGCGACACGCGGCAGCAGGCCTCGGACCAGGCGGTGCTCGCCGAACTCGCCCGCCTGCGGGAGCAGGTGGCCGAGCTGTCCGGCCTGCGCGACCAGCTGACCGCGCTCACCCGTCACCTCGCCGCGCCGGACCAGCCCGCGCCGGACCAGCCCGCGCCGGGGCCCGGCGACGAATGACCGGCCGCCGCCAGGCACGGGTCACCCGCACGGCCGTCGGAGCCTGACCGGGCGCAGCATCGCGTGCCCTGCCGCGGCAACACCCTCAGCGGGTCCGCGTTGCCGTTGCCAAACGCTTCATGCGACAGGCAACAGCTTCCTCGGCCCCGGGCGCGGGCGGATCGTTGGGCCGGCCGGTCTTCCGGCGGACCCGATCCCTCGCCCAAAGAGGAAACCCTCATGCAGACCTCGGCACCCCCGGTCCCGCACGTGCGGCGCAGCCTGGCATGAAACACGGTGACACCGACCCCTGCCCGGAGTGCGGCTTCGACTGGGCCATCGCGTTCGACGACGCCGTCGCCGTCGTGGCCGCGACCGCCGACCACTGCCGGACCGCCTTCGCCGCGGCGTCGCCGGCCGACCCCGTTGCCGGGGTGTGGTCCCCGGCCCAGTACCTGTGGCACATGGTGGACGTCCTGCGCTACGGCACCGAACGCATGTGGACCCTGACGCTCGACCCGGACGCCGGGGTCATCGCCTGGTCGGCCGATCTCGTCATCGACGAGGTGCGCGCGCGGTCGCCGTTCTCCGTCCCGGTGGGCCTGCGAGCGCTGGCCTCGGCCGCGGCGCAGTGGTGCGACGCGGCCCTCGCCGCACCCGCCGACACGCGGACGGCGCACCCGTCCTGGGGCATGGTCGACCGGCTGCGGCTGGCCCGCATCAGCGCCCACGAGATCAGGCACCACGAGCTGGACATCAGACGCGGCCTGCGCCGCCCGCCGGCCGAGGTCGCCCTGCACCACGTGGCCGTGCAGACCGGTGACCTGGCCAACTCGGTCGCCTGGTACACCGCCTACTTCGGCGCGACGCTGGCCTGGTCGCTGGACCGGTTCTCGCCCCTGACCCACGAGCGCCTGCCCGGTATCACCGCCCTGTCCGAGCTGGTCGTCGGCGACCTGCGGTTCCACCTGTTCGAACGCGCCTCGACGAGGAACGAGCCGCCGGCCGGCACCGCCGCGCAGTTCCAGCACGTGTGCCTGCGTACGGCCAGCTCGGCCGCGCTGGTCGAGCGGCGCGACCACTGGCTCGCGCTGTACGACTCCCGGCAGTTCACCTTCGCCCGCGACGAACCGGCCACGGCCGTCGTCGTCGACGACGACGGTGTGGAGAGCTTCTACGCCCTGGACCCCAACGGCCTGGAGTTCGAATTCGCCTACATCCCGGGCACCGGTCGATGAACGGCGCCATCCCGAGCCCCGGGTTCCGGCACATCGCCGTGCTGCCGGGCCTGGACCTGCGGGCGGACACCTACGGCGCGCTGCGGGCGCTGTCCGCGGCGCCGCTGGCCGAACCGGGCACGTGGCCCGGAGCCCGCCTGCCCGAATCGGTCGACGCCGTCATCGGCGGCTGGCACCACGACCTGGGCGCGACCGAGCTGGCGGCGCTTCCGGCGCTGCGCTACATCGGGCTGCGCTCGACGTCGTCGCGCCGGGTCGACCACGCCGCGGCGCGGGCGCGGGGTATCACGGTCACCACCATCGACCGGTACGCCGACAACGCCACCGCCGAGTTCGTCCTCGCCGCGATGCTCACCCACCTCCAGCGCGACACCGGCGCAGGCCTGGCCGGGGAGCTGCGCGGCCGCACGCTCGGCCTGATCGGGCTCGGGCACGTCGGCCGCCGGGTCGCGACGGCGGCGTCCGGGCTGGGCATGACCGTCCGCTACCACCACAGCCGCGGCCCGGTGGCCGATCCGGGCCCCTGCGCCTACGCCTGCGCCGACGAACTGCTCGGCGGCAGCGACGTGGTGTCGATCCACACCCCCGCCGGCCGCGCGGTCGTGGACGGGGCCGGGCTGCGCACCGCCGCCGCCGCGGACACGCTGCTGGTGGTCACGACCATCGGCGTGCCGTTCCCGTTCGCAGAGTTCGCCGCGGTATGGCCCACCGGCCGCGCCCATGCCGTGTTCGACCTGGTGGCCGCCGCCGGCCGCCGGCCCGAGCTGGAGGCCCTGCCCCGCTGCCGTGTCATCGCCCGCTACGCCGGCCGGACCCGGGAGGCCGTCGCCGCCGGCGACCGCCAGCTGCTCGACGCAGTACGCGGACACCTCCGCACCGCCGCCGTGCAGCCCCGCTCCGGCGACCTGCGGACAGAGGTTCTGGAGCACCCATGACCGTCAACAGCGCACCACCGCACCGCACCGCGACCGAGCCCCTGTACCTGCCCGCCGACCCGGCCGCCGTCGCCGACGACACCCTCACGCCGCCGCTGTTCGAGCCCGCGCACGCCGCCGAGCGGCTCTACTGGGCCCGCTGGATGACCGGGCACCAGGCGACGATCGGGATCTGGACGTGCATGCGCGGCCTGCTCACCCGGGCCGCCGAGCACCGGACCCCGTCGCTGCTCCAGGCGGCTGCCGATCTCACCGACGCCTACACCGCGCTGCTGCTCTACTGCGGGTCCTGCCCCCGGCGCATCTACGAGGACGCCATCCGCCCGGTGATGCACCGTTTCCACCCCGCCTTCTCCGGAAAGTGGTCGCGCGACCACCGCGCCCTCGTACGCTGCGCCGAAGCGCTGACGCACCGGTGGCAGGACGCCGACCCGGCCCCGCTGACCGCGTACCGGCTGGCGGGCCGCCGCAACGGCCGCGCGCACATCGCGGTGGCCCGCACGCTGGTGCCCGACGGCGTCTCCCTGTTCCGCCGGCACGCGACGGCGGCACCGGACCAGCCCGCCGACCCGCCGCACGCCGAGGACCTCTTCGACGCCTTCTTCGCCGTACGCCGTACCGCCTCGGCACCGGCCCGGCCGGTCGCGGCCCAGACCTGCGACCGGCTGACCGCCATCCTGCTCGACGTCCGGGCCAACGACCTCTACCCGCGCTGGGTGCCCGATGCCCGGCGGCACCCCGGGCAGGCCGGCGCGATCCTGGCCGAGGTCGAGGCCTCCATGACCGAGACGCTCATCGCCGCGCAGCTCATCCTCACCACGACCGGGGAGCAGTGACATGGGAACCGAGACGACGGCAGTCCCGCCGCCGACCTTCACCGCCGGCCTGCGGCCCCGCCCGGCCGAGCCGTTCACCCGGCCCGTCTGCGCCACCGCGGCGCAGGAACGGGACGCACGCAGGCAGGCGCTGGCCGTGGGTTTTCGGATCTTCGCCCGGCTCGGCCTGAACGAGATGACGGCCGGGCACATCACCGTCCGCGACCCGGAGCTGCGCGACCACTTCTGGCTCAACCCGTACGGCATCGCCTTCAGCCGCATCCGCGTCAGCGACCTGCTGCTCATGGACCCGCACGGCGAGATCGTCCACGGCCGCGGCGCGCTCAACCCGGCGGCCTTCGCGATCCACTCGCAGATCTACGCCGCCCGGCCCGACGCGGTGTCCGTCGCGCACAGCCACTCTGTCCACGGCAAGGCCCTCGCGGCGCTGCACGGGGAACTCCAGCCGATCACCCAGGACGCCGCGATCTTCTACGAGCGCAACGTGCTGGTGCCCGACTTCACCGGCGTCGTGCTGGACGTGTCCGAGGGCGCCAGGATCGCGGCGGCCATGGGCCTGGCCCACACCGCGATCCTGGCCAACCACGGGTTCCTGACCGTCGGCACCAGCGTCGAGGACGCGGTCACGCTGTTCGTCCACGCCGAACGCGCGGCCCAGGTGCAGCTGATCGCGGCCGCCGCGGGCGAGCTGCGGCCCATCCCGCACGCGGTGGCGGTGCGGACGCGGTCGCAGGAGGAGCGGCCGGACGTCGGCTGGGCGCGGTTCCAGCCGCTGCGCCAGGAGATCGTCGCCGACCAGCCCGACGTCCTGCACTGAGCACGGCGCGCTACGCCGGTGCGGTCGCGCTGTCGGCGGCCGCCCCGGCGCCGCGACGTGCCGCCCAGAAGACGAGCGCGGCGCACACGGCGGTGAGGGCCAGGGACGCGGCGGTGACGGCGTTCTCGAAGGTGCGCACGCCGGTCGCGCTGCTGCCGAGGTCGGCGAGTGAGCCGGTGAGCGCGGCGGCGACGACGGTGCCGGTGACCGCCATGCCGATGCTGCTGGCGACCTCCTGGCCGGTGTCGTTGAGGGCGGCGGCGATGGAGGTCTGGTCCTCGGGGAAGCCCCGCATCACGGTGACGCTCGCGATGACCATGACCACGCGCATGCCGGCGGAGGTGAGCACGAGCGCCACGGCGATCCACCCGTAGTCGTACCGGCCGAGCAGGGCGTACAGGAGCAGGCCCGCGACGACCGCCGCCGAGCCGAGCGGTCCGGCGCGGCGGGTGCCGATCCGGTCGACGAGCTTCTCCACGAACGGGCCGACCGCGATCATGGTGATGACCTGCGGGAGGTTGCCGAGCGCGGCCGCGGCCGGCGACCATCCCCAGGCGAGTTGCAGCTGGAGCGAGACGCTGAAGGCGAGCACCGCCATGCCGAGGCCGATCGCCGCCTGGTAGGCCAGGCCGGCCGAGACCTGCGGGCGCCGCAGCACGGCGAAGTCGAACATCGGGTGTGCCGTGGTCCGCTCGCGGATGACGAAGCCGGTGGCGCAGGCGAGCGCGCCGGCACCGGCCAGCCACGGCGCCGGGCGGCCCCAGCCGGCCTCGACGGCGAGGGTGGCCGTCCACAGCGCGAGGATGATCGTGGCTGTTCCCAGCAGGGCGCCGAGCAGGTCCAGCGGTGCCTTGTTGCGCTGCGCGGGGTCGTCGGCCGGGATGCCGTAGCGGATGCACACCACCGCGAGCACGGCGACGGGCACGTTCATCACCAGCAGCGTCTGCCAGGGCAGGACCTGGAGGACCAGGCCGCCCACGGTCGGTCCCACGGCCAGGCCGACCAGGCCGACCGTGGAGATGAACGCGGTCGAGCGCATCAGCAGGTTGTCCTGGTCGAACAGGCGGAAGCACAGCGCCATGGTCCCGGGCGCGGTCATGGCGGCGGTGACGCCGACCGCGGCGCGGACGGCGACGAGCTCGCCGGGCGTGCGCACCGCCAGCACGGTGAGGCTGGCCAGCGCGAACAGGCCCAGGCCGAGCAGCATGACGCGTCGGGTCCCGTACCGGTCGGCGATGGCGCCGAAGGCGATCATCAGGCCGCCGAAGAGCAGCGAATACCCGGTGGTGATCCACTGGAGGTCCGAGGCGGAGGCGTTCAGTTCGCGCGCGATGGTCGGCAGGGCGACGTTCAGCACGGAGTTGTCGAGCATCTCCACCAGGAAGACGACCGACAGCCCGAGGATCGCGGGCCACACGGCCCGCAGCGAGGTGGCGCGCGCCTTCCCGCGCACGTCCAGCACATCGACACTCATCTGCACTTCCTTCAAAAGGTCGTTCAAGGCATGAAAGCCGCAAGGAACCGGATAACCCTGGAACACTGTTCCATGGCCCGACCTAGTTTGGAACGGCGTTCCAGGCATGTCAAGATGAGTGCATGGCAGGTGGGGCGCAGGACACAGGGCGGCGAGGCGACGCCCTGTCCCGGGAGCGCATCGTGGCGGCCGCCGTCGCGCTGCTCGACACCGCCGGGGAGGGCGGGCTGACCTTCCGGGCCCTCAGCACGCAGCTGAAGACCGGCCCCGGTGCGATCTACTGGCACGTGGCGAACAAGGACGAACTGCTCGCCGCGGCCACCGGCGCCGTCCTGGCCGACGCGACCACCACCGCCCAGGGCGCGCCGGAGGACGCGATCCGGGCGGTCGCGCTCGGCGTCTTCGACGCCATCGACGACCATCCCTGGATCGGTACGCAGCTCGCACGCGCCCCGGCGCAGCCGGTCATGCGCCAGATCTTCGAACGGATCGGCCGGCAGGTCCAGGCACTCGGCGTGCCCGCCGGTGACCAGTTCACCTCGGCGTCGGCGCTGCTCAACTACATTCTCGGCGTCGGCGGGCAGAACGCCGCCAACGCCCGCACCCAGCAGTCGGGCACCGACCGCACCGCACTGCTGGAAACCGAGTCGGCCGTGTGGGCGAACCTCGACCCGGACGAGTACCCGTTCCTGCGCGACATCGCCGGCCAGCTGGCCGACCACGACGACCGGGCCCAGTTCCTCGCCGGGGTCGACCTCATCCTCGCCGGTATCGCCCGACTGCGGCAGGGTCCTGCCGCCGCGGGCCGCCCGGTGCCGGGGCGGTCCCCGGCCCGGTAGCTCCCGCCGAGTCCGCGATCAGCGGAGCCGTCTCCTGAGACGGCTCCGTTCTTTCGTGCGGTTGCGGCGATACCCGCGCCACGCACCGCGATCCTCATCGGACATGGCGCCGTGCCCGGCCGGGTGGACTCGCCGAGCCGTCTGACACACGTGCCCTCCCTCGCCGCCGTCCGCCAGAGCTGACTGGGCGCGGCTGCTCTCGCCGCCGCTCATCGCACCGCGACGACGAGGAGGAGACGATGCGTCAACGACAGCATCGATGGCTGGCGGCGCTGCCGCTGCTGGCCATGGCGATCCTGGTGCCGACGGCACCGGCGTCGGCAGCCGGCGCCACCGGGCCGATCGTCGGGATCGGCGGCAAGTGCCTGGACAACCTGTCCGGCAGCACCGCCGACGGCAACCTGACCGACCTGCGTACCTGTAACGGCACCAGCGCCCAGCAGTGGACCCTGCCCGGTGACGGGACCATCCGGGTGCAGGGCGACCACTGCCTGGCCGGCAAGCACTCCGGCACCACGTCCGGCACGCTGGCCTGGATCTGGACCTGCAACGGCGGCGCCAACCAGTACTGGACCGCCAGGGCCGACGGCACGATCGTCAACGACTACTCGGGCCTGTGCCTGGCGGACAAGGGCGGGGTCACCACCGACGGCAACACGATCTGGCTCTACACCTGCGATGCGGGCCCGGCGCAGCTCTGGCAGCCGCCGGCGGGCACCGTCGATCCCTCCGGCCAGCCGATGCCGGTCGGCGACCTGGCCGGCTGGCACCAGGTCTTCCGGGACGACTTCGCCACCGACGTGGCCCTCGGCAGCTTTCCGGCGGCGGTGTCGACGAAGTGGACGGCCTACAGCGGGTTCAAGAACGACGGCAACACCGGCACGGGCACCTACGACCCGGCCAAGACCGTCAGCGTCGACAACGGCGTGCTCAACATCTACCTGCACACGGAGGGCGACAAGCACTACATCGCCGCGCCGCTGCCGAAGATCCCGGGACACAGCGGTGCCTACGACGGAATGGCCTACGGCCGCTACGCCGTGCGGTTCCGCGCCGACGCCGTGCCCGGCTACAAGACCGCCTGGTTGCTGTGGCCGGACAGCAACGCCTGGCCCGACGGCGAGATCGACTTCCCGGAGGGCAACCTGACCGGAACGATCGAGGCCAACATGCACCACCGGGGCAGTCATCCCGAGGTCGCCGACCAGTACCGCACCGGCACGACCTACGCCGCCTGGCACACCGCGGTGATCGAGTGGACGCCCGCGAACGTGGCGTTCTACCTCGACGGAGTCCTCAAGGGCAACGACACCGACACCGCGGTGCTGCCCGTCGCGCCCATGCACTGGGTGCTTCAGACGGAGACGCAGAACGGCGTCCACCCGCCCGTGTCCGCCGCAGGAAACGTCCAGATCGACTGGGTGTCGATCTGGTCCCGCAACTGAGCGAAAGGAATCCGACCACCATGCAGACCCCCCTCGCGCGACGGCTGGCCACCACCGTCATCGTGCTGCTGACCGTGCTGACCGCCGGGCTCGGCCTTGCCGGTGCCCCCGCCTCGGCCGCCGCCGGAAGCGACCGGCTCGGCCCCGGCGAGTTCCTCGACCCCGACCAGTACCTCGTCTCCGGCAACGGCGCGTACCGCCTCGTCATGCAGGGCGACGGCAACCTCGTCGCCTACGGGCCGGGCGGACCGCTGTGGGCGACCTACACCGCGGGCAGGGCCCGGTTCGTCAACCAGACCGACGGCAACCTGGTCGTCTACCCCAACGCGGGCGGCGTCTCCTGGGCCAGCGGCACCGGCGGCGGCGGTGGCACCCTCGTGGTGCAGGACGACGGCAACGTCGTGCTCTACGGGCCCGGCGGACCGACCTGGTCGACCTACACGGCGGGCGGTGTGTCCAAACTGGCCGCGACGGCGGCGATCGCCTTCGCCAAGCGCCAGCTCGGAAAGCCCTACGGGTACGGCGCCACCGGCCCCAACAGCTACGACTGCTCGGGCCTGACCCAGGCCGCGTACGCCTACGCGGGAGTCGGGATCCCGCGCACCTCCCAGGACCAGTGGGCCCGCTCGGCCCACGTCAGCCAGGCGGCGCTGCAGCCCGGCGACCTCGTGTTCTACAACAGCGCCGGGCATGTGGCCCTCTACGTCGGCAACGGCCAGGTCATCGAGGCCCTCAAGACCGGCACGCTCGTCCGCTACGACTCCATCACCTACCCCGGCACCCCCATCGGCTACGGCCGAGTGGCCTGACCGCGGTCGACCCCGAGGAGACGACCATGCGCAGACTCGTACGCTCGATCACCACGGCCCTGCTGCTCGCGGCGGCCGCCACGGCCGGCGGGCTCGCCGCCTCCGGTGCGGCGCACGCTGGGCCGGAGAGCTACCGGCTCGACCCGGGCGAGACGCTGGGCGCCGGCCAGCGCCTGGTCTCGGCCGACGGCCAGTACGTCCTGGTCATGCAGACCGACGGCAACCTCGTCATGTACGCGCCGGGCAGCCTGGCGCTGTGGGCGACCGGCACCAACCGGCCCGGCTCCATCGTCCAGATGCAGACCGACGGCAACCTCGTCGTCTACGCCCCCGGACACGTCGCCGTCTGGGCCAGCGGCACCTCCGGCGCGCTGCACGCCGAGATGCAGACGGACGGCAACATCGTGATCTACAACAACGCCGACCACGCCGCCCGCTGGGCGTCGGCGGCGATCCGCGACCGGAACAACACCGGCCAGGTCCGCTACAGCGGCTACGTACAGATGCGCGACGTGGGCTGGGCGCACTCGGAGTGGCCGTCGCTGAACGCGCTGTGGAACGGCGAGAGCGGCTGGCGCTGGAACGCGGCCAACCCGTCGGGCGCGTACGGGGTGCCTCAGGCGAAGCCCGGCGATCAGATGGCCGCGGCGGGGGCGGACTGGCATGAGAACCCGGCCACGCAGATCCGCTGGGGCCTGTCCTACATCCAGGGCCGCTACGGTTCGCCCGGCAACGCGTACTCGGTGTGGCTGTCGCGCAGCCCGCACTGGTACTGACCGGTGGTGCGAGTGGGCCGGTGCGCCACGGCCGGTCCACTCGCCCGCACGCCGTGCGGCGGGGTGATTGCGGACAGCGGCGGTCCATCGATCGATATAGGCTCCGTGCGGTTGCTCCCCGGCAGGAAGCGAGGCAGCGTGTCGTACCACTCACCGGAGCCCTGGGGCCGTGCGGGCGACCGCCCGGCGTCCGCGCTGGAGGAGTTCCCGCCTGATCTCACCTTTCCGCAGGGGCACCGTCTTGAGGGGGCACTGCCGGTGCCGGCGCAGGCGCCCCGGCGACCCCGGGCGCGGTGGATCGCCGGATTCTCCGGGTTCGTCGCCCTGGTCGTGGGCATGACGACCTACATCCTCGTGCGCGACTGGACACACGGGCTGTTCGAGCGGCTGGACACCGCCGCACACACGTCCGTGGTGACGCCCGACAAGCTCGGCACCCAGCCCAAGGCCACCGAGGCCGAGCTCAAGGTGATCGTCGCGGGTCTCACCGAGGCCTACGCCAAGGAGAAGGCCGTCGCCAAGGCGACGTCCAAGGTGATCGCCGCCTACGGTTCGACGGCCCGCAACGACGCCGTGGTCGTGATGGCGTTCGCCGGCAGGGTCGTGTCGCCGGATAAGGAACTGGACGGGTTCATGAGGGGGATCTCCGACGGCGAGGTGGTCCTCTACACCGACCTGGACCCGGGCCCGCTCGGTGGAGTCGCCCGGTGCGGCACGATGACGAAGACGTTCGCAGCGGCCAGCGCGGTGTGCGCGTGGGTCGACCACGGCAGCCTGGGCGGCCTGGTGTTCCTGGGCCAGCCGCTCACTGACAAGATCAAGAAGCGCTTCCTGGACGCGCGACCGCAGATCGAGAAGGTCGAGGCCGCCTGAGCGGTCGGCCCGCCCACCGCGAGCCCCTCACCCCTCCTGCCGGCGGCGCACCATCTCGGCGATCCAGACGGGCGCGAACGGTGACGTGCAGTCCGGGGGAGTGGGGTAGTCCTTCAGCACCTCCAGGCGCTCGCCGATGCCGATCGCGCGGGCCCGGAGCTGGGCGTGCTCGATGCCGATCTGCGCCAGGCAGTGGTTCATCGCCCACTGGAGCCGGTCCGGGGCGTCTCTCATCCGGGCCTCGATGAGGTCGAGCAGCCCCGCGAGGTCCAGGCCCTCGGGATTCTTCGCCACGCGGTCGGTGGTCAGCGCCCAGCCGGCACTCGCGACCACCGGATCCGGATCGGCGAACCAGGCCAGGCGCAGCTGCTCGGCGTGCGGGCTCTTCTTCACCACGTAGTTCACGAGCCAGTCGTGCACCTTCGGGGTGCGCGCCCGGCGCAGCATGGCGTCCAGCTCGTCGCGCCCGTAGGCCTTCGGGCGGCAGATGAGGACCGCCAGCAGTTTCGCCGCGCTGTCGTCGGTCTCCCACAGCTGCCGCGCGAGTTCCTGCTGCGTCTTCAACCGCTTGGCGACCTCGCGCAACCTGCTGAGGTTCACCCCGTGGTCGTCGCCGTGCCGCTCGTTCACCTGGCGCGCCCTCGGGTCCTCCAACGCCGCCAGCTCGGCCATTACCTCGGCCACCGTCGTCTCGCCCACCAGCGCCCCTCCCGTCCGTCACCATCAGGCGAACAGAAAAGCACATCGGTTCGCCCGGCCGAGCGCGCGGGCGGCGCGGCCGATCCACGGCTGGGTCGGCCCTCATCGCGCCGCTTCGCCATCGGCGGCGCCCGGCCCGGGACGGGCGCGCCACGGGATCCTGGGCCGACGCGACGTCAACCGGGCGATGCCAGGTGGCGTACGAGGTGGTCGGTCACCTCGCGCGCGTCGTCCCCGATGCCGTGGATGAAGGTGGACTTGCGCCGCCGCAGCAGCGGCAGGCCCAGCGCGTAGAGGCCGGGGCTCGGGAGCACCCCGCCGTCGTGTTCCAGCCCGCCCTTGCCGTCGATGACGGGAACGTCGAGCCACCGATAGTCCGGCCGGAACCCGGTCGCCCACACGATCGTGCGGACCGACCCGTCACGCAGGTCCAGGTGCAGCCGCGACGGCTGCGGCACCCGGGTCGGCTCCTGCGGTTCGGGCGCGTCGACGTCGAGCTCGCGACCGCCCGCCCACCGGTCGAACGTGTCCAGCAGGCGCCTCAGTTTGAGATCGGCGAGCGAGAGCACATTGCGCAGCCCGCCGGAGAACAGGGCCTGCCCGTCGCGCACCGCGGCCAGCCGGCCGACCAGCTCGACCCCCAGGTCGGCCAGCGCGTTGAGGTCCAGCGTGGTGCGCTCGGGCGTCCCGGCCAGCTGCGGCGACGGCAGCCGCCGGGCGCGTACGAGATCGTCGATCTCGTCGTAGCGCTGGTCCCACACGCCCGAGGCGTCCATCCACCACAGCACGTCACGCCCGCGGTAGGTCCGGGGCAGCCGCACGTGCTCGCCGACGGACAGGACCACCGGCCGACCGGAACGCCTGATCTCGGCGGCCAGCTGCACGCCGGTCGCGGAGGCGCCCACGACCAGCACGCCGCCGTCGGGCAGCCGGGCCGGGTGCCGGTAGTCGAACGGCGTCAGCTGCGTCACCGACGCCGGGACCGCCCCCGCGAACAGCGGCACCGTCGGCTGGTTGCAGGCGCCGCTGGCGATCACGACGGTCCGGCACGCGAGCTCGCCCCGGCCGGTCGTCACGGTGTATCCGTGGTCGGCGCGCCGCACCGAGGTGACCTCCGTGCCGGTCCGTACGGGTGCGCCGCCGGCGGTGGCGAAGCGCTCGATGAACTCGACCACTTCGCCCGCCGTCATGTACCCGTCAGGGTCCGGGCCGTCGTAGTGCTGTCCCGGCAGGCGGCTCTGCCAGTTGGGGGTCAGCAGCCGCAGCGAGTCCCAGCGTTCCCGCCGCCACGAGTTGGCCACCTCGCCGCGTTCGAGCACGACGTGGTCGATCGAACTGCGGCCGAGGAAGTGGCTGGCGGCCAGGCCGGCGTGCCCGGCACCGATGACCGCCGTGGTGACGCGCTCGATGGCCCGGCCCTCCTCAGGCGACTTCGACGCTGACGTTGGTGGGGTTGGTCAGGGCGTCGAAGACCGCCGAGCGCTTCTGCGACTGCGCGACCAGGGCCTCGATCTCCTGCGGCGTGGCGTCGGCGTCGATCTTGAAGGTGACCTTGATGTCGTTGTACCCGTTGCGCACCTCGCTGTCGGCGCCGAGGATGCCGCGGATGTCGTGGTTGCCCTCGACGACCGACTCGACGGAGCGCAGCTGGATGCCGCGGTTCTGCGCCACGGACGCGACACCCGCGGTCAGGCAGCTGGCCAGGCCCACGAGCAGGTATTCGATGGGGGTGATCCCGTTGTCCTCGGCGGCGAAGACGGCGGGGTGGTCGGCGTCGAACACCGACTCGGCCTGGTGGCTCTGCTCCTGGCCCAGGCCGTGGAAGTTCTGGATCCGGACGGTGCTGTGGACGCCCTTCTGCCACGTCGAGGTCGCCCGCCAGGTGAACTGGGCCGCTTCGGCGGCGTTCTTCAGTGCCTCGCGCGCGTCGAGCAGTGCCTGGACGTTGACTCCGTTATCGACAGTCATGCGCTGGTGCCCCTCTCCCAGGGTTATCCTATAATTCCTATCGGGATTAGCTGACATTACATGGACCCGCGACCGAGGACCAGCCATGACCGCGTCCGAGACACCGCCCCCGGCGCCCACCGCCGGGTCGGTGGGCACTGCCCAGGCGCGCCACCTCGACCTGCCCGCACCACCGGCACTGGACTGCGGGCGGCGGCTGGCCGGGGTCCGCGTGGCGTACGAGACCTACGGCGCGCTGTCGCCCGAACGCGACAACGTCATCCTGGTCTGCCACGCGTTGAGCGGCGACGCCCACGCGGCCGGGACGTCGACGGCGCAGCCCGAGGCCGGCACCCGCGACGGCTTCGCCGCCGAGGCCCGCGACGGCGCCGCCGGGCGGTCACTGGGCTGGTGGGACGGCATGATCGGCCCCGGTAAGGCGTTCGACACCGATCGGTACTTCGTCGTCTGCACCAACGTGCTCGGCGGCTGCCGCGGCACGACCGGACCGTCCTCGACCGACCCGGCCACCGGCCTGCCGTACGGGCCGGACTTCCCGGTCGTCACCGTCGCCGACATGGTCCGCACCCAGCGCGCGCTGCTGGCCGGACTGGGCATCCACCGGCTGGCCGCGGTCGCCGGGGGATCGCTGGGCGGGATGCAGGCGCTGGAGTGGGCCGTCCTGTTCCCCGACCTGGTCGACGCCATCGTGGTCATCGCGAGCACGCACGCGCTGCACCCGCAGGGCATCGCCTGGAACGCCATCGCCCGGGACGCCATCATGCGCGATCCGGCCTGGCAGGGCGGCCGCTACCACGGCACGGGCCGGGCGCCCGACGCCGGCATGGGCGTCGCCCGGATGGTCGGCCACATCACCTACCTGTCCGCCCCGGCGCTCGGCGACCGGTTCGGCCGCAGGCTCCAGTCGGCGTCCGACATCCGGCACACCATCACCGAGCCGGAGTTCGCGATCGAGAGCTACCTGCGCCACCAGGCCGACACGTTCGTCAAGCGGTTCGACGCCAACACCTACCTGTACCTGTCGCGGGCGCTGACCTACTTCGACCTGGCCCGCCAGCACGGCGGCGGTTCGCTGGCCGAGGCCCTGCGAAACGTCGCGGCGCGTACGCTGCTGATCGCGTTCAGCTCCGACTGGCTGTACCCGCCGGCGGCGTCGGCCGAGATCGAGCAGGCCCTGCGCGGGCTGGCCAAGCCGGTCGAGTATCACCTGATCGAGGCGCCGTACGGGCACGACTGCTTCCTGCTGGAGGAGGCCCGGCAGACCCCCATCATCCGCCGCTTCCTCACCGGGACGGCGGCGTGACGTCGAGAAAGGACCCCGTGACCGACCAGCATCCCCGGGCCGAGCAGGACCGCGCGTTCGGCTTCGAGACCCGGCAACTGCACGCGGGCCAGCGGCCCGACCCCAACACGGGCGCGCGCGCCGTGCCGATCTTCCAGACCACCAGCTACGTCTTCGAGGACCCGGAGTCGGCTGCCGCATACTTCAACCTCCAGGAGTACGGCAACACCTACTCGCGGATCATGAATCCGACCGTCGCGGTGTTCGAGGAGCGCGTGGCCAACCTGGAGGGCGGCTGCGGTGCGGTCGCGTTCGCCAGCGGCATCGCCGCGCAGGCCGCGGCCCTGTTCACACTGCTGGAGCCGGGTGACCACGTGGTCTCCTCCGCCGCGCTGTACGGCGGGACGGTCAACCAGCTCAAGCACCTGCTGCGCAAGATGAACGTCGAGCTGAGCTGGGTCGACCCCGACGACCCCGGCGCGTGGCGCGCCGCGGTGCGCCCGAACACGAAGGCGTTCTTCGGTGAGACCATCGGCAACCCGTCGGGCAACGTGCTGGACATCGAGACCGTCGCGGCGATCGCGCACGAGCACGGCCTGCCGCTCATCGTCGACAACACGTTCGCCACCCCGTACCTGTGCCGCCCGATCGAGTGGGGCGCCGACATCGTGGTCCACTCGGCGACCAAGTTCATCGGCGGCCACGGCACGAGCATCGGCGGCGTCGTCGTGGAGGCGGGCACGTTCGACTGGTCCAACGGCCGCTTCCCGGTCGTGGCCGACCCGTCGCCCGCGTACCACGGCCTGCAGTTCCACGAGACGTTCGGGGCGTACGGATACCTGATGAAGCTGCGCGCCGAGACCCTGCGCGACCTCGGCGCGGCGCTGTCGCCGTTCAACGCCTTCCTGTTCCTGCAAGGCCTGGAGACGCTGTCGCTGCGGATGCAGCGCCACGTGGAGAACGCGCAGGCGGTCGCCGCGTTCCTGGACTCGCACGAGCTGGCGTCGAACGTGACCTACCCGGGCCTGCCGGGCAGCAGGTACCAGCCGCTGGTGCGCAGGTACCTGCCGCGCGGCGCCGGGGCGGTGTTCTCGTTCGACTGCGCCGGGGGCCGCGAGGGCGGCCAGGACCTGATCCGCGGCGTGACGCTCTGGTCGCACCTGGCCAACGTCGGCGACGCCAAGAGCCTGATCATCCACCCGGCGAGCACCACCCACCGGCAGCTCGGCGACGAGGAGCTGCGGGCGGCCGGGGTCGCGCCGGGCACCGTCCGGCTGTCGGTGGGCACCGAGTCGGTCGAAGACCTGCTCTGGGACCTCGAACAGGGCTTCGGGTACGTCGCCACCGCGCTGAAGGGCAGGTAGGCCATGAGCGAGCTCGCGCGATACCAGGATCCGGCGACGATCCAGCGGTTGCTGCACACGGCCAGGAACGTCGCGGTGGTGGGCCTGTCCAACAACCAGCTGCGCGCCAGCTACTTCGTCGGCTACTACCTCAAGCGGCACGGCTACCGGGTGATCCCGGTGAACCCCCGCGAGACGGAGATCCTCGGCGCGACGAGCTACCCGAGCCTGCGCGACGTGCCGGTGCCCGTGGACGTCGTGAACGTCTTCCGTGCGCCGGACGCGCTGCCCGGCATCGCCCGCGAGGCCGTCGCGATCGGCGCGGGATCCCTGTGGTGCCAGTTCGGCGTGGTCAACGAGGAGGGGGCGCGGATCGCGGAGGAGGGCGGCGTGCCGGTCGTGATGGACCGCTGCCTGAAGATCGAGCACGCGCGCTACCTGGGCCGGATGCACTGGCTCGGCTTCAACACCCACCGGGTCACCTCCGTCCGCTCCGGACTCCAGTAGCGGGTCGCCCTCCGGGGTGGCGCAACGGCTGCCCCGGAGGTGCCGAAGTCCTGCTGGCGGCGGGTGCGGCAAAGTCTTCAGGTGGCGTATCTCCACCGGTATTCCTCTAATCCTATGTGATTAGTAGGGTATCGCCGGACAGGAGGTTTCCGCAGATGACGGTAGATGTGTCCCGCCGCCGCCGGACCGACCGGGCCCGCCAGGTGGCCGACGTACTGAGGCACCAGATCGTGGCCGGCGGCTTCGCCGACGGAGCCCTGCCGGGAGAGGACGACCTCGGCGCCGAGTTCGCGGTCTCCCGCAACACGGTCCGCGAGGCGCTGTCGCTGCTGCGTGGCGAGGGCCTGGTCGACCGTACGCCCGGCCTGGGCACAACGACCTGCGGGGAGAAGTACCCGCACGGCCTGCACCGCCTGATGGGCCTCAACGAGACCATGCACGAGCACGGCACCGTCACCAACGAGGTGCGGGCCGCCGAACTGATTGACCCGCCCACCTGGGTCGGGCGGCGGCTGTGCACGACCGACCGGGTCGTCTACATCGAACGCATCCGCCGCCTCAACGGCGAGCCGCTGTCGCTCGACCTCACCTACCTGCCGCGCGCCGTCGGTGAACCCCTGCTGGCCGAGGACCTGGCCAACCGGGACATCTTCGTGCTGCTGGAGACCATCACCGGCCAGCGGCTCGGCACCGCCGACCTCACGCTGGAGGCCGTCAACGCCGACGCGCACAGCGCGAGCCTGCTCGGCACGCAGGACAACGCCGCCCTGCTGATGCTCGAACGCCTGACGCACCTGGCCGACGGCACGCCCGTCGACCTCGAATCCATCCGCTTGCGTGGCGACCGGCTCGCCATGCGCGCCCAACTTGAGAGGCGGTAGCCATGGCACTGGCCGACCAGCGCGTCGACCTCCCGGTCATCGTCGACCCGGACCTGTGCATCGACGGCTGCACCCTGTGCGTCGACGTCTGCCCGCTCGACTCCCTCGCCATCGACCCCGCGAGCGGCAAGGCCTACATGCACGTCGACGAGTGCTGGTACTGCGGCCCGTGCGCGGCCCGCTGCCCCACCGGCGCCGTCACCGTCAACATGCCCTACCTCCTGAGATGAGACCCCAGATGCGCAGGATCGCGATACTCGCGCTGACCGCCGCGCTAACGGCGACGAGCGGCTGCACGGTCGCGGGCGCCGCCGCCGACGGCGACGCCGAGCGGGTGGTGGTCGGCTACCAGTCCAAGACCATCAACACGGTCACCGCCGGGACGCTGCTCAAGGCCCAGGGCTTCTTCGAGAAGCGGCTGGCCGAGATCGCCGGCAGGAAGTTCCAGGTGGTGTGGCAGGACTACGACACCGGTGCGCCGATCACGGCCCAGATGATCGCCGGGAAGATCGACATCGGGTCGATGGGGGACTACCCGCTGCTCATCAACGGCTCCCGCGGCCAGCAGAACGCCGAGACCCGTACCAAGCTGATCTCGGCGACCGGGTTCAACATCCGGGGCGCGCTGAACATGGTGGTGACCACCCCGGCGTCGAAGATCACCAGCCTGGCCGATCTCCAGGGCAGGGCCGTGTCCACCAGCGTCGGCTCGGCCGCCCACGGCACCCTCGTGCAGGCCCTGGAGCGCTACGGCGTCGCCGATGTCAAGGTGGAGAACCAGGTTCCGCAGGTCGGCGCCTCGGCGCTGCAAGCGGGCAACGTCGCCGCGCTGTCGCAGTTCGTGGCCTGGCCCGCCCTGCTGGTGCACCGGGGCGAGGCGCAGCCGCTCTACGACGGCGGCGACCTGAAGGTGCCCACGTTCCACGGCGTCGTGGTGCGCGAGGCGTACGCCAAGGACCACGCCGACGTGGTCAAGGCGTTCCTGAAGGCGCAGATCGACGCGACGAGGTTCCTGTGGGCCGACCCGCTGGCCGCCGCGAAGAGCGTCGCCGACGCGACCGGCCTGCCGCCGGAGGTGGTCTACCTCTACAACGGCGCGGGCGGCCAGGTCACCTTCGACGTGCAGCTCAAGCAGGCGCTGCGCGACGCGCACGCGCACGACGTGCCGTTTCTGAAGTCGATCGGCGTGCTCCAGTCCATCGACCTGGCCGCGTTCGTCGACGACAGCTACCTCAGGGCCGTCTACGGCGACCAGTACGACGCCGACTTCGCCAGCACCGCGAACCGGGCCGCGATCACCGGCACCGACGAGGTGTGCGGCCGGCCGGTCACCGACCCCGCGCTCGCCGGTGAGCTGTGGCCCGTCGGCGCCGACCGGACGAAACCGGCCGCGACCCCGACGTGCCTGCTGCGGGCCGTACGCAAGGAGAAGCCGCGCGCGGCCTACGTGCCCGACGCGACCACCGGCACCCGCTGGTTCGCCGACCGGAGCCTGTGGGTCGTGGACCCGGCCGCCCCAGCCGACGAGCGCTTCAAACCGTTCGTGACCCGCTCCGCCGCCGACGCCTACACCGCCGCCCACCCTGGCGCCCGCGTCGTGACCTACGCCCAGGCCGTGGAGGGGGCATGACCGCGCTGCTGGAGCAGACCCGGGCCCGGCCCGCCGCCGCGGCCGGGCGGCGCCGGACCGGCTACCGGGCCCGGTGGGCGGTGCGGCTGGGCACCCTGGCCGCCGCCGCGGCCGCGTGGCAGTGGGTGACCTCGGCCGACGTGCGGCTGTGGGTACGGTTCGACCGCCTGCCCACGCCCGTCGAGGTCTGGCACGAGCTGGTACGCCAGCTGTCGCTGCCCGTGTACTACCAGGACGTCGCGCAGAGCCTGGTCCGCATTCTCACCGGCTTCGGCCTCGCCGCGGTGCTCGGCATCGGCCTGGGCATCGCGATCGGACGGTCCCGGCTGCTCGCCGACGTGCTGCAGCCGCTGTTCGAGGTGGTGCGGCCGATCCCCGCGATCGCCCTGGTGCCGGTGGCGATCCTGCTGTTCCCGACCAACGAGCAGGGCATCGTGTTCATCACGTTCGTGTCGGCGTTCTTCCCGATCCTGGTCAGCACCAGGCATGCGGTGCGGGCGCTGCCGACGGTGTGGGAGGACGCGATCCGCACCATCGGCGGCGGCCGCTGGCGCACCCTGGCCAGCGTGGTGCTGCCCGGTGCGCTGCCGGGCGTCTTCAGCGGCCTGTCGGTCGGCATCGGAGTCTCCTGGATCTGCGTCATCTCCGCCGAGATGATCTCCGGTGACTTCGGCGTCGGCTACCGCACCTGGAAGGCGTACACCATCGTCGACTATCCCGGGGTGCTGGTCGGCATGCTCACCATCGGCGCACTGGGCTGGCTGACCTCCTCGGCCGTGGAGCGCGTCGGCCGCCGGGCCACCCGCTGGCTGCCCGCGAGCCTGAAGGACGAGGCGCGATGAGGTTCGAACTGTCCGGCGTGACCCTCGGGTACGGCGCCGACGCCGTGATCGACGGTCTCGACCTGGAGGTGCGCGGCGGCGAGATCCTCGTCGTGGTCGGCGGCTCCGGCTGCGGCAAGTCCACCCTGCTCCGGGCCCTGGCCGGCCTCCTGCCGGCCCGGCAGGGAAGCATCCTCGCCGACGGGGTGCCCGTGCGCGGCCCGTCCAGGGAACGGGCCCTGGTGTTCCAGGAGGACGCGCTGCTGCCGTGGCGCTCGGCCCGGCGCAACGTGGAACTGGCGCTGGCCATCCGTGGAGCGTCCGACCGGCGGCGGCTCGGCGGGCACTGGCTGGCCGAGGTCGGACTCGGCGGGCACGGGGACCGGCTGCCCGCGCAGCTGTCCGGCGGCCAGCGCCAGCGGGTGCAGCTGGCCCGCACCCTGGCGGCGCAGCCCCGGGCCATCCTGATGGACGAGCCGTTCGGGGCGCTGGACGCGCAGACCCGCGCGGCCATGCAGCAGATGCTGCTGCAACTGCGTACCACCAATCCGGCCACCGTCGTCTTCGTCACGCACGACGTCGACGAGGCGCTGATCCTCGGGGACCGGGTCGCGGTCCTCACCCCGCGCGGCGTCGAGGCGGTCCTCGACGGCGGCACGGCCACGAAGGAAGAGATCCTATGCAGCCTGCGAGCCTGACCGACCGCCTCCAGCTCGACTGCGACGTCGTCGTGGTCGGCGGAGGGACGGCCGGGACGATGGCGGCCCTGTCCGCGGCCGAGCACGGCGCCCGGGTGATCGTGCTGGAGAAGGCGCACGTGCGCCACTCCGGAGCGCTCGCGATGGGCATGGACGGCGTCAACAACGCCGTCATCCCCGGAAAGGCCGTCCCGGAGGACTACGTACGCGAGATCACGCTGGCCAACGACGGGATCGTGAACCAGAAGACGGTCTATCAGACCGCCAGCCGCGGCTACGACATGGTGCGGCGGCTGGAGGGCTACGGCGTCAAGTTCGAGAAGGACGCCTACGGGGAGTACGCGGTGCGCCAGGTGCACCGTTCCGGCAGCTACGTGCTGCCCATGCCCGAGGGCCGCGACATCAAGAAGGTGCTCTACCGGGTGCTGCGCGAACGCCGCATGCGCGACCGGATCCGGATCGAGAACCGGCTGATGCCGGTGCGGGTGCTGACCGCCGGCGGCCGCGCCGCCGGAGTGGCCGCGCTGCACACCCGCACCGGCGAGTTCGCGACGGTGTCGGCCAGGGCGGTGATCCTCGCGACCGGCGCCAGCGGCCGGCTCGGCCTGCCCGCCAGCGGCTACCTGTACGGCACGTACGAGAACCCGACCAACGCCGGCGACGGCCACTCCATGGCGTATCACGCCGGAGCCGAGCTGTCCGGCATCGAGTGCTTCCAGATCAACCCGCTGATCAAGGACTACAACGGCCCGGCCTGCGCGTACGTCGCCAACCCGTTCGGCGGCTACCAGGTCAACAACCGGGGGCAGCGGTTCGTCGACTCCGACTACTGGTCGGGCCAGATGATGGCCGAGGTGGCCCGCGAGCTGGGCACCGACCGCGCACCGGTCTACCTCAAACTCACCCACCTGCCCGAGGAGACGATCTCCCGGCTCGAAGCCATCCTGCACACCACCGAGCGGCCCACCCGCGGCACCTTCCACGCCGGGCGCGGCCACGACTACCGCACCCACGACGTCGAGATGCACATCTCCGAGATCGGCCTGTGCGGCGGCCACTCCGCCTCCGGGGTGTGGGTCGACGAGCACGGCGCCACCACCGTGCCCGGCCTGTACGCCGCGGGCGACCTGGCCTGCGTGCCGCACAACTACATGATCGGCGCGTTCGTCTTCGGCGACCTCGCCGGCACCCACGCCGCCGGGCTGGACACCGCCGCCGCCCCGCTGCCGCTCGACCAGATCGAGGCCGCCCACGAGCTGGTCTACCGCCCCCTGCGCAACCCGGACGGCCTGCCCCAGCAGCAGGTCGAATACAAGCTGCGCCGGTTCGTCAACGAGTACGTCGCCCCGCCCAAGTCGGCGGCCAAGCTCGACCTCGCCGTCGAGGCGTTCGAGCGCATCCGCGCCGACATCGACCGGCTGGGCGCCCGCACCCCGCACGAGCTGATGCGCTGCGTGGAGGTGACGTTCATCCGCGACTGCGCCGAGATGGCCGCCCGGGCCTCACTCACCCGCACCGAGAGCCGCTGGGGCCTGTACCACCAGCGCCTGGACCACACCTCGCGCGACGACGAGCAGTGGCTGTTCCACCTCAACCTGCGCAAGGGAGCCGACGGGCGGATGGAGTTCCTCAAACGACCCGTCGCCGACTACCTGGTGCCCGTCGACGGGTTCACCCCCGTCGCCGCGCCGCCGCAGGTGCTCGCGGCGCCGGTGGCCGCCTACCGTACGGCGGTGACCGGCCCGGCCGCCCGGGCCACCACCGCCAAGGCCACGCGGCGGCTGCTGGAGGTGGTCCGGCTGGCCGAGCAGGACCCGGCCCTGGACGCGTTCGAGCCCTACCTCGCCGACGAGGACCCCGAGGTGCGCCGCACCGCCCTGGTCGCGCTCGTCGAGGCGGCGCCGCCGGGCACCCCCGCCACGCTCGTGCGCGCACTGTCCGACCAGGACCAGCTGGTTCGGGCCGCGGCCGTGGCCGGGCTGCAGGAGCTGGCCGACGTCCTGCCGACCGGGCTGGCCCTGCACACCGCCCTGGGCAGCACCGATCCCACCGTCCGCGCGATCGGCCTGGACCTGCTGCGCCTGACCGGTGAGGGCACCGCCGCGCAGTTCCGCGGCTGCCACGCCGACGACGACGTCGAGGTGCGCCTCAAGGCCGTGCTCGGCCTGGTCCGGCTCGACGACGGGGCCGGGCTGGCGCAGGCGGCCGCCGACCCCGACCGCGAGGTACGCGTCGCCGTCGCGCACGGCCTGCGGACCGTCGGCGCCCCCGAGGTCCTGGCCCGGCTGGCCGTCGACGCCGAGCCGCTGGTGCGCGCCGCCGCGTTCGCCTCGGCTGCGGCCGGTCCGGACGACACGCTGACCGCACTGGCGCTGGGGGCGGTCGCCGATCCCGCCTGGCAGGTCCGCGCCGGTGCCGCCGCCGCGCTCGGCCCGGCCGCCGCCGCCGAGCTGACCGTGCTGGCCACCGACGTCAACGCCGACGTCCGCAAGGCCGCGGTGCGGGCGATGGCACCGCACCGCGACCTGTTCGCCCCGGCGCTCGCGGACGCGCTGGCCGACGGCGACGCCGACGTGCGCGCCTATGCCCGCCACGCGCTCGGCGGCACGTCCCATGCCGACGCCCGCCCCGGCGACCGGGTCGCCGCACCGTAGAAGGCATCGGGAGTGCCTGTCGCGGCGGACCCGCGCACGGGGACCGGCACTCCCGATGCCTGGTCGCGCACCCGGCTCAGTGCGCGCCGCGCACCGCCGCCAGGACCCGTTCCCGGCGTGCCGCGAACTCCGGTGCCGCGCGCGGATGCTCGGCGCGGGGCAGCTGCGAGCGCTCGTCCAGCACCACGGTGCCCGGGCGCGGGCTCAGCACCACGATCCGGCTGCCCAGCAGCGCCGCCTCGTCCACGCTGTGCGTGACCAGCACCAGCGTCTTGCCGGTACGCAGCCAGATGCCGCGCAGCTCCTCCTGGAGCCGTTCGCGGGTCAGCGCGTCCAGCGCCGCGAACGGCTCGTCGAGCAGCAGGATGCCGGGGTCGGGCGCCAGCGCCCGTGCGATCGCCGCACGCTGCTGCATCCCACCGGACAGCTCGTACGGGCGCAGCCCGCCGACGTCGGCCAGCCCGACGAGCTCCAGCAGCTCGTCCACCCGCGCGGTCCGGGCCGGGCGGGGCAGGCCGGCCTCGCGCAGGCCGTACGCCACGTTGGCCCGCACCGACAGCCACGGGAACAGCCGGGGCTGCTGGAACACCACGCCGCGGTCCGGCCCCGGCCGGGTCACCGGCGCGCCGCCGACGTCGATCCGGCCGTGCGAGGGGCGCAGGAACCCGGCGATCATCCGCAGCAGCGTGCTCTTGCCGCAGCCGGACGGCCCGACCACGGCCAGCGCCTCGCCGGGCTCGATCAGCAGGTCGATGCCGTCCAGGGCGAGCACGTCGCGGCCGGCGGCACGGTACTGGTGCCGGACCCCGGACAGCGCCACCGCCGGGGCGACGGCGCTGTCCGGGGCAGCCTGGTCAGGCCTTGGCGGCATCGGCGAGCGCCTGTACGGCCAGGCCCTGGCGATACACGTCGAGGCTCGGCGCGGCGGTGAGCTTGCCCTGCGCGGTCAGGAACTCGGCGGCCGAGTGCAGGTTGTCGGCCAGCTTGCCGGGCGCGGCGGGTGTGCCCAGGTAGTCGGGCCCGGCCTGCTCGGCGGCGTCGAGCAGCACCAGTTCCGACAGCTGCGCCCCGGCCTCGTCGAAGTCGAGGTTGAGCTGGCGGCCGACGGCCTGGGCGGCGGCGGTCTTGTCGGTGCGGACGAGCTTGACCGCCCGGTCCTGCTGCTGGATCCAGACCTTGACCACCTGCGGGTACTGCTGCAGGAACGGCGTGCGCACGACGGCCAGGTCGGCGGTCAGCTTGCCTTTGCCGGCCAGCTGGCGGCTGGTGATCAGGACCTTGCCGGTCTTGCGCAGCTCGGCCAGGACCGGGGTCCACACGTAGGCGCCGTCGATGTCGCCGCGCTGCCAGGCCGCCTGGATCTCCGGCGGCTCCAGGTCGATGACCTTCACGCTGTTCTCGGGCACCCCCGCGTCGGCCAGCGCCGCGAGCAGGCTGTAGTGCGAGGTGGACGCGAACGGGGTGGCGACCTTCTTGCCCGCGAGCCCGGCCAGGTCGGTGATCTCGGGCTTGACCACCAGGGACTCGTTGTCGCCGATGACATCGAAGATCCACGGCACGGTGTACGGGATGTTCAGCGGCGCGGCCAGGCCCCGGGCGACGGGGCTGCTGCCGGCCAGGCCGATGTCCAGGCTGCCCGCCAGGATGGCGGTGTTGACGTCGCCGCCGGAGTCGAACTTGCTCCACACCACGGTCGTGCCGGGCAGCGCGGCCTCCAGCCAGCCGAGGTCCTTGACGATCAGATCGCCGTTGGGGATCAGCTGGTACCCGATGCGCAGCTGCTTGGGCGCGGCGGTGCCGCCGCTGCCGACCGGGGCGGGGTCGGCGTCGCCGGTGCAGGCCGCCAGCACCGGCGCGGCGGCCAGCCCCAGGGCACCCAGCAGCAGTCGGCGGCGGTCTACGGGATGGTTCACAGGATTCCTCTCATCGTTTGCGGGGTCATACGCGCCCGCGCCACGGTGTGAGGCGGCGCTGGGCGAGCTGGAGGAGGCCGTCGAAGGCCAGGCCGGACAGGCCGATCAGGATGATGCCGAGCACGACGACGTCGGTCTGGTTGTAGCGCTGGGCGTCGCGGATCATGCCGCCGATGCCGGGGACCCCGTTGACCGTCTCGGCGGCGACCACGGTGGTGTAGGCGACCCCGACCGCCAGCCGGACTCCGGTGAGGATCTCGGGCGCGGCGGCGGGCAGCAGCACCCGCCAGGGCAGCATCGCCCGGCCGGTGCCCAGCGAGCGGGCCGCGTGCAGGTAGTCGGCGGGCACCCCGCGCACCGCGTCGGCGGTGGCGACGGCGACCGGCGGCAGCGCGGCCAGCAGCAGCAGCCACACCTTGGGCGCCTCGTCGATGCCGAACCAGATCACGAGCAGGCTGAGGTAGGCCAGCGGCGGCAGGGTGCGTACGAAGGTGACCGCCGGGCCGAGCACCGTGCCGACGGCCGGCACCAGGCCGATCAGCAGTCCCAGCGCCAGGCCGCCGCCGATGCCGTACGCGCAGCCCAGGGCCATCCGGCGCAGGCTGGCCAGCAGGTGCTCGCCCAGAGAGTAGCCGGCCCAGCCGGGGCGGGCGGTATCGCTGAGCCCGGAGGTGTCGAGGAACTGGTGCCAGACCGACTGCGGGGACGGCACGAACACCGGCGGCCAGATCTCGGCCGCCGCGACCGCCCACCAGGCGGCGAGCAGCAGCGCGACGGCCCCGAGCCGCAGGGTGAGAGCCCGGAACTGCGGCGTCGTGGTGCGGTTGCGGCGCGGGGCCGTCGCGGAGGCGCGGGCGTGATCGGACACGCACGGAGCTTGCTGCCTACATCTCCTATCGGTCAAGTAGGGATTACATGTTGGGACGCCGCATCACCAGGTGCTGCGTTCGACCTGCACGATCGGCTCCAGCGGCCGGCCGGCCCGCACCGCCTCCAGGAAGGCCACCACCTCGGCGGCCACCGACCGGTGCTGCACGTCGTTGAGCACGTCATGGCGGGCACCGCGGACCACCGCCAGCCGCGCCGTCGGCAGGATCGACGCCAGCTCCGCCAGCCGCTCCCGGTCGGCGTACGGATCGGCGTCACCGGCCAGGATCAGGTGCGCCACCTCCGCCTTGCTCCGGTAGGCCGCGTCCAGCAGCGCCGACGGCACCGGCGCGGACAGCGCCCCCGGCCTGACCGCCGGATCGCCGCCGAGCACCCCCCGGTGCACCGGGCAGTGCGTCCGCCCGTCCAGTTCGTCCTCCCAGCCACCGGTACGGTGCGCGCCATACCCGGGCAGCCCGGCCAGCACCACCGCCGCGGGCCACCACGACGCGTCCGGACCCGACCGCGCCACTAGGCCGCCGACGACCGCCGCTCCGGCGTCGGCACCCACCAGCACCAGCGGCGCCACCAGCCCGTCGCCGAGCTCCGCGACCGCCTCGGCCAGCACCGGCTCGAACCGGTCCAGCGCACCGTCCGCGTCGGACTCGTCGAGCACCGGCGGCAGCACCACCCGCACCCGGTACGCGTCGGCGGCCAGGCGGCTGCCCAGCCGGACATACCCCGAGGCGCTCTCGCCCCGGCCCGGGACGATCAGGACGGTGCCCCGGGTGCGCAACCCGGCCGGGCCGGTGAAATCGAGGAACACGGCGGAGCCCTTCGCCTGGGGTGCGGCCCGCAGGCCGAGGACGTGGTCGAGGACGGCGGCGGCACCACCGGGCGGCAGCACCCGGCCCCGCCAGGCGACGTGCTGATCCGGCCGGACCAGCACCGCGCCCTCGCCGTAGCGCTCGCGGGCCGGGCCCTCGGGCAGGTGCACCACCGACAACCGCAGGCCCCGGTCCTGCGCCGCCGCGGCGAACTCCTGCTCCACCGCGGCGTCCGGGGCGGCCATCAGCAACCCGAAGCCGACCCCGAGCCGGTCGTAGAGGGTGTCGCCCCACGGATCCACGTACAGGTCGGGGGCCCGGTGACCGGGGCGCGGATCGTCCTCGTACACCGATGCCGCCCACGGCCGCTCGGCCGCGAGCTGCCCGGTCCCGTACCAGACCACCCCCGAGTCGTCGTAGCGCTCGTCGAACAGGACTCCGGGAGCCTCTCCGCGCGGCTGCGCGCTCAGCAGCTCGGCGATCTCACCCCGCCGCCGCCGCGCCGGGGCGCCGTCGTCGGCGTCGTCGGGGATTCCGCCGTCGCGGATCCGCGCCAGCAGCTCCCGTGAGCGCCGCGCCGAGGCCAGCGCGTGGTCGGCCACCCGCTGGTTGTGCGGGCGCCGCTCGGCGTCGTAGGAGTCCAGCAGCCCGTCGCCGCCGTGCCCGGCCAGCACCGCCGCCAGCTTCCACCCCAGGTTGGCCACGTCGCCGAACCCCTCGCCCAGGTTGCCGCCCGGGGTGCGCACGTGCGCGGCGTCCCCGGCCAGCAGCACCCGTCCCTGACGGAACGTCGCCGCGATCCGCGTCGCCTGGTGGTACGTGGTCCTCGACGCCAGCTCCAGCTCCAGCTCGGCCACCCCGAACGCCGCCCGCGCGACGTCCAGCAGCTCCGCCTCGGCCGGCTCGGCGTCCAGCGGGTACGGCCCGGCGTACACGCGCCACTCGGTCGGGCTGATCGCGGCGAGGAACCCCGACGCCCGCCCGTTGAAGACGATGTTGGTGCCGCTGGGCGCCGCTCCGAGCGCACCCGGCGCGTGCCGGACGATCAGGCGGAACATCTTCTCCGTGGCGTGCTCGCCCTCGCGCTCGATCCCCGCCAGTCGGCGCACGGTGCTGCTGCCGCCGTCCGCGCCGATCACGTAGCGGGACCGGATGGTGCGCGCCTGCCCGGCCGACGACACGGACGTCTCGACGTCGGCACCGGTGTCGGCCAGCCCGACGGCCCGCCACCCGCCGCTCACGGGCACCCCGTGCAGCCGCAGGTGGTCGAGGAAGACCTGCTGCAGGGCGGTCTGCGGGCGGCGGATCGGCCGGGCCAGCGAGAAGCCCGGCGGCTGCCGCCGCTCGCCGTCGGCGACCAGGTCGTGCCCGGCCAGCGACGTCGCCAGCCGGATGCCCCGGTTCCACTCGGGCGGGAACGTCCACGCGGTCCGGATCTGCTGAAGCAGCCCCCAGCGCCGGAAATGCTCGACCGTACGCGGCGAGTGCCCCATGGCCCCCGCCCGGACCAGCGTCGCCTCGGTGGCGGCGTCGACGACCGCGACCGAGACACCGCGGGCGGTGAGCTCGACGGCGGCCGACAGGCCGACCGGGCCCGCCCCGACGATGAGCACGTCGGTCTCGGCGGGCGGTTCGCCGGTGGGGAAACGGACGTCACCCATCAGGCACCCGCCTCGACCAGCGCGGTGTGCCGGGTGGTTCTGAGTTGACGGGCCATCGCTGGCTCCTTTCCGGATCAGACGTGCAGGAGTTCGCGCAGCGCCTCGCGGCGGGCGCGGTCGCCCGCCGCCGAGCTGAGCGTCGGCGCCGAGCTGACGAGCAGGCGGGTGTACGGGTGCTGCGGGGAGTCGACGAGGTCGCGGGCCGGGGCCGTCTCCACCACGCGGCCCTGGTACAGCACCGCGATCCGGTCGGCGATCCCGGCCACCGACCCGAGGTCGTGCGAGATGAACACCAGCGCCGCCCCGCCGGCGCGCAGTTCCTTGAGCAGCTCCAGCGCCCGCACCCGGTTGGCGGAGTCCAGCGCGCTCACCGGCTCGTCGAGGATGACCAGCTCCGGGTCGGTGACCAGCGCGCGGGCCACCGCGACCCGCTGGCGCTGGCCGCCGGACAGCTGGCCGGGCAGCCGCGTCAGCAGCTCCGGGTCCAGGTGCACCCGCTCCAGGTACGCCTGGGCGCGTGCGGTGGCGGCGGCGCGGGTGCGGCCCTGGATCAGCAGCGGCTCGACGAGCGAGTCGGCGACGGTCAGGTCCGGATCCAGGCTGCGCAGCGGGTCCTGGAAGACGTACTGGAGCACGCCGCGCCGGCGCAGGGCGCGCCACTGCCGGGCCGAGTGCCCGGTGACGTCCTCACCGGCGACCACGATCCGGCCCGCCGACGGGCGGACCAGGCCGAGCACGGCGCGGGCCAGGGTGGACTTGCCGGAACCGGTCTCGCCGATCACGCCGACGGTCTCGCCGGGGGCCACCGTCAGGTCAGCACCGCGCAGGGCGTGCAGCCGCCCGGTGCCGCGGCGGTAGTGCACGTCCAGCCCGGTCACCTGGAGCACCGGGCGGGGATCAGCCGACATGGTCGAGCTCCTTGCTGGGGACGGGTTCGGCGGCGGGGGCGAGGAAGCGGTCGAGGCCGTACTGCTCGTGCTCGGCGATGAGCAGCCGGGTGTACTCGTGGCGCGGGTCGTAGAGCACGCGGGCGGTCGGGCCCTGCTCGACGACGGTCCCGGCCCGCATGACGAGGACCTCGTCGCACAGCTGCGCGACCACCGCGAGGTCGTGGGAGACCACGATCAGTGCGAGGCCGGTGCGTTCGCGCAGGTCGGTGAGCAGATCGAGGATCTCGGCCTGCACGGTGACGTCCAGCGCGGTGGTGGCCTCGTCGGCGATGAGCAGCTGCGGGTCGGCGGCGATCGCGGCCGCGATCAGGACCCGCTGGAGCATGCCGCCGGACAGTTCGTGCGGATACTGCCGGTAGACCAGTTCCGGATCGCGCAGGCGGACGGCGCCCAGCAGCTCCACCGCCCGGCGCCGGGCCTCGCGCCGGGTCAGGCCCTTCTTGACCCGGACGACCTCGGCCACCTGGGCGCCGACCCGGATGGACGGGTTGAGATAGGACGCCGGGTCCTGGAACACGGCGCCGACGGTCGCCCCGCGCAGCCCGGTCCACTCGCGCGGGGTCAGCCGGGACGTGTCCCGCCCGGCCAGCTCGATCGAGCCGCCGCCGACGCTGAAGTGCTCGGGCAGGATGCCGAGGATGGCCCGGCAGGTCAGCGTCTTGCCGCTGCCGGACTCGCCGACGATGCCGACCACCTTGCCCGGTGTCAGCGCGAACGACACGCCGTGCACGACGTCGCGGTCACCGACGGCGTCGCGGACCCGGACGTCGGTCAGGCGCAGTACGGCGCTGCTCATGCGGCACCCCTTCCGGCGGCGGCGAGGCGGCCGCGCAGCTTCCTGGTGTTCAGCAGGGCCCGGCCCGCTTCGCCGGAGACGTCGCGGATCGCGTCGGCCAGCAGGTTGCAGGCCCAGACCGTGGCCATGATCAGAGCGGTGGGCAGCAGCGGCGCCCACGGCCGGTAGCTGAGGAACCCGAGGTCGGAGGCGAGGATCCCGCCCCACGTCGGCGCGGGCGGGCGTACGCCGATGCCGAGGAAGGTCAGGCTGGACACCACGACGAACCCGACTCCGGTGGTGTGGGCCAGCGCGATCGCGATCGGCGGCAGCACCTTCGTCCAGACGTGCCTGCGCACGATCCAGCCGACCGACGCCCCGGCCACGATCGCCGCCTCGACGTACTGCGACCGGGCCACCGACAGGGTCGCGGCCCGCGCCACCCGGTAGAACAGCGGCGAGACCATGATGCCGACCGTGAGCATGGCCTGCGGGATGCCGTTGCCCAGCAGCGCGGTGACGGCGACGGCGAAGACCAGGAACGGCAGCGCGATCAGGGTGTCGGCCAGCCGCAGCGTGACCCATTCGAAGGCGCGGCCGAGGTACACCGACAGGATGCCGGGGATCACCCCGACCAGCAGCGCCATCACGGTGACCTGGACCGCGCCCAGCACGCTGAGCCGTGACCCGGCCAGCAGCCGGCTGAACACGTCCCGGCCGAGGTAGTCGGTGCCGAGCCAGTGGTGCGCCCCGGGCGGGGCGAGGATGTCGGCGCTGCCTGCCAGCGGGTCCTGCGGGGCCAGCAGCGGCCCGAGCAGCGCCAGCAGCGCGATGAGGATGAGGATGGCGGCGGCGATGCGGCCGGAGGCGAGGCTGAGCAGGCGGCGTACCACGTCAGACCCCTCTGGCCGAGGCGGGCGTGAGCCGGGCCAGGATGAGGTTGACCAGCAGGTTGAAGACGACGACCAGCACGATCGAGACGACCAGCACGCCCTGCACCGCGGGCACGTCGCCGCGCTGGGCCGACGCCGCGGCGAACTGCCCGAACCCCGGCATCCCGAAGACCGCCTCGGTGACGACCGCGCCGCCCAGCAGGTTCGGGAACTTCAGCCCGAGCACCGTCAGCGCCGGGCCGATGCCGTTGCGCAGCACGTGCCCGAAGAAGATCCGGCGCGGGCCGAGGCCGCGCACCACGGCCCCGGTCACGTAGTTCTCCCGGTATGCCGCGACCAGCCCGGCCCGCAGCTGGCGGGCCACGTCGGAGACGGTGTCGAAGCTGAGCGCGATCGCCGGCAGCGTGATGTGCGCCAGCCATACGCCGAAGCCGCGCTCGGCCGGGACCCACCCGGCCGACGGCAGCCAGCCCAGCCCGACGGCGAACACGGCGACCAGCGCGATGCCGACGACGAACGACGGCATCACCGAGATGAACGTCATCGCCCCGGTGATCACCCGGTCCACCCAGGTGGTGCGCCGCAGCGCCGCCAGGATGCCGAACCCGAACCCGAACACCACCCCGATGAGCAGGGCCAGCCCGGCGACCGACAGGCTGATCACCGCGCCCTCGGTGAGCAGCTGCGCGATGTCGGCGCCGTTGTACCAGCTGGTGCCGAGATCACCGGACAGCACCTTGCCGAACCAGTCCAGGTACTGGGTGAGGAAGGGCCGGTCCAGGCCCCACTCGTGTTCGATGCGGGCCAGCGACTCCGGGGTCGCCGACTCGCCCAGTTGCAGGTGCGCCGGGCTGAGCCCGCTCAGCGCGCGCAGCGCGAACGTCACGAACGTCGCCACTCCGAACACCGGTACGAAGATCGCGATCGAGCGTGCCGCCACCGCGGCCGTCCGTCCAGCGGCCCGGCGCAGCCGGGCGGTGCCCAGCCCGGCGCCGCTCATGACGCGGCCACCGTGACGCCGGTCCAGTGGAGCTGGCCGGGGATGGCGGGCAGGGCCGAGACCCGGGTGCTCTTGACGAAGATGTTCGTCGGGGCGTACGTGAACACCAGCGCCCGGCTGGCCAGCCCGGCCCGGGTGGCCGCCTGGAGGTTCGCCGCGTAGTCCGGCGAGTCCAGCGGCGTCCGGCGCGCCAGCGACACCGCCGCCTCGAACCCCTCCGGCTCGTACGGCGTGCTCAGGTTCAGCGGGCCGTTGGGTCCGAAGTGGGCGGTCAGGGTCTGCACCGGCGACTCGCGGCCGGTGGTGCCGTACAGCGACAGGGTCAGGTCCTTGGCGAAGAACGGCGTGGACCAGTTCGGGTCGACCTTGATGCTGACAGTGATGCCGACGGCGGCGAGCTGGGCCTGCACGATCTCCGCCGCCGCCGACTGGGCCGGGATGACCAGGTCGAGCTTGATCTGCCCCGGCTGGTAGCCCGCCTCGGCCAGCAGCTGCTTCGCCTTGGCGGTGTCGTACGGGAACAGCCCGGCCGACTTCTCGTCGTAGGCGAGGTAGCCCGGCGGGAACGGCTGGTCGGTCGCCTTGCCGTAGCCGAAGGTGACCTTGTCGACGAACTCCTGTCGGTTGACGGCGTAGCGGACCGCGTCGACCACCTTCGGGTCGTCGAACGGCTTCTTGTTGACGTTGATGCTGATGTTGGAGGCGTTGAAGCCCGGCTGCAGCACCACGTCCAGGCCCGCGGCCTTGGCCGCCTTCACCTGCGCCGCGTCCAGGTAGGCCAGGTCGTACACGCCGGTCTGGAGGCTGGACACGATCGTGGCGCTGTCCGGCGCGGCGTGCAGCTCGACCCGGTCGAGGTGGATGTTCGCGGCGTCCCAGTAGTCCGGGTTCTTCTTGAGGTACACGTGGGAGCCGGGCACGAACTCGGTCACCGTGAACGGCCCCGCGCCGACCGGGTTCTGGTCGAGCTTGACCGGGTCCTGCGCCGCCTTCGGGCTGGTGATCTGCGCGACGCGCTCGCCGAGCAGCAGCGGGATCTGGTAGTCCACCTGGGTCAGGTTGACCACCACGTCCAGGTCGCCGGAGGCGGTGATCTCCTTGATCGAGGTCAGGTCGCCGAACAGGGCGGAGTTCTTCTGCGTCTTGGCCCGCTCCAGGTAGAGCTTGACCGCCTGGGCGTTCAGCGGCTCGCCGTCGCTGAACTTCAGGTTCGGCCGCAGGTGGAAGGTGACCTGGTCGCCGGTGCTGTTGTAGTCCCAGCCCTTTGCCAGGCTCGGCACCGCCCTGCCCTGCTCGTCGATCTCGGTCAGCGACGCGTACGCCAGCGACAGGATCCGGAACTGGGCGCCGCTGCCGCTGACCACCGGATCCCAGTGCGCGGGCAGCGCGACCGCCCAGCGCAGCGTGGATTCGCCGGCGGCCGACCCGGCGTCGCCGGCGCAGCCGGTCGTGGCCAGCGCCAGTACCGCCGCCGCGGCCGCGGCCAGCTGTCTGCTTCGTCGTACGAGGTTCATCGGGGTGCCTTTCGGAGGGGTCGGGCCGGTCACGGGACGAGGGTGGGGGTGCGGTCGGCCTGCTGCGCGGCGGTGCGCCGGGCCGTGGTGTGGGTGTTCTCGGGGATCGGCAGGCCGAGGTTGCCGCGCAGCGTCGAGGCGGCGTAGCCGGTGCGCACGACGCCGCGCTCGCGCAGGATCGGCAGCACCTCGTCGGTGAAGCGCGCGAACTCGCTGGGCACGGTGACGGTGATGTTCACCCCGTCGAAGGCCCCGGCCCGGAACCAGCGCTCGATCTCGGCCGCCACCGTCGCCGCCGATCCGACGAACGGCGAGCGGCGCGCGTCGAGCTGGTGCTGCACGACCTGCCGCAGCGTGAGCCCGTTGTCGCGGGCCAGCTTCTTGATCTTCTCGGCCTGCGTCTTGAAGCTGCGGTCGCCGAGGTCGCCGAGGTCCGGGAACGGCGCGTCCAGGTCGTACTGGGACAGGTCGTGCCAGCCGAACGGGCGGCCCAGCTCGGCCAGGGCCCGGTCGAAGCTCTTGCCGCCCAGGATCTCCTGCTCCTTCTCCCGGGCCTGCGCGTCGGTGTCGGCGATGATCGGGCTGATGCCCGGGAAGATCACGATCTGGTCGGGGTCGCGGCCCAGCGCGGCCGCCCGCGCCCGGATGTCGCGGGCGAACGCCTGCCCCTGCTCGATCGTCTGCGCGTGCGTGAAGATCGCGTCGGCGATGCTCGCGCCCAGGTCCCGACCCTCGTGGGAGTCCCCGGCCTGGAAGATGACCGGCTGCCCCTGCGGCGAGCGCTGGATGTTCAGCGGCCCGACCACCGAGAAGTGCTGCCCGACGTGGTCCAGCCGGTGCTGGCGGCCGCGGTCGAAGAAGACCCCCTGCTCCTTGTCGCGCGGGAACGCGTCGTCCTCGTACGACTGCCACAGGCCCTGCACCACGCGCACGTGCTCCAGCGCCCGGCCGTAGCGGGTGGCGTAGTCGTAGTGCTCGTCGCGGCCGTAGTTGCCGGCCGTGCCGCCGTCGCCGGTGGCCACCACGTTCCAGCCCGCCCGGCCGTCGCTGATCAGGTCGAGCGAGGCCAGCCGCCGGGCGATGTTGAACGGGTCGTTGTAGGAGGTCGTCAGCGTGCCGACCAGCCCGATCCGGCTGGTGTGCACGGCCACCGCCGACAGCAGCGTCAGCGGCTCCAGCCGGTTCAGGTAGTGGTGCGGCGAGTCCGGCGTGATGAACTGGCTGTCCACGATGAACGCCAGGTCGAAGCCGGCCGCCTCGGCCTGCTGGGCGCGGGCGATGTACCAGCGGATGTCGACGCTGGCGTCGCCGGGGATCTCGGGGCTGAGCCAGGTGTGGTGCTGGCCGGGGCCGCCGACGCCGAGCAGCACGGCGCCGAGTTTCAGGGTGCGCTGAGTCATGGGTACGCCTTTCAGGCAGTGAGGTGCGCAAGAAGCCGGGTCCGCCGCGGCGGCGGGCACGGGAGGCAGCCGTCGGCCGCGTGGCACGCGGACATGGCTGGAATCAGGTGGGGTGCTCGCGGCGGTGCGGGCGGGCCCGGGGCGCGGGCGGGACGGGCTGGCGCTCGATCAGCGCCGTGGCCGGGTCAGCGACAGAGCGTCGCGCCGTTGCGGGCGTTGTCGAGCCAGCGGCGGCGTGTCAGCAACACGGCGACTGGGCGGCTCATGGGAACGAGTCTGGGCTCCGAGCAGCCACGATGTCCAACAATGGATCGTGATGGCGACCCATCACGATCCGTGATGGGTGTTCGAAACCCGTGAAACGGCGTTCATAATCCGTGCTCATCCCGCCCTTAGGCTCATGGTCATGAGCCGCGTCCTGGACATCGCCCCGCTGCGCAGCTTCGTCGCTGTCGCGGACTGCGGCGGCTTCCAGCGCGCGGCCACCGCGCTGCACCTGAGCCAGGGCGCGATCAGCCAGCACGTGCGCCGCCTGGAGACGGCTGTCGGGCGCCCGCTGGTGGAGCGGCAGGGCCGCGGCTCGCGGTTCACGGCGGCGGGGGAGGCGCTGCTGCGCCAGGCCCGGCGCATCCTGGCCGTACACGACGAGGCGCTGCGCGGGTTCGGGATCGACACCGAGCGGGCCATGGTCATCGGGTCCACCGAGCACGCGGCGGCGCAGCTGCTGCCGGAGCTGTCCGGCGCGCTGGCCGACACGTTCCCGGACTGGCGGGTACGGTTCCGCATCGACCGCGGGGCGCAGCTGCGCACCGGCCTGGCCGACGGCCGCATCGACCTGGCACTGCTGCTCGGCCCGGCCGGGGACCCCGATGCGCAGACCGTCGGGGAACTGGAGCTGACCTGGTATTCGGCGCCCGGCTGGCACCCGCCGCGAGACGGCGGGCCGATCGCGCTGGTGGCCTTCGACGCGCCGTGCGCGCTGCGCACCCGCGCCCTGGACACCCTGGCCGAGTACGGCCTGCCGGCGGAGGTCGGCTGCGAGGCCGCGCACCTGGCCGGGGTGCAGGCGGCCGTCCAGGCGGGGCTGGGGGTGGGGCTGATGGCCACCCTCGGCCAGACCCCGCAGGGGCTGGTCGCGCGCGACGACCTGCCGCCGGTGCTGCCGCTGCCGCTGTCGGTGCGGGCGCGGCGCGGTCTGCGCGCCGACCTCGTCGCAGGGGCGGCCGAGTCGCTGCGCCGGGTCCTGCCGCCGGCCGGCGCCGTCGCGCGTGTCCTCGCCGTTCAAGGAGTCTGAGATGAACGTCCTGCATGTGCCCGCCGGTTCCGCCGACGGCCCGCTGCGCACCCCCAGCGGCGTGCTGCTGCCCGCCGACATCGACCCGTTCCACCGCCGCCTGCACCGGGTCGCCCCCGAGGGGCTGGTGTCGCAGACGACGCAGACCCCGGGCATGAAGCGGCTGGAGGCGATCAGCGGCAAGACGGTGGGTGCCCGGAACCTGTGGATGGGGCAGACGCACGTTCCCGGCGCCACCAGGTCGGCCGACCACCACCACGGCGCCTCGGAGACCGCGATCTTCGTCGTGTCCGGCACGCCGGTCTTCGTCTTCCTCGATCTGGAGGGCGACGAGCCGGTGGAGACGGCGGTGCGGACCGGGCCGGGCGACTACATCTTCGTCCCGCCGTACGTGCCGCACCGGGAGGAGAACCCCGACCCCGACACCGAGGCGGTGGTGGTGATCGCCCGTACCACGCAGGAGGCGATCGTGGTCAACCTCGACGGCCTGGACTGGTCGCAGGTGCGGGTGTCCTGAGCGGACCCGCGGACGGGCCGCGCCCGGTCAGCCGACCGGGCGCGGCCCGTCCACACCTCGTGGCGGCGTCACGGAGCGTGGCGAGTCCTGACACCGTCGGCCTCGAAGTCGTAGATCACGTCGTTGATCCGCAGGCCGTCGATGGCGCCGATCCACATGAAGTCGCGGCCCTTGCCCACCGCCGCGGTGTAGACCGTCGCCGGTTCGCCGCCGTCGGCGTCGAGCGCGGCCTTCACCGCCGCGAAGGTGCACGGGGTGGTCAGGTTGCAGCCGGTCGCGGTGCCCGCGGCGCCGGTGAGGAACCAGGTGCCGGTCAGGGTGGCGTCGAGGTACGGGCTCCACTGGTTGGTGACCGGGGATGCGGCCGGCAGCCATACCAGCGTGGAGTACGAGCTGGTCGACGCGGTCAGGTTCGGGTCGATCTCGAACCTGATGTTGGGCATGTTCGCCGGGCCGCCGTAGCCGATGTTCTCGCCCGTCTGGAAGACGTGGAAGCCGACCTGCGCCAGGCTCGACACCGTCCTGCCGAAGAAGTCCACCTCGTTGCCGAAGTCGACCTTCTCCAGGAAGGGGGTCGGTGTCACGGGCACGGCCGACACCTCGATGCCGAGGCTGCCGTCGCCGTACGGCGGGTGTGCCGCGGGTCCCACCACCCCGAACGAGCCGAACGGGCCGTTGCGCAGTGCGGCGACCGGGGACCCGATGGTGTTGCGGGTGATCACGCCCCAGTGGTCGCGGCCGTCCTGGTGCCCGCCGTCCGGTCCCGCCGCCGCCGGCCCGGCGACGGCGACGGTGGCCAGCAGCGGGGCGGCCAGCAGCGCCAGCACCGGACGGCGCCAACGAATACGACTCTTCACCATGCACTCCTCGATGAGCGTGGTCCTGTCAGGGCCCGCTCACCGTATCTACCTCTCCGTAGTCATATGACTACGACATGCAATGGTGATTGAGGTGATTCCGTCACGCCGCCTGGTGCCGCTCCGCCCGGTGCCGCTCCGCCAAGTGCCTCCCGGTCAGCCCACCGGCCGGGGGTCCCTGCGGGTTGTCGAAGGCTATCCATATATCGTCTGTATAAATAGTATGAGTTCGCGCGGGATGCGGAGCTGAGCGCTCATGTACCTGACCCACCTGGAGTGCCCCCGCTGCGGCAGTCGCCACGACGCGCACCGGTTGCAGAACCTGTGCGCCTGCGGCTCGCCGCTGCTGGCCCGCTACGACCTGGCCGCCGTCGCCCAGGCCGTCGAGCCGGCAGGGCTGGCCGGCCGACCGGCCGACCTGTGGCGCTACCGCGAACTGCTGCCCGTGCGCGAGGCGCGGCACGTGGCGACGCTGGGCGAGGGCTGGACACCGCTGTGGCACGCGCCCGCCTACGGCGCCCGGATCGGGCTCGAACGGCTGCTGATCAAGGACGAGGGCCTGGTCCCGACCGGGTCGTTCAAGGCAAGGGGCGCGGCCGTCGGCGTGTCGCGCGCCGTGGAGCTGGGTGTACGTCACGTCGCCATGCCGACCAACGGCAACGCCGGTGCCGCCTGGGCCACCTACGCCGCCCGCGCCGGCATCCGCGCCACCGTCGCCATGCCGCTGGCCGCACCCCTGATCACCCGGCAGGAGGTGGTCGCCGCCGGTGCCGACCTGCGCCTGGTCGACGGCCTGATCGGCGACGCGGGCAAGCTCATCGCCGCCCTGATCGCCGCCTCGGACGGGCAGATCTTCGACGCGTCGACGCTCAAGGAGCCCTACCGCCTCGAAGGCAAGAAGACCATGGGCTACGAGATCGTCGAGCAGCTGGGCTGGCGCTCGCCCGATGTCATCCTCTACCCGACCGGCGGCGGTGTCGGCCTCATCGGCATCCACAAGGCGCTGTCGGAACTGCGCGAACTCGGCTGGCTCACCGGGCCGCCGCCGCGCCTGGTCGCGGTCCAGTCCAGCGGCTGCGCGCCCGTGGTCGCCGCTTTCGAGCAGGGGCACCGCCGGGTGGTGCCGTGGCCGGACGCGCACACGGTCGCGTTCGGCATCACGGTGCCCGCCCCGCTGGGCGACGAGCTGATCCTGGACGCGCTGGCCGCGACCGGCGGCACCGCGATCGCGGTCGACGATGCCGATATCCTCGCGGACCTGAGCGAGTTCGGCCGGGCGGAAGGGCTGCTGCTGTGCCCGGAGGGCGCGGCGTGCCTGACCGCGGCCCGGCTGCTGCGCCAGCGGGGCTGGCTGTCGGCGACGGAGGAAGTGGTCGTGCTCAACACCGGCGCCGGTCTGAAGTACCCGGGCACGGTGCCGCACAGCTGAAGCCGGTGAAACGGACGACGGTCACCGCCCGGGCCGAGACCGTACTGCGCGCACCGACGGAGGAGACCGCATGGACAAGTACGACATCAAGCGGGCGCGGCGGGAGCTGTACGCACCGCCCGCGAAGGACTTCGTCCTCGTCGACGTCCCCGAACTGCGGTATCTCGCGGTCGACGGCCACGGCGACCCGAACACGTCCACGGCGTACGCCGAGGCCGTCGAGGCGCTGTTCACCGTGGCGTACACCCTGAAGTTCACCAGCAAGAAGACCCTGGACCGCGACTTCGTCGTCGGACCCCTGGAGGGCCTGTGGCGGGCCGACGACCCCGCCGTGTTCGTCACGCGGGACAAGGCGGCCTGGTCGTGGACGATGTTGATCAGCCAACCCGACTGGATCACCGAGGACCTGGTCCGTACCGCGGTGGCCGACGCGGCCGGGAAGAAGGACAACCCGGCGCTGGGCGGTGTCCGGTTGCTGAGCCTCACCGAGGGCACCTGCGTGCAGATCCTGCACGTCGGCTCCTACGACGACGAGGCGCCGACCCTGGACCGCCTGCACCGTAGCTACCTGCCCGCCCACGGACTGACCTTCAACGGCGACCACCACGAGATCTACCTCAGCGACCCGCGGCGCACGGAACCGGCCAAGTGCAAGACGATCCTCAGGCAGCCCGTCAAGCCGGTGTGACGACCCGACATCGTGATCATGTCGGCAGGTTGGCGGAGACCCGTGACTGGGTACTGCTGAGGCATAGATCAAGGCGGCCGGACGATGGCAGGTCGGGTGTGCGGGCCGGTTAGCCGACCGGCTGACGGACGCCGACCCGCCCGCGGGCGGGGGAGACTGAAGTATGGCGGGCGACCCGGGACAGGCATCCGTGGTGACCACGACCGTCGACGGCGACGACCTGGTCCGCGTACAGGGTGAACTGGATCTGGTCACCGCCGACGCCGTCGGCAGGCGGCTGCACGCGGCGATCGACTCGTCCACCTGCCGCCGGGTGCGGCTGGACCTGCACCAGGTGCGCTTCATCGACGCCAGCGGCCTGTCGGTCCTGCTCGGCGCCGCAGCCTATGCCCGCGCGCGGCAGTGCCGCTGGGACGTCGTCGGCGCCGACCCGCAGGTCCGCCGGATCATCGACATCACCGGTACGGGTCAGGCGCTGGGCATCGTCTGACAGCGGTGTTGAACAGAATGCGGCGATGTTGAACAGAATGTTGAAAACAATCCGTTGACAACGGAAGGTTCATCGCGTTTGCTGGGGGCATGGCACAGACCGAGGACCCCTTCCTGCCGCCCGACTCCGGCCGGGCCCGGGCCCAGCGCGACTTCGCGGCCCTGACCCGCATCGCCGAGCGCCACGCCGTGACGGACACCCAGCGGCGCCGCTGGACCCACGCGCACGTGCTCGACCCGTACGAGGCGGTGTGCCTGTCGATGTCGCTGGCTGCCGGCTCGGCGCTGCTCGAACCGGGTGAGGAGCCGTTCGACGAGGTGGACCTGACCGCCGCGCTCACCTTGATCCCCCGGGTACGGGCCGAACTCGACGCGCTGGAGACCGGCATGCTCGACCTGGCGCGTGCCCGCGGACTCACCTGGCAGGCGATCGCCTTCGGCCTCGGCCTGGGCACCCCGCAGGCGGCCCGCCAGCGCTACGAGCGGCTGACCGGCCGCAACCGGCCCGCAGGAGAGTGAACAGACGGCGGGCACGTCCCCGGGTGGACCGGGGACGTGCCCGCCGTGAGACGTCAGCCCAGCGGTTCCCAGACGGGCAGCCAGGTGTCGTTGGGTGCGCCCTGCGGCTGGCAGGTCCACTGGATGATCCAGTTACCGGCGCCGGTCCCGCCGCGGACGTTGACACACAGTCCGCTCTGTACGCCGACGAGCTGGTAACCGCTGCCCGCAGCGTTGAACGTCCACTGCGAGTTGGTGAACGGGCCGCACGGCCACTGGATGATGCTGGTGCCGTTGGCGGAGCCGCCTCCGGCGACGTTCATGCACAGCCCGCTGTTGACGTTCTCGAACGCGTACGCCCCCGGCTGGAAGACCCTCGGCATCCACTTGTAGTGGGGCTGGTTCTGCAGCGGCCACTGGATCAGGATCGCGCTGTTGTTCGGCGAGGCGCCGATGACGACGGCGGCCTGGTCCGGCTCGGTGCTCAGGCGCAGGGTGATCGTGCCGGGCAGCTTGGGGTTGCTGGTGCCGCGGTGCTCCCATACCGGCAGCCACACGTCGTCGGCGTCGCCGAGGCTGCTGCACGGGGACGTGACGGCGACGCCGGAGGCCGCGGTGAGGCAGCCGCCGAAGCGGCGGTCGACCAGCTGGTAGCCGATGCTCTTCTGCACGAACGACCAGCCGTCCGGCCAGGCGCAGTCACCGGCCCCGATGGGCCTGCCGGCGTTGGCGATGGTGTGCTCGCACAGCCCGTCGTGGGCCGACTTGAACTTGACGTGCTCCCCGTCCGGGTCGAGCAGCGGTTCGAACAGCTCGTGCTCGCTGCCGGTCCACGCCCCGACGGTCCACGTCGTCCCCAGCCGCGAGCCGTCGGGCACCCGGAGCACGGTCTGCGGGTCGCCGGCCAGCCGCAGCGTGATCCGCGCCGGTACCTCGTTCGGACTGATCACCGCCGCGGCGGGGACAGCGGTTCCCGCCACCACGGCGCCGATCACCGACGCGGTGAGCAATAGATGCCTGATCATGCCTACTACAGTCCTTTCGCCGTATTTGCCCTGGTCAAATTAGCATTGAGCGAAATTCTCGGAGCCGGTACGGAAAATTCGGCCAAGCCCCGCCGCCCGGCAACTCGCGGTGGTGTCCGGGAACCAGGGGGCGCGGGTGGTCGACACGTGGGGTTGCGGGTCGGCCTGTCGGCCCGCCGGGCGCCGCAGGGTGCCCCGTACCCCTCTGTCGTGAAGGACAGCTGATGAAGTTCGGTGCAACTGGCCGCCGCCGCGCGGGTGTGGTGACCGCCGTGGTCGCGGCGGTGGTCGCCCTGGCCGCGGGGTCCGCCGCCGCGCACGTGACCGTCAACCCGAAGGAGGCCGTCGTCGGCGGCTACGCGAAGCTGACCTTCCGCGTACCCAATGAGAAGCCCGACGCCTCGACGGTGAAACTGGAGGTGGCGCTGCCGGAGGACGCACCGTTCGCGAGCGTGTCGGTCAAGCCGGTCGCGGGCTGGACGACGACGGTGGAGAAGCGCAAGCTGGCCGTACCGATCAAGAACCACGACTCGGAGATCACCGAAGCCGTCTCGAAGATCACGTGGACGGCCGACGCCGCCTCGGCGATCAAGCCGGGGCAGTTCCAGGAGTTCGACGTCTCGGTCGGGCCGGTGCCCGACGTGGCGCAGGTCGTGTTCAAGGCGCTGCAGACCTACTCCGACGGCGAGGTCGTGCGGTGGATCGAGGAGGCCAAGCCCGGCGAGGAGGTCGAACACCCCGCCCCGGTGCTCAAGGTGCTCCCCAAGGCTGCCGCCCCGGCCTCGGCCGCTCCGGCTGCGGTCACCGCGGCGGGCGGTTCCGGTGACGAGGACGGCGGCAGCGGATGGCCGCTGGGGCTGAGCATCGCCGCACTGGTGGTCGCGCTGGTGGCACTGGGTGCGGCCGTACGCCGCCACCCTGCCGCTGCCTGACCGGCCGCGGTCCGGTGGCCCGCCGCGCGGCGGGCCACCGGCCACGTCCAGATCTTGTGCGTCTGATGTCGCCCCAGCAGCATCAGACGCACAAGATCTGAGTCAGACGGCTCGCAGATGCCGATGGGTGGCGGTGTCGCGGGCCGACAGCGCGGCGGCCAGATCCTCGCGGGCGCGCGACACCCGCGACCTGATCGTCCCGACCGGACAGCCGATGACCTCGGCCGCCTCCAGGTAGGAGAGGCCGAGGACCTGGGTCGCCACGAACGCCTCCCGGCGGTCGGGATCGAGTTGGCTGATCAGCCGGTTGATGAGGACCTGCTCGTCGAAGCGCTCGCCGTGCGCCGCCCGCGAGCCGTCGGCGGCGGCCGCCCAGTCGGTGAGTTCCGCCGTCCGGGGACGGCGCGTCAGCGAGCGCAGGTGGTCGATGGCCACATGCCGGGCGATCGCCAGCAGCCAGGTGCGGGCGCTGGCGCGGCCCTCGAAACCGGGCAGGGCCCGCATCGCCCGCAGGAACGTCTCCTGGGCCAGGTCCTCGGCGTCGGTGTGGCCGGTCAGGTGGGCCAGGAACCGGATCACGTCGCGCTGGGTGGCGGCGATGAACGCCTCGGCCGCCTGGACGTCGCCCGCGCGGGCGGCCAGGGCCAGGGCGGTCGTGCTGTCGTCGTCGGCGCCGTAGGGCATGGCGCGAATCGTATCGTTCCACGAGCGTCGATGCGACGAGCCGGTCGCGGCATGCTGCGCAACTCACAGGCCCCGTCCGGAACTTTCCGGCCGGGGCGGACGACAATGGGGGACATGGCCGTGGGCATGGACTGTGAGCAGGTACGCGAGCAGCTGTCGGCACGCCTCGACGGTGAGCACGACCCCGCCGCCGTCGGCGCCGTCGACACGCACGTCGCCGGATGCGGCGACTGCCGACGCTGGGCCGAGCGGGCCGATCAGGTGACCCGGCTCGCCCGTACCGCCGCCGCGCTGCCCACCCCGCGCCTCGGCGAGAACGCGCTCGCCGAGATCCTCGCCGCGGCGCCCGGCGTGCCGCCGACCGGTCCGTCCCGGGCCCGGGGCCGGACCGCGCAGACGGTCCTGCGGATGCTGCTGCTGGCCGTCGGGGTGGCCCAGTTCCTGCTCGGGGTCGCGCAGATCAGCAGCCTGGCCGCCGCCGACGCCCACCACGGCGGGTTCGGGCCGGTGACCTCCGGCCACCTGTGGCACGAGTCGGCGGCCTGGAACGTCGCGATCGGAGCCGCGCTGGCCTGGCTCGCCTGGCGCCGCACCCGCCCGAACGGGCTGCTGCCGGTCATGACCGCGTTCGTGGTCGTGCTCGGCCTGCTCACCGCCAACGACGCCCTGACGGGCCGGGTCGAGGCCGCCAGAGTCCTGTCCCACGGCTTCGTGCTCGCCGGGTACGCGCTCCTGCTGCTGCTGAACCTGCCGCGCTTCCGCGGCGAGCAGCCACCCGGCGCCGCCCGCCGCCCCGGTTCCTCCTGGCGGTTGACCGACACCGGCCCCGACGACGGCGAAGGGCCGCTCGCCCCGGTGCTGCCGCTGCCGGTGCGCGTCCGCTCCGGCAGCCCGGTCGTGGCCGAGCACCGGCGCGCGGCCTGATCCTTCGCCGTCCACCGGCGGAGCTGCTCAGCCGAGCTGGCGGTCCAGGTCTGCGAGCAGGTCTCCAAGCTGCACCCGGGTGACACCTGCCGGCAGCGTCCGGGTCGAGCCGTGGACGAGCTCCACCAGGCTCGACCGGGCCGTCGCGAACTCCGCCACGGTGGCGTCCAGCCGGTGCCAGGAGCCGTGCTCGTCGGCCACGGGTTCGTCCCGCAGCCGGGTGGCGAACGCCGTCGCCGTCGACGCCTGCCTGCCCGTGTGCGCCTCCCAGCCGTCCTCGCCGAGGTCGGCCAGCGCGACGTCGATCACCTCTGCCAGCAGCCGCAGCAGCCGGGGATCCCCGGCCAGCCGTACCCCCGTGGAGGTCAACCGGATCGTGGTCCGCACGACCGGCACCCTGTCCAGGCCGGCGCGGTCCTCGCCCAGCGTGAACTGCATCCGCTGCCGGTGCCAGCCCTGCGCAAGCCGTACGGCTGTCGCACCGTCACCGTCGACCGCGGCGGCGTCCGCACCTGCCGTGAGCAGCACCGTCGCGGCCTCGTACGCGCCGCGCTCCACCGCGTGCATGAGTGCGGTGCGGCCCTGCGCGTCACGGGCGTCGATGTCGGCACCGGCCTGTACGAGCACGTCGAGCGCGGCGTGGTCGCCGCGGCGGGCGGCCACGGCGATGACCGGTGCCGCGTCGGAGCGCCGCTGGTCGACGTCGGCGCCGTGCTCGATCAGCAGGCGCAGCACCGCCGGGGGAGCCGCGCACATGACGGCCTGGACCAGCAGCGGGTCATCGTCGGGGCCGGGCACGGCACCGGCCTCCAGCAGCGCCCGCACCGTGGCCACCGCGGCCGGGGCCGGCCGGGCCGAGGTGAGCGACAGGGCGTCGGCGAGCACGCTGCGGCGGCCGGTGGGTTCCTGGCCGATCGCCCCTCGGGCAGCCAGCAGCCGCACCACCTCGGGGTGCGACCGGACGACCGCCGTGCGCAGCGGTGACCGCCCCCGGACGCCCGGGGGTGTGGTCGCGGCTCCGGCGTCCAGCAGCAGGCTGACGAGATCCGTCCGTCCGGCGCCTGCCGCCTGTTCGAGCACGGAGCCCGTGAACACGCTGAGCAGGGTGTCGGGGTCGGCGCCGCCGGCCAGCGCCCGCTCGGCCGCAGCCAGGTCGCCGGCCTGCACCGCCTCGGCAAGGGCTTGGTCAAGGTCCGTCATCCCCGCTCCCGTCTGTTCGCCCCGCTGCCGCGCGGCCACAAAGGACATGCAGCCTATCCGCTGGGCGGTGCCGTGCGGCGGCCGCGCTTGATCTTGCGCAGGCGACATATGATATTGCGTATGACGCAAAAGGAAGGCGACCTGGACGGCCTGGTACGCAAACGCCTGCGCGCCCTGCGCGTGGCTCAGGGCTGGTCGCTGGAGGAACTGGCCACCCGCGCCAGGTTCAGCCAGTCCACGCTCAGCCGGATCGAGAACGGTCAGCGCCGCCTGGCCCTGGACCAGCTCGTCGCCCTGGCCCGCGCGCTGGACACCACCCTCGACCAGCTGGTCGAGACGGCCGACGACGACGTCATCACCAGCCCGATGATCGACGCGGCCCACGGACTGATGCGCTGGCCTGTCAAGGCCGACCCCGGGATGACCGTGGTACGCCAGCGCATGACCGGCCCACCGCCCGACAACCCGGCCCGCATGCGCGCCCACCCCGGCCGCGAATGGCTCGTCGTCCTGTCCGGCACCGCCGTGCTGCTGCTGGGCAACCGGCGCCTGCGCATCGAGACCAACCAGGCCGCCGAGTTCCCGACCATGCTTCCGCACGCCATCGGCGCCGAGGGCGGCCCGTGCGAGATCCTGGGCATCTTCGACCGCGACGCCCGCCGCAGCCACCAGCGGGCCGACGCCCCGGCCGGAGCGGACCGCAGCTGAGCCCCGCCGCCGTTGCTTGCGCCTGGCGCCAGCCGATCCGGCATCGTCTTGCGCATCCGGAAACCGAACCGGCCGACCCGGCGCGTCCGGCCTAACGTGGCCGCATGACCCACCCGGCCCATCACGGCACCCACCACGCCCACCAGCACGGTCACGGCCCAGCCGATCAGACGGAGATCCTGGACCTGGACGCCGAAGTCCTCGCCGAACACATCGCCGCCATCACCGCCTCGCTGCCGGTCCAGGCGAGCCCGCACCAGATCGTGGATCTGGGCTGCGGTACGGGAACCGGCACCCTCGCCCTGCTCCGGCGCTTTCCCGACGCTCAGGTCACGGCCGTGGACGCCTCCGACGCGCACCTGCACCGCCTGCGGCACAAGGCGGAGGCGGCCGGCGTCGGCGACCGGGTGGTCCTCATCCCGGCCGACCTCGACGCGCCCGCCTGGCCCGACCTCGGCACCCCGCAACTGGTGTGGGCCTCGGCGTCGATACACCACCTGGCCGAGCCCGACCGGGCGCTGCGCCTCGTGTACGACCTGCTGGCGCCCGGCGGCCTGTTCGCCGTCGTCGAGCTGGCCGGGTTCCCCCGCTTCCTGCCCGCGACCGCGCCGCCGGACCGCCCCGGCCTCGAAGACCGCTGCCACGCCGCCCTCGACCACCGCCACGCCGAACACGTCCCCCACCGCGGGGCCGACTGGGGGCACCGGCTCACCGCTGCCGGCTTCACCGTCGAGGACCAACGCACCATCACCGTGCACATCGACGGCACGAGCGACGCGGCGGTCGGCCGATACGCGCTGGCAGGCCTCACCCGCCTGCGCGCCACCGTCGGCGACCTGGTCGCGGCCGAAGACCTCGCCGCCCTCGACCGGCTGCTCGACGTGCACGCCGCCCACAGCATCCTGCACCGCGACGACCTCGCCGTACGCACCGAACGCACGGTGTGGGCCGCCCGCCGTCCCTGATCCGCCACCCGGCAGATCAGGGCGTACGGCCGATGAAGGCGAGCAGGCGGGTCTGCACGTCGGCGTCCTGCGGCACCTCGACGCGCGGCCCGTAGTGTCCGCTGGTGCGCAGCGCGGCGTCCATGGGCAGCATCCCTTCGAGCAGCTGCGCGCACTTGTCCGGGTCGAGGCGCTCGTCCTGCCCGGTGGCGCGGGCCAGGTCCCAGGTGTGCATGAAGACGTCGCTGGTGTAGACCATGTCGATCGCCTGGCCGAGCGGCAGCTCGCCCAGGTGCGGGTTCGACAGGATCCGGCCCTCGGTCGCCGGGTCGTCGAGTAGCGCCTGCACACCGTCGCTGTGCACGGTCCAGGCCCCCACCGGGTCGTCGTCGACAGGCGGCCCCTGGGGCAGGTCGATCCCGGCGCCCGCCTTCAGGAACGCGGGGAACCATTCGACCAGGTGGCGCACCACGTCCCGGGCCACCCAGTCCGCACACGGCGCCGGGTCGTCCCAGGTGCCGGGGGCCGCACCCCGGACCCGGTCGGTGAAACCGGCGGCGATCCGGCGGTGCTCGTCAGCTGCACTGGACACGTCTCGAAGTCCCCTCTGGACGGCGTTCGGTCGGGCCGACACCGAGATCATGCCCCAGCGGTACGTCATCCACACGCTGCCGGCGCGTGCCGCGCCAGGTGTGGATGGACGCGGGTGCCGCAACGATGCGGCACCCGCGTCGCGGTTCACGCCCGGCGGGCGGTGAACAGCAGGTACTCCCAGTCAATCGCGCCCCAGCCGAGGTCGTTGCGCATGGCCAGTTCGACCAGGTCGTGGTCGAGCGCCGCGACCCGGTCCGGGTCGTCGCCGATGTTGCGGTACGCCGCGATCGTCGGCCCGTAGCACCGCTTGAAGAAGTCCCGGAACGCCTCCGCATCCTGGAACCGGTCGACGCGCACCGTCCGGCGCTGCGCCCGCACCTCGGTGACCCGGTCGCCGAACAGCTGCCGGACATGCTGCTCGCTGCCCCACAGCGGCGGCGGCTGCGCCCCGGGCGGCGGCGGTGCCGCGTACGGCCTCATCACGGCGAACATCTGCCCGATGAAACCCTCCGGCGTCCAGTTGACCAGCCCGATCGTGCCGCCCGGCCGGCACACCCGCACCAGTTCGTCGGCGCTGGCCTGGTGGTGCGGTGCGAACATGACGCCGACGCACGACATCACCACGTCGAACTCGGCGTCGCCGTAGGGCAGCCGCTCGGCGTCGCCCTGCTCCCACCGCAGCGACAGGCCCAGCTCGTCCGCGGCCCGCCGCCCGGTGTCCAGCAGTTCGGGGGTCAGGTCGCTGGCGACCACCTCGGCTCCGGCCCGCGCGGCGGCCAGTGCCGCGTTGCCCGAACCGGCGGCGACGTCCAGCACGCGCTGCCCTGCGGCCGCGCCGCACGCTTCCACCAGGACCGGTCCCAGCTCGGGGATCACCTCGGTGGCGACGCTGGGATAGTCGCCCAGCGCCCACATCGCCCGATGCCGCGCCTTGAGCGCCTGGTCGGCCTCGGACGGTCCGGTCGTAGAACTCATCTGCCTGCTCTCCTCAGATCGTGAACGAGACCACGCTAGGGAGGGGCTTACGGCGAGCCTAAAGCGCGTTTCATAAGGCTGGGAACCGTTGCCTGCCAATGGGTCATAGCGTTGGTCTGCCACCTGTCGCGGGTTGCGTGTAGGGGACTTGCTGATGCTCGGCGTGGATTAGCGGCGTTGGGTTTGTTGTCGGTGGTGTGTGGCAGGGTGTGCTGCCGTGGCCCGTTTCACGACGTTCCGGTTCTGTCTGGACCCGTCTGCCGAGCAGGAGACGGTGTTGCGTCGGCATGCGGGTGCGGCCCGGTTCGGCTACAACCAGTGCCTGCGGCTGGTCAAGCAGGCCCTGGACGGCAAGCGCCGTGGAACGGCGAGCAAGGTGCCGTGGTCGGGCTTCGACCTGATCAACGCGTTCAACGGGTGGAAGCGGTCCGGTGACGCGGGCCGGGTGCTGGTGGCCGCCACTGACGGGACCACGACGGTGCAGGTCACCGGCCTGGCGTGGCGCGGTGAGGTGTCCCAGCAGGTGTTCGAGGAGGCCGCCGTCGACCTCGGCCGCGGTCTGGCCGCGTTCACAGCGTCCCGGACCGGCGGCCGGAAGGGCAGACAGGTCGGGTTCCCGAGGTTCAAGTCGAAGAAGCGGACGGCGCTGTCGTTCCGGGTCCGCTGCAAGACCTCCGCCACGGGCCGGGCGAGTATCCGGGTCGGTGATCAAGCGCCACGCACGGTGACCCTGCCCGGTGTCGGCACGGTGGCGGTGCGGCAGGACACCCGCCGTCTGCGGCGGATGCTGGCCAAGAGCCGGGCGAAGGTCGTGTCGGCGACGGTTGCGCACCGGGCCGGGCGGTGGCAGGTGTCGCTGGTCTGCGAGGCCGCCGACCTGCACCACGACCGCCGCCACCAGCCGGACCCCGCCGCGGACTGGGTGGGTGTCGATCGGGGCTTGGCCGTGTTCGTCGTGGCCGCCCGCGCCGACGGCACCGAGCTGCTGCGGGTGGATGACCCGCCACGGCCGTCACGCAACGCGATGGGGCGTCAGCGGCGCCTGGCCCGCGCCGTCACCCGCAAACAACGGGGCTCCCGCAACCGCGCCAAGGCCGCAGCCCGGCTGGGCCGCCACCATGCCCGGGTACGCGCGATCCGGGACCGTTTCCTGCACCAGGTCTCCAACAAGCTGGTCAAGACCCACGCCCGGCTCGCCATCGAGACCCTCAACATCACCGGCATGCTCGGCAACCGGCACCTCGCCGCGGCGATATCCGACGCCGCGTGGGGCGAACTGGCCCGTCAGCTCGCCTACAAGCAGCAGTGGCGGAGCGGGCACCTCACCCACGTGGACCGCTGGTACCCGTCGACCAAGACCTGTTCCTCATGCCGGACCGTGGCCCCGACCGTGCCCCTGCACCAGCGCACGTTCACCTGCGCAGTGTGCGGGTATGAGGCCGATCGGGACCACAACGCCGCGGTCAACCTCGCCGTCTGGGCCGAGCAGCACCACGCCCAGGCCCGGGACCTCCACGCAGGGGGCCCGGTCACCAACGCCCGCCGAGGGGAAGGCTCTGGCCGGCGCACCCGCGCAGGCGAAACCGGCCCCGACGACGCGGGAACCGTACCCACCCCACCAACGGTGAGGCGCGGACGCCCGAGAAGGGCGCTGTCACACAACTCCAACGAGTTATGAAACAGGCTTTAGTGGACGTGCTGCCGATGCCGTTCACCTCGACGTTCGTGTCCGTGCCGCGCCCGGCGGCGGTGGAATCGGCGCGACCTGCCTGACCTGACGCGTTCCGCCCGATCCACCAGTGCAGCCGTCTGTCGGAAGTTGCTCGGCTGAACGGATGAGGCATACCCGCCGCCACCCCTGGCACCTGCTGCGACGGGCCGAAAGCGGGGCCGGGCAACGGTTCGGCGCCGTCGGGAGATGGGCCCATGGAGATTTCCAGAATGATTCCGTTCGGCTACGCTCCATGAGACCGGGCCGGAGAGCGCTCTCTCTGTTGTCTGCCAAGCAGATCACGCCTACCTGTCATGGGCGAGAGCGCTGCCACCGTGCCCGGAAGTCCCCACCAGAGAGGACCCTCCCCGTAATGATGAGCACGAGTCCCAGCGGCGCCACCACGGCGCCGTCGCCGGACCGGCGCGCCGTTCGCCGAAGAATCACCCTGGGCCTGGCCTCGGCTGTCGCCGTCGCGATCGTCGGCACCACCGGATCCGCCGCGGTCGCGACCCCGCTGTCGTCCGGCTCGCCCGACCTCGGCGTGAACGTCACCGTCTTCGACCCCAGCACCCCGGTGGGCCAGATCCAGGCCGCCCTGGACGCGGCGAACGCCACCCAGGTCACCAACGAGATGGGCACCGCCCGGTACGCGTTCCTGTTCAAGCCCGGCACCTACGGTACCGCCGAGCAGCCGCTCCAGATCAAGATCGGTTACTACACCGAGATCGCGGGCCTGGGCGCCAACCCGACCGACGTCGTGCTCAACGGCAAGGTCGAGGTCTACAACCGCTGCCTGGCCGACGGCGGCACCAGCAACTGCCTCGCCCTGGTCAACTTCTGGCGCACCCTGGCCAACCTGACCATCAACGTCAACGCCGCCGGCCAGGACGGCTGCCGCGCCTCGGCCAACTTCTGGGCCGTGTCGCAGGCGGTCTCGATGCGCCGCCTCAACGTCACCGGCGCCAACCTGTCGCTGATGGACTACTGCACCGCCGGCCCGCAGTACGCCAGCGGCGGCTTCATCGCCGACTCCAAGCTGCCGTTCGTCATCAACGGCTCGCAGCAGCAGTGGCTGATCCGCAACAGCCAGGTGGACGGCTGGTCCAACGGCGTGTGGAACCAGGTGTTCAGCGGCGTGGTCGGCGCACCCGACGACGCCACCTTCCCGACCGCGACCTACACCACCCTGGACGCCACCCCGGTCAGCCGGGAGAAGCCGTACCTGTTCGTGGACGGCAACGGCAAGTACCAGGTCCGCGTCCCCTCGGCCCGGACCAACTCCAGCGGCATCTCGTGGGCTGACGGCCTGACCCCGGGCCGCACCATCCCGCTCAGCGACTTCTACGTCGCCAAGCCGGGCGACTCCGTCACGAAGATCAACCTGGCGCTCGCCCTCGGCAAGAACCTGCTGCTCACCCCGGGTGTGTACGACATCGCCCGCAGCATCGAGGTGTGGCGCCCCGACACCGTGGTGCTCGGCCTGGGCCAGGCGACCCTGACCGCGGTCAACGGCTCCACCCCGCTCAACCTCGCCGACGTGCCCGGCATCGTCGTCGCGGGCGTCACCATCGACGCGGGCCTGCAGGAGTCCTCGGTCCTGCTGCGCGTCGGCCGCAAGCACAACTTCCTGGCCTGGTCGCAGGCGAGCAACCCGACCACCCTGTCCGACGTGTACTTCCGCGTCGGCGGCCCGCACGTCGGCAAGGCCGACACCGCGCTGGAGGTCAACAGCGACAACGTGCTCATCGACCACACCTGGGTGTGGCGCGGCGACCACGGCGTGGAGGGCTTCACCGACACCGAGCGGTGGAACACCAACACCGGCCGGTACGGCGCGGTCATCAACGGTGACCACGTCACCGCCACCGGCCTGTTCGTCGAGCACTTCCAGCGCTACAACACCGTCTGGAACGGTGAGGACGGCACCACCATCCTGTACCAGAACGAGCTGCCGTACGACCCGCCGACCCAGGCCGACTGGATGAACGGCGCGGTCGAGGGCTTCGCCGCGTACAAGGTGGGCGACAACGTGCGCACGCACCACCTCTACGGCGGCGGCGTGTACGTGTTCAACCAGAACAACCCGTCGATCCACACCGAGAACGGCTTCGAGGTGCCGAACCGTCCCGGCGTGAAGCTGTACCACATCATGACCGTCAACCTGAGCGCCGGAACCATCGACCACGTGGTCAACGGCGTCGGCGACCCGGCGGACACCACCCGGATCGGCAGCCCGGTGTTCATCACCGAGTACCCGGCCCCGTAACACCCGTACGGCACACCGCGGCCGGTCGAGGCGACAGCCTCGGCCGGCCGTCTGCGTCCGGCCCGTGCCGCGGCCGCCGTCCGGCGCCGGGCATAGGGTCGGCGGGTGGCGCGGGAGGAGCGGACGGTGGCGGGTTACCTGTGGGTCGATCACGCGGCCCCGGAGCACGAGCGGGCGGCTGAGGTCGGCGGCCGGGTGCGGCTGCCGGAGCTGCGGCCGCCGTGGCTCGTCGTGTACGAGACGCCGGGCCGGGTCCTGGTGAACCGGTGGCCGGGGCGGCTGCTGCACGTGGAAACGGTGCCCGCGGCGTCCGAAGCGGAGCGCTCGGCGCTGGCCGAGGTGACGGCGAGGATCGTCCCCGGCGCCGGTTACACCAACGCCGTCTGCGTGGACGTGGTCGCCGAGCTGTCACCCGCGCTGCCGTTCGGGACGTACGGCGAGGCGGTGGTGCGGGTCGTCGAGGCCGCACTGGCCCTGGACGAACCGACGGCGCACCGGCTGGCGGAGGCCCGGCACCGCGATGCCGAGGACGCCTGCCGCGCCGCCTGGAGGCGCTGGTCGGAGCAGCCGAAGACCTGGGGCGTCGGCTCGCCGGTCGGGTCCGGGTTCGGGCTGCTGCACCGCCTGGTGCGCGACAGCGCCCGGGAGCGCGGCGGTCAGGACGCGTGGGTCGTCGACGGCGACGGGGACGAGGAGGCGGCCGAGCCGTGGCGCTCGGCGTACGGCGCGCTGCGCGAGGCGGCGATGGCCCACGGCGCACCGGACCTGTGCGACAGCGCCGCCAGGACGGCCATGTCGACAGCCTGGAACGCGGTGTACGGGCCGATGCCCGGTTAGCCGTGCGGTCGACGGCTGGTGCCAGCCGCCGACCGCCCCCCGTCGCCGGCCGCGGACGACCGGTTACGCCGCCCCGGCCAGAGTGCTCCGGCCCGCGTACACGGCGCGCTCGCCCAGCTCCTCCTCGATCCGCATGAGCTGGTTGTACTTCGCGGTCCGGTCGCTGCGCGACAGCGAACCCGTCTTGATCTGCCCGCAGCCGGTCGCCACGGCCAGGTCGGCGATGGTGGTGTCCTCGGTCTCGCCCGAGCGGTGGGACATGACCGAGCTGTAGCCGGCCTCCCGCGCGGCCCGCACCGTGGCCAGCATCTCGGTCAGCGTCCCGACCTGGTTGACCTTGACCAGGACCGCGTTGGCGATGCCCCGGGCGATCCCGTCGCGCAGCAGGGCGACGTTGGTGCAGAAGACGTCGTCGCCGACGAGCTGGCAGCGCCCGCCCAGCCGGTCGGTGAGCGCCTTCCACCCTTCGAAGTCGTCCTGGGCGACGCCGTCCTCGATCGACACGATCGGGTACGTCTCCGCCAGCTCGACCAGGTAGTCGACGTGCTCGGCCACCGTGCGCACCCGCCCCTCGCCCGCGTAGTGGTAGGCGCCGTCGCGGTAGAACTCCGACGCGGCCGGGTCCAGCGCGATCGCGATGTCGACGCCCGGGGTGTATCCGCTGTCGCTGATCGCGGAGCTGATGAAGGCGAGCGCCTCGTGCGCGGTGTGCAGCGTCGGGGCGAAACCGCCCTCGTCGCCGACGGCGGTGTGCTGGCCCGCGGCGTGCAGGGCCGCGCGCAGGGTGTGGAACACCTCCGAACCCATCCGGACCGCCTCGGCGAAGGTGGCCGCCCCGACCGGGGCGATCATGAATTCCTGGAAGTCGAGCGGGTTGTCGGCGTGCGCGCCGCCGTTGACGATGTTCATCAGGGGCAGCGGCAGCGTCACGGCGTCGGGCCCGCCCAGGTACCGGTACAGCGGCTGACCCGCCGACACCGCCGCGGCCTTCACCACCGCCAGCGACACCCCGAGGGTCGCGTTGGCGCCCAGCCGCGACTTGTTGGCGGTCCCGTCCAGCTCGATCAGCACCCGGTCGACGGCGGCCTGGTCGCGGCCGTCCAGCCCGGCCACCGCGTCGGCGATCTCGCCGAGCACGGCGTCGACCGCCCGGCGCACCCCCTTGCCGTGGTATCGCCCGGTGTCGCCGTCGCGCAGCTCGACGGCCTCGGCGGTGCCGGTGGACGCCCCGGACGGGACGGCGGCCCGCCCCAGCGAGCCGTCGTCGAGCAGCACGTCGACCTCGACGGTCGGGTTGCCGCGGCTGTCCAGGATCTCCCTGGCGTGGACGGTGTCGACGGCGGTCATGTTGCTCCTCGGGTTCGGGTGGTCGGCGAGCCACCGCAGCACCTGGTCGGCGTGCAGGGCCGGTTCGGTCACCGGGTGGAACACGTGCTCGACCACGCCGTCGTTCACGATGAGCGTCAGCCGCCGGTAGTAGGCCGTTCCGGCGATCTGGAAGGTCGGCACCCCCAGCGCGGCGGCCAGGCTCAGCCGGGGGTCGGCCAGCAGCGGGTACGGCAGCCGCAGCCGGTGCGCCAGCTCCCGCTGGTAGCCGGTGGACTGCGCGGACAGGCCGTAGACCTGGTCGCAGCCGGCGGCCAGCAGCTCGCTGTGCAGATCCCGGAAGCCGCACGCCTGCACGGTGCAGCCGCGGGCTCCGGGCACGTCGTCCCAGCCGGTGGGCAGGTCGGCGCCGGGGCGGCTGGTCAGCGCGTACAGGAACAGCACGGTCCGGCGCCCGCCGAACGCCGCCGGGCCGACCGCCGTGCCGTCGGTGGCGCGGAAGGTCAGGCCGGGCATCAGCGCACCGGCCAGGCCGACCGGATCCGGGCCGCCGGACCCGAAGACCCGGCCGCCGACGGAGGGGACGCCCGGCCCGGCGGCCGCGTCCACCAGGGTCAGCAGCGCGTCGCGCTGCCCGGCCAGCCGCTCGATCCGCTGCTCCAGGCCCGCGATCGCCCGCCGGTAGGTGCTCAGCGCCGCCGGACGACCGTCGGCGCCGTCGCTGTCGATCATGGATTCGACGAACGGCCTGGTCTCCTCGACGCTGAACCCGAGCGCGGTCAGCGTCCGGATCTGCTCGACCAGGCGCACGGCCACCGGGTCGTACTCCCGGTAGCCGTTGCCCAGCCGCCGGGGCACCACCAGTCCGGCGGCCTCGTAATATCGCAGCGCCCGGACCGTGGTCCCGGTCCGGTGCGCCAGTTCACCCACTCGCACCCGACGACCGTAAACCTGTACCTACGGGTACAGGTCAAGCGGCGCCCACCCGTACACCAGGTGCGGCGTCATGCCCTCGTAAGTTCTCTGCCGCCGGATGCAACCGGCGCCCGCGGTCGGGCGTCAGTGGTGCGCTCCGCACCGGAGCTCGCTGACGACGGAAGGAACCACGATGCGTACACGGTGGATCGCAGGATGCTGGCTGGGTGCGGTGATCCTGGCCGGGACCGCGGGCTGCGCGGCCCGGCCGGAGCAGAGCGGGCCGGGCGCGGCGCCGGTCACGGCCACGCCCGCCTCGGCCGCCTCGGCCGCACCGTCCCCCTCGGTGTCGGCCGGCTCGCCGCGCCCGACGGCGGCCGCGGGCGGCACCGCGGTGCCCGGACCGGGCCAGGCGTTCCTGTTGCAGGCCGTGGACCGGATCGAGGACCCGGTGCTGACCGTCACGGCGAGCGGCCGGATCGGCACCTACCCCGGCGGCGCGGACACCGGCGAGCGCGAGCAGTTCCAGCTGGTCCCGCTCTCGCCCGGCGCGACGGTGTACCTGCTGAAGACGGCCCGGCTGCGCCTGGGCGGCGAACCGCTGTGCGCCGGGATCCAGGCGGGCGTCCTGCACACCGTCGCCTGCGACGCCGCCGCGACCGGGCAGCGGGTGAAGCTGGTGGCCCGCGGCACCGACGCCTCGGGCAGCGCCACCTTCGACCTGGTCGTCGGCCCGTACGACGTGGAGGTCTCCCAGGATGACAAGGTGTCGCTGAAGCGGCACGGCAGCACCCCCGCCGGGACCCGGTTCAGGTTCATCCCGGCCGGGACCGTCGGCCAGTGGCCGTAGCCTGATGACCGACGCCGAGGAGTTCGACGCCTTCTACGCCGACACGTCGTGGCGGGTGCTCGGCCAGCTGTGGACCATGACCGGCAGCCGCGCCGAAGCCGAGGACGCGGTCGCCGAGGCGTACGCCCGGGCCTGGCAGCGCTGGCGGCAGGTGCGCGAGTGCGACAGCCCCGAGGCGTGGGTCCGCCGTACGGCGTCCCGGATCGCGATCAGCGCGTGGCGCAAGGCCGTCAACCGCGTCCGCGCCCACCACCGCGCCACCCCGGACCAGGACCTGGTGGGCCTCGGGCCCGACCACGTCGCCCTGGTCCACGCGCTGCGCCAGATCCCCGCCGCGCAGCGCCGGGCCATCGTGCTGCACCACCTGGTCGGGCTGAGCGTGGCCGAGGTGGCCGCCGAGGTCGGCTCGCCGCAGGGCACGGTCAAGGCCCGGCTGCTGCGCGGGCGCCAGGCACTGGCCGGCTGGCTCAGCGACCTGCCGCCCGCCCAGACCCCGAACCAGGACACGACAGGCAAGGAGACCAGGCATGGCTGAGCAGAACAGCCGGGACGGGGCAGGCCTGGACCGGCGGCTGGCCGCGCTCGCCGACCACGGTGCCCGCGTCGGCCGGCTGGGCACCGCCGAGCAGGCCCGGCAGCGCGGCGACCGGCGGCGCCGCGGCACCCGCCTGGCCACCGCCGCCTGCGGCCTGGTCCTCGTCGCGGTCGTGGCCGGGGCGTACGCCACCCAGCGCGGCCACGGCGCACCGGGCCTGCCCGCCGCGACCCGACCAGTCCGGCCGGTCGCCTCGGCGTCACCGTCGGCAGGTCCCGCGCCCGAGGTCACCCCGAGGACCGACCCGTCGGCGGTGCCGGGCGACGGCGTGCCGGACCGGCAGCAGGCGGTATGGCTCCAGGCCACCACCACCGACGGCTACCCCCTGCTCACCGCGCTGCCCGACGGCACCCTGGCGGTGACGGACCAGGGTGCCGCGACCGACGGCGCCCTGTTCGCGCTTGTCCCCCTCGCCCCGGGCGCGACGGAGTACCTCCTCAAGACCGGCACCGTCACGTCCTGGGGGGAGCCGGGCTGCGCCGCCCGCGACGGCGCCGGGTTCGCCGTCGTCGCCTGCGACGCCGTCCGGCCCGAACAGCGCGTCACCCTGCGCGGCCGGGCGGCGCCGTACCAGGTGGTGGTCGGCGGGAAGGCGCTGGAACTCACCCGGGCCGGCCTGGCCGCCGCCGCACCCGGGCAGGGCACCCCGCTGACCTTCATCGTCCGCGGCCGCGCCCAGGACCCGTTCGGCTGAACCGGCGCTGCCTGCCGATACTCGGGTGCGACCGAATTGGATCGCTCATACGCTGCCAGTCGGCGGCGCCGACAGGGGCGCCACGAGAGACAGGCGGCACCATGACCTCACGACTGTTCGCGGTGACCTTCGACGCGAACCGGCCGCACCAGCTGGCCCGCTTCTGGTCCGGGCTGCTCGGCTGGCAGGCCGCGGACGATCCGTACGGCGGGGTGGCGCTCCTGCCCGGCGACGACACCGGGTTCCGGCTCCGCTTCGTCGCGAGCGAGCAGCCCAAGACCCTCCAGAACCGGATGCACTTCGACCTGACCAGCCAATCCCTGGAACAGCAGCAGCAGACGGTGGCCCGGGCACTGGAGCTCGGCGGGCGGCACATCGACATCGGCCAGTCGCCCGACGATCCCCACGTCGTGCTCGCCGACCCCGAGGGCGACGAGTTCTGCGTCATCGAGCCGGGCAACAAGTTCCTGGCCGAGTGCGGCTTCGTCGGCGCGCTGGCCTGCGACGGATCACAGGCGGTCGGGTACTTCTGGAGCCGGGCCCTGGACTGGCCGCTGGTCTGGGACCAGGGTGAGGAGACCGCGATCCGCTCGCCGCACGGCGGCCCGAAGATCACCTGGGGCGGCCCGCCCCTGATGCCCGTGGACGGCAGGCAGCGCGTGCACTTCGACCTGGCCGTCGCCGGGTCGGGGCGGCAGGCCGAGATCGAGCGCCTGCTGTCGCTCGGCGCGACCCTGCTCGGCTCCGGCCGCTGCGAGTCCGGCCAGGTGGCGCTGGCCGACCCCGACGGCAACGAGTTCTGCCTGCTGGCACCGGCTGAGTAGCGCCCGGCCGCGGCGAGGCGGCCCGGCGGATCACAGCCGGAGGCTGAGGACCTGGCCGGGCCACTCGCCGAAGGGCTGCGCGACGGTGAACGCCTGCCCCGGGGTGAACCCCTGTGCCTCGTAGTAGCGCACCAGCGCGCCCTCGCCACCGGCGAAGCAGTCCAGCCGCAGCAGCCCGACGCCCTGCCGTACGGCCAGTTCGCGGGCGTGTGCCAGCAGCACGGCGCCGGCACCGCGCGCGGCCGGAGACCGGTCGGAGATCAGCAGCTGGACGTAGAGCTCGGGCTCGTCGACGGGCGGCGCGTACGGCAGGGCCTGGCCGACCGAGAGCGCGCCGACGGTGCTGCCGCCGATCTCGGCGATCCAGAGGCCGCCGCCCCGGGCGAACCCCTCGATCTGCGCGATCCGCTTGGGGTTGGTCGAGTGGGGCTCCGAGCCCCACTGGTCGGCACGGCCGATCGACACCAGCCACGCGGTCGCCCGGTCCATCAGGGCGAGCACGTCGGCGACGTCGTCCAGGCGGCCAGGGCGGATCGTCGGCGGGGTCGGGTCAGCCATCCGATGATCGTATAGCGGCCCGCCCGGTGCAGCGGGGCGGCCGGGCGGCCGTCAGCGGTCCTCGGCGACCGACGCCGTCCGCATCTCCACCATGATCTGCTCCGCGTCCAGGATGTCGAGCACCTTCTCCAGCTCCCGCGAGTCGTGGCGGCCGGTCGCCCGCGCCGCCAGCAGCGCCGACCGCTGCCGGTCGATGACCCGCAGCCTCAGCTCGCGGTACTGCCGGATCCGCCGGGCCGTCTCCAGCTCGTCGAGGTCCTGGACGGCGTCGTCGCGGACCATGTCGGTCCGGACCCGGGCCAGGACCTGCGGGTCGTACCCGCTGCCGTCGGGCTGGGCCAGGCCGGCGTCGTCGAGCAGCTCGCGCGCCGCGTCCTGACCGGTGCGCCGCAGCGCGGCCACGTCCTCGGCGACGGCCGAGGGCGCCTCGCTCAGGCCCAGGCGCCGGACCAGCCACGGCAGGGTGCCGCCCTGCACCAGCAGGGTCCCGGCCGCGACGGTGAACGCGACGAGCACCACGAACGAGCGGTGCGGGAAGTCGACGGGCAGTGACTGGGCGGCGGCCAGGGTGACGACGCCGCGCATGCCCGCCCAGACCAGCAGGATGCCCTCCTGCTGCCGCAGCGGCCTGCTGGTGAGGTAGTCGATGTCGGCGATGCGCCGCATGACGGCGTGGCCGATGCGCTCGGCCCGCGCCGCCGGCACGGCCCGGGGCCCGCCCGACCTGCCTTCGATCATCACCGTGTCGTCGCCGTCGGCCTGGGCCAGGGCCACGTGCCGGCCGACCGCGTCGTAGTACACCTGCGCGGCCTCGCGCTGGCCGACGGCCCGACGGGCCCGCCGCGCCAGCGACCACAGCAGCGGCGCCAGGTACGCCGCCCGCACGGCCAGCACCGCGGCGGCGGCCAGCGCCCCGAGCCCGGCCGCGGTCAGGGCGCTGTCGCCCTCGGCCTGCACGTTCTCGACGAGGCCGAACAGTTCGAGACCCATGAGCAGGAAGACGCCGCCTTCGAGCAGGACCTCCACGGTGTGCCAGTTGGACCGCTCGGAGAGCCGGTCCTGCGGGCTCAGGTAGCGTGCCGAGCCGACCCCCGTGACCAGGCCGGCCGTGACGACGGCGACCAGGCCCGAGGCGTGCAGGTGCTCGGCGGGCAGGTACGCCGTGAACGGGACGACGAACGACAGCGCGGTCGACAGGGTCGCCCCGCCGACGCGGCGGCGGGCCTTGAGCCCGAGCCAGCCCACGACGGCACCGCATACCACCGCGGCGGTCACCGCCCACAGGAAGTCGCCGATCACGCTGCCCACGCTCACGACCGCGGCCGTCGCGGCGACGGCCGAGCGCAGCAGCACCAGCGCGGAGGCGTCGTTGAGCAGGCCCTCGCCTTCGAGCACGGTGATCACCCGCGGCGGTGCGCCGAGCCGTTTGGCGATGGCGGTGGCCACGGCGTCGGTCGGGCTGACGATGGCGCCGACCGCGACGCCGCCCGCGAACCCCAGGCCCGGCACCAGCGCGGCGAACAGCAGCCCGAGCAGCAGCGAGGTGATGACGACGAGGACCACCGACAGGCCGCTGATCGCGGTGAAGTCCCGCCGGAAGTCCATCGCGGGCAGCGACACCGCGGCCGAGTACAGCAGCGGCGGGAGCACCCCGGCGAGGATCACCTCGGGCTCGACCTCGACGGCCGGCACGAACGGCAGGAAGCTGACGGCGACGCCGACCGCGACCAGCAGCAGCGGCGCGGCCACACCGGTCCGGCGGGCCAGTGCGTTGACGACGACGACGGCCACGACCGCTGCCACCGCGATGATCAGTAGTTCCATACGTCCCCGGCATGGTGGAAGATCGCGTTCGGTATCCCTCCACAGAGGCCCGCTGCCCGTTGCGCCTCAGCGGCCGGGCGCCCGCTGCGTCACCTCCTGTAGCAGCCAGGTGTTGCCGTCGGGGTCGTCGAACGTGGCGAAGCTGGCGTAGCTGCGCCCGTCGGGGCTGGGGCCGTCGACCCGCTCGGGCTCACCGCTGTCGTACGTGTTGTGGTAGACGCCGCTCACCTCGACGCCCCGGCCGAGCAGGTCCTCGCGTGCCTTCGAGAGGTCGTCGACCACGAGGTAGGTGCCCCGGGCCGAGCCGGGCGGGGCCGAGGTGAGCCCCCGCCCGAAGTGGACCGAGCAGGCCGAGCCGGGCGGCGTCAGCTGCACGATCCGGAACTTGGGGCCGGCCTCGTAGTCGGCGTCCACCCGCCACCCCAGCCCCCGGTAGAAGGCGAGCGCCCGGTCGACGTCGGCGACCGGCAGGACGACGACCTCCAGCCTCATGCCCACCGCCGGTGGCCTGATGTCCGCCTGGTCCGCCTGTGTGCCGCTCATCCCGGTCTCCTGTCCCCGTTAGCCGAACGTGAAATGCCCTATTTGCGGTCATTCTAGCCCCGATCCACCGGCGAGGCGGGACGGTCGGCGTTCGCGTCGGCTCGGCGGTGTCGTCGATGCGCCGTTCTACATAGAACAGTCCACATGAGACGATAAGATCCGTGCGGGAGGCCGGGCGGTGACGGAGCTGAGCGAGCATCTCGGCGCGCTCATGCGACGGGCCGGGGTGGGGACGCAGACGCTGAGCAAGCTGACGGGCGTCCCGCGTACCGCCATCGACAACTGGCGGGACGGCACGGTGCGCCGCCCGCGCCACTGGGAGCCGCTGCTGCGCATCGCGCGGGTGCTGTCGCTGTCGCGCGACGAGGTGGACGCGCTGCTGTGCTCGGCCGGGCAGCGCCCCGTGGCCGAGCTGGCCGCGGCGGTCGGAGCCGACGATCCGCGTGGCGCCGAGCTGTCCTGGTGGACCGACGGACCCGCGGCGCCACGCCAGCTGCGGGCGCCGACCCCGGACTTCGTCGGCCGCGTACGGGAGCTGGGCCTGCTGCTCGGCGCGCTGCGGCCGACCGGGGACGGCGCGTACGGCCCGGTCGTGGGCGTGCGCGGCATGGCCGGGGTGGGCAAGACCGAGCTGGCCCTGCTGGCCGCCGCCCGGGTACGGGCCGACGGGCCGCAGGTGCAGCTCATGGTGAACCTGCACGGCATGCGGGAGGCGCCGGTGCCCGCGGCGCAGGCGCTGCGCCAGGTGATCCACGCGCTCACCCCGCGGGCCCGGCTCGGCGAGGACCTGGACGAGCTGCAGCGGCACTACTGCGCGGTGCTCAGCGGCCGCCGCGTGCTGGTGCTGGCCGACGACGCCACAGATGCGGCCCAGGTGCGCCCGCTGCTGCCGCCGCCCGGCTGCGCCCTGCTGGTCACCACCCGGCACCGGTTCCTGCTGCCCGGCATGGTGACCCTCGACCTGGAGCAGCTCGACGACGACGAGTCGGTGCGGCTGGTGCGCGGGATCTGCGACCGGGTCGGCGAGGAGCAGGCCCGGGGGATGGCCCGGGCGTGCGGCGGCCTGCCGCTGGCACTGCGGGTCAGCGGCAGCCTGCTGGCCAACGACCACGCGCTGGCGGTCGACGGCTACCTGGCCGGGCTGGCCGAGCCCAGCCGTACGCTCCAGCACCTGCGCGATCCCGACGACCTCGGTGCCGACGTGCCCGCGTCGCTGCGGTTGAGCTACGCCCGCCTGGAGGAGCCCGTGCGCACGCTGTTCCGGCAGCTGGGCGTGTTCACCGCGGACTTCGGTGCCGACCTGGCCGCGCAGATCGCGGTGCCGCCGGGGGACCAGCCGGTGGAGCCGGCGCTGCGGCACCTGCTGCGGCGCAACCTGGTCGGCTACGACCCGATCCACGACCGCTGGCGGCTGCACGACCTGGTCGGCGAGCTGGCGCGGTCGCTGCTCGCCGAGTCGGGCGAGGCCGAGCCGGTGCGGTGGCGCCATGCCGAGGCGTGCGTACGGCTGGTGCAGGGCCTCCAGCAGCGGTTCCAGGCCGGTGACGGCGCCGCGGCGCTGGCCGGGTTCGACCTGGAGCGGCCGCATCTGGACGCCGCTCGGGCCTGGGCGCTCGGTGCGGTGGGCACCCCGGAGGGCGACCGGCTGGTCGTCGCCGAGGCCGTGGCCGCGTCCGACCATCTCGGGTTCCTGCGCTACCAGCGGCGCGGCGAGATCATGCCGTGGATCCGGCGGGCGCTGGCCGCGGCCCGGCGGCTCGGTGCCCGCCCGGACGAGGCGGTGCTGCTCAACCGGCTCGGGCAGGTGCATCTGGATCTGGGCGAACCGGCGCAGGCCGCGGCGGCCTTCGGCGAGCAGCTGGTGATCATGCGGGACTGCGGCGATCGGCTGGGCCAGGCCCGCGCGCTGAACAACCTCGGGCTGTCCTGCCTGCGGCGCGGTGACCCGCACCAGGCCGCCGCGCGGCACCTGGACCAGCTCGTGCTGGTGCGGGAGCTGGGCGACACGCGCGGGGAGGCGATCGCGCGCTGCAACCTCGGCGGCGTGTACGCCCAGTTGGGCGACGCGGTGCGCGGGCTGGCGGAACTGGACGCGGCGCTGCGCGCCGTACGGGTGCTGGGCGACCGCTACGGCGAGGCCGCGGTCCTGCACAACCTGGCGCTGTGCGTGGCCGGTCAGGACCGGGTGGCCGACGCCGAGCGGCTGCTGGAGCGGGCGCTGGCGATCCGCGGCGAGCTGGGCGACCGCCACGGTGAGGCGCTGACCCTGGCGGAGCTCGCCCGGCTGATGCCGACCGCCGGCCGTCCCGAGCAGGGCGTCGCCTACGGCCAGCGGTCGCTGGCGCTGGCCCGGCAGGCGGGCACACCGCACGCCGAGGCGGGCGCGATGCGGGCGCTGGGGCAGTGCCGGGTGGCGGCCGGTGCCCCGCAGGCGGGGCTGGCGCTGCTGGAGACGGCGTACGCGCGGTTCGGTGCGGTCGGGGACCGGCTGGCGGTGGCCGACTGCGGCTGGCTGCTGGCCGAGCATCCGGCGCAGCAGCCGCAGCGGCGGCAGGCGCTGCGGGAGGCGTCGGTGCGCTACTGGCGCGAGATCGGCCATCCGCGGGCCGCCGCGCTCGACAGCGCGCCGGTCTGACGGCGACAGGTGCAGATTCGGGGGTTGTCCGGCTTCGGGCGGATCTCGGAGGATCGTGCTACGGCATCGATGAACATCGAAGTATGCCGTGGTGCGGGTGGCCACCTCGCCTACCGACGATCCGAGTCTCGAAGGAGCATCCATGCTCGCAAGGACCGTACGCATCGGCGTCGTGGCCGCGGTCGCGGCGGCGGCCGTGCTCGTCGCCGCGGCGCCCGCCTCGGCCGCACCCGTGTACAAGCTGCCCTTCCCGTGCGGCGAGACCTGGGGCGGGGGCACCCGGGCCGACCACAGCCCGGTCAACGCCATCGACTTCAACCGTACCGACGACGTGGACGACTGGGTGATCGCGAGCGCGCCGGGCACCGTGGAGACCGTCGCCGACCAGGGCGCCACCGGGTACGGCAAGTACATCAAGATCAATCACGGCGGCGGCAACTCCACCTACTACGCCCACCTCAACAGCCAGTGGGTGGGTGTCGGTGCCGTGGTCGGCTACGGCACGGTCATCGGCACCGTCGGTTCCACCGGTGACTCCACCGGCCCGCACCTGCACTACGAGCAGCGCCTCAACGGCACCCCGAACCAGGTCGCCTTCGACGGGGTGACCGCCCTGTACTACGGCAGCAAGAACTACGTGAGCAGCAACGCCTGCGGCGGCACCACCCGCACCGGCGCCGGCTGGATCGACACCACCTCCAGCGGCCCGCAGAACGTGTACTCCGGCGCCGGCACCACCTTCAGCGTGGTCGGCTCCCTGCCCGACGGCGCCGCCGTGACGATCTGGTGCCAGGCCGCGGGCCAGAGCGTCACCGGCAAGTGGGGGACGAGCAACGTCTGGAACCGCATCGACACCGGTAAGTTCGTGCCGGACGTCAACACCTACACCGGCTACTCCGGCTTCATCCCCTCGGTCCCGCGCTGCTGACCTGGCGCCCGCCGCGTCAGGTGCAGATTCGGGGGTTGAACGCCCGGTGATCCGAACCCGACGATGCTCATCGATGTGAAGCGGTGCCCGCCCTGCGGCGGGCACCGCTTCACACATGTCGCGACCCTTTTCGAGAGGACATCTCGCATGCCCGTGTCAACCCCGCGCCGACCACGCGCGCGGCTCGTGCCGCGCGCCCTGGCGACCGCGGCCGTCACCCTGCTCACCGTGCTGCTGGGCGTGTTCGTCAGCCCGCAGGCGGCCTCGGCCGCGCTGGGCAGCCAGGGCATCCAGTGGGGCTGGTCGGTGGATCTGGGCACCTGCCAGCGCTACTCCGACACCGACCTGATGCTCAACAACGCCGACATCCTGTCGCACACCAGCTGGGTGCGGCTGGACCTGCGCGGTGCCGGCGGCAACGCCTGCGGCGACATCGCCACCCGCTACCAGGAGATCCTGGACGCGCTGTCGTCGCACAGCATCAAGGTGATCGGCCTGCTGTCGCACGAGGTGGTGTACGGCGCCGACGTCAACGGGCCCACCGCCGACTACGCCGCCGCCGTCGGCGCCGTGGCCTGCAACTCCGCCTACAGCCAGGTGGACGTCTGGGAGGTGGGCAACGAGCCCAACTACTCCGGCACCCACATGGAGCCGAGCGCCTACGCCGAGAAGCTGGCCGCGGCCGTCAACGCCATCCGCGCCTGCCCCGCGTCGAACGGTGACAAGATCATCAGTGCCGGCGTCGTACCGGACAACGAGGGTTCGCCGAACCAGCCGGTCACCTACCTCAACGCCGTCCAGGACGCGCTGCCGCAGTTCGGCTTCAGCTCGCTGGCGGCGGCGGTCGACGGCATCGGCGTGCACCCGTACGTCATCCCCAAGCCCGACAACGCCGCCGGCCACCAGCCGCTGAAGGACTTCATCTGGGCGCTCAAGGCCTTCGGCCTGCCCCAGTACGTCACCGAGTACGGCTGGCGCCTGCCCGACGACAGCGGCAGCCTCGAAGGCAACGAGGTGCCCGACGACATCACCCAGTGCGAGAACCTCGTCAACGCCGTGAACCTGCTCGACGGCCTGTCGGACAGCATCGTCGCCGCGGCCACCTGGTTCAACCTGCGCGACATCCCCGGCGTGCCGGGCAAGCGCTACGGCCTCTACGCCGAGAACGGCACGACCCGGGCCTCGCTGAGCGGCTACACCGGCGGCGGCTGCGGCGGCGCCCAGACCGGCTACTACGACCCCACCGACGAGCAGCTGGTCTGGACCGACCCGGGCGGCACCGCACTGGCCGGGGCGACCTACGAGGTGGCGCTGGCCCGGTCCACCGACGTCAACTACACGCTGACCACCACCACGGCCGACACCCGCGCGCTGCTGGCCGTGTTCAACCCGGTGCTGACCGCCGACACCTACCGCTGGCGGGTCACCACCATCCGCAACGGGGTGCGCTATCCGAGCCCGCAGTGGGAGTTCACCTACCTGGGCCGCCCGGCCCGGCCCGCGGCAGTCTCGGCCTCGCCGCTGACCGCGAACGCGATCAACGTCAGCTGGCTGGACAAGAGCAACAACGAGTCCGGCTTCGAGATCTCCAACGGCTCGGGCACGGCCTCGGTCGGGCCCAACAGCACCCTGTACACGTGGGGCGGGCTCGCCCCGGGCAGCACCACCTGCTTCACCGTCCGGGCGGTCAACCCGGTGGGCGCCTCGCCCTGGACGACGCAGACCTGCGCCACCACCCCGGCCCTGCCCGCCGCGCCGAGCAACGTCGCGGTCACCGTGGTCACCGGGACCAGCGTGCAGATCAGCTGGACCGACAACTCCAACAACGAGACCGGCTTCGAGATCGCCGACGGCACCACCTCGAACGTCGTCGGCACCAACACCACCTCATACACCTGGGGCGGCATCGCCAACGGCGCCACCAGGTGCTTCCGGGTGCGCGCGTACAACCTCGGCGGCTACTCGCCCTGGACCGGCAACGTCTGCGCCACCACCCCGACGATCCCGACCGCCCCGACCAGCCCCGCGGCCGCCGTCGCCAGCGGCACCAGCATCCAGGTGACCTGGGCGGACAAGTCCTCCGACGAGTGGGGCTTCGAGATCTCCAACGGCGTCACCTCGCAGGTCGTGGGGGCCAACAGCACCTCGTACACGTGGACGGGCCTGGCCAACGGCACCTACATGTGCTTCCGGGTGCGGGCGTACAACCTGGCCGGGTACTCGGCCTGGACCGCCTACGCGTGCAACACCACGCCGACGATCCCGATCGCCCCGACCAATCCGGCGGCCGTGGTGGCCAGCGGCACCAGCATCCAGGTGAGCTGGGCCGACAAGTCGAACAACGAGATCGGGTTCGAGATCTCCAACGGCGTCACCTCCCAGGTCGTGGGCGCCAACAGCACGTACTACACCTGGGGCGGGCTGGCCAACGGCACCTACATGTGCTTCCGGGTGCGGGCGTACAGCCTGGCCGGGTACTCGGCCTGGACCGCGTACGCGTGCACCACCACCCCGACCATCCCGACCACGCCCACCATCGGCGCGGCCGTGGCGATCAACGGCACCCAGATCACCGTCACCTGGACCGACCGGTCGGCCAACGAGACCGGCTTCCAGCTCTACAACGGCGTCACCTCGGTCGTGCTGGGCGCCAACAGCACGTCCTACACCTGGAGCGGCCTGGCCCCCGGCACCTACATGTGCTTCGCGGTCCGGGCCTACAACGTCGCCGGCTACTCCGCGTACACGCCGTACGCGTGCACGACGACGCCGACGGTCCCGGTGGCGCCCGCCGGGCAGACCGCCACCGCGCTCAACAGCTCGCAGATCCGGGTGACCTGGCAGGACCGCTCCAACAACGAGACCGGCTTCCAGGTGTACGACGGCGTCAACACGTTCACGCTCGGGGCCAACAGCACCGTGTTCACCCGGACCGGGCTGGCCTCGCACACCTACATGTGCTTCGCGATCAGGTCGTACAACGCGGCGGGCTACTCGGCCTGGACGCCGTACGCCTGCACCACGACGCCCTGACCGGCACCGCCGCGGCCGCCCGCAACGGCGGCCGCGGCGGCGTATGTCCAGTCTGGACTGTGCAGATGCGACAGAGCCGATCGGTTGTCGCATTGTGGGGCATGCCATGAGCCGGGTTTACGACACCTGTTCGATTCTGCGGGTTCAGAGCCTGGTGTCGTATGCCCTGGCCTGCGGCGCGGTGGAATGAGCCGACCGCTCGGCGGCCTCGGGCCGCCCGGAAAAGGGCACACAAGCGGTTGCTGGCGCTGGCATCATCGCGGACATGTTGCCTGGTCGGATCCTGTTGTTAATGGACAGTGCATCAACTGTTCACCTTGGACTCGAATTGGCGCGAGGGCTGTCCGGCCAGGGCTGCGAAGTGCATGTCCACATCGGACCGCAGGCTCGCGGACTGATCGCCGAGAGCGCCTGGGTGCTGGCGGGCTGCCGCACCCCGGACGGCCGCCCGGTCGACGCGCCCGCGGTGCACCTGGCCGGTGGGGGTCCCGAGGTCCCCGGCGTCCTGGTCGCCGTACCGGAGACCGGGCCCGGGCAGCGGCTGGCGCTGCGGCTCGACGGCGGCTCGGCGCGGCTGGAGCCGGCCGAGGACGGCCTGCCCTTCGTCGAGGCGGTCCTGGACGCCGTGGTCGCCGCGTACGGTCGCCGCGTCGGCGGCCTGGCCGGGCGGCGGATCGTGGTGACCTCGGGCGGCACCCGTGAACCGATGGACCCGGTGCGGTTCATCACCAACCGCTCCTCCGGGAAGATGGGTTTCGCGCTGGCGTCGGCGGCCCGTGACCGGGGTGCCGAGGTCACCTACATCGCCACGTCGGCTCAGGTCCCGGCCCCGGCCGGAGTCCGGGTCGTGCTGGCCCCGTCGGTGGCGCAGCTGCGTGCGGCCGTGCTGGAGGCGACCGGCTCGGCGCACGTGCTGGTGATGGCGGCGGCGGTGTCGGACTTCCGGCCCGCGGCGGTCGCCAGCGGCAAGATCAAAAAAGGCCCGTCCGGGATGTCCCTGGCGCTGGAGACGGTCGCCAACTTCGTGCCCGAGGTGCCCGCGGGCGTGCTGCGGGTGGGGTTCGCCGCCGAGACGGACAGCGACCTCGACCGGGCCGCGGCCAAGATGCGCCAGCGCGGCTTCGACCTGCTGTGCCTCAACGACGTGTCACGTCCCGGCGTCGGTTTCGAGGTGGACACCAACAAGGTGTGGATCCTCGACGGCACCGGTGTCCGGGTCGAGACAGACGTCCTGCCCAAGAGCGCCGTCGCCCACCGCATCCTCGACGAAGTTGAAGCTTTCCTTCATGTAGATGCGACTTTGTGAAGTTTGCCACTCTTGCCCCATCTTGAGTAATTCACCTACCGTCCACTTCGCTCCCACCAATCGATTACGGGGTTGATCTGCCGTGTGCCTCGCCGTGTTCTCCTTCTGCCCGCAGCGCGACGCCGCGCTCGTCGTCTACGAGACCCGCGACCAGTCCATCCACCTGCCCCACGGCCGTCCGGCCGCCGCCGGCTTCGGCATCGACACCGCGTCGTACGCCTGCCACTGGCGGGACAACCCGCAGCTGCTCGACCGCGTGTGGACGTTCCGCATCGGACACGACCGGGACCTGCTCGCCGAGCCGATCATCGGTGGCCTCGACGCCGGCGGCGGCACCTGGATGGCCGTCAACCAGCGCACCGGCGTGTACGCCCGCATCCTCATCGCGCCCATGGCCTCCGGCGAGCTGGGCGAGAGCGCCTCCGACGAGCTGCGGGCCCGGCGCGCCTCGCTCGGCTACGTCACCCGCAGCGGGCTGTGCCTGGACGCGGTCAGCTACCCCAGCGCCGCCGCGGCCGCGAAGGGGCTCCAGACCGACCTGCCCGCCGCGCTCGACCGCGACCGCAAGCTCATGCTGCCGCTGTTCCTGCTCCTGGCCGACGCCTCCGACGCGTACGTCGTGCGCCTGCACGAGGACGGCCGGGTCGAGGTCACCCCGATCACCGACTGCGGCACGCACGTGCTGACCGTCCGGGGGCTCGACACCCCGGCCGCCGCCCTCAGCCAGATCCTGCTCGACCGGCTGGCGGAGCAGCCGCGCCCCGACACCGACCCGGCCAGCTGGGACGGCTGGCTGAGCGCGTTCGCCATCGACGGGCGCATCAGCGACGACGACTACCGCGACCCGTCCTGGCGCGCCCACCGCAGCACCGCGCTGCAACCGCCGTACCTCAACACCCTCGGCCAGACCCGCCACCAGCGCGCCCCGTGGCCGTCGCAGGCGGACGCGGGCGAGGTCGAATGGACCAAGAGCACCACCTGCGTCGTCATCGGCCAGGACGGCCTGCGCACCTTCCTGTACGAGGAGCGCCACGTCACGCCCGGTCAGCCGTGGCCGCAGACGATCTCGGCAGCGGCCTTCCCGGCCAGCTCCGCCGACTACACACTGGTCACGGAGCTGGCCGCGCGATGAACCAGCCATCGCCGGCGCAGATCCTCGACGCGCTGCGCAACCGCCCGCTGCACCCGGCGCTGGCCGCCGCGGTCGCCGCGGGCGGGGACCGCGCGCCGGAGCTGCTCACCCTGGCCGCACGGGAGCTGCGAAGCCATGACGGCCAGGTCCGCGACGAGGCGGCCTACGCGTGGACCCGCGCGCTGGTCGCGGCCCTCGGGGGCACCGACGACGTGCCGTACGCCGCGCACGTCAGCCTGGCCGACCGCGACCGGTTCCTGGCCGGGCACCACCCGCAGCCGCGGACGGCCGCGGTCGCCCTGCCGATCGTCGGCGACACGCTGCTGGTCAGCGCCCGCACCACCGTCAACGGTCACACCGGCGGGCCGATGCTGCACGCCGGTGAGGTGGTCCTGTTCGGCGGCGGCGTCGAGCCGGGCGAGACCACGACCGCCGCGGCGCTGCGGGAGTTCGGCGAGGAGGCCGGTCTGCCGCGGGCGGCGGACCTGACCGACACCCGTTTCGACGCCTGGCCGGTGCTGACCCGCTGGACGACCGAGAGCGGGCACCGCGCGTCCGCGCACGTGGTGGCCGTCGCCGACGGCGCCGCCGACGGGATGCGCCCGCAGGCCCAGGAGGTCGCCGCGATCGGCCGGCTCGCCCTCGACGACGTCTTCGCCGCGCCCCTGGCCGTCCGGCCGCACCTGCGGGTGGGCCTGGGCCCCGGCCGCACCCCGCGCTATGTCGGCTGGTTCGACTCGCCCACGGTCACCGTCACCGATCCCGACGGACGGCGCTGGGAACTGTTCGGGCTGGCCGGAGCGGCCGTCGCCGCGCTGCGCACCCGCTACGGCACCGCCGCCCGCCTGCGCGCGGCACTCGTCGAGCGCCGCCAGGAGCGGGCCCGGTGGCGCCCGACCCGGGACGCCGCCGCCGACCTCGCGCTGCGCGCCCCGCGGGTACGCGCCCTGATGGACACCATGCTCGACGTCAACCGGCCCCCGATCGTGCCCGCCGGGCTGCTGGGCACCGTGTTCGGCGAACCGTCGCTGCTGGTCGTCGACGCGGCCCTGCCGCTGGGCGGCTCCAGCAAGGCTCGCGTCGTCGCCGGTCTGGTGCAGGCCGCGGCGGAGGCGCACACGGCACGCACCGGCCGCCCGGTCGGCGACCTGCGGGAGCTGTTCGACGGGGTGACGCTGCTGGCGGCGTCCACCGGGAGCCACGCCCGCGCCGTCGCCGCCCTGGCCGAGCTGCTCGCCACCAAGCACAACGCCCAGGTCACCTGCGAGTTCTTCGTCTCGCGCGACATACCGGACGGCAAGCTGGCCACGCTGGTGGCCGCCGGACCCGTCATCCGCTGCGCCGACTTCAACGACGCCACCGCCGCCGCCCACCGGCGCGAGCGGGAACTGGCCGGGCGCGGGCTGCGCGCTGTGTTCCTCGCCTGCGACCCCGACGAGCAGCTCAACGCCCAGTTCGGGCTGTCGGGGATGGACGGCGCGGCCGGGTTCGCCACCCTGCTGCTGGACGTGTGCGAGCGGCTGCGCCACCACTGGACCGAACTCGGCCTGCCCGGCCCGTCAGTCGACGAGCTGCGGATACCCACCTCCGGCGGAGCCACGTTCGCCGCCTGCACCGCGCTGCACGGCCACGGCGCCGCCACCGCCGTGCGCTCGCTCAGCGCCGTGTACGACGCCGCCGCGCCCTGCCTGCCCGCGGGCCTGGCCGCCCGCGACGCCGGGCACGCGGTCGAGGTCGACTGGCCCAGGGCCATCAACGGCCTGGCCCAGCCGCAGATGGCCCCCGGCGCGCTGCCCCTGCTGGCCGGTGCCGCCGTCGACCTGCACCCGGTGACCCTGGCGGCCGCCGACCTCGCCCAGCTGCTCATCGCCCTGGACACCGGGCTGCGCCCGGAGCGGGCCGGTGCCGCCAGCGCCGGCGCCCGCCTGCTCCAGCAGCTCGCCGCAGACGGACCGGGCCGGTTCACCGAGCGGGTCACCGCGGCCGTCGCGGCGCACCCGCTGCGGCGGCACGCCACCGCACTGCCCACACTGCTGGACCAGGTCACCCGGGCCGCGCTGCCCGCCGGCACCCACCCCGCCGCCCCGGCGTCCCGGGCGTACGTCGTCAGCGGCGCGGCCTGCCCGCAACTGCCGGGGCTCGCCGCCGACGTGCTCGCCGCGAACCCGTCCCCGGAGACGGCCCGCTGCGCCGAGGCGGCCGAACGTGCCCGGGGCGAGCGATGACCAGCGACCACTACGTCATCGTCGGCGCGGGCGCCAGCGGCACGGCCGCGTTCATCGCCCTGGTCCGGGAACTGGAGCGGCTGCCCGCGGGGGTGGCCGCCCGCACCGTGGTCAGCATCGTGGAACGCAGCGGCGACTTCGGCCCCGGCCTGCCGTACGGAGCCGGCACCGACCCGCTGCACCTGCTGAACATGCGCGCCGCGACGATGTCGCTGATCGCCGACGAGCCCGCCGACTTCACCGGCTGGCTCGCCGGCCAGGGCCCGGTCCCCGAGACCTACCCGCGGGCGCCCGAGGACATGCTCGCCTCCCGCCACCGCTTCGGCGTGTACGCCCGGCAGCGGCTGGCCGAGTACACCGGCCGCGCCCGGATGCTCGGCGCCTCGGTCCACCTGCTGTCCGACACCGCGACGGGTGTCGTGGCCGAGGCGGCCGGGACGCTGCGGGTGAGCCTGGCCTCCGGCTCGATCCTGTGGGCCGACCGCCTGGTGACGGCCACCGGCCACTGGCATCCGTCCAGCACCGACCACTGCCGTGACCTGGGCGAGCGCCTCGCGGCCGACGGCAGCGGCGCGCTGCTGTTCCCCTGGCCCGCCGCGCGGCTGGCCGCGTCCGTGCAGCCCGGTGCCATCGGGCTGCTGGGAACGTCGCTGACCGCCGTCGACGCGGCGCTGACCATCGCCGCCCGGTTCGGCGAGTTCGAGCGGATCGAACCGGGCCGGTACCGGTACCACCCGCGCGAACCGTTCACGATCACCGCCTGCTCGCGGCGCGGCCTGCTGCCCGCGGTCCAGGTCGACCGCGCCGCGGCCCGCTCGTGTGAGGACAACCCGTACCTGGTGACCGAACCGCTGGCGGAGCTGGGGGAGGGGGCCGGGCGATTCACCGCCGACGCCGTCGCCCGCCGCTACGAGGCGGCCCGCCGGTGGCTGCGGCCGAGCCCGGGGCCCGCCGCGGCCGACGGCGAGGACGGCGACGTCACCGGTCGCGAGCACCTGGCCCTGCGACGCTCCATCGACGCCTGGCGCCACCGCGACCCGGCGACGGCCACCGGGCAGGAGCTCGCCCGGGTCTTCTTCGGCACGCTGTGGTGGATCTACAAGCAGCTGCCGGCTGCCGAGCGGCGCGCCGTGTGGCGCGAGTTCATGACGCCGTACCTGGTGGACTCCGCGGCGATCCCGATCGAGAACGCCGCCCGGATCGAGGCCCTGCTCGACGCCGGGGTGCTGCGGGTGCGCTCCGGCGCGACCGGGGTGCGGCCGCAGGAGCGCGGGTTCGCCGTCACCTTCGCCGACGGTGCACCGCTGCACACCGCATACCTGGTCAACGCCATCGGGCGGGAGACCGGGCTGGGCGAGGGCACCGGCTTCGCGCGGGCCGCGCTGGCCGCCGGGGTGCTGGTCGCCGACCCGGTGGCCGGGATCGGCGTCGACCCGGAGACGTCGCTGGCGCTGACCGACGACGGGGGCACCTACGGCCGGGTCGGGGTCCTCGGGCAGCTCACCATGGGCTCCCACATCGGCGCCAGCGCCGTCAGCAGCTGCGTGAAGCGGGCCACGGCGCTGGTCCGCGCATGGACGGCCGACCTGCGGGTCGCGCCCACGACAGGAGAGACGAGATGAGCACACCCCTTGCCGCAGCGCAGTCGCTGACGCGGCTGTTCGACGAGGCCGCCCGCCGGTGGCCCGACGCCGTCGCCTGCCGCGACGAGTCCACCACGCTGACCTACGCCGGGCTGGCCGCCCGCGCCGACGCGCTCGCCGCCCATCTGGCCGCCCGCGGGGTGCGGCCAGGCGAGCGGGTCGGGCTGCTGCTGGACCGTACCGTCGACGTCGTCGCGGCGATCCTGGGCGTGCTGCGCGCCGGTGCCGTGTACGTGCCGCTGGACCCGGCCTACCCGGCGCAGCGGCTGGCGTTCATGCTGGCCGACGCCGGGATCGGCACCCTGGTCGGCGATCCGGCGCTGGCCGGGGGGTTCGCGCTGGACGGCGTGCAGCTGGTCGACCCCGCGCGGGTCCCGCCGGGCACCGCGCCCGCGGCCGCCCCGGCCGAGGCGGCGTACGTCATCTACACCTCCGGGTCCACCGGCACCCCGAAGGGCTGCCTGGTCAGCCACGGCAACGTGCTGGAACTGCTGCGGCACACCCTGCCGCTGTTCGACGTCGGGCCGGGCGACGTGTGGAGCCTGTTCCACTCGTACAACTTCGACTTCTCGGTGTGGGAGATGTGGGGGGCGCTGGCCACCGGCGGGACCGTGGTGATGGTGCCGCGCGCGGTGGCGCAGTCGCCCGCGGACTTCCTGGTCTTCCTGTGCAAGCAGGAGGTCACCGTGCTCAACCAGGTGCCCTCGGTCTTCCGCTACCTGGCCGAGCACTACCGCGAGGCGGGCACGCCGCCGCTGCCGGTGCGCCACGTCGTCTTCGGCGGCGAGAGCGTCGACCTCGACGTGGTGGCCGACTTCGTCGCCGCGGTCCCCGACACCCCACCCGTGATGATCAACATGTACGGCATCACCGAGATCACCGTGCACGCCACGATCAAGGTGCTCACCGCCGCCGACCTGGCCGGACCGGCCCGCTCGCCGATCGGGCGCCCGCTGCCGCACCTGCGCATCGACCTGCTCGACGAGGACGGCATCCCGGTGCCCGACGGGCAGACCGGCGAGATCTGGGTGGGCGGCACCGGCGTCGCGCTGGGCTACCTCAACCGGCCCGACCTCACCGCGCAGCGGTTCACCGAGCGCGACGGCCTGCGCTGGTACCGCGCCGGCGACCTGGCCCGCCGCCTGCCCGACGGGGAGCTGGACTACCAGGGGCGCTGCGACGCCCAGGTGAAGCTGCGCGGATACCGCATCGAGCTGGCCGAGGTCGAGGCCGTGCTGCGCGCCCACCCCGGCGTACGCGACGCGGGCACGGGCGTGGTCGTCAACCGCCACGGCGTGCAGCAGCTGGTCGCCTGCTACGTGCCTGCGGGCGAGGTCACCCTCGACGAGCTGCGCGACCACGCCCGCACCCGGCTGCCCGGATACATGGTCCCCGACCGCTTCGCCGCGATCGGGGCCCTCCCGCTGACCCCCTCCGGCAAGCTCGACCGCTCCGCGCTGGACGACCTCTGCGCGGCCGCGATCGTGCGCCGCCGCTCCTGACCGCAACCACGGCGAAAGGCCAACCAGTGAACGCCAACCTGACCGGGCCCTCGGTGCACACACCGATCCCGGGTCCCCGCAGCGCCGCCTACCTCGACCGGCAGGAGCGGCGGGAATCCAACGCGCGCACCTACCCGCGCAACCTGCCGATCGCGATCAGGCGGGCGCAGGGCAGCTTCGTCGAGGACGTCGACGGCAACGTCTTCCTCGACTTCCTCGCCGGCGCCGGCGTGCTGTCGCTGGGCCACAACCACCCCGACGTGGTCGCGGCGATCAGCGCGCAGCTCGGCGAGTTCGTGCACGGCCTGGACTTCCCGACCGTCGCCAAGGACGAGTTCACCAGCGCCCAGCTGGGCATGCTGCCCGGCGACATGGGCCAGCGGTACAAGGTGCACTTCTGCGGCCCGACCGGCGCCAACGGCGTCGAGGCCGCGCTCAAGCTCGCGAAGATCGCCACCGGGCGCGGCGACGTCGTCGCGTTCTCCGGCGGCTTCCACGGCAGCACCGCCGGGGCCATGGCGGTCACCGGCAACCTCGGCCCCAAGACCCCGGTGGCCAACGGCATGCCCGGCGTGCACTTCTTCCCGTTCTCGCACTGCCGCCGCTGCCCGCTGGGCCTGCGCCCGGACAGCTGCGAGACCAACTGCGCCACCTACCTGGAGCGCGTGCTCAACGACGCCAACGGCGGCATCGCGAAACCGGCCGCGGTGCTGCTGGAGCTGGTGCAGGGCGAGGGCGGCACCATCCCGGCCACCCGGGCCTTCGTCCGCCGCGTCCGCGAGATCACCGAGGCGCTGGACATCCCGCTGATCGTGGACGAGGTGCAGACCGGCTGCGGGCGCACCGGCACCTGGTTCGCCTTCGAGCAGTACGACATCGAGCCCGACATCGTCATCGCGTCCAAGGCGCTCAGCGGTGCCGGCCTGCCCATCTCGCTGCTGTTCTACCGCCGCGAGCTGGACCGCTGGAACCCCGGCGCGCACATCGGCACGTTCCGCGGCAACCAGCTCGCCTTCGCCGCCGGGGTCGCCGCCGTCAAGGTGGTGCGCGAGCAGCGGGTGCTCGACAACGTCCAGGCCCGCCACGCCCAGATCACCGCGCACCTGGCCGCGGCGCTGGACTGCCACCCGTACGTCGCCGACGTGCGCGGGATCGGGCTCATGTGGGGCATCGAGCTGACCGACCCGGCATTGGCGCGGGCCGTGCAGGCCGCCGCGCTGCGCCGGGGCCTGATTATCGAGCTGGGCGGGCGCGACGACGTCGTCATCCGGCTGCTGCCGCCGCTGACGCTGTCCGAGCAGGAGTGCCGCGACGCCCTCGACATCCTCGTCGCGTCGCTGGCCGAGGCCGTCGGCGCCGCACACGGCACGACGCTGCTGACCACCGCCGCCTGACCACACCGCACTGATCCAGGAGAGACATCCATGCTGCGCACCATGTTCAAGTCCAAGATCCACCGTGCCGTCGTCACCCAGGCGGACCTGCACTACGTCGGCTCGGTCACCATCGACGCCGACCTCATGGACGCCGCCGACCTGCTGCCCGGCGAGCAGGTCGCCATCGTCGACATCACCAACGGCGCCCGCCTGGAGACCTACGTCATCGAGGGCGAGCGCGGTTCGGGCGTCATCGGCATCAACGGGGCCGCCGCGCACCTGGTGCACCCCGGCGACATGGTCATCATCATCGCGTACGCGATCCTCGCCGACGCCGAGGCGAAGGTCTTCGAACCGAGGGTCGTCCACGTGAACACCGACAACCGGATCGTGCACGTCGACGCCGACCCCAGCCACGCCGCGCCCGGCGTCGTCCTGTCGGCGGGCCGCTGACCATGCTGCTCACCGTTGACATCGGCAACACCAACACGGTGCTGGCGCTCTTCGACGGCGACCGGGTGCACCACACCTGGCGCATCGGCACCGACCGGCGCACCACCGCCGACGAGCTGCACCTGAAGCTGGCCGGGCTGCTCGGCCCGCGACTGGCGGACATCAGCGGCGTGGCCGCCTGCTCGACCGTGCCCGACGTCAAGCGCGAGCTGCGCACCATGCTCGCCCGCTACCACGGCGACCTGCCGGCGCTGGTCATCGAGTCGGGGGTCACCGGCGGGCTGGCCCTGCGCGTGGACCACCCGCACGAGGTCGGCGCCGACCGCGTCGCCAACGCCCTGGCCGCCCACCGCCTCTACGGCGGCGCCGCGATCGTGGTCGACTTCGGCACCTCGACCAACTTCGACGTGGTCGGCGACGACGGCGCGTTCCTGGGCGGGGTGCTCGCCCCCGGCATCCAGATCTCCATGGACGCGCTGGCCACGTACGCCGCGCAGCTGCGCAAGGTCGAGGCCCGCCGCCCCGCCACCGTCATCGGCAAGAACACCATGCACTGCCTGCAGTCCGGCCTGGTCTACGGCTTCGCCGGGCAGGTCGACGGGATCGTCTCGCGCATCCTCGACGAGCTCGGCGGCAGCGTGCAGGCCGTCGTCGCCACCGGCGGGCTCGCGCCCCTGGTCACCGCCGAGTGCAAGACCGTCACCCACCACGAACCGCACCTGACCCTCATCGGACTGCAGACCGCGTTCGCCCACTCCGCCCTGGTAGGACAGTGATGACCGACCCGATCGCCGCCAGACTCGCCCAGATCGCCGCCGACCTGCTCGACTACGACGTCGAGCCCGAGGACAACTTCTTCGACGTCGGCGGATACTCGCTGCTGGTCGTCAAGCTGGTCAGCGAGGCCCGCAAGGCCGGCATCGACCTGGCCGCCAGCATCGTCTTCGAGCACCAGACCTTCACCGGCATCGCCGCGGCCCTGGCCGGCACGGCGACCGCGGCCGCCACCGCCGACGAGACCTTCGACGACCTGTGGAAGAACACGGTCAGCCCGTGGCAGCAGCCGCCGGCCCAGACCGTCCTGCCGCTCACCGAGGGCGAGGGCGCGCCGTTCTTCTGCGTGCACTGGGGCAGCGGCAACATCGAGTTCCTGGGCCGGTTCGCCGAGCAGTTCGGCTACCGCCGCCCGCTGTACGGCATCCGCTCCGGCATGCTGGCCCGCCGCGAGCGCCCGCTGCTGACCATCGGCGACCGTGCCGAACGGCACCTGGCCGAGATCCGCGCGATCCAGCCGCACGGCCCCTACCACCTGGGCGGCCTGTGCTCCGGCGGCCTGGTCGCCTACGAGATCGCCCAGCGGCTGACCGCGCAGGGTGAGACCGTCGCCGACCTGGCTCTGATCAACTGCGCCCCGGCGACGGCCCCGCACGGGTTCGACTTCGGCTGGGGCCTGGCCGACTTCTACCGGTTCCGGCTGGCCTGGCTGAGCAAGCGGTACGGCGTCGAGGACCTGTCCGCGGCCGCGCCCACGATCATGCCGGAGCTGACGTCGTGGGACTGGTACGACCAGGACGCCAAGGTCGAGGACTGGAACTGGCTGCACCTGGTGTGGGCGTCGCTGGCCTTCGCGCAGATCCACTACGAGGCCCGCCCCTACACCGGCCCGACCCGGGTCTTCCAGCAGGCCGAGTACGCCGCCGACCCCCGCCTCTCCTGGGCGCCGCTGGCCGCCGACCTGGTCGAGCACGTCTACCCGCACGCCGACACCTGGGACATCGTCAAGGACGCCGGGTTCTGGGAGGCGCTGGGCAAGACCTCCGACGGTGCCCGGTGACCTGGCTGCGCAAGCTGCTGCCGCCGCCGGGGCCGCTGCGGGGCTACTCGGTGATCAGCCTGGTCGCCGCGATCGGCACCGGCGCGTTCGTCACCGGCAGTGCCGCGTTCTTCATCAACTACGTGGGCCTGTCCGCGGGCCAGGTCGGCGCGGGTCTCACCGCCGCCGGCCTGGCCGGGCTGGTCGCCTCCGTCCCGGCGGGCGTGCTCGGCGACCGGTTCGGCCACCAGCGGGTCCTGATCGTGCTCAACCTGGTCCGTGCCGCGGGCTTCGCCGGGTACCTGCTGGCCGGCTCGTTCTGGAGCTTCTTCGCGCTGGTGACGGTGATCGCGCTGGCCGATTGCAGCGAGTCGCCGAACCGGCGGGCGTACCTGTCGGCGATCTCGTCCAAGGAGGACCGGGTCCGCGCCAACGCGTACAACCGGACCGTCTTCAACATCGGGTTCGCGCTCGGCTCCGCCGGGGCGGGGGTCGTCCTGGCCCTGCGCGACCCCCGCCTGTACGCGCTGCTGGCCGTGGCCTGCGCGGCCGCGTACGCCGTGTCGACCCTGGTGCTGCTGCGCCTGCCCGCCGCCCGGGTCCCCGTCGCGGCCGGGCAGGCCGCACCCCGGGCCGCGCTGCGCAACGCCCCGTTCATGGCGATGGCGCTGGTGGCCGGGGCGGTCTACATGCACACCCAGCTGCTCAACGTCGGCCTGCCGCTGTGGGTGCTGCAACGCACCAGCGCCCCGCCGTCACTGCTGGCCGCCCTCATGATCAGCAACACGGTGCTGGTCATCGTGCTGCAGGTCCGGCTGAGCCGCGGCGCCGACACCGTCGGTGGATCGGCGCAGCTCAGCCGCCGCGCCGGGTTCGCGCTGCTCGGCGGCTGCCTGCTGTGGGGCCTGTCGTCCGGGCGGCCCGCGCTGCCCACCGCGATCCTGCTGTTCGCCGGGATGCTGCTGATCACCCTCGGCGAGATCTACTGCTCGGCCGCCAACTGGGGCCTGTCCTACGCCCTGGCGCCCGAGCACGCCCAGGGCGAGTACCTCGGCGCGTGGAGCCTCGCGGTCCAGTTCATGCAGGCGCTCGGGCCCGTCCTGTTCGCCATGCCGCTGCTCGGCCTGGGCCTGCCCGCCTGGCTCGGCATCGGCGCGCTGTTCGCCGTGGCCGGGCTGGCCACCGTCCCCCTGTCGGCCTGGTCGCAGCAGCGGCTGGCCGTCCCCGAATCCGTGCTCGAACCCGCACCCGCGAGGAGCTGACATGACCACCGCCATCCCGACCCTGTACGGCACCAAGGCCAGCGGCCGCATCCGGACCCGCGACCTGATCGCCGCCAAGCACGCCGGCGAGCGCTGGGCCATGCTCACCAGCTACGACCAGTACACCGCGGCCATCTTCGACGAGGCCGGGGTGCAGGTCCTGCTCGTCGGCGACTCCGCGGCCAACAACGTCTACGGCCACCAGACCACCATCCCGGTCACCGTCGACGAACTGCTGCCCCTGGTCCGCGCCGTCGTCGGCGCGACCAGCCGCAGCCTCGTCCTCGGCGACATGCCGTTCGGCTCCTACGAGGACGGCCCCTCCCAGGCGCTGGCCACCGCCGTGCGGTTCATGAAGGAGGGCGGCTGCCAGGCCGTCAAGCTCGAAGGCGGCCGCCGCGTCGCCCCGCAGATCGCGAAGATCACCGGTGCGGGCATCCCCGTCGTCGCCCACATCGGCTTCACCCCGCAGAGCGAGCACCAGCTCGGCGGATACCGGGTGCAGGGCCGCGGCGAGGCCGCCGCCGAGGTGCTGGCCGACGCCCGCGCCGTCGCCGAGGCCGGGGCGTTCGCGGTCGTGCTGGAGATGGTGCCCGCCGACGTGGCCAAGCAGGTCACCGCCGAACTCGACATCCCCACCATCGGCATCGGCGCCGGCCCCGACTGCGACGCCCAGGTGCTCGTCTGGCAGGACATGGCCGGGCTGCGCACCGGCAAGGGCCCCCGGTTCGTCAAGCGCTACGCCGACATCGCCGCCGCCATCGGGCAGGCCGCCCGCGACTACGTCGCCGAGGTCCGCCACGGGCAGTTCCCCACCTCCGAGCACAGCTTCTAGGAGCCGCATCGTGTCCCGCATCGTCGTGCTGTTCGACCGCGGCGCGGTCACCCCCGGCGAACTGCTCGTCGGCCTGGCCGGGTACGAGGTCCTCGTCGTGCTCGGCGACTCCGATCACGCCGCCGAGTACGAGCCGCTGCTGGCCGGGTCCACGCGGATCGAGCCCCTGGCCCAGCCCCGCGAGAACCTGCTCGCCGCGCTCAAGCGGTGGCGCCCCGACGGCATCGTCACCTACGCCGAGAGCCTCGTCGCCGACACCGCCGACCTGGCCGCCGCCCTCGGACTGCCCTACCACGACCTCGCCACGGTCACCCTGCTGCGCGACAAGCACGCCCAGCGCCGCCGGCTGGCCGAGGCGGGCGTGCAGGCCACCGCCAGCCTGCTCGCCCGCGACCCGGCCGAGCTCGCCGCGCACGCGCACGCCGTCGGGCTGCCCGTCGTCGTCAAGCCCCGCCGGGGCGAGGGCAGCCGCCACACCTACCTCGTCGAGAGCCCCGAGCAGCTCGCGGCACTGCCGTGGACCGGGGAGGCCGTCGTCGAGGAGTACCTGCGGGGCCGTCCCAGCCTGCCCTTCGGCGACTTCGTCTCGGTCGAGAGCGCCGTCAGCGGCGGCACGGTCACCCACCTCGCGGTCACCGGCAAGTACCCGCTCCAGCCGCCGTTTCGCGAGAGCGGGCACTTCTGGCCCGCGCCGCTGGCCGCCGACGAGGACCAGCAGGTCCGCGACCTGGCCACGGCCGCGCTGGGGGCGCTGGGCGTCACCACGGGCATCACCCATACCGAGATCAAGCTGACCGCCGACGGACCGCGCGTCATCGAGGTCAACGGCCGTGTGGGCGGCCAGATCAACGCCCTCGCCGTACGCGGCTGCGGCGTCAACCTCGTCACCCTGGCAGCCCGGCTCGCGCTCGGCGAGGACGTGCGGCCGGAGCCGCTCGACGTGGCCGGGCGGGTGGTCTTCCAGTACCACAACATCCCCCCGCTCGGCGCGACCCGGCTGCTGCGCGTCGACGGCGCCCGCCAGGCCCGCGCCGTGCCCGGCGTGGCCGCCTACAACCTGTTTCTACGGCCGCCCGCGGAGCTCGTCGGCGGCGTCATGACCGAACTCGTCGACGCGATCTTCGGCGTCGCCGCCGACCACGCCGAGATGCTCGCCGTCATCGCACGGGCCTGCGACGCGCTGACCTTCACCTACGAGCACCCGGACGGGACCGATGTGCACCGCGATCATCAGCGTTGATCCCGGGGCGCGGGTGCCGGTCCTGCTCGCCGCCGTACGCGACGAGCTGGCCGGGCGCGCCTGGGACCTGCCCGGCGCCCACTGGCCCGACCGGCCCGGGATCGTCGCCGGCCGCGACCGCGCGGCCGGCGGCACCTGGCTCGCCGTCCAGGCTGCCGACGGCCGGGTCGCGTGCCTGCTCAACGGCTTCGGCCGCGGCTGCCCCGGCGCGGCCCGGCGCTCGCGCGGGGAGCTGCCGCTGGCAGTCGCGGCGGGGGAGGGCCTCGACCGTGCCCGGCTGCCCTGCTACGACCCGTTCCACCTGGTCACCGCCGACACCGACACCGTCGTGCTCAGCTCCTGGGACGGCGCCGCCCTGCGCACCCGGCGGCTGGGCGCGGGATTGCACCTGATCGTCAACAGCGGTCTCGAAGGCCGCGACGACCAGCATCCCGGCAACCCGACCTCACCCGCCGACATGGCCGCCCGCGTCGCCCACTTCCGGCCGCTGCTGCTGGCCGCGCCGCGACCGGACCCCGACGACGGCACCACCGCCGAGGCCTGGGCCGGGTGGCTGCCCGTCGTCGAGGGCGGCGGCCTGGCCCCGGCGGACCCCCGCGCCCTGCTCATCCGCCGGACCGACCGCGAGCGGCGGGTCTTCCGCTCCCAGTCGGTGTCGCTGCTGGCGATCGGCGACGGCACCGTCCGCTACGACTTCACCGCCGCCCCGGCCACCGGCACCTGGCACCGGGTGCCGGTGGATGCCGCACTACCGATGAGGAGCAGACGTTGAGAACAGGGGTGATCGCCGCCGGCCGTGTCGGCGCCGTGCTCGGGGCCGCCCTGGCCGCGGCCGGATACGACGTCGGGGCCGCCTCCGGCGCCTCCGACCAGGCCCGCCATCGCATCCACACCATGCTGCCCGGCACCCGGCACCTGCCCACCGACGAGGTCGCCACCGCCGCGACGGACCTGCTGGTGGTGGCCGTGCCCGACGACGCCCTGGCCGGTGTCGTGTCCGGACTGGCCAAGATGGGCGTCCTGCGCCCCGGCCAGGTCGTCGCGCACACCTCCGGCGCCCACGGGCTGGGCGTGCTCGCTCCCGCCGCGGCGGTCGGCTGCCGTCCCGTGGCGCTGCACCCGGCGATGACGTTCACCGGCACCCCGGCCGACCTCGGCCGGCTGCCGGGGATCTCCTACGGGGTCACCGCCCCCGACGGGGTCCGCGAGGTCGCGGCCCGGCTGGTGGCCGACCTCGGCGGCACCGCCGAGTGGATCGCCGACGAGGCCCGCGCCCTCTACCACGCCGCGCTCGCGCACGGCGCCAACCACCTGGTCACGCTCGTGAACGAGGCCGCCGACCGGCTGCGCGAGGCGGGGCTGCGCGACCCCGGGCTGGTGCTGCGGCCGCTGCTGACGGCCGGGCTGGCCAACGCGCTGTCCATGGGCGACGGTGCGCTGACCGGACCGGTGTCGCGCGGCGACGCGGGCACGATCGCCCGCCACCTGCGGGCGCTGGCGGGCACGCCGACGCTGGCCGCGTACGTGGCCCTGGCGCACCGCACCGCCGACCGCGCCATCGCCGCGGGCCGGCTGCGCCCGGCCGACGCCGCGGTGCTGCTGGAGGTGCTGGGCTTCGCCGAGCAGGCGACCGCCCGCCAGCTGCTGTGAACCCGCCCGCTCACCACATGCCGAGGGCCTTGCGCATGGCGATCTTCTGCTCGCCCCAGGCGTTGCCGGTGCCGATGCAGGCCTCGCCCGACTCGTCGCAGCGCAGCACGGTCAGGTGATCGCCGTCGCCGTCGGGGGTCATCGGGTCGGTGCTCATGCCCGGACTCCCGGCGTACATGCCGACGACGCCGGGGCGCCGCTCGGGGCCGAAGCGCATGCGCAGCTGCTGCTCGTACAGGTCGACGAGCACCTCGGCGGCGGCTTCGGCGGTCGGGTAGTCGATGTCGACCTGCCGCACCCGGTAGGTGCGGCCGCTGCCGTCGCGCACCACACGCAGCATCACCACATGCCAATGTGTCATCCGGGCAAGGCTAGTGTCTGTACCCTCGCCGTGGGGGCGTGGGAACCGGGGGAGACTGCCGTGATCGACGAGATGGACCTCGCGCACCTGCGCCGCTGCGTGCAGCTGGCCGAGCTGGCGCTTTCGGTCGGCGACGAGCCGTTCGGATCGGTGCTGGCCGGCGCGGACGGCGAGGTGCTGTTCGAGGACCACAACCACGTCGCGTCGGGCGACGAGACCCGGCATCCGGAGTTCGAGATCGCCCGCTGGGCCGCCGCGCACCTGTCGCCGGAGCAGCGGGCGGCCGCCACCGTCTACACCTCGGGCGAGCACTGCCCGATGTGCGCGGCGGCGCACGCCTGGGTCGGCCTGGGCCGCATCGTGTACGCCAGCTCGTCGCAGCAGCTCACCGCGTGGCGCGACGAACTGGGGCTGCCGCCGGGGCCGGTCCGGCCGCTGGCCGTCCAGCAGGTCGCGCCGGGGGTGCCGGTGGACGGACCCGTTCCCGACCTGGCCGACGAGATCCGCGCGCTGCACCGCCGGCGGCACGGCCGCCGGCCCTAGCGGCCCGGATCAGCGGAAGCCGTCGCGCAGCCGGCGGAAGAAGCCGCCCTCCATCGGCAGCGGGGCGGCCGGCGGGGGCGCCGCACTGCGCTGCCGGGCGATCGGCTGGTCGTAGTCGGTGCGCGCGATGGCGTCGACGACCTGCTCCTCGGTGAAGTCCTCCGAGCCCGGGATGTGCGGCACGAAGCCGACCAGCATGCCGTCGCGCAGCACCTGGGCCTCCAGCCCGGCGGTGCCGTCGGTGTCCCACAGCGCCTCGCGGCCGTCGGGCAGCGCGATGCGGACACCGACCCGGCGGTGCCCGCCGGCCAGGGACAGGTGGGCGGGCACGCCGCGCTCGCGCAGCACGTCCACCACGCGCCGGGCTCGGTTCTCGTCCATGTGCCCACGTTAGCCAGCGAGACTGGGCACAGGCTGGGAATCCGCCGCGCGCCACGCCAGCCGACCGTGCCCGCGCGGCCGCCCGGCCGGGCGTTCAGTCGTAAACCCGTCGGTTCCGCCGCGTGATCGACACCAGAGCAGGGTCCTAGGATGAACAGCAGAAGTGCAACGGGCCACCGGGTGGTGACCGCGCTCGGCGAACGCTCGTTGCGACCACATGTGACCCCTGACTCCGGACAGCTGATGACCGACGCACCCGCCGACCCGGCGTTCCTCGTCGCCTGCGACACCGTCGAGCTGAAGGCGGCCCTGGCCGAGGGGGAGGGGCGCGACGCGGCGGCGGCACTGGGCCTCGATCTGGGCGCGGCGCGGACCCGGCAGGTGTACTACCTGGACACTCCGTGCCTGAAGCTGGAGGCGGCCGGGCTGATCGTCCGGATCCGCCGCACGGGCGACGGCCGGGCCGACGCGACGGTGCGGCTGCGCCCGGCCGACCCCGCCACGCTGGACCCGGGGCTGCGCCGCCGCAAGGGGTTCGCGGTCGAACTGGACATGTTCGGTGACGCGTTCGTCTGTACGGCCTCGCTGAAGGCCCGGCCCGCCGACACGGCCGCCGCCGCGGTGGTGGCCCGCCGGATGCCGCCCGGTGTCCTCTTCTCGCCGTGGCAGCGGCGGCTGTTCCAGGCCCACGCGCCGCAGGACGTCACGCTGGACGGGTTGTCGCTGTTCGGGCCGGTGCTCGTACGCCGGGCGCTGGGCGCCGCCCCCGGCTGGCGGCACCCGCTGGCAGCGCAGCTGTGGGAGTTCCCGACCGAGCCGGTGCTGGAGCTGTCCAGCAAGATCGCCTCGGCCCACGCGGCCGCCGCGGTGGCGCGATGGCCGTCGTTCCTGGCGCGCCACCAGGTGGTTCCGAGGCAGTCGCGGCACACGAAGGCGCAGACGGCGCTGCGGGTGTCGGTGCCGCAGCCCGCGTACGGCTGACCGCGCCGCAGCCCCGCATATACATGAACACCTATTGACATATGTGTGCGTAACTGTAAAGTCTCTTCAGAGAGCGCTCTCACGCATCGTTCCGTCCCCCTGAAAGAGGATCGACGTGAGACTCCCCGCCCTGACCGGCGCGGCGCTGCTCGCCGCTGCGCTGGTCATCCCCGCCCCTGCGGCGGCCGCGCCTGTGCCCGTACCCCCGGCGGCGCCGACCGCGACCACCATGGACCAGGCGCTGCGCCGCGACCTGGCCCTGACCGAGACCCAGGCGCGCCTGCGCCAGGCCCACGAGGCCGCCGCCGCCAGCACCGAGCAGCGCCTGCGCGTGAGCCTGGGCGACCGGTTCGCCGGAGCCTGGTACTCCACGGCCGACAGCCGCCTCACCGTCGGCGTGCTGACCGGCCGCGACGCCGACGTCGTCCGGGCCGCGGGCGCGGTCCCGGCCGTCGTGGCGCGCAGCGAGAAGCAGCTGACCGACGCGAAGAACGCCCTGGACCGCGCGGCCCGCGCCCGCACCGGCGCCTACGGCTGGTACGTCGACGCCGCCACCAACAGCGTCGTCGTGTCGGCGCCCGACACGGCCACCGCCGAGCGGCTCATCGCCGCGGGCGCGATCGACCGGTCGGCCGTCCGCATCGTCACCGGCGCCCAGGCGCCCCGCCCGCTCTACGACATCCGCGGCGGCGACCAGTACGTCATCAACGGCAACACCCTGTGCTCCATCGGCTTCTCGGTCAACAACGGCGGCTTCGTCACCGCCGGGCACTGCGGCGGCGCCGGCAGCCCCACCCTCGGCTACAACAACGTCAGCCAGGGCACCTTCGCCGGATCGTCGTTCCCCGGCAACGACTACGCCTGGGTCCGCACCAACGGCAACTGGACCCCGCGCCCGTGGGTCAACAACTACGCCGGCGGCAACGTGGTCGTGGCCGGCTCCACCGAGGCCGCGGTCGGCAGCTCCATCTGCCGGTCCGGTCGCACCACCGGCTGGCGCTGCGGCGTCGTCCAGGCCAAGAACGTCACGGTCAACTACTCCGGCTCGCTGGTGTACGGCCTGACCCAGACCAACGCCTGCGCCGAGGGCGGCGACTCCGGCGGCGCCTGGATGAGCGGCAACCAGGCCCAGGGTGTCACCTCCGGCGGCTCCGGCAACTGCTCGACCGGCGGCACGACCTTCTTCCAGCCCGTCAACGAGATCCTCGGCGCCTACGGCCTCACCCTGACCACGACCGGCGGCGGCACCAGCCGGATCATCGGGTACCAGAACAAGTGCATCGACGTGCCCAACTCCAACTTCGTCGACGGCCAGCGGCTCCAGCTGTGGGACTGCAACGGCACCAACGCGCAGAGCTGGAACTTCCCCGGCGACGGCACCATCCGGACCGTCACCGGGCTGTGCATCGACGTCGCGTGGGGGTCGACCGCCAACGGCGCGGCCATCCAGCTCGCCACGTGCAGCGGCAACCCGGCCCAGCAGTTCGTCCTCAGCGGCGCCGGTGACCTGGTGAACCCGCAGGCGAACAAGTGCGTCGACGTCACCGGCTGGGGCGGCACCGGCACGCCCCTGGAACTGTGGGACTGCACCGGCGGCGCCAACCAGAAGTGGTGGCGCGGCTGAGGCACAGACCGCTTGCACGCTGCCCGGGGCGGACGGGCTGGGACGCACTCGTCACCAGCCCCGTCCGCCCTGGGCAGCGCCCAGGCCGACGGAAGGTGCGGCTGGGTGCCGCCTGCTACCGTGTGCGGCCACCGTCCAGGTGTGGCGGTGGCAGACGGACCGGGCGCCGGAACACGGCGGCCAGGGCTGTCTTGCGCGTACGGACCACGGGGAACTGCTCATGTTCGTTTTGCCACCGAGGGCGCCCTCGCCCGCCGAGCCGCCGGCCGACGCGGAACGCAGGCGGCGGCACCGGCGCTGGTTGGCGTGGTCTGCGGCCGCCTCGGCGCTGCTGGTGCTGCTGTCCAACGTCGCCGCCTATGCGGCCGACCGGTTCGGGCAGGTCGCCAGGGTCGACACCCTTCACCGCGCCTGCCAGGCGGCCTACACGGCCGAGGCGGCCAGGACGCTGCACGTGGAGCAGCTGCCGACCACCCTCGGTGCGCCGTTCATCGACGTGAGCGGCGGCGGCGACGCGCGGTTCCGGGTCTACTCCGCCCCGCCCGGCCCGCTGCGGTCGATGACCTTCGACTGCTCGCGTACGGCCGGGGGCGTGGTCACCGGTCGCCTTGCGTACGGAATGACCAGTAGGTCCGAGGTCCCGCAGCCTGTCGCAGCATACCGGGACTGGCTGCCGGACGGGACCGTCGTGGTCGTGGCGCGGCTGCGCGACCCGCATGTCGAGGTGCAGATGACCGTAACCGGCGGGGCCCTGAAGTACTCGCGGCACGACGACCTGGTCGTGCTGTGGGGCGAGCGGTCCGCCCTGACCACCGCGAAGCTGACCGCCGACGGTGCCACCCTGGACCTGGCCCGCGACGACCTGACGGTCACCGCGACCTATCAGGAGGAGGAGTTCGCGGCCTACTGCCAGCGGCATCTCGACAGGCAACCGGCGCTGTCCGGCGCGACGCTGCGGACGACCGCGTCCTACGGGAACAGCGAGGTGGTGCGCGTCTACCGGTCCGCGCACGGCTTCGCGCTCTGCTCCTGGGCGGCGCGGTCGGGCGATCCGGCCAAGGGGATCTCCTACCGCAGCCCGGTGCTCGACCTGTCGTCCGCCGACGGCACCGGGGTCGGCATGACCCTGTCGAGCAGCTGGCCCGGCGGCGGATCCTGGATCGTCGGCCCCGTCCCGGCGCACACCGAGCGCGTGGCGGTCGTCGGCAGCGACGGCACCGTCGTGCAGGCGCAGCTCGGCGACGGGGTCTACGTGGCACAAGGGGTCGACTTCGACAAAGCAACGAAGATCGTCATCACCACCGCGACGACGGTCTACACCCTGGCGGACGCCGAGTTCACCCAGCGGCCCCGCTGAGCCCCGCCCGGCCCCGCGGGGTCAGGGCTGGTCCGGCGGCGTGAGACCGGTGCGCTGCCCGAGCTCTTCCAGCCAGCGTACGAGCTGCCCGTGCACCGCGTCCGCGCCGACCAGCGGCCCCGGCGCCGACCAGCCCGCCGGATGGATCAGCACGGGCCGGGTCTGCCAGCCGCCCAGGCCGCCGTGGCAGCCGACCAGCTCCTCGAACGCCGCCACCTCCCCGGTCGAGGCGTCCAGCAGGCTGTTGAGCACGATGTCGCCGACGTGCGGCAGCGTGTCATGGCGCCGCAGGTCGGCGGCCGCGTGCGGCCCGAACCCCGCGAGCGGGTCCGTGCCGTCGATCCGCCCGTCGGCCAGGTGGTGCACGCCGTCGCGGCCCAGCACGACCGGACCGCCCGCCCGCGAGCGCACCAGCGCGAATCCGACGCCCGGGTGGGTGACCAGGCCGGTCAGCAGGCGCGGGTGCCGGGACTCGATCTCCTCCAGCGTCAGCCGGCGGCGCTCGCCCGGCAGGTAGACCATGCCCAGGTTCCCGGACGCGACGACGACCAGGTCGTCGCTTTGGGGCGGCCGGGTCGCGTCCGGTCTGTCGCGGGCGTCCAGCACGGCGCCGGTCAGCCTGCCGACGGCCTGCTGCTCACCGCTCACCTCGGCGAGCAGGGTGCGGACGCGGCCCCACTGCTCGCCGTCGTGTTCGGTGACGACATCGCCGCCATCGGCCGACATGAGGCGGCGGACCAGGGCCTCCAGGGTCGTCCCGTACCGCTGCCGGAAGGTCGCGCCCTGGCTCTGCCCGTGGTCGGACAGGACCACGAAGTGGTACGGGCGGGCCGCGCCCGCCGCGAGCTGCTCCAGGGTGCCCAGCACCCAGTCGATGCCGTCCAGCGACGCCAGCGATTCGGCTCGGGTGGGTCCGGCGTGGTGGGCGATCTCGTCGTAGTCGACGAAGTCGCAGTAGACGGCGGGTGCGCCGCGCATCATGTGCTCGGCGACCAGGTTGAGGTTGAGGTCGCGCAGCAGCACGTTGGTGACCCCGCGCAGCGCGACGTACGACGCGGGCCGGTGCACCCGGGGTTCGATGCCGCGGACCCGCTGCCGCCGTGCCTGGAACACCTCCTTGACCATCTCCCCGACCGTCAGCACCAGGGACCGGGTGAGGCCGAACGGGTCGACGAGATACGTGCTGACCTGCCGGGACGGGCCGCGCCGGGTGCCCTTGCGGTCGGCGGTGCTCATGGTCAGCAGGCTGATCGGCGCGTCGCCGGAGAAGACGTTGCTCAGGCTGACCCCGCCGTCGGCGAGCAGGCCCCGGCCGTCGCTGAACCCGCGCTCGACGTACTCGGCGTCGCGGGGGTGGTTGGTGACGACGAGGCGGCCGGTCTCCTTCTCCAGCCAGCGGAACGCGGGCACGTGCCCGCTGGCGCCGTGCAGCAGCCCGGCCTGGCTGGCCGGGGTGGTCGCGGGCAGGCAGGCGTGCCACTCGCGCAGGGTGTGGCTGCCCGAGCGGATCCAGCGGGTCAGCGTCGGCAGGTTCCCGGCCTGGATCGCCCATCGCGCCAGCGGTGCCGACAACCCGTCGATCTGGATCATCACGACGCCGGGGGCGGTGGTGGCGGCCGCCTGGCGGCGGCTGTGCCGGGTGGTCCGCAGTAGATGCGCCAGCACCGCGCTGTCGTCGCCCGCGGTGACGACCCACATACCGGCGCTGACCAGGATCGAGTAGAGCCACGAGGCCCAGAACGCGGGCCAGAAGCCGCTGACGTGGATGTGCGGGGTGACCGACAGGGCCAGGTAGACCAGCGTCGCCTGGGTCAGCAGCCAGCCCGCCACGACACCGGCCCAGCCGAGCCGGGCGGCGAATGCCGCCAGCAGCGGGCGCAGCAGCGCGGCGGCGACCGCGAGCAGGACGGCGGCGAGCAGCACGTCCCAGCCGGTGGCGGCGGACAGGCCCGGCGTGAGCGCGATGGCGATGCTCAGCGCCGCCCAGCCCACCAGCAGGACGGGCAGCGCCAGGCGCAGCCGGGCGCCGCGGTCGCTCATGGCTGCCACGCCATGCCCCGGCCGGGTGCCAGCACGGTCACCCGGGTGGGCAGCGCCCTGGCCGCGACGGCGTCGGCGAACGCACGGGCCGGTGTCCGCAGCCGGTGCCGGTAGAGGCCGCTCAGCCCGTACGGGAACAGGGTGCCCCAGTGGATCGGCACGGCGAGGCGGGGCCGCAGCAGGGCGACGGCCTCGGCGGCGCGGCCGGGGTCGAGGTGTCCGGGGCCGAGGTTCGGCCCCCAGCCCCATACCGGGACCAGAGCCAGGTCCAGGTCCGGGCCCAGATCGGCCATCCCGGGGAACAGGTCGGTGTCCCCGGCGAAGTAGACCGCCGTGCGCGGGGACGCGATGCGGTAGCCCACGGCCGCGGCCCGGGGGCCGAACGGCTCGCGGCGGCCGTCGTGGACGGCGGGGGTCGCGGTGACGGTGACCGCGCCGACCCGGTGGGACTGCCCGGCCGCCAGCGTGACCACCTGGCGGAAGCCGCGCCGCCGCAGGAAGTCGCCGGAGCCGTCGGGCGCGATGAGCGGGATGTCGCGGCCGAGCAGGGCCAGCGACGGCAGGTCGCAGTGGTCGTGGTGCAGGTGCGACAGCACGACGGCGTCGACGCCGCCGTAGTTGCCCGGGGCCGGTGGCGCGACCACCCGGCGCAGGAACAGCAGCCGTCCGCGCAGGACCGGGTCGGTGAGCACCCGTACCCCGCCGAGGTCGAGCAGGACCGTCGAATGTCCCAGGAACACCAGCGACGCTGTCACATTCGGGGCCTTCCGGCGGGCGAGCATTCACGTCGAATGTCGCATCGTCGGCGGCATACTGGGCGGAAAGCGCAGAATTCGGTCGGTGGCCGGGCCCCCGCCCGAGGCCGGCCGCGTCCGGCCTCGGGCGGGTCAGGACGTGGCGGCGCGAAACCGCCCGTACCCGCGCGCTCAGCAGTTGCCGAGCTGGTCGCTGCGGGTGACGACGAGCGTGGCCAGGGGTTGCACGGGAGGAGCCGTGACGAAGTAGGCCGTTCCGTCGTGCTTCTGGAACTCGGCCACCGCCTGCGCGGACAGCGGCACCAGCACCAGGTGGAAGGTCCTGCCCACGTCTGCCGGTTCGCCGATCACGACCCGCTGCACCCGCCAGCCGGAACCCTCGAAGCTGAGCGTCCGCTCCCAGAAGTACTTCGGATCGCCCGGGACCTGCACGAACATGCCGACCTCGCGCCCGGTGATGTCGGAGCACTGCGCCACCGTGGCGGGAGGAAGCCCCACTGGGCGGGGGTGAAACGGGGGCCGAGCGACCGGGTGTTCTCAGGCATCCTTTGTAGATAGCGCACCCGGGCAACACCGTCACCGGCCTGCGACCCGATCAGGTGACGGCCGCCAGCGGCAGGACAGGAGCACACGTTGAGCGACACCCCGCAGCTGGGCCCCCCGCCCGAGCGCGTCACCGTGCCGGTCGAGGTGGTGCACCAGCTCGTGGCGGAGCAGTTTCCCCGGTGGGCCGGCCTGCCGATCCGGCCGGTGGCCGGTGGCGGCTGGGACAACCAGACCTTCCACCTCGGTCCGGAGATGTCGGTACGGCTGCCCAGCGCCGCCGAGTACGCCCTGGCGGTCGACAAGGAGCAACGGTGGCTGCCGGAACTGGCCCGGCGGCTCCCGCTGCCCGTGCCCGTCCCCCTGGCCACCGGGGAACCCGGCGCGGGCTACCCGTTCCGCTGGTCGGTCTACGCGTGGCTCGACGGCGATCCGGCCACCGCCGATCGGATCGGCGACCCGGTCGGGTTCGCCCTCGACCTGGCCGGTTTCCTGGCCGCGCTATGGAGCGTCGACCCCGCCGACGGCCCCGGCCCCGGCCTGCACAACTGGTTCCGGGGCGGCACGCTGCGCACCTACGACGGGCTGGCCCAGGCGGCACTGGCGAAGCTGGACGGGCACGTCGACGTCGCCCTGGCCCGACAGATCTGGCAGGACGCCCTGGACGCGCCCTGGAACGGCACGCCCACCTGGTTCCACGGCGACGTCGCCCCGGGCAACCTGCTGCTCGACGACGGGGGCAGGCTGGCCGCCGTCATCGACTTCGGGACCTGCGGCGTCGGCGACCCGGCCTGCGACCTGGCGATCGCGTGGACCCTGCTGGACGCGCCGGGCCGCCGGGCGTTGCGTTCCCGGCTGCCGACCGACGCGGCGACCTGGCGGCGCGGGCGCGGCTGGGCCCTGTGGAAGACCCTGACCACCTGCGCGCACACGCTCGGCGAAGCCGATGAGCACGCAGTCGCCAGGCACGTCCTCGACGAGATCTTCACCGAGTACGCGGTGGCCACCGCAGCCAGGTCATGACCCGAACCTGGTCGGCGAGGTGTTCCCGGCCGCGATCCGCTTGCCCCGGTGCTACGACCGGTACAGCTCGAACGCCGTGGCGCGGCGGCCGCCGAACCGGGGCGCGACCGTGTCGGCCATCCACTCCAGGAACTCGCGTGCCGACGCCATCGGCTGCGTGCCCAGCGCCTCCAGGTAGGCGCGGTGCGCGCTGAGCGAGGCGACGGCGCGGTCGAGGCTGCCGGTCACGTCGACGGCATGGGTGGGCTGCGGCGACCCACCGATCGCCACGTACCGCACCCCGTTCCACGGGGCCAGGCCCTGCTCCGCCAGCTCGGGGAAGATCCACCGGTTGCCCGCGTCGCCGACCGCGTCCAGCACGGCCCGGCCGACATGGCGGTGGTCGGGGGAGTTCCAGCCGCCACCGGGCCAGCTGTCGTGGAGATTGGTGGTGACGACCAGCTGCGGCGTATGGCGGCGGATCGCGGCGGCCAGATCCCGGCGCAGGTCCAGCCCGTACTCGAGGACACCGTCGCGGTGGTCGAGGAACTCCACCTGCGACACTCCGACCTCGGCGGCCGCGGCGCGCTGCTCGGCCTCGCGCAGCGGCCCGCACTCCTGCGGCGGCACCGTGTCGATCCCGGCCTCACCGCGCGTCACCAGCAGGTACGACACCTGCTTGCCCGCCTCGGTCCAGGCCGCGACCGCACCGGCCACGCCGTACTCCAGGTCGTCGGGGTGCGCGGCGATCGCCAGCGCCCGGGTCCAGTCCTGCGGCATCGGCTCCAGCTGCTCCACCAGCCGACCATAGTCCGGCCCCGCCGCGCCGCACCGTCGGCGAGCCGAATCCGGTTGCCAGACACCGCGCGGTCGGTAAGGCTGTCGGCCATGACCGGTCAGCAGCCCGTCGGCTTCGACGGCATGTGGGCGAAGCCCGAAGACGACCCGCGTACGGTGGGCAGCCCCGTCGGCGAGCTCGCGACCATCCGCGAGTACCTCAGCAACTACCGGCTCACCCTCGGGATGAAGTGCGACGGCCTCACGCCGGAGCAGCTGGCCACGCGCTCGGTGCCGCCGTCGACGATGAGCCTGCTCGGGCTGGTGCGCCACATGGCGCGGGTGGAGCACAACTGGTTCCACCGCACGTTGCAGGGCAACCGGGAGGTCCCGCGCCTGTACTGGTCGGTCGACGACCACGATCTCGACTTCACCGAGGCGGTCGCGGACCCGGCCGTGGTCGCCGACGCCTTCACCGCCTGGAAGGCGCAGATCGCCGCCGCCGACGCGTGGCTGGACGAGCTCACCGACCTCGGTGCCGTGATCGTGACGCCCTGGGGCGACGAGGCCGGCGTCCGCGACATCCTCATCCACATGGTCGAGGAGTACGCCCGCCACTGCGGCCACGCAGACCTGCTGCGCGAATGCATCGACGGCCGCACCGGCCAGTAGCCCGCAGGTCCCCGGCCGGGCCGTGACCGCCGCGCTGACGCTCGCCGACGTCCCGTACTGGCTGGACCGCCTGTCCGGCCGCGTCGCCGCCAGCGACCTGCCCGGCGCCATCGACTGCGCGGCGACGATGGCGCTGGTGAACAATGGTGCCTGGGGATTCGCCGGATCCGTGCCCGACATCATCGCCAGGTTCACGGCAGCCGACCGGGAGCGGTTCGCCTTCGGACTGGCCGAACTCGCCGCCGCGACCCCGGCCGAGCGGACCGCGGCCAGCCTCGGCCGGCTGGCACACCGGCTCGTGGAAGACCTGGACTCGGCCAGCGAAGCCGAGGCGGTGCTGCGGCAGCTGCGGTTGCAGGCCTACGGCTGGACCTGGCAGGGCTGGCGGCCGACGCTGCCCGAACAGGTCGCCACGGTGACCGGCGCCGGGCTCACCCTGCCGCCCGAGGTGGTCGCCCTGATCCGCCGCACTGCCACCACGCCCCGGTCCGGCGAGGGCGGCCTGATCCAGCTCGTTGCGGAACTCGGCGGGCCCGCACTCAACGTCGGCGAGTCCTGGAGCGAGCACGCCCTGGCCGACCTGCCCCGGTTGGGCAGGCCGTGGCCTGAGGTCGTCATCCACGTGCTCGGCTCCAGCGCGAGCGGCTCGGCCGAGGAGTGGGAGGCCCGTGGCCGGCATCTGCTGTCCGAAGCGGGCGAGGGTCCGGCCCGTGCTGTGCTGACCGACTGGCTCGCCAAGGTCGGCGAGCCGCGCACCCAGCGGTTGCTGCCGCCGAGGATCCGCCTGGACGTCAACGCGGCGTTCGACCCGTACAACGCGATCGCCGTCCGGGGGCTGATCCGGTTGCTCGCACTGCTGCCGCAGCACCCGGACACCGACCGGCTGCTCGGCGCCGTGGCCGACCGGTCTCTGCACTGGATCGCGGGGGCGGGGCCGCGCAGCCCGAAGACGGCGGTGGCGGCGGCCAGGGCGCTGGCCCGGATCGGCTCCGACACCGCGTTGGCGGAGTTGTCCCGGTTGTCGAAGCAGGTCACTCACGCGGGCACCAGGAAGAGGGTTCGGCTGGCGCTGGCGGGTGTCCGGCGCTCATGACCGCCGCGTCAGCGCTGCGGTCGGACGAGCTTGACCAGCAGCTCCGTGTCGTTGTGGTGGCCCTCGTACTCCGAGAACCCGCCTGCGGCGAAGGTCCAGCCGCCGTCGGCGATGACCGCGCGCAGTTTGTCGATGGGCAGCCGGGCGGCGGCCGCAGGCATCTCCCATTCGCCGACCAGGACGTCTTCGACCTGCTGGGCCAGGGCTTCGACCGTGTCGAACTCGTCGGGTTCGGCGGCGTCCGGGGCCTCCTCCCACTGGCCGTAGGTGGCCCGGCGCAGCAGTTCCGCCTCCGCCTCCACCGCCCAGTCGAGCTCGTCGTCCCAGTCGTGCTCGTGGTAGGAGAAGCAGAGGAGGAGGCGCTGCTCGGTCATCGGTGGATCGTACCGGTGGGCGGCGCGGCCAGGTTCAGATCGGGAAGCTGCCGCGGCACCAGCGCCAGTGGCGCCCGGCCCTCAGGTGGTCGGCGATCGCGCGTTCGAGCACGGTGCGGCGCGGCAGCTGGTCCAGCGGCGTGGTCAGGCTGCGGAACACGAACCGCAGCGCCTCGACGTCGGGGTCCAGCCCTTCCGGCTCCTCGTACGGCTCCAGCTCGAACCGCCGCTGGAAGCGGGCGATGTTGGAGTCCTCGGGCAGGTATTCCAGCAGCTGCGGGTCGAGCAGCCACGAGCCGCAGGAGAACGCCGTGTACCGCTCGTCGGGGAAGTGGCGGGGGAAGAACGCGCGGGCCTGGTCGAGCGAGGCGTCGATCGCCTGCGGGGTCAGCGGCCCGGATTCGGGGATGTGCAGGTTGATGGCGGTGTCGCCGCGGTGGTGCTGCAACCGGCCCAGCTCGTACAGGCCGCCGCGCGCGTGCAGGGTCAGCCAGCTCTGCATGACCGGCCAGCCCTCGCGGTTCATCCGCCGGTCCACCGCCAGATTGCGGCCCAGGTCCGCGAGGGTCACCCAGGTCACGTCAGCGGCGATGCCGTGGTCGCGGTGGTATCCCGTGGCGACGTCGACCAGCGCCAGGTACGCGTACACGTAGAGGTGCCGCCAGGCGGGGCCGCGTTCGCGCGGCAGCTCCGGACCGGGGGACAGCCAGCCGTACCCGCCGAGATCGGCGCGGACCAGGGCGATCGAGCGGTCGAGCAGCCAGCGCAGCTCCGGCGTCCACAGCGGAGAGCCGGGATCGGGCCAGCCCGCCATGATCTCGGCGGCGTCGTCGGGCCGCACCGCGAGCCGCTGGAGGATCGCGGGCGCGTCGGCTTTGGCGGGCAGCGGCGCCGACGGCCGGTCGCCGGCGAGCCGGTGCACGCGCTCGACGTCCTCGACGGATACCCCGAGCCTGGCGGCGGTGTCGTCCAGATCCACGCAGGCGATCCTACTGGCCGGCCAGCAGCTTCGCGGGGTCCGGTGCGTACACCGTCATCCAGTGTGGACGCAGCCGGTAGTAGACCACGTCGCGGTCCCAGTCGAACGCGTCGGCGCCGTAGCAGTCCTTGAAGTAGGCGAGCAGGTCCGGCCAGTCCGCGGCGGCCGGGCCGTCGGCCGGGTTGAGGATCTCCACGGTGCCGTGGGTGAAGACGCCCAGGTCCTCGCCGCGCAGGTGCGAGACGCTGGCAGCGGGCCGGGCGGCCAGGTGGCGGGCCTTGGCGGCGGTGCGCGCGGTGCCGAAGTGCCAGCTGCCGTGCAGGAAGTGGCCGTCGGCGCCGCTGATGCGCGGCTCGCCCTTGGCCGTGACCGTGGCCAGCGAGAGGACGCACATGCCGGTGAGGATCTGCGTGAGCTCGGGCGCCGTGACGGTGCGGCCGGTGACTATCGATCGCAGGTGGGCGGTCGAGCCGGACAGCGAGGCGTCCAGCAGGGCCTGGAGTTCGTCGAGCTCGTGGCGCGTCTCCCGCATCGGGTCAATATATCCGGCGGTCGAGGTCCGTCGGTCCATGTGGCGCCGTTGCGAAGCGCGATCACGTTCGTACAAAATCGTACTTGTATGTCCGAATTTTGACACGATGAGGCCGTCCCGACCCAGGAGGCTTCCCATGACACCCACCGCGACGACGTGGTCGCCGGTACGCAAGACCCTCGCGGCAGCGGGCCTGTCCGCGCTCGCCCTGTTCACCGCCGCGATGGACACCCCGGCCGGCGCGGCACCACCGCCACGGCCCCAGGTCGGCGCGGGCACCCTGGACCCGGCCTTCGGCACCGGCGGCACCGTGGTGACCCTGTTCCCGGACGTCGCCTCCGGTGCCAGCGGTGCCGCGCGGCAGGGTGACGCGATCATCGCCGCGGGCGGCGCGCTGTCCGGCGCCAACGCCGACTTCCTGCTCGCCCGCTACCGCGCCGACGGCCGGCTCGACCGCACCTTCGGCACCGGGGGACAGGTCGTGACCCCGTTCAACGACGTCCAGGGGGCAGACGGTGCCGAAGCCGTGGCGGTCCAGCCCGACCGGCGCATCGTCGCGGTCGGCACCGCCGGTCTCGGCACCGACAGCGACATCGGGTTCGCGGTGGTGCGGTACCGGGCCGACGGCCGGCTCGACCAGACGTTCGGTGGCGACGGCGTCGTGGTCACCCCCGTCGGGGTGGACGGCGACGCCGGGGCCGACGACGTGGTGATCCAGCGCGACGGCAGGATCGTCGTGGTGGGCGGGGCCAAGGACGGCTCGGGCGACGCGGTCTTCGCCGCCGCGCGGTACCTGCCCGGCGGTGCCCTCGACCCGGCGTTCGGCACCGGCGGCACCGTCCTGATCAACATCTCCGGCGGCGACGCCATGGCCACCGCCGTCGCCCTCCAGGCCGACGGGAAGATCGTCCTGGCGGGCACCGCGATCGGGCCTGGCGACACCGGTCAGCAGTTCGCGGTCGTACGGCTCACCGACACCGGCCGACCCGACCCGGACTTCGGCGGCGGCACCGGGATCGTCGTCGCCCAGAACGTGCCCGAGCAGGGCAAGGGCGGCGCCCAGGACGTCGTGATCGACGCGCTGGGCCGGATCGTGGTCGCCGGGCTCGGCCAGACCGCCGCCGGCAAGGGCGCGTTCGGGCTCATGCGGTTCCTGCCCGCCGGCACGCTCGACCCGTCGTTCGGCGGCGGCACCGGCAAGGTGCTCACCGAGTTCGCCGAGGGCGATTCCGGCGCCGCCAGCCTGGTGCTGCGGCGCGACGGGCGCATCGTCGCCGCCGGCAGCGCGGGCTTCCCGTCCCGGTTCGCCCTCGCCGGCTACCTGGCCGACGGCAGCCTCGACCCGGCGTTCGGCACCTGCGGGCGCACCACCACGCCGATCGGCGAGAACTCAGGCGCGGCCAAGGCCCTGCTGCAGGGCAAGGGAGGGCTGGTGCTCGTGGGGTCGACGTACAACTCCACGCTGACCAGCGGCGGCTTCGCGCTGGCCCGGTACTTCGCCGGACCCGGCGTGGCGCCCGGCACCGCCGCGGCGTCGTCGGCGGCGCTGTGCCCGGCCGCGGCCCCGTCGACGGTGTCCCGGTAGGCACTCCGGAGGCCGCCCGGTGCCGACCGGGCGGCCTTCACTCTGCTCAAGCGCGCGGGGGTACGCCCCACGTGCCGGCTTGACCCCGCCCGACCGGAGCCATGCCCCTGCGACGGCACAGGCAGGGCTGCGGTCCGGTCCCGGCGAGCCGGACGAAACCCGGTGGCGCCGACCCGTCCGGCAGGGCAGCCTCACTCCATGCAGCAGCCGCACGACTGGTGGAACGCCGCAGCCCCGGCGCAGGCGAACCGCATCGCCGAGCTGTGCCGGGGACTGGCAGCCAACCCCGCGCTGCCACCGGCCGTCGTCGATCAGCTCATCGCCCTCGACGACCACGACATACGGTGGCAGCTGGCCTCCCGCGACGACCTCGGCGACGGCCAGATCCACCGTCTCGCCGCCACCGGCGACACCCTGGCAGTCGGCCGGCTGCTCCGGGACGGGCGGCTGCCACCCGGCACCGTCACCGACTTCGACCCGGCGGTCGCCCTCGTCCTCGCCGACCTCGGCCCCATCCACCCCGACTGGGCCCGCCGTCTGGCCACCGACCCCGACCCGGCCACCCGGGCGGCGTTCGCCACCGCCGACCACGTGCCCGCCGACGCGCTGGACACCCTGGCCGACGACCCCGACCTCGACGTCGTCACCGAGACCGCCCGGTGGGCACGGCTCACCGCCGCGCAGGCCGAGCGTCTGGCCGCACACCCGCACCTGACCGTGCGCAGCTGCGTAGCGGTCAACGAGTACACGCCCCCACACGTCCTCGTCGCCCTGGCCGGGCGCCGCCAGCCCGCCGCCCGCCACTGCGCGGCCTGCGCCGGCACCCCCGCCTGGCAGTTCCACGACTGGAGCTGCGACGGCACCCATGCCGACGCGCTGCTCGCCCTCGACGGCTCGCTGGCAGGCAACCCGAGCACCCCGCCCTACCTGCTCCGCGAGCATGCCGCCCACCCCTTGCTCCAGGTGCGGTGGGCGCTCGCCGGTCGCCAGGACCTGCCCCGGGCGACCTACCTGGCTCTGGCCCAGGACCCCGTCGCCGGCGTGCGCGGCGACCTCGCCGAGAACCCCGCGATCGGTGAAGACCTCATGCGGGCGATGGCCGAGGACGACACCCACGACGTACGCCGCCGGCTCGCCCACAACCCCGCCGTCCCCCTCGACGTCCTCATCCGGCTCGCCGAAGTCGTGAAGGTCGGGGCTGCCATGCTGCCGCGTATCGCCGCCGCGACCCCGGCAGAGCTGCGCGAACTCGCCGCCTCGGCAGCCGGCGGGGCCCGGATGCTGGCCGCTGCCCACCCCGGCCTGCCCCACGACCTCGTCGACCGGTTCGCCACGGATCGCGACGCCAGGGTCGTCAAGGCGGTCGCGCCCAACCCGGCGCTCACCGAACTCCAGTTACGCGCCATGCTCACCGAGCACGGGCCGCGGGTCGCGGCGGCGGTCGCCCGCAACCCGGCCTGCCCGCCGTCGGTGCTGACCGACATCGCCCGGCGCACACCAGCCGTGTCCAAGGCCCTGCGCAACATCGCGGTACACGACGGCGCCCCGGCCGACGCGCTGCTCGCCTGCCTCACCGACGAGCGGGCCCGATGGCTGGCCGCCGGTCATCCTGCCCTTCGCGCCGAGACCGTCATCGCGCTGCTCGCCGACGACGACCTCGGGGTGGCAGCCCGAGCCGCCGCGAACCCGGCACTTCCAGGGCGCGTCATGAGCGAGCTCGCGGCCGCGGCCGCGAGGATCCGGCGCGGGTGATCGCGCCGGACGGGTGCGCTAACGCCGGGGGAGATACGCGATCGCCTCGACCTCGACCCGCAGGTCGGGGTTGGCCAGCGACGCCAGGACCGTGGACCGGGCCGGGAACGGGTCGGTGAAGTATTCGCGGTAGACCGCGTTGAACCGGTCGAACAGCGCGGCGTTGACCAGGAACGCGTTCACCTTGCACACGTCGCTGAGGTCGCCGCCCGCGGCGCGGCACACCGCGCGCACGTTGTCCAGGACGGTGCGCACCTCTTCCTCGAAGTCGCCGAGGACGATGACACCGTCGGGGCGTATCGGGATCTGGCCCGAGATGAACACGTAGTCGCCGGCGCGGATCCCGTGCGACAGCGGGGCCGCGGAGGACGCGATCTGTTCACTGTGGATCTTCTCGATCACGGCGGTCAATGTAGCACGGCGGCGGTCGGCGACCGGGGAATGAAGCCACCATCCGGCGTCGTCGGGGCGGATTCCGCGCGGGTCACGCTGGAGTGTGGCCGTCATCGATCGTGTGACCGGCGACAACCCACCCCGATTTGTGTCCGGCGGGTGGGGCCGCGTAATGTTCTCTCTGCCAGCGAGGAACGGACAGAAACGCCGGAGCGGATAGCTCGGGCGGAGGCCGGATCGCTGAGCCGCCCCGAGTGGTGCGGACCCCGGTTAGGGGGACGCGAAACCGGTCGGGTAAGCTTTGACGAGTTGCCCCGCGAACTTCCCGCAGAGATGTGGTGGGTTTCGGTGTGTGCTTGTTCTTTGAGAACTCAACAGGGTGCTAGATATGCCAGTGCCAATTTATTGATCACCTCGTCGTGGTCATTCCTTTGGTATTAAGCAAACATTCGGACATTTTTTATGTCGGTGGTTGTTTTTTGCCGGGTTTTTGAATTCTTTTTGGAGAGTTTGATCCTGGCTCAGGACGAACGCTGGCGGCGTGCTTAACACATGCAAGTCGAGCGGAAAGGCCCTTCGGGGTACTCGAGCGGCGAACGGGTGAGTAACACGTGAGTAACCTGCCCCTGGCTTTGGGATAACCATCGGAAACGGTGGCTAATACCGAATATTCACTTCTGGTCGCATGGCTGGTGGTGGAAAGTTTTTCGGCTGGGGATGGGCTCGCGGCCTATCAGCTTGTTGGTGGGGTGATGGCCTACCAAGGCTTTGACGGGTAGCCGGCCTGAGAGGGCGACCGGCCACACTGGGACTGAGACACGGCCCAGACTCCTACGGGAGGCAGCAGTGGGGAATATTGCACAATGGGCGGAAGCCTGATGCAGCGACGCCGCGTGAGGGATGACGGCCTTCGGGTTGTAAACCTCTTTCAGCAGGGACGAAGCGAAAGTGACGGTACCTGCAGAAGAAGCGCCGGCCAACTACGTGCCAGCAGCCGCGGTAAGACGTAGGGCGCGAGCGTTGTCCGGATTTATTGGGCGTAAAGAGCTCGTAGGCGGCTTGTTGCGTCGTCCGTGAAAACCTGGGGCTCAACTCCAGGCTTGCGGTCGATACGGGCAGGCTAGAGTTCGGTAGGGGAGACTGGAATTCCTGGTGTAGCGGTGAAATGCGCAGATATCAGGAGGAACACCGGTGGCGAAGGCGGGTCTCTGGGCCGATACTGACGCTGAGGAGCGAAAGCGTGGGGAGCGAACAGGATTAGATACCCTGGTAGTCCACGCTGTAAACGTTGGGCGCTAGGTGTGGGGGGCCTCTCCGGTTTCCTGCGCCGTAGCTAACGCATTAAGCGCCCCGCCTGGGGAGTACGGCCGCAAGGCTAAAACTCAAAGGAATTGACGGGGGCCCGCACAAGCGGCGGAGCATGCGGATTAATTCGATGCGACGCGAAGAACCTTACCTGGGTTTGACATGCACTCTAAAACTGGAGAGATTCAGTGTCCTTCGGGGGGGTGCACAGGTGGTGCATGGCTGTCGTCAGCTCGTGTCGTGAGATGTTGGGTTAAGTCCCGCAACGAGCGCAACCCTCGTTCCATGTTGCCAGCACGTTATGGTGGGGACTCATGGGAGACTGCCGGGGTCAACTCGGAGGAAGGTGGGGATGACGTCAAGTCATCATGCCCCTTATGTCCAGGGCTTCACGCATGCTACAATGGCCGGTACAATGGGCTGCGATACCGTGAGGTGGAGCGAATCCCAAAAAGCCGGTCTCAGTTCGGATCGGGGTCTGCAACTCGACCCCGTGAAGTCGGAGTCGCTAGTAATCGCAGATCAGCAACGCTGCGGTGAATACGTTCCCGGGCCTTGTACACACCGCCCGTCACGTCACGAAAGTCGGCAACACCCGAAGCCCATGGCCCAACCCGTAAGGGAGGGAGTGGTCGAAGGTGGGGCTGGTGATTGGGACGAAGTCGTAACAAGGTAGCCGTACCGGAAGGTGCGGCTGGATCACCTCCTTTCTAAGGAGCACCTACCTGCGAAAGCGGGTCAGGACCCAGCTGCTGCGAGTGTCAGCAGTGGGGCTCATATGGCGGAGACGCTGGCAGAGAAGTATCGGCAACGGCCGGATCCCTAGTACTGCATCTTCGTGTGCGTGGAACGGCCCGGTGCGGCTGATGGCTTCGTATAGCACCCTGTTGGGTCCTGAAAGAACAAGCTCCGAGTTCGGGGCGGGTTTTTTCTGGATCGCCGATCGCATCTTCTGATTCAAACTGCCGCGTGTGTGGTGTGTGTTTCGGGTGTGGGTGTGGGTTGGTTGTTTGTTGAGATGTGCATAGTGGACGCGAGCATCTTTGTTTTCTGCGTATTGTAGGTAAGTTTTTAAGGGCAGACGGTGGATGCCTTGGCACCAGGAGCCGATGAAGGACGTGGGAGGCCGCGATAGGCCTGGGGGAGCTGTCAACCAAGCTGTGATCCCAGGGTGTCCGAATGGGGGAACCCAGCCCGAGTCATGTCGGGTTACCCGCACCTGAATTCATAGGGTGTGTGGAGGGAACGCCGGGAAGTGAAACATCTCAGTACCGGTAGGAAGAGAAAACAACATGTGATTCCGTGAGTAGTGGCGAGCGAAAGCGGATGTAGCCTAAACCGTGTGCGTGTGATACCTGTCAGGGGTTGCGTACGCGGGGTTGTGGGACCCTGCAGATCCAGCTGACACTGGGTGACACAGTTATAAAGTCGTGGGCTAGGCGAATCCTCTGGAATGAGGGACCGTAGAGGGTGAGAGTCCTGTAGCTGAAAGTTTACGACCTGTGGTGGGTGTTCCCGAGTAGCGGCGGACTCCTGTAATCTGCCGTGAATCTGCCAGGACCACCTGGTAAGGCTGAATACTCCCTGGTGACCGATAGCGGACTAGTACCGTGAGGGAATGGTGAAAAGTACCCCGGGAGGGGAGTGAAATAGTACCTGAAACCGTCTGCCTACAATCCGTCGGAGCTGAGGACTTGTTCTGAGGTGACGGCGTGCCTTTTGAAGAATGAGCCTGCGAGTTAGTGGCATGTGGCGAGGTTAACCCGTGTGGGGAAGCCGTAGCGAAAGCGAGTCTGAATAGGGCGCTTTAGTCGCATGCTCTAGACCCGAAGCGGGGTGATCTAGCCATGGGCAGGTTGAAGCGACGGTAAGACGTCGTGGAGGACCGAACCCACCAATGTTGAAAAATTGGGGGATGACCTGTGGTTAGGGGTGAAAGGCCAATCAAACTCCGTGATAGCTGGTTCTCCCCGAAATGCATTTAGGTGCAGCGTCGCGTGTTTCTTGCCGGAGGTAGAGCTACTGGATGGCCTAGGGGGCCCACAAGCTTACCGAAGTCAGCTAAACTCCGAATGCCGGTAAGTGAGAGCGCGGCAGTGAGACTGCGGGGGATAAGCTTCGTAGTCGAGAGGGAAACAGCCCAGATCACCAGCTAAGGCCCCTAAGCGTGTGCTAAGTGGAAAAGGATGTGGGATCGCATAGACAACCAGGAGGTTGGCTTAGAAGCAGCCACCCTTGAAAGAGTGCGTAATAGCTCACTGGTCAAGTGGTTCCGCGCCGACAATGTAGCGGGGCTCAAGCACACCGCCGAAGCTGTGGCATTCACACAATGACTCGGCCAGCGTGAGCTGGTCCAGGTGTGTGGATGGGTAGGGGAGCGTCGTGTGGCGGGTGAAGCGGCAGAGTGATCTAGCCGTGGACGCCACGCGAGTGAGAATGCAGGCATGAGTAGCGAATGCAGGGTGAGAAACCCTGCCGCCGGATGACCAAGGGTTCCAGAGTCAAGCTAATCTGCTCTGGGTGAGTCGGGACCTAAGGCGAGGCCGAGAGGCGTAGTCGATGGACAACGGGTTGATATTCCCGTACCCGCAAAGCAGCGCCCGCGACGAACCTGGCTGTACTAACCTTCATGGACGTGGATCACCTTCGGGTGGGAAGCGCGAGTGCTGGGATCTTGGCTGGTAGTAGTTGAGCGATGGGGTGACGCAGGAAGGTAGTCGAGCCCAGGCGGTGGTTGTCCTGGGGTAAGCGTGTAGGCCGTGGTGTAGGCAAATCCGCACCACAACAGGCTGAGACGTGATGCCGAGCCGTATCAGGTGAAGTCGATGATCCTATGCTGCCGAGAAAAGCCTCTAGCGAGCTGTGCGCGGCCCGTACCCCAAACCGACACAGGTGGTCAGGTAGAGAATACCGAGGCGATCGGGCGAACTGTGGTTAAGGAACTCGGCAAATTGCCCCCGTAACTTAGGGAGAAGGGGGGCCTCGTCTGGTGAAGGCCTTCGCGGCTGGAGCTGGGTGGGGTCGCAGAGAGCAGGGGGAAGCGACTGTTTACTAAAAACACAGGTCCATGCGAAGTCGTAAGACGCTGTATATGGACTGACGCCTGCCCGGTGCTGGAACGTTAAGGGGACCTGTCAGCCTTTCGGGGTGAAGCGGAGAACTTAAGCGCCAGTAAACGGCGGTGGTAACTATAACCATCCTAAGGTAGCGAAATTCCTTGTCGGGTAAGTTCCGACCTGCACGAATGGCGTAACGACTTCCCCACTGTCTCAACCACAGGCCCGGCGAAATTGCAGTACGAGTAAAGATGCTCGTTACGCGCGGCAGGACGGAAAGACCCCGGGACCTTCACTATAGCTTGACATTGGTATTCGGTTCAGATTGTGTAGGATAGGTGGGAGGCTTTGAAGCTGTGACGCCAGTCATGGTGGAGCCATCGTTGAAATACCACTCTGTTTGATCTGGGTATCTAACCTCGGACCGTGATCCGGTTCAGGGACAGTGTCTGGTGGGTAGTTTAACTGGGGCGGTTGCCTCCTAAAGGGTAACGGAGGCGCCCAAAGGTTCCCTCAGCCTGGTTGGCAATCAGGTGTTGAGTGTAAGTGCACAAGGGAGCTTGACTGTGAGACTGACGGGTCGAGCAGGGACGAAAGTCGGGACTAGTGATCCGGCACTGGCATGTGGAAGCGGTGTCGCTCAACGGATAAAAGGTACCCCGGGGATAACAGGCTGATCTTCCCCAAGAGTCCATATCGACGGGATGGTTTGGCACCTCGATGTCGGCTCGTCGCATCCTGGGGCTGGAGTAGGTCCCAAGGGTTGGGCTGTTCGCCCATTAAAGCGGTACGCGAGCTGGGTTTAGAACGTCGTGAGACAGTTCGGTCCCTATCCGCCGTGCGCGCAGGAGACTTGAGAAGGGCTGTCCCTAGTACGAGAGGACCGGGACGGACGAACCTCTGGTGTGCCAGTTGTCCCGCCAGGGGCATGGCTGGTTGGCTACGTTCGGAAGGGATAACCGCTGAAAGCATCTAAGCGGGAAGCTCGCTTCAAGATGAGGTCTCCCACCCAGAGATGGGGTAAGGCCCCCGGCTAGACCACCGGGTTGATAGGCCAGAGATGTAAGCACAGCAATGTGTTCAGTCGACTGGTACTAATAGGCCGAGGACTTACCTAACTATCTTTACGTCAGAAGCTGCGCAAAGAAACGCTCGCGTCCACCATGCACATCACGGCATGCAACCGCCTCCACCGTTCGGTGTCGTAGGCAAGGGTTGATATGTTGATAGTGTTACGGCGGTCATGGCGGAGGGGAAACGCCCGGAAACATTCCGAACCCGGAAGCTAAGCCCTCCAGCGCCGATGGTACTGCAACGGGGACGTTGTGGGAGAGTAGGACACCGCCGGACAAACATCGCTGTCAAGGCCCACCCCCCAGGGGTGGGCCTTGACGCGTTTCCGGCCCCCCTTTCCCACCGCCGGACAACACCAGCCACCCCGCCCACACCGCCCCGGCAACCGGCCGGCACCAAGCCGACCCCGGGCCGGCTCAGGCCAGCCCCCTCGGCCTGGGCCTGCTGCCAGCACCAGCCGACTGGCCGGCCCCCGGGTCCTGGCCTGCTGCCAGCACCGGCTGGCCTCCAGGGCCTCCGGGGCCGGGGTCTGCTGCCAGCCCGGCCCGCTCTTCCGCGTCGATCATGAACTTGTGGACGTGTTCGGCGGCGTGTCCCCACCCCACCACCGTGATCAACCACCGGCCACCGACCCGATAGCGCAACACCACAGACACGGCACCAGCTGCGGTGGATGCGGGTCACGGGGACCTGAAGTCCGGGATGTGATCGCCGTCCTCGGTCACAATCTCACGCCTCAGGCCAGATCCCGACCGCAACCAGCGATCACGAGCCCAGGACCGCCGACACACCACCGCGACACCGCCAGCACAACCACGATGCACCAAATCACCGCACCCTGCCTCCCCAAACGGGAAGCGTGCCTCCCCACGGGCAGCGTGCAGTTTCGGGGAAAGTGCTGGAATCCGAAGCCTGATTCCAGCACTTTCCCCGAAACTGCAGAGTCTCGAGCCTTGTCGGAGGCTCGGGCCTCGTCACGGAGCTTTTTGGAACCGCCGCGTGGCTGTGGCGGCATCTCGCCGGTCATCGATCTCGGCCGTAGCGACGGCGGTCCTGGCGATCGTCATGTGCGCTGTGGCCGTGCTCTGCGTACGGTGGCTTGGCGACACTGTCTCAGCTGAGTTCCCAGGATGTCGGCGGGGTCGAGTATTCGGTCGCCCCGGAAGGGTGATCGCGGTAGAACCTGGGGATGACTGAACAACGGCTGCCCGGCGGGCGCAGTTTCGGAGCTGTACGCGTCGGCGAAGAGGTCCGTCGCCCCGGGCAACCGTGGACCGCGACGGTCCACTCGGTGCTGCGGCATCTGGAGGACGTCGGCTTCGGCGGCGCCCCGCGCGCCCGTGGCGTCGACGACCAGGGCCGCGAACGCCTGACGTACCTGCCCGGTGAGACCCTTGGCGAGACCTCGCCCTGGCCGGACTGGCTGCGTTCCGACGAGGCGCTCCGGCAGGTCGGTGCGTGGCTTCGGCGGCTGCACGATGCGACCGCGACGTTCCGGCCAACCGGCGATGCCGTCTGGTTCACCGGTCGGCCGTGGCAGCCGGAGCTCCTGATCGGTCATCTGGACGCGGCGCCCTGGAATGCCGTGTGGGACGACGGGACCCTGGTCGGTTTCGTCGACTGGGACACCGCGAGCCCGTCGCGGCGGGAGGACGATCTGGCGTTCTCGGCGCTGACCTGGGCGCCCCTGCTCACGCCGGAACTCGCGGAGCAGGTCGGATTCGCTGACGCACGCGACCGTCACCGGCGTTTGCACCTGCTGCTGGACGCGTACGGATACACCGGCGACCCGACCGCGATCCGTGACGCGATCCTCGGCCGCGTCGAGCGCAACGTCGCCGTGATCCGGCAGCTGGCCGGCGGCGGGGAGCCGACGTTCCAGCGCATGCTGCCGTGGGCTGCGGACCTGGAACGGTCCGGGGCCGAGGTGGCCCAGCTGCCGGACGACTTCTGGGTCGCGCCGAGCCGCTGACGGACCTGGCCGAGCAGGCAGGCCCGGCGCAGCGAAGAATCGCGGCACCTGGCCTGCCTGCGCGACGGTCAGCCCAGGTGTCTGGCGAAGAAGCGCAGCGCTTCGTCCGTCTCGTACGCGGGGACGTCGCCGTGCCCGCCCGGGTTGGCGCTCAGCGTCTTCTCGGCAGATCCGAACGCGTCGTAGAGCGCCAGGCCCTCGGGCCGGGGTATGCGCTCGTCGTCCCACTGGAGCACGAACCGCACCGGTACGGTGATCCGCGCCGCGGCCTCGGCCAGGCCCAGCGCACCGAACAGGCCCAGCACCGCGGCCCGGATCCGGGGTTCGGCCGCGACCAGCGGGACGCCCAGCCCGCAGCCCAGTGACATGCCCAGGTAGCCGACCGGTCCGGCGCCGACGTGGTCGAGTGCGGTGACGGCGTCCAGCACCGCACGCCAGTCCGGCACGGCCTGCTCGGCCAGCATGGTGTGCAGTCCGGCTACCAGCGCGAACGCGGGTTCGCCCGCCGCCATCCGGGTGCGCAGGTCAGTGAAGGCCTGCTCCAGCTCGGGGGTCTTGGGCCGGTCGCCGTGGCCGGGGGCGTCGATCGCCACCACGGCGTAGCCGCGTTCGGCGGCGTAGCGGCGGGCACCGGCCACGACGCGCGGGGCCGTCTTGTGCTGGCCGCCGCCGTGTCCGAGCAGGACCAGGGGCCGGGGGCCGGCCGCGCCGCCCGGCGTCCACAGGACACCGGGGATCTGGCCGACGGTGAAGTGTTCTTCGCTGACGCCGTCGGCCGACGTGGCGGAGGTGATGGTGAAGCGCATGGCGTCCACACCCTTTCAGGGTGTCGGGGCGGGCGCTCCCTAGGCCATGCGGAGGAGGGAGTCCCGACTGGTCGTGGTCACAGCGTTGATCGGACTCACCTCCTCAGGTCGTCGTGGTGCACGGCGGCGTCGAACATACCACGCGGGTTCAGTTGCGCCGGGGCGCGACCGGAGCGGAGAGACCGGCACTGAACAGCCGGTCGTCGACCTCGTTCAGGGACAGTTTCAACGCTCCGAGCGCGACGGAGTCGGCGCCCAGGGTGGAGGCGCGCACCTCCGGCATGCGCAGGCACAGCCGCTGCATCTCGTGGCGCAGCGGCTCCAGGATCAGGTCGGCCGAGCGGGAGAAGCCGCCGCCCAGGACGACGACCTGCGGGTCGAGGGTGAGCACGAGCGCGGCGGCGCCGACGGCCAGGTCCTTGACATAGCGGCCGACGGCGGTGCGGGCGGCCTTGTCGCCTTCGCGGGCGGCGTTGAAGACCCAGGCGGCGGCGTCGTCCGGGCTGACGGTGTCGGGCACGCCGGGGCAGTTCTGCAGGTGCTCGGGGGCGTTGAGCCAGCGGACGTGCTTGAGCGCGCCGATCTCGCCCGCGGCGCCGCCGAATCCGCGGCGCAGCACGCCGTCGAGGATGAGCCCGGCACCGGTACGCATACCGGCGAGGAGGTAGACGATGTCGTTGGCGTCGCTGGCCGCGCCCTTCCACTGCTCGGCGACGGCGGCGAGCTTGCAGTCGTTCTCGACGACGATGGGGCAGGGGAACCGGGTGCTGAGGTGGCCGGTCAGGTTGACGCTCTTCCAGCCGGGCAGCGGGCTGAAGAAGCTGGTGCGGCCGGAGGCGTCGACGGCACCGGTGACCGCGACGGTGACGGCCCAGATGTCGGCGGGCGCCTTGCCGGCCGTGGTCAGGCACTCGCTGATGACCTTGTCGAGTTCGGCGAGCCGGTCGGCGGGCGGGGCCTCGGCGGCGACGCTGTGGCGGACGGTGTGCACGATGTTGCCGTCCAGGTCGCACAGGAGCGCGAGGATCTTGTGTACGCCCACGTCGATGCCCAGCACGTGCCCGGCGGTGGCCCGGAACTGGTACCGGCGGGCCGGGCGGCCGACGGCGCTGTTGGCGCCGGGCTCCAGGACCACGGCCCAGCCGTCGGCGACCAGCCCCTGGGCGATGACGTCGACGGCTGGGCGGGACAGGCCGGTGCGCTGGGAGAGTTCGGTGACCGTGGACGGCGGCTGGTTGCGCAGGGCGCGCACGATGCTCAGCGAGTTGAGTTCGCGCAGCCGCGGCAGATCCGTTCCGGTGGTGGCCAGGTCTGTCACGGTATGCCCCTTGCAGGCGCGTGGATGCACATGATGAATACGCTACGATCTTTACAAAATGCTGGGTGGATGGCAAGTCGATGATCGGATGCCGACCGGTCGGCGGACGGCGCCGCCGGCCGGCCCGATCGGCGTTCAGGAGATCGGGTACAACTGCTCGCCGGGCGTCACCGCGGCCGTGAAATCGACCGCCCTGCCGTCGACGGCGTACCGGTAGCGGTCGAGCCGCTCGATGCCCGGACGCGCGGTGAGGTAGGCGGTCATCGCGTCGAGCTCGGCGCCGGTCAGCCAGCCCGGCGGATCCGACACCGCCCGGAACCGGCAGATGTCGGCCAGGTCCCGCAGCCACGCCAGCTGCTGGTCGGTGAGCAGGTTGAGCCGGCTGCGGAAGTAGATGACGTCCGGGTCCACCTCGATCAGCGGCTGCTGCCACAGCCGGTGCAGCGTGTTGACCACGGCGTTGCGGGCCATCGCGTCCGACGGGTCGTCGCTGGCGTAGTTCTGCCACATCGGCGCGACGTCGGGGCCGCTGCGCATCCCGTCCAGGATCCCCAGCGACGGCAGCAGGATCCCGCCGCTGCCCAGCAGATACACGTCGTCCCCGGCGGCCCGGCGGATCACCGCGAGCGCGTCGCGGTAGCACTGCTCGCGCTCGCCGCCGTCGGCGCGCGCTCCGGGCGCGGCACCGGCGTTGATGAAGTCCAGCTTGAGGTACTTGAACCCCCACTCGTGCACCACCCGGTGGGTGAGCTCGGCGAGGTACTCGTGCGCGGCCGGGGTGGACAGGTCCAGGGCGTGGTAGCCGGTGCCCCAGTTGTGGCCCGCGATCACCTTCTCGCCCCGGCTGTCGCGCAGCAGCAGCTGCGGCTGCCGCCGTGCCAGCTCGGAGTCGGGCAGGGCGATGAACGGGGCCAGCCACAGCCCGGCCGTCATACCCGTGTCGGTGATCCGCTCGGCCAGCGCCTTCATGCCGGAGGGGAACTTCTCGTTGGGCTCCCAGTCCCCGACCAGGCGCTCCCAGCCGTCGTCGATCTGCACGACGTCGAACGGCAGGCCCCGCAGCGCGGCGACGTCCTTGGAGAGCTGCTGCTCGGTGATGGTCTCGTAGTAGGCGTACCAGGAGCACCAGACGTTGCCGGCGCGGCGGTCGCTGCTGCCCAGCCGGGCCGCGAGCTCGCGGCTGTACGCGCCGAACACCTCGTCCTCGGGCCCGAGGGCCAGGAACCAGGGCTGTGCGCCGTGCTCGTACCAGCCGGCGAGGGTGTCGCGGTCGGCCGTCAGGCGCGGCACGCCCAGGCCGAGCGCGCCCAGCAGCAGGACGTTGCCGTCCCCGGCCTCCAGCGCGGCGACGGCGGAGGAGTGGTGCCGCGCCGGGTCGTCCCACGCGTCGTCGTCGGCGGTGACGCGGCGGACGGGATTGGCGATGCGCAGCGGCGGCTCGGACAGCCGCCGCCAGCCGCACGGGCTCCACGAGTTCTGCCCGTGCCGGTAGAACGGCACGTCCCCGAGTCCGTGCAGGAGCGCGACGCGTCCCGGTGGAAGAATCAGGCCCCCGTCGGCTGCGTGCGGGCTGCCGGGTCCGTCGTGTTCGAGGGCGAGGGTGTGGCCGGCGAGCTCGATGAGCAGTGCCATGGTTCTCCTTGACAGGGTTGCGGTGCGACGAGGTACGGGGTGCGGCGGGCCGGCTGTCCGGCCCGCCGCACCGGTGCGATGGACGGTCGGGTTACTTGAACAGGCCGTTGACCTGCTCGTTGGCCTTCTTCAGCGCGGTGGCGGAGTCGGCGCCGAGGACCGCGGACTGGATGGCGTCCTGCACGATCTGGCTGACCTCGTTGCCGTGGTCGGTGATCGGGACGAAGAACGTGCCACCGGGGGCGGCGGCCTCGTCGACGAAGACCTTCACGTCACGGCCCTTGGCGGTGTGCGCGGCCAGGGCCTTCTCGCTGGCGGACTTGATGGCCGGGAAGACCACGCCGTTGCCGCCGACGATGTTCTGGCAGTCGGCCGACGCCAGGAACTTGACCCACTGCCAGGCCTCGTCCTTGTGCTTGGTGCCCGACCAGATCGCGTCGGACAGGCCGTTGATCGCGGTCTTGCGGCCCTGCGGCCCGGCCGGCAGCGGCGCGAACCCGAACTTGACCTTCGCACCGTCACCCAGGTAGCTGTTGATCATCCAGGAACCCGCCAGGGTGATCGACCCGGTGCCGGCGTTGAGCAGGGAGTCGCGGCTGAGCGTGGACGCCTTGTCCAGCGCGGGGCTGTAGCCCTTGGCGATGATCGACTTGAACCAGTCGATGGTCTCGGCGAGCTTGGGGTCGTCGTACTTGTACTGGGTGCCCCAGGGGTTCTTGTCCAGGTAGGTGAAGCCGTTGCTGGCGGCCAGGTCGCCCCAGCCGTTCTGGCCCTGCGAGCCGTCGCCCCACTCCGGCAGGAAGCCGAAGACCTTGACCTTCTTCTTGTCGAAGGCCGGGTCGAGGCCGTTCTTGCCGTTCGCGTCGACCGTGGCCTTCGCGATGATCTGCTCGAACGTGCCGCCGTCCTTGGGGTTCCAGGTCAGGTCCTGCAGCGCGGCCGCGTCGATGCCCTGCGCCTTGAGCTGGTCGACGTTGTAGACCAGCGCCATGGTGTCCCAGTCTTTCGGCAGGCCGAAGCGCTGGTCGCCCTTGGTGAACAGGTCGGCCAGACCGCCCTGGTACTGCGACAGGTCGACCTTGTCGGCCGTCACGTACGGCTGGATGTCCAGGATCTGCCCCGAGGTGACGAACTGCGGGTAGTACGAGCCCTGGTTGGTCCACACGTCCGGGGCGTCACCCGAGGCGATCTGGGTGGTCAGGTTCTGCCAGTACTCGTTCCACGCCGCCTGGCTGATCTTGACGGTGACGTTCGGGTTGGCGGTGTGGAACGCGTCGGCGCACTGCTGGTAGGAGGCCTTCTGGTTGTCGTCCCACAGCCAGTAGTTGAGGGTGACGGGGCCGCTGCTCTCCTCCTCGGCCTTGCTGCACGCGGCCAGGCCGGCCGCGACGGTCAGCGACAGCAGCGCTGCCGCGACCCGTGAGGTGCGGTTCATCGGATCCTTCTTTCTCAGGGGGTGGTGGTGTTTCACTTGCTTCCGGTGAAGTTCAGGGACTGGACCAGCCGCTTGCCCATGAAGACCAGCAGCAGCAGGACGGGCAGGACCGACAGCGTCGAGGCGGCCATCAGCCCGGTCCAGTCGGGTTGGGTGTTGGGCGACTGCTGGAGGAACACGCCGAGCGCGACGGTGACCAGGCGGTTGTCGTCGTCCCGGCCCACCAGCAGCGGCCACAGGAAGTCCTTCCAGGCCCACACGGTGGTGGTCATCCCGATGGTGATCAGCGGGCCGCGGCTCATCGGCAGCGCGATGCGCCAGAAGATGCCCCAGGGTCCGGTGCCGTCGAGGATGGCCGCCTCCTCCACGTCGCGCGGCAGCGACAGGAAGAACTGGCGCAGGAAGAACACCGCGAACGGGGTCATCAGGATGGTGGGGGCGACCATGCCGGCCATCGTGTTCACCAGGCCGAGGTCCTTGACCAGGATGAAGTTGGGCAGCAGCGTGAAGATCGGCGGCACCATCAGCGCCGCGATCACGATGCCGAAGACCAGGTCGCGACCGGGGAAGCGCAGCCGGGCGAAGGCGTAGCCGGCCATCGCGCAGAACAGGGTCTGTAGCGCGGCGATCAGCCCGCAGTAGATCACCGAGTTCCACAGGTAGGCGGCGAAGTCGAGGTGGGCGCCCGAGCCGCCTGCGGCGCGGGCCTCGGCCTCGCTGGTCAGGCCCAGCACCCGGATGAAGTTGATCAGAGTCGGGTGCGCGGGGAGCAGGCTGGAGTTGTCGCTGTAGATGTCGGCGGCCGGGGTGAGTGCGGTGCGGATCATCCACCAGAAGGGGAAGAGGGTCACCAGGACGACCAGTGCCATCGCCACCCAGGCCACGATCCGGCCGGGGTTGAGAGTCCTGCGTTTCATGTCGGTCGACCCCTTCACGCCAGATCCGAGCGCGACGCGCGCAGCAGGCGCATCTGTATCGCGGTGAGCACGCCGAGGATCAGCGCGAGGCAGATGCCCGCCGCGGCGGCGTAACCCATGTGGAAGAACTTGAATGCCTGCTGGTAGATGAAGTAGTAGATGACCCGGGTGGCGGCGACGGGGCCGCCCTTGGTGGTGACGGCGATGGTGTCGAAGATCTGGAACGAGCCGATCATGGACACCACCAGCACCAGGGCCAGCACCGGGCGCAGCAGCGGCAGGGTGATGCGGCGGAACATGCGCCACTCGCCCGCGCCGTCGATGGCCGCACCCTCGTACAGGTACTGCGGGATCTGCAGCATCCCGGCGTAGAGCAGCAGCGCGGTGTAGCCGGTGTAGGCCCAGGTGTTGATGGCCGCGACCGACGGCATCGCCCAGGTCTCGTCGGTGAAGAAGCCGATCCGGCCCAGGCCCATGGTGTCGAGCAGGTGGTTGACGAAGCCGAGGTTGGTGTCCAGCAGCCACATCCACAGCAGGCCGATGGTCACGTTGGGGACCAGCCACGGCAGCAGCAGCATCGCCCGCAGGGCGACCGAGCGGGTCAGCCGGTGCATCAGCGCCGCGATACCCAGCGCCAGCAGCGTCTGCGACCCGATGTTGAGCACCACGTACCAGGCGGTGACCAGCAGCGAGTTCCAGAACTGGTCATCGGCGAACAGCTTGGCGTAGTTCTCGGTGCCGACGTAGGTCGGCGTGTTGAGCATCGTGTAGTCGGTGAGCGAGTACCAGATGCCCCGGGCGGCGGGGTAGCCGTAGAAGACGGCGAATCCGACCAGCACCGGCAGCAGGAACCACCATGCCGCCCGCCGGTCGTCGCGCTGTTTTGTCGAGCTCATCCACGTCCTCAGATCCATCTCTCGGTCGGCTCTTGCCAGCCGCCCCGCTCTCGAATAATGATGTAGACCTTCGAAATTTTGTCAACACCTCTTCGTATTGCTTCGGTAACGGAGCCCGACGGGGTGGGGGCGCGATGCACCGTACCCGCGTCCTGAACAGCACATGAACGTCGCACCACCGCACGAACGCCGCGCAGCCCGCTGCGCGAGCGCCGCACCGCCAGGAGATCTGCCCGAACTCTTGCACCGGAGAGCGACATGAATTCACGTAACCGCAGCAGGAATCTGCTCGCCGCACTGGGCGCCGCCGTGCTCAGTGCGGCCCTCGTCCTGACCGCTCCGACCGGCGCCCAGGCGGCGCCGGCCGGTCCGCCCGCCCGTCCTGCCGCACCGGCCACTCCCGATCCGGCCCTGCAGGTCCACGCGCTGAGCTCGGCGCCCGGCCCGGTGGACAACCCGCTGAAGGGCTGGGCCCGGTTCTACTCCCCGGGCGGGGACCAGAACAACGGCTTCCCGCACTCGCTGACCTGGGGCTACTTCGGCCTTTCCGAGATCATGACCAATGCCTCGAACTGCGGCAGCTACAACTGGGCGATCTTGGACAGCATGCTGGCCGAGACCGCCGGCTACGGCAACCAGGCCGCCATCCGGATCTACATGACCTACCCCGGCGGCACCGGCAACCACCCGGCCAACGCCATCCCGGCCTGCTTCAACGGCAACGTCGCCACCCGCGCCGACGCCACCTGGAACGTCGTCCATCCCGACTACGACAGCCCGTTCCTGATCAACGCGCTGAAGAACTTCATCGCGGCGTTCGGCGCCCGCTACGACGGCGACCCGCGCATCGGGTTCATCCACCTCGGCCTGGTCGGGCTGTGGGGTGAGTGGCACACCTGGCCCTACGACACCGACACCGCCGACGGGCTGCCCAACTACATGCCCACCGACGCCAACGGCGCCCAGATCGTGGCCGCGTTCGACACCGCGTTCAACAAGACGAAGGTCGAGATCCGGTACCCGGACGCGGCCGGCGGCGCGGCCAACTCCCGCGACATCGGCTACCACGACGACTCGTTCTGCTTCCGCGAGGGCTCGCCGCTACAGGGCGTGACCCTGCCCGCCTCGCTGGGCGGCGCCTCCTACGCGCAGCTGCAGCGCAACATCGCCACCGGCACCGAGAACAAGTGGATCACCAGCTCGATCGGCGGCGAGCTCCGGCCCGAGATCCAGGTCTCGGCGTTCCAGTCCTGGCCCAACGGCTCCGGCACCGTCGACAACCTCAAGGCGTGCATCGAGCTCACCCACGCCACCTGGATGATCAACGAGGGCAGCGCCGCCTACTCGCCCACCGACGCGAACGTCACGGCCGGGGTGCAGCTCATGGGCTACAACCTGACCGTCAACAACGCCTACTACCAGAACACCGCCTCCGGTACGACCAACGTCGGCGTGCAGATCAGCAACACCGGCGTCGCCCCGTTCTACTACCCCTGGACCATGACCCTTGGGCTCAAGAACAGCTCCGGCACCGTGGTGCAGACCTGGGACACCCCGTGGGATCTGCGCACCGTCCAGCCGCTGAACATCCGGGCGTTCCCGGACTGGAACGTGGGATCCGATCCCACGTACCGCGCGTTCGGCTACCCGCAGTACTTCCAGACCAGTGTCAACCTCGGCGCGGTGCCCCAGGGTGCCTACCAGTGGGTGCTGCGTGTGAAGAACCCGCTGGAAGCCGTCGACACCGACGCGAAGAAGCTGCGGTTCGCCAACGCCACCCAGAACGCGGACGGCTGGCTCGGCATGGGTGCGGTGACCGTGGGCACCTCCGGCGGTGGTGACACCACCGCGCCGTCGGTTCCGGCCGGTCTGACGTCGACTGGCCAGACGTCGTCGTCGGTGTCGCTGTCCTGGTCCGCGTCCACCGACAACGTCGGGGTGACCGGCTACGAGGTGTTCCGCGGGTCGACGCTGGTCGGCAGCCCGACGGCGACCTCCTTCACCGACACGGGTCTCACCGCCTCGACCAGCTACAGCTACACGGTCAAGGCCCGGGACGCGGCCGGCAACCGGTCCGTGGCCAGCAACACGGTCACGGCGTCCACCACCTCCGGCGGCGGCACGTCCACCACCTACGAGGCCGAGGCATCGACCAACACGCTGTCCAATGGCGCCGTCGTGGCGTCATGCAGCGCGTGCTCGGGCGGGTCGAAGGTCAGCTCGCTCGGCAACGGAGCGACGATGGCGTTCAACAACGTCGCCGCCGGCTCCGGCGGCATGCAGACCGTGACGATCTACTACCTGTCGGCCGAGGCGCGCACCGCCGTGATCAACGGGCAGACCGTCAGCTTCGCGTCGACCGGCGGCTGGAACACCGTCGGTTCGACCACGGTCGTGCTCAACCTCGGTGCGGGCAGCAACACCATCAACGTCGTCAACCCCACCGGCGGGGCTCCCGACATCGACCGCATCACCCTGCCTGGGGCTGGCGGCGGCGACACCTCGGCACCCAGCATCCCGTCCGGCCTGGCCTCGCCGAGCAAGACCTCCACCTCGGTCTCACTGACGTGGAACGCCTCCACCGACAACGTCGGGGTGACCGGCTACCAGATCCTGCGTGGGGGAAGCCCCGTCGGAACGTCGTCGACCACCGGCTTCACCGACACCGGGCTGACCGCGTCAACCGCCTACACCTACACGATCAAGGCATATGACGCCGCCGGGAACTACTCTGCGGCATCGAGCTCGCTGATCGTGACGACCAGCGCAGGCAGCTCGCCAGTCAGCTACGAGGCCGAAGCCTCCGGCAACACCCGTACCGGCGGGGCCGTGACCGCCTCGTGCGCCGCGTGTTCGGGCGGGTCGAAGGTCGGCTACATCGGCAACGGCGCCACCCTCGTCTTCAACGGCATAGCCGCAGGATCCGGTGGCGCCAAGACCATCACCATCTACTACAGCTCGGCGGTCGCCCGCTCGGCTGTGGTGAACGGCCAGACGGTCAACTTCTCGCCCACCGCCGACTGGAACACCGTCGGCTCCACCAGCGTGACCCTCACCCTGAGTGCCGGCAGCACCACCATCACCATCGCCAACCCCAGCGGCTGGGCTCCCGACATCGACCGCATCGTCGTCAGCTGATCCCGATCCACGACACCGGCCGGGCATCCGCCCGGCCGGTCCCTCACCCTGCGCAAAAGAAGGCCTCCAGATGAGACTAACCGGACGAAGAGTGCGATTCGCCGTCGCGCTGCTGGCCACCCTGACCCTGGCCACCGGGACACCCGCCGCGGCGACACCCGCGCCGAGCACCCCGCAGTGGACCCCGCTGACCTACACCTCGGCCCCCGCCGACAACCCCCTCAAGGGCTTCATCCCGTACGCGGGCAGCTACCAGACCTTCCCGTACAGCATGGAATGGTTCTACCTTCCGCTGAACGCCGTGATGACCGGCCCGCACCAGTTCCGCTGGAACGCCCTGGAGAAGCAGCTCAACGACATCGCCTCCAGGGGCCACCAGGCCGTCTTCCGCTTCTACCTCGACTATCCGGGCAAGCCCACCGGCGTCCCGCAGTACCTGCTCGACCAGGGCCTGGCCACCCACACCTACGACGACTTCGGCAACAACGGCGTCAGCGTCGCCCCCGACTACAGCGACCCGCGCCTGGTCTCGGCGCTGGAGAACTTCATCGGGGCGTTCGGCCACCGCTACGACGGCGACCCGCGCATCGGGTTCATCACCCTCGGCCTCATCGGCTTCTGGGGCGAGTGGCACACCTGGCCCTACGACGGCTGGACCAACCCCGAGAACTGGATGCCCGGCACCGACGTGCTCACCCGCATCCTGACCGACTACGACGACGCGTTCGACCGCACCCGGCTGCTGGCCCGCTACCCGAGCCCGCAGAACAAGGACCTGGGCATCGGCTACCACGACGACTCGTTCGCCTTCGAGACCCTGCCGCCGACCTCCTGGCACTTCGTGCAGCGCCTCATCGACGAGGGCGTCACCGACAAGTGGCGTACCGAGCCCGTCGGCGGCGAGCTGCGCCCCGAGATCCAGTCCTGCCTGTTCGAGGAGCCCGTCAGCTGCGGCCAGTACGAGGACTACGCCGCCTCGGTCGAGCAGACCCACGCCTCCTGGCTGATCAACCACGCCGCCTTCGCCCCGACCGGCTATACCGGCGACGAGTACTTCCGCGCCGTGCAGGCGGCGAAGTCCCTCGGCTACGAGCTGACCGTCACCGAGGCCGCCGTCAGCGCGCAGCGCGTCTCGGTCCGCATCGCCAACCGGGGTACCGCGCCCTTCTACTACCCCTGGAAGGTCGAGCTGGCCGCGATCGACGACCAGGGCCGCGTCGCCGCCCGCTGGCAGACCGGCTGGACCGTCACCGGCATCCAGCCCGGCGCCGACCCCACTGAGCTGACCACCGCCGTCAACACCCACGGCCTGAAGCGCGGCAGCTACGACATCGTCCTGCGCATCGCCAACCCGCTGCCCCAGGGCATCCCGCTGCGCTTCGCCAACACCAGCCAGGACACCCACTCCGGCTGGCTGCGGCTGGGCACCGTCACCACCCGCTGACGACGCCCGAGATCTGTTCCTGCCACCCGTCCATGAAAGGAACATCAGTGCCCAAGCTACGCAGACTGCTCGCGGCCACCGCGACAGCGCTGACGCTCTCGCTGACCGTGGCCGTCCCGGCCACGGCGGCACCGGCGGGACCGCCGCCGCGCCCGGCGGCCGGTCCCGGCCCGGACACCAGCCTCACCACGCACACCTACACCTACGCCGACGCCCCGGTCGGCCAGCCGCTCAAGGGTTTCGCCCCGTACCTGTTCCCGGGCGACAACCTGTCCACGAAGTACCCCGGCGGCCTGGTGTGGAGCTACTTCGCCCTCAACGAGGTGATGAAGGACCCCGCCAACTGCGCCAACATCGACTGGAGCGTGTTCGAGAAGGCCCTCGACGAGGCGGCCGTATGGAGCCGCCAGGTCGCGTTCCGCTTCTACCTCGAATACCCCGGCGGCAGCGGCACCCACCCCGGCAACGGCATCCCGCCGTGCCTGAACGGCAAGATGGCGCTGCGCACCAACGGATTCTGGGGCACCGTCAGCCCCGACTACGACGACCCCGACGTGATCGCCGCGCTGACCACGTTCATCAACGCGTTCGCGGCGAAGTACGACCACGCGGGGCCGGGCGGCACCGCCGACCCGCGCATCGGCTTCATGACCCTGGGCCTGGTCGGCCTGTGGGGCGAGTGGCACACCTGGCCGTACGACCGCGACACCGCCGACGGCTACCCGAACCTGATGCCGACCGACGCGACGATCCGCACCATCATCGGCGCGGCCGACGCGGCGTTCTCCAACATCCAGGTCGAGGTCCGCTACCCGCTCGCGGGCACGGAGGGCACGGCGAACATCGGGTTCCACGACGACTCGTGGCCGTACAAGGAGATCCGCAACGGGCAGCTCAAGGGCATGACCCTGCCGGTGTCCATGAACGGCTGGGACGACGCGTTCCTCCAGTTGCAGCTCAACACCGACACCGAGAACCGGTGGATCACCCAGTCCATCGGCGGCGAGGCCCGCCCCGAGATCCAGGGCAGCCTCTACACCGACTGGCCCAACGGCGCCAACCAGGTCGACAACGTCCTGGCCGCGACCGAGCTCACCCACATCAGCTGGATGATCAACCAGACGGGCGCGGGCGGGTACAGCCCCACCGACCCGAAGGTGTCGGCCGGGGTCCGCAAGATGGGCTACAACCTGCACATCCCGCAGGCCAACTTCAACGCCGTCGCCTCGGGCAGCTACAAGGTCGGCGTCACCGTGCAGAACAACGGCGTGGCACCGTTCTACTACCCGTGGACGGTCCAGCTCGGTCTGCGCGACGGCGCGGGCAACGTCGTCAAGACCTGGGACACCAGCTGGGACCTGCGCACCGTGCAGCCCCTGCAGATCCGGGCCTTCCCCGACTGGAACGTGGGCGCCGACCCGAAGTACCTCGACTTCGGCCGTCCGGTGAACTTCTCGACCACGGTCAGCACCGCGGGCGTGCCCGCGGGCGACTACAGCCTGGTCCTGAAGGTGCGCAACCCGCTGGAGACGGTGACCGCCGACGTCCTGCGGGCCCGCCCGGCGGCCAGCCGGCTCACCGACTGGATCATCGACCAGTGGCGGCCGCGCCTGCCGCTGTCGTTCGCCAACGCCAACCAGGGCGCCGACGGCTGGGTCAACCTCGGCGCGGTCAGCACCAGCTCCTGCACCGGTGACTGCACGGCGCCGTCGGTGCCGTCGGGCCTGGCGGTGACCGGGGTGACGAACACGAGCGTGTCGCTGTCGTGGTCGGCGTCGACGGACAACGTCGGCGTGACCGGCTACCAGGTGCTGCGCGACGGGGTGGTGGTCGCCTCGCCGACCGGCACGACGTTCACCGACACCGGCCGGAGCCTGGGCACCACGTACCAGTACACGGTCCGGGCGCTGGACGCGGCGGGCAACGTCTCCAACCAGTCCGCGGCCGTCTCGGCGACCACGACCGGCTGCTCGGGCGACTGCGCCGCGCCGTCGGCGCCGACTCTGTCGACGACCGGCAAGTCCGACACGACGGTGTCGCTGTCGTGGACGGGCTCGACGGACAACGTGGGAGTGACCGGGTATGAGGTGTTCCGGGGGTCGACGCTGGTCGGCAGCCCGTCGGGCACCACGTTCATGGACACGGGGCTGACGGCGTCGACTGCTTACGCGTACACGGTGAAGGCCCGTGATGCCGCAGGTAATCGGTCGGCGGCCAGCAACGCGGTGTCGGTGACCACCGATGCGGCGCCGCAGCCGCCGACGGGTCTGGTGCTGGACAACTTCGACGGCACCCCCGCGTACCCGTCGTCGAACCTGAACGACCTGGGTAAGTGGACCGGCGGCAACTGCTTCCTCGACGGCGGCGGGTCCGGTGTCGTCACGGGTGGGGCGCTGAGCCTGCGCTACAACAACTGCGGCTGGTTCGGCTCCGACGTCGGGGTGGACCTGAGCGCCTACACGTACCTGGTGGTGCGGGTGAAGGGCGCGGCCGGAGGCGAGCAGACCCACTTCAACCTGGGTCTGGGCGGTGTGACGAAGGTGTTCGGGGACTTCACCCTCGACGGCGGGGCGCACCCCGTCATAACGACGGCGTACCAGGACATCAAGATCCCGCTCGTGGCGAACGGGATCAGCCGCAACTCGCCGTCGCAGCTGGCCATGGGCTTCTGGTACGGCGGCAACTCCACCATCACGATCGACCACATCACCTTCCAGTAGCAGTCCGGCCGCCTGGCCGGGCGCTATCCGATCAGGCGGCCTTCCGTCCCGACAGGAAGGCACCCATGAAGTTCCGCTCACTGCGCCTGTTCACCGTGACAGCGCTGGTGGCGGCGCTCGGCACCGTGGCGATCGACGCCGCGCCCGCCCACGCCGCCACCGTCACCTACGCGGCCGACCTGGCCACCGCGTTCGCCAACCCCGAGCGCGGATTCCACAACCGCTACGAGATCATCAACGACCCGGCGGTCAACGACTACGTCAACGCCGCCACCATCCCGGGATTCAACCCCGACCTGCTCGACCGCACCTTCGCCCGCGCCAAGGCCGACGGCGACACGATCGTCCACAGCTACGTGCACCTGGACAAGTACAAGACCGAGGCCCTGCCGCAGGCGCTGCTCGACAACCTCGCCTCCGGCCTGGCCGCGGTCCGCACCGCCGGTATGAAGATCGTGCTGCGCCCCGCCTACACCTGGGACGGCTACGCCAGCGTCGCCGAGTCGCAGATCCTGGCCCACATCGCCCAGATCAACGCGGTCGTCTCGGCCAACGCCGACGTCGTGCTGCACCTGGAGACCGGCTACCTCGGGGCGTGGGGGGAGTGGCACACCGGCACGCTCACCAACTCGTCCTCGGTCGAGGAGGCGCCCGCCCGGTACCGGATCGTCAAGAAGATCGCCGACACCACCCCGGCGACGATCCCGATCGTGATGCGCTACCCGATCTACATCAAGGAGGTCACCGACCCGACCGCATGCGTGGTGCCCGAGGGCTGCACGCTGACCCAGGCGCAGAAGGACCGCATCGGGTTCCACAACGACTGCTTCCTGGCCGACGCCAACGACATGGGCACCTACGACAACCCGTCCTGGATGGGCTGGTACTACATCGAGCAGAAGAAGCAGTGGATGTACGACCTGGCCACCTCGACCGGCGTCAACAAGATGGTCGGCGGTGAGACCTGCGGCGCCGACGGCTACAACGACGCCGCCTGCGTCAACGCCCAGGCGGAGATGAGCAAGCTCAACTTCACCGAGATCAACGAGGACTACGCGGCGGTCAACACCGACAAGTGGAAGGCGGCGAACCTGGCCGCCGTCGGCAACGACCCGGCCGAGACCTGCTTCGTACGCATCAAGCGCAAGCTCGGCTACCGGCTCAGACTGCTCGACGCGACGTTCCCGACCAGCGTCGCGCCGGGGGCGAACCTGGGCTTCACCGCGCACCTGAACAACGACGGCTGGTCCGGCCTGATCAAGAACCGGCCGGTCTACCTGGTGCTCCAGAGCGCGAGCAACCGCTACAACCTGCCGCTGTCCGGCGTCGACCCCCGGACCTGGCTGGCCGGGGCGAGCACCGTCACGGCCAACGCCGCCGTGCCGGGCAACGTCGCGGCCGGGACGTACAAGCTGGCCCTGTGGCTGCCCGACCCGGTCGCCGCGCTCCAGTCGCGCCCGGCGTACTCGGTGCGCCTGGCCAACACCGGCACCTGGGACGCGACCAACGGGTACAACGTGCTGTCCACCGCCGTCACCGTCGGCACCTGCACCGGTGACTGCACGGCGCCGTCGGTGCCGTCGGGCCTGGCGGTGACCGGGGTGACCAACACGAGCGTGTCGCTGTCGTGGTCGGCGTCGACGGACAACGTCGGGGTGACCGGCTACCAGGTGCTGCGCGACGGGGTGCTCGCGGGCTCGCCCACGGGCACGACGTTCACCGACACCGGGCGCAGCCCGGGGTCGACCTACCAGTACACGGTCCGGGCCGTGGACGCCGCGGGCAACACGTCCGGGACGTCGACCGCGGTCTCAGGCACGACAACCGGCTGCTCGGGCGACTGCACCGCGCCGTCGGCGCCGACCCTGTCCACGACCGGCAAGTCGGACACGACGGTGAGCCTGTCGTGGACGGCGTCCACCGACAACGTAGGTGTGACCGGGTATGAGGTGTTCCGGGGATCGACGCTGGTCGGGAGCCCGTCGGGCACCACGTTCACGGACACCGGGCTGACGGCGTCGACTGCTTACGCGTACACGGTGAAGGCCCGCGACGCGGCGGGCAACCGCTCGGCGGCCGGTAACACGGTGTCCGTGACCACCGACGCGACTCCGCCCCCGCCGACCGGTCTGGTGCTGGACAACTTCGACGGCACTCCCGCCTACCCGGCGTCGGCGCAGAACGACCTGGGTAAGTGGACGGGTGCGAACTGCTTCCTCGACGGCGGCGGCTACGGCGTCCTGACCGGCGGGGCGCTGAGCCTGCGCTACAACAACTGCGGCTGGTTCGGCTCCGACGTGGGCGTGGACCTGAGCGCCTACACGTACCTGGTGGTGCGGGTGAAGGGCGCCGCAGGCGGGGAGCAGACCCACTTCAACCTGGGCATGGGCGGTGTGACGAAGCTGTTCGGGGACTTCACCCTCGACGGCGGGGCGCACCCGGTGATCACCACGGCGTACCAGGACATCAAGATCCCGCTCGTGGCGAACGGGATCAACCGCAACTCGCCGTCGCAGCTGGCCATGGGCTTCTGGTACGGCGGCAACTCCACCATCACCATCGACCACATCTCCTTCCAGTAGCCGCGAGGAGGCGGCGGCGGGCGGGGTGTCCTGGACGGCTCAGGACACCCCGCCCTTAACGCTGTTGCGGCCGCGGAGGTGGCCACGTAGGGTCCACACCTCGTGAACACCCTCGTCGATCGGCTGGTCCCGGCCCGCCTCGGGCGCAGCTTCCGCTGGCTGCTGGCGTCCTCCTGGACCACGAACCTCGGCGACGGCATCGCGCTGGCCGCCGGCCCGCTGCTGGTCGCCTCGCTGACGAGGGACCCCTTCCTGATCTCGCTGGCCGCCGTGTTCGGCTGGGCACCGCCCCTGGTGTTCGGCCTGTACGCCGGGGTGCTGTCCGACCGCCGCGACCGGCGCCGGATCGTGCTCGCCGCCAACGCCGCCCGGGTCGCCCTGCTCACCGGGCTGATAGCGGCGATCGCGACCGGGACGCTGTCGGCCACGGTGGCGCTGCTGGCGCTGGGCCTGCTGGCCACCACCGAGGTGTTCGCCGACAACACCAGCGCCACGCTGCCGCCGATGCTGGTGCACCGCGACGATCTCGTCGTGGCGAACGCGCGGCTGCAGACCGGCTTCATCACCCTGAACCAGCTGGCGGGGCCGCCGATCGGCGCGGCGCTGTTCGCCGCAGGAACCGTGTGGCCGTTCGCGACCGAGGTGATCCTCGACCTGGCGGGGCTGCTGATGGTGACGCGGCTCGTCCTGCCCGCGCACGGGCGGGCCGCCGATGCCGCCGTGCGCAACATGCGGCAGGACGTCGTCGAGGGTTTCCGCTGGACCGTACGGCACCCGGCGGTGCGCACCCTCCTGCTGACCATCCTGATCTTCAACGTCTCGTTCGGTGCGGCCTGGTCCGTGCTCGTGCTCTACGCCCAGCAGCAGCTCGGCCTCGGCCCGGTCGGGTTCGGCCTGCTCTCGACCGTCTCCGCGCTGGGCGGCCTGCTCGGCACCGGCCTGTACGGCCGCCTGACCAGCCGGATCCGGCTCGGTGACCTGATGCGCATCGGCCTGATCATCGAGACCCTGACGCATCTCATCCTGGCCCTCACCCGGTCGGCCTGGGTCGCCTCGGTGGTCTTCTTCCTGTTCGGCGCGCACGCGTTCGTCTGGGGCACCACCTCGGTCACCGTGCGGCAACGCGCGGTGCCGCAGCATCTGCAAGGCCGCGTCGGCAGCCTCAACACCCTCTGCGTGTACGGCGGGCTCGTCGTCGGCGCGCCGCTGGGCGGCGCCCTGGCCGGGGCGTACGGCGTCGCCGCGCCGTTCTGGTTCGCCTTCGCCGCGTCCGCGGTCTTCGTCGTGCTGCTGTGGCGGGAGCTGACCCGCATCGCCACCGAGGACGCCGCGCAGCCTGCGGTGGCGTGAGCCGGGCCGGCCCGCGCCGGGTCCGGTGGATGCCGCCGGGTACGGCACCCACCGGAGGCCGGGTCAGCTCCAGTTGATGGCGAAGCTGTTGTCGGTGAACGCGGCCGAGCCGCTGGTGCCGCTGATCTCGAAGCCGAACTGGGCCTCGCCGACGGTCACGTCAGCCCACCAGTTCTGCGTGCGCAGCCAGTTCATGATCGCGCGGAGGTCGACGGTGCCGGAGTTGGTGTTGCCGGTGCGCAGGAACGAGAAGACCGCGTTGGCGCCGTTGGAGCCCCGGTAGATGTTCCAGGTGTGGCCGCCCAGGCTGACGTTGCGGAACGCCGGGACGGCGCCGTTGGCGTCGTACTGGTCGGCGATCGGGCCGACCGCGCCGTTGTAGTTCATCCACAGCATGACCTCGTAGGCCCAGTTGTTGGCCCAGATGTCGTAGGTGGTGGAGTAGTTGCCGCTGCTCGGGACGCTGACGTTGAACGAGCTGGTGAACGTGCCCAGCGAGCTGACGGTGCGGTTGACCGCGCCCTTGACGGTGTGCGGGTAGGACTTCACGCCCGAGGTCATCGGGTGGTTGGCGATGACGCCCCAGTTCGTGGGCGTACGCGCCCAGATCGTCTGGCTGCCCGCGCCGGAGCCCCAGATGTTGTTGTAGACGGTGTAACCGCTGTTGTTCCAGGTGTCCCACTGGCCCGAGGCGACCCAGGCCGCGTCCGAGGGCACGCCGGGCGTGCCGCTGCTGGGCGACGGCGTGACCGACCGCGACGGGGAGGGCGACGGGCCGCTGGTGCGGGTCGGGCTGGGCGAGCCGGACACGCCGCCGGTGCAGGCGACACCGTTGAGGCGGAAGCTCGCCGGGGCGGGGTTGCTGCCGGCCCACGAGGCGTTGAAGCCGAAGTTGACCGTGGCGTTGGTCGCCACCGACGCGTTGTAGCCGACGTTGGCGGCCGTCACCGTCGACCCGCTCTGGGTCAGGGCGGTGCTCCAGAACTGGCCCACCTGCTGGCCGGCCGAGTACGACCAGACCAGGTTCCAGCCGTTGAGGGGGTCGCCGAGGTTCTTGACGGTGACGTCGGCGCCGAAGCCGCCGGGCCACTGGTTGGTGACGGTGTAGGTGACGGTGCATCCGGTCGCCGCGTACGAGGGCAGTTCGGTGACGACCGCGGTCCCCAGGGCGGCCATCGTGGCGGCCGCGATGGCCGCGATGGCTGAGGTCCGTCTGCGCATGTTTCCTCCAGTCGGTCGCCGGGGACCCGCTGCGGCCGTGGAGGAGCCGCCCAGGACCCCGGGAGACGGATTTAAGTTTATCGTATTGACAAAGTTAAGGCCTGTCATCGAAGGGGTCAACGCCACCGCGCCACGTCGGCACATCGCCGCCACCGGCGACCACATCGCGGGCGGCGCCGACCGCGCGCAGGCACAGTGGACGGGCGCCGCTATCCTTGCGCCGCATGGCGATCATCGAGCTTCAGGGAGGCAGCAGGCCGTGCCGAACCCTGCGCAGACGCCCCAGCTGACCTCGCTGACCGTCCACGATCCACGCACGGCCGGGCCGTACCGGCTGCACGGGAGGCTGGGCCAGGGCGGGCAGGGCGTGGTCTACCTCGGCACCGACCCCGCCGACCGCCAGGTGGCGGTGAAGATGCTGACCATCGACCTGGAACACGACCCGAAAGCCAAGGCCCGGTTCGGCAAGGAGATCGCCGCCGCGCGGCGGGTCGCCCCGTTCTGCACCGCCCAGATCCTGCACGCCGACCTCGACGGCGAGCACCCGTACGTGGTCAGCGAGTTCATCGAGGGACCCACCCTGCACCGGCAGGTCCGCGACCACGGCCCGGTCTCCGGCAACGCCCTCTACCGGCTCGCGGTCGGCACCGCCACCGCGATCGCGGCGATCCACCACGCGGGCATCGTGCACTGCGACCTCAAGCCGGACAACGTGATCCTCGGCGCGGACGGCCCACGCGTGATCGACTTCGGCATCGCCCGCGCGATGGGCACGCACACGCTGACCGGCAACGTCATGGGCACCGTGCCGTACATGGCGCCCGAGCGGTTCCACAACGTCGACATCGGCCCGCGCTGCGACATCTTCGGCTGGGCGGCCACCATCGCCTTCGCCGCCTCGGGTCGGGGCCCGTTCGGCCACGACTCGCTGGCGACCGTGATGGCCCGGGTGCTGCACGAGCCGCCGGACCTGGCGAACCTGTCCGGCACGCTGCTCGACCTGGTGGGGGAGGGGCTGGCCAAGGACCAGTACGCCCGGCCCACCGCCGAGCAGATCCTGCTGCGGCTGCTGGGCCACACCGCGCAGCCCGCGGCGGAGATCCCGCTGGGTGCCGCGCTGCGGGAGGGCAGCGACGCGGCCGCGACCTCGGTGCTGCCCGCGACGGCGGCGACCGGCACCGTGTACGCGACCGGCACCTCGACCACGGCAGCGCCGCCGCCCGCGTACGCCCAGACCACCGCCGTGGTCCCGGTGCCCGCACCGACCCTGCTCACCGTGCCCCCGGCCGGCTGGCCGCGGCGGCTCGGCCGCCAGGCCGGCGACCCGGTCGGGATCTCGGCCGCGATCCTGCTCGGCGCCGGCGGCTTCGCGGCGGGCCTCGTCGCCGCCGCCGACACCGCCACGGCCGCGACGATGGGCGCCGTCGCGTTCGGCACCGTCTACCTGGTCCGCCTGGTCCTGGCCGCCGCGCTGGACCGCGGTGAACCCGACCCGTCCGAGCGCTGACGCTCACCCCCAGCACAGGAGGAACGCATGGCACCGGGCCGCTCGACCGCTCGCAGGTGGCTCCCCGTCGCCGTCGCCGTGGTGGTCGGCGTCGCCGTGATCGCGGGCTCCTACGCCTACGTCCGGCTCGACACCGACCGCAGCGACTGCGTGGCGCTGGACGTGCTGTCCTCGACCGAGAAGAACGTGCTGGTCGCCGAGCTCGCCGACCGGTACGACAGCAGCCGCAGGCGGTTCGGCGGCCGGTGCGCCGACGTGACCGTCTCCGGGCTCACCTCCGGCGCCGCCATGGAGGCGCTGGCCGGGGACTGGTCGGCGCAGACCGGCGGCAGAATTCCCCGGCCGCAGGTGTGGCTGCCGACGTCGAGCCTGTGGACCGGCCAGCTGCGGCTGCGCGACCAGGCCGCCAAGCGGGCCGAGCAGACCCCGGGCAGCTACCCGTCCATCGCCAACAGCCCGCTGGTCATCGCGATGCCCGCGACCAAGGCCAAGGTCCTGCAGCAGCGCGGCCTCGGCTGGGGCGACATCCTCGGCATGTCCGGGGAGGAGGGCTGGGGCGCGTTCGGCAAGCCGGAATGGAAGCGGTTCACCTTCGGCAAGGACAACCCGCGCCTGTCCACCTCCGGCCTGGCCGCGACCATCGCGACCTACTACGCCGCCACCGGCACCTCCAGCGACCTGACCGGCATCGCCGTGCGCCAGCCGGAGGTGACCCAGTTCGTACGCCGCATCGAGGCCAACGTCTCCCACTACAGCGACGACTCGGTGGACCTGCTGCGGTCGCTGGCCGCCGCCGACCTGTCCCGGGTCGACGGCGCGGGCGCCGACCTCAGCGCCATCGTGATGCAGGAGGAGCTCGTCTACCTCTACAACGAGGGCAGACTGAGCCCGCACCCCGGCGACAGACCGCACGAGCCGCTCGTCGCGATCTATCCGAAAGAGGGCACCTTCAACCTCGACCACCCGTACGTGGTGCTGCCCGACGCCTCCGACGCGCAGCGGGCCGCCGCCGCCGACTTCCTGGCGTTCCTGCAGGAGGAGCCGCAGCAGCGGGCGTTCGCCGGGCTCGGCTTCCGCGACCACGAGCGGGTCGCCACGCCCGAGCTCACCGCGGCGGTGGGCGGCCACGAGGCCGTCGGCATGCCCTACTTCCTGCCGCCCGCGCCCGCGGTGGTGCAGGAGATCCTGGACAGCTGGGCGACGCTGCGCAAGAAGGCGAACATCCTGATGACCGTCGACGTGTCCGGGTCGATGGTGGCCAACACCGTCGGCGCGCACACCCGGCTGGAGGTGGCCACCGCCGCCGCCGCGAAGGGGCTGCGACTGCTCAACTCGGAGGACCGGGTCGGGCTGTGGTCGTTCTCCTCCGAGAAGCAGGGGTCGGGCGACCTGCCGTACCGGGAGCAGATCCCGCTGTCGCGGTTGGACCTCGGCGCGTTCACGGACCGGCTGGACGGGCTCCAGGCCGGAGGCGCGACCGCGCTGTACGCCACGGTCCGCGCCGCCCACCGGTACCTGCTGGACCACTACGACCGCAACCGGATCAACGCCGTCGTGGTGCTGACCGACGGCGAGAACGAGTACGCCAAGGACGACAATCTGGCCAGCCTGCTCAAGGCGATCGAACTGGACCCCGACCGCCCGGTCAAGGTCTTCTGCATCGCCTTCGACAAGGGCTCGGACCTCAAGACGCTGGACGCGATCGCCAAGGCCACCGCGGGCAAGGCGTTCGACGCGCAGGATCCGCAGCTCATCGACGAGGCGTTCGTGAAGCTGCTCAGCAGCTTCTGAGCCGGGGCGGGCCGGGTCGCACCGGATCCCTATGATCCTGGGCCATGACCCGGACCACCCCGCCGCGACCGGTCGACATCGCGTTGCTCTTCCCGCAGCTGCGCGAGCACACGGCCACCGCGACCCGGCTGCACCCGCGCCCCGGCACGCCGACGGCCGCCGACAGCTCGGTCGGCGGCCCGCTGCTGTGGCCCGCCGACGAGCCCTGGCCGGTGTGCACCGACGGCGACGGCCACTACGTCGACCAGCTCATGACCCCGGCCTCGGTGCGCCGCCAGCGCGAGATCTACGCGGCGGCGACGGCGCGGGCAGCCGCGACCGGCACCCGCTACGCGCTGACCGACGCGGAGCTGGCCGAGCTGCCCGACTACGACTTCTCCGAACCGGAACACCTGGTGGAGCAGCCGATCCCGCTGATCCCGGTCGCTCAGCTGTACCGGGCCGACATCCCCGACTTCGCCGGGCCAGACGACGCCGACCTGCTCCAGGTGCTGTGGTGCCCGCTGGACCACCCGGAGGAGCGCTACAACCCCCGGGTCCAGCTGTTCTGGCGCCGCGCGGCCGATGTGACCCGGCCCCTCGACACCGCCCCCGAGCCGTCGGTGGTCAATGACTCCTACCTGCCGACCCCGTGCGTCGTGCACCCCGAGCAGATCCGCGAGTTCCAGTACGGCGACCTGCTCCCGAAGGAGCTGGACGCCCAGGTCACGGCTTGGGAGAAACAGACCGGGCACCAGTATCAGTACGACCTGTCCCTGGCGCCGGGCTGGAAGGTGGGCGGGTTTGCGAACTGGTCGCTGACCGACCCGCACGCGGTGGACTGCGCCGAGTGCGGCACCGCGATGACGCTGCTGTTCACGGCAGACTCCGGCGAGTGGGACGGCGGCAGCCGCAGCTGGCGCCCGCTGGAGGAACCCGAGGGGGCCAAGAGCGACCCTGTCGACGTGACGATCGGCCGGGGGTACTCGCTGTACGTCTTCCGCTGCCCGGTCTCGTTCGACCACCCGCCCGCCACGGCGATGCAGTGACCGGCCCGACGCCGGTTTCATCCCGTTCACGTTTTCTGTGAAGAAGGTCACGATATGCGACCTTGGCCGCTGGTCGCGATTGCGATCGCGGGCGGCGGGGTAAACCGCAGGTATGCGGGTGGTCGTGGTGGGGGCAACGGGGAACATCGGGACTGCGGTCCTGCGGAGGCTGCTGAACACCGGTGAGGTCGACGAGATCACCGGGGTGGCGCGGCGGCTGCCCCTGGAGACGGGCGGGCCGTACCAGGGCGTGCGCTGGCACACTCTGGACGTGGGCGCGCCGGACGCGGCGGGCGAGCTGACGAACCTGTTCGCCGGTGCCGGTGCCGTGATCCATCTGGCGTGGCAGATCCAGCCCAGCCACGACCGCGCCCAGCTCCGCCGGACCAACATCACCGGCACCGCCAACACGATCGCCGCAGCGGTGGCCGCGTCCGTGCCGACGCTGGCGGTGGCCTCGTCGGCGGGGGCCTACGCGCGAGCGCCCAAGGACACGCGCGTCGACGAGGTGTGGCCCGCCACGGGGGTGCCCGGGTCGACGTACAGCGAGGACAAGGCGGATGTGGAGGCGCTGCTCGACCGGGTCGAGATGGAGCACCGGCAGATGCGGATCATCCGGGTCCGCAACGGTCTGGCGTTCCAGCGGTCGGCCGCGGCCGAGATCGCCCGCCTGTTCATCGGCCCGTTCGCGCCGCTGGGCCTGCTGCGGCTGGGCAGGCTGCCGCTGCTGCCGTGGGACAGCTCGCTGCGGGTGCAGGCGGTGCACAGCGACGACGTCGCCGAGGCGTACGTGCGGGCGATCCTGGCCGAGGCCCGGGGGCCGTTCAACATCGCCGCCGAGCCGGTCCTGGACGCCCAGACCGTCGGCGCCCGCTTCCACGGCTGGGCGGTGCCGACACCGCCGCTGCTGCTGCGCGGGGCGGCCGCGCTGACCTGGACCGCGCGATTGCAGCCGACCGAGCCGGGCTGGATCAAGCTGGCGGCGGCCTGCCCGCTGATGTCGTGCCGCCGGGCCGAGCGGGAACTGGGCTGGCGGCCGCGTACCGACGCGCTGGACGCGCTGGCGGAGCTGCTGGACGGCATGGCACGCGGCGAGGGCGACGGGTCGGTGCCGCTGCGCGAGCGGCCGGCCGCCCCGGCCCGCCTGCTGGCGGTGGCGCGCGGCGGCCTGCCGGGCCACCCCGGCGACGACTGACCCGGACCGGGCATCTGCTGGCGCCAACCTCCCGCAACCAGCGATCAAGGCCGCTGATCCTCGCCATGATCGCTAGTTCCGGCCCAAATACACCCCAAAACAGCACTTTCTGACCAGCAACGGTGATCATCGCCCCGAAGCCGGCCGGGCCTGGCCGGTCCAGCCCGCGCGGCGCCGCGCGGGCCGGGCCAAGATCGGCCAAGTTGCCGGGCAATCGGCCTAATGGCGGCCCAAGATACGCCCGATTGCCCGGCAACTTGGCTGATCAAGGGGGCGTTCACCTGGTCGATCGGGGATGCTCAGCGGGATGGCGGGGTGACGAGTGGAGCCGGTGGTCGCCCACCCCCGTTGGCGACCACCGGCTTTCCGTCCGGGTGAACGCTGTCCCCCAACAGCGTCGTCCACCCATTCCCCCTGGGGTGCTCCGCTCGGTGCCGCATGACGGACCGTGCCGCCCGGGCTTCCGTCGAGCGTCGCACCACCGCTGACCACGTTAGGTCGCCCGATCGGCGCCGTCCAGGTCTCCGGCAAGATTTTTTCACTGTACGTAGCTTTGTCATTACTGAAAGCTGTCTTGGTCGATAGGGGGTACCGCCCCGTCAGGGAAGCGGAGGAGAAGCCCTCCGGTGCGGCCGCCACCGTGACGCCGTCACCGCACCGGGGACGCCGGGCTCCACTCGCCCGCCATCGCCTCCTCGGCGAACACCACCTGCTGGCCGGAGAGCCCGGCGAGCTGGAGCCGCCAGCCGGGCCCGGAAACCAGGACCACCCGGTCGGCGGCGGAGGTCCACACGTTGCGCCAGGCGGCCGCGCCGCCGTCGTGGACCCAGATGCCCGCCGCCGACGCGAGCGCCACGGTCAGGCCGGTACGGTGCGCCACGCAGGACACGTCGTCGGCCTCGGCGGGGGCGCTGAGCCAGTCGGGCTGGTCCCACTGCCCCCGGATGGTCTCCAGCCGCGCGATGCGGTCCCCCTGCACCGCCGCGACGCAGAACAGCTCACCCCCCTGGCCGAGCGCCAGGTCCGCCGCGACGGCCCCGCGCAGGCCGATGGGCTCCAGCGCCGTCGGCTCGCCGCACAGCAGCCGCCCGCTGCGGTCCTCGGCCAGCACGACCGGCCGCCCGGCCGGGCCTTCGACGACGCTGTGCACGCGGTGCACCGGCTGCGGGTGGCGGCGTACCGTGACCGCCGCGCCGATGTCGACCGTGATCGAGGCCAGGTCGCCGTCGCGCTCGCGGAAGAACGCCGACACCCGGCCGTCCCCGGCCGCCGCGGCCCGGATGGAGCCGTCGGCCGCCGTCCCGGGCACCTCCCGCCACGTGCCGTCCGCCCGCACCCACACCGCGCCCTGCCCGGCCACCGCGAACAGCGTCACATCCCCGGTGCCGCGGCGGGCCCCGGCCAGCGACCGGCACTCCGCCGGGCCGCTGTGGTCACCGGACAGCACCGGGTGCAGGCTGGGGGAGATCCGGCTGCTCGCCACGGCGGTGCCGGCGATCGCCAGTTCCGTGAGGCCGTCGGCGGTGGCCACCAGCGCGGTGTCGACCAGGTGCTGCGGGGCCTGCGACCGGCGGCCGAGGCCGCGCAGGGCCGTGGCCCACGGCGTGAGCCGGTCGGGCCGCCGCTGCGGGTCGGTGTACAGCACCTGCACGAGCTGATCGGCGAACGCCCGGGAGTAGCCGCGGCCGACCAGCGTCCGGCGGACCGTGTCGATGACGTCCCACTGCGGCGGCGGCATGTCGGTGAGCAGCTGGAACGCGACGGCACCGACGGAGTAGCGGTCGTTGGCCGGGTCGATGTCGTGCTCCGGCGCGCTGAAGCCGCGCTTGACGACGATGTGGGTGACCGGCGAGCCCGCCTCCCGCATGAAGGCGAAGTCGATGAGCACGATGCCGCCGTCGCGGCCGATCATCACGTTGCGCGGCGAGATGTCGCGGTGCACCTGGGCACGGTCGGCGAGCTGGTCCACGATCTGGCTGAGCCGGATGAGGACGTCGAACACCTCGTCGGGCTCGCGCCGGGTCGCGTGCTGCCAGTCGTGCAGGTCCTGGCCGTACACCCAGGGCGTGACCAGGCAGAGGGTGCGGTGGTTGAGCGCGTCGGCGGCCGGCCTGCCGTCCGGGGTGGGCGCCGGTCCCTGGAAGACGCGCGTGGCCGGGACGATGCCGGGGAGGTCGTACAGCAGGCCGGTCCGGTCGATCGTCTTGTCCCAGATCGCCTCCCAGCGGTTCAGCGTCTTGCGCAGGTCCTCGTCGTAGTTGCTGCTGAGCTGCCTACCGAGGCAGATCTTCACCGCCCACTGGCCGCCGGCGCCCGGTTGGGCGCTCTCGCACCGCCACACCACGCCTTCGCCGCCGCGGTGGATGCGTTCGACCAGCCGGTACAGCCGCGGCTCGCGGTCGGTGCCGACGTACCAGCCGGGTTGCCCGAGTTCCGGGCGCTCATCGTCGTACATCCGCCGGTTCCTAGTCGCGGTAGACGAAGCCGCCCGCGGCGGGCTTCGACTGCTGGGGCAGGGTGGTGCCGGTGTCGGGCCGGGTCAGCGGCAGGTCGTCGACCTCGGTGGCCGCGGCCCGGCGCGAGTCGCCGTCCGGCACCGTCGTCGCCGCGGAGCCGGTCGGAGCCGCCTGGCCGGCCGGGGCCGCAGGCTCGGCCCGATCCGGCAGCCGGTCGATCTCGTCGGCGATGGCCGCGAGCGCGAGCGTGAGCCGGCGCAGCACCGCCCCGGCCAGATCGATCGGCGCCTCACTGGTGGCCTGGCACATGATCCCCAGCCCGCGCAGGTCGGGGCTGTCCCCGGACACCATGCCGGCGAGGCTGCCGACCAGGCTCGCCCAGCTGCGCACCGTCGGCGGCTGCGCGGCCTCCGGCAGCGCCGGGGCCAGCCGCCGCAGCGAGCGCCGCAGCACGCCGGGCAGTTCGGCCGGGTCGAGCTGTTCTCGCAGCGGCGCCAGCGCCATCACGAACTCGCGCCGCGCGACGACCGGTCCGGCGAACACCCGCAACGCGATGGTCTCGACCCGGTCGTGCGCCGTGGCGATCTCCTCCAGCTCGTGGTTGATGTGCGCGGCTCCGTGCCGCGTCGAGGCGGCGCGCAGCAGGTCCCGGGCCGCGGTGTCGAGCTGCTGCTGGGCCGGTGCCGACAGCGGGCCCCGGACCCGGTGGGTCACCCCGGCGCCCACCCCGGAGAAGTATTCGACCAGCACGTCGAGGCCGCCGATCGCGGTCGGGTCGCCGCCGCCGACGTTCACCAGCTCCTGGAGCAGGTCGTGGTTCGGGGTGAAACCGACCTGGTCCCGATACTTGCGCAGGTACAGCTCGCGGGTGCTGATGCCGAGCGCGTGCAGGCGGATGTGCATGTCGCGGTGCAGGTGGGTCATCAGGCTGACCGGTTCGGTGGTCGCCTCCAGGATCTCGCCGGTGGCCTTCTCGCCGCGGGGGACCCAGTCGGCCCCGTCGCTGACCAGGATCACCAGGCGGTCGTTGCCCGGTCGGCCGTGCTGGTAGATCAGGTCCGCGGCGGCGTGCAGGGCGTTGCCGATACTGGTGCCGCCGTCGGCCCGCAGCAGCGTGATCGCGTCCCGGAACTGCGCGATCACCTCGGGCGGCGAGTCGCCGTCCAGCTGCGCCATGCCGCCCTGGCGGGGGAAGCGCGGCGTGGCCGCGGTGTTGAAGCCCAGCATCGCGATCCGCGACACCCGGCCCGACACCCGCAGCCGCACCTCCAGCAGATCCCGCAGCGCCTGCTGGAGCGCCTCCATCCGCCGGATCTCGCCGGTACGGCGCAACGCCAGCGCCGACTCGCGGGGGATGGGGATGTCCTCGGTGTCCATGGAACCGCTGCAATCGGCGAGGATCACGATGTCCACACCGGCCTTGACGCCCGGCGCGAACAGCTCGATCCTGGTCCGCGGCCCGATCCGGGCGATCACGTCGCGCTGGCCGCCGGTGCCGACCTCGGTCACCCGGTACGGCACGTCCGCCACGTCCAGCAGTAGGTCACCGCCGCTCGACGCGACCCACAGCAGCGAGCCGGCCAGTCCCGCCCCGGCGATCTGGGTCTTGGTCTGCTCGATCTCCTCGGGCTTGAGCTCGGTCGGCAGCTCCAGGACCAGCTGCGACGCCTCGACCACCGGGCGCGTCGAGATGCTCCAGGGGACGTCGTCGCCGAGGTTCAGCTGGTGGAACAGGTCCTCACCGACGGCCAGGGTCCGGGCCGGGACGTCGGGATGGGAGACCAGGTCGACGGCCGTGTGGCGGGAACCGCCCGCCGCCGCCACGGTCAGCAGCGCCGGACCGCTCGTCCCCGCGTTCGGTGCGACACCGATCCGCTGCCCCGAGATGAGTCCCCGGGCGGGCAGGCCGACCGCGCGGTGATCCTTCGAACTGATCATCGGTGTCCCCCGCCGCGCTTGTCGTCGTCGATCCGCACTGTCACGCCACCCGGCTCCTGAAGGGACAGCTGCTGGGCGAAGAAGTCGATGTTCGCCCTGTCCCGGCCCTTGAACGCGCCCCGGTACTGCTCGGGCACCTTGACGAACAGCAGGCCCGGCTGGGCGGCCCCCTGCACCTGCCGGGGCGCGCGGTAGCTGGCCAGCGAGATCGACCGGGCGACCGCGTCGGCGTCGTGGCGGACCACCTGCCGCACCAGCGCCCGCAACTGCTCCACCAGCTGGGCGCCGCGCATGTTGGCGCCGCCGATCTCCTGCTTCTCCTGCTGCCAGGGCTTGCGTACGCGGCCCCGCTGGTCACCGGCCCGGCGCTCCTGTAGCAGCTGCCGCAGCCGCGCGCGGTCCGGGCCTGCGGCGAACCCGTTCTCCAGCTTGGACAGGGTGGAGAAGATCCAGTCGAAGTCGAGCGCGAGCGCGGCGTGGCGGGGCCGGATGCTGTGGGCGAACCCGCGCAGGCTCGGCAGCGGCTCCGCGCCGCCGCGGCGCAGCGACCGGTTGTAGGTCGCGACCACGATCTGGCGCACCAGCTCCTCCGCCGTGACCTGCGGCAGGCTGCGCGAGTGCCGGGCACATAGAGCCAGCCCCAGCGCCTCGCCCCCGAACACCTGCCACCGGCGCAGATGCATGGCGCACACCCGGGCGCCGCACGGGTCCACGCCCGCGTCGACGATCTCGCACGGGCTCGCCCCGATGTTGCGGCACGACCCGATCTCGCAGCGCGGGAACTTCTCGGCGAAGCAGGACGGGCAGTACGCGTGGTCGGGGTCGTGCGGGTGCACCACCCGGTGCCGGTCGCAGTGGGCCTTCTGCGAGCGGCAGCTGCGCCCGGTGCAGCGGAAGGAGGCCGTCCCGCCGCACTCGGCGCACGTCGGGCGGTGCTTCTCGCAGGTCGGGAGCAGCGAGCCGTCCAGGATCAGGACGTGGTCGTCGCACAGGCGCGCCGAGCGGTCCTCGCCGCAGTCCCGGCACAGGAACGGCCCGTACTTCGGGCAGCGCTGGCACCGGTAGCGGATCTGCGGCGGGTCCAGCACCGTCGTGATCTGGAACGTGGTGCCCGGACTGACGACGGGGCTGCTGGCCGGATTGATCCGCACGACCCGTACGTGGATGTCGCCGTTCGGGTGGCCGAGGGTGTGCACCGGCCGGGCGCTGAGGTCGCGGTCGACCAGCGCGCCCTCGATCTGGTCCCACAGCGCCTGCAACTCGGCCGGATCGAGCAGGGCCCGGCCCGCCTTCTCCTGCCGGTACTCGCGGATGTCGAGCACGACCTCGATGTCGGCGGCTGTCACCGGTTGTCTCCTCGTCCTGGTCGCCGCTGGTCGTTGCGCCGGTGCGGCTGGTCGCCCCGGCCGCTGCCCGCCGCGGGCTGGCCGGGCCGCTTGGCCGGGCCCGACGTCCCGACCCCGCCCCTGCGTGCGGCGATGATCGCGGTCCACTCGTCGAGCAGCAGGCTGGTCCGGCCCGGGGCGAGCTGGCCGGCCGCCGTCAGGCAGGGACCGCCGGGGCCCTGGTTCAGCAGCACGTGCGCGGCGATGCCCGCGAACTTCGCGCCCTGGTCGGCGGCCCACCCGCGCAGCAGCTCGTCCTCGGTCGCCGCCCGCGCCAGGCCGAGCTGGGGCAGGTCGATGGCGGCGATGAGCGGGAACAGCTCCTGCGAGGTCGCCCTCAGGTTGTCCAGCTCCTTGGCCAGCGTGTCGGTCAGCAGCGACCGGGCCAGCTGCCGCGCCGGAACCGGGGCGCTGCCCGGCCCGTCCTTGGACATGCGCGAGCTCAGCCCCCGGGCGACGGCGCGGGCGCGGTTCTCCTCCAGCCGCCGCTGCGGCAGGTGGCCGAGCCGGCGCCCGTCCTGCACGAGGCGCCGGGCGTGCATGGCCAGCGCGGCCAGCAGCAGCACGTGCGCCCGGGCGGCCGCCACGCTCGCGCCCTCGACGCAGCGCACGGTGACGGTCAGCGTGCCGTCGTCCTCCTTCGACGGGAACACGTCCATCCGCTCCAGCTGCGCCACCCCGTCCACCCGCCGCAGCTCGGTGATGACCCGCTCCAGGTGCATGGGCGCGGTGGAGGCCAGGTAGCGCGCCGCCACGTGCTCGCGGGAGGTGGCCAGCCAGTACGACCCGCTGGTGGCTACGGTGCCGGTCCGGCAGGTCAGCGCGACCAGCAGCGGGACGTGCTCCCGCAGCAGGTTGCACAGCACCTCCTGCTCGGCGGGCGAGGCCACCTCCAGGGTGTGCACGTCGCCGCCGGCGGGGGTGATCCCGCCCGGGCCGGGCACGGTCGTCGGCAGGACCGCCGCGCCGCCGGTGCCGACCGTGCCGATCGCCCGGGACAGCTGGGCGGCCCAGGCGTCGCGGCTGTCGGGGCTGCCCAGCCACGTCAGCGGGGTCACGGCATACCAGAGCCCGTCGCGTCTGGCGGGTTCGAGCCGGATCCCGCCCACCGTCGCCGCCTGTGGGGCCTGGCGGCCGCCGGTGACGGTGAAGCACTTGTCCACCCGCTGGCGCAGCGGCCCCACGCGGGTCAAACCGACGAGCATCAGTGGCGCCCTTCGTACGTGGTCGAGATCTCCGTGGCCGGGGCCTCGTGGTCGTGCTCGGGCGGGCGCCTGGGGTCGGCGAGGAACCGCTGCCCCGACAGCTCCAGGACGACCACGCCGCCGAGCCGGACCTGGCCGCGGTCGGCGACGTTGACCCAGTCGCCCGGGTTCAGGCGCCGGAAGTCGGCCGCCCCCGGGTTGCGCACCTCGGTGCCGTTGGCCGACTCCATGTCCACCACAGACAGCGCTCCCTGTTCGTCGAGCCGGACCGCCACGTGCTGGCGGCTGAGCCGGTTGATCCTGGCGGGGGAGCGGGGCAGCCCGTCGAGGCTGACCCCGCACTCCAGCCGGCCGCGGCCGAGGACCACCGGGGTGCCCGCCTCCAACGGGAAGCGGATGATCTCGGTGTCCGGATCGTCGGCGGCCGACACGATGAGCTGACGGACAGCTGCGCGGGGGCCGAGCGCGGTCAGCGGCGCCCGGCAGCTCGGGCAGGTCGCGCGGTCGTCGCGGTCGACCTCCGGCCACAGCAGCAGCGCGTCCTGCCACAGCCTCGCCTGTAGGCACCGCGGGTTCGCGCAGCGCCAGCGCGTCAGCAGGATCTCCCGGTGCCGCCTGGTGTCCAGGCCGACCCGCTTGAGCTCCTTGGCCTCCTCGTGCTGCGAGACCAGCTGGTGCGGGGCGCTGGTGATGCCGAGCGGCTCGAACGACACGGCCCGGCCGTCGGCCCGCCAGCGCAGGAAGCGTTCCGGGTGCTGCTCGATCCAGCGATGGTGGCGCCGGTGGTCGAGGTAGTGGTCGCGGGTGACGACCCACAGGCCGCTCTCGGCCGCCTGCCGCAGGATGAGCTCGTCCGCGACCGGGGCGGTCTGGATGTCCAGCTCCCGGGCGACCGAGGGCCACCGGGAGCGGTCCCGCGGCGGCAGGCAGTGGCGCAGGGACCGGTCCGCCACGAGCGTCATCGGCGCGTCGGCGCCGTGCAGGCCGCGCCACGCCGTGATCAGGGTGTCCAGCCGGCCGAGCACCGGCCCCGGCGCGCCGTGGGCGCGCGGGGCCAGGTCACCGGACCAGCAGACGTTGGACACGTCCACCACGACCGCCCCAGGATGTGCCATCCCGACACTCTAACCACGAGCAACCAGGCGGATGCCGTGAAACGCGGAGGCCGGGACAATCGGCGGACCACAGTGGACAGACGGCCGGGTCGCGGCTCGGCCGGAACGCGGCCGCCGTGTCACCGCCGCATCACGCCCGGCGGCGGGCGCCTCCGGTCGCGGCGAGGTACGCGGCGACCAGCGCCGCGGCGAGCACCACGAGCGACGGGCCCAGGGCCTCGACCCCGGCGGCGCCCATCACGACGCCGATGGCCGCCGGGATGACCGAGCCGCCGAGCCCGGCGCCCGCCATCTGCAGCCCGATGGTCCGGTCGGCGTGCGCCGCCCCGACCCGCTCCGCGGTCAGCAGGGTGAACATGGGGAACACCGCGGCCGCGGCGAAGCCGATGACCATGAAACCGAACGCGGCCAGCCAGCCCGGACCCGGGATCGCGACCAGCACCGCTCCGGCCGCCATCCCGCCGATCGACCAGATCACCACCCGGCCCGGCAGGAACCGGTGCGCGGCGAAGCCCTGGAGCACCCGCCCGGCGAACAGGCTGCCCCAGTACAGCGACACGCATACGCCGGCGACCGCGTCGCCCATGCCGCGCCCCTCGGTGAGCAGCTGGTACGCGAACAGGCCCGCCGCGACCTCCAGCGCGACGTACACGGCGATGGTCAGCACGCTGAACCACACGGCGGGCAGCGCGAGGGTGTCGCGGGCGCGCACCGGCCCGGCGTGCGCCTCGTGCGGCTGCTGCGCGTACGCGGGCCGCTGCGCCCACTGCCGGGCGGTGAGCGCGAACGCCAGCGCGAGCGCGGCCTGCCCGCTGGCGACGAGCAGGTAGCCGGGGCGCCACGCGTCGGCGTACTGGATCGAGGCGGTCATGATCAGCGGGCCCATCGCGACGCCGAGGCCGAAGAAGGCGTGCAGCCAGTTCATGTGCCGGGGGCCGAACGCCGAGGCGGCGTACGCGTTGAGGCCCGCGTCGATCGCGCCGCCCGCCAGCCCCGCCGCCAGCGCGGCGGTCATCGTCACCGCGATCGCGGGGGACAGGCCGTACCCGAACAGGGCCGCGCTGGCCAGCGCGGTGCTGCCCGCGAGCAGCCGCCCGACCCCGAGCCGGGCCAGCACGAACCCGGCGGTCACGGTCGACACCAGGTAGCCGCAGGTCGCCGGGATGAGCAGCAGGCCGATCGTCTCCCGGGACACGTGCAGGTCCGCGCTCATCGACGGCCACGCCACGCCGAGCAGCCCGTCGGGCAGCCCGAGGCTGATGAAGGCGAAGTACGCCAGGAGGAGCAGGGACATGCGGACCGGGGCGGTGGTGCGAGTGCTCACCCGGTGATCATGCCGGACGCGGCGTCCCCCGGCCACACCGCGCGGCGGCCGGGAGCCCCGGCAGACCGGTCAGGCCGGTGACGCGGTCAACGGCCGGGCGTGTGCAGCAGCCGCCGGCCGGTGGACGGGTCCGGGTGGTCCAGCCGCGGGGCGCAGTGCCGGAAGAACACGTCGGCGACCAGGTCGCGGCGGCTGCGTACCCCCGTCTTGTCGAAAACCGACTTCAGGTGGTCCTGGACGGTCAGCGCCGACATCCGCAGCGCGCCCGCGATCTGCGCGGTGGACCGGCCGAGCAGCACCTGCCGGGTGACGTCGTGTTCGCGGGCGGTCAGCCCGTAGGCGTCGAGGATCAGCGCGACCAGCTCGCCGGGTTGCGGCGGGGCCAGCGCGACCGTGGTCAGCCCCCCGCTGCGCCAGGCGTACAGGGACACCCACTGCCGGGACCGGGTCGCGGCTCGGGCACGTACCACGGTGTCAGGTGGCACCGCCCGGGTGCGGGTCGCGATCGCCGCCACCGCGTACGGCAGCCGGCCCGGCGGCGCGGCCGGGATCTCCTGGATCTCGCCGAGCCAGTGCTGCGCGGTCGGGCTGGCCGAGGCCACGTCGTGGCCGTCATCGAGGACGATCATGCCGGGGGCGTCGGGCGCGGCGCTGTCAGCGTGCCCGACGGCCAGCAGCGAGCGCCGCAGCGCCCCCGCCGCCGGTGCGCTGATCGCGGCGGCCACCTGGAGGTCGTCGTCGCCGAATCCGGCCGACCCGGCCCGCGCCAGCACCAGCAGCCCCCACGTCCGGCCGCCCTCGCGCAGCAGCACCCGCAGCTCGTCGGCGAGCCCCAGCGGACGCAGGATCTCGGTGAAGTATCTGCTGGAGGCCAGGTCGCCGCCGGTGGAGCGGCTGAGGGCGCTGGCCGCGGCGGGGCGGGTGGCGAGATTGCGCAGGCTGTCGACGTCGTCGGCCTCGACATGCTCGATCTCGAACAGGCGCGGCATGACGTCGTGGGGCAGGCCGTGCGTGTACAGGCCGCCGGTGTGGAGCAGCGTGGACGGGTCCAGCACGACCGCGGACCAGACGTCGGCGGGCACTTCGCGCAGCAGCGACGCGGCGGCCTGGGCCAGCACCTGCAACGGGCCGGCATCGGGCGGCAGCCGCGAGTCCAGGTTGCGGACCAGTGCATCCCGCCGTCGGCTCACCTTGCGGACGGTTCGGTTCATGGCGCGGCGCTCCGTGGGTCGGGGTGGGCCGGGGCGCGGCCCGGCGGGACGGGCGGGTGCGGCAGGACCGGGCCCGGACCGCACCGTCCGGCGGGTCCGGGCCCGGCCGCTCACGCCCTGGCCTGGTACGGGGCGAGGATCCGGTCCACCAGCGCGGTCCACTGCTCGGTGCTGTAACCCGGGTCCGGCATGGTGATGATCTGGAACGCGATCTGGTGCGGGTAGTGCGGGAACAGGTCGCCGTAGGCGTTGTCGAGCTTCTCGTCGCCCTCGATGGCCGAGGTCCGCTGGAGGGTCAGCTGCATGCCGTTCTCGGCATGGCGCAGCGTGGCCAGCACCGGCTTGTCGCGCAGCACCGTCGCCCCCTCCGGCGGGGTGTCCGAACTGGTCCCCAGCACCGTCAGCACCTTCACCAGCTGCTTGGTGTCGGCGTCGTGCTGGCCGTGGTAGCACGACGGCAGCAGCTCGACGCGGTGGTCGTAGAAGCGGTAGGTGTCGGCGCCCTTGTTGGCGTCGGTGACGGTACTGCTCGGCACGATCAGGCACGGGATGTCGTCGCGGCGGCGCCCGAACAGCTCGGCAGACGACGAGCCGTCCAGCAGCCCGAGCAGCAGGTCCAGGTGGGCTCGGTGCAGGTCGGACGAGCCGTGCCGCTCGAACCCGGGCGTGTCGTCGACGATGTGGCTGGTCCGCAGGTGGACCACGACCCTGCCGTCGCCGCGCACCGCGGCCAGGTTGTGCGTCACGATCCCGGCCGCGCTGCCCGGCTTGGTGTAGTAGGCGTCGAACACCTTCGCCCAGTCGGACTTCGCCGGCGCCGGGCTGTAGAGCAGCCGGGCCGCCGCCGTGGGCATGCCGGAGGCGTCCGGCAGCACCGTGCCGCAGGCCTTGACCGCGTCGGTGACCGTACGGCCGAAGGCCTCGGCCGCGGCGGTGTCGGGCAGCACCGTGACGCTGCCGATGAGCGTGACGCTCTCCAGCGCCTCCTTGTTGGTGTACTGCGCGGCGAACGTGGTGACCGAGGCGCCGGACGGCTGGGCGACCCCGTTCTCGTCCGAGCCCGCGCAGACCGGGATCCTGTCGTCGGCGTCGAGCCGGTCGGTGCTGGCCCAGTCCACCGGCTGCTCGCCCAGCGCCGAAGACCACGCGTGGGCGACGGGCAGCCGCTGCCACACCTCGTCAGCGCTGAGGGTGAACGCCGCGGCGCCCGGGCCGGCCTTGCCGCCGGGCCCGCACGCCGACGCCAGCAGTCCGGCGACGGCGAGCGCGATGATCGCCCGCGACGCGCGCAGTCCTGTCTGCCTCATATCGCAACCTCTTCTCCGGTCGGGTCAGGTGTGCAGGTGCCATGCGGACAGTCGACGGGCCTGGCGCACTTCGGCAGGCGGAGAGTGGTGCCCTGCCGGGGGGAGCGGTCCGGTCCACGACTTCTCCGTGACGGCGAAAGGACATCACGCCACGTCATTCCAGCGCTTTGCCGCATTGCGGCCGACCCTCTTCCGGCAGCATTCCGAATTGCTTCCGAGGCCACTTGTCAATTTCGATGTGCCCACCCGGCCCAAATGGCGCCGGAATTCGGCTCGCGGTGAGGTCTGGTGCCCGGGCCGCACGCTCGATACAGTCCCGCAATGACACCCGTCGCCCCGTCGCCCATCGCGCCGGCATCCGGGGGTTCCCGGTTGCTTAGCGGGCTGTTGCTGGTCGCTGTCATCGGTCTCATCGTCCTGATCGTCCGCTGGCCCGATCCGCCGCCGGACGTCCAACCGCCGACCCCGCCCGGCGGCCTGACCCTCGGCGCGACGACCTGCAGGTCGATCTCGCTGAGCTGGGGGCCGTCGACGGACGACACCGACGTCGTGGGCTACGACGTCCACCAGGGCGGCCAGGTCGTCGCGAGCGTCGGCGGCGACAGCCGCTCCGCCGACGTCGCGGGCGTGCCCGGCCAGGCATGGGAGCTCCACGTCACCGCCCGCGACGCGGCCGGCAACGCCTCCGCGGCCGGCGGTTCGGTCGCGGTCACCCCGCCGCAGTGCGGGTCCGACACCACGGCGCCCGGCGCCCCCGCCGGCGTCAAGGCCACCGCCGACGGCACCAGCGTCACCATGAGCTGGGCCGCCGCCACCGACGACGTCGCCGTGGCGGCGTACGACGTCTTCCGGGACGGGCAGAAGGTGGGCACCGTCGGCGGCGCCGGGTCGCTCGGCTTCGTCGACTTCGGCGTGGCCGCCGCCACCAGCCACCGATACCAGGTCAGCGCCCGCGACGGCCAGGGCAACACCTCCTCGCCCAGCGCCGCGGTCGACGTGACCACCGGCAAGGACTGCACGCTGCTGTGCGCGATCACGCCGGTGGCCAGGGACACCGCCGTCGTGTTCGGTCTGGCGCAGCTGCCCGACGGCACGGTGCTCTACGGCCGCCGCGACCAGCGTGAGGTCGTCCGGCTGGACCCGAAGACCGGGCAGACCACCTCGCTCGGGCAGGTGCCCGGCGCGGTCAGCACCGGCGGCGACGGCGGGCTGCTCGGCATCGCCGTCGCGCCCACGTACGCCAAGGACCGCTGGGTCTACCTCTTCTTCACCACCGCGACCGACAACCGGATCGTGCGGCTGCACCTGCGCGGCAACGGGCTGGACACCGGCTCGATGCAGTCGATGCTGGTCGGCATCCCCCGGGGCAGGATCCACAACGGCGGGCGGCTGCGCTTCGGGCCCGACGGCAAGCTGTACGCGGCCACCGGCGACGCGGGCCGGCCGCGTCTGGCGCAGGACCAGTCCAGCCTCGCCGGAAAGGTGCTGCGGCTCAACCTCGACGGCACCGTCCCCGCGGGCAACCCGTTCGGCGGCTACATCTGGAGCTTCGGCTACCGCAACCCGCTGGGCATGGCCTTCGACTCCCACCGGGGCCTGTGGGTGCAGGAGCCCGGCGAGACCACCGACGACGAGAGCAACCACGTCGTCAAGGGCGGCAACTACGGCTGGCCCGCCTGCGACGGCGCGCAGAACGCCGCCGGCGGCGACTGCGACGCACCCGGCGCGCGCCAGCCGCAGTTCGCGTTCTCCGTCGGGGAGGGCGGCTGCGGCGGTGTCGCCATCATCCGCGACGTCGCGTACCTCGCCTGCGCGACCGGTTCCCGGCTGTGGCGGCTCGTCCTGGACGGCGACACGGTCACCGACGCGCAGGCGCTGCTCACCGGCGCCTACGGGCAGCTGATCACCGTCGAGCCGAGCGCGGACGGCACCCTGTGGCTCGCCGCGAGCACCCGCACCGCCACCGGCACCGAGACGCAGCTGCTGCGGCTCACCCTTCCGCCGAGGGCCTGACAGCGACGGCGGGGCGCCCCGATCCGGGCGCCCCGCCCCACCGCGCGTCCTTCGCCGCGCCCGCCCGCCGCCGCGCCCGGACCGCGTAGCGTGGGTACGGTGCGCGTGACGACGTGGAACGTGAACTCCGCGAAGCAGCGGCTGCCCCGGCTGCTGCCCTGGCTCGACCAGCGGCAGCCCGACGTCGTCTGCCTACAGGAGACGAAACTGGCCGACGACGCGTTCGGCGAGCTGCTCGGCCCGGAACTGGCCGCCAGGGGGTACGAGTTCGTCTCCCACGGCGAGGGCCGCTGGAACGGCGTGGCGATCCTGTCCCGGGCCGGTCTGGACGACGTGGCCACCGACCTGCCCGGCGCGCCCGGGTTCCCGCACCCGGAGGCCCGCGCGGTCGCCGCGACCTGCGGCGGGGTGCGGGTGCACTCGGTGTACGTCCCGAACGGGCGCACCCCCGACTCCGACCACTACCGGTACAAGCTGGCCTGGCTGGCCGCCCTGCGCCAGGCCGTCGCCGCCGGGCCGCAGGCGGCCGTGGTCTGCGGCGACGTCAACATCGCCCCGACCGACGCCGACGTGTTCGACCCGGCCGCGTTCGTCGGCAGCACCCACGTCACGCCCGCCGAGCGGGCGGCGCTGGCCGACCTGCAATCGCTGGGCCTGCGTGACGTGGTCCGCGACCGGTGGCCCACCCAGCGGGTCTTCACGTACTGGGACTACCGCGCCGGGATGTTCCACCAGGACCTCGGCATGCGCATCGACCTGATCCTGGCCTCGGCGCCGGTCGCCGACCGGGTCCGGGCCGCATGGGTGGACCGGCACGCGCGCAAGGGCACCGGCCCCAGCGACCACGCCCCGGTGGTCGTGGACCTGGACGAGGCGCCCGACGGCGACATCGGCCCGGTCGTGCCGCCCCCGTCGGCCCCGGCGACCCGGCGCGGCGCCCGGTCGGCCGGCCCGAGCAGCCCCAGCTGACGGCGGCTACGGCGCGGGGTCGGGCCGGAACTCCAATCCCGGCTCGCCCGGCCCGCGCCGGTAGAGCTGCCGGCGCAGCGCCCGCCACAGCCGCCGCTCCTGCTCCAGTGTCGTCGGCACGGCGAGCCCCAGCTGCCGCAGCGCCGTTCGCCGGTGCAGGTCGAAACAGGACCGCACCAGGTCGCCGAAGGCCGCCCCGGCCCGGACCGAACCCCGGTACGCCACCACCGCCGTGACGACCGCGGCCGCCGACAGGGCCGCCCACAGCGTCCACGCCGTGCCCAGCAGCAGTACCGGCACCAGCCCGAGCAGCGGGAACGCGGTCCCGAGGCTGGCCATCATCACGAACATGCCCAGCCGCGACCGGGCCTGGTCCACCGCCGTCCGGATGTCGGCGGGCAGGACCAGGTACAGCCGGGGCCAGAAGAACGCGGCGTCGGCGCCGTAGCGCGCCTCGTCGCCGGAGTACGCCTCCGCCGCCTGGAGCACATTGCCCAGCCGGGTCGGCAGGACCTCGTCCGAGCGCGGCGGGAACCCGTAGTAGCGGCGCTGGTAGCCGTCGTGCGTCGCGGGGTCGAGCCGGTCGCGGCGGCGCCGCTCCCGCCGGATGCCGCGTCCGGCCATCGCCCGCCCGAGCGGGCTGGGCCAGTACCCCTGCCACAGGCGGGTCAGGCCGACGATCTGGCTGCCCGCCGCCGCTCCGAAGATCATCACCAGGGCGAGCACCCCGCCCGCCGCGTACGCCTGTTCCAGCCCGCTCAGTCCGCGCCACAGCGCGCCCCACCGGGACCAGCCGGTGCCCTGCGCGACCAGCACGGCGAGCGCGCTCCAGAACACCAGGCTCGGCCCGAGCACGTTGAGCACGAACCGCCGGTCCAGCAGGCCCGTCGCCTTGTCCAGAATCGCCCCCGCCATCACCACCACCTAAGCAGACCGGCGTCCGGTGCGGCGGAGTTCGGCCCAGCCCGCCGCGTCCGATCCCGGCCACGCCAAGATCGACCGAGTTGCCGGGCAGTCGGGCACTTCCGTCCCCTCCCAACGCCCGATCGCCCGGCAACTCGGTCGATCAATGTGGAGGGGTAGGGGTGCGCACGCTGGAAGGGGCGGGCCGGGTCCGGTTCGGCCTACCGTTTGGCATGCGCTCCGACCGTACGGCCGTCGTGATCGGCGCCAGCATGGGCGGCCTGCTCGCGGCCCGCGCCCTCACCGACACCCACGCCCGGGTCCTCGTCGTGGACCGCGACGACCTGCCCGTCGCGGCGGCCGACCGCCGCGGCGTGCCGCAGGGACGGCAGCTGCACGTCCTGCTCGCGCGCGGCCGCCACGCGCTGGAGGAGCTGTTCCCCGGCCTGACCCAGGAGCTGGCCGACCTCACCGTGCCGCTGGTCGACCTGCACGGGCGGGTCCACTGGTACAACGACGGCTACCTGATGGCCAAGCGGCCGTCGGCGCTCATCGCCGCGGGCATGAGCCGTCCGCTGCTCGAACACGCCGTCCGCGCCCGCGTGGCCGCGCTGCCCGGCGTCGAGTTCGCCACCACCACCGAGGCGCTCGGGCTGCTGACCGGCCCCGACCGGCGGCAGGTCACCGGGGTGCGGCTGCGCCACCGCGACGGCACCGAGCGCGCGGTCGCGGCCGACCTGGTCGTCGACGCGTGCGGCCGCGCCTCGCGCAGCCCGCTGTGGCTGGAGGAGCTGGGCTACCCGGTGCCGGCCGAGGAGCGGGTGCGCGTCGACGTCACCTACGTGACCCGGGTGTACCAGCACGAGCCGCACCACCTGGACGGCATGCTCGGGCTGCTGACCAACGCGGTGCCCGGCAACCCGCGCGCCGGGATCGTCGCGGTGCAGCAGGACGGCCGGATCGCGGTCGCGTTCAGCGGCGTCCTCGGCGAGCAGCCGCCCACCGAGGACGAGGAGATGCTCGCCTTCGCGCAGAGCCTGGCCGCGCCCCAGGTCGCCGAGATCGTCAAGTCCGCGCAGCCGCTGACCGACGCGGTCAGCATGCGCTACCCGGCCAGCGTGCGCCGCCGCTACGAGCGGCTGCGCCGGTTCCCCGACGGCTACCTGGTCGTCGCCGACGCCCTGTGCAGCTTCAACCCGATCTACGGGCAGGGCATGACGGTCGCGGCGCTGGAGGCGCTGCTGCTGCGCCGCCTGCTCGCCACGGGAGCCCCGGACCTGAGCCGCCGGTTCTTCCGCGGCAGCGCCCGGCTGATCGACGGCCCGTGGGCGATCGCGGTCGGCACCGACCTGCGGTTCCCGGGGGTCGACGGGCCCCGGTCGGCCAAGGTGCGGTTCGTCAACGCGTACGTGCACCGGCTGCACGCCGCGGCCACCGCCGACCCGGCACTGGGCGCGGCGTTCCTGCGCGTGCTCAACCTGGTGGACCCGCCGACGGCACTGCTGCGGCCGGGCACGGTGCTGCGGGTGCTGCGCGGCTGGCGGCGCGGCGGTCAGCGCGCCCGGTCGGCCGGTCGGGGCCGCTCCGGGTCGGCCAGCGCCACGGCGTAGTCGCAGACGTCGGCCCGGTCCCGGCAGCCGATCTTGGCGATCAGGCTGGCCACGTGCTTCTCGACCGTACGCGGCGAGATGTACAGCCGCCGCGCGATCTCCAGGTTGCCGGGCCGGTCGGTGAGCTGGATGAACACCTCGTACTCGCGTACGGTCACGCCGCGTTCGCGCAGGATCGCCGGGATGTTCTCGTGGCCGTCGCGGCGCTGGGCCACCCGCGCGCCGGTGCGCCGCAGCAGCGACCGGCACGCGCCGACCACCGCGGGCACCTGCGCGGCATGGAAGAACTCCTCGGCGGTACGCAGCCAGCCCGCCGGATCACCCCACCCGTCGTCGATCGCGGCCGGGGCCGTCAGCCGCAGGCCCAGCGCCCGTGCCATCGGGAACGGCTCGGCGGCAGCCTGCGCCAGCTCGAACGTCCGCACCGCCTCGTCGGCCCGGCCCTCCCGCCCCAGCAGCACCGCCCGCGCCAGCAGCAGGAACTGCCGGTTCCAGCGCAGCTCCGCGGCCGGGGCCGCGTCGGCCGCGGCGTACTCGGCCTCGCCCGCGCGATCGGCCAGGACCTCCAGCAGCGTGTGCAGCCCGTAGCGGCCGGACAGGTAGTACACCTGCGGATTGCTGGTCTCCCACGCCACCATCGCGGCCAGTTCGGCCGCGGCCAGTTCGCGGTCCTCCTCCAGCAGCGCGCACACGGCCCGGCACAGGCCCAGCGACAGCGGATACAGCAGCGAGGCGGCACCCCCGTCGTGGGCGAACGCCGCGAGCTGCCGCTCCATGTCGCGGCGGCGCCCGTGGTGGGCCGCCAGCGCCGCCGCGACCAGCAGCAGGTACCGGTGGTCGTGGGCGATGCGCAGCCGCGCGGTGGCGTCCAGGCCCCGGTCGATCATGTCCTGGGCGGTCGCCGGATCGGCGCCCAGCACGGCGCTGAGCGCGAGCACGCTCTCGGCGTTGTGCCCCAGCACGATCGAGCCGAGGTCGAACGCGGACTGGCGGGCCCGCCGCAGCCGGGCGGTGTCGCCGGTACGCATGAAGTCGTTGATGCCCAGCCGCAGCAGCGCCTCGATCCGCCATACCGGCAGGTCGTGCTCCTCGGCCAGCGCGAGGATCCGTTCGAGGTACCGCTCGGCGGTGCCGAACCCGCGCTCGCGGCCCAGCAGCGCCAGCAGCTGGAGAGCCTGGCAGGCGACCTCGGGCAGCGCCCCCTGCTCGGCCTGCTCGGCGGCCAGCTGCGCGAGCTGCTCCGCCCCCGCCCGCGGGTCGTGATCGGAGGCTGGTGCCGACCGGAACACCAGGTGGGCCTCCACCACGGTCAGTGCGGCGGTGTGCTGCGGCCCGGCCGACGGCGGCAGCAGCGCTCGCGCGGCCCTGACCTGGGCCGCCGCGTCGTCGATCCGGTCGCAGGTGACCGCGGTCCAGGCCAGCCGGGTATGCAGTGTCAGCCGCCGTGCCGGGTCCAGCGGGGCGGCACCGGCCGCCGTGGTGGCGTCGATCAGGGCCAGCGCCTGGTCGAGGCGCCCGTGCCCGGCGCTGGCGTGGATCAGTTGCTCGGCGATGGCGGGGCGGTCGTGTGGATCGGCCAGGTGGTATGCCCGGTCGAGCAGCGCCTCGGCGGTCCCGGCCGCCCCGCTGGCCAGGGCGCGGCGCCCGACCTGTGCGTAGTGCCGGGCCGCCGCCGCCGGGCGGCCCGCCTTGAGGTGCAGGTCGGCCAGCAGCAGGCAGCGTTCGTCCGACGGCGCCGGATCGGCGTCCTCGATGGTCGCGGCCGCGTCGCGGGCGATGGAGGCGCTCTCGCCCGGCATCAGCGCGGCCAGGATCGCGTCGGTGGTCAGGGCGTGGCGGAACGTGTACCAGTCGGGCGCCGCACCGTCCGGGGTGATGAAGTACGCGTCGGCGGCGGCGCGCAGGTGGTGGAACAGGTGCCGCTCGTCGTGCCCGGTGACCAGGCGCAGGGTCGGCAGCGCGAACCGCTGCCCGAGCACCGCCGCCGTGATCAGCAGCTCGCGGGTCTGCGGGCCGAGGCGGTCCAGGCGGCGCCGGTAGTTCTGCACGATCGTCGGCGGCACGGCGGCCCCGAGGTCGCCGTCGAGCTGCCAGCGCCCGTCCACGGCGTGCAGCGTGCCCGAGTCGACCATGTCGCTGAGCAGCTCCTCGATGAGGTACGGGTTTCCCGCGCCGTCGCGGACCAGCCGCCGCACGACCGCACCGGGGACCTGTTCGGCCGCCACGTCCAGGCAGGCCGCCGCGATCTGGCCGGTCTCGTCGGCGCTGAGCGCCGCCAGCTGGCACACGGCGGCCGCCCGCCGCTGCCCGGCGGCCGTGGTCACGTCCGTGGCCGGACCCGGTTCCGGGCGCAGCGTCGCCACGATCGCGACCGGCAGGTCGCCGACGTTGTCGAGCAGGTATTCGACGACGGTGACGGTGTCGGGGTCGGCGTCGTGCAGGTCCTCCAGCGCCAGCAGCGCACCGCCGTCGCGGCCGAGCACGACCAGCAGCCGCAGCAGCGCCTCGGACAGTTCGAGCATGCTGTCGGCGCGCTGGGCGGACCCGGCCGTGCGCCACTCGGGGATCAGCCGGGCCAGCGCGGGCCGGTAGGGGTCCAGGTCGGCGGCGGCCGGGGGACCGCCCGTGCGCATGAGCGCCGACAGCGCCTCGGTCAGCGGCCGGAACGCGACGTCGGTGCCGGTGGGGCTGCCGCGCCCGCGCAGCGTACGCATCCCCGCCGCGCTGGCCCGGTAGAGGCACTCGTTGAGCAGCCGCGACTTGCCGATGCCGGCCTCGCCGAGCAGGAACGCCGCGCCGCCCCGCCCGTGGCGCGCACCATCGGTGACGGTGTCCAGCAGGCCGAGTTCCCGCCGCCTGCCGACCAGGATCGGGGAACGGGCAGGCATCGCCCCAGAATAATCACCGTCATCGAGTTCCGTAACTTCCCGATCCCGTAACGCCCTGTTGATCGAGGAACTTGACATCGATTCGTGACTCGATCCAAAATGCACAGTCGATCAGCGGTGGCCCTCCTCCCGCGATGATCCGGGCGAAGGAGTCGTTGTGGCCGTTGGTCAAGTTCATGCTGGTCGCGGCGTGTCCGCAGTCGCCGCCCGGGACGTCGTCGAGCCCGCCGCGGCGCATCTGCCGTGGACCGCGCGCCTGCACGTGGACCAGGAGCATCCCTTCTACTTCGACCACCCGCTGGACCACGTCCCCGGCATGCTCCTGGTCGCGGGGCTGCTCGACCTGGCCCGCGCCGTCGCGGGAGACCCGGCCGCGGCCTGGGCCGAGCACCGGCTGCTGCTGTCGCTGAGCTTCCCCCGCTTCTGCGAGCTCACCGAGCCCACCGCGCTGCAATGCGCACCGTCGGGTCGCGACGCCTGGGCGCTGCGCGCCGAGCAGGCGGGACTGCCCGTATGCGAGGGCACGCTCGCCGTCGCACCCGGCCGGCCCGGCCCCGGCGACACGGCGCCCCCGGCCGTCGGGCCCGCTCCGGCTCACCTGGTGCACCGGGTCCACGACCGCAACGTGATGGTCGGCGAGCTGAGCCGTCCGCACGCCGACGTCGCCGAGGCCGCGGTGCTCACCTCGGACGCCTTCGCGCACTGCGGCGACCGCCGCGCCCCGGAGGAGATCATCGAAGCGACCAGGCAGCTGTGCATCATGCTCGGCCACGTCGCGCACGGACGGCCCGCCGACACCCAGGTGGTCTGGCTCGACGTCACCGCCGACCTGCCGGGCGCGGCACCCCGGGACGAGGCTCTCACGCTGCGCTGGCGGCCGTCGCCGCCCGAGCGCGGCGGCCGGGCCTCGTTCCCCTTCGCGCTGGTCACCGGGTCCGGTCGCGAGGTCGGTACGATCACGTGCCGGTCCCACACGATGTCGCGCCGGGCGTACGAGAAGATCCGCTTCCCGGCGGGCCGCCCGTGAGACCCGACGCGCTGTTCCTCGCCGGGCTCGCCGCGTACCTGCCTCCGGTGCTCAGCGCCGAAACGGCGGCGGCGCGCGGCTGGTACGACCCCGACAACCTGCACCACGACGGCTGGACCGGCGCGGCCGTCGCCGGGGACACCCCGCCGGCCGAGATGGCCGTGCACGCCGCCCGGACCGCGCTGGCCCGCTCCGGCGTCCCCGCCACCGACCTCGACCTGCTGCTGTACGCCGACACGTTCCCGCAGGGTCCGCACTGCTGGTGCCCTCAGCACCACGTCGAGCGCCTGGTCGTCGGCCGCGGCATCCCGGCGATCGAGCTGCGCCAGGGCTGCGCCGGCATGCTCGACGCCCTCGACCTGGCCGCGGCCTACCTGGCCGTGCCCGGCCGCCGCGCGGCCCTGCTGACCGGCGCCGACAACTTCGGGGTGGACCCCGCCACCGGTCCCGACCCGGCGCTGCGCTGGCGCTACGCCGACAACGGCAACACCCATCGCGGCTCGGTGCTGGGCGACGCGGCCACCGCGGCGGTGCTGTCCAACCGCGGCGGCTTCGCCCGCGTGCTGAGCATCGCCACCCGTTCCCTGTCGGAACTGGAGGAGCTGTACCGCGGCGGCGAGCCGATGTTCCCGCCCGCCCACGGCCCCGACCGGCCGTTCCGGCTCGGCCGCCGCTTCGCCGACTACGACCGGCAGCACCCCGGCGCCCTGTCGCAGGCCCTGACCCGGCTGGGCGACGCCCGCACCGACCTGGCCCGCCAGGTGCTGGCCGAGGCGGAGCTGCCCGCCGACCGGGTCACCCGGGTCCTGCACGTCTTCGCGGGCACCGAGCGCTACCTCAAGCACCTGCTCGACCCGCTGGGCATCGACCCCGCGCGCGGCCTGCTGGAGTTCGGCCGGGGCCTGGGCCACCTGGGGGTCGGCGACCAGCTCGCGGGGCTGGAGCACCTGCTGCTGACCGGGCAGGTCGGGCCCGGCGACCACGTACTGATGATGGCCAACGGCACCGGCGCGTCGCTGGGCTGCGCGGTGCTGGCGATCGACGAGCGTCCGGAGTGGGCATGGTGAACGCGCAGAGCTGGGTCGCGGCGCTGGAGGCGGCGTGGCGCCGCCGCGACCCCGAGGGTGTCGCCGCCCTGTTCACCGCGGACGCCGCCTACCACCGCGGCCCGTTCGAGCCGCCGTACCGGGGCACCGCCGCGATCAGCGCCCACTGGGCCGCGACGCTGGCCCGGCAGGCCGGTGCCCGGATCTGGTTCGGACCGGTCACCGAGACCGGACCGGCGGCGGTGGTGGAGTTCTGGTGCGTGCTGCACGACCCGGCCACCGGCACGCCGCGCACCGCGGCCGGCTGCGTCCGGATGCGGTTCGCGCCCGACGGCCGCTGCGCGGAGTTCCGGGAGTACTGGCAGGCGGTGTTCGACCAGGCGGTCGAGCCGCCGGAAGGGTGGCTGCGATGACGCCGACATGGGAGCGGCTGCTGCTGCGCGCGCCGCGGATACTGTTCGCCGTCGCGGTCGTCCTGCTGGTCGCGGGCCTGGTCGTGCGGTGGGGCGACCTGCCCGCCATCGCGCTGATCGGGGCTTACCTGGGCTGGCTGCTGTTCGAGGCGCCGGTGACGTTCCGGGGCGCGGTGCCGCTCAAGGACGTCCGCACGCTGGTGCCGTACGCGCTGGCCCGCATCGCCACCTTCGGCAGCGCCATCCTGCTGCCCGCCGCCTGGCCGCCCGCAACCGTGCGCGCGGTCGGCGCGGCGCTGGTGTTCCTGGGCGGCATCACGCTGCGCGAGGTCGCGATCCGCACCCTCGGCCGGTTCTACTCCCACCACGTGGCGATGCGCACCGACCAGGTCGCGGTGACCAGCGGCCCGTACCGGCTGGTGCGCCACCCGGCCTACGCCGGGATGCTGCTGGCCCACGTCGGCTTCGTCGCGTACTTCGCGAACCCCGTCGCGCTGGCGGGCCTGGCCGCACTGGTGACGGCCGTGCTCTGGCGCATCCGGGTCGAGGAGCGGGTGCTGTGGGACATGCCCGGCTACCCCGCCTACGCCACCGGCCACCCCCGGCTCGTCCCCGGGGTGTGGTGAGTGGACGCCGACGAGGTCCTCACCACCACCCGGTCGGTGCGCCGCCGCCTCGACCTCAGCCGTCCCGTCGACCTGGGCCTGGTGCGCGACTGCCTGCGGGTGGCCGTGCAGGCGCCCACCGGCGGCAACCGGCAGCACTGGCGCTTCATCGTGGTCACCGACCCGGCGCTGCGCCAGGGCGTCGGGGCCGTCTACCGCGCCGCGTTCGAGGCCCGCTATCCGGCGGACGCCCAGGGTCCGCACCGGGAACTCGCCAGCGCCCGGCACCTGGCCGAGCAGCTGCACCGGGTGCCGGTCCTGGTCATCCCGTGCCTGGAACTGCCCGACGGGCAGCTGCCGGCCGGCAACCAGGCCGGGCTGTGGGGCTCGCTGCTGCCCGCCGCGTGGAGCTACATGCTGGCCGCCCGCGCCCGGGGCCTGGGCACCGCCTGGACGACCGTGCACCTCGACCGCGAAGCCGAGGTCGCGCGCCTGCTCAACCTGCCCGACCGGGTGCGGCAGGGCGCGCTCATCCCGACCGCGCACACCACCGGCACCTTCCGGGCCGCCGCCCGGCTCCCGCTGCACGCCGTCGTCCACCTCGACGGGTGGAACACCCCGTGATCAGTCACGCCGTCGGCGACCCGGCGCAGCTCGGCCACAAGTTCGCCCGGCTCCAGCGGATGCGGGCCGACGGGCTGCCGGTGCCGGAGCTGTTCTGCCTGCCCGCCGCCGCGTTCGACGACGCGCTGGCGGCGGTGGCGCCGCCGCCGCGCCCCGGCGACCCCGCCGGATGGTGCGCCGACGCGGCCGCCGCGCTGCGCCGGGCCGCCGTCCCGCCGCAGGTGCTGACCGCGTTCGACACCGTGTTCGGCCCCGATGCCCTGGTCGCGGTACGGGCCTGCGCCGTGCCCGCCCCCGGCGGCCACGGCGGCGAGGACGGCGCCGACCCGTTCGCGGGCATGAGCGACAGCTACCTGTACGTGCCCCGCCACGACCTGCTGCGCCGCGTCGCCGACTGCTGGGCGTCGGCGTTCACCGACCGGGCCGTGGCCTACCGGCTGTGGCGCGGCCTGGACCCCACGGCGACCCGCATCGCCGTCGGCGTACAGCGGATGGTGCCCGGCACCAGGTCGTTCGTCGCCTTCACCCGCGATCCCCGCGACAGTGCCCGCCGGACCGTCATCGCGGCCGCCCACGGCATCGGCGAGGGCATCGTGCAAGAGAAGGCCGACGTCGACCACTTCTTCGTCACCGGCCGCCGGGTGACCGCCGAACCGGTCCGCAAGCAGCGGATGGTGGGCCCGCCGCGCGACGGCGGCGACGAGCCCGAGGTGTGCGAGGTCCCGGCCGCGCTCGCCGACGCGCCGGTGCTGGCCGACGCCGAGGCCCGGCACATCGCGGCCCTGGCCGCCCGGGTCGAGCAGGCCTTCGGCGGCCCGCAGGACATCGAAGGCGTGATCACGCAGGACGGCGCCGTCCACCTCGTACAGGCCCGGCCGCTGGTCACCGCCGCGCCCGAGTACTGGTGCAACCACAACATCACCGAGAGCTATCCCGGGGTGTCGTCGGTGCTCACGTACTCCCAGGCGTCCGAGTTCTACCGGCGGGCCTTCGGTGACCTGTACCGGCGCATGGGCGTGCCCCGCCGCAGGTTCGACGCGCACCGCCACCACCTGGAGCAGCTGGTCGCGTTCCTCGACGGCCGGATCTACTACCGCCTGGCCGCCTGGCACGCCCTGCACGGCCAGATCCCCGCGTTCGAACTGGTCCGCCCGCTGTGGGAGGACGCCATGGGGGTACGCGGACCCGCCCGGCAGTCCCCGCGCTGGTCCCAGACCCGGGCCTGGCTCAGCCTGCCGCCGCTGCTCCTGCGCGCGCTGCGCCACCCCGCCCAGGTCCGGGCCTTCCTGCGCTGGTGGGACGGCCTGACCGCCGCCGCGGGCGACCTGTCCGACCTGACCCCGCCGCAACTGGTCGAGCACTACCGCCGCATGTGGACCGAGGTGTCCGGCCGGTGGGGCGTCACCCTCACCAACTCCGTGTACAGCATGCTCGCGATCCGTGCCACCACCGCGCTGCTGACCCGGTGGACCGGCGCCGACCGGCGCCTGCTCACCGGCCTGCTCGTCGGCGGCCGCCCCAACCGGTCGCTGCGCGCCGTGCACGCCGCCGTCGACCTGGCCGAACGGATCAGCGCCGTCCCCGCCCTGAAGGACGCCCTGCTGGCGGGAGACGCCGCCGAGCCGCTGTGGCGCGACCTGACCGCGGGCCGCCACGGGCAGCCGGTGGCCGATGCCGCCGCCGACTACGTGCGCCGCTACGGCGACCGGGCCATGCACGACCTCAAACTGGAGGAACCCACCCCGCGCCAGCGCCCGTGGACCGTCCTCGACCTGGTCCGACCGTACGTCCAGCAGGGTCTGACCACGGCCCGGCTGCGCGAGGAGCAGGCCCGCGCCACCGCGCAGGCGCGCGCGGACCTGGCCCGCGACTGCCGCGGCCCGCTGCGCCGCACCGTGCTGCGGCTGCTGGCCGCCACCGTCCGGGCCACCATCCGGGCACGCGAGGACACCCGCTTCTGCCGCACCCAGCTCTACGGGCTGTCCCGGCAGGTCATGTGGCGCCTGGGCACCGAGCTGGCCCGCGCCGGGCGCCTGGCCGACCCCGCCGACGTACGCCACCTCACCGTCACCGAGGTGCTGGGCTCCTTCGACGGCACCCTGCCCGGCACCGACCTGCGCGGCCTGGTCGCCGTCCGCCGGGCCGAGCACGACGCCTGGACCGCCGCCCCCGCCCGCGAGGTCCTGCTCGCCACCGAACCGGGCATCCCGCTCGCCGACGCGCTGGCCCGGTCCACCCCGGTGCTCGAACCCGTCGCCGACCCCGCCGAGCTGCGCGGTCTCGGCTCCGCCCCGGGCGTGGTCCGGGCCCCCGCCCGGCTGGTCCTCGGCCCCGACACCGCCGCGGGCTCCTGCCAGGGCACCATCCTGGTGGCCCGCGAGACCGACCCCGGCTGGCTGTTCCTGATGATGTCCGCCAAGGGCCTGGTGGTCGAGCGGGGCACGCTGCTGTCGCACACCGCGATCACCGGCCGGTTGCTGGGCATCCCCACCGTCGTCGCCGTCCCCGGGGCGACCAGCCGCATCCCGGACGGGGCCGTCATCGAGATCGACGGTGCCGCCGGAACCGTCCGCATCGTCGAAGGAACGCCGTGACCGACGCCCCGCAGTTCCCGTTCCCCGACCTGCCCGGCGTGGGCCTCGACTCCGGCTACGCCTGCCGGTACCGCGAACAGCCGCTCATCCCGGTGCGCATCCGCGGCGACCATCCCGCGCTGCTGGTCACCGGCCACGCCGACGTACGCACCGTGCTGTCCGACGACCGGTTCAGCCGCGAGGCCTGGGGCGGCGGCACCATGTTCGCCCGCGACTCCGCCTCACTGGCCCTGGTCACCAGCGACCCGCCCACCCATACGGCGCGCCGCCGCGCCGTGCAGGCCGCGTTCACGCACCGGCAGGCCGAGCTGGCCCGGCCCCGCATCCAGCAGCTCGCCGACGAACTGCTCGACGCCGTGGCCGCCGCCGACCAGCCCGTCGATTTGGTCGAGGCATACCTGCGGCCGCTGCCGTACCGGGTGATCTGCGAGCTGGTCGGCGTGCCCGCCGCCGACATCGACCTGTTGCAGCCCTGGGTCGACGTGATGATGTCGGCCGGTGCGTACGACCCGGCCGAGGTCGCCGCCGCCCGGGAGCGCATGTTCGGCTACTTCGCCGACCAGGTCCGCGACCGCCGCCGCCGCGCCGACGCGGGCACCCCGGCCGCCGACCTGCTCGGCACGCTGGTGGCCGCACCCGAGCCGCTGTCGGAGACCGAGCTGGTCGTGATGGCCTTCGGGCTGGTGATGGCGGGCGGTGAGACCGCCGCCAACCACCTGGCCATGTGCACCCACCACGTGCTGGCCGACCCCGCCCTGCAGGCGCGGCTGCGCGCCCACCCCGAGCAGATCCCGGCCGCGGTCGAGGAACTGCTGCGCTGGGTGTGGTTCGCCGGCACCGGCGGCCAGCCGCACGTGGCGCTGGCCGACGTGGCACTGGCCGGCACCGTGATCGCCGCAGGCCAGGTCGTCGTCCCGCTCACCGACGCCGCCAACCGCTGTCCGGCCGCCTTCGACGAGCCGGACGAGTTCCGGCCCGACCGCAGCCCCAACCCGCACCTGGGCTTCGGCTACGGCCGCCACCTGTGCCTCGGCGCCCCGCACGCCCGGGTCGAGCTCCAGGTCGCGCTCGCGACGCTGCTGCGCCGCTTCCCCCACCTGCATCTGGACACCACGGAGGTCACATGGCGGGACCGCATGTTCCTGCGCAGCATGGATCGGCTGCCGGTCACCTGGCCCCGGGAGTGATCCGGCGGCTGGGCACCTACGTGCTCGGCAGCTACCCGCCGCTGCTGTCGGTCACGTTCGCGACCTGCTGGGCGGTCGGGGTGACCGGGCTCTTCGCGGTCGTCGACCCGAACCCCGGCAGCTGGCATCCGGACGCCGGCACCGCGGTCGCCGTGGTCACCCTGATGGTGAACCTGCTGCTGATGCGGGTGATCGACGACATCCGCGACCTGGACTACGACCGGGTGCACAGCCCGGACCGGCCGCTGCCGCGCGGCGTGGTCACCCCCGCCGAACTGCTCGGCCTGTACGCCGTCGGCTGCGCCGCCATCGTCGCGCTCAACCTCGGCCGCGGCCCCGCCCTGGCCCTGGTCGCCGGGCAGCTCGCCTACGCCCTGCTCGTGCTGGCCGCGCACCACCGGCTGGGCTGGCCCGACGGCGACGACGTGCCGCTGACCCTGCTGATCAGCTGCCCGGCGCAGATCCTGCTGCACCTGTACCTCTACGCCGGGTACCTCGACTCGGCCGGCCACCCGGCCGACGGTTCGGTGTGGACCGCCGTGGCCGTCTGCGTGCTGGCCGCGCTGCACCTGGAGCTGGCCAAGAAGACGGTGCGGGCGCCCAGGCCGGGGGAGCGGACCTACGTCACCCTCATCGGCCTGCCCGCGACCCTGACCCTGACCGTGCTGACCCCGCTCGCCGCGGCCGCGCTGGTGCTGGCCGCCGCCCGGCCGTGGACCTGGTGGACGCTGCTGGTGCTGGCGCCGCTCGCCCTGCCGCTGACCGCGCTGCGGCGCTTCCGCGATCCCGCGGCCAACCGGTGGCAGGCCCGCTACTCCGCGTACTACCTGCTGCTGGCCTACAGCGGGTTCGCGGTCGTCGCCGCGCTGACCGGGCTGACCGGATAGGGCAGCGCCCGCGCGCCGCCGGGGAGGACGGCGCGCGGGCGCTGCGTCGCGTCGTCAGAGGGAGAAGTCCATGGTGAACGGGCTCGGCGACAGCGTCCACGAGTCACCCGAGGTCTGGGCGCCGTTGATCGGCTGACCGGCCAGCAGCAGCGCGCGGCCCCCGATCGGGCGGACGGCACGCGGGAGCACCTCGCCTGCCGGATGCCCCGCGTCGGCGGCACCGGGGGTCTTCCATCGCGCGACGAGCTCATCGTTAGTCATGGCCTGCACCTTTCGGTTCTGTGGAGCGCTGGGCGTGCAGCAGCAGCCCAGACGGGATGGTGGTGGGGAAGCCGAGCCGCAGCAACCCGTGGCCGATGCCCGCGAGACCTGTGAGCAGGCCGGGAGACGCGACCGCGTCAGGGGTCCCGCAGCGCGGTCCGAACCGGTCGATCGCGGCCAGCAGTGCGCTGGCCCGTTCGATCGGCACCGGCCGGACCGCGCCGAGCAGCTCCTGGACTCCCAGCTCCCCATGGCAGAGGCAATGACTGGGCAGGACCGGCTGCCCCACCGCGTGGGCGACCGCGCGGGTCACCGCGGCGGCGAGGCCGGGTTCTGCCATCGCGGCGGGGCTGTCCGCGATGGCAAGCGCGATGCCGGTGACGCCCCGGCACCAGGACAGGTCGCCGGCCGCCGCAGCGGCTCGGCGCAGCGCGGCCAGGCCCGCCGCTTCGTACGACGGGCCGCCTCCGGCGGCGGCGTAGCGGGCCAGGGCCCAGCCGATCCCGGCCGCGCCGTCGGCGAACCCGGCACCGGCGGGCAGCGGCTCCTGGACCAGGCGCCGGGCGAGCCGGGTCGCGGCGTGCCAGGCGGGGTCGTGCCCGGTGGCCTGCCATACCGCGGTCAGCGCGGCCAGGCCGCCCGCCGACCCCGTGACCACGCCGGGGTCGAAGTCGGTGTCGTCGTCGGCGGCGGTGGCCGCCAGCTCGACGGCGTCGCGGGCCCAGCGGGCGACGGCGGGGTCGGCCAGCAGCACGGCCAGCCGGGTCAGCGCGTACGCGATGCCGCCCAGGCCCGCGAACGCCCCGGTCCCGACGATGCCGAGCTGGTCGGGGCGGGCGCCCAGCGAACTCAGCAGCTCGGGCACGGGGCGCAGCGCCTGCCGGGCCACGTCGGCGTACCGGTCGATGCCGCTGACCTGGGCGAGCTGCGCCAGGAACAGGGCCGTGCCGCAGTAGCCGGTGCCCAGGCTGGCCCCCAGCGGCGCCAGCTGCCAGTGCCGGTCGTCGAGCAGCTCCAGGCCCAGCCAGTGCGCGCTGCCGGCGTCGCGGTAGGCGCGCGCGACGATCTGGTCGCCGATCCCGCGCGCCGCGGCGAGGACCAGCTCGATGTCGGGCGCCATCGCCGCGGCCGGGGCCGGGACGGGCGTGCCGACCGCGTGCGGGTTCGCGGTGACCCGGGTGGCCATCGCCGCCTGGATGATCCACTTCTGGTCGGCGAGGTCGACCTCGTTCGTTGCGGCGATGTTGCGGACGACCGAGGCCAGCCCCGGCTCCGGCAGCGCCCCGGCGAACCGGCGCCCGGTGGCGCTGACCAGGTCCACCGAGTCCGGCCGGGTGCTGAAGTAGGGGACGTCGCCGTCGCGCAGCTGGCTGAGCTCGTCGTCGGCGACCCGGGCGAGCAGCTCGTCGCCGGGGCTGTACCCCCGCAGCGTCTCCAGCGCGGTGTCGCGGTGTCCCGCCTCGCGCAGCAGGTTCGGGTGCGTCGACTCGTCGAGCAGTTCGGCATAGAGCCTGGTGGCCCGCAGCACGACCCGCACCTCGTGCCCGGCCGCCCCGGCCAGCAGGCCGATGAGCTCGTCCCGGCCGCGCGCGATCTGGGCGTGCCCGGCGGCGAACCCGGCCAGCAGCTGCGGCGTGAACTCGCCCGGGTCGGCGTCGGCGCCGTCGAGGGTCGGCCGGTTGGCGGCCCCGGCGAAGGTCCACGGGCGGCGTACCAGCCGCATGCCGTCGGTGCCCTGGTCGTCCCACTGCACCGCCTCGAACGGGGTGGTGCCGCCCCGGTCGCCGCCGAGCCCGGAGATGTCCAGCGTCGCGTCGGCGCCGATCACGACCCGGGGCAGCAGCGCGGACCGGTGCACCGACGCCACCAGCGCCCGCGCCGCCGGGTCGTGCCCGGCCGTGGTCAGCGCCGGGTGGAACAGCGTCTCCACGTCGATCAGCACCGGCTGGTCGGCACGGGCGATCACGTTCTCGTAGTGCAGGTCGGAGCCGTCCAGGACGCGTACCAGGGCCAGCAGCGCACCCTGGCGGAAGTAGAACCGGCGCAGCCCCTCGACGTCGGCGCACGGCGCCGCCTCGACGAAGGCGACCCAGCCGTATCCCGGCCGCGCCACGATCGGCGGGACCACAAGCTCGTCGCCGATCCCGGCGCCGAACCACGCCAGCACCGAGGCGAACAGGCCGTCCACGGCCAGGGACCGGGGCTTGTAGACCAGCCGCGCCCCGGCGGCGAACCGCAGCACCGCCACGGACCGCCCGCCCCGGTGGCCGTCCCCGACCCCGGTCTGCACCGAGGTCAGCACGCCCGGGTCGGCGCCGAGCAGCCGGTCGACGATCTCGGCCCGGTCGGCGGTCAGCCGGTCCAGCAGCTCCGCCGTCGCCTCGACGGCCCGCAGGCAGCAGCCGCCCAGGACGCGGGCCAGCACGGCGTACTCGTCGAATAGCGCCGTGAGGCCGTCGCGGGTGCCGACCCGGGCGGTGAAGTCGGCGAACCGGGCCGCCGGGTCCGATCCGGACAACCGGCCGGTCACCCGCATCACATGCAGCTCCAGCACCAGCGTACGGGCCGCCAGCCTGGTCAGCCGCGCCGCGAGCACCCGCTCGAACCCGTCGCGCACCGCCGCGACGTCCACGTCCGGCCACGGACCGTGCCGCACCAGCCGGGCCCCGGCCCGCGACACCAGCGGCGCCAGCACCGCGGCCAGGCCGTCCCCGGCCGCCGCGCCGCGATGGTGCGCCAGCGCCTCCTCGACGAACCCGGCCCAGTCCGGCACGCCGGACCCGGCCCCGTCGTCGGGCGACGCACCCCGGGTCCACCACGGCGCCGTCGGGTCGGACGCGAGCGGCTCGGGCAGCTCGGGCAGGACTGTGCTCATCGGACCGAACCGGCCAGCTGCCAGTCCAGCGCGGGATCGCCCGCGAGGATCTGCCGGTGCAGCCGCTGGAGCGCGTGCCCGGGGTCCACCCCGAGCTCGTCGGTGAGCATGTCGCGCACCGACCGGAACGCCGCCAGGGCCTCGGCCCGCCGACCGCACCGGTACAGGGCCAGCATCAACTGGCCGTGGAACCGCTCGCGCAGCGCGTGCTCGGCGGTCAGCAGCGGCAGCTCGGCGGTCAGCTGCTCGTGGCGGCCCAGCCGCAGGTCGGCCTCGACGCGCCATTCCAGCAGCTGCACCCGCACCTCGGCGGGGTGGTCGCGGTGCCGGCGCAGCAGCCGGGGGGAGTCGATGTCGGCCAGCGGGTCGCCGCGCCACAGGCCCAGCGCCTGCTGGAAGGCGTCGGCCGCGGCCGCCCAGTCGCCGAGGTCGGCGGCGGCACGGCCCTGGTCGTACAGCATCGCGAACCGGCGCAGGTCCAGCTCGTCGTCGGCGATGTCGATGAGGTAGCCGGTCGGCCTGGTCTGGATCCGGGCGCGGATCGCCGGACCGAGCCGGTGCCGCAGCCGGTTGACGGCCGAGTGCAGCGATGCCCGGTCGCGCTCCGGCGCCTCCGCGCCGTGGATCGAGGCGCTCAGCTCCTGCGCCGGGACGACCTGGCGCAGCCGCAGCAGCAGCGCCGCCAGCAGCGTCCGCTGCTGCGCCGCCGGGACCATGACCTCCACGGTGCCGTCGTGCACCAGCAGCGGCCCGAGCAGTCCGAACTCCATGACGACCTCCCTTCGGCCCGGCGTGACGGCGGTGTCGTCGCGGTGCTGCGGCAAATCTGCCACCGCCGATGCCTGTCGCGCATGGGGGCCGCGCCCCCACATTCCCGCGCGCGTGCGCGTACGAGGGTGTCAGCGGCCGGTGAGCGTGCGGTGAGCGGCCGGTGAGCGGCCGCACCTACCTTCGGGTGGCCGAGGCCGACCGGCCCGACGGCAGCCAGTCTCCCTACGGCAGGTGCAATGTGACCCCCTCCGCACCCGCACTCCCCGTCCCCGCGCTGCAATTCTCGGTGCTCGGCCCCATGCAGGTCCGCCACGGCGGCCGCGACCTGCCGCTGGGCCCGCGCAAGCAGCAGATCGTGCTGGCCACCCTGCTGTGCAGCCCCAACCGGCACGTGCCCACCGAGGTGCTGGCCGAAGCCGTCTGGGGCGAGCGCCCGCCCCGGACCGCCCGCAAGAACCTGCACGTCTACGTGAGCACGATCCGGCGCCAGCTCGGCCACGCCGGTGCGACCGACCGGATCTCCCACCGGCACCAGGGCTACGTCATCTTCGTCGAACCGGCCGAACTCGACTCGCTGGGCTTCGAGGAGGCGACCCGCGCCGCCGCCGACCTCGGCGGCACCGACCGGGCGCGGGCCGGGCACGCGGGCCTGCGCCGCGCCCTCGACCTGTGGCGCGGCCCGGCGTTCGAGGGCCTGCACACGGTTCCGGTGATCGACACCGAGGCGCAGCGGCTGTCCCGGCGCTACGTCACCGTGTTCGAGACCTGGGCCGAGACGGCCCTGCAGGCCCACCCCGGCGCCGTCGTCGACCAGATCGAACCGATCATCCAGCACGACCCGTACCGGGAACGGCTGCGGATCATCCAGATGACCGCCCTGCATCGGGCCGGCCGCCGGTCGGAGGCCCTGGCGGTCTTCGACGACTACCGCCAGGCGATCGCCCGCGAGTTCGGCCTGCCGCCCAGCGCGGTCATGACCCGCCTACAGGAGCGCCTGCTGCTGGAGACCGACGCCCCGGCCGGTGGCCGTGCGGAGCCCGGCGCCGTCTGCTCGCTGCCGCGCGACGTCACCGGGTTCAGCGGCCGCGACGACGAGCTCGGGACGGTCGAGCAGCTCCTGCGGCACCGGACCGAGCGGCTGGCGGTCATCACCGGCTCGGTCGGGACCGGCAAGACCGCGCTGGCGGTGCACGCCGCGCACCGCGTCCGCGACGCGTTCGGCGACGGCCAGCTGTACGTCGACACCCGCGGCGCCCACGGCGAGCCGCGGCCGCCCGCCGACCTGCTGCGCGACCTGCTCCGCGACGCCGGGGTCTTCGTCGCCGCCGACGAACCGGCGGCCCGGGTCCAGCGCACCTGGCAGACCTGGCTGGCCCGGCGGCGGGTCCTGATCGTGGCCGACGACGTCGCGGCGGAGGAGACCGCCCGCCCGCTCGTCCCGCAGTCCGGCGAATCGGTGCTGCTGATCACCTCCCGGGCCAGGCTGTCGGGCCTGGCACCGGCCCACCGCCTCGTCCTCGGGCCGCTGAGCCCGCCCGCGGCGCACGACATGCTCGCCCGGTACCTCGGACCCGACCGGCTCGACGCCGACCGCGACGCGGTGGTGCGGATCCTGCGGGCCACCGGGCAGCTCCCGCTCGCGATCGCCGCGGCCGGGAGCAAGCTCGCCGGGCTGCGGCACCTGCCGCTGCGCGAGTTCGCCGACCGGCTGGCCGAGGCCGACCGGACGCTGGACGAACTCCAGGCCGGCTCGCTCACGGTGCGGCCCCGGCTGGAGGCCGCGCTGCTCGACCTGTCCGCCGCGCAGCGGCAGCGGTTCGTCGAGCTGGGACGGCTGGGCCGCCCCTGGTTCACCCTCGGCGAGGCGGCCCAGGTGCTGGGCGGCGGCAGCCGCGCCGCCGGGCTCGCGCTCGAACAGCTCATCGAGGCGGGGGTCGTCGACGCGCCCGACTCCGAGGTCTGCGCCCACGAGGTGGTGTACGCGCTGACCGACCTGCTCCACCGGTACGCCGTGGAGCTCGCCGGCAGCGCGTAGCTCACCGTCCGCGCGGCACCGCCGACGCCCGGCCGAGCGCCTCCTCGACGGCCGCGACCCGGACCGGGTCGCCGAGCCGGGCGGCGATGCGCAGGCAGCCGGACAGCGGCACCAGCGTCGCGCCCCGGCCCCGGATCGCGGCGATCACCGCGAGCGCCCGGTCCAGCCGCGACAGCGCCCCGGCCCGGTCGGCGGCGACGCCGGGCTCCGGCAGCACCGCACTCAGGGCGGCGACCTGGTGCAGGAGCACCCGCGTGTCCCAGCTGCCGCCGGTGGGCAGCGCGGACAGGTCCGGGACGGCCCGGTCCGGGTCCAGGACGTAGGCGCGGGCCCCGCAGCGCGCCGCCGCCGTGGTCGCCCCCGCCCCGGCGTAGACCTCCCGCGCCCGCAGCACCGCCGCGGTCGCGGCCGCCAGGTCACCGCGCAGCTCGGCCGCCACGCTGCTGAACTCGTACGCCCCGGCCTGGCCCAGGACGTGACCCATCTCGGCGAAGACCGTCTGCGCCCGGTCCAGCATGGTCACCGCCGCGTCCGGGTCGCCGCTGCGCTGGAGCAGCACCGCCGTGGCGCAGCTGACGACGGCGTGCATGATCGGCGCGTCGGCGACCTCCTCCCGCAGCGCCAGGCACGCGGCGGCGGCGCGGTCGGGCGGGGTGTCGGCGGACATCAGGAACAGCGAGAGGTTGCCGTACACCTCGGCGACCCCCAGCCCGGTGCCGAACGCCCGCATGCCCCGGTGGGCCGCGCGCAGCAGCTCCTCGGCCCGGGGGTAGTCCCCGCCCCGGGCCGCGAGCAGACCCTCCACCGTGTCCAGCCGCGCCGCCGCACCCGCGTCGTCGGTCTGGCGGGCCAGCGACCGTGCCTGGTCGAGGTCGCCGCTGCCGAAGGTGATCTGGTTGATGGCCAGGTGCAGCCGCGCCGACGGGTTGCCGGGCAGCCCGCGCACCTGCGCGACCCGGTCGAGGGCCTCGCGGACCTGCCCCCCGGCACCCAGGGCGTAGCTCTCCAGCGCCGCGATCTCCAGCACCAGGTCGTCGTCGGGCACGCCGAGTTCCCGTGCCTGCGCCGCGAGCGCGGCCGCGGGGCGCACCTCCGAACGGCCCACGGCCTGGCGGGCCGCGGCCACCAGGCACTCGGCCGCCAGCCGAGCCGCGTCGGCGGCCGCCGACGAGCCGGGATCCAGGTCGCGGCGGTGCCGGTGGGCCCGGGTCGCGTGCGACGCCGCGAGGTCGAGCAGCGCCGGTTCGGTACGGGCGTACTCGCGCAGCCGCCGCGCCACGGCCCCGTGCAGCCGGGCCCGCTCCCCGAGCCCGAGATGGGCGTAGGCGACCTCGGCGGCGGTGCGGTTCGCGGCCAGCCCGAGGCCCTCCAGCTCGCCCAGGGCCGCCAGCAGTCCCGCCTCGTCGGTCTCGCAGACGGCGTCGAGGTCGCCGGGGCGCAGCTCGGTGCCCCACGCCCCGAGGCAGGCCAGCACCTGCCGGGTCGGCTCGGCGAGCCGCTCGATCCGGGACCCGAGCGCGGCCTCCGCCGACGGTGCGACGTCGTCGATACCCTCGGCGGCCAGGGCCGACAGCTGCTCCAGCAGCAGCGGGTTGCCCCGGCTGCGCTCGATCAGCGGGTCCGGCAGCCCGCTGGCGTGCAGCGCGAGCTCGGGGTCGAGGCCGGCCAGCAGCTCCCGCGAGTGCGCCGCCGACAGCGGCGGCACCGTGATCACCGGGACCGGGCCGGTCGGCGGCTCCCGGTCGGCCAGCACGAACACGATCGGGCCGGCCGGGTCGGGCGCCGGTGCGAACAGCGGCCGCAGCGCGTCGGGGCAGCGGTGGAAGTCGTCGACGACCACGACCAGCGGGCCCTGCCGCGACAGCTCGGCGAACCGAGACCGGATCCGCCACTGCAACTCCGCGGTCGACGGGGTGCCGCCCTGCTGCCGCCGCCCGCCTAGCTCGCGTTCGAGCTGCTGGAGCCGCCACAGCCCCTCGTCGCTGCCCTGGCAGGCCACGAACACGGTCCGCACGTCGCGGGCCGCGGTGTGCGCGGCCAGCCGCCGCAGGATCCTGGTCTTCCCGCTGCCCAGCTCGCCGACCAGGGCGACGGTGCTGGTCCCGGGCTTCGCGGCCGCCTCGTCGACGGCCGCGGTCAGCCGGGACAGCACGTCGGTCTGGTTGACGAAGACCGGTTCGGCCGCGGCCGGTGCCGGGCCCGCCGTCACCGACCAGGCCTGCAACGGCTGGTCGAACCCCTTGGCCGGCACCGGCGGCACCGGTAGGCAGGCCAGCCGGTCGCGGACGAGCAGCCAGGTGCGTACGTCGACGACCGTGCCGTCGGCCGGGGCGGCGGCCTGCAACCGGGCCGCCCGGTTCATCACCGAGCCGATCGCGAACGACGAGTCGCGGTCGGCCAGCACCACCCGGCCCGAGGCGATGCCGAACCGGATCGACAGCCGGACCCCGTGCCTGCCGAGGGTGTCGTCGTTGCGCGCCGCCAGCTGCGCCAGGGCGTCGATCGCGCCCTGGACCGCGTGCACCGCGTCGTCCTCCCCGGCCGCGTCGGCGCCGAACACGCCGACCACCGCGTCGCCGATGAACTTCTCCAGCCGCCCGCCCGCGGCGACCAGCGCCCCGCCGACACTGCTGAAGTACGTCTCCAGGATGCCGTGCCAGACCTGCGGGTCGAACCGCAGCGCGAGCTGGGTCGAGCCGGAGATGTCACAGAACGCGACCGTGACGAAGCGCAGCCCCGGCGCCTTGGCGGCGGCCTGGGCCAGACCGCCGCCGCAGCCCATGCAGAACCGTGCCGCGGCCGGGTTGGCCGTCAGGCACTGGCCGCAGGTGCTGGTTACCACACCACGCCGCCGGCCTCGACGCTGTGGCCTTCGACGTCGCCGGAGGCGTCGTCGAGCTTGCCCTTGATCCGCACCAGCAGCTCGATCTCGGCGTCGCTGAGCGACTCCAGCGCCGCGAGCTGCTCATCGGTGGCGAACTGGGTGTCGAAGCCCAGCCGGTCCAGGCGGGATTGACTCATCGCGTCCTCCTTGTGCGGGCGGCCGCGGCGCGGGAAGGCTCGCGGCCAGGTCGGTCATCAGTTCCACCAGCCCGTGGGCCGTGGTCAGGGCGCTGGTCGTGACCAGCCGCAGGTGCCGGTGCGCCAGCGGATGGGCGGCCAGCAGCTCGTCGAGCAGGCGGCCGTGCGCGGCGTCGAGCTCGGCGTGCCGGGCCAGCGTCGTGAACGCCTCGGCGGGCAGGCCGGTGCGGCGTACGAGGTCGGCGGCCAGGTCGGCGCGCGGCGGCAGCCACTCCAGCACGGCGATGTGGCCCAGCAGCGCGACCGGGTGCGCGTGGCGGATCCAGTAGTACTGCGCCCCGGCCAGCCGCGCGGCCGCCGGGGCGGGCACCCGCCCGGTGAGCAGTTCCGGCTCTGCGCCGGCCGCGATGAGGTCGTCGGCGACCCAGCGGTCGTGGCCGAACTCCTCGGCCAGCTGCTCGGTGAAGTACCGCACCAGCAGGTCGTCGCCGAGGCGGACGGATTCGGCCAGCGCCTCGGACAGCAGCGGGGCCGTGGCCCGGACCAGGTCGTGGCAGATGTACAGCCATTCGCGGTACGACTCCGGGGTGCGGATCGCGTCCCACATCCGGCCCGACGCGCGCCGCAGCAGCGGCGTGACCAGGTCGAGCGTCTGGCGCAGCGTCATCGCGCACCGCACAGCACAGTGGTGGCTGCCAGCGCCTTCGGGTCGGTGGCGACCCGCTCCGCCCCGGCCCAGCACGCCTCGCAGACCGTCCGGACCGGACCATCGACGATGACGTCCAGCGCGGGCGGGCCGTACCGGCCGATCAGGGTGAGCACCGGGTCGGCCCGCAGCTGCGCCAGCGCGGCGGGCACCTGCTCGGCCGTGCTGACCTGGCGGCGCAGCCGCGGCGGCCCGGCGCCCATGATGACCGCCTCGTTGCAGCACGCGCTGATCCGGCCGTCGTAGCGGACGGTCGGGGAGCTGAGCAGCGGGCAGCGGCCGAAGTCGGCCAGCGGCCGGGGCGGGGCCTGCGTGAACAGCCCGGCCCCGCGCCCCACCGGCAACGGCGGGATCACGCTGACGTCGGCCGTCGGGCACAGCCGCCGGGCCGCGTCGGCGGCACCCGGCTCGTCGAGGACCTGGAGCACCAGGTGGCACCCGGCGCCCGTCACCGCGTCCACCGCATGGCGCAGCCGGTCCGGCCCGAGCCCGGCCGCGTGGAACGAGTCGGTGCTGAGGTAGACCGTCGAGACGGACGCCAGCACCTGCCGGATCCAGTCCGGCACCGCCGCGCGGGCCCAGTAGCCGCTGGTGAACAGCACCACCGCCTTGCCCGCCGCGCTGAGCCGCTCGACGGCGTGGACGAGGCCGCGCCGCTCGGCGAACGGCTCGCCGCCGGTGACCGCCACCGCCCGCAGCTCCGGCAGCGCGGCGACACCCGCGATCACCTGCTCGAACAGGTCCCAGTCGCGGATGGTCGGCCCGGTGGCCGTCGCGGCGACCGAGCAGTGCCCGCAGCCGACCGGGCACCGGTCGGTGAGGAACAGTGCCAGCGTCGCCCCCGGCGTCCGCCGCAGCTGCTCGGCCTGCGCCATCGTCAGCCTAAGCATGGGACCAGCCCAGTTCCACCAGTTCGGCGTGCTCGCCCGCGCCCCAGCGGCGGGCCAGCTGCGCCGGGCGCAGGCCGCCGAGCAGCTGCCGCGCCACCAGCTCCACCCCGTCCGGCAGGGGTGCGGCCGCGGGCAGGCCCACGCAGGTCAGGCAGGCACCGCCGCACGACGGGGCGCCCGCGCGCCGGGCGGTCTCCACCGCTCCCAGCACCCGGACCGAGCGCAGCACCGGCTGCGCCTGGGCCCGCGCGCTCAGCTCCGCCCAGGAGTCGCGGGACGCGTGCCCGAGCACGAGGTGGCCGGGCCGGTGGCGGCGGGCCAGGCTCTGCCGGCTGCACGCGAACACCGTGCCGTCGTAGTCGACCAGCGGCCAGTTGGCGAACTCGCACGGGCCCGGGTCGTCCACGTCGGCCCGTTCGGCGGTGAACGACCGGGCCCGGCCGGTCGCCTGCACCCGCGCCACCAGCACCGGGACCCGCTCGCCGAAGGTACGGCGCACCTGCGCCAGCACCTCGTCGAGATAGGCGGGCTCGGCGCTGGTGACGTGCAGGCTCACGGCGGGCACCAGGTCGAGGATCTGCCGCAGCGCCGCGAACACGTCGGCCCGGTCGACCTCCCGCTCGTGGAAGACGTCGATGCTGGCCGAGAAGTGGTCCAGTGCGCAGATCGCCCGCCGGATCGCCGGGGGCATCGCCCGGCGGGCGAAGAACATGCCCGACAGGAGCGCGGAGCGGGTACCCGCCGCCCGCGCCGACGCGGCCAGCTCGGCCACCAGTGCCGGGCGCAGCAGCGGTTCCCCGCCGGACATGAGAACAAGTTCCGGCCGGTCGGCCGGGGTGAACGTCGACACCAGCCGCCGCAGCGGCGCGGCGCTGTGCTGCGGCGCGGTCGGCGACGACTCCGTGGAGCAGTGGGCGCACGACAGCGGGCACCGCTGCGTCAGCGCCAGCAGCAGTCCGGCCTGCGGCACCGTACGCAGCCTGATCACCTCGGCCAGGTGCATGGCTACCGCACCAGCTTCGTCAGCGCCGCGATCAGCTCGCCGACCGCCGCCTCACGCCGCGGATCGGCGCCCTCCAGCAGGGCGCCCAGTGCCGCGAGCGGGCCGGTCGCCTCGGCCTGCCGCGCCCGGCGGCGGTCGGCCAGCAGCAGGCACAGCGCCGCGCAGCTCTGGTTGGCCAGCTCGGTGAGCAGGTCGATGGCGACCAGGTCGCCGATCGCCTCCAGGCTCGGGTCGAGCACCTCCAGCACCCCGAGCACCTCGCCGTTGTGCTCGATCGGGGCGGCCATGATGGTGTCGGGCACCAGTCCGGTCTCGGCGGCGAACGCGCGGTCGAACCGCTCGTCGTCGCGTACGCCGCGGATCACCAGCGGTTCACCGGTGTTGGCGACCCAGCCGGCGATGCCCCGGTCGGACGGGATCGCCAGACCGATCAGCATGTCCTCGCCCTCTCCCGAGGACGCCTCGAACACCAGCGCGTCGCGTTCGGTGTCGTACAGGAACACCGACGCGGCGGCGGCGCTGAACGAGAGGCGGGCCAGCCGCACGGTCGACCGGAGGATCTCATCGTGGGTGATGGCGGTCATTTCGAGCTCCTGACCAGGTTGTCGGCGACCGCGGCCAGCACGTGCCGCAGCTGGGGCGTACGGAACTCGGGATGGCGCTGCAGGATGCGGGCGCACAGCCCGGTCACGTGCGGGGTGGCGAAGCTGTTGCCGGAGACCACCTTGGTCGAACCGCCCGGCCAGGCCACGCCCACGTTGATGCCGCAGGCGAAGAAGTCCACGGGCGGATCGGGGTTGAGCTCCAGGTATTCGGGGTCGGTGCGGTCGTGGGAGCCGACCGAGATCACCGACGGGAACCGCCACGGGTAGCTGACCACCGGGCTGTTGTGCGCGGAGGAGATCAGCGACACCCCGGCGAAGAACGCGGCGTCGGCCAGGTCGTGCAGGCGCTCCTTGAGCGCCTCCTTTCGGGAGGACAGGCTCACGTTGATCAGCGGGAAGCGCTGCGCCACCGCCCACTCCAGCGCGGTGATCAGCGCGTCGCCGTTGCCCCGCAGGTTGCCGGCCAGCACCCGTACGCTCACCAGTTCGCACCGCGGTGCCAGCGACCGGATGACCCCCGCGCAGGCCGTCCCGTGCCCGGCCACGTCACCGCCGTCGTCGGGCCGCACCCCCCACCCGCCGTCGGCCTCCTCCGCGACGTACGACGTCACGTTCCCGCCGATCTGCGGGTGGTCGGCGTCGACCCCGCTGTCGATGACGCACACCCGCACGCCGTGCCCGGTGGCGTCGCCCCAGGCCCAGTCGCGCTCGATCTCCCGGGGGGACGCGATCGCGGCCGCCGACGCGGAGGCGCCCAGCGACGTGTGGGCGAATCGGAACGTACGCATGGGTCGTCCTAGGGTCGCGGCCGGAGCACGGTCAGGCGGAGGTGTCCAGCAGCCGCTGGAGGCTGTCCATGAGCTGGCGCGCGCTGGCCAGGTCGTCCGGGTCCAGGCCGCCGGACACCCGGCCGCCGTCGAGGTCGTGGCGCTCGATGACGATCCGCAGCGCCGCCGCGGCCTGCCGGGCGAACAGCGCCAGCAGGTCGAGGGCGTCCAGGTTGGACCGCGACTGCGGCAGCGGGTCGAGCACCTCCAGCACGCCGAGCACGCGGTCGCCGTGGGTCAGCGGCGCGGCCATCAGCGACTGCGGCACGTACCCGGTCGACTCGGCCAGGCTCCGGTCGAACGCCGCGCTCTGCGACAGGTCGTCGACGACCATCGGCTCGCCGGTGGCCACCACCCAGCCCGCGACGCCCTTGCCGGCCGGGAACCGCTGGCCCAGCAGCGTCCGCTGGCCCTGCCCCGACACGGCGTGGAAGACGAGCTCGTTCGACGCCGTGTCCAGCACGAACACCGAGCTGGCCTGGGCGCCGAAGATGGCCCGTGCCACGTCGACCACCGACTGCAGAAGTTCGCGCGACAGCGAGTCGACCGCGAGCCCGGTTCCCATCATGAGGAGCCTCCATCACCGACGCGGACGTTGGCCGCGGAGAGAAACAGCGTGTTCTTGAGCTGGAAGGGCGTCATCTTCGGGTGCTTGGACAGGATCCGGGCGCACAGTCCGGCGATGAACGGGGTGGCGAAGCTGTTGCCGGACGTCCGGATCGTGCCGCCGCCCAGCCACGGCACCAGCACGTTCTGGCCGGGGGCGAAGAACTCGACCGGCGGGTCCGGGTTGTAGAGGAACAGCTCCGGATCGCCCTCCTCGTGGTGGCTGCCCACCGACAGCACCGAGGAGTACCGCCACGGGTAGCTCTCGATCGGGGTGTTGTGGGCCGAGGCCACGATGACGGTCTGGCGGAAGTAGGCCTCGTCGGCCAGCGCCCGCAGCTCGTCGGCGAACCGGGTCCGGGTGGTGGACAGGCTCAGGTTGATCACGTCGAAGTTCTGCTCGATCGCCCACCGCAGGCCGGTCAGCATCATGGCGCCGGTGCCCGACGCCCGCTCGCCGAGCACCCGCATGCTGTAGATCTCGCAGTCGGGCGCGGTCCGCCGGACGATGCCGGCGCAGGCCGTGCCGTGCCCGCAGGCGTCACCGGCGTCGCTCTCGGCGACCACCAGGCCGCCGTCCTCGCCGGGCACCACGGCGTACGCGCCGTCGACCCGGCCGACCAGCGGATGGCCGGACTCCACCCCGGAGTCCACCACGCACACCCGCACCTTGTGGCCGGTGGCACCGCCCCAGGCCCACTCCGGGGTCACCGGCTCGCCGTCGGCCGCCATCGCCACCGACTCGGGGCTGCGGCCGTACAGGCGCCAGGTGAGCCGGGGCGGCTCTGCTGCTCGCACGTTGTCCATCGGTCAGTCCATTCCGGGGTGGGTCCACCCACGCCCTGCGGCGAGACTGGCCGGGTGCGGTTCGGTTCTGCGCAAAGACCGCTTCGATCCGGGTATGGCCCCAGCCCGCGCGCCTGCCGGCGCACCGGGCGGAACCGGCGCCGAGGCATCGACCAGCGCACATACCGCGGGCATACCCGCGTCCAACCGTCTCCGGATCGGCCCCGCCTAGGTTCGCCTCACCCCGGCAGATCTGCTGCCGAACGCAGAACAGGAGATCTCGATGACCAACATCGAACTGACCCCCGGCGAGCAGCCCGAGGAAGTCGCGGCGCTGCAGGAGACCCCCGGTGTCGAGGGCGACGACGAGGTCCAGGGCCACATCAGCACGGTCAGCCTCGCCGTCTGCATGGCCGCCGACTAGACCGCAGCATCCCGAAGCGCAGCTGGGCCCGGCCGCATCGCGACCGGGCCTAGCGCCTCTACACCGTCGGCACACCGCGGGCACGGGTTGGGAGAGACACCATGACCATCGATTTCACGGTCGCCAGCCGCGAGTTCTTCGCCCCCCTGGAGACCGCGGCGGTCGAGACGGGCGAGCTGGCGCCGCACGGGGTTCCCGCGGCCTGGTGCGGCGTACGCGAGGGCGTGTGGCGGATGTGGCACCGGCCCGGCCAGCTCGACGGCGTCGACGAGGGCTGGAAGGTCCACGTGTCGGCCCGCGCCGAGCGGCTCGACGAGGTCCTCGACGTCGTGGCCGCCGCGTGCTTCGACCAGGACGTCGCGTTCAAGCACCTGTCCGCCCGGCTGTTCTACTGGTGGACGCACCAGAAGTTCGCGCCCCGCCCGCAGGCGGGCAAGTTCATCGCCGCGTACCCCGCCACCGTCGCGGCGGCCGAGCGGCTGATGAACCGGCTGCGCGCCGACCTCGCCGACGAGGCCGGGCCGTACATCCTCACCGACCGGCGGTTCGGCGACTCGCGCACCGTGCACTACCGCTACGGCTCCTACAAGCCGCTCTTCCGGCTCCAGCCCGACGGCACCCGCCAGGCGCTGGTCCGCGACGGCAGGGGAGAGCCGGTCCCGGACCGCCGGGGCGTCTCGTTCCACCTGCCCGACGGCGTGACCGATCCGTTCCGCCCCGCCCCTGCCGCGACCGCCGCCCCCGCGACCGCCGCCCCCGCTCCGGGGCGCGCGACCCGGTCGGTCGGTCCGTACACGATCGAGTCCGCGGTGCGTTTCAGCAGTGCCGGGGGCACCTATCTCGGGCGCGACAGCAGCACCGGCCGGCCGGTGTTCATCAAGGAGGGCCGGTCCCACATCGGCCTGCGCGAGGACGACGCGACCGGGACCGAGCAGCTGCGTGAGGAGTGGGAGACCCTCACCAGGCTGCACGAGACCGCGCCCGGCCTGGCTCCCGAGCCGATCGAATACCTGCGCAAGTGGGAGCACGAGTTCCTGGTCGTCGAGCGGATCGACGGCGACCCGCTGTGGCGCTGGCTGGCTCTCAACCACCCGGTGCTGGTCGTCGGCGCCACCCCGGACCGGTTCGCCGCCTACTACCGGCGGTGCGAGGAGCTGCTGAGCCGCATCGAGCAGGCGGTCGCGCGGCTGCACGCCGCCGGTTACCTGTTCGTCGACGTCAGCCCCGGCAACGTCCTGGTCGGACCCGACGACACGGTCCGGCTGGTCGACTTCGGCGCCGCGCACCGGCTCGGCACCCCGTTCCGCAAGGCGGGGACGCCCGGATACATGCCGCCGGACCGGCTGGTCGGCGACGACCCGGCCGTCCACGACCACTACGGCCTCGCGGGCCTGGCCCAGCTGCTGGTCGGCCCGCTGCACCCGGTGGTCCAGCTCAACCCGGACGCGCTCACCCACCTGCACCACGAGCTGAGCGAGCTGGCCCCGGTCCCGGCTGCGCTGTGGTCGCGGGTCCTGCGTTACCACGAGCCCAGCCCGGCCCCGGCGCTGCCCGGCCCGGCCGAGGTGGCCGCCGACCCGCTGCGGCACCTGCGCGACCTGCGCGACCGCACCGCCGCCGCCCTGCTCGCGATGGCCGACCTCGACCATCCGAAACGGATCTTCCCCACCATCGTGGAGGGCTTCCAGAGCAACACGGTCTGCGTCGCCTACGGCACTGCCGGGGTCGTGCACGCGCTGCGCCAGAGCGGGGTCGCGCTGCCGGACGGCCTGCTCGACCGGCTGCGCGCCGACGCGCTGGCCGCCGCCCCGGACCTCGCCCCCGGCCTGCACGCCGGCTCCGCCGGAGTCGCCCGCGTGCTGGCCGACTGCGGCCTGCTGGACGAGGCCCGCACCCTGCTGGACGCCGCCGACCGGCACCGGCTGACCACCGAGTGCGCCACCCTGGCCGGCGGCACCGCGGGCGTGGCGCTGGCCCATCTCGCGCTGCACCGGCACTCCGGCGACGACCGGCACCTGCGCCGCGCCGCCGAACTCGCCGCGGCGCTGCCGCCCGACGATGAGCTCACCGCCCGGCTCGGCGCCGACGACGCGACCGGGCTGCTGCACGGCCGCTGCGGCGTCGCCCTCATGCTCCAGCAGGTCGGGACGGCCACAGACGACCCGGTCCTGGTACGCCGGGCGGTACGCCTGCTGCACGCCGAACTCGACCGAGCCAGCGACCCGGACGCGGCCGGGCTGCTGTTCCCGATCTCGCGGGCCAACCGCCGCGCCATGACCTACCTGTACAGCGGCTCGGCCGGGATGCTGTACACCACGACCCGCTGCCTCGCCGCCGCCGACGACGAGCGGCTGGCCGAGGCGCTGCCCCGGCTGCTGGCCGCCGTACGAGTCACCTTCACCGTGCTGCCCGGCCTGTACCAGGGCATGGCCGGACTCGCCTTCGCGCTGGCCGACCACGCCCGCCGCACCGGCGGCGAGCCCGCCCGCCGCGACGCCGTCCGGGCCGCTCGCGCCCTGTTCAAGCACGCGATCCCGCACGAGACCGGGGTGCGCTTCCTGGGCGACCCGCAGCTGCGGTTCAGCGCCGAGCTGTGGAGCGGCTCGGCCGGGGTCCTGTTCGGGCTGAGCCAGGTCCTCGACCCGAGACCCGACGGCCTGTTCGCCGTGGAACCCCTGGCCGTGCCCCGCACCGCCGAACCGCTTCTGGAGGTGGCGCGATGAGCGCGCAGACCATGGCGCCCGCCGCGACCGGCGGCGCCCGGGACATCACCCGCTACTGGTGGGCCCAGACCACGTCGGCGTTCGGCTCGGTCTTCACCTCCATCGCCATGCCGGTGATCGCGGTCGTCCACCTGGGCGCCACCCCGGGCCAGGTCGGCCTGATCAGCGCGGCGGCGATCCTGCCGACCCTGCTGCTCGGCCTGCCCGCGGGCGCGCTGGCCGACCGGGTCGCGGCCCCCCGCCGGGTCCTGGTCGTCCTCGACACGGTGAGCGCCGCCGCGGTGGCCGCCGTCGCGCTCAGCGTCGCCAACGACCTCGCCTCCGTCGGCACGCTGATCGCGCTGAGCCTGGTCCAGGGCACCGTGACGATCGTGTCGGGCGTGGTCTACTTCATCCACCTGCGCCAGCTCGTCGACACCGACGCGATCGGCCCGGTCCGGGCCCGGATCCAGGCCGGACAGTACGGCGCGGGCTTCATCGGGCGGCTGCTGGCCGGACCGGCCATCGTCGCCTTCGGTGCCGCCGCCGCGCTGAGCATCGACGCCGTGAGCTACCTGCTCAGCCTGGTCGCGCTGCTGACCATGGCACCGGTGCGCCCGATCCCGCGCCAGTCCGCCGACCGGCGCGAGAGCCTGTGGCGCAGCATGGCCGCCGGCACCCGGTTCTTCCTCGACGACCCGTTCCACCGGGCGCTGCTGGTCTTCATCATCGCCCCGGTCGTGGCGTCGGCGGCGGTGGCCGCCCTCACCGCCCCGTTCCTGCTGCGCACCGCGCACATCCCCACCGAGGCGTACGGCGTGATCTTCGCCGTGTCCGGGCTGCTCGGGCTGGCCGGCTCGGCGCTGTCCGGCCGGATCCTGCGCCCCGGCCGCGATCCGCGCGCGATCACGCTGCTGGGATTCGCGGCCAGTCTCGGCTCGGCCCTGCTGCTGCCGCTCACCGGCGGGCCGCTGGCGGCGGCCGTCGGCTGCGCGGCGCTGGGCGTCGGCCTGCCGATCTTCTTCGCCGCCATCGCCAACGTCGCGCTCAGCCCGGTCATCGTCGGCGACGTGCCGGAGCACCGGCTCGGCAGCACCATGGCCACGCTCCAGGTCTTCGCCGCGGCGGCGGGCCTGGGCGGGGCGCTGGGCGGCGGCGTCCTGGGCGACTGGATCGGGGTGCGGCCCGCGATCTGGCTGGTCGACCTCGTCGCGCTGGGGGCGGTCGCGCTGTCGCTGCCCCCGGCGCTGCGGGCGGCCCGGCGCCTGTTCCTCTCCACCGCCGCCCCGCGCCCCGAGCAGCCCGGGCAGCCCGAGCCGGTCCTGGAGACGGCCTGACGGTGACCGCCCGCCCGGTGCCGGCCCGTCTGCGGGCACCGGGCGGGTGCCCGCGTCCTACGGCAGCGGCGTCCCCGGGGAGCCGACCGTGCGGTAGCTGGCGTCGTCGAGCCCGCTCAGGGTCGGGTCGTGGGTCACGTCGCCGACGTCGTACATCGAGGTCATCCAGTGGTAGAAGTTGTCGCCCCGGTCGACCAGCAGGCGGTACAGCCGCCGGGTCAGCGCCGCGCGGACCTCGGCCAGCTCCGGCAGCGGGTACAGGTTCAGTAGCTCGTCCGGGTCGGTGTGCAGGTCGTACAGTTCATTGACCGAGTCCGGATTGATCACCAGCTTGTACCGGTCGGTGCGCAGCATGCGCTGCGGATACGGGAAATGGTGGCCGTGGAACTCGCACACGACGTCCTCCTGCCACGCCACCGGCCCGCCCCCGGTCAGCGGCAGCAGGCTGCGCGAGTCGACGGCGGCCGCCGGGTCGATCCCGGCGAGGTCCAGGATCGTCGCGGTGCAGTCGAGCAGGCTGACGAACTCCGAGCGCACCACCCCCGCCGGTGCGCCGGGCACCCGCAGCAGGCCGGGGGTGCGGTAGATGTCCTCGTACATCGCTGGGCCCTTGTCGTGCAGCCGGTGCGCTCCGGTGAATTCGCCGTGGTCGCAGGTGAAGAACACGGCGGTGTCCTCGCGCAGCCCGAGCCGGTCGACCGCCGCGGTGATCCGCCCGATCTCGGCGTCGATCATCGCGACGTACCCGTGGTAGACGGCGATCAGCTTGCGCGTGGTCTCGATCGGCATCGTGTCGAACGTCCAGTGCGCGCTGTAGTTCCGCTGCACCGGCGGCTTGCCCGCGAACGTCTCCGCGATCGAGCGCGGCAGCTCCACCTCGGCCGGATCGACCAGGTCGAAGTACTCGTCGGGCAGGATGTACGGCAGGTGCGGGCCGAAGAAGTTCACCTGGAGGAAGAACGGGCTCTCCCCGGCGGCGTAGCGTTCCAGCTGCTCGATGGCGCGGGTGGCCAGGTAGTGCTCGAACGTCGCCTCGACCGGCTGGTGCAGCCGCGCGGCCAGCAGGTTGCCCGGCCCGCCGTTGGGCAGCGTGCCGCGCACGTGGTCGCTGATGGCGTACGGCGGCAGTCCGCGCTCGGCCAGGAACGCCAGGTAGTCCGGATGGTCCACCGGATTGTGCCAGCCCGGCAGGTCCGGTCCGTCGAAGCCGTAGTCGGCGGCCCGCCGGTGGTGGCCCACGTGCCACTTGCCGACCAGCCCCACCTGGTAGCCGTGCTCGCGCAGGGCCTGGGAGAAGGTGAACTGGTCGGCGGGCAGATCCTCCTGGTAGCCCACGTTGCGCTCGTGGTTGGCCAGCAGCTTGTGCCGGAACGGCGCCTGCCCGGTGAGCAGGCTCGCGCGCGCCGGGGCGCAGATCGCCGTCGGGGTGTACCAGCGGTCGAACCGGGTGCCCGTACGGGCCAGCTCGTCGAGCACCGGGGTGCCCGCGAGCCGGCTGCCGTACGCGCCCAGCGTGTCGACGCGGTGCTGGTCGGTCATCAGGAACAGGATGTTGCGGCGTTGCGTCACTTTCCGGCCGCCGTGAACAGGTCACCGGTGTAGTACGTGGCCGGGTCCACCGCCCCGGTCAGCTTGCCCGCGCCCACGAAGTACTCGTTCATGCCGGTCAGCCACTTGGCGATGGTCCCGTCGGCGGTGTAGCGGTCCAGGTCGGCCAGCGGGATCGCCTGCGAGTTCGCCGCGTCCGCCTTGACCTGGTCCACGCTGACCTTGAGCAGCTTCGCGGTGTACTCGGCGGCCTGATCGGGGTGCTCGATCCGGAACGTGATCGCCTCCCGCAGCACCGCCAGCACCTTGCTGGTCTTGTCCTGCTGCTTGGCCACGACGTCGTTGCCCGCCACGAACGCGGTCGGGAACGACACCTGGTCGGTGAAGTCGCTGTTCTTCGCGAGTTCCACCAGGTCGGGCACCTGCTTCTTGATGGCCGCCGTGGCCGGGTACCAGAACCCGGCCGCGTCGATCTTCTTCGAGGAGAACGCCGACACGATGGTGGCCGCGTCCATCGGCACGATCTTGACGTCGGCCTTGGTCAGCCCGGCCTTCTTCAGGGCCAGGGTGAGGATCATGTCGCCGGAGGTGCCCTCGGGCACACCGACGGTCTTGCCGCGCAGGCCCTCCAGCGAGGTGATGCCGGGCTGGGCGATGACCCGGTCGGCGTTGCCGAGCGTGTTGATCGCGACCACCTTGGCCTTGCCGGAGGCGGGCAGCCACATCGCACCCGGCCCGATGTACCCGAACTCCAGGTCGCCGGTGCCGATCGCCTGGATCTGCAACGGCCCGTTGGTGAAGACCTTCGCGTCCGCCTCCAGCCCGTGGGCTTTCCACAGCCCCTTCTCGTTGGCGATGGCCAGCAGGCTCGCGCCGTTGTAGTCCCCGATGTAACCCAGCTTGACCTTCGCCAGCGGGGCGCCGTAGGCGCCGGTCTCGTCGCCGCCGCAGGCCGCCGTGGCGAGCGCGACCGAGGCGGCGAGCGCCGCGATACCGAAGGAACGCCTGTTCATGGGCATGGTGAATCGTCCTCTTGTCAGTTTCGATGAGTGGTGCCGGCCGCGACGCTGCGGCTACTGGTGGTGTACGGCCTGCCAGACGCGGTTGCGCAGGACGGCGAACTCGGGACTGAGCCTGATCTGCTCGGTCCGGGGGTAGGGCAGGTCGACCTCGACGGTCTGCACGATCCGGCCCGGCCGGGCCGCCATCACCACGACCCGGTTGGCCAGGAACACCGCCTCGTCGACGTCGTGGGTGACGAACACGACCGTGCGCCGGTCGCTGGTCCACGTGTCCAGCAGCTGCTCCTGCAACCGGACCCGGGTCAGCGAGTCCAGCGCCCCGAACGGCTCGTCCATCAGCAGGATCGACGGGTCCGCCGCGTACGCCCGCGCGATGGCGCAGCGCTGCTTCATGCCGCCGGACAGCGTCTTTGGCAGCGCGTCGGCGAACTGCTCCAGCCCGACCAGGCGGATGAAGTGCTCGGCCCGCTCACGCCGCTCGCGGCTGCCGACCCCGGCGGTGCGCAGGCCGAACTCGACGTTGCGGCGCACGGTCAGCCACGGGAACAGGGCGTACTGCTGGAAGATGACGCCGCGTTCCGGGCCGGGGCCGCGGACCGGCGCGCCGTCGACCAGGGCGGTGCCCCCGGTCGGGTGGTCGAGTCCGGCGAGGATGTTGAGCAGGGTGCTCTTGCCGCAGCCGGACGGGCCGACCACGGTGACGAACTCGCCGTCGGCGATGTCGAGGTCCACCGCGGCCAGGGCGGCGAAGTCCTCGCGCCCGACGCGGTAGGCGCGGCTGACCTCGCGTACCGAGATCTTCGGGGCGGTCGCGGCGGTCATCGGGTCTCCTGCCAGCGGGTGACGTGGGCGCCGGCGAGCTGGAGCAGCCGGTCCATGGCCAGGCCCAGCACGCCGATCGTGACGATGCCGACGAAGATGGTCGGCAGGTCGTAGTAGAGCTGCGCGCTCTGCATCCGGTGGCCCAGGCCCTCCTGCGCGGCCAGCAGCTCGGCCGCGACCAGGGTGCCCCAGGCCGAACCCAGCCCGACCCGCATCCCGACCAGGATGTAGGGCGCCGACGCGGGCACCACCACCCGGGCGAAGATCGTGGCGTCCCCGGCGCCGAGCACCCGTGCCGCCGCCAGCAGCGTCCGGTCCACCCCGACCACGCCCTGGTAGGTGGAGATGACGCAGGACAGGAACGCGGCCAGGAAGATGACGAACACCTTCGGGGTCTCGTCGATGCCCAGCAGCACCAGCACCAGCGGCAGCAGCGCCAGCGGCGGGATGGTGCGGAAGAACTGGATCCACGGCTCGAACAGACCGCGCGCCACGGTGTACCAGCCCATCAGGAACCCGACGACGACCGCGGCCGCCGACCCGAGCAGGAACCCGGCCAGCACCCGGCCCAGGCTCGCGGCGGCGTCGTCGACCAGGGTGCCGTCGCGCAGCATCGTCCACGCCTGCGCGAGCACGGCACCGGGGGTGGGCAGTTGCAGGCCCGCCTCGGCCAGGGCCCACCAGCCCGCCACCCCGGCGGTCACGGATGCCGCGTTGAGCAGCAGCAGCACGGGTCTGCGGCGCGGCCGCCCGTCGCGGCGCGGCGGCGCGGCGGGCAGGCGGGTGGTGGTCACGACGGCCATCGGCCGCCGTCCGTCGAGGTCGGGTGCACGGTCAGCTCCGAGGGGCGGGGAGGGGTCGGACAGGGGCGGCCGGCGGGTAGCTGGCCAGCAGGGGGGAGTCGTGGAACAGGGCGGTGATCGCGCCGAGGGCGCCGCCGGAGTCGGCCAGCGTCGAGGCGCGCACCACGGGAGCCGCGTCGGGCAGCCAGGACAGCTCGTACGTGATGGTCGAGGCGACCTGCTGGAGCAGCGCCGGGGCGATGGTCACCATCTCGCCGCCGAGCACGATCTCGCTGGGGTTGAGCGTCATCGCCGCCGCCCCGAGCACCCGCCCGACGGCCGTGCCGGCCTCGCGCAGCACCCGCTCGACGGTCGGCTGGGCGATCGCGACGGCGGCGCGCAGGTCGTCCAGGTTCTCCAGCGGCACGCCCAGTTCCCGGCAGCGGGCCAGGACGGCCGGCACCGAGGCGATGGTCTCGACGCAGCCGCGCTTGCCGCACCGGCACAGCGCCCCCGCCTCGCCTGCGACGGTGACGTGGCCGAACTCGCCCGCGTGGCCGTCCGCGCCGCGCACCAGCCGTCCGCCGACCACCAGCCCGCCGCCGACGCCGTCGGACAACCGCAGGTAGATGAGGTTCTGCGCGGTGTCGGTGCTGGACCGCGCCGCCTCGGCCAGCCCGGCGTAGCGGACGTGGTTGTCGACGGTCACCGGGGCGCCGAACCGGGCGCGGAAGGTGGCGGCGACGCTGTCGGCGCTGAGCCGGTTGCCCCAGCCCGGCAGCCCGACCGCGATCGCCTGGAGCGCGCCGTAGTGCACCCCGGTCTCGGCGGTGAGCCGCTCCACCAGCCGCAGCGCGGCGTCGCAGCGCTCCGCCCACGGCGCCTCCTGCGGGTAGTGGGCGGTGCCCGCCGCGATCACCTCGTGCGCGGCGTCGGCCACGGCGATGTGCACGCGGCGGTGTCCGAAGTCGACGCCCATGAACTGGCCGGAGCCGGGGTCCAGGGCGAGCAGCTCCGCCGGGCGGCCGCTGCCGGTCCGGTCCGCCGCGTCGGTGTCGACCACCGTGATCGCGCCGCGTTCCAGCAGGTCGCTGGTGATGTCGGAGACGGTGGTGCGCGACAGCCCGACCCGCTCGGCTATCTCGCCGCGGCTCAGTGCGCCGGTCTGCTGGAGCACCCGCAGCACCCGCTCCTCATGGGAGCGGCGTACGAGCGTGTGCGCGGCGCTGGCGGGTGGCATGGCCCGAAGTTATGAGCGCCGGATTTTTCCGTCAACGCTCCGGCAGAATTCGGCGATCATTTCATCGGACCCTTCCAACAATGTTCACAACCCGGCAAGATCCTCTGTTGTCGCCCCCGCACGTTCGCAGCAAGTGGACGGCCACCAGGGAATCCGCCCCGGTGGCGGCGGCCCGCGCGAGCGCCGGGCAACTTCATTCCGACACACCCTCGCGGGCAGAATGCCGGAAACCTACTGTCGGCGCCACGAGCGCCGCGCTCGCGGCGTGCTGACAGAGGAGGCATGCGGTGCGCACCATCCCGTCCCGACGGACCAGCGCGGTGGGCGCGGTCCTCGGTGCGCTGGTCCTGCTCGCGACCGCGACCAGTGTCCCCGCCCCGGCGCGGGCCGAGGCCGCCGCCCTGGCGGCGGCCACCTACACCAACCCGGTCAGCGCCGGGGTCGTCGACAGCCTGCCCGACCCCGCGATGATCCGCGGCAAGGACGGCACCTGGTACGCCTACGGCACCACCAACCCGGTCCGCCTGCTCGCGGGCGACTCGGTCGAGCACATCCTGCCGGTGCTGACCTCGCCGGACATGGTGACCTGGAGCTACGCCGGGGACGTGTTCACCTTCGCCGGGCGGCCGGGCTGGTGGCCCGGCGGCACCAGGCCGTGGGCGCCCGACATCCGCTACGTCGACGGCAGCTACCACCTGACCTACTCGCTGTCCGGCGGCGGCATCGCCCTGGCCACCGCCCCGACCCCGACCGGCCCGTGGACCGACCGCGGCCTGATCGTGACCGGCGGCGCCGGCGGCTGCCCGAGCGGCACCATCGACCAGGCGATGTACACCGACATCAACGGCGACCGCTACCTGTACTGGGGCAGCTACGACACCATCTGCGTGTCCCGGCTCAACACCGCGGGCACCGCGCTGACCGGCGCGGTCACCCAGGTGGCGCGGGGCCGTCGGATGGAGGGCGGGTTCGTGGTCCGCCGCGACGGCATGTACTACCTGTTCTACTCCGATGCGGGCTGCTGCGAGGGCGCGTTCAGCGGCTACACGGTGAAGGTCGGCCGGGCGAGCAGCCCGCTCGGGCCGTTCACCACCCCCAGCGGCCTCAACCTGATGGACCTGACCAGCAAGGACGGCATCGTCGTGGCCGCGAGCGGCAACGGGTTCGTCGGCCCCGGCCACAACTCCATCGCCACCGACCTGTCCGGCCAGGACTGGCTGGTCTACCACGCGATCCCGGCGGCGAACCCGGACTTCCCGCCGGTCACCAACCCGTGGGGCGGCACCATGAACAACCTCAGCCGCCGCCCGCTCATGATCGACCGGCTCGACTGGATCAACGGCTGGCCCGTGGTCCGCGCCGGTGCCGGTCCGTCCACCGGGGCGCAGCCCGCCCCGGTCACCACCTGGACCGTGGGCAGCGGCTTCAACGCCGGGTCCCTGTCGGGCTGGAGCGGCGGGTGGAGCCTGGCCAGCGAGACCGACGCGCACGGCTACCTGTCGTACGCGGGCACCGGCACGGCGTACCAGCTCAGCGATGCGTCGGTCAGTGGTGACCTGCGCATCGAGGCCGATCTGCGGCTCGGCACGGCCAACACCTCCGGCGCGGTCGGCCTGGTCGTCAGCTACGCCGACGCGAACAACAACGTCGTCGCCTGGATCAACCGCGCCCAGCAGAAGCTGATCGTCGAGGCCCGGGTGGCCGGTGCGGTCACCTCCCTGTCCAGCGCGCTGCCCGCCACGTTCGACCACGACTCGTGGCACAACCTGGCCGTGGAGCGGCGCGGCAGCACGCTGGTGGCCTGGGTGACGCCCGACCGGCTGCGTACGGCCGTGTCCACGGTGACGATCACGCTGCCCGCCGGGTCGCCGGGCACCGGGCGCATCGGCGCGGTGTCCTCCGGTGGGGTCAGCGCCGCCGACAACCTCGGTGCCGCGCCGCTGTACCAGCCGGTCACCGCGACCGTGCCGCAACCGGTGCTGGGCGGGCTGCTCAGCGCGTACAGCGACGAGTTCAGCGGGTCGGGGGCGCCGCAGGCCGCCGATCCGGCCTGGAGCTGGGTGCGCGGACCGGCGGCGGGCGCCACCGAGTCCGGCGGGGCGCTGACCTGGCCGACGCAGGCGGCGGAGCTGTTCGAGGGCACCAACACCGCCTCGGTGCTGCTGCGCGACGCGCCCTCGGGCGACTTCGTGGTCGAGACGAAGCTCCAGTTCAACGGCTCTGCGGGCAATCAGCAGGCCGGGTTGGTGCTGTACGAGGGCGACGACCGCTACTTCAAGCTCGCCCACTCGGTGCTGCCGCTCAGCCAGGGCGGCGGGGCACTGCTGCACGTGACCGAGTTCGCCAAGGAGGGGCCGCGCCCCACGACCACCCCGCCGCAGGCGGTGGTCAACCGGCCGATGTTCGGCGGCCCGGCCACGGGCACGCTGTGGCTTCGGCTGCTCTACCACTACGACGCGGCCGCGGGGGAGCACGACGTGCGGATGGCGTCGAGTACCAACGGGACCAGCTGGACCTGGGGCGGCACCTGGTCGCTGCCCCGGACCGGCCCGGTGCGCATCGGGCTCGTCTCGATGAACAAGGCAGGCGCCACGGCGGTGTTCGACTACCTGCGGACGTACGCCGTGACCGGTCTGTGAGCATCGCGGCCGCCGTCCCGCCCCCGCGCGGGGCGGCGGCCGCGCCTTCGCCGGACGCCGGGTCAGCGGCGGCGCACGGCGAAGCGCTCCACGGCGATCGTGCCGCCGTCGAGGCGGACGCCGAAGCCGTATTTGTACTGGCCGCGCACCGCCGGGTCGTCCAGCCGCGCGTAGCGGCCCACGTCGGCGGTGAACAGGTACTGCCAGGCGCCGCCGTTGGCGATGGCGTACGCGGTGAGCTGGTCGTCGTGCAGCTGGCAGGCGAGGCGGGCGTTCGGGCCCGGATAGTTGATCTGCGAGTCCAGCTGGGTGACGCGGTTGCCGGTCAGCGTTCCGCCGACGCGTACGTCCCAGCCGGTCCGCTTGAGCCGGTGGTTGTACCAGACCAGGAAGTAGTCGTTCGCATCCTTGATCAGCCCGGTGAACAGGGTGTCCTGCTCGGTGGTGGCCGCGTTGGCGTACGTGCGCTGGCTGACGATCGCCGCGACGTCGGTGTGCGTCGCCGCCACGGTGGAGCGCAGCAGCGCGAACGCGGGTGCCCCGTCGGCCGCGACGGTCAGCAGCCCGCCCGCCGCCTGGACCGTGCCCGCCCGCTGCTCCGGCCCCGGGGCCAGCACGGTGAACCCGCCCAGCCCGCTGTCGAACTCCTGTTCCAGCACGAGCGTCGGCAGGTTGGCCGGGGACGGCTCCGGCGGGAAGAAGTCGACGTCGCGCAGGTGCGCGTCCAGGGCTGCCTGAAGTTCCTGCACCTTGGCGGGCAGGCTCGCGGCCAGGTTCGTCGCCTCGCCGGGATCGGCCACCAGGTCGTACAGCTCCGTACGGTTGTCGTGCAGGTACCGCAGCAGCTTGTACTGCCCGCGGCGGACCGAGGCCGTCGGGGCGCCCGGGTTGTGCCAGTGCGGGTACACCCAGAACAGGTCGCCGCGCGCCGGTGCCGCGCCGCCGGTGAGCAGGCCCGCGAAGCTGACCCCGTCCAGCCGGACACCCGCCGGCCGGGCGGTGCCGGTCGTGTCCAGCAGCGTCGGCATGAAGTCGACCGTGCTGAACGGGGTGTCAACGACGCGCCCGGTCGGCCCGGCCGGGTGGTAGGCGAGCATCGGCACGCGCACGCCGCCCTCGTACAGCGTGGCCTTGGCGCCGCGCAGCGGCGTGCTCGGCGCCACCGCGCCGTCGCCGCCGTTGTCCGACAGCAGCAGGATCACGGTGTTGTCGGCGATGCCGAGCTGCGCCAGCTTCGCCCGGATCGCGCCGACGCCGTCGTCGATCACCTCCAGCATCGCGGCGAGCACCGCGTTGCGGCCCGGCTGACCGGCGCCCGGCTTGGCCGCGTACTTGTCGACCAGCGCCTGCGGGGCGGCCAAAGCCGCGTGCGTCGCGTAGTGCGCGAGATACAGGAAGAACGGCACGCCCTGCTGGTGGGCGGCGGTGATGAAGTCGACCGCCTCCAGGTTGAGCCGGTCGGTCAGGTACTCGTCGGTCTTGCGCTGCGGCAGGTCCGGCAGCATGAAGTACGGGTAGAAGTAGTCGCCGTCGGCGATGTACTTCTGCTCCGAGGCGATGACGTCGGTGAACCCGTGCGACCACGGGTTGCCCGGCCTGCTGCGGACATCGCCGGTGTACGTCTCCGACAGGTGCCACTTGCCGATCAGGCAGGTGCGGTAGCCGGCCCCGCGCAGCGTCTCGGGCAGGGTCTGGAAGCTGGTCGGCAGGAAGTCGTCGCCGGAGGGCCCGAGGAACTCGGTGATGCCCACCCGGGCCGGGTACTGGCCGGTCATGATGCTGGCCCGGGTCGGCGAGCAGACCGGTGCGGCGGCGTACCCGTTGGTGAAGCGGGTGCCGTCGGCGGCCAGCCGGTCCATGTGCGGCGTCTCGTTGAAGGTGTTGCCGTAGCAGCCCAGCTCGCGCCGGGCCAGGTCGTCGATGAGGACGACGACGACGTTGGGCGGTGCCGCCGCCGCGGCGGGGCCGGTCCCGGCGGCCCAGCCCGCGGCGGCACCCAGCCCGGCGGCGCCGAGCCCGCGCAGGACGGCGCGCCGGTCGATCCTCGGTTCGGTCATGGCGGTCGGCCCCTCTCCGCGGCGACCCGGCGCCACCGCACGGGCGACCGTACAACCAGGGGATTCCTCCGGCAACGACTGATTTATTTATGAATTTTGATGGAAATGTGAACGCCGCAGGGCCGCGCCGACGGCGCGGCCCTGCGGGCGATCCGATGTCGAGGTGGTGGTTCGGGACCGGGCGAGAGGCCGGTCCTACCAGGGCATGCCCTTGCCGTGCCTGCCCTTGGCCGAACCGGTCGTGGTCTTGGGGTACGTGTAGACGTAGCAGCGCACGTCGCGCAGCCCCGACCAGGCGTCCTTGTTGCGCATCGGGGAGCTGTAGAACCACACCTTCGACTCGGCCGTCCCGACGTACTTGGCGACCAGGGTCCGGCACCCGTTGTGGATGACCCGCCAGCTGGCGTCGGACTCCGGGAAGCGGGTGCCGACCGGGAAGACGATCGCTCCGGCGTACTCGGCGTGGTGCGGCTTGGCGCAGTCGACCTCGGTGGTGTCCGTGATCTCCGAGGTGGTCGCCTTCACCGTCTGGCAGCCCAGCCGCAGGTCCTTCGGGATGCCGCCGGCGAGGTCCAGCGTGGTGGGGGTCGCCGAGCCGTAGTCACCGCCGGTCTGCGGGACCAGGACGCACTCCCACCAGCGGGCGCCGTCGGCCTCCTTGGCCGTCTTCGCGTGCACGACCCGGATCTCCAGGCGGCCGTTGCGCCAGTCCTCGTGCAGGAACGCCCTGGCCATCTTGTCGCACTCGCGGTAGTCCTTGGTCAGCTCCTCGTTGGTCGCCCCGTCCGGCCCGAGGGTGCCGGCGCCCGCGACCTGCACGTCGTGGCGCTCGGTGCAGCTGACCGCCTCGTCCTGGAGGCGGTCCTTGGCGGCGGCGTCGAGGTCGCCGCTGACGTCGAGGCAGGTGCCGACCTTCGGCTCGTACGGCTTCGGCGCGGCGACCGCCGGCCAGTTGTTGCCCAGGTCGCCGTCGGCGCCCTTCGGCAGCGGCGCCGAGCAACCGGCGGCCAGCAGAACGGTGGCACAGCTGATGAGCAGGCGTCGACGCGCCATGAATGACCTCCCCGTAGTGGACGCGGCGACTTTACGGGAAAACGGCCTGATGAAGATCATCCGACCGGACATTCCTGAACGCCCTGCCGACGATCTGCCGCCCGGATCTGCCGGTCCGGCGGCCGTGCGCAGCTCACCGGCCGTTCGGCGCCGCCGCGCGCGGTTAGCGAACCGCCTGCCGGGCGGCGGTAGCGTCCTATGTGCCGACCCGGTCAGAGGGGAGCCGCGGCGGCAGCAGCAGTTATCGGGGGTGGGAGCGGTGTCAGCCCTGTGCCGGCGCCGCTTCCAGCATCACCCGGACCTCGTCGGCGCCCGGATGGCCCAGGTCCTCCAGGATCGCCAGTGCCGCCGCGTACGCCGACCGGTCACCGGACACCGAACCCAGGTGGGTCAGCACGATCGCCTCGTAGTAGCGGTCGCCCAGCTCCCGGAAGAGCGCCAGCGCCCGCTCGAAGCACTGCCCGGCCAGGCGCGGCTCGTCCAGCTGCTGGTAGGCGAACCCGACGCTGTCCCAGGCGTGCGCCTCACCGTCGCGGTTGCCGAGCTCCTGCAGCAGATGCAGCGCCTGCTCGCAATGGGTGAACGCCTCCCGCCGCCGCCCGAGCTGCCCCAGGTACCAGCCGATCGAGTTGTGCGCGTTGGCCCGCGAAGGCTTGTCCGGGGCGATCCCCAGTGCCCGGGTGGCGTAGTCGAGCGCCTCGGGGTACCGGGACTGGTTCTCCATCAGCGCGGCCAGGTCCAGATAGGAGTTGGCCAGCCCGAATCCGTCGTCCAGCGCCGCGAACAGGTCCAGCGCCGCGGTCAGGTGCGCCTGCGCGTCGTCGTTGCGCGACATCCGGGTGTACGCCCGAGCCAGCCGCCGGTGTGCGTGCGCCTGCCCGACCCGGTCACCGGCCCCGCGCGCGGCCTCGACCGCGGCGTGCTGGGTGCGCGCCCAGTCCGACCAGTGCCCCCGCCGGTCGAAGAACGTCGTCAACGCCCCCGCCAGCGCGGCCGTGTACTCCGGGAAACCCGTGGCGGCGGTGGCGTCCACGGTCGCGACCAGCGCCGCGTGCTCCTCCTGGAACCATGTCATCGCGGCCTCGGCGCCACCGAGCTCGACCGCGACCGCGCCGGGCACCGGTGCCGGCGGCACCACCGGGGCGCGGTACGGGTTCAGCAGCATCGCGCCCGCGTCGCACGTGCGCACGTAGTGGTCGTACAGCCGCCGCCGGGCCTCGGGCTCGTCCCCGGCGAGCTCGACGGCGTAGGCGCGCAGCAGGTCGTGCAGCCCGTAGCGGCCCGGCCGCGGCTCGGTGACCAGATGCGCCCCGGCCAGGTCCGCCAGCAGCCGCCGCGCCCGCGCGACCGGCACTGCGGCCAGGCTGGCCGCCGCCACCACCCCGATGTCCGGCCCGGCGTGCAGGCCGAGCAGCCGGAACATCTCGGCCGCCGCCGGGGCGAGCAGCCGGTACGACGACGTGAAGACGGCCCGGATGTCGGTGCCGGTGAACCCGTCGAGACCGCCCGCCTCCCGCAGCTCGGTCCCCAGCGCCGCCAGGCTCAGCCCCGGCCGCAGCACCGCCTGCGCGGCGACCAGCGTCAGCGTCAGCGGCAGCCGGGCGGTCAGTCCGATCAGGTCGGCCACCGCGGCCGACTCCCGGGCGACCCGCTGCGGGCCCAGCCGCGCGGCCAGCAGCCGCCAGGCCTCGTCGTCGCTGAGCGGGTCCAGCGGCACCGGATCGGCGCCGACCCCGGCGACCAGCTCGGTGAGCTGGCGTCGGCTGGTCACCACGACCAGGCAGCCGGGCGCCCCGGGCAGCAGCGGGCGCACCTGGCCGGCGTCGAGGGCGTCGTCGAGCACGATCAGCAGCCGCCGCCCGGACACCAGCGAGCGCAGCAGCGCCGAGCGGCCGTCCACATCGTGCGGGAGCCCGTCGGCGGCGCCCAGCGACTCCAGCATGCCGCGCAGCGCGTCGGCGGGCTCCACGGGCGCGGCGCCGGGAGTGAAGCCGCGCAGGTTCACGTACAGCTGCCCGTCGGGGAACCGGTCGGCCACCCGGTACGCCCAGTGCACGGCCAGCGCCGTCTTGCCGACCCCGGCCGTGCCGGACAGCGCCACGACCCGGCTGTCCGGCAGCAGCCCGTCGAGCAGCTCCAGCAGCTCCTCGCGCCCGGCGAACCGGGGCACGTCGGCGGGCAGCTGCGCGGGGCGCACCGCGCCCGCGGCGGGCGCGGGCCCCGCGTCCAGCAGCGACAGGTGGATGCGCTGGAGCTGCTCCGACGGTTCGATCCCGAGATCCTCGGCCAGCCGCTTGGCCAGCTCGGCATAGCCGGACAGGGCGCCCGCGCGGTCACCGGCGGCGGCCTGGGCCAGCATGAGCCGCGCGTGCAGCGCCTCGTGCAGGGGCTCGTCGGCGGCCAGCGACCGCAGCCGGGCCAGCGCGTCCCGGGGGGCCTGCTCGGCGTAGCGCAGCGTCGTGTCGATGCGCTGCTGGGCCAGCCGGACCGCCGCCGGATGCCCGCGCAGCCGGTATGCCGCGCCCGCCAGCACGGGACCGCGCCACAGGTCCAGCGCCTGCTCCAGCAGGCCGTCGGCGGCCAGCCGCGCGAACCGGTGCGCGTCCACCCCGCACGTCAGCAGGTAGCCGCCGAGCACCGAACCGATCACGGTGCCGGGTGCGGTGCCCCGGCGCGGCTCGAACAGGTCCCGCAACCGGCCGACCGCCACCTGTAGCTGCGTCACGCAGGTGCGCGGCGGTTCCTCGCCCCACAGGACGTCGACGATCTGATCGCGGCCCACCGGCTCACCGGCGTGCAGCGCCAGCAGTCCCAGCAGCGTCCGCTGCACCGGCGAGCCGATCGCGACCGGCCGGCCGTCGCGCCGGACCTCCAGCGGGCCCAGGACGGCGATGTGGACTCCGGGCTGCTCGACCCGCCCGGCCGGGTGCGGTTCGGCCAGCTCGGACCCGGCGACGCCGAGCGCGGTGGCCAGCTGTCCGATCGTGGCCGCGCGGGGCCGGTCGACCCGGCCGGACTCGATGTCGCGCACGGCGCGGATGCTGAGCCCGGCCCGCTCGGCGAGCTCGGGCTGGGTGAGTCCGGCCTGCTGGCGCAGCAGGCGAACCCTCTGCCCGAGATCCACGCTGCGAGCGTACCCGAGATCGTCACCGGTCACTCGGCGCGCCTGACCGGCACTCCTTTTCGGACCTCAGGCGGGGTGCCCGGCCGCCCGGCAGAGGTTGGGCGGCCGGGCACCCCGGTCCTGGCGCGTCACGGGGTGCCGGGCGCGACGATCGCGACGCTGTGGTACTGGCCGGCCGCGATCGCGGTCACCGTCTCCCCGGTGAGCGAGCCCGGCACGTCGTGCACGCCGTTGGGGTTGTATCCCCAGCCGGCCACGGTCCCGGCGGAGGTGGGGTCAGTCGCCCGACGACTCAAAATTGATCTTGACGTTCGTGAAGCCGAGGGCGGTCATCATGTCGGTGAGCATGCGGCGGGTGTTGTCCTCCGCCACCTTCTTCAGCCCGGCCTGCTCGGCGGCCTCGGCGATCTTCCGGCTGCCCTCCTTGTAGGCCCGGTCGACCGTCTCGTTGTCCCGGCTGAAGATGTCGCGGAGGTAGGGGAGCAGATCCCGGTCCTCCTCGGCGACGTGGCTCTTCTCGTGGTCGAGCGCCGGCTCCTCCAGCTGCGGCTCGGGCAGCGTGATCGTCACGCTCCGGCGGTCGGACGACACGTCGATCGCACCCGCCGAGATCGCCTGGAAGTCGACGTAGGCGTCGACGGAGCCGACCGCCACGAACAGGACCCGCCTGCCCTTGAGCCAGCCCCAGAACCCGCCCGTCGACGTCTCCAGGTCGACCACGACCTCGAAGTTGCCCTTCGCCGCCTCGTACCGGCTGAGGTCCGTGATGGACCTGAGCACCACCGGGGCGCTGCGGTCGGTGTCCGGCTCACCGGGCTGGAAGTACAGGAAGGCGACCAGCCCTGCCGCGACCAGCACCGCCAGGCTCACGATGCCGGACAGCAGCCGGAACCGGAACCTCCGCCGAGGCGCGGGGATGCCGGTCAGAGTGTGGTTGGACGAGTGCTCGCTCACGATTCCCCTGACTTTGTCCGTTCGACCGGCGCACAGTGGCCGTCCCGCGCCGCCGTGCATCTGGAATGCTCTGTCGACATTGCCGGGCGATCCGATAGACAGGGAAGTGGTTGCATGTTTCCCACCGGCGTGAAACGGCGGCCGTCGCCTCGACCCCGGCACCGGCCCCTTGCGGGCCATCGGGTCTGAGGATCGCTCGGCCACAGGAACAGGGGTATGGACGGTCCTCCTCAGCACGGCGTCCCGGCCGAGAAGTCCGGCGGCTCCTTCGGCGCCGAACTGCGCCGGCTGCGCGCCGCCCGCGGCATGTCGCTGGCCGCGCTCGCCGCGCGGGTCCACTACAGCAAGGGACATCTCAGCAAGATCGAGACCGGGCAGGTCCGGCCCAACGAGCACCTGGCGCGCGCCTGCGACGAGGTCTTCGACGCCGCCGGCACGCTGGCGGCGCTGGTCCGCCGCCCGCGACGGCCCGGCACCGGCTGGCAGCCGGCCGTCCGGCCGGTGGACCTGCCCACCACCGCGCAGCTGTTCGTCGGCCGTGAGCAGGACACCGCGGCCCTGCGCGCATTGCTGGCGGGCACCGCGGCCGGCGCCCGCGTCGTGGTCGTCTGGGGCATGCCGGGCGTCGGGAAGACCGAACTGGTGACGCAGACCGCCAACAGCCTGCTCGACCGGTATCCCGACGGGTGCCTGTTCGTGGACCTGTACGACGGCGTCCGCACCGCCGAACCCGCCGACCCCGCCCACCGGGTCCTACGGCGCCTCGGGGTGCCCGCCGACGTCATCCCGCCCGACGACCACGAGCGCGCGGCGCTGTACCGGCAGGTCATGCGGGACCGCCGGATGCTGCTGGTGCTCGACCGGCCCGGTGACGCCGCGCAGGTCGCGAACCTGCTCCCGCCGGGGGGCGCCTGCGACGTGCTGGTCACCAGCCGGCGCCGCCTCGACGCCCTCGACGAGGCGCACCACGTCGCCCTCGGCGAGCTCAGCCCGGCGGCCGCCCGGACCCTGTTCACCCGGATCGCGCACGGCGGCGACGAGACCGCCCCGGCGCCGGACGAGATCGTCGACCGGATCACCGACCTGTGTGGACGGCTGCCGCTGAGCATCCGGATCGCCGCCGCGCGGCTGCGCGGCTCGGCGTATCTGTCCGTGCACGAACTGGCCCGCCAGCTGGAGCACGACACCGACCGACTGGCCGTCCTCGACGACGGCGAACGCAGCATCACCCGCACGTTCACCGCCGCCTGCACCGCGCTGCCGCCCGCGCAGGCGCGGCTGTTCGCGCTGCTGTCCGTCCACCCCGGCAGCGGCTTCGACCACGAGACCGCCGCGCTCGTCGGCGACGTCGACCCGGCCACGGCCGCGACGCTGCTCGACGGCCTGGTCGGCACCAGCCTGCTGCGGCAGGTGTCGGCGGGCCGCTACGCCTTCCACGACCTGGTCCGCCCGATCGCGGACATGATGCGCCGCACCGGGCTGCCCGACCACGACTCCGCCGCCGCGCTGCGGCGCCTGGTGCTCGGCTGCCTGCACCGGGCCCAGCTCGCCGACCTCGCCGTGACCCCGGCCCGCCACCGCGAGCCGCAGGTGCGGCCCGACCCGGCGCCCGGACCGCCCCGGTTCGCCGACGCGGCCGCCGCCGCAGCGTGGTTCGAGGCGGAACTGGCGACGCTGGTGCGCCTGTGCGAACTGGCCGCCGCCGGCGGGCTGGACGACGCGGCCTGGCGGCTCGCGTACGCGCTGCGCGACCACCTCTTCCGCACCTGCTCCTGGCAGGCGTGGATCCGGATCCACGAACCGGCGCTGGCGTCGGCACGCGGCTGCGGCGACCGGTGGGCCGTCGCGGTCACGCTGAACAACCTCGGGCTCGGCTATGCGATGAACGGTCAGCTGGACCGGGCCGACCAGGCGTACACCGAGGCGCTGTCGTGCTTCGACGAACTCGGCGACGGCTTCGGCACCGCCGGCACGATCGGGCACCTCGCCTGGACGGCCTACCGCCGGGGCCGGTTCCAGCAGGCGGTCGACCTGGCCCGGACCGCGATGGCGTTCTACGCCGAGCGGGGCGTGCGCCGCAACGGGGCGATCACCCTGCGGACGATGGCGCTGGCCGAGCTGGGCCTGGGGCACACCGGTGCGGCAGCCGAGCACCTGGAGCAGTGCCTGGAGCTGCTGGACGGCCTGGGACTGCACTTCGACGAGGCGATGGCGCTGAACTGCCTGGGCGAGGTCGCGCGGACCACCCGCGACACGCGGGCGGCGGCCGACGCCCACCGCCGGGCCCTGTTCCGGGCCAGGGCGGCGAGCAGCAGCTCCGAGCAGGCACGGGCGCTGCGGGGGCTGGCGTACGCGGCCGCGGCCGGGGGGCGGGCCAGGGCCGCCGTCGCGCTGCACGCCCAGGCCGACAGCCTGGACGGCGGTCCGCGCGACAGCCGTCAGCCGGGCGGCGGGTCGAAGAAGATGTCGTAGGGCAGCTGGTCGAGCGACATCCGGTCCAGCTCCCGGCGGCACGCGGCCATCCGGGCGGCCAGGTCCGGGTGGGTCTCCTCCAGGCCGGCGAGCGGGTCGCGCAGCTGCAACCGCTGCGCCCACAGCACGCCGCGGCCCAGTTCGAGCAGGCGTACGGCCAGCTCCGGGTCGCCGGCCGCGACCGCGCTGGCCGCCGCCGACCGGGCCACCGTGGGCGCGTGCCGTTCCAGCAGCACCCGCCGGTCGGCTTCGGGCAGGCCGTGCCAGGCCACCTGCCGGACCAGCCCCACCGCGGCCTCGTAGTGCGCCACCGCCCGCGCGGGGCCGTCGAGTTCGGCCACGGCGTCCGCCAGCGCCTTCGTGGCCTGGAACCGCATGTTCGCGGCTGCCGCGGGCATCCGCGCCGCCTGAGACCACGCCTGCATGGCGGCCCGCAGGTCGTCGGGATCACCGGCGTGCCGGAACAGCTGCTCCAGGTTGAAACCGTAGTTGGTGAGCAGCAGGGCCCGCTCCGGATGGTCGTGCGGGCTGGCGGCCGCCGCCGCCTGCCGCAGCTCGATCGCGGCTCGCAGGTCGGCCGGATCCCGGGCCAGGCCGAAGCGCCGGGTCAGCGCCTCGGCGTGCATGTCCAGCCGTCCCGGGCGGTCCGGGTGCCCGGCCGGTGTCAGTGCGTCGATCTGCTCGTAGACCTGGAGCGCGGCGTCGAGTTCGGCCGCGTCGCTGCTGTCGTCATAGGAGGTCAGCAGCGCCCTGCCCAGGCTGAACAGGTACGCGGCCTCGTGCGGCGAGCCCGGCGCGGAGGTGGTGACGGCCTCGCGGGCCGTGTCGACGGCCGCGGTCGCGTCGGCGCTGTGCCGCAGTGCGTCGAACCGGGCCGACAGCGCCTGGCTGATGATGTGGAGGCAGCGGGGGCGGTCCGGATGCGCGACGGGCAGGCGGTCGATGGCATTGGCGCACAGGATGACGGCGTCGTTGAGCTCGCCCAGGTGACCGAGGTGCTCGTAGCGGTGCAACAGCACGGCGCTCAGGTTCGCCAGGATCGTGGGCAGGTCCGGGCTGTCCTCCGCGGCGGCCTCCAGCGACCGGAACCCGGCGTCGACCGCGCCGTCCAGGTCGGTGCTGGCGCCCTCGCGGTTGAACCGCAGGAACAGGGCGCTGCTGAGGCTCTGCAACGCGCCCGCCCGCTGCGCGCCGTCGGCGAGGTCGACAGCGGCGGCCTGTTCGGCGGCGCTCACCGCGTCGTCCAGATCGGCCGCCAGGGCCGTCTGCTCGTACCGTGACACGAGCAGGAACGCGAGGTTGGTCAGCGCCATCACCCGGTTCTCGTCCTGCCCGGCGCCCGCGGCCACCACGCCGCGTGCCGCGGTGACGGCCCGGTCCAGGTGCGTCATGTCCCCGGTCAGCCCCCACCGCAGGAGCAGCAGCGTCACCAGGCTTCCGGTGAGCAGCGCGTGGGTCAGGCCGTCGGGCGCCGCGGCCGCCACCGCCGGCCCGAGGCAGGCCAGCGCCTCGTCGACGTCGGCCGGATCGGCCCGGACGAGGAACCGGGCGCGCAGGGCCAGGCCGAGGGAATTGCGCGCCGTCGGCAGGACGTCGTCGTCGGACAGCAGCCGGACGGCCTCACGGCCCGCCTCGACCGCCGCGTCGAGGTCGGCGCCGTCCTGGGTCCAGGCGAACCGCTCGCACAGGGCCATGCACAGGGTGCCCAGCACCGCCCCCCGGACGGCGTCCTCCGGCAGGGCGGGCAGTGCCGTCAGCGACGTGGCCACGAGTCCTTCCACGTCGCGGCGGTCGCCGCTGTGCCCGAACCGCGTCAGCAGTGCGTGGCCCAGCCGTTCGAGGCGCAGACCGAGCACGGGGTCGCCGTCGGGCGTGGCGGAGACCGCCCGCTGCCAGGCGTCGGTGGCCGCGTCCAGATCGGCCGGGTCGGACGTGTGCCGGAACCGCAGCCAGAGCAGCTCACCGAGGGTGTACAGCCGCTCGTCCTGGCCGGGTCCTCCCGCCCGCAGCGCCGCCCGCAGTGCGGCCAGCTCCTGGTCGACCGCGTCGATGTCCACGTCGGCCGGCCCGTCCACGTCGTAGATCGGGAAGGTCGGGGTCCGCGGCTCGTGAGCGCTGTCTGCGGAGGTCAACGGTGCCGTCCTACGGTCCGAGGTGTACGAACGGGAGCCAGTCGTGCAGCGACCGGCGCGGGTCGGCGCGCAGCCCGCGCAGCGCCTCGTGCAGCGCGGCCGCCGCCCCGTCGGCGTCGAAGCCGTCCGGGCGGGCCAGGCGGGCGTACACGGACTCGGTGACGTCGGCGGCGACGCTCTGGTCGACCTCCCACAGCGTCGCCAGCACGTGCCGGAACCCGGCGTAGCGCAGTGCCGCCGCCACGGTGACGACCTCGTCGGCCAGGTCCACCCCGCCGGTCGCGGACCGGCAGGCCGACAGGAAGGCCAGCTCGCCGCCGTAGCGGTCCTGGCTGATCCGGGCCACCGACAGGGTGCCGTCGTGCAGCACCAGGCCGCCGCGCGCGGGGTTGTCGAGGTCCTGGAAGCCGTGGCAGCTGAAGTGCGCCACCGCGTGCCCGGCCAGCCCCTGCCGGACCGCGTCGACGGTGGCGTCGGTGCCGTCGAGGTCGGTGAACCGGCCGGGGAAGGCCGCGCGTACGCACTCCCGCTCCCGGGCGACCTCGTCCAGCGGCACCCCGCCGACCCCGTCGGCGACCCCGACGAACAGCGCGCCGTGCGGCGCCGCGGGCGCCTGGCGGGGCTGGTCGGCCAGTGCCCGCAGCGTCGGGGTGTACGAGCTGACCACCCGGTCCAGGACGCTGTCACCCGCCTGCGTGTGGTAGCCCGCGCCGTGCAGCGGCAGCAGCGCGAGCCGGCTGGTGGGGCACCACCACACGCGCGGCCATGCCTCGCCGGGGCGGGGAGCGCCGGTGTGACCGAGCGCGGTCAGCACGGGCTCGGCGACGGTGTCCCACAGCCACCGCATCAGGTCGCTCAGGTGCCGCTGCCGCTCCTGCCGCGCCGCCTGGTATGCCTCGATCGCGGCCGCGTAGGACATCCCCGTCATCGGCGGCCGTTCGCTGATGACGCGCAGGAAGGCATCGGCGCGCTGGTAGACGGCCGCGTGCGTCAGGTCGGGCAGGGGCACGGCCTGGGTGCCGTCGGGCGTCACGATGAGGGCGTCGCGGCGCCAGCGGCCGACGTTGACCACGACGACCGGGGACCGGTCGGCGGCGACCAGCGGCGACGTCGGGGCGCTCGCGCGCCCGTCGAGGCGTTCGGCCTGCGCGACGAGGTCGTCCCACTCGCGGGCCAGGGCCATGCGCCGGTCGATCCACCGGGCGTGGCGCCGGTCCTCATCGGTCATCGGTGGCCTGCCCTCGCCGCAGCTGCCTGATCGAGCTCCGTCACAGTATGCTGGCTCGACGGTGACCGCCATCGGCTCGAAGGATCAGGGTGCGACGATACTCGGCTCATGGTCGCCAGACGCCGGTCGCCGACATGCCGCTGCTGCTGGCGGAGGCGAACAAGTCCCTGGACTTCGCTCCGATGGGCGTCGCCGTCGGCCGGGTGCTGCTGCGCGGCTGCCTGGTCCAGCCCGTCAGGTCGATGCCGGAGGGATTCGAGGGCCTGTCCGGATACCTGGTCAAGGTCCACTATGAGTTCGACTTCGCCGCGGGCGCGCCGACACCGCTGTGGGCGGAGCTGGGGCTGGACCTCGGCGCGGCGGGCGTGACGGTCAGCGACGCGATTCCGCGCACGGTCAGCCGCGCCGAGGACGCCCGCTGGTACGAGGTGACCACCCAGCTCGACTTCGTGCCCGTCCGCGACGACCCGGCCGCCGAGTCGTGGGGCAGCGGCGAGGTCGTCGCCCGGGTCACCCTGCCCGCGGTGGCGCCCCGGGTCGACTGCGGTGGCATCGGTTCGGCGGGCGTACGCTGGCGGCACACCGCGGTGCCCGGCGAGCCGCTGTGGGCGGGGTCGCGCACCGGCTGGTTCGCCCTGCTGGCGCCCTCGCCGCTGCGCCGCCTGCCGATGGTGGCGGCGGCCGGTTACGACCTCGGGCCCGGCACACCGCAGGGCCTGCGCCCGCTGGCGCTGCGCGATGCGTTCAACGTGGAGCTGCCGACCCTCGCCGGTTTCGTGCGTCAGCCCGCCCCCGCTGCCCGCCCGGTGCCCGATGCGGACGGGCCACGGGTGTTCGTCTCGTACGCGCAGGAGAGCCCCGAGCACAAGGCCGACGTGGTGCGGCTGTGCGCGCTGCTGGCCGGGGCCGGGGTCGACGTCCGGTTCGACCAGGAGGACCTGCACGTACGCCGGAACTGGAACGACTGGACCAATGTGCAGATCCAGCGGGCGGACTTCGTGCTCGTGGTGGCCTCGCCGATGTACCGGCAGGCGAGCGAGGGGGAGCTGCCGCCGGACCGGCACCGCGGCGTGCAGTCGGAGTACGTCCGCCTGGCCGAGGAGCTCTACCGCGACCGGGTGCGGTGGACCCCGAAGATCCTGCCGGTGGTGCTGCCGGGCCGCTCGGTCGACGAGATCCCGCGCACGTTCCTGCCGTACACGGCCGACCACTACCTGGTCGAGAGCCTGACTCCGGCGGGAGCGCAGGACCTGCTGACCGTGCTGCTCGCCGCACGGCGTCCGGAAAACGGGCACTGACCCCGAGTCGCGCCAAAACGCGCGATCTGCCAGACAACACGCGTTTTCCCAGCTACGGTACGGGCAGAAATGTCCATTTTGTGGTTACTGAACCCTGTGAGGCGCTCCATGCCCCTGCCCAGGCTTCGTCCGGCGCTGCTCGCCTGCGTCCTGCTCACCGGCGGATGCAGCGCGTTCGCCCTCGACTCCAGCTCCCGTCCCGACTCGCGAACGACCATGCCCGCCGAGCTGACCACGGTCGCCGCGGGCACGAGCGGCGTGGAGCTCGCGCTCCAGGCCAGCCGGTCGCTCTTCCGCCAGGCTCCGGCCGTCGTGCTCGTGGGGGAGCAGGACCAGGGGAGCATGGAGCAGGCCGGCGCGACCGCGATCGACCTCGGCGTACCCCTGCTGGTCACCGCGACCGGCGACGGCGCCGCACCCGACGTGCGCGCCGAACTCGACCGGCTCGCCCCCCGCACCCTGATCCCGGTGGGCGACGCCGCGACCGGCTGGGCCAGAGAGCACAAGGCGGGCAAGGAGGAGGTGAAGCCGCTCGCCGAGGGCAAGCCGTCCCGCCCGGCCGCGGCGGCCGCGCTGGACAAGCTGTTCGTCCTGACGGTCAACCGGGCCCAGTCGGCGGCCGCCACCGCGACCGCCAAGGCCAGCGGCGCCCACGTGCTGGAGCTGCCCGAAGCCGACCCGCGCGCCGACGACGCCGCGATCAAGGCCCTGTCCGGCCAGGCGGGCGCGCCCGTGCTCGCCCTGGGCAGCGACTTCGGCACCGCCGACCAGCTGCGCAACCGGATCGAGACCGCCGCCACCGGCACGCTGCTGCCCGGCGGCCGCCAGGTGCTGTTCCCTCACCGCCGCCTGATCGCCCTCTACGGCCACCCCGGCGACGCCGGTCTCGGCTCGCTCGGCGAGCAGCCGGTCGACCGCGCGATCGCCCGCGCCCAGAAGGTCGCCGCCCAGTACGCCTCCGTCGTCGGCGACACGGTCGTGCCCGCCTTCGAGATCATCGCCACGGTGGCCTCGGCCGACCCGGGCCCCGACGGCGACTACTCCAACGAGTCCACCGCCGCCGAGCTGCGCCCCTGGATCGACGCCGCCCGCACGGCGGGCGTCTACGTCGTGCTCGACCTGCAACCCGGCCGCACCGACTTCCTCACCCAGGCCAAGCTGTACGAGGAGCTGCTCCTGCAGCCCCACGTCGGGCTCGCCCTCGACCCGGAGTGGCGCCTCACCCCGCACCAGGTCCACATGGTGCAGATCGGCTCCGTCGCCTCCAACGAGATCAACAAGACGGCGGCCTGGCTGGCCGAGCTCACCCGCAGCCACCACCTGCCGCAGAAGATCCTGATGCTGCACCAGTTCCGCACCGACATGATCAGCGACCGGTCGGACCTGGACACCAGCTTCGACGAGCTCAGCGTCGTCATCCACGCCGACGGCTTCGGCTCGGCGGGGGAGAAGATGGCGACCTGGGAGAACGTCCACCTGGACGCGCCGTCGCGGATCTGGTGGGGCTGGAAGAACTTCTACGACGAGGACCACCCGACGTTCTCGCCGCGCCAGACCATGGAGATCGAACCGAAGCCGGTGTTCGTGTCGTACCAGTAGGACGCGTACGCAACAGCCAGGGCCCTGCCGACCGGCACCGCGACGGTGCCACGGCGGGGCCCTGCGCTGTGGCCGGATGAGCGGACGAGGGTGTCCTGCCGAACCCCGCCGTCGGTGGGTCCGGTCTATGCTGCGCCCCATGACGGACCCTGTCGCCCCGGCCGTGGGCATGCTCATCAGTATCCGGACCCGCCGCGACGTCGTGGTGACCGATCCGGACCGGTTCCTGGCCGCCGGCCGCTGACGACGCCGCGTCGAGCTAGCAGCCTCACCAGAGCGGCAGCCCGGCCCACCGCTCGTTCACCCGGTCGTAGATCGCGCGCAGCCACGGTTCCCGCACCCCGGGCAGCCGCACGAGGGTGTCGAGGAATACCGAGCGGCTGGGCCGGAACGTCCAGAACGGCATACGCGGCGGCGGGTCGTCACGGAAGGCTTGGGCGGGTATCGGCACCGGCTTGCGCTCGCGATGGAAAGCCAGATACGCCCAGACTTCCCAGGACAGCGGAGCCGCCACCGGCGCCCGGACCGGTGCCCACAGCTCGCCGGTCTGCGGATGCTGCGGCACGACGGCGATGTCGGCGGCCACCTCGGGCAGCCCCGGCCCGGCCAGGGCGAGGATCCTGGCCGTGGGGCCTGTCGGCAGCAGCGCGTCGAGCGCGCGGCGCAGCACGTCGGCGGTCGGGCCGACCGCGACCGCGACCGGGTGGCCGCCCGAGGCGGTCACCACGTGGGCGAGCGTCACCGCCAAAGACGCCTGCCACAGCGGGCTCCAATGGCCGGGCTGTTCCACCGGTGGCAGGCCCGGCTGCTGGTCGAGCAGTTCCTCCCAGGGGGTCGAGGTGCCGTCGGCGGCGTCGTGCTCGATGTCGACGGTGCCGGGGGCGAGCCATACCGCCTGCCAGAGGCCGCAGTCGTCGACTCGGGTCGCCACCGGCAGGCCGCAGCGCGCGCAGGCCAGGTTGGGGCCGCCCCGTCCGGCGGACAGGCCGCAGCAGGTGCCGTCGAGCCGGTCTGGGATGAACTCGGTGCCGCGCACGTCACCCGGCGCGACCGCGACCGCCCCGGCCGGGCCGAACGACAGCACGGCGGTCGGCGCATAGACGCCGTGGCTGGCCGCTTCGGCGGCATCGACCTCGGCCCACAGCCGCCACGGCGGCCCGGACGGCAGGGGGTCGATCGCGTAGGTCCCCGGCTCCATCAGCACGTCGAGCGGCCCGTTGCCGTACCTGGCCCGGGCATGGGCGGGCAGGACCACCCGGCGCACCGGCACGGTCAGCGCGGCACCGCAGCCCGCGCACGTGAACACCGCCATCACGACCTCCCCCGAGGCCCATCACTATGGCGCAGCACGGCAAGCCGCCGCATCGGGGTTTCGCGGGAGAACGGCGGCGGGGCGGAGGCTGTCGCCCCCGCCCCGCCGATCTCAATCGTGCTACGCCTTGTCGAGGCCGAGCTCGATCGCCGCGATGATCTGCGGACGCAGCTCCTCGGGCCGGACGATGGCGTCCACCGAGCCGACCTGGACCGCGCGCTGGATGCTGTGCACGCCGTCGAACTCGGCGGCGACCTCGCTCAGCTTCTCCGCCCGGACCGAGGCCCGCATGTCGAGCAGCTGTGCCAGCAGCGCCGCCCGCTCGCCGCCGGAGGCGGCCGCGATGCGCGTCTGCAGGTCGGTCACCCGCGGGTCCTTGGCGGTACGCGCGTCGACGTCACCGGAGAACACGACCGCCGCGGCGGGCGCGCCGCCGATGACCGACGCGAACGAGCCGTCGACCGCCAGCACCGTCATGTTCGGGTTGAGCGCCTTGGAGAACACCACGAACGCGCCGCCGTGGTATCGCGAGATCACGCAGAACACGATCGGGCCCTGGAAGTTGACGATCGCCCGGCCGATCTCCGCGCCGTACTCCAGCTGGAGCTTGCGCATCGACTCGGGGGAGCCGTCGAACCCGGACAGGTTCGCCAGCACCACCAGCGGCCGGTTGCCGCTGGCCGCGTTGATCGCCCGCGCTGCCTTGCGCGACGACTGCGGGAACAGCGTGCCCGCGGTGTACGTGTCGGGGCCGTCGGTGGGCGGGAAGCCGCGCCGCGGCACCGACCGGGACTCGATGCCCAGCAGGCACACCGGGATGCCGCCCAGGTGCACGTCCTGCACGACGGCGGTCTCGGCGTCGGCCATGCCCGCCCAGCGCTCCAGGATCAGGTGGTCCTGGTCGGCCAGCGCGCGCATCACCGTACGGATGTCGAACGCCTTCTTACGGTCGGGGTTGCGCTCCTTGGAGAAGATCTCCCCGACGGTGGTGAAGTCGCTGTCGGGCCAGGTGTGCGGGAATCCGCTGATGTCGCGGTCGGCCGGGTCGGAGGTGGCCGCCCGGCGCGGCCGGGACTCGCCCGCCGCGATGTACGTGTGGTCGTAGTGCGCCATCAGCACGTCGCGGGCCGCCAGCAGGTCCGGCGCCCAGTACTGGGCCTGGCCGTTGGGGCCCATGACCCGGTCGTAGCCGCCGATGCCGAAGTTGTCCTCGGCCGACACGCCGCCGGAGAAGTCCAGCGACTGCTTGCCGGTCAGCACCATCGCCGAGTCCGGGGTCATCACCAGGATGCCCTTGGTGTGCATCAGCATCGTGGCCTCGGCGTTCCAGTACGGCTGGGCGCCGACGGTGATACCCGCGACCACGATGTTGATCTCGCCACCGGCCTGGGTGAACTCGACGATGCGCTTCAGCGCCGCGGCCACCCAGTCCATGTTCTCGGTGCCGGAGTCCATGGAGATCCGGGCACCCGCCGACAGGGCGAACCAGTCGACCGGCACCTGCATCCGCTCCGCCAGGTCCAGCGCGGCGATGACCCGGGCGCACTCGGCCTCGGCCAGCGCGCCCAGCGCCTTGGTCGGGTCGCCGAGCAGCACCACCCGGGTGACGCCCTCGGGGTGGCGCTCGGTCGGCGTGCTGACCACCCCGGCGACGATGCCCGCCTTGTTGCGCCCGCGCGGCCGGTCCACCGGGGCGAGCTCGCCCTCGTCGTCCAGGTCGTGCTCGGTGAACGTGCCGTTCGTGCCGGCCAGCATGCCGGTCAGCTCGTACGGGTACGTCGTGCCGCGCCGCCGGGCCGACAGCACCTTCTGCCGGTAGTCGTCGATCGGCTCGATCGGCTCGGTCGTCGGCTGGGTCACCGACAGCCGCATGCCCGCGTCGAACGACACCTCGACCGCGATGTCGGTCAGCTCGCCGGTCGCCGCGTCGCGCTGGCGGCCCAGGAACAGCACCTGCTCCAGCCCCGCCCCGGCCGTCAGCGGCAGCATCCGGCCGATGACGGTGCGCATGTCGTCCACGGACAGCTCGCTCTGCGGCCAGACGTACAGCGTGATGCGGTTGGTGTCGAGGCGCTTCTTGGCCGGCCGCTGCGCCTGGACCTTGCGGATCGCGTCCAGCGACGCGTCCAGCGCGCCCTCCAGCGCGGGCAGGGACAGGATCCGCCCCTCGCTGTCGCGCAGCGGGGTCAGGTCGCGGACCTGCGCCATCGCGACCAGCCGCTCGTCGGCCGGGTTGCCCGGCGCGACGCACCGCAGGACGTAGACCTCCTCGTCGGCCGACGGCAGGCGGGTCAGGTCGAACCGGCTCAGGCGCGGCAGTTGCAGCCGGTCGGCGATCAGCGGGTGCAGGCCGCGGATGACCCGGTCCTCGCCCTGGCCGGGGCGGAAGGTGAAGTGGTGGTGCATCGCGGTGCCGGTGCGTCCTGCCACCGTGACCGTCAGCCGGCGCAGCCCCTCGGGCAGCCCGGCCTGGTCGAGGACCTCCTGCAGGGTGGCGGCCATGGCGTCGGGGTCGGGCTGGTCGGCCCAGGTGAGGTACACGTCGGCGACGGTGTCCGGGCCGGTCAGCCCGGCGACCTTGGCCAGCGCCGAGGGCAGCTCGGTGACGTCCGCGGCCGTGGCGACCAGCTGGAACCGGTCGTCGCCGGTGTCGTACCCGGCGGTGAAGAAGGCGTGGCCGGACACGTCGACGCAGCGCGCGTCGCTGGCGCCGCGGTTGCCGTAGTAGCGGCGGCTGAGCACCTCCAGCATCGGCCCCTGGTCGGCGCCCGGCTTGCCGATGCGCTGGCCCAGCAGTCGCACCAGCGGCTCGGGCGAGGCGACCATCCGGGCGATCCGGTCGGCCCGGTCGGCGGCGTCGGGGTTGGCGTCCAGGTGGCGCAGGTGCGCGCGGACCTCGGTGTACACCTCGGCGCGCTTGCGCCGCAGCATCGGCTGGGCCGCCCAGCGGAACACGAGGCTGCGGGCGAGGTCGCCCACCACCGGGAAGCGGACCTGGGTGGCCGCGACCAGGTGCTCCAGCGCCTGGCCGACCTGCTCGCGCAGTTCGTCGGCGGGCAGCGGCTCGGTCAGCCACTGCTGGAGCAGCGCCACGATCACCGCGACGTCGGCCGAGGACCGCTGCTGGGCCAGGAAGATGCGGAACACGGCCTCTTCCAGCGCGGGCGTACGGTCGAAGCCGTCGACGCCGTAGTGCGCCAGCACCCGTGCCAGGCGCTGCCGGAACGTGTCGGGCAGCCCCGCCCGGTCCACGTCCAGGCTCTGCAGGTACGTGTGGAAGTACTCGCGCGGGCTGTGCACCCGGGTGTCGGCCTTGGACTCCTCGCCGGCCGGCCGGTTGCGGGTCAGCTCGGACAGGTCGGCGAAGACCTGCAGCAGCCCGACCTCGGCCTCGATCGGGCGGCGGCCCGACTCCGCCCGCGCGGCCTGGTACGCCGACAGCGTCCGGCGCTCGTCGCGCGGGTCGACGTCGTAGCCCAGCAGCAGGCTGCGCAGGTCGGCGATGCCGTGCGCGACCCGGGCCTGCACCGACAGGCCGGACGGCTCCGACGGCAGCTCCAGGTCGACGGCCTCGGTCTCGACGGCCTCGGTCTCGTCCTGGTCGCCGACCGGCTCCAGCCGCAGCAGCGGCGCGCCGGTCTCGACCTGGCTGCCGACCATGACCAGGCACTCGCGGATGCGGGACTTGACCGGTGCGCGCAGCACCGTCTCCATCTTCATGCTCTCCAGGACGAGCACGGGCGCGCCCGCCTCGACCTCGTCGCCCACCTCGACCGGGGTCGCGACGACCAGCGCCGGGGCGGGGGAGCGCACCACGCCGCCCTCGTCGCGGCTGACGCGGTGGGTGACCCCGTCGACCTCGACCAGGTGGATGGGGCCGTGCGTGTCGGTGACCAGCCGGAACCGGCGGCCGTTGACCATGATCCGGCCGGTGTGCTCGTCGTAGCGGTCCAGCTCGACGTCGACCGTGGCGGCCTCGCCGATGCCGACGCGGAACCGGCGCGGCCCGATCTGCGCGACGGAGACGCGGTAGCCCACGCCGCGCAGCTTCAGGTCGATCGGGCGGCCGCTCTTGTGCTGCACCTGCGGGCGGCCGCCGTGCGCGGTGGACAGCAGCCGCTGCCGCTCGACCTGCGCCTCGTCCTCGTACGCCTCGATCGCGGCGGCGGCCAGCGCGACGCCGGAGTTCTTCGTGGAGACCAGGCGCCCCTCGCCCCGGACCCGGTCGATCCAGCCGGTGTCGGCGCTGCCGTCGATGACCTCGGGCTGGTCGAGCAGGTCGAGCAGGAAGCTCTTGTTGGTGGCGCCGCCCTCGATGATCACGGTGGTCTCGCCGACGGCCCGGCGCAGGCGGCCCAGCGCCTCCTCGCGGGTGCGGCCGAACGCGATGATCTTGGCGATCATGGAGTCGAAGTCGGCCGGGATCAGGTCGCCCTCGCTGACGCCGGTGTCCACCCGGACACCGGGGCCGCTGGGCAGCTCCAGCCGCACGATCCGGCCCGGCGAGGGCGCGAAGTCGCGGTCGGGGTCCTCGGCGTTGAGCCGCGCCTCGACGGCGTGGCCCACCTCGACCGGGATCAGGTCGCCCAGCCGGCCGCCGGAGGCGACGTGGATCTGGGCCTTGACCAGGTCGAAGTCGGTGGTCGCCTCGGTGATCGGGTGCTCGACCTGGAGACGGGTGTTGACCTCCAGGAACGCGAACAGCTTGTCGCCCGGGTGGTACAGGAACTCCACCGTGCCCGCGCCGCGGTAGTCCACGGCCAGCGCGAGCCGCTCGGCCGCGGCCTTCAGCTCGGCGGCCTGCTCGGGGGCGAGCACCGGCGAGGCGGACTCCTCGATCACCTTCTGGTTGCGCCGCTGCACCGAGCAGTCGCGCACGCCCAGCGCCCAGGCGGTGCCCTGGCCGTCGGCGATGACCTGCACCTCGACGTGGCGGGCGCCGGTGACCAGGCGCTCCAGGAACACGATGCCGCTGCCGAAGGCCCGCTCGGCCTCCAGGCTGGTGCGCTCGTAGGCGTCGGTCAGGTCCTCGTCGTTGCGTACGACGCGGATGCCGCGGCCGCCGCCGCCCGCGGTCGCCTTGAGCATCAACGGGTAGCCGACCTCGGCGGCGGAGCGCTTGGCCGCCTCCAGGGTCTCGACCGCGCCGCGGCTCCACGGCGCCACCGGGACGCCGACCTCCTCGGCGATCAGCTTCGAGCCGATCTTGTCGCCCAGGCGGCGCATCGCCTCTGGGCTGGGGCCGATGAAGGTCACGCCGCTCTTCTCGCAGAGCTCGGCGAAGGCCGGGTCCTCGGCGACGAAGCCCCAGCCGACCCAGGCGGCGTCGGCGCGCGTGGCGATCAGGGCGCGCTCCAGGACACCGTGGTCCAGGTACGGCCGCGCCGACGCGGGACCGAGGCAGTAGCTGTCGTCCGCCTCGCGGACGAAGGTCGCGGTGCGTTCCGCTTCGGTGTAGAGCGCGATGGTCTCGATCGGCGAGGCCCCGGTCTCAGCGTTGATCTCGCGGACAGCATGGATCAGCCGCATCGCGGCCTCTCCGCGGTTGACGATGGCGATACGACTGAACACCGGGCTAGCCTCCCAAAGAACCGAACGGGGACCCCCATCGTGGGCGAGGTCCCCGTCTACCACCTTTGCATCTGACGCTCCGTGAGAAACCGTGGCCTTCGCCAGTAGTCCACAGGAAATTTTGTGGGAACCCACCAATGCTGGTTGGCGGGTGGTGCGACATACATCCCCAATATGGGACAAACTTAGAGATCACTTTCGCGAAAATGCTCTGTTCGCCGCGCCTCCCACGCGAAGTGGTGCTTCTGAAAGAAGGCGCCCCACCCGGCCCACCCCCCACCTAACCCCGCCCAGACCCCGTTGATCATGAACTTATGGAGGGGTTCGACGGCGTGTCGCCACCTTGGCGCCGTGATCGACTCGGGTGTGATCGCTGTTGCCGGTCAAAGCGCGGGCCTGAGGCGCGGAGTCTGACCGAAGGCGGCGATCACGGCCGGTCGATCACGGCCGATGGTCGGGAGTGGCTGCTGCGGCTTCGGCGTGAGCGGGTCGCGGGCGGCCGTAGATAGATGCTGGCCTATTGCGGCGAGTCCGCCAAGATCACATTCTTTGTGATAGGCCGGCGTCTATCAAAATTGGGGCGGTCGGGCGCATCCGATCCCCCCGGGAGTCTAGGTAAGGTCGGCCGGTGATTCCCGATGACCGGCAGATCCGGGCACTGCACGAGCAGTACGCTCCCACCCCGGCGGCGTTCGAACTCGTCTACACCCACTGTCGGATCGTCTCCGCAGTGGCCGAGCAACTGCTGGACAGGGTCCGCCGCGCTGCCGCCGTCGACATTGACGCCGACCTGATCCGGGCCGGCTGCCTGCTGCACGACATCGGGGTCTACCGGCTGTACGACGACGCGGGCAACCTCGACCACCGCGGTTACATCCGCCACGGCGTGCTCGGGCACGACCTGCTGCGCGAGGCGGGGCTGCCCGAGGCGCTGGCGAGGTTCTGCTCCCGGCACACCGGGGTCGGGCTCAGCCGCGACGACGTCCAGCGGCAGGGCCTGCCGCTGCCGCCCGGCGACTACCAGGCCGAGACCGCTGAGGAGCAGCTGGTGATGTACGCCGACAAGTTCCACAGCAAGACCAGCCCGCCGGTGTTCCTCACCGCCGCCGCCTATGCCGACAGCGTCCGCCGGTTCGGCCAGGACAAGGCCGACCGGTTCGCCGCGATGGTCCGGCACTACGGCGAGCCGGACCTGTCCGAACTGTCCCGCCGGTTCGGCCACGCGCTGGTGTGAGCGCCGCCCGGTCCGGGCCGCAGCGCTCACGGCGGGCGGTGTGAGCAGGTAGACGGCGGGTGCGCGGCGTGGCGGTTCGGCGCGGGCCGTATTTCGTACTACTGGTTCTTGTGGGGCGAAATACGGCAGAACGGGCTGATCGATGCGAGACCACGAGCACGAGCACGAGCACGGCCACGATCACGATCACGGGCATGGCCACGGGCACGCGCCAGCAGGTGATCCGCCGAGCGGCGCCGAGGACGGCGAGCAGCACCAGCTGAGCCGCCGCAGGCTGCTCCGGGCCGCCGGTCTGCTCGGCACGACCGCGGCTGCCGCCGGTGCCGCGCAGGTGCTGCCCGTGTCGGGGGCCAGGGCCGCCCCGGCGACCGGGCGGCGGCTGCGCTGGCTGGCCGGGGACCACCACGTGCACACGAAGTACAGCTTCGACGGCCGGTACCGGGTCGACCAGCAGGTCGACGCGGCGCTCGCGCACGGACTGGACTGGCTGGTCATCACCGACCACGGCGGGCGGCAGCACCAGCGCACCGGCCTGAAACGAGGCCTGGCCGACCTGCGCCGCTGCCGCGACGACCACCCTGACCTGCTGCTGTTCCAGGGTGTGGAGTGGAACGTCCCGGCCGGGCAGCACGCCACCGTGTTCGTGGCCCCCGGCGACGGCGAGTTCGAGGTCCTGTCGCAGTTCGAGTCCATGTACGACGCGCGGGTCAACGACCTGCGGGCCGTCGACACCGCCAACCGCGAGCAGGCGCTGCGGGCGGTGCAGTGGCTGGGCCGGCAGGCCGCCGACGGGCGCACCCCGATGGCGCTGTCGATCGTGAACCACCCCGGCGAGGCGGGGGCCTACCCGCCGTCCACGCTGCGCAAGCTGCGCGACGCCGACCCGGGCGTGCTGATCGGCATGGAGGGCGCCCCGGGCCACCAGGCCGCCGGGATCCCCGAGTCTCGCGGCGGCGCCGGGCGCGGGCGCGGAGCCTACGACGGCGAGCCGTGGGGCGGCTCGTTCCGCGACTACCCGAAGCAGGCGTACCGCACGTTCGGCGGGTTCGACTGGATGACCGCGACCGTCGGCGGGGTGTGGGACGCGATGCTCGCCGAGGGGCTGCCGTTCTGGATCGTGGCCGGTTCCGACTCCCACGCCGTCTTCGGGCAGAGCTGGCGCAGGGGCGAGCCGACCGCCGACGAGCCGTTCCCCGACCCGGTGATGGGCAAGCGGGCCGGGGACGGGCAGGGCGACTTCTGGCCGGGCCAGTTCGCCCGCACCCACGTCGGCGCGGCCTCGGCCGACTACGTCGAGCTGATGCGGGGGCTGCGCGCGGGCCGGATCTGGGTCGACCACGGGCAGCTCGTCGACACCGTGGACGTCAGCGTGGGCGGCGACCGCGGCGCCCACCGCGGCGGCCTCGGCGAGGTCGTCACCGTCCGGCGCGGCGAGACGGTCGAGGCGACGGTCACCATCGACCTGCGGCGCGAGCGCAACCACCACGGCGACCAGCCGCGGCTGCGCCGCGTCGACATCATCGCGGGGCCGGTCACCGGGCAGCCCGGCGACCGCGATGCGATGGCGGCGCCGGACACGGCGGTCGCCGGGTCGTACGAGATCAGCCAGCGCACCGGCACGGTCACCGTGACCCACGACTTCCGCGCCGTGGACAGCTCCTTCTACCTGCGCGTACGCGGCACCAACGGCGAGCACCACGCCTCCGGCTCGATCGAGCCGCGGCAGGACCCGAAGGGCGACGCCGACCCGTGGGACGACCTGTGGTTCTACACCAACCCGGTGTTCGTGCAGGTCGACTGACGGACGCCCGGCCTCACCAGTCCCGTCCGGCGGTCAGCGCCTCCCGGTCGTCGGTGCGCTCGTACAGCCCCTGCACGTCGACCCCGGCGGCGATCGCCGCCGCCTCGATGTATTCGCACAGCTCCTCGCGTTCGTCGGTCTCGATGCGGCCGTGCTCGTCGTCGATGCCGTTGAGCCGCCGCACCAGCGTCGCCGCCGTGGCCAGCACCTCGTCATCGGACGGATCGGCCAGCCGGGCGAGGTCCGCGTCGTATACCGCCAGCGCGGCGTCGACGGCGTCGCTGAAGCTCAGCGGCCACAGTCGCTCGGCGTAGGCGTCGTCGGGGGCCAGGGTGCCCGCGGCCAGCGCCTGCTGCTGTTCCAGCACCTCCTGGCGCCACCGCTGCGAAGGACGTTCGATCATGCCCGGGAGAGTATGGGCGGCCTCTGACATTCCGTGGGCGGAACCCTGTCGCGAAGGCGACCTGACGTATTACGAGGCAGGGCGGGCGCATCTGTGTGTCGTCCGGTTCGCAGGGAGCCGGACGGCAGATGGAGGTAGCAGCCATGTCCCTCACTTTCGCGGCCAACGTCACGGGCAACACCCGGGGTTTCATCCAGCAGTTCCTGGAGGAGAGCACCGACCGGGACACGGACGTCTACAGCGCGGCGGTGTCCACGACGGACGGCACGTACGCCCACGTCACCGCGGGGTGGCACGGCACGGGCAACGACCGCCACTTCACCGCGCAGGTGTTCGTCAACCGCGCCCAGGTGCACACCGCCCACGTCTACGAGACCGGCCAGGTCACGGCGATGTGAGCCGCGCCGGGCGGGTGCGCCGCCCGGCGGGACGGCCGGGCCGGCGCACCCGCCCGGCCGTACTCCTGTTGCTGGGCAATTGCCCGGATCCCGGCCACGAAGTTATTACAAAGCTTTCGCTTCTCACTTCCGCGCGGTAACAAGGTGAGCAAGAATGCGGATGCGTCGATGGCTGTCATCGGCTATGTCCGGCGGGGGAGGCGGAGGCTGATGGACGCTGTCGCGGCCGGGGTGGACCTGATCCACCAGGCATTCGAGGCGCAGGTGCGCCGGACGCCCGACCGCCCCGCGGTCGTGACCGGCACCGGTGAGCTGACCTATGCCGAGCTCGACCACCGTGCCAACCGGCTCGCCCGGCTGCTGCGCCGGCACGGCGCCGGACCCGGCACCGCGGTCGGGGTGTGCCTGACCCGCGACGAGTGGCTCGTCCCGTCGCTGCTGGCGGTCCTGAAGTCCGGCGCCGCCTACGTCCCGCTCGACCCGGCGTACCCGGCGGAGCGGCTCGCGTTCATCGCCGGCGACGCCGGTCTGCGCCTGGCGCTGGTCGGGCCGGGGCTGTCCGCGCCGTGGCTGACCGGCACGGTCCTGACCCCGGGCACGGACGGACTCGCCGAGGACGGCACCGTTCCGCCCGCGGTCAACGCCCCGCACGACGCCGCCTACGTCATCTACACCTCCGGCTCCACCGGCCGCCCCAAGGGCGTGGTCGTCGAGCACCGCAACACCGTGAACCTGATGCGCTGGGTCGCCGGCGCCTACGACGCCGACGAGCTCGGCGGGGCCATGGCCGCCGCGTCGATCTGCTTCGACTTCTCCGTGGCGGAGATCTTCCCGCCGCTGGCCGCCGGCGGGACCGTCATCCTGCTCGACAACACCCTCGGGCTGCTCGACTCCCCGGTCCGCCACCGCGTCCGGCTCGCCACCGGTGTGTGCTCGGCGCTGACCGCCGTCCTGGACCAGCCCCTGCCGCCGTCGGTCCGGACGGTCGTCACGGGTGGGGAACGGGTGACGCGGGCGCTGGTCGACCGGATCTTCACCAACCCGGGCGTGACCCGCGTCAGCGCCGCGTACGGCCCCACCGAGTGCACCACCTACAGCACCGCCTACGACGTGTACCGCGGCGACGGCACCGACCCGGTCCCGCTGGGCGGCCCGGTGTGCGGCGCGGTCCTGTCGGTGCGCGACGGGCAGGGCCGCCCCGTGCCCGACGGCGACGTGGGCGAGCTGTGGATCGGCGGCCCCCTCGTGGCCCGCGGCTACCTGGACCGGCCGGACCTGACCCGGGCGGCCTTCCGCGAAGAGGGCGGGCTGCGGCTGTACCGCAGCGGCGACCTCGTCAGCCGGTCCGGGGACCGGCTGCTGTTCCACGGCCGCGCCGACGACCAGGTCAAGGTGCGCGGGTTCCGGGTCGAGCTCGGCGAGGTCGAGGCCGCCCTGCTGGCCCATCCCGGCGTACGCCATGCCGTCGTCCTGCCCGTCGCCGACGGCACCGGCGTCGGCGCGCTGGCCGCCTACGCCGAGTGCATGCCGCCCGCCGACGGCGCCGGCCTGCGTGAGCACCTGCGCCGGACGCTGCCCGCGCACATGGTGCCCGACCGCGTCACCGTGCTCGACCGCATCCCGGTCACCGCCACCGGCAAGGCCGACCGGCAGGCGCTGGCCGCACTCGACCCGGCCGGGACCGCCGAGGCGGTGGCCCCGCGCGACGACACCGAGCAGCGCGTCTGGGAGACGGCCGCCGCCGTGCTCGGCCACACCGGCTTCGGCGTGCTCGAACCGCTGACCGAACGCGGCGCGCACTCGCTGAGCGCCACCCGCATCTGCGCCCGGCTGGCCGCCGAGTACGGCACCGGCCCCGTCCCCGCCGACGTGCTGGCCGGAGCGAGCGTCGCCGACCTGGCGAAACTGCTGGCAGGCGGCCACGGCACCGGGCGGCGCCCGGCCCCCGTGCGTCACCGCGACCGGACCGCGTACCCGCTCAGCGCCGCCCAGCGCGACTTCCTGCTGATCCGGGAGCTGAACGGGCCCGCCGCCACCACCATCGGCCTGCACCTGCGCTGCCACGGCAGCACCGATCCCCAGCTGCTGCAAGCCGCACTCGACGCCCTCGCGGCCCGGCACGACGTGCTGCGCACCCGCTACCCCGGCCCCGGCGACCCCGCCCAGGTGCGGCCGCCCGCGCCGGTGCCGCTGCGCCTGGTGGACCGTGCCACCTTCGGCGAGCAGGCGCGGCAGGCGGTGGCCGAGCCGTTCGACCTCGCCGGCGACGGACCCCACCTGCGCGTGCTCGCGGCACCGGCAGACGGCGGCTGGGAACTGGCCCTGCTGACCGACCACACGGTCTTCGACGGCTGGTCCACCGGCGTGCTCATGCGCGAGCTCGCCGCCGACCTGGCCGCGCTGGGCCAGGGCCTGCCGCCCGCCGCCGCCGACGAACGGCTCCAGCTCGGCGACCTCATCCTGCACGAGCAGTCGGCGCCGCAGCCCGGCACGCACGCCGACCACTGGCGCGAGGCGCTGGCCGGGTCGGCGGCGCCGCACGACCTGCCCGGCCGGTCCGAAGCCGACGGCGGCGCGGGCCGGCATGAGGTGCCCGTCCCCGCCGACCTGGCCCGCCAGGCAGCCCGCATCGCCACGGCCGCGCGGGCCACCCCGGCCTCGGTGTACCTCGCCGCGCTCGCCGTCGTCGTGAACGGTCTCACCGGCCGGGTCGACACGCTGCTCAGCAGCGCGTACGCCAGCCGGGGCGGCGCCGACCGCGACGAGGTGATCGGCCCGCTGGTCGGCATGCTGCCGGTCCGGCTCGACGTGGCCCCGCAGACGCCGTTCGGTGAGCTGGCCGCCCGCGCCGCGGCCGCCACCGCGATCGGCCTGGGACACACCGAGCTGCCGTTCGAGGAGATGGTCGCGGCGGTGTCCCGCCCGCCGGGCACCCCGGCGCTGCCGGTGATGCTGAGCGTGCAGCCGCCTGACGTCCCCGTACGCACCCGGACCGGTGCCGTGACCGTCGAACTGGCCGGGGAACTGCGCGGCGGCGGCAGCCCGGACGTGCTGACGGTCCTGGTCGGACAGACCGCCGACGGCACCCGCCTGGCGGTGGAGTACCCGCGGGCCAGGTTCTGCGCCGCCGACGCGGCCGCGCTGGCCGACCGGCTGCTGCGCGTGCTGGCCGCGGCCGCCGCCGACCCCGGCCGCCCGGTCGGCGAGATCAGCCTGCTCGGCGCCGACGAGCTGGCCAGCCTGCGGTACTGGGGTGAGCAGCCCGCCGCCGCGCCGCCGCGCACGCTCGTCGACGCCGTGCTCGAACAGGTCGGGCGGCGACCCGACCGGGTCGCGGTGACCGCCCCCGACGGCGACCTCACCTACGCCGAGCTGGGCACCGTGTCGGCCCGGGTCGCCGCGACCCTGCTCGCGGCCGGGCTGCGGCCCGGCGAGATCGTCGGCGCCTGCCTGCCCCGGGCCCGGCTGATGCCCGCGGTGCTGCTCGGCGTGTCCCGGGCGGGCGCGGCGTTCCTGCCGCTCGATCCCGACCACCCGGTCGAGCGCCTGTCCTACCAGGTCGCCGACGGCGACGTACGCTTCCTGCTCGCCCACGGCCCCGGCGCCGCCACCGCCCGCCAGATCGCCGCCCACCACCCGGGCCTGCACGTCATCGACACCGCCGACCTGACCGGCGGCCCCACCCCGCCCGACGCCCCGGACCTCGACGACGGCTGCTACGTCCTCTACACCTCCGGGTCCACCGGCCGCCCCAAGGGCGTGGAGGTCAGCCACCGCAACCTCGGCGTCAACCTGGCCGCCATGCGCGACCTCATGCGGGTCACCGACACCGACACCGTGCTGTCGGTGTCGCCGATCTGCTTCGACGTCGGCCACCTGGGCATCTGGCTGCCGCTGTCGACCGGTGCGACGTGCGCGCTGGTCGACGCCGCCACCGCCGCCGACGGCCACCTGCTCGCCCGGCGCCTGGACCAGACCGGCGCCACCGTCTGGTTCGGGCCGCCCACCGGCCTGCGGCTGCTCACCGCCGCCGGGTGGGCGGGCCGACCCGGCCTGCGCGCCATGTCGGCCGGGGAGGCCCTCGACCCGGGCCTGGCCCGGCAGCTGCACGGCCTGGTGGGCCAGCTGTGGAACGGGTACGGCCCCACCGAGGCGGCGATCATCACCACCGCGCAGCAGGTGCGCGGCGACGAGCAGCAGTCCGTCCCGATCGGACGGCCGCTGCCCGGCTACCGCGTCTACGTCGCCGACGGCGCCGGACGCCTCGCCCCGCCCGGGGTGCTGGGCGAGCTGTGGATCGCCGGACCGGCCGTCTCCCGCCGCTACCGCAACCGGCCCGAGGCCACCGCGGCCGCGTTCGGCACCGACCCGTTCGATCCCGGGCAGCCCCTCTACCGCACCGGCGACCTCGTCCGCTGGCTGCCCGACGGCCGGATCGACTTCGTCGGGCGCTGCGACCACCAGGTCAAGGTCCGCGGCCACCGCATCGAACTCGGCGAGATCGAGGCCGCGCTGCGCGAGCACCCCCTGGTAGCCGACGCCTGCGTCACCACCGCGCCGCTGGCGGGCGAGACCAGCCTCGTCGGTCATCTCGTGTGGCGCGACCGCGCCGATCTCGCGTCGGTGCAGGCCGCGCTCGCGGCGCGGGTGCCGTCGTACATGGTGCCGCCGCGGTGGGTGGAGCTGCCCGCCCTGCCGCTCAACGCCAGCGGCAAGGTCGACCGCGCGGCGCTGCCCGCCCCGGCCGACGGCGACCGGCCGCGGCTCGCCCCGGCCACCGCGATGGCGGAGTTCGCCGCCGCGATCTGGGCCGAGGTGCTGCAACTGCCCGAGGTGTACGCCGGGGACGACTTCTTCGCCCTGGGCGGCCACTCGTTCTCCGCCACCCGGGTCACCGCCCGCATCCGCGACGTCCTCGGCTGCGAGGTGCCGGTGCGGCTGCTGTTCGACCATCCCGTCCTGTCCGCGTTCGCCGCCTGCCTGGAAGTGCTGGCCCTGGAATCGATCGAGGAGCCGGTGTGACCGACGTCGCCAGCGACCGCGAAGCCCGCCTGCGGGCCCTGCTGGCCAGCCGCCAGGCCGCGGCCACCGCCCGCGTCCCGCAGCGCCGCGACCCCGCCGAACCGGTCCGGCTCTCGGCAGCCCAGCACGCCATGTGGCTGCTGTGGCAGCTCGACCCGGACAGCCCCGCCTACCACGTGCCCGTGGCGCTGCGAATGACCGGGCACCTGGACGAACCCGCGCTGCGCGCGGCCCTGGCCGACGTCGCCGCCCGCCACGACGTCCTGCGCACGGTCGTCGGCCCGGACGGCACCGTGACCCTGCGGTCCGCCGACGCGGTGCCCCTGACGACCGGCACCGTCGCCCGCTCCGAGCTGGACCGGCTCGCCGCCGACGGCGACTGGGCCCCGTTCGCCCTGGACACCGCGCCGCCGATGCGGGCGGCGCTGTGGTCGGCCGACGACGGCGGCGAGCACCTGCTGCTGTGCACGTTCCACCACCTCGCCATGGACGCGTGGTCGATCCGGCTGCTCCTCGACGAGCTGGCCACCGCGTACACCGCCCGCCGCCGCGGCATCCCGGGCCCGGCCGCGCCCGCCCTCCAGTACGCCGACCTGCCCCCGGCTCCCGCCGACCGGGTCGCCGCCGACGTCGAATGGTGGCGCGGGCAGCTGGCCGGGCTGTCCGCGGCGCTGGACCTGCCGACCGACACGCCCCGCACGCCGGGCACCGGGTATGCCGCCTGCCACGTCCCGGTGCACATCGGACCCGAGCGGGCCGACCGGCTCCGCGCCTTCGCCCGCCGCCACGGCTGCACCCCGTTCATGCTGCTGCTGGCCTCGCTCCAGGTGCTGCTCGCCCGGCTGTCGGGCAGCGCCGACATCACGGTGGGGGTGCCCGAGGCCGGGCGCCGCCAGGCCGGCAGCGAGCACGTGCTCGGCTCGTTCATCAACACGCTGGCCGTGCGCGCCGACGTCGCGCCCGACCTGTCCGCCGCCGGACTCGTCGCGGCGGCCCGCACCGCGGCCCTGGCCGCCTACGCCCACGCCGACGCCCCGTTCGCGCAGGTCGTGGAGGCGGCCGGCGCGCCGCGCAGCCCCGGGCTGACCCCGCTGTTCCAGGTGCTGCTCAACGTGTACGACGCGGCCCCGCCCCCGCGCGGCTTCGACGGCCTGGCGGTGCGGGTCAGCGAACCCCTGCCGCCGACGGCCAAGTTCGACCTCAGCTGGAACATCGCCGACCACGGCCCCGACGGCCTGCACGGCCTGCTGGTGACCCGCCGCGACCTGTACGGCCCCGACACCGCCGCCCGCCTGGCCACGTGGCACCTGGCGATCCTCGACGCGATCCTGGCCGACCCGGACACCGCCGTGCACGCGCTGCCGCTGGCGCCCGTCACCGGGCCGCTGCTGGCCGGGCCGGTCACCGAGCGCGACCAGCGCCCCATGCACGTGCTGTTCGAGCAGGCCGCCGACCGCGACCCCGGTGCGGTGGCCGTCGTCGGCCCCGACGGCAGCCGCACCTACGCCGAACTGGACCGCCACGCCAACCGGCTGGCACACCGGCTGCTGCGGGCCGGGGTCGGCACCGGCGACACCGTCGGGGTCCTGTGCGAACGCGGCACCGGGCTGGCCGCCGCGCTGCTGGGCGTGCTCAAGGCCGGTGGGGCGTACGTGCCGCTGGACCCGGCGTATCCCGCCGACCGGATCACCGCGATGCTCGGCGCGGCCGGCGCCCGGGTGGTGCTGGCCGACGGCGACCTGACCGCCCTGGCCGACCGGGCGGGCGCGGCCCAGGTGCTGGCCGTCGACGGCCCGGCCGACGCCCCCGACCACCGGCCGGACGTCCCCGTCGGCGCGGGCGACCTGGTGTACGTCATCTTCACGTCCGGTTCGACCGGTCAGCCCAAGGGCGTCGCCGTCGAGCACGGGCAGCTGGTCGGCTACCTGTTCGGGGCGCTGGCCCGGATGGGGCCGGGGCTGGGGTCGTACGCGCTGGTGTCGACCATCGCCGCGGACCTCGGCCTGACCAACGTGTTCGGGGCGCTGGCCACCGGCGCCACGCTGCACCTGATCGACCGCGAGGTCGCCACCGACCCGGCGGCGCTGGGCGGCTACCTGGCCGAGCATCCCGTCGACGTGCTCAAGTGTGTGCCGAGCCATCTGGAGATGCTGGCCGCGCACGGCGACCTGGCCGCGCTGCTGCCCCGGCGGCTGCTGCTGGTCGCGGGCGAGCCCTGCCCCTGGGACCTGGTCCACCGCGTCCGTGCCCTCCGCCCCGACCTGGCCGTGCAGAACTCGTACGGCCCCACCGAGACCACGGTCGCGGTGTTCATGTGCGACGTCGACGAGGTCCCGGAGCAGCGCCGACGCGGCGTGGTCCCGCTGGGCCGCCCGCTGCCCGGCGTCGTCTGCCACGTCACCGGACCGCACGGCGGCCCCGTGCCCGCCGGGGTGCCCGGCGAGCTGTGGATCGGCGGCCCCAGCGTGGCCCGCGGCTACGCCGGGCGCGACGACCTGACCGCCGAACGGTTCGTGCCCGACCCGTTCGACCCCGCCGGGCGCTGCTACCGCACCGGCGACCGGGTGCAGCTCATGCCCGACGGCGAGGTCCGGTTCCTCGGCCGGCTCGACGACCAGGTCAAGGTGCGCGGCTTCCGGGTCGAGCTGGGCGAGGTCGCCGCCGCGCTGCGGGCCGCGCCCGGGGTGGCCGAGGCCGCGGTGCTGCCCGTCGGCGAGGCCCACCAGCGGCGCCTGGTCGCCTGGATCGCCCCCGAGACCGCCGACCCCGCCGCCGTACGCGCGGCGCTGCGGGCCCGGCTGCCCGAGTACATGCTGCCCTCGGCCCTGGTGACCCTGCCCGCGCTGCCGCTGACGGCCAACGGCAAGGTCGACCGGGCCGCGCTGCCGGTGCCCGACGCCCGCACCGGGGCCGGGGACGGCGGCCCGCCGCAGACCCCGTACGAGCAGCGCGTCGCGCAGGTGTGGCAGACGATCCTCGGGGTGGCGCAGGTCGGGCGCGACGACGACTTCTTCGCCCTGGGCGGCGACTCGTTCCAGGCGGTGCGGGCCGTGCGCGACATCGACCCCGGGCTGCGGGTCATCGACCTGTTCACCGCCTCGACCGTGCGCGACCTGGGTGCGCTGTTGCGATCGCGGGCCGAGGGCGGCGGCGCCCCGGCCGGGCTGCTGCACCGCCTCGGCGGTCCGGCGCCGGGCACCGCCGCGCTGACCGTCGTGTGCGTGCCCTACGGCGGCGGCTCGGCCGCGGCGTACCGGCCGCTGGCCGAGGCGCTCGGCCCGGCGGTGACGACACTGGCCGTCGAACTGCCCGGCCACGACCCGGCCCGCCCCGACGAGCCGCTGCTCGACCTCGGCCCGCTCGTCGACCGACTGGCCGACGAGGTCGCCGCCACCGTGTCCGGGCCGCTGCTGGTGTACGGCCACTGCGTCGGCACCGCGACCGCCACCGCCCTGGCCCAGCGGCTGGAGCAGCGCGGGATCACCCTGGTCGGGCTCGTCGTCGGCGGGGCGTTCCCGGCCGCGCGCCTGCCCGGCCGCCTGTCGGCGCTGGTCAACCGGATCCTGCCAACCGACCGGATGGTCTCGGACCGCTCCTACCGCGACTGGCTGCGGCTCATCGGCGGCATGGAGGACCTGGACGAGGCCGAGACCGACCAGATGATGCGCAGCCTGCGCCACGACGCCCGCCAGGCCGAGGCGTGGTTCACCGCCGAACTCGGGCGGCCGGGCCTGCCCGAGCTGGCCGCACCGGTGCTGTGCGTCGTCGGCGAGCGCGACCGCAGCACCGAGCTCTACCAGGAGCGGCACCTGGAGTGGGCCGCGTTCGGCCCGCGCGTGGAACTGGCGACCATCCCGCGCGCCGGGCACTACTTCGTCAAGCACCAGGCGCAGCGGCTCGCCGAGATCATCGGGGAGCGGGTGGCGGCGTGGCAGGCGGGGCGGGCGCCGCGGCCGCGTACCGCCGACGGCGCCGTGCACGGGGCCCGGCTGCGCCACGACCTGCGCGCCTTCTACATCGTCGCGTTCGGGCAGACCGTGTCGCTGGTCGGTTCGGCCATCGGGTCGTTCGCCCTGGGGGTATGGGCCTACCAGCGCAGTGGCCGCACCTTCGACTACGCCCTGGTGACCATGCTGGCGCTGCTGCCGACGATCGCGCTGCTGCCGGTCGGCGGGGCGCTGGCCGACCGGCTGGACCGCCGCCGGATCATGCTGGCCTGCGACGGGCTGTCGGCCTGCGTGATGCTGCTGCTGGCGGTGCTGCTGTGGCGCGACCAGCTGAGCCTGGCCGTGGTGGCGCTGGCGGCGGGCCTTGGCTCCACGATCACGGCGTTCCACCGGCCGGCCTGGCTGGCCGCGGTGGCCCAACTGGTGCCCAAGCCGTATCTCACCCAGGCCAACGCGCTGGCGCAGCTCGGCACCGGGGTCGGCATGCTGCTGGCGCCGCTGGCGGGCGGCGCGCTGATCGTCGCCGTCGGGCTGCCCGCGGTCATCGGCATCGACGTGGTGTCGTTCGCGGTGGGCCTGCTGACGCTGCTGGCGGTGCGGTTCCCGGACCGGCTGTTCCGGCGCCGCGACGAGACGTTCCCGCAGGCGCTGCTGGGCGGCTGGCGTTTCCTGGTCCGGCGCCGCCCCCTCATGATCATGATCGGGTACTTCGTACTCGTGAACTACCTGTTCACCGTCGCGCTGGTGGTCTCCACCCCGATGGTGCTGGCCTGGGGCGACGCGGGCACGCTGGGCCTGGTCACCGCCTTCAGCGGCGGCGGCGCGGCACTGGGCAGCCTGGTCATGCTGGCCTGGGGCGGCACCCGGCGGCGGGCGACCGGCATGGTCGGCTTCGTCATCGGTATGGGCCTCGGCGTCGCCCTGACGGGCCTGCGCCCGTCGGTCGTGCTGATCTGCGCCGGGGCGGTGCTGTGGTGGGGCTGCCTGAGCATCCTCAACGCCCACTGGATGGCGATGATCCAGCTCAAGGTTGGCCTGGAGTTGCAGGGCCGGGTGCTGGCCGCCAACCAGATGATGGCGGTGGCGATGACCCCCCTGGCGTTCGTGACCGCGCCCCTGATCGCCGACCGCGTCTTCGCGCCCCTGCTGGCGCCGGGCGGCGCGCTGGCCGGCAGCGTGGGGACCGTGCTCGGCGTCGGGCCGGGCCGGGGGATGGGCCTGCTGCTGGTCGCCGCCGGTCTGGCGCTGATGGTGCTGGGTGCGGCCGGGCTGCGCTACCGGCCCCTGGCGCGGATGGAGGACGCGCTGCCCAACGCGGTCACCGGCGCTGAGATCCCCGACGACCTCGACGGCGTCCAGCAGGAGGCCGACCGGGCGCTGGCGGGACAGCGGGGAGTCGCGTAAGGCGTGGTCCGATCAGGCCAGATGTTCGTGGCAGCGGTCGTCGGCGCTGTCGGGCAGCAGTACGCAGCCGCAGGCCTCGCAGGTGCTCCAGCGGCCGTACCAGTAGCCGCTGCGGCGGAACCGGGCGGTCGCGGCCTGCCACGCGACCAGGTCCGACTCCGCCGCGTCGCCGTCGCCGTCGACCGGGTGGCCGGGCTGGTTGCCCGCCAGGAACCCGGCCACGAAGTATCGTGCCTGCTCCGACATGGATGCCATCTCGTCCAGCGACACGTTGTAGAACACGGCCTTGTCCGGGCACCAGGCCGCCATCCGACCCGGGAACGTGTTCCCGCTGCCCACGAGGAAGTCCCGGCCGCCGCACGGCGCCTGGAACCACAGCCGCTCGTCCGCTTCGGGCGTGTCGAGGGGCACCTGCTCCCAGCGCACCGGCAGGCTCACCTTCGCCACGATGCAGGTAGGGAGCTGGTCGTCGGCCTCCGGCCACGAGGCCACCAGGTTGGCGCCCCGGGCGTGGGCGTACGCGATCGCCTCGTCGCGGGGCATCGGCGCCAGACCGTCACCGCGGTCGAGGTAAACCTCGGCCGCGCCGATCTGCTCGTCGAAGCGGAACTGCGCCAGTGACCACATCCTGTCGGGCATGAGCGGCAGCCTAGATCCCAGCGCCCGCCCGAGCGGCCGATTTACCGCCGCCATGGCCGGCGTCCGTGATCTGACATCCATGAGGCTAGATGGGTTGGCTGATACTGGAGGCCCCTCCCACAGGTAGGAGACCCTATGAAGGTCAAGATTTGGGCCGTTCGGGCGGCGGCGATGCTGCTCGCCGCCGCTGCGGGCGCCACTGCTGCGGGCGCGTCGGCCGACGCCGCCGTGCCCGACCGGTTCGGCTTCGCGCTGTGGTCCGGCGGTGTGGTCTCGCAGGCCGTACCGGCGGGCACCTCCGTCACCCCGGGCGTCCCGGGGCGGTGGACGGTCAAGTTCCCCGGTCAGGGCATCGTCGGCGGCGTCGTGCACGTCACCGCCGTCCATGACGCCCTGACCAGCCCCAACGGCCGGTTCTGCCAGGCCGAGAGCTGGGGGCCGGACACCTCCCTGCCGCCGAACGAGATCGTCAGGGTCGCCTGCTACCGCACCACCGGCGTCCTCGACCCGGCCCCGGGCTTCTCGGTGCAGTTCGCCCGAAGCTCCGGCGGCATCGGCGGCGGCCTGTACGGCTACATGCACAACAACGCCGGCTGCGGCATCATCGACAACTACACCACCCTCGGGTTCGGCACCACCTGCGCGCATGTCGGCGTCGGGCAGTACTCGATCGCCTTCACCGGCCTGGGCACCCCCGGCCCGCAGGACGGCGGCATCCAGGTGACCGCGGTCAACCCCGGCGCGGCAGCCCGCTGCAAGGTGGCCAGCATGCAGTCCTCGGCCAACGGCCAGTTCTTCCGCATCCTGTGCTTCAACCACCTCGGCGCGCTGGCCGACAACGCCTTCACCTCGACCTACCAGTACAAGCGGTCGCTGTACGGCCCGGCCTTCCCGCCCAACCGGTTCGGGTACATCTGGAACGTCCCCGGTGCCGGTCCGGCCACGACCAACTACAACTCGGTCGCCGGCGGCAACGGGCTCGGCGCCGGACCGCCGGTGTGGACCATCAAGTACTACTCGCTGGCGGCCAGCCTGCCCGGCAACTCGCAGGCCACCGCGTACGGCACCTCGTCGTCCTTCTGCGGCCTGCACCGCCCGTGGTCGGCGGCCGGGACGGACATCCTGGTGACGGTCAACTGCTTCGACAACGCGGGCAACCCGATCAACTCCGGGTTCTTCAGCAGCTACTCGTCGCAGGCCTGACCGCAGCCGGGCCGCCCGGGGCGGCGTCGAAAGGGCGCCGGGCTGCCGCGTGCCGCCACAGGTTCTGCCGACGTGGTCGACATGTCCAGCGCGGCGCCGCGCTCGCCCCGGCGCGTCCGGCACCAGGTCGGCGGCAGCTGCCTCGTCCGAGTGTCGTCAGTTGTGATCTTAGGCGATAGGCGTACCCTGAAAAGTATGACCTCACCGAGGAAGATCAGTATCTACCTCCCGGACGACGTCCGCGAAGTGCTGGACAGCGTGGACAACGCGTCGGCCTACGTCGCCGAGTCGATCCGGATGCGCCGACGTCATGAAGCGACCCGCGCGGTGCTGAGGGAGGCTGGCTACCTGGTCACCGACGCGGGCGTCGAACGCATGCGCCAGCGCATCTACGCCCTGGACGTGCTCAAGGCGCAAGCCGTTCAAGCGGGTGACGAGTGAGCAACGTCCGTGTGGTGCTGGACAGCACTGCCCTGGTCGCGTACGCCGCGCTTCGCGGCATGGCTACGGCCGAGCTCGTCGCGATGGTGGAGGAGGAAGGCACCGGCGCGTTCGTCGGCATTCCGGCGGCCTGCTTCCTGGCCGCCTACGAGCAGCTCAACCCGGAGGAGCGGGAGCGGCTGACCCGCTTGGCCACGAAGATCGACGGAGTGACCGTCATCCTGCCCTTGACGGGCACGGAGACCGTCGAGGTGGCGCGACTGGGCCCCGTCATGGGCCACGCCATCGTCGAGGCCCGTACCCGGGACGCCTACCTCGCGACCTACGACGGGGCGCAGGCGCGGCGGGAACTGCCTGAATACAGGGTGCTCGATCTCGAAGACCAGTGACGCACCGGTAGACGACCGGGTGGTCCCGGAGGCGGTTTCTCGCCTCCGGGACCACCCGTGTTCGGATCGCTGTTCGGTGTCGTGTGTACGAGTGCGGGACGGACCTACCTCAGGAGACCGTGAGGGCGGTGTCGTCGACGACGAACGACGTCGCCAGGCCCGAGTCCTCGACGCCGGTGAACTTGACGGTCACCGTCTGGCCCGCGAAGGCCGACAGGTTGTACGAGCGCAGCGTGTACCCGCTGGCGTTGAGGTTGGAGAAGACCTGGAGCGTGGTGGTGCCCGCCGTGACGGTCAGCTTGTCGTACGCCGTCGTGGTGGTCGTCTCCGCGGTGACGATCTTCAGGTAGAACGACAGCGTGTAGCTGCTGCAACCCGAGGGCAGCGTCACCGACTGCGACAGCGTGTCGGTGTGCGCCGAGCCGTAGCCGTTCAGCCACGCCGACCAGGTGCCGGTGCGCGGCGCCCCGTTGCCGGTGTTCTGGCCGATCACGCCCGAGGACTGCGTCCACGAGACCGCGCCGGACTCGAAGCCCGGGTTGGCGAACTTCTGCCCGGTCCCGGTGCAGCCGCCGGTGCCGTTGACGGTCAGGGTGTAGCTGGCCGAGTGGGCCACCGACCCGGTCCCGGTCACCGTGATGGTGTACGTGCCGGGGGCGGCGCTCGCCGTCGTCGACACGGTCACCGTCGAGGAGCCGCCGGAGGTGACCGACGCCGGGCTGAAGCTGACCGACACGCCGGAGGGCGCGCCGGAGGCGCTGAGGTTCACCGTCTGCGCGCTGCCCGAGGTGGTGGCGGTGTTCACGGTCGCGGTGACCGCCGAGCCGGGGTTCACCGAGCCGGAGGCGGGGCTCAGCGACACCGAGAAGTCGTTGGCGGGCGCGGTGCCGGTGGTCAGGTTCCACGCCGCGTACTCGATCGCGTTGGCGAACCGGCCCAGCGAGGTGCTGTTGATGTTGGACGGGTAGCTGTCGCAGGCCTTGTGGTAGCAGGAGTCGTACGCCGCACCGGCGGTGCCGCCCCACTTGGTCACCTGCGCGCTCGTCTTGGTGAAGCTGGCACCGGTCGAGTTGATCGACGACGGGACGCCGGCGTTGCGGAACGAGCCGTCGTCGCTACAGCACTCCGTCGACGTCTCCGTCGGCACGCTGATCGAGGTGAAGTATTCGCGCAGCTTCACCGCGATGGCGTCGGTGCCGGTCACGAAGTAGCCGCCGTTGGTCGAGGCGATCATGTCGAACGTGCCGTACGCCTTGATCGCGGTCTTCTGCGCCGAGGTCAGCGAGTTGACGTAGAACTTCGAGCCGATCAGGCCCTGCTCCTCGCCGGCCCACCAGCCGAACCGCAGGTGGTTGGTCATCGTCGGGTTGGCCGCCGCGAGCTGGAGCGCGGCCTCCAGCAGCGCCGACGAGCCGGAGCCGTCGTCGTTGATGCCGGGGCCGGCCGACACGCCGTCGAGGTGGCCGCCGAACATGTAGGTGTTGTTGGTGTCGCCGCCCGGCCAGTCGGCGATGATGTTCTTCGCCGAGCCGTTGCAGGTGGTGCAGGTCTGCAGGGTGACGGTGAAGCCCGCCGCCTGGAGCTTCTGCTGCACGTACGTCACCGACGCGGTGTGGCCGGCGGTGCCGGTGGCACGGTTGCCGCCGTTGTTGGTCGCGATGGTCTGCAGCTGCTGCAGGTGCGCCTTGACGTTGTTCACGTCGACGCTCGGCGCGGCCAGCGCGCCGACGAGCGACGGCGCGGTCGCGCCCGTGCTCGCCGAGGGTCGCGCGGCGGCCGCGGGCTGCACACCCAGCGTCATCGCAGCGGCGACGAAGACAGCTAGGGCAGGTCCTGCCGTAACCGCTTTCAGTCTCATGTGGGCTCCTTGTGTCCATGCCGATGTGGACGGCTCGCCGTAGCCAAGCAGAACCGCTCCCATGGCACAAGACATCGGAACCCTTGAATTTTGGGCGAACCCTTGCCGCTCGGCCGCCCATCCCCTGCACCGGGCCCCAGCAGCGGTTCCGTCCGGCTCCGCGGCTCAGCCGCCAGAGCGCGCCCGGCCGAACCACCGGCCCAGACCCGCCCGCCGACCTGCGGCCGGACGGGCCGCCAGCTCCCAGTCCAGCTCCCAGACCGACAGGCTCTCGCGCGTGATCGCGACCACGACCCGCCCGTCGTCGCTGACACCGACCCCGGACACGGGGCCGTCGTGGCCGTCGAGCACCCGGACGCACGCGCCGTCGGCCAGCCGCCACACCCGTACGCAGTGGTCGCGTGCGGCGGAGACCCCGAACGCTCCGTCACCGGTGAACGCGACCGCGTCGACCGGCTGGGTGTGCCCGGTCAGCACGCGCAGGCAGCGGCCGCGCTCCAGGTCCCAGTACCGGACGGTCCGGTCCCAGGCGCCCGACAGCGCGAAGCGCCCGTCCGGGCTGATCGCGACGCACTCGGCACGTTGGCCGTGGCCGCGCATCCGGCGCAGCAGCCGCCCGCTGACCGCGTCCCAGTGCAGGACGTCGCCGTTCTCCGCTGCGGACAGCGCCGACTGCCCGCCGTCGCCGAGGCAGGTCCCGTACATCGCCTCCGGCTCCATCCGGGAGTCGCCCTCGGAGGTGTGGATCATCCGCTCGCGTCCCTGGAACCTCGCCAGCTCGCGGCCGGTCGCCAGCTCCAGGCGGCGCAGCACCGTGTAGGTGCTCGTCGCGGTCAGCGCGTACGTGCCGGTCCGGTCCAGGCACACCCGGGTGCCGGTGGACGGCAGCTGGTCCAGCAGCCGCGGCTCGTCGTCGCCGGGCAGGTCCCACACCAGCACGCGGCGGTAGCCGTCCACGGCCACCGCCAGCCGCGCGTCCGCGCTCAGCGCGAGCGACTCGACCGAGATCCGGGGCTCCGGCGTCGCGAACCGCCGCCGGGCCTGCCCGGTGGCCAGGTCCCACAGCACCATGGCGTCGTCGGGGGCGCTAGTCAGCGCGGTGGCGCCGTCGGCGCTCAGGCCCATCAGCGCCCGCCAGAACCGCTGCGAGCCGGGCTCCACCAGGGTGATCCGCCGCGCCAGCCTTGCCCCGCGCAGCCCTGTCCGGACTGACGAGCCGGCCAGCCGCTGCCAGACCGCGACCGCCTCCGGAGCGTTCTCATGGCCCGGCACCGCGCGTGCCTGCCGCATCAGCTCCAGCGCGGCGGGCACCCGCCCCTCACCCAGGGCCCGGTCGGCACTGCCCAGCAGATGCTGGAACCGCGCGTCGAACTCGTGCAGCAGCGGCACCGGCCGCGGCCGGCACACCTGAAGCGCGGCGGTGTAGCCCGTCGGCAGCCCCCACGACCGCACCACCGCGTCATTGCCCAGCGAGTGCGCGAACCTTCCGTCGGTGCTCACGCACGCCGTCACGTGTACGGTCCAGCCGCCGGTCAGTTCCCGGAACACGGCGTCGCGATGAGCCTCGACGGTGCGCAGACAGCGCCCGGTGCCCGCGTCCCACAGGCGCAGGATCCCGTCCCGGCCGCCGGTCAGGAACCGCCCGGCGCCGCCGGTCGCCGCGGCCAGCACCTCGTCCCGGTGCCCTTGCAGCTCGTGGCGGCATACAGCGCCCCCATCCGAGTCCAGCTCCCAGATCCGCACCACGCCGCGGAGATCGCCGGTGACGGCCCAGCGCCCGTCCGGACTCAGGTCCACCACCGACACCTTGTCGCCATGTTCGAGCACGGCCGTGCACCGGCCGGTACGCCACTCCCACAGCCGCAGCGTCCGGTCGCTGCTGACTGAGGCCAGGCGGGTGCCGTCGGCTGAGAATGCCAGCCCGTGCACCTCCCGGCCGTGGCCGGTCAGCGTCGCCAGGAGCGTGCCGGTGGTGGGCTCCCACAACCGGACCAGGCCGTCACTCGCCCCGGACGCCAGCGTCCGGCCGTCGGCGCTGAACCGCAGTGCGCGCGCGAAAATGCCGTGACCCGGCAGCCGGTGCAGTTCGGCGCCGCTGTCCAGGTCGAACACCACGACGTCGTCGCCGCCGCCCCCGACCGCGGCCATGTGATCGTCAGGGCGGACCGCGAACGCGCTGGCGAACCTGCCCGGCCGCAACCGCAGCGGGGGCCGGGCGCCGTCGATGGAGTGCACGCCGACGATGCTCGCCGTCGCCCGCCGGTTGTCGCCGCCGAACAGCAGCACCCACAGGCGCCGCAGCCCGCGCGGCGGCGGGGGTACGTCGGTCAGCGCGGTCAGGACCACGCGGGCATCCTGGCCGAGCTGCGCCCCGGTCATCCCGCTGCGATCGTCGCGGGCGCCACCCGGGACGGTCCGCTCGCCGTCGCCCGATGCCAGCCCGCCCGCGCGAGCCCGCCGCAGCAGTTCCACGACCTGCGGGTCGTCGGGCGCCTGCTGGGCGGCCTCGGTCAGCAGCGGCAGCGCCGCGTCCAGGTCCCCGCGCTCCAGGTGGACCTGCGCCAGCAGGTACGCGCCGAGCCAGTGTCCGGGCCGGGTGGCGGCGGCCGCCGCGACGGCGGCCACCGCCTCGTCGTCGGTGAGCTCGCCGCGCCGCCAGCTCAGCATGGAGGCGTTGAAGACCGCTTCGAGGTGGTGCGGGTCGGCCTCCAGCGCCGAGCGCAGCGCGGCGTCGGCCGCGTCGGGGTCGTCGAGGTCGAGCAGCGACAGGCCCCGGTTGTTGAGCTCGTCGCCGCGCAGGTCCGCCTCGGCCGGGACCGTCCGGGGGTACGGCCGGCCCAGCTCGGCCTCGTATACGGCCGCGATCGTGTCCGCGACCTCGGCCAGGTCGCCGGGGCGTGCGGCCGGGTCGTCGCGCAGGCACGAGCGCAGCAGGTCGGCCAGTGCCGGGGGCATCCGGGGCGCGGCCGGATCGTCCGGGCCGTACTGGAGGTATTCGGCCAGCGCGACGTCGGCCGACGGGCCGCTGGACCAGACCACGCCTCCGGTGAACAGCTCGAACACCGACACCGCGTAGCTCCACACGTCGGTGCGGCGGTTCAGTGGCACCCCGGCGGCCTGCTCGGGTGAGGCGTAGTCGGGGGTCAGGCCGCCAGCGCTGACCCGGGTGCTCACGCCGGGGTCGGCCCACACCCCCGGTCGGGCCGGGCCGGAACTCTGGGCGGGCACGCCGACCCGGGACAGCCCGAAGTCGGTCACCTTCGCCGTGCCCGCCTCGTCGAGCAGCACGTTGGCCGGTTTGACGTCCTGGTGCACCAGGCCCCGGCGGTGCGCGTGGGCCAGCCCCCAGGCGAGCTGCACGGCCAGGTCGAGCAGCCGCGCGAGCATCTCGTCCGGGCCGCCCCCGTACAGCCGCCCGTCGTCGATGGCCTCGCGCAGGCTGCCGCCGGGGACGTACTCGGCGAACACGCGCGGGACGCCGTCGATCGCGCGGACGTAGTGGGCGGCGCACACGTGCGGGTGCAGGCCCAGCGAGATCCACGCCTGGGCTTCGTCGACGAACAGCTGCTGGTCCTCGGCGGTGCGCAGCTGCTGCGGGCGCGGGTTCTTCAGCGCCAGGTCGACGTCCCAGCCCAGGTGGCGCACCCGGTAGACCAGGCCCATGCCGCCCTGCTCGTGCACCCTCGTCACCCGGTACAGGTCGGCGATCACGTCACCGACCTGCCAGGTCCCCGCCGCCTGGTGCGTGCCGGTGCTCATCGGACTAGTAGTCCACCATCTCGACGTACAGCGGGCTGCCCAGCAGGTAGGCCGGGCGCGGCGAGCCGTCGGGCAGCGGGCCCCGGCTGATGCACCGGGCGAGGAACTGCACCGGTTGCGGGGTCTGGAACACGGCCTTGGCGGTGGCCGCGATCCCGTCGGCCAGCGACCGCACCGTGTCGGTCTCGGCCTGCTCGTCCAGGCCGTCGGCCTGCGGCGTGACCGGGTGCAGGGCCCGGCGGATCGCGTACGGCTGCGACCCCGGCGTCGCCGTCGGCTCCACCGGCGTCCCCAGCAGGTGCGCCGTCGACCCGCCCAGCACCACCAGCAGCTCCTCGGTGTACCCGCAGAAGAACGTGATCTTCTCGGCGTCGGGGCGGCCGTGCTGGATGTCGGACAGCGGCGCCCAGTCCATGTTGAGCCGCGCCTTGACGTACCCCTGCGACGCGGTCAGGTCGCCGACCTGCTGGTGGCGGGTGAGGTAGTCCTCGACCAGCGCCACCTTCTCGATGCGGCTCTGCTGGCGCAGCGGGTTGTCGGCGCTGAGCGTCAGGCCGATCAGCTTCAGGTCGAGCTTCAGCTCCGTGGCGATGCTGCGCCGCAGCGGCTCGTGGATCTGGCTGATCAGCATGTCGATCTTCGCATCGGACACGTACGCCATATACCGCAGCGCGCGCGCCTCTTCGGTCTTGCGCCGGAAGAACATCGTCACTCCATGTGGCCCCGTCGAACTGGCCGACAGGATACCTCGCATGTGGACACGGCCCGCACGCACATCGGTGCCTGCGGTCAGCTCTCGTCGGGGATGCCGAAGCGCACGGCCAGCGCCGCCTCGTGGATGACGGTGATCTCCCAGTCGACGAGCTCGCGCCGGGGCCGGTCCTCCTCGCTCATCTGCTCGTAGCGGCGCAGCCGTGCGTCCAGCTGGTACTCGACCAGCTCCGTGGCGATCTGCTCGCGGACCCGGTAGTAGCCCAGCTGCTGCTGCTTCAGCTCGTCTCCGTCGCGGAACCAGCGTGCCAGCCAGTTCGGAGCGCAATCGCGGTGCGCCCGGATGACCGTGCCCCGGTGGCGCTCGCGGCCGACGGGCACCAGCTCGTCGGGCGACCACGACGCGGCGCCCGCACCGCGGGTTCCGCAGTGCACGCAGGCGTCGCCTTCGGACTGGTCCAGGCTGTGCAGCGTCTCCACCACGGTGAGAACGGGCATGACCCGGACCTCGACCTCGTACGGGTCGACCGGCCGGTGGGCCGGCGGGCGGTGGGGGTGCGGGGGGAGCGGCGGCATCGGAGCAGTTTAGGCGGTCAGGTCGGCCTTGGCGTTCTGCCGCCACCGTAGATTCACCGGCTTCACTGCGGCGGGCGTCGGCCATAGACTGGCGGCGATTTATACCCCCCAATTCGGGAGCTTTCATGTTCCGACGAATCGCCACCACCGTGGGCGCACTCGTTCTCGGCGCGGCCGCGATCGCCGTCCCCGCCGCCCCCGCGTCCGCCGTCACCCTCCAGGCGGCCAGTCTCAACGCGACGATCGCCCTGAGCAACTGCTCGGCCTCGCTCGTCCGTTTCCCGAGCTCGGTCGACACCGACCGCGCCATGATGCTGACCAACGGCCACTGCTACGAGGGCGGCATGCCCGGCGCCGGAGTCGTCCTGGTCAACAAGTCCAGCACCAGGTCGGGCACCCTGCTCAACGCCTCCGGCACCAACCTCGGCACCCTGCGCGCCGACATGCTGCTGTACGCGACGATGACCGACACCGACGTGTCGCTGTACCGGCTCAACACGACCTTCGCCTCGATCCAGAGCACGTACGGCGTGACCGCGCTGACCGTCTCCGACACCCGCCCGGCCAGCGGCAGCAGCATGTACATCCCGTCCAGCTACTGGAAGCAGATCTGGAACTGCACGATCAACGCGTTCGTGCCCACGATCCGCGAGGACGTGTGGACCTGGCACGACTCGATCAAGTACAACACCGGGTGCAACACCACCCACGGCACCTCCGGCTCGCCCATCGTCGACCTGGCCAGCAACAAGGTCGTCGGGATCAACAACACCGGCAACGACGACGGCCAGTCCTGCACGCTCAACAACCCGTGCGAGGTCGACGCCAACGGCACCGTCCACGTCTACCAGGGCCAGAGCTACGGCCAGCAGACGTACTGGTTCACCACCTGCCTCAACGCGTCGCGGGCGATCGACCTGTCCGTGGCCGGCTGCCTGCTGCCCAAGCCGCCCGGCACCGGCAACACGGTGACCGTCACCAACCCGGGCAACCAGTCCTCGATCGTCGGGACCGCGGTCAACCTCCAGATCAGCGCCAGCTCCTCCGGCAGCGGCCAGACCCTGACCTACAGCGCCACCGGTCTGCCCGCGGGCCTGTCCATCAACGCGAGCACCGGCAAGATCACGGGCACGCCCACCACGGCGCAGACCACCACGGTCACGGTGACGGCGAAGGACACCACCAACGCCACCGGCACGGCCACGTTCAGCTGGACCGTCAGCCCGACCGGCGGCGGCTGCTCCGGCCAGCTGCTCGGCAACGCGGGCTTCGAGACCGGCACCTCGCCGTGGACCCAGTCCTCGGGCGTCATCGACAGCAGCACCGGCGAGGCCGCCCACACCGGCTCCTACAAGGCCTGGCTCAACGGGTACGGCTCCGCCCACACCGACACCCTGTCGCAGTCCGTGACGATCCCGGCCGGATGCCGCGCCACCCTGACCTACTGGCTGCACATCGACACCGCCGAGACCACGACCACCACCGCGTACGACAAGCTGACGGTCACGGCCGGGACGACCACGCTGGCCACGTACTCCAACCTCAACAAGAACACCGGCTACGCCCAGCGCACCGTCGACGTCTCGTCGTTCGCCGGGCAGACGGTGACGATCAAGTTCAGTGGCGTCGAGGACGCGTCCCTGCAGACGTCGTTCGTCATCGACGACACCGCCCTCACCCTGTCCTGAGGTAAGGAAGGGCACCTTCTCATCGCATGGCGCGGTAGAAGGTGCCCTTCTCGGCGGTGCCCGACGAGCGGCTAGCGTGCCCACATGCCCTTCGATCTTCACCTCACCCTGGAGCTCGTGCCGCACTGCTCCTCGGTCGAGCGCGCCGGCTGGACCGCCGGCCACGACAGCAGGCCGCTGTCCGAACAGGGCTTCGCGCAGGCCGAGCGGCTCATGGCAGCCCTCGGGGCCGGTATCGACGCCGTCTACGCCAGCCCGGCGCTGCGCTGCCACCAGACCGTGGCGCCGCTGGCGCGGGCGGCGGGCCTGCCGGTCACGACGCTGGCCGCACTCGTCGAGGCCGACGACTTCCGGGAGCCCGCCGCCTGGGTGGACGGCGTGTTCGCCCCGATGGGCCAGGCCGTCGGAGCAGCCTGGTCGGCGGGCGTCATGCTCGGCGCGCTGCTGACCATGGCCGGGGCGCACCCGGGTGGCCGCGTCGTCGCGTCCTCGCACGGCGACGTCATCCCGGTGCTGCTCGCCCTGATCAGCGGCTGGTACGCGGTGCCGTTGCCCGAACCGGTCGGCCGGGGCGGCTGGTACACCATCCGCCTGCACGGCGGCCGCGCGTCGATCGCGGCAGCCATGCCCTCGTAACCGGCGGGCAAGTCCGCTCCAAGCCGCGGCCAAGTGCCCCGGCGCACGCTGCCCTCACGTCCCCATCCCGGAGGTGAGAGGCAGTGTCGTACGCACCCCAGTCCTACCTGACCGCACGTGAGTATCTGCTGTCCGCGTTCGGCCTGCACGGCGCCGACGTCGGCATCGTCGGCGACGAGGCGCACCGGCGCGTCGGCACCAGCTACCACCTCGGCCGCGACGGGCTGAAGATGTCGAAGGACCCGTACAGCGCCCGCCTGGCCCGCGACCTGCGCGGCCTCACCGACGGCGCGGCGGCCCTGGACATCGGCGGCTTCACCAGGCGCTACCCGAACGGGCACCAGGCGACCCTGCGCCACCTCTCGGTCTGGCTCGTGGCGCAGTGCCGCGCCGGGGCCGCCGACACGCGGTGGATCCGCGAGGTCATCTACACCGACGACGGGGTACGGGTGCTGCGCTGGGACCGCCAGCGCGGCCAGTCGTCGGCACCGCGCAGCGGCGAGGCGGACAGCTCGCACCTGTGGCACACGCACCTCAGCGGCTACCGCGACTGCGAGGCCGTGGACAAGGCCGCCCTGTTCCGGCGCTACGTGGCGGAGGTCGCCGGTGCCGCGCCGCCGGTGCCGCCGCCCGCGCCGCCGCCGGGCGGTCGCGACTGGTTCAAGGAGATGATCGGCATGCTTCCGGTTCTCAAGGCGGGCGCCAAGGGCCCGTTCGTCAAGCGGGCCCAGGCGATCCTGACCGCCAACGGCCATCCCACGGAGATCGACGGCGTCTTCGGCACCGACACCGCCGCCAGGACCCGCGCCATGCAGGCCGCACTCGGCCTGGAGCTGCTGGACGCCATCTGGGGCCCCGAGACGTGGACGGCCGCGCTGACCGGCCAGGACCTCGTCTGACCGCCGCCACTTGCCGCCGACTTGCGTCCCGCTTGAACGTCGGCGCGTGAGCGGACGCGGCGGGGACGACGCGGGCCCGCCACCCGAGGGTGACGGGCCCCGCATCGCGGCACCGGGCCGGACTCAGGTCTGCACCGCGTCGGGTGCGGCCGCGCGCAGCTGCTTGACGTTGTCGACGGTGGCCTGGACCGCCCGGACGATCGCCGGGATCGACCCGATGATCAGGATGATCGCCCAGACGATGCCGACGATCGCGAACACGATCCCGGCGATCGCGTCGGTGATGCTGACCAGCACCCCGGGCACCAGCCCGTGCAGGAACACCGCCACGACGTTGCCCAGCAGCGACGTGATCATCATGGCCACCAGGCCCTTGTTCTGCAGGAACCGCTGCTGGGCGATGACCAGGCAGACCCCGCCGACCACCTTCAGGAACATGATCAGCGACAGCACCACCGCCGCCTCGCCGCGCGGGAACGATCCGAACAGGATCAGGTACACGATCGTCCCGAACGGGAAGGCCAGCAGCAGCCCCACCATCAGGACCAGCTTGGCGATGGCCACGAACAGCAGCACCAGCGCCGTGATGATCAGGATGATCGCCCCGATCAGCGTCACCACCCCCTGGGCCCGGGCGTGCAGCCGCTTGGAGGCCAGGATCGCCACGCCCATCAGCACCGCGGTGCCCAGCAGCACGACGTCGATCAGGGCGAGGTACGAGATCGCCAGCCCGCCCGGCCGCTGCGCCACCCCCGGGGGCACGTCGGCGCCGAGCTGCGTGGCCGTGTCCAGCGCCGGGGTGGTGAGGCCGAGCAGGAACGAGCTGCCCGTCTCCACCGCCACGACCAGTCCGAACGCGACGAGCGAGACGAAGAAGAACGGTGTGCGCAGCCTATCCATCGCTGCCTCCCAGGGTCACGGAGCACTTGTCGCAGGTCAGCGTGATGTCCACGCCGTCGCCGTCGACCGCGACCTTGATCGTCTCCCCGGCGGGCACGTCGCGGTCGAGGGCGGTGTCGTCGTGCGGGGCACGGGTGTGCAGGTGCAGCGCGGTGTCGGCGCGCAGCGCCACCTCGCGCAGGTCGGCGTCGGCCGGGGCCACGGTCAGCACGCAGCTGCCCTCGACCGCCAGCGTGTCACCGGTGCGGCAGGGTGCGGCCAGGTCCGCCGGGTCGACCGGGTCGGGGCTGCCGAACCAGTCGCCGAGCGTGCGGACCAGGCCGTTGTCGGCGGGGTCGGCCATGGACTGCTGGTCGTCCTGGGTGGCGACCCCGGTGACGTACAGCGCCACGATCAGCAGCGCGACCGCGGCGAGGATCTTCTGTCCTCGGGTGAGTGCGGGCATGTCAGTGCTCCAGGTAGACCCGGACGGTGCCGGCGGTCGTGGCGGTGCCGTAGTCGTCGAGGACCTGGACGCTGATGATCACCCAGCCGTTGTCGCGGACGTTGTTGACCACGTCGTAGTTCAGCTTCGGCATCACCGGGGTGAACTGCCGCTCCCGCGAGACCTGGGTCGACACCACCGGGGCGGGCGCGCACACGTCGCCGAGCACCGAACGGGTGCAGCGTTCGGGCTGCACCGACACCAGCCACCGCACCGGCCAAGAGTCCGGCTGGGTCCAGGTCAGCGTCGGCATGCGGCCCGGCGGAACACTGGAGTTGTTGACCGGCACCGAGATCACCGGCGGCGCGACGGCCGCCGAGACGCCCAGGTCCACGGTGCTGCCCTGAGCGGCCGACGCGCCGCCGGGCAGCGACTGGCGGGTGACCGCGCCGGGGCCGCGGGTGTTGTCCCAGCCGTACTGGATGGTGCCCGGCACGAACCCGGCCTTGGTCAGCGCCGCCTTGGCATCGGCCAGGCTCAGGCCGACCAGCTTCGGCACGGCGGCCATCGGCACCGGTGCCGCGCTGGCGCTCGGCTCGACCGACGGGGTGGCCGACGGCTGCGGTGCCACCGCCTCGGGCTCGCCGCTGGGCCACACCACCCAGGTGATCACGCCGATCACCAGTACGGCCAGGGCCGCGGCGACCACGATCCACCACGGGAACGGCTTCTTCTCCGGCGTCGGCGGCGCGGGCACCACGACGGCGACGCGGCGGCTGAGCACCGAGTTCTCCTCGGGCGCGTCCCCGGCCACGGCGTCGCCGAACGAACCCGGGGCCGGGGGAGGGGTCAGCCGGGCCTGGAACTCGTAACGCCCGGCCGGCGCGGTCTGCGGCACATTGATCTTCACGACCAGCGGCGCGGTCGCGCCCGGCCGCGGCCGCGGGTAGTCCTCCACGGTGAACCAGGCGGCGTCGGCGTCGGACCCGGTGTGGAAGTCGATGCCGGGGCGGCCGGTGCGCTTGGACTGGTTGGTGATGGTGAACGTCACCTCGGCGGCGCGGTCCTGGCCCAGGGCCACCTCCGGCGTCGACGTGGTGATGATCCACTTTTCGTTCTTGTCGGTCGTCTTCTCGTTCACGGCAGCACTCCCATCTCGAAGGTGGTGGCGGCCGGCTTGTCCAGCTCGACGATGCGCCGGACCTGCTCGGCCAGTACGCATCCGGCGGGGATGCGTACGATCAGGTGGAACGGGCGGTCTTCCGCCTCCTCGATCTCGATCTCGGTCAGGCCGGTGGCGATGACCACCGCGGCCTTCAGGCCCTCGCGGGTGCCGCGCCACTGCGCCAGCGCGGCCCCGGCCGCGACCAGGTCGCGGCCGGTGCCCAGGTGGTCGACCGACACCCAGCGGGCCAGGAACGGCACCAGCCGGTCCGGGCTGCGGTACGGGTGGAACAGGTCCTCGACCGACCCGAGCCGGGCCTCGCTGCTCTCGTGCAGGCCCTCCATCACGCCCAGCAGCGCCCACAGCACCCCGGACGGGTGCATCGACCGCTGGTAGGCCGCCGGGAGCATCCCGGCGATCGCGTCACTGCGCATCCTCGATCACCACCTCGATGTCGTGGTCGCCCGAGACGAGCAGCCAGGTGGGCGGGATCGTGACGACCTGGCGCAGCTCCGTGCTGGCCGCCGAGCTCCACAGCCCGGCCCCGGCGCGCACGTGGGTGCCCCGGTTGCCGCCGACGAACACCTGGCCGCCGGCGGCGACGGTGCGCACCGGCTCGAACCGGGTCCGGTCGCGCAGCGGCAGCCCGCAGTTGACCGACGGCGACTCCCACTGCGGGGCCGCCGCCGTGGTGTCCAGCTGGAGCACGCCGCCGCTCTGGCTCGCCGCGTACGCGACCCCGTCGGCGAAGTCCAGCCCCCAGCAGGTGCCGCCGGTCCACCCGTTCGACATCTCCTGCCAGCGCACATCGGCCTCGAACAGCCGCGCCCGGTAGCAGCCCTTGCCGGGCTTGCGCGGGTCGGCCATGCCGGTGCCCACCCACAGCACCGTGTCCGGGCCGTCGAGCTGCACCGCCAGCGCCCGGGTGTCGGTGCCGGCCAGCCCGATGTGCTGGAACGTGCCCGGCCGCCCGCCCGCCGTCGACAGGTACACCCCGTAGCTGGTCTCGGCGGCCAGGGCCACGCCCCACACGCCGCGCTCTGACACGAACGCGCGCACCGAGTTGAACCCGCGGTCCTGGTCCTTCTGGTCGACCACGATCTGCAGCGGCACCGCACCGTCCACCAGCGACAGCTCGAACAGGCCCGCGTCCGAGGCGAACAGCAGCGACACCGCCTCGTCCCGGTCGATCCAGGCCGCCTCCAGCACCACCGCGTCGATCTCGGTGAGCTTGCGCCAGGTCTCGCCCAGGTCGGCCGACAGGTACACCGAGGAGCCGCCCTCGTCGGAGTTGGCGACCACCGCCACCGTGCCCGGCCGCGCCGTCACGCCCGGCCGGTCGGCCGCGGGTGCGGGCAGCACCTGCCGCACCGTCTCGCCCGGCAGCTCGAAGACCTGCTCCCAGCCCTGGCCGTCGTTGGTGGACCGGAACACCTGGGTGCCGCCGCCCGCGTACCAAGTGGCGGCCTGGTAGTTGTCGGCGGCGATCGACCCGACCGAGGCGCTGGGCGCGTGATCGAGCACGAACCGCACCTCGTCGACGTAGCGGACGCCCGGCTCGGCCTGCTCCAGGATCCGGTACACGTTCGACGCCCGCAGCGGCTCGCCGAACGTCCAGCCCTCCACCGTCGCCGGGGCGGGCAGCGGGCTGATCGACTGGTAGAGCCGGTCGTGGATGCGCCGGCGGACCGCCTCGACGTCCTCCTGCCGCCCCACCACGACCCGGCCGCGCACCGACACCGTCTTGTACCGCGCCCACGTCGTGGTCACCGACGTGCCCAGCGCCCGGCGCCGGTCCAGATCGGCCTGGGTGCGCAGCCGCACCTCGTCGAGCTGCCGCTCCAGCAGCGCCGACACCGGCAGCCGCCAGCCCGGCCGCGCCGCCTCCGGCACGAACGGCACCAGCGTCACCTCGACCTCGCCCGGCCGGGCGAACGACCACATCGCCGCCCGGGTGAACGCGCGGGCCCGCGCCACGGCGGGGGAGTCGGTGGTCGCCAGCAGCTCGAAGTCCCGCGCGGTGACCGCCCGGTGCAGGCTGAACAGCTCGTACGGCCCGCGCCGGGCGACCGCGTCGACCGGTTCGATGTCGCGGCCGCCCCGGGCCGGTTCGGCGTTGACGACCCGCACCCCGGCGACCGGGTCGCGCAGGGTCGTCAGCGTGCCCGCCCCGACGTTGCCCGCCGCGCCGCCGCCGGTGCGGTACCAGATCCGGATCTCGCGGTGCGCCCCCGGCACCGCACCGGGCACCACGCCACCGTCCAGCTCCGGCGCGAACGTGACCACACCCGAGGCCGGGTCCAGCAGGTACGCCCGGTCGGTCGCGCCCAGCCCGGCGAAGCTCTCCACCCGCCGCCAGATCTCGAACACCCGGCCCTGGAACTCCCGCGCCGCGCCGTCGACCGGCCCGGCCGTCTGCACCCCGACCATCACCTCCAGCGGCTCCCCGGTGGTGGCCAGCGGGGCGCGGTCGCAGCGCAGCACCTGGCCCGGCAGCCCCGAGCCCAGGCCCAGCAGCTCCCCGTCGACCAGCTCGCAGTGGTACGCCCGCACCCGGACCTCGGCCGTGCCCTCGGCGATCGCCGCCGGCACGGTCGTGGTGAACACGACCGGCTGCGGATCGGCGCCGCGCGCGGCCACCACCCTGGTCCCGGCCGGGATCACGATCCGCTCGGCGGTGTCGGCACCGGTGCGGCTGAACGTCAGCTCCGTCCACGCCGCCGCGGGCGGCCGCCGGGTCACCCCCAGCAGGTTCAGGAACTCCAGGTATGCCTTCTCCGGCAGCCGGTTCAGCCGGAACAGCATCACCTCGGTCAGGTATGCGAACGCCTCCAGCAGCGCCGCGCCCGGATCGTGCACCGACAGGTCGGTCCAGTCCGGGCACGACCGCTGCACCCGCTCGCGGGCCTCGGAGACGAGGTCGGCGAAGGTGCGGTCGTCCAGGTTCGGCACGGGGATCATGGCTGCTCTCCCAGGTCGAGGGGGTAGTCGAGGACACCGGTGGCCAGCGTCTGGCGGACCCGGTAGCGCAGGTGGACGTTCAGCCGGGTCGGGATGTCGGGATCGGGGTCGGCGTCGACCTCCTCGATCTCCACCCGCGGCTCCCAGCGTTCGATCGCGTGGCGTACGTAGTGGATGGCCAGACCGGCCGTGGTCTGGTCGTTCGGCGCGAACAGCAGCCGGTGCAGGTGCGAGCCGTAGTCGGGGCGCATCAGCCGCTCGCCGGGGGTCGTCCCGAGCAGCAGCATGATCGCCTGGCGGATCGCGTCGTCGCCGTGGACGAGCGAGACCCGCCCCGCGGCCGAGGTGACGAGCCCGTCGGGCTCGGAGAAGCGCAACGATGCCGTGTTCACGCGGAGACCTCCACGAAGGACTGGCCGGGGATCCGGACCTGGTAGTGGACCGTGCCGGGCACGGTGCCGTCGGTGAGCCCGTCGAGGTTGTCCAGCACGACCGCGTGGCCGTCCACGCGGATCCAGTCGCTGTAGCCGGTGAACACCCGCAGCGTCTTCGTGCAGGGCTTCATCGTGGCGCCGATGTTCGGGCAGCGGACGATGGCGCGGCCCTCCGGGTCGTCGTCGACGAGCACCGGGTCCCCGGCGATCTGCACCCAGTGCTGCGACGGGTTGTTCTGCACCTTGCCGTCGTGGTCGCAGCGCACGTCGGCGGTCGACACGATCGCCTTCACAGCGGATTCACCCCCGTGGGCAGGCCCGGGATCAGCGCCCGCTCGAAGTCGACGCTGGCGGCGCGGATCGACAGCTTGTGGCCGGGCGCCTCGATGACCAGGTCGGTGCGGGCCAGTAGCCGTACCGTGCTCGGCGACAGCTCCAGCCGGCTGCCGTCGGCGTTGGTCAGGGTGATCGACTTGTCCGAGTCGTCGACGACGACCTCCTGCCCGCCCGCGCTGTGCAGCGTCCACCGCTTGACCGAGCCGCCCTTCACGCCGGTGTCCGGTGGCGTCTGCGGCCCGAAGACCGCGCCCAGCACGATCGCGTCGGCGGGGTCCTCGCGCGGCAGCGCCAGCACCACCAGGTCACCCGGGTCCGGCAGGACCACGAGGCCCTTGTTCGGCCCGGCTCCCGGGCACAGCACCGACAGCCAGCCCAGATCCAGGTCGCCGTGTCCGGGCAGGACCACCCGCACCCGGCCCCGGCCGTCGGGGTCGTCGACCTCGGTGACCCGGCCCAGCGCGATCGCGGCGGCGGTGCTCTGCGGCAGCCCCTCGGGCGGCTCGGTGCCGAACGCGACGCGGTAGCCGTCGGCGTCGACCGTGTGCACGGCCGTGCACACCGGATAGACCCCGTCCACGGCGTCGTCGACACCGCTGACCCCGACCGCGCGGCCGGGCCGCACCGCCGGGTCGCCCTGGCAGGTGCCGCTGACCGCCAGCACCCGGGCGGCACCCCGGTCCACGGCCGCCTGCGCGGCCTCGGCCTGGTGGCCCACCGGCTGGTCGATCAGGGTGCGGTCGGCGCCGCCGGTCAGCCCCGGCGGGGGAGTGGCCGAACCGGGGCGGTAGCCGGCACCCGACGCCCGCTCGGTGGTGAACTCGCCCCGGCCGGGATGCCAGCCGTACGCCGTCACCGCCGACAGCGCCCGGTCGGCGTGCCCGGCCACGCGGCACTGCCACAGCGTGTCGCCGAACTTCAGCTCCACCGCCGACCCGCGCGGGCGCAGCGTGTCCACGACCAGCGTCCGCCCGTCCAGGTACAGGTAGCGGCCCAGCCGGGCGGCGGTGCGCGACAGCAGGTCCCAGTCGGTGGCCCGGTGCTGCACCACCCGCTCCAGCGCCGGACCCGGGTCGGGGCAGCGCACGTCCAGGCCCAGTCCCGAGGTCAGCTCGCGGGCCAGGTCGGCCAGCGTGACGTCGGTGAACACCCGCGGCCGCTGCCGTGAGCGCAGCCGGTGCAGCGCGTCGTGGGCGACCACGGTCCAGCCGGTCTCCGAGCCGGGACCGCGGACCAGTTCCACCGACCCGATCTCGCCGGCGAACAGCTCCCGGCCGTCGAGTTCGAGCTCCAGCCGCGCCCCGAACGGCCAGCCGCCCGTGGCCTGCACGGTCAGCTCGGCCTGGGCCGGCAGCGAGATCCGGTACGACACCCGCGCCGACAGCACCCGGCCGGGCACGGGCACGCCGTCGAGGCGTACCGACAGCGAAGGGATGATCATGACGGCACTCCCAGCACGGATCCCGCAGGCACGGCCAGCGGGTTGGCGACGTCGTTGTGCTCGGCCAGCTCCCGCCACCGGGTCGGGTCGCCCAGGGCGGTGGCGGCCAGCAGGTCGAACCGGACGCCGGCGCCGTCGGCGCCGTTGCCGGTGACCTGGACCGCCGCCGCCGAGGTGCGCTGCGGCGGCGCCGGGGGCTCGCCCTCGGTGCGCACCAGCTTCAGCCGCAGCCAGGAGCGGCGCGGCGTGCCGGTGGCGTCGATGGCGTCCAGGCGCTCGGCCACGTTCACCACCACGCCGGGCAGGTTCCAGCTCTTGCCCCAGACGAGGCGGACCAGCGGCAGGCGGCCGTCGCCGTTCTCGGCCAGGTGCCACAGCCGCCCGGTCAGGTCGCGTACGTCGTCGGGCCGGTGCGCGGGCTCCACCAGGTCCACGTCGAACAGCAGGTCGAGCACCAGTTCGGTACGCCCGCCGCCGGTGTACAGCAGCGCGTCGTCCACCCCGGTGCCGACGACGGCACCGGGCAGCGCGGCCGGGCGCACCCCGGCGAGCCGCCGTACCACCAGCGTCTCCGGGTTGACCAGGCAGTCGATGCGCTCGCCGGTCGCGTCGACGAGGAAGGCTACGCGTTCCACGGCTGCCCCTCCTGTTCACGTCGCAGTCGGTTGATGCGGTCGGGGTCGGCGCGCGACGGCTCGGGGACCGTCCACAGCGCCGCGTCGTCGAGCAGCGGCGGCCAGGGGTCGCCGTGCGCGTCGGTGCCGTCGAGCACCGGCCACGGCGCGGCGGTCCCGGCTGCGTCGTCGGCCTCGGGCCGCGCCGCGAACCGGTCCGCCTCGTACGGCAGCCCCGTCCACGCGGCGCGCGGCGCCGCCGCGTAACCCGGGTACGGCGGCTGCGCCGCCCGGCCGGGGCCGGGCCGGGCCGGTGCGGGCACGGCCGCCGGTCGGGCGCCCGCACCTTCCTGGCGCTGGTCGTGGAACGGCCGCTGCCCGCCCGCCCATGGGTCGGGCCAGGCCTCGGCCGTCCAGTCCGGCGCCGACGGGCCGGGCCGGTCGATCGTGCTGTCGCGCCGAGCGGTCCGGCGGCCTGCCACCGGCCCGAATTCGGCCGGCCGCCGCGAGCGGTCCGGCCCGGCAGCCGTCGCGGCCCGGCCGGTGTGGCGACCGCGCCCGAGGTCACGGTCGTCGTGCTGCTCGGCAGCGTTGTCGGAGCGGTCGGGTTCGACCTGGTCGAGCGCGGGCGGCGCGGCCGGTGCCGTGTCGTCCTCGCCTGCCGGGCGTCCCGCCGGTCCGTCCGTTCTGGACGGGCTGTCGGCCGCCCGAGCCGCGGCAGCCGTAGGACCGGCCGGTGCCGACCGGGTGTTCCCGATCTGGGCAGCCTGAGCCCATCCGTCGACGATGCCGGCGTCCGTCGCCGGGTTCGGTCGGCGGTCGCCACCAGGCGTGGTGAGACGGCCGCGGTCGGTCGATCCCGAGTGGACAGCCGAACCGGCGCCGCGGTGCCCGGTGGCGGCCCACGGCTGCTCGGCCGACGGGCCCTGTCCGCGACCGGGCTCGCCGTCGATCCAGCCGGGCAGCGACGGCAGCACCCGGCTCGGCCGGTCCAACCGGATGGCCGGACCGGCATCGTTTTCCGGATCTTGTGCGGCTGGTGTCGCTGTAACGACATCAGACGCACAAGATCCGGGCTCAGTGTCCGCCGTCCCGGTATGCCGGGGCGCGGCCTGCGGCCACGCGGTGCCCAGGGCGCCTGGGGCGGCGTCCGGGCCGGGGACGGTCCGTGTCGTCCGGCCGTACGCGGGGAAGTCCGGCCGGTGCGCCACCGAGTCCCGCCCGGCGGCGACCGCCGGGCGGACCGCGGGACCGGTCCGGTCCGCGTCCGGGTCGGCGGCGCGCCCGCCCAGGCGCGCACCGCCGTCCGGCGACGGCCGGGCCGCCGGGTCGTCGACCGCGTCGGCGGGCTCGGGGACGTACACCAGGGCGGTGCCGTCAGCGGTCACCGCCAGCGCCCGCCGGGCGGCGGCGCCCCTTCCGGTGAAGAGGCGCCGCAACCAGCCGACGAGCTCACGCAGCCGCGCCGACACCGCTGGTCTCCCGCTGGATGCCGTCGTGCGCCAGCACCAGCGTCTCCACGGCCAGCTCGCGGCTCATCGCGTCCAGCGGCGAGCCGTACCACTCCTGCGGCCAGGCGTTGACCAGGTTCCAGCGCAGCGCCTCGGCCGAACCCGAGCTGTCGAGCATGACGATGGACACGTTGCGGCGGCTGACCCGGCCCTCGACCGCGGTCATCAGCCACTCCCACAGCTCCGCCGAGGAGGTGAGGCCGAAGCGCAGCGTGACCGGGGCGTACGTGACGCGGCCCGGGATGGCCCGCACCACCGAGTTGTTGCCCGCCTCGCGGTAGGCGATGGTCTCGACCTTGATGCCGAGCCCGCCGACCTCCGTGAAGTGGCCCTCGGTGACGTTGTTGATGAGCAGCTTGAAGTTGTACGCGCGATACGGGTCCACCAGGTTGCCCGGCTGGGCGGCGGGACGCGCGGTTGCGGTGACCTCGGGCATGTCAGGCTCCCTGCTCGCCGCCGGTGCCGGCGGACTGGCTGATCTTGAAGATGACGAACTCGGCCGGCTTGACCGGCGCGATGCCGATCAGGGTCACGACCTGGCCCGCGTCGCGGACCTCGGCGGGGTTGGTCTCCTCGTCGCACTTGACGAAGAACGCCTCCTGCGGCGTACGGCCCTGCAGCGCGCCGTCGCGCCACACCCGGGTCAGGAACGCGCTGACGTCGCGGCGGATCGACTTCCACAGCAGGTTGTCGTTGGGCTCGAACACGATCCAGCGCGTGCCGTCCCCGATCGACTCCTTGAGCATGTTGAACAGCCGCCGGACGTTCAGGTAGCGCCACTCGCTGGCCGAGGCGGCCAGGGTGCGGGCGCCCCAGATGCGGATGCCCTCGGCCGGGAAGTGCCGGATGCAGTTGACCCCGGCCGGGTTCAGCACGTCCTGCTCGGCCTTGGTCACCCGGTACGACAGGTCGACCGCGCCGCGCACCGGCTCGTTGGCCGGGGCCTTGTGCACGCCCCGGGTGGTGTCGGTGCGCGCCCACACCCCGGCGACGTGGCCGCTGGGCGGGGTGCTGGTCATCTCGCCGGTCAGCGGGTCGCGCACGACCAGCCACGGCACGTAGAAGGTGCCGTAGTCGGACTGGCGCGGCCGCAGCCCGCTGTTGTCGTCGACCGGTGCGGCCTGGGTCTCGCCCTCGGCCGCGGTCCCGGTCTTGCGGGGCGGCTTGGGCAGGGTGACCCCGCCGACGCGGGTCAGCCGCTCGACGTCGCCGGTGTGCTCCGGCCCGTCGAGGATGGCCATCCGGTCGCCCATCAGCTCGCAGTGGGCCAGCACGTCCTCGTAGGACGCCGCGTCGGTGTAGCCGGGCGCCGCCACGATGGCGATCTCGTCGATCGCCTCCAGCAGCCGCAGGCCGGACCGGTGCCGGCCCTTGCCGCCCAGCGGGTCCCCGGACGGGATGTTCACGACGTAGCAGCGACCGCCGCCGTTGTCGAAGAAGCCGTACACGGCCCGCGACAGCGGGGTGCTCACGGTGCTCTCGCCGACGAAGACGCGCACGAACTCCGACCAGCTGTTGACCGCGACGGCTTCGTCGCGGCGGGCGGTCGGGTCGGGGGCGGTGCCGACGAACCCGGCGGTGCTGGTGCCGACCGATTCGATCGGCCTGCTGCCGCCGGACACCTCCTCGACATAGATGCCGGGAGAGGAGTACACGGGCATTGCTAGACCTCCAGGATCTCGCAGGTGATGACGACCGGGTCGGCCGACACGGCCGCGACCTCGGCGGACAGCTGCAACCCACGGCCGGTGACCAGCAGGCGCAGCGGGCGGTCGGCGGCGACCGCGGGCAGGGTGAAGTGACCGCTGTTGTCGGTGTAGGCGGAAGCAGTCTGATCGGCGACCGCCACCCGCATCCGCGCCAGCGGTACTCCGTCGACGGTGACCACGCGGCCGGACAGCTGCCGCAGCGTGGTCGTCTCCAGCCGGGGCGGCTGGGTCACGCGCGGCACGTACGGCGCCGCCGTGGCGTGCTGCACCGCGACCTCGCACAGCAGCGCCATGCGCAGCCGCGCCCCGAGTGCCGGCCACAACGTGTCCGGCACCGGTTCGGCCAGCAGGTACGGCACCCCGGCCATGAGCACCCGGTCGAGCACCTCGACCGGGGTCGTGCCGGGGCCGTCGGCGTGCAGCAGGAACCGCACCCGCAACCGCAGCGGGTCACCGGCACGCGCCGGCAGCGACTCCGGCAGCACCGCGTACGGCCATACCGCCAGCCACGGGCCGCCGTACACCCCGGCCTGCACTCCTTGCACAGCGCCGGGGTGCTCGACCTGCACGGCCACGTCGACCTCGGCCAGGCTCGCCAGCAGCAGCGCCGACGCCCGGGCCACCGGCCCCGGCTCCTGCGTGTACCGCATCTGTCCACCTCCGCCTCGCCTCGTGCCGGGCGGCACGATCGCGAAACAGAGCGCACGGAAACGGGTGCTGATACGTACGCCGATGTCAGCTGCGCGACGCCCGCGCCGCCGATATCCGACGCGCCGTCAGGGCAGCCGTGCCGGTCAGGCCGTCCCGGCCCCGAAGCAGGAGAAGCTGTAGGCCGTGGTCCAGTGCTCGGCCGGGGCCGCCGCCTGCGCCGCCGCCAGCGCCGCCGCCGGGTCCGCCCCGAGGCGAAGCCGCTCGTGCAGCCCGAGCATCAGCGTCCGGGTCGCGTCGTCGTGGACCGGACCGATGCTCGCGACCAGCGTGCGGGTGCCGGCCCGCAGCAGCGCGGCGGTCAGGCCCATCAGCTCGTCGCCGGGGTGCACCGCCGACAGGCCGGTGTCGCACGCCGACAGGACCACCAGCTCCGGCGCCCGGCGCAGGCTGGTCAGGTCGTGCACCGTCAGCGGCCCGTCCGCCAGGTCGATGTGCGAGAACAGCGGATTGTCGGCCCGGAACTCGCCGTGCGCGGCCAGGTGCACCAGGCGCGCACCGTCGATCGCGGCCAGCGTCGCCCGCACCGTCGCGTCCGGACCGACCAGCACCCGCGCCGTGGGCGCCAGCTCCGCCAGCGCCTTGACCTCGCCCGGCGCGTGCTCCGGCTGCGCCGCGGCGACCAGCACCGTCGCGCCGTCCGGGGTGCCCGCGGCGGCGGCGCCGCGCGCCCACGCCGTCGCCGACGGCGCGACCGTCACCGACCGGCCCCGCAACCCCGGCAGCCCCGCCCACGGCAGGGCCTGGAGCACTCCGGTCGGCACCACCACCAGGTCCCGGTCGCCGATGAGCCCGGCCAGCGGGTGCAGCAGCCACTCGTCCAGCTGCCGCAGGCCGTGCCGCGCCGCGGCGTCGGCGGCCGCCAGCGACGCCGGGGAGCCGTACCGCAGCACCAGGCGCCGCAGCGCGAACCGCAGCGCCGCCATCTCCGGCACCACCGCGGCCGCCGCGACCAGCGGCCGCAGCCGCATCCGGCCGTCGGCCACCACCACGCCCAGCAGCTGCCCGTCCTGCTCGACCAGTTCCACCAGCGCCCGGTCGCCCAGCCCGGCGACGATCTCGTCCACCGAACCCGGCGAGCGCACTGCGCCGTCGGCGGTCGCGGTGCGCCAGGTCCGGCGCCGGATCGACTCCTCCAGCGCCCGCTGCCGCTGGAGCGGCCGGGCCCGCCGGATCGCGTCGGAGGAGTAACCGGCCAGCTCCGCGCTGACCCGCCGCAGCTCGGCCAGCTCCCGTGCCAGCGCGGGATCGTCGTGCGGGCGGCCCGGCGGCAGCCGCAGCGTCGCCGCCCGCCACCGCTCCGCCCACGCCAGCACCTGCCGGGCCGACCGCTCCACCAGCGCCAGCCGCATCCCCATCCCGGCCAGCTCCCCGCCCTCGGCCGAGCTGAGCACCCGCAGCTCGGTGGCGCCCAGCGCCGCGCGGTACTGGTCCAGCAGCCGCAGCCCCGCCCGCAGCGCCCGCCACGCCCCGGCCGTGTCGCCGCGGTGCAGTCGGTGCAGTGCCAGCGCGTGCCAGGCCCGGATGCGCAGCCGGACCGGGCCGCGTACCCGCACCGCGCCCAGCTCGGCCAGCGCCTGCGTGTCGCCGGTCGCCGCGGCGCGCAGCCGCGCGTCCAGGGCCTGCTCCGGCCAGCCCGCCGTGTCCAGGGCCGCCGCCAGCGCCCGCAGCCGGTCCGGGCGCTGGCGCGCCGTCGCCAGCGACTCCAGGTAGCGCGCGTGCACGGCCCAGCGCCCGCGCTGCTGGCGTTCGAAAGCCCGCCGGGCCAGCCGCGCCGACTGCCGGGCCTCGGCCGGCTCACCGGCCGCCAGCGCGGCGTGCGCCAGCAGCAGCCGTGCCTGCGGCAGCAGCGAACCGAGCCGGGTCGCCCCGGCCAGCTCCACCGCGTCGCGGGCCGCCTGCCGGGCCTCGGGCAGCAGCCGGGCCGCCAGTAGCAGCTCCGCCCGGTCGATCAGCGCCTCGGCCGGGCGGCGGCCGCTGTGGCGGAACTGCTCGTCGGCGCGGTCGTACCAGGTCAGCGCGGTGACGATGTCGCCGCCCTGCGCCGCGACGAACCCCAGGTTGTGCTGCACCTGTGCGACGGCCGAGGTCAGCGACAGCTCCGCGTACAGCTGCTCGGCCCGTTCCAGGTCCGCCCGCGCCTGCGCCAGCGACCCCCGGTACGCCTGGAGCACGCCGCGGTTGGTCAGCGCCCGTGCCTGCCACAGCCGGTCGTCGTGGCGCCGGAAGGCGGCCAGCGCGGCGCCGTACGCCTCCAGCGCCTCGCCGTCGCGGCCCAGGCGCCGCAGCAGGATGCCGTGCTGCATCCGGGCTCTGGCCAGCGGCAGCCCGTCCAGCGCCAGCAGGGCCCGGTCGATCTCGCGCAGCGCCGCGCGGGGACGGCCGAGGTCGTTGAGGACCAGCGCCAGGCTCATCCGGGACTCGGCCGCCAGCTGCGGCAGGTCCCGGGCGACCACGATGGAGCGCCGCAGCCGCGCTGCGGCGAGTGCGGGTTCCTGGAGTTCCCGGGCGGCCAGACCGAGGATGCGCAGGCTCGTGGCCATCGCGGCCCGGTCGCGTCCGCGTTCGGCCCGGGCCAGCAGCCGCGCGCCGAGAGCGGCGGCCCGTTCCGGATTGGCCATGACCATGGCTAGCGCGCGCTCATGCCGCACCACTCTTGCACCAGTCCAATCACTACAGAAGGCAAAGTCGTCGTTGTGACACAGCTCAGGTAAGTGTCGCCGTTGCGACACATTCCGATGTATCAGGCGCCCCGCGGCCGCACTCTGTTGCTCGACGCAACACTGACCTGGAGGACCACGATGGCAATGTCGCAGGACCGCCTGCACCGCTGGCAGGACCGGCGGGCCCGGAGGATGGCCGAGCTGCCCTGGCTCGGCCAGGAGACCCGCGCCGGCCGCAGACCTGTCTGGTTCGCCCGCAACGAGCTGCTGGTGCTCACCGACCATCGGCAGTCCGCCGAGCGCGTCCTGGGCGGCCTCGGCCACACCGACCGGGTGAGCGAGACCGTCGTGGCGCCCGGGCTGCTGCGGCTGACCGCCGACGGCCTGGACGTGCCCGCCGCGGCGCGCCGGGTCCGCGAGGCGGCCGCCCGCGACGGCGACGACCGCACCGTCGCCGCGCCCAACCACGTGTTCGTGTCCACGCCGTTCGAGCACGGCGGCCCGTTCGGGCCCCCGCAGCCCGCGGCGCAGCCGACGCTGCTCCCGGCCGTGGCCAAGCCGCGCCGCGACGTCCCGGTCATGGTGATCGACACCGGGGTGTGGCGCGCGAGCCCGCTGCCCGCGCACGCCTACACCGCGACCCCGGCCGACCTGGAGACCGACACCGACGTCGATGACGACGGGGTGCTCGACGGCGACGTCGGCCACGCCAACTTCATCATCGGCGTCATCGCGGCGCAGACCGGCAAGGCCGACGTCCGCGCGGTACGCGTGCTCGACACGTTCGGGCTGTGCACCGAGGCCGACCTGATCACCTCGTTCGCCCGCGTCACCGACGAGAAGCTGATCAACCTGTCGCTGGGCGGCTACACCCTCGACGACCAGCCGCCGCTGGCGCTGGCGGTGGCGCTGGGCGGGCTGCTGGCCGGGCGCGACCGGCTGGTGGTCGCCGCGGCGGGCAACGACGGCCTGCGCGACCGCGCGTTCTGGCCCGCCGCGTTCGCCGGGACCGCGCAGCCGTGGGCCGGGCAGGTCGTGGCCGTGGCCGCGCACGACGGCAAGAACCTGTGCGACTGGAGCAACGCCGGCCCCTGGGTCACCGTCATCGCGCCGGGTGAGGACATCACCAGCACCTTCGTCAAGCACGACCAGTTCCCGACCGGCTGGGCGATGTGGAGCGGCACCTCGTTCGCCACCCCGCACGTGGTGGGGCTGCTGGCCGAGCAGGTGGCCCGCACCGGCTCGACCGAGGTGGCGCTCAAGACCGTACTGGCCACCGCGGCGCAGCGCCGCATCGGCGGATACCCGGGGCTGTCGTGAACGGCTCGCAGGAGACGATGCTGCCGGAGCCGGACACCGCCGCCCTGCTGGAGCGGGCGGCCGCCGGTGACCAGCAGGCGTGGAACGCGCTGGTGGACTGCTACTCCGGCCTGGTGTGGTCGGTGGCGCGCAGCCACCGCCTCGGCTCCGCCGACGCCGCCGACGTGTTCCAGGCGACCTGGCTGCGCCTGGTGGAGCACCTGGGCGCGATCCGCGAACCGGACCGCCTCGGTGCCTGGCTGGCCACCACGGCGCGCCGCGAGTCCCTGGCCGTGCTGCGCCGGGCCGGCCGGGACTTCCCGGTCGGCGACCTGATCACCCTGGAGCCGCGCGACAACGGCGGCGACGAGCTCGACAAGGACCTGCTGCGCCGCGAACGCGACCGCGCGCTGTGGCAGGCCGTACGCGAGCTGCCCGCGCAGTGCCAGGCGGTGCTCCGCCTGCTGCTGCTGGACCCACCGCCCAGTTACGCCGAGGTCAGCGCGGCCTTGGACATACCCGTCGGCAGCATCGGCCCCACGAGAGCACGCTGCCTCGACCATCTCCGCAGGAGGCTGAGCAGCGATGCCGCATGACCACGACCCCACCCCCACCGAGCTGCGCGGGCTGGCCACGCGCATGGACCCCGTGCCCGCGCACCTGGTGACCCTGGCCAAGGAGGCGCTGTCCTGGCGCGACCCCGCCGCCGCGCTCGCCCAGCTGGTCAGGCAGGTGGAGCTGGCGGGCGTACGCGGCGACGCCCCGCCGGACCTGTTCACGTTCACCGCCGGTGACCTGACCATCGAGGTCGAGGCAGCCGTCACCGGCACCACCGTGGCGCTGACCGGTCAGCTCGTGCCGCCCCAGCCCGCCCGCATCCGCGTCGATCACACCAACGGCCCCAGCTGGGTCGACGCCGACGGGCTGGGCCGGTTCAGCGCGACCGGCATCGCGCGCGGCAACGTCCGGCTGTCCTGCTACCCGCAGGACGACGGACCCGTGCAGACCTCCTGGACCCTCATCTGATCCTGCCGCGCCCGCGGCTGACCCGGCCCCCCGGCACCTGGCACCGGCCCGCATCCCGGCCGGTCCGACCGCCGGGGCCTACGCGCGCGCCCGCCTGCCTCCGGGCGCGGGCGCACACGTGCGGGGTGGTGCGCACCTCCCCGCACGTGTGCGCCCGCGACCACGGTGTCCCGCCGCCGTCCGAGCCGCCGCGACTGCGGGTCGGACGGTCCTGCCGAGGTCTGGCCCCGTCGGCCGGCGCCGTCCGCGCGCGACGGCAGCCGACCCGGCCGGCCCGGGTGCCTGCGCCTCGCGGTGGACATCGGCGCTCCTCCATCCTGAAAGGACGCTTGCATCTGATTAGAGCAGGCATCGAGCGGCGGTGATACGCCTCTCTCCGTCGCAAGGACGACTCAGCGGCGACGGTAGTCCGAAAGAAGGAAGGCCTCCCGAAACCGGGAGGCCTTCCTTATCATCCGCCGTCATCGACGGCCGTCGCGTCGCCCGACCCCTCAGCGGATCCGGGACAGGACGATGGCGGGCTTGACGGGCATGGCCCCCAGCCGCAGCGCGTCGACCGAGTTGCGCAGCGCCAGGCCCGGCTGGAGCCACGGCGCCACCGGCTTGACCTTCGACAGGTCGCCCAGGTCCCACCGGTCGGACACGGCCCGGCTGGCCTCGGTCAGCGCCACCTGGCTCATCACCAGGTCGAACTGGAACTGCGCCCCGACGACCCCGGCCGGGGCCATCGCCGGCATCAGCCCCATCAGCTCCACGAACAGGTACGGCCGGAACCGCCGCTCGCCCTCCCACGCCGCCTTCAGCGCCTTGACCCGGTTGTCGGCCATCACGTTGGCGAACGCCCCGCCGATGCTCTTGACGTACGTCGTCAGCTGGGACACGTTCCACTCGCGGACCAGTTCGTAGCCGTAGACCCGCTTGCTGGTCAGCAGGGCGAGGTAGAACTGCTCGCCGGCGGCGGGCGCCCCCGGGTTGTGGATGGTGGTGCCGAACTGCAGGATCGCGGCCTGCTCGGCCGGGATCGGCTGCGGCGCCGCGCCCGCCGGGGCCACGGCCACCGCGGGCAGCGGCATGATGGCGGCGATCGGCTGCACCACGAACGCCGCCGCCCCGGCCACGTTGTAGCCGGCGTAGATCGGCGCGTAGTTGGCGATCCAGCCGTTGATCGTCGCCAGGGCCTGGGTGGGCAGGGCGTGCGCGCCGCCGACGAGGCCGGGGAAGTTGTTCGGGTTGCCGCCCGCGAAGATCGTCGCCAGGTCGCGCACGTACAGCTTGAGCGTGTCGTACTCGGCGGCGATCTTCTCGTCGCCCAGGTCGCCGACGGGGGTGGCCTTGGACAGCGCGGCCGCCGCGGCGATCTTCGGGTTGAGCGCGTTGTTCACCTCGAACAGGATGTTGTCGAGGATGTCCTCGGGCGTGGCGCCGTTGTGCTGGATCGCGATGGTGTTGGTGGCGCTGTCGTAGTGCGGGCGCACGCCGCCGGCGGCGATGGTGCCGTCGACCCCGATGTTGACCTGCGGCGCGGCGCCCGGCCACACCACGGCCAGCAGGTGCGCCTGCAGCGCCGCCGTGGTCGCGGACGCGCCCGCGGTGTACTGGTTGACGGCTGCCTGGAAGTTCATGCGGCTCTCCCTTGCTCTGGTGCCTTGTGCCAGACAGAGCGCCCCGGCTCCCGGGCTGATACGTCCGGGACACGACGTATCAGGCGCCGCGCACCGCCGGTGTGAGCCCGGTGTGAGCGTTCGCGCTCATGCCCGGCTAACGCCCGCTGCGGTGAGCTGTGGCCATGAGCGAACTGCTGACCAGCCCGCCCGTCCCGCGCCCGGCCGCCGAACCGGCGATGATCCTGCTGTCGGACCCGCGGATCGCGGCCGTCCCGCTGGGCGACGGCGGCGAGCCCATGGTGGACCTGCGCGAGGAGCCGCGGCTGCTGGTCGACGACCGGCTGGCCGACCCGGCCGGGGCCTACGCCCGGCTGCGCGAGGGTGTCGTCGACCGGCTGCTGGCGGCGCAGCGGTCGCTGCCCGGCGGGCTGCGGCTGCTGGTGATCGAGGCGTACCGGCCGCTGCGGTTGCAGACGGTCTACTTCGAGCGCTACCGCGAGCAGCTGCGCGAGGTCCACCCCGACTGGGACGGCGCCCGCCTGCACGTGGAGGCCAGCAAGTACGTCTCACCGCCGGAGGTGGCCCCGCACAGCACCGGCGGCACCGTCGACCTGACCCTGTGCGCCGAGGACGGCACCGAACTCGACCTCGGCACCGAGGTCAACGCGAGCCCGCTGGCCAGCCAGGACGCCTGCTTCACCGCGTCGGCGCGGGTCCAGGGGCAGGCCCGGGGCAACCGCGGGATCCTGTCCGCCGCGCTGCGCGGCGCGGGGCTGGTCAACTATCCCACCGAGTGGTGGCACTGGTCCTACGGCGACCGCTACTGGGCGCTGTCCACCGGGGCCGCCCGCACCTGCTACGGCCCGGTCGACCTGCCCTGACCCGCCGGAGTTTTCCGGTCGTACCGTGGTGTCCGGGCGGCGCCATCGGGTACGACCGGAGGATGACGACCTTCGTACTGATCCACGGGGCCGGTGACGTCGGCTGGTACTGGCACCTGGTCGAGGCCGGGCTGCGTGCCCGGGGCCACGGCACCGTCGCGCCCGACCTGCCCTGCGACGACGACACGGCGGGACTGCCGGAGTACGCCGCCGCGGTGGTCGACGCGGTCGGCGATCGCGAGGACCTGGTCGTGGTGGGTCAGTCGCTGGGCGGGTTCACCGCTCCGCTGGTCTGCGCGCGGTTGCCGGTGCGGCAGCTCGTCCTGGTGGCGCCGATGGTCCCGGCCCCGGCCGAGGCGCCCGCCGCCTACTGGGCCGCCACCGCGTACGCCCGGGAGCCGGGCGAGCGGCTCGGCGGCCAGATCGACCTGTTCTACCACGATGTGCCGCCCGAGCTGGCCGCCGAGGCGCTGCGGCGTGGCCGTGCCCAGTCCGAGGCGCGCCTGGGCGAGCCGACGCCGATGGCGGTCTGGCCCGACGTGCCCACCCGGGTGCTGATCGGCCGTGAGGACCGCCTCTTCCCGCCCGCCTACCTGCGCCGCGTCGTCCACGACCGGCTGGGCGTCACCCCGGACGAGATCGACAGCGCGCACACCCCGGCGCTGAGCCGCCCGGCCGAGCTCGCCGCGTACCTCGACGCCTGCGCCCGGCCGGACCCGTCGGGCTGACCGCCTTGCGCGGCGCGGCTGTCCGAATGCCGTCGTCCCGTTGCCCCCGCGTGCACGTGGTGGCACATTGCGGTGGCCCCGCGTGTCAGGCGGTGGCATCGCGGTAGGACGGTGGAGGAACAGTGAGTTTTGTCAGGGATGACGGCGGCGGCGGGGCGGCGGACTTCACGGCCGCGCTGCGTGCCGGGGGCTACGGGCTGCCCGATCCTTCGACGGCCGGGCACGGCCACATGCACGGCGTGAACGGGGTGTCGACGTCGGTGCGCACGGCCGTGCACAACGGCCACGAGATCCGCATCGAGACGACGTACGCGATCACGATCGACGGCAAGCCGCTGGAGGGCGGCCTGGAGGTGCTGGACAACGGGGCGGTGCACTACCACGGCCTGCCGCAGTACGCGCTGCCGTCCGCGATCGACCTGTGCAAGCGGGTGCTGGACTACTTCGGGACGCAGCCGCCCGCCGTCGACGAGCTCGGCTGCCTGGTCGGCGAGCACAGCGAGTGCTGCGCCTGCCCGCCGGGCGAGACCCACGACCACGCCGACGGCCACGACCACGCCGACGGCCACGACCACGACCACGACCACGACCACGCCGAGGGCCACGAGCACGCCGACGGCCACGACCACGCCGACGGCCACGACCACGGCGCACCGCAGCCGCAGGCCGAAGCCGAGCAGCACGAGCACGGCCACGACGGGCACGAGCACAGCCACGAGCACGGGGAGGACCACCGGTGACCGCCGTCCGCGCCAACATCCAGAACTCCGCGTCCGCGCGCCAGAAGTTCCTGGCCGGGGTCGCCGCGCTCAACGCCGAGCAGTCCGGCTACACCACCTCCCAGCTCAACCAGCTGCTGGCCCCGTCGATCCCGGGCTTCCGCCTGTACGGCGTGGACCAGCCGCTGACCACCTGGGACCTGTTCGTGCTGTGGCACTTCGTGTCGATGCAGATGCCGAGCACCCCGCCGCGCCCGATGCGCAACCTCGCCCACGGCGGCCCGATCTTCCTGCCCTGGCACCGGATGTTCCTGCTGCGCCTGGAGCAGCAGATCCAGCGGGTCACCGGCGACGTCGAGGCCGGCCTGCCGTACTGGGACTGGACCACCGACGGCTCCCTGCCCGCCGACCAGCAGCACACCAGCTCGCTGTGGGGTGCGGCGGGACTCGGCGAGTCCCGGGGCGACGTGGTCAGCGGCGCGCTGAGCGCCTTCCGGGTGCGGCTGGTGGGCCACGGCACGCAGCTGTGGTCGATCGCGCCGCGCCCGCTCCAGCGGGCCGCGGGCACCGACTCCGGGGTGCCGGGCCTGCCCACGCCCGACGACGCCAAGTGGGCGCTGGAGGAGGGCCTGGCCTACGACAGCGTGCCGTGGGACGTCAGCTCCGACGGGTTCCGCAACCGGGTGGAGGGCTGGATCGACCCGCGCCGCCCGCAGCAGGCGGGCAGCCCGCAGATGCACAACCGGGTGCACGTGTGGGTCGGCGGCGACATGGGTCCGGGCAGCTCGCCCAACGACCCGCTGTTCTACCTGAACCACTGCAACATCGACCGGCTGTGGGAGGCGTGGCTGGCGCGCGGCGGCCGGGTGTACCTGCCCGGGGCCGGGGCCGACCAGGCGCCGTCGGGGCAGGGGCTCGCCGACATGATGGTGACGCTGCTGGGTGAGCCGCTGCGCCCGTCCGACGTGCTCGACGCCTCGGCCTGGTACAGCTACGACACCACCGCCTGACACACCGAACGCCGCAAGGGCGGGCACCGGGTCGTTCCCGGCGCCCGCCCTTGCGGCGTTCACCACCGGGGCGCCGCCGGGTGGGCAGACCCCCGGGGACATGCTACGGTCGATCACAAATACCCCCTGGGGGTATCGTGGGAAGCGCGCGGCGCCTCCGGCGAGCCTGCGGGGGAGTACCGTCACGATCGATGATCATGGTCAGTGGGGTGCGGACATGACACACCAGCACGAGGATCACGCGGCGCACGCCGCCGCCGACGGCCCGGAGGTCGCCGAGATCGCGCTCGACTTCTGCTTCTGCGGCACCGAGCTGGCCGCACTGGAGGCGCGCCTGGCCGGACAGCCGGGCGTCGTCGCGGCCACCGCCGACCGCACCCGCGCCGTCCTGCACGTCGCCTACGATCCCGCCGCCACCAGCGCGCCCGCGCTCCGCGAGCGGCTCGCCCGGGACGGCTACGCGTGCGACTGCGCCCGGTGCCCGGCCTCCTGCTGCCAGCCGGGGCATCCGGCCGCGGGCGGCCCGGACTCCACCGCCGCCCACGCCCACCACCCGAGCCACACCGCGGCCGCCGGGGCGCCGGCCACCCCGCACGCCCACGACGCCGAGCCCGGCGAGCACGCCGGACATGGCGAGCACGGCGCCCACGACGAGCATGCGGGCCATGGCGCGGACATGGCCGCGGTGATGCTGCGCCGGTTCGTCGCCAGTGCGGTGCTGACCCTGCCGATCGTGGCGTTCTCGCCGATCGGCGCGGCGCTCGGCCTGCCCGCGCAGCCGCCGTTCGGCCTGTCCATGGGCTGGTTCGGCCTGATCCTCGCCACGCCGGTGGTCTGGTGGGGCGGCTGGCCGTTCCTGTCGTCGGCGGCCCGGTCGCTGCGCCGCGGCGAGGTCACCATGATGACCCTGATCGCCGTCGGCATCCTGGTGGCGTACCTGTACTCGCTGGTGTCCACGCTGGCCGGCGGCCACGAGGTGTTCTTCGAGGCCGCGGCGATGCTGACCACGCTGAGCCTGCTCGGGCACTGGCTGGAGATGCGCTCCCGGTTCGCCACCGGCCGCGCCGTCGAGGCGCTGCTGTCGCTGGCCCCGCCCACCGCGCTGGTGCGCCGTGGCGGCGGCGAGGCGGAGGTCCCGCTGGACCAGGTCGTCGCGGGGGACCTGGTCGTCGTCCGGCCGGGCGCCAAGGTCCCGGTCGACGGGACGGTGACCGAGGGGGAGTCCTACGTCGACGAGTCGATGATCACCGGTGAGCCGGTGCCGGTGGCCAAGCGGCCCGGTGACCAGGTCGTCGGCGGCACCATCAACACCACCGGCGCGTTCGCCTTCGCCGCGACCGCGGTCGGGGCCGACACCGCGCTGGCCCGCATCGTCGCCATGGTCCGCAACGCTCAGGCGTCCAAGGCCCCGGCGCAGCGCCTGGCCGACACCGCCGGAAAGTACCTGGTCTACCTCGCGCTGACGGCCGGGGCGGTCACGTTCGCCGCCTGGATGCTGTGGGGCGGACAGGGGGCGGCGTTCGCGGTCACCGCGGCGGTGTCCGCGGTCGTCATCGCCTGCCCGGACGCGCTCGCGCTGGCCACCCCGACCGCGATCACCGTCGGGGTCGGCCAGGGCGCCCGGGGCGGGGTGCTGTTCAAGAACGCGACCGCGCTGGAGGCCACGGCCGAGGTGGACACCGTCGTGTTCGACAAGACGGGCACGCTGACGGAGGGCAGGCCCGCGCTGACGGACCTCGTACCCGCCGACGGGGTCGCCGAGACCGACCTGCTGTCGGCCGCCGCCCGCGCCGACCAGCCCTCGCAGCACCCGCTGGCGGCCGCCGTCGTCGCGGGCGCGCGGGAGCGCGGCCTGGACGTCGCCCGGCCGCAGCGGTTCGACTCCGTCCCCGGCCACGGCGTGACCGCCGTCGTCGACGGCCGTACCGTCGCCGTCGGCAACCTGCGCCTCATGCGCCGCGAGGGCGTCGACGTCGGCGCGCTCACCGGGGCGGCGTCCGCCCTGGCCGCAGCGGGCAAGACCGCGATGTACGTCGCCGCCGACGGCACCGCGCTCGGCGTCCTGGCCGTGGCCGACCCGGTCCGTGCCTCGGCCGCCGCCGCGGTCGCGGCCCTGCACGCCGCCGGGGTGCGCACCGTGATGCTCACCGGCGACCAGCGCGCCACCGCCGAGGCCGTCGCCCGGCAGCTGGACATCGGCACCGTCCTCGCCGAGGTCCTGCCCGCCGACAAGGCCGGGCACATCACCGCGCTCCAGCAGGCGGGTGCGAAGGTCGCGATGGTCGGCGACGGCGTCAACGACGCGCCCGCGCTGGCCCAGGCGGACCTCGGCATCGCCATCGGCGCGGGCACCGACGTCGCCGTGGAGACCGCCGACGTGGTGCTCATCCGCGACGACCCCGCCGACGTCGGCTACGCCCTGTCCATCGCCCGCGCCGTACGCGCGAAGGTCAAGCAGAACCTGTTCTGGGCCGCGGGCTACAACCTGCTCGCCGTCCCGGTCGCGGCCGGGGTCCTCTACCCGAGCCTGGGCCTGCTGCTGCAACCGCAGTGGGCCGCGCTGCTGATGAGCGCCTCCACCGTCATCGTCACCGTCAACGCGCTGCTGCTGCGCCGCCACAGCCCGCCGACCCGGCGTCTCGGGTAGGGTCGGCCGATGCGACTGGAGCAGCTCGCGGCCGGTCACCTGGCCGCGGTCCTGGAGTTCGAGACGGTCAACCGGGTGTACTTCGCCGCCTCGATTCCGGACCGGGGCGCAGAGTTCTTCGCCGACTACCCGGCCCGCCACGAGGCGCTGCTGCGGATGCAGGAGGCGGGCACCGACCGGTTCCACGTGCTGCTGACCGAGACCGGGGCGGTCGCGGGCCGGGTCAACCTCGTCGAGCTCGACGGCGGCGAGGCGGAGCTCGGCTACCGGATCGGCCGCGACTTCGCCGGGCGCGGGCTGGCCACCGAGGCGGTGGGCCGAGTCTGCGAGCTGGCCCGCACCGCGTACGGCCTCACCCGGCTGCGGGCGCGGACCTCGGCCGCCAACCTCGGCTCCCGCAAGGTCCTGCTGCGCAACGGGTTCGCCCAGGTCGAGGCGCCTGCCCCGGGCCCGGACCTGCTGTTCCGGCTGGACCTGTGAGCCGCCCGGGAGACCGCCGCGCGGTGACCCGTTGAACATCGAGATCGATCAGCGTATGGTGCCTCACTGTCTCAAAAGGGAGGTTTGACACCAGTGTCCCTACGCAACGGGGTGTTCGCCGGATTGACGGCGGCAGCGACGCTGGCGGCCACGTTGGTGACCGCGCCGAGCGCCCAGGCCGCGGCCGCACCGACCACACTGCCCAACAGCCAGTTCACCCTCACCGCCAACTACCACCAGTACGACGCGCTCAACACCGCGCTCGTGGGCATCCTCGGCACCGCGGCCGTGCACACGGTCATGGAGAACGCCAACCACGACCGCACCGGCATCACCGACTCGCTGGGCATCGCCGGATACAACGGCGGGTTCCTGTTCGACTCCGGCGACAACGGCGACTGCGCCAACTATCCGCAGGGCATCACCACCAGCCGCGACGCGGTCGGCACCGCGAACAGCGGCAACTACGACGGCCACCAGCTCGTGGTGGTCAGCTGGTACACCAAGGACAGCTGCGGCGGGGCGCAGGAGCGCAGCCGGATCACGATGGTCGACTGGGACGCCACGTACCCGAACAAGTACCGCAAGGTGCTGCTGGTCGAGCCGACCGGCACCGCCGCGGCGCCGAGCTTCCGCGACATCCCGATCCACGCCGGCGGCGTCTCCTGGTACGGCGACTACCTGTACGTCGCCGACACCGGCCGCGGCATGCGCGTGTTCGACATGCGCAAGATCCTCAAGACGAACACCGGCGGCACGTCCGACCAGATCGGGCGGCAGAACGCCACCACCTACTACGCACACAACTACGCCTACGCGCTGCCGCAGATCGGCACCGTCACGGCGAGCACCGCGTCGGGTGTGACCGCGCTGGCCTGGTCGTCGATCTCGCTGGACCGACCGAGCAAGTCGATCGTCATGACCGAGTACACCTGCTCCTCCGGCTGCGCCGACTACCCGAACCGGGCGCCGCGCGCGATCCGGTTCCCGTTCGCCTCCGGCGCGACGACGTTCGCGGCCACCACGACGGCGTCGCAGGCACTGCAGCTGCCCTGGTACAAGCTGAACGGTGTCGCGTCGCACAACAACCGCTGGTGGTTCAACTCCTCGGGGTCCAAGCAGCTCTACTACTGGACGCCGGCCGACGGCTCGCGCACGTACGCCTGGGTGGGCGGCGGCGAGAGCCTCAGCTACTGGGAGGACGACACCGATCCGGACCTGCTGTGGTCGTTGCAGGAGACGGTCGGCCACCGCAACGTCTTCAACGTGCTCCAGGCCAGCTACGGCGCCTGAGCCCACCTCGCCGGAAGGCGGGCATGCCGGTCCGGCGTGCCCGCCTTCCGCTGTCCGGAAAGGACGGAGGGAAAGAAAGCTTCACTCGATTAAAGTCCGATGACAACTATCGACATCGACGGGAGTCGCGCCGTATCGTGCTGGCACCGGTTCCACCCGCTTCCGCCCAAGGAGTGCCATGAACCCCAGCCCAGCACGGAGGCTGCCGCGCCGCGCAGTCCTCGGCATGCCGGTGCTCGCCGCCGCCGCCGTGACGATGGCCCCGCAGGCCGCCGCGGCCGCGAGCGCGGCCGCCGCCAAGCCGCGGGTCATCGAGTGCGCCGCCGACCTGATGACGGAGTCCTGATGGCCGGCATCCCGTGGCTCGCCGACGTCCTCCGGGCGGCGGGTGTGCCGGTCGTCGAGGAGGGCGACTGGCTCAACCGCAAGGTCACCGGCTCGTTCGACCCGATCGGCGTGCTGTGGCACCACACGGCGTCGTTCTCCAGCGCGAGCAACCCGCACCCGGCGCTGAACATCGTCATCAACGGCCGGACGGACCTGACGGGCCCCCTGGCCCAGGCGCTGGTCGACTACAACGGGGTGTTCCACATCGTCTCGGCCAACCGGTGCAACCACGCCGGCGCCTCGCGGGGCAGCGGCCCGATCCCGGCCGGCGACGGCAACACGCTGATGATCGGCTGGGAGATCGACTACGGTGGCGACCAGGCGACCGACCAGGCCATGACGCCCGCCCAGTACACCAACTCGCTCAAGGCCACCGCTGCCGTGCTGCGCAAGCTGGGCAAGGACGCCAGCTACGCCCGGGGCCACCGCGAGACCAGCACCACCGGCAAGATCGACCCCTCGTTCATCGACCTGGACGTCATGCGGGCCGACGTGGCGGCGCTGCTCAACGCCACCCCCGGCTGGTCGTCCATCGTCGACAACGCCACCGCGGGCCGGTTCACCGCCTCGGCGAACTGGGCCACCTCGACCTACTCCACCGCGCGGTACGGCGCCGACTACCGCTACGCCAACCCGGTCAGCGCCAGCGACACCGCCAAGTACAAGTTCGCCATCCCGGCGGCGGGCAGCTACCGGGTCGAGACGTGGTATCCGGCCAACTCCGGCTACAACAGCGCGGCGCCGTACATCATGGCCACCAGCGGCGGCAACCAGACCGTCTACGTCGACCAGCGCTCGGGCGGCGGAGCGTGGCGGGACCTCGGCACCTTCACCTTCAGCGCCGGGGACTTCGACGCGGTCATGGTCAGCCGCTGGACCAGCGGCACCGGCTACGTCATCGCCGACGCGGTCAGACTCACCCAGGTGTGACCGGCACACGGTGCGGGGCGGGCCGCGAACCGGCCGCCCCGCACCGCCCTCACCGCGCGGCGCCCACCGGCACCGGCGCGGCCGACCGGACGGGGCGCCAGGTCCAGGCGTACCCCATGATGAACACGGTGCAGGCGAGTTCGATGACGCTGTAGAGCACGTAGTAGCCCGTCGGCGTGCCGACCAGCAGCGACCCGGCCTGCGCCGCCGTCATCACCGCCGCCGCCGCGATGTTCGCCCACCGGTTCACCCGCTGCGGCAGCACCCGCGCCAGCAGCACCATCGCGATCGGGACCTCCATCAGGACCCCCGCGCCGAGCAGGAAACCCTGCGTGATGCGCATCCCGCCCGCCTCGCCGCGCAGCAGCTCGGCCAGCACGGCACCATCCATGTGCCCCAACACGTCGCAGTACAGGTAGTTCAGGACCGCGAAGATCCACAAAGTGGAGAGCAGGCCCGCTCTGCCACGGTTGGCCGCCTGGTCGGCGACCGGCACTCGCGCCACGGTGATGTTCCGCCTTTCCGATGCCGCCGCGCTGGTCGCGGGGCGTCACCGACGGTAGGCGCCGCGGCGGTGCCCCCCCACCCTCCCGAGAGGGAAAGCCGCCCGCCGCGAGAGTGATCCGCGCTCAGCCCGCCCCGGGCGCGACGAAGCCCGTCTCGTACGCGGCGATCACCGCCTGCGTCCGGTCGCGCACCCCCAGCTTGGCCAGCAGCGCCGCCACGTGCGACTTCACCGTCTGGACCGACAGGAACAGCCGCGCCGAGATCTCCGCGTTGGACAGCCCACGCGCCAGCAGGCGCAGCACGTCCTGCTCGCGTTCGGACAGCGCGGGCAGCCGCGCTCCCGACGGCGCGGTGAACCGCTCGATCACGCCCCGGGTCGAGGCCGGGAACAGCAGCGACTCCCCGGACCCGACCACCCGCGCCGCCTCGACCAGCTGCACGGGCGGTGTCCGCTTCAGCACGAACCCCGCCGCCCCGGCCCGCAACGCCTGGTACACGTACTCGTCGACCTCGAACGTGGTGAGCACCAGCACCCGCACCGCCGACCCCGCCGCCGTGATCCGGCGGGTCGCCTCGATCCCGTCCATGCCCGGCATCCGCACGTCCATCAGCACCAGGTCCGGCGCCGGCTCGGCGGTCGCCAGCGCCACCGCGCCCGCACCGTCCCCGGCCTCGCCGACCACCTCCCAGCCCGGCTCGGCGGCGAGCACGGCCCGCAGCCCGATCCGCACCAGCGGGTCGTCGTCGACGATCGCGATCCTCACCCCAGTACCGTACGGCGCACCGCACACCCCAGGCAGTCACACCCCTCGGCCAGGCGGCACACCGCCGACACCCCGTCCGGCAGGGCCGCGCCCAGCGGCACCACCGCCCGCACCGCGAACCCGCCGTCGCCGGTCGGCCCCGTGCTCGCCCGCCCGCCGAGCAGCGCCACCCGGTCGCGGATGGACGCCAGCCCGCTCCCGCCGCCGACCGTGCCGCCGGGCCGAGGGCGCGGCAGCGGGTTGACCACCGACAGCGCCACCACCCGCTCGTCGGCGGCGACCTCGACGTCCACGTCGCAGCCGCGCGCGTGCTTGGCCGCGTTGGTGAGCGACTCCTGCACCACCCGGTACACGCCCCGGCCGACCGCCGGGGGCACCGGCGGCACCCGGACCCGCGAGCGCACCCGCATCCCGGCACCGGCCGCCCCGTCCAGCAGCGTGGGCAGGTCACCGATGCCCGGCAGGGGCCGGAACCGGTCGGAGCCGTCGTCGCGGATCCCGGCGATGATCCGGTCCAGCTCGCCGAGAGCGGCCCGGCCGCGCTCGCCGATCGTGTCCAGCGCCTGGCGGGCGAAGTCCGGGTCCCGGTCGAACAGGTGCGCGCCCGCCCCGGCCTGCACCACGATCATCGACAGCAGGTGGCCGATGCTGTCGTGCAGCTCCTGGTCGATGCGGACCTGCTCCTCGGCCCGTACCGCACGCGCCAGCACCGCCGCCTCGACCTCCCGGCGGCCCGGCCCGAGCGCCCACCCGGCCAGCCGCCGGTGCCACCCGGCCAGGCCGCGCACCGCGCCGCGCAGCAGCGGCGCGATCAGCACGAACGCGACCGGGCCGAGCAGCAGCCAGCCGGTCCACGGGGTGCTGAGCGCGAAGCCGCCGCTCAGCCAGTCCGCCAGCGGCAGCAGCGGTGCGGCGAGCAGCAGCGGCGACATCGTGTAGGCCAGCGCGACGGTGGCGCCGACCGGTCCTGCGACGAGCCGGAGCAGGATCCAGGCCAGCACCCGCCAGCTGTGGGCGTCCCGGACCACCGCCAGGATCCACCGCCACCGGTCGACCGGCCACCGCCAGCGGGTCCGCTCGGACCGCCGGAAGCCGACCGGGGCGGGGGCGGGCACGTCATGGCCCAGCAATGTGCGCGCCAGCAGGCGCTCGAACCGGCCGATCGGCCGCAGCAGCAGGTGTGCGAGCAGGAAGAACGCGACGCCCAGCGGCGCGAACCGGGACGCGATGCCCGACACCTGGATCGCGCCGACCACCGCCACCCACAGCGCCCCGAGCAGCGGGCCGAGCAGCAGATACGCGGCGTCACGCAGATCCCGGCCGGTCACGCCCACCCACCGTGCGAGAGACCGCCGATCCGGCGCGGGCGGGACCGTGTCGTGGTCCTTCGCCAACAGGTGATCGCCGGGCACCGGCACATGCTCGCACGAACCGGCGGGTCAGCGCCGGACAGCGGCATCGGCTAACCTTCGCGCAAGCTTCGCGAGCCCAGGAGATCTCCGTGTACGAGCAGCAGCAGCCCTACCCGGTCTGGCCGGCACCCGCCCCGCCGCCGCGCAAGCGGATGCGCACCCGGACCGCGCTGCTGATCGTCGCCGGGGTGCTGTCCCTGGCGGTGCTGTGCTGCGCCGGGGCTGGTTTCGTGGTGTGGCGCAGCGGCGCCGTCGACGCCTTCCAGGACGGCTACCGCAAAGCGGAGCAGCATGCGAGCCTGCGCGAGGGTGTCTGCCTGGTCGACCGGCCGAAGAACGAGACCGGTGGCACCGACGGCGTCTACGCCGACATCCCGGAGGTCGTGGACTGCGACTCCCCGCGCGCGGCGTACCGGATCGCGCGGGCCGTGTCCGGAGTGGGCCTGGGCGCCATGTCCAACCTGGTCACCTACGAGGACTACTACTGCAAGGACGTGCCCCGGATGGAGGTGGCGTTCCTGGTGCCCGACGACGACACGACCGGCACCGTCTACTGCCTGGCGTCCAAACCGATCGGATCCTGACCCGGCCGCTCGCCGCCCGGGTCGCCGAGCCGGTACTCCCAGCCCTCCCGCCAGGCGAAGTCCGCGCCGACCAGGTCCTCCAGCGTGTTGCCGTGCACCAGGTGGTCCAGGGCCCACCGGGTGGCGACGTGCCCGATCAGCAGGACCCGCTGCCCGTCCCAGCGGGTCGGCAGGTCGCGCAGGAATCCGCCGACCCGGGTGACCGCCTGCCGCCAGCTCTCGCCGCCGGGGTAGGGCTGGTCCAGGTGCCGCTCGCGGTGCCGGTGCAGCTCTGCCGACGGCATCCCGTTGCGGTCGCCGTAGTCGCACTCACGCAGCCGCCAGTCGTACAGCACCGGCACGCCGCTGCCGTCGAAGGCGATCTCGGCGGTCTGCGCCGCGCGGCGCAGATCGGAGCTGAACACCGCGGCGATGCCGTCGTCCCGCCGTCGCCTGCCCAGCTCGGCCGCCAGCTCCCGGCCCCGTTCCGACAGCCACCCCGGTAACCAGCCGGTGGCCACGCCCCGGTCGTTGTCCTCGCTCCACGAGTGCGTCTCGAACACGACGACGATCGCCATACGCCCAAATTAGAGCCTGGATCCGATCGCCGCTCGCCGGGCGGCGGCGCAATTTACGATTCCCGAACACTGCCCGGAGGTGGGCGGCGGCGCGGCTGGGTACCTTGAGCGCCATGGCAGATCGGAAGCTGGCCGCGCACCTGCTGCGCCGGGCGACCTTCGGGCCGACCGCGGCCGAGATCGACGCGGCGGCCGCCCGCGACCACGGCGACGTGGTGGCCGGCCTCGTGTTCCCGAAGGGCGCCGACCCGGTCGCGCCGCTGCCCGTCTTCGCCGCCGACCCCTACTTCGGCCGCACCGGGATGCTCAGCCGCGAGCAGCGGGCGCAGGCCCGGCGGGCGGCCCGGGACCAGCTGACGCACCTGGCCGAGGGGTGGCTGGCCCGGATGGTGCGCGCCGACCACCAGCTCGCCGAGAAGCTGGTCTTCTTCTGGCACGGGCACTGGGCCACCAGCGCGCAGAAGGTCAACTCGGCGACCCTGATGGCCGGGCAGCTGGCGACCTTCCGCGCCCACGGGCGGGGTGACTTCGCGCTGCTCGCCAAGGCGATGCTGCGCGACCCGGCGCTGATCTTCTGGCTGGACGGTCAGCGCAACACGGCCAGGGGCCCGAACGAGAACCTGGCCCGCGAGCTGATGGAGCTGTTCACCCTCGGCGTCGGGGCGTACACCGAGAAGGACGTCAAAGCCGCCGCGCGGGCGCTGACCGGCTGGACCCTCGACCGCGACCAGGGCACGGCCGTGTTCCAGCCGAAGCGGCACGCCGCGGGCGAACACGCGGTCCTGGACGGCACCGCCCGCGACGCGGACTCGCTGGCCGACCTGCTGCTGCGCCAGCACGCCCATCCGGTGTTCCTCGCCTCCCGGCTGTGGTTCCGGTTCGGCTCGGGAGCGCCGCTGCCCGACGCGACCCGCGACCGGATGGTCGCCGCGTACGGCAGCGGCCGCGACGTGTCCGCGATGCTGGGCACGCTGCTCACCGACGACCAGTTCGAAGCAAGCGGTGGACAGCTGGTCAAACAGCCGGTCGAGTGGGCGGTCGGCGCGCTGCGGCAGCTCGGTGTCGCTCCGACCGGTAAGGTCGCGGCCACCGTGCTCAACGCGATCCGCCGGATGGGCCAGGTGCCGCTGCGGCCGCCCAGCGTCGGCGGCTGGCCCGCCGGGACCGCCTGGCTGACCACGTCGTCATTGCAGGTGCGTATGCGCGCGGCCGCCGCCCTGGGCGCCGCGCTGCCCGACGCGACGGCCGACCTGCTCGCCCGAGGCGACGCCGCCGCGAGGGTCGACGCGATCGGGCGGCTGCTGGCCGTCGACGCGTGGACCGGCCGCACCCGTGCCGCGCTCACCGGCGCGGCCGCGCGGCCCCAGCGCCTGGTCACCCTGGCGCTGATCAGCCCCGAGTACGCGGTGCACTGAGGAGGAGACCATGGACACCGTCACCCGCCGCAAGTTCCTCATCGCCTCCGGCGTCGTCGGGGGAGCCGCCCTGGTCGCCGGGGCCGGGGCGTACACGCTGCACGACGTCCTCGCCACCGCCGACCACCCGTCGGCCGGGCCCGGCGACCGCACCCTGGTCTTGGTCACCCTGTACGGCGGCAACGACGGCCTGGCCACGGTCATCCCGTACGCCGACCGCGCCTACCACGACGCCCGCGCCGACCTGGCCTACGACGCCGCCGAGGTGCTCCGGCTCGACGACCGCACCGGCCTCAACCCCGGCCTGAAGGGCCTGAAGGCGCTGTACGACCGCAAGCAGCTCGCGATCGTGCGCGGCGTCGGCTACCCCAGGCCCGACCGCAGCCACTTCCGCTCGATGGACATCTGGCAGACCGCGAACCCGGTGCGGCCGGCCGGCACCGGCTGGCTGGGCCGCTGGCTCGACCACGCCGGCCGCGACCCGCGCTCGGCGATCTCGCTGGAACCGGTGCTGCCGCCGGTGCTGGCCGGGGCGACGTGCGCCGGGGCGGCCGTCCCGCTGGGCGGGGTGAGCGTGCCGAAGGCGGTCACCGCGGCCGACCTGCGCGCGCTGGGCGCGGCCGCCGACGGCGAGCCCGAGTTGCAGGCCCGCGCGGCCGCCTGCTTCGCCGACCTGCTCAGCGTCGACCAGCTGGTCACCGAGGCGCTGGACGCCGACGATGACGACGACCCCGACCACGGTGACGACCCGGCCACCGGGACCGGCGGCGCCCAGGCGACGCTGAAGGCGCAGTTCGACCTCGTCGCGGCCTGCGTCGAGGCGGGCGTGATGACCCGGGTGTTCTCGGTGTCGCAGGGCGGGTTCGACTTCCACGCGGGGGAGAAGACCGGCCAGGAGATCCAGCTGAAGACCGTCGACGCCGCGGTCAGCGGGTTCCTGGACCGGATGGGCCGCACGGAGCGGGGCCGCAAGGTCGTCGTGGTGGTCTACTCGGAGTTCGGGCGGCGGGTGCGCGCCAACTCCTCCGACGGCACCGACCACGGCACCGCGTCCGATGTGCTGATCGCCGGGGCGCCGGTGGCCGGCGGCCGCCTGATCGGCGACCAGCCCAGCCTGACCGACCTGGACGACGGCGACCTGAAGTTCCACACCGACTTCCGCGACGTGTACGCCGCGGTGCTCACCGACGTGCTCGGCGCGGACCCCGGCCCGGTGCTCGACGGCTGGCGGGGCCGCCTGGACGGGCTGCTGCTGAGCACCTGAGACGCGGCGCGGGCCGGTCGCGTTCGGCGACCGGCCCGCACGCGGCAGGCGTCAGGCCCAGCCGTATGCGGCCTTGACCGCGTTGCTGACCTCGGTGACCAGGCCCATGCTGTCGCCGTTGGCCATGACCGCGAACCCGGTGCCCAGGTTCGGGTAGCCGACGAAGTTCGCCTTGAACCCCTTGTTGTCGCCGTTGTGGTTGTAGAGGAAGTTGCTGGTGCCGCTGTTGGCGGTGAAGAACCCGCGGCCCATGCCCGGCGTGGCGCCCTGCGACAGCATCGTGGTCACCCACGTCTTGGTGAGCGGACCGGTGATGTTGCCCGGCGCCGTCCACGCCCGGTTGATCCACTGGATCAGGCGGCACAGGTCGATGACGTTGGTGTAGAGGCCCGCGGTCGCCGACTCCGGGTAGCGGTTGCGCTTGCCCGCGACCACGGCACCGGTCGTGATGTCGCTGCCGTTGACGTTCTTCTCGATCTGGCGGATCTTGTCGGCGGGCAGCGCCGGCACCGCCCCTCGGCTGATCAGCGACCAGCCGTTGCTCACCGGGGAGAACGCGATTGACCGTGACCCGACTTGGTGACCTCTGCCACCGCCGTCCGGACCGGACCGCGCCGCCGGACGTGGCACCGCCCCGATAGGGTGCGCATCGACGCTCGGCTCTCCCGGTGAGGCGGACATGACGACGGAATCCTTCCGTTCCAGAGGCAGCGGCTTCCTCTGGTTCCTCTTCCTGGTGGTGCTGCTCATGTGCGTGGGCGCGCCGCTCTACGCCGTCTACCGGCACTACTCCGACCGGGCGGACAAGGTGCAGATGACGGCGGCGGCGACGGCTTACCTCGACGCGCTGCGCGACGGCCGCTACGACACCGCCTACGCGTGGGTCTGCGGCAGCGAGCGCAAGAAGTACTCCCTGGACCGGTGGCGGCCGCGCCACGACCATCCCGCCGTCACCGGCTACCGGATCACCGGCACGCGGATCGAGGACATCTCCGACGGGCCGATCCTCTACTACGTCGACACCGAGATCAGGTACGCCGACGGGCGGACCGCGCCGAAGGCGCTCTACCTGTCCGACGAGCGGGCGGGCTGGCGGGTCTGCTACACCGACTGACGGCGGGGGTGCGGCTCGCCGTACCCCCGCCGCCTGCGGTCCGTCAGGCCGCAGCGGGTCGGCGGACGCCCCGCAAGAGCAGGTAGCCGACCATCCAGAACTCGGCGATGCCTGCCGGGGCGGTGAGCGCGGTGCTGACCGCCTCGCCCGCCCCGGGCGCGAGGAAGTGGACGGCGGTGTCGGCCAGGTAGCCCAGGCAGCCCACGACGAGCACGACGCCGAGCGCGCGCGGGAACATGCCGGAGCGGTACGCCAGGTAGCCCAGCGGTGCCAGCCACAGTCCGAAGAAGATCTGCGCGATGAGGAACCCGTCGAGGTTCAGGTCGAGCAGCAGCAGGGCCAGTGACCGGTGGGCGGTGCCCAGGTCGGGGTAGTCGGCCGGTGCGGTGGCCAGCCGCAGCGCGCCGTACTGGAACACCGCGTTGAGGCACATGATCGCCACCGCGACCGCCACGAAGGCGGCCATCGCACGGGCGGCGTGCTGGTGCACGGGCGCGAGCAGCCGGTGGAAGCCGAGCACGACGAGCAGGAACAGGGTGGCCTGGACGAGGTCGGCCACGAAGCCGATGCGGACCAGGCCGGCGTGCGCGACGAGGTTGGCGGCGGTCGCGGCGGCGTCGCCGGGCACGCGGACCAGGTCTTTCACGTACAGGAAGGCGAAGGCGCCGAAGATCGCGACGCCGAGGTAGAGCAGGCCGGTGATCCGGGCGATCCGTTGCGGAGGGGTCATGGGTGATCGGTCCTTGGGTCGGCAGGGAGGCAGGGGAGGCCGCACGCCGCGCGCAGGCGCCGGTCACTTCGTGATGTCAAAGATTCCTGACATCACGAAGGTAAGGAATTCTCGACATCATGTCAATAATTCCTTACATCACTGCGCCACCTTCCGGCATCGCGATATGACCGGGAGTACCTGCGCGACCGTCGCCGCGGTCGATGTGGCGGTTTCCGCCATGGGTTAACCTTCCGCGGGATGTCGGCACATCGGGCCGTCAAGGCGCCGCCGTCATCCGGCGCGCCAGGAGAGGTGAGGGCGCGGACGTGTCGGACAGCACCCACCGCCAGCTGGCACTGGCGGCGTTCGAGGTGGCCGCGCGGGTGCTCCACCCGGCCGCCGCCCGGACCGACCGGCACGGCATCCCGCCGTCGCACGTGGATGCCCTGGCCGAGGCCGGGCTGCTCGATCTGACCGCCGGCACGCCCGCCGCCGCCGTCCGTGCCGTCGAGGAGGCGCTGGCCGGGGCGTGCCCCGTCACCTGGTTCGTGCACGCCCAGCACCAGACGGTGCTGGACCTGCTGTCCACGCCCGACGATCCGGTCCCGGCGCGGCTGCGCGGTGCGGCCCGCACCCGCCTGGCCGGGATCGCCTCGGCGCAGCTGGCCCGGCCCGGCAACCCGCTGCGGGCCCGCGCGACCGGCAAGGGCTGGATCGTCGACGGCACCGCCCCCTGGTACACCGGCTGGGGCGTCACCGACGTCGCGCTGCTGCTGGCCCTCGACGACCACGAGCGGGTCGTCGCCGCGCTCCTGCCCGCCCGGCCCCTGCCCGGCCTGCGGCCCGGCCCGCCGATCCGGCTGGCCGCACTCGACGGCACCGGCACCGTCAGCCTCACCTGCGACGGCTTCACCGTGCCCGATCAGGACGTCGCGGCCGTGTTCACCCTCGCGCAGTGGCGCGAGTGGAGCCGCCAGCGGGTGATCGACGCCCCGCCCGCCGTGTTCGGGCTCGCCACCGCCGCGCTCACGCTGCTGGAGTCCGCCGCCGACCGGCTCGACGACGCAGGCGAACTCGCCGCCCGGCTGCGGGCGCGCCGCGACGAACTGCGCGGCGAGGCGTACGCCCTGGCCGACGCGGGCGGCGACCCGGCCCGGCGCCTGGCCCTGCGCGGGCAGGCCACCGCGCTGCTGCACACCGCCGCGGGCGCGGCCGCCATCGCCGCGGGCAGCGCCGGGGCGCAGGACACGCACGAGGCCGCCCGACTGACCCGAGCGGCCTCGTTCTTCCTGGCCCAGGCGCAGACCGGCGCCGTACGCGGCGCGATGTTGCGCGCCTGGGCGGCCGCGCTGCCGGTGTCGGCTCAGGTCGTGTAGTCGGCGTTGATCCGGATGTAGCCCTCGGACAGGTCGCAGCCGTACACGGTGAACGCGCCGGTGCCGATGCCCAGGTCGACCGTGATCACGATCTCGTCGCCGCGCAGGTACGCCCGCAGCCGCTCCAGCTCCTCCTCCCCGGCCTCGGCCGGGTACAGCTCCTGGTCGCCGAAGCCGATGGCGCAGTCGTCCGGCACGATGTCCAGCTCGTCCTCGCACTTGCCGATCGCCATCGCGACCCGGCCCCAGTTCGGGTCGGCGCCGTGCACGGCCGTCTTCACCAGCGGCGAGTTCACCACCGACTTGCCGACCCGCTTGGCCTGGGCGTCGTCGCGGGCGCCGGTGACCCGTACCTCGATCAGCTTGCTGGCGCCCTCGCCGTCCTTGACGATCTGGCGCACCAGCCCGAGCGCGACCTCGGACAGGGCCTGCTCGAACGCGTCCACGTCGACCGGCCCGGCCAGCCCGTTGGCCAGCACCACGGCCGTGTCGCTGGTGGAGGTGTCGGTGTCGATGCTGACCGCGTTGAACGTGCGTCCCATCACCCGGCGGAACACCTGGTCCAGCACCGGCTGGTCGAGCCGCGCGTCGGTGCAGAAGAACGTCAGCAGGGTGGCCATGTTCGGCTCGATCATGCCGACGCCCTTGGCGATGCCGACCACGGTCGCGTCACCGCAGCGCGCCGACAGCAGCTTCGGGTGGGTGTCGGTGGTCATGATCGCCCGCGCCGCCGGGGCGAAGTCGCCGCCGGGGAACGGCCAGGTCAGCGCGGCCATCCCGGACCGGACCTCCGGCATCGGGTACTGCCGCCCGATGACGCCCGTCGAGGCGATCACCACGTCGGTGTCCGGCACCCCGAGCAGGCCCGCGACCGCGCCGCGCACCTCGCGGGCGTTGTCCATGCCCTGCTTGCCGGTGGCCACGTTCGCGTTGCGCGACAGCACCACGATCGCCCGCGCCCCGCCGTCGGCCACGCTCTCCCGGCTGAGCACCACGCTCGGCCCGGCGAACCTCGACTGCGTGAAGACGCCCGCACACACCGCGGGCACCTCCGACGCGATCACCGTGAAGTCGTCGGCATCTTCCTTGAGGCCGACGTTGGCGGTGTGGACACGGAAACCGCGAAGCTCCGTCGTGTTCACCATGGACTTCCCCTTTGCTGAGATCACTGCGCGTCGACCTTACCGGCACCCCCGGCCGCCCCCGCGACGCCGACCGGCGCCCCGCGCCACCCGCGCCCGGGTACTAGGTTCGTCCGTGTCCGAGGAGATCGATGCGGCTCCGTCCACGGCCGGGGAGGCGTCGCATGAAGGTCATGGGCATGATGTCGGGCACCTCCCACGACGGCATCGACGTCGCCGTGGTCGACTTCACGCCGCACGGGGATCGGCTGCACGGCCGCCTCGTCCACACCGACTGCACGCCGTATCCGCAGGAGCTGCGCGAACGGCTCGCCGCGGCGCTGCCGCCGGCCGAGCTGCCCTTCGCCGAGATGTGCGCCCTCGACACCGGCATCGGCCAGGCGTTCGCCGACGCCGCCGCGAGCGCGGTCGCCCGGGCCGGGCAGGTCGACCTGGTGTGCTCGCACGGGCAGACCGTCTACCACTGGGTCGACGGCGGCCGGGTGCTCGGCACGCTGCAACTCGGCCAGCCCGCCTGGATCGCCGAACGGCTCGGCACCCCCGTCGTGGCCGACCTGCGCATCCGCGACGTCACCGCAGGCGGCCAGGGCGCACCGCTGGTGTCGCTCATGGACACGCTGCTGCTGGCGGACCTGCCGGGCCGCCCCGCCGCGCTCAACCTCGGCGGCATCGCCAACCTGACCGTGCTGCGCCCGCCCGGCGGCACCGGCCCGCTCGCCTTCGACACCGGCCCCGCCAACGCCCTCATCGACGCCGCCGCGCTCCGCGTCACCGGCGGCCGCCTGGCGTACGACGCCGACGGGCTGCTCGCCGCGGCGGGCACCGTCCACCCCGGACTGCTCGACCTGCTGTGCGCCGAGCCCTACTACGCCCTGCCCGCGCCCAAGACCACCGGCAAGGAGCTGTTCCACGCCGCCTACCTCGAACGGGTGCTCGCGGCGTGCCCGGGGGTCGCCGACGCCGACGTGATGGCCACGGTCACCGCGCTCACCGCCGTCACCGTCGCCGACCAGGTGCGCGGCCACGGGGTCGACACCCTCGTCGCGTCCGGTGGCGGCTGCGCCAACCCGACGCTGACGGCGATGCTCGCCGACCGGCTGCCGGGAGTGCGGATCACCTCCAGCGACGCGTACGGCGCCCCGAGCGGTGCGAAGGAGGCGATCGCGTTCGCGCTGCTCGGCTGGTACACGATGCACGGGCTGCCCGGCACGGTGCCGTCGGCGACCGGGGCGGCCGCCGGGCGCGTCCTCGGCGCGATCGTGCCCGGCCGCGGCCCGCTGCGCCTGCCCGACCCGCTGCCAGCGGCCCCCACCGTGCTGCGACTGTCCTGAACGTCCTGAGACCGCGCGGCTACCATGGCGCGGTGGGAATCGATCTCATGTACAAAGAGATACCTGCGACCTTGCTCGCGCAGCTGCTCGAACGGCCGGACGACGCGAGACGGGTCGACGGCCTGCTGTTCGCACCCGGCGCGGCATCGGGCTGGAGCGCGGCGGCGAGCCGGACGACCCTGACCGACGAGCAACTCGACGCCCGCTTCACCTGGCCCGGCCTGGCGGTCTCCGCCGACCAGCGGCATCTCCTCGGCGGCCTCGACCTCGGCAAGTACCCGGACCCCGACTGGTTCGCCTGCTTCCTCGCCGCAGCCGAGGACCCCGCCGGGATCGACCTGACCGGCCTGCTCAGCCCCGACCCGGCCGAGCAGGCCGCCGCCTGGCGCACGGCCACCGAGGAAGCGGACCTCGGCCCGCACCACTCCGCCCACCAGGACGGGGACAGCGAGTACGGGTTCAGCACCGACACCCCCTGCTACGGCATCCCCTCCTACCGCAGATCGGAGGACCTGGCCGCCGTCTGGGCCAGGATCGAACGCGTCCTCGCGGCTCACCCCCGACTCGCCGGCCGGATCGTCGAGCAGTTCGGGCCCGAGATCAGGTACTACCACGGCTGCGCCGCCCGGGGCAGCGCCGACCTGTACGTGTGCTGGTAGCACCGCACCGGATGCGGGGCCGCCCCGGGTGGGGATCCGCGCTGTACGCGACCGTCCTCGTTCAGTTCTGTCTGCGCCGGATCCACCAGAAGCAGGAACCGACCAGTGCCCCGCAGAACACGAGGAAGAGCCCGGTTTCCATCCACTGCAGCGGCCAGTAATGGTTCGCGGGGTGGTAGACGACCGTCTGATGGAGGTCGTTCTTGGCCAGGCAGGCGCCGAGCTGACGCAGGTCTGGGGCGTCGCCGCCGTCGGGGAAGCAGCCGGAGTAGTCCGCGATGCGGACCACCTGGCCGGACGGGTCCGTCACGGGCGGCTGGGATGTCAGCCACGCGTCCCGCGGTGTGGGCAGGTCGAAGTGGAAGTCCGTCTGCGTGCCCCAGAAGTCGCGGAACTGGCTCGCGCTGGCCTGGTTGATCGGGAAGGTGGTCGTGGTCGGCGGCAGCAGGTGGGGCCGGACGAAGGCGGGCACGAGAAGCTGCATGGCGATGAACACCGCCAGGGTGATGGCCATGGCCGGCAGGGTGCGGCGTACCAGCAGCCCCACCGTGGCACCCAGGGCGAAGGCGAAGGCGGCGTAGCCGAGCGGGACGACATCGCGTGAGGCGAAGGTCATCGCCGCCCACCGGTCACCGTTGAGCTCGTCCAGCGGCCCAGCCCACCAGGTCAGCAGCCAGCTGAGGAGCGCGGCGACGGCGATCGAGGCCACGCCGACGACGCCGAGTTTGACCGCCAGCCACCGGGTGCGTGTCACGGTCTGGTTCCAGGCGAGTTGGTGGGTGCCGCTTTCGAGCTCACGGCTGATCAGCGGCGCGCCCCAGAAGATGCCGATCACCGCCGGTGCGGCGAGCACCAGGAGTTGCAGGAGCATGAACATGGGCTCATAGCTTCGCTGCAACAGGCTGAGCTGGGCGCCCAATGTCCGCGCCGCGGCGGTCGCGCCGTCGCAGGCGCCCAGCGGGGCGCACCCGGCCAGTGCCGTGGTGTAGCTGTGGTGCATCCGCGACCCGGTGACCAGGAACAGGATCGCCGCGGCGGCGAGCAGAGCCAGGCCGGTGACGGCCTGAGGGCGGAACTGCCGCCATGCCACCCAGATCATCGCGCTTCTCCCGTCGATCGCATCGCGGCAGCGGCGTCGCGGCCGACGCCTGACTCCAGGTAGGTCAGGACGAGGTCCTCCAGCCCGAGATGTTCGGTGGACCAGTCCCCGGCGGGCAGTTCGCCCGCGCTTCGCACGACGAACGTGGACTGCCGGTCGGTGTGCTCCGCCGAGATGACCGTCAGCCCTGCGGGCAGGTCGGATTCCTGGCGCCGCGTGCACACGATCCGGTGGTGCTGCGCGAGCAGGTCATCGACTTCGCCGTTGAGCTGCACGCGGGAGGAGACCAGCACGACCAGGTAGTCGCAGACGCGTTCGAGGTCGGAGACCAGGTGGGAGGAGAGGATGACGCTGGTGCCGTGCTCGGCGACCGACTCCATCAGGTGCCGCAGGAAGTCGCGGCGTGCCAGCGGGTCGAGGCTGGCGACCGGTTCGTCGAGGACGAGCAGTTCGGGTCGCTTGGCCACCGCGAGGGTCAGCGCGAGCTGGGCGCGCTGTCCTCCGGAGAGCCTGCCCGCCTTCTGTTTCGGGTCGAGGCCGAGCTGCTCGATGCGGGCCTGTGCGAGCTTCGCGTCCCAGGCCGGGTTCATGCTGGCGCCGAATTTCAGATGGTCGGCGACAGACAGGCCCGCGTAGGTGGGTGTGTCCTGGGCGACGTACCCGACCCGCGCCAGTTGCGCGGATCCGCCGTCGGGCCGTTCGCCCAGGACCTCGATCCGTCCCGTGGTCGGCGCGAGCATGCCGCAGGCGATCTTCAGCAGGGTGGTCTTGCCCGCGCCGTTGGGCCCCACCAGGCCCACGACGTGTCCCGGCGGGAGCTCCAAGGTGCAGTCGGCCAGAGCCTGGCGCTGGCCGTAGCTCTTGCCCAGCGCGTGGGCTTGCAGGATCGCTGTCATTTCTCCTCTTCGTCGCTCTCGCGCAGGGTGTTCTGGAACATCGCCTCGATGCCCGGCCCGGTCAGGCCCGCGGCGCGGGCCTTGTCCATCCAGGCGCGCAGCTCCTGCTGTAGCGGCCCGTGCTCGGTGAGCGATGCGTGGCCGAGCGACCGGGTGATGAAGGTCCCCACCCCGGGCTTCGCGGCGGCCAGGCCGAGGTGTTCGAGTTCGCGGTACGCCTTGCTCACGGTGTTCGGGTTGATCGCCAGCTTGGCGACCACCTCCTTGACGGTGGGCAGCTTGTCGCCCTCGGTGAGCAGTCCCAACAGCAGCGCTTGCCGTACCTGCCGGACGATCTGCAGGTACGGGGCGACCCCCGTGCGCACGTCGAGGTGGAAGTCGATCACCCGTAATCCCGTTCCACTAGGATACTAGTGGAATGAGGATGCCTGCGGACCGGAGCGCATGTCAAGCGGTGAGCACCTGCCCATCCCCACCCGCGCCGGTGCTCCGCACGGGCGTCCGGGGCGTCACCGCCTGCTCAGACGGCTGCTGGCCAGCGCCGTCATCAGCGCCAGCACCACGCCGAACCCGACCGCCCCGAGCACGCCCGCCCGCCAGGACGCCGCTGTCGGCTCCGGCCCGGCGACGCCGAACAGCAGCGAGCCGACCAGTGACGCCCCGACCGCCAGCCCGACCTGCAACGCGGTGGTCAGCACGCCACCTGCTAAACCCGCCCGGTCGGTCGGCAGTCCGGCCAGGCTGAACCCGACCGCGGGGGTCAGCACCATCGACCAGCCGATCCCGACCACGATCAGCGGCAGCGACATCAGCAGCGCGCTGTCGGTGCCGGTCACCACGGCCCCGAACACGGCCAGGCCGGCGGCGAACAGCAGTGCCCCGGCCACCAGGATCCGTGCCCCGTGCACGGCCACCCACCGGTTGACCCGCAGCGACACGGCCAGGAACACCAGCGCGCACGGCACCATGACCAGCCCGGCCCGCAGCGGCCCGAACCCGTGCGCGACCTGCAACGTGATCGCCAGCGTGAAGTTGAATCCGCCCACCAGCGTGGCGAACGCCAGCATGTTCACCAGCGCGCGCCGGGCCCGGGGCAGCGCCAGCAGGCTCGGCGGCACCAGCGGGCTGCCGCCCTGCCGCTCCTGCCTGGCCTGCGCCGCGGTGAACAGGGCACCGGCGGGCACCACGGCCGCCAGGCACAGCCACGACCACAGCGGCCAGCCCTGCGACCGCCCGATCGTCAGCGGGAGCAGCAGCAGCGCGATCGTCGCGGCCAGCCCGAACGCGCCGCGTACGTCGAGGCGGGCGGGCACCGGCGAGCGCGACTCGTGCACCAGCCGGGGCGCCAGCAGCACCGCGGCCAGGCCCACCGGCACGTTGATCAGGAACAGCGGCCGCCAGCTGAGCCCGGCCACGTCGGCGGCCAGCAGCACCCCGCCCAGCAGTTGGCCGACGGCGGCGGCGCCACCGGCGACGGCCCCGAACGCCCCGAGCGCCCGCTGCCGGTCGACGCCCGCGAAACCGGCCTGGATCGAGGCGAGGACCTGCGGGAACAGCAGCGCCGCGGCACCGCCCTGGAGCAGCCGGAACACGATCAGCAGCGCCACGGTCGGGGCGAGCCCGCACGCCGCCGACGCGACCGTGAACGCCGACATGCCGATGACCAGCATGCGGCGGCGGCCGTACCGGTCGCCGAGGCGGCCGCCGACGACCAGGGCGCAGGCGTAGACGACGCCGTACCCGGAGATGGTCAGTTCCAGGGCGGCGGGGGAGGCGTGCAGGTCGCGGGCGATGGTGGCCAGGGCGATGTTCACGATGAACGCGTCCAGGATGGGCAGGAACGCTCCGATGAGGAGGATCGGCATCGCCCGCCAGGGCGCCGCCGGCGGTGCGGCCGGACCGGTCGCGGGCAGTGTCGCGGTTGTCATGCGTCCAGCCTCGCGTCGCCGCGGACCCGGTACCTAGAGCCCGCTGATACTGTTATCAGGTGAACCAGTCTGCCGACGAGCAGCGGCGCCGGGCGCTCGGCGAGTTCATCCGGTCGCGACGCGAGCGCACCACCCCCGAGATGGTCGGCATGCCGCCCAGCCTGCGCCGCCGCACCCCCGGCCTGCGCCGGGAGGAGATCGCGATGCTGTCGGGCATCGGCGTCACCTGGTACACGTGGTTGGAGCAGGGCCGGTCCATCAACGTGTCGGCCCAGGTCCTCGGCGCGGTCGCCCGGGTGCTGCGGCTGGACGACGCCGAGCGGGCGCACCTGTTCGCCCTGGCCGAACTGGCCGAGCAGCATCCGTCGCCGCCCGCCTCGACGGTCAGCCGGGCCGTGCGGCTGATGCTCGACCGGATGGAGCCGTATCCGGCCGTGGTCATCGGCCCGCACTGGGAGATGCTGGCGGCCAACCGCGCCTACCTGGCGCTCATCGGCGACTACACCGAGCTGCCGCCGGAACACCACAACTCGATGCTGCTGTACTTCACCGACGCCCGGTGGCGCCGGGTGATGGGCGGCTGGCTCGACAACGCCGCGAGCCTGGTGGCGCGCATGCGCGCCGCCATGGCGGCCGACGTGGCCGCACCCGCCTGGCGGCAGCTGCTGTCCATGCTGGAGCGGCACTCGCCGGAGTTCGCGCAGATCTGGGAGCGGCAGGAGGTCGCCCCGATGGAGAGCATGGTCAAGACGATGCACCACGAGGTGGGCACGATCCGCGCCGAGGTGGTGCACACCTGGCTGGCCGACCGGCGCGGGGTGCGCCTGACCGTCTACACGCCCTGCGACGACGCCACCGCCGAGCTGTACGAGCAGCTGCGGACCTTCACACCGCCGCGGGTCGCCCGGCCGCTGCCGACCGACGGGCTGCTCGCGCGCGCCTGAGGCGCTGAGCTGCGCCGGGCGGACCGCGGGGACGATCGCGGCGCCCAGAGTCTTCCCGTCGCGCGCCCTGACCGATAACCTTCGATCGATCGGCGGTTTCCGCACATTCACGCATCGATGACGGATGCCTTTGTGCGGCCGCGATTGACAACGTTGTCTTTACCTGGAGGAAACGATGCACCTGCGCAGAGCGCTACCCGCGCCACTGGCACTGCTGCTCGGCCTGGCAGTGCTGACCGCCGCGCCGACCCCCGCCGCCGCGGCCGTCACCAACCCCGCCGGTCTGGTCAACACCCTCGTCGGCACCAGCAACAGCGGCGAGACCCTGCCCGGCGCCACCACCCCGTTCGGCATGGTCCAGTGGAGCCCCGAGAACACCGGCGGCAACCAGACCCGCACGGTCGAACCCGGCGGCTACTCGTACAACGTGACCCGCACCCGCGGGTTCAGCCTCACCCACCTGTCCGGCACCGGCTGCGCGGGCGCCTCCGGCGACATCCCGTTCATGCCGTACGTCGGCACCGTCGGCTCCTCACCCAGCGCCGACAGCACCGACGCCACCTACGCCAGCAACTTCTCGCACAGCAACGAGACCGCGACCGCGGGCTACTACCGGGTGCTGCTCGGCTCCGGGGTGGACACCGAGCTGACCGCGACCACCCGCACCGGCTCCGGGAAGTTCACCTACCCGGCGGGCACCGCGAGCATGCTCGTGCGGACCTCCAGCTCCGAGGTCGGCTCCAGCGCGGCCACGGTCAGCATCGACTCCGCCAACCGCACCATCAGCGGCTCGGTGACCAGCGGCAACTTCTGCGGCTACATCAACGCGATCGGGCGGCGCAGCTACTACACGCTGTACTTCACCGCCGTGTTCGACAAGCCGTTCGCCACCACCGGCACCTGGCAGGACGGCACGCTGCGGGCCGGGACCACCACCGCCAGCGGCGGCACCACGTACGGCACCGACGGCTGGCCGGTGGCCGGGCGCGGCTCCGGCGGGTACGTCAGCTTCGATCTGTCCTCCGGCCGCACCGTCGGGGTGCGCGTGGGCATCTCGTACGTCAGCGCCGCCAACGCCTCGGCCAACCTCAACGCCGAGAACCCGGCCGGGACCACCTTCGACAGCGTGCGCACCGGTGCCACCGCCGCCTGGAACACCGAGCTCGGCCGCGCCGAGATCACCGGCGGCACCACCGCCCAGCAGTCCACCTTCTACACCGCGCTCTACCACGCGCTGCTGCACCCCAACGTGTTCAGCGACGCCAACGGCCAGTACACCGGCATGGACCAGCAGGTGCACTCGCTGTCGGCCGGGCAGTCCGCGCAGTACGCCAACTTCTCCGGCTGGGACGTCTACCGCGGCCAGCTGCAACTGGTCACCCTGCTGCGGCCCGACATCGGCGGCGACATGGCCCAGTCGCTGCTCAACCAGGCCAACCAGAACGGCGGCGTCTGGGACCGCTGGACCCACAACCAGGGCGGCACCCACGTCATGACGGGCGACCCCGCCCACGCCGCGCTGCCCAGCATCTACGCCTTCGGTGGCACCAACTTCGGCGCGTCCGCCGCGCTGACCTCCATGGTCAACGCCGCGACCAACGTCACCGCCGCCGACCTGAGCAGCGACGGCTGGAACGTCATGGTGGTGGGGGAGCGGCCCTCGCTGGACAAGTGGCTCAACATCCACTACATCCCGGAGAGCAGCAACGCCTGGGGCGGCGCCGGGGAGACCCTGGAGGACGTCGCCGCCGACTTCGGCATCTCGCAGCTGGCCGCCCGCCTCGGCCAGACCGGCACGGCGAGCACGTTCCTGGCCCGCGCCCAGTACTGGAAGAACGTCTACAACCCGGCGACCGGCTACATCCAGAACCGGCGCGAGGACGGCACCTGGCCAGCGCTCAACGCGGCCGACTCGGCGGGCTTCGCCGAGGGCAGCGCCGCGCAGTACACGTGGATGGTCCCGCACAACGTGAAGGGTCTGTTCGACAAGATGGGCGGCAACGCCTCCGCCAACAGCCGCCTGGACTCGTACTTCCACAACTCCGACGGCAGCTGGGCGCTGTCGGGCGCGGGCGGGCTCAAGTCCGAGCTGGACAACGAGCCGTCCATCGGCGCCCCGTGGCTGTACAACTTCTCCGGTCAGCCGTACAAGGCGCAGCAGACGCTCCGGCAGATCCTCAACACGATGTGGTCCAACACCCCCGGCGGCATCCCCGGGCAGGACGACCTGGGCGCCATGTCGGCCTGGTACGCCTGGTCGGCGATGGGCCTGCAGCCGCTGGCGCCCGGCCGCGCCGAGCTGCTGCTGACCAGCCCGCTGTTCCCGCAGGTCGTCATCCACCGCGGCAACGGCGTCAACCTGACGATCAACGCCCCGAACGCGTCCGCCTCGACGTTCTACGTCCAGTCGCTGTCGGTCAACGGCACCGCCTCGACCAAGCCGTGGCTGGCCGAATCGTTCGTGGCCGGTGGCGGCACGCTCGACTTCACGCTGGGCACCACCGCCAACACGGGCTGGGGCAGCGCGGTGGCCGACGCGCCGCCGTCGTTCGACACCACGAGCACCGGGCCGACCAACATCGCGCTCAACCGGCCGGTGACCAGCTCGGCGGCGTGCAACACCAACGAGAGCGCGGCCAAGGCCGTCAACGGCTCCTGGACCGGCGGCACCTCCGACAAGTTCTGCTCGGCGGCGACGTCGGCGTTCCTCCAGGTGGACCTCGGCCAGTCGTACGCGATCACGTCGTTCACCGTGCGCCACGCCTCGGCCGGCGGCGAGTCGGCGAGCTGGAACACCAAGGACTTCGACATCCAGACCTCGCCCGACGGCACCACCTGGACCACCGTGGTCCAGGCACGCGGCAACACCGCCGCCACCACCACGCACAACGTCACCGCCACCGGCCGGTACGCCCGCATCAACGTCATCACCGGCACCCAGTCGGCGGCGACCCCGACCCGCCTCTACGAGTTCGAGGCGTACGGCACCCCCGGCTCGTCGGGCTCGACCAACGTCGCGCTGAACAAGACCGCGACCGGGTCGGCGGCGTGCAACACCGACGAGAGCCCGGCCAAGGCCGTCAACGGCTCGGTCAGCGGCGGCGGCTCCGACAAGTTCTGCTCCACCGCGACCACCAAGTTCCTGCAGGTGGACCTCGGGCAGTCGTACGCGATCAAGTCGTTCACGGTCCGGCACGCGGGCGCGGGCGGGGAGTCGGCGACCTGGAACACCAAGGACTTCGACATCCAGACCTCGGCCGACGGGGTCACCTGGACGACCGTGGTGCAGGCGCGCGGCAACACCGCCGACAGCAGCACCCACACCGTGGCCGCCACGGGCCGCTACGTGAAGCTCAGCATCATCACCGCCGAACAGGGTGGCAACGCCGCCGCCCGCATCTACGAGCTGGAGGTCTACAACTGACCTCGTGACAGGTGCCGCGCCGCCGCCCCGGGTGGATGGCGCGGCACCTGTCGGCCGCTGTCGGGAGGCGCGTCACCGCCTCCCGACTCGCGTCTGTCTGTTCAGCGCCATCTCAGCGGTCCAGCGCTCATCCAGGGCCCGCGCCAAGGCGACGATCTCGTGTCGGGGCATGCCGGTGCCGTAGACGGATGCGCATACCTTATCGATGAAGTCAAGGTAGTCGTCATCCCAGGGGCGCTCGCGGTTCCAGTCTGTCGGCTCCTCGCCGTCGGCGGTCCAGCGCCTGCACAGCCGCAAGCCGGCCGTGTCGCCCTGGAACCAGGCGTCCCACCAGTCGCCTTCCTGAGGTTCGAACAACCTGGGGATCTCCGACACCCGCCGCGCACCGATCGCGTCCACGAGAGCCTGCACGCGGTCGTGGCCGTTGAGCCCAGCAGACGCGAGAACATCGGTCACCGCTGCTCGGTCGGCAGGCAGCGCCGCCGCGCGGGCCCAGGTGAGGATGTCCGCTGCCGGTGTGGGTGTGTCGTGTTCGTCGACGCGCTCGCCTGGAGCCAGACGTAGAGTCGCGAAACGCCGGTGGTCGAAACCGCAAGGGTCCTGTGCCAGGCCCCGGTAGGCGCTGACATGCCGTGACCAGCTGTGGCCCGCGGGCGTCGCCGCGACGACGCGTGCGCAGGAGGACTCGGACACCCACGCAGCGAGGACGGGAGCGTCGGTCGCCGCCACGAGGTCGTGCAGGCCGCCGCCGACCCGTGGCCACTCATGGCTGTTGGGGATGATGCGTGCGAGCTGCCAGCCGTCGCCGCGGTCCTCCAGTCTCCAGAAGAGCGACCCGAAGGCTGCCTTGACCTCTGGTATCTCGACGAGGAGGCGGTCGGGACTCCTCGCCAGCACCCATGTTCCGTAGTAGCCCACGAAGGCCGAGCGTAGATCATGGATCACGCGCCGGAGACCGGGCCAGGACACCGCGAGCGGCCGGACCGGCCGGTGCGATGCGGAGCCGCGACGACGTGTTGGGAAGGGCACCTTCTTCTGCAGAAAGCGATAAGAAGGTGCCCTTCCTTCCGGCGGTCAGGTGAGGGCGGGCTCGACCGACCAGGTGGTGTCGGCGGCGAACCCGGCGGCGGCGTCGAAGGGCTGAGGCCCGCCCGACACCGCGATGTACACCTGGGACGCGTAGTGCCGCACCAGGCGGTCCGGGAAGTTGTACGACCGCAGTGTCACCTGCCCCAGCTCGCCGGTGGCGGCGCAGAACGTCGCGTCGGCGCGCAGCAGCGCCGATCCGTTGTCGGCCGCCAGCCGCAGCCGGTAGTCCGCGTGTCGCAGGTAGTTGCCGGTCGGCGCGACCGCCTCGAACGAGAAGCAGGAGGCGTCGGCCAGCCCGGCGCGGACGGTGAAGGTGGCGTCGCTGCGGTCCAGCTGCGGGCTGCCGGTGCTGATCGGGCTGGTCGCGGCGACGCCGTTCTGGTGCCGCAGCGCCGGTCGGGGGTAGCCGGTGCTGACGACGCGCAGGGAGACGCGGTCACCGGCCCGGAACGGCAGTGCCGCGCCGGTCGGGGTGACCCGCTGCGCGGCGGACCCGTTGCAGTCCCAGATCTGGAGTCGGGTGCCGTTGCCGGTGGCGCCGCCGGGGGAGTCCAGGCAGCGGCCCGTACGCGGGTTGACCAGGGTGCCATCGGGGCGGCGCAACCACTGCTGGTTGGGGGCGCCGTTGCAGTCCCAGATCTGGAGCGGGGTGCCGTTGCCGGTGGCGGCGCCGGGCACGTCCAGGCAGCGCCCGTTGACCGACAGCGAGCCGTCGGGACGCCAGATCGATACATCGTCGAGGCGTTTCGCAACCACCGACCATCCCTGCCGGACTGTCCGAAGTGTCCGCCCTGGGGGTTCGTGCAGTTTCGGGGAAACTGCACGAAAGGCGCTCCGGATTCCTGCACTTTCCCCGAAACTGCACGAACCCCGGCCCGCGCCGCGCAGCGGCGGCGCGGGCCGGTGCGGCGGGTCAGGAGGCGCGGGTGGCGGCGTCGCGCAGTTTCAGGACCTCGTCGGGCGGCAGTGCCCGGCCCCAGACGCGTACGTCGGTGACCTGCCCCTGCGCGACGTCGGAGGGGCCGCCGTTCCAGCGGCCCCGGCCGATCGTCAGCGGTCCGCCCGCCGCCCACGGCCTGCCGATCACGGCCGGGTGGCCGGGCACCCCGTTGACGTAGACCAGCAGGCGCCGGGTGGCCGCGTCGTAGGTGCCGACCAGGTGGGTCCACTGCGTCGTCACCGGCTCGTCGGAGACCGAGGCCGCGTTGCGGGCCGGGTTCATCATGTCGGCCTGCATCCAGTTGCACACCCATCTGCGGTGGAACCAGCTGTACTGGAGGTAGAAGCCGCTGGCGTAGGCGCCGTCCTGGGCCACGAACGTCATCGCGTGCCCGTCGGGCGCCTCGGCCAGCCGCACCCACGCCGCGACCGACCAGCTGCCCGCGGTCCGGATCATCGGGCCGGTGGTCTGGCAGAACTGCCCGGCGAGCACCATCACCTCGCCGTGCACCGGGTCGTCGGCCCAGCCGACGCCGCGCGGGCAGTCGGCGGCGGCGATGCCGGCGTCGTCGACCAGGAACCTCACCGAGGCGACCGGCTCCGGCGGCGCGGCCGCGGCCGGGGCGGGGGACTGCGGGCGCGGCCAGACCAGCACCGTCACCGCGGCGGCCGCCAGCAGCGCGGCCGCCGTCACGGCGGCTGCGGTCGGGATACGGCGGACCATCAGTGCACCTCCGGGGTCGGGGCGGCCTCGGCGTACGGGCCGCGCATCTCCGCATCGCGTACGCACGCCGGGCGCGACCACACCACGGGCGCCGGGGCCCGGTCACCCAGGACCGATCCGACGCGCAGGCAGTAGCCGGTGTTCGGGTCCAGGTCGCCGACCAGCAGTTGCGTGGTGCCGGCCGGCACCGGCTCGGTGCGGGTGCGCATCCCGGTCCCGGCGGGCAGGACCTGCACCACCAGCGGACCGCCGGGCAGCGGTGGCGGGCTCCACCGCACCAGCACCGACCCCCGGTCGTCCTGCACGGTCACCATGCCGGGGCGGGCCTGCTCCGGCGGCGTGTCGGTGGGCAGCACCGCCAGCGGTGCGCGGGCGGGCTCGTCGGGCCCGGTCCCGGTGCCCAGCCGCACCGCGACGGCGGCCGCCAGCAGCACCGCAGCCCCGGCGACCGCGCCGACGAGCAGCTTTCCGCGCCGTCCCGCGGCCGCCGCGGGCGCCGGGTCGGCCAGCACCCGGTCGGGCCGGAACCGCGTCGCGTCGGCCGACGGCGCCGCCGGTGCGGGTGCCGGATCGGACGGTGCGGCCACCAGCAGCGCCGCGAGTGCGGCCGCGAACGCGGTGCCGTCGGGATACCGCGCGGCCGGGTCCTTGGCCATCGCGGTGGCCAGCGCGTCGCCGAGTCCGGGCAGCCGCGGCGTGTCGGCGCGGGGCACCGGGTCGTGGACGGTGCGCCACAGGACCGCCGCCACCGACTCGTCCCCGTCGCCGCTGTACGGCGCCCGCCCCGTCACCAGCTGGTACAGCGTCGAGCCGAGGGCGTACACGTCGGCGGCCGGACCTAGCTGCCCGCCGTCGACGGTCTCCGGGGCGACGTGGTGCGGGGAGAACGCGTCCAGCACGGTGCCGGAGGTGTGGCCGTCGCGCAGCCAGGCGACCCCGAAGTCGGCCAGCACCGGCTCGCCGTACCGGGAGACGAGGATGTTGCCGGGTTTGACGTCGCGGTGCACCACTCCCGCCTCGTGCGCGGCGGCCAGTGCCCCGGCGATCTTCACGCCGATCCGGGCGGCCTCGGCGGCAGGCAGCGGCCCGTCGGCGCGCACGCGGTCGTGCAGCGAGCCGTGCTCGTACAGCTCGGTCGCCAGATACGGCCGCCCGGATCGGGTGGTCCCGGCGTCCAGGATGGTCACGATGTGGGGATGGCCGCTGAGCTGGGCGGTCAGCCGGGCCTCGCGCAGGAAGCGGCGGTGCAGCGCCTCGTCGGAGCCGACCATCAGCACCTTCACCGCCACGTCGCGGTCGAACGCGTCCTGGCGGGCGCGGTAGACCACGCTGAAGCCGCCGTGCCCGATGCGTACCAGGTCACGGTAGCCGTCGATGAGTTCGGGACCGTCGTTCATCGCCGTCTCTTCCGCACCGGCCGGGCGGTGCCGGGGTGCGGCACCGCCCGAGGCCGTCGGCTCACGCGCCGCCGGCCTGCGAGATGTTGGTCAGGATCTTCTGGACGGACTGCTGGAGTTCGGTCAGCGCTTCCTTCCACCGGTTCAGGTCGCCCTCGGCCTTGTCCCACACGCCCCGGTACTGCTGGGCCAGCGGGCCCTCCCAGTTGTCGGGGTTCTTCAGGCCGCGGCCGACGCGCTGTAGATCGTTGATCAGTCCGGGCATCTGGTTGTTGATGATGGTGAGCATGCTGCGCGCGTCCGTATGCGCCTGCTCGGTCACCTTCACGGTCGGCATGTGCTGTCCTCCTTAATTCGGTGCCCCGGCCGGTCGGCTAGGGCAGCAGGTTCTCATCGAGGGTGATGACCGCGGTGTAGAGCGTCCCGGTGTCGAGGTCGTACTTCTGGGCCCACTGGAGCAGGCCGCGCCGCTTCTTGAACGCCTCGTCGACCTTGTCCTTGTCCTCCGGGGGACGGTTGTCGGCGAAGGCCTCGATCATCTTCTTGAAGTCCTCGTCGTTCTGGAGCTGCTCCCAGGTGACAGGCTTGCCGCCGAGCTTGATCCGCTTCTGCGCCACCAGCGAGTAGACGATCGTGGTCAGGGCCGCGATCCGGCTGTACTTGTGCGGGTCGTAGTCGTCGCCGGGCTTGGGCTCGAAGTTCTTGTCCAGCCACTCCTGGAGCTTGTCGGTCGGGATCAGGCCGGTGAGCTCATCGGCGAGCATCTCGGCGGCCTTGGTGCCGCCGAGCTTCTCGGTGAGCGTCTCGGTGATCTTGCCGCCCCCGAGTTCCAGCAGGATGCCGAAGATCAGGTCGGGGACCAGCTTCTTGCGGTCTCCGGCATCCTTGTAGTGCTGCTCGGCCCAGTCGCTGAACTTCTTCACCCGGTCCAGTTCGATCGCGAACCGGTTGATCCAGTCCTGCATGTCGCGGGTCGAGTGCTCGCCGAACGGCGGCACCGGGCCCAGCAGCTTCGGGATGTTGGTGGTCAGCAGCTGCTTGAGCAGCGGCTCGAACTGCTTGAACTCGGCCTCGTCGACGTTGCCGGGCAGGCTGTCGGCGAGCTGGTCCAGCAGCCGCGCCACCTCCTTCGGGTCGGAGGTGTCGTCCAGGACGACCTTGAAGACCCGCAGCGGGTAGTCGTGCGAGCCGGGCACGGGCTGTCCGGCGTACAGGTTGAACAGCTTCTTCCAGCCGTCGGGGCCGATGGCGGCCAGGAAGTTCCTGGCGGCGGCCGGGTCGGCGGCGAGGTACTGCAGCAGCGCGTTGCGGGCGTCGGCGGGGAGGTACTGGTACTCCGGGCTGATCTCGTAGCCGCCGGAGACGTGGCTGATCGCCTCGATGATCTTCTTGGCGGCCTCGGGCGTGATCAGGTTCTTGGCGAACGCGTACGCCAGCAGGCTGCCGTTGGCCGGGTCGCGCAGCAGCCGCGCCAGATCGTTGGGGTCGAGGTTGTTGAACACCGCGGCGAGGTAGTACGGGTCGCCGCCGTGCAGCCCGAGCTGCTCCGACACCCATTTGATCGTCTTCGGATCGTTGGCGCCCTCCTTGGCCTTGGCCGCCAGCTCCTTGCCGGCGTCCATGGACGGCAGGTGGGCGGCCAGGTCGGCGAGCACGTCGGGGTCGGCGGTGCGGACCACCGGCCGGGTCTGCCCCGGCGCGACCGGGCCCGATACCGGGCCCTGGCTGCCCGCGATCTCGAACGCCCGCCCGATCTGCTTGACCCAGGCATCCAGCCGCGCCGCGTCGTTCGCCTGCGCGAGCAGCCGCGCGTCGACCGACACGACGGTGCAGACGCCGCCCAGGCGGGCCTTCAGCGCCGACAGGTCGACGTTCTGCCCGTCGTCCTTCGGGGTGTTCTGGCTGAAGAAGTTGAGGATCGCCGGGCGCAGCTGACCGGTGACCAGGTCGCGCAGGCCCTCATCGGCGGGCGTGCACCGGTCGGCGTACGCGGTGAGGTGCTCGGTGATCGCGGAGTCGGTTCCCATCGCCGCGCCTCAGTGGTGGCGCAGGCTGGCGTCGTGAGCCTGCTCGGTGGTGCGGTTGAGCACCCGCAGCACGTCGCGCAGGTCCTGCTCCAGCGCCATCAGCGCCTTCTGCTGGCGGGTGAAGTCGCGCTCGAAGTCGCGGCGGTGGCGGCCGTTCCAGCTCAGGCCGGGAGCCTCGCCGAGCTGGCGGCTGCGCTCGGCCTGCCGCTGGGCGATCACCGAGTGGGTCCGGTCGGCGGCGGCGGTCAGGGCCGAGGCGAGCCGGTCGGCGGCGCCGAAGTCGTAGTTCACGCGCTCGTACGGCTCGGCCATCGCGTTCCTCCCCAGGCGCCTCGACTGTCCGATGCCGAGACTCGCAGCCGGTCGCGGTCCAGGTCGACCGGCGCCAGGTGGAATTGCGCCTCCGCCGAGGGTGGTAGACCGCCTACAACTGCGGCGGTAGTCGGTCCGCCGACTCTGCTCCGCTCACCGGCCCTTGCTCCGCACCCGTGTGCGCGACGGAATCGGATGCCGGGGTGCGGCGCGGGAACGCGCGGGCCGCCTCCCGCAGCGCGGCGACGACGGCCGCCACGGCCGGATGGGCGGCGGCACCTCGGCGGTAGCCGATCCGGGTGCGGCGCCGGGTCGGCGCGGCGATGAGCCGTACCCCCGGCTCGGGTGCGGCCACCGCGAGTTCGGGCACCAGCGCGACCCCCTGCCCGCCCGCGACCAGGGCGAGCACGGCGGCGAAGTCGTCGATGTGGTGCCGGGCGCGCGGGGTGAACCCGGCGCCCCGGCAGACCCGCAGCGCGACCTCGTGGCACAGCGTCCCGGGGCTGGCCAGGATCCAGTCGGTGCCGCCGGTGTCGGCCAGCGCGGTGACCGGTGCGCCGGCCGCGACCGCCAGGTACACCGTCTCGTCCAGCAGCGGCACCGACTCCAGCGCCGGATCGGCCGGGGCGGGGACCACGTCGTAGTCGTGCAGCAGGCCCACGTCCAGGCGGCTGTCGCGCAGCGCGCCCGGCACCGCGACCGGGTCCAGCTCGCTGACCGACAGGTCCAGGGCCGGGTGGTCGCGGCCCAGCGCGACCATGGCCGCGGGCAGCACGCTGCGTACGGCGCTGGGCTGGGCGCCGATGCGGACCAGGCCCGCTGGCCCGGACCGGACGGCGGCCAGCGCGGCGGTGGTCTGCTCCAGCGCGGCCAGCACGGTCGCGGCGTGGCCGACCAGCACCCGCCCGGCGGCGGTGAACTCCACCCGGCGGCCGCTGCGCCGCAGCAGCGCCGTCCCGGCCTCGCGTTCCAGGGCGGCGAGCTGCTGCGACACCGCCGACGGGGTGTACGCGCGCAGCGCGGCCACCGCCGCGATCGTGCCGAGCCGGTCCAGGTCGCTGAGCAGCCGCAGCCGCCGTACGTCGAGCATAAGTTCAGCTTACGAATCACCGCAGTTATCGGAACTGGACCTTTCGGATGGGGCGGGCGAGGGTGGCTGCATGACCCTGTCCGGCGTGCACGTCCCCCTGATCACCCCCTTCGACTCCACCGGCGCCGTGGCGTACGGCGTCCTGCGCGACCTCGCCCACGACATGCTGGCGGCCGGGGCGTCCGGCCTGGTCGCGCTGGGCACCACCGCCGAGCCCGCGGCGCTGGACGACGCCGAGCGGGCCGGGGTCCTCGACACCCTGACCGCGGTGTGCCACCGCCGGGGCGTGCCGCTGCTGGTCGGCGCCAACACCGCCGCCGAGCTGCGGGCGCTGGCCGGACATCCCGCCGTCACCGGGGCGCTGTGCCTGGTGCCGCCGTTCGTGCGCCCCGGCGAGGACGGCGTGGTCGCGCACTTCGCCGCGCTCGCCGCCGCCAGCCCGGTGCCGCTGGTCGTCTACCACGTGCCGCACCGCACCGGGCAGGACCTGTCGGCCGGGGCGCTGCGCCGCGTGGCCGCGCTCGCCGGGGTCGCCGGGGTCAAGTACGCCCCCGTCGCCGTCGACGCCGACGCGGTCGACCTGCTCGCCGACCCGCCACCGGGGTTCGCGGTGCTGGCCGCCACCGACACGCTGCTGTCGCCGATGCTGGCCCTGGGCGCCCCGGGCGCCATCCTGGCCTCGGCGCACATCGCCACGGCCCAGTTCGTCACGCTGGCCGACGACTGGCGCGCCGGGCGGTCCGAGCGGACCAGACCGCTCGGGCACCGCCTGGCCCGCCTGTCGGCCGCGCTGTTCGCCGAGCCCAACCCCGCCGTGATCAAGGGAGTGCTGCACGCGCAGGGCCGCATCCCCACCGCGGCGGTACGGCTGCCGCTGCTGCCCGCCGCCCCGGCCAGCATCGACGCGGCCCTGCGCTGCCTACCCTGACCTGCCTACCGTGACCTGCCGGTACTACACCCCCGGCAGGGCGAGCTGGATGCCGTCGACGGTGCCGTCGGCGACCAGGTAGCCGCGACCGGGCACCGGCGCCATCCGGTCGTGGCGCGGCAGCGCCGCCCCCAGCAGGTCGCCGTCGAGATCGTGGTCGGGCACCAGCAGCACGCCGGTCCGGCAGTCGCGCACCCGCTGGATCCAGCCGCCGTACGCCCGGCGCATGCCGTCGGCCCGGCCCGCCGCCACCAGGTGCCGCCCTGGGCCGCCGCTGGCCAGCCACTTGTCCAGCACGTCCCCCACCTGGTCGGACACGGCCTCGGCGTCGTCGACCAGCAGCAGCGTCGGCCGGTCCGTGTCGGCCAGCACCGCGCGCAGCGACTCGTAGTCGCCGCACGCGCGCACCCGGGGGTCCAGCTCCCGCAACGGCGAGCGGCGCGGGGTGTAGGCGACCACAGCCGGGGCCGGGTCCGCGCCCAGCGCCGCGACCGCGACGGCGCACAGCGCGGTGCTGCGCCCCGACCGGGACGGGCCGGCGATCACGGCGTGCTCCTGCTCGTACAGGGTGAGGCCGGTCGGGGTCAGGGACTGGGCGCCCAGCCCGATCGGCAGCCACCAGGGCTCGGCGCCCAGCTCGGGTCTGCCGTCCAGGTCGGCCAGCAGCAGCCGCGGGGGCAGCGCCCCGACCACGGGCGCCGTCCGCGCCGCCCCCGGATACGCCGCGGCCGTGTCCGCGACCGCGGCGGCCAGGTCGGGGCCCGGATGGGCGAGCTGGATCACCTGCCGGGTCGCGGCGACCACCGCCCGGCCCGGGGTGAACGCCGGGACGGCGACGCGGGGCACGTCGAAGGCGCCGTACTCGCCCGGGTCGGCCAGGCGCAGCAGCAGTTTCTGCTGCGTGGCCGCGCCCCACGCGTTCGGCACCGACCCGGACCGGTCGGCGGTCGCCGCGACGTGCACGCCGACCGCCGGGCCGTCGGCGTACACCCGCGACAGCTCGTCGGCCAGCGCCATCCCGGCCACGTCGCGCTGGTAGTCGGCCAGCAGCGCGCCGACGTTGTCGATCAGCACCAGCCAGGGCGTCTGCGGCGCCCCCGCCTTGCGGGCGTCCAGCTCCCGGCGCAGCAGCCGGATCAGCCGGGACTGCCGCTCCCGTTCGGCGGCCCCGATGTAGGCGCCGGTGTGCGGCAGCGCGGCCAGCGGCGCCAGGTCCCCGGCACCCAGGTCCACCACGTACAGGTGCTGGCGATCCGGGGGCGCGGCGCCCGCGGCGGCCAGGGCCAGGGTCGCCAGCGCCGTCGTGGTGCCCGCGCCGACCGCGCCGTACACCAACAGGTTCCCGGCGTCGGGGTCCCAGCCGACCGGGTACTGCGCCTGCCGGTCCGGGTCGTCGGCCAGCGCGATCGCCGGCCGCCCGGCCAGCTCCGACAGCAGGCCGCGGTGCACCGGGCCCAGCCCGCCCAGCCCGATCAGCGGCGGCAGCGGGTCCGGCCACGGCCGGCGCGGCGCGGTGATCGCCGCGGTCTGGCACGCGGTCCGCGCCGCCCCCACGATCCGCAGCAGATCGTGCTCGCCGCCCTCGTCCCCGGCCTCGGTCCGCACCGCCGCCACCAGCGCGAACGGCGCCACCGTGACCGCCGCCGCGGCCGAGTCGGCGGGCGTCACACCGGTCGACAGCGCCGTCTGCACCGGCAGCATCTCCCGGGCGCTGAGCCGGTAGTAGGCCCGGCCCCACTGGCGGCTGCCGATGCCCGCCGCGACGGGGCTGTCGATCACGTCCAGCGAGTCGCCGGTGCTCTCCAGCCGCAGCGCGATCCGCAGCTTCACGTTGTTCTTGATCGCGTCGCTGACCGAACCCGCCGGACGCTGCGTCGCCATGATCAGGTGCATGCCGAGGCTGCGGCCCCGCTGCGCGATGCTTACCAGCGAGTCCACGAAGTCCGGCAGCGACTTGACCAGCGTCGCGAACTCGTCGATCACCACCACCAGCCGCGGCATCGGCTCCAGCTCCGGCCGCGACGTACGCCGCAGCCGCTGGTAGTCGCGCACGTGGCTGACCCCCGCGTCGCGCAGCGCGTGCTCGCGGTGCCTCAGCTCCGCCTCCATGCAGCGCAGCGCCCGCTCGCCCAGCTGCTCGTCCAGGTCGGTCACCAGCCCCACCACGTGCGGCAGCCGCGCGCACTCGTCCAGCGCCCCGCCGCCCTTGTAGTCCACCAGCACGAACGTCAGATGCTGCGGGTCGGTCTCCACCGCCATCGCCGCGATCATCGTGCGCAGCAGCTCGCTCTTGCCCGAACCGGTCGTGCCGGCGATCAGGCCGTGCGGACCGTCGTCGTCCAGGTCGATCTGGAACAGCTCCCGCTCGCTGACCCCGAGCACCGCGCGCACCCGCAGCGCGTCGGCGCCGGCCCGCCAGCGCGCCGCCAGCGCGCTGCCGGTGACCTCGGGCAGGCCCAGCAGCGGCAGCAGGTTGACCTGGTCCGGCAGGCCCGCGCCGTCGACCGGCAGCTCCGGGTCGTCGAACCGGGCCAGGGCGCGGGCGGTGCGGCGGGCGTACCGCTCCGGCATGCCCTGCAGCAGGATGCCGGTCAGCTCCGTACCGGTGGCGACGTCCGCCAGGCGGCCGGTGCGGTCCGCGCCGACGGTCAGCACCGACGTGCACAGCGCGGGCAGCCGGTCGGTGACCACGATCGCCCCGCACGGCACCGCGCCCGAGGCCAGCAGCTCCCGCAGCGGGCACGGCCGCCCCTCCAGCAGCGCCGCCCCGTCGACGACGACCAGCAGCACCTGCCGGCGCTGCCGCTCGTCCGGCGCCCCGGCCGCGAGCAGCGCGCGGGCCAGCGCCGAGGACTGCTCGTCCCCGACCGCGACCAGCCGGGCGGTGCCCGTGCGGGGCGCGGTGCCGTGCGGGATCCACTTCGTCCAGTCCCAGTCGGCGGCGCGGCCGGTGTCGGTGAAGACCGCCACCGTGACGTCGGCGGGCCCGCTGGTCACCACCGCCTGGCACAGCAGCGACCGGGCCACCGCCAGCGCCGCCGCCCGGTCGCCCTGCAATCCGACCACCGCCCCGGCGGCTGCCGACACCAGCACCGGCACCTGCGGCAGGGTCTGCGGGACGTCGAGTTCCCGCACCGCGCCCGGCGCGGGCTCCTGGCCGCTGTCGGCCATCAGCGGCGGCCGCCACGGCTGGTCGGCGACCCCGACACTCAGGCGCAGGAAGTCGGGGGAGTCGGGGCGGCGCTCCCAGAGCCGCACCCCCGGCCCCTGCGCCAGGGCCAGCAGCCGCGCCGGGTCGGGCCCGGCCGCGTGCCGGGCGCGGATGTCGGCCGCCCGCATGGCCGCCAGGCTGTCGCGGGCCTGCTCGATCGCGCGGGCCTGGTCGCGGCGCCCCCGGCGCAGGCTGATCCGGCCCCGGGTGCGCTGCTCGATGAACTCGCCGATGAACATCATCGGGCTCAGCAGCGCGAACAGGGCATACCGCCAGTCGCCGACCACTCCCACCATGATCGCCGCCATCAGCAGCGGCCCGAAGAACAGCGCCAGGTTGAACGGCGTACGGTACGGCGCCGACGGCGTCGCGGGCACCCGCACCGGGTCCGGGGTGGCGGCCCCGGCGGGGCGGGGCGGCCGGTTGAACGGCATCGTGCCGCCCGGCCGGGCCTCGCGGACCGGGTTGACGTGCTGGGTCCGGTCCAGCCGGGCCGGGGGCAGCACCCGTACCAGCACCTGTCCGGCCAGGCAGACCACGTCGTCGGCGCCCACGGCCACCGGGCCGGTGATCCGGGCGCCGCCGACGTCGGTGCCGTTGAGCGAGCCCAGGTCGGTCACCGTGACCCGCCCGTCCGGTGCCACGTCGACGGCGCAGTGCTCCCGCGACACGTCCGGGGCCGACAGCCGTACCCCGGCCTCCGGCGCGCGGCCCAGGATCGTCCGCCCGGCGCCCAGCGGCACCGACCGGCCCGCCTCCAGACCGCCCACCACCCGCAGCACCGCCAGCGGCGGCGGCGCCACCGTCGGCGGCGCCCCGGCCACGCTCACCCGCGCCCCGGCGACCAGCCCCGATTCGGCCAGCGCCGTCTCGGCCCGGCTGACCCGGCCGTCCACCAGCAGGTCACCGCCCAGGTCCAGCGCCGCCGCCAGGTCGCCGACCGTCGCGTCCGGACGGCCCAGCCGCAGCTCCAGCTCGTGTTCCGTGTCGGCCAGGGCAAAGACGAACCGCATCGCCGCACCACCTCCCCGGCCACATCGTGGCAGCGGCCGGGCCGCGGGCGCGTGCAACCGCAGCGGGCCGTCCCGGTCAACCCGGCGCGGTACGCCGTCAACCGTCCGATGTAGCCGCCGACGCCGGCGCCCGGTCAGTGCCCGAACGCGTCCGAGTCGGCGGCCGCCTGCTCGCCCTGGTCGAGCCCGGAGATGTGCGCCATCTCGGCGTCGGTCAGCGCGAAGTCGAACACGGCGAGGTTCTCCCGCATCCGCTCCGGATGGGCCGACTTCGGCACCGTGCTCAGCCCCAGCTGGAGGTGCCAGCGCAGCACCACCTGGGCCGGGGTGCGCCCGTGCGCCTTCGCCGCGTCGACGATCACCGGCTCCTCCAGCAGCTCCGTGCCCCGCCCGAGCGGGCTCCAGGTCTGCGTGACGATGGCGTGCTCGGTGTGGAACGCCCGCGCGTCCGTACGCGTGGTGTACGGGCTGAGCTGGATCTGGTTGACGTCCGGCAGCTCACCGGTCTCGTCCAGCAGCCGCTGCAGGTGCGCGGGCTTGAAGTTGGACACCCCGACCGCCCGCAGGCGGCCCTCGGCCAGCAGGTCCAGCATGCCCCGCCACGCGTCGACGAAGCGGTCCTGCCCCGGGTTGGGCCAGTGGATCAGCAGCAGGTCGACGTAGTCGAGGCCCAGCCGCTGCGCCGAGGCGTCGAACGCCTGGCGGACCAGGTCGCGGCCGTGCCACTGCGCGTTGAACTTCGTCGTGACGAACAGCTCCTCCCGCGGCACCCCCGCGTCGCGGACACCCTGGCCCACACCCTGCTCGTTGCCGTAGTTCTCGGCCGTGTCGAACAGCCGGTACCCGGCCTCGACCGCCGCCGCCACACTGCGTGCGGCCTGGGCGTCGTCCATCGGCCACGTGCCCAGCCCGAGGCGGGGCATCACCGCTCCGCGTGCCAGCCGCACCGTCGTCGCGTCACTCATGCCCCCATCCTCGCGCATGATCTGCCCGAACCGGCTCTACCCCGCCATGCCGGATGTGATCTCCGTCGGACGGGGAAGGGTTTCGGCCCGGCCGGGGTTGCTGGGCTTCGTGACCTCTGTACCGCTGTCCGTGCTCGATCTCGCACCCGTCGCCGACGGCGCCTCCCACGCCGAGGCCCTGTCGCACACCACCCGGCTCGCCCAGCGCACCGAGCAGCTGGGCTTCCACCGGTTCTGGGTCGCCGAGCACCACAACATGCCCGGTATCGCCAGCTCCGCTCCGGCCGTGCTGCTGGCCCACCTGGCCGCGAACACCAGCACGATCAGGCTGGGCTCCGGCGGGGTGATGCTGCCCAACCACGCCCCGCTGGTGGTGGCCGAGCAGTTCGGCACCCTGGTGGCGCTGCACCCCGACCGCATCGACCTGGGCCTGGGCCGGGCCCCGGGCACCGACCAGGTCACCGCGCTGGCGCTGCGCCGCAGCATGGAGGCGCTGTCGGCCGACGACTTCCCGCAGGAGCTGGGCCGGCTGATCGACTACTTCGGCACCGGCACGGGCACGCCCCGGGTCACGGCCGTGCCCGGCCGCGGCGACGCCCCGGCGATCTGGCTGCTGGGCTCCAGCGACTTCAGCGCCCGGCTGGCGGGTCGGCTGGGTCTGCCGTTCTCGTTCGCGCACCACTTCAGCGCCGCCAACACCGACGTTGCGCTGTCGGTCTACCGCGACGCGTTCCAGCCGTCGCGCTGGCTGGAGCAGCCGTACGCGATGGTGGCGGTCAGCGCCGTGTGCGCGCCGACCGACGCCGAGGCGGAGTGGCTGGCCGGTCCGGCCGGGCTGTCGTTCCTGCGGCTGCGGCAGGGGCGGCCGGGGCGGATGCCGAGCCCGCGGGAGGCGGCGGAGTACCCGTACACCCCGATGGAGCGGGAGTTCGTGCTCTCCCGGCGCACCGGGCAGGCGCTCGGCTCGCCGCAGACGGTGACCGCGCAGCTGTCGGGGCTGCTGGCCCGGACCGGCGCCGACGAGCTGATGCTCACCACCCTCGTGTACGACGTCGACGCCCGCATCCGCTCGTTCGAGCTGATCGCCGAGCAGGTCGCCCCGCATCTGTCCCGCTGACGGTTGTCCATGCGGCTATGCGTCGGCGCCGATCGGATGGCGACGCGGTCAGCCGTTTGACTAGGGTGCGTGGGTGGCGCCCCACCGGGCGCGATCCCCTCGGAAAGGCACGAGAGATGACCCCACCCTCCGGTATGCCGTCCCGGCGGCAGCTGCTCACCGGCGCGGCCGCGGCCGCGGTCGCGGGACCGCTGGCCGTCGCCGCCCCGGCGCAGGCAGGCGGGCAGCCCAAGACCTACGACCTGACCGTCCTGGGCACGTCCGACACCCACGGCAACGTCTTCAACTGGGACTACTACCGCGACAAGGAGTACGACGACAGCGCGCACAACGACGTCGGCGTGGCCAAGGTCGCCACCCTGGTCAACCAGATCCGCGCCGAGCGCCGGGGCAGGGCCACCCTGGTCCTGGACGCGGGCGACACCATCCAGGGCACCCCGCTGGCGACGTTCTACGCCAAGCAGGAGCCGATCACGTCCACCGGCGAGCGGCACCCGATGGCGCGGGCGATGAACGTCATCGACTACGACGCCGTCACGCTGGGCAACCACGAGTTCAACTACGGCCTGCCGCTGCTGGACCTGTGGATCAGGCAGCTGGGCTTCCCGGCGCTGGCCGCCAACGCGGTCAAGGCCCGCAACGGCAAGCCCGCGTTCACGCCGTACGTCATCAAGAAGGTGTCGCTGGGCCACGGCGCGCCGTCGCTGCGCGTGGGCATCCTCGGCCTGACCAACCCGGGCGTGGCGATCTGGGACCGGGCCAACGTCGAGGGCGTGCTGCGGTTCGAGGACATGATCGCCACTGCGGCGAAGTACGTCCCGATCATGCGGGAGCGCGGCGCCGACATCGTGCTGATCTCGGCGCACGGCGGCGACAGCGGCGTGTCCAGCTACGGCACCGAGCTGCCGAACGAGAACCCGACCGCGCTGATCGCCCAGCAGGTGCCGGGCATCGACGCGATCCTGTTCGGCCACGCGCACAGCGAGATCGTCGAGAAGTTCGTGGTCAACGAGCAGACCGGCGTACAGGTGCTGACCTCGGAGCCGTCCAAGTGGGGCCAGCGGGTGACCCGGATGGACTTCACCCTGACCCGCGAGCGCGGCCGCTGGCAGGTCGTGAGCAAGCACGCGACCATGCTCAACACGAACACCGTGGTCGAGGACCCGGCCGTCGTGGCGGCGGTGCGCGCCCAGCACGACAAGACGGTGACCTACATCAACCAGGTGGTCGCCACGTCGGCCGTCGAGCTGTCGGCGGCGGAGTCCCGCTACCGCGACACCCCGATCCTGGACTTCATCAACAAGGTGCAGACCGACACGGTCGCCGCCGCGCTCGCCTCGACCCAGTACGCGGCCCTGCCGGTGCTGTCGATCGCGGCGCCGTTCAGCCGCACCGCGCTGTTCCCGGCCGGGGACGTGAAGATCAAGGACGTCGCGGGCCTGTACATCTACGACAACACCCTCGAAGCCGTCGTGCTGTCCGGCGCCGAGGTGCGCGCCTACCTGGAGTACTCGGCGAAGTACTTCAAGACCTTCGCGGTCGGTGACGCGGTCGACCCGGCCGTGATCAGCGACCCGGCGGTGCCGGACTACAACTACGACACCCTGTCCGGCGTCGACTACGACATCGACGTCAGCAGGCCGGTGGGGCAGCGGATCACCGCGCTGTACCACGGCGGCACGACCACGCCGGTGGCCGACGCCGACCAGTTCGTGATCGCGGTGAACAACTACCGCCGCAGCGGCGGCGGCGGCTTCCCCGGCATCGTCAAGCCCCAGGTGTACAACGCCCAGCAGGAGATCCGCCAGCTGCTGATCGACTGGGCGCAGGCCAGGGGCGTCATCGACCCGGCCGACTTCTTCCAGCCGAACTGGCGTCTGGTCCGCGCGGGCGTGCCGGTCTTCTGAGCACTGGTCCGCTGAGCGCCACCGCCGTCCCGCCCGCCGTCCGGGCGGGGCGGCGTCTTCGCGCCGGTCAGGCCTGCGCGGCCGCCGGTTCGTGGAAGTCCTTGAAGGTGAACGCCTCCGGCCCCGGGCCCTGCTCGCGCAGCCGGGCGAGCCGGGCCATGCCCTCGGCCGCCTCCGGCAGGTGGTCCTCGGGGATCCACCACATCACGCTGCTGACCTCCAGCGACCGGTGAAACCACTCGCGGCGCCGCTGGAGCACCGCCAGGTGCCGGGTGCGGTAGACGTAGTTCCACAGGTCGTCGCGGGTGCGCCAGACCGACATGTTGAGCAGCAGGTCGTCGCCGAACCGGTGCTGGAAGGTCGCCGTCGGGTCGGTCTCGGACTCCCTGAGCCGCCACACGAATCCGGGTGCCTCGTCGGCCAGGGTGTTGATCGGTTCGAGCAGGGCGACGAACTCGGCGAGTTCCGGACCGTCGACGGGCGCGACGAGGTGCCCGATGTTCAGCTGCGCGAGATGCATGGCCACAGCAGACCACCCGCCGCCATTCTATGTCAACGATTTTTGTTTTTAGAGAAGGAGACGCAGCACTCGTCGGGGCGGGGGTCCAATGCGGCCGCGGCGTCCTCGCCCGCCACGCCCTGGCACAGCGCCAGGTTCATCGCGCACACCAGCAGCGGCTGCTCCCGGGCCACCCGGTCGAAGGGGCAGTTGCGCAGCCGGATCCGGTCGCCGTCGTCGTACGGCTCGTAGCCGCGTTCGCGCAGCGTGTCGAGCCAGGCGCCCGGCCGGTGCAGACGCCGTCCGGCCGCAGCCGCCGCGGTCGTGGCGCGGCCGTCGGCGTCCAGGTCGTGCACCACCTCGGCCAGCAGGCCCGCCAGCTGCTCGTAGTCGCGCTCGGGCAGGGTGACCTTGCGGGCGGTGCGGGCACGGCGGTAGACCTTCGCCGGGCGGCCGCCGCCGGGTCCGGGCCGGGCGTCGGTCAGCCGCCTGAAGTCGATCTCCAGCAGCCCGGCCTCGGCCAGCTTGTCCAGGTGGAAGGCGGCCAGCGTACGGGAGACCCCCGCCGCCTGCCCCGCCTCGTCGCGGCCGACCGGCCTGCCCTGTGCCGCGACGTAGTCGTACAGCGCCCGGCGGACCGGGTCGTTCAGCGCGGCCACCGCGTCGAGATCGTCGCTCACCCTGGAAGTGTGCCCCCCGCGCCCGGCGCCGCACCGTCGGGTCGGCGCCTGGCAGCGCCTTCATCCTGGGCGGGCCGCCAATATATTGACAGAGACCCATGTATCACATAAGTTCTGCGCGGCAATGACACTACTCAGTGCGGCTAAGCCGATACGGAACGGCATGGCTGCCGGCCTCAGGGAGATATCCGATGAACCTCAGGAAGATCGCCGTCGCCAGCGCGCTGGCCGCAGGGCTCACCCTGTCCGGGCTCGGCGTCATCGCCACCTCCGCCGCCGCCGCGCCGCCCGGGGAGATCTACGATTTCTATCCCGAACAGCAGGACTGCCTCAACGACGTGCAGTGGCTCCTTCAGGAGCACATCGCTGAGCGCGCCGCCTGCTCGTGGATGTGGGGCCACGGCGAGTGGGCCCTCTACGCCGTCCTCTACTGAACGCGGCTGCGGCCGGTCGTGGCCTGCCATACCGGCTAGGGTGCCATCCGCGCCCCGACGCCGGGGCGGGTCGTGGTCAGGAACGCGGTGCCCGGCAGGGTGCCGTCCGCGCGCCGCGGTCCCTCGGCGGCGGCCGGATCGGCGCTGCGCAGCAGGGCCGTGCTCCAGCCGCTTTGGTTCCACGAGTTGCCGCTCTCGCGGGCGGTGTCGCCCCGGTTGTCGTCGCGCCCGTTGCCCAGCGCCAGGTTGGCCTCCAGCAAGGAGGGGGAGAACCAGAACGCGAACCCGTCGCCGCCGTTGCGGAACGCCGTGTTCCCGGTGACCCTGATCGCGCCGGGGTTGCCCTGCTCGGTGAAGCCGTAGCTGGCGTTGTCCCAGGCGGCGTTGTCCCGTACGACGTGCGTGGCGGCCGGGATCGGGTCGCCGCCGCCCAGTTTGAACCCGGTGCCCGCCCCGGCGAAGTCGGCCAGGGCCCACCGGTTGACGCCGTTGCCGTACGCCCAGTTGTGCTCCACCGTCACCGGGTCGGCGAACCCGCTGAGGTCGATGCCGTCGTCGGCGTTGCGGAACGCGCGGCAGCCCCGGATGATGTTGCCCGCTCCGTCGCCGTCCTTGAACGCGACCCCGTCAGCGTTGGCGCCGTGCGCGGCGTCGTCGTGGTTGTCGTGGAAGTCGCTGTCGAGCACCTGGTTGCCGACCGTGCCGGGTCCGCGCAGCACCAGCCCGGTGGCACCGTTGTCGTGCATCGCCAGCCGCTGGAAGACCGAGCCGCGGCAGCTCACGCAGACATACGGGAACGTCTTGGCATGCTGTACGGCCAGCCCCTGCACGGTCCAGTACGACGCGCGCTGGGTCACGTACCACTGGTTGCCGCGGATCGCGGTCGCGTCGAGGACCGGCTGCTCGCCGCGGTAGTTGCTCAGGGTGATCCGCTGCGACCCGGTGCCGCTGGTCGTGATGGTGACCGGGGCGGCCGCCCGGTAGGTCCCGCCGCGCAGCGCGATGGTCTGACCGGCCCGGACCAGCTCGACCGCCCGGTTCAGGCTGGCCAGCGGGGCGGCGAGCGTGCCCGGGTTCCCGTCGCTGCCGTCGGGTGCCACATACAGGTCGGCAGTGGCCACCCCGGTCAGCGGCGGTGCCGCCGTCGGCGGCCGCCGGGATGGGCTCGCGGCCGGGCTTGCGCTCGGCGCGGCACTCGCCGCCGCCGACGGCGTGGGCCGTGCCGGGTCCGCCTGAGCTGGTGGCGTCGAAGCAGGCAGGTAGTGGACCGCGAGCACCGCCGCGGCGGTCACCGCGGCCAGCGACGATCCGCCGACGGCCGCCGTCTTGGTGCTCAGCCCGGCCGCGGCGCGGCGCAGCCAGCCGCCGACGGCCAGGCCGAGCGAACCGGCACCGGCCGCGAGCGTGCCCGTGCTCAGCAGTCCGGCGACCTTCGCCGCCAGCGCGACCGGCACCGGCAGCAGCGTGGCGCCGGTCAGCAGGCGCTCGGCGGGCACCAGCGGCGCCAGGCGTCCGGCGCACGCTGCGCAGTCCTGGACGTGCTGCCCGGCCCGGCGCAGCGACAGCGGACCCCGATCGCGCCGGGGGGCGCGGGCAGCCGTGTCCAGGCCGGGGCAGCGCGGGTCGGCCCGCCACGCCTGTACCACCTGCCGGGCCAGGTCGAGCTGCGCCTTCATCCGCTGCACGCGTACCGCCGAGTGGGCGACGGTGATGCCCAGGGCGGCCGCCAGGTCGGTGCGGCTCAGCACGCCCGCCACCTCCTGCCACCACAGCGCGAGCAGGCTCTGCTCGGCCGGGCTGAGCCAGCGGGCGGCCGCCGCGACCTCGCGCCGCTGCGCGGACAGGCTGACGTTGGCCAGGGTCTCGCCCTCCGGATCGGCCGCAGGATCGGGCAGCTCGGTCCAGCCGTCCCACTGCCGCAGGCGGGCCTGGGACGTGCCGCGCGCCCGTCCGCGTTCCTGGGTCTGCCGGACCGCGATGGCGATCAGCCAGGAACGGAACCGGTCCGGGTCGCGCAGCCGCGGCAGGGCGGCCACGGCGCGCAGCATGGTCTCCTGCACCACGTCGTCGGTGTCCGGGTGCCCGTCCAGCGCGCGGCCGACGACGTTGTACACCAGCGACAGGTGCGCGGCGAACAGGTCCTGGCACGCCCGGGGGTCACCGGCCTGCGCCGCTCGGACCAGTCCGGTGTCGGGGGCGGGATTCATCGGCGGGCCGTTTCCGGGATGGGGGTCGGACGTCCGGTGCGGGGCGCGGGCGCCATCGTGGCACAGCGTCGAGTTTGTTGTAAAGACTGCGTGAATTCTCCTTGCGGCGCAGGTCGTCGCGATACCAGGAAAAAATCTTGTGCGGGATGCGTTATCCGGGGGTGACGCGGTCCGTCTACTGCCGACGGTCGCTCCGGTCCGCCGGACCGGGGCGACCGTCGGCAGGCCTGTCGCCCGGCAGGACTGCCGCGACCCGCCGGACCCCGCGCCTGCCCTCCCTACGGACAGAGGCGGCGGTCCCACCACGTGCGCGCCCCGCCGGGCGCGCAGGAAGGCCGTCCGATGCTCGAACCGTCCCGTCCCCGTTCCCGGACCGCGACCCGGCTGATCACCGCGGCCGCTGTCCTGATCACCGTGCCCGCCGCGGTCGTCGGCGTGTCCATGCTGCCCTCGCAGGCCGCGACCGCGCCGCTGCCCGGCGGCGTCTACACCGTCGTCGCCGGTGCCAGCGGCAAGTGCCTGGAGGTGCCCGGCGGCTCCACCGCCTCCGCCACCAAGCTCGCCCAGGCCGCCTGCTCGGCGGGCGCGACCTACCAGCAGTGGCGGGTCACCGCCGCCGGCAGCGCGTACAACCTCGTCAACGTCAACAGCGGCATGTGCGCCGACGTCCCCGGCGCCTCCACCGCGTCCGGCACCCAGCTCCAGCAGTGGGGCTGCGGTTCGGCGCAGGCCAACCAGTCGTGGACCTTCACCGCGTCGGCCGCCGCCTCCGGCAAGTACCGGATCACCGGCGTCTCCAGCGGCCTGTGCGTCAGCGACAAGGACGGCTCCACCGCCGGCGGCAACCCGATCGTGCAGGAGACCTGCGCCGACATCGCCCGGATGCAGTGGTCGTTCAACCTCGTCGGCGCCGCGCCCAGCCCGACGGGCTCCGGCCGCACCTGGTCCAACACCGCCGACGGGTTCGCCGCCGGGACGACAGGCGGTGCGGGCGGTGCCACCGTCACCGTCACCACCTACGCCGACCTGCTGAAGTACGCGACGTCGTCGTCGGCGTACACGATCCGGATCAACGCGGCGATCACCGTGCCGACCTTCGGCTACGAGATCCCGGTTACCTCGAACAAGACCCTGATCGGGGTCGGCCGCAACGGAAAGATCCTGCACGGCGGCATCTTCCTCGGCACCGGGGTGCACAACGTGATCATCCGGAACCTGACCATCGGCGAGACCGAGGTCGCCTCCGACGACCCCGACGACAAGGAGTTCGACTACGACGGCATCCAGATGGACACCGCCGACCACATCTGGATCGACCACAACCTGATCACCCACACCAACGACGGCCTGATCGACAGCCGCAAGGACACCACGTACCTGACCGTGTCGTGGAACGTGCTGTCCGACCACAACAAGACGTTCGGCATCGGCTGGACCGACAACGTCACCGCGCGGATGACGATCCACCACAACTGGATCCACGACACCAACCAGCGCAACCCCAGCACCGACAACGTCGCCTACGCGCACCTGTACAACAACTACCTGCAGAACGTCACGTCGTACGGCAACCTGTCGCGCGGCGCCACGAAGATGGTGCTGGAGAACAGCTACTTCCAGAACGTGGCCAACCCGTACTACCCGGACACCACGGCCGCGCAGCTCGTGCAGCGGGGCAGCATCCTCGTCAACTGCACCGGCAAGGCACAGACCAACGGGTCGGCGTTCGACCCGTCGTCGTTCTACTCCTACACCCTCGACCCGGCCGCCAACGTGCCGTCGCTGGTCACCACGTACGCCGGTCCCCAGTCGAACATCGGAGCCTGAGATGACCCGTACCCGTGTCATCAGGCCGCTGCTGGCCGCGCTGGCCCTGGTCGTGGCGGTCCCCGTCGCGGCCGTGCTGCTGCCCGCCGCCTCGCAGGCGGCCGTCGCCCCGGTCGCGGGCGGCGTCTACACCCTCGTGCCCGGCGCCAGCGGCAAGTGCGTCGAGGTGCCCGGCGACTCCACCGCCTCCGGCACGAAGCTGACCCAGGCCGCCTGCGCGGCCGGGGCCGCCCGCCAGCAGTGGCGGGTCGTGGCGAGCTCAGGGAAGTTCCAGCTCGTCAACGTCAACAGCGGCATGTGCGCCGACGTGCCGGGCGCCTCCACCACCTCCGGCACCCAGCTCCAGCAGTGGGGCTGCGGCACGGCGCAGGCCAACCAGCTGTGGACCTTCAGCGCCTCGTCGGCGGCGTCCGGCAAGTACCTGGTGACCGGCGCCGCGACCGCGCAGTGCGTCAGCGACAAGGACGGCTCCACGGCGGGCAACAACCCGATCGTGCAGGAGACCTGCTCCGACATCGCCCGCATGCAGATCGCGTTCAACCTGGTCGGCACCGCGCCCAGCACGCCGCCCGGCACCCCGACGGTCGCGGCCGACGGCACCGGGCAGTACACCAGCGTCCAGGCGGCGATCAACGCGGTGCCCTCCGGCAACGGCAGCCGCCGGGTCATCACCATCAAGGCGGGCACCTACCGCGAGACCGTGGTGGTCCCGGCCGACAAGCCGTACGTCACCCTCCAGGGCCTCGGCTCGTCGGCCGGTGCCACGGTGATCGTCAACAACCACACCGCCGCCGACGGCAGCGCCAACAACGGCGCCACCGTGGCCGTGTTCGGACACGACTTCGCGGCGACCAACCTCACCGTGTCCAACGACTACGGCATCGGCGTGCAGACGCTGGCGCTCAACCTCAACGTCGACCGGGGCCGGTTCGACAACGTACGGTTGCTGAGCAACCAGGACACCCTGCTGGTGAACAACTCGGCCCGGGTGTACTTCGTCAACTCGTACGTCGAGGGCACGGTCGACTTCATCTACGGCGGCGGCATCGCCGTCTTCAACGCCTGCCAGATCTACGAGAAGCGCACCACCGGCGGCCCGATCACGGCCGCCAGCACCCCCGCCGACCGGAGGTACGGCTTCCTGATCTACAAGTCGACCGTCTCCGGCGCCACCGCGAACACCACCCAGCTCGGGCGGCCGTGGCGGCAGGACGCGCAGGTGCTCTACCGCGAGTCCACCCTGACCGGCACCATCAAGACCGCCCAGCCGTGGACCGACATGTCCACCAGCACCTGGCAGAACGCCCGGTTCCTGGAATACCGCAACACCGGTGCCGGGGCAGGCGTCAACAGCAACCGGCCGCAGCTCAGCGACGCGCAGGCGGCCAACTACACCCCGCAGAAGTACCTGGCCGGATCCGACGGCTGGAACCCCATCTGACGAACTGAGGTCCGCGCCGGGCACCGGCCCGGCGCGGACCGCCGAGGTATTCGCAGATTCCCATGAGCACATACACTCCGCAGGTGCAGCCGACCCCCCTCCTCCGCCGCCCGGTGGCCACCGGCGCCGCGGCCCTGCTCGTCCTGCTCGCCACCGCCACGGTCGTGCTGCTGGCGATGCGCCCGCCGGCCCCCGCGGCAGCGGACGCCCCGACCGGCCGGTTCTCCGCCACCCGGGCCATGGACCACGTCCGGGCCGTCGCCGGCCAGCCCCACCCGGTCGGCACCGCCGCCCACACCCGCGTCCTGGACTACGCGGCGCAGCAGCTCGGCAGCCTCGGCTGGACCGTCGAGCCCGTCACCGGCACCGTCGCGAACCCCCGCCTGGGCGCCCCGGTGCCGATCGGGCGGGTCACCAACCTGACCGCCCGCCGCCCCGGCACCGCCAGCACCGGCACCGTCTACCTCACCGCCCACCTGGACTCGGTCCGCACCGGGCCCGGCGCCAACGACGACGCCGCCGGGGTCGCCGCCCTGCTGGAGACCGCGCGTGCGCTCACCGAGGGTCCTGCCGCCCGCAACGACACCGTGCTCGTGCTCACCGACAGCGAGGAGCCGGGTCTGCTCGGCGCCCGCCTGTTCCTCGACACCCGCCGCCCCGACCCGGCCGCCGCCGTCGTGGTCAACCTGGAGGCCCGCGGCGACCACGGCCCCGCGCTCATGTTCGAGACCTCGCCCGCCAACAGCACGCTGATCGGCCACTACGCCGCCACCCCCACCCCGCTGGGGTTCTCCCTGTCGGCCGAGGTCTACCGGCGGCTGCCCAACGACACCGACTTCACCGAGTGGCGCGAGGCCGGCGTCGCCGGGCTGAACGTCGCCTACCTGGACGGCTCCGCCCGCTACCACACCCCGGGCGACTCGGCCGACCACGTCGGCGGCGCCAGCCTCCAGCACGAGGGCGAGCTCGTGCTGGGCCTGGCCCGCTCGCTCGGCGGTGCCGACCTGGCCCACCTCGACGACGGGGCCGACACCTACTTCTGGACCCCGCTCGGCCTCGTCCGCTACCCGAACACCCTGGTGCTGCCGCTGGCCGCCGCCGAGCTGCTGGCCCTGGCCGCCCTGGTCGCGCTGGCCCGCCGCGCCGAGCAGCTCACCCTCGGCCGCTACGCCGTCGCCGTCGGCACCGGCCTCGCCCCGGTCGTCGCCGCCGTGGCCGCAGCGGTGGCCCTCTGGCAGCTCGCCGTCGCGATCCGCCCCGAGTACGCCGCGTTCGTCCTCGGCGACCCCTACGAACCGGGCTGGTACCGCGCCGCGCTGACCGCGGTCGCGCTGCTCGCCGCAGCGGGCTGGTGGCTGCTGATGCGGCGGCGGCTCGGCGCGGCGGCCCTGCTGACCGGCGGCCTCACCTGGCTCGGCGTGCTCGGGGCGGCGCTGGCACCGGTCGCGCCGGGGGCCTCGTACCTGTTCAGCCTGCCGGTGCTGGTCAGCGCCGTCGCGGGCGGCCTCGCCCTGGCCCGGCCGGGGCTGGTGCCGTGGTGGCCGATCGCGGTGCAGGCCGGTGCCCTGGTGACGCTGCTGGTGGCGGCACCGGTGATCGGGCTGCTGTACCCGGCGCTGGGCCTGGCCGCGGGCGCCGCCCCGGCCGCCCTGATCGCGCTGCTGGCCGTGCCCGCGCTGCCGCTGCTGGACCTGCTGGTGCGCCGCCGCGCCGGGGTGGTCGCCGCGGCCGGGGCGGCGGCGGTCGCGGTGCTGTTCGCCACCGGGCTGGTCACCGACCCGCTCGACGCCGACCACCCGCGCCCGTCCCACCTGCTGTACGCCTACGACGCCGACACCGGCACCGCCCGCTGGCTGTCGCCCGACGCCGCCGCCGACGACTGGACCTCCGGCTACCTCACCGGCCCGGTCGAGTCCCCGGAACCGACGTTCCCGACGCTGGTCGGCCCGCTGCTGTCGGACTACCGCACCGGTCCTGCCCCCAGGATCGAGCTGACGCCACCGGAGCTGACCCCGCTGCCGGAGCTGCTGGCCGCCGCCGGTGACCGGTCGACGGTGTTCGCGCTGCGCTCGACCCGGGCGGCCCCGGTGGTGTCGTTCCACGTGGCCGCCGACGGTCCGCAGCCGGTCGCCGCGATCGTCGACGGCGTCGAGGTGCCGGTCGACGTCGCCGCGCCCGTCCGCGCCGGACGGTGGGGCTGGGGCTTCGTGTTCCACGGCCTGCCGCCGGACGGCGTCGAGGTGCGGCTGCGCTTCGCCGGGTCGGGGCCGGTGACGGTCCGTGTCACGGACCAGAGCGACGGCTTCGGCGACGTCAGCGGCCTGCGGCCGCGCCCGGCGGGGCTGGCGCCGGGCCCGCTGCCCACCGACGTGACCCTCACCGGCAAGACCTTCACCCTGCTCTGACCGCCCCGGGGCGGCTCCGCAATGGAGTCGCCCCGGTGGCGTGGGCGTGAGACGATCCCGGGCATGACGATCACCAGAAAGGCCCATGGGTCGTAACGCACCCGGCCAGGTACGGGCCGACCTGCACCGCCGCCGTCGGCCAGGCGAGCGGATCGCCGCCGTCGAGGGCGTCTCCGCCCGAGGCCAGGCTGTCATCGCCCGCTGGGAACGCACCCGCGGCCATCCCGGGGCCGTCCACGCCGCCCTGAGGCTGTGGCAGGACTTCGCCCGCGCCGACCGCACCGGCCGCGAACACCTGCGCACCTGCGGCGAGTACGGCTGCTGCGCCGACCCGCCGCGCGAGCGGAGGCTGCTCGACAGCGTGCTGGCGGTCCTGCCCCCGGCGGATGCCCGTACGCTGCGCCGTCGGCTCGAACCGCTGGACGCCCTGATCAGCCAGCAGGATCTGGCGCCGGAGTGGTAGCCAGGGCGGGGGACAGGGGCTCGGCCGACAGGCGGTGCAGGGCGCGCAGCCAGTCCGCGAGCAGGGCGGCCGGGCAGCCGGGCGCCGGGCCAGGGCGGGGCCGCTGACCGCGCTCAGCCCCGGCGCAGCGAGTTCATGTCGGCGGCACGGGCCAGGTCCGCGGTGCTCAGCAGCCCGACCGGCACCCCGCCGGACACCACCAGCGCGGGCAGCCGGGCGGCCATGACCGGCCGGGCGACGTCGGCCAGCGGCGTGTCCGGGGCCAGCACCACCACCCGGTCGGGTGGCACCCGCAGGTCGCGCAGCGTCTGCTCGGCCCGCTGCGCCGCGGTCGCCCGCGCCAGGGCCGCCAGCGTCACCAGCCCGGCGGCGTCGCCGTCCGGGGTCAGCACCGGGTAGACGTCGGCGGGGCGGTGCAGGCGGGCCACGGCCACGAAGTCCGCGACCCGCTGGCTGACGTACCCGCACACCGGCGGCGGCACCATCGCGTCGGCCACGGTCAGCCCCGCCATCGCCGTACGCACCTGGAAGTCGGTCTGCTCGGCCTGCGCCGCGAACAGCAGGAACCAGCCCAGCAGCACCAGCCACAACCCGCTCAGACTGTGCAGGTACACCACCTGCAGCGTTCCGCCCAGCACCAGCAGCATGCTGACGGCCATCCCCGCATACGCGGCGACCCGCTGCGCCACCGCCCGGTCGCCGCGCCACCACCACACCGCCGCCCGCAGCACCCGGCCGCCGTCCAGGGGTGCCCCCGGCAGCAGGTTGAACACCGCCAGCACCGCGTTGACCAGCGCCAGCCACGCCAGCGCCACCCAGGCCAGCGCCCACAACCCGGCCAGGTACACCCCGGCCGCCAGCACCCCGAACACCGCCGCCGCCCCGAGGCTGGCCGCCGGACCGGCCAGCGCCACCAGCAGGTCCGCCCGCGCGTGCGGCGGCTCGGACTCCAGCTCGGCCACCCCACCCAGCAGCCACAGCGTGATCCGGCGTACGCCGACGCCGTAGTGGCGGGCCACCACCGCGTGGCAGAGCTCGTGCGCCAGCAGCGACCCCAGGAACAGCACGGTCACCGCGACCGCGACCACCCAGTACACCGCGGCCGTCCCACCAGGCGCCCCCAGCGGCAGCACGCCCGTGGCCAGCCCGTGCCCGAGCAGCAGCATGATCGCGAGCGCGGACCAGTGCACGCCGACCGGGATGCCGGCGATGGTGCCCAACCGCAGCGTAGGTCGCATCGGCTGCCTCCTGCTGCCATCATCCCTCGCCGCAGGCGGTGCGGTCCGCTACAGCGGCGGAGCGACGAACACCCCGCGGTCGGGGTCGTTGAACGTCTGCCGGGCGACGAGCTCGCTCATCGGGTTCGCGGTGCCCCACTGGTCGGAGATCGCCGGGTCGGAGGAGTCGTACACGTGCGGGTGCCAGCGGTCCTCGTCGAGCTCCTCCAGCTCGGTCGTGTACTCCACGACGTTGCCGTGCGGGTCCCGGAAGTAGCTGAACGTGTTGTCGCCCGCAGTGTGGCGTCCCGGACCCCACACCTTCTCCACCCCGGCCCGCATCATCCGGCCGCAGCCGCGCATGAACTCGTCCAGCCCGCGCAGCTCGAACGAGGCGTGGTGCAGCGCCACGTGCGGGCCCCGCGACACGGCCAGGCTGTGGTGCCAGGTGTTGCAGCGCAGGAACCACATCAGGTCGCCGCGGTGCGGGTGGCTGAGCCGGTCCGACAGGGCGAACCCCAGATGCCGGGTGTAGAACGCCGCCGTGGCCTGCGGGTCGGGGGAGTTCACCACCACGTGCGACAACCGCACCGGCACCGACTCGCGCGGCTCGATCCGGCGGTGCGCGCGCGGACTGACGTCCGCGGAGATCTCCACGGTACGGCCGTCGACGTCGAAGAACCGGAACCCGTAGCCCCCGCCCGGGGTCGCCAGCGGGGCCGGTTCGCCGATCAGCCGTACCCCGTCGCGGCCGAGCCGCTCGGCCAGCGTGTCCACGTCGGCGGGGCGGGCGGCGCCGAACGCGATCAGGTCCAGGCGCTTGTCGTCGGCCCGGCGCACGCGCACCGCGTACTGCTCCGGGGAGCCCGGCGCGGCCAGGAACGCCACCCCGGAGTCGGCGGCGACCTCGCTCAACCCCCACATCCCAGCGAAGAACTCCACCTGACGGGAGAAATCGGGCACCGCCAGGTCGACGTGGCGCAGGTGGGTGATCAACCGCTGGGTCATCTCAGGCTCCTCGTGCCACGAGCGGCACACCGCCGGGCCGCCGACCAGATCATCCCGCCCGCGACCAGCCGCCCCGCCCCCGACGCGCCGGATCCACCCACCTCACCCCACCCGCTTCCCGCCGCCCGCCGCCGACGCGCGCGGCAGGTTCGTGCAGTTTCGGGGAAAGTGCTGGAATGGCGGCCATGATTCGTGCAGTTTCCCCGAAACTGCACGCTGCGACGGGCGGGCGGACGGGCGGCGCGGTGGGGTGCGGATGCGGTCAGGACGGGTCGCGGGGGAGGCCGTTCGAGATCGCGGCGGCGACGTCTTTCAGCGGCCGGTCCAGCGACACGTCCGGGAGCACGATCGGGGTGCCGTATCGGGCCAGGTGGGCCCGCCCTTCGCTGCGCAGCCACGGCCGCATCCGCAGCAGCACCCACGCCGGCGAGGTCGGCACGATGAGCAGCACCGGCATCGAGCGCGTCGCGGAGGACTTCACGTCCCACCGGACCTCGGCGATCTCGTCCCACGCCAGGCGTACACCCATCAGCGGCAGCCGGACACCGTCGGCCGTCACGGCCAGGACAGGCACCCGCAGCACCGTGCTCACCACCACCGGATAGCCGAGCAGGACCAGCAGCACCAGCCCGCCGCCGAACAGGAACGGTCTGAGCTCGCCGCCGATGCGTCCCGCGAACACGACCAGCGCGGCTCCCAGGGCCAGCAACGCCAGGTAAGGCAGGTTGGGGCGGATCCGGACCAGCAGCGGCATGACGGCCTCCTCGACGAGCACTGGCGAAATGCTAGGCCGCAGCGGGCAAACGCGTTGCCCCTGCCGTCCCGGTGCTCCAACCAGGCGCGTCCCAGCTGCCGGGTCAGTGCTCATTCTTGGCCCAACCGTTACCGGAGCCGGTACACACAGCCCATGACCTGTGACTACGCTCAGGCGCCGTGCCGAGACCACCCCTGTCCAGCCTGTTCAGGTCCACGACCACCGACCTGATCGACCACTATCCCGATCTGCTGCCGCTGCGCGACGCCGTTCGCGCGCAGAACTGGCCCGCGGTCGAGGGGTTCTTCGCGAGCCTGCCGCCGCAGCACGATCCGACGGTCGCGGTCGCGATGGTCGCGAAGATGAAGCGCGTCGAGATCTTCCTCAGCCGCAGCGGCGGCGACCCGGTGACGTCGCCGCTGGCCGCGACGTTGCTCGGGGCCCGACTGGTCTGGCTGGGCTGGGAGATCCGCACCGCCGCCCAGGCCCAGTACGTGAGCGACCAGCAGTTCAAGACGTTCCACGAGTACCTGTCCCGCGCCGACCGGCTGCTCAACGAGGTGACCTCCGAGCAGCCGGACGACATCGCGGCCTGGACGACCCGGGTGCGCATCGCCCGCGGGCTCGGACTCGGCCAGGCTGAGGCGCGCCGCCGCTACGAGCGCGCCGCCAAGGCCCGGCCGCACCCGCTCACCGCGCAGCTGGACATGGTGCAGCAGCTGTGCCCGAAGTGGGGCGGCTCGGCGCAGGCGGTGCAGGCGTTCGCCCGCGAGTGCGTGGCGCAGGCGCCGCCGGGGTCGCTGAACGGCGCGGTGATGGCCGACGCGTACCTGGAGCTGGTGTCCTTCGGCGGCGGACCCGAGATCAGCGCGTCGGACGCCAGGCAGGACCTGCTTTCGGCCGCGGCCGCCTCGGCGCTGGACCCGGCGTTCCGGCAGGTGCACGGGTGGGTCGCGGCGCTGAACCTGCTCACGTTCGCGCTGATGCGGGCCGGTCGGCCGGGTGAGGCCGGGGCGCTGTTCACGATGCTGGACAACCGGCTCACGGAGTACCCGTGGAACGCCGCCGGGGGTTCGGCAGGCTTCAACTTCTGGTCGTTCAAGGTGTGGTCGATGGTGCGGGGAGGCCGGGGATGAGCGGGTACACATCGGTCGACGGGGTGCCGCTGCTGACGGCGCCGTACTCGGGGAAACTGCGGGCCGGGCTGGTGTTCCGGGTCGGCAGCGCCGACGAGACGCTGGCCGTGCACGGGATCACCGAGCTGGTGACCAGGCTGGCGCTGCACCACCTGGACCAGCCCGACTTCGACTACGGGGTGGGGGTCGGCGCCGACATCACCCAGTTCCAGGTGCAGGGGCCGCCGGAGGCGGTGGCCGGATTCCTCGGCGGCGTGTGCCGGGCCCTGGGCGACCTGCCGCTGCACCGGCTGGAGGCCGAGCGCGAGCTGCTGTACGGCGAGTCGCTGCACCGCTCCCGCGGCGTCAACGGCGACATGGCCCTGTGGCGCCACGGCGCCCGCGACTACGGCCTGGGCAGCTACGCCCCCTGGGGTGTGCGCCGGGTCGGCGCCGACGAGGTGCGCCGGTGGGCCGCGGAGTGGTTCACCAGCGCAAACGCCTCGGTATGGGTCGCCGGCGACGTTCCCGCCGGGCTGTCGCTGCCGCTGGCGCCCGGCGTCCGCAAGCCGCTGCCGCCGCAGTCGAGCGCGCTGCCGAAGACCCCGGCCTGGTTCCACGGCCCGTCGGGCGGGGTCGTCCTGGACGGCGTGGTCTCCCGCAGCACGGCCGCGCGCCTGTTCACCGACGTGTTCGAGCGCGCGCTGTACCGGGAACTGCGCCAGGAGGGCGGCATCTCGTACGCGGTCAGCACCGACTACTCGCCCTACGGCGCCGGGTCGGCGATGGTCACCGCGTTCGCCGACGCGCTGCGGGAGAACGAGGGCGCGCTGGCCGGTGCGTTCGTCGAGGTGCTGCGGCAGCTGAGCAAGGGCCGGATCGACCCGGCCGACCTGGACGCGGCGCGGACGAAGACGCTGCGGGCGCTGGAGCACCCGGACGTCGAGGCAGGGACGCTGCCCAGCGCCGCCGCCAGCGTGCTGACCGGATACGCCTTCGGCTCGGTCGCGCAGGTGCGGGCGGAGCTGGCCGAGGTGACCGTGCCGGACCTGGCCGCGGTGGCCGGGCAGGTGCTGGAGACCGCGCTGCTCCAGGTGCCGTTCACCGGTGCCCGGGTCGAGGTCGGGTTCGACGCCGCCCCGGTCGCCTCGACGGCCCGGGTGACCGGCCGCTCCGTGAAGTCGGCGTCCGGCGACGGCAGCGTTCTGGCCATCGGCGCCGACGGCGTGTCGGTGCTGCGCGGCGACAGCGCGGCCACGGTCTACTTCAAGGAGTGCGCGGCCCGGCTGGACTTCCCCGACGGCGCCCGCCACTTCGTCGGCGCCGACGGCATCATCGTGCGGGTCGAGCCGACCATCTTCCCGGTGACGCCGCAGGACCAGGCCGACCTTGCCGCGGCGGTCGCACCGGAGCTGGCGGTGCCGATGCCCGCCCGCCCCGCCGACCAGATCCCCCGACCGGGCTCGGGCCAGCCGCTGCCGCAGCGGGACCGGGGCCGCAGGCGCAAGATCGAGCTAGCGGTGACGGTGGCGGTGATGATCGTGCTGACCTGGCTGTTCATCGATTCCGCGAACGCGTGGACGCCGGCCGACGGCGAGTTCACGGAGAAGGTCATCCTCGCGGAGATGATCGCCGCCCTGGTGGCGTTCCTGCGCGCGGCGGTGATCCTCTGGCCGCGGATGCAGACCGGCCGCTGGTAGCGCCGCCCGCGCCTGCGGCCGGGGTCAGATCCGGCCGTAGGCGCGCAGCGTGCGCAGGGCGCGCAGGGTCTCGACCCCGCGGTATTCCAGCGTGGAGGCCTGGCCGGGCGGCTGCCAGGTGATGGCCCAGCCGCCGTCGGCCTGCTGGTCGCGCGCGAGCCGGTCCAGGTGGCCCTCGATGACGGCGTCGCCGAACAGGCCGCGCCACGGGCTGTCCGGGGCCGGTGCCAGGTGCAGGGGCGTCACCCCGTAGGCGGGGTCGGCCGGGTCGGCGCGGAAGTAGGCGGCCTTGGCCAGCCAGTCGCCGAGGTGCACGCCGGTGGCGGCGGCCCGGTCGCGGTCGGGCGCGTATGCCAGGAACTGCGCGACCTCCAGCAGGGTGTGCGCGTCCTCGTCGACCCCGGACTCCAGCTTCGCCCAGGTCCATGCGGTGGCCCGGTCCAGCCACGCGTGGCTGACCCCGATCCGGTGCAGCCGTCCGGCCAGGCCCGCGGTCGGGTTCAGCCCCGGCACGTAGGTCCAGTCCGTCCAGTGGTCGGCCCGCGGGTAGGTCTCCATCACCGGGAACGCCAGCGGCACCGCGCCGTCGGGAGCCGCCACCGAGCCCAGCCAGGCGCACGCGTCGGCGACCAGCTCGGCGCGGTCGGGCCGGCCGAACCAGCCCGGCCGTCCGCTCGCGGCGGCCAGCAGCACGTCCAGGGCGCACTCCACGTCGATGGGCAGGCTCGCCGGGCAGCGCTTGTCCGGCTCCAGCCCGTGGCCGAACCCGCCGTCGCCGTTGCGGTAGGCGCGGACCGCGTCCACCACCCCGGCCGGGTCGTCGCCGTCGAACAGCACCGCCGCGAGGCGGCGTTCGACCAGGCGGCCCTCCCGGTCGAGGAAGGCCCTGCCCGCTGCCAGAACGTCTTCGGTCATGGCCGGGATTGTGGCACGGCGCACCGACATTCCGGCGTGGAACGAGGCGAGGCGGCGGGCCGGTCCGGGCCCGCCGCCTCGCGCCGCGCTACGGCAGTTGCCTGCTGCCGTACACCGGGGACCGGTTGGGCGCGGCCAGGATGCAGATCAGGGAGCACGCCGTGGCCGACGACGGCTCGGTGACCGACGGCGGGGTGTTCGGCGGGGCGCCGGGTGCCGAGTACGACGCGGTCGCCGTGTTCGTCAGCGGCAGGAGCAGCAGGAACGACGAGCAGTAGATCTGCTTGCTCGCCCCGGCCGCCAGCGTGAAGGTGCCCGCCGCAGTGCCGCACGAGGGTGTCGCCGGGTCGCTGACGCTCACCCCGACGGCGTCGACCGGCCCGGCGTTGGTGACGGTGATCCGCCAGTACGCCGTGCCCAGGATGCCCAGCAGCCCGGCCGGACTGGTCTTGCCCCACGGCCCGACCCCGCCGGGACCGCACCGGGAGGCCCGGCCGTCACGGCAGATCTCCTTGTCGATGCTGACGTGCGGCATGCAGGCCGCGCCGGGCGCGACCGAGACCTTCACCGTGTTGGAGGCCAGCGTCCCGCTGTTGTCGCTGCCGCCCGCGGTGTTGTCCACCCCGGTGACGGTGCACGCGGCGTCGACCTTCGTCTGGAAGCAGACCTGCGGCGGGTCGCCGATGAACCCGGCGACCAGGTGCGGCTGGTTGCCGCCGGAGAAGTCGTCGACGTTGCGCAGCCGCAGGGCCGCGTCCACGACGATCTTCGGGTACGTCGCGGCGGAGATGCCGGACAGGTCGACGGTGCCGTCGGCGGCGAACGCGGCGGTGGCGATCACGGTGCCGTCCGGGGTGCTGACCGTCGCCGAGCTGTTGGCCAGGTCGACGTTGGCCAGCGTGATGTCGGCCAGCCGGGCGTTCTGGTAGCCCTTGACGTGGCCGGTGCCGCCGTCGCAGTAGAAGTCCGGCGTGCCCAGCGTGATCGACGCGCCCGCGTGGAAGCACGGCGAAGCCCCGGTGACCGGGTCCTCGGAGAACAGCATCCCGGCGTCACCGAGGCCGATCAGGCACTGGGTGACCTCGTCGTAGTCGTACCCGTAGTCGCGGGTGACGCCGTTGTTGACGGTGGGGTGGTTGACGGGGAACGGCATCCCGGCGCAGACCGCCGCGGTGGTCCAGTCGTAGCAGCCGGTGGAGCCGTTCAGCCCGCCGCCCCACAGCGGCAGGTAGCTGCGCAGGTGGCCGTCGGGCGCGGTGATCGTCTCCGGCCGGAAGGTCAGCGCACCGGCGGGCAGCGCGCCCAGATTCGGCGCCGCCAGCGCGGACCCGTCCGTCGCGAGGCAGAACACCTGGTACGGGCTGGACACCATCGGGATGCAGGCGCCGTTGGGCTGGCCCGACGTGGTGTACGACGTGAAGACGCTGTACGTGGACATCGCGGTGGTGCCCAGGGTCCGGTAGGTGGCCCAGCCGTCGCAGGCGCCGGCGGTCGCCGGGTCGAAGCAGCCCAGCGTGGGGGCCGGGCCGCTCTGCGACGAGGACGCGAAGACCTTGTCGCCGACCATGGTCACCGAGCCGAGGAAGTTGCCGTTGGGCCGGTCGGGCAGGATCGCCGCGTACGGCTGCCCGGCGCACGGGCTCTGGCTCGCCATGGTCAGGCACAGCACCCGCCCGGTGCTCGCCACGCCGTAGAGGTTGCCGCCGTGCTCGACGAACCCGCCCACGCTGTACGCCCCCGGCGCGGCACCGTAGTCGATCAGGGGGAAGAACCCGCAGTTGGCGCGGGCGTCCAGGTCGAGGCAGCCGACGCCGATCGAGGCGGCGGTGACGGCCGGGTAGTAGAGGATGCCGGGCCGCTGCGGGTCGAACACGAACTGCGGCGCCATACCGCTGGCGATGTCACCGGTGTTCCCGCTGCCCAGCGGGCCGACCGTGGTGTTGAGCGGCCGGGGCCAGGGCCCGCCCGCGCACGGCTGGGCGGTCAGCAGGTTGGTGCACACGACCTTGGGTGCGGCCGCGCCGAGGTGGTGGTAGGTGTTCCAGGCCTCGACGGCGCCGCTGTCCGACCGGTACAGCACGGGGGTGAAGCCGTCGCCGCCGGTCGGCGAGGTGACGACCCGTACCGGCGGCAGCAGGATCCGGGTGAGGCTGGTGCCGCCCGGCTGCAGGACCGGAATGGTCGCGCGCACCGCGGCCGTGCCGGAGGCGGGCTCGGTGCCCGTGAACGTCGAACCGTCGGTGGACCACTGCGGGGTCCAGTCCGGCGGCACGCGCAGCGACCCGTTGACGTAGCCGTGCCCGGCGCCGATCGGGTCGGTGACCGTGACCGGCCCCCCGGTGCCGCCGTCGGCGTAGGACACCGTCCAGTTGATCACGTCGCCGTGCGAGGCCGGGTCGGAACCCGGGTGGGTCACGTTCTGCGCGGTCTTGGTCAGGGAACCGGCGGCGGCCGGGGCCGCCGACAGCGCGGTCGGCACCCCCGCGGCCTGGCCCGCAGGGGTCAGCACCAGTGCCAGCGCCGCGAGCGCGGCCGCGAATGGCCAACGCCGCAACCGTGGTGATCGTCGCACGATGTGTCGCCTCTTTCCGTGGTGATCCGGCGGTGGCCGCGATCTGAATCGGGTATGAGTAACCGCCCCGGTCCTGTGCGGAAGCGGGGCGGCGACCGTAACCCATCGAACAATCGCTTTACTTGAATGAGGCGCTGAGTCGTGCGCTCTTTCCCCGGAACGTGTGAATTCTGGACACCGATTCGTGACCGAATGGGGGACGGTGATGAGTGAAAAAGGCATTCACCGGTATGGCTCAGTCGCCTATGCCCTGGTGGTTGAGGTAAGCCACTACCTGTGCGCCGCCGTCGCGATGGTGCACCAGATAGGACGCCACGAGATCCTGCACGCCGCGAAGTCGGCGGGCAACCGCGCTGACCTGCCCGAACGGCTGATCGGCGCCGGGGCAAGGGCCGCGCAAGGGTAAGGCAAGGGCTTTCCCCGTTTCGGCGGGCCGATCCCGCCGGACATGCTGACGGCGAGCGCGGCAGCGTGGCCGCACCAGCCCCCGGGAGCGCAGCATGGACCTCGACGTCGTCGTCGACACCGTGTACGCGGCCGCCCGCCTGAGCGCCGCCCCCGACAACGGCTTCGGCCTGGCCGTCGCCACCGTCGACGGCCACCTGCATGGCGCCGGCGACTGGCGCGAACCGTTCGCGATCCAGAGCATCGCCAAGGTCTTCGCCCTCACCCTGGTCCTGTCCATGGACGGCGACCGGCTGTGGACCCGGGTTGGCCGCCGCCCCTCCAGCCGCCTCTACAACGCCGTGTCCGAACTCGACATCGAGCACGGCATCCCGCGCAACCCGCTGCTCAACGCCGGCGCCCTGGTCGTCACCGACCGGCTGCTCGAACTGTCCGAGGGTCAGGGCTGCCACCGGGTGCTGGAACTGCTCCGGGTCGAGTCGGCCAACCACGCCGTCGAGATGGACCCGGTCACCGTCAAGGACGAGCGCGACCGGGCCGAACGCAACATCGCCATCGCCCACCTCATGGCGGCCTACGGCAACCTCGCCCTGCCGGTCGAGACCGTGCTGGCCCACTACCAGTGGCAGTGCGCCATCGCCGCCAGCTGCCGCGACCTCGCCCTGGCCGGGCTCTACCTGGCCCGCGCCGGTGTACGCGCCGACGGGCGGCGGCTGCTCAGCCCCGCCGACACCAAACGCGTCAACGCCACCATGCTCACCTGCGGCGCGTACGACGCCAGCGCCGAACTCGCGCACCGCATCGGGCTGCCGCTCAAGACCGGTGTCGGCGGCGGCATCCTCGCCGTGGCGCCCCGGATCGGCACCGTCTGCGTCTGGGGACCGGGGCTGGACGCCTCCGGCAACTCCGTCACCGGCCTGCTCGCCCTGGAGCACTTCGCCACACTGACCGGCTGGTCGGTGTTCTGAGACGGCGCCGGCGACCCGGCGCACGACGCGGGCGGGTGCCGCCGTCTCCGGCCTGGGGGCGGCACCCGCCCGGCCACTCAGTCGTGGTCGTACACGGTCGTCGCGATGCCGCGGGCGCACAGCGTACGCACGATGATCGGCTCGATCTGCGACCACTTCCCGCCGGCCAGCCCGCAGCCGATGCGCGGCAGGTGCACCGACGCGCCCAGCCGCTCGGCGTGCCCGGCCAGCGCCGCCAGGCAGCGCTCGACGGCGTCGTACCGGATCGGCGGGCCGCCGCTGCCGGTCCGGATCCCGCGCTGGCCGACCATGTTGGCCACCCACAGGTCCGGCGCGACCGGCACCAGCCGCACCGCGCCGAGCCCGAAGTCGTTGCCGGACCGCTGCCGGTGCCAGGCCCGGAAGTCGCGCTCGGGCTCCGGCCAGCGCTTCGACACGGCCAGCACGAACCCCTTGCCCCAGCCGCCCAGGTCGTTGCACACGTGCGCGATCACCTTCGGCCCCTTGGCCTGCGGGCTCGTCGCGTCCCCCTTGATGATCGTCAACGTGGTCACGGCGCGCAGCATGCCAGCTCCGTACGACACCGGCCAGCCGGTTTCGCCCGCCCGCGACGGATTCCGGACGCGCCGCCGCCGCCGTGCCCCATCCGCGCCCATCATGTACGGCATGACCGCGCGTTCCGTTCTCGGCGGCGCCGCCGCCGTCACCGCAGTTGTGCTCGCCACCGCCGCCCCGGCGTACGCCGCCGTCGACGGCCGCGCCCGCCTGTCCGGCACCACGCTGATCTTCCAGGCCGGATCGGGTGTCGCCAACACCGTCACCGTCACCCCGGTCCCCGGCGGCCTGCGCGTCGACGACGCCTGGCCGATCATCCCCGGCCCCGGCTGCGCGGCGATCACCGCGACGGCGGTCCTGTGTGCGGGCAAACCCACCGACCTGAGCATGAAGACCTACGACGGAAACGACACGGTCACCGACGGCACCGCGCTGCCCGCGTTCATCGGCGCGGGCGACGGCGACGACCTGGTGTACGCCCTGTCCGGCGGCCCGAAGCTGATCTACGGCGAGTACGGCGACGACGCCCTGCTCGCCGGACCGGGCAGCGACAAGCTCTACGGCCAGGACGGCGCCGACCAGCTGTACGCCGGCGACGGCGCCGACTACCTCTCCGGTGGCGACGGCATCGACTACCTCGAAGGCGACGGCGGCACCGACATCATGGAGGGCGGGGCCGGTTACGACACCGCCTCGTACCGCATCCACGCCGCGGCCGTCACGGCCAGCCTCGACGGTGTCGGCAACGACGGCGCGCCCGGCGAGAACGACATCATCGCCGCCGACGTCGAGGGCCTGCAGGGCGGCTACGGCGACGACACCCTGACCGGCAATGCGGCCGACAACAGCCTCGACGGCGGCGACGGCGCCGACCTGCTGGACGGACTGGGCGGCGCCGACAACATGTTCGGCGGCGACGGTCCGGACACGCTGCTCGGCGGCGACGGCGCCGACTGGCTGGACGGCGGCGCCGGGTTCGACACCATCGACGGCGGTCCGGGCCCCGACACCTGCGTTCCCGGCGCGGACGGGGCGGTGCTCACGGGCTGCCCGTGAGCGCACGCGCGGGCATACTGTCGGGCGTGGACGAACAGCAGGAATACCGGGTCGAGATCGACGGGCGGCCCGCCGACGCCGAGGCCCGCGCCATGCTGGAGCACGCCGCGTGGGGGCACTTCACGGCCATGCAGGTGCGCGGCGGCCGTACCCGCGGATTCGACCTGCACCTGGCCCGCCTGACCGCCGCGCACCGCGACGTCTACGCCAGCGACCTCGACCCCGACCTGGTCCATGCCCGGGTCCGGCACGCCCTGGCCGGGATCGCCGACGCCTCGGTGCGCGTCTACGGCTACTGGGACGGCGTCATCGTCGCCGTCCGCTCCCCGGCGGGCATGCCCGCCCGGCCGCACAGCATGCAGCCGCGCCGCTTCCAGCGCCCGCACGCCCGGTTCAAGCATTCCAACGGCACCGCGCCGGCCTACCACCGGCAGCAGGCCCTGGCCGCCGGGTTCGACGAGGGGCTGTTCACGACCGCCGACGGCACCATCGCCGAGGGCACGATCACCAACGTCGGCTTCTGGCGCGACGGCACCGTGACCTGGCCCGACGCGCCCGCCCTGCCCGGCATCACCATGCTGGTGTTGCGGCGGCAACTGGAGGCCGCCGCCGTCCCGCAGCGGCGGGCCCCGGTCAAGCTGCCCGAGCTGGACTCCTACCAGGGCATGTTCCTGTGCAACTCGCGCGGCTGGGCCCCAGTGCACCGCGTCGGACAGACCAGCCTGCCTGTCCCGCCCGCCATGCTCGACACCATCACGACGGCCTACGACACCGCCCCCCTCGACCTGATCTGATCCCGAGCACCCCCTCCGGCCGCCGAGTTGCCGGGCAATCGGGCGTAACGAGCCTGCTCATTCGCCCGATTGCCCGGCAACTTGCCAGCGGGGCGGCTGTCGACGGTCAGGCGAGGTCGAGCAGGGGCGGCACCTGCGCCATCGCCGTCACGACGTGGTCGGCGCCCGCGGCCGACAGGACCTCGGGGGAGGCCAGGGCGGCGAAGCCGACGACGGTCATGCCCGCGGCGTTGCCGCCGCGTACGCCGAACGGGCTGTCCTCGATGAGCGCGCACGCGCCCGGGTCCACGCCGATCCCGGCGGCGGCGAGCAGGAACAGGTCGGGTTCGGGCTTGCCCCGGGCGACCATGGACGCGCTGTAGCAGTGCTGCCCGAAGTAGCCGTCCAGCCCGGTGCGGCCCAGCCGGAACGCGATCTCGCGCGGGGTGCCGCTGGAGGCCACGCATACGGGGATTCCGGCGTCGCGCAGCAGGTCGAGCAGGTCGCGTACGCCGTCGACCGCGGTCAGGCCGTCCGCCTGGCGGGCCAGCACCTCGTGCTCGTACTCGGTGGCCAGGTCGAAGTCGAGCGGGCGGCCCAGGTCGGCCTCCAGGTCGGCGACGCACTCGGCCGTGGCCCGGCCCATGTGCCGGGCCACGCTCTGCGCGAACGTCGTCGGGACCCCGGCCCGGGTCGCCAGCTGGGCGAACACCTCGTTGTTGATGCGCTCGGAGTCGACCAGGACCCCGTCGCAGTCGAAGACCACCGCTTTGATCATCAGTACAGGCTGCCACAGCGCCCGGCCCGGACGCGGTGCGGCGTCCGGGCCGGGCGGCGGGAGCGGAGGTCAGCCGGCGTTGCCGAACGCGGTGATCGCGTGCGCCTTGCCTAGGGTGCCGTGGACGGTGACCACCCAGTACTCGCCGGTGGCGGTGAACTGCGCGTTGTAGACCCAGTGCGGGTCGGGTGACAGCGTCAGGTCGTAGCCGGCGGGCGGGGCGTCCACCACGATCGAGTCGACGATCGGCTGGGAGGCGAGCGCGACCATGCGCGGCTTGTTGTGGTTGACGAACGCGTCGAGGAACTCGCGGGCGTACTTCTCGGCGTCCTTGTGGAAGACGGTCAGGTCGAGCTTGAACTCGGTGACCGGGTGGTCGGTCGCGCTGTTGCTCAGCCGGATGACGATGTCCGAGCCGAGCTTGTTGCGGTATGTGCAGTAGCTGGAGCCCATGGCGCCGTCGCAGTACACGAACGTCCAGTGGGTGTCGATGTTCGGCGTCCCGATCGCGTGCAGCTGCTGGTAGGCGTCGTTCTGCATCAGCGTGTGCAGGGCGGTGGTGTCGCACTTCAGCCAGGCCTTCATCACCTGTAGCGAGGCGCCCTCGCCGCCGCTGACCGTGCCGGTCATGGCGCAGCCCGACCCGGACCCGGTGCCGGTGCCGCCCGTCGTCGGGCTGGCCGCGACCGGGGTTGCGGGGGCGGGCGACAGTTCCGTGCTGGCCGTCGCGGCCGCGCCGGGGGTGGCGGCGGGCTTGCTGCCGCATCCGGTGGCCAGAACGGCCAGCCCGACGATGATCGCCGTGAGGGTGGCGGGCCTGCGCATGGCGGTTCCTCCAAAGACTGCTCGTACCGCGTTGACGCCTTCACCGTAGGTCGCGGACGGGGGCCGGCACCTCAGCGCTGGTACGGATCTTTGCGGCGCGGGCGCCTGCGTACCGGTACCGAATTCACGCACGGGTCTCACGGCGCCTTCGCGTGGCAGGATGGGCTGGTGCCCGAGCTGCCCACTCCGTACGTCAGCGTCGACGTCGACGTGCTCGACCGCAACATCGCCCGCATGGCTGCCCATGCCGCCGCGCACGGGCTGGCCCTGCGCCCTCACGCCAAGACCCACAAGTGCCTCCAGATCGCCAAGCGCCAGGTCGGCGCCGGTGCCGCGGGGCTGACCGTGGCCACCGTCGGCGAGGCGGAGATCTTCGCCGGGGCGGGGTTCACCGACCTGTTCGTGGCGTACCCGCTGTGGGTGGACGCCGCGCGCGGCGCCCGGCTGGCGGCCCTGGCCGAGCGCGGCCGCCTCGCCGTCGGCGCCGACTCCGCCGAGGGCGTCCAGGCGCTGGCCCGGCACGCAGGGACGGGCTTCGAGGTGATGGTCGAGATCGACAGCGGCCACCACCGCAGCGGAGTGGCGCCGGAGCAGGCCGGTGCGGTCGCGGCGGCGGCGCTGCGGGCCGGGCTGCGGGTGCGCGGCGTCTTCACCTTCCCCGGCCACGGGTACGGTCCCGGCCAGCCGACGACGGCCGCGGCCGACGAGTCGGCGGCCCTGGCGGCGGCCGCCACGGCCCTGCGCGCCACCGGAGCCGAGCCGCAGACGGTCAGCGGCGGATCCACGCCCACGGCGGTGCTCACGGGCGGCGGCGTGACCGAGATCCGCCCCGGCGTCTACGCCTTCAACGACGCCCAGCAGGTCGAACTCGGGGTCTGCGAACCCGGGGAGGTGGCGCTGACGGTCACCGCGACCGTGGTCAGCCGCCGTCCCGGGCACGTCATCCTCGACTCCGGCAACAAGGTCCTCGGGGCCGACCGGCCCGGGTGGGCGACGGGGTTCGGCCGGTTGGTCGGGCTGCCCGACGCCCGGGTCGTCACCACGTCGGAGCACCACGCCACCGTGGTCCTGCCCGATCCGGCGGACCTGCCCGAGGTGGGCACCCGGGTCCAGGTCATGCCCAACCACGTGTGTGCGGCCGTCAACCTCGCCGACGAGCTGGTGGTGACCTCCGGCGGGCAGGTCGTGGACCGGTGGCGGGTGGCCGCGCGGGGCGCCAACGTCTGACCCGGTCGAACGGGCACGGACGGGGACGAACCGATCCCCGCGCCGCATGGCGGGCGCCGGAACGGGGTAAACCACCTCCATGGAGCTCATCGAAGGCATCCCGGCCGACGAACTGGCCGACGAGGATCTGCTGCGCGAGCTGGAGAGCCTGGGCCGCACCCGGGTGCAGACGCTGCGCCACGGCTCCGACGACGCGCTGCACATGCACACCGAGCGCTCCCGGGAGCTGGAGCGGGAGTACCTGCGCCGGTTCCCGCAGCGCGAGATCGACCCGCAGCGCACCCGGGAGGGCGCCCGCGCCGAGGGCTGACCCCGACGTCACGTCCTTGATCGCAACACCGGCCGACCGTCCGATGTCGACGTGTCGTACCGTCGTCGCAGACTTTGATCCATGTACGGTCAGGCACCTGCGCTGTTCGGTTACGGCACCACCGATCCCGACGGCCACCGGCTCCCACGCACCTTCGTCGTGATCGACCTGGAGACCACCGGCCTGGCCGACGACGACCGCATCGTCGAGATCGCCATGGCCCGGGTCGAGGACGGCGCCGTCGTCGACGAGTGGGCCACCCTCATCGATCCCGGCCGCGACCCGGGCCCGACGTACCTGCACCACATCTCGGCCGACATGCTGCTCGGCGCGCCGACGTTCGCACAGATGGCGCCGGAGATCCTGGCCCGGCTCGACGGCGCGGTCGTGGTGGCCCACCACGCCCCGTTCGAGGAGCGGTTCCTGGCGTACGAGTTCGCCCGCGCCCGGGTGGCGACCCCGGTCATCCCGGCGCTGTGCACGCTGCGGCTGGCCCGCGCGGTGCTGGCCAGCCCCAACTACAAGCTGTCGACCTGCTGCGAGATCTCCGGCATCACCCTGTACGACGCGCATACGGCGCTGGGCGACGTGCGGGCCACCGCCATGCTGCTGCCGCGGCTGCTCGCCCAGTCACCGGAGATCACCTACCCGGTGCCCGCGGCGGTGCTGCCCCGGCAGCGCACCGGGGCCACGCCCCGCACCCGGGTCACGAACCTGCGCAAGGGCGCCGACGGGTGGATGCGCTCGCTGCTGACGAAGCTGCCGTACTCGATGGCCGACCACGACCCGGTCGGGGCGCAGCCGTACCTGGACGCGCTCGCCGACGCCCTGGTCGACGGGAGGCTCACCGGCCGCAAGACCCGCCACCTGGGCCGCCTGGCCGGCCGGGCCGGGATGGGGGCGGCCCAGGTCGCGGCCCTGCACCACCGCTTCCTGGACGGGCTGCGCGACGCTGCCGCGGCGCAGCCGGAGCTCAGCGCCGAGCAGCAGCGGCAGCTGGTGACGGTGGCCCGGTTGCTGGACCTGCCCGACTACTTCGCCGACCTGGTCACCGCGGTCGCCGAGCCGGGCCGGGCGGTCGGGCCGCGGGTGTGGTGCAGCCCGGCGGTGCCCGCGCAGGTGCGCCGCCGGCTCGGCGAGGCGGGCTACCGGCTGGCCGTCAACCTGACCCGGAGCCTGGCCACGGTGGTGGTCGCCGAGTCGGACACCGACGACGCCCGGGTGCGCCGCGCCCGGGAGCTCGGCCTGTCCGAGACGCCGGTGGACGAGCTGGACCGGTTGCTGCCCGCCCCGCAGCAGCGGCCGCAGGCGGAGCTGCTGCCCGCGCCGGTCGCACCCGCGGGCTGGTACACCGACCCGACGGGCCGCCACTACTACCGGTACTGGGACGGCCGGTCCTGGACGGGGCAGGTCAGCCCCGGTGACGGGAGCCGCTCCAGCGACCCGCTGGGCTGATTCACCGCTGCGGGCGGCCGGTCTGGTAGAGCCACGCGTCGAAGAACCCGGACAGCGGCTCGCCCGCGACCTTCTCGGCCAGCGCGGTGAAGTCGCCGGTGGTGGCGTTGCCGTCGCGGTGCTGCTTGGCCCAGGTACGCAGGATGGTGAAGAACGCGTCGTCGCCGACGTGGTCGCGCAGTGCCTGAAGCGTCATCGCGCCGCGCTGGTAGACGCTGCGGGAGAACATGTCCTCGCGGCCCGGGGCGCCGGGCGGCACCGTCCAGATGCGGTTGTCGGGGTCGCGGTAGAGCCGGTCGAAGCGCTCGCGCACGGTGGGGCCGCCCTCGTGCTCGCCCCACATCCACTCCGCGTACGTGGCGAAGCCCTCGTTGAGCCAGATGTCGCTCCACTGGGTCAGCGACACGCTGTCGCCGAACCACTGGTGGGCCAGTTCGTGGGCGATGGTGACGGTGTCGGGGCCGCGCCGGAACGTGTCGGCGGGGTAGATGGGCCGGGTCTGGTTCTCCAGGGCCTCGTCGACGCGCTGGTCGTCGACGACGACGCCGCCGTAGGAGTCGAACGGGTACGGCCCGAACCACTGCGCCAGGAACGTGGCGATCTCCGGGGTGCGGGCCAGGGCGGTGTCGGCGTCGCCGCCGCGCACGCTGTCGGCCACGGCGGTGAACACGGGCTTGCCCTCGTACTCGCCGCTCACCACGCGGAACTTCCCGATGGCCAGCATCGCCAGGTACGGGGCCATGGGGGCGGTGACCTCCCACCGCCAGCTGGTCCAGGTGCCCTCGGTGGCCTGCCCGGACGGCACCCCGTTGCTGACGGCGGTCAGGCCGGTCGGCACGGTCACGTCGATGGTGTAGCGGGCCTTGTCGCGGGGGTGGTCGTTGACGGGGAACCAGGTGCTGGCCGAGGCGGGTTCGCCGACGGCCACGGCGCCGTCGGCGGTGCGGAAGAAGCCGCCGGTGCCCAGGTCGCGGTCCTCCAGCGGGGTGGGCACGCCACCGTACGCGACCGTGGTGACGAACAGCTGGTCGGCGGCGAGCGGAGTGGCCGGGGTGACGATGAGCTCGTCGCCGTCGCGGCTGGTGACGGCGGGGGCGCCGTCGACGTCGACCGCCGTCACGGTCAGGCCGTGCAGGTCGAGGTGGAACTCGGTGAGGGCGCGGGCGGTGGTGGCCGTGATCGCCGCGGTGCCGTCGAGGCGGCCGGTGGCCGGGGCGTAGCGCAGCTTCAGGTCGTAGTTGGCGACGTCGTAGCCGCCGTTGCCCGCGGTGGGCAGATACGGGTCGCCGACCCCGGCCGGGTCGAACGTGGTGGTCTCGGGCGGCGCCAGGCGCGGATCGGTGCTGAACAGCGGCCTGCGTGCCGCCGGGGCGCAGCCCCCGGCACCGAGCAGGGCAACCGCCGCCGCCATCGCCGCCCACCTACGCATCGCCACCGCGCCCCTCCCGTGTCCTGACACCACGGTAACCGGACAAAGTGGGGCACATAGCCCAGTCCGCCACGACCCGCCGGATCTTGCGAGCGGCTCGCGCCGTCCCGGCGCCCCGGCCGGGGTACGCGGCCAAGCCTACCGGCCGGTCCCGACTGTCGATCATTTACCATGCCACTTGTGCGGGACATCGCGGTCTTCAGTGGCAGTGCTCACCCCGAACTCGCGGCGGAGATCTGCGCCCATCTCGGGGTGCCGCTGCATCCCGTACGCGTCTCGCGGTTCGCCAACGACTGCCTTGAGGTGCAGCTGGGCGCCAACTGCCGCGAACGTGACGTCTACCTGGTGCAGCCGCTGGTCCCGCCGGTGCAGGAGCACCTGGTCGAGCTGCTGCTGATGCTCGACGCGGCCCGGGGCGCCTCGGCGGGGCGGATCACGGTGGTGATGCCGCACTACGCGTACGCCCGTTCGGACAAGAAGGACGCCCCGCGCATCTCCATCGGCGGCCGCCTGGTCGCCGACCTGCTCAAGCAGGCCGGCGCCGACCGGGTGCTGGCGCTGACCCTGCACTCGCCGCAGGTGCACGGGTTCTTCAGCATGCCGGTCGACCACCTGCACGCCCTGCGGGAGCTGGCCACCCACTTCGGCCAGTACGACCTGACCGACACCGTCGTGGTCTCGCCCGACCTGGGCAACGCCAAGGAGGCGGCCGCGTTCGCCCGGCTGCTGGGCACACCGGTGGCGGCGGGGGCCAAGCAGCGCTACAGCGACGACCGGGTGCAGATCAGCGCGATCATCGGCGACGTCGCGGGCAAGCACGTGATCGTGCTGGACGACGAGATCGCCAAGGGCAGCACCGTGATCGAGCTGATGGAGCACCTGCGCGCGCTGGACGTGCGGTCGATCCGGCTCGCGTGCACGCACGGGCTGTTCTCCAGCGACGCGCTGGAGCGGCTCAGCGGGCAGCCCGGGGTGCTGGAGATCGTGTGCACGAACTCGGTGCCGATCGCCGCCGACAAGCGCGTGCCGAAGCTGAAGGTGCTGTCGATCGCCCCGGCGCTGGCCGAGGCGATGCGGCGCATCCACAACGGCGAGTCGGTCAGCGCCCTGTTCGCCTGAGGCCGCCGTGGCAGTCGAGCTCGTTGCGGGCCATGGCGTCAGGATCGACGGCTTCCCCGACCTCACCTACGGACTGACCGGCGCCGAGGTGTGCGACCTGGTCGAGCGGCGCACGCGGCTGCACCGCACCTGGGGATGCGGGCTGACCTGGTCCTTCGGCTGGCACCTGGACGGCGTCAGCGTGCAGGCGGGCGGCGGCCCCGACCGGCTGGCCGACACGTTCGCCGTCAGCCGACGCACGGTCTTCTACCGCGCCGGACGCGAAGGGCTTGCCGCCCACGAACCGGTCGTGTTCGCGGGCGTCGACGTGTTCGAGTGGACGGCCGAGGAGGTCGTCGCATGCCTGCGGTCCGACGGCCATGAGGTGTCCGAGCGCACGCAGATCGTCCGGGTCGGTGCGGAGCTGTGCCTCTACCGCTGGGACGGGCCGGGCAGGCCATTCACCGACGCCTGGCTCAGCCGGCCGTACCCGGACGACCCCGACGCCCCGCAGTACCGCATCTGACGGCCGCGGCGGCGCGGGCCGCATCTGGCCTCGTCGCAGTATCGCTGCGGGTACGGTGTCGTCGGCGGTTCCACACGCGACACGGCGGCACACAGGGGGACTTCGGATGCGAATCGGCGTACACATTGTCAACTTCGCCTTCCCGGGCGGCACCGCGGCGATCGGGCCGACCCTGGCCCAGGCCGGGCAGGCCGCCGAGGCGGCCGGGCTGGACAACGTGTCGGTCATGGACCACTACCTGCAGATGGAGGGCATGGGCCTGGGCGAGCCCGACGCCCCGATGCTGGAGGGCTACACCACGCTCGGGTTCCTCGCCGGGCAGACCAGCACCGTGGAGCTGCAACTGCTGGTCACCGGGGTCACGTACCGGCATCCGGGCCTGCTCGCCAAGATCGTGACGACGCTGGACGTGCTGTCGGGCGGCCGGGCCGTGCTCGGCATCGGCGCCGCCTGGTACGACCGCGAGCACGCCGCCTACGGGGTGCCGTTCCCGGCGCTGTCGGAGCGGTTCGAGCGGCTGGAGGAGACGCTGCGCGTCGTGCGCCAGATGTGGAGCGACGAGACCGGCCCGTTCGAGGGCCGCCACTACCGGCTCGCCGAGACGATCAACTCGCCGCAGCCGGTGTCGCGCCCGCACCCGCCCATCATGATCGGCGGGATGGGGGAGAAGAAGACCCTGCGCCTGGTCGCGAAGTACGCCGACGCCTGCAACCTGTTCGCCGGTCCGCAGGCCGGACCCGACCTGATCAAGGGCAAGCTCGACGTGCTGGCCGCCCACTGCGACCGCGAGGGCGCCGACTACGGCCGCATCCGCAAGACCATCACCTGGACCGCCCGGCTGGCCCCGGACGCGGCCGACAGCGCGGACTTCCTGCGCCGCATGGCCGACTTCGCCGCGATCGGCATCGACGAGGTCCACGTGATGCCGTACGGCACCGACCCCGTCGGCTACATCGAGTCCCTGGGCCGCCACATCGTCCCCACCCTCCACACCCTCTGACCCGCGCCTCGGAGCGCGCCAGCAGCGAAGTCGCCGGGCGATCGGGGGAATGAACGGCCCTCATCCCCCCGATCGCCCGGCAACTTCGCGGCATTGATCTTGACAGGGGCGGGTGGAGCCGGGAGAGGATGAACCGTGAGGGCTACCCTGTCGACGCCGCCGACCATTCCCGCGGGCACGCTGAGCGCTGTCGCGCAACCGCTGCTGCCGGGCCCGGGTGAGCTGCTGCTGCGCCCGTGGGAGGCCGCCGACGTGCCGGTCTTCCTCGCCGCGTACCAGGATCCCGCGATCCGGACCTGGCACACCCGCCAGCCCCGGTCCGAGGACGACGTGCGCGCCTGGTTCGCCCAGTACGAGCAGGCGTGGGCGCAGGAGACCGGCGCGAGCTGGGCCGTCACCCGCGCCGGGGGCGAGGTGCTGGGGCGCATCGCGCTGGGCTCGCTGAACCTCGACGACGGCGACGCCGGCTGCGGGTACTGGGTGCTGCCCGCCGCGCGCGGCGCCGGGGTGGCCACCCGCGCGCTGGCGGCGCTGAGCGCCTGGGCGCTGGGCGAGGCCGGCTTCCACCGTCTGCACCTGGACCATTCGACCCGCAACCACGCCTCCTGCCGGGTCGCGGTCAAGGCCGGGTTCCCGCTGGAGGGCACCATGCGCAGCGCCGCCGTCCACGCCGACGGCCGCCACGACATGCACCTGCACGCCCGGGTGCGGGGCGACGAGCTGCCCGGCTGAGCCTCAGCGCGGTTGCGGCGAGGCGGCCAGCCGGGCGTACTTGACCATCAGGGGGCGCAGGCCGCGGCGCTCGTACACGCGCTGCGCGGCCAGGTTCGTGGCCAGCGCGCCGATGTACAGGTCACCGATGCCCAGCTCGTCCAGCCGCACGTCGACCCCGTCCAGCAGCCGGGTGCCCAGCCCCTGCCCCCGGTGTGCGGGCGCCACCGACAGGGTCTCCAGCTCGGCGATGCGGTCGCCGGACACCCAGCTGTCGTCGGGGCCGTCGAACACGTGCACGAACGCGTACCCGACCGGCTCACCACCGAGCTCGGCCAGCAGCACGAACGAGCCCGGCTCGGTGATCCACTGCCGGTACAGCTCGCGGCGCAGCCGCCACGACCGGTCGTCGTCGTACATGGCCAGGTGGGGCGCGACGCTGCGGTGGTGCTGGTGCAGCGCGATCCACAGCGGCCCGAGCGCGTCGACGACCTCCGCGCCGGCCAGCCGGATCACCGGTCCGCTTCCCGTGTTCACGGTCCCACGGTACCCAGCGGCGCCGCGCGGACGCCGCCGAATCCCGCGCCCCACCCGGCCCGGAGGTCACTCCCAGGCGTAGCGGCAGTTCAGGGTCATGCCGGTGTTGACCACGGTGCCGTTGGACCGGGTGTAGGTCACCCCGATCGAGAACCGCAGGCTGGCCGCGCAGGCCCCGTACACGCCGTTGAGCCCGTCGAACGCGAGCACGTGCGAGCCGTTGTACTTCCACACCTGGTTGCTCAGCGGCAGCGCGTCCTCGATGTGGCAGGTGTAGTGGTAGTTGCCGCCGGACTCGCAGTCCAGCAGCCCGGCCGGGTTGAGCCGGGCACTGGCCGGCGCGGCCGCGGCCAGCGCGGCGGTGGTGGCGAGCAGGGTCGCGGCGACCCCGGCGCCGAGGCGGGTCAGGTTCCGCATGTGTCTCTCCTGTCAGGATGAAGATCGGTGCGAGAACCGAAGCTAGCCCCGGCCGCGGGGCGCCGGTAAGGCCTGCGCCGCAGCACAAACCGGCGATGGCACCAACACGTCACTCGGCTGCGGGCACCCAGCCGCGGCGTACGGCGTGCACCCCGGCCTGGAACCGGCTGTCTGCCCCCAGCCCCTCCACGGCCGAGGAGATGAGCCGCCGCACCGTACGCACCGACAGCCCGAGCCGCCGCGCGATCGCCTCGTCCTTCTGCCCCTCGCCGAGCAGCGCCACGATCCGGTGCAGCCGCTCGGTGTCGGACTCCCAGTCGCGGCCCGGTTCCAACGGCTGCGCCGAGCGCCACAGCTGCTGGTACAGCATGATCAGCGGCTGGACCAGGGCGGCGCTCTTGAGCACCAGCGCGCACCGGCCCGGCCGGTCCAGGTCGGCCGGCAGCACGGCCAGCTCCCCGTCCACGATGAACAGCAGCAGCGGCGGGTCCGGGTGCAGCCGCACCTCGTCCCCGGCGGCGACCGTCTCGGCCAGGTACGCCCGCATCGGCGCGTCGGTGGCCGCCTCGGTCGCGAACACCGACCGGCTGCGTACGCCACGGGCCCGGCTGACCTGGTCCATCGCCCGGCTGGCCGCGATCGCCCGCGCCGACGGCGCCGGTCCCGGATTGACCGTCCACACCTCCCGCCGGGCGCCGGTCGCGATCTGGTACAGCCGCGATCGCACCGCGTCGTCGCCCGTGACCTGCTCCAGCAGGTCGCCGAAGGCCTCGCTGCGCCCGCCGACGAACTCGGCGACCATGTCGCCGACCCCCTCGCGCAGCCCTGCCAGCGCGGCCCGCCGCGCCTCGATCGCGGCCTCCTCGCGGGCGATGAGCAGGTCCATCGCCCGTTCGGGCGGCTCGACGCGCAGCGACCCGTCGGCCGTGGCCGTGACGAGCCCGCGCTCGGCCAGTTCGGCCAGCGCGGGCGCGGCGGCGGCGTCCAGCGCGCGGTCCAGGTCCGCGCGGGTCAGGCCGGGAGCGGTCAGCAGCATCCGGTACGCGGATTCGGCGAGCCGGGACACCCCGAACGTCTCGAACATGCGTCTCAGCTCCGTTGCCCAGTCCGCCGATGATCGATGGAACGATACCCAAGGATGGCCACAAGTGGACATGGCCACTTCGAGCACCGCCGCACGCCTGCGGCGCGGGCCGCGCGGGCACATACTCGCGACGACGGTTTCGGGGTTCGAGGAGGGGCGATGCCGGGACGACGGCGTAAGGCGATCGCGGCGGTGCTCGCCGGGCTGGTGCTCGCGGTGGCGACCGCGCTGGCGGCGGGGGCGATGCCGTCGTACGCCGACACCGAGGACCAGCCCTGCCCGCCGCCGCAGCCCGGCGCGAAGCAGACCCCGCCGCCCTGCATCCAGCCCTGGATCTGGCCGGACGGCCGTCCGTATCCCTGACCGGACCGCGGCGGGCGCCCCGCCGGGCGCCCGCCGCCTGGCGTCTCACGCTCCGGACAGCACGTGCTCCACGAGGCGGACCAGCACCTGCTTGGAGGAGTCGCGGCGGCGGGCGTCGCACAGCAGCACCGGCACCTGCGGCTCCAGGTTGAGCGCCAGCTGCACGTCGGCCGGGGTGTACTGCTCCCCGTCGTCGAAGCAGTTGACCGCGACCACGAACGGCGTCTGCCGCTGCTCGAAGTAGCCGATGCTGGCCCAGCTGTCCTTCAGCCGCCGGGTGTCGGCCAGCACGACCGCGCCCAGCGCACCCAGTGACAGCTCGTCCCACACGAACGAGAACCGCTCCTGGCCGGGCGTGCCGAACAGGTACAGCACCAGGTCGTCGCTGATGGTGATCCGTCCGAAGTCCATCGCGACGGTGGTGGTGTTCTTGGCCTCGACCCCGGACAGGTCGTCGATGCCGACCCCGGCGTCGGTGAGCAGCTCCTCCGTGCGCAGCGGCAGGATCTCGCTGACCGACCCGACCATGGTGGTCTTGCCGACCCCGAAGTGCCCCGCGATGAGGATCTTCACGGCGGTGGGCAGGGTGTACGTCATGTCGGCCGGGATGTCAGAGAGCGCGGAGTCCATGGATGACCGCCTGGAGGATGGGCCGGTTCGGCGTACCGAGGTCCGGCGCGGGGGATCTGGTGGCGATGAGCTGCTGGGCGAGCAGATCGCCCAGCAGCACCTTGACGGTGCCCGCCGGCAGGTCGAGGCGGGCGGCGAGCTCGGCCACCGATACCGGCAGCTGGCAGCACCGCAGGATCTGCTCGGCCTCCGGCACGGTGCCGTCGTGCGCGGCGGGGGACCGCAGCGCCATCACGATGGAGATCAGGTCGAACGCGCCCCGCGCCGGGCGGGTGCGGCCGGAGGTCATCGCGTACGGCCGGACCGTCGGTCCGGCGTCCTCCTGGGCCCACCCGCCGCCGGCGGGGGCGCTGCTGCCGTCCATGCGCCGGTCAGCGGGCCTGCACCGAGGGGGCGCGCATCGGCGTGGTGATGTACTGCCCGACCCGCACGACGAGCATCTCCATCTCGTACGCGGCGACGCCGACGTCGATGCCGGTGCCGGTCACCACCGCCAGGCAGGCGCCGTTGCCCGCCGAGGTGACGAACAGGTACCCGGTCCCGAACTCGATCATCGTGCGGCGTACGACGCTGTCGCCGAAGTGGCGGCCCGCGCCCCGGGCCAGGCTGCTCATCCCGGCCGCGGCTGCGGCCAGGTGCTCGGCGTCGCCGCGCTCCAGGCCCCGCGAGGCCGCGACCAGCAGCCCGTCGGTGGACAGGATCACGGCGTAGCGGGCTTCCACGACGCGGTGGACGAGGTCGTCGACCAGCCAGGCTAGGTCGGCGTTGGCGGTGGCTGTCTTGTCGGACATGGCTCGACTTCCTGTGGGGAGGGACGGTCAGCCGGCGGCGGGTCCGGACCGCTCGGCGCGCTCGCGGCCCTGCTGGACCGCGTTGACGTAGGCGGCCAGGAACCGGCCGACCTCTTCCGGCGTGCGACCGTTCGGGTACGCGGCCGCCGCCTTTTCCAGTTCGTGCAGGTCCCGCGGTCGCGGGATCAGGCCCGGCGGTGGTGGCGCCGGGTGCTTGGGGCGTTTGTCCCGCCAGGGCAGCCCGGCGGGGGTGTACGCGGTGTCGGGTGCGGGCGCGCCGGGCAGCGCCGGGGTGCCGCCGGGCGGCGTGTCGGCGCGTACGGCGTCGGCGGCGGGCACGTCCCGCAACGGCGGGGCGACGGCGGTGGCCGCCGCGACGGTGGCCAGCAGCCGCTCGTGCGGCCGGTCGGTGCCGGTGCCGTCGCCGCCCAGGAACGCCTCGTCCACCAGCACTGCGGCGATGACGCCGTCGCCGGCCGAGCGGCGCAGCCGCACCTCGATGCGGTGGCGCTGGGCCAGGCGGCCCACCACGTAGAAGCCGAGGCGGGCGGCGGCGGCGAGCTGGAACTCCGGCGGGTCGGCCAGCTGCCGGTTGGCCTCGGCCAGGTCGAGATCGGTCATGCCCAGGCCCCGGTCCTCGATCTCGATGAGGTACCCGGTGGGCACGGCGCGGCCGGTGACCACGACGACCGTGGTCGGCGGGGAGAACGACAGCGCGTTCTCCATCAGCTCGGCCAGCAGGTGGATCAGGTCCCCGACGGCCCGCCCGGCCACGGCCGCGGTGTCGGCCGAGCGCAGCCGCACCCGGGGGTAGTCCTCGACCTCGGCCAGCGCGGCCCGGATGACGTCGATCAGCGGCACCGGGCCGCCCCAGGTGCGGCTGGCGGGCACCCCGGCGAGCACGATCAGGTTCTCGGCGTTGCGGCGCATCCGGGTGGCCAGGTGGTCGATGCGGAACAGGTCGGCCAGCTCGGAGTCGGTGACGGCCTGGCGTTCCATGTGGTCGATGAGTTTGAGCTGGCGGTGCACCAGCGCCTGGATGCGGTGGGCGAGGCTCAGGAACACGTCGCGTACGTTGCGCCGCAGCGCCGCCTGGTCGACGGTGGCCTGGATCGCGGTCTGCTGCACCTCGTTGAAGGCGTGCCCGACCTGCCCGATGTCGTCGGCCCCGTACGCCAGCGGCGGCGCGGCCTCGGCGACGTCGACCTCCTCGCCCAGCCGCAGCCGCTCCACCACCCGGGGCAGCCGCTGCTGCGCCAGGTCCAGCGCCGCCACGCGCAGCTCGGCGAGCTGGTCCTGCAGGTTGCGCAGCGATCGGATGGTGAACCGGATCGACGCGACCACCGCGACCAGCCCCAGGCCCGCGGCCAGCACCAGCCGGACGATGATCCAGATCGCGGCGCCCCGGAACCGGACCACGGTCAGGTCGGCCAGTTTCAGCACCAGCGTGCGCAGCGCCTCGATCGCACCGGTGGTCGCGGCCCGCCACGTGCCCGCGTCGGCCGACGGCGCCGCTCCCGGCCGGGCCGACATCAGCTGCTCCTCCAGCAGGCGCAGCCCGGCCAGTTCGGGCCCGCCCAGCAGCTTCTGGTACTCGCCCCGGTCGGGCATCGGCAGCCGGTCGGCGACCTGCCGGGACAGGTACCGCTGGGCGCCGACGAGCTGGGTGAGCGCGGCCCGGTCGGTCTCGCCGAAGCGGTTCGCGCCGATGACCCCGGCGACCACCGCGTCCTCCCGCGAGATCATCTCCTGGCTGTGGGTGAGCAGGACCAGCGTCGAGGTGTGGTAGATGACCTCGGAGTCGTCCCAGGCGGTGTAGGTGTCGTACACGTCGAAGCCGAGCTGGGTCAGGCCGGTGAAGTAGTCCGTGGTCGCGATCCGGTCCACCCGGCCGGCGTCCAGCGCGGCCCGGTGCGTCCGCAGCGTGTCCAGGCCCGTGAGCAGGTCGGCCAGGCGGGCGTCGCTGGCGGCGCTGGTCGACCAGCGCGCCGCGGTGCCCTCCAGCGCGTGCCGCAGCTTCGCCACCGCCTGATCGGTCGTGGCGCGCGCGGCCTCCAGCGCGGTACGCGACCCGGCCGTGCCCGCCGCGGCGTAGGCGGCCGACTCGCGCCGCTCCTCCTGCACCGCCGCGATCAGCGCCTCGGTCGGCTTGGCGACCTGCTGCTCCAGCGTGGCCAGCCATACCAGGCTGACGCCCTCGCCCACGGTGACGTAGGCGGCGAACGCCCACAGCGCCACCAGCGACGCCAGTACGGCGACGATCTTGTTCCGGAGACCGGGGTTGCGCGGTCTTCTCATGGCACCCGCTCATGCTCGGAGGCACGCATACGCCTGTCCCGGCGGGGCAGGCGCCTTCACTACTCGCCCTCCGCGCGGCGACTGCCTGCGAAGCGCGACCGGTCCGACACCTGACGTGAATGAACGTCGCACGAGTAATAGCAACGGGCCTCCCCCCGGCATCGCACCGCCAGTGCGACGCCGCCAAACCTCAGCCCCGGGGACCGCCGCCCACGACACAGGGCGTACGCCCGACTCCACCGTTCGGCCGTACGCCCTGTCGAAGGCGCTGTCGTCTCAGGACACGCAGAACTCGTTGCCCTCCGGGTCGGCCATCGCGATCCACGAGTGCGGACCCTGCTGCCCGTCCCACAGCCGCTTCGCGCCCAGCTGCTCCATCCGCGCCGCCGTGACCTCCTTGTCGACCCCCTCGAAGTTCACGTCCAGGTGGAACCGGTTCTTGGCCGTCTTGCCCTCCGGCACCACCTGGAAGATCATCCGGGACCGGACCGGGGAGCCGCGCCCGTTCACCGGCGCCTGCGGATCGCGGATCGCCGCGGCCGTGCTCCACACCAGCTCGCCGTCGAGTGTGATCACGTCGGCTGGGGTGGCGTGCCCGGCGTCCAGCATCTGCTTGATGAAGTCGCCGTGCCGCTCCACCTCCCACTCCAGCGCCTGCGCCCAGAACCGGGCCAGGGCGTGCGGGTCGGCGCAGTCGACCGAGATCTGAAAGTTCGCTGCCATGCCCGCGACGCTACCGCCGGGGGCTGACACACCAGCGGTTCGACCGCAGATCGCGCGCCACGCCTTCCGCCGCCCTGCGCGGTGCGGGCCCGGACCGCACAATGGAGCCGTGACCTCGACGCCGCCGGTGCACCCGGCCATCACCGACCGGGCCGCTCAGCCGTACGCGGGAATCAAACGGACCGTCACCATGCACTCCATCCCGGAGATCGCCGACCGCATCCCCGAGATCATCGGCTGGCTGGCCGCCCGCGGCATCGCCCCGGCCGGGGCGCCGTTCCTCAAGTACAACCTGATCGACATGGACCGCGAGCTGGTGATGGAGGCGGGGGTCCCGGTCGCGGCCGAGATCACCGGCGAGGGCGACGTCTTCGGCGCGGTCCTGCCCGCCGGACGGTACGTCACGGTGATCCACCACGGTCACCCCATGGAACTGGTCGGCGTCACCGGAGCCCTGCTCGACTGGGCCCAGCAGCAGGACCTGCGCTGGGACATGACGCCCACCGCCGACGGCGAGCGCTGGACCAGCCGCCTGGAGAGCTACCACACCAACCCGATGGAGCAGCCGGACATGAACGAGTGGGACACCGAACTGGCCTTCCGCCTGGCCGACTGAGCAGCCACATGGTCATCCGCCCCATCGCCGCGTCGGATTTCGTCGCAGCCCGGAAGCTGTTGGACGACACCTTCATGAGCGAGGGGTACACCCCGGCCCATCATCGCAGTCTGCTCCTGGACGTGGCCGGACGCAGCGCTGCTCCGCACACGTGGACGCTGGTGGCCGCCGACGGGCACGGACTGCTCGGACATGTGGTCGTGTGTCGGCCGCCGAGTCCGCTGGTCCACCTCGCCCACCGCGGCGATGCCGAGATCCGGCTGCTGGCGACCGCACCGGACGCGCGCCGCCGCGGCATCGCCACGGCACTGGTCACCGCCTGCCTCGACCGCGCTCGCCACGCCGGATGTCACCGCGCTGTCCTCGCCACCCAGGCACCGATGCTCACCGCGCAGCGCCTGTACACGCGTCTGGGCTTCCAGCGCGTCCCCGGATGCGATCAGACCTGGGAGGGCCGCCGGCTTCTGGCATACGAGCTCGCCCTGTAGGCCGACGGACCCGGCCGCGCCGTGTCGGGGTCCGGACGCGTGCGCCGCCCGGCCCGCCGTTAGGCGGTGGTGGGCTCGGCCGGGGACACCGGCTGCGCGGGCACGGTCAGCTTCGCCGTCAGCTGGGTCAGCGTGCTGGCCAGCTGCCCGACCTGGCCGGTCAGCTCGTCGACCCGGGCCCGCAGCGCCGCCGCCTCAGCCTGGGCGCCGTCGCGCTGGGCGGTGAGCACCGTGACCTCGGTCAGCCGCTGCTGGGCCTGCTGCTGCGCTTTCTGATCGGCCAGCGCCGCCGCGGACTGCTGCGCGGCCAGTGCGGTGCGGAGCTGGGCCAGCTCGGTCCGCAATTCCTCGACCTGGCGCGCGGACTCCTGCCGTATCGCTACGGTCTGGGCCTCGGCCGCCGTGGTCTGCTGCTGCGCCCGGGTCAGCTCGACCTTCAGACCCTCGGCCTCCCGCCCGGCCTCCTCGGCCGCGGCCCGGGCCAGGTCGAACGCGGCCTGCACCTGGTCGGCGGCGGCGCGGGTGGCGTCGCGGTCGCGGTATGCCTCCTGCCGCAGCGCCTCGGCGGCGGCGTGGTCGCGGCGGGCCTCGTCCCGCTCGGACCTGGCCGCCTGCGCGGTCTCGGTCGCGGCGGCCGCGGCGGTGGCCGCCCGTTCGGCGCGTTCGCGCTGCTCCTCGGCGTTGGCGCGGGCGGCGGCGACCTCGGCCTCGGCCGCGGCACGGGCCTGCTGGACCTGCTGCTCGGCCTGCTGGCGGGTCTTCTCGGCGGTGTCGTTCGCCTCGCGGACCTGCTTGGCGGCCCGGTCGGCGTCTCCGCGCGCCTCGTCGCGCTCGGTGTGCGCGACGGCGACCTGGTTGGCCGCCTCGGCGCGCACCTCGGCGAGCTGCCGTTCCACCCCGGCGGGCGACAGCTCGACCTCCAGGGCCTCCATGAGCGTCTCGGCGACCTGTTCGAGCCGTTCGACCACCTCGTACGCCTTGGCGACCTGCCCGGCCAGGCCGGGGGAGTTGCGGTGGCGCAGCCGCGAGTTGCGCGCGGCCGACTGGCAGATCCCGTCGTTGTCGCGGCAGTAGCGGAAGGGACGCCCGGCGGCCGCGCGCTGCGGCACGGGTTTGCCGCAGTGGGCGCAGGGCCGGGTGAGCTCGGGGTCGGCGTTCGCAGTGGACATCGCAGCGCAGCGTAGCCTGCCGCGCCCGCACCTGCCGAGCAGGCGGCGGCAGCGGCGCGTCCTACTGCTCGCGCCGGGCGACGACGTCCTCCAGGCCGGACAGCTGTGGGCGCAGTTTGCGGCGGTCGGTGGCGCGGACCTGGACGCGGCCGCGGCCGTACGCGTCGCGCCGCCCCCAGCGGCCGGGCACGTCGAGCAGCGCCAGGTGCCCGATGCCGACGGGCAGGGCGGGGTCGACGACGAGATGGTTGCCGACGGCCTGCAGCCCGAGCATGGTGCCCAGCAGCAGCAGGGGTGTGCCGGTGGACCACGCCTGCGGGCTGCACGCGGTCGGGTACGGGACCGGGTACTTGGTGATGTCGCGGTCGTAGCCGCAGAACGCCTCGGGCAGGCGCCCGTCGAAGTACTCGGCGGCGTCGAGCATGCCGGCGGCCAGGCGGGCGGCTTCGTTCTTGTAGCCGTAGCGGCGCAGGCCCCAGGCGATGAAGGAGTTGTCGAACGGCCAGACGGTGCCGACGTGGTAGCCGACGGGGTTGTAGCGCTCCTCGCCTTCGGCCAGGGTGCGGATGCCCCAGCCGGAGTACAGGCGGGGGCCCATGAGGTGCCCGACGACGGCCTTGGCGCGGCCGCGGTCGACGATGCCGCTCCACAGCAGGTGGCCGATGTTGGACGACAGGGTGTCGACCTTGGTGCCGTCGGCGTCGAGCGCGAGCGCGTAGTACTGGCCGTCCTCGATCCAGAAGTCGCGGTTGAAGCGCTCCTTGAGGTCGGCGGCCTGCTGTTCGAGGCGGTCGGCGAGCTCGGGGTCCTTCCACACGGTGCGGGCCAGGCGGGCGGTGCGCACCTTGGCGTCGTAGGCGTAGCCCTGCAGTTCGCAGGTGGCGCGCGGGAAGCCGGGCAGCCGGCCGTCGCGGTAGGAGATGGAGTCCCAGGAGTCTTTCCAGCACTGGTTCTCCAGGCCGGTCTCCTTGTTGCGGCGCTCGTACCAGATGTAGCCGTCGCCGCGCAGGTCGGCGTATTCGTCGATCCAGTTGAGCGCGGCGCGGGCCTCGTATTCGAGTTGCCTGACCAGGACGGTGTCACCGGTCCAGCGCTCGTATTCGTCGAGCAGGATGAGGAACAGCGGAGTGGAGTCGGCGGAGCCGTAGTAGGGGGAGTGGGGCCGTTCCTCGAAGGCGGTGAGCTCGCCGTAGCGCATCTCGTGCAGGATCTTGCCGGGATCCTCGTCGCGGAAGTCGTCGATGCGGCTGCCCTGGCGGGCGCCGAGTTCGAGCAGGGTGGTGGCGGCCAGGGACGGTACATAGGGCAGGGCCTGGAGGCTGGTGAGGATGCTGTCGCGGCCGAACATGGTCATGAACCAGGGCAGGCCGGCGGCGGGCAGGCAGCGGACGCCGGAGGTCATGGGGGCGAAGCGCAGGGCGGCGAGGTCGATGAGGCTGCGCCGATAGGTGTGCTTGAGGGGTTCCCAGTCGCATTCGAGTTTGGGTGCGTCCTCCATCCAGGCGGCGAGGTCGGCTTCCATGTCGCGGCGGGAGTGGGGCTGCTGCTTGCTGGAGACCAGGCGCTGGTGTTCGGCCCAGCCCCACATGCTGTGGGAGACCCGGATGTCGGTGGTCCACGAGCCGTGGGCGGGGACGTGGACGGTGTAGGTGATGCCCTGGTCGTCGAGGGCGGCGCCGTCGGTGATGATCAGGGTCTCGCGGCGGAAGGTCTCGCGTTCGTAGCCGAGCAGGAGCTGGTTGTCGGTGATGCGGGTGTAGTACTTGCCCTTCTTCTTGAGGTGGTCCTTGACCTCGAACAGGTCGGCGAAGTCGGAGGCGGCGTCGATGCGTACGGTGAGGTCGGCGGCCTGTCCGGCGTGGTTGATGATGGTGAGGGTCTCGCGCAGTCCGTCGACGACGGCGCGGCGGCGGATGACGGACATGGTGGCGTCGACGTAGACGGTGCCGGTGGCCGGGACGAGGAAGAACCGGCTCTCGAAGTAGTGCAGGTCGTCGGTGGACAGCGGGGTGAGGCGCTGTCCGTTGACGGTGAGGATCCACTTGGACAGGAAGCGGGTGTCCCAGGAGAACAGCCCGTTGGGTTCGTCGGGGTGGGCGTCGATGTCACCGCGGGTGTCGCTGACGACGAAGGTGTTGCCGTCGAGGGTGCGTACGCTGCCGATGCTCATCGGGTTCGCCTCCGGCTGCCGGTGGGTGCGGGTTGCTGGTCCGGTTGGGGCGGGCGGCCGGGGAAGAGCCGTTGCAGCATGACGACGAGCTGGAGTTCGCCTTCGACCTCGACCTGGCCGCGCAGGGAGGCGGCCATGGTGTTGACGTGGCCGGTGACGATGCCGTCGAAGATGGCGCGCTCGACCCGTACGACGCAGTCGGCGTGGTGGGTGCCCCGGGTGACGTCGACGCGGCCGCGGTCGATGCTGGTGTACCAGTGCTCGGTGCGGCCGGTGCCGGTGAGGTCGAACCGGATGGTGCCGGTGGTGGTCTCCAGCAGCGGATGGCTGCCGCGGGCGGCCAGTTCGGTGAAGAACTGCTCGGTGGGGTCGGTCATGGTGTTACCCCCTCGCGGCACCCGGGGCTGGTCGCCCTCATCCTCCCAATGTCGGCGTGTCGGGGGGCGGATTCCGGCATTTGCTGCGGTCGGCCGGGCCGGGGCGCGACGATGGATGTGTGCTGTGGGTGCCGTTGGTCGCCGTGGCGGCGTTGGCGGCCGGACCGCTGACCGGTCCGACTCCGGCGCCGTCTCCCCTCCATTCGCCGTTCCGTCCGGCGGTGGCGCAACCTTCTCATCAGCCGCTCCGCCCGGCGGTCGCGCGGCCGTGGCCGCCGCCCCGTCCGGGCGATGTGCTGCCCGCCCTGGCCGGGGGTCAGTGGTGGGTGGCGGCGAGCAGGTGTGCCAGCCCGGGCAGTTGGACGGGCGCTTCGCCCAGCGGCTGGATGGGCGTGACGGTGGCGTAGCCGTCGGCCAGTAGCGCGGTGTCGGTGCCGGGTTCGAGGCGGTTGCTGGTGTCTTCGAGAGCGGTGCGGACGTAGCCGGTGCCGCGCTCGGCGATGCGCATCTGGACCTGACCGAAGCGGCCGAAACGTGCGCGGCAGATGCCGTTGATGTCGGTCGTGGGGCGGTTGGGGACGTTGAGGTTGAGGATGGTGCTGTCGGGCAGTTCATCGAGTATGTCGATGAGCGCGAGCGCGAGGCGGGCGGCGCTGTCCCAGTAGTGGGGGTCGGCGTCCTCCTCGGTGTCGAGAGAGACGGCCACCCCGCGACAACCGGCGGCGGCGGCGGTGAGTGCGGCGCCGACGGTGCCGGAGTGGAGTACGGCGTGGCCGGTGTTGGCGCCGCGGTTGATGCCCGACAGGACGTGCTGCGGCGGATCGCCGAAGGCGCCGTGTCCGGCGAGCAGGGCGGCCATGGCGGGGGTGCCGGTGACGGCGTACGCGGGGACGCCGGGCAGGCCGGGCAGGGTGCGTTCCTCGATGAGGACGCGGCCGTCCTTGGCGACGGCGCTCATGGCGGCGCTGGCGCCGCTGGAGTCGCGGGCGGGGGCGGCGACGACGACGTCGAGGCCGTGCTGGGCGGCGGCGGTGGCCAGGTGGTGCAGGCCGGGGGCGTCGATGCCGTCGTCGTTGGTGATGAGTGTGCGGGTCATGGGTGTCTGACCTTTCCGGCGAGTTCCTGCGGGGTGGTGTGGCCGCTTTCGGGGTGCTGGGCGCCGGGCTGGTCGGGTGGGGCGGTGAGCTGGACGGAGTCGAGCAGGCGGGTGATGGTGTCGGCGCGGCCGGTGCCGAGGCCGTGGCGGGTGACGTTGAGGGCGCCGGCGGCGGCGCCGGTGCGTACGGCGGTGGGCAGGTCGCCGCCCTGGGCGAGGACGGCGGCGATGCCCGCGGTCATGGAGTCGCCTGCGCCGCGGTGGTCGGCGGGTTCTAGCTGGGGAAGCTGGATCTGGAGGATTTGCTGGTCGAGGAGGGTGAGGGCGGGCTTTTCGGCGCGGCTGACGATGATGTTGGCGGCGCCGTCGGTCTGTAGGCGGCGCATGGCGGTGACGAGTGAGGTGGTGTCGTCGTCGGGGCTGCGGCCGTCGTTGAGGAGTTCCTCGTGGGAGACCTTGAGGACGTCGAGGGTGCCGGCGAGGGCGGCGTCGAGGTAGTCGCCGGACAGGTCGGCGATGACGGTGGTGCCGTTGCGGCGCAGGTCGGCGGCCAGCCGCCGGTAGGTGTCGGGGGGCAGGACGCGGGGGTCGGCGACGCCGGTGAGGACGGCGACGCGGGCTTGGAGGCCTTCGGCGAGGGCGAGTCCGTAGAGCTCGTCCTGTTCATGGCGGGTGAGGGTGTGGCCGGGGGCTTGGGCGAGCTCGGTGCGCGGGCCGTCGCGGCGGTCGTGGACGTAGGCGCCGTTGCCGCCGGTGGTGTCGGTGGCGGCGAGGGGGAGTCCCTCGGCGCCGATGAGGGTGCGTACGACGTTGCCGGTCTCGTTCCCGAAGGCGCTGACAAGCCGTACGGGCACCCCGAGGGAGTTGATCATGCGGGCGACCCAGACACCTTGGCCGCCCGCGTGCAGGTGGATCTCGTCGTCGTCGCCGTTGCGCTCGATGGTGACGGTGAGCTGCGGTGATGGTGCGAACACCATGACGCTGTCGGGCATACGGGTGTCGTACCCCGGCCGAGGTTGGATCAACCCCGGACGGGCTGGGACTCCGCGGGGGTGAGCGGCGGCGGGAACCTGACGTCGGGTGCCGGGCTGCCGTCGGGCATCAGCGAGGGCGGCAGGGGCGGGTACTCGTAGCGCAGCGGGGGCTGGCCGGGGATGAGTGCCCAGGCGTCGCCGGTGCCGCCGGCGTCGATGACGTGGCCCATGGCGGCGGCGACGTCGTCGGGGGTGATGAGCGGGTAGCCCTGGTCGGCGAGCAGCGGCCGCAGGACGTCGAGCATGGGGGTGTCGACGAAGCCGGGGCACAGTGCGTTGGCGGTGATGCCGCGAGTTTTGAGGGGGTTGGCCAGGGCGCGGATGAAGCCGAGCACCGCGGCCTTGGTGAGGGTGTAGAGGGGGTTGGCGTGGCTGGGGTCGAGCGTGGCGAGGGTGGAGGTGACGACGATGTGGCCGCCGCGGACGCTGAGCGCGGGCAGGGCGGCGTCGACGCCGAAGACGACGCCGTCGACGTTCACGGCCATGGCGCGCCGGTAGCGTTCGAGGTTGAGGGGCTCGGCGGCGCGTTGACCGGCCGGGATGCCGGCGTGCAGGCAGATGAGGTCGAGGCGGCCGTGGTCGGCGAGGATGGTGTCGACGGCGGCCAGGTTGGCGTCGCGGTCGCTGACGTCGAGGGTGATGGCGCTGCCGCCGACGGTCTCGGCGACGCTGGTGGCGGCGGCGAGGTCGAGGTCGGCCAGGACGGGGTGGTAGCCGCGTTTGGCGAGGTGCCGTGCGAACGCGGCGCCGATGGCGCCGCCGCCTCCGGTGACGAGCGCCACGGGCGTGTCGTGGGTCATCGACGCATCATATGGTGTCGATCATCGGGTGCGCACGGTGGAGATCGACCTGGCGGCGAGCTGGAGCAGGGGTACGAGGTCGGCGGGGTTGTCCAGGACCAGGTCGACCCAGTCGGCGACCTGGTCGCCGGTTTCGGGGTTGTGGACGCCGACACAGAAGGCCGTGAAGTCGGGGTCGGCGTGCATGCGTTTGTCGAGGACCTGCAGGGCGGGCAGGTCGCCGAGGTCGTCGCCGAAGTACCAGGCGCAGGTGAGGTCGGTGGTCGTGCGCGTGATGACGTCGCCCTTGTCGCGGCGCACGGGGGGCTTGAGCTCGACGACCATCCGGCCGGGCAGGGCGGTGAGGCCGTGCTCGGCGGCTTTGAGGTGACACCAGTGTTCGATGTGGTCGCGCAGGTGGGGCGCGGTGCGGTAGTGCAGGGCGACGGAGAGTCGCTTGTGCTCGACCAGGATGTCGGGGTCGAGGTCGGCCATGGCCTGGCGGGCGACGGTGTCGATGGCCGGGATCCAGGGGATGACCTCGGGGTCGGTCCAGATGGTGCCGTGCTCGTCGGTCGACTCCATGCCGTAGAGGCCGTAGAGGCGGACGGGCAGGTGGCCGAAGTGGCGCTGGAGGAAGCTGACGGGGCGGCCGGAGACGATGGCGGTGGTGTGGACCAGGGGGGCGAGGTCGGCGATGGCCTCGACGGCGCCGGGGACCGGGGTGACGGCGGCGGGGTCGGTCTGGATGCTGGACAGCGTACCGTCGAAATCGAAGAAGAATCCGCAGGTTTGGGCCCTTTCGGCTGCTATGCGTAGTGCTCCGGTAACCCTCTGCGACTCGATCACCCGCCCACTGTAGGCCACCGCCACCCTGAGGATCACGTGAAGTGATCCATCATTCCTGTATCGATCCGGTGCACGGCATGCGCTTCGGTGATGTCCGGGGCCTGCCACCGGGCGGCCATCCGGTCCCACGCCGCCTGCGGCACCACGGCGGCGCGGCCGCTGTTGCGGACCCGCACCACCTGCGGCGGCGCCTCCAGCGCCACGACCTCGACCCGGGCCCGGTATGCCGCAGCCAGCCCGATGCACCCGTCGCGCTGCCGCCGGGTCACGTTGGTGGCGTTCCACACGAACGGCTGCCCGGCGCGCAGCAGCCGCCGCGCCTGCTCGTACGCCGCCGCGACCACCGTCCCCTGGTCGCCGGTCGGCGCGACCCCGAGCCGCAGCCGCAGCTCGTCGAGGCTCACCACCGGCTGGCCGGGCCGGTTCCGGGCGGTCCAGAAGTCCTTGCCCACCCCCGGCAGCCCCGACAGGACCGTCACCACCGCGCCGGTGTCGTCGTGGGCGGCGTAACGCGGGTCGCGGCCCGGGGTGCGGAAGTACTGGAACCGGGCGTGGTCGGACGCGAACGGCCACGCCGCGTCCAGCACCCCGAGCTCGGCGCAGTACTCCTCGAACAGCGCCACCTGCTCGTCCCCGGCGCCGCGGGCGCGGGCGAGCAGCGCCAGGTCGGCGTTGGACGCCAGCAGCGACACCCGCAGCACGGTCCGTTCCAGGTCCGGATCGTGCATGGCCCGCAGCGGCACCTCGTGGTGGCGCACCAGCGCCGCGACGTGCTCACGCCAGGCCGGTGCGGCGCCCAGCTCCCACAGGGTCCGCCGCGCCACCAGGTCGGCGCGGCGGCCGTGCCCGTCCTCGGCCCGGTCCGCTGCGGCGACCTCCAGCAGCAGCACCGCCGCCAGCAGCGGCACCTGCCGCAGCCGCGGCAGCTCCCACCACCGCGGCGAGCCGGTCAGGGCCTGGACGGCCGCGCGGGCACGCACGGCGTCGCCCGCACCCGGACCGAGCCCGGCCGCGGTCCGCAGCCGCGCGAGCAGGTCGGCCACGGCACCGGAGTCCGCCTGCCCACCGGGGCCGGGCGGGCACAGCCCGTCAAAGGCCTGCATAGAGCGCCTCCGGGTCGGCGAGCCGGTTGGCGACGATGGGCCGGTCAGCCCAGTGCGACCCGGACTCGGCCACGGCCTGGGCGAAACCGGCCCGCACCCACTTGTACCGGCCGAGGACCTGCCCGCCGGACTCGGCTCTGAGGTAGACGCCCTCCATCAGGTCCGAGCCGTCGGACTCGGCGGCCGCCACGGCCGGGTCGACCCCGGCGTCGGCGGCGGCGTGTGCCAGCGCGGCCCGCCAGCCGGGGGTACGGCACGTCGACGGCCCCACCAGCGCCGCGACCTGCCGCGCCGACGTGAACACCTGCTCGGCCAGCACCGGGGCGCTGGCGACGGGCACCCCGGCGAGCAGGTCCCGGCGGGCCGCGGTGTCCAGGAACCGGCCGGTGGCCGTGTCCAGGACGTCGAATTCGCAGAAGTAGTGCGGCAGCGCATCGTAGAAGACGGTGTGCTTGGCGTACAGCCATTCGCCGTAGCAGACGTAGCGGTCGCGCAGCCGGGGCCACAGCAGCGGCGCGACCGTGGCCGCCCATGACTTGAACAGCGTGAACTGCTGTTCACGCTGGCCGCCGGACAGGTAGTGGCCCCGCGACTGCAACCGCGGCCGGCCGTCGGTGCCGAACGAGACGCCGACGTTGGCGCCGTCGAGTTTCTCGCACACCACGACCCGCTGCCCGGCCAGGGCCGACAGCGGCACCTGCGCCAGGTCCTCGTCGCCGGGCTGCAGCCGCGACCCGGCCAGGTGCGGGGTACGGGGGAACTTGAACACGGCGACATTCCTACCGCCCGCACCCCGCCGCCCGCACCCCGGTTTCGGCGGCACCGGCGCGAAACCGGTGCCGCCGGACGGGATTAACGCCGCGGCGTACGGGTAGAAGCGGCCCATGACGGCAACCGGTATCCTCTCCGCACTCCTGATAGGAGTCCTCATCGGCACCCTCGGCCGGCTGGTCCTGCCCGGCCGGCAGAACATCGGCGCCGTCGCGACCGTCGCGGTCGGCATCGTGGCCGCCCTGGTCGGCGGCTGGGCGTCACGGCGGCTCGGCTGGGACGACAACGCCGGCGCCCGCTGGGACTGGGACTGGATCGGCCTGCACCTGACCTGGAGCTGGGCCACCCTCGGCGTGCAGCTCGCGTTCGCGGTGCTGGGCATCCTCGCCTCGATGGCGCTGACCCGCACCTGGGCCGCCGACGACGACCGGCCCGTGCGCCGTCGCCGCCGCAGCGCCTGACCCCGCCTCGCCTGACCCCAAGCCGCCCGACCCCGCGCCCCCGGCCCTCCTCCCCGAGCCGGGGGCGCGCCCGTGCCCGCAGCACCGGATGCGAAGCTGGAACCGCAGACAGCCCGCACCCGACAGGGGAGCATCCGATGGACCTCGACCAGATCAGCCGCCCCGGCCGCGTCGCCGACACCGACGAGGCCATCTCCGCCGAGGAACTGGCCCTCGCCGCCCGCAACCACGGCATCCCGCTGGAGGCGCTGCGCTACGACCTCACCCCGCCCGGCCTGCACTACCTGCTCATCCACTACGACATCCCGCTGGCCGACGCCGAGACGTGGCAGCTGGCCATCGGCGGGCGCGTCGCCCGGCCGACCACCGTCACCCTGGCCGACCTGCGGGCCCGGCCCGCGACCACGGTCCGGGTCACGATGGAGTGCGCCGGCAACGGCCGCGCCCGGCTCCAGCCGCGGCCGGTCAGCCAGCCGTGGCTGGTCGAGGCAGTCGGCACCGCCGAATGGACCGGGGTGCCGCTGCGGGACCTGCTCACCGATGCCGGGGTCGACCCCGGCGCCGTCGACGTCGTGTTCACCGGCGCCGACCACGGGATCGAACGCGGAGTCGAGCAGGACTACCAGCGGGGACTGTCGCTGGCCGACGCGATGGCGCCGGAGGTGCTGGTCGCGTACGCGATGAACGGGCAGCCGCTGCCGCCACAGCACGGCCACCCGGTGCGGCTGGTCGCCCCCGGCTGGTACGGCATGGCGCACGTCAAGTGGCTGCGCGACATCACCGTCACCGACACCCCGTTCACCGGCTACCAGAACGCCGTCGCGTACCGGCTGCGCCACCAGCCCGGCGACGACGGCGACCCGGTCACCCGGATCCGGCCCCGGGCCCTGCTGGTGCCGCCCGGCTTCCCCGACTTCATGTCCCGTACCCGGGTCGTCGACGCCGGAGTCCACCTGCTGGAGGGCCGAGCCTGGTCCGGGCAGGCACCCGTCACCGCGGTCGAGGTGTCGGCCGACGGCGGCCGCACCTGGGCCGCCGCCGACCTCGAACCCGACACCGGGCACCGGTGGGCGTGGCGGCGCTTCACCCACCGCTGGAGCGCCGCACCCGGCCGCCACCAGCTCACCGCCCGTGCCCACGACGCCACCGGCGCCGCCCAGCCCGTCGGCCAGGACTGGAACCGCGGCGGGTTCGCCAACAACGCCGTCCAGCTCGTCGACGTCGTCTGCCGGTGACCGGACAGCCGCTGGCAGGCGGCAACGTCACCGGCGCCGTCCGGATCGGGTCCCGGGTCCACCGCGACAGCGCCGACGGCTACGTTCACGACCTGCTCACCCTGCTGCATCCGCG